>CAVUYJ010000005.1:0-1601416 GCA_963745725.1 uncultured Acidobacteriaceae bacterium
ACCCCCACTAGCCGCCCCAGTTGAAGCCGCTCCTGCCTTCACCTGGCGAAGTTGAGTTTCAGGTGGAAGACGCCCACGTGAACACCTCATCATCCTCTTCCACGCCAAACCCCAGTGCAAGTCAGGCTGCGTCCCCGGGCGCCCACACGAACCATGTCTGGCTCGGCTGCTCCGGCTGGGCCTATCCCACATGGAAGCCGGAATTTTATCCGCCCAAGACGTCTCCTAAGAAAATGCTGGAGCATTACGCGACCCAGCTTAACTCCGTCGAGGTGAACTACACCTTCCGCCATCTGCCGTCGTCGACCACCATCGATGGGTGGTTGGCGCAGACCGGACCAGACTTCCGCTTCTCTTTCAAAGCGCCGCAGCGGATAACGCATATCAAGCGACTGAAGGAATGCAGCGATGCACTCTCTGTCTTTTACTCAGCGCTGTTGCCGGTCATCCGCACGGGAAGGATGGGCGTGGTTCTATTCCAGTTGCCGCCCAATCTTAAAGCCGACCCCGCCAGGCTTGCGACCTTCCTCAAAGAGGCCGCTCCGGAGGGCACGGCCAAGCTACGCGTAGCCTTCGAATTCCGCCACGCCTCGTGGTTCACAGACGAGACCTTCGATTTGCTCCGGCAGCATCAAGCCGCACTCTGCGTGGCCGAGAGCGACGAGCTCGCGACACCCGATGTTGTCACCGCTCCGTTCTCTTGCTACCGGCTGCGCAAGAGCGACTACGGGGCCGATGACCTGCAACAAATCGAAGCCCAACTGACCGCAAGAGCCACGCAGGGAGATGTCTTCGCTTACATCAAGCATGAAGACACACCCAAGGGTGCGCTGCAGGCAGCCGCCTTGCTGACCACCCTGAGGGCACGGTGAGCAAAACCAGCGACTTGGTGGCCGAAGCCGTAAACAGCGTGGCGAGGATGGAAGAATTTTTGCCGCGGCGGTTTCTGCGCAACGGCCACCTGCAGACGTTGGTCGGGAACTTCAAACCGCGCCAATATGTCCTGCCTGAGCCTGAGGCGCAGCTGATCGAAGTCGATGCAGAAAAAGAAGCAGCTCCCGGCAGCCGGTCTTTGGGACGCACGGCATCGGAGCAGCTACAGCAGGCAAAGGCCGATCTGGCTGCGCGCGGCGCAAGCTACGTGCTTTGCCACTGCCATTGGCAGACAAATGCCGGCGAATGCCCTACGGTAGTGCTGGTGCACGGCCTGGAAGGATCCTCCCGTTCGCAATACATGCTGGGCAATGCGGCGCGGGCCTGGGCGGCGGGGTGCAATATCGTCCGCATGAACATGCGCAACTGTGGAGGCACGGAGGATCTGTCGCCGACACTGTATCACTCAGGGCTTTCAGGCGATGTGGCGGCGGTGATGCGAACGCTCGCTGCTGAAAAAGGCCTCGGAGCCTTTGCCCTGGTGGGGTATTCGATGGGCGGCAACCTGGTTTTGAAGTTAGCCGGTGAGCTGGGCGAAAACCGGCTGGATTACCTGAAAGCCGTTGTGGGTATCTCGCCGGCCATGGACCTGGGCGTCTCCGCCGATGCGCTGCACAACCTCTCCAACCGAGTCTACGAATGGAAGTTTCTTGTTGGTCTGCGGAGGCGGTTTCGACGCAAGGCAGATTTGTTCCCTCAAATCTATTCGACCGTGGGCCTGGAGAAAGTTGTGACCCTGCGCCAGTTTGACGACCAGATCACCGCCCGCTACTCAGGCTTTACCGGCGCGGATGACTATTACCATCGCGCATCGAGTGCCAGGGTGGTCTCGCAAATTTCCGTGCCCACCCTGGTTGTGCATGCGCTCGACGATCCTTTCATCCGGATGCTGCCATCCACGCGCGGCGCTCTGTTAGCCAATCAAAGGGTTCGGCTGGTCGAGACCAGGCATGGAGGCCATTGCGCCTTCCTGGCTGCGGCAGATGGATATGACGGCTATTGGGCGGAGAAGGTGCTGCTCGACTTTCTGCTCTCGGCCGGCAAAGCCTGATGGAAGCGGATTGGACGGTTGCGCTCGCGGCCGCTGACCCGGTGATCACCGTTCCCTGGACCGCGTCCGGCGACGACATGCACCAATGCAGATTCGTCGATTTGCGCCAGAGTGCGCACCTGATCGACGAGATAGAAGAGGCCCGTTCGAAGCCGCCGTTGCGGTCCGCCCTGCTGCTGCTGAACGCAGCAACGTCACCGCTATGGACAGCGAAGTGTGATGCCTGGACCAGCAGCGTAGACGAGGGTGGTGAGCCCTTCGATGCCTATGAAATGGGTGCGGAGCCCGGCGAGACAGCTTTTGGGGCCGCCTCGTACGTTGACCTGCTAGCACGGGACGTCTCCTTCCTGGCTAGCTTCGAACGTCAGGAGCGGTGGATCCGCGCGGTCACGGAGGTGCTTCGTTCCATCCCGGCGAGCGCGGCCCGGGTGGAACTCGTGCTCCGGCGCGCTGAGGTCGAAGGGGCATCGGGATTTGCCGTGACGTGGTTTGTCGAAGGCTGCGGCTCGACGGCTCAGGGTGCAGAACAACGGTGGACTAGGGCGCTGGATCTCGCGTTGGCCGTGGTCACCGATGTGCGGCTGATGTAACCCGGTCGAGCGCCTGATGACGATACAATGGCAGCAACGGGCGAGTAGCTCAATTGGATAGAGCACCGGCCTTCTAAGCCGGGGGTTGTGGGTTCAAGCCCCGCCTCGCCCACCATCGCTCTTCTTGGCTAAGCGGCACGATCAGTGTTCTCACAAGTACCGCCGAGCGACTCTTCCAGGCAAGTGGCAATGTCTTCCGCGCCGACGGCCTTGAGCACGTCTCTGGCCTTTGAAATTCCGTCGGAGCTCTCGCAGTGAACGGCCACTAATACCCCGCCATCCTTCATCCGTAGGTCATAGAGCTTCGCTTCGAACTCCGGGATACCCATGCCGACAAGCGCTCCCACAAACCCACCCAGTGCCCCGCCTACACCCAAGCCGGCCAAGCTCGCCATAATAGGACCGGCAGCGATGAATGGGCCTACGCCCGGTAGAGCCAGGGCGCCTATGCCCGCCAGAAGCCCTAAGGCCCCTCCGACGACTCCGCCAACCCCGGCCCCGGCCGTCGCATCTTCTGAAGCCGTGGTGGTGTTTTCGGTCGCAAGCACTTTTGCTTCATCCTTGTCAGACAACAGGACGGAAAGGGCTTGATTCGAAAATCCTGCCGTCGTAAGTCCGTCGATGGCGGCCTCCGCATTGGCAATGTTTGCGAAGATTCCAAATGCTGCTGCCTCATGACACGCCATCGTGCTCTCCTCACTTGTGTATCTGCTACTCGCCCAACCGGCCCCGATGTATCGTAGAGCCGCAGGACGTACCCTGTCGGGCCGCGGAAATTTGGTTTAGGTCTGAGCGAAGGTCTAACTAGCTTTCTCGATCGGCGCATTGCCCAAAGCGGCTGCGTTAACTTCCTTCGCGATCATCGTCAGCTTTTTATCGGCCGCCTCTTCTTCTTTCAGAGTTTCATCCAGAAGCGCCATAATGTCCTTTTGGCCAAGCAGCCTGGCGTATTCGCGCACCCCACCGTAACCGGCCATCTCGTAGTGTTCCACGCGCTGGGCAGCCGTAATGAGACCGGCGTCGCGTAAGTCTCCTTTCTTGGTCCCTTCCACAACTTCGTTACCTTCAGACAGAACGCCCTTCATCCCTTCACAAGTCTTGCCCGTACCTTTCTTCTTGAGCAGTTCGAAAATCGTCTCCAGGCGTTCGATCTGGCCATTTGTTTCTTCCAGGTGGCTCTGAAAAGCGTCCTTAAGCTTGGGCGATGTCGCCGCTTTCACCAATTTCGGGAGAGCCCGTGTAATCTGCTTTTCCGCCGAATAGAGATCTTTCAACTCATCCAGGAATAACTCTTGCAAGCTTTCAACGCTCATGTGCTTTCCTTTATAAGGCCGTACATTCCGCCTTCCGTTGCATAGATGCGAGAAGCCGCATTCGGGAAGAGGCCATGCGGTGATCTTTTCTCCTGAGAAAGTATTCGCTCAATTGGCAACACCGCTCGAGGGAACAGCATCCACGTGGATCGTGCCCCGAAATAGTGATGTAGCCACAGCTCGCCTGCTTTCGAAGTTGCTGGCCGTTATGGTCACGGTGGTATTGATCACGACGCTCTACTTGGCGAAAACAGTGGTTCTGCCGCTTGCGCTCGCTCTGCTTCTCTCGTTCGTGCTGGCGCCTTTGGTCACTGGTTTGGAACGCATCCGGATGCCCAGGATCCTGGCCATCCCTATCGTGCTTCTCACTACTGGTGCTGTTCTGGGGGCCGTTGGCTGGACCGTCCTGGTGCAGCTGGTCGAGGTCACGGATGCTTTACCTGCATATACCAACAACATCCATGAAAAGTTACAAAGCATTCACCAGTCGAAGACGACCAGCTTCGTCCGCGCACAAAAGGAGCTGGACACCCTAAGCAAGCAGGTTGGCGATCTGAGCTCCGAATTTGCCGATAGCCGCGAGATCATTGGTGAAACCGAGTTAGGCTCTTCTCCAGCCCGCCCGGTCTCGGTGCGGGAAGTCGGAGGCAACCAGGGCAGACTAGACGCGATGAGCGGCTTGCTGGGCATAGTGATTTCCATTGTTCTGGTCGCCGTATTTACGTTTTTCATGCTTCTGAAGCGGGAGGATCTACGCAACCGGCTTATCCAACTCAGTGGGCACGGGCGGCTCAACCTGATGACACAAGCGATGGACGATGCCAGCCATCGAGTCAGCCGTTACCTTAGCTTCCAGTGGCTGGTGAATATTGCCTTCGGACTGACTATTTTCGTAGTTCTGCATGTCATGCACCTGCCTCATGCTTTGCTGTTCGGAGTGCTGGCGGGGCTTCTGCGCTTCATCCCTTACATCGGTGCACCGATCGGGGCTCTGCTGCCGACAGCGCTCTCCGTGGCAGTGTTCAGCGGCTGGACCAAGACCCTTCTCATTTTGGCGATTTTCTTTTGCATGGAGATCGTGACGGCGAATCTGCTGGAGCCCCAGGTCTATGGGAAGCATACCGGCCTATCTTCACTTGCGATTCTAGTGGCGGCCATTTTCTGGGGCCTGATTTGGGGACCGATTGGCCTGGTTCTCTCCGTGCCACTCACCGTCTGCCTCGTGGTTGTGGGCGCGCACGTTCCCAATCTGGGCTTTCTCACCGTGCTCCTGGGAGATCAACCGGTCATGCCGCCGGAAGCACATTACTACCAGCGTTTGCTGGCGAACGACCAGCGTGAGGCCAGCCAAGTGCTGGAGACACATTTGAAGAGCTCCTCCTTGGAGAGTCTCTTCGATACGGTGTTGATCCCGGCACTGAGTCTGGCGGAACAGGACCGTCATCGAAATGAGCTAGATGACGCGACCGTCAGCTTCATTACTCAAACCACGAAGGACCTGGTCGATGAGCTTAGCCTCAGGTGCGACGATTCCGTGACAGCAGATGTGGAACGGTCTGGACGAGAAAAGATCATGTGCCTGCCCGTCAGGGATGACTCTGACGAGATTGCCGGCATCATGTTAGCCCAGTTGCTGGAGCGCGCTGGATACTCCGCGACGGCAATTTCAATAGGAAGCGTGGAGCAGATGCTGGCGGAGGTTGCCAGCGCGAACCCTGAAGTCGTCTGCCTCTCTGCATTGCCTCCGTACGCCATCTCACATGCTCGCGGTATCTATCGGAGATTACGGGCGCAGCAGTCCAGGGCCAGGATCATCATAGGGTTGTGGAACTATACAGAGGATCCAGTGAAAGCCGCGGCCGAGATAAGCGGGGGCGAACAGAACCTGATATGTACGACGTTGGCGCAGATGACGCTGCAAGCCGGACTGGCCTCTGGTGCGTCCTTGAAGAGAGTGCCAAGTTTAATTCAGTAAAAGAGTTTGGTTTCTATCGCGATAAAAGCTTCCTTCCCAGGGTTCACAGAAGCTGACAGATCCCGGGGGTTCCCGGATTTCCTGCCATACCGTCGAAGCAGCGCGAAATCAAGAAAGAAAAAAAAAGCGATGGGGAGCATTTCGCCCCCATCGCTTTTAGTCCTTGTGATTGGCTGAAGACGTTACTTAGAGGCTCTCTCAGCACGACCTCTGCGGAACATTTCGTTGACCGTCGCCTCGAAATGGCGTGCCCCGGCAGGGGTGGGAACCGCGCCACTCAAGATCGTCTTATACGGAATATCCTTCCCGTAATATTCGCGTGTGTCCGAGGAGTTCTGGTGGACTTCGTCGCCGGTAAGGTCGACGCCGGCGAACAGACCCTGGCTACGCGAGTACGTCAGGAACTCTGCGTTCGCAAGTTCCGTAGTGGATGCTTGAGAATCGCGACCCACTGGGCCGGCCGCAGCAGCAATGTCACCACCCAGCTTCACCTTGTCTTTCAACAAATCGTCGAGGCTTCGATCGTTGACGCCCACCAGCACTAAATCCGTGGACTGCCCGCCGGCTTGTAATCCGAAGCTCGCTCCTGTGAGTTGGACAAACACCGGGGCACTCCACCCCATTCCCGTCCGGCATGTGGCTACGCCTTGACCGTACTGCGCGCCGACCAGGAATGCTCCCTTTTTGAAACCCGGTACGACGAGAACGCAGTGGGCCTTAGCAGCAATATCCAGGGGAATACCCTTGTCCGGCGTAGCCATGAGTTCGTGTAGGACAGCGTGCGCAGCTTCTACGCGAGCGTCCAGTTTTGAAACATCAGCCGCCTTTGCGGCACTCACACAGGCAAAACTGATGCCCATTAGCGATACAGCCATAAGCTTTTTCATTCGAAATTCTCGACTTTCTGTTGCGAAGGCCCGATCCAGTACTAACAAGCCTCTTCTCAATACTTGGATGCCACTCTTCGTAAGCCGATAGTCATGTCACGCTGTTTTCTGCTCGGGGCTGTGTTTCAAGAGATAGTCGAGACCTCACCGGTACTAAAAGGTTGCCCGACAAATCCAGCTAAAGCTTGCAATCCATGATCCCCGTCCCGGTAGCGATTCCGTCCGGCTTCCCGGCATGCCAGTGGTCTTGGAAATGAAAAATTGCCCTGCCAAGGGAACTCCCACTTGCCGGCGAATCCGTTCAACGACCTGTCCGGCAGTCCAGGGTGTCGGCGTCCCATCGGCCTTCGCCAGCTTTGCCGTCAGGGCCTCACCGGCGCTGAGAACGAAACTACGACGGTTCAGTTCGCTCATCCCGTTGCTCCCTTCCTGGTGCAACAGCAAATGACTTTTTAGTTAAGGTGCGCATCCCCCGAGCCCAAATGCGATTACCTTCTGACCTGGCCCACCGCGCTGAATCTGCTTACCACCCTTTCGGGCAGGAAAAACATAATAAACGGGTTGAGCGTACCTTCGACACTCCGGTGTAGGGTGGAAATATAACGCGGAGCGCACGGATGATTACTAAAGTTCGATAGACATACTTAATCTCCCTTTGTTAGTTCTCTAAAAGCGCTGAGAAGTAATTGCTGGGTAATTCTTGCTTCACCTGTCACACGTTTTGCTTTCTCTGCTGTTCAGTGTTCTCGAAATTGGGTAACGCCCGGTTTTCTTCCCCTGGAACTAGTACTGGTTAAGTTCGCCTGCTCGTAGCGGCAGGATCGCGGATTCGTATGGTTGCGTTTAGTCCTGAATTTCAGGGGGATTCTCTATGGCAGTTCTTCGTGTGATGAACGCTATTCAAACCGGACCGGCTTCGCCGGAAGGCCTTTGCTTTCACGACCTCGAAAATCCCCTCATGCGAGGTGGTTTGTGAGTACGTTTGCCGGTTCAAATTCCGGCCTCATCTCCATCAACACAGCGCTCCAGGGAATCGTCGCTGTCGACCAGGTGGATCCCAACGCGCCGGGTCCGCTGCGCTCGCTCGCAGAGCGGGTCGGCCGCGACCTGGTCTCGAATGCCCAGGCATTGAGCCGGTACGGAGCCTTGGAGCGCGAGTCGTGGACCAGCAAGGCTGCGATTGCTCTGCGCGTTCTCACCGTCCGCCCATTTAGCCGTTTGCGTGATATCGCCGAAGCTTGCCGCTGCAACTACGACGATGCCATTACTCTTGTGGCGGCAATCAACCGCAATCGCGAAGCCGCCAGGTATCTTGGCAAGTTCGGCGGAGATGCTCCTTATCGCCGCAGTACCATTCAGCCTATCGCCGAATCCGGCGCCGTCAAGGCGTTCCTCGAAGGAAGCTATCGCTATCCGTTTACGGTGGGAATTTATCCGGCCGTGTCGTGCATGCTGTCCTGCAGCTTCTGTGCGCGCGCTCGTGGAGAACAGTACAAACCGGAAGACATCATCCCCGGGAATGAGTTATTCAAACAACTATTCGCCGAGGCGCCCAGGGACCTGCCGCGCAGGTTCTACCTTTCCGGCGGTTTGGAACCACTGACCAATCCAGGCCTCGCAGAAGTGGTTCGCTTTGCCGCGGGCTTTGGCCATCGCATGCAGCTCTACACCAACGCGATGATGCTCACCTCGCGATTCCTGGCTAAGAACGAAGGACTCTGGCACCTCGATACGCTGCGTATCTCCATGTATGTGGCAGACGACGAAACGGCGCAATCTACCACCTCGCGTGCCGGCGTGGCTACGAGGGTCCTTGCCAATGCCAGAGACCTCGTGCGCGCCAAGTCGGAACGCGGTGAGAAGCTCCGTATCGGCTTTAATCACGTGGTGCAGAGTGGACAGATTACTCATCTGCGAAAGATCGGAGAGGCTCTGGTTTCCATCGCCGACCAGTCGCCTGACCGGAGAGGAATCAATTTCCTGACGTTGCGAGAAAACTATGCGGCGTCTGGCGAGGCAGCGATCCACGGGGACGAAAGAGAACGGTTGCGCGATGAGCTGATCGATCTGCAGAGCTTCTTCATTGCCGAAGGCATGAAGGAATTCGAAGTGGATTTGGGTTATGGCATGCGGGGACTGGTGGAAGGTGTGGAGACGGCGCCTGTCCGGCGCGTTGCACACACCGACATGCTGGGACGAGGTTATCCGCAGATTTCCGTGGTGGTCGACCTGCTGGGTGATGTGTATCTCTATCGCGAGGCAGCGTTCATCGGCTGGGCGGGAGCGGATCGCTACATCATCGGGCGCCTCACACCCGAACTGGGATTGGCCGAGTTGCTGCAGCGTTACCTTGCCGATGGCGATCGTTTCGTGACTCCTCGGGCCGGTGACGAAATCTTCCTCGACGATTTCGACCATGCGGTCACGGCGTTTCTGCGCCAGGCAAGCGACGATCTTCACTTCGGCTCAAACCTCTCCGGCATCCCTGTCCACGCGGGGCTTTATCATCCGCCGGCAAATCTTTGGAGATGAGCATGAACGGTATTGGCGAGCGAGGAGCAGCTCCCATGGGCAGCCCGCAGGCTCGGCAGTTCATTAATATCCTGGGGATCGGTTTGCATCCGATGCGGTTTATGGCGGCGGCCGATCTGCTGGAACAATGGATTGCCGAGCGGCTTCCCCGCATCGTCTGCTTCCCCGGCTCTGACATGCTGGCCGCAAGCCAGCGCAACACCAAGCTTGGCTCTGCCTTGAACGGCGCCGACCTCACCGCTACGGACGGCATGATGTTGGTGAGGTTATGCCGCTGGTTTGGCGCGGCCCAGGCGGAGCGCGTCTACGGACCCGACGTGATGTTGGAACTGTGCCGCCGCTCTCCCAGTCATGGATACCGGCACTTTTTCTACGGCGGAAAACCTGGCGTACTTGCTACGCTCGCAGCCCGGTTACAGGAGCAGTACCCTGGCCTTTCTGTGGCCGGCACCCTATCGCCGCCCTTTCGTCCTCTTACGGAAAGCGAGCTCGCCGAGGACATTCGCCTCATCAACGAGAGCGGGGCGGATATCGTCTGGATCGGGTTAGGCTCACCTAAGCAAGAGCTGTGGGTCACTGAAAACCGCAGCCGTCTGCAAGCCCCGCTGCTGCTTGCGGTGGGCGCAGCGTTCGACTTTCATGCCGGTTCCGTTCGCCAAGCCCCCCGTTGGGTGCGCGCAGCCGGTGGGGAGTGGTTCTTCCGTCTTTGCACGCAGCCACGCCGCTTGTGGCGGCGCTACGTGGTGCAGCTGGTCCAGTTCCTTGGCCTCCTCACCTTGCAGGTCACGCACCTGCGTAAGTTTCCCATCTCCGCAGTGACCAGCGAGGGCGTGTGATTCAGTCGGGGGTGGCCATCCCGTCTGCTTTGCCCGCCAGGCCGTACCTGGCGCTGGGCTGCAGCCGCTTGATCGATTTTTGCGTGGCCGCACTTGTGGGCATCATGGTTCTGCCGGTGCTCCTCGTAGCCATCATTGCCATCAAGCTGGTCGATCGCGGACCTGCTTTTTACGTGCAAAACCGGCAACGCAAACACGGCCTGCCGTTCAGGTTTTTCAACTCCGCTCCATGCGTTTGCATTCCGAAGTTTGGCTGCGTGATTTTCTGGCTCAGAATCCTGAGGCCAGGGATCCGCGCATTTACCGCGACGCCCGCGACCCGCGCATACTACCCGTCGTGGGCACGTTTTTGCGCCGTTACAGCATCGACGAGCTGCCTCAGATCTGGAACGTGGTACGCGGCGATATGGGCCTGGTAGGCCCGCGTGCCTTACCGGACTACCATTGCAAGTTGCTCAATCCGGAGTTTCTTGCCTTCCGTTCGTCCGTGCGTCCAGGCATCACCGGCTTGTGGCAGATAGACGGCCGCAGCAACGGCGATCCGGCATCCATCGAAATGTAGGATTTGAAGTACCTCACCCACTGGTCGCTCGGCGCAGATCTTCTCATCCTCTGCCGCACTGTGGCCTGTGTCTTCCGTGGCTCTGGGCTCTAATATTCCTGGTATGAGTAAAAGGGTCCGCTGGGGAATTCTGAGTACGGCCGGGATCGCGGTGAGAAAAGTGATTCCGGGGATGCAATCGAGCGACTGGATTGAGGTGACCGCAATCGCCTCACGGGATCGCCACAAACCCGAGGACGTCGCAAACACTCTGGGCATTCCAAGGGCCTACGGATCCTATGAAGAGCTGCTGGGCGATCCGGAGATCGAAGCGATCTACAATCCGCTGCCCAATCAACTGCATGTGCCCTGGTCCATCAAAGCCGCCGAAGCGGGCAAACATGTCTTATGCGAGAAGCCGTTAAGCTTGACCGTTGCCGAGGCTAAGAGCCTTTTGGCAGTGCAGGAACGCACCGGCGTGATCATCGCAGAGGGCTTTATGGTGCGCGGCCATCCCCAGTGGCTGCGGGTTCGTGAGCTGATTGCTGCCGGCAGGATTGGTGATCTCCGTTCCATTCAAGGCGTGTTTAGTTATTTCAATACCAACCCCGCGAATATCCGCAACGTTCCGGAGTATGGCGGCGGGAGCCTGATGGACATTGGATGCTATCCCATTCACACTTCGCGATGGATGTTCGGCGAAGAACCGGTGCGGGTGATGGGTCTGTTTGAGCAGGATCCAGAGTGTAAGGTGGATCGGTTGACTTCGGCGATGCTTGAGTTTCCTAACGGACAGGCGATTTTTAGCTGCAGCATGCAGCTTGTGTATCACCAGCGGATGCAACTACTGGGCACCAGGGGCCGCATAGAAATGCCGATGCCCTTCACGCCGCCCCCGGACTGTGCCAGCTACATTTTGATCGACGACGGATGTGACCTTGCAGGGGGTGGCATTTGCACCGAGACTTTCCCGCCTTGCAACCAGTTCACGATTCAGGGTGAAGCTTTTTCCCGTGCCGTGCGCGAAGGAGGTAGCGTTCCCGTCCCACTCACGGACGCGATTAAGAATATGGCGGTGATCGAAGCCCTTGTTCGTTCCGGGCGTTCGGGCAGGTGCGAAACGCCCTAGCTTATCGTGGCCGGCTGACTTTTCTCATCTTCTCTTCAACACTACCCACATCTCTCAGAGAGACCGAGATATGGGGCGCCTCCCGGACTTTTGCCGAAATAGCAAAAACGTTGGAAAGCGCCAGAGCCTGTGTGAGAACTCCGTTTGCGTTCAGTCCCGCAGGGACGGCTGAACTTAGCTGAACTTAGCCCAGGACGCTAGTCCTGGGTCTAGATCATGCAACATGATTGAGTCCCGCAGGGACGACTGAAGGTTGTCCAGGAAAGTGTCGCGGCCTATTTTCAGCCGTCCCTCCGGGACTGAGTCGACCTTTCAGATCCAACCCAGGACCAGCGTCCTGGGCTAAGTTCAGCCAGAGCTTGTCCAAATTAGGTTTTTAAGAAGGAGGCGGAAAGCCTGCTAGGTTGAGGTTGGGATTTCTTCCAGGAAAACCAATCTCGATCGAGGAGCTTTCCGCCATGAGTGGAGTATGCAGTATTTTTTCGCAGATTTTGGGGGTTTTTTCGCGGGCCGAGTTTGAGCAGGCGGTTTGCCAGCATAGAGCGGAGCATCACGCGCGGGGATTTAGCAGTTGGAGCCAGCTGGTGGCGATGTTGTTCTGTCATTTGGGCAGAGCGCAGTCGTTGCGGGAGATCTGCGGCGGGCTGGCGGCCTGCGAAGGCAAGTTGAGGCATCTGGGGGTGGAGACAGGGCCCGAAGCGTTCGACGTTGGCCTACGCGAATGAACATAGGCCATGGCAGTTGTACCAGACGGTATTTGAGCAGTTGCTGGAAAAGTGTCAGCGGGAGGTGCGAGGAGGGAAGAAATTCCGGTTTAAGAACAAACTGCTGAGCTTGGATGGCAGTGTGATTGACCTCAGCGTGACGATGTATGACTGGGCCAAGTTTCGCCGGACCAAAGGTGGAGTGAAGTTGCACTTGCTGCTGGATCACGACGGATATTTACCCAAGTACGCGGTGATCGAGCCGGCCAACAAGGCGGAGATCAAGGTAGCGCGCAAGCTGGCTTTGGAGCCGGGCACGATTGTGGTGTTTGATCGTGGCTATACCGATTACAAGTGGTTCGCCAGCTTGACCGAGCAAGGCGTGTACTTCGTGACCCGGCAACGATGGAACAGCTATTACAAGGTGGACAAGGAGCTGCCCGTACCTGAAAAGGGCAACATTCTGAGCCGATCAGATGGTGATGTTGGGCCACCGCAGTTACCGCACCGGGGTGGCGGTCAGGCGGGTCGTGGTGCGTGATCCGGAGACGGGCAAAAAGTTCGAGTTTCTGACCAATCAGCTGGATTTTGCTGCCAGCACGATTGCGAAAATCTATCGCGATCGCTGGCAGATCGAGACTTTTTTCAAGGCCCTCAAGCAGTCTTTGCGGGTCAAGACATTCGTGGGCACCAGCGCCAACGCTTTAAAGACGCAGATCTGGACCGCCCTGATCGCCATGTTGATCTTGAAATATCTGAAGTTGAAATCCACCTTCGATTGGTCGCTCTCCAATCTGGTGGCCTTATTGCGCCAGCAGTTGTTCGTATACCGCGACCTGTGGACCTGGTTGGATTGTCCTTTTGAGGCCGCCGCCTGCCCTGGCAGGAATTCATGACCAACTTCGGCTGGCGCTTTAGTTTTCTTACCCTTCTTTAGGACAGCTGAAACCTAGCCGACCGTCGCAAAGCTCTGAATCGCTCTACACTCTGGAGTTTTATCGCAAACACTTGGACAGCACCTTTCTAAATCTACCGCTCCCCGACCCCCAACCTGGTTTCGCAATGACCGGGTTGCAGCACTCGTTTGTCCAATAAAATCATCAAGCTACAGGCCGACTATTCCGCTAATTTGGACAGCTCTGAAGTTCAGCCGTCCCTGCGGGACTGAGTTTGCAAACAGACTGCACACGCGGGGTTAGGCTGTAGGATTATCGCTTTCCCCAGCCACCCAACTCGAGCGCTACCGACATGCATGCTTCGCGCAATTCGTCTCCGTTTGTTCGGTTCTGCAAGGCCCTGGCCACCACCATGCCACCGACGCATAAGGCGGCGATGGCCTGAGCCCTCGGGCAGCGAGCGCGACGAGTCTGCTTCAGGCTGCGCTCCAGAACGCTGACCATCGCGCTGAACACGGTCTCGAACGCTTGCTTCGCAGGCTCGCCGCTCCGCGTCACGTCAGTCGGCAACGCAATCATGGGGCACGAATTCTCTACATCCTCGAAGTGCTGGCGAGACAGATAAGCGCGCACCACCTGGGGGCCGACGTCCTTGGAAGACAGGTCGACTTCGACACCTTCCCAACAGCTCTTCCATTCCGGGTCGGTGAAGAAGCACCCCAGAACTTCAGCGTATAGATCGCTCTTGCTCTCAAAATAGCTGTAGAAGCCGCCACGTGTGAGGCCCGCGCCAGACATGATCTGATCGACGGAGACGCCGTCAAACCCGTGCCGGTTGAAAAGCCTGCGTGCGCTTTGAATGATCTTTCCTTTGATCTCGGTGCGATGGCCAGTGGGATAGGGCATGAGCCGGAGTATTGCGCGAGCCATCCTGCCTCGTCCAGCAAAATATGATCTTGAACATAATTTGATCGCGTGATCCCATGCATTGACGTTGAGTGCCAGGAGAATGCAATGACAGAGAACCCGACTCGAAGACAGGTAGCTACCGCTATGGCCATGGCCCTTTGTGGCCTGGCTTCCGCCTCCAGTGCATGGGCGCAAGGTCCGCAACCACCGGAGCAGGAAAAGCCGGGCACGTCGCCCAATCAAATGCGCACATCACTTCAGGAAGAGATACATCTGAAGTCCAACCCACAACGCATCTATGCGGTTCTTCTGGACGCCAAGCAGTTCGCGGCATTTACCGGCGCGCCGGCCGAGATCGACCCCAAAGCAGGTGGGGCCTTTTCCCTGTTCGCAGGACAAATCGTTGGACGCAATGTCGAGTTGGTCCCCAACCAGCGCATCGTGCAGGCGTGGCGCCCTGCGCATTGGACCCCCGGCACCTGGTCGCTCGTTACCTTTGCACTGAAACCCCAGGCCTCAGGAACCCTTGTGTCGTTAGATCACAAAGGCTTTCCTGTCGGCGACTTCGATCACCTGGAGTGGGGATGGCATGCGCACTATTGGGAACCGTTAAAGAAATTCCTCACTTAACGAACGAGAGTCAATGCGGCCGCAAGCGCGGCAGTCTTGTGATCGCTGGTCCAGGGTGGACCGACAGACCTGCCGAGGTTCGCGATACCGAGCTGTACCCGGACCGCCCTATTCGCGAAGGCCACCTTCGCCCGAGCTTCCAGCTCTCGCACTGGGATCGTCGTGACGGGGATCCGCAAACCTTCGCAAGCTGAGCAGGCGGATTGGCGGAAGAATTCGCCTTCCGCGGTGTGGATCAGTGGGTGCGCCGCGAGGATCTTAGTCAAAGGCGGCAGTGCACGGCCGGAGGCCAATAAGATCGCTGCACCCACAACGCGATAGTGACGGCCGTTCAATTCTTTGACCACTTCCGCGATTGCCTCGGCAGCGAGTCGAGAGGAAGATGCCGCGCAGTGCGCCAGGTGCTTTTCCTGCTGCGAAGATTCGAGTTGGGCTGCGAAATGATACGGCTGGATGGCGCCGCGCACTTCCGGATCCGCGACAACGATGCGCCTGCGGTCCAGCAATTCAACCGAGTGAGCATCTCCTGAAACGGCGACCAGCACTCCCCAGCCGGAGTGCATGTGAAAGCCCAGGGCTGCTCGCTGCATAACTACCTGGCCTGCGGTGAACGCTTCATGAGTTCTGTCAGCTTGTCGTGCGGGAGCGCTTCGATCGTATGACCGTCAACACCACTCATCGTTTGAGCGCCAACCATGGCGTTGACAATGGCTTCTTCGGTCGCTTCGACGGTAGCCTGGAACAAGGGGCTGATCCGTTCGTTGGAAACGGTGAGCACAGTGTTGGGACCAGGCTCTTTGCCTGCGCCGCGGTTGGCCGTAGAAAAGGCGATGAAGATATCGCCGGAGGAATTTCCCGAACTGGAGCCGGTGCGAGCGAGGCCCATGGTAGCCCGTCGGGCAAGCCTTTTCAATTGCCCAGGCAAGAGCGGTGCGTCTGTCGCCACCACGATAATGATGGATCCAACATCGCCCCGTACTTCTGGTTCCAGCATTGCCTTGGCGGGCGCAGCGGGAATGAGCTTACCGACAGGCACCCCGGCGATGGTGAGCTGGGGGCGTCTGCCACAGTTACATTGCACCAGCACCCCAACGGTGTAGCCGCCGGCCTCGGTCGAAAGCACACGGGAAGCGGTTCCATCTCCACCCTTGAACCCGTAGCAGACCATGCCCGTGCCTCCACCTACGTTGCCCTCAGGGACAGGGCCGGCCTTCGCGGTGTCGAGGGCTGAAAACACATCGGCCTGCTGAACATGGAATCCATTGATGTCGTTCAGGTATCCGTCCCAGGTTTCGGCAACCACGGGCAGCGACCACGGCTGTTGCGCAAGCCGGCCGCTCTTTACCGACCACGCGATGATCGAATCGCGCACCAGGCCCACCGAGTGCGTGTTGGTAATCGCAAGAGGACCCTCGAGGAAACCGGATTCTTCCACCCAGGTGGTGCCGGTCATTTCGCCGTTTCCGTTTTGTGAGAACCATCCGGCGTACACCGGGTCCGCATCGGCACGGCCACGGGGAAAGAGCACCGTCACACCCGTACGCACCGGACCCTGGCCAACGACCAGCTTACCTTCGCCACGAATCAGGGTTGTATCGCCCACTTCCACTCCCTTGACGTCGGTGATGGCATCCAGCGGGCCGGGCGTGCCATCGAACGGTACGCCAAGCGCTCGGGCACGGGGAACCGTCTGGGCAAATCCTGTCGCGCAAACCAGGAACCATGGCAGGAGGAGGCGGTAATTCATGCGCGAAGTCTAACACGCGTGCCACTCCGTCACTGGAGTTCCAATTCTGTCCCTTTGCCGTCGTCCGTCAGATTGACAAAGACACCTTGGGGAAGTTTGCCCATCGCGAGCGGCGCGGTTTCGTCCGCAGTGTGGTTCCTGATCAGGACTTTGTTTTGCTTGGGCTCCCAACCAAACACCTCTACGCGAATTTCTTTCCACCATGGAGCGTAGCGCCCTTGATGCGCGCCGATTGAAAGCTCAAGGCCATCGGACGTTACTTTGCAGCTGAAGTGCATTCGCAATGAGTCGCCGTGCTCGAAAGCGTACGACTTGCCGTCATCCAGATACAGATCACCGCTGCAGGAACTCCCTGTGTAGACGCGCAGTGTCAGAGAACCGTCCGGTATTTCGCTTGTGCTTTGCACCAACGGCTCCATGGGCAGGATGGAACCGCCGCGCACGTAGACAGGGAGCGTCGCCAACTCAGGCTGCACCTGGATGGAGAGTGGCGGGCGACTCAGGACCTGCAGCGATGTATCGGCAGCTACCGTGGGTGGCGTCACCTTCGCGCCCGTCCAGTAGTTGTACCAATCGCGCGAAGGGAGCTCGATCGTATAGGTATCCGGTGCTTCGGGATAGGGGGAAGGAGCAATCAGGAGATCCGGGCCTAGCATGAACTCCGCTGCAGCGCCAGGATCGACATCGATGGGATGCCGGTCCGCCATCGCATCCGGAAACTCGAGAAACAGCGGACGTAGCAACGGCAGACCGGTTCGTGAGCTCTCGTCTGCAAGCTGGTAGAGATAGGGCATCAAACGATAGCGCTCCTCGATGTATCGCCGCCGGATCGCTTCCTGTTCAGCACCTCCAACCCAGGGCTCCTGGTCACCGGTGCCCGTCTCCGTGTGATCGCGGTCGATGGGCTGGAATGCTGCTACCTCCAGCCACTTGGTAAGCAGTTCGACGCTTGCTGTCCCCGCAAACCCTCCAACATCCGCACCACTCAAACCAAAGCCGCTCAGACCAAGATTTTCGAGCATGGGCGTAGTCAAGCGCAGATGGTTCCAGGTGCTGCTGTTGTCACCCGTCCACGTAGCTCCGTACCTCTGGCCACCTGCGTAGGAGGCTCGGGTGAGCACCATAGGCCGCAGATCGGGGTTCAGCTCCTTCAGGCCCTCGTAGGTAGCGCGCGCATTCTGCATGCCATATACGTTGTGTATCTCCGCATGGCTCGCCGTACGTTTCGCGAACCCCGGCTCGTCGATCCGATGAACTACGTCGAGAGGCATGGTTCCTGAAACTGTGTGAAAGATGGAGGGCTCATTCATATCGTCCCAAAAACCGGAAACGCCCTCCTGGTAAAAATCGCGGTACAAGTTGCCAAACCAGGCGCGCGTCTGCTGCCGGGTGAAGTCTGGAAAGACGCTCGGTCCAGGCCATACGTCGCCAACGTAGACCGAACCATCGGGATTTTTTAAGAATTGGTCGCCGGCCACACCGCTGTCGTAGGGAAGATATTTCTGCTGCGGAGCATCGGCGATATGGAGATCCGTGATGGTTACTACATGAAAGTTTTCCACTTTCAGCTGTGCCAACATCCCGGAGAAGTCTGGGAACTTCTTGCAGTCGACGGTAAAAGGAAACTTCTTATCCTGAAAGTCAATGTCCAGATAGATGGCATCGGCTGGTATGCGATCGGCTCGCAGATGACGAGCGATTTCGAGCACTCTCGACTGGGGAATGTAACTGTAGCGGGACTGCTGGAATCCGAGTACCCACAACGGCGGGAGCGACGGTTTACCCGTTAACCACGCATACGATTCAAGGACCTGCCTGGGGGAGGGACCGTAGATGAGGTAGTAGTTCAAGGGGCCGCTGACCGCGCCAAAGGAGTAGACCCCGGGCTCCGTCTTACCGAAATCAAAGCTACTACGCCACGTGTTGTCGAACAAAACACCCAGGGCGCGTCCGGCCCGGAAGGACATGAAGAAGGGAATGGCCTTGTAAATTGGGTCGGTTGATTCCTGGAAGCGGTAGGCGTCGGTGTTCCAAAGACTGAAGGTCTGGTTCCTCCGGTCGAGCGGTCCCGTCTTGTCCCCCAGACCGAAGTAATGCTCATCCGCCGGCATGGTCTTGTAAACACGAAACGCAAGTCCATCAAACTGCGCTCGGTGCGCGTCCTCGCTGAGCACGTTGCCGGCGCGATCAAAGACAGTTATGCGTAGCGTCTTGCGGTCGACCACGACACGAAGAGCGCCGGTGTGGAATCCGGCGGAAGTGGAAGTTGTCTCCGGGGTGACCGTGACGGAGCTGGTCCTGGCATCCGGCAGCACGGCCCAGGATGCGTCCTCCGGCAACCCACCGCTGCGCACGATGCGAACGCGCAATACATCGTCACGCAGCGCGGTAATCTGCTCCCGCGCATCTGCGACCTGAATGTCGATTCCGTTGGGCAGGGAGGTCACTCGATTCGGCTGGGCAAAAAGGCCGACCGTGCAAAAAATCACAATAAGGGGCCATGAGCTGCGAATTCTCATTCTTGAACGAGGTCATCTTTCCGACGGTTTTTGTTTCTTAGTTAGGGCGTTGCCTTGGGAAGATCATCTGCGGGCCGGCTGGAATCCTCCAGCGCTGTGACCGCTCCGTTCCGCCTTTGCTGCTCCAGCAGCTTTACTTGCTGCATGGCTGCATCGGCTTTCTTCGTGTCACCGGCCTTGCGATACATGCGCGCCAGCCTGTAATGGATGCTGCCGTCCCCATCCGCGGGCCGTCCCATTTCAAGCTGGGCAATCGCATCCTCGGTTCTTCCCGTCTCGGCGTAGACGGTGCCTAGCAGCGCGTGCACCTGAGGAAGCATCTGCGGCTTGGCCGCCAGCCCCTTTTGCAAATATGGTTCCGCGCCCGCAAAGTCGTGGCGCGCTACGAGCGCCTCACCCATGATCACGTTCAATTCTGGGTCGCTTGAGTTTGCGGCAAGAGCGGCGCTAGCAGTCGCAACGGTGGAGTCGATGTTCGCATCGCCAAAGTATGCGTAGGCTAAACCGAGCAGGGCCGCATGGTCGGTGGGAGAGATTTTCAATGCCAGCTTGTATTGCGTGAGGGCATCGTCATAACGATGTCGCTGCCGGTACATATCCCCAAGCAGAACGTGACTGGGGACGGAGTCCGGCGCCATCTGCTCGAAATGCGCCAGCGACTGAAGCGCGAGTGCCTGGTTTGCCTTGATGGACCAATAGAGGCCGCCCATCCCGTGAGACTGCCGCGCTACACTCGACGCGAGCGCGTAACCGCCGGAATCATAGGCACAACGAGAAACGCGCAGTGCCTCACCTTCGCTTGGCTTGGATACATTGTGCTTGAGCGGCGGGGCGCATTCATTGTCGGACTGTTTTGAATTCGCGCTTCGCGCCGCGGTGAATGACTGATACAAATCAGCGTCTATTTCTCCCGCCGCTTGTTCTTGCGTCAGGAAATCGGCAATACCGCACGATCCGCTCTCTTGTTTGAACTCGGACTGAGCATCTTGCCACTTTTGCTGTTTTCCGTACATAAAGCCGAATTCTGCGTGCAAGCAGGGTGGCTGCGGCTGGACGGCTATTGCCTTCCTGAACCCATCGGCTGCCTCTTTGTATCTCGATTGGCGGGCCATCGACTCAGCGTAGAGAGCCTGGGCGTAGGAAGTGTGCGGGCCATCGGTCGACAGCTTACGAGCATCTTCTTCTACCTGGTCAAGGTAAGCCATCCCCTCGCCCAGCCATGCGTCACTTTGTTTCGGATCGAGTTCCGTTGCTCGGGCAAACGTCCTTGCTGCTGCCGGGAAATTGCCTGTAGCAGAGTAGGCCCTTCCCAGCTCCAGGGGCGCTTCCGGATCCGTCTTGTTCATTTGCTCCGCTTTGACCAGGAATTGGATGGCTTGGCTCGTGTTCCCTGTCTGCAGGGAATCGACCCCGGTAAACAGGTTGGGCACATAGAGACCTGGTTTGAGACGGATAGCCTGCTGGAAGCTTTTGATGGCCGCTCCATACTCGCCCGCTTCGTGCTCCATTAGCCCCAGGTTGGCCCACATTTCTGCGCTCTCCGGATGCATCTTCACGGCGTGCTGATAGCCCTCCGCAGCCGTCTTGAAATCATGCCTGCTCATCGCGTCCTGGGCCGCAGACACTACCGACGCGTACTTTGCCGCTTCGTCCTGTTGGCCAAGGCCGAACAAAGGAATCGCCAACAGGACGAGCAGGAGTGTGCAGTGCGGGTTCAACAAGGAATCACCAATAGAATTTCCCGGCAAATTGAACCGTTCTGGCGGGAAATGCGTTTGTAATTTGTCCCAGGCTTGAAGAGCAACTGGCTTCAGCGTTGGGATCACAGCCGGTATACGACTCACCTCCGAACTGCGGGGCATAGAACTGCGGATGGTTGAAGGTATTGAACATCTCCGCCCGGAACTGGAGCCGCCGGGATTCTCCGAGGCCCCAATTCTTCATGATCGAAGTATCCCAGTTCTGGTAACCCGGGCCACGGAGATAGGAGAAGAAGCGGGGGGCCGTGCCGAAGGTTCCGTAGGGCGCGTAAGCGAATGCAGCCGTGTTGAACCACTCGTGAATCGTTGGGTTGGCAACATGGACGTTTCCAACCACATCGGGCCTTGGGTTGCCTCCATAAGAGGCGATATCCGAGCCGCTCACGCTGATCGGAATCCCTTGCTTGAAGCTGGCAATCTGTGAGACTTCCCATCCGCCGATCACGCTGTCCGTAAGACGGTTGAAGTTGGAGCCGAAGTGCTTACCCCGCCCGACTGGGAGTTGATAGACGTAACTGGCCACCAGAGAATGCGGGATATCCGATCCATCGACGCTTTTCTCCGCCGCCAGGTTGTAGTTGTTGGCCGGTCCGGGGTTGCCCGAGTAGGACCACGAGTTGTTGCCCTCGACGTTGTCGAGGAACTTGGAGTAGGTATACGACACCAGCGCAGTCAGTCCTTGGCTGAAGCGGTGGTTGTAGCTGACCTGCAGCGCGTTGTAGTTGGAAAAGCCGACGGGCGCATCGTTCTCCCCGACACCGCAATATTGCGGGAAGGGGGCAAGCAACTGCGATTGCACCACGGTCGGCTGATCGAGGCCGCAGGAGCTGGTTCCTGCTGCGATGTGTCCGTAAAAAGGATTTGGGACCAGGGTGTTCAACGCCGCCTGCCCTATGGGCAGATAGGTCGGATTCAACTGCGTTCTGTTGAGGTTGCTGGTAATGATGTGCAGGCCACGGTTGCCCACATAGTTGACGTCGAGCCGGTCGTTGGCCGTGAAGCCATACTGCCAGCCGAGCAGGTACTGCTGCACGTAGCTTGATTTGCGCTCCCTGAAATTGCTGGTGACGCCGTTGCCCACCTGCTGCAACTCTCCGAGCGAGTTGCCGGTGATCGGGATAAATCCGTTGGGCCATGGATTCGCAACTGTGACTGCAGGGTTTGGACTGATCGTATTCAACGTGACAGGGGAAACCGTAGTGCTGGCGAATCCTGCGTTTTCCGTCTCAAAGCAGCAGGAGATCGATGGGGGATAGAAGATTCCGTACCCGCCACGAACCACGAATCTCGGGCTCACCTGGTAAGTGAAACCAATGCGTGGAGCGACGTTGCCGAAATTCGTGTTGTAAGAGGCTCGATTGCCGGAGGAAAGAAACTGCAACGCACCGGGCAGAGTCTCTCCGACGGCTGAGCCGATCGGGTTAGGTGTATTCGGATTGAAGACCGAAGCCACATTGTGGCGATAAGTGGGCGCTGTTTGTATTTCGTATCGAATACCGAGATTGAGAGTCAGCCGGGGGAGAGGATTCCAATCGTCCTGCACATACCAACCGAAGTAGTGAGTGGCCTCCGCAGGGTTGTAGGTGGTGCCTGCGGATGTCGGATTTTTGCCAGGTGCGGTATTGTCGAGCACTCCAAGCAGTAACTGTGCCACTCCATTTCCGGTTGAGAATCCGGTAGGGTTGTTGGGGTCAGGTCCGCTGGTGAACGTGCCGCCAGAATCCAAAGTGGACTGAAAGTAGTTGGCCTGATCGTCCTCGAGCTCGACGCCCATGAATCCGAAGTTCAACGTGTGCCGTCCCAACGACTTGATGAAGTCAGTGGAAACGCTGCCGATCGGGCCATGGTTCGTGACGGTTTCATTCGTCAGAGGGCCAAGAGGTGATACGCCGCCGATATTAACGATGGGAAACTCCGGGCTGTTTTGATCCAGATAACTCGGCAGTCCGATACTCGATGGCTTGAACCCTCTCGATTGGTTGGTCGATGTCTCGTGCCAGAGCTCGACCCCAGTCAGAATATTCATCGTGAAGGTGGGACTAAAGACCTGGCTGAACCCGGCGGCCAGGTTGTAGCGATTGTTTGGTCTGTCATTGCCGGGACCAGCGGGGTTGTTGGAGCCCCAGAATTGCGGTGTGCCGGTCTTGAACTCCTGCTTGTAGGAGTACCGGAAATAGATCCGAGACGAGTCGTTGATATTGTGGTCCGCGCGCACCAGATATTCGTTGGAATGAGCGGGAGCTGTGCCAGAGGCGAAATAATTGTTGTTGAATCCGGATCCGGTCGGGGTTGGATAGTAGCCGACGAGCTTGGCGCCGATGGGGTCGAGAGGGCCTAGCGTAGTGATGTCGTTATTCGCGACCGGATCACGAATGTATCCCGCCTTGGTGGCGATCAACCCGGTCGTCGGATCGACCGCCCCCTGGGTAATCGCTCGCGTGCTGCGCGGATTGTAAATCTGCCCGACATAGATCGGACGTCCGAGTGCATCCGTCCCTTGTTGCGGACCGAGCAACTCGGCAAAATGACCGGCGCGGAAGTTCGCATCCGGTACCGTGAAGGTGGAATTGGTCGGAGTAGCCAGCGTGAGCCTTTCGAAAAGACCGAATATGAATGTCTTTTCTTTTTGCCGGTAGAGCCCTGGGATGTAGAGTGGGCCACCGGCTGAACCACCGAACTGATGCCGGTTGAAACTCTCTCTGGCCTGTCCGTTATGGTTATTGAACCAGAGATTGGAATCGAGAGCCGAATTCCGATAGAACTCATACGCATCGCCATGGAACTGGTTGGACCCGGACTTGGTCACAACGTTGACGACGTTGCCAGTGCTCCATCCATATTGGGCGGTGAAGGAATTGTTCTGGATCTTGAATTCCTGGACCGAATCCACGGATGGCACATAGTCGACCGCTCCCCATTCCGGGTCGGTATCCCACGCGCCATCCAGCAGGTAGGCGGACGTTCCGAAGAATCCGCCGGCAAAGTTGAGGAAGGAAATGTCCTGGTCGGCGTTGTCCGTGCTTGGGCCGCCTCCTCCTAAGAGCATCTGGCTCTCCGAGGTGTTATTGACCGAAGAGTTCAGGGTCGCGAGACCATAGACATTGCGCAGATTGAGGGGAAGCTCGACAACTTCTTTGGCATCAATATCAGCGGCAATGTTTGCGTTCTGGGTATTTAAGTTAGACGCCTGCGCGCTGACGACGATCTGCTGCTCCTGGGTCCCGAGCGTCAGGGTCACGTTCTGGGCGGCCGATTGCGCGGCGTCGAGCACGATTCCGTTCTGTTCATAGGGACGAAACCCGTCCATCTTGACGGCGAGAGAATAGGTCCCCGGGGGCAGCTGGTTGAACGAATAACGTCCACTGTCGTTAGTCGTGGACTCACGGGAGGTGCCGGTTTCCGGGCTGGTCAACGTCACCTTTGCCTGAGGAATGAGCGCGCCGCCGGGATCGTTGACGGAGCCGCTGAGGGTTGCTGTGGTGGTCGCCAATTGGGCACTGGTTCGGCGCGGAACAGCCGTCAACACTGCCAATACGACCGCGATGATACTCCATAAAGGAAGTCCTTTGCTTTTCAAACCAGCCTCCAAAAAAACTTCAATTCAACGAATGTCGGAACTCTTCGACGGGAGCCCTTATAGCGGCCGGCATTTTCGACGCGTAAGGTCCTTGCGGTAAGGCCGGGCATTCTTATCCGTTAAGACCTACGTAAACTGATTGATTCCGCAGGGGCTTACGATCCTGGCAAGTGCCGCGTCCAAGAGCTTGTGAGGCGTATAATTCACCCCGTGCTTCAGAGCAGTCCATGTTGAATGACTCCGCCACAGCCACCACGACGCTTACGAATGAGGAGAGAACGGCGATTCAGGTGCAGCTCGAACGACTGCTGAGCAACTCCCATTTCAACCAGAGCCGCCGGTTCCCATCATTCCTACGTTTTGTCATCGATCAAACACTCCTAGGCCAGACTGACCTGCTGAAGGAGCGGACGCTGGGCATCGAAATCTTCGGCCGGGAGGCCGATTACGACACCGCCTCCGACCCCATTGTCCGGGTGACGGCGACCGAGATCCGCAAGCGCATCGCGCAGTACTACCAGGAGCCGGGGCACGAAACGGAGTTACGCGTGACCCTCCCAGCCGGCTCCTATGTTCCTCAATTCCACTGGCCGCAAGCGCCCAAGGAAAGTAGTCCCGGTCCGGCAGTGACGGCTCTGTCGACGGTGGCGCCTGTGCCCGCCGAGCCATTGCCCGGAGAAGTCGTGCCGATCCGCTCGCGAACTTGGCTTTCGCGAACGGCCGCCGCGGCTGCGCTCGCCGTGATCGTGGTAAGCGCTGCCGTTTATTTATGGCGGTCGGCGCACCGTTCCCCGTTTGACTTTTTTTGGGGCCCGCTGGTGAACTCGAGCGAACCCGTGCTCTTCTGTGTCGCCGATCAAGGCCACTACTCCACCATTACCTTGCGTGATCCCATAGACCCTTCCCGGCAGACGCAGCTACAAGACAACTTGACCGCCATCATCATTGACGACCTGAACCCGATTGTCCGGGTGGCGGGTTTACTGCAGTCCAGTGGGAAGAAGTACACCCTCAAGGGGGAAGGCACGACCAATCTCATGGATTTGCGCAATGGGCCCACGGTCTTCATCGGCGCCTTTGACAATGCGTGGACACTTCGGCTGACCGCGCCCTTGCGCTACCATTTCGCGGTGAATCCCGAGATGACGGACTTCCGCATCGTCGATAGCACCAAATCCGGGCAGCCGGGCTGGGTGGTCAATCGCCCGCAACAGATGACCACCAACAACTATCGCGATTTCGCCATTGTTGCGCGGTTTACCGACAGCACTACCGGGAAGCTGGCAGTCATCATCGCCGGTGTCGCTCGGGGAGGTACGCGAGTCGCCACGGAATACCTCACCGATCCCACCGACCTGGCACAACTCGAGCGCGCCGCGGGCGGGAAGAAGAATATGGAGGTTGTCCTGAGCACGCAGATCATCGACGGTGAGCCCGGAACCCCCAAGGTAGAAGCTAGCTATTTCTGGTAGGGCGGAGCGGGGGTCTTGCGCGTAACGCAAAAGCTAACCTCAGGGGTTCACGTGCTCATCTTCGCTTTGCACCCTCGAAGAAGCTCCGCACTCAAACGATCGAAAAAAGCGTACCTCAGGGGCTCAAGCCCTCATCGGCCCGGCTAAATGCGGCACGGCTGAAGCCGTGCCCTTCGTGTAGGGTTTCTCTTTCCTAAGCAGGTGAAGCCTGTGGCGAATGGTCCCGCGCATGCAGCCTTTGTGCCGCATGTCAGCCCAGTTTCATGGCCTCGGGATCCCAGTGGACGACGGTGCCCTTTTCATAGCTCAGATTGCTGAGCAGTGCCGCTCCTGCTGCACGGAAACCAAACACTGCGTCTTCCACCACGGGCTGGCGCGAACGGACCGCGGAAAAGAAGTTGCGGAAATGATCGTAGCTGTCGCTGTATCCAGCTGCTGCTACATATCGCTCGTACCCCAATTGAGGCGCTCCCATGGGGTGCTCACGCGGATACTTTTCCGCGTACTCTTCGGTCATTTTCTTCTGCATCGCATCGGTGAAGCTTCCGACAAAGAGACCGGGACCTTTCTCCAAAGGAACCCGGCTGACAATCACGCTGTTGCCCGCTATCTCCATCGTGCCTTCGGAACCGGTAAAAATGAGGCCTTCGTTTTCCTCGCCACCATCCACGAAGTTCACCCGCAGGCTTAAATTGAAGCCCTCGGGATAATCAAAGAGCCCAAGCATCACGTCAGGCACATCGCGGCCGTCTTTCCAAAAACGAATTCCACCCGTGGCCATAGCGCGCGTGGGCCCATGCGCCCCGGTAATGAAGTGGGTTCCGCTAAACAGGTGGACAAAAAGATCGCCGGCTACACCACTGCCGTAGGCCTTCCACTTACGCCACTGGAAGAAGTGCTCGCCGTTAAAGGGAATCCTGGGCGCTGTGCCCAGAAAGCGGGGCCAATCGCAGGTCTCCGTCGAAGCATCCAGAGGTACGGTGTAGTTCCACGCCCCGATGGACGAATTGCGGTCCCAGCGCGCGGTCACCATATTCAATTGGCCAATGGCGCCGGCAGCAAGCAACTCCTTGGCCTTGGCATAAATCACCGAGCTCACGCGCTGGCTCCCAACCTGGATGATGCGATTGTTCGCGCGCGCAGCTTCAATCATCTGCGGGCCATCGGCATACAGATGGATCATCGGCTTCTCGCAATACACATCTTTGCCCGCCTTCATCGCATCGACCGCGACTTGCTTGTGCCAATGGTCGGGAGTTCCGATGATGACGGCGTCGATATCTTTGCGCTCAAGGATCTCGGAGTAGTCGCGAGTGGTAAAAATATCGTTGCCCCAGAGTTCCTTGCTGTGTTGAAGCCGGCCGTCATAACAATCGGCCACGGCGACAAGCTTCGCCCCGGGAACCTGCACCGCTACCTTGGTATCTCCCTGCCCCTGACCGCCGGCGCCGATGAGGGCGAACTGAATGTGGTCGTTGGCTGCTACTGGTTTGGCGGGTTCCGATTGTGCCTCAGCCAGCAAATGCGTTCTCGAGCCCAGGAATGTTTCCACCGTTGCGGCGGCTGTGGCCGCCTTAAGAAAGTTTCTACGATTCAAATCGAGCACAGTCCGTCCTCACAGCTGAAAGATATCCGCCGTCTGTAACCATACAGCCTACATGCCCCGAGGGGGGCATGTAGGCCTAAAGTTAGAGCTAATTGAGTGGTGACTGGACGCGACGGATTGAGGGATGGCGGGCTTTACATGACGAACGCAAGGTTCTCGAGCTCGGCTTGCATGCAATCGAGATTGCAGCCCATGCCTTCCAGGCGGGAGATGGCATTGCGGGCATGTTCAGCGCTTACGCCGTATCCACGGCCGGTGAGGAAGCCGCTGAGGACTTCAGCCGCCTGCCACGAATCGATGCCCGATTGCAGGAGCTCGTTGCGCAGGTTCAGCAGCTCGCGTGCGGAAAACTTCTCGATCTTGGCATTTGCAGACATTTGATTTCCTCTCTCACCCCTTTGTAATGAGGCCCAGGCAGGAGTTAAAACCCTGCCGACCAACCGCTACACGGAACACCCTTCGGGAAGAGCCCGCCGAACCAAGGAACGTACCGCAACTGTGCATCCAATCTGAGGCAGAAACAAACCAGTTTCGTGTCTTCTGTATCTATCAACCCTAAATGACCTACTTCGTTGCGTTACACCGAAGTAGCATCGAGCGGAGAAGTCCACGCTACAATCTGCTGATTTGATGCTGGAACGCTCTGCAGGATGTATCGGATATGCCAATCATTTCGACGAGCATACCAGCAAGCAATCTCACATTTTCGAGTGCACCACATCATTTTCCGGGAAAGCCTGTCCCAAAATGATGACTTGCGCGCTCCGCTCCGCTTCCCTTCTAAACGCTTCTAACTAATAGACTAATTTCTTGTCCGCGGGTGAGCAGGAAAACAGAAAATTCGCACCCTTCACGCCAGCGGAGGCTCCGATGTCGCACGATGCTCGAGCATGACGGGAATGCCATCCTGTACCGGATAGTAGCGGCCACAGCCGCTGCAATGCAGCCATGCATGCGCTGCCTGGTTGGGACCGGCAGTCACAGGATGATGGCAGACCGGGCAAACCAGGATCTCCAGCAACGTCTGAGAAAGAATCGGCGTCATTCCATGAGTCTAGATCACCGCGCTTGACTCTTCGCCAGCAGGGCGGCATTTACCATGGGCAAGAAGGATGGTGCATGGCTAGAGTTCTGGATGGAAACGCAATTGCCTCCGCAATCAAGGCGGAGGTCAGGGGTGAGGTGGAGCGGCTCGCATTGCAAGGCATAAGGCCAGGGCTGGCAGCAGTGTTGGTAGGGCATGTTCCAGCCTCTGAAATTTATGTGCGCAGCAAAGTCAAGACCTGCGAGGCGCTGGGGCTTTTCAGCGAGCTGATCACGCCGCCGGAAACGGTCACCACCGAGGAAATGCTGGCATTGATCCACGAGTTGAACGCACGCGAAGACATCGACGGCATTTTGGTTCAATTGCCGCTGCCCGCGCATGTGAACGCCAAGTTACTTCTCGAAGCAGTGAGCCCCGACAAGGATGTGGACGGTTTCCATCCGGTCAACGTAGGCCGCTTGCAAACCGGTCAGCCCGCGCTGGCTCCATGCACCGCCGCGGGGATCATCGAGATCCTCAAACGTAGCCATCTGCAGATTGCGGGACAGAATGCAGTGGTGGTTGGGCGCAGCGACATCGTAGGAAAACCAACCGCTATTCTGCTGTTGGCGGAGAATGCGACGGTAACCGTGTGCCACTCCCGGACGCGGGATCTGGCGTCGTTTACGAAGCGAGCAGACATCCTGGTGGTGGCGATCGGCAAGCCGGCGTTCGTGACCACGGAAATGGTCAAACCGGGAGCTACGATTCTCGACGCGGGGATCAACCGGGTGACCGATCGGGCGGAATTCGATCGCTACTTTGCCGGAGACGCTCGCCGGGAAGAGACGTTTCTGCAAAAGGGTTCGGTCATCGTTGGCGATGTGCTTCCCCAAGCGTACGCGCTGGCTGGAGCCTATACCCCGGTGCCCGGCGGCATCGGGCCGCTTACGATTGCCATCTTGATGGCAAACACTGTGCGCGCGGCGAAACTCCGGCGCGGGCTGCCCGTCTAGATGCTTCGCGTCGGATTAACCGGAGGGTTGGGCAGCGGCAAAAGCACCGTGGCCGGTATGTTTGCCGAACTCGGCGCGGCCGTCATCTCCGCCGACCAGCTGGGGCGCCAGCTGATGCAGCCCGGAGAACCGGTTTATACGGCCATCGTTAAGACATTTGGAAGCGGGGTGGTCCGGAGCGATGGCTCGCTCGATCGTAAGAAGCTGGCTGAGTTGGCCTTTCAACATAACCGGGCGGACGCCCTCAACCACATCGTGCACCCGGCCGTAGTTGCCGCGGAAGAGGAATGGATGCGCGGTGTCTTCGCTGCCGACCCCAGGCGCGTCGCCATCGTGGAGTCTGCTCTGATCTTCGAAGTGGAAAAGTGGGGCACCGCCCCGGGGTGGGTGCAACGATTCGACAAACTGATCCTGGTAACCGTACCTGACGAAGTAAAGATTGCGCGCTTTGTTGCGCGGACTCGCGAAGGGGCGGAAGCAGACGCCCGGGCGCGGATTGCGGCGCAAATTGCCGATAAGGAAAAAGCAGGCCGATGCGACTATGTGATCGACAACACTGGCTCACTCGAAGCAACGCGTGCTGCGGTCGAAAGCATTTACGGTGAGCTGGTGCGAGCGGCGGTATAACACCGGAAATGATCTAATAGACATTAGCTCGTTATGAAGATTCGCTCTGTCATCCTGATCGTTTTGCTCGTAGGCGCCTTCGTCTACCTCACCTCGTACAGCAACTTCCGCGGCCTGCCCAGCGCTCCTCTGGCGAAGCTCTGGCGCGCAGTCGCCAATGCACCTGACCGAGGCAGACGCACAACCGGCCTATACCCAGGAAGAAGCCAGTCGCATTGCGGTTTATAAGCGGACTTTACCCTCCGTCGTGAATGTCACTTCTTCGGCTCTGGCCTTCGACTTCTTTTATGGGGTGGTGCCTCAGAGTGGCCAGGGATCGGGGTTCGTGCTCACCAAAGACGGCCGCATCATTACCAACTACCATGTCATCCAAAACGCGCAGAACGTTGAGGTGACCACCAGCGATAAGCACACCTACAAAGCGCAGATCATTTTGCAGGACAAGGCGCACGACCTAGCGCTGTTGCAGATCAACGCCAAGAACCTCACTCCATCCATCCTCTCGGAATCGAGTGACCTGCAGGTAGGACAGAATGTGTACGCGATTGGCAATCCGTTCGGTCTGAACGGCACCATGACCACGGGGATCATCAGCTCCATCCGCTCAGTGCAGGAGCCGCAAGGCCCCACCATCGATAAGGCGCTGCAAACCGATGCCGCCATCAATCCCGGCAATTCCGGTGGACCCTTGCTCAACTCGCGCGGTGAAGTGATCGGCATGAACACGCTGATTGCCACCGGCGGCGCAGAACAGAACTCCGGCATTGGCTTCGCCATTCCCATCGACACCATCAAAGCGGTGCTTTCGGACTACAGCAAATACGGACGGGTGCGCCGGCCCTCGCTGGGCATAGCTTCGATCGCCATCGGCCCCGATCTTGCGGAACAGATCGGATTGCCGGCTGACTACGGCGTACTGGTGCAGAAGGTCATCTCCGGCGGCGCTGCGGAACGCGCCGGCCTAAGGGCGGCACGCAGCAAGCCTACCTGGGCAACACGCCGATTTATCTGGGTGGCGATCTCATCGTCGCGATCGATAACGACCGGGTGACCAGCCCGCAGGATATTTCGGAGATCATGGATCGGCATCAGGCAGGCGATACCGTCACCGTGACGTTCTTCCGTGGATCGCGGAAAATGACGACAAAACTAACCCTGGGCGAGGCTCATTCCGTTTCCGTTTGAGCGGCCAAATAGCGCCGTCCCGCGATGCGATATTTGCCGGAGAGGACTCGCTCGATTGCCTCCGCATACGCCACATGTTCCTGGGCAATAATGCGCGCGGCCAGCGTATGCTCATCGTCGGCCGCGAGTACCGGAACGGCCTTTTGCAGCACGATCACGCCGTGGTCCAGTTCCTCGTCCACAAAGTGCACGGTACAACCGGAGACCGTAACCCCATATTCGAGGGCCTGTCGTTGCGCTTCAAGACCCGGAAACGCCGGCAGCAGCGAAGGATGGATGTTGAGAATGCGCTGGGGAAAAGCGCGCACGAACTCTGCTGACAGCAGACGCATATAACCTGCGAGACAGACCAGCTCGACCTGGTGCGCCTTCAGGCTGGCGACGATCTCGGCATCCTGCTCGGCGCGCTTGCGTCCCCTGGACTCGATCACCTCGGTGGCAAATCCGGCACTGCGAGCAGCGGCGATCCCAAGCGCATCACTGCGGTTCGATATCACCACCGCGATAGTGGCATTCTGCAGGCGTCCCTTGCCGATCGCATCGGCGATGGCAAGAAAGTTCGATCCACGGCCGGAAAGCAGGATCCCCAAGCGGTGCAGTCGGGGAGATTGCGAAATCACCCCGATTTCCTGTCGAGGTTTCGTGGGTTGCGCAAACTGCATGCGGCTTTCCTTAAGAGAAAGCCGCACACACGGCTCTCGGTGGGGTGTCGAAGCAGGAAATCCGGGTCACGTGTACAACACCTTGCGGTCACCCTTAACGGTGCGGCCGATGACGCAGAATTTTTCTCCCGCGCGATCAAGCATCGATTTGGTGCGCTTGAACTTATCCGCCGGCACAACCGCGATCAAGCCGATACCCATGTTGAAGGTGCGCAACATCTCTTCCGGCTCCACGCTCCCCAGTTGCTGCAAGTGGGAGAAAATTGCGGGCGGAACCCACGAGCCGGTTTCCACGACCGCGGAGATGGTCTTGGGCAGAATGCGGGGCAGGTTTTCCGTGATGCCGCCGCCGGTGATGTGGGCCATGCCGACCACCAATTCAGCAGCCATGAGCTTCTTGATCACTGCCAGGTAGCTGCGATGCACCTTCATCAGCGCCGCGCCGGCCTTATCCTTCAATTCGTTTACATATTGATGAGGCGCATAGCCGGCAACGTCAAAAAAGAGTTTGCGCGCCAGGGAGTATCCATTGGTGTGCAGACCGGTGGAAGGAAATCCAATGAGCACATCGCCGGGCTCAATCTTGCTGCCGGTGATCAGCTTTTGCCGGTCCACGGCCCCGACGATAAAACCCGCCAGGTCGTACTCTCCTTTGGAGTAGAAACCGGGCATCTGAGCCGTCTCCCCGCCAATGAGAGCGCAACCGTTGGCCCGGCAGGCCTCGGCTACACCGCTGACCACGGTTTGGGCCACTTCGTCGTCCAGTTGACCGATGGCCAGGTAGTCCAGAAAGAAAAGAGGGGTCGCGCCCTGAACAGCAATGTCGTTGACGCAGTGGTTGACCAGGTCGGCGCCGACGGTGTGATGCATGTCCAGTGCAAATGCCACTTTCAGCTTGGTGCCGACGCCGTCCGCACTCGAAACCAGGATGGGCTCGGTGTATTTGGAGATGTCGAGGCGGAAGAGGCCACCGAAGCCGCCAATGTCTCCCAACACCTGTTTATTGAAGGTTTTCTGCGCTAAATACTTGATGCGCTGTTTGGTGCGGTCGCCCTGCGAAATGTCTACGCCGGCCGAGGCGTAGGTGGCGGGAGGCTTGTTCGATTTTCGCGTCGATTCTGGCAAGGCTCTTCCAAGTTCAGTTTGGGATGAGGTGTTTCGATGGGATGGAATCGGTCCCCAAGAACTGCCAGTTTAACATCGCGAACCGGCGTAAGCAGGGTCCCCTATACTGAATCCCGTGAGCAGAGAACTGAGTCGTTCCAAAGAATTGCAGCGGCGTGCAGAACAATACTTGCCGGGGGGCGTCAATTCGCCGGTGCGCGCCTTTCGCGCCGTGGGAGGAGATCCGCCGTTCCTGGTGCGAGCGGAAGGAGCTTATCTGTGGGACGCGGATGGCAATCGCTACCTGGACTACTTCGGCTCCTGGGGGCCGATGATCCTCGGCCATGCCCACCCGCTGATCGTGGAAGCGATTCAGCAGGCTGCGGCACGGAGCGCAAGCTTCGGTGCGTCCACCGCCGCGGAAGCTGACCTGGCGGAGTTGGTGATTGGCGCCATGCCGTCAATGGAAAAACTGCGCTTTGTCAGTTCCGGGACGGAGGCGACTATGTCCGCCATCCGTGTGGCCCGAGCGTTTACCAATCGCCGGTATGTGATCAAGTTTGAAGGGTGTTATCACGGCCACTCAGACGGACTATTGGTCAAAGCGGGATCGGGGCTGGCCACGTTTGGCCTGGCAGGATCCGCCGGGGTGCCGCAAGAGATTGCTCACTGGACGCTTCCTTTGCCGTTTAACGATTTAGCGGCAGTGGAGGAGGCCTTCGCCAAACACCAGGACGATATTGCCTGCGTGATCGTGGAACCAGTGGTGGGGAATATGGGCTGTGTCCCGCCCGCACCGGGATATCTCGAAGCTCTGCGGCGGATTACGCAGGCGAGCGGAAGCCTGCTGATCTTCGACGAGGTCATGACCGGCTTCCGGCTGGCCATGGGAGGGGCGCAAGAGGTCTTTGCCATCGATCCCGACCTCACCTGCCTAGGAAAGATTATCGGAGGCGGCTTACCCTGCGCCGCCTTTGGGGGCAAAGCCAGGATGATGAACCTCCTGGCGCCGCTGGGGCCGGTCTACCAGGCTGGGACGCTCAGCGGGAATCCATTGGCCATGGCTGCGGGCGCCGCTACCCTGCGATATCTGGCTGCTCATAAGGCGGAAATCTACGCCGGGCTGGATAGGGTCACGGCCGCGGTCGCCCATGGGATCGCGGCAGCAGCCCAGGACGCGGGCATTGAAGTGCAAACCAACCGGGTGGGATCCATGGTCACGTGGTTCTTTACCGGTAGGCCGGTGACTGACTTCGCAACTGCGGCGACGTCGGATACGGAAGCTTTTGGACGCTTTCACCGGGCGATGCTGGATCAGGGAGTTTGGCTTCCTCCCTCACAATTCGAGGCGGCTTTTCTTGGGACAGCTCACACCGCTGCGGATATTGACTTCACGGTGCAGGCTGCTCGAAAGGCGTTCGCATCGGTGCATGCTGCCCCCTACTAACCTCGGGACTGCGTATCCGCAACTGACAGATCCCGACCTACCCCCACGCGTCCACGGTGACGAAGCGCAATCCAGTTCCGGCCCAACCATCCAGCAACAAACGGACAGCCGCCACGGTGATGGACCGGTTGGTACCTAGCTCCCGATGACCGCCATCGTGCAACAGGAGATTGCTGCCGCGGCGAAGCATTTGATTGTGCCGAAGACCGCGTCGCACCCGCACTGCCAAATCATTGGGGTCAGTGGCTTCCCAATCATAGGCAGTAATATTCCACATCACCGGCGTCAGCCCAAGTTCCCGCGCAGTGCGCAACACATCCGGCCGACGGGCGCCGAAGGGAGGCCGAACATACCTCACGACTTCCCCGGTTACATCTTCAATGATGGCCGTACACGCAATCAGCTCCTCGCGGACCTGAGCTGGGTTTGCCCACAGCAAGGACGGATGGGTCACGGTGTGGTTTCCCAGCAAATGCCCAGCGCGATGGACCGCCCGGGCAATCTCCGGACGCTGGCGCACGAAGCTCCCCATCAGGAAAAATGTGGCCCGCACCTGCCAGCGATCCAACAATTCAAGCAATTGCATGGTGTACGGATCATTGGGACCGTCATCGAAGGTCAAAGCAACTTCATTTACGTCTGACCCCGCAAGAACCGTTCTTCCGAAAACCTGCGAAGTGGGCCATTGCGCGGCGTAGAGATACGCCCCTGCCGAAAGCCCGGTGAGCAAACCTGCGGAGACCACCTTAGTAAGCATGCTTCAAGAGTTTAACTGTGTTATCTTCGGTTTTTCTTCATGGCAGATTTCTTTGAGCCTCCCAGATTCATCGCCATCGAAGGACCGATTCGCGTCGGTAAGTCGACCTTGGCCAGGATTTTGGCAGAGACGCTGCACGCCCAGCGAATCGTAGAACCGGAAAACAACCCCTTCCTCGACCGCTTTTACCAGGAAATGAGCGGCATGGCCCTGGCCGCCCAAATGTGGTTTCTGGTGGAACGGTACGACCAGATGCGCCAGGCGGCAAAAGACCTGGCGGGCAGTGACCCCTGGCCGATTGTGGCTGACTACCTCTTCGAAAAAGACAAGCTCTTTGCCTACATCAATCTCAGCGATGCAGAGCTGGCCCTTTACAACCGCTACTACCAGGATTTCCGCACCGAGGTGCCGACGCCGGACCTGGTGATTTACCTGCAGGCATCACCCGAAGTGCTGAAACAGCGGCTCAAGCGCAAGGGCCTGACCCAAGAACAGGCCATCAGCGACGCCTACATTGAGCAGGTGGCGAAGGCCTACGAACATTTCTTCTTCCACTACACGGCCAGTGACCTGCTGGTGGTCGACACCTCGGCGATCGACTTTGTCAACCGCGAGCAGGACCTGGCGTTGCTGCTCAAGCGGCTCTCCGAGCCCATCAAAGGCAAGCAATACTTCCTGCCCCCTCCTAGAGCCGGAAACGGGGGGTAAACCAGCTTTGCCGGGAGTACCTTGAACGGCGTATATTAGTCAGCGGAACTGGTCGGGCAGCATCCCTGACGGGAGTTGCACTGGAGTTTGCCATGAGCCTCACGCACTTCCGCAGCGCGGATCACTCCGCGCCCGCTAGCCCGGCCCGCCGGGTCACTATCCAAACACTTCAGGACAAGAAATCCAAGGGCACCCCCATCGTGGCCCTGACTGCCTACGACTATGCCACGGCGCGGCTGGTGGATGAGGCTGGGGTGGACTTTATCCTGGTTGGCGATTCTCTGGCGATGGTGGTCATGGGCTACGACAACACCCTGCCGGTCACCATGGAGGAGATGCTGCTTCACACCCGGGCTGTACGCCGCGCGGTCAAGCAAGCGATGGTGGTCGCAGATATGCCCTTCGGCTCCTACCAGGTGAGCACGGCCGAAGGGATCGCCAATGCAGCGCGGTTCCTGAAGGAAGCCGGCGCGCAGGCGGTGAAAATCGAAGGCGGTGCGAGCCGCCTTGATCTGGTCAGACGGCTCACAGAGGCGGAGATTCCGGTGGTGGGGCACCTTGGGCTTACGCCGCAGTCCGTCCACCGCATGAGCGGATACCGGGTCCAGGGCAAGTCGGTCGCGGCTATCCACCACCTGGTAAAGGATGCACTCGCCCTGGAGGCGGCCGGCGCGTTTGCAGTAGTCGTGGAAGGGATTCCCGCGGAAGTGGCGCAACGGATCACCGCCGCCCTGCACATTCCGACCATTGGTATTGGCGCAGGCCCCTACTGCGACGGCCAGATACTCGTACTGCACGATCTCATTAATTTGTCCTTCTCCACACCCGCGAAATTCGTACGCCGCTATGGCGACGCCGCGGCCCTGATCACGGATGCCGTCCACCGCTACCGCGACGATGTCGAAGGGCGCAATTTCCCCGGCGAAGCGGAAAGCTACCATCTGGGCAAGGAAGCGATGGCGGCCCTGCTCCTGGAAGAAGGGACAGCCCGGCGCAAGGCTTAACGGATGCTGGTGCTGCACACCATCGCTGAAACCAGAACCGCGTGCGCCCGGATCCGGCTGGCGGGCAAGACTTTAGGACTGGTGCCGACCATGGGCGCCCTGCACGAAGGGCACTTGTCTCTGGTACGCGCAGCGCAGGCCAGCTGCGGTGCGGTGGCGGTCTCGATTTTCGTAAACCCTACCCAATTTGGCCCCAAGGAAGACTTCGCCAGCTATCCCCGGACCCTGGAGGAGGATTGCCGCACGCTCGAGGCGGCTGGAGTTGATCTGGTTTTTGCGCCTTCAGTCCAGGAGATGTATCCGAGCGACGCCAGTACATTAGTCGAAGTCACAGGTTTGAGCGACCGGCTGGACGGAGCGTCGCGACCGGGCCACTTTCGGGGTGTGGCTACCGTGGTCGCAAAGCTGCTGAATATCTTTACTCCAGAGCATGCTTTCTTTGGGCAAAAGGACGCTGCCCAGGTCGCAGTCCTGCGCAAGATGGTGCGGGATTTGCGGTGTGGTGTTCAGTTGGATGTGTGCCCGATTGTCCGCGAGCCCGACGGATTGGCGATGAGTTCGCGCAACCGCAACCTGAGCAACGAGGAGCGTAGCCGGGCGCTGGTGCTATCCAGGGCTTTGGCAGCCGTCCAGCAACTGGTTCAAGGCGGGGAACACGATTCAGCCAGGCTGCTCGCTGAGGCATTGCGTGTTTTCGCGGAGGATCCTGCTGTGCAGGTGGACTACTGCCGCATCGTCGATCCTGACACGCTCGAGGACATAACGGATGTTGGTAGAGGTGCGCTGGTAGCAGTGGCGGCTCGGGTTGGTACGACGCGGCTGATCGATAACTTACTGGTTTAGTTTGAGTGGTTATCGGTTTGCCGACGGGTTCGGTGAAAAGCGGTTGTTGGGCTGCGCCCATCGTTTTCGGCCCACGTACGCTCGGGCGAACGTGGGGCACCCGTCCCATTTCCTCTGGTTTTGTACGTCGTTTAAGAGTTCAGCTTGTGCTGAAATCAGGCGCCGCGTTTGGAAACAAAGGGGTTGCCGGCGAGGAGGAAGCGGGCGGGGCGCTCCGCGTCCTTAGTGATGCCGATTCTCGGGGTAACCAGGACATCGCTGACCACAAAGCCATCATCGTGAATTTGCAGGTCGGATTTCGGCGAGGTGAAGTCGACGCCGTTGTCACGGTCTCGAGTTATCCCGAAGGCTAGGCATAGGCGCCCCGGTCCGGAGGTCAGGGCAGCGACGCGGGTGGGGTCGAGTCCTCGGTTTCTTGCCATTACCTCAAGCCCACGGACGGGCTCGAGGGCTCGAAACAAGATGCCGCCAGCACGGCCCTCCCGTTCGCAGGAAACGTTCAGGCAAAAGTACATGCCGTAGATGAAGTAGACGTAGGCATGGCCCGGCGGCCCAAAGAGCACTGCGTTTCTTGCCGTCTTACCCGGAAAGGCATGCGACGCAGCGTCGGCTTCCCCGAAATAGGCTTCCACTTCGACGATCCGCCCGACCATTTCGCCCCTGACCAGCAGCTTTCCCAACAGCTTCTGGGCAACCAGGTCAGGGGGATCCGAATAAAAGTTCCGGGAGACCAGCCTCGTCCTGGCGGGGGTTTTAGCCACGAGCGGCTTTGACGGCGGCAAGAACCTCCTCGGCGTGCCCTTCCGGCTTTACTTTGGGAAAGATTTTCAGCAGTTTTTGGTCGGGTCCAATGAGGAATGTGGTCCGCTCGATGCCGATGACTTTCTTGCCATACATATTCTTTTGCTTGAGAACATCAAACTGTTTGCAGACTACTTCGTCTACATCTGCAAGGAGGGTGTACGGCAAGTTGTACTTTTCTTTGAACTTTTTCTGCGCCTTTGGCGTGTCGCGCGAGATACCGAGTACAACGGCCCCGGCCTGCTGTATCTTCTTGAAGACGTCGCGAAAGCCGCAGGCTTCGATGGTGCAGCCGGGAGTGTCGGCCCTGGGATAGAAGAAAAGCACCACGGGTTTACCGCTGTAGTCCTTCAGATGTACGGTTTTATCTTCCTCCGTCTGCAGCGTGAAGTCGGCGACTTTGTCGTTCACTTCCATGAAAAAAGGTCCTTCCTCTAAGCGAGATGCAATGCAACGAGATTATTCCATGATGACGAGGGCGGCGAGCAGTATCGCCATGCTGGTTTTGCTGGCTACGCCTGCCTTGGCGCAGTATCCCGGCCATATCGAAAATGCCAAGAAAAAGGGGCCCAGCGTTCGCGCGATCGCCGTGCTCGAGTGGACGGGCGATATGGGGAAGCCGAGCGCCAGCCGCATCATACCGATCTCCGTCTTCGATGGGGAACAGTACCAGCCTGGAGGGCTGTACCTGGCCAAGCCGGAGCCGCTGGCGCTCGAACCGGGAACCGAGTATGTGCTGCAGGATGCCGGGATCGCCCGCGGCTTGTTCGACATCAACACGGCGCACGATGTGGACGGCTATTGGTTCGGCTATGGCTCGTGGAAGCCGATGGCTCCTCCCCCAAAGAAGGCACGGCCTAAGCAAGGCAGAAACATGCCCCAGGTGGTGACAGATGCGGGGAACGGCCGGCCTCATTTCAAGGGCCGGGACTCGAGCGGCAGCTCTCCATCTACAACAGATTCATCCTCCGGATCCACGAGTTCGCCGGCTCCCAGCAATGCTCCTGCGGGCGACCCGGACCGTCCTACCCTGCGCAGACGGTCGGACTCATCCGCATCGGCCCCTGCCGCGAGCGCCGGCAGTGCGGATGCCACGGCGCCCGAGGTGCCGCTCGGTGGCGCCGATCCGGACCGGCCACACTTGGTCTACGGACAGCAGACGCCGAAAGACGATTTTCAACCAGCCGAACTTACCGGAGTACCCTCCGGGCTACAACAAATGATCGCGGTCTCCGATGCCGGCGAGGGTGAGGTGCATCCCTTTGTGTATTTGTGGTCCGACCCGGCGGACGCCGACAAGATGAAGCAGCAAATGGAGATTGCGGCTGCCAACGCCATCGCGGCCGCGGCGCCCCCGGTGAAACCCACGCCCAAGCCGCACACCGCCACCACCGCCGCGCAGAGACGCAGGGCAGCGGCCACCGCGGCAGCCGCGCCCAAGCCGGTATTTACCAACGAGCGGTTCAAGGCTTACGAGCTCACTTACAGCGGCGGGGCAACGCTGGTTTTCTCGGGAGAGACCACGGATCATGCCGGCAAAGTGAAATATGTAACCGTGATTGCCCAGCCGGACTTCAATGGCGTGCCCAAAGTGCTGTTCAAGTCGGTGACCGACGACGATCACCTCGACGTGACGCCTAGAATGCGGCTGGTGGATGCAGTCGATGCCAAGGCGGACAATCGGGGAGACCTGGTTTTTGAATTGCGCAGCCACCGCGATCGGGAGTTCGTGATCTACCGCATATCCGGGGGACAGGCGGAGCAGGTCTTCACCACCGGGTCCCTGCCCAATTCCAACTCACAAGGCTGATCTCAGGGAGTGGGCAACTTGGTCGTATCCCACCCGCCACCCAGAGCCTTGACCAACTGCACGCTGGCGGCAAACTCCCGGGTGGTGATGTCCGCCGCGGTTCGCTCGTTGGATAACTGGGTGGTCTGCGCGGTGATCACTTCAAGATAGGTGGTCACTCCGCCCTTGTAACGAGTGGTGGAGATGTCGAGCGAGCGACGCGCGGAATCCACTGCCCGTTGCTGTGCCACCGATTCGCTGTTCAAGATACGCAGACCGGAAAGGTTGTCCTCTACTTCCTGGAAGGCCTGCAGCACCGTCTGCCGATAGTTGGCCGCGTTCTGCTCGTAGACGTCGCGCGCTTCTTCGGTCAGGGCGTGCCGCCTGCCGGCGTCGAACAACAACTCCACGGCAGAACCGCCGAGCGACCAGAGCGAGCTTGGGCCTTGAATCAATGTGCCGGCGTTCTTGCTCTCAAATCCACCGGTGCCGCCGATGCTGATCGTGGGATAGTAGGCCGCGATCGCCACGCCTATTTGGGCGTTGGCCGCATTGGCACGCCGTTCCGCGGCAGCGACATCAGGACGGCGTTCGAGCAATTGCGACGGCACACCCACTGGTACCTGCGGCAGTGGCAAATCGAGGGGGGCAAACGCCAGAGAGAAACTGGATGCGGGAACGCCTGTGAGGGTGGCGATGGCATGTTCATACTGGGCCCGCGCAACGCCTACATCGATGGCCTGGGCGCGCGTTTGATCCAGTTGGGTCTGCGCCAGGGCCACATCGGAGTCGGTGGCTACTCCCCCTACGAAGCGGACCTTAGTCAGGTCGAGGTACTGCTCATATTGCTGCACGGTGTTGTCGAGCAATCGCTGCTGGGTGTCGAGGCCGCGCAACTCAAAGTAATCCAACGCCAATTCTGAGCGCAGGCTCAAATCCACGTTCGCCAGATCAGCGGCCGTGGCCTGGGCAGTGGCCCGCTGCGATTCCACCTGTCTACGGATGTTGCCCCATAGATCGGGCTCCCAGGAAACCTGGCCCTGTAGGAACAGGTCGTTGTAAGTCGTCTTGCTGCCGTTCACATACAGCGGACGGTTTTGCGATTGCCGGTCGCGCGCAGCCGACGGACCGGCGGAGACAGTGGGAAAATACTGCGCTCGATAGACCTGGATCGCCGCCCGGGCCTGCATGTACTGCTCATAGGAAGCCTTGAGCGTCTGGTTGGAAACGGCCACCTGCTGCTCGAGCTTGTCCAGTTGCGGGTCCTGATAAATCTCCCACCAGTTGGCTCGCAATGCGCTGTCGTTGGGGCTCACCTGCTTCCATCCGCCGTCGGGAAGATTGGGTGGAGGGACCACGGCGCTCTCTTTGAAGGCAGGCGCGGTGGGCGCGTCGGGCTTACGGTAGTTTGGCCCCACGGTGCAACCGGAAATAAGCAGCACAGGAATGAAAAGGAGGCCTCTGAAATGAGTAGGCGGAAGCTTCATTCCGAAGCGCCCCCGGCGGACTTCGCGGGTTGCACCACACGTACCGGTTCCCCGTCGATCAACGAATCCGGCGGGTTCTCGATGACTCGCGATTCAGCGGTGAGGCCATCAACGACCTGCACCGTGGATCCATCATCCTGACCGAGCGTTACCTGCACGAGCTTAGCCTGATCTCCGTTAGATCCGTTCACCACCGTACCCACTTGCAAGCCGTGGCTGCGGAAGATCAATGCGGAGACGGGAATGATCATGGGGACGACTGTCTGGCGCACGTTCATGTGCACCTCGGCGTAGGCTCCGGACATGAGCTTGCCATTGCGATTGTCAACATCGATTTCAATCAACAGGGTGCGCGAACTGGGATCGATGGCCCGCGCAGAGCGCACGATTTTGCCGGTAAAAGTCTGGCCGGGGAATTCGGAAAATGTAAGTGTGGCTGTCGTCCCTGGGACCGTGGTCTGGGAATAGATCTGGGGCACGTTGACATAAACGCGCAACACGTCGATGGCCGAGATGCGAAACATCAGGGTGCCGGCCCCGGCGTTGATCAGCTGCCCGACATCCACGCCGCGAGCAGTGATCACTCCGCTAAAGGGCGCGTAGATCTTTTCGAAAGCCTGCAACTCCTCCAGACGCTGTACATTGGCCTGCGCGGACTTTACCGCAGAGCTGGTGGATTGCGCCTGGCTGGTGAAGGTATCGGTGTCTTGCTTCGAAACAGCATTCTGCGTGAGCAACCCCTGGTAGCGGCCGGCATTCGTCTTGGCCAGGCCGGCATTGGCTTCGGCTGTATTCAGATCCGCGCGCGCCTGGAGTAGTTGCTTGTCCACTTCCGGTGAACTGATGATCGCCAACAACTGGCCCTTGCGGACGTGGGCTCCAATGTCGAAATACCACTTGCTGAGATAACCGTCGGTGCGTGCATAAAGGGGCGCGTCGCTGTAGGCGTAAATGTTGGCGGGCAGTATCAGCTCCTGTCCGGTGGTACCTGGCTTCGGCGGAATGGCAATGACCGTGGGAGCGGCGAGCGCGTCTGTCTGATCCTTCAACGTGGTGCGCGCGCGCACCCGCGGCACGATCCCAGCAACCACAATCACGGCCGCCACCAACAGAAGAACCACGATCAAGAGCAGGGCAATACGGCCGGAGAGGGGCGGAGCGTCGGGAGGCACGCCAGGTGCTTCATTTGCCGGTGGTGGCTGCTCAACTCGTCTTTCTTGATCCATCTCTTCGCTCTCTCTCATTTTCTAGTCTTCCAAACTGGGCAAGTTCGCTGCGGCCCGCTTGCGACGCTTCGCCAGCCATCCATGGATCACGCTGAAGAATGTGGGCACGAAAAACAGGGTGGCTGTGGTCGCGAACAACAACCCACCGATGACCGCGCGGCCGAGGGGAGCATTTTGTTCTCCACCGTCGCCCAGCCCCAAGGACATCGGCACCATGCCGATGATCATGGCCAGAGCGGTCATGAGCACCGGACGAAACCGGGTATACCCGGCGCGCAGGGCGGCGTCACGGGCATCGCCGGCATTCTCCTCCATCTGCTCACGGGCAAAACTAATCACCAGAATGGAATTTGCCGTGGCGACGCCCATAGTCATGATGGAGCCAGTGAGAGCAGGTACGCTGATGTGGGTGTTGGTGATAAACAACATCCAAACGATGCCGCATAAAGCAGCGGGCAACGCGGCAATGATCATGAAGGGATCAAGCCACGATTGGAAGTTGACTACGATCAGCAAATAAACCAGAAGGATGGAAAAGAACAAGCCACTGGTCAGCCCGATGAAGGATGAATTCATCGTCTGCACCTGCCCGCGAACCACTACCTGCGAGCCGCGGGGGAGCTCTTTGCGATGCTGCTCCACAATTGCGCTAATTTTGTCCGACACGCTGCGCAGGTCACTATTCACCACATTGCCGTAAATATCGAAGGCCGGAGCGATGTTGTAGTGACTGACCGTGGCTGGCTCCGCACCACGGGTAAGGGTGGCCACATTGCCCAAAATCTGGATGGGCTTTTCTCCCGGCACGATCGCGGGTACGGCTCCCGTCGTCACGGGGGTAAGAGTCGACGCACCTACCGATAAGAACGGGCTGGGAGCGATGGTGGTCGCGGAGCTGTTCGTGGTAAGGGGAATACTCTGCAGATCGGGAAGGGACTGCAGTTCATATTGAGGCGTCTGCGCCGCGATGATGTAGCTCACGCCATTTCTGGGATCGAGCCAGTACGTCGGGCTGGTCTGAAAACTTCCGCTGGTCGAGACCAACAGGCTGCCGGCAACATCCCGTTGCGTCAGCCCGATATCCTGCGCCCTGGAACGGTTTACATCGATCAGAAAATGTGGATCATTGAGCGGCTGCTGAATGTGCAGGTCGGCCGTGCCGGGGACGTAGATGATGTCCCTCAGCAGCCGAGTGATAAATTCACGATTCCCTTGGATGTTGTTGCCGACAACCTGGATATCAATGGGCGCCGGGAGTCCGAAGTTAAGAATCTGCGTCACCATATCCACGGGCAAGGTATAGAACGTTGTTCCCGGGAACTGGGTAGCCAGCTTCGCACGGAGACTCTGAACGTACATGTCTGTGGGATGGTGCTTTTCCGTCAGAGCCACGGTGATATCGGCATCGGCACTACTGACCACACCGGTGCTGGTGTAGGAAAGGTTCAACCCGGAATAAGGAATACCAATATTATCGATGATGCTGACGAGTTCATTTTTGGGAATCTCCTGACGGATGGCGCTGTCCACCCGATCGCAAAGCGCAGCTGTCTCCTCGATTCGGGTACCGGTCTGGGCCCGAAGATGAAGTTTGAAGGACCCGGCGTCTACCGACGGAAAGAAATCCTGTCCCAGCCACGGGTAGAGGAGAGCAAAGGAACCGATCGTAAAAACAAAGAAGAGGGTGAGGAAGACCGCGCTGTGGGCGATCGCCAGTTGGAGTACGCGGAAATAAAAGGTACGAAGTTGCTCGAACCTGTATTCGAACGCCAACTGCGCGCGCACCAGAGGATTGCGGCTGCGCCGCTTCTGCCTCTCGCTCTCCGGGTCATGCTCATGCAGAAGGAACTTCGCCATGGTCGGAACCACGGTGCGGGAAAGAAAGTAAGAGGCCAGCATGGCAAAGATGACTGCTTCGGCCAAAGGCACGAAGAGATACTTGGCCACTCCGCCCATGAAGAACATGGGCACAAAGACGATGCAGATGGACAGAGTGGAGACAAACGCCGGGATGGCGATCTGCGCGGCGCCGTCGAGGATCGCCTGCTCGACCTCTTTTCCTTCTTCGAGATTGCGATTGATGTTTTCGATTTCGACGGTCGCGTCGTCGACCAGGATGCCGACGGCGAGCGCCAGGCCGCCCAGGGTCATGATGTTGATGGTCTCGCCCAATGCTCCTAGCACGATCAGTGAGACCAGGATGGAAAGGGGAATGGAAACGGCGATGATGAGGGTGCTACGCCAACTGCCCAGAAAGACCAGGATCATGACGGCAGTGAGGCAGCCCGCAATGATGCCCTCACGCACCACACCGTTGATGGCGCCGCGGACAAAGATCGATTGATCCGACAGAGGAGTGATTCGCAGTTGCGGCGGCAGCGATTGGGCGATGATGGGGAGCAGATGATGGATCCTGGAAATGATATCCAGAGTTGAGACGTTGCCGTTCTTTAGCACCGACATCAGGCTGGCGCGCTGACCGTCGACACGCACGATATTGGTTTGCGGCGGGAATCCGTCGCGCACATGGGCCACATCATGGATATAGACGATGGCTCCATTCACGCTCTTGATGGGCAGATCATTCAGACCCTCGATCGTGGTCGGGGCGCTGTTGGTGGCGAGCTGGTACTCAAATTTTCCCACCTTAACGGTTCCGGAAGGCAGGATCAGATTCTGAACGCCGATCGCGTTCACCACGTCGCTGGGGGAAAGTCCTCTTGCCTGTAACGCCTGGAGGTTCAAATCGACCTGGATTTGTCGCTGCTTACCACCATAGGGAAAAGGACTGGCGGCGCCCTCAATGGTCGCGAGTTGGGTGCGGATAAAATTCAGGCCGAAATCGTTGAGCTGCTGTTCGGAGAGGCCCTCACCCGAGAGGCCAAGCTGCAGGATCGGTACGCTCGATGCGGTATAGGTAATGATGAGCGGCGGAGTCGTACCCTGGGGCAGAAAGCGCAGTTGGGTCTGCGAGACCGCCGTGATCTGCGCAATGGCGGTAGCAATATTGACGTGCGGCTGGAAATACACCTTCACTACGGCCACGCCCACCAGCGATTGCGACTCGATGTGATCGATGTTGTCGACCGTGGTGGTCAGAGTGCGTTCGGTCTGGGTGACGATGCGGTTGGCCATATTCTCGGCAGACAGGCCGGTGTATTGCCACACGATGCTGACCACCGGGATATCGATGTTGGGGAAAATGTCGGTGGGGGTGTTCAGGATGGAGAGCGGGCCAAGAATCAACAGTAAGAGCGCGAAAACGGCAAAAGTATAAGGACGCCGTAACGCAAGACGAACAATCCACATTTGCTAGCTCACTCCTAAGACGTTCTCTCCGGAAGTCACGATGACTCGGAAGAAGGGTGAAAATCCGGCAAAGAAGAGCCTCTCGGGCTCGGACGGAAGAACAGGCGAATATCGTGCGAGCGTCTTGCGGGGGCCCGGGCTGTGAAAGCGTCCCGCTTCCGGAGATCAGAGGCAACAGTCGCCCGGCACAGCCGTTCTTTCATAGAACAGCCGCATCAAGCGGATTCTGCCTTCAGTCCGAGAGTGAGAGGTGCTTACGAGCTTTGCATGAACCCTCTGCGGAAAAGGGATCTTGAGCGAACTCGCAGCCACCATCAAATTATACGTTTTTGCACGATGAAAGTGGCACGACGAGACCAGTTCCAGACTTGCCCCCAACCTCTCGTTGGACGTTCTGCGGAGGCAATTTGACGCACAAGCCGGGAGCAAGCAAAAGACCGGACAGGGTTTAACCCTGTCCGGTCGCTGGTCAGACCACTTTATTTTGCTAAAGCCGATTCCAGGGCGGCGCTGGAAACACGGATACCCCGGTCAGGATAGTAGGCATTCGAAATGTATTCCTGCAGCATGCGATGAGTATTGAAGAAGGAGCCATTGAGAGCAATGGTGGAGCGCATCACGCTACGCCACTGCTCGGGATTGCCGTAATAGAGCGGAAGGATGGTTGATTCCAGCTGCTGGTACAGACTGGCAACCTCATGTTCCGGCGTATCACTATCCGGTATGGCCCAACCGGTGACTCCTTCGATGCAACCTTCGACCCACCAACCGTCAAGCACGCTGAGACTGGGGACGCCGTTGAGCGCCGCCTTCATCCCACTGGTGCCGGAAGCCTCAAAGGGACGGCGGGGCGTATTGAGCCAGAGATCGACGCCTGCGGTGAGCATCGCCCCCAACCTCCACTCGTAGTTCTCCAGGTAGACGATCTTGAGTGCGTCGGAATCGAGCCGGGCAGCCACTTCAAAAATCTCCTGGATCAGCTTTTTGCCTGGCTCATCGTGAGGGTGCGCCTTGCCACTGAACAGAATCTGCATACCGCGAAACTTTTCAGCCAGGTGAACGATGCGCTCAGGATCGGTCAGCAGCAGGTCGGCCCTTTTATAGGTGGCCACGCGGCGAGCAAAGCCGATGGTAAAGACGTTGCTGCGCAGCGTGATCCCGGTTCTCTGTGCAACTGCGTCGATCAGATTTCGCTTGGATTGAGCATGCGCCTTCTCGATCTCACGCAGGGGAATATCGATCGCGTAGCGAAACTGAAAATTGTCTTTGCGCCAGCGCGGAATGCTGTGATCGAAGATGGCCTGCATCGGAGGGGCAGTCCATGTGGCCGCGTGTACACCGTTGGTGATGGCATCGATTGCATAATCGGGAAACATTTCCCGCGAGATCTTGCCGTGCTGCATGGCAACGCCGTTCACGAAGCGCGACGACGCCAGGGCCACATAGGTCATATTGAGCATTCCGTCGTGACAGCCGCCCATGCGCTCGAGCAAGCTGGCAACTTCGGGGCCGAGAATGCGGTGCATCTGCTCCATGGAAAATCGGTCATGTCCGGCAGGCACTGGGGTATGGGTAGTAAACACACAGCGCTCGCGGACTGCCTGAGTATCGGGCTCGCTGATTGTCCGGGTGAGGTCGCCGCCTAGTTGGAGCTCCATCAAGCCGACCGTCAGGAGCGCCGCATGACCTTCATTCATGTGGTACACGTTCACGTCGTAGTCGAGGGCTTCGAGAAGGCGCACACCGCCGATTCCCAAAACGGCTTCCTGGCGCAGCCGATAATCCGTATCCCCACCGTAGAGATGATCGGTCAGGTCACGATCGCGCGGATCATTCTCCGGCATGTCTGTGTCGAGGAGGTAGATGGGGATGTTGTGGCCGGTGACTCCCTCGAGGTCGTATCGCCAGGCGCGGACCATGACCGGGCGGTCTTCAATCGTTACCTCGACGAGAGCTTTCTCGAGCTGGAGAATGTTTTCCAGCGGCCAGGGCTGATCTTCCGCGCTCTGGACTCCCTGCGCGTCGAGATGTTGCTGGAAATATCCTTTGCGGTGCAGTAGCGTGACGGCGCATAGTCCCAACCCGAGATCGGCTGCGGACCGCATGGTGTCACCTGCAAGCACACCCAGTCCCCCGCTGTATGTGGGCATATCCGGGGTGATGGCGATTTCCATCGAAAAGTAGGCTACGATGCCGCCTCGCTCAGAGAGGCCGTTCGAAGAAAAGTCGCGCTGCTGGTTCGAAAAATGCATCCTGCCTATCTCCCTATATACCGTTCCGCCGTTACTACTAAATGTGCTCCAACCCCGGGATCACGAAAATGTTTTCCCATCGGTCTGGACCTTAGGGTGAAGCCGCTACGTTGAAGCCACTAGGCACTGCCTACGGCGAGAACCTCACCTCAAAACGCGGTACGAGCCGTCCTTACACTTGCCTGTCAGCCCCGCCCCGTCTTCCTGATGTACCGAAGTAGTGTCTATTCTAACCATCGACCGCCCGGCTTTTATCACGAATCGAACTGACACTTCCGTTGAGCGTTCTAGTGCTTCTGTGGGAGCGAAATTCCACAGGTTTCTCGTTTCAGCGCGTCAACATTGGGTCAGCGAGGGGCAACGGCGCCATCCTGCGTCCGAGATTGAGCTAGCGCCTCATCGGCCGCGTGGCTCAGTTTGCTCCAGATCATCGGCAACCACTCCAGATGGTCCGGCTTCATGAGGACAGAACGGAGGCAGGTGACGCTCTCGTGCAGGCACTGGTCGGTCCACGAGCCGGGAGGGAAGAATCTGGTCGGTATCTGGGCCAATGCGAGATGAAGGTTGTCGCGGGCCGCGGCAGCAAAGATTTGTTGCGCCAACTGGGACGATCCCGCGACGGTATCGGCGCGCACCGCCCAGACCAGGATGTCGAGTTCGGGCGGGAAAGGAGAGACCCAGCGGTGATCTGTTGAAATCTTTTGCTGCATGAGCAGCGCCGCCTCGCGACCCGAATGCAAACCATTGGCAAACTCACCCGTTTTAATGAGCGGCAACATCTGCTGTGTCGCCCACAAGGCGACAGCGGAAGCGCCGGCGCGGGAGCACTCCAGGCTGATTTCGCCCAGGTGAAGATCTTCCGAGCTGAAGTAGGTATACGGCGAGTCGTGTTTATAAAACCGGCCCACCGCGGGGTCGCGAAAGAGAATGCAGCCGCAGCCATACGGTTGCAGGCCGTGCTTGTGCGGATCGACGACGATGGAGTCGGCCTCCGCCAGGCAGGCAAACGCACGTGTCGCATTTTCGCCGAGATTCGAGATCAGCGTGAAGTATCCGCCATAGGCCGCATCGACGTGTATGCGAAATGGATAGTTGCGGCGTAGTGCGAGCACTTCATGCAACGGATCGACAGCACCGGTGGCAGTGGTGCCCAATGTCACCACGACTGTAGCGACATCTCCCTTTTGCAGGGCGGACTCGAGTGCCGCCAGGTCCATGCGGCCATCCTGGCCCGCGGAAATGGCGCTAAATGGCAGACCAAGAACCGCGCTGATTCTGCCATGCGTGTAGTGCGCCTGTTCGGAAGCAACAACACGTTTGCCCGGAGCCAGCTGACCGGCGACCCAGAGCGCTTCCAGGTTGGCAAAGGTTCCGCCGCTGGTGAGATGCCCGAGGTATTCCGTCCAGCCAAACATGGCGGCGATGGCGCGAACCGCTTCTACTTCCATGCGCGAACTGGCGCGGCCGCCATCGAGCGCATGATTGTTGGGATTGATCACCATGGCGAGGGCATACGCTGCGCGAGCCAGGGGATGGGGCGGTTTGAGCATCTGGCCGGCATAGAGAGGATGAAAGTAGGGGTAGTTGTCCGCCATTCTCTCAGCCACTTGGCTCATCACTGCGGCCATGGCGTCCACGGCGGGTGCCGGCCCCGAGGGCGGAGGCAGATTGCGAAACGACGCTTCGAGCTGTGGCAGGGCGGAGGCAAGCAGCCGCAGCACTATATCTTCAGACATGGCTGAATTTTAAAGCGGGCATCGTTTTCAGGATCTCGAAGTGCTCATAAGTGGTGAGGAGGCTGTACATATCCGTGCAGCTTTGATTTTATGACGAAGGTTTTTTACCTAACGCCTCAAGCGCATCGCAGGCGGCGCTCAAGCCATTCTCGCGGCGCAGGTGCTCTCCAATTCTGGCCGCTCTCCGGCGCAAACGCGGACTCTCAAGCAGTAGCGCGATTTTCCGCGCTGCTATTTCCGCCGTGTACCGCGGCCGCCTGATGACGCGGGCCACCCGCAGACGGCGCACGCGGCGCGCGTTGTCAGGCTGATCATGGCTGTAGGGCATCACCAGCATCGGCTTGCCGGAAATCAATGCTTGCGCAGTTGTGCCCACTCCGCCCTGGTGGATGATGGCGGAGGCTCGGGGGAAAAGCTTCGAATAGGGCGCGTAGTTGGCCACGCACACATTTTGCGGAACCTCTGGGGGGATGTTGCGCGGATCGCTGCCTACCAGAAGCACAGCACGCTGGCCAAGCGAGGCAGCAGCCAGTGCGCTCTGTTGGTAAAAGTCACCGGCGTCGAGAACGGCGGCCGAGCCCAAGGTAAAGACTAGCGGCGGCGGTCCCTCTTGCAGGAACTGCTCAACGGGCGGGGGTAGTTCCCGTTGACCGGCGTCTCCGTCGTAGAAAACGAATCCGGTCACCTTCGTAGCGGCCGGCCAATCCGGTTGCGGCTCTCCGAGCAAAGGAGAAAACATGGCCAGGACAAGATACGGGGAGTGCTTGGCTTCGAAGATGGGATCGGGACCGCGGCCCAGCCCCAGTTCAGCACGTAGCTGATAGATCGGTTCTGGCCAGCTCCGGGTTACCCAACGAGCGAAGCGGGCAATGACTCTTCCCATTCCGGGCAGGGCTGGTTGCAGCCGCGCCAACATCGGATAGGGCGGTAGCACAGGCGCGTCGTAGCGGGAAAAAAAGGACAGCGGCGCAAGCACGTGCGATGCCCAGGGAATACCGGTCACCTCGGCGACGATGGGGGCCTGGTAGACCAGCTCCCCGGCAAGCATCAGATCGGCGCCGCCCTTGGCCTCGACGGCTGCGAGCAGTTCCAGGTAGCTTTGGCGAATGGCAGGGAACAAGATCTCGCGTAGGGTGCGCTCTGTTCCCTTGCGAATGTCCATCAGCATGGCGACCAGCTGATTGTCTTCCGGGTTGAGGATGGGGCCGACAGGGGCAAATTCCAGCCCGAGGGAAACGATCTTCGAACGGAAGAGTTCGGGTACTGCAAGAACGGGTACATGGCCCCGGCGTTGCAACTCGAGCGCCAGGGCTATGAGTGGATGGATGTCACCGAGGGTCCCGAAGCTGGAGAGAACCATGCGCATGCGCTGCTTCTGCAGTGTAAATGCGCGAGATGAAAGGAAGCACCGAGGCGGGCAAAGCAAACCGAAGCGGGTCGAAAACATTTCCACGAAAGGTCCGTGAAACTGCAGATCCCTCGGCTTCGCTCGGGATGACAAAGGGGAGGACTGTGGTTGAATGAAAGTTGCGGCAGGAACCGAGACGTTTTCGGCAGAAGCCATTTTCCATCGTAAAGCTGCCCTCCCCTTTGTCATCCCGAGCGAAGCCGAGGGATCTGCAGTTTCACGGACCTTTCGTGGAAATGTTTTTTCGACCGAGCCTAGCGCAGCGGAGGATCCTACCCGGACCTCAAAATCCCTGCTCGAAAATCTTGAAGCGCCGTTCCAGCTCAAACTGCTGGCGAGCCTTTTCGCTGGCATCTAATAGCGATGCGCAGGCTCCCGTGGCTTTTTCGCTGCCTAGCTGACTCCGACAGGCAGCACGTGGGCGCGTGTAGCTTTCCCACGGTCCCGTCTGCTCCCACAGACTGTCGCCGGGGAGAAAGCTGTGTTCGATCCCAGTGCGCACCATTTGCTTGAAGTCGTTATAGGTGAGCGGGTAGGCCATGGCCGCACGAACATATTCATGGGTCAGGTTGATGCGGGAGACACCTTCGTCATCCGTCGAGAGCGCGACCGGCACGTGGTAGAGGCGATACATGGGCAGCGGATGATCCGCCCCTTTGACATTGAGGATGACGTCATTGCTGGTGAGGTTGATCTCGACCATCACGCGCTTGGCGGCCATCTCCTTAAGCAGGTCGTAGGGACGAGCCTCCTGCATCACGGAAACACCATGGCCAATGCGTTCGGCATGCCCCACTTCCACAGCAGCACGGATATGAAAATGCAAGTCATCCGGCGGCACCATGCCCGGCCCGAGTTCACCGGCGTGCAGGGTGATGTGCACCTTGGGATAGAGGGTGTGGAGCGCCTGGACCATCTGCATCTGCAGCCGATAGTTGGCCAGGGCGGCGCGCCAATCTTCCGGCTGCACCATGTTAATTCCCACTACCAGTGGATCGGCGGAGGCCAACTCGAAGCCGCATAGCAATTGGATAAAGACCGCTGCGGAAGGCAAGGCTCGCAACACCTGGTAGAGGTAGCGCACCTGGAGGTTGCAGGCGGGAGTAGCGCCGTTTGCGCCGCAATGCTCCAACTCGCGGCGCTGGTGCTCGCCTTCCGCAAACTCGGCTCGCATCGCCGGCAGATATTTTTGCAGGCCTGCATCGAGCAGCTGCTGCCGCAACTGTGCGAAATCGGTATGCGTGTCCACCGGACCCAGGTTCTCGGCCAGAGCCAGGGCCGGCCGGAAGTTGGGCGTATGCATGATCTCGAGGTACTGCTCATTTTGGCCGGCAGCGCGGCTGGCCAGCTCATCGGTCCACTCGCCCAGGTGCCTGGGATCCTCAACTGCTTGAAAGTGATTGAAGGATGCGAAAAAGTGATCGTGTCCCGACTCCTCGGTGGTAGGAACGAAGGTTCGCATGGAAAATATGTTGATCAGCTGGTCGTAGAGCTTCTGGTTGGTGAGAGCGTCGGCGGCGCGCTCGCCCTCTTCGCCACAAACCGGCTGTGGAGGCAGACTGCGGGTCATCGCCGTTGTTTTGTAAAGCACCAGCGTTTTGGAGTTGATGCACAGGTTGTCTTCCGCAGCCTGGCGAATGAAGCTTTCTGCGTACACTGCGCCTGCCAGGTGGGTGTGCAGGTCGGCGCCCTTGGGCATGTCGTGAAAGAAGGCGTAAAGGGCGAGTGGTCCTTGCTGGCGGGCATGCTCAAGGGCTCGCGCCGCCCGGGTTTCCCCATTTTGGGTGGCGGCCTGGGGCTGTGCCATGGCCGACGGCATCAGGCAAACCAGGAGCGTGGCAGCGGCCAGGTCAATTGCGGCGCGACAACGGAACATAAGCTGGAAAGGGAACCGGCGTCTTTCAAATGGTGGACTGCGAGCGTCCAGTGTACGACACGGGATTTTGCCGGGGAACTGGTTTTGCGTCCTGCGAGTCGATTGCTATACTGACGTTTGTTGCTTGTGCGCAGTTGCTGACCTGGCCGGGCCCTCCGCCTGAAGCTGCAGACTCAGACCCAACTTAAGCGGAAGCAGCGTCCTTGGATGTCGCAAGGCCAGATAGCTCAGTGGTAGAGCGCGGCCCTGAAAAGGCCGGCGTCGGCGGTTCGATCCCGTCTCTGGCCACCACTTAGAATCCTCAATGTTTAAGCACCTTTCAGCCACTCTCAGGAAGAGTTGCAAGAAAATTGCAAGAAAAACTGAAGCCTATACTGGTTTCAACCATGGAAACCACAGCCGCTCCTGTTCTGCCCGGCAAGAAAACCAAAACCATCTCGGTCCTCACCCGCCACGGAGCCCTCAAGGGGCAAAAGGGAATAAAGTGCCCCCATGCTGGGAAGCCTGACTATAAAAAATGCCACTGCCCCAAGGCTTTCTACATTTACGAAAACGGTAAACAGAGGGGCCCCATATCCGCCGGTACCCGCTCGTGGGAGACGGCCGAGGCGGATGCCAAGAAGATTCGCGATGGGTGGGATCCCGTCCAGCGGGAACTGAAAGCGGCCAAGGCAGCACTCGCCCAGAAGCGGGCGGAGGAAGAGCTTGGCCAAGTGAAGATCGAATACGCGCTGGAGCAATGAGTTGCCATCCGGTGCGCAGACCCAGAAATAACGAAGGACGAAAGCCGATCACCGTACTACACCGCGCAGCGAAAGATTCAGGCCTGGGCGAGCTACGTTGACCCGCATCCAGAAATTAAGGATCCACCCAGGCAAGTGGTGAAGAGGCTAAGGAAAACCGAGGAACTAATTTACGTTTCCCAAATCACACCAGCCTATTTGGACCAGTGGCGACTCTGTTGGGCGAAAGACGCCTACCGGGTTGAGGACCAGATCAAAAACACCAAGGCCGGGCGGCTGCTGGAGAAGCTCAAGAGTTTCATGCGGTACTGCCTACAGATGGGCTGGATCCAGCGTGACCCGGCCGCCTTCATGGAGCCGATCAAGCCGGACGACACCAACACCCTCCCCGCTGCTCGACGGGCGCTTCGAGGAGGTCATTGCGGCCACGTATCGGTATGACGCTGCCATGCGGCCCGATGATCGCTGCGGGGAGTTCTTGCGTGCACTGCTGCTGCTCATGAGATGGACCGGGTTAAGGATCTCTGACGCCACCATGGCGGCGCGGTGGCGTCTCAAGGGTGATCGCTACGTACTGAAGATGGTAAAAGGTGGCAATGACCTGACCGTTATCCTCCCCCGACATGTGGTCGATGCATTGAATGCCTTACCCCAAAGGGACGATATTGACCCTCGGTATTTTTTCTGGTCGGGAAAGTCGAAGAACAAATCACTCACCAGCACGTGGCAGAAAAAGTTTGATCGGCTCAACGATCTTTCGATCGCTGGTCGATTACGACGAGGAAACCCCTGCAGCCGCTCAGGTTTCACGCCCATCAATGCCGAGACACATTTGCAGTCGAGCACCTGCTCGCGGGAACCCCCATCGAAAAGGTTTCGCGGATGCTCGGGCATAAATCCATCAAGGTTACGGAGAAGCACTATGTCAACTGGGTACTGGCTCTACGCGACAAGCTTGAAGAGGATATGAGGGCCGGGATCGCGGCCCAGAAGAAACAGGTCAAAGCTCAGCTCAAGGCGATGGCGGCGCATCCTCGCCGGTGACCCGTCTGTACACCCGCATGGCGACGTACTCTGGAATCCCCATGGTGTCTTTTGGCCGCTTATGCGATTCTTCCCCACTAATGTTGTGGACCACACCGGGCTCGTGGCGAAACTTACTACTCGACGACATCTTCACTCCACCCAAACCACAGCGCGGTCTGCGGAATTGAAAATTTCCCAGTACTGCATCCGGCCGCGAATGGAATGCGGCTCGGATTCTGGTTGAGCTGACAGAACCGGTTGCGGTTTGACAAGGCAGTGGACCTAATCAAGAATGCGGAGATCGCGTCGGCCGTCGCGACCAACGGGGCTAGCGGTCAAGGGTTGCATAAAGCGAGCATCGTGGCCGACGCGTTCGAGCCGATCCTGCTCGAGCTGCTGAGGGGCAAGGGTGTCGTCTCCCCGACCCGCGCCCAGATCGAACGGTATGTCGCTGGGGCATTCGAAACGCTTGATGCGTTTGAGGCCATGACGGCCGGTGCGGCCGTGGTGGCGGCATGAAGGTTATAAAATGGTAGCGATGAGAAGCGACTGGGACTTCCCGGAAGAAGACGCGGCAGAGGGGTTCCATGGCCCCTGCTCAGGGTTCGACAAGGCCGTAACGACGTTCCAGGATTCGTTTTAAGAGGCCGGTGAAGGGTCGGTGGCCCTGGAGCACCTGGAGCACCTCCCAATTTGCTTGGTTGGAGTTTGATCCCGGCTCCTATACAGTAACCTTGCACACACGTGGATATGCGGCTATTCTGGTGCTAGTGTGGTGCGGCGGAAGGGATTCGAACCCTTACGGGCCTAGCTGGTAACTAGGTGATCCATTGCAGTTGCAGTCCGTTGCGTCTACCGATTTCGCCACCGCCGCGCTGTGTAAAAGTAAGAAGGCCGGAGTCAGGGTCTCAATCTGATCGCCCAGTAGCTGCAAACTACTGCCCCCAAACCACTTGAGGGTTAGGCTCCCCGGCCATGTCGAAACGCATCAGGAGGTCTTCTCTTCGGAGGGGATCCTCCTTTTCTTCGCTGTCTACGGTCGTAGGCCCGTACCCAACAACATAGTAATGACCAGAGCCCTGAAGCGACCGAACGCCTTGCTGTGGATGAGCGTGTTGCGGACGATGTTTAGCCTGTTCGGACTTGCTACATGCCTCCCGGTGCGCTCCAATGCCGCAATTGCTTCCGGAACTGTGAAATCAGATTTCTTGCCGTTCAAGGCGTTCACGATTGCTTTCCAAAGTGGCGGAGGAGGCTCTACGGGGGTGTTCGCAGGGGCTTTGAGAGGCCAGTCGGTGTCAATAATCCGACCAGTAACGATTGTCGTACCTACAGGGAAATAACCACTAAATGGCCCGGTTTTCGGGTTGTTTACTTGTGCGTCGAACAACATCGGTCCGCGTGCCGGGCTAGCTGCAGCGGTCAAAGCTTCCAACTGGGTAACCACGGATTCCAGTTGAGATACGCGAAGCGTTAGCGCTTTCAATCGCTCCCGGGCGTCCGTAAGCTCGTCCTTAGCCTGGTCAATCGCGAGTCGGTAAGCATCCATTGCGCAATCATACTACGTTCCTGTTACCCATCAAAACTGATTACCTTTTTTGGTTTTTTTATACCTATTTTTCCACACTACTAGCCATTTTTCCACATATTGACTTAGATAATAATTAGTGGTAAGGAAAGAGCACCACCAAACGAGAGTTGCGCTGCGCCACGCAGAGTTTCGGGGCAGGCATGATGGCTCAACGCTACCCTCAAATCCCGCCGCGAAGCTCGTATGTATAGGCTAAGGATTTGATTGGCGAGCTTCCACGGCTTCGCGGTCGCTCATCATTCGCAGGCTCGCTTCAATTGTCCCTTCTTTGGTGAAGCGTTGAATGATTTCTTCTAAGTTTTTGGCGCGATCCGACCGGCAGCGATTCTTGCCCCGGTCCCAGACTTGTCAGAAATAGTGCTGGGCTCAAGAGCCTATCGTGGATCGAGGCTTTACCGGTAGCCAGTGAATCGACCGAGTGCCAAAGCACCTGCCGTACATTCTGCTGTTTGTCTTCTTTGATGTCAGGCATAGCAGGATTTTAACGCTGCGGGCGTTGTGCAAATTTGGCTCATGATTGTGCGAAAGCGATTTTGGCCATCAAGATACCTGGTCGCAACCGCCTCCAATAGCTCTTTCGAGTTTCACGGCTGCCTTGAGCTTCGCGAACTGCTCCGGGCTCAGCCGCAAGTAGATCCCGCCCCGGCCGGTCTCGATGGCGTGCTCCAGCATCTGCCGGGCCTCGGACGTGCCCATGGCATCACCCCGGCGGGCCAACTCCCGGATCTTCTCCGGGTCGGCAAAGGTCAACCTCTTCGGAAGCGGCGTTTTCAGGTCAGGCAGAAGAAACTGAACCTCCCAGCCGCCCCGTTTGAAGAAGTAACAATAGACCTGGTGGGAGTCGAAGCGGGATATGTGGAGATTCTATGGGAATGGAAGGCGAAGAAATCAACAGGGATTTCGTGGCCGCGATGCCCGGCAGGTTGACGCGATGCGATTCTGGGACGAGCTTCGCCACACTGCTGATTTAACCGACGCACCGTCACAAAAGGTGAAGGTATACTGACCCGACGAGAAGGTCTGTATGAAGGTTTTTATAAGCTGGTCAGGCGCTCGAAGCAGAGCGATAGCCGATGCACTGAGGCAGTGGCTCCCGGCAGTGTTGCAAGCTGTACGGCCATATTTAGCCCGGATGACGTGGCGAAGGGCTCTCGCTGGTCGTTGGACATTGCAAAGGAGCTTGAAGCCAGTCGAATTGGGCTGCCGATTCTCCCACCCCCGAAAATCAGAACGCGCCTTGGCTAATTTTCGAAGCTGGTGCTTTAGCAAAAAACTTAGATCGATCGAAGGTGTGCCCTCTTCTCTTTGGAGAAATGGAACCCACTGATGTCAAGGGGCCGCTTGTCCAATTCCAATCGGCCAAGTTTTCTTGCGAAGAAATGAAGCGCGTCATGAAAGCCATCAATGCAGAACTGGGTGATGCCGCTCTCGCACCAGATGTTTTGAACAGTGTCTTTAAAATGTGGTGGCTGAGGCTTGAGGAACAGGTCGCTCTTGAGACCAAACACGGCTGAGCATGCTTTCGGTGTCTCACAACGCAGCGAACGCGATTTGCTTCAAGAAGTTCTTTCCCTCACTCGCAGCCTCACCATAAACCATAGTCATGGGGGCACTTGACGCCAGACATCCAGCTTGGCAGGACTTGGTAATAAGTGCTGCACGTCTTGCGACGGCCGTATTGGCACGGAACCCAGACCCAGAGACCCTTTCCGCCATCGGCCGTTGTGTCAGGAGCATTCAAGGAGCACCTCACTAACGTGTATGGAGCCAGGATCCTCTCGCTATCCATAAAGACTTCCGAGGCATAATCGATGTTGAGGAACTGTCTCCGAAACTTTGGGAATTGCAGCCGATGGAATGGGCGGCCTGCCCCCGCCCCCGCCCCCGCCCCCGCCACCACCTGTTCCGGGATCGAGTTGAATTTGCAAGAAAATTGCAAGAAAATTAGACCATTAGAGCGATATAGGCGATATAGGCGATATGTGGAATCAGTAAGTTACAGATTCTATTAGGTAGACCGGAGACCGATCCCGTCTCTGGCCACCAATTTGAATCGATAACTTAAGCAGTGCAAAATACGGCCTCCCCTGACGGGAGGCTTTCGTATTTTTGGCTAAAGGACCGTTTATGAGTAACTTGGAATAGTTTGGGAATGGTCGTGTATTGGTCGTGCGCTGCCCTTGCCGATATAGGCGCTCTTCTAAATCTATGAAACGTGACGGATGTCGTCGATCAGAAGGGCCGACGCCAGCCTATTCGACAATTGCTCCTTATTGTTAGCGGATCTGCGCACAGCCTTGCCCATCCCGAGTTGCGAGAGAGAGCGCGTGAACAAGATGCGGGTGGAAGTTGAGGTAGATGCACCGCAACTACGAAACTTGTGATTCAACACTCACAGCGCGTCACTGCAATTCCTGCTCGTGGAACCAAGGACTGGGTAGATCTCTGGGACTTCGGTCGCGTTTTCGATCTAGCGAAGGCACCGGGTCGCAGCAACTGCCCTATATCTCGGCTAGCGTTTTATCATCGCATCCCAGTGTTCATCGGCTTTGCCGCCCACGATCCGCCACATGTCGAACCAGGTTGTTGTGTAGGGTTGCCCCTTTGAATCCTTGAGACTGGCGGCCGTGACCACGGTGACGAGATCGCCGGCGGCTAGGACAGCCACGATGGGAGCATCAAGCTTGTCGTTGCACGTCTCCGAGGCGGGACGATTCCCAAAGAGTTGTACGATTGCGGTCCTGCCAGATGCGATGAGGGGATTGTGCTGAATGTAGCGCTCGGTCAGCCATCTATCGGCCTGGTTCCAGCGCTTGCATTGCAGCAGGTCCCTTTCGATGTGATATGCAACCTGCTTGTTTTCGTTCAGCCTTGCGTTGCTGTCGTTGAAGAGAGCTTCAACATTGGCAGCCGGGAGTACCGGGGCTTGTGCGGAGGCACTCGCCCCCGCAAGGCAGAGAGCGGTGGCGAGCAGGAGCGTATAGCGCATTTTTTTCTTTACCTCAATTCGGTCAAGCAGAGTGGGAGCGGGTGGTGCTCACGGTGTCGAGAAAATGATACAGTCCGAGTCCAGATCTCTGGAAGGGGACGAATGAGTGGATATTTGCCTGCCGCGCTCCCGAATAAGCCCTATTGTTTCGCCACATCAAGGTCGATGGTCAATTTGACTTCATCACCCACGACAGCGGCGGGGAATTTCGCTGCAATCCCGAATGCTGTGCGGCTGATCGTCGTTGTAGCTGAGAACCCGGAGTGAGGCTTCTTATCCATACCTGGCACTGGTCCGGCGGGGCCCTCCACTTGCAGGACGACAGGTTTGGTCACGCCGTGCAGGGTCAGATTTCCTGAAACGGTCAGGCCATTGCCGTTCTTTACGACGGTTGTGCTGACAAACGTTGCGGTCGGAAACTGGGCGACATCGAAGAAGTTAGGACCCTTCAAATCGCCGTCTCTCCCTGCAACGCCAGTGTCTACGGTACTCACGTCAATGGTCACGTTAACGGTCGATTTCGTGATATCGGATTCATTGAGGACGATAGTGCCTCCGATGTTTCCGAAATGACCTCGCACACGCGAAAGACTCAAATGCAGAATGGAGAAATCCACTCCACTATGAGCCTTATCGGGGATCCAGGTAGAAGACTGGGCTTGCGTTAGCGGACGAAGACAACAACAATAGTCCGAAAATGCATGAGAATCGTTTGCTCATTCAAGATTCCTTTCAGTGTTTTAGGGCTGATGGGCGGGGAAACCGCAACACGCCGGCACGTAGAATCGAAAAGCCAGAAACCCGGCGAGCTCTACAGCGTTAGATCAGAGAGGAGTCATCACGCTGTGTTTCAAGGCTCCATTCGCTCCCAGAACTCCCGTTCCAGACGGAATGGATCGTCCACAACTTTGCATTCGGCGTTGATCATCATCGTCGCCCGCCGTGTAGTGTCGTAGGCTGGCCAGTCCGGTTGTCCTTTTGCTCCCGGCTTTCCGGTTCTCGCAAAGGTACTCCACATCTGGCTCATGTTCTCCGCTGTCTTTACGCTGGCAGGCCCGGTATCCATCATGGTGCGGGTCGCCGTCTGCGCGGGATCTCCGGTCGAAGTTTGTCCGTGGGTTGGATCAGGTCGAACTTGTAGGCGATCTCAAGCGCGTGCGCCGCACCAACCTTGTGCTGCGTGCCCGGAACGATGCGTTGCGACTCGTAGGTGAAGATGTAGGAGTAAACGGGCGCGCCGTGCTGCGCAAATTTGCGTTCGGCAATGGTGATCGAGCCGAAGCCGATCATCCGCGCCGTGCTGATCGCGATATACAGGTCCGTCGGAGAGGCTTCAGGACGGCTCTTGTGGTACGCGATGTAGACTTCGTCCGCGTGCTCCCCGAACTCCTTCTGCAGGCGCTCCTTCAGCGACGCCTCAGTCAGGTTGAACACGTCGGTGTTATGGCCCTCCATGAAGAAGAAGATGGTCTCGTCGCGGTTGTAGCCCACCATGAGCGGCTTGTTTTTCGAGATCGCACGGTGCTTCGGGATCGAACGGGTGATGCGGCAGAATCGTGCCATCCACCACTGGACCAAAGCCGCCGGGACGTCCTCCGCCTCCTATCCCCTTGCGTCCACCGCTCATCGTCAATGGACCGCCGGGGCGCTTGCCCAATGCAACCTGAATATCGAGAAGCTTGTCTCCGGGCACCTCGAGCAGCTTTTGCCAATCGGCCTTTCCAAGCCCGAGTTCCTTCAGGACCATCATGGTGGTTTCTGTCGCCATATCGCGCGGCATCATGCGGATGCCCGGACCGCTCTCGATTGATGCCTTGTTGAAGTAGGGCGCCGCCGCGGGCATCGCGTAGAGGCAGGAAGTTTTCGCGCCGCCGCCGCTCTCGCCAAAGATCATCACGTTGTCGGGATCGCCGCCAAAGCGCCCGATGTTCTGGTGCACCCACTTGAGCCCGTCGCAAATGTCGAGCAGGCCCTGGTTGCCGGAGGTAGCGTACTCTTCGCCAGCCAGATCGCCGAGGTAAAGAAATCCCATGAGGCCGAGCCGGTGATTCGTTTCGACCACAACCACGTCCCACGTACGCGCGAGGCGCCGCCGTCCTGGTAAGGAGCGCTTCCGGATCCCTGCGAGAATCCGCCGCCGTGGCTGTAAAACATGACAGGCCGTTTTTGTCCGTCGGCTGCGGGGGTCCAGACATTCAGAAAAAGGCAGTCTTCCGCAGGCAAGCCCTCGCTGATTCCAAAGTAAGGTCTCAATGGAGTCTGTAGCGAAGGCGCGCCGCCTTTCAGTGCGTCGCGGACGCCGGTCCAGGGTTGTAGCGGTGGCGCGGCCTTGAAACGATGTGCACCCGAAACGGGACCGCCATACGGAATGCCTTTGAAGGTCTGAAGATCCATTCGTCCGTAGCCCGCGAATGCGGCCATAGGTCGTCTCGACTTCGACATGCTCCTGGCCTGTTGCTTCAATCGCCGCGGCATAACGGCTCAACGCGGCGCCGCACGTGAGCGCCATGGAACCCTGCAAGAGAAAATTCCTGCGTGAGATATTCGATCGTGTCAGCACTGAACCTGCCCTCCGTCGTTCTCCTCTAAGCTCGCCCGCGAGTTGATGATCAACAAGGTTCTGAACGGTTGGGCACAAGACGTTACGACGATTCAGCCTTGAAGTCTTTTGGAATCAGTCTCAGGAGTGTGCGAGGTTAAGGGCTTTATCGGAGGTGTGGAGGGTCAGAAAGCCGCGCTCTGTTAAGATTCTTGGGCACCGGGTCAATAGGAGCTGCGAGTACGAGATGCCGCGGGCCGCAAACAGTTCGGAACCGATCGGAGCGGAAACTGGTCCGTTCGGTGCGGAGTTCCAGGCGGCGGTCAGGGCAGAGCTCGAATCAATGCTCGTGACCCCCATCTTCGTTCAAAGCGGCCGCTGCAAAAGGTTCCTGAATTACATCGTGGAGCGGACGCTGTCGGGGCATGCCAGTCAGCTCAAGGAACGCACGATCGGGATTGACGTCTTCGAGCGTGCCAACGATTACGATACCGGCGATGATTCCATCGTTCGTGTCACCGCCAATGAAGTTCGCAAGCGCATAGGCCAGTTCTACCAGGAATCTCCTCAGGCACATCTAGTTCAAATCGATATTCCCAGAGGATCGTATGTGCCGGAGTTTCGAATCCAACCATCGCGCCGGGTTGAAGCCACCGGTTGAGACCAGCCCGCTGGTCACGTGGAACGGGAGCCAGCGGTGTTGCACCTTCGACGGACGATCTGCCGCCAGATGCCTCAACTTCGGCATCCCGGGTACAGACCAGGAACTGTTCGCTGCCGTAAAGCCCCGGCTCGAGGCAGCAGCGCAGGCGAGTGGTGTACCCGATCCTCTTTGCTTCTGATCGCCGCCACCATCGTAGCGGTCTGGACGTGGAAGGAAGGAGCGGGGAAAAGGTTCCAGATCCCTGGGCCGCCTTCCTGCGGGCAAAGGTTCCTATTCTCGTTTGCATCGATACACATAACCTTCAACCGATGGCGCCCGAACAAGTGCCAGACCGGGATAGGTTTGTAAATTTGATTCTTCGCCGACAGATCATATCGCTCGACGATGCTGCGATCCTCTCCTCGATGGCGAGCGAGCTTGCAAGAAGGGTATCCCATTCCGCGTCGTGGGAGCCGAGCTGACCTCGCTGGCGGACCTTCGCCGGCAGCCCGTGATCCTGATTGGCGCCATCGACAACAAGTGGACACTTCGTCTGACCCAGAACCTGCGCTATCGCATCGAAGTCGCAAATCCTCCGGATCCGGATCAGCCAAAGAACCTATCGCGTCCATCGTTGATTCTCAGGACCCCAGGAACAATCTCTGGATCACAGACCTTTCGGTCCCTTTCACGCAATGGAAGAGCGACTATGCCATCTTGGCCCGAATGGATGATCCAACGACTGGGGTCCCGGTCTTGATTGAAGCCGGCCTGGGGAACGATGGGACAGTTGCCGCAAGCGAATTGCTCAACTCGGGCGCGATGGAGAAGATCCTGGCGAGCGATGTTCCTGCAAAGGCAAAGCCAATTTCGAGGCAGTCGTCGGCACAGAGATCATCGACATGAAATCCGGACCGGCCCACGTTCTGCGCCTCAACTGCTGGTGAACTACCAGCGTTCGCCAGACTAGAGCAAGCTCACCCCGGTCAATTTGGCCAGTGTGCCGATGAGCCGCGCGCTGCGGATTTCTTCATGAGCTTATCAATCATTGATGGCATCGTCGTGCTGAGTATGTGGCCTATTCAGTGGCCATGCATTCTGCGGAGCGATTCATCTATTGAATGCTCCAGAATCTTGGCGTCGGGTCACACGACCAATACACGACCATCGTACGGTTGAAACCATCCCAAATGATCCCAAACCATCCTGAATGGAGGTGGCCACAACACTCATTAGATCAACCATATCCGCTAATTCCAGGGCGTTTAATTTGCTTGCCGGGCGGCCCTGAAAAGGCCGGCGGCGGCGGTTCGATCTCGTCTCTGGCCACCACAATCTAAAAAGACTTCGCGAAATTCCATTTTAGGTTCCAGTCCGCATTCGGAAGACGCGCCAAGAGCCGGTAGCCGCAGGTTCAGCAAGGGCTTAGCGTCAATCAACCAGCCGCCGGCGCTCTGCTTTTCATATGGCCATGGAGGCGAGTGGTGAGCGCCCGCCTCCATAGGTTTCCATTTGCTGCGTAGACGCGAAAATTCTTTAGAAGGCCATGCGTACGGTCAACGCAATGGCTCGGGGACCGGCATTGTCCTTCGTCTGCAGGCCACTGATCTGCCCGAAGTTGGAGGTGTCCAGAACCAGCGACGCAGGCACATCCAGGTTGCGGTGGTTAAGAATGTTTTGCACCTGCGCGCCCGCTTGCAGGTTGAGCCGCTCGGTGAACTTGATGTTCTTGAGCAAGGAGAGAGAGACCGACTCCGTGCCCCAGCCCTGTAAACTACCGACCGTAGCATCTCCCTGGCGCCCGATGTTATTGCCCGGCTCGGCGAATGCAGCGGGGTTTAGATAGTTCTGCGCGCCCGCGCTATGGAGATAGGGTGACACGCCGGGCACTCGATCGGGCCGGGCATAACCTACAGTCTGGGTGATGCCGGTACCCGTCGGATCCACGGAGCTGTTCGCCAACGGCGTCATAAACGGGCCGCTCTGGAACAGCAGATATCCCGCCATCTGCCACCCACCCGCGGCATTGTTGATCAGCCAGTTGTTCGTGCCACCGAGAAACCGTTGCCCCTGACCAAACGGCAGCTGGTAGAGAAAGGAACTCAGCGAACGGTTGCGCCGCGTGTACTCCACGTTGCCGTAGTCTAAACCCGGATGAAACCGATCGCTCGGATTCGATCCAATCTCTCCCACAAAGCCGATGGGATTACCGCCGCCTTCGTCCGATAGATTGCGCGCGTAGGTATAGCTGCTTTGGAACTGAAGGCCATGGGTTAGCCGGTGGTTCACCTCAAGCGTAAACGCGTTGTAGTTGCTTTGCGCCAGATTCTGCACAGTCAAAATCTGGCTAAGCTGCGGAAATGGCCGGGAGGCATAGGCACCGTTATCGTAACCGAGCGTATTGTAGGGGACCTGATTCAGGTCGGCGAAACTGCCAAGTCCCTGGCCGTGACTGCCGGCATAGGTAAGACGAAGCCCACTACTAAAGCCGATATCCTGCTCCACCGTCAGGTTCCATTGATTCACGACCGGGTCTTTATAGTTAGGGGTAACTGCGTAGTCAAACTGCAGATTGCCCGCGCTCGAAGCGCCAAGTGAGAACGGCGAGGGAAATGACAGGGAAGGTTTGCCACCTGCTCCATACGACTGGGTAGAGATGTACACGGCACTGGAGGAAACTGCCCATCCACCCACGACGTTGCCGCCGAGTGCGGTTGCGATGAATCGCCCCCACCCGCCACGAAGCACGGTTTTGTCATTCCCCAACAATCGCCATGCAAAGCCCAGACGCGGTGCGAAATCACTTTTGGTCACGCTCACCAGCGCCGACGAAATGCCGGCCTGCTGCGCGGTGATAATCGGCATGGGGGCGATGCCGGCGGCGAAACTGGGAAGTGTCAGCGTGTCCAGCGCTTTCTGATTCGGTACGACCACGGCGCCCTGGACCAGCGTTGTTCCGGAGTAAGAACTATATCCCGAGTCGAAGTTTGCACTGTTATATTCGTGATCCCGCAACATGGGATGATACTCATATCGCAACCCGATGTTCAGCGTAAGTTTTGGACTCACCTTCCAATCGTCCTGGACAAAATAGGCATAGGTACTCCCATATCCATTCATGTCCGCATCCAGGACATCAGAAACAGTGGTGGTATCCGGATAACCGAGCAGAAATTCCGCAAATGGTTTACCCACCTGTTGGCCCACGGCCGAGCTGCCGTTGAAGACGTACTTACCCAGGCGGCTCGATCCGAAAACGTTCCCGGCGAACGCATTTAGATAGCGATAATCGACGCCCGCCTTCACCGTGTGGTTTTGCTTGGTCCAGGTCAGATCATCGAGTATCTGGATGGTGCGGCTGCTGGTTTTGCTGGCTCCCGTGCCGCCGGTTGCCGTAAACCCGGTAATGGCAAAGTTGGGCGCGGCCGCCACCTGCGGGCTGAGCAAATCCGGAATGCCGGTGATGCCTAGCTCCCCAACCAGATTGGAGTTCGCATTGAACGTACGCTCGGTGATGAATTTGCTCAAGCCCCCGCGCAGCTCATTCAACAGATTCGGACGGATCGCGAAGGTGTACGCGGCCGTCACGCTCGTATCCTTCTCGGGCAGGCTGAACGCGCCCACCAGGGCAGAGCCTCCGTTCGACGCGCTCGCCGTTGGAGCCGTCTCCACCGACCTTTGCTTATAGCCATAGCGAGCAAACACGGACTGCCGCGACGAAATGATCTGATCGATGCGAGCGTCACCCTGGTCGGAAATGATCGGCGTACCAAAATTGTGGGAGTAGTTATTCGAAATAGCGCCTGGTGCACCGTAATTCGGTGCGGGATACAGCAACGTCAACGCCGCCGCCGCTACGGGCGATATATCGGACGCAGGAATCTGGTTGCCGGCGTAAGGCACACCCTGTGCATTGTTGATCTGGGTGCTGTAGGCCGACAGATCGCCACCGCGCATGGCCAACGTTGGCACACTTTGCACCACCGTGCTCTGTTGAGGAAGGCGCAGTCCCTCGTAGTCAAGAAAGTAAAAGGTCTTATCCCTGCCGCTGTAGAGCCTCGGCACCATGACGGGGCCGCTATAGTACGCACCAAAATCATTCATGACCAGTTTGGGCTTGGTCTTGGCGAATGGGCTCTTGGCATTAAAGCCGGCGGTTTCGTAGTTATCGAAGGCGCCCCCGTGCGAGCTGTTTGTCCCACCTTTAGATACCGTCGTGATGTCGCTGATGGCGCCGAATTCGGCAGCGTTCGCGTTCTGGCTCACGCGGATTTCCTCAATCGAATTGAACGAAGGAAAGAGTTCGGCAGAAGGTGCACCGGATTCGACGTTCATCGTGCTGATACCATCGATCGTGACCGAGAGCAGGCTCGGTTTGGCGCCGGCGATCGAAATATTGCCCGTAGAATCGGTCTGGACACCAGCCTGCGATGTGAGCGTTGCAAAGGGACTGGTCGAACCGGAAGCTCGTGAGCTAATGGCCAGGGGAAGCGTATTCAATTCCAGCCCGGTTCTGGTCTCTGCCAGGTTGGATACGTCGGTATTGATCACCGCCCCGGCTGCCTGAACAATGATGGTCGAGTTCGTGGCGCCGACCGTCAGCTTGACATTGATGCGTTGTGTATCGCGCGACTGCAACACCAGGTTCGTAAACACTCTTTGCTCGAACCCCTGCGCTTCTATGGTGATGCTGTAGGTCCCTGGATCGACGTTGAGAAAGCTGTAAACGCCGTCATCATCGGTCTTGACGGTTTTGCTCGCCGTGGTCCCGGTGTTGGTCAGGGTCGCCGTGGCCCCTGCAACCGCGTGTCCGGACACGTCCTCGACGGTCCCCAGAAAAGACCCAAACGTAGACTGCGCATGGGCGTTCCCGCTCGCCATCAGCGCCAGTGCAACGATGCTCAAACCCAGGAGATTTCGGAGTCTATAGGCCTGCTCGATCGAGTAGTTCCGCACGTCGCTAAAATTCATATCCTATCCCTCATCTGAAGAAAATCGATATCCGTTGCCGCGCGCCAGAAGCCACTGCGGCGGGTGATCAATCTGCGCATACAGGTCCACGCTGCAGGCGAGTCTTGAGAGACTGACCCGGCAGAGCGGCTACGAAAAAACCCAGTGGGCGAACAGCTGATGGATGATCGATCGACGTGGATCGGTAGAACCGGAAGAGACTAGACACTTGTTACAAGCGCCGATGCAAGAAAACAACGATGCACGGAAACAACTACCTAATCCGCATTGGACGTTCCTTAACCGTCGTTGCGGCATCAATTTCGAAGCGAGGTCGCCTGACGTCCCCCGGGGGCGCCTCGGTTTTCGCGCTGCCTTCTATTCGCCTGGGGGCATGACGATCAGGTTTGAAGTTGTGTCTCCGCCCAGGTCAATATCAGTCGTCTGTTGCAGGGTTTTGGCGTCGTAGACTTCGATCTGGTAGCCGGCATTGTAGATAAGCAGTTTCTTGCCGTCGGCGGTTATGCCAAAGTTGAAGCGTGTACGCCCGGGGAAATCCTTCTTGGAGATCACCTTCTTGGTCTTCATATCGAAAACCCAGAATTCCGTTACGCGGTTTCCCTGCTCTCCGTTGACCACGGCCGTGTAACCCAGCGAACGATCAGGACTCAGCATCAGGGGAGACATACTGGTAGCGGTAACCGGACCAACCGGCGTCAGGTCGAAGGAGAGGTCCGATAAGTTCAGTTCCGCGATGCCAAAGATCTTACGGTGCACATAGGGATCGGAAGCCTCGAAGAAACCCATCACCTTTCCGGGCGCTTCATGCGGATCTTCCACCAGGTTCAAGGAAAGATTCATCATGTCTGGCACGGGCGGCTGCCGCAACTCTATCGTCTTGACCAGGCTGAAATTTGAAGTGTCAAAGACCAGGATGGCTTCGCGAAACACGTACAGATACTTACCGTCAGGAGAGACCTTGAGGGATGTGCGAAAACCCGGCACCTGCTCGTTCTTGGGGAAGTCAAAGCTCTTCGCTATACGCTTACCGGCGATATCGATCACAACGAACTTAGGCGCGGCGATGTCATACTGGTCGAGCTGCTTGGTGATGAGCGTGTCAACCGAGTACAGGTACTTCCCCGTGGGATCGATAGTCAGGCCGCTCAGGCGGTTTTTCTGGTTGCCGCTGTCGAGCGAAAATGAATCCGTCACCTTGTGGGTCGCGAGATCGATGGTGACGATGCTGTTATCGAGCAGGGTCGACGCATACAAGGTCTTTTCGTCGGGGGCCAGCACCAGCTGGCGCGCAACGTCGGTGTTGAGCTGGATACGATCGACAACCTTCTCCTTATCCGCATCCACCACGACCACCTGGTGCGGCCAGGTGGCCAGGTAAAGAAGCGAGGGAGCTTTTGCCGTAGGCGGCGCGGCCGCAAAGGCCGGCACCGCGAGAAGACATCCGCAGAGAACAGAACAAATGCCACGCATGAAGTGCATCTCCGGCAAGTGGAATCAGGGGAAAACGATATCCAGATTGCGCCAGTCCTTGGTGGCCGCGGCGCACTTGTTGGCCCAATCCGGAGAGTTGTTCAGGTGGTCGGGAACCTGCGCCGGCCAGAAGCAGGTGACATAGCAATCGTAGATATCACGCTCCACCGGCTGGCAAAGGCCGGCGGTGCCGCCGGCTGAATCGACTTCCCAGCCCGGCGAGAACGACAGACGTGCATCCCATCGGCACGTGCGGCTTCGCGCCGCTGGTGCTGCAGCGCGACACGTCTTCGCGGGCGACGACGCGGCTGCGCGGCCGCGGCATTCATTCGATCCGCCGCGCTTTCTTGATTGATGGGCTCGAAGATGCTTCATAGACGCTTTCCTTTCGGCAAATGGTTGCAGAAACTCGGGGTTCTCGGCGCTCAATCGTGCCGTAGATACTCAGACAGGTGTCCGTCCAGTCGCGGATCCAGTCGCAGTAATGCAGGTTCGCATGGCCGGTGTCGCCGTACCGCACAAACGCTTCGTGATGGCAGCCACCCGCGCACAAGCGGCCGCGCCCAGCAGGTGTGGCAATCGTATTTCGCGCCGATGTGGCCGCGCGTCAGAAAATCGGTCTGCTTGTCGCTGATCGATGCCGGTGGTGACGTGTCCCAGCGAGTGCGTGTCGGAGTCGACGAAGCGATGGCAGGGCGCCAGATCGCCCGAGGACCGACACCCAGCAGCCCGAGGCCCGCGCCGCAGGGATGCGACTTGTTGACGCCCTGAACCAGCTCGGCGATGCGTATCGCTGACATTCGAAAAGCCGTGCATCTCGCCGCGCAGCGCGAATTCGAGCCACTCGTCGGCGAGCGTCGTGAAACTGTCCGAGCACATCGTCCATGCCGCGTTCGTTGATCGAGTAGAGCCGGTTGGGCGAAGTGGTCACGGGCGCGAAGCCGACCTCATGAAAGCCGAGATCGTGTTTCAGATGGCGGATAGAATAGTGAACACGTCGGTGACGCCGGATGGTCAGAGTGACCCGGGCCGTGATGGGGCGCGTCCGGTGATTGGCGATCAGCGCGCGAACTTGGGCTCGATGATGTCATAGCTGCCGCGGCCGTTGGCGAAGACGCGCAGCTTGTCGTGCAGATCGGGCGGGCCATCCATGCTGACGGTGACGCCGATGCGGTTTTCGGAGAGAAATCGATGATGGCGGGCGTCAGCAGCGTCGCGTTGGTGGTCAGGCTGAAATCGATGCGACCGCCTGCGCGGCCGCTTGCTCGCTGCGCATAATCCACCACCTGCTTCAGCAGCGGGAAATTCATCAGCGTCTCGCCGCCGAAGAAGGTGATATGCACGCGCCTTGCGGCCCGCGGACTCGTCCAGCAGGAAGTCGACGGAGGCCTTCGCCGTTTCCAAGTCCATGAACTTCGGCTTGCCTTCGGGCGTGGCGACTTTGTCTTCGCCAAACTCGTAGCAATATGTGCAGGAAAGGTTGCACTGGTTGGTGAGGTTCATCACCAGCGACTGCAGAGGAAAGTGCGCGGGCGGAGTCTGCGAGAGGGTACTCGGGGGAGCGCTGATTTGGATTGCGCCCGTCTGGTCGAGCTCGTCGATCGCATCGGAAAGCTGCAGCCGCGAGCCCCTCGGCTTTCACTCGCACAATCATTCAGCCCTGCTCAGGCGCCGGATTCGAGGCGCGAAGCAACCGCGCGGAGAATTCGTCCAGGGCAAGATCCCCCCGCCGGCACCAGATAGACAACTCCGTGCTCGACCGGGGAAGCATGGAACTCGCCCAACGATAGGGGGCGCGTCATGTCTCACCTCCGGTTGGTCCCACTGCATGTACTCGGGCACCGTGACCACCAGGTAGCGCTTGGCGGACAAGGTCGTCGACTTCTCGGCGTTCGGTGGCGACCACCCAGACGTCGCCATAGTTATTGCGGGTCAAATTACGCTGCGGGCTTGGTCCGTCGCTCGATGGGGTAAAGAGCCGTCTAGGATCGAGCTGCCGACAAACTGCATGTCGTCGTCGTCGTAGCTGGCGACAAACTCTTCCAGCCTCCAGGTTCGGCATCCACGCCCAGGTTGAAGTCGTCCACTGTGTTCGGCTTGCCGTCCGGGCCAGCTGTAACCGATGGCTTCGAACTGCTGGTAGCCCTTGGGGTGCGGTCGCTGCCCAGGTGTGCGAGGGCGTCTCGGGCATGACTTTCAGAAAGTCAACCTTGTGGTAGACCGCGAATGCAGCCGGCCCGGTGGCTGCGCCTACGACATCGACGCATGCCCGGAGCGGGTCAGCCGCTACATCCGCAGCCACCAATTCAGCCGGGCGTTTTGGATACGACACGATTACTTTCACGCCGGCGCCCAGATCGATGTCCGCCGCGGTAATCGACGCGGGAAAGTCATCGCCGAAGATGTGACCTGAATGCCGGTGCTGCCGTATGGAACGCGGAGAGACTCGCGCCCAATCGTCGGCCTTCCTGGCACGGCGCAGTTAACATCGAAGCCGAATTCCTGATATACGCCCCAGAACCAGCGGCCTTCCATAGGCTTGATCGGGAGAAACCATCATTACTTCACGCACCGTCTTCGGCGTTCCGGGGTACCATCTCCGGTTGCTGCACGTTGGAGCGGCCTCTCCATTGAAAGCCTGTGTAAACAATGGATGTGCCGTCTTCGCAGAACTCCTGCGCCGAACCGTCGCCAATATTTATGTCGTCTTGCTGACAAACTGATCGGGGGACGGGCCGGGCGAAAGCACCATGTCACCGTAGCAGTCGACCTTTGCCCGCAGTCTCACCGGTCACCAACCAACGACCCGCGAGTCTAGGCGAGGCGTCAATGGTGGGCTGCCAGGCAGACCAGGCAGCACTGTGCAGGGGCGTGCTCTTTTCGATGTACTCGAGCGCCTTGTCCACCGGAGGACGGTTATCCGCTCCCGGAGCCGACGCCACCGCTTCTCCGCCGCGCGACGGCCGCTGGAAGGAAGTGAACTCGATCGATGGAAAGAGCGCAATGTGGGTGTTCACCAGCTTCTTCCAGTCGTCGGGGCTGCGGCGCCACGAGAGTGGACGGGCGATGGCATGGCAGGAACCGCAAGCGTGGCGAATATCGGGGCGGGGGGGTCCCCATCGACCAGGCGGCGTTCCGCGTAGTAGGCGACCGGGGCGGCCTCTTCCGGGGCGAGCCCGTGCGAGTCACTGAGGTAGCGGAGTACCTGCCGAGCCTCTGCCGGCGACAGAACGAGGCCGTTCAGGCGGACCATCCGTCTCATGGCCTCTTCCCATCCTTCGGGTGTGGTGCGGATATACGAAATGCGCGAGAGGTTCCCTTTCGCGTCCGCCTGGTGGCAACCGCTGCATTTGCTCACCACCAACTGGTCGGTCACCGGGATGCCCGCTTCATGGGGTGGCGCGGGCTTTTCGGGAGCACTCTGCGAGACGGCGGATAGCGCCATAAGGAAGATGGCCGTCGCCACCAATGCGGAGGCAGCTGTCCATTTTTGTTTTGCGAAGTTGGCCATGAGCCTGCGCTCCCGTTTGTCGTTATGCATCGCACTGTAGGGCATGGGTGCGACTCCTTCCTAATAGTTAAAAGTGCTGGCCTGCATAGCTTGTAGTTATGCAACGAGGAGTCCGGATCACTGGTGAGCCGGTATGGGCGGTATTCCCGCGCGCTTCAGCAAGTCCTGATACATGGCGTCAGCCTGGGCAATGCGGCCGCGCAACATTTCTCGCTGCTTTGGCCACTCGGCCACCAGCAGGTCGTGGGTTTGAAACTCTTCCAGATCCTCATCGGGAACCAGGGGACCGTTCAGGATTTCCTGCAAAGCCGCATGCTCATGGTCCACGAGCTGGAGGAGGGCCTCCGTCTTCCAGAATGGTTGGTCGTCGACAATTACGTAAATGGGAGCGCTATGGGCTTCAGTGGTGTTGCGCGGCTCATGCCGGTTACCGAAGGCGCGCGCGGCCAGCCACATGCTGTGGTCGGCTCTGATGGAGGTGTGCAGGGAAGCGTGGTCCGTGCCTGCCGCGGCTCGGTCTTTGCGACGTCTCCTTCGACGACCAGTTCCAGGCGGTCGAGCTTGTCTATGTCGGGGTTGAGTTGAGCCTCCGACGAAATCTGCAGCATAGTGCCGCGGGGCACGTGGAGCTCTTCGCCCATCTGATGGCCGTTGACGGTGAATTCGAGGAAAGGACCGTTGGTGACAAAAGTGTGGCCGGCGCGCATGGATGCGTACCAGGCATCGATATCTCCTGGATGGTCGACCTTAACGAAGTTGCGGGAGACGCCGGGCAGATCAGTGTAGGGAAAGTCAGAGCCCGCGGAGGGCGTCAGCTTATAGCCCATGTTGAGAAAGCCGTACCACACATCGGTGGCAATCATCCCGGCTTCGCAGACCTCGATAAAATCCACCTCTCCGAATGGGACATTCACGGCGAGCCCCCGTTGCGCGTGAAACCAATCGCCGAGATGGGCAAAGCCGAGACTCCTCCCCGGCGATGCGACTCTTCGAAGACCGTGTGGTAAATGAAGTAGTTGTCCGCGTCCAGGCGAATGGGCTTTTGCAGGTTCTCGTGGATGGTGTGGCCCAACTGTCCGGTCCGCGGATCTTCCTGTCCGGAAACCAGCGTGTGCTCTTCGTGGGTGTAGCGGCCCGCTTTGCCCCATGCGGGCTGCTCGAAGTTGATGCCGGCAATGTTACCCATCTGCAGCAAGTTAGCTACATGTACATCTTCCGCCGCGGTCTGCTGCCACACGCTTCGGTCGGCAACCTCTTCCCGCTGGAGATGAACGTGATCGTCGCCGGAGATCCATCCTTTGCTCGGCATGTCGGCATAGCGCACGAGCGAGACGGCGACGTCAACCGGCTTATCGCCGTCACACACTTCAAATTTTCCGAGATAGGCGCGGTACTCCGGGCCTCGCGTGACCGCAAGCTCATAGACGCCGATCGGCAGTTTCGCTGTGTAGGTTCCGGAGACATAGAACGCCTCTCGATTACCGGTAGGCCAGAAGGCGTGCTGGTTCACCGACAAAAGGCGCACCTTGTCCCCGAAACGCTGCACCAGCAAAGCATCTTCGGATGGCAGCGGAGCCCGCCCCGTCGCATCGTAGATGCCAACACGCGCCGGCACCCGCTGGCCGGTGGCCGCGTCCTTGATGGTGAGATTTACGCGCCCGAAGATAGTTGGGTTCCTGGTGGCGCCGCTGCGCTCGATCTGGATATCGCAGACGGCAACCTGGCCATTCCGTTGGGCACCCACAGCCAGATCGATGCCGCGCGTGCCCTGGCCGGCAAATCGTGCGCGTGGCAGTTGCAGGGTCAGCGTGCGGAAGGGGACACCGCTCTCCGGAGCGACTTCGATGCGCCCGTGCCCTTCGCCTCCATTCTGATCCCAAACGACGAGGAATGGATTGCTGGTGAGGGAGGGAGCGTAGGTAAGCTTGAGCTCAACTGTCTCATCGATATCGAAGGCGTAGGTGTCTTCCACGTCGAAGCCGACACTGGTACCGACTACGCACGATCGTTCGCCCACCTGTTTCACTTCCGCGTGGCTCTGGTTGATGCCCGAACCCAGCTCGGTGTAACCCACGGCCAGCACATGGGCGAAGTGATCCTTCTTCCAGTCAAGCTCCTGGATATACCGAGCCTCAGGATGGGCTCAACCCGCGGAGGCACGGCAAAGACGGCAAGCAGCAGCAGGCCAGGGAACGGCTTCGACGGTGCTCTCCAATGACGACGCATCCTACCTCGCCTTCAGGCGCTGTTCTTACTGAAGTTTTCCGTAAACGACTTTGCCGCCGACCATCGTCGCTGTCACGGTGGTTGTTCCAATTTCTTCCAGGGGAAGGGAGAAGATGTCTTTTGAAAGCACCGCCAGGTCTGCGAGTTTTCCTTTCTCCAGCGTCCCCAATTTCTTGTCAGTAAAGTTCGCGTAGGCAGCGTTGCGTGTATAGGCGATGACGGCCTGCTCTACGCTGATTTTTTCGTCCGGCTCGTCATCCGGAACAATGGGCCCGGTAGGTCCCGTGGGGGTGACGGTTCGGCGAATGCGGCGCAGAGTCGCTTCTGGATACCGAGAATCGGGCTCGGCGGCCACGAGCACGGCCAATCGCTACTGAACTCAAGAACGGCGCCACTCTTCTCCAGGGACTGCCACTGATTCGCCTTCCCTTTCGCATAGGGACTGGGCATGCCGCCGGGATAGCAACAAAACGCCGGCTGCATGCTGGGGATGACGCCCAGCTTGGCAAACCGTGGAAGGTCTTCGGCATTCACGCGGCCGGCGTCCTCCATGCGGAAACGGCGGTCGCGTGGACCATTCAGCTTTTCTACCTGTTCATCGCCATCGAGAACGACCTTGGCCGCTGCCGGGCTGAGGGCGTGGCTCATCACCTGAAATCCGCGCTTGTCCAACTCGCCGACGATGTGCGCGTACTCCTGGGTGGTGTAGAGTGGAGCCGACGGGGCTCCGTCCATGAAGAACTTGACCATGTTGGCGGAAATCCAGTCATCGTGGTACGTGGTGCGAGCCTTTTCCAGATCCGCCAGGAATTGCGGCGTCCAATGATGGTTGACAGCCACTGCTCCGAAGGCCTGCCGCGTGCGCAAGGTCAGCATGCCACGCTTGCGCAAGGCATCATAGCAGCAAGATCTTTCAGTCCGCCCGTGGCCAGCACCACGCTAGTGATACCGAGGCTATTCAGATACTTTTCGCCCGCGCAAAAGATTTCGACCTTCTCGTCGATCGGAAAATCAGGGAGCGCCTGCTCCATGACCTCCATCGCCGCCTCGCGCAGCACGCCGGTGGGCTCGCCTTTGGCGTTGCGCAACACGTATTTGTTGACTTCGGGATCGGCCAACGGCTTGCTGGTGATGCCGGCAAGTGCCAGCGCTTTGCTGTTAACCCACAACGTATGTTCACTGGTGGCGTGGATCACGAGCGGGCGGTCAGGAATGATCTTGTCCAGAAGAGCGCGGTCAGGGGCCGGCGTGGTCACACCGTTGCTGAAGGCTGCCCGGCCGATGAGCACCGGCTCCTTAGGATGACTATCCGCGTAGGCCTTGATCTTGCTCGCGAATAACTGCGGATCGTTCTCCGCGGTGATGTTGGATTCAGGGGTAGAGAGATTGAACCCGTGAAGGGCCAGCGATCCGAACCAGAGATGGACGTGGTTATCGGTGATCCCCGGCAAAACGGTGCTGCCGTGAAGATCGATCACCTTGCTCTTAGGCGTCTTGAGGCGCAGGACCTCCGCATCCGTGCCCACAGCATCGATGTGATCTCCGGTCACGGCGATGGCTTGCGCCCACTTGGGGCCGGAAGCCGCCGCGGTATAAATATGGCCGTGCAACAGCAACAGTTCGCTAGCCTGAACGGTCCGCGCGGATATAAAGGCGGTCGACAGCAACGCGAGAACGGCCACTCTTTCGACACCAAGGCGCATCAGGCTCCTCCGGGTTGGTCTGAAAAGCGGAAGGATGAAAGAAGATTCCTCATCCACTTGATTGGCCGGCTATAAGGCGGTCTAACTGTTGCTAACTACCCGATGGGGATTTGTCGTGCGGTTTTTTCTACGAGCGAAAGCTATAGCGAACTTTAGGGCAGAGGGGTCCCTCATGCAAAATACTTATATCCACTAGACTGAATAGATTTTGGTTATGGGTTGGCGCGGCGCTCAGGGATGGCCGGCGCCCACGATATCGCGCCAGGCCGGGATGCCGGCCGTGGCCGTTGCCTTGGTGACCGCGCGTAATATGGCCTCAGTCAAGGCTTCCGCCGCAATGGCTCCAATCGCGCCGTGGGAAACGTGGGTCTCGAGCGTCCTGTAGATAGCGCGAACACCGTATCACCATCGCCCGGACCCCATGCCGGGTTGATCGTCTGAGCCAGCCCCGCAGCCGCCATCTGTGCGATCTTGGCCGTCTCTGTTTTGGTAAAACAAGCGTTCGTTGCGACAGTGGCTATGGTGGTGTGCGTGCCTGGCGGTGGCGGCTCCACGCTAAAGCCGGCGCGGATGCGGTCGATGACGGAGAAAAGCGTGTTCGTCTTTATCCCGCGAACCACTGACGAAAGCGCCTGTCCTGGGGTTGTAGACATCACCCGAGGCGTTCACTGCGCAAATGGCGCCCACCACCACCCCGGTATCCCCGACACGAATGCTTGCGGTGCCCAGGCCTGACTTGGTAGGATTCTTCCCCCCAATGACCGACCATCGCGCCCGCACCCGCGCCTACACAGCCTTCCGCTACTTTTCCGCCGGCCGCGGCCTGGCAGGCCTGGTAGCCCGACTCCGCAGTGGGCGTGATGCGCCAGTCGCGAGATTAGATCGTAGATCACCGCCGCAGGAACAACGAATACCTGGGGTTTGGGAATGGCGCCTGCGGGTTGCGCGGCAAAATAGCGCTCGCGGAAGAAACGCTCCACGCCCGATGCAGAACTAAGACCGTAAACGCTGCCGCCGGTAAGCACCACTCCACTTACCCCGACGGATCATCCGCGCGCTTCACCGGGTCGAGCATGTCGGTTAACCTGGTGCCCGGCCATCCACCGGGAACATGCACCCCGCAGATGCCCCGTCTCGCAAAGGATTACGGTGCACCCGGTGGGACGATCCTTAGCGGTGTAATACCCACCTTGATTCCATCGACGTCGGTCATCCAGCCGTCGTCGCGAATAGCGATCCGCTGATCCGATCCGTGTGCGTCGACTCCCAACGCGGCCGGCATCGCCCCCCGCGCAGTCAGCGGTAGCAGCGTGGCAGCCATCGCACCCAACATATCTCTTCTGTGCATCGTGCTCAGCTCTCGTAGACCCAGCGGCCGCCAAGCATGGTCCGTTCACAACGGATCTGTGACAAGGCCATCGGGTCGGCCGTCAAGGGATTGTCTGTCAACACCGCCAGGTCGGCTAGTTTCCCAGCCTCGATAGAACCTTTAATGTTCTCCTCATACGAGGCATAGGCTCCGTTGATGGTGAGCACACGCAGCGCCTCTTCCACCGTGATCCTCTGATTTTCTCCCCAGGTGTTTCCCGCGGAGTCGGTGCGCGTGACCATGGATTGCAAGCTTAGCATGGGGTCGAACGGTGAAGCGGTGTAGTCGGACGAAGCAGAGGGTTTTAAACCGGCATCGAGAAAATCGCGCACGGCAAACATGTGCTTGAGGCGCTCCGCACCGTAGAAGCCCATCTTTTCGCCGTGGTGCGCGACATAGCAAGTGAAAGGAACGGGAATCGCGTTGAGCGCGCGCAGCCGGGCGACCAGGCAGGGGTTGGTTACCGTGCAGTGCTCGATACGGTATCGGCTGTCGGGACGGGGATACTCACGCTGTAACCGCTCGTAGACGCTGAGGACGTTGTCGACCGCTCGATCGCCGTTGGCGTGAATGGCAATCTGCCAGCCCTCGCGATGGGCATCTCTACATGGTCCCCATAGCGCTTCCTGGTCGGCAACCAGCAGACCGTAATATCCGGGCATACCGATATATGGCTCCGAGAGCAAGGCTGTGCGTTCGGAGATAGACCCATCGCTAAAAAACTTCAGCGCCCCGAGGCGGACCCATTCGTTCCCAAAGCCAGTCCGTATCCGCGCCCGCCGGAAGCTTTCAAAGTACTCGCCGTTGATAAAGCAGTAGACACGAAAGCGAAGTGCTCCCGCATCAAACGCGTCCTGGTATGCGCGGAGGTCGTCGGGGCCGTGCAGTGCCGCATCCCCCACCGAGGTGATGCCCACACGTGACATCATGCACGAGATCAGTGCGACTCCCTCGCGGAAGTCGTCGCGGCTGTACTCCAGTTGCATGGTGGCGAAGAAGGGGTCCCGCGCTGTGTCGTCGAGCCGGCCAGTGAGCTTGCCCGTAGTCGCCGACCGCACATACCTTCCTCCCGGCGGGTCGGTGATCCCGGGATCAACTCCGGCCAGACGGAACGCCATGGTGCTGGCGATCGCCGAATGGCCGCCGCGATATGCCACCATGACTGGGTGATGCGGCGCGGCCTCGTCCAGATCGTGCTGGGCCAGCGGCATCTCATGTTTGGTGTCGTCATAGAGGAAGCCAAACACCCATTGCCCGGGCTCAAGGTCCTCGCTCCGTCGCCGGATCCGGCTGAGGATTTCCGCCTTGTCGGGAGAGTCGCAGTTGACGTTCCGCAGGTGTTGGCGCCCGGCGAACGCGGGGTGGCAGTGGGAGTCGATGAAGCCGGGGACAACGGTCCTGCCGGCAAGATCGATCAGCCTCGTGCCTTCGGTAGCCAACATCTCAACCTCGGCATTGCTGCCGACCGCTAAAATTTTGTCCCCGGCAACGGCGACGGCCTGGGCCCGGGAAAAGCGCGGGTCGATGGTGAGGATGTTGCCGTTAAGCAGCAGACAATCTGTTTTGATTCTCGTCACGCGTCGCTCGTTCCGCGGGAGTTCTGTATCTTCGTGGTCTGCGACTCTACAGCACTGGAGGAGCCACTGGCAACCGGAGCAAGGCAGGTGGTCGCCAGTGCTTTTACATGCAAACCGCTGGGGCCGGGGAGTTTGGAAACCGCCCCCTCAGAAGACGATCCGCAGGCTCGCCTGAATACGGCGTGGCCCGGAACTGATGTTGTTGCCCCAGGCGCTCTGGTCCTGCGTGATCGCTCCAAATCCGGGTTGCGCGTTGTAATTCAGAGCCGGCGTGATCAGATTCGCGTGATTCAAAAGATTAAAGAAATCGAGCGTGAATTTGCTCATGACTCGCTCGGTGAGCTTGGTGGACTTCTGCACATTAAAGTCCACATCCCATTGCCCCAGACCGTAGAACTGTCCCCGGTTGGAGCGGAATGTATCGGTGGAAAGGTTGACGTATCTCATGTTGGCCAAAGCCGCTGTCGGGTTGGCGTAGACGTTGTAAGAACCATTGGAGAGATGGTGGCCGCTGAGTGAAGGAATCGGACCAGTCTTCACCACTGTGGGACCATCCGTATTGCCGCTGGAATACCCGGTCGTGTTCCCTTGCGTCACCTCGAGCGTGGAGCCGGTGCTTGCGGTCACAATGTAGGCGGTTGACCAACCACCCAGCAGGTGGCCCATCAATCCGGACGCCTGGGCGAAGAAGGGTAGATTGTAACTACCATAGGCCTGTCCAACCTGGCGGACATCCGTCATGCAGGCGCCGTAGGCGTATGCGGGGTTGTAGGGATTGTCGAGGTGCCCGTTCAGGCTATCGCTCTGCCGTCCATCCGTGTCCAGGCACTTTGCCAGAGTGTAGTTGAACACCAGCGACAGCCCGTTATTTGTGCGCTTGCGGAAGCTGACAAAGCCTGCGTTGTAGTTGGACCAGCCCATGTTGGTCTGAAAGGTGAGTGTCTGAAACTGGCGGTTATCGACCGGATCTTTGCCCGCTTTTTGCAACATGGCATCGACGCCCTTGGCTGCGGTGAACACCGAGGACACATTGTTCTGCACAATCGCAGTGCTGTTGTTGGACGCAATCTGCACCGTTGCCCCTGCGCCGATACTGTTCTCAAACCAGGGCTGCGGGGTTACGTTGGTAGCGCTTACGCCCGACCTGAGTTGCTTGGCCAACGCATCGAATGCGGCGGCAAACGATTGCGACGCCTGACCCGACAGATCTCCGATGGTGATGGGAGGCGCGTTGACATTGGCGCTGTTCGCAAGCTCACGGCCGAAGCGCCCGATCCATCCCACTTCAATTTGTGATCCCCAAGCCATCTGTCGCTGGATGGAAGTGTTCAGTCCATAGATCTTGCCGGGGTGGAAGTTGGGATCCAACCCATCGCCGCCGGTTACACCAAAAGAGGCTCCGGTGACGGCGTTGGCTGACTTTGGGGCATATGGAATCGAGAACGACGTAGGATTCCCGGTATAGACCTGACCGTCAACCCCGACGCGAAAGGGTGAGCTGCCGGCGACGCATCCCGGCCCGGGTGTGCCGGCTCCATCACAGGAGGGCGCGGTGGTCAGATTCTGTGTAGCGATGAGCTGATTGCCGATGATGCCGTAGAGCTCGGTCTGAATGCCGAGGATCTGATCGTGCATGAGCGCCAGGCCGCCGCGGATCACGGTCTTGTGATCACCCAGAAGCGCGCCGAAGAACCGTGTCTTGAGCGATGGATTCCAGGCCGCTCCCACGCGTGGTCCGAGGGTGAACGATGCGGGATAAATCGCCCTTCCGCCCAGCTGCGCCGGGTGGACATAGTACATGGTGGTGTTATAGACCGCGCCCTTGTTGGCTGCCTGTAACTTCTGGCTCAGAAGCTCGGCAGGCTTGATGAGGTTGTTATTGCCGTCCACCAGGAGATAGTCTTTCCCGTTGACGTCGCGATACGGGGTTTCATAGGTGAGGTTGATACCGTAGCTGACGGTGAGTGACGGCTTGAGCTGCCAGGTGTCCGAGGCCATGAACTCAAAGTGCTCCCCGGTTTGATCGTAGGAGGGAGGGCTGGTGACAGAATCGACGACGTTGCCCTTGGCGTCTCTGCTGTTGAAGAACGAAGTGTAGTCCCATTGCCCGAGGAGAGAAGCGTACAGCTCGTTCCACTCAGCCAGGACCCCGGTTGGCAGGCAGTTCGCAGTGCGCGACGCGCTGCAGGTGGGAGGACGCTCGCTGGCTGGTATCTGGGTATAGCTACCACTGGTGATTTGGGCTACGGGGGTAGCGATGGATCCGCCCTGGGTTAGGCGGTAGTGGTACTGGTTGGAGTGGATGTAGTTCACCCCACCCGAAATGAGATGGTTCGCTTTGACCCAGTTGAGCGAGTTGTTGAACTGCCACTCTTTTACCAAGGCGCCTTCCTTGGGCAGGGTATTGATACTGTCGTTGCCCGGCGCATCGAGGTACTTGACCCCGGAAACGCCATACGCCAGCTGAATGGGATAGCCGGCGCCAGGAAGAATATTCTGCGGAATCTCGCGGGCAAAGTTGAAGCCCTGCTGATTGAACCCGAAGCGGAAATCATAGGTCAGGTTGGAAGTAAGTTGGCCGGTGGTTCCGGTGATAATAGCGCGCGGGTAGAGCGGTAAGGAAGACGTGCTGACCAGTAGTTTGCCTTTGGTGACAGCGGGATTGAAATCGATCTGGTCGGTGGTTGCCTGGTGCTGCTGAGAGTCGAGGAAGTAAACGAACGCACCCCATGCCTGGTTGAGGCTGTAGTCAAAGCGTGCGACACCGAAATCGGTGTGCGCCGGGATAGAGACAGGACCCTGAATCCCGCCGGTGTTGATGCCGCCGTCGCCGGCGGTGAGGCTGTTGGCCACTGGGTAGAATTTGAAATACTGGCTGATGATGGGGCTGAGTCCGACTCCACGCGGATCGCAAGGCTGGTCGCCGGTTGGCCCGCAGGCAGAGGTCAGGGGACCGTTGGCCGGGTTGAAGTTATACGAGTTCAGATTTCCCGCCGCGTCTTTAAACCGCAGGATCCCACTGCGCAGAGGTTCCGTAATGCCAAGCTGGGTGACATTTGCGCTGTTGGGAAAACGAAACCCTTCATAGGCCAGGAAGAAGTAAGCCTTATTTTTGAAGAATGGACCGCCGAAAGTGCCGCCGAAGCGGTTGGAGATAAGTCCCGGCCGTGGTGCGCCGGTGCGGTTGTTACTCCATGAGTTCGCGTTCAGCGCTGCGTTCTGATAGTAGTCATAGGCCAGTCCGTGCCAGTCGTTGGAGCCGCGCCGCACGGTGAGTGCGAACTGGCCGCCACCCGACCGATTTTGATCTTCGGTGGGGTTGGAGACGGTGCCGCGAAACTCCTGCACCGCATCCACGGGTATGGGAAAAGATGCGATCAGCCCATTCACCAGGTACCCGCCCTCTGATTCATCGGTCACATTGATGCCATCCAATGTCATGGAATTCTGGTCCACGCGACCGCCAGAGACACTGCCCCCGCCCACCGTCCCTTCGGCGCCGCCGATGAGGGGCGTGGTGCCGGGCTGCAGATAGACAAGCTGGGTGATTTGCCGTTGTACGGTGGGGAGGTTGGCAATCTGCTCGTGATCCATTACTTCACCCACGGAAGAATTGGTCGTCTGCAGAGAGACCTCGGAATTACTGCTGGACACCTGGACCGTCTGGACGGCCGACCCTACACTGAGGGTGACATCTGCCAGGGCGGATTCAGCAACATTGACCGTGACGGAAAGAACCGCAGCCTGAAAACCGGATGCGGTTACCTTCACCTCATACGTTCCAGGGGGCAGCTGGACGAACTTATAGGCGCCTTCGGTGGAAGCCTCAATTTGCCGATGAAAGCCGACGGAGTTGTTGGTGATCTCTACCTGTGCACCGGGCACGATGGCCCCGCTCGAGTCATGCACGGTGCCCACCATCGTGCCGGTGGATGCGGTTTGAGCGAAACCGCAGACTGCCTGCAGCACCAGAAAACTGCAGAGGACACGCCACAAAAGTGCTTTCCTGACTAGCCTTACGTTCATTGGCTCTCTCCAAACTCAATCGCAATCGCTTCAGTACGGAGGCCCGCGTTCGCTGCTGGTCACGAGCAACGGGGAACACAAATCGAAGACCCGGACAGATGCCGAGCCACGTAGGAGACACTTCCGGCGGCGCATCCTGAGGCTTTGAATCAGGCTGCGCACCTGCGGCTAAATTCTTCTGAATGCACGAACTTCCGAGAGTACCCAGGGGCCTGCGAACCACAGCGGGGGCGGGGTGGATACGAAAACACAAGACCGTCTGCTGTTCAGCAGGCGGGCAGCCATCATGGAAAGTGCTTGCGTAGTGATGAAACCGATGTTAATCTTCGGACATTCTAGGGCCGCGTCGCCCCAGCTCCAAATACATTTAATTGCTGAAGTGAAGACATTTTTCTTATAGGGAAATGGCATGAACTACACCCTCCAGCAGCTTCGTTATCTGGTCGCTGTTGCTGAGCATGGAAGTGTGTCGGCGGCCGCGCGATCGCTGTATGTCTCGCAGCCTGGTGTCTCGGCAGCTGTTTCGTATCTGGAAGATATTTTTGGTATTCAATGCTTCGTGCGCCATCACGCGAAGGGCGTGACCCTAACGCCGGCAGGCCAATCGTTTGTGGCCGCGGCCAAGAACGTACTGGTGCAGGCGGAAAATCTTCATCATCGGGCCGATGAGCTGAACCACACGATTCGCGGCCGCATCACGCTTGGATGTTTCAGCACGTTAGGACCGTTCTTCCTGCCCCGAATACTCAGTAAGCTCCGCTCTACCTATCCGGAACTCAGCGTGCAGATTTACGACGGAGATACGGAGTCTCTGCTGCGCTGGCTGCGCGATGGAACGATTGAAGTCGGCCTGATGTACGACATCAACTGCGATCCAGCCTTTCATTTCAAGCATCATCTGACTTCGCTTGCCCCCTATGCGCTCATGCATAGTTCCCACCCGCTGGCCGCACGGCCGTCCGTGAGTCCGGCGGATCTGGTGGATGAGCCGCTGGTGCTGCTCGACTACGCTTACAATTCCGACTACCTGCTTTCCATCTTCAATGGCATCGACAAGCCGCCGAACATACGGCACCGGGTTCACAACTTTGAGCTGGTTCGTGGCCTGGTGGCGGCCGGCAAGGGATACGCGATTCTCAATCTACGGCCGGCACCCGATCAGACCTACGATGGAAGTCCGGTGAAATGCCTGCCTATCACTGGAAACACGCGTCCGGCGTCGATCGTCCTGGCATCGGTGCAAAGCGCGACGCCTTCAGGACGAACCGCGGCACTCATCCGCGCGTGCAGTGACGTGATGCAGAAGTTCAATCCGGAACAATGTCGCTGGGTGGCATGATCAGGCTGCCGCGGGAATGGCCGCTTTGATCCGACACAGCACCTGCCCGTCTATTCATTAACCGCACAAGATTAGATTTTCAACCAGCCAACTTGGAGTGCACATGTAACTTTCACTGATCCCAAAGGTCTAGAAAGAGACCGTCGAACGAAGGGCACGCCTTCAGCAGTGTCCCCATGAGCCTGCGGCTCACCCAAGGAGGGGGAAAGCTGGTGGGAGCAATATACGGAACAGAGTTTTTCCTCATCTGAAGAATGTGCCTCTGGGAGCAGCACCTCTGTCAATCTTTGTCTTATGGCTGGAATCAGAATTTCTGATAACCCGCATCGGGGCAAGTATGCGTACACTCCTTACTACCGTTGCCTACAGTCGTGGAGATTTGTAGGGCTGTGCAATGTATTACGCACAACGTGGCTATGTTGGAAGATGAGATTCGCACCCGGAGAGCTTGCCCATGAAATCAAATGGCGTTGTGGTTCGTGTTTTGCTCGCCTCCCTTGCCGCCGGGATGGTTGCCTCGGCGAGCAAGATCGAAGACAACGTCACCATTTCATGGAGTCAGGCAAATGCCGCCCACTACCTCGATAGCAGGGAGACATGGTGGCAAGCGTGGCCCAAAGCGCAACGCGATCACGGGACGATCTGTGTTTCCTGCCATTCTGTGCTTCCATACGCACTGGCCCGGCCTTTGCTGCGCCAGCAAATGGGGGAGCAGGACCCCACAGGTCCGGAGCGCACGATGCTGAATAACGTGCTGAGGCGGGTGACGCTCTGGGACGAGGTAGAGCCCTTCTATAAAGACGGCAAGGCCGGACCAACAAAATCCATCGAGTCGCGCAGCACAGAGTCGGTGCTCAATGCACTGATCCTCGCGAGCTATGACGCGCGCAGTGGTCACTTGAGAGAGATCACGAGGCAGGCATTCAGCAATGCGTGGGCGTTGCAGCGGCACACCGGCGATAATGCGGGGGCATGGATATGGCTCAACTTCCACAATGCTCCGTGGGAATCCAACGAGTCGGAGTACCACGGCGCGGCGCTCGCCGCGCTGGCTGCTGGTATTGCCCCGGATGGCTACTTGAAGGAAAGGGCGGTTCAAAGCAATGTAAACGAACTGCGTGCCTATCTGCGCCGGGAATACAGCAGTCAGCCCCTGGTGAACCGTATCGTCCTGCTTTGGGCGTCGGCGAAGTATCAGGGCCTTCTCACGGCAAGAGAGCGCTCTGCTTTGGTGAATTCCATATTCGCCGAACAGCGTCCGGATGGGGGCTGGAGCCTCACCGATCTCGGAACATGGAAACGTCGCGATAACACGGCCCTGGAAACGAAAAGCGATGGCTATGCAACGGGCCTGGCCGTGCTCGCGCTCGAGAAAAATGGGATGCGCAAAGTACCGCAGGTCAGCCGAGGCCTAGGCTGGCTGGTACAGAATCAGAGTCAAACCGAGGGGCTATGGCCGGCGTGGTCGCTCAACAAACAGCGCGATCCGGCTTCAGATGCCGGGCCCTTCATGAACGACGCGGCAACAGGCTATGCGGTCCTTGCGCTCGAAAGTGGGCGCTAACTCCCGAACCGTCGAGGAAACTTCGGGAGCCTGGCTAGCTGCGCAAAAACCTCGTCGTGCGTGAGACCTACACTCCTGGGCACGTTCATTTCACCGGCCTCGATTAAGCTGGCTCACGAATAAGACGGCACCAAAACATTCCAGAACATGGATCAAGAGGAATGGTCACCCTGTGAGCCATTCCGGGAAATAGGACCTTTTACTTACCAACGAACTGTGTGGTGGGCAAGCCGTCTGCATCGAGAGCGGCGCGCGGCTCTTTCGCCCTTAAGGTACATTTTCCAATCTCTTCCCCAAGCTAGGTCAGCGAACGGTTTCAAGTTCTGTCAAAATCGGCAAACTGAAAAATCTAATTTGGACGGGTCTGATGCTAAATCGGCCCTGCGCTCACGGCTTTCGTTTCAACCGGGTCCGCCGATTCCAAGCCACTAGGTCCATTTCTCACGGCCTGTTCCGTTACGAATGAGAGATCTCGCTACCGGCAACCCTCGCTTCACTCTTCACCCCTGGCTCTGAACTTTGCCGCGGAGCACGGTGACAGAACATTTGGGCAGCTCCACCCTGGCGCCCTTGCCTGCCATGATCCTGGAAGCGACTGGCGGATTGTCTGGTTCGGCGTGGGATTTCGCACCCGCCGAATGCCAAACATACTGCTCGCTTCCGAAGGTCACCATGTGCACCTCGCCTTCAAAAAAGCTGGGACTGCCTTCGGGTCCCTCGAAGGCTATCTCGATGCTTCGAGGATTATCCCTATCCTTGTTTACGAGCAGAAGAGCCCAATCGCTGTCGGGTCGTCGAACGGCGTAGGCGGTCACCAGCGCGTGACCCGCGGCATCGGGGACGGTGCCGTTCACTTGAAACAGGTGATGCATGCCGCTGCGATGCGTGACCCATTCGTTGTTAATCACGCGGCCGGTGTGATATTGCGCGGTGAATTGGTGAATTTGGAGATTCTCGTCGGCAACGTAGTTCCCATAGGTCGCCCAGCCCCCATGGCACCCAGGGTGAAGCGGTTCGGCCTGAATCGGCGAATGATAATAAGCAGACCCACCATACAAGAAGAACGAACCCACGCTGTCGGCCAGCCACAGCGCCGAAAAGATATCGGTCATGTAGTTCGAGAGGTTGTAGGTCACCGCGCTCTCGGTGTTCATCAGAGGCACGCCTTCGGGTAAGCCATCCTGGCGAAATGCATCCAGGCAATTTCGCGTCAATTCGGGCTCGCGATAGAGATCCGCCCAGTTCACGGAGCAAGGATCGAACGGATAATGTTCAAACGAAACAAAGGCGAGATCCTGAATATGATTGTGAGATTTCAGATAGTCCAGGAATCTCCCGAACCAGGAGGTACGGTTCTCCGCGTCCGGCCAAACCGAGACATCCTGATTAATGCCCTGAAAGACAGGACCACCCAGCTTCGTTTCCGGAGCGACCTTATGGATCGCGTCGGCAAATTGGATGTAAAGCGCCGCGTAGTCTTCGGGCATCATGTACTGGCCGTCGCATTCTTCCCCCATCTCGACCCAGGCGACCGGATATCCGCGCTTTTTCAAATAGGCAATTTGATGTGCGGCATCCTCAGGCGTGCTGAAAAGGACGGCGACGGGAATCATCGCCGGCAAATTGTTCGTAATGCCGCTGGTGAAGAACAGATCGAGACCTGTCTGGTCGCCGCGCTTGCTCAGATCCGTGGCCGAGTGGTACGGATCGGTTGAAGAGCAGTAGGTTGGGGTCTGCGTGGCATCGGGCGAGTGTCGTACAAGATCGACGAAGGTGCCGTCGTCGAGGAGCATGCCGGCGTACACCTGGTAAATCGCATAACCCACTCGATGCCGCACGTCGTCGGCTCCGTGGGGTCCTGCCTGATTCGAGGATTGGGTCATCACCACACGAATCCAGCGCGTCGTAACCGGCTGTTCGGCAAGCTTCAGGGTCGCGGTGCCGCCTTTGCCATCGCGCACGATGCCCTTGGGAAAACTGTTCCAGCGCCCATTTGCCTGCTGGCCGACGTCCAGGCCTTCCCCGGGCACATACTGCGCCTCCCAATTCATGGGGTCAACGCCGGTCCAATACTGCACCTCATACTCCCGCGCCCTCGGCTCGCACCAATCGATACGCAAGGCGTTCAGTTGCTGAGGAGTGAGCAAATCCAGGATGATCCATTGAGGATGGAGCGCGTCGTCTTCGCGGGTGAACGCCTTGGTAAGGTATGGATTACTCTTCCAAAACGTCGCCGGATCTCCGTCGGTTAACCTCCCGGCGCCGTTCGCAGAGCCTCCATCTGCGGTCGTGCCGCGATGCGGCAGCGGGTAAGCGAATGAATCGTGAATGAGCTCCGTGGGCTCCGCGTCTCCGACAAAGTAGCCCCTCTGATGTGCAGAGTCGCTCCACGTTCCCTTGCTGTTCCAGTGCCATGCCTCGATGGCCAGCTCTGTGTGGTTGCGATACGTGATCGGTCCCCAACCGGCCGCGAGCCATTGCCGGACCATTTCCGGCGTATAGATCTTTTGGATCACCTCGACCGACAAGTCATCCATCGAAGAACCGAGACTCTTATCCGGATCGAAGCTGTTCACGGCTTTGCTCGTATCGACGCGTAGCAATGCGGCGCGCGATACCGCTGGACCGGCGCCTTGACCAAGCGCAGCAACCACTCTACGGCTGGAGGCCATCGATAGCGCTGCTGCTCCAGCGGCTTGGCCGAGGAATTTCCGCCGCGAAATTCCTCGCGGGCCGTCTTGCTTAGGTGGATTTGATCGGCGTCCCACTACCACATCTCCTGTTAACGAAACTTGACCTTCTCTCCGCTTCCATTCTGCACTCTACTGAGATCGCAGGCTACCGCGCAGCACGATGATGGATGCCTTCGGAAGGTTGTAAAGCGTATCCGGACCGTCGGCCATCACCGTCGATTTAGAAGCGGGGCCGTCGGGATCTCCGTGTCCATTGTCGCGAGGACGGCGAACGACAGCAGGAGCATCACCCTCCTCCCCATCGCCAGCTACCTGCGCAGATGGTCGCGCCTCGTCGGCCGCGGGATCGGGATGCCATTGATACTCGCTTGAGCCGAAAACAACGCGGTCCACGGTTCCTGTGAAAGAGCGCGTCTGCCTGGTCACCGGATCGTCGAACGCAACCCGGACGGAATGGTCATGATTTTCATCTTTGTTAATCAGCATCACGGACCATTGCCCATCCGGCCGTTCGACTGGGTACGCGGTGATGATTTCGTTACCGTTACTGTCCAGAACGTTACTCGTCGCTTTAAACAGCTTGTGGGTTTTGTCCACCGGCTGCACCCATTCCTGCGTAATGACCTGCGTCGCCAGGTATTGTGGTGAAAAGGAAGCGTGGTTTTGGTCATCCACAAAAAGAAAGCCGTGTCCCCCTTGGCCCGGCGATGCAATGTAGTGGAAGAAATACGTGCCGGCTGCGCCTGCCGTCATCATCGCGCCCACGTAATCCGCCAGCCAAAGGCCGCTCTTGACGGTGTGCGGACTGCCATCCCCGAGGTCGTTCCCCTCGGTCATAAAGAAAGGAATATTCGGTGGGAGGCCATTGTCTTTCCACGCCTGCACGACATGATTCACCCATACAGGCTCCATGTCGAGCGAGCCCCAGTCAGTGCAGAGATGTGTTCCCATGCACGGGTAGTGCTCGAAGGAGAAAAAGGTAAAGTCCTTGAGAGCATGATGCGCTCTCAGATAATCGGTGAATCTTCCTAGAAATGACACTCGTCCATTCGCGTCCGCCCATGAATCCACGTCGCCCGGCGTTCCTTCAAATGCCGGACCACCCAAACGCGCTTGAGGAACCAGTTTGTGAATCGCCCTGGCAAATTGAAGGTAGAGCGCGGCATAGTCCTCCGGCAGCATGCGCTGGCCGTCTGCTTCCTCCCCCATCTCAATCCACGAGATCGGATACTTTCGTTGGTACAGATAGGCGATCTCATTGGCCGCGTCTTCCGGTGTCGCGTAGAGCATGGCGATCGGAACCATGGTGGGAAGACCGCGGGTCACGCCCGAGTGGAAGAAGAAATCGAATCCGATCTGGTCGCCTCTGCGGTAGTCCAGATCGGTCGCGGAGTGCCACGGATCCACTGACGACGGCCAGGTAATCGTCTGCCGCCGGCTCGGCATGTGGGCCACAATATCCTTGAATTGTCCGTCGGCCGACAACGTGCCAAGGTAGAGCTCGTTGATCGCGTATCCCATGCAATTGCGCTTATCCTGCGCTCCGTGCGTGTCGCAGGTGTTGGATGATTGATCCATCCAAATCCGCAGGTATTGCACGGGAATCGCCCAATGGGCGAGCTTCAGCGTTGGCGTTCCGCCGCGTCCCTGCAGCACCGTGCCCATGGGGAAAGTTTGCCATGCGCCCTTATTGATTCCCGCGTAAAAAGGAGTGACGTCGCCAGTCCAGAACTGCACATAAAAGCGGGTTGCGTAAGGATTCGCCCAAGCGATGCGGATCGCATTGATGTCGACCTTCGCGCCTAAATCGACCATCACCCATTGAGGGTGCAATGAGTCATCTTCGCCGGTGAACGCCTTGGTCAGGTAAGGATTGCTCTTCCAGTAGGATTTTGGGTCGCCGTCGGTGATGCGGGACCAGCCGTTACCATCCCCCAGGGTCGCTCCGCGGTGGGGCAGCGGGTATGCCCACGAATGCACAATCTGCTGGCTCGTCGACTGCGCGCTGCCGGTGAAATAGCCTTCTTTCTTCGCCGGATTACTCCACGCGCCTTGCGGGTTCCAGTGCCACGCCTCGACCTGCAACTCTGTATTTTGCCGGTACGACACAGTCCCCCAGCCGGCTCCCAGAAGATCATTCAGCACGGGATCGGTCAACACCCAGGTGGTGTGCTTTTCGATAGCCTCCTGGGTTGTTCCGCCACGCTGCCGGTCGACGGAGCCTCCCAGAGCCTGGAGCGGGCTGAACGAATTCGCCAGGTGCCCAGTATCTACGGTGATTTGCTCGTTCTGTTGGGCCCGTGCCAAGCCCACCACGCTAAGCAGTACGGGCAGGAGGATGGCGAGAGAAACCTTCTTCGCCGCAGTCAACTTGTGAAAACGCATTAGAAGGTAAACCGCGCTTCGAAGCTCATCTGCCGTGGGAGATTGGCCTGATTCGTGATCTGCCCGAAGCCCGCCTGGTCGCCGTCGTTCGGCTGCTGGCCGAAATTCTCCGGCGCCCAGAAGACATTTGGATAGCCAAACTGCACAGAATTGGTCAAGTTGTAGGCTGCGGCGCGCATCTGCAAATCCCTTTGCTCGCCGAGCTTAAAGTGCTTGGCGAGGGAAAGATCCAAATTGTGCGCACCGTTGGCACGAATTCCAGGCAGGATAGGTCCAGCCGTGCCGGCCGTGAACAGATCCGTGGGCTCCGTCAAGCAGGTGTAATTGAACCATTGGTTGATGTTCTTCGCCGCGCCGGTTCCGCAATTGCCCGAGATGTTCGGCCGCTGGTTAAACCACGGATTGAGCGTGCCGGTGGGCGTAGCAATCGGTTGGCCGTCACCGAGCGTTGTCACCGTACTGACCGTCCATCCTCCAAATGCCCGGTCAGCCCACCCATTGAGGTTCAACGCGCGTTTGGCCCCAATGGGCAGGTCGTAGGAAAGCTCCCAGGAGAAATAGAGCGCGATGTCCTGCGTGCTGATGGCTCGCTCCAGGTTCAGGTTCTGAAAGTCTTGCGGCGAAGCAAGGTTGTTGCCGCTGAATGCCAGGGAACCTGAATTATCGTTGGTGATCAACTTGCCCCAGGTAAACGAAGCCAAAGTGGTAAAGCCGCGACTCAGTCGCTTTTCAAACTTCGCTTGCAGCGAGTGATAGATGGAATCTCCCAAGGTGTCGCCCCAGTCCAGGACTCCGCTTCCGCCTTGATTTCCGATGCCAAAAGAGAACTGCGGATATTTCTCCAGCATCACCCACTGCGGGACCTGGGTCGCGCCATACCACGGCGCGTTGGGGTTGGTGATTGCGTTGGCATAGGGGAAAGGGACCATATTCAACAGATTGTTTTGGTTTTGCGCCAGGGTCTGCAACGAAAGCTGGTTCAGGTCAGGGACGTTGTTGCCGAACGTCAGGCGCAGGCCCCGGCTACCAACCCAGGCGACGGACAGAACCGATTCGTATGGAAGGGCGTATTGCATGCCGAAATTGAAGTTATATGTGGTCATATCCGGCGCCTTACGAGGCACGAAATTCACGCCCACGCCCACGTTGGTAGCCGAGCCTAGAGAGCCCTTGGTGGGCTCGATGATACCGCTCGGAAATGGATTCGAAAGCGTGTTCACGGGGACAAGGTAGGTGTCCGACGAGTCCGGCATGGATCCCAGCCAAGTGGTTTCGGTCAGGTACGAATCGTCGTTGAACTGGTTGATCGACGACATGTGCACGCTGGGTCCGTAGGAGATTCCAAACCCGCCGCGGATCACAGCGTTTTTCGTTAACCGGTAAGTCAGGCCGATGCGCGGAGCGAAATCATGCCAGTTCGTCACGTACGGGCTGCGATGCGATCCTTTAGAAAAGACCTCCCCGCCGGTCAGATTTACGCCATTGATGGCGTAGGCGGCCGTCGGGTCGAAGTACTCCATCCGGTTAAAGCGTTCGGTCGCGCCCGGGAAAACATCCCAGCGCAAACCGGCGTTGATGGTCAGGGCGGTGGTCGGATGCCAATCGTCCTGGATGAACAGCGCGCTATACGGGTTGCTGTTGGCGCCGAATATGTCGGTGGTCCAGTTCGGTTGGTTTTGGTTAAACGAGCCAACTCCGATGAGGAAGGATGCGAATGCGTCGCCATTGCCGGCGCCGCCGCCGGCGACTCCGTTGTTCGAGGTGGCATCAGGGTTGAACTCGTAATAGCCGTCAGGCGTCAACGTTTGCCCGACGTTCATAAACTGTTTCTGGAAGTCCCATCCGAAGCTGAGCGAATGCCTGCCCACGACTTTGTTCAGCGTCGCGCTGAGATCGTAGTTTGTGACCGCGAACTTGAAGACAGCATACGGAGCAGTGCCGAGTCCGCATACGCCACCGGCCCAGAGCCCGCCGCATCCACCGCCGCTGTTGAACGATATGTAGGGTATGCCGGGAAGTACCGACGAGGAGGCCAGCGAGGACGGGAAGCCGAGTGTGGTCATGTCGAAGCCCAGTTGGCCCGAAGGCTCAGAGTCTTCATAGTGCCGGGTCGCGGAAGCACGCAATTGCAATATGGTGTTCGAGGACATCGTCCAGTCGTAACCAATCAGCAGGTTGCCGTCATGATCGATGCCGTGTCCGGCCCCGTAGAAGTCGTTGTGGAAAAAGTTCGGAGATTCATCGTCCTCGCGGTGAATCGAAACCCGCCCGAACAGGTGTTGCGCCTCGGTGATATTGTCGTCCAGCCGGACATCGAATCTCTGATCGGTTTCAGGATGCGACCCGGCGGCGAAAAAGTTATTCGAGTGGTATTTCCCTATCCCGGCCGTCGTCGGAGACGGCCAGTATTGAACATACTTCTGGGCCACCGGGTCGATGGACGCGAGCACGTTGTTCGGAACCGCCTGCGGACAGGGACTGGGCGCGCCATCTGGACAATTTGTGCCGAAATTGTAGGGGTTGTAAATCGTAACCCCGGAATCTTCTGAGAAATCGCCCGTCTTTTCCGCAGCCGTGGGCACCGTGGTGGTTATCTGTGCCGCCGTGGCTTGCTTTGTACCCTCATAGTCGGCAAAAAAGAAGAACTTACCTTTCTTAATAGGACCGCCCACCGAGCCGCCCCACTGGTAACGGTGGAAGTCGGGAATCGCAACCCCATTCAACTTGTTGAAGTAGTCGTTCGCGTCCAGGCCGTCTGGCCGGAGCCACACAAAACCGCTACCGTGGAATTGATCTGTCCCGCTCTTGCTCACCAGGCTGATGACGCCCGCCGCCCCCGTCTGAACACTGGCCGGGGTGGTGTTTAACTCCATGCGGAACTCCTCGATCGAATCCATCGGGGGCTCCAGGGCCGGGATCACGACCCCCTGGTTATTTTCCCCAATCGTCAATGGACTGCCGTCGAGTAAGTAGTAAATGGTGCCTTGCTGGGCTCCGTTGATGGAGAAAATCGAGACCTGGTCGCGTCCCGAATCGATGGAGGTGGCATTTCCGTCCTGTGGAATCACGCCCGGACTCAGCAACGCCAATTGAAAAACGTCGCGCTGCACCAGTGGGATTCGGCTGATAACCTCGCTGCTGATCAACTGGCCCGTTGTGCTGCTGGTAGTCGCCGTAATGTCGTCGGCGGCCGAAACCGTGACGGTCTCGGTCCGCGATCCCGGCTTAAGGGTCACGTTGATGCTTTCGGCTTGATCCACCGAAATGGTGATCTGTTCCTGCACCGCCGTTTGGAAGCCGTTTTGGCTGACTTCCAGCCGGTACGGGCCGGGAACCAGACTAACGTAGGAATACAGCCCCGAGGCCGATGTTTTACTCTTCGATGCGACGCCGGTTGCGGTATTGGTTAGCGTGACAGATGCTGCGGGCATGGCCGCCCCGGTTGAGTCGGTTACCAATCCGCGCAACGATCCACGGCCTGCAACCTGCGCCGGAAGATTGGCCACCGATACTGTCGCCAGGATCGCGGCCAGCCCAAATCGCAAAAAGTTCAACCTCATTTTGGCTCTCCCTTCAAGAATCAACTTGCACCGGATAACCTCCGGGCAACTGAGGCTCTTTGCGGCCTCTAAGTCGGCTTGTTCATTTGCCCGGGAAGCTCTCGTCACACCGTTCGTTCGGAGTTCCTTCGCCCGAGCTCTTCCATAAAGTTCCCTAGAAGTAGCACTGCGATGAAAATACCGATAGGTTGTAACGGTTCCGCACCGATTCAAACAGGATTCAATCGTGGAGAAAACTTGCGCTTGCGCTCCGGTGAGGCGCTGTATAAACTTCGGTCTTATAACCGAAACGGTCTTCGGTGTTGGTCCGTGGGTTGATCATGGAACGCTTCGTGGATCAGGGTATAAGGCCCGAACTGGTTCGAGCAGAACTCGAGCGCATCCTCGCGAGCCCGGAATTCAAAGCCAGCAAGCGCTGCCAGGACTTCCTCCAGTTCGTGGTCGAACACGCGCTGACGGGCTTGTCAGAGGATTTGAAGGAACGCACCATCGGCATTGAAGTTTTCGGCCGGCTTCCCTCATACAACACCGGCACCGACGGAATTGTGAGGATTAACGCCAGCGAAGTACGGAAACGGCTCGCCATCTACTACGCCCATCCGTCCCCCTGCAGTGAATGCCGCATAACGCTCCCCACGGGAAGCTACGTCCCCCAATTCGAAAAGCCGGCCAGGACGATTGCGGAAATCAACCTTCCCCAAGTCCTGCAGCCCACGGCTCTGGGCCCAGTGGAATCCTTTCGTGCGGGATTGACGGTCACGCCCGGTACACTGCCTCGCCCCATCTTCCGGCGAAGAATTCTGCTGTTAGTGGTGGCGGTTCTGGCCATATCGGTTTTGCCTGTGCGATGGCTTTACGCCCATCATTCCCAGACAGTCGTTGATCAATTCTGGCAACCTATGTTTCAGGATCGGACACCGATCATGATTGTTCCGGCCTACGTGCCCGCATACGATCCGGTGGGCAATCCTCCAACTGGTCGGTTCACTTTGATGGCCGATCAGTATGTCGGCGGGGGGGACCTCGTAGCCGCGGTCCAAATATCCTCCATGCTCGCCCGTCTCGATCACCCATTCAATCTGAGCCTGGGCGCCTCGCTCGACGACCTTCGCAATACTCCTACCGTTCTGATTGGATACTCGAGCACTCAGTGGAAAGATGTAACCAAGAACTTTCGCTTCTATGTGGACGACAACAGCCACGGGATGATCAGAGATTACGGCAAGGCCACCGAGTGGTATCCGCATGGTGAGACGCCGGAACATCATACGAACGTGGATTACGGAGTGATCTCGCGGGCGTTCGATCCAGAAACCCATGCCATGCTGATCCTGGTCAGCGGCTGCATGCAATACGGGACCGAAGGCACGGCGCGGTTGATCACCAACCCGGAGCTTCTCGCTGCGGCTCTTCGCAACGCGCCGAAAGACTGGCAGAAGAAGAACCTGCAACTGGTGATTCAGTTCAACGTGGTCGCCAACTCGCCGGCTTCTTCCCGGGTGGTTGCCTCTCATTATTGGTAGGTGCTTTTCCGCTGATTCCAGACCACTTAGTTCCATTGTCCGGCGGCCATGAAAAGGCCGGCGGGGCGCTTCGATCCAGTCTCGGGCCAACAAAATCAGGTTGCTTCTGTTTGACCGGCTGCTGTCTAACCCGGACTCGAGAGGGCTTTGGAATCTGTGCGAGAAGTAGAAGAAGACCGCAGATCCCACGGCACGCCGGGGCAGGGCTCTCCGCTCCGCTACGCTCCGGTCGAGATGACAATTCTTTTTCGACGAGGGGAAAGTGGTTGTAGAACGGTAAATCTAAGGCACCCGAATGGCGCACCGCAGATCCCTCGGCTTCCCCGGATTTCCTGTCGAGAGTTGTGGCTTCGAAAAACTGCATGTGGTTCTCTTTGAGGAGAACCACACAAATGGCACCGGTGAGAGCTGTGAAGTAGGAAATCCGGGACGCTCGGGATGACAAAAGGAGAGGGATGTTGAAAAGGAGAGGACCGTGGTCTAGGGAGAAGGCAGTTGTTGGGCCGGCAGGGACGCCTTCTCCATCGACAACCGCGTTTTCCAACGACAGCGACCGTTTTTGTGCGAAAGCAAAAAAGTCACAGGCTCTCGGGATGACGGCTTTGTTGGGGGCCTTAAAATCTGGCCACCACTTCGAATCAGTAACTCGGCGGCCCGGTAGTCAGCGCGTTTTGAGTGGTACCGGCTGGTTCCAGGGCGCCACACTTTCCTCATACTCCATGGGGTCGCCGAAACCTTCGGTTTGGACCCCGAGTTGGCGTAGAACGTCCAAGGCCATCAAGCGGCGATGCGCGTTGAAGGTGATGATATGAGTGAAAACGCCGCCGAACGTGAAGGTTTCGGCCGGTTCGCACAGAGCGTCGACAAACGTATCATCCCAGGCGGAGCGATTTCGGATGTCGCTGAAGATACGGTGCAGTTCAGCATCGGTCTTTTCAAGCCTTTGCAGCATCGCTTGCGGAGAGCGCTGCGGTTTGGGTGGGCCGTTCATATCCATATCGACTCCGGATAGCGCGGCCGTCCAGACTTCCTTGGTGAAAATGATGTTCTCTAAGAGCTGCCTTAGGGTTTTATTCGACTCCCGCCAGGGCAGCAACTCTACGACCGTAGACAACGGCCGATCCAATTGTTCCTCGGTCAAGGTAGCTGCGTATTCCAACAAACGCCGCGTATGCCATGAGTCGTTGCCTGCAAAACGATCAAATAGATCCATATCTCTTCCTCCTTTGGTTGAGGAACCAGGGGCAAGAAAGTGAATTTTGTTGGACGCCGGCAGGTGAACGTGCGGCTCACGCAAGCGCCGATAGAGGCTGGGGGAAATCCGAAAAGCTTTTCGGAAAGCGCGCGTGAACGCCTCCAACGACCCGTAGTTGGTGTCAAGAGCGACGTCGGTGACTGACATTCCGGTATGCGCCAGTTGAAATGCTGCCCTTTCCAACAACAGCCGCCGGCGCAGGGCTCCCGGAGTTTCTTCGACTACTGTTCGGAACAACCTGTGGAACTGCGTGCGACTTTGGTACGCCTGGCGCGCCAGATCTTGCGTTTTCGCCTGTGTGTCCAGCGAGTTCACTACAATTGCAGACAGCCGGTCTGCCGTGTCCCGACTATCCGCTTTCTTCATATGTCCGGTTCCTCACCTTAATCGAATCATAGACAAAAGATAACGCTGCCCGCCTGATCGTGCGTACCAATCTTCCTTAAATAGCTACGTTAAACGCCGGACCAACGCAAGTGAACAAACTGCGGAACACCGTCAGAGAGACTCGCCGTTCGGCCCCTGGTTAAGCGTGCTGAAGACACTGAAAGAGCAGCCGCGCAGTCTGTGCTTCCTTCAGGCTTCCGGTCATCAGAGTGCGGACGATTGTTCGTTCGATTACGAGAACAGCCGCAGATGCCGCGATATCGGGATGTTGGAGACCCATTCTTACGGCGAGCTCCTCAATAAACTGTCCCAGATGTTTCTTCTCTTCGCCGGCGATTGCGAAGGGTTCATGGTCGAAGCCGCACTCGGTAACGATATTGATAAAGGCAAGACCAAAACACTTCGGATCTTCAAACCCCTTCTGTAACACGTCAGCAATGATTTCGAGACCGCCGCCGGTGGCTTCGTATCTTGCCTCGATCTCGTTCTCAAACCAGCGCATCCAGATGGCATGGCGATCTTTCAGAAATGCCGAGACCAGTTCTTCTTTTGATTGAAATTGTTCATAGAAGGCGGACTCTGACCCATCCAAAAACGCCGCGATGATCGCATCCCTGACTTCCACGCTCTGCTCTATCTCCGGCATGTTTTCCTCCAGCACATTTGAGTCGAGGCTGGGGCAAAGGCCGGCACGCGAGGGCGAGGCTACCTTTCGCTGCGCGTGCCGGCTGTGCAAACGAAGACAACTTACTACTTCAAATTGCCTTGAGCGAGCCAGTCTTCGAATCGGATCTGTCCCAGTTTCGCGTCGTCCTCGGGAATGAGTGTTCGCTCCTTCACCTGGATGCCGTAGTAGCGAGCGCGTGGATCAGCGACAACCACGCGCGGATCCTTGATCGCGGCCAGACCCCGGCGGATTAGTTCATCGAGGCAAAACTTTTCCGGACCACCTACTTCAACCGTGCCTTTCACTGGTACATCCAGCGCGACCCTGCCTACCGCACCGGCGACATCGTCGGCAGCCATAGGCTGGATGAGCACAGGGGGCATGCGTACTTTGTTGCCGTCCGTGGAAAAATCGGCGATGCCTTTGACGAATTCATAGAACTGCGTCGCGCGCACAATGGAATGAGGAGTTGAGGAAGCCTTGATCAACTTCTCCTGAGCGATCTTTGCGCGGAAGTAGCCGCTTTCGACGAGGCGCTCAGATCCTACGACTGACAATGCAACATGATGGCCTACGCCCGCGGCCGCTTCATAGGCGAGGAGGTTTCGGGTGGATGTCTCGAAGAAATTCATCACCGCCGCATCTTCCCACGAGGGAGAATTTGATACGTCAACGACCACCGACGCACTCTTCAGCGCTTCGGCCAGTCCCTTGCCGGTAAGCGTGTCGACGCCGGAGTTGGGTGATGCCGCTACCGCTTCGTGCCCGTGCTCGCGAAGCTTGTTGACCAGCTTTGATCCAATGAGTCCACTACCGCCGATGACTACGATTTTCATAACTGTCCTTTCGTGTTGCTCGCAATTCGAGCAGGTTGAATCCGGGAGTCTCCCGGAGATAAGTGATTACCGATTCATCCGTCGAACCTACTTCACCGGAATCAGAACAGGCGAGTCTTTGTCTTTGAGCAGGAACACCAGGAACCTGGCGGGTGTCGTCTCGCTTGCGTTGCGACCAATGGTGTGAATATCGTTGGGACCTTCGTAAAATGTCTGTCCAGCCGTAAGAGTTACGGGCTGGCCGCCATTCACGGCCATGACGATACTGCCTTCCAACACATAAATGAAGCCGTGTGCGTTGTGCCGGTGAACCGGATCATGACTACCTGGGGGATATTCGACGGTTAGGATCTGAACCTCCTTACCGTGAATATCTGCCAACGGCTTCAACATCAGTGAAGAGACCTTTGCATCCTGTGCAAGCAGCGGGCTGCACGCGAGAAACAAGATGAGCAGAACTTTCTTCATCGCTACCTTCCTCCTGTCTTATGGGCTGTGGGTGCTACCTCCACAACTGGCTATACAAAATGCACACGCCTTGCCAAATGAATGCCTAATGCCGCCAATCGCTAACCTGCTTGGAACAACAGGACTTGCCGCGAGAGGTCACACCCGTTCAACCTCCAGACAAGGCCATTTTGCGATTCGCGTTGCATCGATCACAACCCCACATCGAGGGACAATCACTGACTTCATTGAGTGCGACGTGGAACCCTTGTTGGAGGGGGGTGTGGTTAACTCTTTCGCGGTCGAGACCGAATGCGTTTCCATCCAAAGAGGCGAGCATCCATTGACCAGACTCCGGGTCCGAGCAGAGCCAGCCCTGCGCCCAGAGTTCCAAGCAGGACTTGCACCCAGTGATCTCCTGGTGCTGAGAAGGCGGCGCACAATTCGAGGATCGGCGCAAGAACGCCCGCGATGGGGGTCCATAGTCCTGCAAGGAAGAGTATGGCCGTCGCATGCATAAGAACGGCCAAAACGAGGGTTCTGACTGGAGCCCCAGCATGACACCTGGAAGCTGCCTGGTTAATCAGCGCAAGCGCAGCGATGAGCCGCAGGAGAAGGAGGCCGACGCCCGGCCAGCCGCGAGCGAACGTTGAAAATAGTCTGCGCAATGGTGAGGCCGCCCACCAGGCATATCAGTGAGAGCAACCTGGAAAATCCAGACTAGAAGTAAATCTATTGGGACGAAACCCTCGATCGAGACGATTCGTTCACTCTTTTGGGTGATCACAACTCAATAATTCCCCGTTTCACGCCGATCATCGCGGCATGGGTCCGATCGTTGGCTCCCAGTTTCGACAAAATATTTTTAACTCTGCTCTTGACCGTCTCTTCACTGATCGACAGGTGGGATGCAATCTGCTTGTTGGCATCGCCGGCGGCGATCAGGCACAGCACAGCGACCTCTCCCGGCGTCAGAGCTTCATCCGTCGCATGTTGCGCAATTTCGTGGGATGCTTCCGGCGAAAGAGCCTTCTTACCTGCGTGCACCGAGCGTATGGTCTCCAACAACTCTTCATGCAGCAGACTTTTCAGCAAGTAACCTTGAGCGCCGGCTTTAAGAGCTCGCAGCACCTGAACATCGCCGCTATAGGTTGTCAGCACAACAATGCGCGCACTCGGAAACTCGCCACGAATAGCGATCGTGGCATCGATGCCATTCAGATCGGGCATTTGCAGGTCCATGAGAGTAACATCGGGGCGATGCGCCCGAAATTGCTGAATGGCTTCACGCCCGTTACACGCCTCGGCGACCAGGGTCATATCCGGTTGGTCCTCAAGAAGGCTGGCTATTCCCTGGCGAAACACGGAATGATCATCGACTGCGAGAACTCGGATTGGATTGTGATCGCGACCCATCACCCTTGTTTCCTTTCCTCGAGATCCTGAGAACCCCTGGAAGTATGTTCTTCGTAAGCAACAGAGGCAGGCAACGTCAACTCGATTTCTGTCCCCGAGCCGACGTCACTCCAGATCTCAAAGTTGCCGCCGATGACGCCGGCTCGCTCCCGCATACTCTGCAAGCCCCAGTGACCGGCACGTCCTCCCTCATCGAGAAGACCTGGCTCTATGCCTCTGCCGTTGTCACGAATTCTCAGCCGCCAGCGGACTGTATCATAGCGAATCTCGACTTCGATCCGGTTAGGTTCAGCATGGTGGAATGCGTTGCGCAATCCCTCCGCCGCAATCCGGTAGACTTCATCCCGAACGATGGGATGAAGGGTTCTCGGCACGCCTTCGACAATCACCTCAAAATCAGGAGCCTTGGTGCCGGCGGCACTCACGGAGAGTTCATCCCCAAGGGTTCTGATCGCGTCGGCGAGATCGCCGGAGATCGCTGCTGACGAACGCAAACCCTGAACGGCGTCCCGGCCCTCGACAATAGCCTGACTTGTTTGCCTGATTGCGTGATCGAGCTTCTTTTTTGCATCATCAGGGCGCGCCGGCAACAGATTAGAAGCCGCTTGAAAGCGGAGCAGCAATCCCTGGAAGCTCTGAAGCAGCGTGTCATGCAGCTCGCGCGCAATGCGTTCCCGCTCTTCCAGCCGCGCTCCCAGGCGTTGTCGAATGCGCGCTGTCGCCTGTTTGAGACGCAGCAGGTAGAGCAACCACAAAGCTGCCAAAAGCGCGAGACCACAAAGAATTCTGAATGTGACCGTTTGGTCGAACGCCGGCAGCACAACAAAATGCAGCACTGTTCCGGTTTCGTTCCAGACCCCATCGTTGTTACACGCGATCACACGAAACTGATAAGATCCCGGATCGAGGTTGGTGTAGAAAGCCTCCCGGCGCGTTCCTACGTCCTGCCACTCCTTGTCTTGGCCCTCGAGCTTATAGCGAAAGCGAACCCGTTCGGGAATGGTGAGGCTTGTAGCTGTATAGGCGATTTGCAAATTTGCAATTCGGGGCGGCAACTTCAAGAACGTCGAGTCGTTGTATTTCCTGCCGTTAGCGGTCACAGACTCAATCAATACTGGCGGCGGCACAGTGTTCCGTACGATGCGCTTGGGATTGATCCAGGCCAACCCTTTGGTTGTGGCGAACCAAATGCGGCCGTCAGTTGTTTGCACGGCGGACGGTGAGGCGAGGGGTCCCCTCAGTTGCGCAGTCAACCCATCCAGAGAACTGAACCGCTCGAATCCCACTTTGGCGGAGCCCAAATGTTGAAGCTGAGCTTCGCGAATGTGAATGATTCCCTGATTTTCTGAAAACCATAGCCCATTCTCAGGATCGGCAACGATTCCGGAAATACCGCCGAAGACACTACCATCCGAGGGATTTACCGGCTGAAAACGGCTGCCATCAAAAGATTCCAGACCAAACTCGCCACCGATCCAGAGCCTCGTCCCTTTGCCCTGGATCGACGTAACGGCCCCTACCTGAACTCCGTCCTTGCCGGAAAAGATACTCACTCTGTCTCCATCCAGCATCGCGACTGTATTCGTGAATCCGAACCATATGCGCCCCTCGGAATCGGTAAACTCCGCAGTGGCGGTGCCCTCCGGGCCACCCAGGCTTTCGAGGCTGGTCCAACCGGACTTTTCCAGTCGAAAAGTTCCTGATCCGGTGGATATCCACAACCTGCCCGATCGGTCCTGAGTGATGGCTTTCACGCGGGAATGAATACTGAGAGCGATCCCACCCGGTGGCAGATCGAGTTGACGCACTGTCAGTCCCTGCCCCGCGGGCACGGCGCCATGGTAGTGGTAGGTGACCGCTTCCGGCTTCGAACCAATCGTGTCCAACCGTTCATGGTCAACGCGGTAGACAGAATATGGAGTCGCGAACCAGAAAACGCCACTCGGATCGCGATAGGCGCAATCAACGGGCAGGTCACGCAGTTGGGTCACGATTTTGTCGTTCTGAATCTCCTGTAGAACCTGGGGCCCGATACCCGAAACCCAAAGCGCCCCCTGGTCACCCGCCGCCAACGCGATCGTTGTAAAAGAGTGCACCGATGGAATCGGCAGAGCTCCGGGATACAAAATGGGTTGAAGCGGGACCGAGACGACAGGACTCTGCCGGAATCGATCGAGCCCGCTGCTGGTGCCGATCCATACATTGCCCTCGCGGTCCCGCAGCACGGAATATACGTAATCGCTGGTCAAACCATCCTGTTGGGTAAACGCCTCTACCTCGGAATTGTGGAACTGCCATGCGGACGGCCCTTTGATCTTCGGTGGGTGGAGACGCTCCGGATACGGAACTCGACGGATTCCATCGCCAGTGCTGGTAACCCAAAGACTTCCTTGATTATCGAATGTGATGGACAGAGAACCTACCAGGACTGCCGGCCCCGGCTTTGCGTTGTTTTTGCCTGGCAACGGAACCGGTCGCACCCCGTAGCCCCCTTCCGCCATCCAAAGTGTGCCACCGGGCGCTTCGGCAAAGTTTTGCACGATAGGCCGGAGGCCCTGTGCAGCTATCTGAAACTGGTGTGCTCCCTCCAAGAGATAGGCCACACTGGTCGGCGTCCCCACCCAAAGAGTGCCTGCGTGATCCACGAAAACGGCGTGGGCTGGGCTTGCAAACCCCCAATCTGCCCCGATGTGCTCCCAGCGTGAACCTTGCAGACGAGCCAGCCCATCCTTCCCTGCTGCTATCCAGATCGCACCCTGCCGGTCACGTGCAAATGACAACACCGGACGAGAGGGAAGCCCCTCCTTCTTTCCGTACTTGGTTACTGTCCCATTCTTGATGAAGCTCACCCCGCCGTACCAATAGCCGACCCATAAGCCTCCATCTGGTGTGGCGAACAAAGAGACCACATTGCGTTGCGCAAAGGCCTGCCCGGATTGCGATTGGTAGGCTTGAAATCGAACTCCATCGAAACGAAATAATCCAGTTGCAGTCCCCAGCCACAAATAGCCATCCGTGGTTTGGGCCAAAGCATGCACCTCGCCCGGCGATCCTTCGATATAGGTCCAGCCGGTGTGGTCGAGCTGGACGAGGCTGCGGTCTCGATCGATTCCATATAGGGGAACGCAGAGGCATAGGAGCCAGGAGCAGAGCCAGAAGCCCAATCTCCGCTGACGGGTTAGGTTCCGGACAACGGACCTGACGACGCCGTTCCATTGTTCTGGATCTCGTTGAATGGCCCGCATGGCCGATCCAGGGTCAGTTGTTTGGTACTCAGGGAAATTCATGGACAAATAACCGATCAACTTTAGGAGTTCATGAACGACAGCGCGCCAGCATTCGCGAGAGCATGGGTTAACGATGTCTTTGTATCGCGGCAAAGCATAGCTCAGCCGCACCTCATTCTCCACAAGGTCGTCAACGCCAGGACCGTCGTCCAGCACCGCATGACCATACCGTCCCCGCTATTGCGGAAGCGTTTTGCAGCAGATCGACTCCCCTTTTGGCTCGCAAGTGCAACGACAGCGCCATCGCGTGACGGCAAAACGCATCCTGTCCATTGCCTCCATCGTTCATCGCCATTTTACGCTTGCTTTACGATCTCTTTGGAGACAAGCATTGTCTTGGACCGATCGAGGTGGCGTGATCAATGAGTCATTTCCATCTGGAATGGTTATTCGGAACGCAGCATGTATCGGTAAGCAAGGGGAAGTGAAGTAATCCCTGGCGGCAGAGTCGAAGTCTTAGGTGTTGCAAAGGCCTTGTGACTGCGAACCATCCAGCCGGCTAAAAATCAGCATCGGAGAACTGTGTCCAGATCGTTCGCCGCGGATCGACAATTGGGTTCCTTCCGTGGAGAAAGCGAGTGTTGTCGAAGACGAGCAGGTCGCCATCGCACCATCGGAGGGCTAAGGTCAGTTCAGCCGCGACGGTGCCGATCGCGGCGATCATGGAATCTGGAATCGTGTTTCCATCGCCGAATGTCGGATAACGTAGTGGGCGCCCGGGACGCGCGTTATGGAGAATGTTATTGGCGAAGATCGGCTCTTGCAGGAATCGCCCCTGGTGCAGTGCGGGAGCGATAAAGTCCTGTTGCACTTCGTTGCCAAGAATCTCGTAGAACTTACCGTAGCCGCGGGTTGTCAGAAATTCTCGCAACTCCTCTGTGCCCTTGATTCCCAGAAGCTGCTCGAGGTAAGCAACGGACACCGTTCGACGATAACGAAGCCGGCTTTGTTCAAGAAGATGTTTGACGGCGAGTGGCAGAGCGGAGGCCAGTTGCAAGCCATCGCAGAGAATGGTCTCGCTGCCGGTTGCGGGCGCGGTTACGCAGTAAAACCAGCAAAGATCGGGGCGAAAGGGCGTGTGGGAAAGCTCACTGTGCAGCCGGATCGGTTCAGCCGACCCGGCAACGGTTTGGATCCTGCGGTCCAATGAGACGGGTAAACGATCTTCTCCGGGATAGGTGATCCGGTTGCTGGAATAAGAACACACGAGGGCCTGAAACCGTTCGACACCAATGGCGAAGGAACGGAAGAGAAGAGCACCCTTGGACCTGAGTTGCGCTTTGACCAGATCTCGATCGATCGACAACAATTCTTCGCCTTCCGTCTCCGCGAGGACCATCGGAAGGTTGCTCCAGGAACGAGATTCGATCAGCAGGGGCATGTCGGCGTGGCGTACCTGATGCAGGATTATAATTTTCGGCAGCCGCGCTCAAGGTAATTCCATGCAAGTTACAGATAGGCAAGATGGAGATGCCGCAACGGACGGCGGGGGTCATGGTGACCGGCAGGCGCTTTATTCCCTGCTTTTCCCTACGGAAAATCTGGCGGCGGACGCCCCAACGACAGCATCGCAATGGCCTGTCGTCCTGCATCCGGAGGGAGCGGGGTTGGCCGCGCGCGCGTTGCTGGCGCTGCTGGCCGACTTCGAGTCGAACCAACTTGCCGGCGTCCATCTGGCCGGAGCAGCGCTGGTTTCGGCGTGCGTGCTGGAGGCCGGGGGCCGATACACCGGCCTGATGGTGCGTCCGGACCGGAAAAAGTACGGCCCAAGAAGGCAAGTCGAAGGACAAGTGGATCCGGCTTCGAAGGTTGTGATCGTTACGGATGTTTTGCACAGTGGGCGGTCGTTCCTGAACGCGGCGCGCGCTCTGGAAGAGAACGGGACTGTCGTCGAAGGGTTGGTTGCGCTCGCCGCATGGCCCTATGGCGGCGGAGCGGAGCGGGCGCGCGGCCTCGGCTATCGCGTCGGGGTAGTATTCGAGCTCTCCGGTAAAAGCGAGCGGCAACGGCAATACGTGCGCCCTCCCGAACCTCAATGGTCTGCCTCCAAGGTTCCCGACGGCTTGCATCCAGCGCACGCGGTGCGCACGGTCGCAGTGCACTTCCTGCAAAGCGGAGAAATCCTGACGCCGCCAGCCACCCTGCAAGGTGAACACGACGGCAGGGGCGGAGTGTTTGTTAGCCTGCGGCGGAAGAGCGACGATCATCGCATGGCTCGCAGCGGCTTTTGGCATTTTCATCCGCAAGAAGCTTGCCCGGCAGTCGATGTCGTCCTGGCTACGATGCTGACCATCCAGTCGTGCCGGCCCGCGCTTACTCTGGAAAAGCTGGCCGAACTCAAGATAGCGGTTACTTTCTTTTCCGGGCTGGAATTGGTGCCGCCCGCAGCGCTGGATTTCGAGCGCTATGGGATTGTCGTGAGGAGCCGGTCGTCTCCCGCGAAGATGGGTGGAGCGCTCCCCGATACACAATATTTCACATCGACCCAGGAGCAGTATCGCCATGCGCGCGAGACCAATGCGCGCATCGGCGCCTTCGAGCCGCACGGTGTGTTTCGCCACCGAGTGACGAAATGCGTAGAGCCAGGAGCAAGCTGGCCTGCATTCGGGGTAGGCGAGGCATCTTGCGATCTGCTCTCTCGTCGCGCCCTCGGCGAACAATTGCTCAGAATCGTGCGGTCGGTCATGCGGCATGAAGAATACGTGATCCCCCTCTCTGATAGCGCTCAGACTGTTCCCATATTTGCAGCGGTGGTGGTGACGATCTATAGCCGCGGAATCGCGAGATCGGGGGCGTCGGCTAGTTCCAATATCGAGACAGCCACGGCCGAAGCCGCTCTTGCTCTCAAAAGATCTGCCGCCGGGTTGCCCTGGCTTGAGGGTCCACACACTTACACTGTGTCTATCCTCGAGGAACCACAACAGCTGGGCCTCGCCACGGCAGCAGCGGCTGCCCATTTGCTTCGTGCCGGACGGGATTCGCTTTCGATTTCGGATGGTCAGCGAAGTGGATTACTTATGGATGCGGAGATCTGCCAACGATCGTTGACCAAACACCAGGCAGTGATGGAGTTGGCGCGTCGCACTGGTATCACAACCGAACGTGCCGCCTGGACCATTTACAAAACAACATCCTGGGCCAGCCGCGGCGATCTCGACTATCCTCTCGAGTTTGCCGCCCGGGCACGGGAGCCAGGGGACACCCTCTCAAGCGAAGACGCTCTTCTTATGGCCGATCACCTCCATTGCCGGCTTGACGCGAACGGCTGGCCGGCTTGCTATGTCGACGCGTCCACGGGAGGCTTTCGACGCACGGGCCGCGCATCCTGGTGCATCCAGGCATTACAAGGCCTGCTGGAAGCAGGCTTGCGATATGGCCGCAAGGATTGGGAAGAAGACGCAATACGAGGACTGGGTTACGCCGTGAGGCGTGCTCCCTGGCTCGAACAGGCGACACAGGCGATCACTGGTTATGCGTGGGACCCGATGGCCGATGCATGGTTGCTCTGCGCCCTGAGCCAATGCATCGCCGCAGCGCAAAAGACCGGCAAAGCCTACCTACCGGATTGGGCGGAGGCGATGCATACGCTTGCCCTTCGCATCGCCTCCTGGATTCGAACCGATGGATCCGTATTGCCTGAGAGGACGCCCCGCTCGTGCTCGGATCAGGATAGTCTTCCCGGCTCCGCGCTGCTTTCGCTGGCCACGTACTGCCTGGCCAACAGCAAAGATCTCGGGGTGAATTGGCCTCGTATCCGTGACCGTTACCTACTCCGATTCGAGCTTCTTCACCCCTGGGATCTGGCCCGATACCATTGCCCTCTCTGGCTGGCCGTGAGCCGGCTGACGGGGGAGGCACACTATGCGGAGGTGGCTGTTGCCATGGCCGATTGGATGTGTGCAAACCAATTGGAGGCCGATGGCAGCTTTCTCTGCGAGAGCAGCGAGGCCGGCGAAGTGCTTTCAGCCGGGCCGAGCAGCCACGTAGCATCTCTCGCTTGCGGGATCTCGTCCGCCTGGCAATGGGCAGTTGCGGCAGGCGACACCGCCCACAGCCAGCGATACCAGCATGCGTGGACGCGCGCCATGGTTTTTCTCGATCGCTTGTTGGTACGCAGATGCGACACCTACTGGATGCCCCTGCCTTCCATAACCGTGGGAGGCATCCGCACGCGCCAGTCTTCCTATGAGTTAAAGTCCAACTCCTGCAGTGATGCGCTGGCTGCGCTGCTTAGTGGCCTGGATGCACAGAAGAGCGCCTCACCGGGTTCCTGAGCGAATCAACCGCGGCAAGTACTCTCGCGCAAGCATTTCCTCCACGGCCCGATCAGCGGCGGGAGAATCGCGAAAGAAAGCCGGGAATGGATTCCATTCCAGTAGATAGAGGCAAGGCGTAGTCTCTGCATCCGCAACCATTGCGTCGATGCCGAACACGATCAGCCGATTGGCAATATCGCTGCCCGGCGACAACTGTGCTTCGCGGGCGGCATTCCAGAAATAGGCATCGACCAAGGCATCGGCGAGAGCGTCCAGTTGCGCGAGGATCCAGAGACGGAGGCCGGGAGAGATCCCTGGAGTCAGCTCCAGTGGTCGAATATCGGGCTCGAGCCCGTGGCGTGCCCGATAGGAAGTATTGGTGATCTCCGCAGGCAGGCTGTTGGGCAAATAGGGCTCGGCGGCCCTGCGCAGCAGAACTGGCCCGATCCGGCCGGATGCCCGAGCATGGTTCGTGTCAATGAGCAGGTAAAAGCGCAAATCTGCCTTGTGGCCCTCGACCCGCAGGGGATTCGGGATCAGCCGCTGCACCACTACCGTGCCGGCGGGGGTCTGCGGTGAATCACCCGGCGCGACAATCTGCAGGCCGCACCCGCCCTCGCCGAAGACAGGCTTGAGGATGCAGATATCGCCGGAGGCAGCAAACACCCGCAGCACCGCTGCGAACTCGTGCTGCCTGGCGATCAACGTCCTGGGCCGGCTGATGAACCGACCGGTTGCAGCTTCAAAACGTCGCAGTTTCAGTTCCTGATGGTGTTTCGGTCCCCACGACCGGCTGGAGCCAAGCGCATTGGTGAGGACCCCGCGGCGGGATGCCTCGAGCATCATCCGATCTAAAACCATGTAGAGGGGCATGCCGCTGCAATCGATGTTCGCTGCGCTCAGCCGCTGCAATGCTTCCTGGTCGCTATCTACCAAACCGCAGGAATCGGGTCCATAGAAGAACAGAGCATCCATGTCCAGGGGTTCGCACGCAATATCGGTCTCGACTTGTCCATCGCCGGCAACGCGATGAATCGGGCCCCGCAGCCTCACCCTGTCCTGAGAGAAATCAAGGCCACGCCAATTGCACAGCAGTACCCGGGCCGATTGCGGACACGCCAGAGCACGAGCGATGCGCACGGACACAGTGCGCGGAGGATCGCAGGTCTCAAGCACGACCACCGCCGGTGGACTCGCGAGGACAGGCTACTCCTGGGGAAAAGTAATACGGTTGATATGAAGCGGGTCGAAGATTTCGCGCGATAGCTCTAAATCCGCTTCCGGCTTGCGAGCCGGCGGGATAAAAACAGTACCCCCGAGCCGCTTGTCGGCGAATTCAGCGCCCATGTTCTGCAGTTCGAATTGCACCAACCCCGGTCGATAAATAGGGAAACTCGCGCTGCGCACATTGGTCAAAACATGGTTCGGCGGATAGAACTGGAGCAGGTGATCCTGCAGGCGCCGGAAGCGGCTTGGACGGCTTTTCCCAACGGTATGGAATGCCGACTCCACCGCGTCCACCTGCAGCAACATGCAAGGAACCTCCGGATCAAGCTTCCGCCGATCCACCAGTATCGTGTTGGCGTCGTACATCTGCAGCCCGTACCTTCCCACGTCGAGGTCGAGATCGATCAGCATGGTATCGAAGCTCGACACCGCGGAAGCTGTGTGCACGTGCAGGCCGAGATATTTGGCCGCCTTGCGAATCAGGGTGGAGGGATAGACCAGAAACGTGGGGTGACCGTAGACCGCAAAGCTCACCGGTGGAGTGTCCATGGCTGCGGCTACCACGCGGGCAGCCATGGTGCGGTAGGTGTCGAGCCGGCTGCCGCCATTCTTGTATTCAACCAGCAGGTTGTGAACTTTCGGACCAAGCCCCGCGATGTATTCCGCGACACCGAAGCCGGGGTCGACGAGAAAGACTTGCTTGCTTTCGCGTAAACAGGCTTCGATTTCACGGGTCAGGTGCCAAATATTCAGGATCCCCGTTCCCAGTATGTAGATATCGGGAACGGGGCTCCCAACCTGCGCCGGAACTTCATTGCTCATAGTTTGTCCATCATGTCGGAGATATGGCCAAGGCGCTCCTCGCCCTGGGAATTCTTGGCCTTCTCGGCCGAGTTAGCCAATCCTTCCTCGTCCTCCTTGTCCTCCGACCGTTTGAACAGATTGACCGTGGGAATGCCGACGTTAAATCCCTGCACGGGAGGCAGGTGCACGTTGGGAATGATGGGAGGCGTCGGCGGCGGAGCCGGCAGCGGGTCGATTGGGAACGGTAGAGGGTTCGGCGGCGCCAACGGGAAAGGCGGCTCCAGGTTGACAGGTGGTGGCACCACGGGGAAAGGAACCGGCGGCGGATCGACGGGCGGATCCACTGGTGGATCCACGGGCGGCAGCGGTGGCAACACAGGGAACGGGAAAGGGAAAGGCGGCAGCGGCGGATCTACTGGAGGATCCACGGGCGGCAAGGGGAACGGGAAAGGCGGCAGTGGCGGATCCGGGACCGGTGGCAGCGGAGGCTCTGGGACTGGCGGGGGTTCAGGGACTGGTGGGGGTTCAGGAACTGGTGGTCCCTCTGGCCCTTCCGGCCCTTCCGGTCCTTCTGGCCCTTCCGGACCTTCTGGTCCTTCTGGTCCCTCAGGCCCTCCTCCTTCGTGGATGGGCTCTTCCTTGACGACATCCGGCCGAGGAGCGGGTTTTTCTCCGCGCGCGGCGACAGGAGTGCCAGGGGAGGCCGAATGCGCGCCACCGGTGTTGCGTATGCCTGCGGATTCCAAAAACGAACGCATGGATCCGGTCTGGCTCAGCAGGCCGCTGAGCTGTTGCGGAGTCAAATTGAAACTGGCCATTGTCTTTTCAGGATCGGCCAGGAATTGCAGCAGAAAACGGTGATCCTGTTGCAGCTTTTGAAACAGATCTGGATTGGTTCCCATGGCGCTTCACCTCAATCAGGTTGGTGGAAATTGCCAAACAACGGGGCCCCCGTGTACGGAGAAATGCTGAAATGAGAGCGAGATGCTGATATCCAAAGCGCGCACTTGATGCCACCATCCCAGCGGCAGCAGGAGGAACTCGCCGGGATGCACGATCGCCTGAACGACAGTCACCGGACGGAAGCGCGGAAAGCGCGCGTAGTCCACGTGATCGAGATCGATATCGCTGAAGCAATGCCGGTCGTTGTAGACGTTGTCGATCTCGTACGGCGGGATCAGACGGACGATCTTCCGCCCATATACCTGGCCGAAGAGAATATTCGACGCATCGTGGTGGAGTGGCGTGATGGTGCCCGCGCCGCCGAACCACATGCGGGCGGGCGCTGTGTCCGGCTCCGGGATGAGAATCCCGGCTGGGTTGGAATAGTCCTTGCGCAGCACAGAGAAAGGCTCCCGCTCTAACAGCCGATTCTTGGCTACCAGGTACACGTCATTGCCGGCCTTCTGCTTGACGGTCTCGACCAGCTGCCGCATTGTCATGTTTTGACGGTGCGCGGGAAATCGGTCTTCGAATCGCGGGTCAGCCTCGCGGCCGCCGCTTACTTCGAGCATCTCATCGCCAAAACGTTCCGCAAAGTACTCGGGGGTCCATCGCCCAAGCGCCGGCCACCCCGCCATCCACCCTCTGACCACGACAGGGCGATTGGCGAAGTAGTAGTGCTCATAAAACTGTTGGGGAGAGATGCGATCTTCGACGGGCACGTTTTCTGCGATGGGAGACTGGCGCAGTTGCCGGGCGTATGCGGTAAAGAGGCACGCCAACTTCCTGGCGTGATGGGCACGCGCCAAACCCTTCGCCACCAGTTCCTGCTGCATTGCTTTGTCGATCAGCCGTTCGGCTTCCGGGCGCGACAGACCGCGCGCAACCAGCAGAGCCACCACCGCGGGACGCTCTTCTCCCGCCAAAAGCCGCAACCCGATCTCCTGCCACAGTGGCTGTGGCTGGTTCCTCTCGAGCGTGGCAACTCCGCCGTTGAGGTGGTCACGCGGTTCGGTCTTCTGCAAGGATTGAGTCATCTCCGGTGTCCAGAAAAGCAGAGAGACAATTGAGTCGCCAATGTAGCAGCCGGGTGACGGTGAAGCAACTTCGAAATATAAAAAAACTCTTACAACCGTAAGCCAACTCAGCCTGGAAACTCGCGGCACTCCATGAGCATCATTCCCCGGACGAGAGCCCGAAGATGGTGTGCGGCATAGTCCACGCGTAATCGGGCGTCGAGGGCGCTTGCCCGTACACCGCCCAACGCCTTCGCGGGGTTGGGCAACAGGGCGCTGTCCGTCGGCCGTAAAACGAGAGTATCCATGAATTGCATGCTCCGCACCCACGATTCGGCATAGTGATCCGCCCTCTTCCGATACCCTCTGCATAGCGCGAGACGCCAGGCTGCAGCAATTCCTTCCGCCACATAGGCGGTATGAAAGCCGGGCTCGACTAAGGCCAGATCTGTGAGGAAAGCGCCATTGCTTTCCAACTGGGAGTGGATCGCCCAGTCGGCCATCTCGAACACGAAATCGACCGCTCCCGGCACCGCCGCGATCTCGTTGATTACGCTCCAGCCCTGCATCTGCCATCCGATCATGGCCCACGGCCGGCAGAGACGGAAGCGACGCCGGTACCAAGCCAGTTGCGCTTCGAGGGCAGGCACTTCACCGCCGGCTCCAGTGTGTTGCGCATAGCGGCCCAACGCCACCAGGGCGACTCCCGGCAGTATGTCTGGATCGGTGCCCATGCGAAATCCTTCGGCAACTTCGCTGATCATTCCATCCGGCTTAAAGAACCCATGAACCTGGCGCGCAAGCGCAACCGCAGAAGGGTTCTGCAACGATGGCCGCAACCAGCAGGCGAGGGCCGCAAGCAATTCGCAAAACGCAGCGCTGCTCCCGGAAAACCCTTCAAGATCCATGCGTAACTGGCCGCCCGCGACCTCGAGCCGATCGAGGCAGAGTTGCAACCCATTGCGGCCCATTTCCGCCCAGCGTTCATGGTGGAGCGCAGCACCGGCCTCACATAAAGCATCCAGCGCGAAAATGATTCGGCCGATGGAACCGGCGCGAACCGAGACATCGTCGATGGGATCGTAAAGGTAGGCAGGCAGCCCGCCGGCATTGATCTGAGTGGCAAGATAATTAGCGATCTCCGCTGCGGACTGACGAATGGAATCCACGGCAAAGCGAGGAGACGGCGAACGGCGGGGAAAGCCGTGTTGGAGAGGAACCGGTTGGCCATCCGGCTTCTCGCCAAAGAGCCAGGAGTTTGCGCGATAGGCAACCCATGCGGCCGTGGCGGTGGGGGCGATGTTTGCCTTGCGCAGCGCCATCTCCGCGGTTTGGCGCGCCGACCACCCATGGTGGCACACGAAATGAGGGAAGACGGCTGCGGAGCGCTTGCCGGCCGAGGCAACGAGCGCCTCGCGACCGAGATCGAAGGCTCCTGCGACCGCAGCGGCGGTCAACTCACCGAGAGGGCGGGGCCGGTCCAACAGCGTAAGCAGGACACTGAAATTCCGCGAAGCTTCCCGGGAGGGTTGCGGAAGGTTTCCAAGCTGCCAGGCCTGCACCGCGGCACGGCGAACGGCGACGGACAAGGAGGAGTTCCAGCTCAGCCAGCAGCCCAACAGACGGCCGGCTTGATACCAGGCGATCCCCGCACCAGGAAAGCGCAGGCCATCCAAAGCAGTTTCTACCCCACTCCCCAGGGTTGATGGCGGGGCGCAGATCGCGTCGCGTACGATGTGGACGAGCGTGGCGAGCTCAGCCTGCGAAAGTTGCACCGGGGAAGGCTGGTGCAAGATGAGTTCCACGTTGGACGGCTCGACCAACTCTTGTTGCGAACATCTATAGATCGTGTACGGCTCGGCCGGACCCAGCCCCGCCATTTGCCGGGCGGCCTGATAGAGGGCTATTTCGGCACGGTTTCGCCCATCTCGAAGCGCAAAGCCGACCCGGCTTGGATGCTGCCTGCTCTGCACCACCAGCGCGTCTCCCTCCGCGTCAATCTGTGAGGGTGCGATCTCTTCTGCCTGGGAGAGGAGCCTGACCGCGGCAACCGCACGGTCTTCGCCGAATCTTCTGCGAGGATCGCTACTTCGCTGCAGGATTGCCTTCACCGCTCGTTGGGCCTCGGCGGTGCAGCAAAGCGGTGGTCCGGCGGGCGCTACGAAGCCCTCCCGCGCAATCAACTGGCCGCTGCCGCGCTCGCGAAACTCCACCAGCACGCCCGCATGGGCCGGCGGGTCATGCGAACAGGCAGATTTGCCGGCGGTCTGATCTTCGCCGGGCCAAGCTTCCACGGCGCGGCGGACTAGGGTGACGGGATCCATTGGCTCACCCGCCCGAGCTGCGGCGCGGGCCGGAGGGAGGCGCGAATCCTGTTCCGCGAGTCGATGGACCTCCAGGTCGCGCTCCAACTCGAAAACCGCTTGCACGCGATAGCCTGCCGCTTCCGCGGCTGCACGGCCGCCGCGGCCGGGAAACTCAACCAGGCAGAGAAGGCCTTCGACCTGGAAGCCTTCCGCTTCCAAAATCCGCGCGGCGCGGAAAAACGAGGTTCCCGAGACCAGCGAGTCATCGACTACGACGACCGGACCGGGCCGGCAGCCATCGCCCTGAACGACGGCTTCCGCGGCCGAGCCAGGCTTATCTTCGACGACCAACCCACCATAGTGTCCTTGCCCAAGGTGCAGAGTGGCCATCATCAGGGGCAGACCGGTATATCCGTAGCTTGCCAGTTGCGACGCTCTGAAGGCTCCGAGATTCTGGAGCAGGCAGCGCCCTGCCAGCATGCTCCCCTCCGAGGTCAGAGTGATGGCCGGCGAATACAACATCCATGCCATGGAGCGTCCGGATCGACTGACCAGCCGGGTGGTCTTCGAAGTCACCAGAAAGCCCTTTTCCACCAGCAGCCGGCGCAGTTGCTCGCGGGCTGGAGCGCAGGATGGTTCCGTCATTGGCTGGCCGGCGCGCTCCTTCACGGCCGTGACCCCGCTTCGTCACGACGCCAACGGAAGAGCGCCCTTTCGCCGAATCGGAGCCGCGCCTCCTCGATCGGCCGATGAAGCCAGAGGACCACGGATGTTCGCGGAGAGCGATGATTGGCCAGAAAGGAGTGATAGGCCCACGGAGTGTTCTCGAAGAGAACGAGTGAATTGTTCCGGGGCGGGATGGCGACCGCCGGCGATGCGATCGGGTCGTTGGCGTAGCGGTATAAGCCGGTCTCTCCGCCGTCTCCCTGCGACCAGGGCGGATTCGCCAGGTAAAAGATCATGGTGACTGCCCGAACCGCCTCATGCACCTCGATTCCGGGCTGGAGCACGTCGCCATAGATGTAACTGCAGAGGGTACGATCCGACGGGTTGACCGCGCCCGCCGAGGTTTTTCCGGAAAACCATCCGACACCCAGGTCGCGGTGGATGCGTCCCATTTCGCTTCCGGCCAGATGGACATGTACGGCGCCGCTTATATCTCCGGTTGCACGAACGCCGGTCAACCGTGCGAGAAGATCGTGCCATGGCTGGCTGTAAAAGATCCCGAGCGGACCGCTGACATCTGGAGGCAGGTTCCATCCGAAGGCATCGGAGCCGGGCATGTTGCGTGATAGACGATCGGGATCCGGGTGATCCGACAAGCCCTCGCCAATGAGTTGCCGACCTTCGGCCTCGATCGCCTGATAGCATTCCGGAGTGAAAACGTTCTGCACGTGAAAATGAGGAAATGGGCGCTCGGCGTATTGCCATCGCCGGTGAGCGAGAACGGTGGACAACTCCCAATCGGGCCCAGGATGGATCATATGAAGCTCTCTCGATCCTTCTCGAGGATCAACACCCTTCCATTTTCGTGCCCTTGATCGAGCTCCCGAAGCGACGATGCAACGCGATCCACGGGAATGAGCCGGGGAAAGGCGCTAGGCGCCAACGCGTTGACGCGCACTCCGAAGGCAGAGAATTCGCTGGCCATGTGGCGGCTCAACTGCACGAGAGCGGCCTTCGAGGCACTGTACACACTGAGACCGGTGCCCGCATAGAAGCGAACGCCGCCTATGCTCGCGACATGGACGATATGTCGATTCCTGGCGGCGTTTTCCTCCGGCCGGTTACGCCAAAAGAGCTCAGCCACCGTAGCCGACAGTAGCAACGGAGAGCGTACATTGAGCCGGAACTGGTGATCGAAATTCTCCATCAGCCGGTCGGTGCCTACAATGGTTTGCCGGTTGAAGGTCGCGGCGGCATGGACCAACAGATCGATCGCCCCGAACCGCGCGAGGGCCAGTTCGACGACACGCTTACAGTCATTGTCGTCGAGCAGATCGCCTTGGATGGCAAAGACGGGGTTTTCGTTCTCGGAGACGGCAGCTTCCGGATGAAGAGGATCGACCAGCCACGACTCCTGCGTCGGCGCGCCCGGCGAGCGAGATCGATAGACGGCGACGATATCGTATTGCGCACGATAGAGCCTGAGGAACGCACTGCCAAGAAGACCGCTCGCACCGGTGAAGAGGCAGACTCGCCTGTTTTGCGCTGCAGTTCGCATATTGCTCGAAATCGTTGCACCAGTCTCTCACGACTCTGCCTCCGCATTTCCTGAGGAACCCGCCTGCAACGCGAGGCCAACGCAGCCACGACATTGCCATGACAGTCTGCCTATCCTTTTTGGCCATGTCCATCGAACCCAGCTACCCATCGATTTTAAGAATCAATCATTTGCGCCCATGAAGGGGTGCTTCTCAACAGGTCAGCCTTAAACGCGAGGCGGCTGGTGTCGTTTCTGGCACCGAATGTTGTTCCAGAGCGGCGTGACAACCAGTAGATTGTCTGGTGAAGACTTAGCCTGGAAGGCTCCCACGGTGATAGCCACGTTTTGCTCGATATGCCGGTGCGTGAGGGTCAAGTTTGGGATGCTGCTCCTCGTGTGTCTGCTTTCTGCCTCGCACCGCATTTCAAGCTACGCCGAGGCCCAGCAGCCGAATCCCATCGAGTTTACGAACTCTACGGCAGCGGCAGGCATCAAGTTTGCCCACTTCAAGGGCAACAGCGGCACCTCCATCAACCGGGAGGAGTTTGGCCCCGGAGTCTGCGTGGCCGACTTTGACGGCGACGGTTGGCCCGACATCTATTTTGTGAATGGGCGCGATCTGTACAACCGCGGCATCTCTGTCCGTAACGCACTTTATCGCAACAATGGCGATGGCACATTCACCGATGTCACCGAAAAGGCCGGCGTGCCGGGCACTGGTTACGGGTTGGGATGTGTCTGGGGCGACTACGATAACGATGGATTTCCCGACCTGTTTGTGACCCAGTTCGGCCGCAATGCTCTCTATCGCAACAACGGGAACGGGACGTTCACCGAGGTAACCGACAAGGCGGGAGTTGCCGGCACGGAGTCCGGTACATTTCATTCGGGAGCGACATTCTTTGACTACGACCGCGACGGCCGACTCGATCTCTACGTCGGCAGTTACGTCGAACTAGGTGACAAGCGTTATTGCGACCTGGCCGGAGTGCAAAGCAGTTGCGCGCCCAGTGTTTATCGGGGCAGCCCCGACGCCCTGTACCACAATAATGGCGACGGAACCTTTACCAACGTTGCCGCCAAAGCCAAGATCTATCAGCCCAAGGGGAAGAATCTCTCGGTGGGCGCCGCCGACTATGATAACGATGGCTGGCCCGACCTCTTCGTCGCCAACGATGGGCTAAGCGCCTACCTTTACCACAACCTCCATGATGGCACTTTTGAGGAGATTGGCGCACCCAGCGGCATGGCCTTCAGCGGAAACGGCGCCGTCATGGCGGCGATGTGTATCTCGCTGGGAGACTTTAACAACGACGGCTGGCTTGACCTGTACATCTCCGATTTTCAGCTATCCTCGGACCACCTTTGGCAGAACGATGGCAAAGGATTCTTTGACGAAGTCAGCAACCAGGCCGGAATTACGCGCGCCACGCATGACGTCCTGAGCTTTGGGGGAGGTTTTTTCGACTACGACAACGACGGCTGGCTCGATCTCTTTGTAGCGAACGGTCACGTTTATCCAGAAGTTGAGCAAACCGCCCAAGGGATTCGCTACAAGCAATTGAACTCCCTGTTTCATAACGAACACAACGGGAAGTTTGTGGAGGTGAGCAAGTCGGCCGGTAATGGGTTCCAGACACCTTACGTCGGCCGCGGGGTTGCGTTTGCGGACTTTGACAATGACGGCTTCGTCGATGTTGTGGTCGCTAACAACGGAGATGCGCCTCTGTTACTGCACAACAGCGGCGGCAATGGGAATCACTTCCTGAATTTCAAGCTGGTGGGTACGAAGAGCAATCGTGACGGTATGGGGGCTCGGATACGGGTTCTCGCCGACGGCATTTCGCAAATGCGGGAAATTGAAGGCGGCGGGAGCTATCTTTCTCAGAGCGATCTGCGCGCCAATTTTGGCTTGGGCAAAACGGCTCGTGCGGAAACGGTCGAGGTGAAGTGGCCCAGCGGCCGGCAACAGACATTCCGCGATGTAGAAGCCGACAAGTTCTACCTGATCGAGGAAGGCGTCGACCGGCTGAATATCCAGCGATTTGCCAGGCCGGCCAAGGGCAATCCCTCACCACCTCCAGCCACTTCCGTGCGGTGACGACCGCAAAAGATTACTTTTCACTGACATCTTTCCTGGCCCACTATGGCACGATGAAACGCAGTCGTGACACATTGCCACCCACCAGAGACGGAGTCTTCGCTCTCCCGCAAGCACCTTGCGGTGTTTCTTGCTGGAGCCTGTGCGTTCCTTTATTTGAGGACCTTTCTCTTGCCCGCAACCCCGTTTGCGGTGACCGACGACCAGAGCTTATTCTTTGCACGCGCTACCCGCATCGTTCAAGGACAGATTCCGTACCGCGACTTCTTCGAGATCGTTACACCCGGCACCGATCTCATCTACGCCGCTGGGTTTCGCCTATTTGGCATCCATGCCTGGGTCATGCCGATGTGGACGATCACGACGGGACTTGGGTTCTCCCTCGTCATTACGTACATCGCCGCAAAAATCCTCCGCGGTCCGAGTGTTTGGCTTCCCGCCTTGCTATTCCTCGTCTTTGACTTCAACAGTGCTCTCGATCTCACCCACCAGTGGTTCAGTACCCTCGCTGCCCTGGCAATGGCGGCCGTACTTATGGGTGGCCTCAGCGCGCGACGCATTCTCTCAGCCGGCTTGCTCTGTGCCGTGGCGATTATTTTCACGCAGACGAAAGGGGCGCTGGTCTTTGTGGGAGTTGCCTTCTATCTGATTGCGGTCCCTCGGCTCACAGAGGACGGCGGCAATATCGTCAGGCGGCTCGCGCTCTTCACTCTTCCCGTTCTGTTCACGGTGATGGGCGCTTTCGGATATTACATCTACAAGGCAGGGTTGCAACCCATGTTCTTCGATCTGGTCATATTCCCTCCGAGGTTCATGACGCTATCGGAGGTCAATACTCCGCGCACTTATATTCATCAATTGGCGCAGCTTTTCGATTTCCGCAGACGGGTGGAAATTGCGCTTCTGATCCCTTCCTTGTTCATCTATGCGCTGGTTCCATTCGTCTACATCGCAGGAATACTTCAATTGTGGCGGGGACGCGCGGCATTGCCGGCCACACTCCAGCGGAACCTGATTCTCCTGCACGTGGTCGGTCTGGCATTGTTCCTGGCCGTCGCGCATGGACCGCGATTCTTCAGATTGTGTACGGTTGCTCCCCCGGCAATCCTCATCTTCGTGTGGCTGGTAAGCCTTCCCACTTCTGCCGGCGGATACGTTCGGAAGCTGTCGTGGGCCGTGGCAGGTTGTTACTTCATCCTCTTATCGATCCATCGTCAGGTGCAGTGGCACGCTACCGTTGATTTGCCGATTGGCCGAACCGCGTTCACCGACAAGGCGCTATTCCATAAATTTCAATGGCTGGCAGAACGGACACATCCATCCAACGGATTCTTCAACGACTCCGCGCTTGCCCTCTATCTGTCTTTGGCCAACCCCACAGCAACAGAGTTCGTCGCTTACGATGAAACCACGCGCCCCGAACAGGTGGCCGCCATCGTGCAAGCGTTGCAACGCAATCCGCCGGCCTATGTTGCCTTGTTTCCCGTTAAGCCGGAGTATGCCTTGCACGGGGACAATGCCGCACCTTTTCGGCAATTCGTTTACGACAACTACGAGCAGGCGAATGTCTTTTCCCAGAATCAGTCCCATGAGGAAGAACTCTGGCAACGTTCCCCGGCTAGGACACCTCTGAATTCACACCATTGATGAGAGCTTGGATATAGCCGTATCCAAACGCATAGGCCTGCAGTTTTCCCGGATCGCCCGGATGGGAAGGCATATGGTCGGGCAAGATGCCGCCCTCGTATCCCGCGTCCCTTAGTATCCGCATGATCTTGAACAGATCGAGCACGCCCTCATCCGGATAGACTTCCGCAAAGTGATTGAGTCCACCCTTGATCGCGCGCATGTGAATCTGATGGATCTTGCCCCGTTCGGCAAGGTAGTGCACAAGAGGAGGAATCTGCTTGTTCGCGTCCACGGATCCTTCGGCAAGTACTCCCAGATCGAGTTGGAAGCCGTTGTAGGAACTGTCGACGATCCTCTCGTAGCGTTTGTACGCGGTGAAAATCGACGGGGAGTCGAAGTTCTCCACGTGCTCGTAGCCAAGCGGCAGCCCAGGAGGATCATAGAGATGGTTGGCCATCTTGACGTTGTATTCCTTGCAGACAGGAATCACTTTCTGAAGGAAATAGGTGATGCGTTCCCAGTACTCCTCTGAGCTGACGTCGCCGGCAATTCCCGGCGGCAAATCTTTCCAATTCTCTTCGAGCTTGAATGTTTCGTAGGTCGATCCTCCTCTGCCTGGTTCTTTTCCGTTGCGACGGATGGGGATCATGGTCCAATGCTGGCTGATGAGACCAACTCCCACCAGGTGCGTCTTGCGAACATTTTCCAGGATCTGGTCGATCTTTCGATCGCGCTCCGGACCCGGCTTCATCACGATGTAACCGGAATCCATGCGGAAACCCTCGATCGTCATCCCTACTGCATCGCAGGCATCCTTCATGCGCTTCAGCTTGTCGAGATCGAAGGCACCGCCCGAAGGTCCTTCGGCAGAAATAAAGGCGCCGCCGCGAGAGTCAGGAGAAGCAAGCGGGCCGCGGACGCCTGCCTCGCCTTCGAGAATCATTTCCGGGTCTGGGCTGATATGCGTGACGCCGAAACGCAGGTTGTATTCGAGGTTCTCCCGCGACATGACACCGCCGCCCTCGGCGACGTGATAGTCGGCGCCGACATGCATCTTCGTATTTTTTCTGGGAGCCGCAGCCGCGTGCGCTTGGCCTGCGGCGGTCAAGGCTGTCGCAGACCTCGCTATGCCAGTGGTCAGAAGACTTCCTGCAAGCCCTTTCCCGAAATCTCTGCGTCTCATCCGACGTTGCTCCTTGAGCCCTTCACCGAGGGGGGTAATTCCTGGCGAGATATTCGACGATGCTCTTGAACTCGTCGTCTGTTGCGACGGCTCCTTTATCTTTCATGGCCGCCACTTCAGTTTCCCAGGCACTACGGCTCATGCGAAGGGTCGAAAAGTTATTTGGCCCGTGGCATTTGGTACAAACGGCAATGACGGTTGCCTTTTCTGGCCCATCAGGCAAAGTCGCCATCGTGCCTGTCGATGAGGCCAAAGAACCGGGCGCCACGGAATGGGTTGAACTCAGTGCCGCGCGCGGTCGAAGAATTCAGCTTAGGACTGAATCCAGCCTGCTGCTTGTCGGAAATTGCAAAAGCGACGACTGCGTCAGAGTTCTTGTCCGCCGTATTGGCAATCATGCGAAAGCGATTGGTGCCGCCGGCGGCAACGACGACATATTGCTTGCCGTCCCTACCCAGATAAGTCATCGGCACCGTCGTACCGCTCGCGTCAAGCTTCACCATCCATAGTTCCTCACCGGTACGCGAATCGAATGCCCGGAACTTGGAGTCTGTGGTCGCGGCAATAAATACCAGGCCGCCGGCGGTCACAATGGAGCCTCCGATATTCGGCGCACCGGTATTCTTCAGGCCCTGCGCTTCCAACTCGTCATAGCTACCGAGGGGTTTCCGCCAAACAATTTCGCCGGTGTTGGCATTCACCGCGCTCATTTCTCCCCACGGGGGCTGCTGGCAAGGATACCCATCCTGGTCGATGAATCGAGTGTATCCGCCGAGGTTACGATAGGGCAGGGCTGCTCCGGGTGCAGCCGGGGCCATTTGGCCCACGGTGCCCAGGCTGCTTGTGTTGACGAATATGTATCCCAACTGCGGATCAAAGGAGACACCGCCCCAATTGCCTCCGCCCATGGTCCCCGGCATCGATAATGAAGGAGTCATCCCGAACGGGGTGTAGAGTCCCCCGAAACGTAAGCGACTCAGCCACTCACCGCAGAATTTCTCCACCTCGGGAGTGCGCCTGGAGATGTCGTCGCTGGTCATCGTCGTTCTCGAAAGCGGCGGAGGCTTAACCGGGAACGGCTCGGTTGGCGAATACCACTCGCCGGGCGTATCCCCCTTAGGCACCGGGCGCTCCTCGACACCGAAAATCGGCTTGCCTGTTCTTCGATCGAGAATAAACAACAGGCTCATCTTGTTCGTCTCTGCCAAGGCTGGAATAGTCTGACCGTTGCGCTTGACTTCGATCAGCGCCGGCGGGGCGTTCATGTCGTAGTCCCACAGATCATGGTGAACCATCTGGTAGTGCCAGCGCAGCTTTCCAGTCAGCGCGTCCAGAGCGATCACGCTGTTTGCGTAGAGATTTGGTCCTTTGCGATCGGCGCCGTAGAAGCTGTCTGCCGCGTTGCCCACCGGCAGAAAGACCAGGCCGAGCTCAGTATCCACCGTATCGAGACCCCACTGACTCGGGCCAGCCCGATTCTTCCATCCCTCTTCGCCCCAAGTGTCGTTGCCCTCTTCTCCGGGCTGCGGCACGGTATGAAATGCCCATCGCAGCTTCCCGGTTCGCACATCGAAACCCCGCGGTTCCCCGCTCGGTCCAACGCTGCCTGACTCCTGCGTCGACGGGCCCACAATCACGACATCGCGATAGATCACCGGCGGCGAGCTGATAGCGTAATTGGCATTCGGGTAGCTATCCGCAATTCCGGCTCGCAGATCGACGACACCTTTGTCCCCGAACGAGGGCACGAGCGTCCCGGTCTTCGCGTCTAGCTCGATGAGTTGGCCGTTCCCGGTGCCAAACAAGATCCGGGGAGGTGTTCGTTGATCGCCCGCCCAATAGGCCACTCCGCGGCTCTCTGAACCCCGGGGACTAGGGTTGGCGAACTTCCAGAGTTCTTTGCCGGTGATCGGGTCCAGGGCCACAACGTTCTCGTTCTGAGTCGAAAAATACAAGGCGCCATGGACGCAGATCGGCGTCGACTCCAGGGATCGGCCGGTTTCTCCTGTGTGATAGGTCCAGGCGCGCTGCAACCGGCTGACGTTCGTCGTATCGATTTGTTTGAGTGGTGAGTAACGGGTGCCCCCCGCATCGTGGCCGTACACTGGCCAATCTCCGTTTTGAGGAGTTATCTGCGAGAATGCGAACGCCCAGGCACCTGCAACCAGGATTGTCACGATGGTGCGCAGGTTCAGCTTTCTTTTTTGCCGGGTGGAGATGTGTCGAATCATCCGTCGCATCCTCCCGGCTCCAAACGTTCCAAAGATTACAACATTACCAGTCAGATGCGAGAGACCTGTTTGAGACAAGGTTACATAGTTGATGCAAAGATTTAGCGAGGTTTACCGCGCAAAGAAATGCGGCGTTCCAGTATTGAAGGAACGCCGCAAAAGCAAAGTGTTGTTATTTCAGGTTGACTGGGTTCACCCAGGCGCCGCTTCGGTCTTACGGAATGCCATTAAAGAGCTTTAGCCGCGAAGTGACGACCTGCTTAATTGCCTCTATAGCAAATGGGAGGATCTTGTAAGGAACGACCTCGTTAGGCTGCCCGGTCAGGCCTTTTTCCAACCCATGCCTCCAGGCAACTCGTACTTCCGTGTTGATGTGAACCACGTTGATTCCAGCCGCGATCGCTTTTCGCAGATCGCCGTCATCGGTACCCGACGCGCCATGCAGAGTCATCAGAGATCCGGTGGCGGTCTTGATCTGAGCGATCCTCGCAATATCCAAACGCTTCCTGGTCTTTCCTTCGATCATGCTTACCACCATGCCATGCATATTGCCGACGGCCGGAGCCAGAATGTCGACTCCCGTCGCATCCACGTATCGTTTCGCCTCCTCGGGGGAGTCAATCCTTTGGAAAGGTCGGGAGCTACGTCGTGGATTTCAGAACCGGTTCCAATGTCGCCAATTTCCCCCTCAATCAGCATGGCGGGATTGATGCCTTTGAGCACGCCGATCGCCTCTTTGGTCTGGCGGATATTTTGTTCGAAGGGCAAAGCTGATAGATCGAAAACCACTGAGTCGAACCCGGCCTTTGCGGCTTCCACCGCACCGGCGAGGCTGTGCGTATGATCGGCATTCAGAAAGATCGGGAAATCGAATTCTTCTCTCAGTTCTCGCACGAGGGCGGCGATCTGGTAAACCCCTAGAAATTTGCGCTCACCCTCGGACGCCCCGACGATGACCGGTACTTTCAAATCCTGCGCGGATGCGAACACAGCCTTCAACATCACGAAATCCGCAATATTGAAATGGCCCACGGCTCTCCCGTCTTTCTGCGCCTGCTGCAAAATTTCCTTTAAGACGAACACGTAGTCTTCCTCCCCAATTTGGTCTGCGTAGGCACAGCCGGGGTGTTAACGCCCGCGAGTTGCTTGCCCTGGCACTTCTCCGATGCCGCAAATTTGGGATTGGTCTTTAGAAAACTGGTTAATTGATTCCCAGCGGGGTTGGCGATCGATTCAAAGTAGTGGTCTTTCGTTGAGCGTACCTCGGCGCGGTTTCGGGAAAGACGACATCCGGAGGAAGGAAATGGAAAGACGTTTAGCCGCACAAAATCGGGTTGGTTCTTGATTGGCGAGTTCAGGTCCGAAACGACAGGAGTTTGCCTTTTAGGTCTCGAAAAGCGTACCTCAGCGGCTAAAGCCGTCGAGCGACAGACCATGTATGGCACGGCTAAAGCCGTGCCATACGTCTAGAGTTTTTGCTCACCTGAAAAAGTACCTCGGGACCTCAGGGACTAAAGGCCTCATTGGCCCCCTCCGTGCGGCTCGAGTACAGTCGCGCCCTAACATAGAGCATCAGGCCGGTGGCTATCTGAAACGAGCGGCGTGGGCGAGATTCTGATTACCAGGCCATCGTGGCCGGCAGGAACTCGGCAAACAGGTCGTCGTAGTAAGGCTTCAGCTCGGCAAGATTCGGCTTGGTGTGGCCCTTTGAGTACAGGTCGTACTGATTGAATTTGAGGACCCACTCCAGCATCGAGCGATCTTTCTCGTTGCACAAGTGGTCGTACGCCCCATGCTTGTGCCAGGGGTAAAACGAGTGGTAGCGGAGCATGTAGAGCGATTCTTCGCGGAGATACGGCTGCATCACTTTGGCGATGTAGCCATCGTGACCGAACGACATGTGCAGATTATCCAGCCCGCAGTTGGGCTCGTAGATCCCGTACTTCGTTTGGTAATTGGCAACGTTGCGGTCGGGATTTTTGGCAAAGTATTCGGGGAAGACAATATCTTTCGACCAGGCGCAACCAACAGGAAAGGTATCGCCCACTACTCCCCATTGCGGCTCGCCATATAGGCAGAGACACTTTCCGAGATCGTGGATGAAGCCGGTGAGGATCATCCAGCGAGGCTGACCGTCGCGGCGCATCGCCTCCGAGGTCTGCAACAGATGCTCGATCTGGGTGAGGTCGGTATCGGGGTCGCTGTCGTCTACCAGGGTGTTGAGGAATTCGGCGGCTTCCCAAACCGTCTTTTGCCCCTTGCGCAGGGTGAAGTATTGCTCTTCCTTCGCCAACACGTAATCGACGGTCATGTTCTCGTGGTTCAAGCGGTAGAACTCGGCGACGCCAGGAGTCGCGGTTGCATCGTACTGGCGAAACTCCTCCTCGCTCTTGCCTTCCCTATATCGGCCCTCGAGGAATTCATCCCACTGGTCAAGATCCTGCAGGGGTTGGTTGGGAACAACTGCGGGTTGGCTCATGCGAGTGTCTCCTTCGGGTAGCCCAAGAGCGGGCAGCCTCGTAGTATTACGTTACCGCTAACGTACACCAATTTCCGGCGTGAGACAATCCCACTTTCGATAGCCTGGCCAAAAGGTTCTAGCGGTTTTTGTTGACAACGGCACAAGGTGGCCGATAACGTTACTTTTCGTAATCGGTTACGTTAATTCCGGGCCAAACGGGGAATGCACATGCATGACGAGCGCGGTGGCCGCACGAACACCTTGCGGGCCATCCTAACGGACGTTCAATTCTGGATCCCCGCCATTGTCCTGTTTTTGGGTGTGGGTCTGCTCGTGTTCATTCACGGCAAGTAGTTCATCCCTTTGGGAGCCAGATGGCCACAGACAAAGCAGTAGGAGTGAAAGCACGAACCCCACGGGCCGATCGCTCGCTCCACGGGCTGGGAGTGATTTGCGGTCTCGCAGCGGGCGTCTGGCTGGGGGCGGCCGAGGCCCCTACGAAGCTGGTCAACGCCGGCTTCTCTCCGTTCGCTGTCTCGCTCTGCATGGTTGCCGGCGTGTTTACGGCGCGCTGGACGTTCCCTACTTTGCTCAAAGGAACCAGCTATGTCTTCGCCGACCTGTTCGCGAAAAAGCACCTGATGGTCTGGGCGGTCCTTGCCGGCGCGCTCTGGGCTGTGGCGAACACACTAACGGTCTTTGCGATTCGCGATGTGGGGCTGGCCACGGCTTTCCCGTTGTGGAACACGAACTCGCTGATCGGGCTGCTTTGGGGCAGGCTGCTGTTCCGCGAGCTTCAGGGAGCCACGGCAAAAAATATCGTCAAGGTAGTTTGCGGCAGCATCTGCATCGTGGCCGCGGCCATCATGCTCGGCTTCAGCACCATTCAAGGCTCCGGCGGAGTTCCGCCGCATGCGGTCATGGGCCTGTTGGCGGCCGCCGGGGCAAGCCTGATGTGGGGAACCATGTACGTGCCCTATCGGAAAGCTTACCTAAGCGGCATGAATCCCCTCTCTTTCGTTACCGTGTTTACGGTCGGCGAACTGGGGACGATGTTTCTGCTCACCTGGACGCTCGACGGTGGCATGAAGTCGTCCGCATTCCGGCTGATCGAAAGCAGGCAGTTGCTGTTCTGGCTTTTCCTGGGGGGCTTCGTGTGGGTGGTCGGCGACCTGTTTCAGCAGTTCGCGACCAAGTATCTGGGCATTGGACGGGGCATTCCGCTCTCCAATACCAACCAGTTTTGGGGGCTGGCCTGGGGCGCACTGGTCTTCGGGGAGCTGGCCTCGGCGAACCGGGCTCATCTCGCGCTGGTTCTGGGAGGATCGGTGTTGATGATCCTTGGGGCGCTGGCGATCAGCACCGCTGTGGCTTCCTCGCGTGAGAATCACTCACGGAACGAAGCGCTGGCGCGAGAGTGCCACCGTTACGGGTTGGACTATGGCGAAGTCTTGCTCGCGCAGAGCGGCGACGAATTCAGTGAGCCGCAGCGGACGCCGCCGCTGGTGGGATGTTGCCATCGTGGTGGCGGCAAGCTGCCTGTTTCTGTGGCTCGGATTGAACGCGGTCGTGCCGCCGCTGGCGATGAACCTGGCTTGGGTTGCGGTGCTGACGCTGGCACTGCTGGCCGCGCTCGGCGGCGCCGGTTGGGCGCTCTGGCGGCAGACACGGTTCAGCTGATCGATCTGGATCGAGGAGCAACATGGCGGTACGTTTAAAAGACATTGCTGCGGATCTCGGCGTGTCCACAGTGACCGTATCCAAGGTGTTGCGCGGCGGCCTGGACATCGGCGAGCGCACGCGGGCCCGGGTGCTGAAGCGTATGGCGGAGCTGAACTACCAGCCCAACATGCAGGCGCGTGGGCTGGCGAGCGGCCGGTCGTTTGCGGTGGGACTGGTAGTACCGGATCTCGTGCACCCGTTCTTCGGCGAGTTTGCCAAGTCTCTTGCGGGCGCGCTGCGGGCGAGCGGGCTGGCTCTGGTGTTGTCATCTTCAGAGGAAGATCCGGAGGTCGAGCGACAGGAAATCCGGACACTTGTGAACCGGGGAGTGGATGTTCTTCTGGTGGCCTCTTGCCAGAACATCGAAGAGGCGGAATTCTTCACGGATGGAGGCCCGCCGCTTCTGCTAATCGACCGCAACATCCCTAAACTGGGGGCCGACTTTGTGGGGTCTAACGATGTCCTGGTGGGCGAGTTGGCAACGCGTCACCTGATCGGTCTTGGACGCAAAAGGATCGCCCATATCGGCGGCCAGGGGACGAGCCCTTCGATGGATCGCTTCAAGGGGTTCCGCAATGCTCTCGGCGTTGCGGGCATCAAGCTGCCCAAGAGCTACGTCATCACTCGTGAACGATTCGAGGAGACGGGCGACTCTGCCGGCTACCGCGCCATGCAGGAATTGCTGGCGCAGAAACAACGGCCGGACGCCGTATTCTGCTACAACGATTTGTCGGCTATCGGCGCCATGCAGGCGGCGATGCAGGCTGGCCTTAGCATCCCGGGCGAAATCGCATTCGTCGGTTGCGGCAACCTGCGTTATACAGATTATTTTAAGGTGCCGCTCACGTCGGTAGACCAGGCGATTCAACGGATGGGCGAGGCCGCGGCACGGAGGGTGCTCACGCTGGCGGCCAAGCCAGAGGACGATGTGCCACAGACCGCTTTTGTCGAACCTAAGTTGATTGTTCGGCAGTCTACGGTGGCAGGATAATGTCACCGTAGCTGTAGCGATGGCTGCTTTGGATGATGGGTTTTGTTTTGTACCAGGGCATGAATTTGGCAGAGAATAGAGGTCTGAGAAGACGCTATTTTTTGCATCTTTAACTCACCACAAAAATGTCATCCTGAGCGGAGCACGTCACAGATTCATCTTCCGGTGTAGTTTGCGGCTGGAAACTCCCAAGAGCATCTGCCAACAAGCATCGCCGGGGTCCTTCGACTGCGCGCTTAAAGCCCTCGGTTTGCGATAGGTCTGCGAAGCGCTTCGCTCAGGATGACGGCTTTGTGGGGGCTTGAAATACAGCTGATTGGATACGCAGAAAACACGAAAAGATCAAAAAAGTCACAGGCTCTCAGGATGGGACACAGTCCGGGGCTTAGTTCAGCGGATAGGCCTTTTTCGTTTTACGATTTGGTCTCTCGGCTCTTGCTTTTTGTTACCGTGGCGTCAAGACGGGCAGCCAGCGGAGCAAAGTCCGGAGTTGGGCCTTTCCACTCCAACTGGTCAACGGAGTCAAATACTGGAATGTCGGTGCGCAAGGTGGCCAAAACCCGAAAGAGCAAAGCCTGATCGCGATTGGCGACGAGCGTTGCCGACAATGCTTTGGGACCGGCAACATTGACTCCCCACTCTCGCCAGTCGGAAGGAATGGACTCGATATGCTGGAATCGCGCGAGCACTGCGGCAGCGGATTTCGCGCCCCAGCCGGAGAGTCCCGGGAAGCCGTCGGCCGAGTCACCCACCAGGGCGAGATAGTCAGGTATGGACGCCGGCCCCACTCCGAATTTGGCGACCACCCCTGATTCGTCCCGGGTAATATTTTTGCGCCGGTCCAGTTGCACCACGCGGGTCCCTCGTACACATTGAGCGAGATCTTTGTCGGGCGTGCAGATAATCACACGCTCCACGCGCGGGTCGTTCGCGGCAGCGTTGGCAGCCGCGGCCAATGCATCGTCCGCCTCAAACTCAACCATCGGCCACACCACGATCCCCAGCGCGATGAGCGCTTCCTCAAGAAGTGGGAACTGGGCTAACAGTTCCGGCTCCACGCCTTCCCCCGTCTTATAGCCGGGCCACAGGTTATTGCGGAATGATTCGATCACATGATCGGTGGCGACGCCCATGTGGGTGGCGCCGTTGCCAAACATGCCCATGAGCGAGGCAAGTACGCCGCGCACGGCTGCGACTTCCTGCCCCTTGCTGTCACGTACCTTGGGAAGAGCATAATAGTGGCGAAACAATTCGTACGTGCCGTCGATCAGGTGCACTTGCATAGCAATAGCTTATAGACTTCAAGGGAATGCTACATAATTGACGCCATGAAGGGCATTGACCGCTCTCGCAGAAAGTTCCTTTCGACCACGCCTGCGCTCGTGGGCGAGCGCCATGCTGAGCGGCCGCGCTGGGTTCTCGTGGACGCCGGCCGGCAATCAACAGACGGAGACGAAGGCCGACTACGCTCTTACCATTGCCACCCAACCGATTGAACTGGCTCCCAATCGCATTGTCTCGGTGACGGTTTATAACGGGCAGTTCCCCGGGCCGCTCCTTCGCTTTCGCGAGGGTGTGCGGGTTACGGTCGACGTGCACAACGACACGGATATCCCGGAACAGGTTCATTGGCATGGGCAATCGATTCCCTCGGATGTGGATGGCGCTGCCGAGGAAGGAACACCCTTTATCCCCCCTCACGGCAACAAGCGGATCTCGTTCGTACCGCGCCCCTCCGGGTTCCGCTTCTACCACACGCATGTGCGCGCTGGGGCAGACCTGAGCCGGGGCCAGTACAGCGGCCTGGTCGGGCCTGTTTACATCGAACCGAAGAATGACCCGGGCAGGTACGACCGCGAAGTCTTTCTCACCCTGAAAGAGTTTCAGCCGACTTTCAGCCAGGGCGGCGATATGGATATGGATTTCCTTTCACCGTCAGCAACCGTGAAAGAACTAAAAGACACGGGCGAAAGCGCCATGCAAGCGTCGCTCGCAAAGAAAATGCCGAAAGGGTACGAGGTCGGTTACGACGCATTCACTATCAATGGGCGGATGCTCGGTCATGGGGACCCAGTGCGCGTGAAGCAGGGCGAGCGGGTTCTGTTCCACGTGTTGAACGGCAGCGCGGGAGAGATCCGCAGCCTGGCGCTGCCTGGGCATTCATTTCTGGTGGTGGCCATGGATGGAAATCCGCTGCCCAAACCAGTGAGAGTGCCGGGCTTGTGGATCGGTACCGCGGAACGGATTTCCGCCATCGTGGAAATGAATCATCCCGGTGTGTGGGTGATGGGCGACATGAGCGACGACGATCGCCATCACGGAATGGGCATCGTGGTCGAGTACGCCGGACGTTCGGGCAAGCCCCTATGGATCCCTCCCCACGCGTTTCATTGGAACTACGCGCACTTCGGTCAAGCGGAGGGTCCGTCACGGGCGCCCGATCAAGTTTTTGACATGACCTTTGCCAAGGACAATGCCGCGCTTGCCGGCTTCAATCGCTGGACGATCAACGGTGTGTCGTACCCCCTGGATCAAATGATGGCTACGCCGGCCTTTCATCTGGGCGAGGGCAAGCGGTATCGCCTGCGGATGCGCAATGCCAGCGACGACATTCATCCCATCCATCTGCACCGGCACACCTTTGAGCTCACCCGGATCGCCGGACAGCCAACTTCCGGGGTCATGAAAGACGTGGTCATGGTGGGCGGCTACCAGGAAACAGAGATCGACTTCACCGCTGACAATCCGGGGCTGACCCTCTTTCATTGCCACCAGCAGTTGCACATGGACTACGGTTTCATGTCGCTGTTCGACTATGAGCGATGAGCTGGAAGATCGCCTAAAAGTACTGAGCGTCTTTCTTCGCCTGGGTTGCACATCGTTTGGCGGACCCATCGCCCACCTTGGCTATTTCCGTACCGAATTGGTAGAGCGGCGCCAATGGTGTTCTGAGGAAACTTACGCAGAAATCATTGCTGTGGCTCAGTCGTTGCCTGGCCCCGCCAGCAGTCAAACGGTATTTTCTCTCGGCTTATTGCGCGGTGGGTGGCTCGGGGGTCTCGCCGCATGGGTGGGTTTTACTCTTCCTTCCGCAGTTCTGATGATCTGGTTTGCCTTTGCCGAGCAATCCCTGCATGGGAGGACGGGGAGCGCGGTTGTGCACGGGCTCCAGCTCTGCGCGGTTGCGGTGGTCGCCCAGGCCATTCTTGTGATGCGGAAACGTCTTACGCCAGACTGGCAGCGGCTGCTCATCGCTGTGATCGCCCTTGCCGTTGCCATGTTCGGCCCGGCATCCATCAGTACGTTTCTGGCGATTATGGTTGGCGCCCTCTGTGGAGCCGCATTTCTGCGCGGTGATTTTGTCTCCGCGCTGCCGCCGCTCGACTTTCGCATCTCTCGCCGTGCTGGAGCGATGGCGGGAGCCTTCTACCTGTTGCTGCTCGTCGCCAGCGCGATCATCCCCAAAACACACCCGGGACTCGTTCAGGTTGGGAGTGCGTTCTATCTCAGCGGGGCATTGGTGTTTGGCGGTGGCCATGTGGTGTTGCCGCTGCTCGAACATGCGATCGTGACGCCTGGCTGGGTGACGCAACCATCGTTCCTGACAGGTTACGGTTTCGCGCAGGCGCTTCCCGGCCCACTGTTCACGTTTGCGGCCTTTCTTGGTGCAGTCATCCAATCCGGCAATTCACGCATAGGTCTTGGTTTGGTTGCCCTGGTCGCGATTTTCCTTCCCGGCCTTCTTGCCGTGGTGGCTGCACTCTCTTTCTGGTCACAGATCAGAGAATCGCGCCCTCTGCGAACCACTCTGCCCGGCATCAATGCGAGTGTCCTGGGGGTTTTGGCCGCGGCTTTTTTGCGCCCGGTTTGTAGCACTGCGATTCACTCACTGCCGGACTTGTTGGTCGCCGCAGCCGCTTTTGCTTTGCTGACCATTGGTAGGGTGCGCCCATGGATGGTTGTGCTAACTACCGTTCTGGCCTCGGTCCTCATGCTGCGGTGACAAGAAGCTCAACACTCAATCACGTTCAACGCGAGACCCGCCAGCGAGGTCTCCTTATAGCGGGCCTGCATATCAAGGCCTGTCTGGTACATGGTCTTGACGACCTGGTCGAGCGAGACCTTGTGGCCTTCTGACTCGTTCATCGCCATCCGGCTTGCGTTGACCGCCTTGATGGCGCCCACTGCGTTGCGCTCAATGCAAGGAACCTGCACCAGACCCCCGATGGGGTCACAGGTCATGCCAAGGTGATGCTCCATTCCGATTTCCGCGGCGTGTTCAATGCGGTCATTGATCTCCGCTGCGGTGAGGGATGTTTCGTCGGGCCCATTGATCGCGGCAACCAAGCCGGCGGCGGCCATGGAGCAGGCCACGCCCACTTCACCCTGGCAGCCGACTTCTGCTCCGGAAATGGAAGCATTTTCCTTGTAGAGAATGCCGATGGCGGCCGCGGTCAGGAAGAAACGAAGAATCCCCTCTTCGTTTGCTCCGTCGACAAACTCCAGGTAGTAGTGGGCGACGGCGGGAACCACACCGGCGGCGCCGTTGGTCGGCGCGGTCACGACCCGGCCTCCAGCGGCGTTTTCTTCATTCACAGCCATGGCGTATACCGTGATCCAGTCAAGCTGGGAGAGAGGGTCTTTCGATCCCCCTGCGCTTAATCGGGCCGCCAGCTTCGCTGCGCGACGGCGGACCTTCAGGCCGCCAGGAAGAATACCCTCGGTTTCGATGCCGCGCTGGGTGCACTCGCGCATAATTTGCCAGATGTGCAGGATGCCGCGACGAACTTGTTCCTCAGCCGGCAATGGGTTTCCTGGAGCACCCCGTTGGTTTACCAGGGCACACTCGTTGGCAAGCATCAGTTGCGGGATTGTGATGTTGGCGGCTGCCGCTTTCTCCAGGAGCTCCTGTGCACTATGGAAAGGGTAGGGAACCTCTCCTGCTTGATCGTTCACCGAAGACTGCATGGCTTCCGCGGCGGCACGCTCCTCCTCAGACAAAATGAAACCGCCACCGATTGAAAAGAAGATGCGCTCGAAAAGCAAAAGCCCATCCTTGTCGAACGCGGAAAAGCGCATGCCATTGGGATGAGAAACAACCTTGGCCACGGGATACATCTGGTCGCGATGAAAAATCAGATGCTTCGACTCATCGAAGGCGATGGAATGGCGACCAGGTAATTCCAGTTTTTTGGCGGCGCGCATCGCGGAGAGCCTGGCTTCGATTTCCGCGGGATCGATACCCTCCGGGGTTTCGCCGGAGAGTCCAAGCAGGATGGCGCGGTCGGTACCATGGCCATGGCCGGTCAGCGCGAGCGAGCCATAGAGATCGACCTGGATCGACGCGGTCTGAACAATCAGCCCAGCCGAATCCAGTTCCCGGGCAAAACGAAGTGCAGCCCGCATCGGCCCCATGGTGTGGGAGCTCGACGGTCCGATACCAATCTTGAACAGTTCAAACAGACTATGCTTCACCCGCGCGGCCCTCGTTGAATCAACATCTCAGCGCCCTATTGCACTATAAGCTGAATGCGAAGCCGATTGCGCCGCATCTTCCTGGCTAAGGTCAGTGTGATCTGAGGCTGATTTCTGCCGATCATTACAGTGCCTGATGCGAAGTTTGTCCATTGCCGGCGTCGTCGCACTTACCCTCTGCAGCCTGTGCGGTTCGGCGCGAGCCCAGCGATATACCTTTCATGGTTACGGGCAGAGCGACGGACTGAAAAATCTAAATACCCGCTGTTTCCTGCAGGACACCATTGGCTTCCTATGGGTCTGCACGGAAGATGGTCTGTTTCGATTTGATGGCTCGAGCTTTGAACGAATGCCGATGGACAGCCGGGACACCACCTACGTCACGGGGATAGCGCAGGATGCGGCCGGCAGAATCTGGGTAGCGACGATTCAGGCGCTGCTCTATTACGATTCCCTGGGTGCCCATCCGGTTCGCAGTGCAGGCGGGCAGTTCGAGTTCGATCTGCACGCCTCATTGGCAGCAGCTCCCGACGATGCCGACCGAATCTATTTTGTGAGCCACCATACCCTCATGGTGGCGCGGCGGAGCCCAAAGGATGAGTGGCAGGTCTCGCCCTACTTTGGGGAAGCGGCTACTGCCACGCATCCGCAGCTCAAAAACATCACCTTCGCGTACGCAAAGCCAAACGGCCGGCTCTGGTTGGGGTGCGGTCCAGGCCTTTGCTTCATTGCAAACAACGAGGTTCGCTTTTATGGCAAGAGCGATGGTCTATCGGAGGAACAGTGGCGCATGGCCTTCATGGATACGGCCGGACGTCTCTGGGTTCGTGGTGAGCATCACCTCTATCGGCTCGAGCCGGGCGCACAACAATTCACTCCGGCCGACGCTGGATTGCCTCAGTTCTCCATAGGGGTACGCGATCCGGCCATCATTCAAGATCGCCAGGGACGCATCCTCATCAATCTCACCGAGGGTTTGGCCCGGCTTGAGGGCAACACATGGCAGATTCTCAAGGAAAGGCTGGATCTGCCGCCATACGCGGTGAACGCTCTGTTCGCGGATCGACAAGGTTCCGTGTGGCTTGGATTGGGGGGTCATGGCATGGCGCGATGGCTCGGTTATGGCGCGGTCGAAAGTTGGACGGTCGCCAATGGCTTGAGCTCCAACGTGGTGTGGGGCTTTGCACGTCACTACCCCGGCCCGCTCTGGATAGCGACCGAAAAGAACCTGGAACGTATGAGCCAGGATTTTAGGACGATCGAACCCCAGGTGGACCAGCAGAACGACCCCATGCGACGCATCCAGACGCTGGCAATTACGGAAGACGGCCACATCTGGAGCGGCAGCGATAACGGCAGAGTCATCGACTATGATCCAAAGTCCAAGAGCGCCCGCGAAGCGGCAAAGTTGCAGGGCGTGTTTCAGATTCTCCCCGACCACGCGGGGCGGATCTGGATCTGTTCGCTAAGCGGTTTGTTTTATGTGAATGTGCGAGACCGGAGGCTCGGTCCTCAACGGCTTGCACCGGCGATGGGACCACAGGGACGAGTCTATGAGGCAGTCGAGGACGCGCACGGAACGTTGTGGTTCATCTCTGACTCCGGGCTCTTCCGCTTGTCCGGCACTACCTGGACACACGTAAACCTGCCAACCGACTACCAACCCGCCCTGTCTGCCCAGATCGCGATGGCGGCCGATGGAACGTTTTGGCTTTCAGGCATTGATCCGGTCCTGGTCCATCTGTGGATACACGGAGATACTGCAGAGATCCTGGAACGTGTGAGCGCCGCCGTCGTGGGCTCAAACAATGTCTATCTCGTGACCATCGACCGGAAAGGGTGGCTCTGGGTAGGAACCGGAGATGGCGTGTCCGTCTCAAACGGACAGCGATGGATACATTTTGCCGCCGAGGATGGCCTGGTCTGGAATGATGTGGACAGCAATGGTTTCTATGACGATTACGACGGCACGGTTTGGATCGGCACCAGCGGCGGAATGTCTCATCTCCTTCATCCCGAGCGGCTCTTCCAGTCCGCGCCGCTCTCTCTTTGGATTGGGGACGTGAAAATCGGGAATACCGTGCTGAACCGGCAATCCGAGACCAAGGTGCCCTGGAAACATCAGCCCCTTACCGCCCGGCTCTCGTCGTTGGATTTCAAGCATGAGACAACCATCAGCTTCCGCTATCACATTGAGGGCGTGGACGAAGATTGGCAAGACACCACAAAACATGACCTCCGCTATCCGCCGCTTCCGCCGGGGAGCTACCGCCTTGCCGTGATGGCGCTTGATAGCTCGAGCGGACAGCAATCTGCGCCAACCTACGTCTCCTTTACGATATTGCCGCCGTGGTGGCGCACCCGCAGCATGTTCGCCGCTGAGTTCGTTGCTGTGATGCTCATCTTCTTCCTGGCTTGGCGCTGGAGCGTCCGTGTGCTGGTGGCCCGCCAACACCGTCTGGAGGCGCTGGTGCAAGAGCGGACACAAGAGCTGGAACAAGAGAAGGCGGAGCTCCTCAAGACGAGAGCAGCCCTGGTAGAACAGGCGACGCGCGACTCGCTGACCGGACTGTTGAATCGTGCTGAGATGATGCACCAGCTGGACCTGGAGATGGAGCGCGCAAGAAGGACCGGCTCTTCGCTCGCGTTTGTGCTTTTGGATATCGACCACTTTAAGCAGGTGAACGACACTTACGGCCATGTGACCGGAGATTGTGTTTTGCAGGAGTATGCGCAGAGGCTCCGTTCCGCGGCCAGGCCCTATGACGGCCTGGGCCGCTACGGCGGCGAAGAACTGGTGGGGATCTTCCCTGGACTCCCAAAAGAGGGTTCCGAAGCCAGACTTGCAGGGATCCATCATGCTCTCTGCACCAACGTCTTCCACTGCAACGGGCATCAACTGCAAGTTACCTGTTCCCTGGGTGTTTCCTGGTACAAGACCGGCCAGGACGATGCACGGTCTCTGATCGAACGCGCCGACCAAGCCCTCTATGCAGCAAAGGCAAACGGTCGAAACCGTGTAGAGGTTGGGTGAAACCGCTCTTCCATCCAGCGCCGAGCTCATCCTGCTCGTGATGACCCATGACTGGTAGGATGTGTCGTACCAGCCGAAAACAACCGGCGGCAATGGAGTGTACAGCGAATTGCCCTTTCTTGCTTTGCGACGTATCTGCCGCAGTGTCACACGCTTGGTTTGGTTTGGAATTGTTTTGCCGGCAACAGCCTCGCTGGCGCAGCAGAAGAGCATCACGCTGGATGTAGACGCAACGACAATCTCGAGAAAAATCCTTCATGCACACGAGTCTTTTCCTTTGGCTTCCCCGGGGGCTCACACGGTTGATCTCGTTTACCCCAAGTGGATCCCCGGCAACCATGCACCGACCGGGCCCATCGCCGACCTGGTGAACCTAAGGTTTACCGCGGACGGCAAGAGCCTTGCATGGACGCGCGACCCGGTGGATATGTTTCGGTTCCATGTCCCGGTTCCTGCGGGAGCCAATCTGCTGGTAGCAGACTTCAGCCTGGTTGGGGCTTATGCAGCGGGTAACGATTTCGGCATCGGCAATACGTCTACTCCGGTGCAGGGGGATGTGAACTGGGATCAGATTGTCCTCTATCCCGCGGACACGAATGCCGACACCGTAACTGTCTCGGCTTCGATCAGGCTTCCCGAAGGGTGGTCGTACGCTACGGCGTTGCCGCATCCGGCGCAGCAAGGCGGAACCATTCACTTCGATCCTGTGCCGCTCACCACGCTGATCGACTCTCCGCTGATGTGCGGATCCATCATGCGCGAGTTCGACATCACGCCCAAGGGGGTTTCGCAGCACCATCTGCTCGATCTCTTTGAGAAATCACCCGAAGGACTCAACGTACCGCCGGAACGAATTGCTGCTTTGCGCAACCTGGTCTCGGAAACCGGAACAATGTTCAACTCGCGCCACTATGCCAGTTACCACTTCCTGGTGGAAGCGCAAGGCGAAACCAGCGATGGACTGGAGCATCACCAATCGAGCGATGAACAGATTCCGGAACTGGGCATGGTGAGTTCTTCCTTCTCCGCGGAAGCGGGCAATTTGCTGGCGCACGAGATGATCCACTCCTGGAATGGAAAGTTCCGACGGCCAGCCGGCCTCGCGACCGCTGACTACCAGCAACCGATGATCGGCGACATGCTGTGGGTCTATGAGGGACTTACCAGCTACTGGGCGGAGATTCTGGCCACCAGGGCCGGCCTCGAAACGAGCGCCCAGATGAAAGACCGGATGGCGGTCTACCAGGCGGAGATGGATCATCGCACCGGGCGCGACTGGCGAAACCTGCAGGATGTATCGAAATCCGCGCAGATTCTTTATACGGCCGGCCAGCCGTGGACGATCCTTCGCCGGGCTACAGATTTCTACAGGGAGGGGCCTCTGCTTTGGTTGCAAGTCGATTGCATTCTGCGAGAAAAAAGCAAGGGAACGCGCAGCCTGGATACCTTTGCCGCCGACTTTTTTGGACCGCCCGATGGAGTCGTGACAGTAAAGCCCTACACTTACCAGGACCTGGTCGACGCGTTGAACCATACGGTCCCTTACGATTGGAACAGCCTGCTTCAGGGGAATCTGCTGGCCACGCGTCCCACCCCGGTTTCACCCGGCCTCGAAGCGGCGGGCTGGACCGTAACTTACACAGACGAGCCGAACCAGGCTGCTGTCGACGCGGAGAGTGTCTCTCAACAGGCCGATCTATCCGCGTCCATCGGCTTGATCACCGATCAGGATGGAACGATTGTCGATGTGGTTCCAGATTCGGCCGCAGGGCGGGCTGGACTCGCTCCGGGATCGAAGTTGATGGGGGTTAACCATCGCGTCTATTCCGCCGACTTACTTCGTCAATCTATCGTGAGCGCGGAAACCACGTCGCAGCCGATCGAATTGCTCACCCTAACGGATGGGTATTACGCCGACTTTCCGGTGGATTACCACCAGGGTCTGCGATCGCCGCACCTTACTCGCATCGCCGGAAAACCGGACCTGCTCACGACGATTTTGCGCCCTCGACGAACCGATTAGCCTGGATGCTAGAATCTCTGGAGTCTTGATCCTGCCGACGGCTGGATCGGGAAGAAAATACATGGTCGATTCACCTCGCGGTTCCCGGTCGTCGAAGCGTAAGACACCCACCATTTACGATGTAGCGCGTGAAGCACGGGTTTCCGTGTTCACGGTATCTGCCGTCATCAACAAGAAGAGCCATGTTGGCGCGCCGCTCAAAAAGCGTGTCGATGCCGCCATCATCAAGCTGAATTACCGACCGAATTCTCTCGCCCAAAGCCTGGCCAACGAGCGCACACGCACCTTGGGTGTGATTGTTCCCGATATTTCTAACCCGTTTTTTCCTATGCTGGTGCGCGGCGCCGAGGATACGGCGCAGAAACGCGGGTACAGCATTCTTCTTTGTAACAGCGACGGACTGCTGGAAAAAGAGGAACTCTATCTGGACTTGCTGGTGGCGAAGCGAGTGGACGGCATTCTGCTAACCAAATCGCCCGGCGAGCTGAGCGCTCCAACCATCAGCTTGCTGTCGGGCATGAATGTTCCTACCGTGCTCATGATGCGTACCTACCCCAGCCTGACGGACGATGCCGTGATTACGGACGATCTCCAGGGCAGCTTCGAGGCAGTTTCGCACCTGGCAAGAATCGGACATAAGACCATCGCCATGGTGGGCGGCCCACTGAATGTCAGCAATGGTCGAGCCAGGCTTCAGGGGTTTAAGAAGGCGCTGAAGGCCAATGGCCTGAGCTTCAATCCCAAGCTGGTGTACGAGGGAGATTATCGTATCGACTCCGGACACCGGGCTGGACTGTCTCTGTTGCCGCATCGTCCCGATGCGGTGTTTGTGGCAAATTTCCTCATGACCGTTGGCTTTCTGCAGGCAGCCCAGGAGATGGGTATGCGGTGTCCCGAGGATTTTGGGTTGGTTACTCTGGATGACTATCCATGGCTTCGTTTATTCGATCCGCCGCTCACGGCAATGGAACTGCCGAAGTATGAGGTTGGGTGCATGGCGACCGAACTCCTTCTCGACCGGATTGAAGGTAAAAGCGCCCCTGCCGTCACGCATAAGATTGCTCCCCACCTTTGCGTGCGCGAGTCCTGCGGATTCGGGCTGCGGAATGGCTCGACCAGCGTGAATGCTGCGCCCGGCTTGCCCGCGCTGGTGACCAAGGCCCGACGCAAGTCACCTTAGTCGGACGTTGTTGATCACAAAAGACCAATCGATTGAAAATGAGTCCCGTAGGGGCGACTGAAGGTTGCTCAGGATGGCGTCGCGGCATATTTTCAGCCGTCCCTCCGGGACTCGATTCGTCCCAACGTTTCAACCATGCACTAACGGTAGACGCGGATCGATTTGCTTCCAGGTGGAGCGAAGCCAGACGTGTTCGGGGTCCTCTGTCACTGTCATGGTGCGCGAAGTTCCAGCCAGGAAGTTCAGGTAATACGTGTCGTAGCCGGGACCGGCAACGACTGGATGATAGCCATCCCGGACCAGTACCACATCTCCGTCGTGCACTTTTATCAGGGACTCCCGCGATCGGTCGGAACGATAGAGATTCTGTAAGGCAAAGCCGCGTGCATCCCTCATCCGGTAGTAGTAAATTTCATCGAGATCGGCTTCTACCGGCGGTTGATCGACGTCGTGTTTGTGTGGGGGATAGCTGGACCAGTTGCCGCCGGGCGTGTAGACCTCAAAAACGACAAGCTTATCGGCTGGAAATGAGGGCGCGATCACCTCCACGCAAGCCGCTGTCTACCTCGTCAGGCGTCACCAACCGCGGTTCGAGCGGGGCGTCAGAGGGTACTCGGCATTCCGCGATCTCACAAATCGTTTCCGCCTTGATCGTGACTCGATGATCGCAAGGCAGATAAAGCGTAAAAGGAAGTCCATCGAAAACGTTTTTTCTTTTCCCAAACGATTGAGCGCCCGAACCCCAATTGGCGGTACAGAGCCCTCCCAGTAAGACCAGGGCCATCTCCTCGTTGCCGGTACGCCGCTCCAAAGTCTGCCCCGGCAGCAAGCGCGTTACCACAAAACTCATCCATTCCCACCCGGCTTGCTGGCGGGTAAAAGCGACCAGCTCTCCGGCCTGATCCGAAGGCAGATTGCGGGCCCGTACTACGCTTTCGTGTTGCATTCGGTGCTCCTGCCCCCATCCGAGCCAACTAACCGCTTAGATCCATATTACAAGGAGCGTCGACCTCTCCGCTACGGCTGCCGGATCTATCTTTCGTACAGCCACATAAGGGCTTAGGAATTCCCCCGCGACAGGGGGAAATGGTTTAGATTGAACTCTCGACCCTACTTCATGCCCACCGTCCACCTGCCCAAGAAGTTCGGCTTGCTCAACGCGATCTCCATCAACATGTCCAACATGGTGGGTACGGGACCGTTCATTACCGTGCCGGCCATTCTGGCTACGATGGGCGGGCCGCAAGCCCTGGTGTGCTGGTTCGTAGGAGCCTTGATCGCGATTGCGGACGGCCTTGTTTTCGCGGAGTTGGGCACCACCTTCCCCAGTTCCGGTGGCTCGTATACCTATCTCCGCGAGTGCTTCGGACGAGAGGGCCTGGGGCGGCTCATGGCGTGGTTGTTTGTCTGGCAGTTCCTTTTCAGCGCCACCCTGGAGATCGCCACCGGCACTGTGGGCATGGCGCTCTACACGGGCTTCGTCTTCAAAGGACTGGTGACGCGGCCATGGGCTTTGCGCTTGCTCGCTGCAGGCTTCGCCCTCGCTGCCATGATCCTGCTCTATCGCAAGATTCGTGATATCGCCCGCATCATGCTGGTGCTTTGGAGCAGTCTCCTCTTGACCAGCCTTTGGGTGGTCGTGGAAGGCATGATGCATCTGAACCCGCGGCTGCTATTCGACTTCCCGCCGGGCGCCTTTCACCTGAGTGTGGCGTTCATGCTCGGCCTGGGCAACGGAACCATGCTGGTGATGTTCAACTTCCTCGGCTACTACAACATCTGCCACCTGGGGGATGAAGTACGCGAGCCAGAGCGGGTCATTCCGCGGGCCATCATCGGATCGATCCTTCTGGTTTTACTTCTCGATCTGGCGATTTCCGTCGCGTTTACGGGCGTTCTTCCCTGGCGGGAGATGATCAAGCCAGGCACCGTGATCTACGACGCCGTCGGCTCAGTCTTCATGGAACGGGTGGCAGGCTTCTGGGCTGGGCAGTGGTTGACAGTCATGATTTTGCTGACCGCCTTCGCCTCGGTTTACTCCATGATGCTGGGCTATTCACGGATACCCTTCGCGGCAGCGGTTGACGGCACTTTTTTCCGGTTCTTCGGCAAGACACACCCTACGAAAGACTTTCCTCACCGGTCATTGCTGCTGGTCGGTATTCTGTCGGCTATCGCCAGCTTGTTCGACCTGGTACAGATCATCACGGCCCTGATCCTGGCCCGGATTTTGATCATGTTCGTCGGCCAGATCATCGGCCTGCTTCTGTTCAGAAAGCGACACCCGGAAGCGTCTCGTCCTTTTCGTATGTGGCTGTATCCCTTGCCCGCGTTGTTTGCCATGGCCTGCTGGATCTACATCTTCCTGGTGCAAGCGTTCCAGCCGCAGGGCTGGCAATACATGCTTTACGTGCTGGCGGTTTTCGTCAGCGGCGTCGGTCTTTTCCTGCTACTGGCCCGCCAGCAACGGTACTGGCCATTTAAAGCGGTTTAACAATTCCTGTGGTCTCAAGAGCATCGCGAGGAGTGGTTTTCTTTGACGGAAAACCACGAAAAGACCGTTTGCTTCGGTTTAGGCCAAATGTGAAACCGCTATGCCCGCTAGTTCATACCCCTTCCAGGTATTCGTTCGCCCTTAAGGTCGTATTTTCTACCTCACATTCGCATGACAATATCGTCTCCAATATGCGAGTCAACATTCGAGCACGGTTACCCCACCAGCAAGCCAGCGATTTTCGCACCCTGCCAGTGGCTGTCACGATAGAGAATTCACGCGGCCTCAAGGCCAACTATCAACACGCAACCACGGCGGCAGAGTTGCTGCACCTGCTGGACAAGCGCACGGACCTGAATGCGGCCGTCCTTGACCGGTTCCGGGAAGAATTGAAATTCACCAAGGCAGCCAAGCTGAGTGACATCGAAATGAGCGAAGAGGTTCTCGAAGCAATCGGATTTTTCATCTAGCTTTCACTGTCCGTTTGCCCCAGTTTGCCTCGGTTCTCGATCTCGCCGCCAAGGGATAGCCCCTGGCGGCGAGACTCATTTCTGGGCATTTTCTCCCTTGCTATATCCTTTCCCGTGGACGAGAACGGGACACCAGAATGACCAGCACAATTACGGCGCGCCGGCTCTTGCACGGCATCGGATTCATCGAGTATCCGCAGATCACCATCGAAGACGGGCACATCACCTCCATCCATAGCCGCCACAAGAGCGAGGCGGGCGATGCCTACCCCGAAGCCACCCTGGTTCCGTCCTACCTGAACATTCACGTCCACGGCGCAGTGGGCCACGATGTCATGGAGGGCACCCCTGAAGCGCTGCATACGATTGGCGCAGCACTTGCTGGGCATGGGGTCGGGGCGTATTACCCAACTACCATCACCTCATCCACGGAAGAAACCCTGCGCGCTCTGGACATGATTGCGGCGGTGGTCGAAGGAGCACCGTCCACCGATGCCGCCGTGCCCCTGGGTATTCATCTTGAGGGGCCGTTTCTTTCCCCAGCCAAGCGCGGAGCTCACCCGGCACGCCTGCTGGTGCAGCCATCGATATCGCTCTTCGATCGTTTCTGGCAAGCTGCCCGTGGGCATATCCGCATTCTCACCATCGCTCCGGAGTTATCCTCAGCGCTCGAGCTGATCGAGCACGCCAACGGCCTTGGCGTGGTGTGCAGCATCGGCCACAGCGATGCCACGCTGCCGGAAGCCGCGGCCGGTTTTAGATCTGGTGCGCGCAGCGCCACGCATACTTTCAACGCCATGCGCAGTCTGGACCATCGCAGCCCTGGCGTGGCTGCTTACGTTCTGGATAACGATGCGCTGTTTGCGGAGATCATCTGCGACGGTGTTCATGTGGATCCGGCCATGGTCCGCCTGTTCTTCAAAGCCAAGGGTGCGGGAAGGTCCATTCTGATCACCGATGGCATGAGTGCCACCGGCATGCCCGACGGTAGCTTCAAGTTGGGTGACCTGGACGTAGAGGTGGCGCACGGACGCTGCACTATCGCCGGTTCACCCGGAGTCCTGGCAGGCAGCGTTTTAACCATGGACCAGGCGGTGCGCAATTTTGCGGAGTTTACCGGCGCAGGGATTGCCGTGAGCGCCCAATTAGCTGCGCGCAATCCTGCCAGGTTAATGGGGCTTGAGCAGAATTGGGGTTGTCTTGAGGAAGGGCGGGAGGCGAATTTCTTGGCCCTTTCGCCGGACGGTCGAATCTTGCAGTCTTTTCGCGCCGGGCGACCCCTCCTGCCGGGTTGAACGGGCTGTACCTCAGGGGCTAAAGGCCAGATTGTTGCCGTTGGTTTATGTACGGGCTGAAGCCCGTACCTACCAGCCCTTATCTATTCTTTTTCCCATCCGAGCGCGTCCGCGAGCTGGCTGGCCAGCCGCAGGGGATCAAAGGGCTTGGGCAGGATGGCGGCCACTGGCAGGTGCGAAAGAGAGCCATCGTGGACGGCTTGCAGCTTTGCCGTCAGCAACACGATGGGGATATGGCTGGTGGCGCGCGTGGTCCTAAGCTTGCCCAGCATGGCAGGCCCGTCCATGGCCGGCATCATCACGTCGAGCAGGATTGCGTCCGGTTGGTGCTGCTTCGCGCTTTCGATGGCCTGCGCTCCGCAATAGGCCTCGACCACTTCCCAACCTGCCATGGTCTGCAGACTGTGAGCCGCTGCCTGCCGTGTTACGTCATCATCATCCACAACTAGAATGCGCCTTTTCACAGTCACTCTCCGGGAAAGAGGGGCCAGTCACAAGGTACCCCAGCCAGCGTCCACAAGAGCTTCCACTTTCAGGCAATTACCAGTACTAACGAACAAGTTATCAAGAGCAACGGAGGGGTGGGCCCCTCCGTTGTATTACGACGAACGGGTCACCAGTTAGGCCATCTTCAGTGGCCTAACTCCTCCGTCGTCATCATCTTCCTCGTCTTCGTCCTCATCTTCGTCCTCGTCTTCATCCTCATCATCCTCGTAATCTTCGTCGAGGTCTTCTTCATCTTCCTCGTCGTCGACGTCATCGATATCTTCGTCCTCGTCGTCGTCGTCTTCTTCCTCGTCGAGATCGTCCAGGGATTTGAGAAGGTCAAGTGCCGGCAGCTGGTGCGGTTCGCCCCATGGAGCGGTGGTCAATTCGAGCTGCATGGCGGCGAGGTAGCTGACAAGGCCTTGATTGTCGGGGGGTGGTAGTAGGGGCATTCGCACGATTTCTCTTCTCCTCTGCCTTCAATGTACATGGCGCGGGTCAGCGCCCGGGTTTTCTCCACGCTTTGATGCTGAAGAGAGACTATCGTTGCTGTCGGGGGCCGAATTTCTGCCTCCGTCGATCCCCGCAGACGAACCCTTTCCGCGTCTATGCATGTGGTACTTTTCTTAACATCAGCCCGGTGATCCCGGCAAGCTTGCAACCAATCTCCGGAGCAATCGCCTTATGGCCGAGCCAATTCCTACTACTGCTTTGTTGCTGATCGATGAATCCCGCCAGGAAGAGATCAACGTTACGCATACGCCGTTCACCATTGGGCGTTTGCAGGATCGCGACCTGGTATTGGCGCACGCCTTTATTTCCCGCGACCACGCCGCCATCGTCTATGAGAAGGGCCAGTTTCACGTAGTCGACTGTGGCAGCCGGCACGGCACCTTTCTCAATGCCAAGCCCCTGGTGGATCGCGAGGCATTGAAGCCAGGAGACGAAATTCGCCTGGGTTCTCTGAACGGCCCATCGTTGCGCTTCGGCCCGGCGCGGGAAAGCACTTCAACGATCCACAAATTGTTGGATGAACTGCATGCGATTTCCACCCCCACTTCGGACCTGGAGAAGCTGAGCTGGTTCCTGGCTGCGGCGCAACGGTTGAACACCCTCGGCGCGGTCAATGAGATCCTGGCAACGCTGGTCGAAGCGACCCTGGAGTTGACCCAGGTGGAGCGCGGTTACGTATTCCTGAGAGATGAGAAAGGGAAGTTAACCCTGGCCGCTGGGCGCAGCCTCAAAGGCGATCGTCTGGAGGACGATTCGACGATCTCCCACAGTGCCATTGCCGAGGCCCTCAAAGCCTCGAAGTTCATTGTCACCGACACGTTGTCGGCCGAAGCCAATTCGCGCACGGAAAGCATGGTGCAGCAGAGCATCCGGATGGTCTATTGCATTCCGCTGCGCAAGCGGGCAGCCAGCAGTGATTTGCATGAAAAAGATATCCTCGGGGTTCTGTACCTGGACAGCCGGCTACAGCCCGGCAAACTAAGCCAGGTGGACAACGATCTTCTGGAGACGATCTCGACCGAAGCGGCGGCGTTGGTGGAAAACGCCTTTCTTGCCCAAGCAGAAGAATCGGCACGGCGCTACCGCGAAGAACTCAACATTGCGGCGTCCATTCAGCAGGGATTGATGGAGTTTGCCATCCCTAACCTCCCCTATGCGCGTGTGCATGCTCGGAGCGTCGCCTGCAAGGAGGTGGGAGGCGACTTTTATGACGTCATCGCTACGGAAGACGGCCTCTACGTGGTGATTGCCGACATCTCCGGCAAGGGCGTGTCGGCGGCCATTTTGGCCTCTACCCTGCAGGGCCTGCTTTACGGATTGCTGTTGGCCGGTCAGCCGCTGGCACAGATCGCGGATGTGGCGAATCGTTACATCTGCGAGAAGAATGTGCAGAAATACGCGACCATGATCCTGGTCAAACTGGGACCGGAAGGCACCTTCGAATATGTCAATTGCGGGCATGTGCAGCCCATGTTGGCCAATAGCGCCGGCGTCCGGCGCCTAGAAAACGCGAACATGGTGGTGGGGCTGATCGAGGAGGCTACTTTCGCTTCTGAGCGCTTGCAGCTCAAACCTGGGGACCGGATTGTTCTGGCCACAGACGGCGTCACCGAGGCGGAAAGTATGAATGGGGATTTCTTTGGCGAGGACCGGCTGGAAGCCGCTCTCGAAGGTTGCACCATTGAGGGGGTGCTGAGCAAGGTCGAGAGCTTCATGGCCGGCGCTCCGCCCAATGATGATTTCACGATGCTTGAGGTCCTTTATAGCGCCTGACAGTCCCCCTCAGCGCCCTTCGTGCTGCCCAATAGCCACACATGCCGTGGACCCCGCCTCCGGGGGGTGTGGAGGAGGAGCAAAGGTACACCCCCGAGAGCGGGGTACCGTACTGACGCCAGGTTGGCCGCAGGAAGAGCTGCAGGCCGGCAAACGAGCCGCCGTTGATATCGCCTCCCACCAGGTTTTCGTTCCAGGCGTGCATTGCTTCGGTGTTAAAGACCGCCCGGGCCAGGATGCAGTCGCGAAAGCCGGGGGCGAAACGCTCTACCTGGTCTTCGATCGCTTGTAAGGCAGACCCGGACCAACCATTGGGCACGTGGCAATAGGCCCAGGCCACATGCTTACCGAGAGGGGCGCGGCTGGGGTCGAATAGGGTTGGCTGGGATAGCAGGACGAAGGGGCGATCGCTCATTGCACCGCGGCTGGGCGCGCGCTCGGAAGCCGCAATTTCGTCGAAGGTGCCGCCCAGGTGGACGGTGCCGGCGCGCAGGCACTCTTTGGCGCGCCATGGAATGGGTTGGCTGAGCGCCCAGTCCACTTTGAAAACGCCGGGGCCGTAGCGGTAGCGCTGGAGTTGCCTCCGGAAGGATGCGGGGATTTCGTCGCCTCCGAGGGTCAAGAATTGGCTCGGCGTTATGTCCAGGAGAGCCAGATCCCCCAAGCCTTGCAGCGAGCGCACGGGGGTATCTGTGATGACTGTGCCACCGGCCTTTTGGAGGCAGACGACGAGTGCATCGGCGATGGACTGTGCTCCGCCTTGCGGAATGGGCCAACCGACCGCGTGGCCAGCCATCCCTAACACCAGGCCGAAGGATGCGGAGATGGGCGATTCGAGGGGCAGGAATGAGTGCGCTGCGAGTCCGGCGAGGAGGGCGCGGGCGCGCACTCCCTTGAAGTGGCCGTCGACGAGAGCACGCGCCGAACGCAAGCCCAACAACCCGAAACGCGCCATGGCGATCGGATGCTGGGGCCAGCCGACGGGCTTAAGCAAGTCGTGGCGGAGACCTTCCCAGCCAGCTAGCAGTGGGCGGTAAAGACGGCGGTAGGCCAATGCGTCTGACCCTAGTTGGATGGCGGTGCCATCGAGATCACGTTCCAGCATGACGGCGGTCCCGTCGTCCAGTGGGTGTGCGAGCTCTGCGGCAGGGTAAATCCAATGCAACCCGGATTCAGCAAGGGGCAAAGTGGAGAAGAAGGGCGACGTCACGGCCATCGGGTGCACCGCGGACCCCAGATCGTGCAGGAAGCCGGGTAGGGTGAGTTCGGCCGAGCGTGCGGCTCCGCCGGCGACGGAGGCCGCCTCCTTTACTTCCACGGCGAGGCCGGCGTTGGCCAGGACAATGGCGGCGGCCAATCCGTTGGGGCCTGCTCCGACAATGGTGGCGGTGCCCGACACAATGAGAAACCAATCATACGAGGGGCGAATCCTAAGAGATATGACCACCTTACAAACAGAAACGACCGGAACTTTTGGGCTGGGCGGAGACCTCACCATCAACCGGCTCGGGTATGGCGCTATGCGCTTGACTGGGCCTGGTATCTGGGGCGAACCCAAAGACCGCAACGAAGCACGCAAAGTGCTGCAGCGCGCGGTGGAACTCGGCGTCAACTTTATCGACACCGCGGATGCTTACGGTCCCGAGGTTAGCGAAGAAATTATTGCTGAAGCCCTGTTTCCCTATCCGAAGGGATTCGTGATTGCAACCAAAGGTGGTTTTGCGCGATCCGGTCCTAATAAATGGGAGATGGTCGGCCGTCCGGAATATCTGCGGCAGTGCGTGGAGATGAGTTTGCGCCGGCTCAAGTTGGATCGGATTGACTTGTACCAACTGCATCGGATCGACCCTCAGGTTCCGGTGGAGGAGAGCTTGGGCGCACTCAAAGATATGCAGAAGGCGGGGAAGATTCGGCATATCGGATTGTCGGAGGTTTCATCGGCGGAGATCGATCGGGCGGGTAAAACGGTCAAGATCGTCAGCGTCCAGAATCAATACAATTTGAGCGATCGACAACACGAGAAGGTGTTGCGGTATTGTGAGCGGCAGAGCCTCGCGTTTATTCCGTGGTTTCCGGTGGCGGCGGGGAAGCTTGCGAAGGCCGGTGGGCCTCTCGACAAGATTGCTAATCAACATGATGCTACCGTTGCTCAAATTTCTTTGGCTTGGTTGCTTCAGCGTTCGCCGGTTTTGATTCCGATTCCTGGGACTTCTTCTGTGAAACATCTGGAGGAGAATATGGGTGCGGCGAAGTTGCAGCTTTCGGCGGAGGAGTGGAAGTCGATTGAAAATGCTTAGTTCGGATTTGTTGGTGAGTTGAGGAAAAGCGATTGTGGGGCTTCCCCCGGATTTCCTGTAGATCTTGTTGGCGTTGGCGAACTCCATGCGGCTTTCCTTAAAGAAAGCCGCACACACGGACGTGGGCGGCGCCCCGTGGCAGGAAATCCGGGTCGCCCATCGTTTTCGTCCCACGTACGCTTAGGCGAACGTGGGGCACCCGTCCGATTTCCTTTGGATTGGTTATGTCTGTGAGGTGACCGGTTTGAGTCTGTGGTATCCCACATCTCGCGAAAAACGAGCGAGATGTGGGGCACCCGGGGTTCGTGATTGATTGAGAGTTTGGGGTTTAGGGTTTTGGGGTTGAGGCGACTCGGAAGAGGGTTTGGGTGATGCGAATGGCGGCTCGGAAGGAGCCGATTAGGGAGCCGGCTACTTTGCTTACGCCTCCGGCGCGTTTGCGACAGCTTACTGGGATTTCGCGGATGCGCAGGCCGCATTGGGCTGCTCGCATTTGCATCTCCAGATTCCAGCCGTAGGTTTCTTCGCGCATTTGCAGACGGGTGAGCGCTTCCCGCTTGATGGCGCGAAAGGGTCCCATGTCGGTGTAGGAAATTTTGTAGAGAAGTTTGAGAAGACGTCCCGCTAGCCAGCCGGCAAAGATCTGCGAGAGCTGCATGCTGCCTGGCTCGCGCTTGCCTCGCATCCTGGAGCCAATCACAAAATCGCAATCGCCCGCACGGAGTGGTTGCAGCAGTTGGTCCATTTCGGCGGGCACGTCGCTGCCGTCCCCGTCCATGAAGACCAGAATGTCGGAGCTCTCGTCGGCAGCAGCAGCTCCAGCGGCACACGCTCGGCCATAACCACGCTTGGGTGCGGCCACCACCCGGGCACCGGCCGCCATTGCCTCAGAGGCGGTTGCGTCGGTGCTGCCGTTGTCCACGACTATGCATTCGCGGATCAAGTTCCACGGCATTTCCCGAACCACCGCTCCGATGTTCTCCGCTTCGTTCAAGGCGGGAATGACAACCGAAACCCCATGGGCCAAATCAGAGGCTCCAGCGCAAGCCACAATTGGAACAAGCAGCGGGCGGGTGCGGGCTCAGCAACGCACGCCGAAAGTCCTGGTATTTGTCGCCGTTCCAGATCTCGCGCATGGTCTGTTGGGTTGCATTGCCTAAGGTGAAGCTGTCATAGCCGCGCATGGAGAATGGCGCGATACAACAGGGCAATGCCTGGCCGTTCGCGGTGATATACATCAGACTCCAGGGCCGCCGGCACAGGGACCAGGGGCTGTCGTCTTTGCGCTTCTTGATGCTCACTTGAGGCTCCGTCGCCCCAGACGCACAGAAGAATACTCCCAGTTCCTTGGCCACTTCCTCGGCTCGCCGGATGACTTGTTCTTCCTGCTCGGTGGTGTGTTCAAACAAAGCAGACTCAGGCCGCGCCAAGCCTTGTCCCTCGGGAAGGTAGACCATCCGTTGCAAATAGACCTCCATGACGCCGAGGCGATGCGCCAGGCGAACGAAGGCCTCCAGTTGCGCCAACGTCTCCCGCAATCCGGTCAGCCAAAGGGAGACGCGCGGTAGCCGTGTATTGTGCTCGCGCTGCATGGCGACGAAGTTGCCTACGTTGGTGACGATGCGGTCAAACATGTCCTTGCCACGGACCATCTGGAAGACGGAAGACTCGGCTGCATCGAGCGAAACCCGCAGTTCATCGAGGCCGGCGTCTATCAGAGCTTGCCCGTTGCTTTTGGTTAACAGGGTGCCGTTGGTGTTGAAGAGCACGTAGACGCCCCGATCCTTCAAATAGCGAATCATGCGGGGCAACTCTTTCACCAGCATCGGCTCGCCCACACCATGCAGGACTACGCGGGCGATCTTGGGAAATTGATCGATGATGCTGGTGAACAACTCCCACGACATATCCTTCTCGGGCTCCAGCTCTTCGAAGGTGCGCGGGCAAGTGGTACATAACAAGTTGCAGCGGTTGGTGGTTTCCAGGTAGAGACAGACGGGATCCGCCTCCATGATGACTGAGAGCTGGTCTTCCGGCTTCTCAAAGTAACGCCGCATGTCCTGCTGCGGTTGTACTGAAAGACTCTCGCTCATGAGTTCCTCGCATAGACAGCAAATGCTTTGGGGGGCTTGGGTTGCCCGCGAAAAAGTCTCGCCTGCAACCGGCGAGTGCCCATGCACCACAACGCCAGCAGAGCCGTTGTGGCATATAGCCATTCAAACATGTAGTACATGGCCGGGCCCGGATTAGCAAGTTGAGTGGTGTAGAGATAAAAACAGGCGGTAGTGAAATAAAGCATAGGCACGTAGGGGATCAAGCACACAAAGGGCAGCAACCACAGGTAGTACCAGGGGTAGTGAGAGGAAAACAACAACATGAGAGCGGCCGCCAGGACGAAGGAACAGCGAATCGCAGACCATACGCCGGCCTCACTGGTCAGCCAGGCCCAAAGCGCTAACCCCATCAGCAACAAAGCCGCAAAGGCGTAAAAGGCGCCGGTGGGAAGAGTCTCCCAATGTAGGGAGTGGCGGACCAGGGTGAGCAGGAAATAGCGGCTGCCAGATTCCAGCCCTTCCTCTTTCGCATACTCGGGCAAGAAACCCAGCACATGCCAGCCGACGCTTGCGTAGCAGGCGTATCCGGCGGCCACGAGTCCGGCCAGAGTGACCGGCATCCTCCAGTCGCGCCACTGGCTTCGCCGGTAGAGCGCGGGGAACAGGGCGATGGGATAGAGCTTAATCAGGGTTGCGGCTGCCAGGGCAACCCCGGTCGCCACCGGTTTGTAGCGGATGTAGAGGAGCAGCGCAAGCGCGATGAAGGGGAGGGCCGCACCATCGACGTGGCCACTGCTGGCTACTTCCCAAAACAGCATCGGGTGCCAGGCATAGATCAACACCTGTTCGCGGTGTAGACCGAGCGCGCCCAAAAGCCTGACCAGGATCCAGATGGTGAGCGATTCCAGGCCGACCATGCCGGCCTTCATCCATAGGATGGACGCTCCCAAGCGGGTGATGAGCAGGAAGAGCATTTGTGCGCCCGGGGGATAGATGGTGTGGGCGTAGTCTCGCCGGTTGATGTGGGGATAGATATTGAGATCGCGCAGAAACGCGAGATGAGCATCGGCCGGAATGTAGCGAAAGGGATTGATGCCGGCAGCCTGTACTTGTCCGTCCCACACATAGCGGAAAACATCTGTGGAAAGAAAGGGTGGAGAAAAGAGACAGACCAGCCTGCAGGCGATGGCAAAGACCAGGATGATGACAAAAGTCCATCGGTTTACCGGCCGGTTGAGCACCACCCACACTGCCACCAGGTAGAGCTGCGCCTGGTACATATCGACCAGCCCGAAACCAATGACGAAGTGATGAATCTCATTGACGCCCTGGCGGCAGAGCGCCACGAGCGCAAGTCCCAAGAATGCAAGTGCAAGCGTTGGTCCACCATTCCGGAGCCCAGCGGCGCGTCAGCATGCGGTGCTCGCGGTGAAGCTTGCTTGCTCGACCTGCAATCTCCGGAGATAGCCTCGGGTGTGTCTCGCGTCGTATCCCGTACCCAATGGAGCGGCGAGTTCTTGCCGGAGCCGTTCGAGAGTGGCTGCATCGTCCACGTCGTACCAGGTGGGAAGCAGTTCTGCTTTTAAGCCGATTTCCCCTGCTCGCTCCAGCGTCTGCTCAAACACCCGCTCTGTGCTCCAGTCGATTTGCTCGAACAGACGATGGTGCAGCCGCTTGATGCCGATGAGGTAGTAGCCGCCATCATCCGATCCGCCCAACACCATTCGATCGCCCGCACGCGACAGCGTCTCGACCGCTTGCAGCAATGCTTCCTGAGGCATGGTCGGGCTATCCGAATCGATCAGGCACACGGCGCTGAACCCGCAGGAGAACAGATCCTCGGATGCATGGAGAAGACGCTCTCCAAAGCCGTCGCCTCGTTGGGCCAAAAGCTGGAAACCGGAGGGCAGGAGGTCGTCGAAAGCGCTCTCGTCGCCTACCGGCGTGTAAGCCACCACCCCGGCGCTGTTGCTGGCTTCTGCTACCTGCTGGATGTTTTCTGTGGTGTCACGGATAAAGCAAATGTTGAGAGCTGATGCCTGGTCAGGGGCTAACGGGGGAGTGAGGCGGGTTTTTACTTTGCCAGGGCGCGGAGCCTTGGCCATCACGGCCAGAGCGCAGCAGTCTTCACAAATGCCTGTCCCTTCTCCGGGTTGCAGTACCTTGTATGGCAAACGTCAGCAGCTCCGGTCACACACCGCGTACTGATACCAGTTGTCCTGCCATGTGCTGACCGTGCTCCAGGGCTGGGTGGCGATCAGGGACTGGAATTCGTCCTGCTTCAACACTGCTGCTCGGCCGGATTCATGGAATCGGGTGCTCCAGTCACCCATCAGGCGAGCAAGAAGCCACATGCAGGAGATGGGAACCATGGCGCGCAGGGCGGAGGTGGGCTCGGCGATAAAGCAACGTCCACCTGGACGCAGGGCGGAGAAAATTTCCCGCAGCGCCTGTGGGCGATCGCCCACCACCATCAGCAAGCGGCTCGCGACGATCGCATCCACTGGCTCAAACGATTGGGAGAGTGTGAGCACGTTGGCCTTTACGAATTGGCAGTTCTTCAAGCGACGGACGTCCGCGCGGTCTTTGGCGCGGGAAAGCAAGCGCTCGGAAAGGTCCACGCCTGTAATTTGAATGTTGGGATAGCGCTGCGCCAAGCTGCAGGCGTAGAAGCCGGGACCACAGGCTATTTCGAGGAGATGGGTTTCAGGGCCGGGGCGGGCGCCGGGCCAAAGGGCGTTGGATATGGCGGCAGTGTGATCGCGGAAGAGATGCTCACGGCAGAATGCGTAGAGCCATGAACATCGTTCGAACAGGCTTTCCGGGTCTCCACCGAGCGGACCAGGATATTTTGCTCCCAAATTCTCTATTGCCATCGTTTGAGTCCGGTTCTCTCGAACATCGTCTCTGTGGCGCAGGTTGTCGCTATTCGCATCATACCCTGAGCTCACTTGGAGACGATCGTGGAACTGATGTGAGTGTTTTGATGCGGTAGAAGTTACGGAATTGTTGGAAATTTCGAAGAGCGGTCCTCCGGGGTTGAAGAATGTGTGATGGCCAGGATTCACCTGCTGCGGGACACTGGTTCAGAACGGTTTAGCGATTGGTTTTGAAGTGATTGGCTCGTTCGAACTCGTCTCGCAGTTCGGGTGTCTTGAGGTTTTCTCGCAGGTAGGCGAGGCGCTGCTCCATCGATAAGAGCGCATCTGCTATTTCCGCGTCGTTGGCATGGGCTATGTCACGCCACATGGAATATGGGCTGGCTCCCAGGCGCGTCATCTCGCGGAGGGCGCGGCCTCCGATGGCTCGCACATCCGGCGCGTCGCCGAAGCGGTCTTCCAGCATGGCACTTAATGCAGTGGACAGGAACTGGGGCAGATGGCTGACCCAGGCACAGATTTCATCATGCCTTGCGGCCAGGATATCCATGGTCCCGCTGCCAAAGCGCTCCACCCAACTCCTCCACTCCGCAGCCAAGGGATGAGCGGCAAACTCGGTGAATAACCAGACCGCTTTGACGAAGAGTTGTGCATCGGCATTCGCGACGCCGCTTACTTCTTTCCCTGCCATGGGGTGCCCAGGGAGGAAGCCGGCTTGGCCGGGGCCGCCAAAGAGCGGCAGCGCACGGGCCGCGATGGCTACCTTGACGCTGCCGACGTCGGTGACCAGTTGATGCGGCTTCAGATGGGGAGCGAGTCTCTCCATCCAGTCCTGAATGGCAAAGACGGGGCCGCTAAGAAGGATGAGGTCGCTCCTCACGGCCGCGGTGATGGGATCGTCCGCGGTTTGGTCGACGGCTCCGCGCTCCAGCGCGAGTTGCGCCTGGGAAGGGTGACGGTCCCAGCCGATGATTTCACCTGGAAATTGGGCTGCTCGCAGCGCCAGCCCAGTAGACGCGCCGATGAGGCCGGTACCTATGATCGTTATGCGCTGGATGGTCATGGCTTCCTGGTACGCCGATGGTCCGAAAAAAAGTGCGCAAAAAGAGTCAAAAGAGTCAAAAGGGTTCCACGGCGATCATCCAAAAAAGCGCGCTGCCAGCTAAAGTATTCAAATTACAGGAACTTCAGCCCTGATGTTTCGGTTTACGGCCGTCGCGATGATGCGCAATTGGTCCATGAGCTTGTCGAATTGTTCGGGAAACAGCGACTGGGCTCCGTCGGACAAGGCCTTGTCGGGGTTGGGATGGACTTCGATCAGGAGCCCGTCACAGCCGGCTGCCACGGCAGCGCGCGCCATCGGGGCAACCTTGTCGCGCCGGCCGACACCGTGCGAGGGATCCGCCAGCATGGGCAGATGCGAGAGCTTCTTGATTACCGGTATGGCCGAGATGTCCATGGTGTTGCGGGTGTAGGTCTCGAAGGTGCGAATGCCTCGCTCGCAAAGCATCACATCGTAATTGCCACCAGCCAGGATGTACTCCGCTGACAGAAGCAACTCTTCCAAGGTTGCGGCAATGCCGCGCTTCAGCAGCACCGGCTTCCGGACCAGACCAATCTCGCGCAGCAAGTTGAAGTTCTGCATGTTGCGGGCACCCACCTGAAACACATCCACGTAGGGGAACATGAGGTCGATCTGGGAGATTTCCATCACCTCGCTGATGATGAGCAGGCCTGTCCGGTCACCCACTTCCCGGAGCAGCTTGAGGCCCTCCAATCCCATTCCCTGGAAGGAGTAGGGGGAGCTTCGAGGTTTGAAGGCTCCTCCGCGGAGGAACGAGGCACCGGCGGATTTTACCTGGTCGGCAATGGTAAAGATTTGCTCACGCGATTCCACCGAGCAGGGGCCGGCCATGACCACAATCTCATCTCCGCCAACGACCACTCCGTTGGGGAAGCGAATGACAGTACCCTCCGGCCGAAACCCCCGTCCTGCCAGTTTGTAGGGAGACGAGATGCGGACTACCTCGGCGACGCCGGGCAGCAATTCGAAGTCTTTGTGATCAAAGTGCGAGGGCGTGCCTACACCTGCCAGAACCGTCTGGATGGCGCCTGTAGTGCGATGGACATTGAACCCGACCTGAACCAGGCGTTCGATCACCCCCTGGATGTCTTCCTCGGTCGCTCTTTCCTGCATGGCAACGATCATGATTGCTTTCCTGTCTCTCCTGTTTTGGACGCCAGCTCATCTTTTTGCAGCGCCCGCATCACATCGATGATGCGCTCGTAAATATGGGTCAGCTCGATATCGGGGAGCGGTCCTTTGTTGGCGGCGCGCACATTCTCAAAGATCACGCGCTCACGGTTCGGCTCATACACCGGCATCGAGGTGGAACGTTTCAGCTTGCCAATCTCCTGCGCGGCGTGGGCCCGCGCGCTGATCAGGGCCACGATTTGACGATCCAACTCGTCAATTTTCATTCGCCAGTCAACAATATCCATGCACTTCCCTTGCTCTGTGTGATTCGGCTCCGGCCCCTGCTCTACCGTTGAACGGGAACCTGCCTGAGTCCCTGAAGAAAGTTCGATACCGCGGCCGGAGCCTTACCCGGCGAGGACTTCTCGATCAGGGAAACGATGGCAGTGCCGATGACCGCGGCATCGGCGAACTCGCCCACGGCGGCTACGTGTTCCGGGGTCGAGATGCCGAAACCGACGGCAATGGGCAAACGTGTGAAACGGCGCAGACGCTCGACCAGGCGGCGCGCATCGGCGGCCAAGTTTTGCTGGGCCCCGGTAATGCCCACACGCGAGATGGCGTAGACGAAGCCGTCGGAAACGTCAGCAATCATTTTCAGGCGGTGATCGGTGCTGGTCGGCGCTGCCAGGAAAACCGGCTTCAGGCCATTGTGGTGCAACTGGTTCAGATACTCCGCGGCCTCTTCGACGATCATGTCGGTGATCAACACGCCGTCGACGCCGCTATTGGAAGCCTGGACACAAAAGCGCTCCAGGCCGAGGCGCAGGACCGGATTGAAATAGGAAAAGATCACCAGGCCGGCAGAGGGCCGCATCGCACGCAACTCGGCAGCCAGGGAGAGAACGTCCTGCAGGCGGGTACCGTTGGCCACGGCGCGTTCGCTGGCCCGCTGGATCACCGGACCATCGGCTAAGGGATCGCTAAAGGGCACCCCGAGTTCGAGCACTTCCGCACCGGCATCGATTGCGGCCAAGGCCACGTCGCGCGTCGTCGCCAAGTCTGGATCACCAACGGTGAGATAGATGACGAGGCCGGGCTTTTTGTTGAATTCAATCGGCATTTGTTTTTGCTTCCGAAGCGAGGTGCAACTCGCGCGCCATGATGCCCATGTCCTTATCGCCGCGGCCCGATAGATTTACTACCAGTATGTCATCCGGCGCCAGACCGGGGGCAATCCGGATGCATTCTGCGACCGCATGAGCACTCTCGAGCGCGGGCACAATGCCTTCGGTCCGAGCCAGGCGCACAGCAGCGGCGAGGGCTTCTGCATCGGTAGCGGAAACATATTCGGCCCGGCCCAAATCATGCAGGGCGGCATGCTCCGGTCCTACGGAAGCATAGTCCAGGCCGGCGGAGACGGAGTGGGTCAAGGAAATCTGGCCTGCATCATCCTGCAGTACGTAGGAATAGGTTCCCTGCAGCACGCCGGGGCTGCCGCCACGAAAGCGTGCCGCGTGGTCGCCTAAGGTGAAGCCTCGTCCACCGGCTTCGACGCCAATGAGCCGGACATTGGGCTCGTCGATGAAATCGTAGAATGCACCGATTGCGTTAGAACCGCCCCCTACGCAGGCCAGCACCGCGGTGGGCAGGCTGGCTTCCTTCTCCAAAATCTGCTGCTTGATTTCCTGGCCGATCACGCGATGGAAGTCGCGCACCATGGTGGGGTAGGGATGCGCACCCAGGACGCTGCCCAACAGGTAGTGGGTGGTGCGGACATTGGTGACCCAATCGCGCATGGCCTCATTGATCGCATCTTTCAAGGTGCGGGAGCCGGAACTGACGCCGCGGACTTCGGCTCCGAGGAGGCGCATGCGGTAGACGTTGAGCTCCTGACGCCGCATGTCTTCCTCTCCCATGTAGACCACACATTCCATGCCAAAGAGGGCGCAGACGGTGGCGGTGGCTACGCCGTGCTGCCCGGCTCCGGTCTCGGCGATGACACGATGCTTCCCCATACGACGAGCCAATAGGCCTTGGCCGAGGCAGTTGTTGATCTTGTGGGCCCCGGTGTGCAGCAGGTCCTCGCGTTTCAAATAGATCTTTGCCCCGCCCAGTTGGCTGGTCAGACGCGAGGCCAGGTACAGCGGAGTTGGCCGTCCGGCATAGTCCGCCAGCAGCATATCGAGCTCGGCGTGAAAGACCGGATCCGCCTGGGCTTCCGCGTAGGCGTGCTCCAGTTCTTCGAGTGCGGCCATCAGGGTCTCGGGAACATAGCGGCCCCCATAGGCGCCGAACCGGCCTGCAACGGTACTAGTGACTGTGTTCACGATGACTCTCCTCCATCTTCGCTTACGTGGCTACGATCTCTACCGCTGCTTCCTGTGCAGAGCGAATGAACGCCTGAACCTTTGCCGGGTCCTTCTTGCCCGGGGCACTTTCCACACCGCTCACCACGTCGACGCCCCACGGTCGCAGGGTCTGAATTGCCTGCTTCACGTTTTCCGGCGAGAGGCCACCGGCGGCGATCAAACGTAGATGCGGGGCTGCCCGGAGGAAGCTGTTTCTTGCTTCCAGCCAGTTGAAGGTGATGCCGGTGCCTCCTACTGCCCTCTTCGTCGATGAATCCACCAGCACTCCATCCAGAGCGTCGTTCCGGCCTAGTTCGCTCAACTGCTGATCGAATACGGGGTCGTGATCCTTGTAGTGCAGGACATGCAAAATACTGATCGGCCGGGGAAAATGGCGGCGGAGGCGGGACAGCAGAGATTCGTCGGACGAGCGATGAATCTGCACGCCGGTTAAACCGCATTCAGCGACAGTGGACACAATTTGGTCGAAACCCGCATCTACGAAAACGCCGTACTTCTCCAGCTGCGCGGGCAGCTGTTCCGTGATTTTGCTGACCAGGCTCGGTTGGACCTGCCTGGGGCTTGGAGCAAACACAAACCCGACTGCTTCGGCGCCTGACTCGGCAGCAAAACGCGCGTCTTCGAGGTTGGTATTACCGCAAATTTTGATCCACATGGCAGCCCTTCACCTGCCCACAGGCGCGCGCTCTGCAGCCAACAGTAGATTTTCGAGCGCAGTTCCGGGGTCAGGCCGGCGCATCAACGACTCGCCGATGAGAAAAGCGTGGAAGCCCGCAGCTCGCAGACGGTTCATATCCTCAGCGGTCTCGATGCCACTTTCGCTCACGCGCACGGCCGCGGCCGGGAGCCGGTCGACGAGATCGAGCGAGACTTCGAGCCGGACCGAAAATGTCTTCAAATCACGGTTATTAACGCCCACGGCGTCGCAATCAAGATCCAGTACCCGCTCGAGCTCCTCGGCAGTATGCACTTCACAGAGCACGTCTAGTTCGAGGGCGTGTGCCTGCGCTGCCAGGTGACGGAGTTCGAGATCGCTCAAGGCTGCGGCAATCAACAGGATGGCGTCGGCCCTGTGGGCGCGCGCCTCAAGCAACTGGAACTCGTCGACGATGAAGTCTTTGCGCAGACAAGGGAGGTCACAGGATTGGGAAGCCACTTCAAGGTTATGCAGACTGCCCTGAAAAAAGGGCCCATCGGTGAGCACGGAGAGGGCCGCGGCACCACCGCGCGCCATGCCCGCAGCCAGGACTGCCGGATCGAAGTCGGGACGAATCAAACCCTTGGAAGGGGACGCCTTTTTCAGCTCGGCGATAACCGCCGGGCCACTTGCCGCCTTCTGCCGCAGCGCACGAGCAAAACCCCGCGGCTGGTGAGCAGCTGCCGCCTGCTCCAGAGCCTGGGTGGACGACGCGTTTTTCCTCCCCTGCAACGCGCGACGGGTGGTGTCCAGGATCCTTGTGAGTTGACTCTCCATCTCTTTAGGTCGAAATATCAGTATATGCCGCCGCCTTGGGGCAACGACGAGCTGGGGTAGACTCCAGTTTGAGCGAACCGGGCATCCAACCACTGTTTATGAATCAATTTCCCCAGCGTTGGACGATGTCGGCCGAGGCGCCGGTTCTGGAGGAGCGACTACGCTCTGCACCGCGATCAGTGCTGATGCTCGACTATGACGGCACGCTGGCGCCCTTCCATGTCGATCGTTTTGCGGCGACGCCCTACCCCGGAGTGGAGGAACGGCTCGCGATCCTATCCACACTTTCGCAGGTGCGGCTGGTGCTGGTATCCGGCCGGTCCGCCCGTGAGCTTCACCATCTGCTGCGTCCGGATATCCGGGCGGAAATCTGGGGGAGCCATGGCCGGGAGCGACTGAGAAGCGGCGGGACCTATGAGCTGTTCGCGCTTAGCCCAGTCCAGCAGGCTGCTCTGGAACAGGTGGGGCGGGAGCTGTCAGCCCTTGGGTTCCCCGAAACGCGAGAGGTCAAACCCGCGTCGGTGGCGGTCCACTGGCGAGGTTTCGAGCCTGCTTTGCAGGAAAGGATTCGTTCCCTGGTTCAATCTCTCTTTGCCCGCATTGGCCAACCCGCCGGGCTGCATCTGTTGCCCTTCGATGGGGGTATGGAGCTGCGCTCGACCGATCGCACGAAGGGGACGGCAGTGACGGAGATTCTCGGCGACGAGCCGGATGAGGTCCCAGTAGCGTACCTGGGGGACGATCTCACCGATGAAGACGCCTTTGTTGCAGTTGGGACCCAGGGATATTCTGTCCTGGTGCAAAGTGAGGTTCGGGCATCGTTCGCCCGGTATTGGCTACAACCGCCGGAGGAACTGCTGGAGTTCCTGGATGCGTGGATTGCCAATTCACAAAGCACCTCCTCGACGGTCGCTGCGAGGGTTTCCCGATGAGCTCTCCGAAACTGGTGTTGGTTTCCAACCGGATCCCGATCACGTTCACGACGGAGAAGGGCAAGCTCAAAGGAGCGCCGAGCAGCGGCGGCCTGGTGAGCGCACTTGAGCCACTGCTCAAGGATCATGGTGGTATCTGGGTAGGCTCCGCGGGAACTGAGGATTCTCCGCAGCTCCGCAAGATCCTGGAAAAGGCGAGCGGAGATAGTCCATACAAATACGCGCCGCTCTTCCTGACAAAGGAGGAGCAGAGCAACTTCTACGAGGGTTTCTCCAACGAAATTGTTTGGCCGCTGTTCCACGATCTGCAATCGCGCTGCAACTTCGATCCGCGATATTGGGATTTCTATGAACGAGTCAATCACAAGTTCGCGGATGCGGTCGGTCGGTCTTCGCGTCCTGGCGACCTGGTCTGGATCCATGACTACCAGCTCATGCAAGTGGGCAAGACTTTGCGCAGCAGACGCCCCAATGAGAGGCTCGCGTTCTTTCTGCACATTCCGTTTCCGTCCCCCGACATCTTTGCCAAGCTGCCGTGGCGGCAGCAAATTCTCGAGGACCTGCTGGCACACAACCTGGTTGGGGTGCAGACGGGGCGGGACCAGCGGAACCTGATCGCCTGCCTGCGCCACTTTGTTCCAGCGGTCAAAATTTCGGGCCGGGGCGAAAGCCGCATGGTCGTGAGCGCGCATGGCCACACGCACGTTGAGGCCTTCCCGATCAGCATTGACTTTCGCGCTTTCTCGGAGCAATCCGCATCGGCGCCGGTGATGGAGCGCGCGAAGCAGATCAAAGCCAAGACCCATGACATTCAGATCGCGGTGGGTGTCGACCGGCTCGATTACACCAAGGGAATTCCTGAGCGGCTGAAGGCGTTCGGTAATTTTCTACGTAATTACCCGCAATTCCATCGCAAAGTGGAGCTGATCCAGATTGTCGTGCCCAGCCGCGAAGGCATTCCTCGTTACACCCAGCTCAAGCGGGAAGTAGAGCGGCTGGTGACCCACGTGAACGGAGAATTCAGCGAGCCGGGCTGGGTGCCTATCAATTACATCTATCGCTCGGTGCCCCGGGAAGAGCTGGTTGCCATCTATCGGGCTGCGGACGTGGCCCTCATCACTTGTCTCAAAGACGGCATGAACCTGGTGGCGAAGGAATATTGCGCCGCCAAAACCGAAGTGAATGGAGTGCTGGTGTTGAGCGAATTTGCCGGGGCTGCCCCTGAACTTCGCGTGGGCGCAATTATTGTCAATCCGAACGATGAGGTGGGGGTTGCCCGGCGCTCAAGCAGGCGCTGGAAATGAAGCCGGAAGAGAGACGGCGCCGGATGCTTCGTCTGCGCCACCAGATTCGGCAGGCGGATATCCTTACGTGGCGGGACCGTTTTTTCCAGGCGTTGGAGAAAACTGGGGCGGCGGCTACAACTGCTTAGCTCGGAGCCGAATGAAGAGGGGTAGCGCGAAATCATTTGCAAGGGTAGTCATCGATTGCATAGGTTGTAAGTGCATGCGATAGGAGGCCAAATTTGGCCAGGTTGCCCGCGCTTTTCCTTTTCTGCGCCATGGTGTGCAATGGGCAACCCTCTGAATCGCCCGGCGGACATCTCCTGGTGGTTAATCTGCGGGAGCACTCTCTGCTGCAAGTCGATCCGAAATCGAGAAAAGTAGTTTCAGCTGTTCCCGTGGGTGTCAGCGGGCACGAGATTGTGCTGTCTGCCGATCAGCGTTTCGCCTACATTCCCATCTACAGCGATGCGGTTCTGGGAGATCCCGGTTCGAATGGCAGAACCATCGACGTGGTTGATTTGAAATCGTGGAAAGTGGCCTCAAGTATCGACCTGGGTGGACCGCTACGTCCACACTCGGCTGTGTTTGCTCCCGATGGTTTGCTGTATGTGACTGCGGAACTGGCCAATGCTATTGAAATTGTCGATACAACGAGGAGCGGGGTGGTTGGTCAGATTTCCACGGGAAAACCTCGGTCACACATGCTTGCTCTCTCGCCGGATGGGAAGCGCGGATACACTTCGAATGTCGACTCGGGAACTGTCACTGTTCTTGATATCCAGGCTCGGAAACTCCTGACAATCATTCCGGTGGCCAAGAGGATCCAACGCATTGCGGTCTCGCAAGATGGGCGATGGGTGTTCACTTCTGATTGGGATGCTCCTCGGGTGGCGGTTATCGATGCGAAATCGAACGTTGTACACCAGTGGGTGCAGGTCGGAGGCATTCCATTTGCAACCAGGCCAACTCCCGATGGGCGGTGGTTGTTAGTAGCAGAAGCGAGCGGAACCAAGGGACGAGTCGACGTCATCGATTTATCAAGAATGACGGTCGCCCGGTCGTATGAGCTGGCGGGACAGCCCTTCGGATTCTTCATCCATGACGGCCTTGCCTATATGACTTGCATCGTGACAGGAAGGATTGAGGTTCTGAACTTGAGGACCTGGATGATGGAGGCGCCCATCGAGTTGACCCCGGGGGTAGATGGGATGGCTTGGTTAGACGATGCGCGATGAGAAGTTCGTGGTGCGTTTGCTAAAAGTCATTGGTGCCGAAGAAGGGACTCGAACCCCCACACCCTTGCGAGTACATGGACCTGAACCATGCGCGTCTGCCAATTCCGCCACTCCGGCACGATCGTATCCAGCGTGATTGGCTGGATAGGCAGCAACCCCTAGTGTACAAAAGCGGGGCCTGATGATCAAACACACGGGATGGGCTTTTAGAGCAAAGCGATCAAAGGGGCTTCGCCCCCATCGTTTTCGCCCCACGTACGCCGCGGCGAACGAGGGGCACCCGTCCCATTCCCACCGAGACTGCTATAACCGAAGACGTGCCGTTTGATCAGAACCTTCGGCAGTTCTGAGAAGTGGATGCGGTGAGATGACCTAATGGCTTAGGGGCACTTGCACGGCAATCGCTTCCAATTGGGCCAGGTGATTCAGGTCGTGACCTGCCATGGTTTCAATGAGCTCGCGGAACGTCATTTCTCCTCGCTCCGGATGTAGAACTGGCTTGGCCATGGCTTCCGCCGGGATCGAGCGCAGCAGCATCAGATTCCAGCGGCGGACGCAGGCAAAGGTCATCATTGCTGCCTGTGAGTCGTAGCCGGCATAGTTGCTGGCCCAGGTTTCCTGATCGAAAGGCTGGATGACATGATGGTCCTGCGCTAGCGTCTGGCGTAGACGGTAGCTGAAAACCAGCTCGGTATCCGCCAGGTGGCACAATATCTCGTGCGGACTCCACTTTCCCGGAGCCGGCGATTCCTCTATCCGCGCGGGACCGAGAGCAGCAGATAGTTGTTCCAGATGTCTTGCGGTTGTGGCCACCACCTTGAGAGGATCGCGGCTGCCTAGTTGTCGTGCATATGGATTCATCCCATTACAATAACGTCTGCGGACACCTGATCTCAACTTACCGCGATGAGGTTACCGAAGATCCGAAAGTCACCGTTTCGCAATGGGAATTACTTGCCGGCCCAGGCAAACATCAACGATTACGCCAGAATGACTCCGGAACTGTGATTGGTACCCGGGTGAGGTCTGAATGACGCCAAATGCCCCCTCCATCCCTGCGGAACAGGCCAAGGAAATCCGCCGTCTCTCCCACGATCTCAGCAATGCGCTCGAAATTATCGTGCAGGCCAACTACCTGCTGGGCGTCCATGTCGCACGATGAGTCCGCCAAGCAGTGGGTAAAGCTGCTCGAGAATGGCGTTGTCCAGGCTGCGGAGATCAATCGCAGTCTTCGTGACTATGTTGCTGCCAATAGTTGAGTGGGGTGGTTCAGGGTTCGAAAAGCACAGGGGCTAAAAGCCCGGGTTTTGGTTGGACCTTTACGGCCCGACTAAAGTCGTGCCCTGATACAAAGCATCAGAGTGGCGACTCCGAAATGCTCTCAAACACCCTCTGAGCCCTTGTGGAAGGGCCCAAGGGCCTAGCCTTGGGCCCTTCCTCTCACGTTCAGGCTAGCTTGGCGTCCAGGGTGATTTCGGTGTTGTTTTTGAAGAGGCGCGAGATGGGGCAGTTGGCTTTTGCGTCTTGCGCGGCCTTGTCAAAGGCTGCCTTGTCGGCTCCCGGCACCTTGGCTGTGGTCGCCAACAGGATCTTGGTGATGGTCGGGCCGGCGTCGGTTTTTTCAAAAGTGACCGAGGCCTTGGTTTCAATCGATTCGGGCGGCAGGTTGGCGGTGGTGAGCTGGGCACTCAGCGCCATGGTGAAGCAACCCGCGTGAGCCGCCGCTATCAGCTCTTCCGGGTTGGTGCCGATACCGTTTTCAAATCGAGTGCCGAACGAGTACTGGCTGTCTTTCAAGACGCCGCTCTGGGTCGAAATCGTACCTTTGCCGTCTTTCAGGCCACCATGCCACACTGCACTTGCTGTGCGATCCATACAAACTCCTCTTGAGACAAATTGGAAACTCTTCTCATTGTATTGATGCTGTGGCGCACCGTTTGTGAACAAAGCTAGCCGTTTGGATATTGACGGGCCAGGGGCAAGGACACGTTGCGCGCCTGCTGTGTCTGAGAGGCGACGTCATGCAACACCAAGCGGCCCTCCAACAGGTAGTAGCCCTGCTGAGCCCGGCTTGGGGCGTTTCCGCGCACGATGGTTCCCTCAAAGGAGAACCACACGCTGTGAACCTGCCTGGTGGTGAAGGAGAATCGCTGGCCGGACAGCCGGCTGGTGGCGAAGAAGAACGTGAGCGGAGTGCCCTCATCGCTCTCACGGTCACCTAGCCTGGTGATGTAGCCGGTTAAGCGGTCCGATTGCAATTCGACATCCACGAATTCCCCGGTGCCTAAGGTGTACTCCCCTGAGGCTTCGAGCGGAAGTATGGTCCGGCCGCTGGAGCGGGTGTCCATTTCATCTTCCAGCTGGTTGTAGCCACGCCGATGCAAGACTGGTAGCGGCGCATTGTTGGCCTGCCCCCACAACGGCGACGGCGCGCACGGAGTGAGGGCCAGGGCGAGGAGCGCGATGACTTTCCAACGCGGAAATTTCACGGTTACCTCTAGAGCGTTTTTCCTAGTACGGGCCTAATGCCCGATGCTCTTTTTTCGGGCAGCCTCAAACTCGTCCCCCGGCTTCCAGGTTACGGGGGGCGCCGAGAGAGCCTGCCACCCTAGTAAGAACCCGAATTGCGCCAACCTGGCATCGGTTCGGAAATCCATATCCGCACGATATTCGTCGGCGGGACGATGGTATCGCTGAGCATCATACTCCGCTTTTTGCTGTTTTCCCCATTCCTCGGGATGGCCGGCGAAGAGATCGCCTTCACTGATCGAGAATGCGGGCACTCCGACACGCGCCAGGCTGAAGTGGTCGGAGCGGTAGTAGTGGCCGGCCATGGGTGAAGTGTCCGGCTGGATCTGGAGGCGGAAGGCGGCAGCGGTCTTCTGCACGACGGGATAGAAACTGGTGCGCTCGGAGCCGTTAACGTGCACTGAGGTGGGTACTCCGATGGGCAGGAGCTCATCGAAGTTGAGGTCCAGGCTGAGGTCGCCAATGGGTTCCGGGGGATGCATGCCGAGATATTTTGATCCGAGCAGTCCTTGCTCTTCCGCGGTCACTGATGCGAAATAGACGTTCCGGGGCGGAGGGATTTTCGCGGTGGCATAGGCACGCGCGAGCTCCAGAAGTATGGCGCAGCCCGTGCCGTTATCGACTGCGCCGTTGTAGATTTTGTCGCCCGTCGCGTCAGGGTCGATGCCAAGGTGATCGTAGTGGGCGGTGTAAAGGACGTTGTTACCCGGGCTCGGATCCGCTCCGGGCACCATGGCGATGACGTTGGCGGAGTCGTAGTCCCGCACTTCGCTTACGATGTGCGCCTTGAGATGGACGGGGAGTTCTACTGCTTTGAATCCTCGCTTACCGGCGGCCTCGATCATCTGGTCCGCGTTCATACCCGCCGCAGCGAAGAGCTTTTGCGCGACGCTGAGTTGGATCCAACCGGCGGCCTTCAGCACGGAGAGAGGGTCATCGCGAAGGTAAGACGTCTCGGTTGATTCGGAGTTGCGGATGACTTCCCATCCGTAGCTGGCCAGGTCGGTGCGGTGGATGACCATTACCCCGGCTGCACCTCTTCGTGCTGCTTCTTCGAATTTGTAGGTCCAACGTCCGTAGTAGGTGAGGGCCTTGCCTTTGAAGAACGCCTCGTCGGTGGAGGGCGGCTCGTTGACGATCGCCAGCAGGATTTTTCCTTTGACGTCGAGGCCGGCGAAGTCATTCCACTGGTACTCGGGCGCGTTGATCCCATAGCCCACAAAGACAATGGGTGCGTCGAGGTCGACACTCGGCGCTCCAGTTTGATCCTTGGTCACGTAGTCTTCGCCGTACTGCAATGGGATAGGTTCGCCGGTGGCGGGAACAAAGGTGAAGTTGGTCTTGCCTACGTCTGTGTGCACGGCTTTCAGGGGCACAGCTTGAAAGTAGGTGCCGTTCTCGCCGGCGGGTTTCGCTCCGGCTAGTGCGAATTGGGTGGCGATGTATTCGGCTGCCAACTGGCCACCACGCTTGCCGGGGCCACGGCCTTCGAGCAGGTCGCTCGCGAGAAAACGGTCGTGTGCGCGGATTTTTTCCGGATCGATGCCGGCCGCTGCCTGGCGGGCGGCTGGGGGGACTTTGTCCAGCGATGGTACTTCGGGCATTTCCAGTGCATGTCCCAGCGAGGCCAGGAGCAAAAGGACAGGGGAAAGAAACTTCTTCATGTCACCTCTTTTGGCATGATTTGCAACCGCTGCAGCACCTTACGCGTGAGCCCGGTGAGGGGCAAGGTGCTCAGTTCCGAACTTTTTGTCCATTGCTGGGGATTTTTCCACGATGGCCAGCGAAGTTTGGCTTCCTGCTCAGAAAAGCGGAGTACTTGCACCCGGTAGTTGGTGACCGTGATGGCATGACGGAGGGTGACCTCCACTCGCTCGTGATCGCTCTCCAGCATTTCTATTTCGGGCAGTTCCCACATGCCCGGCATCAGCGAGGCTGACGAGGGGCGCTGATGGAGCAACACCTGGGTGATGCCCGGACGATCGCGACGCAACAGGGCATACGCGATATGCCGGTTGCGCATTTTTTTCGGCGGCAGCGCCTGGTGCTCACCGCGAGTTTTACAGAATGGCTGTACCGGACAGTGGAGACATAAAGGACGCTGGGGGAGGCAGACGGTTGCGCCTAGTTCCATCATTGACTGGTTGAAATCGCCCGGACGTTGGGTGTCGAGGAGGTTGGCGGCGCGATCGCGAAACCACTTTGCGTGGGGTGGGATAGATTCTTGCTCAGGAAAGACACGCAGGAGGACCCGCTCTACATTGCCGTCCACTACGGCGACCGGTTCGCCAAAGGCGATGCTGGCGATGGCGGAGGAGGTGTACTCACCGATTCCGGGGAGTTTGCGTAGGGCTTCGGCGGTCTGGGGGAAGATTCCCTGGTGCTCTTGGACCAGTACCTGCGCGGCTTTGTGCATCATCTTCGCTCGACGGTAGTAGCCGAGGCCGCTCCAGGCGGCCAGGACTTCCGGTTCTTTCGCACGCGCTAGGGCGGAAACGGTCGGGAATAGAGTTAGAAAACGCGCGTAGTAGTCGAGGACCGCGGTTACACGTGTTTGCTGCAGCATGATCTCGGAGACCCAGATGCGATAGGGGTCGGAGTTTTGGCGCCACGGGAGGTCGCGGGCGTGGGAGTCGAACCAGGTCAACAGGGCTTGTTGGAATTTCCGGATCACGGCCGGATGGGTAACCACAATTTGAATGTATCAGAGGGGTGGTGGGGGGTTGGAGTTCTGTCGGCTTCGCTTCCAGTGACAACCGACAGGGCTGCGCGTCGAGTACCGCGGTATCCCACATTTCGCGAAAAACGAGCGAGATGTGGGGCACCCGATCTTATGTTGCCGATACAGGAAGAAGGAAAGAGTGGGGTTTCCATTTGGTATTGGTTGCCGGGATCCCAGGTCTCAAAAGCGAGACCTGAGGCACCCATCAGGTGTTTCCGACAGAGTGAAGCGGGATTGGACTTTCGATTTTCAACTTTGTGGTTGTTCGGTGTGGACGGTTAGGATCCAGCCGGATTGGACTTGTTGCCAGACGCTGATGGCGGTGTAGGTCTGGACTGGGGCTCCGCCGGTGGAAAGTTGCAGGGTGTAGTTGAGGGTCATGTCCGGGCCGTTGGGCTTTACTACCATTCCGGTGATGGCGAAGTCGGTGATGTTGGCGGATTGCAGATAGGGGATGACTTGGTCCTTGCTGAGGATTTTGCCGCCGGCGCTGTACATGACATTGGCGGCGAGCATGCCCGGGATCTGTTCCCACTTCTTTGCTTTTACCGTGGACCAGAAGATGCGTTCGTACTGCTCCGCGCTGGTTGTGCTTTTAAGAGTGGGCGGTTTCTTTTCGCCGTAGATGGTACAGCCGGTGAGAGTAAGGCAGCCAGCCAGCAGAATTGAAATCCAGAGCGCGCGCATTGCCCCCATTGGAGCACAAAAAAGGCTGCCATTGTTGGCAGCCTTTCTGTACCGATGTTGTTGGAATTAGTTAGTCGCCCATCACAGGTTCTTCGCTGGGCGCTTTGGGAGCCACCTTGGGCGCCGGTGCGATCAACGTGTCGAGCGGGATGAAGCCCTCTTGCGGCTTTTCTCCCAGGACGTGCTCGCGATAGAGCCGAGACATCTTGGCGTTTTCCGCGTCCGTCTTGATTTTCTCGTCGCGAGCCCTGATCTTCTCTTCACGCGAGTTCTTGGCAATGCCGAGCTTGTCAAGGGTATCGTTGGCAGACGCCGTGACGTGCTCCTGGTTGAGGACCAGGTTGTGGGTGGCATTGTTCATGCCGACCTTCTTGCCGCCGGCAAAGATCTCGTGCCGTCCGTGCTCCTCGTACCACTTGGTCAGAGTCGCGGTCATGTGCATCTTCTCGATGATGTTGCGCCAGCCCACGCCGGTGTTGTAGGCGCAGAAGGAGATTTCCCCTTCCTGGGTGGCGTAGGGAATGATGCACTGCTCGGTGCGGCGGAAGTCGTAGTTGAAGAGATCCTGGAACCACATGCCGGCGATAAAGAGGAAGTTCCAGCGGTCGGCGCGGCGCTGTTCGATGTCCGCCATGGTGCGGTCGCCGGTGACCTTGCCGTAGTTGCGGCCGGTGGCGCCGAAGCACTTGTCGAACTTCTGCAGCAAGTCGAGGATCTTGAAGTGAGTGGGCGACTTGGTGGGATCGTAGTTGCGGAGCAGCGCCAAGGTGACCCCGACTACGGAGAGGAACTTGCCGCGGGCCGCGTCGTTGATCTTGGCTACGTCCTTGGCCAGCCGATCGGCGTTCAGAAAGGCGGTGACGGGAACGGCTTCCTTGGTTTCCTTGTCGATCATCAGCGCCATGCCGATGCCGCAGTTCGGATGGCATCCGCAGGAGAGCTGTCCCCAATCAGCGTTAGGCCCGTGGACCAGGTCAGCCCAATCGGAGAAGGTGCTCATGAAGCTGATGGGGAACCAATCGCGGGTGGGCTCGCCCAAACCGGTCTGGTTCTTGACGTCGTGGGCCATGTGGCTCAGGGTGTAGCGCTGGGCTACGCGGCGCTCGTCGCTGACATCCTCGTCACGGCCGGTGAAGGATACCGGCTGGAAGCTGACAAAGTTGATCTTCTTGGGGTTGTCGAGGGCGAACTGGATGATGCGGCCCACCTGCTCGTTGTTGATGCCGTTGATGATAGTGGTGACGGGAACGATGTCGACACCAGCTTCGTGCAGGTTGTGGATGGCCTGGAGCTTGACGTCGAACAGGTTTCCGACCTTGCGATGGGAGTTGGCCGCGTTGCCGATGCCGTCGAATTGCAGGTAGGCATAGCGCAGGCCTGCTTCTGCAGCGGCGCGGCAAAGCTCTTTGCTCTTGGCAAACTCGATGCCGTTGGTGGCCGCCTGGACCGAGTTGTAACCGACCTTGCGGGAGTAGGCGATGGCGTCGAGGAAGTAGGGCGACAGGGTGGGCTCACCACCGGAGAACTGAACCGACATCTGACGACGCGGCTTGATGGAGATCGCGTTGTCGAGCATGGTCTTGATTTCGTCCCACGTGAGCTCATGGACAAAGCCGACCTGGTTGGCGTCCATGAAGCAGGGGTCGCACATCATGTTGCAGCGGTTGGTCAGATCGATGGTCAACACCGATCCGCGGCCATGGGTCACGGTCGAGGTGCCGTGGTTGTGCAGCTTGTCGTCGTTGTGCGCCTTGATGTCGCGGCCGGGGAAGACCTCTTCCAGATGGCGGAAGAATTCGGTGTCGATGGCCATCACATCTTCAAAGTGGCCGTGCTTGGGGCAGTCCTTGATCATCAGGATCTTGCCTTCGCGCTCGATGATCTGGGCCTTGATTTCGCCCACCTTCTCGTTCAGGAGCACTTCATGGGGCAGCTTGCCGTCGATGATCTGCTGGCGGATTTCGGGTACGCACTTGGGGCAGAGGGAATCGGTGCTGCGGGGCCAGCCCAGCGGGGGCTTTTCCTTCTGGTAGGACTTCAGGAGGGGCTTTTCTGACCATTTCGGCGTGAAAGAAGCATTGGGACTGATGCGGTTGACCCGCTCAAAGACCGACCACGCACCCTGTGCAAGGATCGTTACTGCTCTCTCCGAATATTTGACGGCTCTCGACATAAGGTCTCCTGACTAATTTGAAGCTGAAGTGCTGGGCCGAAGGAACTCAAGAATCTGGTAGTTGTGCGCCGGTGAGGCCGGTTCAAGCCATTTATAGGGTACGAGCATTACTTGGTAATCAAAAACGAGTCGCGGTGAACTGCGAGAAACCGAAGCCGGATGGCAAATGATTGATTTGAACGGCTTGCGGGGATACCGCAACGGTGTCGATCTGGATTCCTTCCCCACGCACGGGCTATTGCGATTGCGCACCCTCGGCGACGGCAACGCGATTGATGAGCCTTTGGACGATCACGACCTGGACGTTGACGCGACGGGCGAGGTCGGGCACGAACTCCGTGATCGCGTTGCCTATCGGGTCGGTGGCCAGCGAGGTGGCAATACGGGCGGTGCTGGCTCCAAAGCTGTTTCTGCGGCCGGGTACGTAAAGGTTGCCCACGGCGCTGGTGCAAATAGTGCCCACGACCGTGGCGTAATTGAACATGGGGGTTCCGTCATCGCTCTGGCCAATCACCACCGCGTCGATGACGTGGAGGAGCCGCCAGCGGAGGGGCATATTCGGCATGCGATGGTAGTGCGGATCCTGGTGGGCGAGGGACGGAATGAGGAAGGTGCCGAAGAACTCACCGGTCATGTCCTGAGACAGAGAGACACCGGCATTCTTGGCGAATCCGCGGATCCCCGGCCCGTCGGCAGTGTGGGAGTCTTCTGCGACGGTGATCGCGGAGACCGCGGCGATAGTCAGGAAATTGAAGGGATCACTCACGTTTTTGGCGGCCAGAATGAGTTTCTGCCGGGGCGTGAGCGGCAGCGGTGTTGAGGTATCCAGGAAGCGAACGAACCCATTGATGGTGGGCTTGCAGCTCATGATTCTCTCGGCATTGGTGGAGGAATCCGGGAGGCACTCCATATTTCTCCCAAAGACGTTGGGGCGGGCGGCTGGGGGCACGCGCATTCCTCCGGGAGCCGGTGGGCTGACGGGGGGGAAACCGGGACGCCTGTTGTTTGTGCCTTGACCGCGATGAAAGATTCCACCGGGAAATCGGGTGCCAGGGTTGATATCGCCCGGGGTTGGTTCTTCCACCGGTTGAGGGACCGGTTCCTGCACGGGTTCCTGCACTGGGGCAGAGGCGGCCGGCTGCGGCGCCTCAGGCAGACTCTCAGGCGGAGTTTGCTGCTGCCCGAAGAGGCGTGGGCAAAGCAACAAGACGGCGGCCAACGGGAGAGCCCCGGTAAGAACGCTTCTGTTCATACTCAACTTGTCCCGACGCAGACAGCGCCGCGCTCGATTACTCGAGGCGAAGCTTCTCCATGATCGGGACCCTGCGAATAATGTTGGGCAGAAACTCCAGCACGAGGTCGCCGCCCGCGTCTGTGGCGATAGACGTCGCGAAGGTGAGTCCCACAACCTTGCCTGTGATGCTGGGTTCGGGATAGTAGGTTGTTGTCAAAGCGGCCGCAGCCCCGCGCCCGAGGATCCCGGAGTAATTGAATTGATCGCCGCCGTCGTCACTCCGGCGAATGATCGCCTGCCGGGCGGAAAGGAGGGCGCGACGAACGACGTTGCCCTGGCCGATGCGATAGTAGCGTGGGTCTTGATGAAAGGCGGCGGCAAAGATTCCGTCGGAGAAGACGCGCACGCTGGCGGAGCGCAGCATGGAGGCACCGAATTTCTCACCAAAAGCTCCGGCATCGTGCCCATATTTCGGGTCAGTGTTGAAAAGTTGCTCATAGCTGGCGGAGTAGAGAGCGGGGAGCAGGGTGATGGGCCGGGCAACTTCGGTGAAGGAAAAGATCACTTTTTCAGGCGCTGACAGCGGCTGCGCCTGGCGTCCGGGCTCAATGATCTGCGCGTATCTCCGCTCGGGGGGCAGGCCAAGGGCCGTCTGTCGTGCCGACGATGCAAAGGGTTGAGTTGGCTTTTGCGCCTGGGGCGCATCCGGCAACGCCGAACCCAGGATTGCCCGGGAAAGTCCAGTTGGCGTCTGCGCACTCCCAATCCCTGCGGCCACAAGGGAGAGGAGAAGAACACGACAGCAGAGTCGCAAAGATTTCGTCAAGGCACCTCTTAAGACTTCCGGATTCGTGCTTCTTCCAGTCTATGCGAAGCATTCGGTTAAGGTGCAAGGTCGTCTGCCCTCGGTTCCGGTGCGGTACTCTACCTGTGATGCCGCTCCGCAGGAAAAGTTTTGCGGGAGAGGTGCACAGGTGAGGGCCTATGGTTGACCAGACGTCCGAGGGCAACAGCAGCAGCCGATTTGAAGACTTTGGCAAAAAGGTGGACGAGCGTTTTAACCAGGTAAGACCGCGGGTCGAAGAAGAGCTAAGAAAGGTGATCGATTATCTCAACGATCAAATCGTGCCTCAGCTACGCCAGGACTCGGCGCAGGCTCTGCACTCCGCCGCGGAACGATTGCGCAAATTAGCTGAACAGCTGGACGATCGGCGCGGCAGCGGAGTGCGGTAGGATGTGGCGCCGCCCACTGCTGCGTGCGCTGCCGCAATTGATTTTGGTGAGCGTGGCGATTGCCATGGGCACCGGATGCCGGCACAAGCCTGCGCCGGTAGCGGTTGCTCCTCCGCCACCTCCCCTGACCCCGGAGCCTCCTGCTCCTTCTGCTCCGTCGTCTGCCCCGGTTTCCAGCGCAGTACCGCCGCCGAACGTAACGGCGTCGATTGCCGATACCCCGGCGGATGCGGAGTTCGTGGCATCGCATCCGGTTATTTACAGCGAAGAGGGGCAGGCCAGCTGGTACGGGCCTCCCTACGACAAGCGGCGGGGCGCTAACGGGGAGATCTTCGACAAAGATGCGCTGACTGCTGCTCACCGCACGCTGCCCATGAATTCGTTGGTCCGGGTAACGAATGTGTCCACTGGACAATCGGCTATTTTGCGCATCACGGATCGTGGACCGTTTGTTCCCGATCGCATGCTCGATCTTTCCCTCGCATCAGCGAAGGCGATTGGTGTGTGGAGGCCTGGGGTGGCCCGGGTGAGGGTGGAGGTATTTGCTGCTCCCTCTGCGTTGGACCACGGTGGGCGATGGTGTGTTCAGATTGGGGCTTTCAAGAGCGAGCGGGGTGCGTATAAGCTGCGGGATCAACTTATTCGGAAATACAGTACTGCGAATGTGATTGAGTTTACTGGGCCTACTGGACATTGGGTGCGCATCCGGCCGGCCGGCGACGACAAAGGACGCGCGGTGGAGATCGCCCACAGCCTTCAGCCTAGTGAGGGTGAGGCTTATTTGGTTCGGCTGGATTGATTGGGGCGGGCGGGAAAGGAAAACCGCAGATCAATTCATTTTGAGGGACGGGTCCGTTTTCCCAGGAAAGGTCCGCAGAACTGCAGATCCCTCGGCTTCCCCAGATTTCCTGTCGAGAGTTGCGGCTTCGATCAAGTGCATGTGGTTCTCTTTACGGAGAACCACATCAGTGGTCGCTGGTGAGAACGGTGAAGTAGGAAATCCGGGTACGCTCGGGATGACAAAGGAAAAGGCAACGGTGCGAAGGAGAGTGGTTGCTGGACCGAGGTGTTTTTCACCAGCTTGGGTGAGAAGTTTGTCATCTCGACTGGAGCGCAGCCGCGTGGAGAGATCTGCGGCTCCCTTGTTTGATTCGCGGGAGGGCCGTTGATGGTGCTCGATATTGTTGCTGCTCCCAGCATGGTGTATACGCTTGCTCCGGACGTTTTGGAACGTGCGCGTTCGCTTTATTACTGGCGCACTGGGCTCGGTTTTGGCTCCACGGTTTGGAGCTTGCTGGTGGTGCTGGCTTTTCTGAATTTTCGGTGGGCTTCGCGGCTGGGCGCGTGGGCAGCTTCGATTACTCCCAGGCCTTGGCTGCAGGGGCTTTGCTTTGCTCCTGTTTTTCTGTTGCTGTGGTCGGTGTTCCACCTTCCACTGTCTGTGCTCGGCCACCACATTTCGCTTGCCTATGGTCAATCCATTCAGGGTTGGGGTAGCTGGTTGGTCGACTGGAGCAAGGCGTTGTTGCTGGACCTGATCTCGGGCACCGTTGTTGTTTTGGTGGTCTTCGGCCTGATCCGAAAATCAGCGCGGTGGTGGCTCTGGTTGTGGATTGTTTCGCTGCCGATGGAGGTTCTGCTGGTCTTCGTGCTGCCCGTGGTGGTCGACCCCATGTTCAACCACTTCGAACCCCTGGCACAGAGCAATCCGGTATTGGTGCAGCAACTGGAACGCGTGATCGACAAGACGGGCGTTTCCATTCCGCCAGCACGCATGTTTCTGATGAAGGCGAGCGAGAAGTACACCAGCTCGAATGCCTACGTCACCGGGTTTGGTTCTTCCCAGCGCGTCGTGGTGTGGGACAACACGATCAAGCACTCTCCTCCGGATGAGATCCTGCTGGTCTTCGGCCATGAGCTTGGTCATTATGTGCTGCACCACATTGAGCGGGGTCTCGCGATTGGGGCGGTGATTTCCCTTTTCTTTTTGTGGATTGGCTCCCACCTGGCTCGTTTCCTGATCCAGCGGTATGGGCCGCGCTGGCATATCGTTTCGCTCGAAGATTGGGCGGCAACCGCCGTGCTTTTGCTGGTGTTGACGGTCCTCTCTTTTGTGGCTGAACCCATCGGCAACAGCATCAGCCGGGCGCAGGAACACCAGGCGGACGTGTTCGGGAGCGAGGTAGTCCATGGCATCGTTGCGGACCCGCAGAAAGTAAACGCTGCATCGTTCCAGCGCCTGGGGGAAGAATCTCTGGAGTACCCTTACCCTTCGCCGTTCGTGGTTTTTTGGACTTATACCCATCCGCCCATTGCCGAACGTGAGGCGTTCGCGGCGGGTTATGATCCGTGGGGGCCGGGCGGCCATCCACGATACTTCAGCAAGTAGGATGATTACAGAAGGAGCTGCACCCCCATGGCTTGCCTGTTCTGCAAAATTGTTGCCGGCGAAATTCCTTCGAAGAAGGTCTTTGAGGATGATCTAACTTACGCGTTCAGGGATATTAATCCGCAGTCGCCTACGCACGTGCTGGTGGTGCCGCGCAAACATATCGATTCCCTGGCGGAGACGAATGCTGACGACCGGGAGATGCTGGGGTATCTCCATTTGGTCGCGGCGCGCATTGCGAAGAGTGAGGGCTTGTCGAAGGGGTTCCGGACGGTGATCAATACCGGACCGGATGGCGGCCAGACGGTCGATCACCTTCACGTTCACTTACTCGGCGGCCGCGCGATGATGTGGCCGCCGGGCTAGTGTATTCGTAACTGCTAATGTCCTAGGCTTCGATTGGTTCCAGTTCTGCATCCAGCCCGTGGCGGCGCAACAGGTTGGGCAGGTTCTGGGAGAAGGCGGAACGCGGCATCACCATGTCACAGCCGGCTTCCATGGCCTTGGCTTTCAGATCGCCCTGCAAGTGGGAGAGGAAACCGATCACCGACGTGCCACGCTTCATCTTGCTCTTCAGACGCGGAATCAGGGTGAGCGGCTTGGCTCCGACATTGTTGAGGTCGAAGACAATCAGAGAGGGACGAGCGCCTTCAGGCACATCCGCCAGCCGCGACACAATGTCCTTGTCAGCTTTCACGAAGGCTACCTTGACGCCGATCTTGCGCGCGGTCTCCTGAATCTTGGCCAGGAAAAAGAGGTCTTCGATGAAGCAATAGATGCGTACCGGCGCGTCTTCCCGAACCGGAACTACGACTGGCTCCTTGGACACACTTTCGGCGAAATGGCTGTTTTGGTGGTGTCCGTTCTGGCCGTTGCCCCGGAATTCCGCCTGGACATACGGAGCGTCCGCGGTGTTGCCGTTTACAACGCGGTAGCTGTGGTCCATGGGGCCGACGAATGTCTGCTGGCGGCGCTGCTTACTTTTGCGCCGGCCTCCGCCGTTGGCGCCGTTGTTCATGGCACCGTGGGCGCTTCCATTGCCGTTTTTAGCCGTGAAACGATTTTGCCCGGACGACTTAGGCTTGGCCGCCTTCTTGGGCGGATGGGCCTGGGCAGCCCCTTGTCCGGCTTCGGCATTGGGGTGACCCTTTGCCTGGTTGTTAGCGTATCCCTTACGTCTGCGGCGCCGGCGACGATGCCCTTGCCCTTCATTCTGCCCCGCAGGTTGGGCCTGATTCGGCTGCGCCTGAGGTTGATTTTGCTCTGTCATGCATGCACATCCCGGTGCGTTGGCAATTCTTGCAGCTTGCTCATGTTTGACCTTCCCCGGACAGAGGAAGGCAGAGATCGGCTGCAACTCATGTTTCCACTTGGTTGATGGCCAGCGGCCACGTCCACGCACTCAAAAGGAACTTTTCCAAAAGATTACGGTTTGGGGGTGGAACCTATGGTTTGATCTCTCAAACAAACTTCTGGTGTTGTCTGTACCGCTATTGATTGGCCCAGCGACCAAACACCACTATTTGGGCCAGCAAATGCGAACGCGGCAGAAAAACCCTATTGACTCTCGAGAAATGCGGCGAGCCTGGCTCATTTGAGGTCTGGCTACAGCCGCTCGATAGGCAAAACCGATAATACACAGATAATCTGCCCGAGAGCAAGTGCTATTCCGAGACGTTGGCCCCAATCGCAAGAACAATAGTGTTATGGATAGGTCACACGGGGTAGGTCAGCCGAAAATGGAATCCAAAATCGAAAAGCCACGGCTGAGTGGCTTTTCGTAATGATGGCCAATCACTGGCCTCCCAAGGGTCCCCCGCGCCGAATTCGGTCCGCGGGATGTAAAGCTCCGGTTTGCGGCTGGTCCTGGTAGAACCTGGCTCTGCTCACCGGATCTGAGGCGCCGGACTCGCTGTTCAAGCGCGAGCCACGTGCGTCGCTGGCTACTTCTTTCTATGCAGTTGGCAGGCCGTTTATCATGTTACCTGTTATCAGATAGTTAGCTCCCCGACAAGGCTTATTGCTTCCGGTTTATGGAAGCATTCCCCGGGCAATCATTCTGGAATTCATAGAAATCTAGCGTTGGCAGTGGAGACAATAGTGGGTTCCCCTGCCGGCAACGAGGATGCGGCGGATGGGGGTACCGCAGACCATGCAAGGCTGCCCGGTGCGCATATACACCCGATGCTGAAGTTGGAAGAAACCTTCCACGCCGTCCGAGTCGACGTAGTCGGAAACCGATGAGCCACCCAGCGCGATTGCCTCCCTGAGGACGGTCTGCACGGCGGTGTGCAGACGATCAAGCTCCGCCCGCTTGAGGTGCTGGGCCATCCTGCGCGGCCGGATCCCGGCGCGGAAGAGGCTCTCGTCGGCATAGATGTTTCCCACCCCGTGCAGCAGTTTCTGGTTCAGCAGGGCAGCCTTGATGGAGGTACGGCGGGGCCGGAAGAGCACGGCGAACTCATCCTGGGAGATATTGAGGGGTTCCTGACCGGTGCCCGTGAATCGCGTGGCTTTTTTGGTTGGGAGACCGTGGAGTCCCATGCGCCCGAAGCGCCGGGCGTCGACAAAACGGAGTTCCTTCCCTGAAGCCAGATGGAGGATGCCGTGGGTGTGCGCAGGTATCGGTGTATTCGCATCGGCAACCAACAGCCGGCCAGTCATGCCAAGGTGCACGATCCATTGCAGGCCGGGGACTTTGCCGTCTTCAAGATCGAAGACGATGTGTTTGCCTACACGGTGGACGCGTTCGATGCGCCGGCCGGGCAGCTCCTTTGCCATCAGCTGAGGAGATGACTTGAAGGGCTCGGGCTTTCCGCTGAACCAGGTGGTTTCAATGCGGTCCCCACGCAGACGTTCATCAACCCCGCGGGCGATGGTTTCGACTTCAGGCAGTTCTGGCATGGCTCGTCTTTTGCCATTGTCGCAGGTGCTTGGCCGCGACCCGGCGGCGTTATATGATCAAGAGTCGGAACAGGCTGGGTGTCGCATGATCTACGCTGACGCCAGACTTGTCTGCATTATTTCCACTTAATCCCTGCGCAGGTTGAAAGACGTTCGATCACGAGGCCGAACCGGCAGGGGAAGAGTGCGTCACACGAAATTGATTGGAGTGCATGCGAGCTAAGACTGCAGTCGTACTGGGTGCCCAATGGGGCGATGAGGGCAAGGGAAAGATCGTCGATGTTCTTTCCGATCGGTTTGCGGTGGTGGCCCGCTATGCGGGGGGTCATAACGCCGGGCATACCGTCATTATTCGAGGGCAGAAATTCATTCTGCAGTTGGTCCCGTGCGGGGTTTTGCGTCCGGACTGCCGCGCAGTGATCGGCAACGGCGTGGTGCTGGACCCACTGGCCTTCCTGAAAGAGATCGGCAAGCTGCGCGACCTTGGGGTCAACGTGGATGAACAACTTTTTGTCTCGAATCGCGCCCAGGTGATCTTGCCCTACCATCGGATGATCGAGCTGGCGTCGGAGAATGCTCCCGGACGGCAGAAGATCGGCACCACCAGCCGTGGCATCGGTCCCGCCTACGAAGACAAGATGCATCGCAGCGGATTGCGGGTGATTGACCTGCTCAACCGTAGCCTGCTCAAGACGCACATCGAAAACGCCTGCAACGAGAAGAACGCGGTGGCGCACGCGCTGTTCGGCACGGATCCGCTCGACCCGATCAAGATGTACGACGAATACGCGGAGGCAGCGGAGCGTGTTCGGCCCTTCGTCACCGACACGGCCAAGCTGCTGAACGACGCCATTCGCCAGGGAAAGAGTGTGATGTTTGAAGGGGCGCAGGGCACCATGCTGGACATCGATCATGGTACCTACCCGTTCGTGACGTCGTCGTCGGCCACGGCAGGGGGCGCGGTGATTGGGACAGGCGTAGGACCGACCATGATCGGGACCGTCATCGGCGTTACCAAGGCCTATGTCACGCGCGTGGGTGAGGGGCCTTTCCCGACCGAGATTCACGGCGAGCCGAGCGATTGGTTGCGCGCCCGAGGGCAGGAATATGGGGCGGTGACGGGGCGGCCGCGCCGTTGCGGCTGGCTCGATCTGCCGCTGCTGCGGTACTCGAATGAGATCAACGGCACGGAATGGCTGGTGGTGACCAAGCTGGATGTGCTCGACACCTTCGCCGAGATCCCGATCTGCACCGGCTACCGGATCGAAGGCAAGCGCACTGACACCATCCCGGCGGATGTGAGCGGACTCGAGAAGATAGAGCCGGTTTATACCAAGCTGGAAGGGTGGCAGACGTCCACCGAGGGCATCACTGAGTTCGACCTGCTACCCAAGGCTGCGCAGAAGTACCTTCGTTTCCTGGAAGCGGAGTCGGGCGCCCGCATTGGCATGGTCTCCACTGGACCGGACCGGGAGCAGACCATGATTCTGCCGGGGTTCTCAGGAGCCCTGGACTGGATGCACTCCAATTGATCGGATAGATTAAGAGGAACGATGGTCAGCTTTATCGTACGTATGCGATTCGCCGCGGAAGACCGTGAAAACGTTAGCGATATTCTGCGCCAACTGGCTCTCGCCTCGCGCCAGGAGCCGGGCTGTGTCAGCTACGTTCCGCATACTGTCGAGGACGACCCGACCGTGGTGGTGATTTACGAGCAATACCGGGACCGGGCGGCGAGCGACTTCCATCGAACCACTCCTCATTTCAAGAAGTTCGCCGTGGGAGGGCTGTTTCAACTGATGCGGGAGCGAGAGGTCGAAAACCTGACTGCGGTGGTTTAGGTAATCGCCATCCAGTCCCCGGGGCATTGCGTTCAACCCCGAAAACTGTCACTCTGAAGTTTCAATTTTGACTCACCTTCACACGCGGACTAACATCCGATACGCTTATGGGCGCTCATTCCGAGCATCGCTGGCTGTCCACGGTGGGCAGACTGTCCCTTGTCTTTATCCTGGCGTGCGGGTTTTCGAGTCAGGCGTACGCCGGTTTTCCCCACCGAGATAATGCTCATAAAGAGATTGAAGGGCTGGAGCTGGATTGGCGCCAGGCCCAGCTCACCAATAATATTTCCGTGGTCGATCGGTTGCTGGCGGATGATTATCTTGGGATCAGTGCCAACGGCACGTTGGAAACCAAGGCAGATGAACTCAGCCGCCGCCGGAGTGGGTCTCTCCACATTAGCCAGCTCGATCTAAGCGACATCAAGGTACGGATTTACGGGGATACGGCCGTGGTGACGTCGAAGGCTGACCTGGTGGGCAAGAATGGTGACCGGGATATTAGCGGGCGGTTCCGGTATACCCGGGTTTATAGCAACCGGGCTGGTCAGTGGAGGATTGTGAGCTTTGAGGCCAGCCGGATTTCGGGTGGTGAGGAAGCTAAGCACTAGGCTAGGAAGAAACTGCAGGTCCCGCGGCACGCCGGGGCAGGGCTCTCTACCGCGCTTCGCTCCGATCCGATCTCAGTCCCGAAGGGACGTCTGAACTTAGCCCAGGACGCTAGTCCTGGGTCCATCATGCAACACATCAAAGTCCCGCAGGGACGGCTGAAGGTTGCCCAGGACGGCGTAGCGGCGTATTTTCAGCCGTCCCTAACGAGACTGGTCGTCCTTTCCCATCCAACCCAGGACTAGCGTCCTGGGCTAAGTTCAGACGTCCCTTCGGGACTAACTGCAGATCGGTCGGGCCGAGGTCAATGAGCGGCCGCCAAAATGGCGTCGGCGATTGCTGCTGCTTCCCGGCTTGGACGCACGTCGTGCACCCTTACCAGATGGGCTCCCGCCAGGATAGTCGCGGTGACGGCTGCCAGAGAGGCGTTTCCTCTGCGGTCCACCGGTACGTCGCCCCCCTTGTATAGCTTTGACAAGGCTTTTCCCAGAAATCCCTTGCGGGAGACGCCTGCCAGCAGCGGCTGTCCCAGGCTAGTCAATTCATCCAGACCCGCTAGGAGTGAATAGTTCTCGTCGGCCATGATTCCGAAGCCGAAGCCGGGATCCAGGACAATTTGGTCCCGCTTGAGTCCAGCTTTCAGGGCTTTGTCGAGGCGCTGATGCAGCGCCTGCCTGACGTGAGATACGACTTGGCTTTGCTCAAGAGCCGGTAGTGCATGCCATTCTTCCGGCCGGCCCCGGGTGTGCATCAGGACGACTCCGCAACGAGACCCCGCACAGACCTGTGCCATGGCTTCATCCCAGAGAAAGCCGCTGACATCGTTGACGATCTCAGCGCCAGCATCGAGCGCGGCCTTCGCTGTGTCGGATTTATGGGTGTCGATGGACAAAATGGCGTCTGGTCGATGGCGCAAAATCCCTTTTAACACCGGGAGGACCCGGTCGATCTCCTCGCGAACAGCCACCGGCTTGTGCTTTCCTGGGCGGGTGGATTCCCCGCCGACATCGACGATGTCGGCTCCTTCGTCAAGCATTTGGAGCCCGTGTTCGATGGCTGCGGCAGGTTTGCGAAAGGCGCCGCCGTCAGAAAAGGAGTCGGGGGTGGTGTTCAGCACGCCCATCAATACGGTCCGCTCACCCAGCGGCAGGGAGCGGGTGCGCAGCTTCCATTCGTAGCGGGCACGCGGGACAAAGGGCATCTCTGTCATTCTAGTGACATGCAACCGCACCTCCCCTATTTGAGCCTGTTGCTGTTCGGCGGACTTTTAGCTCCCCCCGCTCCGCATAAAGCGGCGCACAAGGTGGTGCCCCTGCCCCAGGCGGTGGCCCGCATTCTTGCCGATCCCGGGAGTAAACCAGGCGCACTGGGGAATCTCGGTGGTCGCGCTCAGCGGCAGCTCCATCTACAAGCTCAATGACGGCCAGTATTTCAACCCGGCTTCCAATGCCAAACTGCTCACCACCGCGGCGGCCTACGCCCTGCTGCCCAGCGGTCTCACCTTCACCACGGTGGCCTCGAGCAGTGCTCCCGTGGGCAATGGCGGAGAGATTCGCGGCGATTTGACCATCTTTGGGGTGGGGGATCCCAACATATCCGGCCGTACGATGCCTTTTGGGGTGAAGACGGAACGCACCGGGCCACCGCTGGCTGCACTGGAGGATATGGCGGACCAGATCGTGCAGCATGGGGTGCACTCCGTGACCGGGGATATCGTTGGGGACGACACCTGGTTTGTTTTCGAACGCTACGGCGCCGGCTGGAGTTGGGACGACTTGCAGTGGGGTTTCGGTGCGCCGGTTTCAGCCCTCACCGTGAACGACAATGAGGTGTATCTCAATGTCACGCCGGCGGCTCAGGTAGGTGATACCGGCGTGCCTTCCTGGGTTCCGGCAACCCCTTACTATGCCATCGAAAATTCGCTCATCACGAGCCCGGCGGGCGACCCGGGCAAGCCTGGTGTGGAGCGCTCGCCGGGTTCGTTGACGGTGCGGATTTTTGGCCGGACACCCATCGGTCAAGCTGGTCTGCACACTGCCCTGGCTATCGAGGACCCGGCGGAATATGCGGCGCGGTCGCTGCGGGCGATGCTGCTGGCGCGCGGGGTAAAGGTTAGCGGCAAGGCCCGGGCGCAGCATCGACCGTCCACCGATACGAGCGATTTTCTCGCAGCTCAGCAACAGCCGCTCGCGCTTCATCCCATTACTTCCGAAACCGTTCAGTCGCCGAGTGCGGGACCGAACGTGCTGGCGTCGCATGTCTCGCCGCCCCTCGGCGATGACCTGGTAGTGACCAATAAAGTCAGCCAGAATCTGCACGCGGAAATCATCCTCAGAACGTTGGGGAAATTCGAGAGCTCGGACGGGTCTGTGCTCGAAGGAACGCGGGTGGTACGCCAGTTCCTGGTCTCCGCCGGTGTTGCCCCAAGTGATTTCGTCCTCTACGACGGGTGTGGGCTATCCCAGCAAGACCTGGTGACGCCACGCGCCTTCACTACCTTGCTCAGCTATGCGGCACAACAGAGTTGGGCCGAGGCTTTTCGCAGCTCACTGCCCGTGGGCGGAGTGGATGGCTCCCTTTCGGGCCGCTTCAAGCAGGCTGCGCTTGACGGCAAGGTTTTCGCCAAGACAGGCACGCTGGGAGAGGCGCGCGCGTTGAGCGGGTACCTGGTGGCTCGCAGCGGCCAGACGGTCGCTTTCTCGATCATGTGCACAGATCATAGTCCGTCGCTCCCAGCAGATCGCGCGGCGATGGACAAGATCGTCGCCGCGATCGCAGCTTCGAATTGAAGGAGTCGGATTGAAGAAGGTTCTTCTTCTGGGTTTGTTAGTAGTGTGCGGATGCAATCGTCTGGCGCCTTCCAAGCCGCTGAGCGAGCTCACCCCGCAAGAGGCTTCGGGCCGCCAGGTTTTTGTAAGCCGATGCTCCAGCTGCCACTCTGCGGATACAGAGAAGGGCATGAATGGTCCTGGACTCGAGGGCCTGTTTCGCAAGCCGTATCTGCACAGTGGTATGGCGGCGAATGATGGTCGAGTCACCTCGGTGATCGTCCACGGTCGAAACATGATGCCGGCCCTGGGCAATACACTGTCAAATCAGCAGCTCACAGAGCTGATGGCCTACCTGCATACGTTATGACCAATGCCAAATTACCGCTGCCCGGAATGGCAGCCATTTCGCTATGGATGCTCGCGCTGGCGCTGATCGGGGTGCTGGGCGTGTTGACCGGTCACTACCCGTCCGGAGGAGCCAGGGTTGGCATCCTGATCCTGTGTACGGTCTTTGCCGTCGCCGGCCTGGGACTGATCCGCTTACGGCGATGGGGATGGGCGCTGGCGCTGGGTGCGGTGTTCTGTTGCGTGTGTTTTGGGTGCTATAACCTCTTCCGATTTCGCCAGGCGCAATGGGGGGTCATGATTGTGATCAACCTGGTGTTCTTTCTCTACCTGGTGCGATCGGAGGTAATCGAGCGGCTTCGATAGCCACGATACAATTGGGACAGCGTGCTTGACCTTGTTCAGATCGATCAAAGCCCACGGCGTCCCGCTCCCAAGCCCGCTTGGCTCAAGGCCCGTGCCCCAGTGGGCGAGAATTACCATGAACTAAAAAGCCTGGCCCGGTCGCTCAACCTGCATACGGTATGCGAGTCTGCACACTGCCCGAATATCGGCGAGTGCTGGAATCAACGCACCGCAACTTTTATGATGCTGGGCAATACGTGTACGCGCCGCTGTGGTTTTTGCGCCGTGCCCAAAGGGCGTCCGGATCCCATCGACTTCGACGAACCGCGCCGGGTAGCGGAAGCGGTTGCGAAGCTCGAACTGAAGCATGCGGTGATCACCAGCGTGAATCGCGACGACGATATTCTTGGGGGCGCACGCGCTTTTGCCATGGTGATTGAGGAGATTCGCCGCCAGGCGCCGGGCTGCCAGGTGGAAGTGCTGGTTCCTGACTTTCAGGGCAGCGAAGAAGCTATCCGGATCGTGGTCGATGCCAATCCCGAGATGTTGAACCACAACACGGAATCGGTGCCCAGGCTTTATCGCGCGGTGCGGTCCGGGGCGCGCTATGAGCGCACGCTGCGTCTGCTGGAGTATGCCAAGATTGTTGATCCACGCATGACAACCAAGTCCGGTGTCATGGTTGGCCTGGGAGAAGAGATGCACGAGCTGCTGCAGGTTTACCGTGACCTCGCAGCCGTGGGAACAGATGTGTTGACCATTGGACAATACCTGCGTCCATCCAGAGATCACCTGCCTATGGCGCGCTACTACACGCCGGAGGAGTTCGCGTTTATGCGCGAAGAGGCTCTCAGCATGGGTTTCCGCCACGTGGAGTCGGGACCGCTGGTGCGCTCCTCGTATCACGCGCGCGAGCAGGCGATGTCCATTTAATTTCGGGGGAAGAAGAACATGGCAGTCTCAGTAATGGGCAGTATTCCCGCCCTCAAAGACACCCAGCAACAGCTTAGGACGCGGATGGAAAAGGCGGTCGATGATTTCCGCGCCACGCTCGCATCCACACGTACGGGCCGCGCCTCTGTGCACATGCTCGACCAAGTCAAGGTTCCCTACTACGGCAGCGAGATGCCGCTCAACCAGGTGGCACAGGTGACTGCTCCGGATGCCAACCTGATCCTGATTCAACCTTGGGATCCCAGCATCATTGCCGATATCGAGAAAGCGCTGCGTACTTCCGATTTGGGGTTCAATCCTCAGAACGATGGCAAGGTTGTTCGTATTCCTGTCCCGCCGATGACGGAAGAGCGGCGCAAGGAAGTGGTCAAGCATTTAAATAAAACGTTGGAAGACCATCGCACGGCGGTGCGGAATATCCGCCGCGATGGGAATGAAATGATCAAGAAGTCGGCTAAGGACAAGAAGATCTCTGAAGATGAGGAGAAGAGATCGCTTGAGGAGATTCAGAAGCTCACCGACGATGAGATCCGGCGGATGGAAGAGATGTGCCGCAATAAGGAAAGGGAAGTGCTGCAGATCTGAGGGGCTGGTTAGCTCCTGCGCGTTTCCACGAAAGGTCGGCGGAAATGGGTATGGCACACGGCTGAACCCGTGTTTTTCGCAGCCTGTTCAGTTGGTGCGGTTGCTGTGGTCCAGAATGATCTTCCAGCCTTGCGGATCTTTCTTCAGGACGAGGGAGAAGATTCCATCCGCATTTCCTCCGCCTGCGGTGGTTCGCTCCAGATGAAAATTTCCGGTGGCGACGGCGTAGTTGGGGTCAAGAGCCCTGATGGCGAGATGGGTAAAGGTCAACTTGCCCATTCCCTCGGGTGTTGGGTAGATCCTCCTATAGCGCTCGCGGATGGTGGCATAGCCGTATTCGACAGTCTTGCCCACGAATGTGGTGGTGGGCGCGTCTTCGTAGGCTTTCATGAAGGCGTCCACATCCCCTCGGTTCCAATCGGCAGCCTGTTGATCCATCAAATGGTGAATGGCGGTCTCTGACGGTGATTGCGCCCACAAGGGGGTGGACAGCGTCAGGGCTAGAACCAACAAGCGATGCATAGGGGCCACGTGTTCCTCCGGTCCAGCTACAGTAAGCCCAACGGAATGCCATTGCTACTACAATGAGCTATGTCCCCAGCGAGAACCGTCCAGGCCGTTTGTTCGCACGATTGCCCGGACTCGTGCGCCGTGCTGGTAAGCGTCGACGAGTTGGGTAAGGCTACGCGTATCCAGGGCGATCCGGCACATCCAGTCACGCGTGGCTTCCTTTGTGGCAAGGTCGCCAAGTATCTGGACCGGGTCTACTCGCCCGCACGGCTACTCCAGCCCATGCGGCGCCGAGCCGGAGCGCCGAAAGGGAAAATGCCCACGGGCCGCGAGGGCGATGTCTTCGAGCCCATCGGATGGGACCAGGCACTCGACTTGATCGCGGAACGTCTGAGCTCGATCGCACGGCAACATGGCCCTGAGTCGATCCTGCCCTACTCCTATGCGGGTAACATGGGCGTGCTTGGCTTTGGCTCCATGGACCGCCGGTTCTTTCATCGGCTGGGCGCATCACGGCTCGATCGCACCATCTGCGCAACAGCGGGCGGCGATGCCCTGGTGTCGGTCTATGGGAAAAAGCTGGGCACCGACCCGGAACACTTCCGGCATGCGCAGTACATCATCGCGTGGGCCGCGAATATTCACGGCAATAACGTTCACCTCTGGCCCTTCGTCCAAGAAGCACGCCGGAATGGCGCACGACTCGTGGTCATCGATCCATACCGAACCCGCACGGCCCAGGTCGCCGACTGGCACATCCCTATTCAGCCGGGCACAGATACCGCTTTGGCACTGGGTCTTATGCGCATCATTATCGAGGAAGGTCTTTACGACCGCGATTATGTCGCCCGGCATACAGTTGGGTTTGAGGAGTTGCGGCAACATGTCCAGCCCTACACGCCGGACCATGTCGCCGGCTTGACCGGCATCTCTGCCGGCGACATTGAGCGCCTGGCACGCGAATACGCGAGCAGCGACCCTTCGGTCATTCGTTTGAACTATGGCATCCAGCGATCGCAGAACGGCGGAGCAGCCGCCCGCGCGGTGTGCATGCTGCCGGCTCTGACCGGCGCCTGGAAACACCTGGGGGGCGGGTTGCAGCTCTCGCTCAGCGGCGCCTACACATTCAACAGCGCGGCTCTCGAACGGCCCGATCTGATGACCGCCAGCCCGCTGCAGCGCCCGGCGCGCATCGTCAACATGTCGCGCCTGGGGCACGCACTCACCGAGCTCAAGGATCCTCCGGTGAAGGCGCTGTTCGTTTACAACTCCAACCCGGCGGCCATTGCCCCCAATCAGAACGCGGTGGTGCGGGGGATGATGCGCAGCGACCTGTTCACCGTGGTCCATGAACAGTTCTTCACCGACACCACGGACTATGCCGATGTGGTGCTGCCGGCGACTACCTTTTTGGAACATAAGGACTTTCAGGGAGCGTACGGTCACTATTTTCTGCAGCTGTCAGACCAGGCGATCACGCCGCTCGGTGAGGCAAGGTCGAATGTATGGCTGTTCAGCCAACTGGCGCCGCGTATGGGCTTCACCGAGTCCTGCTTCCGCGACAGCGTCGATGACCTGATCGAGCAGGCGCTAGTGGGGCGTGCCGAAGACGGAATGACACGCCAGGAGTTGGAAGTCAAGAAGCGCATAAGGGTGAACTCGTTGCCCTTCGCGGATGGTGTTTTTGCCACACCCAGCGGCAAGATTGAATTTTATTCAAGTGCGCTGGCGGCGCAGGGAATGGAGGCGCTGCCGACGTTTCACCCGCCCGACGAATCGCGTGGGGGCGCGGACGCGCATACGTTTCCGCTCGAATTTCTGCCCCGCAAGGCCGACAACTACATGAACTCGACCTTCGCCAACCTGCCCGGTCACCGGAAGATGGAATCGCCCGGCCTGGCGATGATGCATGCGGTCGACGCCGACGCCCGGCAGATCGGCGAGGCAGACTGGGTGGAAATATACAATGCGCGGGGCAAAATACGGCTGCGCGCGCACATCGACGGCAGCGTGCCCGCGGGAGTGGTCGCTGCCAGCCTCAACTGGAACAAGCTGTCGGCCGGGGGAAACAACGTGAACGCGCTCACCTCTGAACGGCTGACGGATCTGGGCCGCGGCGCCACATTTTATTCCACCCTGGTGGAAGTTCGAAAGCTCAGCCCGGACGAAGCGCAAAACGTGTTCCCTCCGATAGACTAAGGAAACCTGCTCAACGTGAGAAGACGATGCCGTTTCCAGCGGGTTTCCAGTGCGCGGGCTGTGGAGAGTGGAATGAGATCGTGGTGGACGAATCTGCCGGTGGACGGCAGCGTTACGTGGAAGACTGCCAGGTCTGTTGCAAACCGAATCTTCTCTCCGTGTCTTGGGATACCGCATTGGGCGAGTACTTTGCATGCAGCGAATTGGAGAGTTAATGGCGTTGGGGTGTGTCAGCTGAGCGGACCTCCGGGATGGTAGACGGCGTGAGAAACCAATCCTCGGAGTTGGGGAGTACCCCTTCCGTCACATATAATCGCCTTTTCCTCCAGCAGGATCCGATTTTCAGCAGTGAGGGTGTGCCTATTCTTCGCGTCGTGTCAGGGAGCCTTCGCTCCCGGTTTCATCTGAACCAACCTGCGCGCTTTTTTGGGATGTGCGGGATTGTGGGCTTGCTCCTCTTTTGCGGTTCCAGTCAGACTGCCTGGGCACAGCTGAGCGCCGCTCCGCCTGCGGCCGCCGCCGCCACACCGGCCGCGTCCCCGGAGAACGTCATCTCGCAGATCCGGGTGATCGGCAACCGGCGGATTCCCCGGGAGACGGTGCTGGCACGGCTGTTCAGCCACCCTGGAGATGTGTACGATCCGGCAACCATCGAACGAGACTTCAACTCGCTCTGGAACACTGGATACTTCGAGAATCTGCAGATTGCCCGGGAAGACACTCCGAAAGGGATCATTCTCGACGTGATCGTCAAAGAGAAGCCGACGATTCGGGAGATTAACTACAAGGGCCTGAACTCGGTCTCAACCTCGGACGTTCTGGACCGCTTCAAGAAAGAGCACGTCAGCCTCTCGGTGGAGAGCCCTTACGACCCCACGCGCCTGGCCCGGGCCATCGATGTGATCCGCGCTCTACTGGCGGAACACGGGCACCAGTTTGCGACGGTCAAGCCAGACATCAAGACCATTCCGCCGTCTTCGGTGGCTATCAACTTCATCGTTAAGGAAGGCCCCACGGTGAAGGTGGGGAACATCACCTTTACCGGGAACCACGCGGTGCCTTCGCGCGAGCTGCGCGCATCCATGAGAAATCTGCGGCCCATTGGGATTCCCCATTCGATTTTCCTGGAGAACATCTTCGCTCGCACCTACGACGCCAGCAAGCTCGAAGAGGATACGGAGCGGGTTCGCCGGGCGCTGCAGGACCGGGGATATTTCCGGGCCGGGGTAGCCGATCCCATCACCCATATTCGCAATGAAGGCGGGCTCTCGTTCTTTACCTTCCGGCCTCGCCAAGGGAAGCGGATCGATATTCGTATTCCGGTCGAGGAGGGCCAACGCTACAAGCTTGGCGGTGTCACCTTCACCGGCAACACGCATGTGCCTAACGTGAAAGCGCTGCGCGCTCAATTCCCCACCAAGGACGGGGAATGGTTTAACGCCACTGCGATCGGCAAGGGACTGGATAATCTGCGTAAGGCCTATGGTTCACTGGGCTACATCAACTTCACTGCGGTGCCGACACCGCGCATCGATGATGCCAAGCACCTGGTCTTTCTGGACATCGACATCGATGAGGGCAAGCCCTTTACCGTTTCGCGCATCGAGTTCCAGGGCAACACCATCACCCGCGACCGCGTGATCCGCCGCGAGCTGCTGCTCGAAGAAGGCCAGGTCTACAACAGCAACTTGTGGGAACAGAGCTTGCTTCGCCTGAACCAGTTGGACTATTTCGACCCGCTTAAGGTCGATCAGGACTCGGAAGAGCACACGGACGCTGACAACGGCACGGTTTCGTTACTGCTCAAGGTGCACGAAAAGGGCAAGAACTCGATCGGCTTGAATGGCGGCGTCAGCGGTCTTTCGGGCACTTTCCTTGGGCTGAACTACTCCACCAATAATTTTCTCGGCCTGGGCGAAACCCTGAGCGTGCAGGGCAACATCGGCAACCTGTCGCGCAATATACTCTTTGCGTTCACTGAGCCCTACCTGCGCAACAAGTCGACCAGTCTGGGCTTTCAGGTTTTCTCCAGGAAATCCGACTACAATTCAGCGCGCAACTACGCCAGTGTCACGGGCCAATCCTCCGCCCTGACGGCGGCCCAGCAATCGCTTACGCAAAATTACAACCAGTCGTCGACGGGGTTGAATTTTTCGATCAGCTATCCGCTGAAGCACTCCTTCAAGCGGGTTGGCCTGACGTATAGCTGGGATAAGTCGACGATCACGACGTTCAGCCAGGCGTCGGCTAACCTGTTCCAGACGCTGGCCTTCCGCAGCGGCCAGATTCAGGGGCCGAATGCGCTGGAAGGCATTTACACCAGCTCGGTTTCCTTGAGCTATCAGTACAACAAGGTTGGCCCGTCCGTTTACCGGCCTCGTTTTGGAACGGAAATTTCCGCTGCCTTACAGGCCGCTGGCTTGTGGGGCAATGTTCGCTATTTCACCCCGGTCATTCTGTACAAGCACTTCATTGCGATGAAGGGCCTGCGTCCCAACCCGGACGGGCGGAATGTGCTTGGTATTCGCATCCAGGGTTCTTACATACAGGGATTCAGCGGAGATGTTGCTCCACCGTTCGCTCGCTTCTATTCCGGCGGCGACAACGAATTGCGCGGCTTTGATGTTCGTGCCGCAACACCGTACGCATTTATTCCCGTGCGGGCAAACATCACGCTTACCAATCCCGATGGCACGCCGGTTCCTATTCAGCCGGGCAACTATACGCTGGGCAATATCACGATCCCAATCCCCATTTATCGCCCTGTCTCTGTCGGTGGCGACATCAAGGGAACATCATCGATCGAATATCGCATTCCGATTGCCGGCCCGGTCCAGTTCGCCATCTTCGACGATTTCGACATCAATTCGGTGATTCGGCAATCCCAGTTACGGCAGAGCGTGGAAGGGGCCGACCAGCTCAATTCACCGCTCTATGGCTGCACGGGATACTTTAATGGCTCTTGCCAGGGTGGACAGTCCATCCAATTCAATAACTTGATCCGGCCTATCCACGGCACGAACTTTGTACCGCGCAGCTCAGTCGGCGGCGAGTTCTCAGCCCTGTTGCCGATCGTGAATGCGCCCATGCGGATCTATTACGCCTACAACATTCTCCGGCTGTATGAGGATGTCCAGGGTGAGAGCCTGATTACACGCAGCATGTTCCCGGCGGGTGGCGCAGGCGACTACACCTATCAAAATGCGATCTCGGCTTACGATTCCCTATTGCACTTCCGCGAGCCGAGAAAAACCTTCCGCCTGAGCGTCAGCACAACTTTCTAGGAAACGCCCTTTGCCGGTTGCGTTGACGCTCCCTCAACCCACACCTATAATCACTGCTGGCCCCTGTGATTATCTCGGTCCGTGTCTCTTTTTCGCATTTGCTGCCAGATGCGCTGGCCAGGTGACTGCAATGCAAATGCGCATGCGGGAGACCCGCAAGCGAAGGCCCGCTTTCCGCTGAAAGACGCGGGCGATCTGGATTCAAAGAGATCAAAAGGAGTTTTGTATTCCGATGAAGCGTTCGTTGACACTAGTTTGCCTGCTCGCGTCCGCCACCGGCGTGGGTTACGTCGCGTCGAGCAGCATAGCATTCGCCCAGACACCTTCGGCACCTGCACCCGCTTCGGCGGGTCTAAGCGCCGTCCCCGCGGAGGTTCCCAGCAATCCAAGGATTGCGATTATCGCTTTCCAGCAAGCGGTCGCCGCCACCAACGAAGGGCAACGGAATTTCGCGCAACTGCGGACCAAGTTCGAGCCTAAGCAGGCGGCGCTCAAGGCGCAAAGTGATGAGATCGATTCGCTGAAGAAGCAGTTGCAGGACGCGGGCTCCACTTTAAGTGAACCGGAGCGCGACAGCCGCCTCAGGACGATCGACGAGAAGACAAAGTCTCTCCAGCGCTCGGCGGAAGATGCGCAAAACGAGGCCAGCACGGCGATGAATGACATGTATCAGCAGCTGGCACAGAAGGTATACGCCGTGCTGGACGCATATTCGAATCAGAATAAGTTCACCATTGTGCTCGATACCAGTGCGCAGCAGACCCCGGTATTGTGGGCAAATCAGGCGTCCGATATTACCAAGGCGGTTGTCGAGGCCTACAACGCCAAGTCTGGCGTTCCTGCGCAACCGGCTGCCAGCGCTCCCGCGGCACCACGGCCGAGCACGCCAAGCACTCCTCGCAGCACGACACCGCGGCCCAGCACGACCAAGCCGCCGCAGTAGAGCTATTGGTTAGCCCGGGCAGATTTAGCTGCCCGGGCTGACACTGGCTTCGAAGAACGCTTTGCGGGAAGACGTGGTTTTGTTAGATCTCGAAAAGGCGTACCTCAGCGGCTAAAGCCGTCAAGCGCAGATCAATTTATGGCACGGCTAAAGCCGTGCCATAAATTCGGCAGTCTCTTTCCCAGGCTCTTAGGGTCAGCGAAAGATTCATGTGCTGTCCAGATTGGGCGCCGAAAAAATCTAATTTGGACAGGTCTGAGGTTCAGCCGTCCTTCGAACTTCTACCAACTGACCTCCTGGGCCAAGTTCAGTCGTCCCCGTTCGACAAGGTCAGGGCAGGCTCTGCGGGACTTATTTTGCAGTCAGGTTTGGAATGGTTCACCCTCCCCCTAAAGGCCGGGGCATTTGGATCGTCGAGTTTTTTCGCTGACGCAAATTGCCTTCCCTGGGCGCATTGAGATGCTGTAAAAAACTCTCAATTTTAGCCATGGAGGAGAGCAAAAATTGCTTTGGCAAGGTACCCTTTGGGTTGTGGAAAAAAATGTGGAAAGCTGAGGAGGCATTTTTTCCGAGCGGCTTTCCAGTGGCGATAAGGTCGGGCAAAGCCCTATGTATGATTCTTTAAATCGTTTGCAGTGAACTGTTTGCGGCAGAACCGGCGGGGGGGTGACGCCATTTTGCGTCACGTTTTTTGCAGGGGGACGATTCGCAGCTTTCCACAAAACCGGGTTCGGCATGACTAAGGTAACCGCGAACGGGCATTATTTGCTTGAATCCTCGCCCACCTTTAGAACTGCCAGAAACGCCTCCTGCGGAATGTCAACTTTACCGATGCGTTTCATACGCTTTTTACCTTCTTTTTGCTTCTCCAGAAGTTTGCGCTTGCGGCTGATGTCTCCGCCGTAGCACTTGGCAATTACGTTCTTGCGCAAGGGGGCGACGGTTTCGCGAGAGACGATTTTGGCTCCGATAGCCGCCTGAATGGCAACCTCAAACATCTGCCGCGGAATGAGCTCGCGCATCTTGGAAACCAGTGCGCGTCCGCGCTCATAGGCGAAGTCTCGATGCACGATGATGGAAAGCGCATCGACCGGTTCGCCCGAAACCAGGATGTCCAGCTTGACCATGGGCGACTCCCACATGCCGGCAAGCTGGTAATCGAGAGACGCATAGCCGCGCGATACCGATTTCAGACGGTCGTAGAAATCCAATACGATTTCATTGAGCGGCAGCTCGTAGGTCAGCATGACGCGCGTGGGAGTTACATATTCGAAGTTTTTCTGGCGGCCGCGTTTCTCTTCCACCAGTTTGAGAATGCCACCCACATATTCTTCACTGGTGAGGATGGTGGCAATGATGACGGGCTCTTCGATCTTCTCGATGTCGCTCGGGTCCGGCCAGCGGGAGGGATTCTCCACTTCGATGACCGACCTGTCGGTGAGAGTGATTTTGTAGCGCACACCAGGCGCGGTGGTGATGAGGTCGAGGTTAAACTCGCGCTCCAGGCGCTCCTGAATAATCTCCATGTGAAGCAGCCCGAGGAAGCCACAGCGGAAGCCGAAGCCCAGCGCGACCGAACTCTCGGGCTCAAAGAAAAATGAGGAGTCGTTCAGGCGCAGCTTCTCGAGCGCGTCGCGCAACAGTGTGTGCTCGTGCGAGTCCACCGTATAGAGCCCGGCAAAGACCATCGACTGTATATCTTTAAAGCCGGGCAGCGGCTCCGCGGCCGGACGCGCATCTTCGGTGACGGTGTCACCGATCTTGGTGTCGGCGACGTTCTTGATCGTGGCGGAAAAAAAGCCAACTTCTCCGGCAGAGAGCTGGTCAATCTCCAGCGGCTTCGGCGTGAGCACGCCAACGGCTTCTACGTCGAATACGCGGCCGTTGGACATCAACCGGATTCTCATGCCCTTCTGTAGAACGCCATTGATCACACGGGCCAACACAATCACGCCACGATAAGGATCAAAGTGACAATCGAAGATCAAGGCCTGCAGCGGTGCTTCCGCATCTCCGGTGGGCGGCGGCAGGCGGCGCACGACGGCCTCCAGCACATCGGGCACGCCGAGGCCCGTTTTGGCACTCACGGGAAGGGCATCGGTGGCATCCAGCCCCACCGTGGACTCGATCATTTCCTGGGTGCGTAAAACGTCCGCGCTGGGGAGATCGATTTTGTTGATCACGGGGATCATGTCCAGGCCGTTATTAATCGCCAGGTGAGCGTTGGCGAGAGTCTGGGCCTCCACCCCCTGGGAAGCGTCGACGACCAAAAGCGCACCCTCACAGCAGGCCAGGGAACGCGAAACCTCGTAGGAGAAGTCGACGTGGCCGGGTGTGTCGAGAAGATTTAACTGATACATTTCACCATCTTTAGCGAGGTAGTTCATACGCACGGCATGGGCCTTGATGGTGATGCCGCGCTCCCGTTCCAGGTCCATGGCGTCCAGCACCTGGGCCTGCATCTCACGCGCTGTCAGGGAGCCAGTGAGCTCCAGTAGACGGTCCGAGAGCGTCGACTTGCCGTGGTCGATGTGGGCAATGATGGCGAAATTGCGGATGTGCTTGCTGTCCATGAAGGGGGTGCCGGTCGGCGGGTAGCGCTCTGTTGGTGAAAGAGAGGAAGGTCTCTCCCCCGATCTTATCATTCACATTGCAGGGGTCCGGGCAATACAATCATGGACAACGACATGGTGCATAGGCGCTGAACAAAGGGATTGAATAGTGGAGGGTTGATTATCGCTCCCAGAATGTTGATGCTGGTGCTTGCCGCGGCTCCCCTGCTGCTTACCGGATGTGTGCCAGAGGCCGGTGTGGGCAAGGGGACGGTGAAATCGCCCCAGGCTACGGCTCCAGCGCTGAAGCCCTCAGCGCCGGTCGCTCCGGCAAATGCACAGGCCACCAGCCCGGCCACCCCAGCCACCCCCCAGGTGCAGGCCCTGATCGACGCAGTCGAGGTGGCTTATCAGAGTGGTGTGGCGAATTACCACGCGGGCAAACTGCAAACCGCCAAGTCCGACTTTGATCGTGCCGTAGACCTGATGTTGAGCAGCAATTTCGATCTGCGCAACGAGGCCCAGCTGCGCGATGAGTTCGACCGCGTGATCGACGCGGTGAATACCCTGGAGATGGAGGCGCTCAAGCAGGGGAACGGCTTTGCCCCCAAGATTGAACCGGCTCCCGTCGATATAGCCAACGATGTGACTTTCCCCGTGGACCCGACCGTCAAGGCGCAGGCCATCGCAGAACTGAAGACCACCCAGTCCGATCTGCCGCTGGTAATCAACGACCCTGTTGCCGGATACATCAGCTACTTTTCATCCAAGGGGCGGGGGACGCTGATGCGCTCGCTGGAGCGCGCCGGCCGGTACCATGCCATGATCGCGGCGGTGTTAGCCGAGGAGAAGGTTCCGCAAGATCTTATCTACCAGGCGGTGGCCGAATCCGGCTTTCAGCCGCAGGCCGTGAACCGTTCGGGGGCTGGGGGCATGTGGCAGTTCATGCCTTTTGGCGTGTATGGCCTGAACCGAAACGGCTGGTACGACGAGCGCTTCGATCCGGAAAAGTCGACCCACGCCTATGCCCGCTACATGAAGCTGTTGTACTCCCAATTGGGCGATTGGTATCTGGCCATGGCGGCATACGATTGGGGCCCGGGCAACGTCCAGAAGGCCGTAGAGCGGACCGGCTACGCCGATTTCTGGGAGCTCTATCGCCGCAACGCGCTACCGAGGGAAACCAAGAATTACGTTCCCATCATCATCGCGGCCGCGATCATGGCCAAGAACCCGCAACAGTATGGACTGCAGGAACTCACGCCCGATCCACCGCTGATAACCGACACGGTCACTACCGACTACAGTGTTGACTTGCGCCTGGTGTCGGACCTGGTCGAAGCGCCGGTGCAGGAGATTAACGACCTCAATCCAAGCTTGCTGCGGATGAGCACCCCAGTCGATGCTCCCTTCGAACTGCATCTGCCCGCCGGCAGCAAAGATCTGTACCAGAAACGCATCGCCGAGATTCCCGTGGACAAGCGCAATCAATGGCGATATCACAAAGTGGTTTCCGGCGATACGCTCGTGAGCGTGGCTCGCGATTACCACGTCACTCCCTCGGAGATTGCCTTTGTTAACCAATTGGACGCCGGAGAGGATCTTTCCTCAACCGACTCGCTGATCATTCCGGTGCCACCCGCCCCCTCGAGTAAATCCCGATTCACGCTTTACAAGGTCGCACATGGGGACACGCTGGTGACGGTGGCCGATCGCTTTAACATCACGGTGCAGCAGCTTCGGCGCTGGAACCATCTGAGCGCCTCGCATTTGGAACCGGGCCGCCACCTGTATGTAGCAGAGCCGGCCCGCGTGACCCGCAGCAGCAGATCGAGCAAACACAAAGTGAGTGCGGCGACCAAGCGCAAAACACCCTCGCGCACATCGTCCGCAACGCGTGCCAGCGCGAAGAATGGAAAAGAAACTTAATTCTCACTTGCGTTCATTGGCATCCCGTTGCATGCTGTTGCTATAATCCGCGCCGCAGGCAAGTATGATGGGAAGTGGTTCTCTGCGATCCAAATCCGTAGCAACCAAAGCCTTGGAGGCATAAGAATGCAGGACGAACTTAAACTGTACGCACACGCTGAAAATGAGTTTGAAGCCGAGGCGGACGAGTACCCGGATGAGCTCGAGGATGGGTTCGATGACGATGAAGAGGAAGAAGAAGTAAGCGTCATCGTCTCCTCCACTCCAGTGATCGCTGAGTTGGTTCCGCCACCCGCGAGCACACCGCCCGCACCACCCAAGAAGGCCCCAGCCAAAAAAGCTGCGGCAAAGAAGACCGTTGCCGCGCCTGCTAAGAAAGCAGTGGCGAAGGCTCCGGCAAAAGTTCCGGCCAAAAAAGCCGGCACCAAGTCTGCCGCGAAGAAGAGCGCGAAGAGCGGCAGAAAGGCTGCGAAAGCAGTCGGCAACAAGAAGAGCGCCAGCAGTAAAAAATCTACCAACAAACGAGGTATTCCTTTGGCAGTTAAGAAAGCAGCAACCAAGAAGTCGGCGGCAAAGAAGTCTCCGGCTAAGAAGGCGGCAAAGAAGTCTCCGGCTAAGAAGGCAGCGAAGAAGGCCGCCAAGAAAACGGCAAAGAAGAAGTAGTTCCTTTACCAAAACAGGCAAGCAAAAGAGCCCGGCTGCGCGCCGGGCGTTTTTGCGTCTGGAGGATTGTTGGGATTACTGCGTTGAGTGGACCAGATAAAAGCAATCGAGGGCTGCGCCCGTCATTTTCCGCCCATGTACCCTTTGGCGAACATGGGGCACCCGTCCTGTTTCCGATGGGTTCCGTTGCGAGCCGGCAGCCCCTACTTCTTTTCGTAGCCGGTCAGTGCTGCCAGGACTTCTCCGCTGTGTTGTTGCGGGTTCACGGCTGTCCACACCTGGACGATTTTGCCATGGGGATCGATCAGAAAGGTGTTGCGCTTCGCCATTTTCATGCCGTTGTGATCGCCCATGGAGCCGTACTGGCCTACGACGGTCTTGTCCTGGTCGCTCAGTAGTTTGAAGCTGAGGCCTTCCTTGGCACAGAATTCCTTATGGCTGTCGGTTGAGTCGACACTTACCCCCACGACCACGGCGTCGAGTTTTTGATATTTTTGGATGTCCTGCTGGAAGTTGTGCGCTTCAATGGTGCAGCCGGTGGTCATGTCCTTGGGATAGAAATAGAGGACAACCCACTTGCCGCGGAAACTGTCGAGGCTGATTTTGGATCCATCTTGAGACGGCAGGGTAAAGTTTGGGGCCATTTGGCCGGCTTGCGGCAGGGCGGTATCGTCCGCGCGTCCGCGGACGCTTAAGGCAGCGCCGGCGAACAGAACCAGCAGGGCTGCGACGAATGCTACTCTCGTTGATTTCACAGGAATCTCCGCAAAAATGTTGGATTTCAGGCCCAACTGATTAGACCGCTTTCGTCTTCCCGTGTCCAGCCAGAGCGGGCTACACGGCGATGATCGCAATGCCGCCTGCCGCAGCCAATCGCTGGACCGTACCCAAGTCGAAGATAAGGGTTCTACCGGCTTCGATCGACAAGCAGGTGGCACCAGCGAGGCGCATCACTTCGATGGTCCTGGGCCCGATGACCGGCACGTCGAAACGCATATCCTGTTTCGGCTTGGCGACCTTCACTACACTTAGCCTGCGATCGAGAGTGGACTCCGGCGTGGAAGCTTCTTCCTCGGCCTCCAGAGAGCGCAGGAGGGCTCCAGCGCGTTCGATGGTGGCGTCGGTACCCTCCATCGCTTCGACGGCGACACAGGCCTGCCCAGCCACGACTACGGTCTGTCCGATGTCATAGCCGGCAAGGGCGGCGGCCACCTGGCGCCCGTAAGCCAGATCCTGCTGCTCTTCGGCGGTGGGGACGCGCGAGGTCAACACGCCTGCCTTCGCCAACAACGGCTCCAGGTAAGCGGTAGAGGAGATCAGCTCAATGCCCTCATCGCTCAGGACCTTGGCGACGGCGCCCAGGAGCATGTCGGTGTTGCGGGTGCGCAGATTCAGGAGCAGCTTGGCCAGCCGCCAGTCTGGGCGAATGCTGGAGAAAATTTGCTTGTGTTTGACCTGGCCGGCCATGACGGCCTGGGTGACGCCTTGCTGTTGGAAGGTCTCGATCAACCGTGACAGCTCGCCCAGGGAAAGCCAGTAGACCCGTATGCCGGGATCGGCTGCGGCTCGTGCATCGATTTCCGGGTCAGTTTCTTCTTTGATGGCCGCCACCACCACTTCCAAGCCATGCGCACGCGCGGCATCGAGCAGCAGAAAGGGAAATCGCCCATTGCCGGCGATGAGACCGAGCTTGGTGATCAGTTCAGGGGTCACGCTGCTCCTACTTGATGACGCCGCGCTGGGAACGTTCGATAAAGGCAACCAGGTAGGCCACGGAGCCCTCCAGTACGCCCTCGCCACGCAAACGCTGCAGCGCCTGTGAGGTATTCAGCTTGGCTGCCAGCAGGATGCGATAAGCATGCTGTAGGGCCTTCAACTGCGCCGGGCTGAAGCCGGAGCGTTCCAGGCCGATTCGGTTAAGGCTGTACGCATGGGTCTCGCGCTTGGCGGAAGTCAGGGAGAAGGGCAAAACATCCTGGGTGATGGTGGTGCCGCCGCCCACGTAGGCATGCTTGCCGATACAGCAAAACTGGTGCACCGGGCAGAGGGCGCCGACGCTGGCGTGGTCCTCTACGGTGACGTGGCCGGCCAGGGTGGCGCCGTTGGCCAGGATGCAATGGTTGCCGATGGTGCTGTCGTGGCCGATGTGGGTGTAGGCCATGATCAGGCAGTGATTGCCCACCCGGGTGGTGCCACCGCCCCCTTGCGTGCCTCGTGAGATGGTGACGTATTCGCGGATGGTATTGTCGTTGCCGATTTCGAGCGCAGTCGCTTCGCCGCGGTATTTGAGATCCTGCGGGGCGACTCCCAGGCAGGCAAAGGAGTAGACGCGATTGCGGGCTCCCAGGCGTGTCTTGCCGTCCAGTACGACGTGCGAGACCAGCTCGCAGTTCTCGCCCAGCTCGACATCAGGACCGATGGTGCAATAGGGGCCGACGTTACAGGATTCTGGAATGGAAGCCGTGGCAGCCACAATGGCTGTTGGGTGAATGCTCACTCGTGACTCACCGGCTCCAGGGAAGGCTCGATGACCGGATCCACCGCGGGGCCGGCTCCGGCTGGCCTGACGGGTGCTTCCGTGGCAGTGCGGGAAGGCCGGGGCACGACCGCACACAAGATGGTAGCCTCACACACCAGCTTGCCTTCTACGTAGACCTTGCCTTCCAGGCGCGCGGCCAGAGGTCTCCAGTTCAACACATCCACTTCAATGCGGAGCTGATCGCCGGGGACGACCGGCCGCCGGAAGCGAGCCCGGTCAATACCAGAGAAGACCAGGAGCTTGTTTTCATGGTCCGGAACCTCAGGAAGCAGCAAAACCCCTCCTGCCTGGGCGATTGCCTCTACCATCAGCACCCCCGGCATGATGGCGTAGTCGGGAAAATGCCCCTGGAAGAACGGCTCGTTGATGGTCACGTTCTTGATGGCCACGATACGTTTCTTGGAGGTGCTCTCCAGTATGCGGTCGATCAGGAGAAAGGGATAGCGGTGGGGCAGAATGGACGTGATCTGGCGTATGTCCATCCCACGCGGCGCCTCCGGACTGGGATTCTCGTCTTCCATGGTCGCAGGGCATATTGTAGAGCATCCATCTGGCTATTTCTTGATTTTGGCCGCGGCTAGATCAGGATTAAACATGTCTGGGGTCAACGGAATATCGTAGGCGGCGCGGGAGAGGAAGCGCTGATTGGTCATGTCGCCATTGTGATAACGAGTAATGGCATATGCGGTGGGTAAACCATCCACCATCTCGTAACGGTCATATTCTTCCGCGTCTGTATTTTTGTCTTTGTAAAGCGGGTCACGCCACTGATAGCTCCGCCGCAGGGGCAAATGGTTCTCGGCATCGGTCTGGATGGTGATGCTGTCGTTTTCTGCGTTGATGAGCGTCGTTTGGTCTGCCAGGTGCCGCTGCACCAGGCTTTGGCCGCTATAAATGAGGACCGTCCTGGGGTCCTTGAGCCAGACTTGCACGGCAACCCGTATGGAGTGGTCGCGACGCCGGATAAGTTCCTGCACCTGGTCCTGGGGCAGCTCTTTCTTGCCTTTGTAGGTGACTTCCCAAACCTTGATCTCCGTCGATGATCTCGACCACGTCGTGCTTCTTTCCCAGCTCGATGCGGGTTTGGTTGGGAAATTTCTGGATTTCATAGAATTCCGAGGTTGCGCCCGTGGGTTTGCCCTGGTAGAAGCCGGAGGTTCGGCCCTCCTGCATGGAACTGGTGAGTGTGAGCCACCTTTGGCCGCCCAGCGCGGTGACCATGGCGTCCAGGGTTGCGTGGGCTTTTTTCTGGTTTGCGTCGGCATCCTGGTCCTGAGCCCCGGCCGGGTGCAGCAAAGTCACGATGAGTAAGAAGCTGACAAGCTGCAACGACGCTCTGCGAAGCCTTGATCCCATTCCACCGTCTCCTGCTGCTTCATTGTACAAAGCGTTACGGGGGTGAAGAGAGAGTGGAGAGATCTGCGGTTCAAGACTCAATCCGGCGGGGAGGGCTGAAAATGGGCCCTGAGGCGAATCGTGGACAGTCTTCAGCCGTCCCTTCGGGACTGAGTTGGGAGTGGAGAGATCTGCGGTTCGCTTTTGGTGGACCAAACTAGCGCGAATCCCCGCGTGCTGCGAGCAGTTTCTTTCTTTCCCGCAGCAGCTTTCGCTGGGCCGACGGGGGCATTGCCAGCACATCCCTGGTCCTTTTGGGCAGTTTGTCGTAGATCAGGCGGTGGCCGCGTTCCAGCAGCTCTTCCAGTTCGCTGCTGCGGAAGACTCCCCAATGCTTGAGTGCCACCCAGTGGGCTCGCGCCAGGTACGGGGCAGGAAAAATGCCTTCGATCTCCAGCAGCTCTGCGTATCGTTCGGGCCCGGCTGCGAAGGAAAGAACTGCCTTTTGATCGTCGTCAAGGTTCAGCAAGGCAAACATTTTGCCACCGAGCGCTTTGTCGCCGACCCAGAAGACGAGGTTTGCTCCCCATTGCATGGTTTCGACGACATGGGGCAAGCGCAACAGGTATTCCCGCAGGCGTTCTGCATCCATCATCTACACCTCAGTGCTGATGGCACGCAGCGCTGCGCAGAGTCGCTCGATTTCGGCCTCTGTATTGTAGTAATGCACCGACGCCCTCACCAGCTCATCGAGACCGCGCTGCTCCATGTCGATGAGGGCGGAGGACCGTTCGATCGTTCGGACAGCGAATCCTCTTGTTTTGAGCCGCTGCATGACGTCTCCGGCGGAATGACCATTGCAGGTAAAGGTCACAATACCGCAGCGAACCCGGCCCAGGTCGCGCACAGTGATGCCCTTAACCTCGGCCAATTGGTCCCGCAGCAGCGCGGCCAGATGCTGAACCCGGGTTTCGATCTTTTTGAGACCCAACGCTAACGCATACTCGATCGCTACTCCTAATCCCAGCCGGGTGGCCGCGGCCGATTCCCAGGTTTCGAACTTTTTTGCGTCGCTGCGTACCTCAAATTTGCCTTGCGCGACCCAGGTGGCTGCGTGCAGATCGAGCGAGGGCGGATCCATTTGCGCCAGCAACGCCTTGCGCACATAGAGAAAGCCCGTGCCACGGGGTCCCCTGAGGTATTTGCGGCCAGTCGCGGACAACATATCGCAGCCCAGGGCATTCACGTCCAGGTCCATCTGCCCGGCCGACTGGCAGGCATCGAGCAGGAAGGGAATGCCTGCGGCGCGAGCCAGCTCACCGACGCGCGCGGCAGGCTGTACCAAGCCTCCATTGGTGGGCACGTGGGTGAGGGCAATCAACTTGACGCGCTCGTCGAGCAGGTTGCGCAGAGCTTCCATGTCGATCTCTCCGGCTGCGTCGCTCTCGACTACATGAATTTCGGCCCCGGTACGCTGCGCCACCTGCAGGAACGCGATGTAGTTGCTGGCATACTCGTTGGCCGCAGTCACGATGCGGTCGCCGGGAGCAAAGCGCAGGGAGTAAAAGGCCATCTCCCAGGCCCGGGTCGCGTTTTCCTGCAGCGCGATCTCCTCCGGAGCGCATTGCAACAGCCGGGCTACGCTGCCGTAGACGCCCGCGAGCTCGTGGGTCACACGGTCAGCCGCTTCGTAGCCGCCTATTTGCTCCTCCAAGCGGAGATGCTCGATCACCCTGGCGACTACAGGTCGCGGCTGGAGGCTCGCGCCGGCGTTGTTGAAGAAGGCTGTCTGCTCACAGCCCGCGGTTTCTTCGCGCAAGCGCGCTATGTCCCAATCCGGTTGCATGGGTCTCTCCCTATGAAACCTTATACTGCTGAAGACATGGACTTTTTGCCAGTTGATGAGCAGTTGGCCTACCTGCAGAAGGGCGCGGCGGAAATCATCCGCGTCTCCGACCTGCAGGAGCGCCTGAGTATTTCCCGGAAAAGCGGCCAGCCGATGCGCGTGAAGGCCGGGTTTGATCCCACCGCGCCCGATTTACATTTAGGCCACACCGTACTGATGCGCAAACTCAAGCACTTTCAGGATTTGGGCCACCAGGTCATCTTCATGATCGGAGACTTCACTTCGCTGATCGGTGACCCTACCGGACGCTCGGTCACGCGTAAGCCGCTCACCAGCGAAGAAATCAACCAGAATGCGAAGACCTACACCGAACAGGTTTTCAAAATACTGGACCGGGACAAGACCGAAGTTCGCTTCAACTCGGAATGGCTATCGAAGCTCGGATTCGAGGGCATCATCCGGCTGGCCGCGCGTTTTACCGTCTCGCAAATGCTCGAACGCGAGGAATTCCATCGCCGGTTCAACAACGAACAACCGATCTCTCTGCACGAGATGCTCTATCCCCTGGCGCAAGGATATGACTCTGTGGCGCTGCGAGCGGATGTAGAGCTCGGCGGCACGGACCAGAGGTTCAACCTGCTCGTTGGACGGGAATTGCAGCGGCACTATGACCAGCCGTCCCAGATTGTGCTGATGACCCCGATCATTGAGGGCCTCGATGGAGTCCAGAAGATGTCCAAGTCGCTAAACAACGCGATTGGCATTCACGAGCCGGCGCAGGAGATGTATGGCAAGCTGATGTCTATTTCCGACGAGCTTATGTGGCGGTATTGGACACTCTTGACTGACCTGCGCCAGAGCGAGATCGAACAGATGCGAGCCGATGTTGCGAGTGGCGCCCTGCACCCCATGGAAGCCAAGAAGAGGCTGGCGCGCACGATCGTTGCCGGGTTTCTTTCCGAGGCTGCGGCGCGCAAGGCCGATGAGGACTGGGCGCTGCAGTTCCAGCAGCGAAATGTGGAGGCGGTGGCGGAAGAAGTCGCTGTGGATTTGAAGCAGGTGGCGGTGGCCGCATCCCTGGAGCTCGCCCTCGGTGACCAGAATCTGCCGATCGACATTAACGTAGCCAAGTTGCTGGTAGCCTTGGGCCTGAAGAGTTCCCGCACGGAAGCAGAGAGACAGGTGACTGCCGGAGTGAATATCGACGGCATAACCTCGACAGAAAAATTGATCCGCCTGGAGAAGCGGCCGGCACGTCTCGCCATCCGCGTGGGGAAGCAGGCCAGGATCGCTGTGATCTGACCTGCGCTCGTCATTTGCTCAGGACTAAATCTGTAGCCATGCTGCGTACGCCCGATCCCAAGGTGGAATAGGTTGCATGTTGGCGAAGCATGGCGCTCAAGCGCGCGATTCGGCTCTCCGGGAGTGAGTAGCGAAAGCGGGCGAATTGCAAGTGAGCCTTATAACAAGCATAGAGGGCCTCGCCGCGCCGGGTCAATGACTGTTGCGACAATTTGCTGCACAAGACTTCCAACAGGCCTATCTGCCTGGACAACTCCCTCCAGTGCACTCGATGCCTCTCCCTGAGGCTGGAGGCTGGACTGAGCCCAACTTGCTGCGAGGTATGCTGCCGATAGCGAATCAGCGGTGAGTCTATCGGCAGCAGATCCGCGACTGCGGCCGCGGTGGCCGCGATCCATTCGTCGTGAAGCCATCCCGATCCTATGGGCAGACAGTTCTCGCGCAAACGGCTGCGAAACATCACCGTCGCTCCGGTCACGAAACGGTTCTTGGCAAGAACGGTGTAGTCTCCTGCGAGTAGACGCTGCTTTCGCTCCCCTTCGAAGCCAAAGTTTTGCCACAGGCGCGTTCCCGTCAGCTGATCCTGATCGTCGATGATGTCTGCGTCGGAAAAAACCAGCCCGACTTCAGGATGAGTGAGGAACTCCTGCTCAGAGCGCTGGAGACGCATGGGATCCCAGATGTCGTCCTGATCGCTCAGTGCAATCAGGTCCCCCTGGCACAACTGGATCGCGCGTTCGAAATTGGCGACAAAGCCCAGGTTGATCTCGTTGCGCGTTATCTTAACCGGGAACCCCACCGATGCTGCGAAGTCCTGCAGGATCTCTATGGTGCTGTCCGTGGAGCCATCGTCACAGATCACCAGCTCATCCGGCAACCTGGTTTGCTGCTGCATACTCGCCAACTGGCGGCTCAGAAATCGTTCGCCGTTATACGTGCAAAGAGCGATCGAAATCATCTGCTGGGAATGGCTCATGGCGGAACTCATTTTACCGCCGCCATACATCACGCTCGATTTAGAGTTTGATTCAATACGCGAACCGAACGACAGCTCGAAGAGCAGCGGAGTGACGCTCCGGATGACTACATTCACGCCAAATACCAACGGCGCGAAACTTTTGGGACGATTTCTATCTAGCCAGAGACGCTAGAACATCAGTCCGGCCGTTTGATCCTCGGGGAGTTCAATGACTACGGAAGAACGTAGCCAAGGAGTTCCTGGGTCGTTTGCCCTTCGCATTTGGGATCGGTACTCAAGAAGCGATCGTGGCCGCTGCTGCAGCGGTACAAAGCGACCAGGTTAAGACCCGCAACCGGCCGGGAGTAGCCGTAGCCATTCACGCCGATAATGCGAGAGCCTTCGCAGGCATTATCCAGTGAGACGAAATAGTCCGTAGACCCATCCTTGCAACCATAGAAAGGAACGGTCGCACCCTGTTGCGGACTTTGGTAAAGATGTCCGAGGGTAGATTCCAGAGTGAACCCGCCATTGGGATCGATCCATCCCGTCGTGACCTCGTGCGAGGTTTGGTTGAAGTATCGATTGAACGCGATCAAGGGATGGTTGGGCATCCACGCAACCGGTGTGATCTTCCAGTTTGCAACCCCGCCGGATGTGCCGGCGGCCGCGGGAGATGCGTTCCACGGCGGGGGTGGATCCGATATGGAGTTATATAGCTGTATCCCCGAACCGGCAATCAGATTCCCGAACATGTCGCGCACGAACCCTGGGAGAAAATTCGCTTCATAGCCCGTCAGGCTGGTGTCGACGGTGGTGAGCATCTGCCAAGGGGTGGCCCCGGTTAAGAGGGATGCATCAGGGATCCGGAATAGCTCGATGCCGTACGAACCGCGCTCGGTCACCCCCCCGGTAGTCGACGGATCGCGGAAAGGGGTATTAAAGCCGGCGTACCAATAGCCGCTCCCGGGGTCAAAGGCCATGTCGCCCCAGGTGGGGGAGTTTGGATCCAGCCCGTTGGTGGTCAACGTGCCCAGGGTCGTAAAGTGCACTCCATCGCTCGATATCGCCTCCACGTGGTGGACGTAACGGCTGCTGTCTTCATAGAAGATCCGGATCGCTCCATGGTGATCGTTGTTATAGAGCGCGGGTTGGCCCACACCATAGCCATCCGAGGTTTCCGGCGAGATGACTGGATAAGGAAATTTCTTCCAGGAGATGCCGTCGTTGGAAAAAGCAACTCCGATAAAGTTGTTGGTCCCCTCGACCGCGCCGGTTCCGACGTAGTACATGGCATAAGCAAAGCTCTCGCCATCGTTGAGCGGATTGGCGAAGGACCCCTGAATGACCTTCGGATTGCAGGTGTAGACGGAATCCCACGCGCCCGGGGTTTCGCTCAGTACCGTCACTGGCCCGTAATGCGCATGAGTAGACACGTCGACAGACTGATACTGGATAGTGTCGGAGAACTGCGCCGTGTCATTTGGGTTGTAGGCCGAGCCGCACCACCAGGACTGCAGCACATTCCCGGTTTGTATAACGGATGGAGAATAGTCGTAGACTCCGGCTCGTCCCGCGACTGCGCCGGCAGGAAGAGGAGTAGCGCTGAAGCCGCAACCGGCAACAGAGAGTCCTAGCGCCGCCGCGATCATGGTTCCCGTCAATACGCGCATTCGAGCCCTGGTTTAACTCCTAAACCTTGCCCTGAGGCCACACGCCGGCGTAGTTCCGGGACAGCTTCCATCAGTAGCAAATTCTTGTGGGCCCTATTATGCCCCCCACAGATGGTGGTCCTCAAGCACTCTTTGGTTTAACGGCAGAGGATCAGCAAGAACCCATAAGCGCAGCATCGCGACTGGTATACTGGCGCGACAGCAAACCTAACTGTGCCTCCCATGAACCCAGGATGCCGGGTCTTAGCGGTTGTCGCTCTTTATGAACAATCGCCACGCGAAAGCACCGCTCTATCCTCCTTCTGCGCAATTCTTAACGGCGATCCTGCGATGGCTAGCCACTTCTCGCTGGTTATCTATGACAACTCAGCCGAAAGTCATCAGATCGAAGAGGACTCTACCCTTCACTATGTGCATGATCCGGCGAACGGAGGCTTGGCCGCAGCGTACAACTACGCCCTCTCACGAGCCGAGGATACCGGCTATGAACGGCTGCTGCTGCTGGATCAGGACACAACGCTCACCCGTGAATTTCTCGCCGAGTTGATTGATTGCGCCCATGCTTTGCGGACGGAAGACAATGTGGCGGCAATTGTCCCCAAGCTGATGGTGCGGGGAACCATTCTCTCGCCGACGGAACACTTCCTCGATTTCATCCGCCATCAATTTCGAAACTCTGTCCACACGTTAGGCTACGAGGACGTTGGCATTCAGCCCGGCCGCATCAGTGCCTACAATTCCGGATCCACGCTGAACGTCCGGATGTTGCGATCGATAGGCGGTTTTCCCAGCGAGTTTTGGCTGGATTACCTGGACCACGCTGTCTTCGATGCCCTGGGCTCGAAAGGCTACCGAGTCTACGTGCTGCACGCCGTCCTTCAGCATGAGCTCGCGGAAAGCGATCTGCATGCTCGACCGATATGGCGCTTTCGCAACGTCCTGCAGGCGCAGTCGCTCTTCGTCAAACGTAGGGGAACCTTTACCGACCGCCTGCTCTATCGGCTGTGGCTCTTGCGGTCCGTCCGGCGACTGCGGGCCGATTTGCAGGACAAGCGGATCTGGAAAGAGACGGCGCGGCAAGCTCTGCTCTTCAATGCTCCCGACTCCACCCGGTACACTCAAAAGGACCTGGTAAAACCGCATGCAAGCAGCTACGGCAATTCCGGTTAGAGCTTCGCAATAGCGAGCGCTATCGTGGCGATCACCGCCCACTGCAACGACGACAGACTTGATCGCGATCATTGATACCGTTTGGCCCCGGTGGATACATCGCCACCACGCTGCGGAGGATCCAGCCGAGAGTACCCGGCCGCCGCTGCACCCGCTGGCAATGTGCTACTTGGAAGAGGAAGCACCACCGCAGGGAGCTGTGTTATGCGAGACTACAAAGAGTGTAGGCAGGTAGCCTAAGGGCGGACTTGCCGAGAATCGATGAGGCGTAGTGGCGTTGGTTCCAGGCTGCTTCCAGCAAGGAGCGCTCGATTAAGAACATGGCGACCGCCCTGGGACGACGCCTGGCAGTTTAGAATGCGCCCATCAGAATTATGTCACCCCACCTGACAGGCTTCGATTGGAATTACTATGCCGGCAATTGTGCTTCCACGTTTACGCTTCCGAGTGCCGATAGCCGCCCTATGCGTGGTGCTTCCGGCAGTAATCTTCTACTCCGTTCTTTTTCGCATGGCGATAAATCTCCCCTACAACGACGACTACGAAGCATTGCTGGATTTTTTGAATAAGCTCGTTGAGCTCAAGGGCTTTGCCGCAAAAACTTCCTACTTTTTCTCTTCGCAATATAACGAGTACAAGCTCTTCTTCGGTCATGCGGTCGCCTGGCTGCAACTTAGCCTTTTCGGACATGTCAACATTCGAGTGCTCTGCGCTATCGGCAACGCATTCGTTCTCTTGCTCGCGATCCTGCTGTGGAAGATGTTCTTACCCAACCATAGGGATCTCGGGGACCGTCTGATATTTTTCATCCCCGTTTCCTGGGTTCTTTTGCAGCTTGAATATGTCGAGACACTCAATTGGGCCATGCCGTCGCTGCAGAACATCCCTATCCTGCTATTTTCGCTCGGCACTATTTATTTGTTGCAACGCCCAGGCCGGTTGCCGTTTTACGGCGCTTTGGTCTGCCTGATGCTGGCGGTCGCAGCTTCTGGTAATGGTTTTTTTGTCATCCCCATCGGAGTGCTGATTCTTGCTGTAGGTCGTCATTACCAGCGTATTGCTATCTGGCTATTGATTTCTGCAGCTTGTATTGCCGCTTATGCTTACCGCTATAACATCATGTCGTCGCAGAGCCGAATGCAGGCGTCGGTTCTTTCGACAGTGCTGCGGCCACGGCCGCTTTATGTAATCGCCTTTATCGGCAATACTGCGTCTTCTCCCTTAGTAGGACACTTCCCCCGCTTGCAGACACACGCGAGCCTTCTTTTAGGAGTTCTGCTGTGCAGCTTCTTCATTGCTCTTTGGAGAAGAGGGTATATCGAGAGAAATCCACTGGTTTGTCACTGCGTCTTATTTCTGTTTTTGACGGCGATCGGTGTCGCCGGGCTTCGATCGGACTTCGGTATAGAGCAGAGCCTCTCTTCTCGTTACGCGATTTACTCTGTTTTGTTTCTTATCTTCGCGTGGTACGCCCTCGTCGAGGAGTTTCTCATTCTTCATAACCGATCCTCCGTTCGCAATGGGACACTCCTGGTCACGATTGTCGGTGTGGTTCTGTTCTCTCTGGTCATGGATCGCCGGGCATGGCTCTTTTTGACGTGGCGCGATGCACAAATCATTAGCGGAATGCAAGCTTACGAACGCCCCGGGTCAACCCTGGGCCCGGTTCTTCCGATCAAGGGCCAAGGTCCGAGATTAGATGAACTGGATAGGCACGCGCCAGCAATTCTCCGCCAATCCACGGGGCTGGGGATCTATCGGCCTCCGTCTTATTAGACAGGCGAAGGCAGATAGATCGCCTTCGCCTCTAAAGGCTGGTCGAAGACCCGCTCGCACTTGGTACACCCCAAAAGGGATTGTGAAATGCTGACACGAAGACTTGCCAAGACCAGACACCTGCTCGAAACCGAAGGACCTCAGGCTGTTATCCGAGAGATCCACAATAGCCTGTGGCTCCGTTTGCGGTTAAAGACGATGGCTCATAAGAAGAGTGCGGACCTGGACGGATGCAACTTCAGCCTGCAGACGATCCCTGACTCGCTCACCAAACTCTTCCTTCTGGACGGACGGTATGAATTGCCCGAGCGCCGCGCGGTCAAAAAGCACCTACGGCGGGATCTACCGGTCATCGAGTTGGGTGGGGCTTTGGGAGTGGTGGCTTGCATCACCAACAAACTTCTCGCGGACCCCACGGCTCACGTGGTGGTGGAGGCAAATCCGCTCGCCATTCCGCAGTTGCAGTTGAACAAGGAGTCGAATCACTGCGCATTTGAAATAGTGAACCGCGCCATCGCCTACGGAGTGGATGCAGTCACATTTTGTCCTACCGTGGATCTGGCTTCCAATTCCATTGAGTCGGACGGCACGCAATTGTACGGAACGGAACAGCCAGTCACCGTTAAAGCAGTCCAGCTGGGCAGACTGGTGACAGAGCATGGGTTCGGCAAGTTTTCCCTGGTGTGTGACATTGAAGGAAAAGAATACGATCTGGTCTGCCAGGAAATCGAAGTGCTGAAAAAGGCCGACGTCATCATCATGGAAACACATGCCCGCCTGATCGGCGAGGACAAAAATCAGTTGCTGCTGCGTGCGCTGACAGATGCCGGTTTCAGAATCATTGAAGAAGACAGCTTCGTGATCACTTTGCAGCGGTCTGCTGATACACACGCTGGGTAGCTTCAAGATAGGCCGTGCCCCATTTTTGGCAGGGCTCCAGATGACATCCCTCACCCCATTCATTCCAGGCGTTGATAAAGACCCATCGTTGATGGTCGCGGTCCGGAGTCGAACGCTCAACCGCATGCGCCAGCCAGCGCTCATATAGTTCCGGAGTAGAACCGTGAATGATTCCGGCTCTTCTTGGCCGGCGAGCAGTGTTGTCCCACATAGGGGTCACACATTCGAAATGACGATAAAGGGGCTGCGGAGCATCTCTCCAGTAGCGATAGAGCTGCTCGTAATGGGTGAAGCGATCGTTGTGAATGGGCGACTTGAGGGTTCTCCAGGCACGAACGATCGCCGGGGCCGCCGGTTGTGCCCGGGGTTCAAAGCGCATCGCCGCGTCAAATCCCACGGTGTCCGGGCTCGTTCCCTGGGGGAGATAGGTACTTTGGACATTGACCAGGAAGAGGTCGCCTAAGCCTGCCTTGATGGCCTCGTTCCTCCAGATTTCCGCGGTCTTTCGGGGCTCCGGCAGCAACTCGACCCGATATACAAGAAGCAGCGGCCTACCCTCGATACGGATGTAGCGGCTGTCTGCCAGCACTGGAAGGAGGTGGCGAATGTGGGCCAGATCATCCTCGAAGGAGAAGGTCTGCTCCAGCAGGGTCACCGTGTTGCGGCCAATCCAGGACTTTTTCCAGGTCTCATTCGCCCAACAGATGCAAAAAGGAAAATCCGGTTTACCCGAAGCCAGGACTTCGTCGAGCGGACGTTCCAGTATTCGTTTGCCGGAAAACCAATAGTGGTAGTAGCAGAATCCGTGGACACCGAATTGCTTCGCCAGCTCTGCCTGAGCCTCCCGCGTCTCTGACAAGCGCAGATCGTAGAAGCCCAGGTCGGCGGGCAGATGGGGTTGATAGTGGCCGCGAAAGCGCGGCCGTCCTTTAACTACGTTTGTCCACTCGGTGAAGCCTTTACCCCACCAGGAGTCGTTATAAGGAGTGGGATAGAACTGCGGAAGATAAAAAGGAATGAATCTCGGAAGTTTCGAGCCTGACTGATGAGTTGACGGGTTTTCGACCATTTCGCTCCATAGTCGAGAATAACGCAGGGGCAAATATAAGCGTTTGTTAACTTGAATTTCTCCACGGCCGCTCCTAAGCTGTGCCCCATGCGAAACGTCCCTGGATGCTGTTGTCTGTTTCTGATGGCGTTATCAACCGCCTTGGCCGCGACCAAAGTTCACACTGTAGGCCTCGGCTCGGGAAAGAGCGTTCCCTACTCGGCCATTGGCGATCCTGCGGGTGCTCTCCCCACCGAGAAACAGCTGCGAGTCCGGCCTCTTATCGTCGATGACAAGATTCGGGAGTGGACTACCGGAGAATCACACGCCATAACAGACCGGAGCTTTGTTGTCCGCCGGGCATTGCGCCTCAACGACGCACTCCCTGGGGACAAGGCCGAGCACTGGATATGGCAGCGCGGTCCGTGGCTGATGATTGATCGTGTGAAAGGCAGCGTCACCGCGCTGCATCTTCCGGACTATGACCCTGCGGTTTCGACGGTCGTCTGGTTTCGCGACTATGCCGCCTATTGCGGGCTGACTGCGAGCGGCAAGCAAGTGTATGCCGTGGTCGCCCAGATCGCGGCCCGCAAGCCGGTGATGGCCAAGAAACTCTCGCCATGGTCGCCTGGGGAGAATCAACCTCCGCCATGTGGCGCAGCGCTGTGGCAGCGAGATCCGCTCCGCGTCACGTTCCAACCTTCCGGCGCAACCGCGGTCAGCTACGATTTGGTAGGCCTTTCCGCTGTGTTGGTGGAAGACGGTGATGGCAATGAAGAGCCCGCCTCGGCGGCCCCGGCGAACTAAGAGGGGTGATTCGCGCTGCCATTTGCAGCTATGTCCAGGCATCGGAAATGAGAAACCGCAGATCTCTCCACTCAGCTACGCTCCGGTCGAGATAACAATTCTGTTTGAGGGCGAATGGGTCTCTGCAAGGGCGACACCGCGGCGGCTTTGCGGCAGAATTGTCATCTCGAGCAAACGACTTGCCTGCGGCAAGTTAAGAGTGAAATGAACATGGGAAAGCGGTGTTTTGCAATCCAGGCCCAGAGGGCCGACGCCAAAAAATCAGCCCAGCCCGGTAGGGCTGGGTCCATGGGGCGGCGGTCGAGCGCCGGAGGTGCGACACCTCCTCGTTTGTTCATTAGGACCGGAGCGGAGCGGAGTGGAGAGATCTGCGGTTCCTCGTTTTCCGGCTGCGTGCCTTCAGGAATGGCATACCATCTAAACATGCTGGGGGAACCATGACGAGTTTTGACGAACTTCTCGAAGAAGCCAAAATCGCTCACGGACATCTCTGCGCGGGGCAGATCCTGGGGGTTCGCCTAGCCATGCTGGGATGCGCGCGCCTGGGTATTGAGGAGCCACGCGGGCGAGACCGCAAGCGACTGGTAACATTCGTTGAGATCGATCGCTGCGCAACGGATGCCATCGGCGTCGTTACCGGTTGCCGGTTGGGCAAGCGAGCGCTTAAATTTCGCGACTGGGGCAAGATGGCGGCTACCTTCGTCGATCTCGAAACTCAACGTGCGATTCGCATCGCCGCCAAAGAATCGTCAAAGACTCTTGCCCGGGAGTTGCATCCGGAAATAGAAAATAAAAACCTGCAGCAAATGGCTGCTTACCGCGAGATGAGTGACCACGACCTCTTCGACGAACAATGGGTGAAGGTAACACTCGACGCCAAGGAATTTCCCGGATACAAGGGAGAGCGCGTGGCCTGTGCTCAATGCGGAGAAGGCATCAACTACGACCGCTTCCTGGTGCGGGATGGACAAACACTCTGCCTCTCTTGCGCCGCACCGGAGGAGCGATACTACCAGTCCCTCTAAAGGCTCTTGTGGCATGCTCGATCGCAAGCGCGACGCGCAGGACCGTTGCTTCATCGAAATGTTTTCCTAAAATCTGCGCGCCGATGGGCAATCCCTGCGACGACTTCCCGCACGGCACCGATATTCCGCAAATTCCCGCAAGGTTGGCAGTCACCGTGTAGATGTCGGCAAGATACATGGAGAGCGGGTCGTCAGTTTTCTCGCCGAGTTTAAATGCTGGGGTCGGCGCAGTCGGCGTCACCAACACATCCACCGCTGAAATGCGTCAAGAAAATCTCGCGTGAGCAGCGTGCGCACCTGCTGCGCTTTCTTGTAGTAGGCGTCATAGTAGCCCGCGCTCAGGGCGTAGGTTCCCAGCAGGATGCGTCGCTTCACTTCGGCTCCAAAGCCAATGTCACGCGACTTGCGATACATGCGCGGTCAGTGTATTCGCATCTTTGGCTCGAAAGCCGTAGCGCACTCCATCAAACCTGGCTAGGTTTGCACTGGCCTCGGCTGTCGCCAAGAGGTAGTAGGTGGGAACCGCATACCTGGTGTGCGGCAGTCGACACGGGATGAATCGAGCACCCCGCCTCACGAAGGCGTTCAATCGCGGATTCCACCGCGGCGCGTACCTCGGCATCCAGGCCATCGGCAAAATATTCAGCCGGAACACCGACGCGCAGGCCCTTCACCGGCTGATCGAGAGCCTGGACATAATCCGGTACCGGTACCTGGGCGGAAGTGGCATCCAGCGGATCATGATCCCGCGATCACACCCAGCAGAATGGCTGCATCGCGCACGGTGCGGGTCAATGGACCGACGCGGTCGAGAGAGGAGGCAAAGGCGATCAAGCCGTAACGCGATACACGTCCGTAGGTTGGGAGGACACCGACGACTCCACAGAAAGAGGCGGGCTGGCGAACTGATCCGCCAGTGTCGGTGCCGAGCGCGGCGACCAGCCATGCCCGCGGCCACGGCTGCGGCTGACCCTCCGCTCGATCCACCAGGGACCCGATCAAGGGCGACAGGGTTGCGTACTGGTCCATAGCCGGAATTCTCATTGGATGAGCCCATCGCGAACTCATCGCAGTTCAGCTTTCCGACCAGGACCGCACCCGCAACCTCAAGACGGTTTACCACCGTCGCATCGTAAGGCGGCTGATAGCCTTCGAGGATGCGGGAACCCGCCGTCGCAGGGGAACCCTTCATCACCAGGACGTCCTTGACTCCAATCGGAACACCGGCCAGCGGAGGGAGCGGACTTCCCTCTGCAGCCAATCGGTCGATGTCCCCCGCGGCGTGCAGCGCGCGCGCGCGGCTCACCGCGAGAAAAGCGTTGATGGTCGGGATTTTGGGCTTCGATTTGCGCAAAACAAAGCTCCGCCAACTCGGTCGCGCTGGGCTCTGCATGGCGCACCGCCGCTTGAACCTCGGGGATAGGTTTGTTTCAAATTCATGGATTCATTAGCCGCTAGTGGATGTCCTGCCTGGGGGGCAATATGTAGATGTGTTCCTGGATCGCTTCATTCAATATATCGTGTTCCCTCGCCTTTTCCTGGGGAAAGAGTCTGTCCACCAGCGGATCCACCATGGGCGAGTTGGCTTGAGGATTTGCGCGATACCATTCAATGCCTGAGACCACCATGCGCCGCCGGACGCCAAGCAGCTGGTAGGCGTTCCGGTCCACCGAGACACACATCCCCACGGCAAGCAAAAGCGAGATTATGTAGAAAACTTTGCGGTTGAAGCCAGGCCAGCGGCTGGGTAGATATTCGGCCAGGTAGGAGTAACAGAAGATCAGCATCAGGATGGAGTAAATGCTGTACCGCGGAGCGGTGCTGAACGCGACCGCCCCCCGCACCCACCCGACTAATGCTCCAGTGGCCACAATCCATACGGCAGAATAGAACGCGGCCGGATTCCTGCGATGGAAGCCAGAGCGCCACGCCAGCAAAACGATGCTGAGCAAGGCAAAGCCCAATTCGGCGGCGTACCAGCGGGATGGAATGACACAGCCAAAGAAGGCAAGAAAAAAGAGCGGCCGGGTGATGTAGTACAGCCTGAACATGGGGGGCTGCGCCGACCGAGTGTAATGATAGAGATAGGCGGCAAGCGGCAAAAGAAAACTGGCACACCACACCAGCGATCTGACATAGGCACGGCGCGGCAAAAGGACCAGCAGACCCACCGGGACTAGCAAGAAACCATTCGCCGAGGTAGACGCCGCCAGTACTGCCGTGAGACATGCCAGCAAGAAACGAGCGGGACCTGGCTCAACCATCTTCCTCGAGGCCAGGAGATAAACGGCAAGCAAGCTAAACAAAATGACCGGCGTATTTTGTAGTCCGGTCATCGCCCAATCCAGGTTTTCCCAGTAAGTCAGAGAGAAAAATACGAGGCTGATGGGCAAAAATGCAAGCAGGCGGCGATTCAGGTTGGGCTCGTCCTGCTGAAAAATGAGCCAGACAACATAAAGAATGGGCAACAGAAACAAGTTGCCCAAAGCAATCAGGAAAGGGAAATTCAGATGGCGCGTGAGTTCCAACTCGGAGGCCACGATGGAATGCTCAAAGCTGAGCTTGTACTCGTTGGACTGGTCGGTGGCAATATGCAACACCTTGGCCTTAAGGGTGGGTAAATGGGTGTACTCGACTGCGAAACTCAAGATCGCCTTGTAATCGTCCTGGTAAGGAGCAGGAAATGCCTGCCGGTAAAGGATTGCGTAGGCGGCAATAGCGGGGAGTACCGCGGCTATGAGAAGTAGCCAGGTAATTCCTGGATGCTCGGTCAGGTTGTTGCGGTCCTGGCTGTCGGGCATGGCTAATTTCTATCGATCGTCGACGGCAAGACTCGAGGGGACGGCTGATTCAGCGAAGACGACGGCTGCTCCGGCCTGAAGACCGGTTAGGCCCGCTGCTGGCGCCAGTATAGCAGCCGGAGCGATGCGTTTTTGAACCCTCGCCGCTCGTCTGCATTTAGCCCAATCATCCATGCGGTCGCAGTGGTTGCAACCAGCCATGCCGCGAGCAACACGGGCTGTGCCGGGAGCATCTGAAGCGGTCTCCAGAACGGGAGTAGGAACAGCGATGGCGTGGCCATGAGGAGCGGGCGCAGCAGCCCGGCAACCACGAACTGCCGCCGTGGGATGAGAATCGTGGAACGGGTATAGCGCATGCTGACCACCACATGCATGCCGAGACTAACCACCGATCCCACTACGGTGCCCACGGCCACGCCGATGGCCCCATACCTTTGCACCAGCCAGATGCTCAAACCCAGGTTCACCGATGCCTCGGCGATTGCCGCGATGGTGGCCAAGTGTTGTTTTCCGGTCGCCACCACACCGATGACGTAAGGGGAGGCAAGCTGGCGGACGATGTTTCCGACCACCAGCAGTTGGAGATAAACCGCGCTGCGCGCGGCATAGGCGTGCCCGACCCACATGCTCAACAGCGGATACGCTCCGAGGATCAGCGGCAACCCGAACGCGCAAAGCAGCATCGCGCAGTAGCGGGAGGCGCGGATGCAGAGTTCCCCCATCCGCTCAGGCTTGGTGCCGGCTTGCATCGAGGAGAACGCCGGCAGCAATGGACCGAACATACTGGAAATCAGCGCCAGCATAGCATTGGTAACGGCGCCGGCAACGGCATAGAACCCTGTGTTGCGGTAGTCGTAATGGCCGACAATCACAGTATCGAGCCCGCTGATCAGCAGCATCGAGACAGTCCAGAGCGAAAGCACGCTGGAATATTTTGCCAGCCGCACCGCGGACTTTCCGTGGAACAACAGAAACGAAAAGTCAACTTTGTCTCGAATATATGCTCGCCAGCCGAGGTACTGGGCCACGGCGCCCACGACGTTAAAAGCCCCCACCGTTAACGCCATGGGGACGAGGCCGTGGTGGCGAAGCAGAAGGACGATCAGGACCGCGGCGGAAAGAACGCGGGTAACGATGGCGACCACGGTGGGGTAGCCATAGCGCTGCAGCCCGGTAAATATGGAAGAAAAGGAGCTGAAGGGCAGGCCAAACGCAGCGCTTAAACCCACTGCCAGCACGCCCCAGCGAACCTGCGGCACCAATGCCGCCGGCATCTGGTGAAACAGCGCGGAAATGTATCGTGCGGCCACGATCATGGCGATGGCGGCGATAAGCGAGGCGGCCGTAAGAATGGTGAACGAGGTGCTGACGAGGTGGTGGTTGGCCTCGTTGTCGCCGGAGGCTTCATGCTCGGCAACGAACTTGCCGATGGCCGTCTGCAAGCCGAAGTCCAACAGGGCGACATATGCGCTGAGCTGCAAGATCAGGACCCACGCACTGTACTCGGCCGCTGACATCCGGTGTACCAGAAACGGCGGCAGCACCAGCGATACCAGCATGGAGAGCAGCACGCGCGCGAGGTTAGACGCGGACCCTTGCAGTACCTTTCGCTTATGCGACATTGCCACTTTCAACTTGCGCCTCCCGCACCCTACGTTAGCCAAGCTATCCGCGCGAAGTCCAGTTGCAGATCCCGTTACATATTCCTGCAAGAGAACGAATGCATCGTTTGAAAGGGACGAGGTTACCGGCGCAGAACTACAACGTACCCGATCTCCTCAACAATCCTGAAACCGGCGTGTTCGAGTTTGGACATCATAAGGCGGCACTTATCCTCTCCGATGAACCGGGCGTGCGTTTCCAGGATGATTGTGTCCGCGCTCTTCAGGACGTCTATTTCATGGCGAACCAGGTCATACTCCAGGCCTTCAATATCGCAGATGAAATTGAAGCGGGTGAATCCATGGTCACGTACGATGTCTCTTAGCATGATCGTTTGCACAGTGACGGGCGCTTGGTCCCCCACTGCCGTTATGGAGCTTATGCATACATTCGAAGAGGGACGAAAAGTAACAGACTCCATTTCATAAGCGATGGCTCGATTCACGATTTTGAATTGGCAGCGGTTCAACGCCCGGTTCAGTTCCAGCTGCGGAATCACCAGAGGATTCGCTTCAACAACGACGTGAGCCGCGGGATTCTCAAGGAGTCCGTTGGTCACGCACGCCACCACTCCCATAGAGCCGCCCAACTCGACAACAGGCAAGCCTCGCCGGACATATCGAGCGACCGCGCGCCGTTCCGGCGCCTCATACTTATTCAAGATGAGTTCAACCTTGGTGGGAAAGTCAGTAATCCGGTCAAGGTTGAATTTGCATCGACTCAGGCGCACTTCAGGCTTATGCCCCTTTGTCTTAATTTGCCAGGTAAGCCAGGAATAATCGTAGACGTTCTTCACCCCGCCTTTGCGGAAAAGCCCGTAAGCTGTCTCTATCTTTTTCTTAAGCATATAAAGTGGAAGGGAATTCCTGACAAGGCAAGGATGCGGCCTCTGCTGAATTCCGGCAGAAGTGCCTGGTGGGATCGATCGAGCATAAGATGTCGATTGGATCCTGGGCCAACGCAACCACCTGAAAAACCGGGGCTCGGGCTAGTGTCATCTCCCATAGGCTACCAGCAGCAGGGCGGTCTCGGCCGTGCTACAGCATTTCCACTTCTGGTGTATACAGAGTGTGCAGAGTAGAAGTGAATATGCACTAGCGCCCGTCCTGGTTTATTTTCCACAAATGGATCATCATGGCCAGGTTCGGCTTCAATCCGACGTGATAGAAACCGTAACGGATCAGGCTGGCGACGCGGACTATCCGGCTTCTGCTCGCTTGGCAGCGCAGAAACCCTTGCACCAGGGCGCGCTGTACAGGCCGCAGTTCGGCCCCGTGCGCGCGCAGGAAAGCCCCGGCCTGCCGCTGGTCGATTTCCCACCGATTCACGTGCTCCGGCGCGATGCGCGGATTGCTGATCTTTTGCCACAACGGTCTCGGCGTCTGGGTCGATGAGTCCCCGGCGTTGCTACCCGTGCCGACTGCGTTACCTCCGTGTTGGCGATAGAGAACGGTCGGAGTGCTCACGATCCCGGAGTGGCCCAGAAAGGCCGCCAGCCACGAGATCCACCGGTCATGCATGTATGCATCTTCCGGCATGCGCATTGCCCTCTCGACCAGCGCACGGTTCAGCATCGCGGTGCATCCCGTCACCACGCCTTGCACCAGCAGCCTGGGCAGCCGATGGATGCGCTCGGGACGGATCCCCATATAGCTCCAGAAGGACGGATGAATTTCGTGGAGCTTGTCGTCGACCAAGCGCAGATCGGTAAATACGAGCAAGGGGCCCTCCGGGCCCCACTCGCGCTCGAGCCGATCCATGGCCTGCTTGGATTTGCTCACTTTGTCCGGTAGCCACACATCGTCCTGGTCGCAGAAGCAGACGTAGTCCGCGGTGGACGCTTGCATCAGTAGCAAAAAGTTATCCTTGGGGCTTCCGCCGCCGGGGCTTGCCGGCATAACACGAAAGCGGCTGGGAAACCGTGCCGCGTATTGAGCCAGAAGTTCCGCCGTTTCGTCGCTCGAGCCGTCGTCCCTCGCCAATATGCGGATATTTTTATAGTCCTGCGCCAGTACGGATTCCACCTGCTCGGGCAAAAACCGCGCGCCGTTGTAGGTAGCGAGCAGAACTTCCACTACGGGCGGGCGGTTCATCGCTGTGCCTCGAGCGAAGCAGCGCATGCGCCTTGAGAGCATCCCACGACGATTGTTATAGCAGGCATGCGGGGCCCGCAAACCCTAACCTTCAGCAGGCCTTTCCCACCCTAACGCTCGATGACCTTGGGCACTCTGAAGAAAACTCCGTCCGTATCAGGAGCACAAGCCATGACCTGGTCCCGGTTCAAAGATGGAGCAATTTCGTCGGTCCGCAAGTGAGGCGTCATGGCCTCCCGCGCTGTCCCCTCTGCCATCTGGTCGGCAACTTGTGCCATGGGCGGCACAGAGGATGTGTCCAGCTCGTTGAGCTGGGCGAAATACCCGAGAACGGAATTCAGATCGCGGAACATTTGTGCCTTTTCGCTCGTCGTTAGTTCCAGATTCGCGAGTTCGGCGACACGGTCAACATCCTGCTCGGAAACAGTCATGGCTATGCAGACTTGGAAAAGTCAATTGCCCAGGAATTGCCGCGGCTGGAGAAACAGCAGAAGGCTGTCTCATACAGCAGCGAGAAATCACTCACTAAAGTTGCCTCTCTCATGTAATCCCAGTCGATTTTCGCCTTCAAAGGCTTGATCATGCGGCAGTAGTAAGCCTCGAGCTCCTCGTCAGGAATATCCTGCAACATTTCTTCTTCACAACGAAATGCGAGGGTGGCTGCCCCGGTGACGCCGGGCCGAAAAGGCATATGCATGACTTCCAGATGCGGCAGCTTGGGGCGTGGGCCAACCAGGCTCATGTCGCCGCGCAAAACGTTGAAAAGCTGGGGAAGTTCATCCAGTTTGTACTTGCGGAGGAAGCCTCCGAATCGGGTTACGCGGGGATCGCCTCGTTTGGTCAGAGAGGGGCCATCGTCCTGGGCGTCGATCGTCATGGTCCTGAACTTGAATACAGTAAACAGAACTCCGTCCCTGCCGACCCGCTTCTGGCGGAAAATCACCGGTCCCGGAGACTTGTAGCGGACCAGCGCGGCAGCGAGCACCAGCAAGGGCCAGAAGAACAGCAGGGCCAGTACGGCGAAAGTTAGGTCAATGGCTCGCTTGAGCGTCGACACGCTCCAGGCGCTCGGTTCAGCGTAATAGGCGGTGGGGTCTTGTGGTACCGCACAAAAAGGGGGAAACAAGGTCGTCGAATGACTATTTACCTCTGAGACGACATCGTTCCAAAGCAGAGCCGCGCTGGGCTGCGGGGGAGCAAAGCTAGTGTCCATGCGTTTGTTAAGACCTGTTCTAAAATTTTGGAGCTCTTGCTGAATTCTCGTTCAGGGTCTTGTCGATCAATTTTCGTGCTACCGACGGCTCACGGCCTGCGTAATTCTTTTATAGACACTTGCTTGATCGGCTGAGGTGGCGAATCACCTGAGCCCACTACGGACCAAATCGAATCGAACAGAGCAAACACCAGCTACGTACACGGATGAACCCGTGGTCAAAAAGGATGTTGCGCTCGGGCAGAACTTTTCCCGATTCAGTCCTTTAACCAAAATAACAGTATTTAGGCTCATAAGGAATCCCATGACTGGTGATCCCCAAGGTACCCAGGCTGATCTTAAGCAAGTCAAGTTCCAAAACTGTTTCAAAAGGGTTAAAGCTCGGGAGTGTCGTTGGACTTAATTTTCTAGAATGAAAAAGTGTTTAGATTTCGTTAATCGGCGCCGGTCCGCAAATCCTCTCGTTGCATAACCGTACGGTCGATTGCATTCAGCCTGGGCGCGCCGGGCCCCTTAATGACCCGTTTATCGCTACTCAGGTAAAACTCCGCGATCTTGAGCAGGCAGCGGGCACCGACCGCGGCGCGCACCATCAGTTTGAGCAGCCGGCTTTTCCCGAAATAGTCATAATGCTCGTTAAAGTCGATCATCGCCTTGTGCTGCTCGATGATCTTCTTTTTGGGCATCTGGTTGATGCTTTGGCTGCCGTAGTGAATGACTTCGGCGGCTGGGGTGTAGTAGATTTTGCACCCATTCCGCTTCAACATCAGGTTGTAGGCCAGGTCGACCTGGAAGTGCGGCAAGCGTTCATCCAGCATGCCGAACCGTCTCCCACGTTTCCCGGCGAAGGACGTATGCGGTGGTTCCCAGGCTCTCAACCTGTTGTTCGCGCGAATAATCGAACGAGCAGGCGTAGTATTCCCTCGAAACTCGACCGTGGGGAAAGAATTTATGCCAGTTGAGACCCTGCAGAATCATGGTTCCGATGCCGGCAAAGCTACGCACGCACGACTGCGTAGTGCCATCGGGATTGAGCAGACGCGGACCACAGGCCGCTGCGTCCGGATGAGCGTCCATAAAGCCAACCAGCACCTTGAAAACATCCCCTACCAGCTTGGTGTCGCTGTTTAACAAGCAGGCGTACCGGGCCCGCGACATTTTCATGCCAAGATTATTGTTTTTGGAGTAGAGCAACGGGGTTTTGTTGCGTACCAGGATGACTTCGGGAAAAGTGGCCTCAACCATTTCCGGGCTTCCATCCGAGGAGCCGTCGTCGATGCAGATCACCTCGAACTGGATGTCCCTGGTATACCGGTAAATGGAAGCTAAGCACTGCCGCAGCAACGCTTTGGTATTGTAGTTGGGAATGATGATGGTTAGGTCGAGCAAGAGATTCATCAATCTTTCGAAACCTCAGGCAGTTCTAAATCGGATGAGTGAACTTCGCGTGCTGGAATTCCGGCAACGGTTGCGTTCGCGGGCACGGACCTGAGCAAAACCGAATTCGCACCCACCTTCACATTATCGCCCAAAGAGATCCCTCCGAGAACCTTGGCGCCTGCGCCAACCACCACACGATCACCAAGTTCAGGCCTGAGAGCCAGGTCATAGCTCATATCGATTTGTTTGGCCCCCAAAGTAACACCCTGGAAAATGGTCGCATTCCTCCCAATCTTGGATGCGCCGATCACGGTTCCTGAAGTATGGGGGAAGAATATACCGGGACCAATGACGCATCTGGGGGAGATCTCGATGCCGAACAGAATTTGATTCAAGTAAGACAATAGGTGTGCCAACGGCGGGATTCCGTTCAGCAGGGCTGCACGGCTGCAACGGCAAAGGACAACGGGCAAAAACCTGGGGTGCAGCAATCTGCGCAAAAGACGAGGCAGGGAAGCTTTGGCGCCGGGCTGGCCACTCAATTGCATCTGGCGTTCAAGATCTGCATAAAGCAGGGACTTAAGCATTGGCTCAGGCCTTCATGAGGCCGCGCTCGATCAACTCTCGATTGGCGCGATCCAAGCCGTCTTCTGTCCCGTTCTGGATGATGGGTTGCGTTTTTACCCAACGCACGAATCGCTCCATGCCTTCCTCCAAGGGTACTTTCGGAGAGAAGGCCAGGAACTGTCGAATGGCCGACAAATCCGCGTAGTTGTGTCGAATGTCGCCCAATCGGTATTGGCCGGATACGACGACCGGTGACGCTGGAATCGCGGAATTGCTGCTTTAGGCTCTGTGCAATCCTCTCCACGCTCACCTGTACGCCTGATCCCACATTCAAGGTCAGACCGTCGCCGCCGTCGGACGTCAGGCCAAGAGTCATTGCCTCAGCCACATCCGATACATGCACAAAATCGCGGCTTTCCTGGCCATCCTCGAACAGAACGATCTCTTTTCCCTGCCGGATCCGATTGGAGAAGATGGACAGTATGCCGGTGTACGGGTTGTTCAGTGACTGGCCTTCTCCATAAACGTTCTGCAGGCGAAGAATCAAGGAGGGTATGCCGAGGGCGTTGGCGACAATCCGCACCAGATCTTCCTGGGCCAGCTTGGTAGCCGCATAGACGGACGCGGGGCTGGTTCTGGCGGTCTCTGGGGTGGCAACCGGTTGGACAGTGCCGCCACAATTGGGGCAAACCGGCTCCCATTGACTGGCCTGCAGACCATCCAGGCTGCGCATCGGGGGGTAAACCAGGCCGCAGCCAGCGCAATGGTAGGCGCCTTCTCCGTAAACCGAGCGGGAGGAGGCCAGGACTAATTTCTTGACCCCGTGGCGGTCGTTGGTCAGCACATCGAGCAGCAGGGCAGTGCCCATGACATTGGTGCTGGTGTAGTCGCCGATCCTATACATGGACTGGCCAGTCCCGGTCTCAGCCGCCAAGTGGACGACAGACGATACATCCTGCAGAGCCACCACCCAATCCCGGCGCTCGCAGACGTCGCCCCGCATGACTTCTACATGGTGTTTTTCGAGCAAAGCACCCAGTTCGAGCTGTGGGTCCACGCCATGGATTTGCGGGCTCAGATTGTCCAACAGGCGTACCGTCATGCCCCGCCGGACCAAGGTCCGGGCAAGGGCCAACCCGATGAACCCGAGTCCTCCGGTAATCAGGACCTTTTGGGCCATCCTTTGATCTTAACGTGTTTGCTATCAATAGCGCCGGTATCTATCCGGTTAGTTGTCGATTGGCGATGATCACGCGTCACCGGTTGAGCACGGTGCGATAAACGTCCAGGGTGCCGCGGGCGCTCCGGTTCCAATCGTAGAGCCTGACCCGCTGCTCACCCAGCTCTCGCTTGATGGCTCGTCCGCGGTCGTCTGCCAGGATGGACGTCAGGCAGCGGGAGAGTTCGCCGGCATCGGCGACGGCGGTCGAAATAGAATGCCGCGTCTCCACAGATCTCGGGCAAAGATGAAGTTTGATTCACCAGAACCGGGCAGCCCAGGCTCATCGCCTCGAGAGGAGGAAAGCCGAAACCTTCATACAGGCTGGGATACACAAAAAGGGCGGCGTCCCGGTAAGCGCGGGCGAGCGTCCCATCGTCCGCCTTGGGGATGACGGCGACCGAACGGCCAAGTTTTAGCGACGTGATTCTTGCCTGTTCCGCAGGAGTGAACGGACCGCCGCCGACTGCGAGCAGGCGATAGTCCCCCGCCAGACCGCTGCGGGAAAAAGCTTCCAGCAGGAGCCCGAAATTCTTGTAGCCCGCGCGCGAGCCCACGTAGAGCAGATACGGTTCCCGGACCGAGCCGGCGGGTCGTCCTGGGGCAGAGGCAGAGGCGAGAATCCGTGATAAACCACGTGGGTCTTGATTCTCCGCGACATCGTAGAAATGAAGCAGATCCCTGTCGGCTGGATTCAGAGACGCAAATGATGGCGTCGGCCTGGGCAAATAGTTTCCGCTTGGTTTCCACGATGGAAACGGCATTCGGGAACAGCCTGGGAAACCGCTCATGGATGCAATCGTGGTGGGTGACGACCACCCGCCGCCTGCGCACCCAGGGAAGAGCCCGATAGAGGGTTGGGTGGTAGATATCGACCGTTCCCCGAAGAGGGGCGACGAGCGCGGTAAACAACTCGTTGATGGCGTAGCGGGCCAAGCCCGGCTTGAGGGCCGTCTGCGCGGCCAAACACCCTGGTCTGCGCCTGCTGGAGCGAGCTGAAGGGCATGACCGAACGCGTTCAGCCCCAGAAGCAGCTCGATAGCGACCTCGCTCAACCCTTGCAGGTTCCGTATCAGCTCAAAGTGGTAACGAGAAGCGCCGCCGGCATCCTGCAAAGAAAAGACCTGATGGTCATAGAGGATGCGCATGAAGCTTCCATGCTATCTGGGCCCTTGATTTCTCACCAGAACCGCCAAGGCAGGCTTTCAGGAGCACGCTGAACAGGCCTGCCAACTTATAATGGTCTTTAAGCAATGAAGTTCACTCTGGCCATTCCGTCGGTGCGGCTTCCACAAGCGCCAACGATCACGTATGCCCCCGAATTTCCCAGAGTTCGTATCCCCTTCCTTTCCCTTCTTCTGGAACCCAGGCCACTCAAAAAGTGGATCATGATTTGGCTGCTCTGTCTGTATCTGGCTTTCTGCTGGGGATGTTTTTTTTATTGGGAGCAGCCACGATTGAACCATGACAACTATGTAAGGTTCGGTGCGGATTCACCAACCTATTGGGACGCTGTCAAATACCGCAGTGAACACGCGGAAAATGACGAATTGGTTTCTTTTAGCGGTAACCTGCTGGGCCCAGTGATGATCGGCATGGTGTTCAGAAACGGAATCGCGGTCGCGATCTTTAACATTTTCCTTTTCTTCATCGGAGTTGAAGTCGCCTGCACTATTCCCGGAGTCGACCGGTATCGTCTAGTCCTGCTTCTGGTTCTGTGCTCGGAAACCGCGCCTGCTCTGGTCACACTCAACAAGGAAATCCTGGTGCTTTTATCCACCTTGTTATTTGCCAAGTACATTTATTCAGAGAAACGTTCCTGGCTGTTACTGGCTGTGGTGCTTGTGGTTTCCCTGTTCGCCCGTTGGGAGCAGATCGCGCTGATTCTGCTTTTCCTCTACCTGCGGCGAAAGGGGTCCGTCTGGGAGCGCAATCCCAAGCTGGCCATCGGCGTCGTGATCGCCGCATTGACCGTGCTCTACGCGCTCATTGCAAGACTTCCGGGTACAGGGCTGGCAGCATTTACGCAATACACAAAGAACGCGAATACCATAGCCAAGCTAGACAAACTGCAAGAGAATTTCGGGTTTCCCCTGGTCCTGGCGCCCAAAATCCTGATGAATCTCTTAGGCGAGTTGTTACGGCCGCTCACCTTCATTCGCGAATATTCCGACCTGGGCTTCGGCGACGTTCACTCCCTCTTCATTGTTCCGCTGTTCTCGATCGCGCTCTGCACCGTGCTGGTGATGGCTTACCGTCGAGGCAAATTGAATCCCCGCCGCCCGATCGCCTTTCTAATCATCATCTACGCCATTACCACGGCGGTGACGCCGTTCGTTCAGCCGCGCTACAACTACTTCGCCTACGTTCTTCTCGCGCTGGAACTCTCGCGCAAAGAAAATGAGGAGGAAAGCGGAAGCCTTACACCACCGGTGAGGAATGTTCCAGGTATTGGCGATTTAAACCGAAGTCCTGAGTATTTGGGTTTTTGACCGTGTAGCCTAAAGCGCTCCGGAACCCTCCGGAATTAGGCAGGAGTCCGAGACCCGTACCGGCGCCGATGAGGCCGGGAGGTGGACTGTGCATCTTTGACCTCCACCATTCCTCCTGGAAAAAGAATCCCGACGTGATGGGCTTCATGGGTAAATAAGTAGCATCCGTTCTGTAGCAGAGGCCAAAGATAGGTGAAGCAGGTTTCAAGGGAGTCGAGTAAATCAACGTCCAGAAAGACCAGCACACTGGGCTGAGAAAAATGCGGCAGCGTTTGATCGAAATAACCCCCATTGAAATGACAAGCCGAAATCTTGCAACGCTCAAAGATATCGGCGTGCGCCATCAAGGACGCCAGCGGCCCGATCACCCGGGAAGAATAGAAAATTGTTGATGTATTTGCCGACTTTGCCGTTTTGCCTCGCCTGGTCGCGGTGGGGATCAAACTGAGCAATCGGAATGATTTCTTTTCCATCCAGGTAGAAGCCCAGGTAGCCAAGGCTGGTGAGAAAATTCGATACGCGGTGCAGCGAGCCGGGGGCATGGCGTTCCTCAATCTCGATCATCAGGTTCGGTTGTTCACGCTTCAACGTTTCCCGGCCGCCAAGCAAAACCGCTTCCTCATGACCTTCGACATCGATCTTCGCAAAGCCGACATTTGTCAGGTTAAAGCTGTCTAACCTTCTTTTGGGGGCGACCACAGTTTCGATGTCCCGGCCACTCTCCTGTGCAGCGGAATTTGATTCAGCGACCGTCGCCGACATGTAGCCACCCGCTGGATACCTTAGCTCTCCCTGTCCCTCCTGGTCAGAAAGGATCACACCATGGATCTCCATCTTGCCCGCATATTTTTCCCTTAGACGAGCCAACATCTGGGGAAGCGGCTCAAAGGCTACGACACTCTTGGCAAGGGGCAGGAGATGATGGGCAAAGAAACCTTCATTTGCTCCGATATCAAGGGCGACAGCATCTTTCCGGCAGAGTGCAGGCAGAAGGGGCAGTTCCGGCTCCACTTTAACCCAAGTATCAAAACGCCTCGCGTACATCGTCTCGGGGAACAGGTTCTCCGCGACTTGCTTAAGTTGAGGCCGTAACATTTTAAGTGTGCGTTTCATAGTTGGTAAAAACTTATCCCGTAACGGAAGCCACCTGAATAGTTTACCCGAGGGCGTTCCTTAGCCCAGGTTTGGGCGGGCGCGGAGGGCAGATGAGTATAATTTGGCTTAGGTCTGGCCCACCGGCCTTCCATGAGACGAGCTCACGCACGAGAGCACGATTGCAATGTTTAGGCCAAGATGAAAAAGAACCAGATTGTAGCCGTGGTTGTACTTTACAAGCGGTTGCCGGAGCAAAGTCAGACGATTGATAGCCTCGGGAAGGTTTTCGCATGCGATCCAGAACTACTCACCTCGATCCGGGTGATCCTGTTCGACAACAGTCCAAAAGCACTTAGTCACGTGAATCTTTCGTTTCCTTGCGATTACCGTCATGCCGGCCGCAACGTGGGAACCTCGGGTGCATACAACTACGCGATGGAGATTGCTGAAGCAGAGCAATGCTCCTGGCTGTTGCTATTGGATCAGGACACGACGCTCTCCGCTGAATTTCTCCCCCGGATGCTCGAGTACAGCCAACAACTGCAGGACCAAGCCGAAGTGGGCTCGGTAGTTCCGTTCATCTACTCGCACGGATCGCTCGTCTCGCCCAGAAAGCATGGCCGTTTCAACCAGATCAGCCTCATACCGGCCACATTCAGCGGAATCTATCGTTATAAGGCGTTTGCGGTAAACAGTGCCACCCTCATGCGGGTCGCAGCGTTGCGCGAGATTGGCGGATACAGCAATGATTTCTGGTTGGATCTGTCCGATGTCTATGTATTCCAGGCGATGTATCGCCGGGGCAGATATCTCTATATCGGGGGTGACCTGACCCTGCAGCACTCCATTACCAGCATGGATTTTGACAAGGATATGGCGCCGGAACGATACCGGAATTTCCTGGCGGCAGAAAGCGCCTATGTCGACCTCTATTCCTCCGCGCCGGAGCGCGCATTTCACCTGATCCGCCTGCTGGCGCGCACACTACGCCAACGTCGCCGCCACCAGAACAAGGTCTTTTCCAAAATGACCTTTGAATACTTCCGCGCCCGGCTCTTGGACAGCCGGGCGGAAAGAATCCGCAGCTGGCGGAAACAACTGTTAATGCGTGATATTCCCGCGATCGAGGATGGGAATGTGGTCGGTTAGCTAACTGGAACGAAAGCTGAGAGCCCGTCGAAACTGTCCCAGCTTTTCGGCACTGTCGGGGTCGGCGATCACACGGCTGTAAACGTAAGAGCCGATCACCCGAACACACCCAAAAATGAAGCCCAGGATCAAGCCGGACAAGGTCCACAATGCCCGGAATGGCCCAGACTTCCGTTCCGGAGCCTCGGCTGGATCCAATACCTGGATTAATGGAGAGGCCTTTGCCTCGTCCATCCGTGCCGCTTCAAACTGACGGGCGATCAGATCAAAGATCAGTGTGTGGTACTGCACATCCCTCTGTTTACGGAGGAACATAACCTGGTCCTCGGGAAGCGACCTGCTGGTGAGGGAGATATCCCCAGGCTTGCGCCCTGCCTGAACGCTCTCCAACCCGCGCATCTGCGTCCGCAGCCCCGCTATCTCGTTGTTCAAGCGAATGACATCGGGATTTTCATCTGTCGATGACGTTCGCAAGGCGTCCAACTGCACTTCACGCGAAATAATCTGGCCCTGCAGCGCGGCGACTTGGGAAATCACGACACCCGTCTGGCCGGTCGGTGAAATCGCACCGGTCTTTTCCTCTGTTTGCTGAAGCGCGATCTCGGCGTCGGTGAGCCGGTCTTTCTCGAGCGCCAGCTGTTGGCCAAAAAAGTTCCGCCTCACAGCAGCTTCACCGATGATCAAGCGGCTGTTTATGTTGTGCAGTTCATCTACGTAGGCGTTGGCGATTTGCGCGGCCCGAAAGCGATCTCCGTCCTTGACGGTGATGCTGATCATACCGCCTTTTTCGCTGACGAACTTTGAACTACCCGCGAGCATCCGCCGCGCATCTGTCAGCTTCTTGACCTTGTAGGCGTCCATGAGATTGAGGCGTTTGATCAGGCCATCCGCCACCGTATTACTTTGAAGAACCGCGAGGTACAGGTCGTTCGGATCCTTCATCGAGCCAGAACTGCCCAATCCTGCCAAAGCTGCAAAATTTCCCAACTGGCTGAGAAGCCCGGCACTCGACTGCCCCTGCTGAGGAGGGAGAACTACGGCCTTTGAGGTAAAGACAGGATGCATCAGAAGGACGAGCCCGGTGGTGAGCAGCATACCGATCAGCGCCCACAGGAGGATCCTCTTCTTCTGCTCCGCCATGACCATCAGCAGATCGAGAAGATCGAATTCGATCCCGACTCGCGTCGCCTCGAGAGGAGGATTGTATTCTCTGGTCGGTGGCATTATGGCCATGGACTGCGGTACCCGGTGCTCACGTTAATCCACTCATTTTACTGCAGTACGGCAATCGCTGCCGCACCCAGGGCCAGTTGGGAGAAAATCTGCGTGTAGCTGATGAAGTTCCTTAGCCCGGAAGGCCTGGGAACCTTCTCAGGTATCACCACCGTATCCCCCGCATTCAAGCGCATGGTTGCAAAGGTATTTCCGAAAACTCCATTGCGCGAATGGCGGCTTACGACCGAACCGTCAGCCCGAATGATGAAGGAATCCCCACCATCGGCACTCTTGGTCGGCCCTCCGGCCAACCGCAGGTAGCTTCGGACCTCTCTACTATTTCTGAACAGGAAGGAGTTCTGGTCGTAGACAGCGCCTACCACATTCACGGTGCTGGGTTTGGAGGGAACCACGAATCGATCACCGTCTTCCAGTTGTATGTCGGGCAGATCCGCGACCGCCGCGGCGTCCTGGGGAATATTCAGCACTACCCGCCCGGTCGCTCGAATGGTGCGGAATCTTGCGACTAAACTCCGGGAGGCGGCCGTCGCCGCTGGGTCCACGTTGCCGACGCTGGCAGAGGCAGCGATGGTGGACCGGTCAATCTCCAGTTCCAGGTTCTGCAGGTAGTCGTTCAAACGCAACTGCTGCAGAATACGGGTCGACTCACGGGTAAAGTTAGATCCGAACAGGTAGGCGTCGGGCGTGATTCCTCCGGCGCGCGCTACCAGCTGACGCAAAGTCTCGCCAGGGAGAACACTGTAAATGCCCGCCTGCCTGAACTCGCCTTCGAGGCGAACAAACTTGGTACGCTGGGCTTGCGGAACCTTGATATCTGCCTGGGAGAAGATGGTGATCACATCCCCCGGCTCGAGCGCCAGATTCTGGGCAGAGTCGTGGTCGAGAACCAATTTTCCGGGATTGAAGGGAACCAGCGAGGTGGTGAGGGTTTGCGGATTCATCCGCTCGATGACCGCGTAGGACCAATCGATCTCAGGCACAGGAAGCGCGATGCTCAGGGCCGGCCTGGGTAGGTTGCCTGCTGACGCCTGGGTTTCATCGGCCAGAGACCGGCTGCCTGGGCTGGAACAGGGCTGCCCGTTCTGCGAGTTAGTCCCCTGGATACTCGATCCGGGGATTTGGCCGTATTGATTTTGTTGCGAAATGCTACTGGCGTCTGGAATGCAGTTTGGATCGTTGTTTTGCCCGGGCGCCTGCGTCGAAGCCTGATTGGAGTTTTGCTGGGAGTTCGTGCCAGTTGTCCGGGAGCCACTGCCTTGCGGGGTTTGGCTAACATTGGCTGCTGACTGTCCGTTGTAAATAGGAACGCCATTGGCATCGTACTGCGCAGCACCGGTCTGATAGCCGTTGAGGTCGCGTGGATAGTAATCCGGGTTATTGGTATATTCCGGCTTGAATTCCGGGCCGGGAACCCCCAACTGGTTCCTGCGTTCCCAATAATCCCGAGTGATGAGCGACTGACTATCCGGAATGATGTCGCTTAGCTTCATGCCCGGATGCCAGGAGAAGCGTCCCGTTTCTGCAACATTTCCCCGCGAGAGTAACTGTGTTCTGAAACTGGGGAGAGATGGGGAGCACACGGAGTATATCGGCTTGTTGCACGGGTGTCGCCAGACCAGGCCCCTGGAGTGTGATGTCGAGCACGGTGCGGTTCTTTTGCGGGTCCAGGCGCTCGAGCGATGCCCGAAGCAGCGATGCGGTCGCGGAAAGCCCGCCGGCGAAGCGAAGTGCCTCCTCCACGCTCGTGGCGCCTTTCAATTCGTAGATAGCGGGAATGTGGACATCCCCGGAGACGGCCACTTGTGGCCCAACAGGAGGGATGTAAATGACGTCGCCCGGGAGCAGTTGGGCGTCCCTAGTCATGTCGCCGAAGATCAGCAGATCGTACAGGTCGAAGTGAGTAATGGTTTGCCCACCTCGCCGCAGTTGGATGTCGCGGAGCGAGCCCTGTACGGAGGGCCCACCGGTGGCGAATAACGCCGTAACCAGGGTGCTGAGAGAGCTTAAGGTGTAGGTACCGGGGCGGCGGGCCTGCCCGACCACGAATACCTGGATGGAGCGAAGCTGCCCCATTTCGACGCTAAGATCAAAGCTCTTGTAAATGTGCCCAACCGCGTCATGTATGTGTTGGCGAAGCTGCGAGTAAGGCAGGCCGGCAACGTGAATTTCGCCAACCTGAGGAAGATAAACCGAGCCGGTGCGGTCTACGGTGAGTTGGGCGTTGAAATTGACCTGTCCCCAAATGCGAACAAGGAGCTGATCGCCCGGCCCGAGTACATAGTCCGGAGTGACATTCACTTCTCTGAGTGGAGCGAACGTCGAAGGCACCTGGCGAAAAAGGCTGTCACCGTACACCGGGAGCAGGTGACCCGAGCGAGCCACGGACCAATAGCTGGAAATCTGTGGGGGCGGAGGGGGCCCTGATCGCCAGAAGCCGAGACTCCTCGAGGGCTGCCAGTTGCGACTGCCCGCTGCTCAGTCCACCCTGGTCGATGATGCTCTGTACCCTGCTGTTGATTCCCGAGGACTGCAGCCCGGGATATTGGCCGCCCAAACCGCTCGCCGCGCCAGCAGCCGTCCCATAGCCGCCATTCCCCGCACCATTGACACCGCCCCCCAGTTGGCCGAGACCCTGGGTCGGTGCCTGATCCTCACTTACACAACTGCCATCAACCGAGGAAATAACGCCGGAGGGGCAATCAAAGGTGTCGGAGCCAGCAGAAGATTGAGCAGCAGCAATTGGCAGTTTTATCTGCACTACACCCGCGATAAGAAGAATCGCGAAGAAAAGACCTGAACGCTTACCCATAATTTGTGAAAGCCGAAGACCCGCTCAGCATCCAGCCGTGTCTCCCGCCCGAGCTTTACTCCTTTGCCATCGGCGCAGCCCCATCCGCAAGGGACGAACTCCATCCAATTCTTAGTTTAGTTTAGGGCCTAGCGATGGATGTGCAAATCGTTTTCCCGCGAAGCCGACCAGAACGAACCTGATTGGCGCTGGAAACCAGCGGGGCTTGCGGCAGGAACGGTAAACCGAGACAAATCCCGATATGCTCTCGGCCAGCCCCTCCCCACCATGAACAGACGTCGATTTGCCTGGAAAGGTGCGATGTTATGCGTCGCCTGCTCCTTTTTTCCGCCCGGCTGTTGATTGCGAGTGTGTTGTCTAGCTTGGGAGTCGCGCAAGGCAGCACCTCGACGACCTTGACCGCCAATCCAGCCACAGTCACCAGTTTACCCACCCAGCTTTGTCGATCTCAATGGCAACGGCAAACTTGATCTTGCAGTGGAACGGAGTTGCCGTTGGGGGCTCCGGAGGTTGAAGTGCTCATGAACGGCGGGACTGGCGGTTTTGCCAAACCAAATAGGGCTGAATGTGCCGCTTGCACCCAATATCGGGAGCCGTGCGCGAGCTATCACAGGTTTCGGCGATCTGGATGGCGATGGAAAGCAGGATCTGATCCTGGGCAGTTGCGATGGAAATGGAAATTCCGGCGCGATGGTATTCCTGGGAAACGGAGATGGCACTTTCGAAAACCCCACTTTCTATGCCTTGCCCACACCGCCCACTGTGGTTATTCCAATCATTCCGAACTTCATTGGGCAGGACGCTAGTCTGTATGGCAAACCTGACCTGGTGTTCGGGAGCGGCCGGTTGGGTTTAGGTAACGGTGACGGTAGCTTTACTACGGCGCGGGCCATTTTGTTACAACACTGACCATCGCTACCGTGGCAGGCACAGCCACAGCTAGGTAGGGTAGGAGGAAGGTCCCGGATCTAGCACAGTTTTCTACAGCCTGGCATCCGTCTGTTTGCTTCTGTTCTAGCCAATTCGTCTTAAAAAGTCGGGCACACAAGTAACTCTGACAGGACACCTTCTCTTGTAGAGCGAAGGTGCGACTGCTATAGTCGTCACGTTCCTCCCCTGACGACAAACAACTATCCCAGGCGAAAGGCCGACCTGGTATCTGCTGGTGAGGTCTTATGCGCCGTTTGTTCTTTTTCTCTGCCCTGCTGTTTACGCTGTCTACCTTTTTCAACCCTGTCTTTGCGCAAAACACCGCGACGACTACTGTCACGGCCAGCCCTTCCACGATCACGGTAGGCGGCACGGTGGGACTTTCGGCGACGGTTCAGCCCAACGCCGGCACGAGCGGTGGGAAAACCATCGCCAGGCCGACGGGCACGATTACGCTCCTTGACGGAAGCACGCCCTTGAGCAGCACTCCGATCGCGCTGGCTCCTGACAGCTATAGCAGTGCGACGTTCCCGCAAATCTTCGGTACGCCTGACCCACCGTTGACCGCAAAGACGATCAGTTCGCTTGGAGGCGAAGCCATTGGGGACCTGAATGGCGACGGCGTCGAGGATCTCCTCATCTACAATTACTTGGCTCCGTTCTCCATGCAGACCTTTACCAGCAACGGGAAAGGCGGCTACAACACTGGCGCGGTACAGACGTTCAGCTTTCTTGCCGGGTGTTCCCCCAGCGGTTATGTGGTGGGCACTCCGCAGCTGGTCGACTTAAACGGGGACGGTAAGACCGACATTCTATGCGGATCTCTGGTCGCCTATGGAAATGGAGATGGAACCTTCGCGCAGGCGGTGCCGGTTTCGTTTCTGTCCAGCGGTTTTATGACTTCCTACGCAGCCGATCTAAACGGAGATGGAAAGACCGATATTCTTGCCGTGCCTACCATCAGTGAGCCAGAGGGATCATCAGTTCAATATGCATTTACGGTTTTCCTCAACCAAGGTGGAGGATCCTTCGCCCCTGCAGGAACCTTCCCTGTTGCCCCGATTTCTTATCTACCGGGCATAGGGTTTTTTCCTCCGATAGTCGTAGATCTGAACAATGACGGCAAACCCGACCTAATTTCGCAGACTCTGACTTTTGGTTCCACACAAGAACTCAACCCCCAAAGAAGCGTCGACGCACTGTTGAATAACGGGGATGGCACCTTCGGCACTTATATGCCAGTGAGCGTTCCAAACCCACCCGACTACGGCGGTGGTCCTTCGCCCTACGGTACCGGCTACGGAGATGTGAACGGAGATGGCAAAGCGGACCTTATCCTGACGTTAGGATCCACCGCAAGCGACTTGAACGCAATGGTTCTCCTGGGCAACGGCGATGGCACCTTTCAAGCGCCCCTTTACCTGGCTCTGAATACTCCTGTGATTGGAGTTGGCGCTCAATCGTATGAAGCCCCGTCTGCGGTGGTGGAAGACCTGAATCTGGACGGGAAGCAGGACCTGATCTTTGGCAATGGACAGCTTGTGTTAGGAAATGGAGATGGAACTTTTGTTTTGTCTTCGCCGCTCTTTCCTTTCCAAATATCACCCGAGGATCGCGGCTTCTCTTTCCCCTTGGTGCAGATGACGCTCCCAGGCAGCCTGGAGCCATCTCTTGTCTACGTGCTGCCGACCGTTACGCCACCGGCAGCGTCGATCTTTACGCCACAAACCAGCAGCGCCGCCACACTCAATACGTCAGGCTTGGCCGTGGGAGCACACACGATCACGGCGAACTACTCTGGGGACACGAATTATGCTGCCAATACCTCCGCGGGCATCGCAGTGACGGTGAATCAGGCAGCGTCCACCGTGGCGGCCACATCGTCGGCAAATCCCAGTTTTGCCGGACAGAGCGTGACCTTCACCGCCAAGGTGACCAGTGCTGGACCTACGCCCACCGGCAACGTAACCTTTGCCTCCGGTTCGACGATGCTCGGTTCGGCCACACTAAGCGGCGGATCCGCTTCCTACACAACCTCTTCCTTGACGGCTGCCGCTACACAGACCATTACTGTTTCGTATACGGGCGATGTCAACACACAGGGCTCCTCAACAACGCTCACTCAAACAGTAGACACCGCATTCAACACCGCACCGGGCGGTAGCGGAAGTACCACCTTAACGGTCAAGGCGGGTCAGACGGTGAGTGCCCCCATCAACGTTACCGGCGCGGCTGGGTTTTCCGGGATGGTCACGTTTGCGTGCTCGGGTCTGCCCGCAAATGCCACTTGCAGCTTCAGTCCGGCAACCATCAATGTGTCGGGCACCCCTGCTGTTTCCACGCAGCTCACGGTGAATACTGCTGCGACGACCACCGGCCAACTGCGGCTGGGGTTGGGTGGCTCTGCACTTGCGTTCGCTGGACTGCTTTTGTTCTGGCCGGCTCGGCGTAGCCGTCATCGGGTTTGGGCGATGCTGCTCTATGCCGTGGCATTCGCTGCGTTTGGACTGAGTGGGTGCAGTAACGGTAGCGGAGCAGCGCCTGCTGCACAAACTCCGGCGGGCTCCTATAACTTTACCGTTACCGCAAGCTCGGGAGGCCTACAGGCGCAAACCGCGTATACCCTCGTGGTCCAGTAGTCGGCCTGCCCTCGCACCTCAACCGCTGGTGGTATGGTGGGACCAGCGAGTTGGGAGGCATCTGTGAGGGTGAGTGGTGGGTTCAGGCTGATCGCAATACTAGTGGCAGCAAGTGTGTACCCGGGCGCTCTGCATACATTTGCGGCAGTAGCGCCGCAAGGACCCGTTGCGGCGACCAGCGTCGCGGGCACTGATATCGGCGACCGCGTGAACCATGCCCTGAAGTCGTGTGCGGCACAGTGCACTGTATATATCCCGGCCGGGAACTACTCTTTTTCAACGCCCATCCGCCTGGAGTTGAACACCTTTGGCAAATACAAACTGAGCGGTGATCCTGGAGCTGTGCTCAGCTACACGGGAAGCGGCGATGCCATCATTACGACGGTTAGCAACCTTTCGGGCTCGTCTCAGTTGCTGATCGAAGGTTTTCAACTCATGGGGAATGCCCATGCGGCTGCCGGCATCCATACCATGCCGACCAACCGGATTACGATCCGCAACATGGTCATCATCGGGTTTTCCGGTGGCGACGGAATTCTGGTCGAGGGAACGAACAGCTCAAACATCTACGACAACCTGATCTCTAATAACAAGAATGGAATTCGGTTGATTCCCACAGTGTGTACCAGCAGTGCGCCCATCCACTGTGGCGGTTCGGCGAGCGGTCCACCGTTTGCTGCGAATGCCATCCACGTCACCGACAACCAGATCACCAGCAACGCGCAATGGGCCATTTTCGAGGACACGGTCATGGTCGGGCACGGTTTATCGGAAACGCTGAACAATCTCTACATGGGCAACGATTTCGAGGCAAATGGGGCTGGGGCTATTTACCTGACCCGGTCGCGGGGGACCATCATCACCGCAAACTACTTCGAAGGGTCGCCCCGCCAGGTCGTGCTTGGCATGCCCAACGGGGGAAGTGGCTACCGCGCTTATGGCCCGGTCGTGCGCGATAACTATTTCACTACCGTGACTGCGACGCCCTACAACATTGAAATTGATGATGCCGACAGCGCTTTGATTGAAGGCAACAGCGAATTAGTCGGCTCTCTCAATGCAAAAAATTGCTTCGTCAACATTGTGGGAGCAACGCGCACCTATATTTCGAAGAACGCGATCTACCAGAAGAACGCGTACTGTTATAACGGAGCTCCAGGAACTCCGCCGGCCGGCGATGGGTCCTTCTATTATGGCCAGCACTAGCGAACGCTGACCCTGAAACCCAGCCAAGCCTCGGTGCAGAGCCAAGGGCCGCGGCCGGTAGAGTCGAATTCAGCAACGTACAATCTTTTCCGAAACCAGCCCTCGGGTTGCGTTCCTCGAGTCAACGACCAGCTGCGCTTCCTTCACGATGCGCGCATAGTCGTAGGAGCTATGATCGGTGACAATTAAAACGCAATCGTAATCGTCAAGGTTTTCGAGCGGTTGCGACTTCATATTCAGGTTGTATTTCCGGCCCCGTCCCACCGCGGGAAAGAACGGATCGTTGTAGCTCACCAGAGCCCCCTCCTGCTGCAACATTTCAATGATCGACAGCGAGGGGGACTCGCGCAGATCGTCTACGTCCCGTTTGTAAGCCAAACCCAGCACCAGAATTCGCGATGCTTTGAGCGGCTTGCCTCGTTGATTCAGCGCCGAGGATACTGCCGCCACCACGTGATAGGGCATGGCTTCATTCACTTCGCCCGCCAGTTCGATAAAGCGGGTGCTGAAGTCGAATTCCTTTGCTTTCCAGCTCAGATAAAAGGGATCGATCGGTATGCAGTGTCCACCAAGCCCAGGGCCGGGATAGAAAGGCTGGAAGCCAAATGGTTTGGTGGCAGCCGCGCCGATCACTTCCCAAATGTCGATTCCCATACGCAGACAAAGCAGCTTCAGTTCGTTTACCAGGGCGATATTTACGCAGCGGTAGATATTTTCGAGCAGCTTAGTCATTTCTGCTGCCGCTGGACTGGACACACGGATCACGCGGTGGAAGGCCACGTTGTAGAGCGCTTCCGCTGCCTCTGCCGCCAGGTGCCCCAGCCCCCCAACCACTTTGGGAATGTCGCGGCGGTCAATGCTGGTGTTTCCGGGATCTTCCCGCTCCGGAGAGTAGGCGACCAGAACACCATCCGGCATCATGGCATCCCGTATCACCTTGACCCGGCCGGTGCGCTCAATGGCGGGCGCGATCAATTCTTCGGTGGTGCCGGGATAAGTGGTGCTTTCGAGGACCACGAGTTGGCCCGGACGCAGGTGGTCAACGATCGAGTCCATGGTGGCTGCGATGTAACTCATATCCGGCGTGTGATGATCGCTGAGCGGCGTGGGCACGCAAATCAGAATGGCGTCGACACTACCAATCTCCGAGAAGTCGGCGGTCGCCCGAAAACCTTTGCCCTGGGCACTCCTGATCTGTTCGGGATCGATACGATGGATGTAGGATTCGCCTGCGTTCAGCCGGTCTACCTTGGCCGCATCGATATCAAAGCCGGTTACGCGAAAGCCTTCGTGGCTGAAGAGCAGTACCAGTGGGAGACCGACGTAGCCAAGACCGATAATCCCAACCCGGAGTTCCCGCTTCTCTACAAGAGACAACCATTGTGGCAAATCTGTCTGCTCTACCAAACCCTTCTCCATGGAACGCGGCTCACTTAGCGTGAGGCAACCGGGATCTTCAGCGTTTCGCGATACCACTCCACCGTGCGCTGCAAGCCCTCTTCCACACCTACCAGTGGGCGATAACCGAAGGCCTCAGCGGCAGCGGAAATATCGGCCTGCGAGTGGAGGATGTCGCCCGTCCGCGATTTTGCGTAAAGCGGCGGACGTTCAAACCCGGTCAACTTGGCCAGTAGCTGGTAGATCTGTTTCAGGGTGTATTGGCCGCCACAAGCGGTATTGAAAACCTTGCCGGCTACTTTCTCCGCCGGCGCCGCGCAGGCCAGCAGGTTGGCGGAGATGATGTTGTCGATGTAAGTAAAATCCCGGCCCTGATCGCCGGTGCCGTAGATGGTGGGCCGCGTTCCTTCCAGCATCTGCTGGATAAATTTGGCGAGCACCCCGCTATAGGGAGAGTCGGCTCCCTGGCGCGGCCCAAAAACGTTGAAGTAACGCAAGCTCACCGTTTCCAGCCCATAGACTTGCCAGTAACTGCTCATGTAATACTCGCCCACCAGTTTTTGTACCGCATAGGGGGAAATTGGCATGGGGCGCATGGATTCTTTGCTGGGCAGAACTGGCTGATTCCCATATGCGGAAGAGGATGCCGCATAGACGATTCTCCTTACGCCCTCCGCTCGCGCGCCCTCGAGGACATTGAATGTCCCCTCTACATTGCAGCGGTGACTAGGCTCAGGATGCGCGACCGAAAGGGGAACAGAGGGCAATGCGCCTATGTGAAGGATGTAATCAATTCCTTCGCAGGCAGTGCGGATCGCGGAGGCATCGCGGAGGTCTACTTCGCGAAAGTCGATCTGGTCGTAAAACCCAGCCAGGTTTGTAGCCTTGCCGGTCAGATAGTTATCTACGCCGCGAACCTCGTCCCCGCGTTCGAGCAGGGCTCTTGCCAGGGACGATCCGATAAAACCCGCGATTCCAGTAATAAGATATTTCGCCATCGACGATCAGGGCCAATCTTGAAAATAGCACACCGTATAACTCAGGGACTATTCCTGGGCCCAGAAGCCTGTCTGCGCAAAGTCTTCGGACATTCTTTGTATGTATTTTTTGGAATTGAACTTCTTGCCGGTGGAAGCGCCGGACATGTAACGGATGGTGCCCAATATGGGGCGATCAAACCACGGGCGGTCGAATTTGCCCACAATTGACCAGGCAATGCCGGCGTATCCATTGGGATCTCTGCCATCGAGAAAATAGCGATCGTTGAGGGTCACGCAGGTATCGAATGCTTTGGCGGGATCCGGAGACCACTCAAGGATCTTCTTCGCCCAGTACATGCGCATGTAGTTGTGCATCCATCCAAACTTCACCATTTGCGTTTGGGCGGCATTCCAGAGTTCATCTTTAGTCTCAGAGCGTTCCAACTGCTCGATGGAATAGAGATGTTCCCGCCGATCACGAGCGTGTTCCATCAGGGTCTTACGGGCCCACGGTTCGGCACAGTCGAAGGAATCGTAGTCGGCGGTGAACTTGACGAAGTTCACGGCCAACTCCCTCCATCCGATGAGTTCGCTGATGTACGAATCCCTGGCTGCCTGGGGGACTTTCCCATTTTTGCATGCTTTCTCGACGGCCAAGGCGATGGTGATCGGGCTAATGTGCCCAAAGTGCAGATAAGGCGAGAGCCGGCTGGTGCCATCCACCTCGGGATGATTTCGGTTCTGGTCGTAAGCAGCTAGATCCTTATTGACGAAATCGTGAAGGCGTTTGACCGCGGAATGCGTTCCGCCGGTGAAGCTCTCGACGGGGCCAACGGAACGATCCAGTGTCTTCCATCCGTAGGTAAGATCTTCCCGCACGGGAAATGACTCGAGAGCGTGTGGCGGTTTCCATTCGTGTTGGGGTGTTGTATTGGGCTGCGGGACCAAGAACTTTGGCAGCTCGGCGTAGAGCTTTGGCCGGAAGATATGCAGGGCGTACATACGCTTTTGGAACAAACCGGAGGGCACTACCACATCCGCATCGACGGTCCAGAATGGGATACGCAGTCGACCCGCCAACACCTTTCGCCAGCGCTCCGGCTCACGACAGGGGTTTTCGTCACCGATAACCATGGCCGCGTTTACTTCCGCCAACAGCGTTTGCAGAGAATTGTTGGGCGGACGGCGGACGATAAAACCGATCTGCCGCTGTTGCAAATCTTCTTCGATGTCGGCCAGGCCCTGATTCAGGAAGACGTAGTGGCGCAGGTTGGCGTGGGGGAAATTGGAGATGGCCGAGAAGTAGACCAGGACGGGGAGTTCCAGGGCGTTGGCAACTTCTACCGCGATGTCGAGCGCAGGATTGTCGAGTGCTCTTTCTGCTCTCTGCATCCAGTAGACGATGCATTTGCCGTCTGGCGCGGGAGCGCCGCCGCGCCGGACCAGAACTCTGGGGTTAGTGGCAATTTTGCGTAGCGGCTCGGGAATTTCGTCGTCCGTAGATTTGGAGGTCATTTGAAAGGAAAGTGTCTACTAGCTTTCTACCGCACTACGAACCCGGGTGTCCCATACTCGCTGGTCTTTCCTGAGGTTTGGGACACCACGAATTTTATTACTTCGTCTTTGTAGGGAGCTGAACAGTTGCGGATTCACGGAGTTGGTACACGATCTGATGGTTGGAGGTCATCCGAGAGAGAGGTATGAAGGCTGAATGAGAACCGCAGACCACTCCGTTGCATCCTGCCCAAAAACATTTCCACGAAACATCCGCGGAACTGCAGATCCCTCCACGGCACGCCGGGACAGGTCGGCTTCGCTCGGGATGACAAAGGAGGGATTAACGGAACCATAAAGAGTGGCTGCTGAACCGAGGTATTTATCACCTTAGGTGGGCGACAGGGTTACCAGAGACCCCAGTTGCGGCTGATGTAGTCGGATAGGGTCATGGTGATCAGCACCAGAAAGGTGAAGAAGCCCGCACCCACCGTCAGCATCATCACTTTTGAGCTGTAGCGGATATGCATGAAAAAAAGGATGACCAGCACAGCCTTGAGGCAGGCGATCCCGAGCGCCACAATGGGGCTGAACACGCCCATGTTGATAAAGGCCGCACCGGTGGTGGTGGCAGTGAGCACCAGCAACGCGACCAGAATGGTCAAGTAGGTCTTGGGCCCGACAACGTGAGGTTCGTGTTCCGTAGGAGCAGACATAGTAGTTTCCCTTATTTCAAAGGATGACGGCTGATGAGATACAGCAGCGGAAAAAGGAAGATCCATACAATATCGACGAAGTGCCAATACAGTCCGAAGTTATCGATGGTCGAGGTATGTCCGTTGGTATACGCGCCGTGGTATGCCTGGTACAGCAGAACGAACAGAATGCTGATACCGATGATCATGTGCAGGGCGTGCATGCCGGTCATGGCAAAGTAAAGGAAGAAGAAGAGCTGGGCGTGCTGCGCCATATCGGGAGCCAGCGGAACATCCCGCTTGTCAGTGGGATGAACAAAATCTTCCACGCTAAAGCTTGCCCCGGGGATGTGGTGCTCGGTGTATTTGTCGTGATATTCAATCGTCTTGATGCCGAGGAAGACCAGGCCTAAACAAATCGTCAGGCTAAGCGAAGTCAGCAGGCCCTTGCGGTTGCGCGTCTCTGCGGAGTAGACGCCCATGGCCATGGTGAAGCTGGAAAGGATGAGGACCGCCGTATTGGTAGTGCCCAGGCCGATGCCCAGCGTATTGCTGCTCGCCACAAAAGCGTCGTAATACCAATTGCGATAGAGCAGGTAGGCCATGAAGAGGCCGCCGAAGAACATGATTTCGGTCAGCAGGAAGAGCCACATGCCGAAGCTGGCAGTTTCCCGCTGCTGCTCCACCGTGACGAAATGGTGGCGCAGGTAAGCGGGATGCTCCTCGTGCCCTTCGTGGGGTTCCGCGTGTCCGGTGGCGATCGCTTGGCTATCCAACAGTCGTTACCTCGTGTGCGGTCTTGTGAGCCAACCACTCATAGTCGTAGGCTTCATGATCCATGATCGGTATATCGACAAAGTTCTCGGTCAGGGGAGGCGATTGGGTCATCCACTCCAGGCCGGTCGCCTGCCACGGGTTGCTGCCCGCGATCTTACCGTACTTGAGCGACCAGGGCATATAGAGCATAGGTAGCAGATAGCCAATGCCAAGGACCGTCGCGCCCGCAGTGGACAGAACGTTCAGAACCTGGAACTCGGGCGGGTAGGCATGATACCGGCGCGGCATGCCCAGGTAGCCCACGATAAATTGCGGGAAGAAGGTGAGGATGAACCCGATAAACGTCGTGACCGCGCTCAACTGGGACATGGATTCGGGATACATGCGGCCAGTCATCTTGGGCCACCAGAAGTGGACCCCCGAGAGGTAGGCCATCAACATGCCACCCACCATGACGAAATGGAAGTGGGCCACGATGAAGTAGGTCTCGGTGAGATGGATGTCCATGCCCAACGATCCGAGGAAGACCCCGGTAAGGCCGCCGATGGTGAACAGGCCCATGAAGCCGAAGGCGTAGAGCATCGGCGTCTCAAAGGTGATGGAACCCTTATAGAGAGTTGCCGCCCAGTTGAAGATCTTGATCGCCGAGGGCACGGCCACAAGCATGGTGAGCAGTGAAAAAACCAGCGCCGAATAGTTGGAGACGCCCATGATGAACATGTGGTGTGCCCAGACGAAAAATCCAAAGACGGCAATAGCGACTGAGGAGAAGGCCACTGCGGTGTAGCCGAAGACTCGCTTGCGCGAGAAGGTACTGATGACTTCGGAGATCACTCCCATGCCGGGCAGAATCATGATGTACACGGCGGGATGCGAATAGAACCAGAAAAGGTGCTGGAAGAGCAGCGGGTCACCGCCCTTGGTGGGATCGAAGACGCCGATGCCGACGGTCCGCTCGAGCATCACCAGAACCAACGTGATGGCGAGTACTGGCGTGCCCAAAACCATCAGGATCGAAGCCGCGTAGTTTGACCAGCAGAACAACGGCAGCCGGAACCAGGTCATGCCCGGGCACCGCATGCGGTGGATGGTCACGATAAAGTTCAGGCCCGTGAAGATGGAGCTGAACCCGGCAATGAAGACACCCATGGCCGCCGTGATCACATGGGTATTGAGGTAGTGGGTGCTGAGCGGCGTGGTGAAAGTCCAGCCAGTGTCGACGCCGCCATTGAGCAATGCGAACACCAGGAAGCAGGCGCCGGCAACATACAGGTACCAGCTCAGCAGGTTGATCTTGGGGAAGGCCAGATCTTTTGCCCCCACCATGATGGGGATGACAAAATTCCCAACCGTTGCCGGCACCGACGGCACCAGGAAGAGGAAGATCATGATCACGCCGTGCATGGTGAAGAGCTTGTTGTAGGTATCGGATGCCACTAGATCGGGCAACGGCGTCAACAGTTCCAGACGGATCAGGCCGGCAAAGGCGCCACCGATAAAGAAGAAGAACGTGATCGAAATCAGATACAGCATGGCGATGCGCTTGTGGTCGGCGGTCAGCAGCCAGCTTTTGAGGCCGTATTCGCTATTGAGGTAGCTCAGCTTGGGCAGCTGTGCCTCCTCCTGATTTGGAAGCGAGACAATGGTACTCATTGGTTCACCGTTCCCGGCACAACAGGTGCCGTCCTGCCCGACTTTATGGGTCCACTATGGCCGGCTCCCAGCGTCTCCTGGGGGCGGTAATTCATTGCGGGCGAACTCGAGCCAGAACTGGACGGGCCGGCTTGCCCAACGGGAAGTTGACTCGCAGTCAACGTTTGTTGCACTCGATAATTCGAGTTGAGGTTCTTGATGTATTCGACCAGGTCGATCAGGCCCTCTTCGCTGACCTGCCCTTGATAGGTAGGCATGATTGGTGCGTAGCCTGCGGTCACGCGGGTAGAGGGATTGAGAATGGCCTCGCGGAGATAGGCATCGTTCGCGGTGACAGTGGAGCCATCGGCGAGTTGCAAACGGGAGCCATAAACCTGGGCCAGGTTGGGGCCGCGCGCGCTGGCCTCGCCCGAGTGGCAGGAGGCGCAGCCCAGGCTGGTAAACAGGCGTTCCCCGTTCTGGGCAAGCGATGCACCGCTGGTGCTGCCCGCTGCCCACTTCTGATAATCGTCCGGGGTCATGGCGACGATTTCTCCAATCATGGCCGAGTGGTCGGTGCCGCAGTACTGCGTACAAAACAAATGATAGGTCCCTACCGCGGTAGCTTCAAACCACACCGTGGAGTACCGGCCGGGAATGACTTCCCGCTTTACCCGAAACGCAGGGATGGAGAAGCTGTGAAACACGTCCATCGAAATCATGGTCAACTGCACCTGGCGATTGATGGGAATGTGCAGGGAATCGATTTCGTGCTGTCCGCCCGGATGCTCGGCCTTCCACATCCACTGCTTGCCGACGATGTAGATGTTCATGGCGTTGGTGGGCGGATCGTAGATACGGAAATAGAGCAGGGCGCCCCAGACGAAACAGACCATGAACAGCGCCAGTGGAATGATGGTCCACGTGGCCTCTAACAGAGTCGAGCCTTCGATCTGGGTGGCGACGGGGTTCTTCTCCTTGCGGTACATGATGGAGAAGCCGAAAACCAGGATGATAACTGCGATCATGCCCACAGCAGAGATCGCGATCAGAAAGAAGTAGAACGCGTCCATGTAGGGCGAAATGGCCGAGGCTTCCGGCGGAAAGAGGGCAGAGTTCGTCAGCCACCTTACGAGAAACTGCCACATCACTGGACTTATATGCATCGTTACCCTTTACCCTTGAAATCCCGGCGGAAGTTCACCAGCATGAAGCTGCCCAGCCCCAAAACGGTCAGCAGGCAGCCTGCCTGCACGACCCGGGCAATGATCAGGCTGTGCCGGTTCAGCTTCGGATCATAGCGATAGCAGTAGGTCAAAATATTGTCGACCGGGGTGCCGATGGTGTTATGGGACGCTTCGACCAGCCCCAGCTGCAGATCCCTGGGCGCGTATTCCACCCCCAGGTAGTACTGCGCCATGCGTCCTTCCGGTGTCACGACTTCGATCGAACTAGCGTGAGCAAACATCGGCGGCTTGCCATCGGGTTGTGGCAGGCGTACGTAACCCCAGCCGACTGCCTTTGCCAAAGCCGTGATGTCCGGTTGGTCGCCGGTCAGAAAGTGCCAACCTGCTTCCGTCTCTGGGCGGCCATAGCGCTTTACGTAGAGCGCCTTTTTAGCGGCTGCCATCGCCGGCGTCTCGCTTGGATCGATGCTCACGATGACGACCTGAAAGTCTTTGCCTGGGGTCAGACTCACCATCTCCAGGGCGCCGACCAGGCCGTTTAAATCTTCCATGCACAGGATCTGGCATTGGTAATAGACCAGGGAAAGGATCACTGGCTTCTTGCCGAAGTAGGCTCCCAGCTTGACTGGCTTGCCGGTCTCATCGCGGAAAGTGGCGTCCAGGGGTAGCTGCTGCCCCAACCGCTGCTCGATCTTGACGGTGTTCAGAACATCCGGCAGATGGTCCTGGGCGGGATCGCCCATCGTCTTTTCCCCGTAGGGCGCGACTTGGGCGAGCACCGGCGCGGCCGCGGGCAAAAGCATCGCCGCCGTCATCAAGAACCGGATTGTGCCCTTCATGTGCATCTCAAAGTCTCAACCTTTATGGTATCGCCGAGCTCAGCGATTCGCTCCCAGAGCGGCCTGCTCTCCTGGTTTCTCGCCCCGCATCCGCTGCTGCTCCAGGGTCTCCAGGTACTGCTGTTCGTAGCCCGTCCGGGCAAATCCATCGGTGAGCGGCACGGTTACGACCGGAACCCGATCCCCTGCCATCAACGGTTCGGTGGTTTGTTCCTCAGGAGCGACGGGCAATCCGTTTTTCGCGATGATTTGCATGGCACGGGCGATGGGAATGCGCACCTTGCCGCTCGAGCGATCCACCCAGCTGTAATAGTTCAGGAGCAAATCTTCCCGGGCATGCATTTCTGCAATTTCCTGGTTGCCATCGTCGGTCTGCAGGCGAGGGGTCGGGAACTTTTGCACCATCTGGTTGAGCTGGTTCTGCTCCATGACTGCATTCGATGTCAGATCCTGGCGTTTGCCGTTTGGCTGCGAGCCGATCATGTTCCATTTATTGGGCGGTCCGTCGCTCTTCAGAATGGCCGTGTTGATGACCTTGCCCATGCCGAAACAGAAGATGAAGAAGACCCCGACAAATGCGAATAGTGAGGCAAGAAAGACGACAATGCCCTTGACGTTGACATCGGTGACTTCATAACCCGGAGAGTCCGTGCCCGGATTATAGGACGGGCTGTTCGGGTCGTGAGGATCGTGTGCAGGTGGCTCATGCGTGGGCATGTTCGGCCTCCAAAATCTCTACCAGGTGAGGATCGTTGGTCTGGATCAACGGCCGCTTCATCATCTGGCCAAAATAGAACCACATCCACAGGGAAAGCACGACTACCGGCACGGTCGCATATTCCAGAATGCCGAAGCTGAAGTGGAGGTGCCGCTTGGCGTCGGCAAAATTCGGCTCGATCAGCCAGAACATATCCCAGCAGCGGGCGAAAATCATGATCTTGCAGACCAGGACGATGCGATCTTTGTTCCGCTTCAGATCGGCAGAGAGCAGCAGGGTAAAAGGAATGAGCCAGTGAAACACAAAGTCCAGCGAGGCAATCACGCCCCAACCGCCGCGAAGGCGGTCGAGATACCAGGGAATCTCTTCCGGCAGATTGCCCGACCAGATGATAAGGAACTGCGAAAAGGCGATGTAAATGTTGAGCATCACGAAGGCGAAAGCCAACTTGCCCAGGTCATGCTGTTCAGTTTTGCGAAGCACGGTGTGCATTGGCTCCGCTTGCGAAAGCCTCACCACGGTGATGATGCCGAGCGCCAGAACCCCATAGCCCTGCCCGACCAGAAACATGAACCCATACATCGACGAATACCAGGTGGGGTCAAGAGACATGACCCAGTCGATGGCACAGACGCTCATGGTGATGGAGTAGACGAGGACGCCGAAACCGCTGAGGTTCTCCAGTCGTACCTGCCAAAAGCGAACGTTGGGGTGCGGATCGGCATCACGCTGCAAGCCCCACTTGTTCAGCAGGTGCATGAAGATGAACCAAATCGCAAAGCAGACCGCGGATTGTATCCAGACGCTGCCCACGTTGAGCATGGGGTGTTTATAGGCAATCGCGTGCGCTTGCTCGTGGGTGATCAGATGCTGATGGAAGGCCTCCATGGGGTTGGTGTACTGCGCCCACAGATACAACTTCTTCATGAAGATGCCGATTGGCAGAAACAATACGATGATCAGGGGCAGGCAACGTGACATTGCCTCCAGAGGCCGGCGCAAGAGCAAGCCCCACTTGCCGCCGCTCAAATATTGCACCATCAGCAAAGCCAGACCGCCGACGGTGAAGCCCCAGCTGATGATGTACCCGAGCAAGTAGGAGCGCAGCAGGTGATCGATGCCATCGTGCTCGACCGTCGCCGCCAATACTGCCAACACGATCGACAAAACGGCAAAGATCCCGCCCACAACGATGGCCCGGCGCCGCCACGCATTCAGCAGTAGCGGGGCATTCAACTCGGAGGGTAGCGAATTTGCTTGGTGTTCGTGAGCCATGTTTTTCCTGACCTATTTCAATCCCTTCGGCTTGGCTGCGTTGCCGGTGGTGGGTAAACCACCGCCCGGCTGGCTCATCGCCGGTACTGGGCTGTCCGCCGTAGCTGGGGCCATCCCGGGGGTGCCTTGACTGGCGTCGGGCGGTAAGGCGGAGACCGCGGTTGCCGGCAGCGACCAGGGCTGAGCAAACGACTCGGGCAATCCTGCGCGTTCCGCAATGTCCTTCAGATTTTGCACCTGAACGCCTGCAGGTACTTCGCCTTCCCTCGCGTTCTGGCTGATCTGTAACGCCCGGATATACGCGGCGACTGACCAGCGGTCCGCAGGAGTGAGCTGGGCCGCATATTCCGGCATGGCTCCGTACCCGTTGGTCATGACATAGAAGTAGTGACCCAGCGGCTCGGCGAGGATGCGCGCCGAGTGGAAGTTGCCCGCCGGCTTATAGCCGCGCTGCACGATCATACCGGCGCCGTTGCCCACCCGGGAATGACAGGGGGTGCAATAGATGTTGTAGCGTTCCTGGCCGCGAGCCAACACCTGCATGTTGACCGGGAAGGGCATCAAGTCCGCTTCCTTGCCATCGATCAAACCGGTGTAGTAGAAGCTGTCTTCGCCCAACTGTCCACGAGCGACGGTATGCGCAACCTGAGGGCGAACCGAGCGCCCGTCCGCGAAGAAGGTGGTGCTGCGCTGGGGAACGAACTTAGGCTGGTTCTGCATGTCCTGGCGACAGCCGGCAACTGCGAGGGCAGCAAAGCTCAGAGCCAAAAAGCGCGAAGGGCGGATTCGGGTCGTTAGCTTAATACTCCACCTCCACGACCGAGACCGGCCCGAAGCTTTCCAGAAAGGTGCGCGACTCCGTGACCTCGAACTTGGGGTCGTTCGCTTCCAAGCAAAGAAAGAATTTATCCACCGTCGCCCCACTGCGGAAATTCGGCGCGTTAAAAAGTGGGTGATAGAGCTGGGGCAGACCGCACAAGGCCAACATGCCGAACGCGGCCGAAAGGCCCGCCCAGAGGATGGTCCACTCATAAGCAGGGATAACGAACGCCGGCCAGGAGAAGAGCGGACGCCCAGCAATGTTGACCGGGTACGCGAAGACCGATACCCAGGTCTCCATCAAGAACATGGCAGCCAATCCCATCAGTCCGCCCACCAGGGTGATCAGCGGCACGTAGTTGCGATGGAAGCCAATCGCCTCCGCTGCCTCTTCGACCGGGTACGGGGTGTAGCAGTCCATCCGACGCCAGCCCGCGTCGTAGGCTGTCTTTGCGGCCAACACCAATTCGCCGGGAGTATCGAACTCCGCCACCAATCCGTAGATTCCTTCACGCATAGGCATTAGTCACCCGCCTCCATTGTTTCCGGCTCTGCCGTCACCTTGGCTTGCGGCAGCATCATGCGGATCTCAGACATCGGGATCATGGGCAGGAAGCGCACGAATAAGAAGAACAACGCCGTGAACAAGCCCAGGGTGCCGACAAAGGTGGCGTAATCCCACCGGGTCGCGCGATAGGTTCCCCAAGATGAGGGAAGGAAATCGCGGTAGAGGCTGGTCACGACGATCACGAAGCGTTCGAACCACATGCCGGTATTGACGATTAGCGACATGATGAACATCTTGGTCGGGCTCACCCGCGTGCTGCGCAGCCACAACAACTGCGGCAGTGCGATATTGCAGGTAATCAGCACCCAGTACGCCCAGCCCATGGGACCGAACATGCGGTTCCACATCATGAAGTATTCCCAGTGGCTGGCGGAGTACCAGGCCATGAACACTTCCATGGAGTAGCCGTAGGCGACGATCAGTCCGGTGGCCAACATCACCTTGCCCATGTTGTCGATATGGCGGATGGTGATTAGGCCTTCCAGGTGGTAGAACTTGCGGATTGGAATGGCCAGGGTGATGACCATGGCAAATCCGGAATAAATGGCGCCAGCCACAAAGTAGGGCGGGAAAATCGTCGTGTGCCAGCCCGGCAGGACAGCGACGGCGAAATCGAAGCTGATGACGGTGTGCACGGAGAGCACCAGGGGAGTGGCCAGACCCGCCAGCAGCAGCGAAGCGGTTTCATAGCGCATCCAGTGCCGGACCGACCCGCGCCATCCGAGAGAAAGCATGCCGTAGAAGTATTGGGCAAGCCTGGTTTTTGCCCGGTCGCGCATTGTCCCGAAGTCGGGAATCATGCCGATGTACCAAAAGACAACCGAGATGGTGGCGTATGTCGAAACCGCAAACACGTCCCACAAGAGCGGAGAACGGAACTGCGGCCACACGTTCATGGTGTTGGGGTAAGGAAAGAGCCAGTACCCCAGCCAGGGACGCCCGACGTGAATGAGCGGAAACATGCCGGCGCAGATCACGGCAAAGATCGTCATCGCTTCCGCGAAGCGGTTGATGGAGTTGCGCCACTGCTGCTTGAAGAGCAACAGAATGGCGGAAATCAGTGTGCCGGCATGGCCGATACCGATCCACCACACAAAGTTGATGATGGCGAAGCCCCAGCCTACCGGTATATCCAGGCCCCAGATACCGACGCCCTTGAGGAATAGCCAGGTCACCGCGGTAAACAGCATCAGGCAGATAGTGCTCGCCACCATGAAGCCGAAGAACCAAAACAGCGGAGTGTGCGGCGTGAGCACGATGCGCGAAATGACATCGGTCACCGATTTGAAGGTGTATCCGGGCGCGATGACCCGAAACTCGCCTGTCTTCGGGTCCAGCTCCGGATCGCTTACGGGTAAATCAGGTTTGGTCGCCATGCCGCGCTAACCTTTCAGCTCTTCGCAGGCGCGTGCTCGATGCGCGCCTCAGCCAGTTCCGGGTTGGGGTTAAAGACCTCAGCAATGTAGGTGGTGCGGGGCCGGGTATTCAGGTCCGCCAGCACGCCATAATTGCGCTGCTGCAGCTTCAGCTTTCTCACCTTGCTCGCCCTGTCGTTGACGTTGCCGAAGACAATAGCGCCGGTGGGGCAAGCCTGCTGGCAGGCGGTGACCACTTCACCGTCGCGGATGTCACGATTTTCCTTATCTGCCGCAATCTTGGCGGCAGTGATCCGCTGCACGCAATAGCTGCACTTTTCCATCACGCCGCGGCTGCGCACCGTCACATCCGGATTGCGCATCAGCTTCAGGCTCTCGGTCTCGAAATCGGAGTAGAGCAGGAAGTTGAAGCGGCGCACTTTGTAGGGGCAATTGTTGGAGCAATAACGTGTGCCCACGCAGCGGTTGTACACCATGACGTTGAGGCCTTCGGTCGAGTGGACGGTGGCCCCCACCGGACAAACCTGCTCGCAGGGCGCATTTTCGCATTGCTGGCAGGTCATGGGCTGGAAGTGCGCCTTGGGCGCGTCCAGATCGCCTTCAAAATAGGTGTCGATACGAATCCACTGCATGATGCGGCCAGTCATGGTATTGTGACGGCCCACCACAGCGATGTTGTTTTCCGCGTAGCAACTCACCACGCAGGCATTGCAGCCAACGCAGGAGTTCATGTCGATGGCCATGCCCCAGGCGTTCTTGTCGTAACGCCAGTTGTTGAACATGCTGGTGTCTGGTTCCGGGTCTTCGGGTTCCTTTTCCTCGTCGTGGGCGAAGTTTGGATTCTCCTTGAACTCGTCCAGCGTGGCGTAGCGGATAATGCCGCGGGTGTTGGCCTCGTTGCCTTCAAGCGAGTGCGTACCGGAACCGTCTCCACCGGCCTCGAGGGAGCGGTGGTCCGTGTAGTGACTCTTGGTGACCGCAAACTCGTAGGTCTTTCCGGTCTTGGTCATGGTTGCGCCGGGAGCGAATAGCAGCGCATTGGAGGTGCGGATGGCATAGGCATTAAAGCCCAACCCGCCTGCCACGCGGCCCCCATTCTGGCGTCCATAGCCGAGGTAGACAGTGACCGAGCCGTCCGCGTGACCGGGAACCGCCATGACCGGCGCCAACACCGTATTGTCGTTCGATTTGATGGCCACGACGTCCTGCTCCGCCAAGCCGAATTTCGCCAACGTGCGGTAGCTCATCAGGGCTGCGTTGTCCCATGACATGCTGGTGATCGGCTTGGGAATTTCCTGAAGCCAGCCCACGTTGGCGTAGCGCCCGTCGTAGACGTTGGGATCGGGACGGAAGATAACCTCGACGGTGCCGTCCTGCGCGCCGGGCGCGGTGGCCGCCAAGTCACTCGCCTTGGCGGAAACTGTCTTGGGCTGAAAAGCACTTCCCGCCACCATGCCGTCATGGAGGATCTTGCGCCAGCCGTGTTCGGCGTCCGGACCCAGATTTGCTTGCCACGTCTTACGCACCGCCTCGTAGGGCGAGGTGTCGGGATCGTTGAGCATGGACTGGATGACATCGTGAGCCGACTTGCCGCCGTATAGCGGATCGATCATGGGCTGGATCACGGTGGCAGTTCCGTCGTAGGCGCGGGTATCCGACCAGTTCTCGAGGAAATGCGTTCCGTTAATGTGCCATTCCGCAACCACCGCGGTTTCATTGAAATGGGAACCGAGGTGGGCGGTGTGCTTCACGCTGTTGATGGCCTGGTCAAAATGCAGGTCCACCGGCGCGCTGTACACAGGATTGGTGTTGAGGATGACGAGCCAGTCAACCTTGCCGGCCTTCATGTCATTCACCAAGCTGACGATGTCCTGCCCCTGGACGGACGGCATGGGATTGACTGTCTCGGTGTAAACCACCGTTTTGCCGACGTTGCCCAAAGCCTGGTTGATGGCGATCGCGGCCAGGTGGACTTCCGGCGATTGCTGCTCACCGGGGATCACGACACACTTGCCCGCGTTCGCCTTCAGATCTGCCGCCAACGCGGTGAGGAACTTGCCTGCCGGGCCGGAGGGTGGCTGAGCACCGGAGCCACCCGCACCGACCGCTGCAGCCAGTGCCGCGGCAAAAGGTCCGATATCCATAGCCCGGAGAGCCAGCCGATGCTCTGCCTTGAAGCCAGTGGTGGTAGAGACACTCTCGACCGCGTACAGCCGATTCATCGTCGCATTTGCGTCTGCAAGTTTGCGGCGGCCGGCATAATCCGCAGCCAGGCGAAGGAATCCGGGGTGGGTGATGCTGGAAAGGAAGTCGGCATCGAGAGAAACAATGACGTCCGCATCCTGCAGCCTGTATTGCGCGTCGTAGTAGTCGCCGAACGCTGTCTTCGAGGCTGAATAGGCCGAATCGCGATTAATCGGGTCCCACTGTACCCATTTGGCGTTGGGATAATTTTGCTGAGCCGCCTTCCATTGCGCTGCCAAGGTGGGCGAAGTGACGGTGTCGCTCAGGATGTAAACTCCGGCGCCTCCGCTCGCCTTCTTGTCGGAGAGCATGGCTCGGAACGCAGCGAGAAAAGCGGCAAACTCGCGAACTTCGCCCCGATAGGTGACTCTCTGGGAGCGGTCGGGGTCATAGAGGTCGAGCAGCGCGCCCTGGCTTAGTGGATCCGAAGAGCCACGGTTGACTGGGTGCTCGGGATTGCCATCGAGCTTGATCGGCCGGTAGGCGTCACTCTTGACCAGCAAGGGCACCGCGCCGGTGTTGAAGGGCATGGCAGTGGCAAAATACACCGGGCGCCCCAGTACCAGGTCTTCCGGCTCCTTCACGTAGGGGTAGATGGCCTCATCCGGCTGTTTGGTACAGCCAGCAAGCCCAGCCAGCGCCAGCGAAGCGCTCATGACCTTGAGGAAGCCGCGCCGCGATACGGGGTCGATCCACTCTGCTGCCTGGGTGGGGAATTCACGCTGGACCGCCTCGCGGAAAGCGGGCGTGTCGGCCAACTCGTCGACGCTGCGCCAGTATTTTTTTCCCGTCTGGCCGGCAAGCTTTCCCTGGCGGCTTCGAGCGTCAATTCCTGCTGATTGCCCTTCTTTTCGGTCATCGGTGACATGTCTCGCAACTGCTCAATTCCTGGGGCGTGCGGATGTGGTACTGCTGGGTCAGATATTTTCCCAGTGATTCCTGGTCAGTGAGCTTTACATAGTTCAAAGTCGCTGGAATCGTCTCGCCCGGGGCATCACTCGTCACTTGCCCGTGCAAGCCATCCGGCAGCATGTGCAGCGAGGCTACCTGCGCGCCTCCCTGGCTGGGGTCGGTCGTGGTGCAGCTTACTGTCTGGGCTGTCGGGACGCCATCCTTCGGACCTGTACTGCCGCACCACACTGGTTTCTGACTGGTGGGACCTTCCCACGCCATGTTGTAAATCTCGGTGGTGGGGCGCAGGTTTTTGCCCGGATTGCGATGGCAATTCAGGCACCACTCCATCTGCAGGGTGTTCTGCTGATACATCAACGGCATCAGGTCCACACGTCCGTGGCAGGAAGAGCATCCAATGCCCTTGTTCACGTGAATTTCATGATTGAAGTAAACGAAGTCAGGGAGATCGTGGATTTTTACCCACGGTATGGACTCGCCTGTGGCCCAACTGGTACGAACCGGCTGCAGCAGGCCTGCGTTGGTCCAGATCTGCGCGTGGCAATTCATGCAGGTCTTGGTCGGTGGAATGCCGGCGTAGCTCGACTTCTCGACTGAGGTGTGACAGTACTGGCACTGGAGACCCAGTCCCATGACGTGGTGCTTGTGGCTGAATGGTACCGGCTGCTCGGCACGCTGCCCCTGCTTGGTGACCCATGGAGACCCCTGCAATTGATCAAGGGTGACTCCCAGGGCGATGACGATCAACCCTGTCAGGACCAGGCTCGCGCGGGCTAACGCGTTCGCACTCCGGTCAAAAATCTGCGCCATTGGATGAGTCCCTGCTTCCTCGGATTCCGTGGTGGTAAAAGAAAGGCTCGGCTACGACTCTTTGCGATTCGATCCAAGAGGATGCTGGTAGAAATTACCTCCCTGCATCGTGCCTGGAAAGTTGAATATAGCAGCAAACCGGAGGGGGTAGGCAACTCCCGGAGAGGGCGAACCGGAATTATGGTTGGATCGAAAGCGCCAATATGGAAAAGAAGCCCGGTTGTAACTGCGGAGCCATGCGGCGTCCGGGATGTTTGCATTTCCGGTACTCACAGCAAAGTTAGAATGTTTTGATGGACGAAGGCCTCCGCCCGGTTCGCTACGACGTGGCTCTTGCTCTGCAACAATTATCGACGACCGACGCCAAGCTGGGCACGCTGATTGAACGCGTTGGCCCTTTTGCGCTGCGAGTGAAAAGCACCCACTCACCGTTTGAGGCGCTGCTCGAATCCATTTTGTACCAGCAACTGCACGCCAACGCCGCGCGTGCAATTTTGGGCCGATTATTGGCCTTATTCGGCGATCTGCGTCCGCAGCCGGAGCAATTGCTTGCGATGCCGGATGAAATGCTTCGCGCGGCCGGGCTGTCAAAAGGAAAGCTGCTCTCGTTGCGGGATCTCGCGGCCAAGACTTTGGACGGCACGGTTCCCTCCCTTGGCGTAATACGACGTTTGTCTGATGAGGAGATCATTGAACGGCTGAGCCTGGTGCGCGGGATTGGGACCTGGACCGCGGAGATGCTGCTTATCTTTCGTTTGGGACGGCCGGATGTGTTTCCTGGCACGGATTATGGAGTTCGTAAGGGGTATTTGTTGACGTTCGGGAGGGTCAAGGCGGGCAAGCCGATTACTCTCGAGATGCTGCCGAAGGCGGAGCAGATGCAGCGGCGGGCGGCGCGTTGGAAGCCTTGGCGGTCGGTGGCTAGCTGGTATTTGTGGCGGGCTTGCGAGTTGCCTCGGGAAATCAAGTCCCGAAGGGACGGCTGAAGCGTCGCGGCCAGTTTTCAGCCGTCCCTACGGGACTAAATTTGCATTCAACTCTCGCGTCCCGTTACCTCTACCCGACTATTTTGCAGAGGGGCGCGATTTTTTGCCCCAAATGGGATCTAACCATCGTGATCGTAAAACTCGTTACCCACGCTGACCCTATTTTAGTTCGCTTAGCTCGCTTAGTTCGCACGTTTTTCCAAAACTATCAGGGGGCCATGGCCTTTAGGGTGAGCGGGCCGGTTTCGATCGAGGCGGAGAGGCTGCGGGCGACGAGCGAGCCTTCTTCCACCACCAGTTCTGCGACGGCGATCGATAGCTGGCGGCCTAGCTCGAGGAAGGTTTCCTTCCAGTGTGCCGCGGTCTTGGGTTCGAGAGCCATGAGGAAGCGGTTGGACTTGATCAGGACGTCATACCAGATGTTTTGCGCTTGCCACAGGTTCAGTTCGAACGGGAGCTCGCGTAACGTGCGCGCCAGGGTGAGCGCGTGATCGAGGCTGTCTGTCTCCAGGGGCTTCGACTGGAGATGAACCATCGACCGCTTCATATGTTGATCGGTGAGATAGCGAAGCGCATGGCTCTCCAGGACGACTCCGTCGGACTTGGCCAGAGAAATCAGAGAGCGTACCCGCGGGAGGTCGATGGGCTCGTCTTCCAGAGCGCGCCGTAAGCCGGCATTGATGGCAAAACCGGCAGCCATGGTGAGGGCCGGAGGTTTGGGAAGACCGGAAGCGTTGAGAAAGTGGAGGAGCGAGGCGTGCTCCTCGTAGATTTTGACCAGGCTGTCTTCGACTTCGCTGAGGGTGGCGTTCAGGATGAAGCGCAGGATGCGGCGCTGATCGTCCTTGAAGAGTGACGCCAGCGAGTAAGGACTGCCACCAAAGAAGCTATCGATGAGACGCACGACTTCAGGCAGATTCGCCTGGGTGACGGCGGCGCTGCATTTCTGCTTAAGGTCTTCGAAGGCCGTGAGATCCTGCGGGGTGGAACGCTCGACGGCGGCAGTCACATTGTGATCGCCGAAATGAAGGGCCGCAAAGGACACCTCCTCGGTCTCTTCTGTGAGGTTGGAGGTGATGCGGCAACGACCGATAGCGAGACGAGCGCGTCCGGAGGTGACGTTCTCATAGTCGAGACGCCGGATGGAGTAACAAAAGAGAACTGTCTCGTCAGGATAGCTGCCAAAAACAGAGGAGATGGCATAGTGCGCGGCCACCTGCTCCAGGTTGACCTCCATCGGTTTGACCAGGCGTTTGTAGATGTCTCCGCCATCTTTCCATTGAGGGCTGTTGCACTTGGCCTGGCGCAGGCGCTCCACGAATTGCCATTCGAGCAAAGCGCAATTGAGGCCGAAGATGTCGGCAGCCAAGCGCAGGGCGCGGGCAGCATAGGCCATCACCTGCACGGTCTCGATGCCGGAGATATCGTCAAAGAACCAGCCGCAACTGGTGTACATGAGCTGGGTGTGGCGCTGCATCTCCATCAGCCTGAGAATCAGGGTTCGTTCGTCAGGCGAGAGGATGCGCACCGCCTGGGTCGAGAAAAACTGCTCGATGGCCGCTTCGGCTTCCGCTGTGCCGGCGGCGAGGATGACCGCGATGTACGCATCGCGCGCGGCCCAGACATCTTTTAGTAGGCCATTGGCGGTGTTTTCGCTGAGCGGAGCGACGGTATCGCGGAGCCAGTCGAGAGCGGCACGAAGAGGGCCACGCCAACGCTGATGCCAGCCCTGGCGTCCGCCGTTACAGCCGCAGTCGGCACGCCAGCGCTCGATGCCGTGAGCGCAGCTCCAGGAGGTTTTCTCGACAATCTCCGCCTCCCACCTGGGGGGAAACTGGGCCAGGAATTGGCCGTAGTTGGTCAGCTTGGCAAGCTTTTTGTCTTCGATGAAGCGCAGGGCATAGGAGAGAGCCATTTCCCCATGGCGATGGTGGTGGCCGTAGCTCTCGCCGTCTGTGGCCACGTGGGCCACCTGGGGGTTGGGGTCACTGGGGTCGAAGCCGCGGGCCAAGCGCCAGGCGAAGTTTTCTCCGTTGTAGAGAAGTCCTTCAAAGGCGATGGCGCGGGATTGGGGTCCGTTGTAGAAGAAGACGGCGATGCTTCGCCCTTCCTTGGTCCTTACGAGGTAAGGATGGTTGGGATTCACCGAGGCGTCCGGGGTTTCGGTCCAACGCGCACCGGCGCCGTCTAGCCGGTCGAGAACGGGTTGTATGGTGGTTTCCGCGCGCTCGCGAACACGGGCGCACTGGTGGGGCGCAAGGATGGTGAAGAGGATGCCGTGTTGTGCCAGGAGGTCCAGGGTTTCGTTGTCGACGGCGGTTTCCGAAAGCCACATGCCTTCAGGGGCGCGGCCAAAACGATGCTGGAAATCAGCGATGCCCCAGCGGATCTGGGTGATGCGGTCGCGGGTGTTGGCCAGCGGCATGATGACGTGGTTGTAGACCTGGGCCATGGCGGATCCGTGGCCTTCGTAGCGCAGCATGCTCTGGCGGTCGGCATCGCGGATCATGCGATAGGTGCGGGGCGCGTTTTCTTCCAGCCAGGAGAGCAGAGTGGGGCCGAAGTTGAAGCTGATGCGGGAGTAGTTGTTCATGATGCGGATGATCTGATTGTCACCGTTCATGATCCGCGAGGCTCCGTTGGGGGCATAACATTCCGCGGTGATGCGTTCGTTCCAGTCGTGGTAGGGGGCGGCGGAGTCCTCAGTCTCGACGGTTTCGAGCCAGGGGTTTTCTCGCGGGGGCTGGTAGAAATGGCCGTGAATGCAGATGTAGCGTTCCGGAGGAGTTTGGTGATCGGCCATGAAGCCATGATAGCTGCTGCGGGGATGGTGGTGGCGGGTGAGGAGTTCCGGGAAATGATTATGGGATTGGTGCGGGTCAGAATGGGATGGGTTGGTTGTGGCGGGGACAGGGTTTAAAGAACGTTGGAAAGGGCTTCGCCCATCTTTTTCGGCCCAGGTACGCCTGGGCGAACCTGGGGCACCCGTCCTGTTCCCTATTGTTCCTGTTACGCCTGGTGATCCTAGCTGCGCCAGCGTAGGGTGATCGGACCGTCCATGGGGTGCTGCATGGGGCGGTTGGTTTCCTCGGATTCTTGACGGGCCCGCTTTAGTGCGAAGTACCATTTGGCGGGACGATCGGCGTCGTCGATCAGCATCAGGCCGGGGTTGGACTTCAGGCCCTCGGCTTGCTGGATCATCGTTAGCTGGTCCTGACGTACAAAGCGCTTACCGAAGAATTTGGCTACCGTAGTCACGAACGGGACTCCATGGAAAACGTTCCAGGCAGCATAGACGTCGATGCGGGAATTTCCTGGGGTGGTTGGGGTGACAGTGGTCAGACTGGCAAACCACTTTTTACCGCAACGCAGGGTCTCGTAGCGCCGGTTGGGAAGTACGAAATCGATGGTGGTTTCAATGGGCTCGCCGTAGACGCCGAGCAACTTGTAGGGCGCGCTGTTGGCCGAAGGCGTGTGCGCCGACATGCGGAAGCCCTGAGGTATGGGCTCGAAGTGTTTTTCCTTTTCATGGATGCTGTGCCGGGAACGCCACCACCAGGCCTGATGGACAAATGGCCCGTGGGCCGGATCCATCAACCCGATGATGCCGTGGTCCACGTTGCAGGGCAGGTCCGCTGTGAGATGCGCAGTGCGATGCCGTTGGCTGAACTTTGGCAATTCTGGGACTGTGGGCAGAGCGTCCCTGGACTCCATCCGTACACGGCCGCTGCCGGGTTTGGGCACGTAGACCCAGGCGTAGCCATCCTTCTCCTGACAGGGAAAGGCGGTGGCGTAGATGCGGCGGGGATAGGAATCCTGGCTGGTGAGCGAAGGGATCTCCATGCACTGGCCCGATTCCGGCTCGAAGACCCATCCGTGATATTTACAGGTGACCGCGCTGCCGTCGAACCATCCACAGGAGAGCGGAATGCCACGATGAGGACAACTATCGCGCATGGCGAAGAGAGTACCGTCCTCTTTGCGTCCTAACACCAGGGGAATTCCCAGCAGCATGGCGGTCGCCATCTTGCGTCCTCGAAGCGCGCCGCTTCGCATGGCCGGGTACCAGTCGTTGTAAATGAGGGACGTGTCGGGGCCCAGCAAATCGCTTGCCGGAAATATCGCCGGTCCTCTGCCTGCTGCTGTGTCTGGCGCCATCGCTCGAAAAGCCTGCATTTACTATAGCGCCACGGCTTAGGGTTCTTCTTGCGCAGGCATGACCTTTGACAGCTGCGAGAAAGCCAATGAAGGTATCATCGGAGCATGGCTAGGATTCGCATGTCGGAAGCCGAAGTTGCGCGTGACTTCGCCGCGGTGATGGCGCGGGTGCGCGCCGGCACAGAGGTCGTTATTGAGGACGGCACACTCCCCGTAGCTGTGATTCATGCGCCTGCCGATCCGTCACGCCGCAGTATTTCCGAATGCATCGCGTTGGCTAAAAAGCACGAAGAGGAGACAGGCAAGGCTCCGGTACTCGACAGCGACTTCGCCGCCGACGTTGAGGAGATCGTCCACAACCGTAAACCCTGGAATCCGCCCGCGTGGGGCTAACTCCGTGGGTCTAATACTTGATTCGAGTATTGTGATCGCCAGCCTCAACCTTCGGCACTTTCAGCTTATTCCGAGCCTGAAAGTCGTCTCGCAATAAAGCATGTCTTTCCCCTTTCGGAGCTCGGGTATCGCAGCCTATTTCACCCGGCGTTCGTGGAAGATACTCTTCGCCATTGCCGCTCTGTGGGTGTTGCTTTACGGGAGCTTTACGCTGGTTCGTCCGCCATTGCTGGATGATGCGGACTCCGTGCATGCTGAGGTGGCGCGGGAAATGGTTGTTGGGCATGACTGGATTACCCTTCATGCGAACGGCATTCGCTATCTTGAAAAGGCTCCGCTGCTTTACTGGAGCATGGCGGCCAGTTTCCGTGTCTTCGGGCCCCAGGATTGGGCGGCACGGGTGCCGTTGGCGCTTTATGCGCTTGCTCTTTTTTTGACGGTCTACTTCAGCGGACCCCGGTTCTTCAATTCGGCCCTGGCCGGATGCTATGCGGCGCTGATTCTCTTAACGTCGTTCGGCATTTTTATTTACAGCCACATCCTGCTTCCCGATGTGATCGTTTGCCTGTGGCTTAGTCTCGCCATGTTGCTGTTCTGGATCTCACTTGGAGAGCCACAGCCTTCACGCGCGACCGCGTGGGGATTCGCTGCTTGTTGTGCGCTCAATGTGCTGACCAAGGGGCTCATTGGGATCGTGTTTCCTCTGGGTATTGTTTTTATTTTCCTGTTGCTTAACCGCAACTTGGGGTACCTGGGGCGGTGGCATCCGGTTTCCAGTGTGCTGATTTTTTTGATCATTGCGGCGCCGTGGCATATTGCTGCGGGGATAGCCAATCCTTCGCAGGGCCAACCTTTGGGGACGGCCCCCACGACAGGGAATGTCCATGGGTTCTTCTGGTTTTATTTCTACAACGAGCAGGTGCTCCGGTATCTGAATCTGAGGGTTCCACGAGACTACGACACGGTTCCGCTCTGGCTCTTTTGGGGATTGCTCGGGGTCTGGCTGATGCCCTGGATTGCGTTCGTGTTCAAGGCGCTGGTTCCGGTGCGGATGCGGTCTTCGGTGCGCCGGGTCCGGATGCCCCGGCCGGATCAGGCCTGGAACCTGCTCGGTATATGGGCCGCTTTCGTGATGGTGTTCTTCAGCTTCTCCACGCGGCAGGAGTACTATGCGCTGCCCGCTCTGCCGCCGATCGCGCTGATGATCGGGGGGTGGCTGAATCGCGAGGAGAAATGCCACGCGCGCGACCCACGCCGCATTGCGGGACGACGGATTGCTGTGGTTTTGTTTGTGCTGGGGATGATTGGGTCATTGCTCGCGGGATACCTGGCTATTCGCAGCCACCCTCTTGCCCCGGGCGCGGATATCTCCAGTTTGCTTACGCAAAATCCGGGGGATTACGCGCTTTCATTGGGGCACTTTCTGGATTTAAGCACGAGGGCTATGGGCGCGTTTCGGGTGCCGTTGATTCTGGTTGCGGTGGCGCTCGTATTGGGAACGTTTGCCAATATGGTGCTGCGGTCTGTCAACATGATCCGTGCTGGCAACTATGCGCTGGCGGCTATGACGGTAGTGTTCCTGATTGCCGCGCATATGGCGTTGGTCACGTTTTGTCCGGTGCTGTCTTCGAAGGCTTTGGCGGATGCAATTGGTCCTCGGATCAGGAATGGCGATGTGGTGGAGATCAATGGAGAATATGAGGCGGGATCGACTCTGGGGTTTTATTTGCGACGACAGGTTCGGATTCTGAATGGGCGGTCTTCTGATTTGTGGTACGGATCGTTTTTTCGGGATGCTCCGCGGATATTCGACGATGAGGTTTCGTTTGATCGGTTGTGGCGTGGGCCAGCGCGAGTTTTTTTGTGGACCCCGATGGATCAGGTTCCTCCGTTGGCAGGGCCGGTCTATGCGATTGCCCGGAGCGGGGGTAAAGAGGTGGTTAGTAATCAGCCTTAGTATCGAGTTCTCCGATAAAACACATACAGGGCCCGAACCAGCCTTCACTAGGAGGATCCCAGGTCTCAAAAGCGAGACCTGGGGCACCCTTCGCGTGTTTCCGACGTTGGTTTTCCAATCGAGTTTGTTCCGACACTACGGCTGGCTCAGACTGCGGTGAGGCGGCTCATTTTTCCGTCTTTTAGGGAGAAGTGCTGGCCTCGCCAGGCTACTGTGTTTCCGGCGAAGCTCCAGATCCAGATGCCCAGGGCTACTACGTCACGGGCGGGCAGCAGCCAGAGGTCACGTAGAACCTGACCATCGTCCAGCACGCCCACACCGACGGCGAGGGCTAGCGCCACCCTCGCTAACAGGGTCAGGCTGAGCAGGGCAATACTGCTCAGGCTGGCGCCTGAGGCAATCAGGTTGCAGAGCGCCCAAGGCAAACCATAGGTAAAGACCAGGCCGGTGTAGCCGAGTTTTCTGGAGTAGCGCGTGCTGCGGCTCCAGCGAATCTGATGGGCCAGAAATTGACGGAAGCGATAGGCGGGCAGGAAGGTCTCGACCACCTCGCCGCTCAGCATCACTTCAAAACCACTGCGCCAAACACGTGCTCCTAGCTCGTAGTCGTCCGCGAGGTAGTCGACCAGCAGATCCAGTCCGCCAATGGCTTCCAATGCCTGGCGCGAGACGGCCAGAGTCGAGCCGAGGCCGAAACGAATGCCGTCTTCAATCTGGCGGGCGGTCAGTACGCCGGCAATAAAGTCGGTGGCAATCCCCAGCGCCTCCATGCGGGAACCGATGGTGCCGTGCGCCTGGCCCCGGTAGAGCGCTGTCACCAAGCCTACACGGCCGCCGCGCCGCTTGGGGAGAAGGAAACAACCCATGATTCGCCGCAAGTAGTAGGGAGAGACTTTAATGTCGCTGTCGTTGATCAGAATGTAGTCGTACTTCGCGCTGCCCAGCATCTGCACCAGGTTGCTCACCTTCCCGTTGGCGCCCAGTAACTCCGGACATAAGACCAGGCGAATCGTTCGCTGGGGATACTCCGCTTGCAGTTTTTCAATGGCCGACACGGCGGGATCAGCGAGGTTGCTTACCCCAAACAGAATCTCGTAAGGGCCCTGATATTGCTGATCACAATGACTGGCAAAGCTGGCATACATCTCCGGGTCAAGCCCCTTGACCGGCTTGAGGATGCTGACTCCTGGCTGGAAATCAGGCAACGGCCGGCGTAATTGATGCTGAAAGGCGCGCGCGCTCCACAACGCCAGCAGGTAATAACCCAGGCCGGCAAGGCTGAGGATGGTAGTTACGGAAGCGACGACAATCGGCAACATGAGGGCGACTTTAAGTGTAGCGGTTTCGCAATTTCGTGGCTTGTCAGGAGTCGCGAGGTGCGGTCCCGGCCAGCCGGGACCACGGAAGTGTTGTCTTCTTCGCGTAGGACCGATTGCGAAACCGCTGCGCCGACCAGCCAAACTACTCGTAACGCAGGGCAACGATAGGGTCGAGCGTGGCTGCTTTCCACGCGGGATAGATACCGAAGAGAAGACCGATGCCACAGGAAACGACAAATGCTGTGGTGGACCAGGCAACGGACATTGAGGCCGGCAACACCGTGCCCAGGATGAGCTTGAGCAAGAGAGTAAGCAGACCCCCGACGGCGATGCCGATCACACCGCCTAGGGCGCATAGGGTAACCGCTTCGAGGGTGAATTGAAACATGATGTTTTTTCGGGTTGCACCCAGCGCCTTGCGGACGCCTATCTCTCGCGTTCGCTCGGTCACGCTCACCAGCATAATGTTCATTACTCCCACGCCGCCGACCATGAGACCCACGCTGGCTACTCCCACGAGAAAGATGAAGAGACCCCCGGTGAGCTGATTCCATAACACCAGCAGAGCGTCGGAGCTGAAGATGGCAAAGTTGTCCGGTTGGTCGGAACGCACTTTTCGACGGCGACGGAGCAGTTCCCGGATTTCATCTTCCACGGCGATCTTGTTCTTGACATCGTCGTACTTAACGCTGATCCAGTGGTCGAGGATTTCGGGATGAATTTTGTGGAAAGTGAGCGTCGGGAAATGCGCAGAGTTATCGTTCGGATTTTTGCCCCCGCCGAAGACCTGTTTCTGAGGCCCGAAGACGCCCACCACAGTGAACACGTCGCCATCGATCTGCACTTCCTTGCCGACCGCAGGGTCGTTGCCGAAGAGTTCCTCCGCGGTGTCCGAGCCCAGAACGACCACGTTGGCTCCGCGCTGCGATTCCTGATGGGAAAAGAAGCGTCCCTGAGCGATTGGCAGGTCGTAGACATTGGGTGAGTCCTCCGACTCACCTTGCAGGGTGGTGTTCTGCACCTTATGGCTTCCGTACTTGACCGAAAAACTGCCCCGCGATCCGGCAGGCGTGAAGTATTGCTGCGAGGCATCGACAGCGACCACGTGAGGCAGGACTTTCATGGCCTCGGCGTCGTCATAGGTCAACTGTTTTCTTGCCAGCATTTCCGGCGTAGGCCGTGAGCCGAAGACCGGAAAGCGAAAGACCCAGTAGACGTTGGTTCCGAGCGACTGGATCAGGACATTGACGTTGCCAGTCAGGCCGTTGATGACCGATGAGATGAGAATTACGGTGGTGACCCCGATCATGATGCCGAGCATGGTCAGGCCGGAGCGCAGTTTGTTGGTGCGCAGCGTGTCCATGGCCATCCGGATGGCCTCGTTTGTATCTGAGAGCCTCATGCGTGTACCCCTCTACAACTCCGAGCGCAAAGCCACGATGGGATCGAGCAGGGCGGCCTTGCGTGCCGGATAGACTCCGAAAAAAATACCCACGGCCGTAGCCACAAACAGGCCCAGGGCTACTGACCATAGCTCAATCTGAGAAGGAAAGCCGATCACCAGGGTGATGGCCTTGGCAAAGGCGGCCCCGGCAATCACGCCGATCAAGCCGCCAACCAGCGACATGGTTGCCGATTCAATCAGAAACTGCAGCATCACATCGTTGCGCCGCGCACCCAGCGCCTTGCGAACGCCGATCTCCCGCGTCCGCTCGGTCACGCTCACCAACATGATGTTCATGATCACGATGCCGCCGACGACCAGCGAAATCGCAGCAAGGGAGACAAAGACAGCGGAGAAGCTGGAGCTGATGCTCTGCCAAATGCCGACGAACGTGCTGTTGGTATCGGTGGAGAAACTATCTTCCGCTCCGGGCAGATCGTGGCGGTGGGAACGGATGATGGTGCGCACCTCGCCCACGGCCAACTCCAGGGGGTCGCCAACTCCGTGGGCGCGGGCGTAAATAGTCAGGCTGCGATTCGATCCGTAGGCGTTGAGGAAAGTTGTTATTGGAATGGCTACCCAATTGTCCTGGCTCTGTCCCAGTGTCTTGCCCTTGCGCTCGCCTACGCCAATGACTGTGTATTGACCGCCGTCTACCCGAATCTCTTTGCCTATGGGATCGATCGAGCCCATCTGATTGTCGACAATGTCAGGGCCGACGATGGCGACCCGGCTGTTGTGCTCTTCGTCAATGGGCACGAATCCGCGGCCGTGGTCGATGTTCATGTTGTAGATGGGCGGCATGGTCCAGGTCCACCCGCGAACGCTGGTGTCAGTGCTGGAATGGCTGTTATAGACCACCTTGCCGGTGGTGCTGGCCATGGCTCCGGTGCTGGCGCAGTCTTTGCACTTTGCAGCCACTTCGCGGTAGTCATCGATCTTGAGATCTTTGCGCTTTTGGTATTTGTTGAACTCGGCGTCGCTAAAGATGACGGAGGGTTGTTTGGATACAGTGAAGACATCCGCTCCGTAGCCGTAGACTTTGGTGGCGACGAATTTGTTGGCGCCGTTGACCAGGGTGATCACCATGATGACCGCGGCCACGCCGATCATTACGCCCATCAGGGTGAGGATGGAGCGCAGTTTATTTGCCCAGAGGGACTGAAGGGCGATTTTGATGGCTTCGGTGAATTCCATGGCACGGTCAAAGAGTGATACGAGTTTAGACCGTTTCGTGGTTCCCGCATGGGATAAAGCAGGATGCACAAGGCGGCGAATGAAGGGTACGGGCTTCAGCCCGTACAGAGACCGCGTAGAACTGCACGGGGTTTCAGCGCCCTGGGGCTGAAATGCTTGTATCGGACACCTGGAGCAGAGCGGCCCTCAGGGGCTAAGATGCCTGATCCGGATTTTGGTTTACGCATCCAAAATGCTTGTACGGGCTAAAGCCCGTTACCCTCCAAAAGCGGAGGCCCCGCAGCTTGGTTAGAGGTGCGGGGCCGCGTTTGCAAGTGGGCCTGTAAGCCGAATTCTGTCGAGGACGATCATTCCTCTAGGCGCCGCATTGCTGCGGCGCTCAAGCGACCTACCCGGAGGTTTTGGCGCGCCGGGCCGGCACGCAGCCGCCGATTAGGCGGATTTCCCTCCCTATTTGGTCTTGCTCCGTGTGGGGTTTACCCTGCCACCGCCTTTACAGACGGCGCGGTGCGCTCTTACCGCACCTTTTCACCCTTACCCCAGGCGATGAAGCCAAGGGCGGTATGTTCTCTGTGGCACTGGCCGTCTTTGAGCCTTGACGCTCAAATCCCGGACGTTATCCGGCACACTGCCCTGCGGAGTTCGGACTTTCCTCTCCCGAAGCGCGTTGGCGCTGCGGCAGCGACCGCCCGGCACACCTGCAGCTCTTATGCTAGTCCATCCTGCCGGGTTTGTATCGCAGGCTACGTCTTGGCGGCAGTGACGACCAGGGTGATCTGGGGCGGAGTGGGTGGAGTCGTGGTCTCTGAACCGGTGGTCGAGGACGACTGAACGGTAATGGTGTAACTGCCGATCGGGGTTCCCGGGTTTGCCGGCGGACCGTGGTTCAGATACTTGTAGCGCGCATTGCAAGCCGTCATCCCCATGACTCCGGCAAAGGCCACGATCCCTAACGCCAGGTTCCGCCAAGCTCTGCGATTGCGGGCGCCCAGACCGGCCAAACCAAACAGCAGCGGAAACACGAAGGCAAAGCGGCGCATTCCCACTTCGCTGTTGCGCGCGGTGTTGTTGGGCGAAGGCGTTTGGGTCTGGATCTGCATCACGCTCGTCCCGGGGGTGCAGGTCTGCGCTCCACCGGTACCCGTGGTGCAGGCGGCCAGCACACTGACGGGGGTAAAGGTGCAGGTTGTATTGAGGGGGAGCCCGGAACAAGAAAGGGTGACATAGGCATTGAAGCCGTTGACGGGGGTCACGGTGACGTTACTGTTCACAAAGCCACCGATCGCGGTAGTTAGCGATGTGGGAGCAGCCGCCACGGTAAATCCTGCTGCCGTCGAAACGTTGGCCTGGACCAGCTCGGCGTTGGAGATCGAATTCAGATCGGCAGACTCGCCCTGGTAGATGGCCACCACGGGGTGGCTGCCGGCTGGAAGGAGATCGGTTTGCAGGGAGGCTTTGCCTTCGCTGTCCACAAGCGCCGAACCGAGGTCGATTTGGCCGGAGCGAAAGTTCACGACCCCAGAGGGCGCCCCACTCACGTGAGCGGTCAGAGTCGCCCGGGTGCGCGGACCCGCGTTATCTGTATCGACCGTCAATGTGGTTTGGGTCGCTGTCGCGTTTTCGGCTACCGCCGCACCAGCTACCGTGCCCAGAAACAACATGCACCAAGCGACGGTGCGCTTCCCTAGTCCTACGTTACACAGCCTGCCCACGCTCAACCGCACATCCTTCAGAGTTACTCAGATCGCTGACTTTAAGACTCATTGTATCCGGGGATGGCACAACGCGTTACGATTTTGCCCGAGCAACGAGGCGCTCCGCCTCTGTATAGACAGAACAGTCGTCGCCAAAACCGTTCAACCAGGAAACTTCGGGCTCGCGGCGAAACCAGGTGAGCTGGCGCTTGGCATAGTTGCGATGACCCTGGCTGGCCGCAGCAATGGCTTGCTCGAGGGTGAAACTGCCGTCAAGATGCTGCGCCGCCTGCCGGTAGCCCAAGGACGCGAGCGCGGGCGAATGGCCGTAGCGGGCAAGCAGGTCTCTTGTTTCTTCCACCAGACCTTGGGCGAACATGACGCCGGCCCGGGCATTGATGCGCTCATATAGCTGGGTGCGCGGGGGATCCAGGCCGAGGCGGAGCACGCGATAGCCGGTCAGGGGGTCGCGGCCCTCCTTCCAGGTCTCTGACATAGGCTGCCCAGCGGCCAGGGTTACCTCGATGGCGCGGATGACCTTGGCGACGTCATTGGCGTGGATGCGTGCGGCCGATGCTGGATCAAGACGCTTGAGGATGCGGTGCAAGAAGGCTGGCCCCCGGGTTTCTGCTTTACGCAACAGGCGATCGCGGAGTGGCGCGGATCGTTGAGGACCGGGAAAGAGGCCCTGAAGCAGGGCACGAAGATAAAGGCCGGTGCCGCCGGTGACGATGGGGAGCTTGCCCCGGCCTGGCGACGGCAGCGATGGCGGTGCGCGCAGCGCGGGAGTAGTCCCCGGCGGTGTAGAAGGCATCCGGGGTGACGACATCGAGCAGGTGATGCGGGATCTGCTTCCGTTGCAGGGCGGAGGGCTTGGCGGACCCGATCTCCAGGCCTTGATAGACCGCCACGGAATCGCAACTGACAATTTCTCCGTCGAACTGCTGCGCCAAAGCAACGGAGAGGGAGGTTTTGCCACTCCCAGTCGGGCCCAGAATCACGACCAGCAGCGGCAGCGGAGCGTCTACCAAACTCTCCACCAGCCCGGCGGAAAGAGGTTGTGCATCGAGGATCGGCCGAGGCTGACGAGCAAAAGCACGACCGCTACTACCAACAGGCCGTAAATTTGGCGTTTGCGGAGCTCGGGATCGGCTGGCACGTCAATGCATCTTGTCTGGATCGAGATTGTAGTAGAAGCCGAAGCGGAGCTCCAGAAAGGAGCCCTTGAAGTCTTTGGGGAGCGGCGGATAAGGCGATGCGCCGGTGATGCCGCCCCAGGCGGCACGGTCCAGGGAAACGTCGCCGGAGGGGAACTCGAGGATCATCTCCTTGACGCTGCCGTCGGGATAGATCTTGAAGCGGACGCCGACGCGGCCCTGTTTATCGAGCGGTGGGCGAGCGGATTCGGGGATGATGGGAATCCAGCTGCGATAGGTGGCCTGGATGACCCGCCTCATGTAAGGGCCAAAGTCGACCCCCATGGTGTCGCTGAGGATCTCGGGCCCGACTCCCATAGCGGGATGTTGGGCCGGCGCGTTCAGCCCATAGTCGCCCGAAGGCCCCGCGGGACCTCGGGCAGCGTTGCGTTCGGCCTGACGAATCGCTTCTCCGGCATTTTGCGGGCCGGTATCAAAGCTTGGCTTGGTGGGAGTTGGAGCCGGTTTGGGTTCGTTCAGCAGCGACTGGTTGGTTGGCGGCGGGGGCGGTGGAGTCGCTGGACGCGCCTGCGCCTGTTGCTGAGGGGCCGGCGGTGGGCGGAGCCGCCTGCTGCTGTGGCGCCGATTGCGGAGCCGTCGGAATGGGCGGGCCAGCCTTGCGCATGGCCTCCAGTTGCTGGAGGGTCTTTTTATCGAGCGTGGGCTTGCGGGATTGCGCGATCCGATCCTTGTCGGAAGGCGGAGCCTGCTTGGGGGGTTTGACCTTCTGCTGGGCATCGGGCGGAAGGTTTAGAAAGGTCATGTCCTTCTGCTTGTTGGCGTCCGGGTTGACTACGTGCACTCGATGAGCGCGCGGCCCATAGAATAGGAACCAGAAGAGGATCAGGTGGGCAATGACCGAGATCCATATGCCTTCTCTGCGTAGAGCACGGGAACGCTCGTCTTCGAGCCTGTCAATCAGGTGGAGGAGTTCGTCAGGTTCCAGCTCCTCGTAGCGCACGCGCTTCCGTCGGGAGAATGGCTCCGGCGGTCGACCGGGAGGTCTGGTTGGAACTTCGGTTGAGGGCATCGGCCGGCAGTAAAGGGTGCAATCCACGCCGGGACGAACTACCGGCTATAGACACCGCACATCTTTCCATTCTCTCATTGTTTCCAATCTTGCCGAGATCGGGCATTCACAAAGAACCCTTACAATCGTTTAGATGCGTGCCGCTGTCATTACCGTGAGCGACTCCTGCTTTCGGGGGGAACGGGTGGATGTGTCGGGCACAGTGGTTGCCGACCTGCTACGGTCCAATGCCTTCGTGGTAATCAGCCATTTAGTGGTGCCCGACGAGCAGGGGGAGATTGAAGATGCTCTGCGCCAGCAATGCGCAGTGGCGAACCTGGTGGTGACGACCGGAGGCACTGGTATCGCGCCTCGCGACGTGACCCCGGAGGCCACCCGGGCGGTCTGCGACCGGCTGATCGAGGGATTCGCGGAACTGATGCGCGCTGAAGGCAGAAAGCAGACCCGGCTCGCTACTCTGAGCCGGGCGCTCTCGGGGACTTTGGGGAAATCTCTGATTGTGAACCTGCCGGGGAGCCCACGTGGCGCCAAGAGTTCGCTCGAAGCTGTTCTGCCATTGATTCCGCACGCGTTAACCCTGCTCGAAGGAATTTCTACCCAACATGACGAACCTCTAACGAATCGGGTTGGAACTTGAAGAAAATCCTCCATCTCTTTCTTAAGTACAAGATCTGGTTGCTGGGGATCCTGAAACCGCTTGGGTTTTGGGGTGTGGCCGGTATCGGTTTGGTCGATGCTGCGGCGATTCCGGTACCGATGGACTTGATCATTGCCGGGTATGCGTGGACGGATAAGAGGCATTTTTATTTGTATGTGCTGGCAGCCGCGTTTGGATCAGCGGTGGGTGGGCTGCTTCCTTTCTTCCTGGGACGGGCTGGGGGGGAGCTGTTCCTCATGAAGCGCATCGACCGGGCCCGGTACCAGCAGCTACTGGAGCGGTTCGAAAAGCAGGAATTTATGGCGATGATGGTGCCTTCGATCCTGCCCCCGCCTACCCCGTGGAAGCTCTTCGTGATTGCGGCCGGGGTGTTCGAGATGAAGATCACGACGTTTATGTTGTCGGTCTTCGTGGGGCGGGTGATCCGGTACCTGGTCACTGCGATTTTGACGATTGAGTATGGGCCGGAGATTGTGGATATCGCTGGACGTTTGGCTACGCGGCACCGATTTGCGCTGATCGCAGGGGTGGTCGGGGTGCTGGGAGCACTGGGTTATTGGGTGTGGCGGACGGTTTGGAAAAAGCGGGGTTCGAAGGACGGGCCTGAAGTGGATTCGGAGTGGGTTCGGGTTCCTAAGTGAGGGTTTGGAAGAGGGTTAGTTTTGGGCAGACCTTGGAGTGGAGTTTCTGCGAAGGCACTTCACTGAAAATCTTCCGCGATTGAGAATTTCCCCAAAGCCGATAATTTTTCAGTCGTCCCTACGGGACTTTTCAAGGGCGCATCCCAACCCAGGACTAGCGTCCTGGGCTAAGTTCAGCAAGTTCAGCCGTCCCTGCGGGACTCGAATTCGCATTTTCTTCGAGGAAAACCCGTCTCGTTTCCTCCAAATTGTGGGTACCCGGTGGGTATTGGCGGCCCGTTATTTTTGCAGGCGGTTGTTCATGACCATGGCGTCGATGGCGTTGGCCGGGGTTACGTAGACCCAGGCGGTCAGTGCCGAGGAGGCTCGATTGTTGCCGGTGGAGAGGAAAGAGTAGGCGAATCTCAGGTCTCGGAACTCTACCGCTGTGTCCTGGGGCTGGGGTGCCAAATCGTCGGAGGCGACCAGATTGGCGCGGCCGCGGTCGGTCACCACGGGGAATCTTGCCCAGTCGAGATAGACCCGACCTAACCAGGAGCGCTTCGCAGCCTCAACCGCAGGGGTGACCGGGGGCTTGAAGACGACGTCGTCCTGGTCGTTGGTGTCGACGGTTTCTGCGTAGGTGTTGACCGATCCCGTCTGGTAGTAGGCGGCGGTCTCGACTACGGCGAACCAGTGAAATGGATTCACCGGATAGGGCTCGGCTCCCGCACGCAGCATGGGCTGGTTGCCGAATTGCGTGTTGCCAATCAAATGCTGTGCCCGATGATGCTCCACGGCGCGCACACCTAAGTCAATTCCGACGAGAAACAGTGCGGCGATGGCCCAACCGCGTCCGCGGAATAGCGGCTTGCGGGCCCCTATCTCACGGTCGGCCAGGCCGAAGATCGCCGGCAGGAGCAGACCGAGCAAGAGAGCGCCAAAAACGACCGGTTCGAGAATGAAAGCGATATCGAGCGCGTACCAACGCGGGTTGAAGGGGAAAAATGGGCGAACGCCGTAGTTGTTGGTCCAGTCGAGGAATATGTGGCTGAGAGCCGCCAGCAGAGATAACAGCCATAGCAGGGCCCAGCGCGGCGGAACCATGGGCGCCTGCTTGCGGCTGCGGTGCCAGAGCCAGACGATTGCAGTCACGACCAGGGCGACGAGCGGCGCGCCCAAAAAAGTGTGGGTAAAGCCGCGGTGATGCTGAAAGCCCGCTACCGGGCCGCGAAAGCTCCAGAAAACATCGATGTCCGGGCCTTCGGCCGCCAATGTCATGGCCAGTGTGGCGTAGGCGGTTTTGCGATTGAAGCCGATGCGGCCGAGACATGCGCCAGTGAGGAAATGTGTGACGGGTTCCATGGGCTCCTGTTGCTGCCGGTCGAGTTTCTATAATGCTCTTTATGTCTGAAACCCGATCCAGCAGCGTGGACAGTTCTCTTGAGGAAGCCAGCAAGAGGATTGACGCGCTGCGCGATGAGCTCCGCCACCACGAATATCAATATCACGTGCTTGATTCCCCAGAGATTTCAGACGCTTCGTATGACGCGCTGATGCGGGAACTGCGCGCGCTCGAAAGCCGCCATCCAGAGATGATCACTCCAGACTCGCCCAGCCAACGCGTGGGCGGCAAACCCAAAGAAGGCTTTGCCAAAGTAGAGCATTCACGGCCTATGCTTTCCCTCGACAACGTGAATAGCGAAGAGGAGTTGGGGGATTGGGAACGACGCGTGCGCTCGATGGTGGGTAGCGCGGACGTGAGCTTCGTGTGTGAATTGAAGATAGATGGGGTGTCGTTGGCGCTGCAGTATGAACCCGGGCCGGCAGGGAGTGCCCTGCTGAAAACTGCCTTGACACGCGGCGATGGCGTCACGGGGGAGGACGTGACGAGTAACGTTCGCACTATACGATCGGTTCCACTTTCGGTTTCGAAGGAACGATTGCAGCGCGCCAAGCTGCCACAAAGCTTCGAAGTACGGGGAGAAGTGATTCTGCCCAACGAAGCTTTTTTGAAAATGAACCGGGAACGTGAAGAGCAAGGGATCGCCCCCGCGGCGAACGCGCGCAATGCTGCTGCGGGCACGATCCGGACACTCGAACCAAATATCGTCGCCCAGCGGCGGCTGGATTTCTACGCTTACATCGCGCTGGAAAAAGCAGAGAGCGCTTTCCCTGAACAGTGGACGACCCTGGAAGCACTCGGCGTTGCCGGCTTTCGGGTCAACCGTCATCGCAAGCTTTTGCGGACTGTGGACGAACTGCTGGCGTTTGTCGCGTGGGCGGAAGGGCAGCGCCTCGAGCTCGGTTACGAGATTGACGGGGTGGTCATTAAGGTCAATGAAATGGCGCTGCAGCGGCGGCTCGGTTACACCGGACGCGCGCCCCGTTGGGCGGTCGCTTACAAATTCACCGCTCGATCGGGCGTTACCCAGATTGATGACATCACAGTACAAGTGGGACGCACGGGCAAGTTGACGCCGGTCGCGGTGCTGCGGCCGGTGTTGATTGGTGGGACCACGGTGAGCCGGGCGACGTTGCACAACGCCGACGAAATTGAGCGCCTGGGGGTGAAGATCGGCGACTACGTTACGGTGGAACGCGGCGGCGACGTGATTCCGAAGATCGTAGGGGTGGTGGAAGACAAAGAGCATCCGCGCGGCGAAAAGACCTTTGTTTTTCCCGATGCCTGCCCGGTATGCGGCAGTGAGGTGGTGCGGGATGAGGGCGAAGCGGATTACCGATGCATCAATGTGGATTGCCCGGCGCGCCTAAAAGAAAGTGTGCTGCACTTTGCTTCGCGCAAGGTGATGAATATCGAGGGCCTGGGTGAGGCTTTGGTTATGCAACTGTTAGAGCGACAATTGCTCACCAGCGTGGCGGGGATTTATGCGCTCGATGAAGAGCAACTGCTGGGGTTGGAACGGATCGGGAAAAAGACGGCACAGTCGTTGCTGGCGGAGATTGAAAATTCGAAGAAATTGCCGTTGAACCGAGTGCTGTTTGCGTTGGGTATTCGCTTTGTGGGGGAGCGAACGGCGCAGTTGCTGGCTGAGGCGTTTGGGTCGATGGATGCGCTGATGGCTGCCAGCGTCGAGGAGTTGGAGGCGGTGGACGAGGTGGGCCCGCGGGTGGCCGAGGCGATCCAGGAGTTTTTTGCCGAGGAGAAAAATCGCCAGCTGGTGGAGAAGCTGCGCCAAGCAGGGTTGACGTTTACGGCGGAAAAGAAGAAGAAATCCTCCAAGCTTGATGGGTTGACGTTTGTGCTTACGGGTACCATGCCCGATCTGACGCGCGAAGACGCAAAGTCGCGGATTGAAGCCGCAGGGGGCCGGGTTTCCGGCTCGGTGAGCAAGAAGACCAGCTACGTGGTGGCCGGTGACGATGCGGGGTCGAAGCTGGATAAGGCGAAGGAATTAAAGGTGCCGGTGATTGAACAGGCGGGGCTTTTGGAATTGCTGGGGTGAGGGCGCGCATATAATTGCGCGACGGAGGAAACGATGCGATTTGCTTTCTTGCCGGCGACAACGCTTCTTTTTTGCTCGATCCTTGGCAGTGGTTTTCCGCTACTCGCCCAGGATCGGCGCCATGACAATAACAAATTCTACGATGGGGCAAGACGCGGCACGCACGGGGGAAACTATGGTGGCGGTAGTTATTACCATGGAAATGACCACTATTACGATAACCGCAACCAGGGCGGCATTGGCCCGGGTAAGGGCGCTCTGATCGGGGGTGCAGCCGGGGCCGCGCTGGGTGCAGTGTTTGGTGGCGGGGTCAAAGGTTCTTTGATTACCGGCGCCGCGGGTGCAGGTATTGGTGCGATCATCGGCAAGTCTGCGCAGGATAATCGTGACGCAACAATTATTACCGCCACTAGGAGAATCTGTATGACGAATCGATATGCCGTCGTTCTGTGGGTTGGCCAGCCTGATGCCCTGCGTTGCTATCGGACAACAGGCGTCTTCCGAACCTGCTCCCAACTTCACGATCGATCAGGCGGTGACATGCTCGGTCCACGATGCGTGGGTATTGGGGGGAAAGACTGAGGCGGGATTTTTCGCGATTGTTAAGGCGGAGGCGGAGCTTTCGGCGCAAAAGCGTGGGCTGGTTCTGCCGGATAGTGAGACGGTAGGGCGGCAGTTTGGAGACTACATCAAAACGCAGGCGAAAGCGGATCACGATCAGTTACTGTATTCGATTGTGGACCGGGCGGTGCGTAAGTACGGGACCAAGCCGGCTGCCGGGGGGAGTAAGTAGGTTAGGTTTTCCGGAACATTTGTCTGGGGTTGAGGGAACTGCAGATCCCTCGGCTCATTCGGAGTTTGTGACTTTTTATCTTCCGGTGTAATTCGCGGGCGGAAAGCTCCCAAGAGCATCCGCCAACAAGCATCGCCGAGGTCCTTCGACTCCGCGCCATAAAGCCCTCTGTTGCGATAGATCTGCGAAGCGCTTCGCTCAGGATGACGGCTTTGTCGGGGGTTGAAATAGAGACCTGCGGTACCCTTCGATTTCTACCGACGCAATAAACACCAACCGTTATCAGGATTTGGGGGCGAAGTAGCCTTTCTTGGCCCGGACTACGTAGTGGGGGTTTAGGGCCACCAGGTAGATGGAGCGGAAGGCGCCGTCCAGCTTGAAGTCGGCGGGGCGGTAGGCTAGCTGATATTGACTACGCAGCTCTTCTTCGATGTCGTGAAAGCTGTTGGTCATGTCTTCAATGCGCTTGGGGAAGAAGGGATAGCCCCCGGTCGCTTCGGCTATTTTCCTCAGGACGTCATCGCCACGATCGCGGCTGGGACTCACGTTGGTGCTGATGGTGTAGACGATGGCCCCGGCGCGCTGGCACATTTTGATGGCGTCGTCCGGATAGGCCCGGCTCTGGTTGTCGTCTCCGTCGGAGATTACGATCAGCGCCCTGCGCACGGCACCCTGCGGCGACAGCGGTACGTTGATCAGCTGATCGCGGCAGGCAGTGTAGACAGCGTCGAAGAGAGCTGTGCCGCCCCCGGGCCGGAGCTTGGTGATGCCGGCCTCGAGTTTGTCTTGATCGTTGGTGTAGTTCTGCGTGACGTACGGAGTGACGTCAAAGCCCATGGTGAAGGCCAGATCCGTCTGAGGGCGCACCACCTGCTGTAAAAATTGGACCGCGGCCTGTCTGTTCGAACTCGAAGCGTTGCCGGATGGACGTGCTGGCATCAATCATGATGCCTACGCGCAAAGGCAGGTTCGTCTGCTGGGTGAAATTGAAAACCTGGGAGGGCGCCTTCTGGTTATCCAACAAGGCGAAGTCTCGCTGCTGCAGATTCTGAATGAACCGTCCGTGCTTGTCGGTGACGGTGAAGATCAGATTCACCTCGTTGACGTTAGTCTTGATGGTGAAACTGCCGTCGTTTTGCCCATTGCTGGTCTGTCCACTATTGGTGACCTGGGGCACGGAGCCGAGAGCGCCGGGTTGAGTTGGCGGGGGTGGCGGAGCCGCAGCCGGAGTTTGCGCATGGGCGGCAAAAGGTGACAGCAGCGCGAGCGAAAACACACACTTCGCAAGCCGAGAGCCAGCCGGGCGCAGGCAACCAATCATTGGGGTCATAGGAACCTTTTTTATTTTAGAGCATTCCCTTTAGACTGCCGGGGCGGGTGCTAGTTGTGCCATGAATTGCTTCAGATCGGCGGGCAGATTGGAGACCAGGCTGAGGCGCTCTCCGCTACCGGGATGGGCAAACTCGAGCTCGGCGGCGTGGAGGAAATTGCGCGGTAAAACGAGCCGCGGCAGCCGGCTGGCAGCCGCCGCCACGGGCGCAATGGCCGCCGGGGCGCCGTAAAGCGTATCACCCACCACGGGATGACCCAACGAGGCCATGTGGACGCGAATTTGATGCGTGCGGCCGGTCTCGATACGCACCGAGACCAGGGTGAAGCTACCGTAAGGGCCGTGAATGCGGCGCAACACCTGCCAATGCGAGACGGCAGTCCGGCCCCCTTCGCGACGAGTGGTCATGCGGGTTCTGCGGATGGAGTCGCGGCTGATGGACGCGTTTACCGTTCCCCTCTCCTGCGCGAGCTCCCCTTGCACCAAGGCGATGTAGAGTTTGCGGACCTGGCGGCGAGCGAACATCGAAGACAGCCGGGCGTGGGTTGCGTCGTTCTTTGCCACTACGATGAGGCCGCTGGTTTGCTTGTCGAGACGGTGCACGATGCCGGGGCGCAAGGGCCCGCTGGTGGAGGAGAGTTCGTGTAGATGGTGTAACAGAGCGTTCACCAGGGTGCCCCGATTGCGCGCATCCTCGGTCGCGCCGGAACCGGCGTGGACCATCATGCCGGCAGGTTTATTGACGACCGCAAGGTCGCTGTCTTCATACACAATCTCCAGCGGAATCGCTTCCGCCATGGCGCGCAAGGGAGGGGGCTGGGGATCGCCCAGGATGGAAATATTTTCGCCGCTGCGCAGCTTGCGCGATGCCTTGGCGAGCTTGCCGTCGATGAGCACACTGCCTTGCTGCAGCAGCAATTGGACCCGCGAACGGCTGACCTCACTCAGCTGCTGGACTAAAAACAGATCGAGACGCTGGCCGTTGGCTTCTTCGGGAACAGTGATCCGGCGTAATTGCGGTTCTTCATCCGCCATGGGAGACCCGCGCTGCGGGTTGGCGGCGTAGCCACAGGAGGCCGCCCGCGAGCACCATCATCGCACCGATGAATTGCGTGGCCACGACACCGTCACCACGCAGGAATGTCAGCAGAGAGCTGGAGAGACCGCCGAGGAAGAGCCAGGCGCCCAGGATCTCCCCATCGTGGTGCGGACGATGAAGCAGCCACAGCAGGAAGATGCAGAGGAGAAACTGCAGCAGGGCGGTGTAAAGCTGGGTGGGATGCAGCGGCACTCCAAGCGGAGTTCCGGGCGCGGCAGCCGGATCGTTGAAGATCACGGCCCAGGGCACTCGAGCGGCGATTCCATAACTCACATCCAGCTTCCAGGCAGCCAATGGCAGCGACGGCGCTGCCCAGGGCGAGACTGGGAGCAAAGGCATCCGCGGTTCGTCGGATGGGGAGGCCGAGGCGCCTGGCGTAGAGCACTCCGGTCACGGTTGCGATCGCGGCCTGCACGAGTCCGACGCCGAGACCATAGCGGGGCCAGCGGAAGAGGATCAGGAGAATGCTGCCGGCAAGGAGCGCGGTGACAATGGCGAACAGGGCCACACTCCAGATCTTGTCAGTGTTGAGCGAAAGCAGGCGGGCGGTACGAACGAGGAGCAGCAACGCGGCGACCGTGCCTACGGCAACCAGGAATCCATAAGTCGGCAAGACGAGGCGGCCGAACTGGAAGAGATGCGGATGCACAGAGGAGAGACGAAACCGACCCACTGGGCCGTGCAGCAGTGCGCCGGTGAACCCGTCCTAAGACGTTGGGACTCTCCGCAGCTCTTTAGGCATTCCGGACTGGCGGACACTGCACACGGAGCCGATTGTTCGAGTCGAGTCCCGGTTCGATGAATGTTGGTTCAACCAGCGTTAACTGCCGCACCTGCTTTGCAGGCCGGTCTCTGAAAGGATGCTAACGTCAGCGAAGCTGATTGGCAAGTGACTGCCCGGTATTGACACCGGCGCCGACGGGAACGCGATCGTGATAACGGTGTTCCGGGTCGAGTATCGAATCCAACAGACCGGAGAGACTGTTGGCGCGAGAACGGAGCGTTGTCTGGGTTTCGCTCATGCTGCCGCGGAGCAGACGGGTGTGCTCCTGCAGGCGCAGGAGTTCATCGGCGATGTTCAAAGCGGCGAGCACGGCGACACGCAGGGAGTCTACCGTGTTGCCGTTGGAGGAGACTGCACGCATCTTTCCGTCAACCATGGCTGCGAGCTTCTGAACGTAGTCGGGATCAGAAGCGCGCAGGTGATAGGTCTGGTCGTAAATATCTACGCTGACGGACGTGGTGGCAAGCCGAACTTCAAGACTCTCTGCCATGAATCTCCGATCAATCGCCGAGTTCGTCGATTTGTTTGAGCAGGCGCTCGATGCGTTGCCGCACTGCATCCCGCTCCTTCTGCAGACCGGAGAGTTGCTCTTCTAACTGGGCAACGTGCGCGGCCTGTTCTTCGATACGGTGAGTGAGACGCGAAGCGTGTTGTTCCACGGAAAACCGTAGTTCACGTTCGCCTTTCAATAATTCTACCGTGCGCAGTACGCGTTCTTCGAGCGCCTGAAAATCATCTGCAGCCATGGTCATCTCGGGTGGGTGTTCTGCGAGTGTGGACATCAAAACCTCATTACACAAAAGAAGGATTGCGTTCTCTAGAAAAGTATAGACCGCAAATTCCGCAGCTCAATAGGAAAGAAGGGGGTGCGTTACCTTAGAGTGTTCCTCCCGTTCAGAGAGGTTGCACATTCGATAATGTGCTGCGCGCAGCAATGAAAATACTTACGCGCGTTGGCGTCCGCCGAGCGACTCGAGCGCAGTGATCACAGCCTGTGAATAACTTTGCAGCTCTTCCTCACGGAGCGTGCGCTCCAATGCCTGAAAGGTGATGCGGATAAGTAATGGAGTAGTGACCCGCGGGCAACGTTTGCGTGGCGCGAAAGATCTCGCGTGGCGCGAAGCGGGTGAGCTCGGCGATGTGCAAATTGTCGAGGGCGTCCGCGATCGACTGCCAGCGCACTGCATCCGCGAACACAAAAGAGAAGTCACGCTCGACCGGCTGGAAACGTGAGAGTTCCGGCGCTATGGGCTGACGGAGGGCCAAGCGGTAGAGACGGTCGAGATAGATTTCTCCGACGTAGACGCTCTGCCTGAGCTTGCGTTGTTGCGCCTCGGCGGGATTGAGTTGACCGAACCAGGCGATGGTCAAGCCATCGGCGACAGCGCGGGCCGACCGGCCGGGATGGAGCCAGAGCGGGATGATTCCCGCCGCGGCGGCGAAGGTGTCGAAGTAGAAAGAACGCGGGGCAAACTTTTCGACGATCCCTTCGATGGCGCCCTTGAGATCGTAAAAGTCGATGGCGTGCGCGGGAAGCTCGGGACCGCTCCACACCAATCCTGAAGCGCCAAGGGAGAGGGCGGGACGCTCGTCGACACGCTCCGGGCTGCCGCTGAAGACGGTGCCGTTTTCAAACAGCTGCACATCGTTGACGTTGCGGTTGAGGTTGTGGGCCAGCATGGTGAGCATGCCGGGTAACAGTGACGGACGTAACATCCCAGCTTCTTCGTTGAGCGGATTGCCCAGGGGTACGGCAAGGTTGGGCTGCGGTGCGAATGTAACCGCTTCGGTAGCAGAGCAGAAGGTGCTGGATAGGGCCTCGTTCCAACCCAGACCAAGCAGGGTTTGGCGAACCACCGCTTGTTTATGAGCATCCGGCTGTTCACTCACGATGCCGGAAAAGGTGGGGAGGGTGTTGGCGAAGCGGTTGTAGCCGTAGACGCGGGCGATCTCTTCGATCAAGTCGATTTCGCGCTCGAGATCGAGGCGCCAACTGGGCAGAGTGACCTGGTATTCGCCTTCGCCGGCCTTGTGCAAGGTACAACCCAGAGCTTGCAGTACTGATTCTGTCGTTTCCTGCTCCACTCCCCGGCCGTCTTCGGTTGCACCGAGGATGCGCCGTACTTCGCGATGGCTGAGCCCGATGGGCGGCCGCAGCGCGGTGCGCGCGGCAGCTGCGGGAACGACAACGTCGATCATCTCTCCCTCGACGTGGCCGCCGGCCTGGAGAATGAGCTGGGAGACCAGAGCGGAAGCTACGGGCGGCGCGTTAAAGTCCGCACCGCGTTCGAAGCGATGAGAGGCATCGGTGTGCAGGCCGTGCCGCTTGCTGCTGCGGCGCACGGTTGCGGGATCAAACCAGGCGGCTTCCACCAGGATATTTTTAGTTTCGGCGGTGATCATCGTGTCCCAACCGCCCATCACGCCGGCCAGTCCGATGGCTTTCTTTTCATCGGCGATGACCAGGTCTTCGGGGTCGAGTACACGTTCGATGCCGTCTAAGGTTTTGAGCTTTTCTCCGCTGCGCGCGCGGCGCACGATGATGCCGCCTTCCAGCTTGTCGCGATCGAAGGCGTGGGTGGGATGGCCCATGGCGAGGGTGACGAAGTTGGTTGCGTCCACCGCATTGGAAATGAGCTTTTGCTGTAGCAGGGCAAAGCGCTCAGCGACCACGCCGGGGGACGGCTGAATGCGCACCTGGCTGAGAGAGCGCGCAGTGAAGCGCCCACAGAGTTCCGGAGCCTCGATGGAAACTTTCACTGCAACTGTGACTGGTTGCGATGGCGGCAGCGCGGCGTCGAGAGGGGCCAAGGGCAGACCGGCGACGGCCGCAGCCTCACGGGCGATGCCGTAGTGGTTCATGGCATCGACCCGGTTGGTGGTGATGTCCATCTCAAACAGGGAGCCATTTCCCGGACCAAGCTCGTAAATGCCTTCGACGGCGATGCCGCGGAGGGTCAGCGCCTCGGCGAGCTCACGGTCGGGCAAGGTGAGGCCGGGTACGTAGGAACGAATCCACTGGGAGAGAATGTTCACTTACTTGAATTGCTCCAGAAAGCGCATATCGCCGGAGTAGAGCTGGCCTATTTCGCCGATACCGTACTTCATCATGGCAATGCGTTCGACGCCCATGCCGAAGGCGAAGCCGCTGATTTTCTTCGCGTCGTAGGCGGGCTGCTCCCGGGCGGCGAAGGCGAAGACCGCAGGGTCAACCATGCCGCAACCGAGAAGCTCGATCCAGCCGGACTGTTTGCATTTGCGGCAGCCCCGGCCACCACAGAAGATGCAACTGATCTGCACGTCGGCAGAGGGCTCGGTGAAAGGAAAGAACGAGGGGAAGAAGCGGGTTTTGACGTTAGATCCAAAGAACGCTTTCATGGCGTGGTCGAGCGTTCCTTTGAGATCGGAGAAAGTAATGTTGGTGTCCACACACAGTCCCTCCACCTGGTGGAAGATGGGGGAATGGGTGGCGTCCATTGCATCGTTGCGGTGCACCTTGCCGGGAATGACAATCCGCAACGGCGGCGGTTGCTGTTCCATGGTGTGGATCTGAACCGGCGAGGTGTGGGTGCGCATCAATAGCCGATCGTGCAGGGGTTTGCGCTCCTGGTGGGAAATCACCAGCGTGTCCTGGGTGTCGCGCGCGGGGTGGCCAGGCGGAAAGTTGAGCGATTCGAAGTTGTAGTAGTCGGTCTCAACCTCGGGGCCCAAACCCACTGAGTATCCCATGGCCGCGAAGACGGAGACGACCTCGTGCATGGTACGGACCAGCGGGTGCTCAGCGCCGAGAGCGCGGCGCGTGCCGGGGAGGGTGATATCGATGGCATCGGTGACGGGAGCGATGGCCTTTAGCTGCTCGGGATCGCAACGCGGCTCGATGGCAGACTTGAGTGCGTTGAAGCGCATGCCGACTTCGCGGCGTGCTTCGGGTGGAGCACCCTTCAACACCTCGCTGATGCGCGTGAGCAGGCCCTGCTTGCGGCCAATCCAGCGGATGCGCAGCTGTTCCACGGCTTCTCCCGTGGTTGCGGCGGCGGCGTCCTGATCGAATTGCGCCAGGATTTTGCCGAAGAAGCTGTCCAGGGCTCCGGGCGAATAATCCGGTAGTTCAGGAATCTCAGTGGGCGGCATGTGCGACGTCGATTCTGGCCTCGCCACGGGCACAACAGCCCGATCATGTGCGACCGGGCTTGAGGGAACTGCTTGCGGCAAGTGTTATGCGGCGGCGGTTTTGTTGAGCGCGGTCTTGGCCTGGGCGGTTAACGCGGTAAAGCCAGCCGGGTCGTGGACAGCGAGTTCGGACAGCATCTTGCGGTCGAGCTCTATGCCGGCCAGTTTGAGGCCGTGAATGAGTTGTGAGTAGCTGATGCCGTTAAGCTTGGCGGCGGCACCGATGCGGACGATCCAAAGGGAGCGGAATTGACGCTTCTTTTGCTTGCGGCCGATGTAGGCGAATTTAAGGCCGCGCTCTACGGCTTCCTGCGCTGCCTGGTAAAGCTTGGATTTAGTGAGGAAGTAGCCGCTGGCTCGCTTGAGGATTTTTTTGCGGCGGTCGTTACGTTTTGTGCCACGTTTTACGCGGGGCATAGTTGGTTCTCCTTTGAGTACTTCGTTGTGCGGCTGGAGGTAGGAAGTACCTCTTCACTCGCTGTGAAACCGATCGTCTTGTCCTGAGGACAGGGGCCGTAGCCCTAACCTTTGCGGGCCGATCAGGCGTAGGGGATCATGCGCGCTACCTTGCGCTTGTCACCATCAGAAACCAGAACGAGGCCACTCAACTTCTTCTTAACCTTCTTGGTCTTGGAGGTTAGAATGTGGCGCTTTTTGGTTTGACCGCGGAGGATTTTCCCCGTGCCGGTCTTCTTAAAGCGCTTGGCCGCGCCCTTGTGGGTCTTTAATTTGGGCATGGTTTTCCTGCTTACTTCGCGTGTTGATAACTGTCGTGATTATACGGGAGAGGGGGCGGCGGCGCCACTCCGGCCCTGTTTGCACGTCGAAGGCGTCAAGTTGAGCGCATTGGTATCCCACATCTCGCGAAAAACGAGCGAGATACCCCGAATTTCCTGCTCGCAGCCCTGGACAAGACCGCGTGTGCGCCTTTCGTTAAGGAAAGGCGCATAGAGTTCGCGGAACCACAAAGCCGCACAGGAAATCGGGGATCTGGGGCACCCGAGCATTGTTGCAAATTCAGAAGTTACGACTGGGCGGATTGGGGGTGTTGCTGGCCTACCAGGCCTGGGGCTGGCGGCTTGGGGGCGGCTGGCTTCTTGGGTGGCTCGGCTTTCTTGCCTGGGGCCAGGATGGCGTGCAGCGTGGTGCCTTCCATGCGGGGCATGAATTCGACGATGCCGGCGTCGCCCATGTCCTGAATGAGACGGTTGATGATGGCGTAGCCCAGCTCGCGGTGGGCCATCTGGCGGCCCTTGAAGCGTAGTGAGGCCTTTACCTTGTCGCCTTCGCCCAGGAAACGGACTGCCTGGTTCTTCTTGGTCTGGTAATCGTGCTCATCGACGGTCACGGAGAATTTCACTTCCTTGACTACGATGACTTTCTGCTTCTTACGCGCCGCGCGATCACTCTTGTCTTTCTCGTAGAGAAACTTGCCGTAATCCTGAATGCGGCAGACGGGCGGTTGTGCGGTGGGCGAGACCTCGACCAGATCCAGGCCACGCTCGCGGGCTATTTTGAGAGCTTCGAAGGGAGGCAGAATTCCGAGCTGTTCACCGTTTTCGTCGATGACGCGGATTTCACGCGCGCGAATTCTGTCGTTAATGCGGATAAAAGACTTGGCCGAACGCTTATCGATGGTTTCCTCCGGAAACGAGAGACGCAAGGCCCCTCAAATAAAGCATAGCATTTCACGACAAGGTCTGGAAGAACTCTCTCAACCTTCGGTCACGCCGCTATGCGTCCGGTCAAACCGTCGTCTTCAAGCCCTGTGACTTGCACACGCACACTTTGGTTCGCGGGCAGCCAGGTGTCGAGCCGAACTTCGAGAAAATTGTCGGTGAGGGCCCTGGCCCTGTTGCCTTGCGGTGTGTGCAAAGTGACCGCGGGGAGTTCGCGATCCAGGAAGCTCTTGCGGAAAACAAGATTCCTGGCTGCGATCAGTTCTCGCAGCCGCCCGCTGCGCTCCGCCGCGACGCGAGGGGGTACCGGATATTGCTGAGCGAGCTGCCACGCGCGGGTTCCGGGACGCGGGGAAAAAGGAAACAGGTGCAGGTACGTGAAGGGCTGGGCGGCGATAAAGGCGAAACTCTCTTCAAACAGGGCTTCGGTCTCACCAGGAAAGCCGACCATCACATCCGCGCCGATGGCGGCGTCCGGCATGGTTTCGCGAATCAGGCGCAGCTTTTCCGCATAGTGCCAGGGACGATAGCGGCGATGCATGGCGCGGAGAATTGCGTCGGATCCCGATTGCAATGGCAGATGGGCGTGGCGGGCCAGGCGGGCGGCCGATGGGCCACGGAATAGGGCCAGCAGCGGTGGAGTCCAATCCATGGGCTCGACGGAGCTGAGACGCAGGCGTGGCAAGGAGGTCCGGCTCAGAATTTCACCCACCAGTTCTTCCAGGGTGCGTTGCGGCTGGAGATCCCGGCCCCAGCGGCCCAGATTGATGCCCGAGAGCACCATCTCGATACCGCCGGCGCTCGCAAAAGCCCGCACGCTCTCCAGGCACGCCTCGAGCGAGAGCGAACGGCTGTGGCCGCGGGTGGTGGGAATGATGCAGAAGGAGCAGCGGTTGCCACAACCGTCCTGCACTTTGAGGTTGGGGCGGGTCTGGCCGCCGGGATACCAGCCGCTCTGGGGCATGGACAACTCTGAGTGGGCAAATGTGTCATCTACAGAGAGCGCCGCCAACGGAACGAAGCCGGCAGCTTGTTCGGCCATGGAGGGGACAAGTGCTTTATGGCTGTTGCCGATGACCGCGTGCACGCCGGGCAGCGCGGCAACCTCTTGCGGCGCGCGCTGAGCATAACAACCCGTGACCAGGATGCGTGCGGATGGATTCTCGCGATGGACTTTGCGCAGAAAGGCGCGGGCGGTACGATCCGCCTGCGCGGTCACACTGCAAGTATTGGCAATGATTACATCGGCCTGCGCAGGGCTGGAAGCGGGACGCAGACCGCGGTGGCGCAACTCGGCGCTTATGATTTCGCCGTCCGCCTGGCTGGCCCGACATCCGAAGTTCTCAACGTGGTATTCTGCCACGTTGCCAGTCTAATCAAATGAAGGATACCCGCTCAAAGAAAGGCGAATTCAGGTAGGATCCGATCAGGCGACAAATACCCCCCCGTAAACCTACTGCTTTTGCAATTTGGAGTTTTTCCCCATGAAACGTCGCATTCTTTTGGTAGATGACGAACTCGCCATACTGCTGACCCTCAAGGCAGTATTGGAAATGAACGACTTCGAGGTGGAGACGGCTTCTTCCGCCCGAGAGGCCCGATCCAAGCTGCGGGCCAGCACCTTCCACATGGTGATCACGGACATGCGCATGGAGAACGAGTCGGCCGGGCTGGAAGTGGTACGGGCAGCGAAACAGGTTTCGTATCAGCCGGCAGTAGCCATGCTCACGGCTTTCCCGGTTCCAGGCTCAGAATGGCGAGACGAAGGCATGGACGAGATGCTGGTCAAGCCGATGAACATTATGAATCTCTTGCGCCAGATCGAGGCGCTCCTGGTCACCCATGAAGACAAGAAGCAAAAGGCGTTGGCGCAGAAGATGAGCGCACCCGCGAACACACCTGCCAAGGTGGCCGGACGAACGGCGACGCGGAAGCCCGCCGCTGCAAACTAAAGACACTGCAAGCCTCTCCAGCGAACGTCAGTTCGCTGGAGAGGTATCGATTACGAAGCTGCGCTGGCCGCCACTGTAGTTGGAACTGGGGGCCGTCGCTGCTGGAAGCATGACCTACAGAGCACGGGACGACCTTGTGTAGGCTTGAAGGGAACGGTGGTTTCGGTGGCGCACTCCGAACAAACTGTCCGGGTTTCTGTCCGCACGCCACTGCCGGTTCCGGCCACACGCTTGATTTTGCACTGTTTGCACCGCTTTGGATCGTTCTTGAACTGCTTATCGTGAAAGAACAGTTGCTCACCGGCGGTAAAGACAAAGTCATTACCGCAATCAGAACATTTCAGTATCTTGTCGATGAAGTCCATACGCGTCCCCCCGAGCATGCCTTGGAATTTTTCAGTATTCCGTCGACCAAGCGCCGGATTGGCATCGTCTCACCAACCAGCTACTTCGTCTTGCAATTCAACGACTTTCCTCTCATTCGCCTAACCCGCGAATGAGAGGGGAAATGGTGCCAAACTCTTTACAAATTCTTGAAGAGTGCGGGATTGCCGGCCTAACGCATCAGTGACTTTACAACGTTAGGCCGGCATTTGCAGGGCTAGTCCTGCTCTTTTCTTGCTTTCTTACGATTCCGCTTGCGCGCCAGTGCTTCTTTTACTCGACGGCGCTCGCCAGGTTTCAGATAGAAGGAGTGACGCTTCACTTCCTTAATAATGTCTTCCTGCTGAACCTTGCGCTTAAACCGGCGCAATGCATTTTCAAGCGGCTCGCCTTCCTGCACGCGAACCTCTGCCAAATGAACCACACCTCCAAACATCCCAATTGGGTTCTATAAGCTTACGTTACCTTTTAGGTGTGGAGTCAAGCTTAATCAGCACCGCTTAGAAGGAATTTCCTTATGGTCAGGTCTTATCTCGGTTATAGCCCGGTGATCCCCGATTCGTGCTACGTCGACATTTCCGCACAGATTGTTGGGCAAGTGGAGTTGGGCGAACACTCCAGCGTGTGGATGAATGCGGTTTTACGCGGTGATGTGCATTCGATTCGCGTGGGAGCCAACAGCAATGTTCAGGATTGCGCGGTGTTGCATGGTATGCGGTATAAACACCCGGTTGTTGTTGGGGACTGGGTCACGATCGGGCACAACGCGACGGTGCACGGTTGCGTGGTTGAAGATGCGTGCCTGATTGGGATGGGTGCTGTTGTTCTTAATAATGCAAGAATCGGCGAGGGCTCGATTATTGCTGCCGGGGCCGTGATCCCGGAGAACACGGTGGTTCCAGCGAACACGCTGTGGGCGGGGGTGCCGGGGAAAGAGCGGCGGAAGCTGGATCCTGGGGAGCGGGAGTCGATCTTGCAGTATGCGCGGAATTATCTGGATTATTCGGCGAATTATTTGAAGGAACGAGAGAGTTGGTAGGTGTGAGCCCGGATGGTCGACGGCTCGTTGTAGAGTCGCACCGATGGAACCGTGGTATCCCACATCTCGCGAAAGACGAGCGAGATGTGGGGCACCCGGGATTCACTTGAAATTCGGCAAAGAGCGTTCGAGGGGCTTCGCCCCGTCTTTTTCGGCCCAGGTACGCCTTGGCGAACCTGGGGCACCCGTCCGATTACCTCGGGATTTCGGCATGGGCTGGCGCTGCAAACTCTTCGTGCGACCAGTTGAGTGGTATGGATTGGGGTGCGCCTGTATTCTGGTAATGGTTGGATAGTTCAGGACTTATGAGCATTTTGCAAGCTGTCCGCGGCACTCGGGATCTGCTGCCGCCGGAAACGGAACTCTGGAATCATATCGACACTACGGCGCGGCGGGTTTTTGAGCGCTACTCGTTTGGCGAAATTCGCACGCCTGTTCTCGAAGACACTCAGCTCTTCGCGCGGGGCGTTGGCGAAGAGACCGATATCGTTTCCAAAGAGATGTACACCTTCACTCCGGATGCGGAGTCGGCACAGTCGCTGACGCTGCGGCCGGAAAATACCGCGGGCGTGGTTCGCGCCTACATTGAGCACCAGCTGGGCGAAACCGGCCAGCTGCAGAAGCTCTACTACATTGGGCCGCAGTTCCGGCGAGAACGGCCGCAGAAAGGCCGGTACCGGCAGTTCTATCAAATCGGCGCCGAAGTGATCGGACCACCCAGCGCGGGCAGCGAGTCGCCGCTCCGCGATGCAGAAGTGCTGGAGATGCTGGCGACCTTACTGAGTGAACTTGGCATTACGGGCTGGAAGCTGCTGCTCAATTCTGTGGGGTCGGCCACCGACCGGCCGCGGTATGTGCAGGCTCTGCGGACGGCGCTGGAGCCGGTGGTCGGACGCATGTGCCAGGACTGCCAGCGGCGAGCGGTCACCAACCCGCTGCGAGTGCTCGATTGCAAGCATCCTGAGGACCAGCCCATCATTGCCACGCTGCCGCGCATCTGGGATTCGCTGGATGAGGGATCGAAGGAGCACTTTGCTGCCGTTTGCACGGCGCTTGACGCCTGCGGTGTGGCCTACGAGCACGACCATCGCCTGGTGCGTGGGCTGGATTACTACACGCGAACGACGTTTGAGTTCGTCTCCGATGATCTGGGGGCACAGAATGCGCTGCTCGGTGGTGGACGTTACGATGGACTCTCCGAGGCTATTGGCGGGCCCAAGGCTCCGGGGATCGGGTTCGCGATGGGCGAAGACCGCCTGGTGCTGACCCTGCTAGCCCAGGCCAAGCACAAGGCAATACTGGCAGCGGCTTACATTGCCCCACTGGGCGAGCGGATGAACGCGGCCGCGCTGGTCTTAGCTCGCGAACTGCGGGCCGACGGTTTGCGGATAGAGCTGGGTGATGGATCGTTCCGGCTTAAGAAATCGTTTGAGGCGGGAAATAAAGTGGCGAACGCGATCGTGATTTTCGGCGAGGACGAGGCCGCCTCGGGTATCTTGACGGTAAAGCACTTCGCCTCGGGTGAGCAGGCCAAGGTTCCTCGAGGCGAACTCGGCCAGAAGCTCTCCGCTCTTCTTGGCCCTCCTCCCACTTCAACTTCAATTTAGGACAGCCGCATTGCTCGACTTTCTAGGCACTCTTCAGCGAACGCACACTTGTGGACAGCTCCGCGCGCAACAGGCCGGCGAACAGGTCATCCTCATGGGATGGGTGAACCGTCGCCGCGACCACGGCAACCTGATCTTTCTGGATCTGCGTGACCGTACCGGCATCACCCAAATCGTGCTGGATAAAGATCTCACGCCGGAAGGCCACGCCAAGGCCGAACAGGTGAGGCCGGAGTATGTGGTGGCCGTAGTGGGTACCGTCCGGCTGCGTGGGCAGGATGTAATCAACCCCAAGATGCCGACAGGCGAGATCGAGGTCAAAGCCAAGGAGTTGTTGGTATTAAACGACTCGAAGGTTCCTCCGTTTTCGCCCGCGGAAGAGGCGATCGCCAACGAGGAACTGCGGCTGAAATATCGGTACATCGATCTGCGCCGGCAACAGATGCAGCGGAATTTCGAGTTGCGGCATAAGATCGCGCGGGCCGTCCGCGAGAGCCTGTCAAACCAGGGTTTCCTTGAAATTGAGACCCCGTTCATGACTCGCTCGACTCCGGAAGGCGCGCGGGATTACCTGGTGCCCAGCAGAGTGCATCCCGGCGACTTCTATGCCCTGCCGCAATCGCCGCAGTTGTTCAAGCAGATCCTGATGATCTCCGGGTTCGACCGGTACTTTCAAATCGTCCGGTGCTTCCGGGATGAGGACTTGCGCGCTGACAGGCAGCCGGAGTTCACCCAGGTGGATCTGGAGATGTCGTTTGTGCAGCAGGAAGACGTCTTCCAGGTGGTCGAAACATTTTTGCGGGAGGCCTTCGGGGCGGTGGGCGTGGTGTTGCCGACTCCTTTTCCGCGGATCACCTACGACGAGTCCATGCGCCGTTATGGAATCGACAAGCCGGACTTGCGGATGCCCGGGCTGACGGATGTTCGCTCGGCCTTCCGAGATGAGGATTTGCAGGCATTGGCAATCGATCCGACCCAGCCTGTGGTGGTGGTGTGCATTCCAAAAGTTGGAGAGCTCTCTCGTAAGGAGCGCGACGACAACCGGCCGTTCTTCGATGCCAGTAAGGGCGCGAAGATGATTGATGACTGGAAGCGATTGGAGAAGAGCTTTCCGGATGCGGTGAAGAAGATTCGGGAGTTAGTGCCCGCACGCACGGAGGGGGCTGCCGAAGACTTGCTGGTGCTGGTGGCGGGCGACGCCGCTTCCCACGTCAAAGCCAGTGATACCAAGACACACGGCCACCTTTCCGAGCGCGAAATTTGCGTCTACTCGGCGGCGGGGAACCTTCGAGTGGAGTTAGCCCGGCGTTACGCTGACCGGCATGGCATATCCGCGATCACCGACCTGGTGGTCGAGTCACCGGAGCGCTATCTGGGCCAGCAGGTGGCTGGGGACGCTGCATTCCGTCCCATCTGGGTGACGGATTTCCCGATGTTTGAATTTGATAAAGAGTCGCAGCGGTGGCTGCCGGCACACCACCCTTTCACTTCGCCGCACGAAGAGGATATGGAGAGATTGGTGTCCGATCCAGCTTCGGTGCGCGCGCGGTATTACGACCTGGCAATGAATGGGTTGGAATTGGGATCTGGCTCGATTCGAATCCATCGGCAGGATGTGCAGCAGGAGATATTTCGCGCTTTGGGCATGAGCGAAGACGAGGCGCGATCGCGGTTTGGGTTTTTCCTGGAGGCGCTTACCTACGGCACGCCGCCGCATGGAGGGATCGCGTTGGGGCTGGACCGGATTGCCATGATTCTGGCCGGGGCTCAGAGCTTGCGGGAGGTCATTGCGTTTCCCAAAACAGCGAAGGCGATCGATTTGATGGTGGATGCGCCGACTCCGGTGAGCGCTCAGCAACTGAGGGAATTACATATTCGCACCACCAGTTGAGCGTTCGGAAACCGCAGATCTCTCCACTGCGGTTTGCAGCCCTAATCAGTTCATCCACTTGCGGTCGTTGGGATCGCGCTTTTCGTCGGGGTCGATGTAGCGGCCTTCGTGGTCGAAGCGGACATCGCGGTTTTGCTTGCGCATGTAGACCTCGAACTTGCGGGCGGTCCGGCGGCGCTTCCAGCGGTAGTAGTTGTTACGGATACTGAAGAGGCCTTCGCTGAAAGCCGTGGTCATGCCCCTCCGCGGCGCGCGGCGCGCAAACACGAAGCCAAGCAACGCGCCGCTCAGGATGACGAAATACGCCAGTGGCGGCCCCCCGGAGAGCAGCAACGCTACCTCGATCAGCATGTAGACGATAACCAGGTACTTGGCCTTGATCGCGATAGGCAGGGGGAACATGTACATTTCCAGGTCACCGAACAGAACGGCGAACGCAGCCAACAAGCCGAAGAGCGCGGCGTCGGCGCTGTTGGTCGTGGAAAGCGGGGTGGAATGAAAGATCTGGGTAAAGCTAAGGGCGCTGCCGATCAGACCGCCGCCAATCGCACACAAGAAGTAAACTTCGAGCAGCCAGCGGCTTCCCTTCGACGTCTCAAGAAATGAGCCGATAAACCAGAGGGTCAGCATGTTGAAGGCGACATGCAACACGCCCTGATTCAGGAAACTATAAGTGGCGAGCTGCCAGAGCCAGCCGTGGAGCAACAGAGCCGGCGTAAGCGCAAAGTAGGTGACAATGATCGACGCGACGTGCGGCGCCGCATACTGCAGGAGCAGCAGCACAAAATACACAGCAACGTTGGCTATCACCAGTTGGCTGGTAACCCCGCTAAAGCTCGGGAAGGACAGGGCGGAGAAACCGGTGCGGGGAAAGCGTGCCATGATTTCTTTTGTAAGACTAACGCGTTTTCACTGTTGCCGGGATCTCGCCGTATGAAAACGCTTTAACGTCGGGCGCCGGTTCGCGGTACGATTTGGTATCCCGCAGTAGTTTCTTGACGTCCGGCGTGTTCTCCCGGAAACTAGCCAAGCGCCTGTGCGCTGCGGGTACCATAGACATTTTAATACTCCGGGAAAGGAGAGATGTATGCCAGTTTGTCAGGAATGCGAAAGCGTTCTCGATTTCGATCCCGACGAAGTTGAAGAAGGCGACATTGTCGTCTGCGATGAGTGCGGGACCGAGTTCGAAGTGGTGGCAACCGAACCCCTCGAACTCTCCCAAGTAGACGAAGAAGGTTACGAAGACGAGGATGAAGAAGTAGCCGACGAGGAAGAAGAATGAAGTTTTTAGGGATACTGTTGCTGCTGGCATGCGCAGCAACCCAGCCGCTGACGTTTGCGCAAAGCCTTGCGCAATCAGTGCGCGTGGTACAGGGCACCGTAGTGACCTCAGAGGGGCAACCGATCGCCAACGCGGTCGTCTACCTGCAGGATCAGAAGACTCTCGAGGTGAGAACCTTTATCACTGAGACGGACGGACACTACCGTTTCGGGCAGCTGGCTTCAGACGTGGATTACCAACTCTGGGCAGAGTACAAAGGTCACAAGTCCAAAACCAGGGCGATCAGCTCTTTCGACAGCAAGAAACAATTCAACTTCGATCTAAAGATTGAGAGCAAATAGGCGAAAGCGCCTTGGAACACGAAATTACTCGTGTTCGAGGCGCTTCCAATTGACCAAGTCACCCAGCGTGGTGGTGGAGCTTGAGACCGGCTGCTTGTAGGCCTCAACGTCGGCCCGGCTGGCTTCTTCGCCCACTGCGCGCAAGCTAAGGCCTACCTTCTTCTCATCCTGGTTCATCTTGATGATCTTGAAGTCATGCTCCTGGCCTGCTTCGAGCTTGATGGGCTGCCCCAAAGCATCGGCTGCTTCGGAAACATGGCAGAGACCTTCGACACCTTCGGCGATCTCGATAAAGGCTCCGAACTGCGCGGTGCGCAATACTTTGCCTTTGACCACATCGCCGACGCGATGCTGGGCGAAGAACGTTTCCCACACATCGGGCTGAAGTTGCTTGATACCGAGTGAGAGGCGGCGGTTCTCCGCTTCCACCCCGAGCACGACGGCGCGAACTTTCTCGCCCTTCTTGAGGATTTCCGAAGGATGCTTGACGCGCTTGGTCCAGCTCAGGTTGCTTACGTGCACCAATCCGTCGATACCGTCTTCGATTTCAATGAAGGCGCCGAAGTCGGTCAGGTTGCGCACCCGGCCTTCCACAATGGTGCCCGCGGGATAGCGCTCAGAAAGATGCTCCCAGGGGTTCTCGAGCAATTGTTTCATGCCCAGAGAAATACGGCGATCGCTGGGATTGACGCTAAGCACGACGGTCTCGACTTCATCGCTGGGCTTGACCAGCTTTGAAGGATGCTTCATCCGCTTGGACCAGGTCATTTCAGAGACGTGCACCAAGCCCTCAATACCCTGCTCCAACTCGACGAAAGACCCGTAGTCGGTCACGCTGAGTACCCGGCCACGTACCCGGGCGCCGATGGGATAACGCTCAACGGCGTCAAGCCAGGGATCCGGCGTCAGCTGTTTGAAGCCGAGCGAAACCCGCTGCTTTTCACGATCGAACTTGAGTACTTTGACCTGGATCTCGTCGCCGACATTGACCAGATCGCGGGGGTGCGTAAGCCGGCCCCAGGACATGTCGGTAATATGCAGCAGGCCGTCGATGCCACCCAGATCGACAAAAGCGCCGTAGTCGGTAAGGTTCTTCACCGTCCCGGTGAGGACTGCGCCTTCTTCCAGATGTTCGAGTGTGAGGCTGCGCTTGTTGACCTGCTCCTCTTCGAGCAGTTCCTTGCGCGAAACCACGACATTGCCGCGTTTCTTGTTCAGCTTGATGACACGAACTTCGATCTGCTGGCCAATGTAGCCGTCAAGATTACGGACCGGCCGGATTTCGAGCTGGGAGCCAGGCAGAAAGGCCTTGATACCGATGTCGACGGTAAGACCGCCCTTGACGCGTCCGAGTACCGTGCCGATGACGGGAGTCTTCTCGTTGGCGGCCTTCTCGATCGCATCCCACACCCGGTGGCGCTGGGCTTTGTCGTAGCTGAGCAGGAAGCCCCCTTCGGCTTCTTCGCGCTCGACCACAACTTCCACCGTGTCGCCGGCCTTCAGCTTGGGCTGGCCGGTATGATCCAGGACCTGCTCCAAGGGAATGAGACCTTCGGACTTGAGCCCCACATCCACGACTACATGCTTATCCGTCAGCTTGATGACGGTGCCAGTCACGACGTTATCGTCGTAGGCCTGTGCGGCCGCTTCGGCCGCTTGCTCGCGATCGAAAGATTCCAGGGCGGCGGCAAAATCCTCCATGCCGGTCAGTTCGGTATCGTCTGAACCGGAATGGGCAGCCACAGGCTTTGGATCGACGGCGCGGTGCGGCACGGTGGGGGCGGAAGCGTGCGGGTGGTTGGTCTGTTCTTCAGACGGGTCGAAGTGATCCGCCGGTGCATCAAGCGTTGGGGTTTGCAGTTCGGTGTTCAGGTGTGTGCTCTCGGTTCGTTCAGGATTTAGGACGTCTGCCATGAATGCCAGCTCCGGATTCTCAGTCGGTAGTCACCGATCCGTCCATCACTACAGGTTTTAGATGAATCACGGCCGCCATGGTCTCACAACATTGGCCAGGGCTCAAATGATTCAGTTCCCGCAGCTTGCTTCGCCGGACTATTTGCAGACTTGGTCGGCGAAGTAGGGCACCGTAAGTTTACTCTCCGCCGGCAAACGTTCGGAGGGAGACTGTGAGTGTAGCCACATTGAATGGCTCGGCACTTACAACAATCTCCGGTAGGAGCATCCGGGAGGGGGGTAAAGCAAGAGCGGCGATGGACGTCTACGCGGAATCCTGTACGTAGACCCTTCATACACAACTATAGCTTCGCCCGGAAAGCATGTCAACGAACTAGTCTGGTATTCCTTACCCGAAAAACGTCTCCAAAAGTGCTGGAAATGCCTATTTTTACTGGCTTGTAACCGTATTGTGAGGACCAGCGCGGCGGGTTATGCACCGGCGGTATGAAGGACCAGACACTCCGTATACTTGAACCGCATGGACTACTTGTGGACACCGTGGCGCTACGCTTACCTGGTCGATGCCGATCCGAACCATCCGAAAGGCGGACGCAAAGGTGTGCCCCCGGCGTTGGGTGCCTGGCCCGGTGACTGTGACTGCGTCTTTTGTAACCTGATCGCCGCCACCCGGTTCGCGGTGGAACACGGTATGCCGGCAAAGGAGGCGGAACGAGCGGCCCATATCGTGCTTCAGGCAGAGCATTGCTTTATTTGCCTGAACGCGTTTCCTTACACCTCGGGTCACGTCATGATCGTGCCCTATGCCCACCAGGAGACGCTGGCTTCGCTGGATCAGGCGGCAGCGCTCGAAATGATGAGGCTGGCGCAAAGAACCGACGCGGTTCTGCGCCAGGTGTACGCGCCTCAAGGGATCAACATGGGTTTGAACCTGGGCCAGGCGGCAGGGGCTGGGATCGCGGCCCACCTGCATATGCACGCCTTGCCGCGGTGGCTGGGCGATTCGAATTTCATGACGGTGATTGGGGAGACGCGGGTGCTTCCGGAAACACTGGACGATACGTGGAAGCGACTGCGGGCGGGGTTTGCAGGGGTTGAGGCGACTATGCCGGTTCCCGCCCCGCCTGGTACGGTTTAAGGCTGGTATGTACGGGCTTCAGCCCGTACATAATCCAAGCGGGATGATTCGGCCTTTAGACCCTGGGGTACCGATCTCCTTGAATTTCCCCTAAGCCACGAAGAGAAACGCATGCCTCAGGGCCTAAAGGCCGATGAGTTTTGATACTAGTTGTCCGGGCTAAAGCCCGGACCTACCAGCCCGTACCAACCCAACGGCGTTTCGTCCGAAGCCTGTAAACCCAGCTATCCGGTGGCAGCCTAGGGCAGTTCTGGCTGGTCTTCGAGTTCGAGGGTTTCCTGCTGGGCCAGTTCAAGCAGACCCTGGGGGATCTGCTTGGTTGGCTTGACGCCCAGGGTTCTCAGCATTTCTGCCTGGCGGATTACGTTTCCAGGGCCGGTGTGCAGCTTGGCGAGGGCCCCGCTGTAGCTGGTTTGGGCTTGCTCCAGACGCTTCCCCATCTCGGTAAAGTCGGCCACAAAGCCTGCCAGCTTGTTGTAGAGCTCTGCGCCCCGCCGGGCGATCTCTTCCACGTTGTGTTTCTGCTGCTCCTGCCGCCAGAGAGATGCTACCGTCCGCAAGACAAACAGCAGCGTGCTGGGGCTGACCAACAGAACGTTTCGCTGCCAGGCCTGCTCCCATAGCTTTTCGTCCCGGGAAACGGCCAGCATGAAGGCCGACTCAAAAGGAAGAAACATGATCACGAAATCAATCGAATTAAGGCCGTAGAGGGTCTGGTAGTTCTTGTCCGCCAGACCACGGATGTGCGTCCGCACGGAGCTGCAATGACTGTCAGCCGCCAGCGACCGTTCCGCCTCGCTTTCGGCGGTGTTGTAGGCGCCGTGGTGAACCAGGGAAACCTTGGAGTCGATAATCAGGTGCCGGTCGCCCGGGAGATGGATGACCACGTCCGGCTGTGCCCGCGAGCCGTTCTCGGCCGCGTAGCTTTCCTGGGCGTCGTATTCGTGGCCCGGACGGAGGCCGGCGGCCTGCAAAGTCCGTTCCAGGATCAATTCACCCCACGCTCCCTGCGCTTTACTCGAACCCCGCAACGCGACGGCCAGATTATTTGCCTGGTCACCGATCCTGGTGTTCGATTCGAAAAGCTTGTCGATGTGGGCACTTAGCTTTTCGCCGTCTCTTATCTGTTCCCTGCGGGCGGCTTCGACCCTGGCCTGGAAATCCTCCAACTTCGTCTTGAGCGGCTCGAGGACCCGGCCCAGGCTGGTCTGGTTCTGCTCCGAGAAATGCTTTGATTTCTCTTCCAGGACCTCGCTGGCCAAAGATTTGAAAGTCTCTGGCAGGCCGACCCGCATCTGTTCCACCAGGCGTTCCGTGGCCGCATGACGTTCTTCCAGACGCGCTATGGTGGATTTCAGGTCTGATGCCTCATTGCCCGCCTGGTCCAAGCGCGTGCGGGTGTCCGCCAACTGATCGGCGAGAGTTTTAGCAGATTTTTCATAACCTGCCCGTTCCGCGGCGGTGCGGCTGCGCTCAAAATAGGTGGCCACCACCATGCCCGCGATAAAGGCACCGGCGGCAGCAAAAAGGAGTGTGATCATTCCGGGAAACATGGCCATCTTCTTTTTTGACTTTACTCGCCATGATGGCAAGGTTGCTGAGGGAAACCGGCACTGGACGGATGGAGTGCCGCGCTTTACACCACTTGGAGCGCTCAGTAGACTGGAAACTTTGGGGCCGTGAACTGCGCGGGTTGCGGACAAGGCCGTTTTTCCTGTTGCTGTCTCCTGCCAGGCATTGGCTTCCGGCGCAGCCGGGTTCTCCCGGACCCGCTGCAAAGCCAAATCCTTTTCTGTGGCAGGCGGCACCTGGAGGAAAACCGGACAGACCGCCGCACCCGCCTTCCCGGACCGTTCACCCAACCTTGCAGGGTCTAACCCTCTAACAAGTTGTTTTCATAGACAGGAGAACGGAATGGCAACAGCAGCAGTGGAAGAAAAGGTAAAGCAGATCATCGTCGAGCAACTTCAGGTCGATGAGGCTGAAGTGACTCCCAGCGCGTCTTTTCAGGAGGATCTGGGAGCAGACTCGCTCGACGTAGTCGAACTGGTGATGCAGTTTGAGGAAGCCTTTGACCTGGAGATCCCGGACGAAGATGCAGAGAAAATCAAGACTGTAAAAGACGCCACCGAGTACATCGAGAAAAACGCGAAAGGCAGTAAGTGAGTCGGGCAAGATGGCAAGAAGGGTCGTTGTTACTGGCATCGGGCTGTTGTGTGGAATAGGTAGGACTGCGCCCGAAGTCTGGAACAACCTGCTTTCCGGCAAGAGCGGAATGGCTCCCATTACCAGCTTCGATACGACGGGGTTCCCCGTAACGTTCGCGGCAGAGGTGAAGGGCTTTGATCCACTCGACTTTATGGAAAAGAAGGAAGCGCGCAAGATGGGGCGCTTCATCCATTTCGCGCTTGCTGCGGCCCACGAAGCCATTACGAATTCAGGTTTGAAGATCGGTCCATCGAACGCCGAGCGGGTGGGCGTGAACATCGGATCGGGTATCGGCGGGTTCGACGTGATCGAGCGGGAGCACAGCGCCATGCTCCAAGGCGGCCCGCGCAAGATTTCGCCATTTTTTATTCCTGGGACCATTGCCAACCTGGCCGCCGGCCAAGTGAGCATCCGGTATGGGGCGCTGGGCCCGAATGAGTCAACGTCGACGGCATGCACGACCAGTGCGCACTCCGTCGGCAATGCGTTCCGGACGATCGAGCGGGACGATGCAGACGTGGTGATTGCTGGCGGAGCTGAGGCAGCGATCACGCCCATGGGTGTAGGCGGTTTTGCCGCCATGCGAGCGCTTTCCACCCGCAACGCCGACCCGGAGCATGCTTGCCGTCCGTTTGACAAAGACCGCGACGGGTTTGTGGTCGGCGAGGGTGCCGGCATCCTGGTGCTGGAGGAGTTGGAGCATGCCCGCGCGCGCGGCGCCAACATCCTCGCGGAGGTCGTCGGTTACGGGATGAGCGCAGACGCGTATCACATCACGAGCATGGCTCCGCGGGGAGATGGTTGTCTGCGGGCCATGAGGAATGCGCTGCGCAGCGCGAAGATGGAGCCTGGCGAGGTGGGGTATGTGAATGCCCATGCCACAGCAACACCGCTGGGAGATGCGCTCGAGACCGCTGCTATCAAATCTCTTTTTGGAGAACATGCCACCAGCGGGAAGCTTCTGGTGAGTTCCACCAAGTCGATGACCGGGCACCTGCTCGGCGGTGCGGGCGGGTTGGAGGCGGGTATCGCCATCTTGTCCCTGCACCACCAAATGGTTCCTCCCACCACCAATCTCGACGATCCCGATCCAGCCTGCGACCTGAACTACATTCCCAACAAGCCGCAATCGGCGCAACTTGAGGTGGCGCTCTCCAATTCCTTTGGCTTTGGTGGCACCAACGGAGCCCTCATTTTCCGCCGCTGGCCGGAATAAATGGGCACTCGACTCCCCCCTCAGTGTTAGAACGCCACCACGACGGTGTCATCAGGCGATGCCACTTTCGTGTGATATGGGATGAATCTCTTGGTTCCTAAGCGGTTTCTCAAGAGGAGTGGCGCTTCAATCGTGGGATCATGGACGAACGAGGGAAGCGAGGGAGATTGAAGCGAGCCGCCACAGGATTAGTTTGCTTTTTTTTCACGGCTGCTTCATTTGCCGCGTGCCCCAGTACGCTGCCAGTCTCCAAAGAGATGAAGGATTCGCAGGCGGTGATCATCGGGACCGTGATGTCGTCTCGCCAGGTGCCGCAATCATGGGACGCGCTGGATGGCACCGAGTATGTGGTGCATATCGACCAGAAGGTCAAAGGCAAGCAGTCGGGCGAGATCACTATCTTCAGCGAACATCGGGATGATGCCGTTGTTCTGGAGTCCGGTAAGCAGTACCTGCTGTTTCTCACCAACAACTATCAACATTGGGTGGTGAATGTCTGCGGGAATTCCGGGCCCATGGATGAAGAGAGTAAGGTCATCCGGCAGATGGTTCACGCGAACGGTAACGACTGAGGTTTGGGTTACGGCTTCGCGAAATGAGACCTGCCTCATCTTTTTTAAGAGTTGCGTGAGTTAAAAAAACCGCAGATCTCTCCACTGCGCTACCCCGGATTTCCTGTTGGTCTTGGTGGCGTTGGCGAACTTCATGCGGCTTTCCTAACTGAAAGCCGCACGCGCGGCTGCTTCCAGAGCAGCGTGGCAGGAAATCCGGGTACGCTCCGGTCGAGATGACAATTTGTTTGAGGATAGGAATTCAGCGTCTCCAGGAAAGGTCCGCTGAACTGCAGATCCCTCGGCTTCGCTCGGGATGACAAAGGAAAGGGCAACAGTTCCATAGAGAGTGGTTGCCGGACCGATCCGTTTTTCATCACCATGGATGGGCCGCAGCCCATGACTCCACCGGTCGAGATGACAATTCAGTTGCGACAGGTCATAGCATCTCTCCTGGGGAGTTGGGCTTCGATCCCTAACTGAATTGTCATCTCGCCTGCCCGGGCGTGCCGTGGGACCGAGAGCGTAGCGGAGTGGAGAGATCTGCGATTTCCCGCGTCTTGACACTGTGACGGTTTCCTAAGGCCTCCCAAGTACCCTGGTGTAAACGTAAGTACCTGCCTGCTCTGCCCTTGTATGCCACAGTCATAGGTTTGTATCTGCCACGTTTCTGGTGGCAGATGGTGCAAACAGAGGTCTTAGTGGCTCTTTCATTACCATCGGTCTGCTTGCTCTCCTCCGAAGTAAGGGCGTTCGAGAACAATACAATTGCCATCCCCCGTTGGACCGGGCAATCTACCACTTAAGCAGTACACATACAACTTACGTGGTACCGCCAATATCGATACGTAACCCTAGGAGGGTTTGTGAAAAACTTTGCTATCGCGTTAATTCTCTGCCTGAGTGCCGCCAATGGTTTCTCCCAGTGCAAAACCGAACGTGTCAGCGCCCACAAGGAGATGCATATGGCCTCCTCCGTGTTCGTGGGTACGGTGACAGCAGCCCAACCAGTACCGGAAACGTGGGATTTTCTGGATGGCGTGAACTATACGGTTCGCGTTGACTCCAAGATCCACGGCAAGGCGCGCCCCAACACCGAGGTGACGGTTTTCAGCGAAAACAGCCCTCGCTTCTTCGCCATGTATGTAGGCCAGCAGTATGTGCTCTACGTCCAGCCCCAGTACGGCCGCCTGCAGGTGGACAACTGCGGCAACTCGCACGCGACGATCGACAATTCCGCTTCGACGAAACTGCCGAAACAGACTTCAGCCCGGGGCTTCTAACTTTGCGGTACTGAATAATCTGCCTTGGAATAGGGGTACCGCGCCTGCGGTACCCCTCTCCATTTTTACTGCAGTAACGTGCCGTTTTCCGGTTCGGATTTGGCCTCTTCCGGCGGGATGACCACCGCCGCGGCAACCTTGTCTTCATCCTCAAGGTGCAACAAGCGGACGCCCTGGGTCGATCGCCCGGCAGCGCGGATGGTCTTGGTATCAATGCGGATGATTTTGCCGTACTGGCTGATGACCATGAGTTCCGAGGTTTCGTCGACCAGTAGGATGGCGCTCACTTTACCGTTGCGGGTCGTCGTCTTCACGTTAATGACGCCTCTGCCGCCCCGGGTCTGCAGCCGGTATTCGTCCACATCCGTGCGTTTGCCGTAGCCCTGCTCGGTGATGGAGAGAATCAACGAGGCAGAGTGCTCCCCGTTTCCATTCTTCTTACGCTCCAGCGGAGTAGCGGCCAGACCGACGAGATAATCACCCTTCATCACGTCGATGCCGCGTACGCCATAAGCCGGCCGGCCCATGGAGCGGACGTCGTTCTCGCCGAAGCGAATCGCCATACCGCCGTGGGTGGCGAGGAAGATGATCTGGTTGCCATCGGTGTTGCAGGCGCCAATCAATTCGTCATCGTCGTCAATACCGATGGCTATGATGCCGCGAGCCATTACGTTGGAAAAGTCCTTGAGCGGCGTCTTCTTCACTGTGCCCTTGCGGGTGGCGAAAAAGATGAACTTGCCATCCTCTTCCAGGTTGCGGACGGGCAGGATCGTGCGCACGTTCTCTCCTGGCTGCAGGTTGAGCAGGCTGGCCATGGACTTGCCTTTGCCGGCAGCGCCGACATCGGGTATTTCGTAGACCTTGAGCCAATACACCCGGCCGGTGTTGGTAAAGCAGAGCAGATAGGCATGGGTGGAGTCCACGATGAGCTGGGAGACAAAGTCTTCTTCCCGCGTCTTCATGCCCAGGCGCCCGGTACCACCGCGGCGCTGCTGACGATAGATCGATATCGGAGTGCGCTTGAGATAGCCGGAATGGGAAACAGTAACGGCGACCTGTTCATCGGCGATCAGGTCTTCCAGCTGCAGCTCGGCGGTCTCATCGAGAATCTGGGTACGGCGCTCGTCGCCAAACTCCTTACGCGCAGCTTCCAGCTCCTTGACGATCAACGCGCGCAGCTTCGGTTCCGACGCCAGAATGGCTTCGTACTCGGCGATGCGCTCGCGCACTTCGATCAATTCTTTGAGAATTTCGTCGGTGGAAAGTTGGGTGAGACGGTAGAGCTGCAATTCGAGGATAGCGTCGATCTGGCGGTAGCTCAGGCCGGGTTCCCGCTCGGGCCCGGTGACAATGCCGGTATCGAGCTTGAGAACAATGTCCTTGGACAGAGAAAAGCGGCGCAGGTTTTCTCTTGCTTCGGCGCGCGATCCGGAACCGCGGATGATGCGGATGACCTGGTCGATATTGTCGAGGGCAATTTTGTAACCCTCTAGGATGTGTTCGCGCTCGCGCGCCTTCTTGAGCAGGAACGCCGTGCGACGCCGGACAACCTCTACCCGGTGACTAATGAAGTGACGAATGGCCTCATGCAAGCCGAGCTCGCGCGGCTGGCCATTGACCACCGCGAGAAAGATCATGGAAAAACTCTCTTGCATCTGGGTGTGCTTGTAGAGCTGATTCAGGACGATCTGTGCCTCAGCACCGCGCTTGAGCCCGATGACGATGCGCATCCCGTCGCGGTCGCTCTCATCGCGGAAGTCGTCTTCGGAAATGTCGGTAATGACTTTGTCGTTGACCAGTTCGGCGATGCGCTCGATCAGTTTGGATTTGTTGACCTGATAGGGGATCTCGGTGACAATGATTGCCTGGCGGCCGCCCTTTAACTGTTCAATGGCGCACTTGGCGCGCATGAGGAAGCGCCCGCGGCCGGTCTTGTAGGCTTGGGCAATGCCACTGCGGCCGTAGATGAAACCGCCGGTAGGAAAGTCTGGCCCTTGCACATGCTGTAACACTTCGGCCAGGCCGGCCTGAGGGTTCTTCACCAGTTCGATGGTGGCGCTGATCACCTCGTTCAAGTTGTGAGGCGGAATGTTGGTCGCCATACCGACGGCAATTCCATTTGAACCGTTCACGATCAGGTTGGGGACGCGGGTGGGCAGCACCGTGGGTTCGAAGGTGCTCTCGTCGTAGTTGGGAACGAAGTCGACCGTTTCCTGATCGATGTCAGCGAGCATCGCGCCGGCAATGCGTGTCATGCGGCATTCGGTATAGCGCATGGCCGCGGGTGGGTCGCCGTCGACCGAGCCGAAGTTTCCCTGGCCGTCGACCATGGGATAGCGCATGCTGAAAGGCTGCGCCAGCCGCACCATGGTGTCGTAGATCGCCGAATCGCCATGGGGGTGATAGACACCCATGGCCTGACCAACCACTTTGGCGCACTTGGCGTACTTCTTGTTGAACTCCAGGCCCATCTCGTGCATGGTGTACAGAATTCTGCGATGCACGGGCTTGAAGCCGTCTCGAATGTCGGGGAGAGCGCGCCCAATGATGACCGACATCGAGTAGTCGAGATACGAACGCTTCATCTCATCTTCAATGTTGATGGGGATGAGGCGAGTTCCGGGTCCGTCCGGCGGGTTACCGTCGCTGCCGTTTGGACCTAGAGGGAGGAGAGGATTTGGATCGTCTGCCATAAGAAGGTGGGCCTTGAACGGGGAATAAATCTGCGGTCGAGGGCTATTTAGATGATACGTGTTTTAGGGCTGCCCAGCAAGGCCGCCGGGGTACTCTAAGTCTTCTTTTTTGAATCATTTGTCTTATTTTCAGGGGAGCGATCGAAGGCTCAGAGTCAGCTGGAGAGCAAGCAGGCAACCAGTCATGACCAGGAAGACTCTCTGGTAGCGGGTTTCGAGAAAATCGGCAAAGACTCCTGCGATAAATGTGAGCAAAAAGGGAAGCGCCCACAGGGTGGGCTCGCTGGAGATTCCCGGGGTGACGAGCGAGAAGAACAGCAGCGCCAGGAACAAGGGGACGGTATTGCCGAAATAGCGCGATCGGCGGGTGGGCAGATAAAGCAGCAGAGCGGTTGCTGCGGCCAGGGTTACGGCTGAATTCGGAAGGCTCAGCAACCACTGACGCGCGGGCTCCAGGGAAAACGCCATGCGTCCGGCGCCGCTGCGCAAGAAGTAGCTGAAGGCATCAGGGCTGAAGTCGTAGGAAGCGAACACCAGCAGCAAAGTTCCAATGCTCGCTGCCATCACGATGGGCACGATATAGGCGCGGCGGCCGACTGCCAGATAGGCCATGAGGACGATGGACAACAGGAACGCGAGCAGAAAGGCGGCGACGTGGGACGCCGCGGTAAACGCGAGGGTGAGGGTGAGCAGTACGATGCGCGAGCGCCACTTACGAGGAGGTCCTTGCATCGCATGGGCGACGCCCATGGCGGTGTATAGCGAGGCGAACAATCCAAACGCAGTGAGGATCTCGTTGTTCGGATAAGTACAGGCGTGGATCACCGCGGGCGAAAAGCAATAGAGGGCGAGAGCGATGAAGCCGCCGGGATTGCCATAGAGGCGCCGGGTGACCCACCACAGTGCTCCCCCCAGAATTAATCCAGTGAGCAGGAAACCGCTGTGCAGCAAGACCAGAACGTAAGTGAGTTCGTGGCGCATTTCCCAGGTTGAGGTATCCGCGGACTGCCCGGCCAGCACCCGTTGGAGGGTTAGGGGAAGGCCCGCGATGCGGAATCCCAGGGTGCCATCGGGGATATTGCCGCAGCTGGTGAAGTACCCGGCGAGGGGGTTTGGCTTTTCCCACATCTCACGGCCGCAGCGGGCAAAGTCGTAGTCGCGCGAGGTGAGCGTTTGACGGTGAAAAACCCACAAGCATTGCGCCAGCAGCAGCACCAGCAACACGGCTGCGAGTTGTTGCGGGCGATTGAATTGGAAGCCTGAAACCTTGGGCATGTATTTTGCGTTTTTTACGATTGCTGCGCGGTCGACCTAGGGCCTCTGTGTGGCCATACTTTGACGGATTGACGGCGTTCGTACCCGTCACCCTGTTTACGGCGATAGTAAGAACGCATGGGCGATCTCTCTCTAGAGCCGCGGCCACCTGAAATGGGAGTGGGGTAGATATTGGTGCGCGTTAGGAAAGCCAAAGACGCGTCCGTACGCCGTGTAGCCGGTTTCGCTAACCCACAACCAGACCTCTTTCCAGAGGGGGTAATCGGGTGGCCAGGGCGCGACGTTCATTTTCCAGGCGAGAGGGTAGTGCTGAAAGATGAGGCTGGCACGGCGTACATGAGTGGGTGAGGTAACGATCAGTGCTGAGGTCCACCCCTCGATTTGCATGATGCGGTAGGAGTAATACGCGTTCTGGATGGTGTTGTGCGATTCTTCTTCGGTGAAGAGATCGGAAACGGGCACACCCTGGGCGTGGGCATATTGCATCATCACTTGCGACTCGACGAATTGGTTGCGCACAGCGCCACCGGTCATTAAGATCCGCGGCGCGGCCCCCGCGCGATACTGCCGGATACCCTCCAGCACGCGCGATTGGGCGAGGGGCGTGATGGAGCCATTGTCTGCGGCAGGGTTACCCAGTACCAGAATCACATCGAACTTGGTCTGCTGAGTGTCGGCCATGGGGATGGAGAAATAGAGAACCAGGATGCAGGCGACCGCTGTCGCCAGCATGATTCCGAAGATGCGTATAAGCTTCGTTCGCTGCTGAAGCAGCGTTGTTGAAAGCATAGAGGATGATTCTATCCAGAATGAAGGTTCCTTCGGCTTCAAGGGGCCCGGGGGACGGCGCTTGCTGCTAATCTGATGCCAATGTCCGACGGTAGAAGTGAATCTGAACGACTGGTCTCCGCCGACCGTGTCGACGATGATAAATCTTTTGAGCTGAAGCTGCGGCCCAAATGGCTGCGGGAGTTCATCGGCCAGGAGAAGGCCAAGGAACAACTGGCCATTGCCCTGACGGCGGCGAAATCACGCGGGGAAGCCCTGGATCATGTGCTGATATTCGGGCCGCCCGGCCTGGGGAAAACAACGCTAGCGACGATTATTGCCAATGAACTGGATGTCGGCTTTCAGCAGACGTCTGGTCCCGCGCTGCAGATCCAGGGAGATTTGACCGCGATCCTGACGAATTTGCGGGATCGCCAGGTGCTCTTTCTGGACGAGATCCATCGCCTGCAGCCGGTGCTCGAAGAAAAGCTCTACACCGCGCTCGAGGATTACAAGCTGGACATCATCATCGGGCAGGGACCGGCGGCACGCACGCACGTGATGGAAATCAAGCCGTTCACGTTCATCGCGGCGACTACCCGTCCGGGACTGCTGTCCTCACCGTTGCGATCGCGATTTGGGATCCTGCTGCGATTGGAGTTTTACACCGAAGATGAGCTGCGCTTCATCGTGGAACGGTCGGCTGAAGTGTTGAATGTGCCGATTGATCGGGATGGGGCGGCGGAGATTGCGCTGCGGTCGCGCGGAACACCGCGCATCGCGAACCGGCTGTTGCGCCGGGTGCGTGACTACGCCCAGGTACGAGGAACGGGCAGCATCGACCGGGCTACGGCGGAAGTTGCCCTGAAGCTGCACGGGGTCGATGCTCACGGGTTTGATGACCTCGACCGCCGGCTGCTGCTGACGATTATTGAGAAGTACGACGGAGGCCCGGTCGGGCTGAATACGTTGGCCGCCAGCCTGGCGGAAGAAGAGGATGCACTGGAAGAAGTGTATGAGCCTTTTTTAATCCAGATTGGTTTTCTGGATCGGACTCCTCGGGGACGAGTGGCCACCCGGTTGGCATATCAACATTTTGGAATGCCGTTGCCAGGAAAACAGACGCATCTCTTTTGAGCAGGTGGGACCGGAACGTGGGGCACCCGTCCTGTTCCTCCGGCCTCGTCAGACGCTTTTACTGAGCGCCGTTTTTGAAGATTTGTTCCGCCAGGTGGTTCTCTACCTTGGTTTGATCGCGCATCATCTCGTAGTAGGCGGCCCTTAGGAGTTGGGAGCGGCTGTCGCGGAGTTGCTGGCGGATGTCCTGCTGCACCCGAGGGTCGTTTAGCTCCCGCTGGCCGGCTGGCTCTTTTTCTATCAGCTTGTAGATGGCATAGCCCGCAGGAGTTTTCCCGCCCGGCGGAAGCAAGGGAATGACATCCGTCATCTGCCCCGGCTGCAGCTTGGAAATCGCGGCGAAGACGGCCGGTTCCCCACGCAGACTCGACTCCGGAACAAAGCCCATGTTGCCGCCGTTGCCGGCGTCATTGGTGTTCTCCGAGAGGTTCGAGGCCATGGTGGCAAAGTCTTCTCCGCTTTCCAGGCGGCTGTGAATCATTTCGATTTTTTTTCGCGCTTCGGTATCGTTGTTCGCTTTACTGTTCTGCAGGTTGGTTCCCTGCTTCATCGGCGTGGGCTGAGAGGTTACGACAATGTCGGCAATGTTGTACTTCGGCTCGATAAAGTTGAATTGCGCCTTGTTCGCGTTGTAGAAATTGCTGACATCGGCGTCGGTGATGTTGATGCGCGAATTCACTTCCTTGTTCATCAGTTTTTCTGAAGTGAGATTGCGCCGGATCTGCAACCGAAGTTCGTCCAGCGATAAGCCGGCTGCCTTCAGGCGCTTGTCCCATTCTTCCTGGGTATAGGGCGCCTTCATTTCAGCCTGCTTGGCATCGACCTCTTCATCGCTGGCCACCAGGTTCATCTTCTTAGCCGCCTGTTGCAGGATCTCATCGTCGATCAGCTGCTTCAAAATGCCCAGCCGCGTGGCGTCAGCCTGCTCTTTGGTGGGTTGTTCCTTGTTATTGCCAAGGTTTTCGCCGTAGAGCTTCTCCACTTCCGAACGCTGGATGGGTTCCCCGTTGACCGTTGCCACTACGTCTGGCCCATAGCTGTGTTTGCAACCTAGAGCAGTGCTCAACAACACGAGGCTTATCGACGCACAAACAACGGCCGCAGCGGAGTTGCGTGGCAGGGCGGGCTCTAGCAGTCGTTCCAACGGTCTTTCTCCTCGCGATCGCATGGTCACTGTTTGGGGGCCGGCGGAGTTGGCTTCTTTACCTCTTCCGCTACCTGCGGCGGAGGCTGCACACCGGCCTCTCGCAGAGCCCGGTCGATCGCGGTCCAAAGCTCTGGTTGGGGCAACGCACCGGAGATGCGCTCGCCGTTGATAAACAAGGTTGGAGTGCCGTTCACCCCGAGACTGTCTCCCTGCTTCATCGATGCACGTACCACCGATTCGTCCTGCTTGACAATGCACGCCTGCAGCTTGGACATATCGAGCTTGGACCGCTCGCTCTCGTCATTGGCGAGCTTATCCAGCGTCTTCGCAGCCTCATGAACGTCTTTCGCGGGTCCCGTGATTTCTGACCCATGCGAATGAACATAATCCACAAACTTCCAGTAAGCCTCGGGGCTCTGATCAGCGAGACAATTTGCATCCACTGCGGCGTGCATGGCCCAAGGGTGGATTTCGACCAGTGGATAGTCCTTGTAGAAGAACTTGACCAGCCCTTTGTAACGATCCAGTGTGGCCGGGAAGAGCTGCTCGTGCATGCGCGCACAGTAGGGGCATTCCAGGTCATCAAAGTTCACGATGGTGACCTTGGCATCGGTCGTTCCGCGCAAGGGGCGGTTTTGGAGCGAGATCATGTCCGACGGACTATGACTGATATCAAACCTCTCCAGGCGCGCAACCGTGTTGCCGTCGCTGGAGAGGAGAAAATTCACCACCGTGTGCTTGCCATTGCTGGAAAAGGTGATGGGCAGATTGTCAAACCCGGGAAATTCGCTTTTGCTGGTGGCCCCGATCGCGACGTCAACATTCGGAGGCACCTCAAACTGCGAGCGCACCAGGACTTCGATTCTCCGGTTGAGCTGAGTAGCGGGGACGGGTGAGACCGTATTCGATGCAGTGCTGGGGGGACTCTGCGCCTTACAGCCTGCAGAAAGACAAATGAGCAGGCACCAAACCAGGGTACGGCGACCAGACAAGACAACCACCTTTCCACAGCATCCCTTCATTAGAACGGTTTTCCCACTAGCGTGTCCAGCGACGCCGGCCAGGAGCAGATCAAAAGATGCGCTCCGAATGCTTCAGATTTCCCGCAGCGCCTACGCCGGCCAGGGTGAAGTTGAAGCTGTACTGATTCTCGTTGCGGACGGAACCCAGTGCCAGCCGGCGATACTCGACGCTAAGCCCGCAACAGTCCCAGTTGTAGGAGGACTGGATGCCGCCATATTGCAGGGCATTCTGAATAAAGTCGTAGCCGGCGTTGACGCCGGCGCTCAGACCGCGCTTGGTGGGAGCTCCATACCCTAGCAACAGACGAAGCAAATTGTATTTCGTTACCTGGCTGGCGAGATTGGAGGTGAACGATGCATTCAGCGCCTGAAGGCTGGAGTAGCCAACGCTGGCGAAAACGGCGTCTCGCCGGTAGTCCGCAAATACATTGCTGGCATCCAACCGGCCGGTTTTGAAGTCATAGTCCGCATCCCATTCCAGGTCGCTGTGTGCACTGGTGCGAACTTTGAATCGCGAAATAAGAGGCGACGTATTGCGTGGCCCGTTGAGAAAAGCTACCCCGGTGAGGTCAAGGCTGGAATCCAGTACATTGCGCCGCAAGGGAGACGCGGCTCCCCCAAAGTAAGGGTCGAAGAAGTATTTCGCGGCCAGCTTCCAGGTAATCCACGCATCGGAATCGCCTCCGCATTCCGTATAGGTCCCGGGAAGAGTGATGATGCCATTGATGGGCGCTGGTAGATCGCCGCTACTACAGGGTTTGGGGTGTAAGTGCTTGAAGAAGAGCCTCTGGGTAAGCGAGTATTCCACTTCATTCGTATTGCTGACTACATCGGTGGTGTCGAAGCGGGGGATGGAAGCGAAGTTGTTCACTCCCGCAACGTAGCGATACTGGAGTTCAGGTTCGATGGTGTGCCGCAGATCGGCGCCGAAGAACCGTTCCAGGGCAGGCGCCTTGAAATCCCGAACCAGCGCCGGTGGCCGGAGTTCAAAGCCGGCCTCCAGGTCAGCGCGGTTGACACTGCCATTCCCCGGCAGGGGTGTGGTGGTGCTGGAAATCTGGCTCTGTGTGTAATAGGTTTCGCGGGCACTTACTTCCGGGCGCAGGGTCCAGCCATCCAGGTGTATAGGTAAGGAAAGGTGAGGATACAGATCGAAGCGGCCGATATCTCCTGTCTTGTAACCCGGTTCACTGCGGCTCAGTCCAGCGGCGGAACTATCCACGCTCCAACGCACGGGAGTCCCCTGAAGCCGCTGATCAACGGTATCAAAATCGAGACGGGGCACGTGCAGAATGCGAATCTGCGGCGTGTCGAAGGTGTTGCCCACCTGGGTGATGCCCTCAAAATTTTGATAACGGTCGAAGCTGATGCTTGCTGAGCGTCCGGAGTCATTATGCGTAATGAACGCCGAGGACGTGACCTGGGAAGCGACTGCGAGGGAAAAGGATTCGGCGAACGCCGCCCGGTACACAAAGGAGCTGAGATACTCACCGGTGGCCACAGCGCGGGTGTGCTCATCCAAGTCGAAGTCGCGCCGGCCGCTAAAAACGATGTCCTGGCCGCCCTGGTCGAGGTAATCCGGCGCTAATCCCCGGTCCCACAAGGCGGTGAAACGGGCATTGACGAAATCTTCGCCGCGGCCACGATAGCGGAAGTCGCCGCTGGGCGACCAGCCACGCTTGGAGAAATACTCGGTGCCAAAGGTGGCATCCATGCTGCGGTTGATGACCAGGTAGATCGATTCCCCAACGATGGTCCCCTTGGTCGAAGAGGTACCCAACACCGGCAGCAGCAGGCCACTCTGCCTGGCATCCGCATCGACTGGGTGGGTGACGTAGGGCAGGTAAAGAATCGGGACACCCAGCAGGGTGAAGTAGCTGTTCTTAGCCTTCGCCACTCCGTAGTTCATGCGAATCAGGGACGAATGGATTCGCCAGTCGGGGTCAGGCAGGAGACAGGAGGTCATCGTCCCCTGGATCACCTGGTAGCGCTCTGGTCCTTCCTTGATGAGCACCCGGCCGGTAAAGAGAAACGGGTTGGCGGTGGTGTATACCAGCTTCTTCTTACTGACGGAGGGTTGACGGCCAATGCTTCCGGTCACGTTTTCGAAACGGCCGGTCTCCAATTCAAAATTGAGCTTGCCGTGATCGGCGAGGATGAGTTCGTTGTTTCGTCCTCCCTGGAGCCGCACATGCCCATCGGCCTCTGCATCGCCGGTTTCGCGATTGTAGGAAACTTTATCCGCTGTGAGAATGTAGTCCTTGTATTCGATCCTGACGTCGCCGATCAGCGAATAGATCTCGCCATGCTTCTCCTGCTGCTTGGCTTCGAAGCGCACGGGAACACCCGAGGGCGGAGTGACCACCACTTCAGCAATGGGATAATCGGGCGCGTCGGGAAGCGACGATGGGCCTGGAGCCGCGGGAAACTGCTTGGTCAACGTCTGCGGCCAAAGCTTGAGATGACACAGCATTAACGCTGTGATAAACAAAAAGGTACGGACTCTCATTTACCAGGGGCTAGGCTAGGATAGCAAATGGCCCATACCCAAGGTACTTGATCGCGCCGTTGCTCTGGTGAAATTCAGGCCCGTTCTCTCGCCCCTCATTGCGCTTGCCAATGAGGAAAAGAAAGCGTGTTTCTGTTGCCTCCGCTCCCATGTCGCTTTAAAAAAGGTACACACGGCAAAGTGTGTGCCCATCTCCATTGTTTTACGGGGCCACGCAACATGCACCATTTTAGAGGAGCACAGAATTGAGTCCTTCTTCGTCAAACGTCGAGGAAAACCTTTCTCAAGCGGAGAGAGAGGTCATGCCGGCCTGGAAGACAGAATTGAGCGAGCGCCTTGCCGCAACGCGCACGCGCCGCTTGCGCCACAAGGAGGAGCAGATCGCTCTGCCGGGTCTTGAGGGTATAGAGCGTAAAGCCGATTCCCGCGCATCCCGGCTGGCCGCTAAGGTCGCCCAACGCTACGCAAATGCTCCCTCTTACAGTGAGGTGTTGGCTGCCGAAGCTCGCGGCCGGGCAGAGAAGACAACCGCGATCGGGGTTTCCGTGAGCGATGCCGTCCATCTTGTGCCACAACCTTCGCCCGAAAGCTGGAATGGTTCTCTGAGCCCGGACGAGGAAGAGGGTACACAGGACTATTCTGAGTTGCTGGAAGAAGAGCCGGTATTTGCGGCTGTGGAGCCGCTGGAAGTAAATCTGATCGAGTTCCCACGGGAGCTGGTGGCGGCACGCAAAATGCGCCCTCGCCTGGCGGAAGGCCCGCTGCGCGAAACCTCACAGGACGAACTGGATCAGCTGAAGATTTTCGAAGTCGCACCCGAGAGTATCTCGCAGACAGTTCATATCGGGGCGACACCGGCGGATTGGTCTCCTATCCGGCTGGATAACGACGCGTCTACTCAGGAGGGGGAATCGGTGGCACCACAGATCCCGCTCAAAACGGCGCCGATGGAAGACAGAATCATGGCCGGGATTTTTGATCTGGCTTTGATCATCTCTGCCTTCGCTATCTTCGTCCTGGTATTTGTTGCCTGCACAGCGCATCCTCCCACGGGAAAACCTGCGCTAGTAGCAGCCGGGTTAGTGCTGGTGGGGTTTGCGTTGTTGTACCAATACCTGTTCTTCAAATACTCCGAGGGGACCCCTGGTATGCGCTACGCGAAAATCGCGTTGTGCACATTCGAGGACGAGAACCCGACGCGGAAGGCCATGTGCTCGCGGGTTCTGTATGTGCTGCTTTCGGCCGCTCCGCTAGGCCTGGGCTTTGCCTGGGCATGGTTTGACCCAGAGAGGCTGACTTGGCATGACCGGCTATCGCGGATTTATCAGCGGAGTTATTCCTAAAGGATAAAATCTGTACCCGCAACAATCGACGGGTGAGTTTGTGGATGGGACAGGAGTCTAAGAGACGGGAGCCAGCAACGCCGAGGCAGCAGCACCGATAACAGCGACTTCGGGACTATCCGGCACGACTTCCAATGAGTAGCTTTGCAGCGGGCTCATCTTGACCATTTGCCACAAGTACTCCTTGAGCAGATTCAGATCGAGAAAACGCACATTGACCCCGGTGTAATAGAAACGGCCGGGCCCACCTAAGTGGATCGACGTAGCCGTAGCAGCGCCTAGACCCCTATGCCAGAGGCGAACGAAGTCCATGCAACGGGCGTCGCCTTTCTTGGCGGCGGCGAAAACTTCCTCCGGCTCCATGTCGAGAAAGCGCAGACGCATCGCGCGGTAACCCATGATCCCTTCCAGGTGCCCTCTTCCCCCACAGCCGCAGTAAGTCTCTTTGGGATCGAGGGTCACGACCATGTGACCTCCCTCCCAAACACCTTCTGCGTAGGGATAGCGGCCAAATCCTATACCGTTGCCGATGGTCCAAACGCGCACCAGCCGATCGGTACGATGCTGGGTAACTGCCAGCCCGGCAGCTACGGCATCTGCATCGTTCAACGTCTTCACCGGCGCCACAATCCCCTTCGACTGGAAGATGGCAGCCAACGACTCGGCAACGTTCGCGCCCTTTAGCTGAGCCAGGTTCGGAGAGTCCTCGCAAATCCCGTTGCGGATGATGCCGGGAATGGCGACACCGATCGCATCGAACTTGCCCTCGGGGTGAAGGGCCAGGACCTGATCGCTGATCAAATGACAAAGGCTTTCGAATGGATGTTCCAACAGAGCTTCGTGATCATCCGGATTCGCTGGATAGGAGCCCAGCGTTCCAACCAGTTTGTGATCTTCAATGAGCCCCGCAACAATTCTCGAGGACACGACAACGCCAATCGTTCTGCCCATGCGCCCTCCCCTTCCCTCAGTCCGCCGCCCGGGCAAGCCGGTTAATGCCGTTAAATGCGGCAGCTTTATAGCACTCGGCAAGGGTGGGGTAATTGAACACCGTATCGATAAAGTAGTCCAGTGTACCGCCGAGGGCCATGACGGCCTGCCCGATGTGCAGCAGTTCGCTGGCGCCCTCGCCTATGATATGCACTCCCAACAGATGCCGTGTCTCGCGATGAAAAACAATCTTCAAACGACCGGTGGTGTCGCCCCTAATCTGGCCACGCGCAATTTCGCGATAATAAGCGACGCCCACTTCATAGGGCACATCTTCGTCGGTGAGCTGCTCCTCGGTCTTGCCGATAAACGAGATCTCCGGAATCGTATAAATTCCGTACGGATAGTAGCTCGGATTGGAGACCAGGTTCTCGTTGCCGAAGGCTCGCGCAACGGCGATTCGGCCCTGCTCCATGGACACCGAGGCCAGGCTGGGAAAGCCAATCACGTCCCCGACCGCGAAGATGTTCGGCACCTTCGTGCGAAAGTCTTTGTCTACAGGAATGCGGCCGCGGGAATCCGGCTCGATGCCGACGGCCCCCAGGTTGAGTTGTTCGACATTGCCGGAGCGACCGACCGCATATAACAGTGCGCCGCCGGAAATTCTTTTTTTGCTTTCCAGGTTGGCGACCACACTGCAATCAGGCAGCTCTTCTACGCTTTCCACTTCCTCGTGCAGACGCATGGTCACGCGGCTGTCACGCAGGTGGTAGCTGAGCGCTTCGACGATTTCCTGGTCGGCAAACTCCAGCAGCTTGGGCCGCTTTTCGATCAGAGTCACGCGCACGCCGAGCGCGGCGAACATGCAGGTGTACTCCACGCCGATGACCCCGCCTCCCACGACAATCAGCGACTTGGGCAGATTGGGCAGTTCGAGAATCTGATCGCTGTTGACGATCGAGCGGCCGTTGATGGGCACCCTGGACGAGTCGGCCGGCTTGGTGCCGGTGGCGATGATGATGTTCTTCGCCTCATAGGTCTGGGTACCACCTTCGTTGGTCACTTTGACGTGGTTAGCGTCTTCAAAGCTGGCGATGCCGGGGAGTACGTCGATTCCATTGCGCGAAAGCTGCGCCTCGGTCACATCGATCTCAGTCTTGATCACGTGCTGGACGCGGAAGGCGAGGTCCGCCATCGTGATCTTTTCCTTGACCTTGTAATTCATGCCATAGATGGAACGATAGTTATAGCCGGACAGATGGAGCACGGCTTCGCGCATGGTCTTGCTGGGGATGGTACCGGTATTGACGGAAACACCACCGATGTTCCGCATACGCTCAACCACGGCAGCCCGCTTGCCCAGCTTATTGGCGTAGATAGCGGCGCGTTGCCCCGCAGGGCCGGAACCAATGATGAGTAGATCGTAGGTAATCATGCCTTGTTGGAAGGGTACCGGAACAATGAACTGACGACATTAATTTCGTATTTCTGTTACCAGGACAAAACCCGGAATGGGAACACGGAATTTCCGGCTACGCGCCCTTGGCTCAGATCCCCGACTGCGGCTTTCCTCAAAGAAAGCCGCATAAATGTTCGGTGCTTCCGCCGGCCTAGACAGGAAATCCGGAACAGCATGACCTGGGGTTAGCATACGCCAAAGCCGCTTCAGGCAGTGCGGCGACCTGGAAGCGATCACCTCTCTGAACCCTGTTGGGCCTCTCGACTAGACTCCACTCTATGCAACTGTATGCCATCACCGATCGCCAAGGAGCGACCCAGCCGATTCTCAGCCTGGTGGAGGAGTGGTCGACCGGCGGCGTAGATTTTATCCAATTGCGGGAGAAGGATCTGAGTGGGGCCGCGCTTCATTCGCTCACCCGGGAAGTGGCGGCAAAAATCGATGGCGGGCGTTCGAAATTGTTGGTGAATGTGTCCTTGGCTGAGTCGGGGCCCGAATGGGCGGCCCTGGCAGCGGAGGCCGGCGCCGACGGAGTTCACCTTGCCGGCACGCCTCTCCCGGGTGCGGCCAGCAGCGCCCGGAAAGCCTTCCGCTCCGCGAGCCCGATCATCAGTGTGCCTTGCCACAGCCTGAAAGATATTGAGGTGGCCTGCGAGGAGGAAGTGGACCTGATACTTTTCTCGCCCGTCTTCGAAAAGGAAAAGGCGAAGGCCCAGGGTTTGGAAGGCCTGCGCCTCGCTTGCGCGGCGGCACGTGGAATTCCGGTGCTGGCCCTGGGCGGTGTGACCGCAGCCAATGCTCTGCAGTGCGTTGCCGCCGGCGCCGCCGGGATTGCCGGCATTCGGCTCTTCGCGGGAGACGATTGGCGGAGCCTCTAGAGGCAAACCGAGCCAATGGAACCATATATAGTGGGATAAGACTCAACCATGCAGAGTGTCAGTTTGAAAAAGTTCCTAACCCTCCCTCGATCGGCCCGAAGCCGGCGGTTTCCTTCCTTCTTAAGCGCGCTACTCGTGGTAGGCATGCTCCCGTGGTCCGCTGCCGCTCATGCACAGGACACGCAAACCATGCAGACCGTCGAACCGCCCAAGGAGAAATTCGATATTGGCGTGGCCGGCTTTTACCAGGTCACGGGCGCGGCCAATGGCAACTTCATTCGCGACGACACGACCGAGTCGGGCGGAGGGCTGATCAGTTTTCGTCAACCCTGGCGTCCCTGGGCGGGGTACGAAGCCAACGTCGGCTACACCAAGTTCTATGAGTCTTACAACAAGAACGTGGTCAAGGTGGAGAGCAACGTAACCGACTTCAGCGTATCCTACCTGCTGCAGTCACCTGCTTATTACGGGGTTCAGGCTTATCTGGCTTTGGGAGGCGGGATCATCGTCTTTTCTCCGATTGCCGGAACGATCACTACCGTGAACCAGCCGGCGACGACCCTGAAATCCCAGTTGCTGCCGGAATTCACTTGGAACCTGGGCCTCAACTATTCGCTGTTCAAGCGGGTTGGGGTGCAGGGCGGGCTGCGCGGCTTAAAATATAAGACGCCTGATTTTCACCAGTTCTCCATCGATACCAAGACCCTGCGCACGACCCTGGAACCCAACATCGGGGTGTATTACCGCTTTTGAGCCGGAGAATGTTATGGCCCTAGTGATTACGGTACTCGATCTGGAACGGGAGCCGATTGAGTTCAGTGAGACGATCCCTGCCGGCGCCATCGACTACGGTTCCGGAATCCGTCAAATCGACGGCATGCCGGTAGATGGCCGCGCCGACCTCCTCACCGAGCATCGGGGACCACACGATCAAATTCACGACATCCGGCTGCGCGCCGGCTACCGGGGCAATTTCGAGATGCCTTGCGCTCGCTGCCTGGATCCTGTGGCCCAGAAGCTCGAAGAGCACTTTGACCTGCTGTTTCGCCCTGCCGGTGTCGATGCAGACGCCTCAGAGCACGCCATCTCGACCTCCGATACGGAAATCGGGTACTATGAAGGAGGCCGTCTTGCGGTTGAGGACGTATTGCGCGAGCAGGTGTTGCTCTCCCTGCCGGCAAGAGCGCTCTGCCAGCAGGAATGCAAAGGACTCTGCCCTCGATGCGGACGTAATCGCAATAACGAGATATGCGACTGCGATACAAGCCAGGTCGATGCGCGGTGGACAGCCCTTGCCGACCTCCGCAGCAAGATCAAAACGTAAAGTTGAGAGCGATCTCAGGCTGCAGCCGCACAGCCGGGGAGAACGCCTGAAAGGAATCTGCCATGCCGAATCCAAAGCGGCGCCACTCCAAGGCCCGCACTTCCAAGCGCCGTTCGCACGACGCGCTCACTCCCATTACCGTCTCGGAATGTCCTAACTGTCACGAGAAGAAACTACCCCACAGGGCTTGCCCCAAATGCGGCGTATACAAGGGTCGCGAAGTGCTCGAAGCCAAGGAAGCCTAACCCCTTCCGTGCCCACGCTCACGGATATCGCGCTCGACGCCATGGGGTCGGATAAGGCTCCCGATCCCGAGATCAAGGGCGCTATCCATGCTTGTCGCCAGCTTCCGGTCCGTGTCCACCTGGTGGGTCCGGAGGACCGTCTTCGTGCCGCGTTGGACCACGCGACGCGGGGGGAGAAATTGCCGATTGTGATCGTTCCGGCAGCGGAATGGATCACCATGGACGAGAAAGCTGCGACCGCGATTCGCAAGAAGCCGGGCAGCACCATGCGTGTCGGGCTGCGCCTGGTGAAAGAGAAGAAAGCGGCCGGATTCCTGACCGCCGGGAATACAGGGGCCGCAATGGCCTTGGCCAAGATGGTGCTCGGAGCGTTGCCGGGGGTAGATCGTCCCTCCCTGAGCGCGCTGCTGCCCACTTCTACGGGTTCGCGTTGCGTGCTGCTCGATGTGGGGGCCAACGTCGACTGCAAGCCGCACAATCTCGAACAGTTCGCTGTCATGGGTGAGATGTACGCCCGGAGCGTGCTGAAGATTCCACGTCCCCGCGTGGGCCTGCTGTCGATCGGCGAAGAAGAGGGCAAAGGCAACGATCTCACTCGCGAGGCATCTGCTCTGCTCAAGCAGCTTTCCGTTAACTTTATCGGCAATGTAGAAGGCCGCGACATCTATAACGGTCGCGCTGATGTGGTGGTGTGCGATGGGTTTGTGGGCAATGTCGCGCTCAAAACGTCAGAGGGGCTGGCCCGCCTGGTACGCGATCTGCTGCGCCAGTCGCTGAATTCGACAGTCACTGCGCAGGTTGGCGCGCTGCTCTCACGCAAGGCGTTCGACGACTTCAAGAAGCGTCTGGACTATTCCGAGTATGGCGGTGCGCCGCTGCTGGGCATCCGCGGCGTCTGCATCGTGAACCATGGCTCTTCCAATGACCGCGCCATCTTTAACGGCATTCGAGTAACCGCCGAGTTCGCCACGGCGGGTGTTAACCAGCAGTTGGAGCGGGAGTTTGCCTGCCGCCGGCCAGATCCGCCCCCTGAACCTGATTTGAGCGAGCCAATCCAGCCGCTTTATTGAGATAGTTCTCAATCCCTCAAAACGACATGAGTAAGACTGCATTCCTCTTCCCTGGTCAAGGTTCCCAAAGCGTAGGCATGGGACGGGACCTCGCCTCAACCTTCGCGGTCGCACGCCGAACTTTCGAGGAAGCCAACGACGCTCTTGGCTTCGATTTGGCGAAGCTATGCTTTGCAGGACCCGAAGAGCAGCTTCGACTGACCGAGTTCACCCAGCCGGCGATCTTCACTGTTTCCGTAGCTGCACTGCGGGTGCTGGCTGAGGCTGGAGTCCGCGCGGACTATGTTGCCGGGCACTCGCTGGGCGAATACTCCGCCAATGTGGCTGCGGGCGCGATTGAATTTGCATTGGCCGCCCGCACGGTGCACCGGCGGGGGCAGTTGATGCAGCAGGCAGTGCCCCAAGGTCAAGGGGCCATGGCGGCGATTCTGGGTATGCCAGCGGAGGCTGTGGTCGCCGTTTGCCGGGATGCGTCGAGTGAGGGCGCGCCGGTCGAACCAGCCAACCTCAACAGTCCGGAACAAACCGTCATCTCCGGGGCGACGGCGGCCGTCGATCGGGCCGTCGCGCTGGCCAAAGAACGGGGCGCCAAGCGAGCTGTTCTACTGCAGGTCTCCGCGCCCTTCCACTGCAGCCTGATGCAGCCGGCACAGGATGGCCTGGGCCCGATCCTTCAGGCAATGCCCTTCGCTACCGCGAAGGTGCCGGTCGTGGTCAACGTGGATGCTGCCCTGGTGACCGATGGCACGCAGTTGCGGGATGCCCTGGTCCGCCAGGTCACCGGCGCGGTTCGCTGGACAGAGTCCATGCAGTTGCTGATCGCCGAGGGAGTCACGACCTTTATTGAGGTCGGTCCAGGCAAGGTGCTCAGCGGGCTCTTGCGGCAGATTGATCGCAGTCAGAAGTGCGCACAGGTGGAAGATCCCGCCAGCCTGGAAAAGCTGCTCGCTGTCCTTAATGCCTAAAGCATTTTTCCACCAATCAATAGGGAAAATCGCTTAATCATCCGAAAGCTGAACCGGGGAGAAGCCCAGCGTCTTGTTGCTGCGCTGCACCCAGAGGAAGACCGGTTTCTTTTGCCCGTTCACTTCCACTCCGACCACCACTCCCGAGCCTACCGTTTTCGACATTGTGATCTTGTGCGTCTTGATGTCGCCCCAGTCGCTGTTGTGGCCCCAATCAACTTCAAAGCGACCGTAGGGGTAGGAGGTGTATTGCTGCGTGTGCTGTTCCCAGTCCGGGTCGTGGTTCCAAATGCCGAAGGCCTTCGGCAGGTCTTTGGCTTCGATCGCCGCGAAGAATTGATTGACGCGGTGCTCCTGTGGCCAGTCCCAGAAGTACCAGAGGAAGCCCGCAAGCAACAGGCAGGCGATCAGGCTCGCAATTAAAAGATTCTTACGCGTGCGCGCCTTGGCAGGATCATACGTGGGTGCATCGAGCAGGGTCATGGCGGCTCCTTGCTTTGAGTCAGTTTAGAGCAGTTTCGCAATCACTGTGGTCGATAACGATCGCGAGGAGCGGTTTTCCTTGGGGGAAAACCGCGAAAAGGCCTATCTGCTTCAGTCAACACCCATTGCGAAACTGCTCTACCGCTCATGACCATATCACCGCGAGTAGGAGATTTGTTCCTGTTCCGCTTTGCGTTCCAGAGCCAGTTCAATCAAGCGGGAAATGAGGTCGCGATATTTCATGCCCGAGGCTTCCCACAGCTTGGGGTACATGCTGATCGAGGTAAAGCCTGGCATGGTATTGATCTCGTTCAGGTAGAGACGTCCTGAGTCTCCCGCCTCGAGGAGAAAGTCCACGCGTGCCAACCCCGCGCAGTCACAGGCACGAAAGGCGTCGAGCGCCATTGCCTGCACCTGTTGGCTTTGCTTCTTTGTCAGCTTGGCGGGAATGATGGCGACTGACCCTTCACTCAGATATTTAGCCTCGTAGTCATAGAACTCCTTTCCGGGGACGATTTCGCCAACCACCGAGGCTTTCGGTTCGTCGTTGCCCAGCACGGCCACTTCCAGTTCACGGGCCTTGCCCATTTTCGCGCGATTGCCGCGGGCGCCCACGGCTTGCTCCACGACGATCTTTCGATCGAAGCCCGCTGCCATGTCGATGGCGGGCCCGAGTTCCTTGCGATCATGTGCTTTGCTGATGCCTACCGAAGATCCAAGGTTTGCGGGCTTGACGAAGAGCGGATATTTGAGCGCACTCTCGAGTTTGGCGATGACCTTCTTAGGGGCTTGCTTCCATTCGTGGCGGAGGAAGGTCACGTGTTTGGTGATAGGCAGGCCGGCGGCGAGGAAGAGGCGCTTCATCACTTCTTTGTCCATACCGGTGGCCGAACCGAGCACTCCGGATCCGACGTAGGCCAGGCCGGCAAGTTCGAACAGTCCTTGCATGGTGCCATCTTCGCCAAACGTGCCGTGCAGCACGGGGAAGACGACATCCAGCTGCAACACGTCGTGGGCTGGAGAGATGGAAGATGCGTCCTGCTCAAAAGGTACGAGGGTACCGCCTCGTCCACCTTCCGCGGCTGGCATCGGCGGCACGATGACGCCTTGTCCTTTGGCCAGGAGAGCGGCAGGTGCGGTGTGTTGCGGATCGCCTGCGCGCAGGGTTCCGGTGTCAGGGAAATCGCCCGTCAATAATCGCTCGGCATCGCCGGAGATGAGCCAGCGGCCTTGCTTGGTAATGCCGATCGGCACCACCTCATAACGCGTGCGATCGATTGCCTTGAGAACTGAGGCAGCCGAAAGCAGGGAGACTTCATGCTCGCCGCTACGCCCGCCAAAAAGTATGCCCACCCGGAGTTTCTTCTTCATGCCCTTCTGATTTTATGGGTCTGGGGGAGAAGATAGGTTGTCGCTTCTGGTGCGGGCGTCATGGGTAACGATGGTTATGACGGAAGCTTGGCACCCAGTCCCGAAGGGACTGCTGAACTTCAGACCTGTCCAAATTAGCTTTCAAAAACGCCTCGGTTCAGTAACTACTTTTTATGGAACCGGTTCCCTTTCCTTTGTCATCCCGACCGGAGCGGAGCGGAGGGATCTGCGGTTCCGCGGACCTATCCTGGAAACGCAGTCTCGGGGGGTGAAACCGCCACGAAGAGTCCCGTAGGGACGGCTGAACTTAGGCAGACACCATCTGGTTTTCCTCGGCGGATCCGCTCTGGCTGCGCTCTACCCGCAAGGCGATGAGCGCCACCAGCAAAGCCACGCTGGCGACCGCCGCACTTCCCAAGGATAGATACCGGTAGCCGATGCCCTCGGTCAGCATGATGCCACCAAGGCTTGCGCCCAGCGCGTTTCCCAGGTTGAAAGCACCCTGGTTCAGGGTTGAGGCCAAATTTGGAGCTCCTTTTGCCTGATCCACGATCCGCGCTTGCAAGGGAGCGCCGGCTGCGAAGTGGATGCAGCCCCAGACAAACACCATGAGCACCGCGGGCACCACTCTGGTTTCCACCAAAGGCATGGCCAGGAAGATCAGGATCAACAGCATCATTCCGCAAATGAGAACCGGCATCTGCTTCCAATCTGCGAGCCTGCCGCCGACGAGATTGCCCAGGGTAATGCCCACGCCGAAGACCACCAAAACCCTGGTCACCGCGGCCGGGGAGAGATGCGTCACCTGCTCGAGTATGGGCGCGATGTAGGTGAAAACGCAGAACAACGAAACGGAAGAGAGGGTGCTCATCGCCAGCACCAACTGCACCTGCGGGCGGACCACGGCGTGGAATTCGTGCTTGAGGTGAATCTTTTCTGCCGGCTGATGGGGCACCAGGCGAAGCAAGCCGAGGCCGGCGATCAGGCCAATGGGCACCAGCGCCCAAAAGGCGAATCGCCATCCGAACGCCTGGCCCAGGGCGGTACCCGCGGGAACTCCAAGCACATTTGCCAGCGTGAGGCCGCTGAACATAAGCGCAATCGCCTGGGCGCGCTCGGAGCGCGGGACCAGGTGAGATGCGACGATGCTGCCGATGCCGAAGAATGCGCCGTGGCAAAGCGCGGTAAGAATGCGGGCAAGGAGCAGAAGCAGAAAGGTAGGAGCCAAGGCGCAGAGCGCGTTGCCCACCAGAAACATCCCCATCAAAATCAGTAGCGCTCGTTTACGATCCATGCGCGACAAGGCGAGGGCCACCAGCGGCGATCCCAAGGTGACGCTGAGCGCATAGCCGGAAACCAGAATCCCGGTCTTGGGAATACTGACTTGGAAGCTGCGAGCGAGATCCGGCAGCAGCCCCATGATGATGAATTCCGAAGTACCGATCCCAAAGGCAGAAACGGCCAGCGCAAGCAGAGGTTTTCGCATAGGTCATTTCTATTGTCCTCGATTTTCGGCAGAGAACGGCCGTCGAAGCTCACCCTGAGGCCCGGGATGATCGCTACGCATCGCCTCCTACAACTTGGGCGGTTTCAGAGTGGCAGGTCCATAAAAACGTTTGCCCGCACATAGGGCATGTCGGGAATGCTGTCGGCAGGCACGTGGCGAAAGCCGACGGATTCGTATAAATGCACGGCATTTTGCAGTTTGCTGTTGCTGCCGAGGAATAAAGATCTGGCTCCGATCCGCTTCGCCAGTGCAATTGCATCGAGCAGCAATCTGCGCCCGATCCCCAATCCGCGCATTTCTGGCGAGACTGCCATTTTTGACAGTTCATACACACCATCGCCCATGGGGATGAGAGCGACGCAGCCCACCGCCTGATGGCCGAGCCAGACCATGAGGATATGCCCGCCGTGCTTCAGGATCTTGCCCTCGGGATCGCCCAGAATTTCGCGATCCTTTGCTTCCAGGGTGAAGTAGCGGCTGATCCACTCTTCGTTCAAGGTCCTGAAGGCGGTTGCGTCTTCGCCCGCCTGCAGTGGTCGAATCTCGATTTGCGGAAGACTCGCCGATTGCTGTTCGCTCATCGCTTGCATCCCGTCGTTATGCATTTTGGTTGCCCCCTATAGCATTTTTCGCAAAAGTGTAGACCGAAGCCACAAAAGTTTGCGTAGCTTTCCGCCAAAGAAAGCTGCTCGTAATCGCCGTTAGAAAGTTCATGGTATTGCGAAAAATGCTTTAAAAGCAGTCTCGCCCCTGGCATCGATTACGTCCAATATCTTGTTTAGCTGGATTAAGATGTTTCGTATATGGATAGGGACATCGAGCTGAGACACTTGCGTTACTTTGTCGCGGTTGCCGAGGAGTTGCATTTTGGACGCGCAGCCGAGCGGCTTCACCTTGCCCAACCGCCTCTCTCACAACAAATACGCAAGCTCGAAGAATTGCTGGGATATCCACTCTTCACCCGCACCTCCCGGTCGGTAAGCCTGACCACAGCCGGCGAGGCCCTGCTGCAGCGCGCACGCCGTACGCTGCGCAACGTGCAGCGCGACATCGATGAGACCCGCAGCATCGGGCGGGGCGATGTAGGCTCCCTGCATATCGGATTTATCGGGTCCGCCATGCTGACGACGCTGCCCGGGATCTTCCGCGCTTATCGCGAGGCGTACCCGCGAGTACAACTGCATCTGCACGAATCGTTCACAGCCCTGGTGACGGAGGGCCTGGAGAACGGCACCCTCGATGCTGGAATCCTGCGCGACGGAGACCCATTCGAAGGCTTGCAGGTAACCACGATCCTCTCCGAACCTTTCGTTGCGGTGATCCCGGCAACTCACGCCTGCGCGAAACAGAAGACCATCTCGGTCGCTTCGCTGCGCGACGACCCGTTCGTCTACTACCCGCGCAGCGCGGGTGCGCGCGCCTATGAGAAGCCGCTGACGCTGTGTGAGGAGCACGGGTTTCGCCCGCAAATCGTGCAGGAGGCGTCTCACTGGCTCACCATCCTGCGCCTGATAGCGGCTGGGCAGGGAGTTTCGATTGCGCCCTCGTGTGTGCGGCGCATTGCCTCTGCCGAGGTCGTCTGCCTTCCGCTTCGCGGCGCAAAGGCGGTCAGCAACATCGAGCTTGCCTGGCTGGCGGGAGATTCACGACCCATTGTCGAGCGGTTCAAACAGATTGCGGAAAGCACGCGAAGGCCTCTGGATTAGGCCCACGCGAGAACAACCGCGCCGGCTGCGATCAAGAGCACGCCGGCCGCCTTAGCCAGCGTAATCGTCTCGCCCAGCAGCGGCCAGGCCAGCAACACGACAAAGACCACGCTCAACTTGTCGATGGGGGCGACCTTCGACGCTTCTCCTATGGAAAGCGCACGAAAATAGCAAATCCACGATAAGCCGGTTGCCAGGCCGGAAGCGGCCAGGAACAACCAGCTGCGGCGGCCCACATGCATGAGGCCGGCATGCGTACCTAAACTGAGGGCGATGGTCCAGGCGAAGACCACGACCACCGAAGTGCGAATCGCCGTGGCCAGATTCGGATCCACATGGGCCACACCGACCTTGGCCAGCAACGCGGTTGTGGCGGCAAACAGAGCGGAGAGAACAGCCCAGAAAAGCCAGGTCATGAAAATACCATGACCACAGTTTACGTCCCGGCCTATAATTCGCGCCGAGGTGGCACGATGCAAACGTATCTCTGCTTACTAAGCTGGACCAAAGAAGGCGTGGAAAAGGTGAAGGACAGCCCGTCCCGCCTGGACGAAGGCAAAAAGGCCTTTGCGGCTGCAGGCTGCAAAATCAACACTGTCCTGTTGTTGATGGGTCAATACGACATGGCCATCGTGGCGGAAGCTCCCGATGACGCGACCATCGCTCGCCTGGCACTCTCTCTTGCTACTAAGGGCAGCGTTCGCACGGAAACGGTCCGTGCCTTCACCGAGGACGAATATCGGAAGATCATCTCCAGCCTTCCCTGATCTGCAATTGAGACCCCGGCCTTTGCCAACGCTCCACGCGAGAGCGGACTGGAGGTGTGTCTGCCCTGCCTTCAACTAAATAAATCCCAGGATCCGCCGATTGTCAAAAGAGACTCTGTCGGGTCGCCATACGCCCGCGGTCACGAAGCTGAAGTGTCTCTCCGTGGGAATGAGCACATCGCATGCCCGGAACCACCCATCCAACGCGAGGCAAGTCCGCGGCTTGGCCCAGGCCTCTCGCAGTTTTTCTGCTCGCGTGTCTGCTCACACACTTCTGCCGCACCGCGCCATCGAGTACCACGGTGGAACTGCCTCCGATCGTCATCGGGGTGTCGAACGTGCAGTCCGGTCCCTCGGCTTTGCTCGGGCAGACCCTGCTTCGTGGCTCAACCGCATACTTCGACCTAGTCAATCAACAGGGCGGAATCCATGGACGGAAGATTGCAATCATCCTCAAAGATGACAAGTATGAACCGGACCCGGCGGTCCAGAATACGAATGAGCTGATCGAACGGGATAAGGTGTTTTTTCTCTTCGATTACGTGGGAACACCCACCCTGACGCGTGTGCTTCCCTTGTTGAAATATTACGAAACGCAAAGGATTGTGAACGTAGCTCCATTCACTGGGGCCGATCCACAGCGTACCGCTCCCTACGACCGGTTTGTTTTCAATATCCGTGCTTCGTATCGCGAAGAAACGCGGGCCCTGGTTCGCTATCTCTACAACCAGGGTTACCGGAGGATCGGTTTCTTTGGCCAGGGAGACGCATACGGTAAAAGTGGCGAAATCGGAGTCAGCTTAGCGCTCGGAGAAAAGGGACTAACGATCGTGAAGAGCGTGACCTATCCGCGCAATCAGAGCTTTGAAACATCGATGACCGCGCAAGTGAAATTACTGCGCAATGCCGGTGTACAGGCAGTCATCGCGGTCGGAGTATATGGGCCCTGCGCGGCGTTTGTCCGCGATGCACGCCTGAATGGCTGGACGATTCCAATTGCCAATGTCAGTTTCGTGGGCCCGACTGCCCTCCTCGATAAACTGCGCCAGACGTCGCAGCACCTCAAGGTGGACCTGACGGCGAACCTCATCAATAGCGAGGTGGTTCCTTCGCCAGAGGATCTGCGCTATCCCCTGGTGGTTGACTATCGTAAACATAATCCCGCCGCGGGCTATGCCGGCATTGCTTTAGAAGGATGGCTCAATGCCGTGGTGGTCACCGAGGCGCTGCGCAGGACACGCCCCAATCCATCGCGAGAAGACTTTATCCACGCAATGGAGTCACTCAACGATTTTGATCCGGGACTGGGTGTAAAGCTCGAGTTTTCGCCGACGAACCATCAAGGCATCCACAAGGTATGGCTTAGCCAAACTGCCAATGGCCAATGGCTGCCCGTACCAACACCATGAACAGCATCTCGTGGAAGTTCGCGCTGCTGCAACTGGTGTGTGCGTTGCTGGTTGTGGTGATCCTCTACTTTTCCATGAATTGGCAACTATTGCCGCGAATCAAGGACAGTTTCGTGGCCCAGTGCGAGGTCGTCGCAGCAGGTTTGGCGCAATCGGTGGAATCTCCGTTGGTCGCGAGAGATATTACCTCTGCACAAGTAGCCATCGATCAGGTGCTGCAGGTTCGGGATGTGAAATGGGCCTACATCACGGCGCCCAACGGCGAAGTGTTGGCGCACACATTTGTACCCCAATTTCCCGATAATTTGGCACGACAAGTTTCTGTGGTGAACGACTATGCGTGGATAAACCTGGGGAACGAGCACGTACCCACACTGGTCATCCGGAAAAAGGTATTAACCGGCATCGTGGGTACGGTTTGGGTCGGCTACAGTCAGGCAGGCCTTGTCGCCTCGATCCGCGATATGGAGCGCACGGTCCTTTCCTTGATCGTTCTTGTCATGCTGATGGTGACCGCCATTTTCACTCTTGCAACGCGGCGGATTGTCGCCCCCATTCGCTCCCTGACGCAGGCGGCCAAGCTACTGACCGAAGACGCAAGCGAAATACTTCGTCCGCTAGCGGTGCGGTCCGACGATGAACTTGGCGTCTTAACGCGAACCTTCAACCGCATGGCGGGTGAGGTTCGGGAGCAGCGGGAGATGCTGGAAGCGCGGGTGGATGAGCGCACGGAGTTGCTTTCTCGCACCAATGCAGGACTAGCGATGGAAATTTCCGAGCGCGAGAGCGCCGAGGCGGCGCTGCGTGAGAGCAGCGAACTCGTCACGCTGCTGCTGGAGTCCGCACCCGAAGCCATCTATGGCGTCGATTTAGTGGGTGACTGCACTTTTTGCAACGCAGCCTGCCTGCGCCTGACAGGTTATGACGACGCCTCTGAATTTCTCGGCAGGAACATGCATGCGGTGATCCACTACGCGAAGCCGGATGGAGCCCCTTACCCGGTGCAGGAGTGCGGCATCTACGCGGGTTTCGCGGACGAACAGGTTGCGCACGGGGACGACGAAGTGCTGTGGCGAAAAGATGGAACCAGCTTTCCGGTTGAATTCTGGTCGCGCCTGCTGCATCGCAACCATCGCGTGATCGGGATGGTAGTAACGTTTGTCGACGTCACCGTGCGCAAGCAGGCTGAGGAAGCCATGCGCAACGCGAAGGAAGCAGCGGAGGCAGGGAGCCGCGCCAAAAGCGAATTTCTCGCCAACATGAGCCATGAAATCCGCACCCCTTTGAACGGTGTGATCGGGATGACCGAACTGGCATTGGGAACCGACCTCACCGAAGAGCAGCGCGACTATCTCACTACGGTCAAACTGTCGGGTGATGCGTTGCTCAGCGTGATCAACGACATTCTTGACTTCTCCAAGATCGAAGCCGGTAAGAGCGATCTGGAAGTCAGTGACTTTGATTTCCGAGCCGGCCTGGAAACCATATTGAAAACCTTCGCCCTGCGGGCATCGGAAAAGAAGTTGGAGCTTTTGTATGAAGTCGACGAACAGGTGCCTGAAATTCTACAAGGGGATGCAAACAAGCTGCGGCAGATCCTGGTAAACCTGGTCGGCAACGCTCTCAAGTTCACGCACGCCGGGGAGGTTGTGCTGCGGGTGAAGATTGACCAGGTGGAAGATAAGAAATACCTGCTGCATTTCACCGTCTCCGATTCCGGTGTGGGACTCGCGGCAAGTGTGCGGAAGCTCATCTTCGAACCCTTCACCCAGGCAGACAGCTCGACCACCAGGAACTACGGAGGGACTGGGTTGGGGCTGGCTATATCGGCTCGGCTGGTCAAGATGATGGGCGGGGAAATCTGGGTGGAGAGCGAACCTGGCAACGGCTCCCAATTCCACTTTACGGCGCAACTGCTGGCGGACCACGCCCCGAGCATCGCCCGTTCCGCGAACCCGCCGATTGCCAGAAATGGAACCAGAGTCCTTGTCGTCGATGACAACCGGACCCATTGCGGCATTCTGGAAGGCCAGCTCAAGGGTTGGGGATGGATCGCAAATTCGGCTCAGAGCGGAGAAGAAGCGATCGAGCAAGTACAGGCGGCACGCGAATCCGGGGATGCTTACCACCTTATTCTCATCGACGTGCATATGCCGGGGATGGATGGATTCGAGTTGGCCGAACATCTCCAGAGGCTGCCGGGCACTGTCCCGGCTACGATCATGATGCTTACCTCTGGCGGCCAACGTGGAGATATTGCGCGGTGTGCCGAGCTTGGCATATCTGTGCACCTGTTAAAACCGGTGCGCCCTTCTGAGTTGCAGGATGCGATCCGCCGGGCGGTGGGCATACCACCGGTGGAAGCCGCTCCGGCCATGCAGCCCGATCCCGCTCCGGCCCGCGGGCTCACGCCGTCTTTGCGTGTCCTGCTGGCAGAAGACAATGCGGTCAATCGCAAGGTAGTCACCAGACTGCTGGAAAAGCGAGGACATCGGGTCGTGGTCACCGCCAACGGCAAAGAAGCTCTGGCCGCGCTCAAGAGAGACATGTTCGACCTGGTTTTGATGGATGTTCAAATGCCTGAGATGGACGGCTTTCAAGCCACTCGACTAATCCGGCTTTCCGAGCAGGGGACTGCGGTTCATCAGCGCATCATCGCACTTACCGCCCATGCAATGAGCGGGGATCGGGCGCGATGCCTGGAAGCAGGGATGGACGGCTATCTTACGAAACCATTAAGTGCTCTTGCACTGGACCAGGTTCTCGAAGGCTGCCTGAAGCGGGAGGAGGTTCCTGCGGACCCGGTTCACGATCATGAGACGGCGTAACCTGCCGCGATGAGTTGCTCTATTAAAGACGAAGATTCCGCCTGAGGTTCACCGGCGGTGAATGCTCACCAATGGCTTCTTTTTTCTGGTAGGACTACTGCATGAGTTCCGTCTCCCTTTCGGGCCTTCGGCGAGAGTGGGTGCTGGCCGTGGCCTTTGCTACGACGGCATTGTTTCTACTCTTTGGCAAAGCGTGGCTGGCCGACCTCTCGAACCCGCTGTGGTTCACTTTCATGCTGGTTTGGCTCTTCGCGGTCATCATGGGCTCGGCTTTCGCCATCGTGCATCACGCCGAGAGCCTGGCGGTACGCCTGGGTGAACCTCTAGGCACGCTGGTGCTTACGCTTGCGGTGATCGGCATCGAGGTCATGATGATCTCGGCGGTCATGCTGACCGGCGAATCGAAACCTGCGCTCGCGCGGGATGCGATGTTCGGCGTGGTGATGATTGTGCTCAATGGCATGATTGGAGTTTCACTGCTGCTGGGAGGTCTGCGCCACCGCGAGCAGGAGTACAACCTCAGAGGAGCAAATTCTTTTTTGTCTCTGATTGTGTCGCTGACCGTACTGGGCATGGTGCTGCCTAACTTCACGGAAGCGTCTCCAGGGCCCACCCTCTCTGCCTTTCAATCGGTCTTCATGGTTGTCATGTCGATCGCGACTTATGTTGTCTTTTTGATCATCCAGAACTGGAGACACCGCGATTATTTTGTGAAACCGGTGGTGGGCGAGTCGATCGCTGCGGTCGAGGCACACCACGGCGAGACCCAGTCGCTGACCTACCATGCAACCTTGCTGTTGATGTACCTGCTGCCGGTCGTGGTGCTGGCCGAGGAAATTGCGGTGCCCATCGATCATGGGATCGAGGTTCTCCATGCGCCTGCGGCTCTGGGTGGGTTCCTGGTGGCGGCGCTCATCCTGTCTCCAGAGTCGCTGAGTGCAACCCGGGCGGCGCTGGCCAATGATCTGCAGCGTTCCATCAACATCCTGTTGGGATCGGTGCTGGCGTCGATCGGGCTAACCATTCCCGCGGTGTTGACGATCGGCCTGATTACGGGAAAGACCGTGGTGCTGGGGCTCGACCCGGCCAATTCTGTTTTGCTGGTGCTCAGCCTGGCTGTGTGTGGCCTCACCTTCACCAGCATTCGGACCAATGTGCTGATGGGCGCAGTTCACCTTCTACTGTTTCTCGCTTATGTGATGCTGCTGTTCGAGCATTGAGGAGCGTTAAAGCGTGCGCGTGAGAGCCGTGCGATCTGCAATGAGTCCCGCAGAGCCTGCCCTGAGCTTGTCAAAACCCCCACAAAACCGTCATCCTGAGCGGAGCGCCTCACAAATCTATTACGTAACACAGCACTTCGTTTGCGCGGAGTCGAAGGACCCCGAGGATGCTTATCTTGCCCATACTGTTCGAGGCCTTTTCGATCACCGAATCCCGAGAACAGAGTCTTCCGGTGGTACGCACCTGATGGTCAGGGGTAGATGCTAGCAATTCTTGTTGTCCTCCCTGGGGAATGACCGTGGCAGGTCCACCAATTGCGGGCTTCGGTGGTTGAAAAGGCCTCAGAGCAGTATGGGCAAGATAAGCATCCTCGGGGTCCTTCGACTCCGCGCAAACGAAGTGCTGTGTTACGCAATAGATTTGTGGCGCGCTCCGCTCAGGATGACGGTTTGGTGGTGAGTTGGAGATGTGTCGTTCCCACGCAGACACATGAACCTTCATGCTTTGCGCGCCTGGTAGAGCAGCCGGAGCAGCCGCCTTTCCTGGGTCAGCATCTGCACGCAGGAAAGGAATCGTTGCAGGCCGGTGTATTTTTGCTCGCCTTCAAGGGCGATCAGCTTGTCTTTATGTTTCCCACGGGCATCGAGCCACCTCGCGGCGGTGCGGGCTGCGTGCTCTGTTGTGTCTTTTACGTTGAGATCGGTGAACCCCGCTTCCAGGATGAATCGTTCATTCTCTCCCGGAGGACTGAACAAGTAATATCCGATCGAGCTGCGAGTCGCGATTTCATCATGGGAAATCAAACCTCCGATAACCAGAGCGTCACTGAATAGCATCCGGCTTCCACCAGGTCTCAGGACGCGGTACATTTCTTTAAGAAGAGCCGGCCTTCCCGGAATGTGACACAGCACATCGTTTGAGAAAATGGCGTCGAAAGTTTCATTCGCGAACGGCAGAGGCTTGGATACATCGCATACTTCGAAGCGCGCTTGCGGATGGAGGCCGCGATGCAAGGCCAATTGATTCGCGTTGTGAATGCCCAACGCGTTGATGTCTAAACCAGTGATGCTGCAGCCGGTCGTTTGTGCAAGATGTAAGGCGTACGCCCCGGAACCGCAACCGATTTCGAGCACGGATGAATTACCGGCGAGTTCAAGCAACTTTGGAATCTCCGCGGACTCTTCAGTCGTAACCCAGCTCGTCTGCCCGAAATCTACCCCGTAGGTCTCGATGCGCACCTGCTGGTAAACATCAAACTCGTAGTTTCCGTACTCACCGTCATAAAGATCGACCTTGCCGGTCATCGCATCCTCACTTTATCCGCGCGCCCCCAAAAATGCTCCTTGCAGCTCTGCAAGGAAAATATGGATCATAGGCTGCCGGAAGAGACAGGTCCAGGAGAAATGCTCTAGCATCTGGCCATCATGAAATGCGCGCTCGGGTGCCTTTGGTCTTTGAACTTGGGATTTGCCAGCATAGTTATGGGAGCCGCCGCGCAGACTGCACAGCCCGCAGGCACGCAACCACCACCCATCACCGCCCCCTTCATTGCGCATACGATCGCAACCGGCATTCGCGGCGGTTACCAGGTGGTGGCGGCCGACCTGAACCACGATGGCAAAATCGACCTCATCGGCTTGGGCAGCGGCGCAGATTCCCTCGTGTGGTATGAGAACCCTTCATGGACGCCCCATCTCATCGTTCCGGCCGAACACATGATCAACGCGGCCGTAGCCGACCTGGACAATGACGGAATTCCCGAGATCGCCTTAGCCTATGGATTCAGTTCGAACCCGGCCAAGAGCACGGGCAACATCGCGGTTCTCCACAGCAATGGAGACCCCAAAGGTCCCTGGACCCTCAAAGAAATCGACCGGATGCCGGCAGCGCATCGTGTCCGTTTCGCGGACATTGCGGGGAACGGGCACAAGGTATTGGTAGTGGCCCCTGTACTCAATGCCCAGGCAAAGGGCTTCCCCGATCCTGATCACTTGTCGACGCCGCTGCTGATGTACCGCCCGGGAGAATGGAAACGGGAACTCATCCCCCAGGAAAACAAAGGCGTCGTTCACGGATTGTTGCCGTTTGACTGGTATGGCGATGGAAGGCAGGACTTGTTGACGGCCGGTTACAGCGGCGTGTTTGTGCATAGCTTGGAGAAGGACGGGAAATGGACACACCTGGAGATTTCTGCCGGCAGTCCAGCTGCTTGGCCCAATGGGGGCGCTGGTGAGATTGCAGTGGGAAGACTCAAAGGTAAACAGTTCTTCGCTACGATTGAACCATTTCACGGCAACATGGTGGTGGTCTATACGCAGGACTCGCACGGCCGTTACCAGCGCAACGTGATCGATGACAGTCTGATAAACGGGCATACGCTCTCGCTGATCGATGTGGATGGTGACGGAGTGCCCGAGATTGTTGCTTCCGGCAGTGGCACGCGGAACGGCTTGTTCTTCTATCGTGCCACCGACCCAAGCGGACAGAGATGGCAGAGGATGCTGATGGACAATGACATGTCTGCACAAGGCTGCGCGGTCGCCGACATCAAAGGGACGGGGCGAAGCACCGACATCGTGTGCATCGATACGCGAGGATCGAACTCCCTGAAATGGTACGAGTACCAGGGCAAGTAATGCGAGATGTTTTCCTACCGTCTCTTTGCCGGTTAATTCGCACTCAGCAGCGGCGCTAAATAAGCAGCCGTTCGGCTGGCGGACGTTTTGGCAACCTCGGCGGGGGTTCCGGACGCAACCACGCGTCCACCCTCATCGCCCGCGCCAGGACCAATGTCCATGACCCAGTCACTCGCGGCGACAACGCGCATATCATGCTCTACCACGATCACCGTGTTCCCCGCTTCTACCAGCAGATCCAGCTGGGCCATCAATCTGTCTACGTCCGCTGCATGGAGGCCGGTCGTTGGCTCGTCGAGAACATAAAGAGTGGCACCGCGTTGTATCCTTTGCAGCTCAGTGGCAAGCTTGATGCGCTGAGCTTCCCCGCCAGAGAGCTCGGTGGCCGGTTGACCGAGCCGCAGATAGCCCAGCCCAACCTGGCGCAAAACGTCTATCGACCGGCGCAAAGGCGGCTCATCCGCAAAGAATTCCCAGGCCGCATCCACAGTCAACCCCAGCACGTCAGCAATGGACTTGTCGCGGTATTTCACTTCCAAAGTCCTGGCGTTATACCGTGCTCCATGGCAGGTTGGGCAGGGCGCATACACGCTTGGCAGGAAGAGCAGCTCAACAAATACGAAGCCCTCGCCCTGGCAGGTTTCGCAGCGGCCTTTGGCCACGTTGAAAGAAAAGCGTCCTGCATCGTAGTGACGAGCCCGGGCGGTCTTGGTGGCGGCAAAGAGCTTGCGCACGTAATCGAACAGGCCGGTGTAGGTGGCCAGGTTCGAACGCGGAGTGCGGCCGATGGGAGTTTGATCCACCCTGACTAAGCGCTTGATTGCTTCTATGCCGGCCGTAATCTTTCCTTCCGTGGGAACCTCTGGCTCAGTCTCCAATTCAGCGCCTTCTGCTTCCTCCTCTTCTACTGACAACGGATGGCCGAGATGCTCAGCCACAAGCTCGACCAGCGCCTGACCCACCAGGCTCGATTTGCCGGAACCAGAAACGCCGGTCACGGTAGTGAACACTCCCAGGGGAAAGGCGACATTGAGATTTTTCAGGTTATTGCGTGTAACCTCTTCCAGCCTGAGCCAGCTCTGCGGTGCGCGCGGCTTGCGGCTGGGAGGGCGCAGGTTGCCAAAAAGATAGCGTCGCGTAACTGATGCTTCGATTTGCTCAAGGCCAGCAGGCGGCCCGCTGTAGAGCACATAGCCGCCCTGCTCTCCGGCTCCTGGTCCGACATCGACAATCCAGTCTGCATGGCGCATCACGTCCAGGTCATGCTCAACAACGAATAAAGAATTGCCGGCGGACCGCAATCGCTCGAACGCTGCCAAAAGGGCCTCGGTGTCGGCCGGGTGCAATCCAGCAGAGGGCTCATCGAGCACATAGACCACTCCGAAAAGATTGGAGTGCACCTGAGTCGCAAGCCGTAGGCGTTGCAACTCACCGGGTGAAAGAGTGGGTGTGCTTCGCTCCAGGGTCAGATAACCCAGTCCCAAATCAAGCAGCACCGCCAACCGTCCTACGATGTCCGCACTGATCCGTTGCGTAACAATCTTTTTTTCCGGGTGCTGGGATCTTTTGTCGTTCGCTGCTTTACCTTCGGCGAAAGGACGCATGATGGCTGCAAGCCGCTTGAGCGGGAGCCGGGAAATGCCGGCGATATCCAACTTGGCAAACTTGACCGAAAGCGATTCCAGTCGGAGCCGCTTGCCGTGGCAAAGCGGGCATTCCTGGCTGAGCATGTATTGCGCCACCCGTTTCTTCATCAACGGGCTGTGGGTGTTGGCGAAGGTGTGCAGTACATGGCGTTTGGCGCTGGTGAAGGTGCCCTGGTAGCTGGGCTCCATCTTTCGCCGGAGAGCTTCTCGCGTTTCTTTGGGAGTGAACCCTGCGTAGACCGGCACGACCGGTTGCTCATCCGTAAAAAGGATCCAGTCACGATCCTTCTTCGGCAGCTCACGCCATGGGCGGTCAACGTCATAGCCGAGGGAGGTCAGAATATCCCGCTGGTTCTGCCCCTGCCACGCGGTCGGCCACGCAGCGATGGCTCGCTCGCGGATGGTGAGCGAATCGTCCGGCACCATCGAGCGCTCCGTAACCTCGTAGATTCGGCCGAGTCCGTGACACCTGGGGCAAGCTCCCTCTGGTGTGTTAGGGGAAAAAGACTCGGCATAGAGAAGCGGCTGGTTAGGCGGGTAGTCTCCCGCGCGGGAATACAACATGCGCAGCAGATTGGACAGTGTGGTGACGCTGCCGACAGAGGAACGTGTCGTGGGCGATCCGCGCTGTTGCTGTAGTGCCACCGCCGGAGGCAGGCCATCGATGGCATCCACTTCCGGGACAGCCATCTGATGAAACAGGCGCCTGGCGTAAGGAGATACTGACTCCAAATAGCGTCGCTGCGCTTCTGCGTAGAGGGTGCCAAAGGCCAGGGAGGATTTGCCGGATCCTGAGACTCCGGTGAATACCACCAGGGCATCGCGGGGAATTTCGAGATCAATGTTTTTGAGGTTGTGTTCCCGGGCGCCGCGCACGCGAACAAAGCCATTCAGCCTTTGTCGATCCTGCGCTTGGTTATCCTGCGGTTGATGGATAACTTCGGGAGCTGCCGTAGCCGCGCCGTTTCCCATTGGATCTCGTTAGCTCCTTGCAGCTCCTTGCTAAGTCTACGATGCGGATTGACTGGGTTTCGGCGGCCGTGATAGCTTTCGGCGATCCAATGAAATCGCCATTGCATAATGTGAATCATAAAAAGCGCCCGTTCCTTAACCGCGTGGCAGTGATCGCGCTCGCCGTCGTTTCGATCGCCGCCGCTCGCACCAAGGGCCAGGAGTCCACCCTGAGCGGTCCGAGCTTCATCCCCGACGGCCACGTGTCCACACTCGCCGGTTGGCACACCCTGGGTCAGGCGTCCTGGCGCGCAGATCAGGGCGAGATTGTCGGCAAAGGAACCAACGGTGCCGGCTGGCTGGTGCTCGATCGGGATTTTCAAGATACCGGCCTCTACACGGCCTTCGAATGCGGAGGTAGCTGCGATACCGGTGTTTTGCTTCAGCTGCGCACTACGTCCGACGGCATGCAGGGAACTTTCCTGGCCATCATGGATAGCGGCCTCAAGGGTTATACGCTCACGCTCGATCGCGATGGGAACCCGGTGCACCAGAAAGAGCTGCGGTCAGCCGGCGGACAGATCCGGTTTGCGCCGCCTCCACCCGATCCTTCTGCTCCGGCACGTCCGGTGCGGTTCCCTACGCTGCCCAGTGCTCCTCCCGGGGTGACGATACCCATTACCCGTCCAGAGCAGGGCATCCGCAAGGAAGGGTAGAACGAGATCGAACTGCTGCTGGATGCCGATATCCTGCGCGCCTTCATGAATAACGGGGGAGGCCAGGCCAGCGTGGCGACCGACGAGATGAGTGGGTACGGTTCGATCGCGCTCTATGTCGGCAAAGGCTGCGAAGTGCGGTTTAAGAATGTCGCGTACAAGGATCTCGCGATCAAGAAGGACCTTCCGGAAGAAGTGGGGAGCCGCTTTCGTATGCAGCGCCTGAGCCCCTTCTACTACATCGCCAGGCGGCAGTGAGATTGGGGTCTACGACGTAAATGGGGATGGACTGAACGACGTCGTCACCAGCCTGCAGGCGCATGGGTGGGGTCTTGCCTGGTTTGAGCAGAAGCGAAACAAGAATGGCGAAATCACCTTCGTGAAACACCTGGTGATGGATAACTACAACACGAAGAATGCTGGAGGCGTTGCCTTCTCAGAATTGCACGGCACCGCGATCGCCGACGTGGATGGGGACGGGATCCCCGACTTCATTGTGGGCAAGCGATTCTGGTCGCATCTGGATGATTACTACGATTCCGATCCCTACGGCCCAGCGGTTCTCTACTGGTACAAGACCGTCCGGAACCCCAAGGCGCCCGGGGGTGCGGAGTTGGTGCCGCAATTGATACACAATCGCTCCGGGGCGGGATCGGATGTGCTCGCAGTGGACCTGAACGGCGATGGAAAGATGGATATTGTGACTTCCACCCGTAGTGGGACTTATATCTTCTGGGGGAAGCCGGCCCCTCAAAAAGCCCACTAAAATTCCGCCTCACGAACCAATGGGCTAATCGGTTTTTGTTGAGCAAAAACCCTTCCAATGTAGACACTTGGCAGCCGAGCGCCGGCGTTCGGCTGAATTACTTCAATACCCAAAAAATACTTTCTTGACTGTGGTTTACGGCGCGTGATAGCGTCCCTCGGTGTCGGTGCAAAAGGAATTGCATAATACGAACACAATTGACTTTAAAAAAGTGAGGTCATACCCATGCAGGTGTTTCGAGGATCAGTCGGCCGGACGCTGTTAGCTATCGCACTATGTTTTAGCGTGTTTTCTCTCATCGCCCTGGGTCAAACCACTACTGGTTCCATTGTCGGAACGGTGACAGACTCGTCGGGAGCAGCCGTAACCGGAGCAACTGTCACCCTAACGAGCACTGAGACCGGCGAAGCCCATAGTGCTACGACCGATTCTTCTGGCAACTACCAGTTTGTTTTGCTGCAGCCAGGCGCCTACAAGATTGATATGGAGGGCACCGGGTTTAAGCACTACACCCACGATCAGATCGTGGTGCAGGTGGACCAGGTGTTCCGGGTAAACGCGACCATGGAGGTTGGGGCAGTTAACCAGCAGGTCGTGGTCACCTCTCAGGCGCCGATCATGCAAACGGAGACTGCTTCGCTGGGGCAAGTGGTTGCGGGTAAGGCGGTCACGAATATCCCGCTGAACGGCCGCAATGTTCTGGCGTTGGTGTCCCTGGTGCCAGGTGTCGTGCCGCAGGGCAGCTCTTCTGGAAACCTGACCGGGCAGAATGTATTCGCTGCCGGTAATTATCAGATTGGGGGCGGCAACGGCAACCAGAGTTCGGTACTGGTCGATGGTTCGCCGGTTAACACCTCGTACGGGAACACGGTGGAGCTGGTACCGGACCAGGACGTCATTCAGGAATTCAAGGTTCAGACCAACAACAACACCGCCGAGTTCGGCATGTATACCGGCGGCGTGATCAACATGGCCACCAAGTCGGGAACGAACTCGTTTCATGGCACGACGTACGAATACTTTCGCAACACGGTTCTGAACGCGAACGACTTCTTTGCCAAGCGGAATAACTCGGGCAAGCAGCCATTCCATCAAAACCAATTCGGCGCCAACATTGGGGGGCCGATCATGAGAGACAAGCTGTTTATCTTTGGGGATTACCAGGGATATCGGCAGGCCCAAGGCAAGATCTATGTCTACAACGTACCCACATTGCCGATGCGGACGGGCGATTTTTCGCAGACGGGAACCAAGATCTACGATCCGCTGACAACCTGCGGCTATAACGGCAACCCCGCTTGCACGGCTGCGCAGTTGGCCGGCACTCAGCCGACGCGTCAGCAATTCGCCAACAACATCATTCCCGCAAGCCGCTTCAGCACCGTGGCTAAGAACCTGATCGCCTTTCCGTATTGGGCTGCGCCCACGGTGAGCTCTCAATCCGGCACCGGCATCAATAATTTTTCGAGGTTTGGCAACGCCGGCGGCATCAACGACCAATACACGATTCGCGGCGACCAGACACTCAGCACGAAACAGAGTTTGTTCGAGCGCTACACCTGGTGGAGATCAAAGAACCATGGCGCCGAGCCATACGACAATGGCCTGATCAGCGGTGACCCTATCTCGCCCGAAGCATTCACGACCCAACAAGCGGTGATTGGCGATACGTACATCTTCAATCCCACCACGATCGCCGATATTCATCTTTCCTTTTTGCGTTGGAACTACAAGAGAACGCCGGGGACGCTCGGCTACGACGAAACGAAGCTTGGTTTTCCCGGTTATTTCTCGGAGATTGCCCAGTACAACGGTTTCTCTCCATCAACGACGCTCCCTTCCATATCCATGTCGAACCCCACGTACAACGCGGTTGGGACTGGGCTGATTTTCTCCATCAATAACAATTACGTAATCGCCCCCACGTTCACCAAGATCATCGGGCGGCATACGTTCAAGATGGGCGCCGATCTACGCCGGCTGGAGATGGCGTACTTTCAAAATAATTCTCCCGGTGGCGTCTTTACTTTTGACAACGTCTTCACCGGGCAGAACGCTACAAGTCCGGGTTCCACCGGCAACCCGTTCGCATCTTTCTTATTGGGAGACGTGAGCAGTTCGAGTTCGCAGACGGTGCAGATTGCCCCCCCGACTCTGCAGACGATTTACTACCAGGGCTACTACATTCAAGACACCTGGCAGGCAAACAATAAGCTGACGTTTACTTTGGGCTTGCGCTACGAAATTCCTGGAGTCTATGTCGCGCGGCATGGGTATGCCGACACCTTTAATCCGACGGAGGTCAACCCGATCGTGGGCGTCCCCGGGGCATTTGACCTGGTGAATACCCCGCAGCATCCATCGAGCGGCGTCCGCAATGAACACTTCGATGTTTTCTCGCCACGTCTCGGCCTGGCTTATCGTTTGAATGATGCCACCGTGATCCGGCTGGGCTGGGGCAGATTCATCATCCCATCCGATCTGCAGTTTCCAGAAGCGCCGCTCCAGGCAGGAATTAACTTCCTGAACAATCTGATGGTGCAATCGACCAACAGCAACCAGACCCCGGCAAACACACTGGATAATCCTTACCCGAACGGTCTGGTTGGCCCGCCGCATCGCAACCCGAACTATCAGCAGATTCTTCTCGGTGGAAACCCGCAGGCTTTGCTGGCGACAGAACCTAATGGGGCAACGTACCAGTGGAACTTCGCGGTGCAGCGTCAGCTTCCCCTGGGGCTCGCACTCGAGGTGGCGTACGCAGGTTTGCACGGCGCGAATCTGCCCATCAGCCACACCATCAACCAGGTGCCGGACAACACTCTCAATCAGGCCCACCAGGATCCCACATGCGCGAGTGGCGATCTGAAGGACTGCTTCTTCACCAAATCGGTGGCGAATCCGTTCTACGGAAAAATCTCACAAGGCGTCTTACAAAATGCGAATGTGACCGCGAACCAGTTGGCCAGGCCGTTTCCGCAATATGGCAGTATCAGCAATTCAGGAAACTATGTCGGTGTAAGCAACTACGATTCGCTGCAGATGAAACTTGAAAAGCGTTTCGCGGCCGGCGGGACTTTCCTGGGTGCGTACACTTTCTCAAAACTGATGACCAATGCGGAGTACCTTACCAGTTGGCTGGATTCAACGACCACGGCGGGCTTTCAGGACGTAAACAATCTTCAAGGGGAATACTCGCTATCGAGTTTCGATTCCAGGCAGCGGCTGGTGGCCAGCTATGTGTATGAGCTTCCCATCGGAAAAGGGCGGATGCTCCTTTCCAATTTATCCGGTGTTGCTAATGCGGTTGTCGCCGGTTGGGGCGTGAATGGAGTGACCACGTTTCAGTCTGGTTATCCATTGGGCTTTACTAATGCGACGAATAACATCTCCACCTATGCTTACGGAATCAACACGAGACCCAACATCACTCCCGGCTGCCAAAAGGCGATTGGGGGCGGGATCTTCAATCGCCTGGGTAAAGTGGAGGGGGCTGCGAATAACTATTTCAATCTTTCCTGCTTCAATAGCAATCCGGTGCCGCTCTTTACCTACGGCAATGAATCCAGAACAGACAATCAGCTGCGCACTCCTGGGGTCGCCAACTATGACTTCGCCCTCTACAAGAACACGCCGATCCGTGAGAACGTTGCGTTCGAGTTCCGGGTGGAAGCGTTCAACCTGTTCAATCGTGTCCAGTTTGGCAGCCCGAACACTGTGGTCGGAAATGCCCAATTCGGCAATATCACGACTGATCTGAATACCCCTCGACTGCTGCAGATGGCGGGAAGGATCACGTTCTAAACATTAGTCCCGAAGGGACGGCTGAAGGTTGTCCAGGATTGCGTCGCGGCCTAAGGTCAGTCGTCCCTACGGGACTGGGCGTGCAGTCATACCCAACCCGGGACTAGCGTCCTGGGCTAAGTTCAGCCGTCCCCGTTCGACAAGCTCAGGGCAGGCTCTGCGGGACTGAGTTTCGAAATGGGATAGTGTGCAGCGGCTCCCCTTTCGCCGATGCAAGTAGTGTCGACGTTGGTCAATCATACTTCGAACAGATGGGGACTGATGAAACCGACCCTGGGCAGTGTAGCTGGCGTTTTCACCACCGCAGCCCTTGCCACACTCGTTGCCGGAGTTGCCCATCAACCAGTCGAGGCCTCGGATAAAAGCGCTAAGCCGTACACCACATGGAGCGACTACGAAGGCAGCGCGGACTCGGCACAATACTCTGCCTTGACACAAATCAACAAATCCAACGTAGCCCAGCTGAGACAGGTGTGGTTTTATCCGGGAGGCAACAACGGCTTTCGTTACGGCTTCAATCCGCTGGTAGTCGACGGCGTGATGTACGTCTTGGGAAAAGATAATAACCTGGTGGCGCTGGATGCTTTGACTGGGAAGGAAATCTGGGTTCACGACAACAACAAGCCCAGGAATATAACCAATCGCGGCATCAACTACTGGGAAAGCAAGGACCGCAGCGATCGACGGCTGTTCTATGCCACCAACAACATCCTGCATGCGGTCGATGCGCGTACCGGCAAGCTGGTGGAATCTTTCGGTGACCATGGCAATGTCGATTTGCGCGAGGGCCTGGGACGCGATCCGAAAACGATCCGGCAGATTCAATCCGGCAGCCCGGGACGGGTGTTTGAAAATCTGTTGATTCTCGGTTCGGCTACCGGGGAGGAATACAACTCTCCTCCGGGAGATATTCGTGCCTATGACGTTCTTACCGGCAAGGTGATGTGGATCTTTCATACGGTTCCCCACCCCGGAGAATTTGGCTACGATACCTGGCCGAAAGATGCCTGGAAGTACATTGGCGGGACCAACGATTGGGGTGGGATGACGATCGACGAAAAACGCGGCATCGCCTACTTTCCGCTAGGATCCCCCACCTATGATTTCTACGGCGCCGATCGCGTTGGCTCGGGCTTGTTCGGCAACTGCCTGTTGGCGCTCGATGCCCGCACGGGAAAGTATCTTTGGCACTTTCAGGCCGTGCACCATGATCTTTTTGATTACGATCTGACCACCGCACCCAAGCTGCTGACGGTGAAGCACGATGGGAAGAGGGTGGACGTGGTGGCCGCGGCGGGAAAGAACGGATTTCTTTATGTCTTCGATCGAGTCACAGGGAAACCGATTTGGCCGATCGTAGAGCGTCGCATTCCACAATCGGATATGCCCGGCGAGCACTCGTGGCCGACGCAGCCGTTCCCTACCGCACCGCCGCCATTCGCTACGCAGAAATTCACCCCCGATGATGTTGATCCCTATATCAGCGATCCGGCGGAGCGCGCGAGGATCAAGGAACAGCTGCAGAATGCCCGCAACGAGGGTATCTTCACACCGGCAAGTACGAAAGATACGGTCGAGATGCCGGGGAACAATGGTGGCGGCAATTGGGGCAGCGGCGCTGTCGATCCGCCTACCGGGACGTTGTACATCACGACCAAGAACGCGCCCTCGATGATCAAGCTGGAGACGAATCGTCCTAAACGGGTGATGACGGGAACTCCCGAGACCGAGGGCCGCATCCTTTACATACAGAATTGCCAGTCGTGTCACACCGCAGAGCTGGCTGGGCAACCGCCATCGATTCCTTCGCTGGTGGATGTCGTCACCCGGACCAGCGCGGACCACGTCAAGAGCACGATCCAGAATGGGGCTTCGCCCATGCCTGCGTTCACCAGCCTTTCTCAAAAAGAAGTGGATGCGCTGGTGGCCTACCTCACAGCGCCGTCGAAAGCTCACGTGCCGCCCGACATACTTGCGTATCTCTCCGCTCCACGGCCACCGCCACCGCCGCCTGCGCCCGGGGCTCCGCCCATGCGCTATTGGACGGGCTACGGATATATGAACTCGAGCGAAGGCCTGCCGGCTAACAAGCCACCGTGGTCGACCATCACGGCTTATGATTTGAACAAGGGAACGATTAAGTGGCAGATCCCGTGGGGCTCCGTCACCGAGCTGGCAGCCAAGGGGATCAAGGATACGGGAAGCTACTGGCCGCGAGGCGGAGTGGTGGTTACAGCGGGAGGTCTGATTTTTTCGGGCACCATCTCTGACGCAACGATCCGAGCCTACGATAAAGATTCGGGAAAGATTTTGTGGGAACAGGTGATGCCGGCTGGGCCCGAGGGTATCCCCGCGGTCTACGAGGTAAATGGGCGGGAGTATCTTGCATTCAGCGCCCGGCCCAGCCTCAAACAGCTCGGCCCGGGGGGAGAACGGGCAACCGTCGAGGCCTCGCCGGATGCACCAACCACCCAGGGATTTTACGTGTTTGCCTTACCCGAGCCGGCGCATAAGTAATGTTGCTATGCCCCGGCTTTCGATTGACCGACTTATCGTTCGCTGTTAGGCTGTCTTGTGCTTTATGCACACATTATCGCTTATCATACAAAGTTAGGGTTCACCTAAATGGATTACTCAAGCTTCGGGCTGCAGGACAAGGTAGCCATCGTCACCGGCGGCTCCCAGGGTATCGGCCGGGCCATCGCTCTTGGTCTGGCTCAGGCCGGAGCTCATGTAGTGCTGGCGAAATACCCTGATAAACGCCAGGATGAGATCAAAGCCGTAAAGGACGAAATTGAGGCGCTGGGACGCAAGGCCCTGATTGTTCAAACCGATGTTGCCCAGGTCGACCAGGTTCGAGCCTTGATGGACCAGACTCACTCTACTTTCGGACGTATCGACATCCTGGTCAACAACGCCGGCTGGACCGGGACCGGACCTGCTTTGGATGTGAGCGAGGATGAATATGACCGGACCATGGCCGCCACGCTGAAGAGCGTGTTTTTTGCGTCGCAAGCGGCTGCCAGGGTAATGATTCCGCAAGGCGGCGGCAGGATCATTAACATTGGATCCAACTTCGGAGAGATTGCCTTCAAAGGACGAGCGGTCTACGCGGCGGCCAAGGCGGGTGTTCACCATCTGTCGCGTGCCCTGTCGCTCGAGTGGGCGAAGGATGGCGTGCTGGTGAACGTAGTCGCACCTTGCATCACGGAGACCGAATCGCGAAAGAACATCCTGGAGCGGCCTGGCTACAAGGAATGGGCTACCAAGGAAATGATTCCACGCGGGCGATGGAATCAGCCAGAGGACCTGGTCGGCGCAGTACTGTTTCTCTCCAGCCCGCTTTCTGACATGGTAGTCGGACACGTGTTGATGGTCGATGGTGGATGGACGATCCACTAGCGCAGAGGGGTGATCAATGAAGCTCCGCAATAAAGTAGCGATCATTACCGGATCCAGCCAGGGGATTGGCAAAGGCATCGCAGAAGTGTTCGCCGAAGAAGGCGCTGATGTGGTCATCAACCACGTTGGGTCGTGCGAAAAAGCTTGCGCGGTCGCGGAATGGGTCAAGAGCAAAGGACGGCGGGCGATCGCGGTCGAGGCAGACGTCAGGGAGCGGTCGCAGGTCGAGGGGATGTTCGCACGTGCAGAGAAAGAACTTGGACCGATCGATGTGTTGGTGAACAACGCAGGGATTGAAACCATCGTTCCTTTCCTGGAGTTGACCGACCAGCAGTGGGTTGACCTGGTCAATATCAATCTTCGCGGTGAGTGGCTCTGCTCCCAGGTGTTCTGCCGCCAGGCGGTAGCGGCTGGCCGCACTGGTTCGATCATCAACATTGGATCCATCCAGGCGGGCAAGGTTCTACCCGGACGCACGCACTACGCGCCGGCGAAATTGGCGATCGAGGCGCTTACCCGCAATATATCCGCGGAGATGGGGTCCAAGGGTATCCGCGTCAATTGCATTCACCCGGGTTTGATTGAAACGCCCATGGTCGATTGGGTTCTGAAGCATCCGGACCCCAGCGTGCTCGCCGGAGTCATTGGCCAGATTTCACTGGGCCGGACCGGCCAGCCGCAAGAGATTGGAACCGTGGCTGCGTTTTTTGCGTCGGACGAGGCGAAGTACGTGACCGGCCAATCGCTGTATGTCGATGGCGGCTGGGTCGGTAAGTAGCCGGCGAGAAAGGAATGATGAAGAATCCTGCATACACCACCGTTCGGCGTGAGCGACTGAGCCCTGACTTCTTCCGCAATGAAGACTTCGCGGTGCGCCAGGGAATTCTGAAGTTGCTGGCCATCAAGGACTCCGACATTCGTCTGCTCACCCTGGAGCAAAGCCGTGACGCGGTGGACAAGGGTCTCCACGCAGGCGGGGCTTTCTCATCGATCATCCCGCTGGTTGCGCTCTTTTATGGTGGCTTTATTCACCTGGACATTGAAGATCCTACCCGCCGTGGGCAAGACATTTTCACTTTGAGCAAGGGACATGCGGTTGCGGCACTGGCCTCGATCTATGCCGAGCTGGGTTATTTCGACCGTAAGACGCTGAAGAATTCGCGCTCGTTTGCCAGCATTCTGAATGGACACCCGGGCCCGATTTTGCCTGGAGTGCATATTGCCACGGGACCGATGGGGCAGGGGTTTGGGGTGGCGCAGGGTTTTGCCATCGCTGGCAAAAGCAGCCCTCGGTTTGACTCCTATTGCATGACCGGCGACGGCGAATTGCAGGAAGGTCCTATCTGGGAAGCGGTGATGTACGCCGGGCAAAACCACCTGGACAACTTGTGTGTCCTGGTGGATCGCAACAACGGCCAGCTCGATCTTCACACGCGCATGATTTTTCCCATGCCTGAGCTGGAGACAGTGTTTCGCTCGTTTGGATGGCAGGCGTACAACGTGGATGCCACGCAATATGACGGCGTGGTTGCGGCTCTGGAAAGGTTCCGCTTTGGCCCTCGCAATGGGATGCCCACCGCAATTATTTGTAACAGTCGCAAAGGCTTTGGCTCGTTTTCCGATTTTCTGAACAAGCATAAGGTCACCATGCCGGAGAGTGTGATTGCCCAGGAATACGCGTTGCAGTCCGAGCAGCGTCAGGCCAGGATCGATGAGTTTGCTGTTTATTGCGATCGCCTGACGGGCAGCACGGAAGGCGAAGCGACTCGAGACCTGCTGCTGGAGGCGGCTCATCGCATGCATCTCGAGGTTGACTCGGCTGGAAGTACGGTGACCAGCATTGTCGGGCCGGTGCTTACCAGGCGTGTCCCTCCGCGGAACAAGCGCATCGCGTACGACGCGAGGTCGCTGCCGCAGATTGATCCTAAAAAAGAATATGCGGCGGCGGACATCGTGACCGGGGCGATGAAAGTGTTTGCCAAGGATTCGGCCGTGGTTTCGATTGATGCGGATCTTGCTTCTACCAGCGGCCTCGAAGCGGGCATCGCCGCAGTGGATCAGAAGCGGGCGCTGAATGTCGGCGTTGCCGAAGCAAACATGATGCTGATCGGCGAGGCATTCGCGGCCCTGGGTGGTAACACCTGGGTAAGCACCTTCTGCCCCTTCTTCGATTGGAAGGTACTGCGTCGCATTGCTGTGGGAGCGCAGGAGCGGCAGGAAGCCATCGAGGCTCCGGACGGGTGGTTAAGTGAAGGGCATGGCCTTGATCTGACCTTTCTGGCCACGGCTGCAAATTTCGAGACCCGCACCAACGGCGCCACGCATATGGGCAACGACGACAGCACGACGTTCGATGCGGTCGGCCAATTGAAGATCATCGATGTTTCCTGCCCGCAGCAGATGCTTTCCATCATGAAGTGGATTATGGAAGGCAATCGTGGCCTGGTTTATGTGCGCGTGATGCGCACGGGCTCCGCGGTGCTTTACGGCAGCGACTACGCGTTTGAGTTTGCGACCGGCCATCGTCTGCGTAGCAGCCCGATGGACAAGGCAACTATCATCAGCAGCGGGCGCGGAGTGCACGAGGCCCTGGCTGCTGCTAAAAAGTGCGCAGATGCGGGCATTGCGGTCGCCGTGGTGGACATGCCATCCATCGACGAGAAGCTTTTGCTGGAACTCTACAACTCGGGCCAGTGGTTAGTTCTGGCAGAGCAGAACAATGGATACATTTGGCAAAATCTGCTGAAGGTTCTCTACCGCAATCGAGGCAAGGTGAAAGCCGATGGATGGGACAGGATCATCACTATCAATACACTCAAGAGCGATGGCCAACCTCAGTTCATTCATTCCGGGACGTATGAGGAGTTGATTGAGGCCTTCCACTTGACCCCCGATGCGATCGCTCACACGATTCAAGAACACGCCAAGGAGAAACCATGAAGCTACCGATCGTGGAGGAAAATTCGATCCCGGCGCTGGATCTTCCCGGGCGGCGGCTTCGCTGGTTGATGACCCCGGAGAATGTCGGCGCACAACATTGCTCGATGTGCATGATCCAGGTGGCTCCGGGAGAGACAGTCAAACCGGCGCACTCGCACCCTAATGGGGAAGAGGTTATCTACATTGTGCAAGGATCGGGCAAGGTGATGATCGAGGGAGTGGTGGAACCGGTGAAGGCGGGCAGCACGGTTCTGTTTCCGCAAGGAAAAATACATATGTTGCGAAATACGGGGAGCGAGGAGATGAAGGTGGTTTGTTTTTTCGCGCCTGCGACGAGTCTGGACAACTACAAGTTTTTCGATGATGTGGAGTTTCCGGAGTAGAGGAAAAGAAGCTGAACGTTTTGAAGGTACGGCCTTTAGGCCGTACCTTTAGCAGTCCACATGCATCGGCTTTAGCCGCTGAGGGCGGCCCAAGCGATTACAAGAGGTGCCCTCAGGGGCTAAAGAGTCTGCGTGAGAACCAAGATTTCCGGAAAAATCAATGCGAGTTCATATAGATCGTGATTCAAAAGCTATATGACTGTTGCCAGTTTTTCGAGTTCTCACGCAGACTCTAAAGCCCGTCCCAACTTGGGTGATTAACGTACGGGCTGAAGCCCGTACCCTTCGAGAAACTGGTCACGCAGGCTCTAAAGCCCGTACCTACCTTACCTACTGCGCTTTCAGGTAGGCAATCAGGTCGCTGATTTGGGCTTCGGTCAGGATCGAGCCGAAAGCGGGCATGGGCGCCTTGCCGTTCTTGATAGTGTCAGTGGCTTGCGCCGGCGTAATTGGCGGGGTCACCATGGGCTTGCTGCTGAAGATACCGTGCAAGTTTGGCGGCCCGAACGGTGTGCTGTCATCCGGCTGCTTGTTGTGACAGCTCACGCAGTTTTGCTGGAAGATGGCGGCACCTCGCTTGGCCTTGGCATTCATGACCGGTTTCGCCGTGTCGGCAAACCCAATCACGCTCGAAATTCCTAGCGCACCGGCCGAAGCCAGGATGCACACTGCCAAAAGCTTGCGACCCATCACCATTCTTCGAATGCCTCCAGTATCTGTCGTGCTAACGAAATGATAAACCATGCCCGATGGGGCCCGAACGCGAGAACCTGTGCGTATTATGCAAAAGTTCTAGACAATCGCGACGTGCGACAGTAGTCTCTTATCGAGTTTATGAGCTTGTCAAAACAGACGATCAATCGCCGCAGCCTGATAAAGCTGGCTGTCCTGGGCGTGGCTACCTCTGCCCTGCCTGCCCTGGGTAAGAAGAAACGGAATATTGAAATCGGCCATACCGGCATCACCTGGCCAAACGACGTCAATCAGGCGATCACCGATACAGGGAATCTTGGGTTTTACGGGTTCGAAACGTTTGGAGATGTCCTCACCAAGTGGGAGCCGCAAGGAGGGCTGGAATCGGCGCTTGCGCAGCACCACTTGCCGCTGATCTCCGGCTACTGCACCTTGAATCTGACCGACTCGACCAAGCGCAAAGATGAGATGGATAAAGCGGTCGCGTGGGCGAAACTCATCAAGAAGTACGACGGGCGCATTTTTGTGCTCGGCCCTAACCAGGTCAAACGCGATGAGTATGACTTTGCGTCGAACAAGGCCAATATCGTCAGCACTCTGAATGAAGCCGCCAAGGCTGTTACCGATCAGGGTCTGACGGTGGTGCTGCACCAGCATACCGGTACCTGCGTCGAGTCGCGCGACGAGACCTATGCGGTGCTGGACGCAGTAGACACGAAGTATGTAAAGTTCGGACCGGATATCGGCCAGCTCACCAAAGGAGGCTCCGACGCGGTCAAGGTGGTGAAGGACTATCTGCCGCTGGTCCAGCACATGCATTTGAAGGACTACAACGGAGTGGATCCTCACCTTCTCGGCTATTGCCCTTTGGGACAGGGAAAGGTGAATATTCCCGCTATTCTGGACTTGATGGCGGGGCGAAAAATTCATGGTATGGTAATGGGTGAACTCGACAACGACCCTAAAAACCCATCACCCACTGCCCCGGTGGAATTGGTAAAAACTAGCAAGATTTACCTGGAAACGCTGGGAATAACGTTTCGAGCCTAGAATCGGACCCGTCTTTATGCCCGAGGAAAAAGTTCGCCAGATTCCCTTCATACAAAGTCTCGATCGCGGCCTCACCATTCTGCAGGCCGTCGCGCTTTCCAAACAACCTGTCTCGCTTGGTGAGCTCACTGAGTTGCTGGGGATCGATCGCAGCAGCGCGTTCCGGCTGGCGAACACGCTCCGGCGACGGGGATTTCTCGCCTGCCCGGCAGGGCGGAAGGATTACATCCTCGGCTCTTCGATGTGGCGCCTGTCGCATCGCTATGACTGGGGCAACATGCTGATCCGGGTGGCCAACAAACAGCTGAAGCTGCTCGCCGCACAAATCAACGAGACTGCACACCTGGCTATTCGCGAGGGCAAGTACGCTTTGTTCATCGACCACGCCGCGGCCAGCAACGTAATCGCGGTGGCGGGGCAGGTGGGGGAGTTGGTGCCGCTCTACTGCACTGCGCATGGCAAGGCTTTGTTGGCGGATGCGGATGAACGGGAGTTGCGCGCCCTGTTTGGATCTGGCCAACTGCGCCGGTACACCAAGAACAGCATGACCTCGATTCAGGAGCTGAGCAAGGATTGCGCTTTGATCAAGAAGCGGGGCTTTGCCACGGACGAGGCGGAATACGCGGAAGATTTGCGCTGCGTAGCCGCTCCCATCCGGGTGGACAACGATGTGATTGTAGGATCGATCGGCGTCTCCGCGCCCCTGGCCCGTTTTTCCAAGGAGCGCTTTCGCGTCTCTGCCCAGCAGGTGTGCAAGGTGGCGCAGGCAATCGGCCTGCTGCTTAGCAACGCAGACCAGAACGGCGACGCGGATACAGAAAAGCCGGTAGCCGAATTCGCATGACAGAAAACCCGGTCCTGGAGTTTGTTCTCGATACGTCAGCGATTCAATACATTGGCAGCGACCTTCAGCGACCGGAATGTATTTTGGCAGAGCGGGACGGCACCATCTGGTCGGCGGACGCGCGCGGCGGCGTGGTCAGGATTTCGCCTGACGGAAAACAGCAGATCATTACCCAACAGCGGTCTGGGCATTTTCAGGGCGTCAGCAGCGAGGCTAGCCGGTACCTGGAGGGCACGCTGCCCAACGGATTGGCCTTCGCCCGCAATGGGGACATTCTGATCTCGAACTTCGGCACCGATTGCCTGGAGCTTATGACCCGGGATGGTGAGACCAGAGTTCTTGCAGACAGCATCGACGGCGAACCGATCGGGAAAGTGAATTTTGTTCTGCGCGACTCCCAGGATCGCATCTGGATCACAGTCTCCACGCGCATCAAGAATTGGATGCACGCCCTGCGCACCGATCTGCCGGATGGCTATATCGCGCGGTACATCGACGGAAAATTTCGCATTGTTGCGGACGGCTTTCATTTCACCAACGAAATCCGCATGGATGCCCGCGAAGAGTTCATGTACGTGGTCGAGACGACCGGCGGGTGCGTGAGCCGCTTGCGCGTGGGCAAAGATGGGAGCTTGAGCAATCGCGAGGTCTTCGGACCATCGAGCCTGGGCAAGGGCGCGTGGCCGGACGGTATCGCTTTCGATAGCCTGGGAAATTTGTGGGGCACGATGGTGTATTCCGACAAGCTGTTTGTGCTGAGTCCCCAAGGCGAATTTCGCCTGTTGCTGGATGAGGGTGATCCGAAGAAGGTCGAGGCCCTGGAGAAGGCGTTCTTGGAGAACACGGTGAATGAGCAGGTGCTGTTCACCACTGGCCAGGGTATTGCTCCATGGATGGCGAGCGTCACGTTTGGCGGACCTGATTTACAGACGATTTACATTGGCTCGCTGAAAGGTAAGAAAATTCCTTACTTCCGCGCACCCGCGCCGGGACTGCCAATGGTCCACTGGAACGACGCTCGTTAGTTTTGTACGACTCCCTGGCCGATCAGCCAATTGAGCGACTCGCGCACTGCTTCGAGCGAGGTGTAACGCGGTTCGTATCCCAACAGAGTGCGTGCTTTGGCGATGCTGCAGTTTGGGGAGTGGGCGATGTGATCCCAGGTGATCGCAGCATCTCTTTCCGTAACTCCCTGCTTCCATTCTTCCCAGGATAAAAACTCCAGCTGAGCAGGACGGCCGAACCAGGCGCCAACGCGCTCGGCATATCCTTGCAGGGTTATGGCTGCGGGTGACACCACGTGGAAGGCCTCACCCAATGCGGCGCTTCGCTGCTCCATTGCTTTGACAAAGCATTGCGCCACATCGTCCGCGTGGACGTGATGCACGGTTTCCATCCCGAAGTTGGGAAGCCGGATGGGTTTGCCCTGCAGCAGCAGGGAGAAGACAGCGGGATTAAAGTTAGCGGTGGGGTTGATGGGGGCCCAGCCCGGCCCTACAAGATGGCCGGGGTGCAGGATGGTCACCGGGAACTCGCTTGCCTGGCTGAGAAGCCACGCCTCGATCTCAGCCTTTTTTTGCCCATAGTCGCCGAAGGCGGTCCGCGGTACGGCTTCCGTGGTGGGAACCTCTACGCTTGGTCCGTGCACCCAGATAGTCCCACAGTGAAGAAAATGGCCGACCCGTCCGCGCAACGCCTCGACGAGCTGCTGCACACTCTCAAGCCGGTAGCAGGTGAGATCGATGACCACTTCCGCATCCAGCCTGGCCATGCGCTCACCAAAGGTACCGGCAGCCTCTTCCGCGGCGCGGTCGAGTTGCACGCGCTCTATGGCACGCCACGCCGGGTGTTCCCGATAGGGCGTCTTCAGACCCCGGCTGACGCAGACGACGGTGTGACCCGCGTCGAACAGTCGCGGTGTCAGATAGCTGCCGATATGGCCGGTTCCGCCGATGATGGCTATGCGCACGCTCTTCCTCCTGATCAGATCAAGCCACGCAGGGTTCCGCCAATGTCGAGGGCCGCGCCGGTAATGTACTTGGCGAGCGGCGACGCGAGAAAGGCGATGGCCTGGGCAACATCCTCGGGTTGTCCGATGCCGAGAGGCATGTGGCGATCTTCCAGAAAGCGCTTCAGGGCAGCGTCTTTGTCGACGCCATAGCTTTCCACCAGTTGATCGACGATTCCTCCGGGACGGGTCCACATTTGCGTCCAGATGGGCCCCGGCAAGACTGTGTTCACACGAACGCGGGGCGCGTATTGCAGCGCGAGCGCCTTGCTGAAATAGAGTAGTCCTGCTTTGCAGGTTCCGTAGTCCATGAGGGTGGGCTCGGGCTGCTTGGCCAAATCGGAGCCGGTGTTGACCACCGACGCGCCGCCTAACTCCGCCATCCGGGGAATGAGCGCACGACAGGTTCGGATGCAGCCCATCAGGTTTACCTGAAAGCTTTGCTCCCAGCGCTCGTCGGACATTTCTTCGAAGGACGCAGCGTTGCCCACCCCGAGATTGTTGACCAGGATATCCGGCGCTCTGCCGAAGGTGGCGAGTACGTAAGAGGTGGCCTGCGCAACGCCCTCCGCTGTGGCCAAATCCGCGGCTACGACGCCGGCCCAACGCGTGGCTTTTTGCTGCAGAGTGGCTCCATCGCGATCGGCCACGATTACGCTTGCGCCTTCCTGGGTGAGGAGGTCCGCGGTAGCTTCTCCGATACCGTGGGCGCCGGCGCTTACGAAGGCGTATTTTCCTTTGATCTGGTAATCCATCGGCTGCTCGATTCGTGACGATGTTTTTGAAGCCTGCAGTGTACCAGTGCCCTGTCATCTAAACCTACACAGGCGCGGATCAATCTACGGGATACACTTGTGAAGAAAATTTTCGCTGGGCAAACCGAAATGTTGGATACGACACAAGATGTATTTATCGTGATTGTTGGCTTGGCCTGTGCCCTGTCGTTTATGGCTGCAGTGAACTTTTACTGGCCGTCGGAGAAGAGACGGGCACACAACGATCTGATCGGCTGGCAGCTTTCGGTCCTGGGTACGACCTACGCGGTCATTGTTGGATTCATGCTCTACACGGTCTGGATCAACTTCGGAGCGGCGGACCTGAATGCAGATGCGGAGGCGAACGCGCTGGTGAATTTGTATCGCCTTTCCGATGGTCTGCCTGCGGATCAAGGGGCGAGGCTCAAGACGCTCACGAGGGCGTATGGCGATGCGGTTGTGGACCATGAGTGGGCAGAGATGGAAGCCAATACCCTGCCCACGGAAAGCCGGGAGATCACTCGAGACATGTGGCAGGTTCTGACGGCCTCGAAAGGAGCGTCTCCCACAGAGGTTACCGCGGAAGATCATGCGCTCTACGAGCTCAGCGCCATGGCGGGATATCGGCGGATTCGGCTGGTTCAGAGCGCATCCCGGCTACCTGTGGTGTTGTGGTTCGTTCTGCTGATTGGCGGGGCGGTTACGGTTGCGTCTACGTGCATGTTTGGTGCTTCGAATGGCGTATTACACGTGATTCAGGTGGCCGCGTTTGCGTTACTCATATCGCTGGTGCTGGTGGCGATTGCTGATATCAACCGGCCGTATCAAGGGTCCGTACATGTCGGCGACTATGCTTTCCGACGGGCGCAGGTGGATATGAAGGAGAGGTAGAGGTGGTTGGCACTTGGGTGGAAGTGTGCGCCTTAAGCGCCCTATGCGCACTTTGGGTGGAAGTATGCGCCTTAAGCGCCCTTTGGGTGGAAGTGCGCGCCTTAAGGGGTCCGACAGAGCGCTTTCTTCGGTTTGGTAAAACCAATCGTGGGCTGCGCCGGTTTTTTTCGAACAGTACTAGAGTTGGGTTTGGCGCAGGCGCAAGGCGTTGGTGATTACCGAGACGGAGCTGAAGCTCATGGCGGCTGCGGCAATCATTGGATTTAGCAGCAATCCTAATAGCGGGTAGAGTACCCCTGCGGCCAGCGGTACGCCCAAGGCGTTGTATACGAAGGCGAAGAAGAGATTTTGGCGGATGTTGCCCATGGCTCGCTGGCTCAAATGGCGTGCTTTGAGAATGCCGCGGAGATCGCCTTTCACCAGGACGATAGCGCCCGACTCCATCGCTACATCAGTCCCTGTGCCCATGGCAATGCCGACGTCTGCCTGGGCCAGCGCGGGGGCGTCGTTGACTCCGTCGCCCGCCATCGCCACCACTGCTCCCTTGGACTGATACTTCATCACTGCGTCGGCTTTCTGTGCCGGCAGGACTTCGGCCTCGAACTCTATTCCTAACTTCTGCGCCAGGGCCGCGGCAGTGGTGCGGTTGTCGCCAGTCACCATCACCACCTTGATGCCTTCGCGCTTGAGCTCGGCGATCGCCTGCGGGGTCGATTCCCGGATGGGGTCGGCGACCCCGGCCAAGCCGGTCAAATGCCCGTCCCAGGCGACGAACATCACCGTCTGCCCAGACTGGCGCAAGGCTTCGGCCTGCCGCTCCAGGGCCTGCGAGGAAGCTCCGAGGTCGTGCATCAGCGCAACGCTGCCGGCAGCTACGCGGATCCCCTGTATGGTTCCGGAGACGCCTTTTCCTGTGAGCGATTGGAAGTCCGCCACGGGCAGGAGGTCGAGTTTTTCTTGTTTTGCTGCGGCAAGAATGGCGGCGGCTAAAGGATGCTCGCTTTCCCTTTCCAGGCTGGCCAGTGTTTGCAAAAGCCGGGACCGGTCGATGCCCTCGGCGGCGAGAATGGTACTGACTTTCGGCTTGCCCTCGGTGAGAGTTCCGGTCTTATCGACGATCAGGGTGTCGACCTTTTCCATGGTCTCCAGAGCTTCCGCGTTGCGCACGAGGATTCCCTCCCTGGCGCCGCGACCGGTACCCACCATGATCGACATCGGCGTAGCCAAACCGAGCGCACAGGGGCAGGCAATGATGAGCACAGCGACCGCATTGACCAATGCATGCGCGTACCTCGGCTGCGGGCCGAACATGGCCCAGACCGCAAAGGTGATCACAGCCGCAGCCAAGACCGCCGGGACAAAGTACGAAGCTACCCGGTCGGCAAGGCGCTGAATGGGAGCTCGGCTTCTTTGCGCCTCGCTTACCATTTTTACAATTTGCGCCAGGAGCGTCTCGGAGCCAACGCGCTCAGCTTTCATTACCAGGCTGCCGGTTCCGTTGATCGTTCCACCGACTACTTTGTCTCCGGTTGTTTTTTCTACCGGGATAGGCTCGCCGGTGACCATCGATTCATCGATCGAGCTTCGTCCTTCGGTCACCACGCCATCCACGGGGACTTTCTCTCCTGGGCGAATGCGCAGGAGATCGCCAACCGCGATTTCGCTGACTGGGACGTCGGCTTCGCTTCCGCCGGCGGCAATGCGGCGCGCGGTTTTTGGGGCCAGGCCGAGGAGGGCCTGGATCGCGCCGCCGGTTTGGCTGCGGGCTCTCAGCTCCAGCACCTGGCCCAGCAGGACCAGAACTGTAATGACGGCGGCTGCCTCGAAATAGAGACCGAGGTTCCCGGAGGCGTCCCGGAAGGTCGCCGGAAAGAGGCCGGGAGCGAGTACCGCGGCAACGCTGTAGAGATAGGCTGCTCCGCTGCCGATCGCGATGAGCGTGAACATATTCAGGCTGCGGTGAACAATCGAAGACCAGCCACGTTCGAAGAACGGCCAACCTCCCCACAGGACTACCGGCGTCGCCAGGATCAGTTCCATCCAACCCAAGAGGCGTCCTGGCAGAAGGTGTTGGAGTGGATGGCCGGGTAGGACGTCGGAGACCATCACGGCGAGCAGGGGAATGGTCAGGATGGCGCCTATCCAGAGGCGTCGGGTCATGCTGGCTAGTTCTGGGTTAGCTGCGGTTGCGGTGACGGTACGCGGCTCGAGCGCCATGCCACAAATGGGACAAGTACCCGGGCCATCGCGCACGATTTGCGGATGCATGGGGCAGGTGTATTCGATGTGCTCCGCGGCAGCGGTTGGCTGGGTGGGCTCCAAAGCCATCCCGCATTTAGGGCACGCTCCCGGTTTTGGGGAGAGGACTTCGGGATGCATGGGACAGGTGTATTGGGTAGATGCCAGGGCTTTGGGGGCAGAGCCGATGGATACCAGCGGAGCGGGATGAGAGCCGTCGTATTTGCCTGGGTTGGCCTCGAACTTTGTCTTACAGCCCTGAGCACAGAAGTACCAGGTACGGCCTGCGTGGCTCACGGACGCTGCGGCCTTTTCCGGTAACACTTTCATGCCGCATACCGGATCTATCTCTGCCAGCTCAACATCTGCCATGGACTTGCTCATCTTTTGTTTAGAGCGTTGTGAGGTTCGGAAGATTCAGCCCCCAGCTTTCGTAGGGCCATCGGGACAGAGAAGTCAAGGTTCGTGGTATCCCAGGACAATGTTGCGTCCTTAGGCGCTCTTCAGGGTCCGGCGGCCGATGTCCCGCCGGTAATACATGCCGTCAAATTGGATTCGGCCTAGCGCCTCGTAGACCATGGACAGCGATTGATCGAGGGTTCCGGCCGCCGCGGTCACGCCCAGCACCCTTCCGCCTTCGGTGACGTAGTGCCCATCCACCAAGCCTGTGCCGGAATGAAAGATTTCTACTCCCGGAATGCCGGCCGCTTCTTCCAGACCGCTGATTCTATGACCGGTGAGATAGCTGCCCGGGTAGCCGGAAGAAGCCGCGATCACACAGGCGGAAGCACCGGGTTTCCAGCGTAGTTCGGTCTGGCTGAGACGGCCTTGCACACAGGCCTGGAGTGCATCCAGGAGGTCGCTGTCCAGCCGGGCCAGAATGGCCTGGGTCTCCGGATCGCCGAAGCGGGCGTTGAACTCCAGGACCATGGGGCCGCGGGCCGTCATCATCAGCCCAATGTAAAGCACACCTGCGAAGGGTGCGTCTTCCGCGGCCATACCGTTCACTGCGGGTTGAGCGATGTGATGCAGGATCCAGTCGCGCATCTGGTTGTCCAGCATGGCGTCGGTCGAGTAGACGCCCATGCCCCCCGTGTTGGGTCCCTTGTCTCCTTCCCCGATTCGCTTGTGATCCTGCGCCGGCACCAAGGGCACTACATGCTTTCCGTCGGTCAGGGTGAGAAACGAGAGCTCTTCGCCGGAGAGGAACTCCTCAATCACAATGGCGGACTGGACCCCACCCAGGAGTTTTCCACCCAGGAGGCCGGAGATGGCGTCGGTGGCTTCGCGCCGGGATTCGCACATGATCACGCCCTTGCCAGAGGCCAGACCATCCGCTTTGATCACCAGCGGGAAATGAAAGAGGTCGATCGACTCCATGGCTTGGTGCTCGCTGGTCGCGACAGCATAGGCGGCGGTCGGAATCTGATGCCGCTGCATAAAGCGCTTAGCAAAGGCCTTGCTGCTTTCCAGTTGGGCGGCGCTTCGCGTGGGTCCGAAGACCGGGATGCTGCGGCGCTGCAGTTCATCCACCAGCCCCAGGGACAAAGGAAGCTCAGGGCCAACCACCACCAAGTCTGGACTTTCTGCCGCAGTGACCCGTAACAAGTCATCGACATCCCGTTGGCTGACAGGAATGCACCGGGCCAATTGAGCGATACCCGCATTGCCGGGCGCGCAAATCACTTGGGAAACACGGGCGGACCGGGTGATGGACCACACCAACGCGTGTTCCCGCCCGCCCGCACCAATCACCAGCACTTTCATTCGTTTACCGCTAGCATTCGTTGACCGCTAGCCTCCTGGGGCAAGACTACCGCAGGCGCGGCGGACTGCGAAGGGGCGTTAACTATAGTTAACAAAAAACGGAAATGCAGGCTATACTGAAAAAGCAGCCGCTGAACTCCGCAGCGATCGAGGACACGCGATATGGCTCCCGCTTCTCCACCCTCGCTCCCAGTCTCCTCGTCCGAGCGGACGGCGGTGCTCTCCAACCTCAAGACCCGGCAGGTTCTGTCGTGGTTCGGGCCGGCATTCGTGGCCAGCATTGCCTACATCGACCCGGGCAATTTTGGAACGAATTTAATTGCCGGGACGGGGTTCGGGTACAAGCTGCTTTGGGTGTTGCTGTGGTCGAACCTGATGGCCATCCTCATCCAATATCTGTCCGCCAAACTGGGCATCGCTACCGGAGCCACGCTGCCGGAGAATTGCAGGGAGCATTTCTCGCGCCCTACGGCGATCGGTCTGTGGGTGGCTGCCGAATTGTCGGCGCTGGCCACGGACCTGGCTGAGTTTCTGGGCGCCGCACTTGGTTTTTACCTGCTGTTCGGCGGCTACTTTCTTCATTTGGGCATGGCCAAGACCACGGTGATGTTTCTCGCTGCAATTGTCTCCGCGGTGTGCGTTTTTGCCATCCTGGCGCTTGAATTGCGCGGCTTCCGGAGCCTTGAACTCGGCATCATGATGTTTGTTTTGGTGATCGGGCTGTGCTACCTGGTGGAGATCTTCCTGGTGCATCCCGACTGGCGGCAGATCGCTTACCATACGGCGGTTCCGTGGCTGGATCGCCGAAGCATCTACGTGGCGGTCAGCATGCTGGGGGCGACCGTGATGCCGCACGTCGTCTATCTGCATTCGGGACTGGTGCAGCCGCGGTTGAAGGCGCAGGAGCGGCATCTGGCACCCTCTGAAGACCGCTACCTGTCGCGGCTGCGCCACCTCCGACTGGAGGCTCTGGATGTGTTTGCGGCCATGAACGGAGCCTGGCTGGTGAATTCGGCCATGGTGATTGTGGCTGCGGCCGCGTTTGCCGGCACCGGGCGCGGGGACATGTCGATCGAGGAGGCTCACCAAACCCTCGGCCCGCTGCTGGGCCCTGCTTCGGCCACCATCTTCGCCATCGCGCTGTTGTGTTCTGGGCTTTCCTCGTCTACCGTAGGCACCCTCGCCGGCCAGATGATTCTGGAGGGGTTCTTGAAGGTGCGCTTCAGCATTTTTCTGCGGCGGTTGTTGACTTTGCTGCCGGCAATGATCGTCATTGGGCTGGGGCTGGATCCTTTGCGAATTTTGGTTCTGTCGCAGGTGGTGCTTAGCTTTACCCTGCCGTTTGCCCTGGTACCGCTGCTTATTCTTTGCAGCCGCCAGAAATTGATGGGCGGATTCACGAATGGCCCGGTGATCAATTTTCTGGGATGGCTGACGGTGGGGCTGATCCTGGCGCTCAATGTGGTTCTGGTGGGATTGAGCGTTTGACGATAAAAAGGGTTTAAACTAATTAGCGGACATGAACGCCCGAAGCAGACTTCGCGACTTCCTGCACAAGCGTTTCCGTCACGGTAAGCCTGACCGTGGACGGAGCCTTTCCTCCTAACTTATCGTTCACCAGATTCTGTCAACCAGTTTTTGATCAGGCTCGCGCCTGCGCAATTTTGCGCGATATCAGAGAGGAAATACCTATGAACAGCTTCGGTAGCCAATCGACCCTGAAGGTCGGCAACAAGAGTTACGAAATTTTCCGTCTTAGTGCGCTTGAGGCCAAGGGCCTTTCGCTGCGTCGCCTTCCCTACAGCCTGCGGGTGCTGCTGGAAAACCTGCTGCGGCAGGAGGATGGCAAGAGCGTCACCGCGGACGACATTGAATTTTTAGCCAAGTGGCAGGCTAAGGCCGAACCGGCGCGCGAGATCGCGTTTATGCCGGCGCGGGTGCTGATGCAGGATTTTACGGGAGTACCCGCGGTTGTCGATCTGGCGGCCATGCGCGATGCCATGAAGCAGTTGGGCGGGGATCCGGAGAAGATTAACCCTCTGCAGCCGGCGGAGTTGGTGATCGACCACTCGGTGCAGGTAGACGAATTCGGCACTTCGAATGCGTATTCCATCAATGCTGCGCTTGAGTTTCAGCGTAATCGGGAACGCTATGCATTTCTCAAGTGGGGGCAGACGGCGTTTCGCAACTTCTCTACGGTGCCTCCGGGCATGGGCATTTGCCACCAGGTAAATCTGGAGTATCTGGCTCGGGTGGTCTTCACTACTTCCGCGAAGGACGGTGTGGTTCGCGCTTATCCAGACACCCTGGTGGGCACGGATTCCCACACCACGATGATTAACGGACTGGGCGTGCTGGGTTGGGGCGTGGGCGGTATCGAGGCCGAGGCGGCCATGTTGGGCCAGCCGGTTTCGATGCTGGTGCCGCAGGTGGTTGGTTTCAAGTTGACGGGCAAGCTGCGCGAGGGGGCTACGGCTACCGACCTGGTGCTGACCGTGACCGAGATGCTGCGCAAGCTTGGAGTGGTGGGCAAGTTTGTCGAGTTCTATGGGTCAGGTGTCAGCGAGCTTAGCCTGGCCGATCGGGCCACGATTAGCAACATGGCGCCGGAGTATGGGGCGACTTGCGGTATCTTCCCGGTTGATGCGGAGACACTGCGTTATTTGCAATTGACAGGGCGAAGCGCGGAGCAAATCAAACTGGTCGAGGCGTACAGCAAGGAACAGGGATGGTTTCATACGGCCGACTCGCCTGAGGCGGAGTACACGCAGACCACTCAGCTCGATCTTTCTACAGTTGAGCCCAGCGTGGCGGGACCGCGGCGGCCGCAGGACCGGGTGCCGCTTTCACAGACCGGCACCAGCTTCAAACAGCAGTTGCCCAGTTTGCTAGGCCCGGGCGCGGCAGACCGCAAGGAGCGCCAGACCATCCGGTGGGAAGGCGAGGGTGGACACACCTGGCCCAATGGAAGTGAGAAGTCGACACCGGAAAAGGGACCGGCGACCACGGTCAAGGAGCGCTTCGGGGTGGATGTCGATCCTTACCTTAACCATGGGTCAATCGTAATTGCAGCGATTACGAGTTGCACCAATACGTCGAATCCTTCGGTGATGATCGCCGCCGGGCTCCTTGCGCGAAAGGCAGCAGAGAACGGCTTGAGCGTGCCGCCGTGGGTTAAGACATCGTTAGCGCCGGGGTCCCGCGTGGTGACGGATTACTACCAGAAAGCAGGACTGCTCGAGCCTCTCGGCAAGCTGCGTTTTCAGGTGGTGGGGTACGGCTGCACTACGTGCATCGGGAATTCCGGGCCGTTGCCGACGGACGTTTCCAAATCGATTGATGACCATGGGCTGGTTGCGGTGTCGGTGTTGAGCGGCAATCGAAACTTTGAGGGCCGTATCAATTCGGAAGTGCGGGCGAATTACCTCATGTCGCCGCCGCTGGTGGTGGCTTATGCGCTGGTGGGCAACATCAATCATGATTTCGACGCCGAGCCGATGGGCAAGGATAAGCAGGGAAAGCCGGTGTATTTGAAGGATATCTGGCCCACCCAGGAAGAAGTGAACAGGACGATCGCGGCAGCTATCGATTCTGAGATTTTCAGCAAGGAATATGCAACGGTTACGGATGGTGATCAGAATTGGCAGAATCTCAAGTTCCCTACTGGCGATACTTATCAGTGGGAGCGTGATTCTACCTATATCCGCAAGGCTCCGTATTTTGATGGGATGCCGGCTAAGCCTGCTCCGGTAGTGGACATCAAAGGCGCTCGCGTGCTCGCGGTTTTGGGAGACAGCGTCACCACCGACCATATCTCTCCCGCCGGGTCTATCAAATTGAATGGGCCGGCGGGCAAGTACCTGGTGGAGCATGGGGTGAAGCCGACGGATTTTAATTCGTATGGATCGCGGCGCGGCAATCATGAGGTGATGGTGCGGGGCACGTTTGCGAATGTGCGGCTGCGGAATAAGCTGGCTCCGGGAACGGAAGGCGGGGTGACTCGTTTGCTGCCCGAGGGCGAGCCGATGAGTATTTTCGATGCCTCGGTCAAGTATGCGGAACGAGGTATTCCGCTGGTGATTCTTGCGGGCAAAGAATATGGGTCGGGGTCTTCGCGTGATTGGGCAGCGAAGGGACCGCGTCTGCTGGGGGTGAGGGCGGTCATTGCGCAAAGCTATGAGCGCATTCACCGGTCTAACCTGGTGGGGATGGGGATTTTGCCGTTGCAGTTTGAAGCGGGCCAGAGTGCGGAGTCACTTGGGCTCACGGGCGAAGAGGTATTTGATCTGGAGGGGATTCGCCAGATGCTGGAGCACAAGTTTGCCCAGGGCCGATTGTTGAAGGTTAAGACCACGGATGGGGCGGGGGTTAAAAAGGATTTCCATGCGACGGTGAGGATTGATACTCCGCAGGAGATTTTGTATTACGAGAATGGTGGGATTTTGCAGTTTGTGTTGCGGCAGCTAGCGGGTAGTTAGGTCGCGGGGCCAGCCGACCTGAGCACTTGTTGCGGGGAAAGGGAAACCGCAGGTCCCTCGGCTCCGCTCGGGATGACAAAGGGGAGAGTGGCGTTTTCAGTGGGAATTGGTTAGATGGATCCGAGGTCTCAAATGCGAGACCTGGGGCACCCCTCGATTTTTCCCGACACGGTCAATTCGATCGACTGAGCGTGGTTAATGATTTTCGACACAGCTTAGCGCGGTAGGACGAGGATGCCCCAGGGGCCCTTGCCGGCTTTGATTTTCTTGGTCACTGTGTTTGTGGCTAGATCGACTACGGAGACGTCGTTCGAGGGTCCGTTGGCGGAATAGAGGGTTTTGGCGTCCGGCGAGAGCGCTATGCCCCAGGGACGGGCTCCGACTTCGACCGAGCCCAGGACTTTGTTGGTCGCGGTATCGACGGTGAAAACCTGGTGGCCTCGGCCGGTGCTGACGTAAAGCTTCGTGGCGTCCGGGGAGAGGACCACATTCATGGGTTTGATGATGCCGGGCTTGCCTAGCGGAATGGCTCGGATCATCTTGTACTTCTTCGCATCCACCAGAACCACGGTTCCGTCGTTTTCTGCGTTGACATAGGCTCGGGAGCCGTCCGGGAAGAAGGCTATGTTGCGCGGCCGGTGGCCGACCTTGAAGGTCTTGATGATCTTGCCCGCTACAGGGTCGAGTACAGCGATCGTTCCAGTTTCCTCAGAGGTGACCCAGACGTACTTTCCGTCAGGCGTCACCTTCACGCCTTCAGGCTGTGCGCCCACCGGGATTGTCTTGGCTACAGTGCCGGAAGCGATGTCGATGATGCTGACCGCTGACTGGTCTTCGTTCGAAGTGTAAAGCTGTTTTCCATCCTGGCTGACGTCGAAGTTTTCCGGATCGGAGCCGCCTGGAATGATGCGCACAACTTTCCTCTGCGCCACGTCGAAGACGCCGATTCCATCAGCAGTCTTGTCGGGTGGCGGAAGGGTGCTCTCATCCACATCCGGGCCGGCAATGGGCGAGCCGCTGAGCGCAACGTAGATTGTTTTGCCATCGGGGCTGGCATGAATGCCTCGAGGACGTTTCCCAAGAGGAACGGTCGCAAGCACGTTATAGTTGCCGGAATCGATGATGGTGAGATCGCCGCCAACTTCATTGGTCACGTAAATTCGTGGGGCGGAGGTTTCCACGGGCGCAGCTTGTGCAGGCTGTTGCTCGGGAGCTTTGGGGGTGCTGTTGCACCCTGCCGAAACGATTGTCAGACCAAGGGCGAAAAAGACATATCCAAGCTTGCGCATGTTTACTTTTCCTTGAAGGTGAAATTGGCGTCAGCTTTGCTGTGGGGAGCGACGGTGAACTGGCGCTCTTGCGTACCGAGTGTTTCCGTCCAGACTGCGATGGTATAGGTGCCCGGGGGCAGATTATTTATTTCGAAGGTTCCGTCTTCACGCGAAACGGCGAAATAAGGATGATCGAGGACTCCGATGAAGGCGTGCATCCAACTGTGAATGTTACATTTCACCGGAATCATGATTTCAGGCTTAAGGAACCTGCGCGCCAGGGGAGGATCATCGGCTCCCTGGCTATGGTTCCATTCGCGGTTGACTTGGGCCATCGGGTGAATATTGTGTGTCACCGGATCGGAGTTGACGACTTTCAATGTCTGGCCGACCTGAATGCCGAGGACCCTGGGATGAAACCAGCAGCCTTTCTGATCGATGGTGACCGGGTCGGCAGGAACTGCAAAGGTCTTTCCTTCCAAGCCGGTTTTGATATAGATAAATGCGTTCGCCAGGTCACCTTTTCTGTTTACAACCAGTGATTCGTTGTAAGCCTTTCCCTTATGTGCCTCGACACAGGCGGGCTCTTCACTCATGTCAATCACCTTGGGCGCCGGTCGCTTCCCTTTGTAAAGTATGCGCCCCGTCACCGAGGCGGCCGTAGCCGGGTCGACCTTGAAGTAGACGGGCGCGGGTACAGCTTGCGCAACCTTCGGCGGTTCCGTCTTGTCTTTTCCTGAACAACCGGCGAGAAGTACGGCCGCGCAGCAGAGAGTAACAAAATGATTCGGTCTCATGTCTCGTTTTCTAGACTATTCCTTCCCGGGCGGTCCTGCGTTTTTGGGCATCTGGCCGGTGAGAGACTCGAGAAACGCGACCAAGTCGGCGCGATCCTGCGCAGAAAGGTGGAGTGCCTTGATGTCCTTGTCCAAATAGGGATTTGAATTGCCGCCTCCGGCGTAAAAATCAACCACATCATTGAGCGTCTTCAGACTTCCATCGTGCATGTAAGGAGCACTAAGGGCGACGTTGCGCAGGGTAGGGGTTTTGAACTCTCCCTTATCCGCTCGGATTTTCGTTTGATCGAAGCGGCCGAGGTCACTGAAGTCGCCTTCTCCATTCACCCCGGCGCCGGTATTGTGAAACTTTCCGTCGGTGAAGAGAGCATAGTGATCGTTGATGGTATGGCAGACGGCACAGTTGCCCCGGTTCGGGTCTTTAAAGATGGCCAAGCCTCGGATCGCAGCAGGGGTCAGCGCCTGCTTGTTGCCGCCATACTCGTATTGATCGAAGGGCGAGTTACCGCTCAGCAAGGTTCGTTCGAAGCTGGCCAGGGACTTCTCGATGAGCCCCAACGTTATGGTGCCGGGCCCGAACGCCTGTGCAAACTCGGCCTTGTAGGTTGGATCACGGCGAATCTTACCTACAAAAACGTCATGCGGTTGATCCATCTCGACGGGGTTGGAAATAGGAAAGGCCGATTGGGTCTCGAGAGTGGCAGCACGGCCATCCCAGAATTGAACTGGGGAATAGGCCGCATTCAATAGGGTGGGAGCATTGCGTTTGCCGATCAATCCGCCGATGCCTCGCGCAATCGCCAGGCCATCGGTGAAGTCAATGTTCGGATTGTGGCAGGAGGCGCAAGACACAGTGTTGTTTTTAGACAGCCTAGGGTCGTAGAAGAGTTTGCGCCCTAAAGCAATGGTTTGCACGGTGGGAGGGTTGTCCGCGGGTATGGGGACCGGCGGCAAGCCGAGCGGAGCTTTGATAGAGACAACCTCACCGATTGGTTTGTCGTGACCCGGAGCTCTACATCCAACGCTTAGGATAAGGATCAGGAACCCGGCGAGGAGAACGAAATGTAGTCTGGGTGCTCTCAAGCTCGGCATCATTATAACTTTGGCCCTACTTTTGGATGACGTATGGACGCATCATGTCGTTAGCTTCATGCTCCTGAACATGACAGTGCCAGAGATAGCGTCCGGGGTATCCATCAAAGAAAATGTGAATGCGGGTGACCATGTTGGGCGGGCATTGGACGACATCCTTCCACCCCTGCTCATTCGGATTGGGCGCTGTTGGGGCGGCGGTAAAGCGGAGTGTAGCGTTCTGCAGCAGGTAAACGTCGCGATCAAAAGACCGGCGGTCCATCACCTGGAAGCGAACGTGATGAAGATGAATGGGATGGGTGTCGTCCGTGAGGTTGACGAAGGCCCATATCTCGGTCGAACCGAGCTTCATGGTTTCGGTCACCGGCATATGCCACGGGGTGCGGTTGAGCAGCATGACGATGGGGTTGCCGGCGGGGTCTTTAAATTCATTCAAAGTCATCTCCCGGGTTCGCGCCGCAGCGTGCCGGGAGAGGGAGGCCGTGGACAGCAGCGTGCTGGGTACATGGCTGCTGTCCTGAGCAGGGGACGAAGCGACGCGGAACTGCATCATCTGAAACGCTCCATTGGTTAATTGGATGCGGTCTCCGCGCATGGGCGCGAAATCGACGATCAGATCGGCTCGTTCCCCGGGGGCGAGGAGAAGCGTCGTCAGCTTAACCGGGGCGGGGAGAAACCCCTGGTCGGCTCCGATTTGCTGGAAAGGAGCGCCATTGGACAATCCGAGACGAAAGAAGCGGGCATTCGCTGCGTTGAGGACTCGGAGACGATACCGGCGGGGCTCGACCTCGTAAAAGGGCTGCACCCGGCCATTCACGATCATGGCGTCGCCGACGACCTCGTCCATCCAGGGGTGCTGCGGATCGGGAGAAACGGGGTAGAACAGCTGCCCCTGCTGATCGAAGATGCGATCGTACAGCACCAGGGGGAGCTCAAAGTTCCCGGAGGGCAGCTTGAGCTGTTTTTCGTGCGCGTCGCGAAGCAGATACAGGCCCATCAGACCGGCATACAGGTTCAGCCGGCTGGTGCCCATGGCGTGGTCGTGGTACCAGAGCAGGGCGGCGTCCTGACGGTTGGGGTAGTGGCATACATGCGACTGACCGCTTGGGTACCAATCTTCGGGATAGCCGTCATCGACTGCGGGGGTTCGGCCCCCGTGCAGATGGACGACGGTGCGAGAGTCCGGCAGTTCCCGGCCCGAGCCATGGAGGCTGTAATCGATGGGGAGGAAATGGCGCGGCGGGAGCTGATTGCACCACTCGACAACCAGTTCTTCATGACTACGGGCTTCGAGCAAGGGCCCGACGGCGTCTGGTCCGTAGCTCCACAACCGGGTGGGCGGAAGATCACGGTGCATTTTTACGTGGATCTCGCGCATGGTGATGCGGAGGCGGCCGTCGAAGCCCTGGCCTTGGGACGGCAGCGGCTGAGGAAGAGGTAATGGATCAACAAAGGGCTCGAGTTGGAGGGCGTTGATCGCCCGGGCGGATGCGGTAGGGAGCGCGAGCTGGTTGACCGCACGACCGAGCCGGGTGCGCAAGACGAGGGCGGAAACAGGGCCAGAGAGAGCCGCTTGCCTTAGCAGATCGCGGCGATTCAGCACCACTCAGGGCGCCTGGACTTGCCCAGTCGTACTATCGAGCAGGATCACCGCCCCATTCTGGGGTGATGCCGTATTGAAGTCAAGCATGTCGCCGATAGAGCCGGCGATTTGATCATAGGATCCCTGGCCGATTCGCTGCTGGTTCAAGAAAGTATCTTCGATGAAGCGGAGGACAGAGCTCTGGTCGGTCACGGTGTGAGAGACGTAGTTCGGTTTGGCCCAGGGTGAGATCACCAAGAGCGGCAAGCGCGGACCGTACCCGCATCTACCTTGCGCATGCAGGGTGTTCGGAGCCACGCCGGGTAGCGCGGCGGTTCCGTCGCCACACTTGCCTGGCCCAGAAAAACCATCCTTCGCAGTCTGGCTGCCATTCACCACATTGCTGACGTGGTCATACCAACCGTCGGAGTCATCGTAGGTAACAATGACAACCGTGCTCGTCCACTCCGGGGCTTGCTCAATGGTGTTGATTACGTGGACGAGAAACTTCTGCTCATCCAGCGGATCGGAGTAACCGGCGTGGCCGTCGCGATAAGCTGCTGACTTGAGATAGCTGACTCCGGGAAGGTTTCCGGCTTTCAGGGCGTCGAAGAAGTCATGCATGTCGTATTGATGATTAGTACCGCCGTCCCCGGTGTGTCCGATCAGCGAAATAGACGAGGGCCGGGTATGAAGCGGATTCGCGGTCGAAGCATAATACTGAAATGGATTTACGACCGAAGAATAGTCCAACGGTGTTTGCTTGGTGACGTCAGACCAGTTGCTTCTGCGACAACCTGTCGTGCCATTGACGTTAGTTACCGAGGTATCGAAGCCTTCATGGAAAAAGCCCCATGTTATGCCTTCGGCATTGAGCGAATCGCCAACGTTCTTGCCCGTCATATGGATGAGAGCGCCGCTTGTGGAAGAGCAGATGTCGTTGACGGGGGCAGCGTTTCTGATCAACGTATATCCACCGTTCCCATCCGAAACCATGTTGCCTGCAGCGTTGCCGTCGTCGACGACGCCGTTGGTCTGACCGGAGATGAGATTCAGGGCGCCAAGCGTCGATGGGCCAAACGTAGTACCAAAGAAACGATCGCTCATTGCATAATGCTGTGCGTAGTTCCAGAGCGCAGTCACGGTATTGCCGTCGTAATAGCCCATAGTGAGGCCGGTGGTAGCGGCGATTCCGTGTCCCTGGCTGGAGCTGTCCGCTGCGCCCACCGAGCGTGGGAACAAATCCATGGCGCCGTCATCGAAGGCTAATTGTTCCTGGATGTAGCTGTGATCCTGATCAGCTGTGGCAGCGTTGAGAGGTGATAGGCGGAACGGATTGCTGGCCCCATTCCCGTTACGAGTGTCGGTGAAGTTGGGGTTCTGCGCTAACAAGCTTTGGGAAAGGCCGTCGATGGACGGAGTGCCGGGAAGCGCATTGAAGGGCGTTTCGCCAGGCAAGTTGAGCGCGTTCGGATAAGTGCCGAAGTAGTGATCGAAGGAGACATTCTCCTGAAAGATAACCACGATGTGCTTGATGTTATTTGATTGCGATGGGGTTGATATCTGAGGTGGAGGAACAGAACCACCGTAGCCACAACCTACCTGGGTTATGGTTAGCGAAAGACCAAGCAGCGGAAGACAAAGTACTGCAGTTCGGTGAATCATCACGACTCTTCCCCCTGGCATTCTTTGCGCCGGGGATTTTCTAGACGCACTTAGGTTGTTATGAATGCGCGGCCATTCTAGACATCAGCAAATCAGTAATGCAAGTGAATGTTAGTACCACTTCCAGGTAGTAACGGGGGGGCCTTGGTTGTTCAGTAGGGCTTGTGCGACTTAAGTGAGACTTCGGGTCGCAAAGATTAGAGGCGGGGGTGAGAGAGGTTCACGGGGTACTGAAGGCGATTTCGCCTTATGTTCGCCCACGGCGCCGCTTTAGGTGGCAGGCCGCCGGGGGCGAAAGGGGAGTGTGCCTGGGGGTGAGATAAGTCCGCAGGGACGGCTGAACTTTAGGCCGCGTGGCAGTCCTTGATAACTGCATGTCGTTCTCTCTAAGGAGAACCACATAAGCGGCGCCGGTGAGAGCGGTGAAGCAGGAAATCCGGGTACGCCCGGCGTTTGTGACTTTTTTCTTCCGGTGTAGTTTGCGGCCGGAAACTCTCAAGAGGTTCTGCCAACAAGCATCGCCGGGGTTCCTTCGGCTACGCTCAGGACAGGCTCTTCGACTCCGCGCTTAAAACTCTCGGTTTGCGATAGATCTGCGAAGCGCTTCGCTCCGGATGACGGCTTTGTGGGGGGCTTGAAGTACAGCTGATTGGATATGCAGAAAACACGAAATGATCGGAAAGGTCACAGGCTCTCCTAATGACACAGCGGGAGCGGACGATCGGTTTAGTGCCGCGCCTACGGCGCTCGGATCCTCTTCCGATTTCCCAGCCCTTCCGGGCTGGGCTGACAGTTTGGCGGTCGGCCCTCCGGGCCTTGCATCTACAGCGATCTTGCCGTGTCATTTCTCCCTCGATTTGCCGCAGGCAAGTCAGCTGCTCGGGATGACAAAGGAAAGGGCAACGGTTCCATAAAGAGTGGTCGCTGAACCGAGGCACTTTTCAAATCTAACCCCGAGGTGCAATTCGTTCGAGAGTCTCTGTACGCCGTCGATGCGAGATTGAGTTTAAAGAAATGGGGGGAAGGCGCGCCCGGCGTCTCAAATTGAGTTGGATCGATACAAAGTAGCGCGGGGCCTCGCGTAGAAAATTAACATCCGATGCCAGACATTCATCAAGCGGTTGTTCTGAAATACATCGATCCACCGCATCGAAAATGTGTCCGGGCGCGTCGCTCGTAATTTGTACACAAGCCCAGCTAGATTTTACCTAGTGCTTGAAGATATGCCTTGAGGCCAGTCGAAATGATCTGTACGCCTATGCAGAGTAGGATGAATGAAGATAAGCGCATGACCATCGAGGTTCCGGAACGGCCAAGAAGTTGCTCAGCCTTCCGAGCGTAGAGATAACACACGTAGATGATGACGCAGATCAACGTGATACCGCAGACAGCAGCGATCAGAACCCTGGGCGAAAAGAGCGAATGTTCTTGCAGCTCAGGAGGCAGATGCGCTCCCAGCGTAATGGCAACAGAGATAGAACCAGGGCCCACAGTGATAGGCAGCGTAAAAGGATAGAAAGCGTTTTCGAGGATCTGGTCTTCCGGAGTTGGCTCAGTTTTTGCGCGTCCGGTATCCTGGCCGAGCAAAGACCATCCGGTAGCAGCGACCACCAGGCCTCCCCCGATCTGTACTGCATAGATGGCAATACCGAAGAATGCGAGTACATGCACTCCCCACAGCAGGGAGCAGAGCAGCAGAAAGAAACTATAGATCGCGATTTTCTGCGCAAGCAAGCGTTGGGTGGAGGATGCAACGGGCCCGACTAAATTCACGAAGATGGCGGCACTTCCCAAGGGATTGACAATGGGGAAGAGGGCGGCCACAACCAGAACGGTAGCCTCAATCACCGCGGTTATTTCCTGACGGATGTCGATCACTTTATGTTTATTCTCCGGAGGTCACGACTTGCCTCAGAATCTTACTACCCTAGCCCGCGGCCTGCGGCCCTGGGAGCGGCCGGCAGATAAAAAATCATTCGGCAAAATGCTGCCGTTTAAGCCCGACGCGTTGCTAGAATCGAAAGTAATGACGGTCACGACGACGCGCCTTTCGCCTGAAGTGTTGGACCGGTATGAGCCGGTCATCGGGCTCGAGGTCCACGTACAACTCCTGACAAATACGAAGGCCTTTTGCGGGTGTGCCAATCGGTTCGGCGGCGAACCGAATACGCATATCTGCCCGACATGTCTCGGCTTGCCGGGCGCCCTACCTGTGTTGAACCAGCGTGCCGTGGAATACGCTGTGCTGGCCGCGACGGCGATCAACTGTGAAGTGCGGCAGCATTCGGTGTTTGCGCGCAAGAATTATTTTTATCCCGACTTGCCGAAGGGCTACCAGATTTCGCAGTTCGACAAGCCGCTGGCGGAGCACGGATGGATCGATGTTCCGGCACTCGATGAGTCGGGCCGCAGTGTGATCAAACGGATCGGGGTCACGCGCCTGCACATGGAAGAGGATGCAGGCAAGAGCATGCACGACGGGTTTCCCGAATCCGCGACCAAGACGTACGTTGATTTGAACCGGTGCGGCACGCCGTTGATCGAGATTGTGAGTGAGCCCGATCTGCGTACGCCGGACGAAGCGTACGAGTATTTGACCCGGCTCAAAGAGATTCTGCTGTATACGGGCGTCAGCGATTGCAACATGGAAGAGGGTTCGCTGCGCTGCGACGCGAATGTGAGCGTCAGGCCGCGCGGGCAGAAGCAATTCGGAACCAAGGCGGAAGTCAAGAATGTGAACAGCTTTCGCTTTATCCGCTCTGCGCTGGAGTATGAGATTGAGCGCCAGGTGGAATTGATCGAAGGCGGTGGGCGTGTCGCCCAGGAGACGCGGCTGTGGAATGCGAACGAGGGACGTACGTACTCCATGCGCTCCAAGGAGCAGGCACACGATTACCGGTATTTCCCGGAGCCGGATCTGCCGCCGTTGTTGGTTACCGGGGAGTGGAAAGCTATCCTTGTGGAGCGGATGCCGGAGCTGCCAGAGGCGCGGCGGAAGCGCATGGTCGCGGAGTACCAGATCACCCTGCAGGACGCCCACGCACTGACGGCCACGCGAGAGTTTGCCGACCAGTTTGAAACAGCCGCGCGACAGGCAAAGAGCCCACGCCGCGTCGCTAACCTGATTCAGAGCGAATTGATGGGCCGGCTCAAGGCCAAGGGATTGGACCTGGAGCAGTCTCCCATCACCCTGAAGGGCTTGGTGCAAGCGGCGGATCTGACGGAAGGCGGGGATCTTTCCAGCAAGCAGCTGAAAGGGCTGTTCGACACGGCATTTGAGAATGGTGAGGACTTTGGCCCCGTTTATGAGCGGGAAAAGCCGCAGCAGATCAGCGATCCTTCTGCGCTGGCGAAGATGATTGAAGAGGTCATTGCTTCGAATCCCAAACAGGTGGAGCAGTATCGCGGGGGTAAGAAGACAGTGGCGGCGTTTTTTGTGGGCCAGGTGATGCGGTTGTCGAAAGGGCAGGCGAACCCGGCGCTACTGAATGAGCTGGTGAGTAAGCAGTTGGACGCCTAGGCGCGAGCCAGGCGGGACTCACGTCCGATTCCCTCCTGCGTCGGTGGTGACGCCTATGGAAGTACCTCAGGGCCTAAAGGCCAGTGATCTGCTGAGTTTATGTACGGGCTGAAGCCCGTACCTACCTTCCTGCCCATTTGCGGTTGTAACTCCTCGGGCTGTCGTTAGTCTAAAGAGGTATGTTCGACTCCGACTTGAACGAGGATGGTGCGCGGCAACGGGTGACGCGACGCGCTTTTCTGCTGAGCGGGGGTGCTGCAGTGGCCGGCATCGCTGTGTGGTCGCTCCACTCTGCGCCGCCACCCTTGTCAACAACGGTGCCCAGCGGGCCTGTTCCTGAGGTTACAATTGCCGAATTTTCTGATGCCGGGGTGCCTACGGGCACGATCCGAGTACGGAAGATTGTCAAGAGCGAAGCGGAGTGGCGACGACAACTTTCCGCCAATGCTTTTGACATCACCCGTCGAGCGGATACCGAAATGGCGTATACCGGTTCCTATTGGAACTTTCACCAGCGGGGAATCTATCGTTGCATCTGCTGTGATACGGCTCTGTTTTCTTCGGAAACCAAGTTCGATTCAGGCACGGGCTGGCCAAGTTTCTGGCAACCGATCGCGCGGGAAAATGTTGCGGAGTTGGATGACAGGAGTTTCGGTGAGCGGACGGCCGTGGCGTGCGCCCGCTGTGATGCGCACCTGGGACACGTTTTCAATGATGGGCCAGCGCCTACTGGCTTACGGTACTGCATGAACTCGGCATCCATGAGTTTCAAGGCCAGGGGCTAAAGCCCAGATCTTTGTTGGGCCTTTACGGCCCGACTAAAATCGTGCCCTGATACAAAGCATCGGTAGTGTCTCGGTTTGAAAATGGGTTAAAAAATAAACGCCGCTCGAAAGCGGCGTAGAGGGTGGGAGTCGAACCCACGCGTTCCTAAACGGATCATCAACGCTCAGGAAACCATCCGGATTTCTCCAGCCCTTTGAGCCACTCAGGCACCTCTATTCCCATTGTCCCGCAAGTCCGGCGATTTCCTCGAAGCTCCAGAGCCGTTGACTCGGGAAATCTGTCGTCCGACCCAGGACTCTGCTTGTATCGAACTACATGTTCATCTTCTTGAAGAAGCGATTTGGGATGGCGCGCACCAGGAACATGATCCAGAACCAGAACCAGGGCAGGTAGACGACATCACGCCGGCGGTTGACCGCTTTCAAAATGCCGCGAGCAATCTGATCGGGTGAGGCAAAGAGAGCGTTGTGCGCCACGTGCGCGGTCATGGGCGTGGAGACGAAACCGGGTTTGATGGTCAGCACGTGCACCCCATCGCGATCAATCCGATTGCGTAGACCTTCCAGAAAAACGTTGAGCGCGCCTTTGGAGGCGCCGTAGACATAATTGCTCTTGCGGCCACGATCGCCGGCCACCGAAGAGATGACCGCGAGCGTGCCACCACGCTGGGCTTGAAAGTAATTTCCCAGCCAGGTCAACAGGGAAACGGTGGAGATGAAATTGGTGTGCAGAATCGCCGCAGCCACTTCGAAATTCGCTTCCGCAGCAGGCTGATCGCCCAAAACTCCGTGGGCGATGAGAGCCAGGTCAATCCTGCCCAGCCGCTGCGCTGCACTGGCAAGCATCTCCGGATGAGCGGTGGTGTCGTCCAGATCCATGATCCAGGTATCGACGGCGAGCGCTCCCCGGGTGAGTAAGTCCTGAGCCACTGCTGTCAGGCGATCCCCGTTCCGGGCCACCAGCATGAAGTGCCGATTGGGCGCTGCGAGGCTGCGCAGGGTCGCGATGGCAATGCTTGAGGTCGCTCCCAAAACCAGAAACAGACGCGATCAGGCACGGCCGGTTACCCGTTGCCAGAGGCTGGAGCTGAACGAAGGATCGACGTAGGCAGCCCACTGTTCCCACTGGGGATAAAACTGCTGGAAGTGGTCGGCGCTCATGCAGGCATCTTTGGCCGGATAAATGCGGCCGCCGCAGTCGGCGGTGATGCCAGCGAGCCTGTCCACCAGGTTGAAGCTCACTTCGCGCCGGACGGGAAAGTCGAGCGCCAGCGTGATGCCGGGGATGGGAAAGGACATGACTCCGGGAGAGACGGCGTCCCCGAAGACTTTGATGACAGCGAGAAACGAACCGAGTCCTGATGCGGTGATCGCCTTCAGCAGCTGGGTCATGCCCAGGGTCGCGGTTTCCCAGGGCAGCACGCATTGGAACTGCAGCAGACCCTGTTTACCGTACAGGCGATTCCATTGCAGGATGCGATCCAAGGGATAGAAGAAGGGTTCGTAATCGATCAGGCCAGATCGATCTTTGGCCATCTGCTTGTTGTAGTAGAGAGTGTTGAAGGCGCCAACGGAGAAGCGGCTGAGCGCGAATTCCGGCAGATCGACGGGCAGGGCAAGCTTCGGCCTGGCCAAGGGCGTGAGCGGTCCAGGATTTTCATCATGCTCCCCTTGGAGGAATAGGCCACGGGCAAAGTTGCGGCCCTGGGCAACGCAATCAATCCAGGCCACGGAATATTCCTTGTGCGCGCTGGCTTGCGAGAGGGCGACGAACTCCTCCAAGCCAACGAATTTGGTGGAGCGGTAGCGGATGCGGCGGGAGACGATTGGCCGCAGCTGCAGTTCGGCCCAGCTGATGAGTCCGGTCAACCCCATGCCGCCGATGGTCGCGGCGTACCACTCGGGATTTTCCGTTGGGCTGCACACTACCTGGGTGCCGTCTGAACGCACCAGCTCGAAGCGCGGGGTGTGCAGGCCGAAGGTACCGGCTACGTGGTGGTTCTTGCCGTGGATGTCGTTGGCAATTGCTCCACCAACGGTTACGTATTTAGTGCCCGGGCTCACGGGCAAAAACCACCCCCGAGGCACGGCGAAATCGAGTATCTGCGCCAGCGTTACGCCGGCTTCACAACGCAGCAGACCGGTTTCTGCTTCGAAGGAGATCAGCCGATCGAGATTGGGCGTGGTCAGCAGGGTTCCGTGTTGCAGCAGGCATACGTCACCGTAGCTGCGCCCCATGCCCACGGCCAGGATTTTTGTATCGCCGGCAATGGCCGCGGGGAAATCTTCCTTCCAGAAAAGAGGGCGGACTTCAGCGAAAAGCTTGGGAAAACGGCCCCAGGATTCAAACTGGGGCGGGGCCTGATTGGGGGACATAGGTTCCTTTTTAGAGAGCGGAGTAGGCAATGATCACCACGCCTAAACCAAGTAACAGACTCATGCGGTCGGAGAGAGCAAAGACAACCGGATCTTCGTCCAGCACGCCGCGCGAAGCCAGCAGCCAAACACGGCTGACCCAGAGGATGAGTAGCGGGGTAATCAACCACATGCGGTTGGGATGGTGATAAAGGGCCACCACATCGTGGCCGTTGATATACAGGGCGAAGATGACGATGGAGGCGTAGGCGCTGGAAGTGCCAAAGCTGCGCAGCTGTTCGATATCGCTTAAGAGATAGCCCCGTCCGTTGGTAGGGTGCACACCGCGGGCATGCAGATTCTGCAGTTCGCTGAACCGCTTGACCATGGCCAGGCTAAGAAACAGGAAGATGGAGAAGGCGGCGAGCCAGGGAGAGACAGGATCGTGGGTGGCCGCGGAACCGGCCATCATGCGGATGGTGTACAAGCTCGAGAGGATGACGACATCCACCAGCACGATGCGTTTCAGCGAAAGAGAATAGGCCAACGTGGTGACGAGATAGAGCAGCAGGTAGACGAGAAAGGCTCGCGGCAACCAGGCGGCGGCTACCAGGGCGAGGGCCAACATCGAAAGCGAGATACCGAGGCCGGTGGCCACGGAGAGATCTCCAGAGGCGAAGGCTCGCTTGCGCTTGTGGAGATGTATCCGGTCCTGCTCCAGGTCGAGCAGGTCGTTGAAGGTATAGGTGGCCGACGCGGTGAAGCAGAAACAGAAGAAAGCGGCGCAGGCTGCAAGTATGGCCGCCGCATGCAGGGAATGGGCCAGCAACAAGGGCAGAAATACGAGCAGATTCTTGGCCCACTGATGCACGCGCAGGGCCTTGGCTATTGCAGCGGGCCGGCTTGAACGGTCCAGGAACTTGCGGCTTACGTTGACGTGGCGGTTCCTGAGAGCAGCGTTCAGCCGGGAGACGGGATTGGCTAACATCGCCTGCTGCGCCCCCTGAAGGATGGGCAGATCGGGCATGGCGTTACCGATGTAGTCGAAGCCGTCGGCGGCAAATCGCTGGGCCAGGTGCTGTAGTTTGTTGTCTCCGGTCAGGTTCAGGCTGCCATCACTCGCCATTACGTCTTCAAAGATGCCCAGATGCGCGGCAATCTTCCGCGCCAGGACTTGATCGGCGCCGGTCGCCAGGTAAAGCTTGCGGCCAGAGGCGTGTTCGTCTCTGAGGTAGTCCAGCAGGGGGCGGTTATAGGGCAGATGAGCGACGTCGAGAGTGACCATGGAGGCCACCTGCGACTTGAAATGCGCTTTGCCTTTGCGGACCCACCACGGAGTTTGCAAAAAAGCGATGGGATGACGACGGGCGAGGACCATCAACGAGTCGACAAAAGTGTCCGACTTGACCAAGGTCCCATCCAGGTCGACACAAAGCGGACGCTCTTCCTGGACGGCCCCTGGAGACTGCATAACCTTAAGTTCGGCCATTGCGAGCAGTTCTCCCGTTGCCATGCTCATTCGAAGAGGAGACCGCAGCGAGGGCCGGAAATCTGCGCTTCCGTGGCTGAACTTTTTGCGCTTGCGGACCCGATCTATCAACAAGATACGTGAGCAACAGGCACAACCCAAGTAACCATTGCAGTTCATATTGAGAATAGCAGAGCGGGTGCAGCGGAAAAGTCGTAGGCCCATGGCAGGGGCAGGTATTCTTGCCGGGGATCGAACCTTTCACCACCTGCTGCCGTCATATAGGTGCGTGCCCGGTGAGCGGGCAGGAAACCAGGGCTAAGGGATTATGAAGATAGGTAGTTGCAGGATCGGGGATCGGATCGGTGGTATCGCACTGGCGGCGGGCATTTGCCTGGCCATGCAAGGCGGCTTGCGGACTGCGGCAGCGCAGGAAACGTCAACGGGGCGGGCCGTGGTTACGGCGGAGACGAAGGCGGCGGAAGGCGTCACCACCATTTCCAAGCAGAGCATCAGTGTTTACGAGAATCGCAAGCTACAGGATGTATCTGGTTGGACCCCGCTGCGGGGCCCGCGCTCCGGGCTGCAGCTGGTGATCCTGCTCGATGACTCATCCCGCGGCAACCTGGGTTTGCAGTTGAACGACATTCGGGATTTCCTGAACGGTCTGCCTCCTACAGCCCAGGTAGCCATTGGCTATATGCGCAACGGGACGCCGAACCTGGTACAGAACTTTACCAACGACCATGCTCAGGCGGCAAAGGCTCTGCGCCTGCCACAGGGAATTGCCGGGGCCAACGGCAGCCCCTATTTCTGTCTCTCGGACCTGGTGAAGCGTTGGCCAGGCGGGAACAACGATGTTCGCCGCGAAGTGATCATGGTCACGGATGGCGTGGACCGATACTCCGGCGGACGCTTCGACCCTGAAAATCCTTATGTGCGAGCAGCCACCAGCGATGCGCAGAAAGCCGGTGTCATCGTCTACTCCATTTACTACCGGGGCGCCGGACGCTTTGACCGGAGTGCGCTGGCGACGGATGGGGGGCAAAACTACCTGACCCAGATTTCGGGCGATACCGGCGGCAAGGTCTACCTTGAAGGGTTTGGAAATCCGGTATCGTTCGCACCCTTTCTCTCCGACATTCAACGTAAATTACAGAACCAATATGAGCTGACCTTCGTCTCTACAGCGAGGCCGGGTTTGCAGGCGATACGAGTGAGAACCAACCAGCCGAACACCAGCTTGCAGTTTCCAGCACGAGTTCCAATTGGCGGCGTGGCGCCGCCTCAGTAAGAGGGAAAGATGCTATTCACGAACGTACTAACCAGAGTACAAACCAGGATTCGTCTTGTACTTTGTGCCGCGGTACTCGCCGGCTTATTTCCTCTGGCGGTTACTGCGCAGGATGCCGCCGCCCCGGCCAAGCCGGTTACGTTCCTGGGAACTGTCCAGACGCTGAGCGGCAACAACATTACGGTAAAGAATGACGCAGGAGTCACCATGCAGGTGACGGTGGAGGACAACGCGCGCCTGCTGCGCATTGAACCGGGACAAAAGACGCTCGCCGGCGCCAGCCCGTTGAGCCTGTCTGAGCTGCAAGCCGGGGATCGGGTCATGGCTCGCGGATCCGCCAACGCCGATGGCAAATCGCTGGCTGCCAATATGCTGGTGGCCATCAAGGGCGCCGACATTGCACAAAAGCAAGAGCATGAGCGGGAAGACTGGCAGAAAAACGGTACTGGGGGCCTGGTCAAGGCGGTGGATACTACGGCGGGCACGGTGACGGTTTCTGCGGGCGCCGGCGCCACACGGACGGTGGTGATCCACATCTCGCCCACCACGATCGTTCGCCGGTACGCTCCGGGGTCGGTCAAGTTCGATCAGGCAGTCAAGAGCACCCTCGACCAGATAAAACCTGGCGATCAGCTTCGTGCCCGCGGTTCCAAGGGGGCCGACGGAACGACGCTGGAGGCGGTGGAGGTTGTCAGCGGAAACTTCCTGAACCTTGCCGGCGCCATCCAGGCGGTGAACGCGGATGCATCGACAATCACGCTCACCGATACCGCAACCAGGAAGCCGATGGTGATCTCGGTTACCCCTGACAGCGAAGTCAAGAAGCTCGACCCTGCGGTTGCCCAGCGGATTGCCGCACGCCTGAGCGGTGCGAAGCGTCCGGACGGGGCTTCGGGTGGCGCTCCGTCGGGTGCAGGAGGGGCGGGGGCACCACCCGCAGGAGCCGATCGCCCGGCGGGCTCTCCAGCGTCTGGAGGGGGCCGGGGACCGGGTGGCGGCGGACCTGATTTTCAGCAGGTGTTGGCGCGCGCGCCATCGGTCACTTTGAAAGATCTGCAAAAGGGCAACATGATCATTGTTGTCGCCACCGAGGGCCAAACTCCGCAGTCCGCGACTGCCATCACTGTCGTCGCCGGCGTGGAGCCCATGCTTCAGGCGTCTACCAGCGGAAGCCAGGCGATGCTTTCTTCGTCCTGGAACCTGGGCGGTGGTGGTGGCGGCGGCGAAGGCGGCGGCGGTGGAGAAGCACCGCAGTAGAACCAAGCCTTACCCGGCAGTCCTGACAACCCGGAATACCGAACGCATTTAGAGGAGAACCTTTGAATCGATTGCTCGCTCTCTGCCTTGCGACTTTTCTTGTCTTCGTGGGAGGGATCCCGCGGCAACAAGCCTTAGCACAGACGGCCGCAGTGGGAACGCTGCGTGGCCAGGTGGCCGACCCTAGCGGGGCGGTCATTCCCCAGGCTTCGTTGACGGTGACATCAACCAGCGGAGCAAGCCGCAAGGGCACATCGGATGCTTCCGGGCAATACACGATCTCCGGCCTGGCCCCCGGCCAATACACGGTCACGGTCGAAGCCACGGGCTTCTCCACCTTCACCTCGCCTGCGGTGCATATTGCAGCCGGGCAGACGCAGCATTTGAATGTCTCGCTTGCTATTCAGATGGAGCAGCAGCAGGTGCAGGTCACGGCAGACGCGCAAGGTGTGAGCGTGGATCCAGACAGCAATGTGAGCGCGGTTGTGATGACGGGCAAGGACCTCGATGCGCTCTCCGACGATCCTGATGAGTTGTCGAACGAACTGACGGCGTTGGCTGGTCCCGCTGCGGGCCCGAGCGGGGGACAAATTTATATCGATGGGTTTACCGGGGGGCAACTGCCACCCAAGTCGGCGATTCGCGCGATCATCATCAACCAGAATCCATTCTCCGCACAGTATGACAAGCCGGGTTATGGAAGGGTCGAGATTTTGACCAAGCCGGGCACTGACAAGCTGCACGGCCAGGTGTTTGTGAATTCAGCGGCTTCAGCGTTTAACACGTCGAATCCTTTTGCGGCGAATCAGCCGCCATATCACACGCTGCAATACAACGGTAACGTGAGTGGGCCGTTGGGCAAGAACGCTTCGTTCTTCATTGACTTCGACCGGCGGAATATTCAGGACAACAGCATCGTCAATGCCAATGTGCCGTACGTGCCGGATCCGGCTACGTGCGAGCCGGAAAATGGCGTGGTGCAAGAGACCACCGGCACGCTGTGCAACCTGGCCGTGCCCTACCCACAGACGCGCATGAATATCAGCCCTCGCATCGATTATCAATTGACGCCCACGCAAACGCTGACGGCTCGTTACAGCTACTACCAGGACACACGGAACAATAGTGGACTGGGTAGCAGTCCCTTCGTGCTGCCCAGCCAGGCGTACAACACCAACGAGGTGGAGAACCGGATTCAGATCAGCGACAGCCAGGTATACGGAGCGAAGTTCGTCAACAATACCCGTTTTCAATACATTCACGATACGAGCAACCAGACCCCGCAGTTGGTGGCTCCGGCCATCGATGTGCTGCAGAACTTTCAAGGTGGGGGCAGCCCGCTGGGGACGGTCCACGATACGCAGCAGGAGTTCGAGGTACAAAATTACGCATCGCTGGCCCTGGCGAAACATTACATCCGATTTGGCGCCCGGATTCGGCGTAATGAGGACACGAACTATTCCAACGCAAATTTTGAAGGAACGTATACCTATTCGAACCTGAATGCCTACCTTGCGGGGAAGCCCAGCCAATTCTCGATCACTACCGGGACGCCTACGCAAAAGGCCAGCGTCACGGACCTGGGGCTCTATGCCGAGGACGACTGGAAAGTGCGGCCGAATTTCACGGTCAGCTATGGATTGCGTTTCGAGACGCAAAACCAGATTGCCAACAAAGTGAATTTTGCGCCGCGCGTAGCGCTTTCCTACGGCATTGGCACAGGGGGAAAGCGGCCTAAGACGGTGCTGCGTGCCGGGTATGGGATTTTTTATAACCGCTTCACCTATGATCTGCTCCTCAATACGAATCGCTACAATCTCGATCAGCTGGGGCAAGTGCAGAATATTCAATCGAACCCTAACGGCACTCCTCCCGGCAGCACGACAGAAGAGTCTCCTTCGCTACCCACCTTCTACCGCACCCAGCCGGGCCTGAATGCGCCCGCGATTACCGAGGCGGGGACCGGCATCGAGCACCAGGTGAATAAAAGTGTAAGTGTCTCGGCGACGTATCTTTATTCCCGGGGCATACACCAGCTGCTTTCACGCAATATCGATGCGCCGCTACCCGATGGCAGCCGCCCGGCGCTCGGCTTGTGCCCCAGCAACCCTATCGGCGCCGCACCCGGTACTCCATGCAACATCTACGAGTACGATTCGCTGGCGGTGTTCAAGGAGAACCAGATATTTCTCAACCTGAATGTGGCTTATGGCCGCAAGCTTACGTTTACCGGCTTCTATATTTACAGCAAGGCAAATAGCGATACGGGTGGTCCCGGGTATCATCCTTCGAATCAGTACGACATCATGCAGGATTATGGACGGCAGTTTTTCGACGTGCGCAACCGGGTGTTTGCGTTTGCAAATTACTCGGCTCCTTATGGATTCAGGATCAGTCCTTTTCTCAGCGCGTCGTCGGGGGCGCCTTTCAATCTCCAGTTGAGCCAGGATATTAATGGGGATTCGTTCTTCAATGACCGGCCTACGTTTGCGTCGTCTGCTTCGAATCCGGCAACGGTGGATGTGACAAAGTATGGGAATTTTGATATCAGTCCCACACCTCCCGCCGGCTCTCAGCTCATTCCTATCAATCATGGAAATGGCCCGGTTCAGTTTGCGATGAATATGCGGGTGGCGAAGAGCTTTGGTGTCGGGCCACGGGTCGAGGAAGGTAAAGGGGCAGTCACGGACGGGGGTGGTGGTGGGCATGGCGGCGGGCATGGTGGAATGCCGGGTATGGGGTTGGGCGGAACCGGCGGTGGTCCGCATGGCTCGAGCACGCGGGTCGATCGGCGTTACAGCATTACGTTGAGCGCGTTTGCGCACAATATCTTCAATGTGGTGAATCTTGCGCCGCCAAATGGAACGCTGGGCGGGCCTCCGGATGGGACTACGGATTCGCCTTTTTTCGGCAAGTCGAATCAGCTGGCGAACGGGTTCTTTTCGCACGGGTCATCGGTGCGGAATTTCAATTTTCAGGCGTTGTTTAATTTTTGAAGACTCGTGGATACTCGAGAACTGCACCGGCAGAGCAGTAGTATCCCACATCTCGCAAAAAACGAGCGAGATGCCCCGAATTTCCTGCACGCTGCATGAAGAATTTGTCACAGTATCTGCGACAAGCGATTGTTGGGCTTCCCCCGGATTTCCTGTAGATCTTGTTGGCGTTGGCGAACTCCATGCGGCTTTCCTTAATGAAAGCCGCACACGTGGACGTTGGTGGCGCCCCGTGGCAGGAAATCCGGGTCGCCCATCATTTTCGGCCCACGTACGCTTTGGCGAACGTGGGGCACCCGTTTATTCCCTCCAGCTTCTACTGTGACGGATGAATTTATTCTGCTGAGCAGAGACAGACGTTGAGGCCGGACATTTCTATGGTTGCGCAGGAGGCGCCGACGACCTCTCCGTCGGCTTGAACGGCCATCGGGGGCTCGTAGGTCATGTCAGGGGCCGGTTTGCAGACTACGCGGACTACATCGCGGTAAATGGCCGCCGCGCTGGCTGCGGGTTCGCGATCGCGGGCTCCTCCTCCACGAAAGAGGGCCTCGAAGGAGGCCAGCGCTAGTCGAGAGCGAGAGGCGCCCGCGACCGTGGCCAGCCGGAGGAAAGGAAAGTGGAGACCGCCGCCCGGGCGCCATCGGTTCAATTCCGCAACGCGCACTGCTAACGCCTCGCATACCTGCGCTTCTATGAAAGAGCCGCTGGTTGTCGTGATCTGGACGTCAAAGGGCCTTACGGGATGGTTCAGCAGCAAGCGTCCACCGGCCGCAAAATAGGCGGCCCGCCCTACTCTGCTCTTTCCGGAACGTCGTGCTTCGGACATCAGGGAGGCGTGCAGGCCCATGCCGGCGGCCATGGCGAATAGCCAGCTTTCGCGGCTTCCGGCCGTGCAACAGGTAATTTTGCCTAAGCCCACCGAACGGGGATGACTGCGGAGAATCCATTGCGCGGCGGCCGCCGCATCCTTGGGGATTTTCAGGTTCTGGGCCATCACGTTGCCGGTGCCGAAGGGAATGATCCCCAATGGCACGGCTGAGCCGGCGAGGCCCTGGATAGCGTCAAAAATCGTGCCGTCGCCACCGCAGACAACGACGGCCTCGTAGCCTTGTGCTGCTGCCCGCTTTGCCTTGGGCCCCGCTGCGCGGTTCTCGCCCGTCTCCATTACCTCAACCGAGGCGCCGTTCCCGCGAAACACCGCCAGGACGCGAGCAATATCTCTACACCTGGCTGCTGTTTGTTGAAGCACAGGATTGACTAAGACCAGGATCTTTCTCATGGCGCTTCAGCCCGGGGTCCCCGGCAGCTTTGCTGCTGGGGTGGAGCCGGGGTCCCGGCAGCTCGCTGCTGGGGTGGATCAGAAGTGCGCCGGTTTCTCCCAAGCGGAGAACACAAATTCTTCCAGAGGTTTCCGCTGCCGTGGAGAGACCTCCATCTTGCGCAGGTGATCCGGCAGGCTTTCCGGGTCGCCAAAGTATCCGATTGCTGTGACCGCTCCCAGCTCATAGTCAGAGGGTATCGCAAACGACGCCCGGATCTGCTCGTTATCGAAGCCCGCCATGGAATGGGTGTGCAGCCCGTCGGCAGTGGCCTGCAAGGCCAGATTTGCCATGGCTGCGCCCGTATCATGCAAGCCATAGCGATTGGGTGTTCCCTTGGCCGTGAACGTCATCTTCGCCACGGCGAGTACTAACACCGGAGCGGTCTTGGCCCAAGACTGATTGAATTCAACCAGGGCGTTGAAGATTTTCTGATAGGTCTCGTCGCCTCGCCGGCCTACCAGAAATCGCCAGGGTTGCTCGTTTGAGGAGGAGGCTGCCCAGCGGGCTGCTTCAAACAGCCTCTTGAGTTCCGCGGCGGGTACTTCTTTCTCCGAGTAGACACGCGGACTCCAGCGCCGGTGAATCAGGCCTTCCACGCCGGGTACGGCAGGTGCATGCTTTAACTTCTCGATGACTTCGGGGGATGAGGTTGGCGGCACAGGGTCGAACTCCTGGATTGTGGGGACGAGGCACGAAAAATCGCCTGCTCCGAAGAGCAGGCGATGGGTGTTATTCGCGGACGCCTTCGACGAAGGCTTTTAGCTTGCGGGAGCGTGAAGGGTGGCGCAGCTTGCGCAGCGCTTTGGCTTCTATCTGGCGGATGCGCTCGCGAGTGACCTGGAAGCTTTGACCCACTTCTTCCAGGGTGTGCTCAGAACCATCCTCCAGACCGAAGCGCATCTTGATCACGCGCTCTTCCCGCGGGGTCAAGGTACGCAGGACCTGGGAGGTGTACTCCTTCAGGTTCACGCTGATGACGGCTTCAGAAGGCGAAACCGCCTGGCGATCTTCAATGAAATCGCCTAAGTGAGAATCTTCTTCTTCGCCGATCGGGGTTTCTAGCGAGATTGGTTCCTGTGCGATCTTGAGCACTTTGCGGACCTTGGCCACCGGGATGTCCATCCGGCGGGCGATCTCTTCGGACGTGGGCTCGCGGCCCAGTTCCTGCACCAACTGGCGTGAGGTGCGAATCAACTTGTTGATGGTCTCGATCATGTGCACCGGAATACGAATGGTGCGGGCCTGATCGGCGATGGCGCGGGTAATGGCCTGACGAATCCACCAAGTCGCGTAGGTCGAGAATTTGTAACCACGACGATATTCGAACTTATCGACCGCCTTCATCAAACCGATGTTGCCTTCCTGGATCAGATCGAGGAATTGCAGACCGCGGTTGGTGTACTTCTTGGCAATCGAAACCACCAGGCGCAGGTTAGCTTCGATCAGCTCGCGCTTGGCCTGCTCGGCGTCCATGTCGCCCTGGATCATCTCGCGCTGGGTGCGCTTGAGTTCGGCGATCGATACGCCGGCCTCCTGCTCCAGCTTTTCCAGGTCGGTTTTGCAGTTCTTTTGCTGGCGGCGATACTCCTTGCGCAGCTCTTCGCTCTTCGACTGGTCATGCTTCTGTTCGAGCGACTTGACCTGCCGCTCGAGCATGCGCATGGCGTCGACGGTCTTGTTGACCTTGTCCAGCAGGCGCTTGCGTTCCGCGTTGGTGTACTTCAGCTCGCGAACGATGCGGGAGACTTCGACCCGCTCGCGGTTCATCATCCAGCGCGTCTTGCGATGTTCTTTTGCCTTCGCCTTGACGTTGATGGTTTCCAGTTTTTCGAAGAGGAGCGCTGCTTTCTTCTGGTGCTTGAGCAGCGTGTCGACGCGGCCGATGGTGACCCGGATGCGCGCCTGCAGAATTTCTTCTGTGATCTCTTCCTCGTCGAAGATCACCACTTCCTTGATGTTGCGCACGCCACGCTTGAGGTCTTCGCCGAGGGCGACGATCTCGCGAATGACGATGGGCGAACGGGAAATGGCTTTGAGTACCCGCAACTGCCCGCGCTCGATGCGCTTGGCAATTTCAACTTCGCCTTCTCTGGTTAGTAGCGGAACAGTGCCCATTTCGCGCAGGTACATGCGAACGGGGTCATTAGTTTTCTCGAGTGTGCCCGGTGTAAGGTCGAGTTCAACATCCTCGCCCTCCTCACCCTCGCTCTCGAACTTATCTGCGCCAAACTTAGGACCGCCCTCGAGCACATCAATGCCCTGGGTCCCGATGGTGGTCAACAGATCGTCGAGATCGTCCGGTGAATGCAGATCGCCAGGAATCAGGTCGTTGACCTCGTTGTAGGTCAGGTAACCTTTTTCCTTGCCTGCATCAATCAGTTTCTGAATATCTTCTTCGTACTTGTCTTCGATAGCCAAGCAAATCCTATCCCGTGCCTTATTTTTCGGATCGGTCCGTGCTCAGAAAGGACAGGGTGCTATGCGAGCCGCTAAGGGCATATTCCGGACGGTTCAAAAACCGTTTGGGCAAGTAGACGCACGTCCTTCAAAGAGTTATAGAATATCATGGATTGGAGTGTGCTCCCGGCGCGCTCCTTGAACGACACCCCTCACATTCCTCTTCCACTCTCTGGGCTGGATCCTAAACAATTAGATGTAAATGGCCGGATTTCGTTTCACTGGCCGATTATTAAGAAGGGTTAATACAGGATTGGGGCCCAAGGGCGGGTTCTCTCCTCCAAGGTTCTTAAAAGCGTACCTCTGGGCCTAAAGGCCGAATGATTTTGCCGGGTTTATGTACTACCTTTCCTGACCTGTGAAGCCGGATCCGCGCTCCAAGTGACGCCTAGCGGTCGGAGTCGCGCATTTGGCGGTCAACTTTGAGTTTTTCGGCCATAAATACGGCCAATTGGGCCAAATCGCCTCTTCGCTCGGCTTCGGCGATGTCGGCTCGGACCCGACGCTGTAAGGCTTCCAGGTGGCGGTATTTCAGGGATTCCAGTGCGGCCTCGACTTCCCGCATCTCTACCTCGCCGGATTCGCGGAGCAGCGCCTGAGCTAAGAGGGCCCGATGGCCGGGGTCGGATATGACCGCTAAGGGCTCCTGCGGCCCGCGATCGCGCAAGCCATTCAGGATGGGGGCTACGCTAAGCCCCTCAAACGATTGGGGCTGGTCGTGCATGGCCTGGAAAACACGCTGGCAGACGCGACTCTCAGGCGCGGAAGCGGCCGCCCGCAACAACACCCGCTCGGCCTCGTTCAGGGCGTCCACGCCGGCCGGGCGGACCTCATCCCGGCGTTTGCTCGCCGCCTGCCGGAGTTCTTCCCGGACCAGGGCGGAGTCGATACCCAGCTTCTGTGCTGCGTCGGCGGCGAACTCAGCGCGCATGACGCGATCGGGCATGCGCCGGATATGCGGCATCAAGTAGTTGAGGGCCTTGCTTTTGCCCTCAGCCGTCCGGGGAGGGAATAGCTGCATCGCACGGTCGATGAGATAGTCGGAGTGCCGCCTGGCTCCTTTGACGGCTTCTACATAGTCCTTAATGCCTCGCTCGCGGATAAAGCGGTCGGGATCGAGCCCTCCCTCAAGGGTGACGACCTTGACCTCAAAATCCTCTTCGGTGAGCATAGCAATCGACTTTTCGGCCGCGTTGGCTCCCGCAGTGTCGGGGTCGAAGTTGACGAAAAGGCGCTTGGTGTAGCGCCCGAGCAATCGCACCTGCATCTCGGTAAAGGCCGTACCGCTGGTGGCGAGTACGTTCTGAATTCCCGCCATGAACGCGGTAATACAGTCCATCTGGCCTTCCACCAGGAGGGCAAAGTTTTGTTGGCGGATCGCCTGACGGGCCTTGTCGAGATTGAAGAGCACCTGGCCCTTTGAGTAGAGGGGGGTCTCAGGCGAGTTCATATATTTGGGCCCGGATTTTTCGTCACTATCGAGGGCTCGCGCCGTAAAAGCAATCACCCGGCCTGATTCGTTGTGGATGGGAAAGGTGATGCGCTTGCGGAAGCGCGCGTACAGCGGCCCGGCAGAGCCATCCTGCTGTTCTTTGGAGGAAAGGAGGCCGGATAGGCGCAACAGATCGGGTGGGGCGACTCCCTGCAGACGGTCGCGAAGTGCATTGAACGAATCAGGGGCGTAGCCTATGCGGAATTTGGCGATGGCTTCGGCGGTTACTCCGCGCCCGGTTAGATATTCGCGCGCCCGCGAACCCTCCGGCGAACGTAGCTGCTCTTCAAACCAGGTTGTCGCCAGCTCATGCAGTTCGAGCAGCTTCCCGCGCTGGCGATTCTCCTGCGCCTCTTCCGGCGTGGCAAATTCCCGCTTGGGTAGCGGAATACCCGCTTTTTGGGCCACGATCTTGATGGCTTCGGTAAAGCCTACGTTCTCCCTCTTCTGCACGAAGGAGAAAACGTCGCCCGACTCGTTGCAGCCAAAGCAATGATAGAACTGCCGCACCGCATGCACGGAAAAGGATGCGGTCTTCTCGCCGTGAAACGGACACAATCCGACGTAGTTCTGCCCTCCGGACTTCTTCAGCGTGATGTACTCGCCGATGATGCGGACGATATCCGCCTGCTGCTTTACGAGTTGAGCGAAGTCTGATTCCACTGAATGCTTCTTTCCTATTCTCGTCTATTCGGGAGGCTAGGAAAATCGGTCCGTTATGTGCATGGACGCCAGCTGCTGCTCTGGCTGCTGGCCCTGCTCTCGCAGAGCGCGAAGGCTCAGCGCATCATGCCGTTTGGCCAATCGCTGCCCCTGGCCGTCGCGCAATAGGTCGCAGTGATACCAGGCCGGTGATGAAAGCCCGAGCGCTTGGGCCAGCAAAATCTGCCGCGCAGTGGACTTGAGCAGGTCGGCGCCCCGAACCACCTCGGTGATCTGCATGGCGGCATCGTCCACCACGACCGCGAGCTGATACGAGGGAAGGTCATCCCGGCGCCAAACCAGGAAATCGCCAAAGTCCTGGCCGGCAACAAACCGCTGGGGACCGAAATGCCTATCCTCGAACTCGATCACCTGACAGTCTGGAACGCGAAAACGCCAGTTTGCCGCGGATGGCTGATTCCCGGTGAAGGGCTGTCTGGCGGCAGGGCGGCAAGTTCCGGGATAGATTCCTTCGTCATCGTGCGGGGCCTGCATGGCCAGCGCAAGGTCTTTGCGGGAGCAGCGGCAGGGGTAGAGCCAACCGCCTTCCAGCAGAGAGCGCCAGGCGTCGCGGTAGAGATGTTGCCGCTCGCTTTGGGTGTAGGGTCCGAAGAGACCACCCACGTCCGGTCCCTCCTGCCATTGGAGCCCCAGCCAACGCAGATCTTCGATCATGGCGCGATAAAAGTGCGGCTGGGAGCGATCGGGATCGAGATCCTCGTTGCGCAGGATAAGCGTCCCACCGGCGGCGAGGGCGCGCTGATGTGCGATCCAGAAGGTGCGGGCATGACCGAGGTGCAGATACCCGGTAGGAGAAGGAGCCAAGCGGCCGCGATAGGGGACGGTGGTCAAAGCGGGGCTCAAAATAGGTCTGGGATGCTGGAAAATGCGATGCGCGTCGGTGCGGCCGCGCCCGCCAAAAGGGTGCTGGCAAAACAAAGCTTGGTCGTTCCGTATTTGTAGTTCACCTGGTCCATGGTGGTGGAGAGGCGGGTTCGCTTGGCCTCTTCTTCCAGGCCGGAGAACAGGCTGAGAGTGTGTAAGTGGTCGGGAACCAGGTTGCCCAGGGTAACTCCTACGAAGAAAGGCTTCTTCTGTCCTTTGCCTGCAGGGCTTTGATTCCACAGGCGCTGCAATCCTTCCAATAAGGTCTGGTTGTCCTGGCATTCGAGCAGGGGGCAGCTTTGCGTCCACGGCTGCTGATGAATTCCGGAGGAATGCGTGGAGACGGCGGCCGCGCTTCCGACCGAGAAACGTATGGTCAGGGTCATATGGGAGGCCCAGAGCCGCGCCTTGCGCAAGCGCATTGCAGCCTTATGCAGCAGCTTGTTGGCCACGGCATAGGCACCTTCCGGAGTGCGCAGCTCCGGCGACAGGACGTGCGAGTGTCCAATGGATTTCGCATGCTCCAGCTCTGCGTCGCCAAAGTCCTCGCCGCGCAACCAGTGCCACAGTTTTTCGCCGCCGATACCACCCCAGGAAGCGTGCAACTGCTCCCGGTCGAGAGCCAGGAGCTGCTGCATGGTTTGGATCCCCGCCTCATGTAAACGCTTCTCCATGCGCGCACCCACGCCTGGTAGATCGCGGGGCGTTAAGGCGGCCAGCGCATCCTGCAGGATGTCTGGCGTGAGGGCTATCAGGCCATCCGGTTTTTCCATATCGGAGGCTACTTTGGACAGGTAACGGTTGGTGGCCAAACCAACCGAGCAGCGAAGAGTCGACCCGACCTTGCGGCGAACCGCGGCTTTGACGTCGCGGGCCAGTTCCAGCGCCGCCAGCAAGGGCTGTTCTCTGCCTAAGAGCCGGCAAGCCATTTCGTCGATGGACATTACGGAGGTGACCGGGAGGCAGGACTCGACGGCTTCCACTACCCGATGGTGGTAGTCCACGTATAGCTCATGGCGGGCTTCCACGAGGACGATGCCGGGGCAGAGCCGCTTGGCTTCGCCGACCTGGGTTCCGGTGCGGATTCCATAGCGCTTGGCCTCGTAACTGGCCGCGATACAGCAGGTTGTGTCCGCGACCAGCGGTACGACGGCGAGAGGGCGGTCGCGTAGCTCCGGCCGCAGCTCCTGCTCCACGGACGCAAAGTAGGAATTGAGGTCCAGGAAGAGCCATTGCAGGCGGGGATCCCCCGTTCGGAACGTACTGTTAGTCGCGTCGGTCACATCTCACAGCTTTTGCCCATATCGGATTTTCTAATGCGATGCTAAGCTTTGTGGCATTGGTGGTTTTCGGGAAAGTGGACGCAGGTTGTCCCAAAAGGAAAGCCACCTGAATAATTATTTTGTACCCTGGAAAACCAACCCCCGGGCTTCCGGTTTCATAAAGCTTGGAGTATCACAATGCATTCGCTTCATTTTCACAACCTCGCACACTGGTTCTTCGAGTTTGAGTCGTACGGCCCAGCAATCCTGGTTACGATCGGCGCGGCCTTGTTGATCGCTTGCGGTATCGGCGCGACGTGCTCACCGTGCGAAGAAAAGGACGAGGTCTTTCACCGCCAGGTGTTCTAAAGACCATCGATTTCTCGACCCGCCCTGCATTCCCGGTTCGGCCCCTCTTTTATTGTCTTTAAAATGATGGAATGCGTACCTCAGCGCCTAAAGGCCCTATTTATTTATGGGGTGAAGCCCGCTCGATAAATTCAGTTGAGGCTTGCCTTTCGGCCCCAGTTCCACGTAGCCCATCGGATGATGGTGGTCGTGGGTAAAGAGCACCAGCCACTGCTCCGGGATCGCTCGGCTTAGGAAGCGCTTGCGCTGCTCAATGCAGGTGAGCGGATATAGGTCGTAGCCCATCACCCAGGTCACGTCCAGATGGGCGCTGGTGGGGATCAGGTCGGATATGTAGCAGGCACGGTGGCCGCCGGAATCGAGCATCACCGCCATCATCTGCTCCGTGTGCCCGGGAAATAATTCGACGGAAACACCAGGAACAATCTCTAGCTGTGCTCCGCCGGGCGGATCGATCAGAGTCATCTGCCCGTTGGCGATGAGGGGATCATAGTTGTCGCTGATGTAGCTGACGGTGTCACGCTCTAACTGCAGGTGGCCGTGCTCGACTTCTCCGCGATGCACAATGTAGCGGGCGTTGGGGAAGGTCGGCACGATGCTGCCGTCTTCCTTGCGGGTGGTGTTCCATCCACAGTGGTCGAAGTGCAGGTGGGTGTTGATCACGACGTCCACTTCATCCACGTTTATTCCGGCGGCATGGAAGCTTTGCGGTAGCAGCTGCTTTGCTTCAAAGATGCCACGTTGCTTTTCCGATAGCTTGTTACCGATTCCGGTTTCGATCACTACCGTGTGCTTGCCGGTGCGGACAACGACGGTGTTCGTTCCCAACACGATCTGATTCCGCTCATTGGCCGGCGCGCGTTTTTCCCACAATGTTTTGGGGACGACGCCGAACATGGCGCCACCATCAAGCAGATAAGGGCCGTCGGTCAGTATGGTCAGCTCAAGGTCGCCGAGCGTCGTCCGGGCGCGTATGAGTTCGCTGGTCACGGCTGGCTCATCAGATAGGTCTGAAAATGCGCCAGGATGCGGGTGAACAGATGGGTCGAGGCCTCGGCGCCATCAATACCGTGGGTCTTGCGGGGGTAGAGCTGCAAGTCGTAGGGCAGATCTGCATCGATCAATTTCTGAATAAATTGGATTGAATTTTCGAGGTGCACATTGTCATCTCCCGTGCCCTGAACCAGCAGCAGCCGTCCTTTGAGGTTGGCCGCGCTGTTCACCGCGGCGTCGTCGCGATATACGTCGTCGTTCACAGCGGGGGATCCGAGATAGCGCTCGGTGTAGATGGAGTCATAGTCCCGCCAGTCGGCCACCGGAGCCACGGCCACGCCGGCACGAAAGCGATCGTTGTGGGTCATGGCATAGAGAGTGAAGCTGCCACCCCAACTCCAGCCCCACCAGCCGAGCCGCCTGGAATCGAGTTGCGGATATGCATGCAGGGTTTGGTCAAGCGCCGCGATCTGATCACCCAGCTGCACGGGCCCGAAGTCATGGTAGGCGGCCTGGGCAAAATCGCGGCCTCTGCCCCCCATGCCGCGGTTGTCGACATGCAGCACCGCAAAACCATTCTGTACCAGCAATTGATCAAAGAGACGCTCTCTTGCCGACCATTTTCCGCTGACCACCTGCACGTGCGGGCCGCCATAAGGATTCATGATCAGAGGCACGCCGGCAGTCGATGTCTTTCCCGGAGGTAACACCAGCTGACCGTACAGAGTGGTCGCGCCATCAGCAGCCTTCAACTCGACCGGGACCGGCGCGGTTAGGACGACATCGAGGGGTGGCGCTTTCCAAATGGTCTTGCATTCACGCTGGTGGCGGCACAGATCCACAACCGGTGGCGTCATCGTAGAAGAAACGGTATCGGCGAAAAAGTTGGTGTTGGGGGAGAAGACCGGCTCGTGCCATTCGCCGGAGTGGCTTACCTGGTGCTTATCCTGTCCGTCCATTCCGACTACCCAGATTTGCTGCTGCCGTGGATCCCCTTCGTTGGATAGGTAATAGACCGTATGCGCTACCTGGTCCACGCCCACAATATCCGCCACTTCAAAATTGCCGCCGGTGAGTTGTTTGACCAGGGTGGCCTGCGAGGCCAGCGGATTGCCGCCATCGAAGCTGTAGAGATAAATGTGGTTGTGCCCATCCCGCCAACTGGTAAGCAAGAAGTTGGAGTCGAAGAAGGTCAGGTCGTAGGAGTCGTCCAGGAACTTCTCGTCCTTTACGGTCAACACCGGCTTTAACTCTTCACCGGAGACGTCTGCGAAATAGAGCGTCATGGTCTTGTGATCCCGCTTCAGGGTCTCAATCCACAAAGTCCTGGGGTTGAGCCACCCGAAGCGTGGGATGTAATCGCTTCCGTTGTCGATGGGCAGGTTGATCCACCTGGTCTTCCCCCCATTCACACCCACCACGCCGACACGCACCACGGGATTGGGATCGCCGGGCTGTGGATACCGCTGGTGGGCAACCGTCGCCAGGGTGGGGATCCAATCTTCGATCGGGTACTCAGGGACTGGGGCTTCGTTCATCTGCAAGTACGCGATCCGGCGTGAGTCCGGCGACCAGAAGTAATTGCTGCGGACATCCAGCTCTTCTTCGTAGACCCAGTCGACTTCGCCATCGAGGGTGGCGTCGGTCTGCGAATCTGTCAGGCGAGCTGCGGCATTGCTTTCTTTTAGTTTGTTGACATAGATATTGTGACCGCGCACGTAAGAGAGGTAGGCTCCGTCGGGAGAGAACTTGGGATCGTCCCCGCTGCCGGCGCCGGTGGCCGCCAATTGCACGCCCGTCTTGGTCGCCAGATCGAAGAACCACAACTGCCCGCTGGAATCGAACAGGAGGTGCTTTGAGTCGGGTACCCAGAAGTAGCTGGGCTCTTTGTAGCGATTGCGATTGTTGAGGTCGTGCTCGGAAGTGGCCGGGGTACTGAGGGCTCTCATCTTGTCGCGATCGATCAGCACCTGGGAGGCGCCGGTCGAGCCTTCGATGGCGAGCAGATCGCCATTCTCGTCGATGTAGCTGAACCGAGTTCCGTCCGGGCTCCATGCGATGCCGTCCGGCGGACGGGTAGCCTGCTCCTGGGGGTAGATCTGCTCCGCAGTTACCGGCTTGGGCAGGTCGGCCGCCGAGGCCAGGAAATGAGGACAGAACGCAAGCACCAGGGCAACTGGAATCAGTCTCAAAAATGGGTCCAAAGATTGGCTCCGGGAGGGAGGCTTGAGCTTGCAGTGTATCGTACGTCGATGGCGCCGAATGGGGCGGTTATTGACCGCATAAAGCGACTAGCCGAGGGCCGGCGTGCTAGACTCCAGACCACGACATGGATGTTCAATTGGAGTTGTTGATTCGCTTGCAGCAGGTCGATATCAAGATCACTCAACTGCTGGAAACCATCTCTGCGTTACCTCACAATCTCCGCTCTCTGGAAGAAAAACTACAGCAGCAGAAGGTTGCCCTGGAACAGGCGGAAAAGGGTGTTCCGGCCGAAGAGGCACGGCGCAGAAGGCTGGAAAGCGATCGTAAGGATCAGCAGCAAAAGCTGATCAAATACCGCGAGCAGTCGAGCAGCGTGAAAACCAACGAACAATTTCATGCATTGCAGCATGAGATTGGATTTGTTGAAGCAGAAATTCGCCGGATTGAAGACGAGGAACTCAGCAGCATGATCAAGAGTGAGTCGTTGGAAAGTCAGCGTGCGGAAGCGCGTAAGGCATTGGCCGCGCAGACAAAATTGGTCGATGAGGAAAAGGAGCGGGCTCGGGTTGCCGGACAGGGCCACCAGGAAGAGCTCGAGGTTCTGCAGAAGGAGCGGGCGAAAATCCGAAAGGACGTAAACGAGCCGTTGCTTGCGCAGTATGACCGTATCGCTTCGTCGTCACGTAAGACTGCGCTGGCGCGGGCCGCCGGACAGCGTTGCCTTTCCTGCCAAATGTCGTTACGCCCACAGTTCTGGAACCAGGTGCGCGAAGGCACGCTGTTGAATTGTGAGAGTTGCGGACGATTGCTGTACTTCGACCCCAGCCAGGTCAATGTTTCCTCGTCTTCCTCCGCGGGAGCGTAGCGGGGAGGCCCAAATTCGATTCAGGCCTTAACATTTGGGAATGAAACGAATTGCTGTCGACATGGATGAGGTGCTGGCAGACGCGCTCGCCGAACACCTTACTCGCTACAATCGGGACCACGGGGAAGCCATCACCAAGGGCCACCTGCATGGCAAGTGGCTGTGGAATATCGTCTCCGAAGACCGCCACGAGCGGTTGGAAGGTTATCTCCGCAGTGAAGATTTCTTCGAGAACCTGCCGGTTGTCGAGGATAGCCAGGAAGTGCTTGAAAAGCTGATCGAGCACTACGAGATTTTTGTCGCCACGGCGGCCATGGAGTTCCCTAATTCCTTCGGGCCCAAGTACCGCTGGCTGAGACGGCACTTCCCCTTTATTCCGCCTTCGAATTATGTGTTTTGCGGGGACAAGAGTATTTTGCTGGCTGATTATTTGATTGACGATACGTATCGGCACTTCAAGAGGTTTAGAGGGAAAGGGATTCTCTTTACCGCGCCGCACAATGCGACGGTCACGGGATTTCATCGGGTGGCTAGTTGGCGCGAGGTGGAGGGTTTCTTTTTGCCTGTTGGCAGGGCTTAGAAGTTTGTCCCTCTGAGGGAGGGTGTCGATTTTGCAAAGAAGCACAAGGGCTAAAGCCCAGATCGTTGGATGGGCATTTACGGCCCGGCTAAAGTCGTGCCCTGATACAAAGCAATAGAGATGCTAACTTCCACAATCCAGCTTGTATTAGCTGTTGCCCCGTAGAAGGTGCGAATCCAACTGCCTTCCCCGTCCTTAACTCCCAAATCAACTTTACTGTTGAGCCGGGACGTTGTCTTTGACGCGCGGCGGCGTCGGAAGAGTGGCCGACGGCTTACCGGCGGGGGCGTTCAGGCCGGTGCCTTTCGCGGACATCGCCGCTCCTAAGGGTCGTAGATTCATGGCCGGTTGCGGGGACTGCAGGTGGTGCATGGTCACGATAATGGCTTGTGCCGCCGATTTGCCGGCGCAGCGATAACCGTGCGGCGTGCTGGCATCGAAATAAACGCCGTCGCCGGGGGTAAGAACATGGGTCTTGTCGGCGTGCCGGATCTCCAATTCACCCTCGAGGATGTAAAGAAATTCGTAGCCGGGATGCACATGGGGGCGAATCTCGATGTTTTTCTTGAGGGGAACAAATTCCGCGAAATACGGATCCAACTGACGGTCGGGCACCATGTACCCGAGGCTCTCAAAGTAATAGGTCGGGTCGTCGACTCCGGTCTGGGGGAGACGAACGCGCTCTTTTTTACGATGGATGCGGAAAAGTGTGTGCGGCTCAGGTTCAAAGAAGTAAGACAGATCTTTGCTGAAAACCATCGCCACCCGGGCCAGGTTGCGCAAGGTGGGGACGACACGCCCGGTTTCCAACTGAGAGAGGAAGCTGGCCGATAGGCCGGTATGACGGCCGAGTTCGACTAACCCCATTGATTTCTTCAGTCGCAGGCGCTTGATGCGTTCGCCAATACGCTTCTCGGCAATGAAGGATTCAGCGCTGGCGGGGTCAATCTGAGAATTTGTAGCGGCGGTGTCTTTGTTGTCCACGGCACAGCTCCTGCGTTGAATTGTTGTAACTATGAGATGAAGCCCGCACTCCAAATGTTGCTCAGAACAAAACAGTTTTCTCTTCTGTCAATGTAAATGCAACATCGGGCGGGATAGCGGCATCAACCGGTGGATCAGTGAGATGAGCATGGAACGAATTTTGTTGACTGGGTCATCGGGACTTATCGGTACTTCTTTAGTACGAAGCCTGGCGCAAAAACGGATTTCGACAATTACGTTGCACCGGCACCCATCAGGCCCAGCACAGGAGTATTGGGATCCCTACGCGCCGACACCGGTCACGCGTCCGGAGGCGTTCGAAGGCATTACCGCAGCCGTGCACCTCTCGGGCGCGAACCTGGCAGCGCAAAGATGGACCTCCGCATACAAGGCCGAGATCGCCGAAAGCCGGGTGAAGCCGACCCAGGCGATCGCGAATCTGCTGGCCGGGCTGCGATCGAAACCCGAAGTGCTGGTCTGCGCCTCGGCCACTGGTATCTACGGCAACCGTGGGGACGAAGAGCTGACTGAGGCGTCGCTGCCGGGGAGTGGATTCATACCCGACTTATGCCTCGCCTGGGAAGCGGCAACCCGGCCAGCGGAAGATGCCGGGATCCGGGTAGTGCATCTTCGCTTTGGCGTAGCGCTTTCTCCCCAGGGTGGCGCTTTGAAGCAGATGCTGCCGGTCTTCCGGTTGGGGCTAGGCGGGCGGCTGGGCAGCGGGCGGCAGTGGATCAGCTGGATCGCGCTCCCCGATGTGACACGGGTGATTGAGTTTGTGCTTGAGAACAGGAGTGTTTCGGGACCGGTCAATGTCGTTGCGCCCAACCCGGTTACCAACCTGGAGCTCACCCGGTCGCTGGCTGGCGCCCTTCATCGGCCGGCGTTCCTGCCGGTCCCTGGGTTTGCGTTGAGGCTGGGTTTCGGCGAAGTGGTGGATTTCACGATTCTGCAGAGTGAGCGGGCGTTCCCGGCTCGGCTGCGCGCTGCTGGCTTCGACTTCGAATATCCTGAGCTTGACGGCGCCTTGCGCGCGCTTCTGCCGCCGTGAAAAGAATGATTTACGTTTGGAGAGCATGAATCGCAAGCTCTGGGTTTTCGCTCTCACGCTGGCCATAGTTGGCTGCGGGGCACCCGCCGCACCAGCGCCCCCGAGTCTCAACCTGCCCACGCCGGTGGTGAACCTCTCCGCCGTGCGGGTCGGCGACTCCGTTCACCTGGCCTGGACGATGCCGACGAGAACTACCGATCATCTGCCCCTGCGGCATCCGATCACAGCGCGAATTTGCCGCGCGGTTGATGGCGAGCCCTGCACCAACGCCGGCACCCTCAGCGCGGCGCCCGGGGCGGCCGGGACATACACCGATGCATTGCCATCCGCTGTCACGCAAAGCCCTGACCGGCTTTTGCGCTACGAGGTCTCGTTGCTGAACCATGCGGGAAAGTCCGCGGCCCCTTCCAACCCGGCTTACGTGGCTGCAGGAAGCAGTCCGGCTGCGGTTACGGGGTTGAGTGGCCACGTGCGGCAGGATGGCGTCCTGCTTAGCTGGAAGCCGGCGCCCGAACCCGGGCGCTCGATACTCTTCCGCATCGAACGCCTGCAACTGACCACCCCGGCGCAGCCAGAGAGCCGTGGCTCTCCCCTCGCTATCCCCGAGCCATCCCCCACCCAGACTCTCGTCGTCCACGGACGGGACGGCGAAGACCCGGGCCATGCCATCGATGCCTCTGCTCTCTTCAATCAACGCTATCGCTACGTGGTGGAACGAGTCGCGTCGTTTGACTCTTCCGGGCGATCGGTAGAGATCCAGGGGCCACCGAGCGAAGCCGTTGAAGTGGCGACCACCGATGTTTTCCCACCGGCTGTTCCCCAGGGGTTGGTGACCGTGGCGGATGCGGCTGCCGGCGCCATCGACCTTTCCTGGACGCCTGACGGCGACAGCGATCTGGCTGCCTATCGTGTTTACCGGCGTGACGTGCAGGCAGGCGGACCGGCTCAGCGCGTCGCTGCGGTCGGGGTCGAGACGTCATTCAGAGACACTGCGGTGCAGCCGGAACATACATACGCTTATTCCGTGTCGGCTGTCGATCAAAGCGGGAATGAGAGCAAACGGTCCCCGGAAGTCGAGGAAACCTTACCCCGTCCTTAACCCAGAGAGGAGTGTCATCCATGAAGTACTGCCGACTGCAAACCAGGCACGGAGCGCAATACGCGGAGGTCGTTGACCGCGGCGGCCGGCTCTGGATCGAGCGCCTGATTCCACCGTTCGAGGAGGGTCCGGTCAGCGAGTTTGTTGACCCCGCCGGCGCTTCGTTCATTCCCTTGCCGCTCGACGAGGCCGCCCTTTTGGCGCCGGTCGCGCCATCCAAGATTGTCTGCGTGGGACGAAACTATCGCGAGCACGCGGCGGAGTTAGGTAATGAAGTTCCCGCGGAACCGCTACTGTTCCTCAAGGCCCCGTCCGCGCTCATTTCCCCGGGAGAGGCGATCCGCATCCCTGAGCTTTCCAAGCGGGTTGATTTCGAAGGGGAAATTGCGGTCGTAATCGGCGAGCGCTGCAGCAAGATCGGTCCCGAGGAAGACCCGCGCGACTATATTCGCGGCTACACCATCGCCAACGATGTGACTGCGAGAGACTTGCAGAAGAAGGACGGCCAATGGTCCCGCGCCAAGGGTTTTGACACCTTTTGTCCCGTGGGGCCGCTGGTGACCGATGAAGTAGATCCATTTGCGGGCATAGGCATTACCACCCATCTCAATGGGGAATTGCGGCAGGATGGCAACACGCGCGATTTTATCTTTCCCATCGACCATCTGCTGCGCTATATCACTGCTGCCATGACGCTCTTTCCAGGGGACTTGATACTGACAGGAACCCCGGCGGGCGTAGCTCCCATGCAGCCCGGGGATCAAGTGGCGGTCAGCGTGGAAGGCTTGGGTATATTGAGGAATCCCGTGGCCGGATGAACCCTAATTGCAATTTCAAGAATCTCACCATCTGAAGCCTTACACTAAGAGACGTACGCAAGGAGATTTGATATGGCCAAGTCACTGCTCGAACAGCTTAAAGAAATGACGGTGGTCGTTGCCGATACCGGGGATTTTGAATCGATCGAAAAATTCAAGCCCCAGGACACTACGACCAATCCCTCCCTTCTCACCGCGGCCGCCTCGATGCCACAGTATCAGCCCCTTGTGGATGAAGTGCTGCTCGAAGCGAAAAAACAGCTGGGTCCCCAAGCCAAAGACAGTGACGTAGCCAACCTTGCCTTCCGTCACCTGGCAGTCGCTTTTGGAAAGAAGATCCTGGCCATCGTTCCCGGCCGGGTTTCCACTGAAGTCGACGCGCGGTTGTCCTTCGACACCGAAGGGACGATGAAGCAGGCGCGTGAAATTATCCAGCAGTACGACGCGGCGGGCATCTCTCGCGAGCGGATCTTGATTAAGATCGCTTCGACCTGGCCTGGCATTAAAGCCGCGGAGCAATTGGAGAAGGAAGGTATTCACTGCAACTTGACGCTGCTGTTTGGCATGCATCAAGCCGTCGCCTGCGCCGAGGCTAAGGTGACCCTGATCTCTCCCTTTGTCGGCCGTATCCTCGATTGGTATAAGCACGACACCGGCAAGGACTACCAGGGTGCAGAGGATCCGGGCGTGCAATCCGTGACGCGGATCTACAACTACTTTAAGAAATTCGGATACAAGACAGTGGTGATGGGCGCCAGCTTCCGCAACATTGGGGAGATTAAGGAGCTCGCCGGAAGCGACCTGCTCACCATCGCTCCGAAGCTTCTGGAAGAGCTGCAGGATACGCAAGATGCTCTGCCGCGCAAGCTGGATCCGAAGAACGCTCAGAACCTGAAGATCGAGAAGATCCCGATGGACGAGGCGATCTTTGAAAAAATGCATGCGGAAGACCGGATGGCTCACGACAAGCTGAAGGAAGGTATTGAAGGCTTCAGCGCGGCGCTCGAGAAACTGGAAAAGCTATTGGCCGACCGGCTGGCCAAAATGGGCGCCGGCGAAGCAGTCGCTGCCCGATAACCTGCAACACATTCAACGCGGCCGGCTATCGATAGCCGGCCGTGCTGCGTTCTGGTACTACCTCCGTTACAAATTCAGAATCGGTAATCTCGCGTCACCCGTTCAGGGCTGACCGGTAACACTCATGGGTGTTACCGGAAGAGGTTCCATTTCGCAGTTGTTGATCGAGATTGCCAAGAATTTTCTGTAACACCAAATTCATCACTTTGTAATCTGCAACAAATCGCTTAGTCTTCGTGTCATAGCAAAGCATAGAGGCGGCTTCGGAGAGATCGAGCACAGCTCCGCAGCCTTAGCAAGGAACAAACGCCAGCCTTTACTGGAGGTGTATTTTGATCCCGCTAGAGCATTCCTTACGCCAGCTCTTCCACGATGTTGTCTCCGAATGCTACGACTCACGTTTGGGTTTGCGCGATGCGGAGATCTCAAGCTACGTCGCCGATTTGCTTACTGAATTCTGCCGGACGGACAATATTTATCGCATCCGCGATGCCGCGGGTAATCCTGTGCGCGAGGTGGGTGAGATGCTGCTTGCTTCCGATCCTGTTCACGGCACCGCTTCGTCTTTTGTGGAAGAGCGGGAGCGCCGGAAACATATCGGTGACTACACCCTCTTCTTTACCGGCATGTATCCGGAGTCGATGGATTGCTGGGGAGAAGGGCAGCGCGATAGTTTTCTACAGATGGTGCAGGCAGGCAAAGAGAGCTACTACATCGTTTCCCAATTTGACCTGTTTGAGTACGCACAGGAGGCGCCGTTTTTCGGGCGCCTTTCCGGTTCGTTCGAGGCGTGCATTTATGGGTTGAATATGGTGCGCGGGGAACTGGACCGGCGTAAGGCGATCTCTCCGCCACGCTCTGCGCCCCCTGGGCCATTCAACGCGGATCATGTAAGCTTGACCCTCAGATTGACGCAACGGCCTTCCGCTGGTGTAGCATTTCGCTGCAACCAAGATTCGAGATGAGGAGAAAGAGAACCATGATGCTGACTACGAAGTTGAGGGGCTTGTCACAAACGAGTTTGGCTATCTTGCTGGGGCTGGGTCTTCTGGGCGGGGCAGCCGCTGCGCAGTCAGGGGTTAGGCCTTCGGTCGCCCACGCGATGATGGCGCAGACCACTCCTCCTGCCGCAACCAGCCTGGTGGATATCAATTCTGCTACCAAAGCCCAGCTCAGCGCGTTGCCTGGAATCGGCGATGCATATTCGCAGAAGATCATCGACGGCAGGCCTTACAAGACGAAGACGGATTTGGTGAACAAGAAGGTTATTCCGCAAGCGACCTATACCAAGATTCGTGGTTTGATTATCGCTACTCAACCTAAGAAGTAGGGTGGGTTAAAGGGCTTCAACCCTGAGCATTTGTTAACAGGGAGAGGGAAACCGCAGGTCCCTCGGCTTCGCTCGGGATGACAAGGAGAAGGCGGATTCAAGGAGAGGGTCGGTTTCGAACCTGAGTATTCGTTACAGAAAAAGGGAAGCCCGGTGGGCTTCCCTTTTTATTGTTTGATTCTGGTTTAGACGGCTAGCGGTAAAGCGTCCTTTACGCGAAAACGCTGCATGTTGATACGCAAGGCTCGCTCGATCTTTCGCAGATCGCCCTTCTCCTCAGGGGAGGCGAAGGTTGAGGCTACGCCGCTGCGGGAAGCACGGCCGGTGCGGCCGACACGGTGCACAAAGTCTTCCGCGACCTTGGGCATGTCGTAGTTCACCACGTGGGCTACGTGATCCACGTCGATCCCGCGGGCGGCTACATCCGTGGCTACCAGGACGCGATGTCCACCCTGGGCAAAGCTGCGGAGTGCGGCGTTGCGCTGTGACTGGCTGCGATCACCGTGAATGCTGGTGGCCTTCCAACCGGCGTGAGCCAGCTTCTTGGCTACGCGCTCGGCGCCGTGCTTGGTGCGAACGAAGACCAGAAAGCTTCCGTCTTCCGAACGGAGCAGGTGTTCCAGTAAGGGCAACTTGCGATCCGCGCTGACTTCAAAGGTTTGCAGCTTGACGTTTTCTGCCGGCTTGAGCACGGAACCGATCTCAATCCGAACCGGGTTCTTGAGGTAGTCACCGGCTACCTCGCGTACAGCGCCTTCGAGGGTAGCTGAGTAGCAGAGCGTCTGATGGACTGGCGGGATAGCTGCGACGATGCGGCGAATGGCGGGCTTGAAGCCCATGTCGAGCATGCGATCGACCTCGTCAAGGACGAGGATCTCCACCTGGTTGAGCTTGACCAACCTGCGACCCAGAAAATCTTCCAGACGGCCCGGAGTCGCTACGATGAGGCGCGCGCCGCGACGAATAGCGTCCAGTTGCGGACCCTCCGCCATGCCACCAACCACCAAAGCGGTGGGGAAACTGATCAGCTGCGCGCAGGCCTGCTGCACCTGCATGGCAAGTTCCCGGGTTGGGAGCAGGATCAGAGCACTGGCCACCTTGGCCTGTGTTTTCTGCAGCTTCTCGATTATGGGGATAAGAAAGCTGAGCGTCTTGCCGGTACCGGTTTGAGCGGTGGCCAGAACATCCTTGCCCTCGAGGGCGGGAGGAATCGCTCCCACCTGTACCGGGGTGAGCGTAATAAAGTTTGCTTTGGCAAGACGCTGCTTGAGCGCCGCCGAAATGGGTAATGCTGAAAATTCGTTCAAAATAAAGGTCCCTTGCTTCCGGTCTCTCTCTGAGACCTGGAGTACTGTTCATCTCCGCGCGGCTTCGTCCACCCGGCGATCCAATGAAAGCCCAACTGCCTTGTCGCGGTGTTCCGCGCGCCGACACGAAGATTACCGTCGGCTTCGGCCCTCAGGCTGCTGCTTTAAAACTGGCATCTTTTGCTGCATCAGATTATGTGCAGTTAATTTGCGCTGCGGAGGGAGTGTTTGGCGTGTAGGCCAAGCATTGCCCGTAAACCGCACCATGCCAGGGAAGCGCGTGCTTCCTATCGTCGCCTGCGAATTCGCGGCGACTACGCTGAAGGGCTTGGGCGGTGTCCGACCGGCTTTCTTCTCCACCGGTAAGGGGAAAAGCAAAGAGGTCTAGTGCAGGCAGTCTAGCTCAGGAACACGAGAAAGGCTGACAACCAAACAATTTAGCGCAGGTTAAGAATAACATAGGTGGCGCGCAAGATCACACCGGTTGCCGCCTCAATGCATAGACGAGGGTGGGTGAGCCTCGACAACCCAGCCGCGATCACTTCCAATTCTGTGACCCGTGGTATATCCGCAAGATTTCGACTACATGATCTTTCACGCGAAAGATGATTACGTACGGCAGGCCGGAGAGGATTAATTCACGGGTATCGGGTTCACGCCCGGGACGGCCCCGCGACGGAAAGCGGCTTAGCTCGCAAATTTCCGCATACAGACGGCGCACTGTCTGCTGTACGACCTGGGGATTTTGGTGGCGGAGATAGTCGGCGATATTCTCGAGGTCGTTGGCGGCCGCCGAAGTCCACCGGAGGCGCTTTCAGCGCTGGGGCATCCGTTGGCGGCGGGCATCCATCTCGGCTTCGTCGATTAGGTCTCCCCGATCTGCCTCTTCAATCCCTTTGCGAACGCCAGCGCGGAAGCGATCATCTTCAGCGATAAGCCGCAAAGCGGCATCTATCACAAGTTGGTGCGGGTCTTTGTGCAGATGCGCCGCGATCTGGGATAGCTGAGCCTCTTGCTCGGGAGTCATCTCGATTTCCATATAACGAAGCGTAGAGACGACGCCAGGGACGTCAAGGACTATCGGTCGTTGTTGCTGGAGCGCTGCAGGGGCATCAGGGCGTTCTTGTTATCCGGGCCCTGGGGATCGATGCGGAAGTCCCAGACCGAGAGGTTTACTTCTCCAGGGCCGAGTACCTCCATGAGCGCGTAGTCGCCAATCGTCAGGGGTTCTTTTGCGGTCAGCCGGATCCAGCGATTTCCCGGAAGGGTCTGGACCGTCGTCGGAATGACGTCTTCGGTCTGGGTTACCTTGCCGGCCACTCCAATCTTGATTCCGCTGACCACGCGGTAGTCCTTCTTGAAATTGCTGCGGACCCTCACGATGGCGTATTGGCTGTTTGTGGAGTTAAAGGCATTCTTCTCCTTGGCCGACCCTGCTCCGCCCGTATCCACCGTCACTGCGGAAGAGTCAGCTTCGTTGTCGTCTACCCCCACGATGCTGACGTAGAATGCCGGGTCGTTGACATGCAGCTTGACCTTGGATTCCGCACCCGGAATCTGAACGTTCTGCTGGATGCCCCCGAGCGGGTTGAGGGCAGACCGCAATACGTTGTGGCCAGTCTGGCGATCCACGCTCGCCGAGTTTTGGGGGAGCGCTACCAACTCCGGCGCGTCGTGAAATGTATCCAGCGCCCATACCCCATCCTGATCGGGCAGCCTCAGTCCAGGGGATACGTCAGGAGTTCGGGCCCGGGCATGTTGCTCTTCTTGATCGATAGCGGCGGCTTCGGGCACCGCCGGGGAAACCGGCTCCGCTCCCGGCTTGTGGTCCTTCGCCCAAGCCTCGGTCGCCGCCCAGTCCACCAGGTTTTGCGGCAACTCTTCCCATTGGCCACGCTCGGCGCTGTAGTAGCGTACCCGGTCGCCAACCTTCTGGTATTTGGTCACGACCTGATACGTGCCATCCTTAAGCACCAGGCGCTGGTTGGGAGCCTGCGCCAAGCCTGTCTGGCAGAGGGCCAACAAGAGGAGCACGAGAACCAGCAGTATGCGAGAGGGCAACATAGCCGTGTGATTACTTTAGACGAAACCGCGGAGACGATGTTTGCTCACAGCTTCACTTCTATCTTCCATTCGTTTTCACTTCCTGCGATACTTGTACGTGCCCACCCGGTACGTCCATCCCATCCACAGTAAAAAGGTGAAGAAGCAATGTCAGCAAAGTACATCTTTGTGACGGGCGGAGTTGTGTCCAGCCTAGGCAAGGGCCTGGCTGCAGCCTCCATCGGATGCCTGCTCGAGAGCCGCGGTCTACGCGTCAACCTGATGAAGTTCGACCCTTACCTCAACGTCGACCCAGGCACGCTTTCCCCGTTTCAGCATGGGGAGGTTTTCGTGACCGACGACGGAGCGGAAACGGACCTGGACCTGGGTCACTATGAGCGCTTCACCCATGCCCGGTTGAGCCGGGACAACAATCTGACCACCGGCCGGATTTACGAACAAATCATTACCAAGGAGCGCCGCGGCGACTACCTGGGCAAAACGGTGCAGGTGATTCCCCACGTGACCAACGAGATCAAGAACGCCATGCGCAAGGTGGCCACCGACGCCGACGTAACGATCGTGGAGATCGGGGGAACGGTCGGCGATATTGAATCGCTGCCCTTCCTGGAAGCGATTCGCCAGATGCGGCAGGAGTTTGGGCGGGAAAATACGGTCTTCGTGCACGTCACGCTGGTGCCCTGGATCGGCGCTGCGCAGGAGTTGAAGACCAAGCCCACGCAGCACTCGGTGAAGGAGCTGCTCTCCATCGGGATTCAGCCGGATATTTTGTTGTGCCGCACGGACCGCTTTCTGGCCCACGAAATCAAGAGCAAGATCGCCCTCTTTTGCAATCTGGAGGAGCGGGCGGTGATTGCCGCCAAGGATGTAACGTCGATCTACGAAGTGCCGCTGACGTTCGCTCAGGAAGGCGTGGACAAGCTGGCTTTAAAGTACCTGCACATTGACGCCAAGGAACCCGACCTGACCCGCTGGAAGAATTTGGTGGAACGCTGCTACAACCCCCGCGACGAGGTATCGATCGGCATCGTGGGCAAATATGTCGAGTACGAAGACAGTTACAAATCGCTCAAAGAGGCGCTGGTGCATGGCGCTCTGGCTTACGACCTGAAGCTGCGGGTGACATGGATCGAAGCCGAGGGCCTGGAGAGCAAGCATCCCGGGGACCGGCACTACGAGGAGCAACTGGCCGGTTTTGACGGCATCCTCGTGCCGGGTGGTTTTGGCAAGCGAGGCATTGAAGGCATGCTCAATGCCATCCGGTACGCGCGGGAGAATGCCGTGCCCTACTTCGGCATCTGCCTGGGCATGCAAACCGCATGCATAGAGTTTGCCCGCAATGTTTGCGGGCTGGCGGGCGCGAGCTCGAGCGAGTTCGACCCGGCTACTCCTCACCGGGTGATATTCAAGCTGCGTGAACTCACCGGCGTAGAAGAGATGGGCGGGACGATGCGGCTGGGAGCATGGCCCTGCGTCTTGACCGAGGATTCGATCGCGGGCAGATCGTATGGAGCCACGCAGATCAGTGAGCGGCACCGTCATCGTTACGAGTTCAACCGGGAATACGAGGCGCTGTTGACCGGCGCGGGGCTGCGCATTACCGGCACCACGCCCGATTCGACCTACGTGGAAATCGTGGAGATTCCGGACCACCCCTTCTTCCTGGGTTGCCAATTCCACCCCGAGTTCAAGTCGAAACCGTTGGAGCCCCATCCGCTGTTTCGCTCGTTCATCGCGGCTTCTTATCAGAACCGGCTCCGGGCGCAGTCCGAGGCGGTGAAGCATGATCATCTCACCCAGTCTCGGCAATGAGCGACTTTGAAATCGGCTCGGTGCGGGTGGGGTCTCCGTCGCTGTTCCTTATCGCGGGACCGTGCGTCATTGAGAGCGAGACACACGCGCGTTTCATGGCGGACGCTATCCAGCGGATCACCGCCGAATTGAACGTGCCGTACATATTCAAGGCCTCCTTCGATAAAGCAAATCGGACCTCGGCTAAGGGGTTCCGCGGGCCAGGGTTGGAGGAGGGTGTACGCATCCTGCGCGGGATCGCTGAAGCGACGGGTCTGCCGGTCATCACTGACGTGCACCAGGCGGATGATTGCGAGCGGGTTGCGGAGGCGGTCGACGTACTGCAGATCCCCGCCTTCCTTTGCCGGCAGACCGACCTGCTGCTCGCGGCTGCCAAAACAGGGCGGGCCGTCAACATCAAGAAAGGCCAATTCGTCGCCCCGTGGGACATGAGGTACGCGGTCGAGAAAGTCACGGGGGCGGGCAATCCGCGGGTCCTGCTGACGGAACGGGGTTTCAGTTTCGGTTACAACAACCTGGTGGTGGATATGCGGTCACTGGCGATCATGCGCAAGCTGGCGCCGGTGGTGTTTGACGGCACCCATTCGGTGCAGACTCCCTCTTCGGGAGGCGGACAAAGCGGGGGCCAACCGGAATTTATTCCGGTATTGGCAAGGGCCGCAGTGGCTGCTGGAGTGGACGGAGTGTTTCTGGAAGTGCATGACGACCCTGCGAACGCCAAATCCGACGGGGCAAATGCACTGAATTTGAAGCATTTAAAGCCGCTTTTGGAAAGTTTGCTAGATATCCACAGGGTAGTACAAAAAAGCCAATAGCTTTGCGGCTGGTTTTTGGTTACATTTGTGGCGCTATATGGCCTACACGATGGTAACGAGGCTGGCTTAGACTTTTGTTGACACTGTGGTATTTGGGGTACCAAAAAAAGGGCCCCTCGGGTGAGGGGCCAATCTGCCTTGGTTCTCTCGTTGTGTGAGAGCTTTTATGCGGCTACTACTGTTGGGGCTGCGACGCAGCATTCCGGGGGGAGGGCTGCGGGTTCGACTGCTGCGTCGCGCCTATTGGTGAACCGCCGTTATTTTGGTTTGTTGGCGAGTTCAAAGCCGCAAGACTGTTGTGCATCAACGTTACGTGTACGACCGTGCCGCTGGTGCCGGATTCTGTGGTTTCCTCGCGTGGGGCATTGCCCATCGCCAGGCGGTAAATTCTAAACACGGGAACATGGTGGTCGACGACTAAGTAGCGTACGACAGCATCTGCCATGTCCTGAGATTTCTGGATCCCCACTTGACCGCGGGCGTGGGAGTATCCCTGAACTTCTACGATATAACCTTTTTGGCCTTCGCAGCTGGGTGGCAACCTGATCCAAAGCTTCTTTTGCCTTGGCATTCAGTGCCGTCTGGCTGGAGCGGAAATGCAACTCGGTGTCGGTAACCTGCTGGTACTGATCAAGATTCGTGACCGTTGTATTCAGCTGGCTGGTTTGCGCGTTGGCTTGCTGCGCCATTTGCTGCGCTTGGCCAGCTTGAGTGCTTGCTTGCTGGGCTTGCTGGTTCGCCGCGTCGGCCGTGGTCTGTGCCTGGTGGATCCCGGCTTGGGCTCGGCTGTCAACGTCCTTGATATCGTTCGCGTTCTTGGCGGTGAGCTGATCAAGCTCGTTCAACCGATCTTTTACCGGCGCTACCTGACGGTTTACCCACTTCTTGCGAGCCAAGGGGTTCATTTTCCCCCAGAAGCCCTCAGTGGACTTTGCCGGAAGCGGCTGTCCAGTGGCGTAAGTCGTAGAATCAGATGCTGCGCCAGAAGTGCTCGCGGGGGTCGAGCTAGCCGCGGCTGGAGTGGCGCTGGTCTGCGGAGCGCCGTTATCCGCCGCCGGGGCGTTCTGCGCCATCGCTGGCACGCCCAAACTGGCGGCCAACAAGATTGCGGCGATCGAACCCGGGGTTGCAGTACCTTTATTCACGTTATCCCTTTGTCGGCCCAAAACGAGATTCGGAAGAAGACACGCGCACCTGTCGCTTCCGCACTTGCCTGACACTATTGCAAACGATTGGCCAAACTGCTTTACTTCGCGAATTAATTATTTATCTATCTGATTAAAGGGTACTTATGGGATGGTTAAGTCCCATATGTGGATATTTCCCGAAATGGGTGCAGCAGTGCAAAACGTGCACTTTTCTCTAGTCGGTAAGAAAAAAATGCTCGACGGAAGCCACAGAGATTACATGGGTTACTGGAATTCCCAAGGGTAACTCTTAGCGGCTTCGGACATTGATAATCCGGATCTCGGGGACCTGCTGGTTCCAATCCGCAGGCATGGTATCGAAGATTAAGCGGAAATCCCGGGTCTGGGCGGGCTCGATGGGCGCGGCAGAAACCGGCTGGGTATCGACGTAGGGTTCGCGGGTGCGGATGAGGTTGAGCGGGACCGCCAGCCTTTGGGCAAACTGGCCGACATCGTTACGGAAACCAACCTGGACGGTGATGGCAGACAGTGTTCGATCGCCGCTATTGGCGATTTGGCCGTCGATGTAAGTGACCTTGGCCCCGGAAAAGCTGGTGGCCTCGCTCATCTGGATACCGCTGATGGTCAACTTGGGGGCGTAGGGGTCGGGAGGAGCCATGCCGGTGCCCACGGAGGAATCCGGAGTGCTGCGACCGCCGGCTACCACCAGGATCCCCAGTCCCAGGATTACTACCGCGGCGGCAACAATCCACGGCATCCACGACGTTGCTTCCCGGGTTTGGTGCGAAGCAAGAAAGCCCCTATCCTCGCCCGAATTGGCATCCATTTTGTCTTTGTCTTCTTGCGCCGGCATCAACGAGATTGTACCTGCCAGAGGCAAGAGCCCGCGGGTTGGCTCAGCCGAAACGTGCCTTCTTGACTGATTGCCTCAGGTCGTTGCCGCGCATCTCCACTTCCACACACATTTCCGCTAAACGCGAACGCATGCGCTCGCCGATGCGGTCTCCCAGCGTCTCTTCGCGGGTTGGCTTATCGGCGGCGCGCGCCAGGGCTGCCGGCGCGTTGGCGTAGTTGGTGGTGATCAGGGTTGTCCGTTTGTCGTTGTAGCGGGTGTTGAGGATGAGCGCGACCGTGTCCCAGACCCAGTCGGTCGGTTTCTGTGCACCCAGTTCATCCAGGATCAGCACTTCTGCCTCAAACACGGGGGTCAAAATCTGCAGCTCCGTGGTGGCCACCAAAGGGTTGTAGGACTCCTGGATACGCTTGAGCAGCTCCCGGTAGTCGCAGAAGAGAGCGCGCACGCCTTTTTCGAAGATCAACGCCTGGACGATGCCCACCGCCAGGTGGGTTTTCCCGACGCCTACGTCTCCGGTCAACAGCAGCCCTTTTCCTTCTGTGGTCACCGGGTATCCGGCCACGAAATTGCGCGCCATCATGTGGGCCGCGGACAAAGACCTGTCTGCGCCAGGGTAGCCGGCCTCGAATGTTTCCAGGGTGCAGTGCTCGTATCGTTTTGGGATCGAGGCCCGATTCAGCAGCCTGGCCGCTTGCACCTGCAAGCGACATTCGCAGGGCTCGGCATACCGTTCACCGTCAGGTTGGATCATTAAACGCAGGCCGGAGTCTTTACAGATGGGACAGAATTCGCTCATGGGACTAAGGCCAACTTACCTGAAGCGAGAGCCGCTCGCCAGGATAGCGGAAGGTGGAAGAGTGGAAAGAAAGCAATAAATGACCTAAAATGGAGTTTCGAGCCTTGCGTCGCAGGCTTGCAGGAAAGGTTTTTGAGATGCCAAAAGAGGGAATCCATCCAAATTACAAACAGATCCGGGTGCAGTGTGCCTGCGGCACCGGGTTTGAAACACGCTCGACTCACAAGGGCGACATCCACGTGGAAATTTGCTCTGCCTGTCACCCGTTCTTCACCGGCAAGCAAAAGCTGGTCGATACGGCAGGCCGTGTCGAGCGCTTCCGCCGGAAGTATGCGAAGTCTGATGCCGGCAAGGCTCCCGCGGCTAAGTAGACGCGGCTGGTCTCGAACGAAGGCCTCCGGCAACGGAGGCCTTTGTTGTGTGGGAGCCCGATGAAAAAAGTCTCCATGAAGAAGAACTGGGACAATCCGCGCGAGAACAGCATGCCGGCGGTAGCACGCGTGCCGGCGTCGATGGAGATTGGGGGCGTGCTGGTAGCTCCGGCTACGGTTTTAGCGCCGATGGCTGGGGTGACGGATACCGTCTTCCGCCGGTTTATCCGGAATGCCAGCATTTTTACCGGCAGTGAAGGTTCGCAGGCGAGTAACCCTCACCTGGTGGAAGCGCGTATCAGCAATCAGCAATCGGGTTGCGGGCTGATCATGACCGAGTTCACTTCAGCGGACGGCTTGTCGCGCATGCGGGAGTCGAAGCGCAAGCGATATTTGTCTTATGACGAAGATGAGCATCCGATTTCTGCCCAGCTTTTTGGCTCCGATCCGGTAACTCTGGCTGAGGCGGCAAAAATTGTCGAAGATGCCGGGTTTGACATGGTGGACCTGAACCTCGGCTGCCCGGCCAAGCGTGTGGTCAGCTGTAACGGCGGCAGTGGCTTGTTGCGGGATTTGCCCCATATTGCCACCATCTTTGAGCGCGTCCGGGCGGCGGTGCGGATCCCCTTTACCGTGAAGTTCCGCATGGGCTGGAACGATGAGCACATTGTGTGTGTTCCGCTAGCTAGGCTCGCCCAGGAAAGCGGCTTGAATGCGGTTGCGCTGCATGCGCGCACGCGGGAACAGGGTTATGCCGGTCAGGCTCGATGGGAATATATTGCCGCGGTGAAAGACGCGATTCGTATTCCGGTTATTGGGAATGGGGATATTCGCTCTCCCGAAGACGCGTGCACCATGATCGCGGAAACGGGATGTGATGCGGTGATGATTGGCCGGGCGGCGCCGGCGAATCCGTGGATTTTCCGCCAGATTGCGCAGTATACGGCCTTCGGCAGCTACGAACAGCCGACGCCGATGGACCGGTATCGCATGATCCGCGATTACTTCGTCATGCTGATGGAGGAGACGGAGGAGACCGCTGCGATTGGCGGCAGGATGAAGCAGTTTGCCTCGTGGTTTACGCATGGCGTGCCGGGCGGAGCGATTTTGCGCAAGAGCATTTATGAGGCGAAGAGCAGCGAGGCAGTGCTCGCCGCGGTGGATGCGTTTTTTGCTTCGCAGCCTGAGGAGTTGGTCGCGGCCGGGGCTTAGCCGATCCACTCCGCTAAGGTCTGAAAACCATTTCCAGGAAAGGTCCGCGCGAAACCGCAGGTCCCTCCGCTCCGCTTCGCTCCGGTCGGGATGACAAAGAGAGGGCGACCTTTCTATGGAAAGTGGTTTCTGGACCGAAGGCGTGCAACCACTCTATAGAGCGGTCGCCCTTTCCTTGTCATCCCGACCGGAGCGAAGCGGAGCGGAGGGACCTGCGGTTTCGCGCGGACCTTTCCTGGAAATGGTTTTCAGACCTTAGCGGATTCGCATACGTCAATGATGAGCAAACGCTGTCGGCTACGGAGAGCCGCCGCGTCTGCGAAAGACTACCTTCGGCTCGGTACGCCAGGCCTCATTCAGAGCGATCAAGGTCCAGGCAATCGCTGGAGACAAGTGTTGCAGCACCGTATCCATCGACGGATGCACACGCAGTGCGGGAACGATGAAATACAACAACGGCGAGTGCGGGAGCAGTTGGATGCCGGGGAAATATCCATTCTGTTGCAGCTCTCCTGCTCCGCTTCCACTACGCTGCTGCTGCAACCAGTGCACGCGGATCCAGTAGTCCAAGCCCTGGAGCGGGAAATGTAGATCCTCGTCCACCTTCAGCTCCAGGATGGCCAGCCGCCCACCGCGGGTCACCGTGAGCAAGTCGAGCATGGCGCGGTCGGACCCTGCGAAGGCGGGCACCTGGTGGTAGATGACATGCCTGCCGAGGCAATCGTCCATTTGGCTAAGGTCGCGGGCCAGGATCGATTGAAGCCACGACTCCGGTTGCAAACGAAAGAGCGGGTTGCGCGCACTTCCCTGCGGCTGGCGGCTCTCGAAGAGCCGTTGCATCAACTCTACGAAAAGAGCTTGTGTCTCTTCCAACAACGGCGTTTCGCTGGCCCCGGCCCCAAAGGTCACGTGGGCGTGGCGGTCAAAAGAATCGGAGGCAAACTCCTGGCGCACGCGTGCGAATTCCAGGCCGTAGAGTGAGAGGGTGACTTCGTTGGCGTGACGCGCGGCGACGCTTACCTGGCTTTGCATTCCCACGGGTAACAGCCGCATGACGCGATCCACGCCATCCTGGGCTCGCTCCACCGCTGCTTGCGGATTGAAAGCATGCACCAGACGCATTTTCAGATTGCCCTGGTCGGCAGTATCGATGCGCTCCAGCTCCTCGCTGCCCGCGCCCACTTCGAAGAGCTCCCACTGCGCCAGCTCACGGTTGAGCCAGGCCATACGCGCCCGCGTCGTGCTGCCGCAGCCCGCGGGCAAAAAGACCTTAAGTCCATGGCAGACACGTTTGTCCGCGCAATGTTCCCGGCAATACGCCAACCAGAGAATTCCCAGGGTCAGCACGCCATCGATGATCGCCGGGCTCTCCTCGGCATTGACCCCGATGACGGCCCAGCATTGCTGGCCGCGCACCAGCAGACCGCGCGCATACGCAGGCCCGAAGCTGTGCTCCAGGTCCATGGCCGAACGCAGGCCCTCCATTTTGTACTCGTTAAAGTGGCGAATCATCAGCCGCTCTAACAGCTGCAGGTACCTGGTCCTGGAGAGAGCACGGGTGGCGGGGGTCCGCAGGTCGCGATCTCTCACCACCTCGAGCGATTGCGGGCGCTGCGTTCCCAGGCGCCGCACGCGGATGCGCAGAGTCTCTTTGCGCGCTTCCAGGCCCACCACGGTGCGGACCATGTTCCGCTCTTCGGACCAGAGATGCAGCACACAGCGGCCATGTTCCGTGGAGAGAGAGTAGCGGGCTGTGCCCATCTCAAACAGCACGCGCCCATCCTCAAGCAGGGCGGCGTGAGGATAGTCGGAAAAAAACTGCTCCAGCAAGCGGGCGAGTTCCGTGGGAGAAACTTCCGGCTTCCCGCGGATCTCCAATTGCGTTCTACCAGCCCATGCGCTGAGACAGCTGGGTCACGTGTGCGGTGTGGTGGCGGCCGTGCCAGTCATAAAGCGTGAGCGATTGTTCGATGGATTGCCGGCCCAGTGCGGGATGCAGAAAGCCGCGCTTCCAGTCTTGCTCATCGAGCGATGAGAAGAGCCGCACCCAACGGACGTGGAGCGATTGCAACAAATCGAGAGAGGTCGACACGGCTTCGGTGCGGGCATCTGCCAGCTCAGCCCAGCGATCTTCCTTGTAAGCAAAAATGGTGGGCCAGTCTTCGGTCAGACCGAGACGCACGCGGTTGTAGGCATTCATGTGGCTGTCGGCAACATGGTGGATCAACTGCCGGACAGTCCAGCCTCCGGGCCGGTAGGGAGTTTCAAGTTGTTCTTCGGAAAGAGGGGCGACCGCGGCCCGCAAATTCTGCGGCAATGCGCGCACGCCTTCGATCGCCGCGCTTCGTTCCTGCGGAGTCAATGACTCGGCCCGGCTGGCGGACGCCGATGGGATAGCGAAGAGACTCGTCGGCTGTCATCAGGACATCTTAGAGCAATTCTCAGTCCGTGGGCTGAATGGCGTAGTACCCCTTGCGCGACTGCACCTTCAGGCCATCTCCCTTGCACTCGACGTCGATCTTACGATAGCTCCCATCCAGTTTGGAGTTGGTTGGGGTATAGCTGGCGACGTACTGGGTGCGCAGCTCCTCCTCGATCTGGGAGAAAGCATTTTCCATCTTCTTGCCGTTGTTGCCGACATCGATGACCCGGCCACCGGTCTCTTCCGCCATCTTCCTCATGTAAGCGTCCCCGCTGTAACCCATGGTGTAGACGCCCCGCCCGTAGAAGCCGCGATCGGCGATCAGCAGAACGTACACGATGGTATTGGCTTTTTGTGCGGCTTCGATGGCGCCCTGCAGCTTCTCGGTGCTGCCCTGGTCTTCGCCATCGGTAAGAATGATGATGGCTTTACGCCCGGTTTCCTGTTGCAGCTTGTCATGCGTGGCCAGGTAAACCGCGTCATAGAGGAGTGTGCCTTTGGGAGTTCCTGAAGGCATGCCGCCCATGCCGCCCGTCCCCACATTAATTTCCGCCTTGTCCATGGCGCGCGCCAGCGCATGCGCGTTGCTGGTGTAGTCGGAGAGGAGGTCGACATTGACATCGAAGGAGATTAAGAACGCTTCATCTTTCGAACGCAGCACGCGGGCGAGAAAAGCGGAGCCGGCCTGTTGCTCCAAAGGCAGGACATTTTGCTGGCTCCCGCTGGTATCGAGCAGGATGCCCAGGGTCAGAGGCTGGTCGTTCTCAGCGGCGAAATTCTTGATCTTCTGCGGCGCCTTATCTTCGAGGATGTTGAAGTCGTCCTTGGTGAGATGAGGGATCAGCGCGCCATGCTTGTCGTGGACGGTGAAGTAGAGGCTCACCAGGTTGACGTTCACTTTGAGCGTCTCGAGCGGCTGCTGCTGGTCGTCCTGATTCGGGTCTCCCGCGGGTCCCTGGGGTGGGGCGTCGGGAGACGGCGCAACCTGGGCCACCGCGGGGACAGCGGCAGCGCAGAGCAACGCGCAGAGCAAGACCGCCCAGCGGGAAGGCGGAAGACGGAATTTCATGGAGGTTAGACGATGAAACATGGCGAACGATACCTCGGAAAACGGAACAGGGCCACCTTACAACGCCAACGGCGCGTCTGGTAATCTTATCTATCTAATAGTAAGTCACAACGAGTGAGCGGGACTGAGGATGGCCATGAACCGTTTCGTCCGCCTGGAGGAACTTCTGGTGAGGCAAGGTATCTTGGCAATCGCGTTTTTGCTGCCGTGTGTGGTGTTGGGTCAACAGGTGCCGGATGCTCCGACGCCGCAAGGGCCTGACAGTCTGAGCACTATTACGCCTGGAGTGACCCCGGGAAAAGGAACGCAGGCTCCTCAGGACCAGAACAGCACGCCTACCCCACCACCACCCGCCGCCGGCAACCAGCCGGCCGCCCAGGACCAGGAAGCGCCGCCCGAAGTTCTAGCAAACGGCGACCTGCAAAAAAACATCACGAAATTCGTCACCCGGGTCAATTACGTTCTCGTCCCGGTAACCGTCCTGGACAAGAAGCATCAACAGGTGGCGGGACTGACACCACGCGATTTTGAAATTTACGAGAATAACGTTCGCCAGCACATCGATTTGTTCAGCGCCGACATGGTACCGCTCTCGGTGGCCCTGGTCATCGACCAGAGCCTGCAAAAAGACACCATGAAGAAGGTGAACGACAGCCTGTCCGCGATCCAAGGTGGGTTCACCGCTTACGATGAGATTGCGGTATTCACCTATGCCGACGGGGTGAATAACCCGACCGACTTTACCTCGGCGCTGAGTGCGCGTTTGCCGGCTGTGCTGGAGAAATCGAAAAAGCCTGGCGAGGACCTGGGACCCCCCGTCAGCACCGGCCCACTGGCGAGCGGCCCCACCATCAACGGCAATTCAATCGATCCCAATCTCACCCCACAGCGCGGGAATTCCGGATTTATCGTCGTCCCCAAGGAAATCCACACGCTCAACGATGCCATCCTGGCTGCGGGCAAGGCGCTTTCTACCCGGCCGCTGGGAACCCGCCGGGTCATCTACGTGATCAGCGACGGAAAGGAATCGCGCAGCAAAGCCAACTACCGCGAGGTGGTGCGTTACCTCGAACGCAACCAGATTGCGGTCTATGGGACCCTGGTCGGCGATTCGGCGACCTGGGGTATCGGTTATCTGGATAAGTTCAAGATCCCGCTGCTGCCGCTTTCCCCGGACAACATTCTGCCCAGGTACACGAATGACACCGGCGGTCATCTCTACTCCGAATTTTCGACCAACGGGATCGAGCGGAGCTTCGCGGAACTTGCAGTCCTGGCGCGCACCCAGTACACCCTGGGCTACTACAGTCACGTTCCAGTGACGGACGGTAGATACCGTAGCCTCGAAGTTACGGTCAAGCGGCCGGATCTTAATGTCGTCGCCAAGAAGGGGTACTACCCGACGGCAACCAACCTATCGCGATGATCCTGGAAGCCCTCGGGAACCCGGGCTTGAGCTTTGTCGGCCTGGGCCTGGCGGCCTCTGCGTTCTGGGGCGCCAGTGATTTTCTCGGTGGGCTCGCCACCCGCAAAGCCCACGTGGTTCTAGTGGTCGCAATGGCCCACGGCCTCAGCCTGGGATTACTGCTGCTGATGGCCTTGACCACTCATTCAGCGTTGCCCACCATGCGCTTCGCGGTTGCGGGTCTTTGTGCCGGAGCCTTTGGAGGGGTGGCTCTCCTTCTCTACTACCAGGCATTGTCCCTGGGCGAGATGGGGATCACGACTGCCCTCACCGGCCTGCTCACCGCCTTGGTCCCGGTGGTCTATTCATTCTTTTCCCAGGGCTCGCCCAAAACGACCCAGATCACGGGGTTCTTGGTGGCGGCAGCTGCGATCGCGCTGATTGCGTACAAACCCGCCGGCGCGCCCCGGCCCCTCGCCCTTGGCCTCGCGACCCTGGCGGGCCTGGGTTTCGGCGTGTTTCTGGTGGTATTGAAAGTGGGCAGCGCACACGGGTTGCTATGGCCGCTCATTTTTTCCCGCCTCGCCAGCGCCACACTGGCTTGTGGAATGGTGATCTGGGTCCAGGTACGAAGCGGCAAGGATGCGGCGACCTGGCGCAAGCAAGTTCGCGAGAATCGCTTCTTTTTGGTCGCGGGATCTGCCGGCGTGCTTGAGGCTACGGGGAGCTTGCTGTATATGCGGTCGGCCGCCGAGGGGCGCCTGGATGTGGCGGCGGTTCTGGCTTCCCTCTATCCAGTGATGACAATTATCCTGGCGGCCTGGTTTCTAAAGGAACGGACAACGTCGAGTCAGGCGTTGGGAATGGCACTGGCGTTAGGCGCCGTCGTGCTCGTATCCCTGTAAGGAAAGTTACTTTACCTCGGTCGTCACTTCGGACTTGGGTGCAGGAGTGTCCTGCTTGACAGGATCCGGCGTGCCCTTGATGGCATCTTTGAAGCCCCGCATTCCCTCGCCCAGGCCCTTACCGAGCTCAGGAAGTTTGCGAGGGCCGAAGATCAAAAGTGCGACCACCAGAACGACAATCAGGTGAGTTGGTGTGAGTAGTTCGCCCATGGAATTTCTCCGCTTCTTTTATTGTCGCACAGTAGGCACGGGCCTGTATCCGCACGATCGTGCCCACTCATAGTACGCCACCCACACACTATTTGGATGGTTCTTCCAAGCGGCTCGAGACCATCTTGTAGAAGGCGGGAAGGCTTTCTCCCTCACCCAGAGTCAGACGGCGGTAGACCTTCATGAGTGGGTAAAGCCGGCCGCCTCGAATCACTAAGGTAGGGACGGCGGCAACCCCTCCGCTGGGATGCGGCCCCAACTCCCATTCACCTGCAAAGCGGCGGCGGATCACCTCGCCAAAGTAGCTGCCCCAGAGACGGGTCTGGAATTCCAAATCTTCGCTCGACTGGCCGTCCAGGATCTGCTCCAGCACGTCGATCGAGGACTCACTCAGGTCGAGGCGGCGGCGGTGGTCATTCCAGGCGACACGAACGGCTTCCTCCGCATAGGCGCTCATCATGTCAGCGAGGGACGCGAAGTTGCTTTCGGCCAGCTTCGCTTTGGTGCTCATAGATTCAGCCTAACCTTTCCCCTGTCTGACAGGAAGCGAAGTGCAATGTATCTTAAGGATTACTGGGGAAACAGTTTGCGGAGGGTTGGTTGAAGGCAATTGGTGTTGCTGCACGGAAGTGGAGGGCTGTCCTCCTGGGTATGGGGTTGTTGAGTACGGGTTGGATGATGGGCACCGTGGCGGAGGCGCAGGCGGTTCCGCCCGCGCAGACTATACCGGAAGCACCCTCGCTCCAGAACGAGTCGCTGAAGCCCCTGGATTATCGAAATAAATACGATATTTACGGTGGCTTCGCCTCCTCGCATTTCAACGCCGGGCCAGCCTTGATCCCAGGGGCAAACCTGGGCGGCTTCGATGTCCAGGGAACGATGTGGTTAAGCATGCGGCTGGGGGTTACTGCCAACGTTCGCGGCTACTACGGGACCACAGGTGTGGTTCCTAACCCATACGGGATCCACGGGCCCTTCATCATGGAACACCTGTTCATGGGTGGACCGTCCTTCCGCGGCCCGAAGAATGAACACGCCGCGTTGACCTTCCATGGTCTGGTTGGGGGATCCTACGGAATATTTGACTCTGCCATTGACCAAGGACTGACAGGACCGAATCTGGGGCTCTTCAGCAACGGCGTGACCCTGGCGACGGCGCTGGGCGGATCACTCGATTTGAACCGGTCTCCGAGGTATTCCGTGCGTATTTCGCCGGACTACCTTTTGACTCGCTTTGGTGGTGTGTCGCAGAACGAATTCGCCATTTCCGTGGGTGTGCTCTACCGTTTCAGCAAGATGCGCACGCATTGATAGCAGCCAGGTGGACTGAGGCAGGTTGGGTTTAACGTGCTATGTACCACAGCGAGATGAAAGGCTCTATAGATCCTGCACTTTTTCTGCCATGCTGATTTTCGAAGCCCTCGAACTTGCCACAAACCTCGGGTTTGTGACGGGTCGAATGTAGGAGGCAAGAATTACTTCGGCCTTCCATTCGGCAGCCATTGTGGTTTCCATGCAGTCTGGGCTAGCCATTCGATGGGGGCCACCATGGATCCGATTGCTCGTGTCATATGGCGAAAGTCGATGCGGCTGATTTCATCGCTGGGCTGATGGTAGTCCGCGTGAAGCCCAAAGCTGGAGACGGTTTGGGCAATGATTCCGCGCTGCGCGAGACTGTAGTTATCCGAACGCTTGAAGAAGTTTTGCTCGGGGTGAGGATCGGCAACCAGGCCGGCGCCGTGGCGCGCGAGCGTGGGCCCCAGATCGCTGCGATCAAAGCCCGTAAGCCATAGACCGTCTCGCGGCAAAGCTGGATCACGGCGGCCGATCATTTCAAACTCCAGGTTGGCCACGATCTGATCCAGCGGTACAGGAGAATGGTCAAGAAAATATCGATTTCCGTAGCCTCCGATTTCCTCTGAGCCAAATAGAACGAAGAGTATGGTGCGCGCCGGACGAGCTCTCCGGGCAAACACTCGCGCCAACTCGATCACCGCCGTTGTTCCGGAAGCGTCGTCATCAGCCCCGTTGTAAATGCGGTCGCCTTTTTTCTCCGGCCCAACTCCCAGGTGATCCAGATGTGCAGTCAGCAGGATTGCGCCCTTTCCCGCATCGGAACCGCGCAGGATGCCCACCACGTTCCAGGTCTCCGTTCTGGGAACCTGGGCGAACCCCGCCATGTAGTGAGCGATCGGCGGCGGTAGAGTGGAAGGTAAGGGAGCCTTTTGCAGGAAGCCGCCTTGATCACCGCCGGGCTCCAGGCCGAAGCCGGCAAACAGCGAGGCAGCATAGAGCGCAGCGAGGTGCTCGTCACGGGTGCCGCTACCGCGCCCCTGGAGCTCATCGGACGCGAGAAAGCTCATATCCCCGCGGATGCAGGGTGCGCAGAGCGCTGCCTGAGCAGGTTTCATCGTCTGGGAAAAGCAGGTGGTCACACTCAGGCACAGCGCATAGAGAACTGCCTTGGGGAACGAGCGCATCGGGAAAGTATAATGGAGGTCTTCCAAGTGGTTTCATTGAGCGGATACCGGCGCCTCATCGTCTGGTGCTTTGAGACTGCCCCAACGAATGACAGCTTTACTGGTAAGGGACATTGATGCGCCGATTTCAGGGTTTGTGTGGTTTGCTTCTGCTCAGTGTGACGGGTTGCGGCGGTTTCTTTGTTCCTCAGACCAACAGCGGCGGTGGCACCAACACCGGCGACTACCTCTACGTGGGCAATGGGAGCGATCCCTACATTGCCGGATTTGGCCTTAACAGCAGCGGAGCCTTGTCGGTCCTCAGCGGCTCGCCGTACAACAACGGCGTCGCCGCACAATCGTTGGCAGTGACGCCCGCCAATACCTTTCTGTATGCCGGAACCACCAACGGCATCTACGGTTACGCCATTAACAGCAACGGTTCGATCGGTGTGCTCAACAGCGGCAGCGCCGTCGCCCAGGATGTGGTCGCGACCCAAATGCAGGTGGACAGCACCGGAAATTATCTGCTGGCCTCGGGCTTTGGCACGGCGATCGGGGCGCAGGCAATCGGCGTTTACACCATCAACACTTCCACAGGATTGCTGACCGCAGTCGGGGGTTCTCCGATAGCGCTTTACACCGGGAATGGTTCCACCCCGGCTGTGGTGACACCCACCGGATTGCTGATCACTCCCAACAACTCTTATGTTTACGTCTCCCTGGGAGGTCTGGGGGTGCAAATATTGACTCTGGGTTCAGGGGGCGCTCTCGCCGCCGGCAATCCACCGTCGCTTCTGCAACCCATCAGCACCTCGGTCAGCCCGCAGGACACTGGACTGGCCAGCGATCCGCTTTCGGCATTCCTATTTGTGGCTGAGATCAACAGTGGCCTGCGCGTGTTGAGCATCGGCACGGGCGGATCGCTCAAAGAAGTCTCGGGTTCACCCTATGCCGTAGGGACCGGACCCAGCGGAGTGATCCTGGATACGACGGGCAGCTACGTCTACGTCGCCAACAAAGGCAGCAACAACATCAGCGCGTTCACCCTCACCGCTGCCTCGGGAAAATTGACCGCAGTTGCCGGATCCCCTTTCAGCTCCGGAGGAGTGCAACCGATCGCCATGGTCAATGACAATTCGAAGCAATTCGTGGCGGTGATCAACAACCAAGCGACTGGGGCTAGCGGCAACAGCGACTTGCAGGTGTTTAAATTCGACGCCACGGTGGACGGAAAGCTCGATCCTGTTTCCACCGGCAGCACTGGAACGGATCCAACCAATCCTCTTTCCATAGCAGCCTCGCATTAATTCGAGGGCGAGTTTTCTCGATAGCGGCCCATCGCGCTGCCCGGCTAAAATGCAACCGTCGCGGATTGCCTCAGCACGGCCCACCACACTGTGCGTTTACAACGAAAGTTGCAGGTTTCGCTTCCCGATACCGTCAGCAGTAACCATTCAGCCTCGATACCACCCATGCGCTATTTCGCTGCACTCCCTCGGGTAGGGACCATAAGGGACACTGTGTCTTGGATTTTTCGCTGAACTCGATGGTCTAATGCTGAAAGGGAGATTCGCCCCCCGAATGTTTGCTGCCTTGTCGTACTTTCGCCGAACTGGCCCGCGCCCGCGCCTCTGCTTCGCAATCTGCGTTGCTCTGATGGCCGCGTTAAGCGGGTGCACCCGTTTGCGCGAACATCTCAAGCCCGAAATGGTCTACGTCGTGGCCAAGCAAACTTATCTGCGAGATCGGGTGGCCGCTGTATCAAGTCGAGTCGCTTTGGTAAACAACGGAGAAGCGCTTGAAGTCGTCGAACATGGACGGCGTTTTCTCAAGACCAAGACGGCGAAGGGCGAGGTGGGTTGGATCGAAGATCATATGGTCATTGACCAGGCGACCTATGATCAGTTTGCCGCCCTCGGACAACAGCACGCGCATGACCCTGTGGTCGCCACCGGAGTCTTGCGCGATGATCTCTACCTGCACGTGAAACCGGGCCGGGAAACCGACCGCTTCTATCTCCTGCCGGAAAATGAAAAACTTCAGTTGCTGATACGTGCTTCCGTGCCCAAACCGGCACCACCGCAAGGTTTGCTCCCTGCGCCTCACCCGGTTGCGGGGACAAAAGGGAAAAAGGCTGGAGCGTCGGGTGCAAAGGCGTCCTTGCCAGGCGAACCTACGGTCCCCATGGAAGATTGGTGGCTGGTGCGCGACGGCCGCGGCCAGGTGGGCTGGATGCTCTCACGCCGGTTGGACGTGGATGTTCCGGATGAGATTGCGGGATATTCCGAAGGACAGAAGATCGTGGGCGCCTATGTACTGACCAAGGTCAACGACCCCGCATCCTCGTTGCCTGACAAGATGGTGCCTGAATACGTCTCGGTTACAAATGCCTACAAAGACGGGCTTCCCTACGATTTCGACCAGGTGCGCGTGTTTACCTGGAATGTGAAAAAACACCGCTACGAAACAGCCTATCGGCAACGAAACGTGGAGGGTTATCTACCGGTTAAGGTCAGCCAGGCAACGAATGCTCAGGGCCAGCCGGTGCCGGAATTCTCCATCACCGTTGCCGCCAGTGACGAGGTCAAGGTTGATCCGCTCACCGGGGCCGCGCGGCCGGCACAAACGGCCGTCTTGCGTTACCAGCTGGAGGGAGGCATGGTGAAGCGCGTCACGGCCGGCGGCCAGACTCCGGCGCCCGCAAAATCAAACCCCGCCGCAGCAGTTTCGCATCACCATCGCGGCAAGGGGAAAAAGGCGGGCGGGTAAGCACGTTCTTAGAGTTTCGCAAGTTTTAGTCCCGCAGGGACGGCTGAACTTAGCTCAGAAAATCGGCAATTGTGGCCACCACAATCTCCTGTTCCTCAAATGTGAGTTGGGAGAACATGGGGAGGGCCAAGACTTCCGCTGCGGCACGCTCACTCTCCGGGAAGGCTCCTGCCGGATATCCCAAGCTCTTCAACGCCGGCTGCTGATGCAGAGGGAGGGGATAGTAAATCTCTGAGCCCACGCCTCGTTCACGGAGAAATTCCTTCAATTGGTCGCGGCGGCGCACCCGGATTACGTATTGATGGAAAACGTGCGTGGCTCGGGGCCGTATTTTGGGCAGGACTACCCCATCTCTTGGATAGGGTCCAAGCTCAACCAGGCCTGCCTGGTCGAAAAGTGTCCGGTAATTTTCAGCCAGAAGCCGCCGCTCGGCGTTCCAATCATCGATGAAGCCGAGCTTCACCAGCAGGACCGCGGCCTGCAGCGTGTCCAGGCGGCTGTTCCAACCGACCACATCGTGGTAGTAGCGACGGTGCATTCCATGCACCCGCACGAGGCGGATCCGTTCCGCGATGGCATCCAGTCCGGTTGTAACCATGCCGGCATCGCCGGCGGCGCTGAGATTCTTGGTGGGGTAGAAGCTGAAAGCGGCCGCGTCACCCAAACTACCCGCCTGGCGCCCATCCCACCGGGCTCCGAACGCCTGGGCGGCATCTTCGATCAGCATCAGGCCGTGCTCCTGCCGGAGCTGCTCGAAACCATCCCAATCGACGGTCTGGCCATAGAGATGAACCGGCAGAATCGCTCGAACGGCCGGTCTGGATTCCACGCATGCCTTGGCCGAAGCTGGATCGAGATTGAAGGTCTCCGGATCGATATCCGCGAGCAACGGCTGGGCTCCAGCGCGGAGGATGGCAGTTACGGTGGCAAAAAAACTGAAAGCTGTGGTGACGACCGAGTCGCCGGGACCAATTCCCGCCCCTTCGAGCGCCAACCAGAGGGCATCCGTGCCGGAAGAGCAGCCAATCGCATGGGCCACCTCGCATTTCTCCGCGGCGGCACGCTCAAATTCCGCCACTTGCGGTCCCATGATGAAGCTTTGCGAGGAAAAGACGCCTTCGACGGCCTTGAGGAGCATCGGCCCAATGGCGCGATATTCGCGCGACAGATCCAGGCTGGGCACCCTCAGCTGGGTACCGGCCGGACTTTCCTTCCTGTCTCCCACATTGGTAATGGTACACCTCAAAATTGCGTGGCCGTCGGGCCTGTAGGATGCATCTAAGCCTGGGATTATGTGTGCCAAATGGCGCCAGAGGCGGTTTTTGAACCGATGGTCTTTTGGAGCCCCATCTCCACCGGGGAAGGCGTGTAAACTTTCTGTAGCAGGACTCTAGCCTACTTGGGCTCAGAGCCCGACGTTGCAGTAGCTGCAAGTACTTGAGCATTTTCCATAACGTAACTCGACATTTAAGAAATTGGAGATCGGCACATGGACAATAAGCCGGCACAGAACATTCAGGACACGTTTCTTAATACGGTCCGCAAAGATAAGACTCCGATCACGATATACCTGGTCAGCGGAGTTAAACTCACAGGCAAAATACGCTCGTTTGACAAGTATTCTGTGTTGCTCGAGAACAACAGCCAGGAGCAGTTGATTTTCAAGCATGCCATCTCAACGGTGGTCAGCACGCGGTCTGTGCTGCACAGCGATCATCGTCCGAGCACCGGGGTGGGCCATCCTCCCGCGAGTGCTCCGGGCCTTGGCGGGACGCGCCCTGACAGCGCGGTGGCGGAAGGCTAGCGCAGGATCTGCTGCGGTTTCGATGAGGGTTTGCTGAAAATCACTGGCGTTCCGTCGGATCGGGCGCTGCTGGTCGGTGTCGAGTTCGTCTCGCGGCCGTCAGCCGTTCCTCGTTCTGCGGCAATGGCGCGCGAAGCGGCGAAGCTGACGGAATTCGCCCGAACCGGAAGCGACGCGACGAGCCAGGAACCCCACCCTGCACACGCCGAAAGCGGTGCGGCCTTCGCGGAATTTCGCGAGTTGGTTGCCGGTGCAGGGGCCGAAATTGTCGCCGAAGTGCTGCAGCGAAGGCCGAGGCCGGACCCTGCCACGCTGGTGGGCAAAGGCAAGGTGGAAGAGATCGCCGCTGTAGCCAAATCGGCAGAGGCTTCCCTGATTCTCTTCGATCACGATCTGACCCCGACCCAACTCAGGAACCTTGAACACGCGCTGCCAGTCCGGGTGGTGGATCGTACCCAGCTGATTCTCGACATCTTTGCCCGCCACGCGCGCAGCCGCGAAGGCCAGCTGCAGGTAGAGCTGGCCCAGCTGGAGTACATGCTGCCTCGGCTGGCCGGACGAGGCGCAGCCATGTCTCAGCTGGGCGGCGGAATCGGGACCCGGGGACCCGGCGAAACCCAGCTGGAAACCGACCGGCGCAAGATTCAACGGAAATTGCTGCAGCTCAAGCGCGAACTCGAAGACGTGCGCCGCGTGCGCACGCAGCAGCGGCATCGCCGGGCAGCGGTACCTGTGCCGACGATCGCCCTGGTCGGCTACACCAACGCCGGCAAGAGCACGCTCTTCAATCGGCTTACGGACGCTGGCGTGTTGGCCTCGTCGCGCATGTTCTCCACCCTGGACCCCAAGCTGCGCGCCTTAGTGCTTCCGTCACGCAGAAAAGTTCTTCTATCAGACACTGTCGGCTTCATCAGCAATCTGCCGCACACCCTCGTCACTTCATTCAGAGCGACCCTGGAAGAGGTGGAAAAGGCGGAAGTGCTTCTCCACGTGCAGGACTCTTCGAGCTTGCAGCGCGAGCAACAAAAAGAGGATGTGGAAAAAGTTCTTGCCGAACTGGGTGCGCTGGGCAAGCCCATCGTCCCGGTGATGAACAAAGTCGATTTACTACCGCCAGAGGAACGATTGGCGTGTTTGGCGGATCCGTCGGCGGCAGCCATCTCAGCGACCACCGGGGAGGGGATCGGCCACTTGCTTGAGCTGATGGATCGGGCTCTCACCGCGGACCCGATTGTCGAAGAGAAGTTTGTGGTTCCGCAGCGAGAGGGCGCTGTGTTGGCGGCCCTGGACGCAGGCGCATTGATACTGAAGCGCGAGTTTTCCGGCGATCTGGTCGATCTGGCGGTTGCGGGGCCAGCCTCGTTGCTGGCGCGATATGGCCAATATAGACAGGCTAAAAAGGGGCTGAAGTAAGGACGGGCCGGGGGGGTGGGAGCGGAGCGACTTCCCACGAGACCGGCCCTGTCTGACCCTGATCTGGGTCTAGGAAGTATTCAAAGTATACTCCTGAGCGGAAAGGTCTACAACGAATAAACCTTCCGGAAGACGCTGACCTTTTGATTGCAGCGGCCAGACCCCGTTCCTGCCGATGATTCAGACACCACGGAGGCTGGCCGGGCTGCCGAAGTTTGACAGCTAAATTTCGCCTCTGTTAAAAACAAAGGTCCCGGCTGTCACTACCGCTCTCCGCCCACAATCTACCCATATACTGAACATTTGGCATGAACGAGACCTTACATCAACTCGGCGGATTACTGCTCGGCTCCGTACCGACCATTTTTTTGTTCCTTTTGCTGGTAATTCTTTACCGTTTTCTGGTTTACGGGCCTCTGACGCGGGTGCTGAACGAACGGCGCGAGCGGACCGAAGGGGCGATTGAGCAGGCTAACGCCGCCGCCGCTGCTGCCGCCGCGAAAACTCAGGAATACGAAGCGCAACTGCGGGCGGCTCGTTCCAAAATCTTCCAGGCACGGCAACAGAAGCTGGAACAGTGGAATCGCGAACGAGACCACGCCGTCGCGGAAGCCCATGAAGCAGCCCAGCGTCAGGTTCAGGAAGCGAAGCTGGCGCTACAAGGGCAGGCCGCTTCTGCCCGTCGCACGCTCGAGGGCTCGATCGACGACCTCGCGTCTGAGATTCTCCGCGCCATCCTTCCCAAAAGCGGTGCGACTCTGGAGAGAGTGCGTTGACCTTCCCACGTTTTTCCTTCTACTTAGTTGTTTTATTGTGCTTGGCCGGCGCACTGGGCGTGCGTGCGCGGGCCCTGCAAACTGCCCCCGCCGACCCCGGCCCTGCGGCAACGAGCGGGCAGCCGGCAGCCGACGCGACGGAACAGGAAACCGGCGAGGATATCTATCGCCATTCAGCCTCGGTAAAGCTCTTAGGAAGCTGGTTGCATCTCGATAAAGAGTCCGCGGCGCGGCTGTTCGAATACCTGAACTTCGCCATCCTCGCGGGCGCTATCCTGTTTGCCCTGCTGAAGTACCTGCCCAAGACGTTCCGGGCACAACGGGAAGACATTCAGCATCGCCTGTTGGACGCGCGGACGGCCACGGAGCAGGCCAACCAGCGCCTCTCTGCAATTGAGCAGAGGCTTTCGCGGCTCGATGAAGAGATTGCGTCGATTGCCAAGCAGGCGGAGAAGGACACTGTCGAGGATGAGGCTCGTATTAAGGCATCGATCGAAACCGAGCGGCAACGGATCACGGAGGCGGTAAGCCGAGATATCGCCGCAGCGTCGAGTGCCGCCCAGCGGGATCTGAAGCATTTTGTGGCCGGCCTGGCGGTGGATCGTGCGACGCAGAGGATTGCGCTGACCGAGGACGATGACCGCGCCCTGGTGCAGGAGTTCTCAAAGAGCCTCGGCATGCAAGTTCGCAATGGAGGCAACAACTAATGTCTGCCTTCGCCGCCCGTTATGCCCGCGCCTTCGCCGATGTGGTGCTCGACACGAAGTTGGACCCCGCAGACGTGGAGCAGCAGCTAAGGGATTTTGCTGCTACGTTCGCCGGCAGTAAGGACCTGAGGGAGGTTCTCTTGAATCCTTCCATCCCCACGGCGCAGAGAGTGTCGATTCTAGACGCGGTCAACCGCCGGATTGGCTGCGGGCCCAAGGTGAGAAACTTTCTGGCGGTTCTGATCAGCCACGAACGGCTGGCCGCGCTCAGTGAGGTTGTTGAGGAGTTCAGGTTGGAGATGAACCGGCGTCTGTCGATCTCCGATGCTGAAGTAGTGACCGCGCGCCCACTCCAGGACCAGGAGCGGGCAAAGTTGGAGCGCGAGGTTGCCGAGCTGGCCGGCACCCGGGTGAATGCAACCTTCCGCCAGGACAAGTCGCTGATCGGCGGAGCGATTGTACGCATTGGAAGCACCATCTACGACGGCTCGGTGCGGGGCCGCCTAGAACGCTTGAAAGAGCGGCTGGTGGCCAACTAAGCAAGTCCGTAAAAAACCAAGTAACAAGAGAATTGACGGAAGAACGTATGGCTCAGATCAACGCAGACGAGATCACGCAGCTCCTTAAGGAGCAGATTCAAAACTACGACGCGGAAATTCGCGTCGATGAAACCGGGACCATCATTTCCCTCGGTGACGGAATCGCCCGCCTCCATGGCCTGGACAAAGCCATGGCGGGAGAGATGCTGAAGTTCCCCCATGGAGTGGAAGGCCTGGCCATGAACCTCGACGAGGATCAGGTGGGCTGCGTCATCCTGGGCGATTACACCGAGTTGCGCGAGGGAGATGAAGTAAAGCGCAGCGGCGAGATCATGAGCGTGCCCGTGGGCAACGCGATGATTGGCCGCGTGGTCAACGCGCTTGGCCAGCCGATCGACGACCGCGGTCCGATTGAAGGAACAGAGCTCGCGCCCATCGAGCGCATCGCTCCGGGCGTCGTCGACCGCCAGGGCGTGCGCGAACCGATGTCCACCGGCATTAAGGCGATCGACAGCATGATCCCCATTGGCCGCGGGCAGCGCGAACTGATTATCGGCGACCGTCAGACGGGCAAGACAGCCATTGCGCTCGATACCATCATCAATAGCGCCAAGAACAACCTGATCTGCATTTACTGCGCTATCGGACAGAAACGGTCTTCGGTTGCCCAGGTGGTACAAACGCTGACCGAGTACGGCGCGATGGACTACACCATCGTGGTGGCCGCGACTGCGTCAGAGCCCGCGCCGATGCAGTACCTGGCTCCTTACGCCGCTACCAGCATGGGCGAGTATTTCCGCGATAGCGGCCGCCATGCGCTGATCATTTACGACGATCTCTCGAAACACGCAGTCGCCTATCGTGAGATTTCGCTGCTGTTGCGCCGTCCTCCTGGTCGCGAAGCGTATCCCGGGGATGTGTTTTACCTGCACTCGCGCCTGCTTGAGCGCTCGGCCAAGCTGAGCGACGCTAAGGGCGGCGGCTCGCTCACCGCTCTGCCTATCATTGAGACCCAGGCCGGAGACGTCTCCGCTTATATTCCGACCAACGTGATCTCCATCACCGATGGCCAGATTTACCTGGAAGGGGACTTGTTTAATTCCGGTGTTCGACCGGCGGTCAACGTTGGCCTTTCCGTGAGCCGCGTGGGCGGCAGCGCGCAGATCAAGGCGATGCGTCAGGTGGCAGGCACCCTGAAGCTTGACCTGGCGCAGTATCGTGAGCTGGCTGCGTTTGCGCAGTTCGGCAGCGACCTGGATAAGGTCACGCAGAATCAGCTCAACCGCGGGCAGCGGCTTACAGAAATTCTGAAACAGCCGCAGTTCTCGCCGCTTTCGACAGAGAAGCAGATCATCATCATCTTTGCCGGAACCAATGGCTTTCTCGATGACTTGAAGATAGAGGAGATTCGCGCCTTCGAGACCGGTCTTTATCCCTATCTTGATTCGGCACAGTCTGGATTGCTGAATGACATTGTGGGCAAGAAGGCGCTGGACGACGACCTGCGCAACCGTATCAAGAGTGCTTTGACGGAATATAAGCAGAACTTCCTGGCTGAGCATCGGGATGCGGCGCTCAAGGAGTCTTCAGTAAAGCCGCTTTCTGAAGAAGAGAAGAAGAAAGAAACGCAGAAGGTCTAACCCGCGCATGGCAAACGTTCTCGATCTACGACGGCGTATTCGCAGCGTGAAAAGCACGCGCCAGATCACCAAAGCGATGAAGATGATCGCCGCCGCCAAGCTGCGGCGGGCGCAGGAGCGCGCCATCTCCGGGCGGCCGTATGCGAACATGCTGGCGAGCGTGATCGGTTCGCTGATGCGCCATACCGACTTGTACGATCCCGAAACCGGAGACGTGCGTCACCCGTTGCTGCTGGCGCGGGAAGAGAAGCAGGCGCTGCTCATCGTGGTCTCGGGAGACAAGGGTTTTGCCGGCGGGTTCAACGGAAACATCACCAAGGCGGCCTTTCGCTTCATCAGCGAGCACAGCGAGGAGCAGATCGACCTTGCTCCCATTGGGCGCAAGGCACGCGATCTTTTTCGCCGCCGCTACGGACTGGCTACCTTTGTGGAGAAGGAAGCGAACGGCGAAGCCAACGATCCAGCCGCGAACACCGACGACCGGGATCCTGGCGGGCCCCCGCCGCCGCCGGAGAATAAGCGTCGCGGCGAGCGGCAAGGTCAAATCGAAGTGGCAGGGGATTACCCCGGCATGCTGGATAAGCCCAGCTTTGACCAGGTGGCGTTGATGGCCCGGGAAGTGGTTCACCGCTACATGGAAGAAGAGCTCGACGCGGTCTACCTGGTCTACAACGAATTCAAATCGGTGATGGCTCAGCGGGTAGTGGTGGAGCGCATTCTACCCATCATCGAACCGGGTCAGCGGGACATTAAGCAGGCCGAAGAACTGAGCAAGGAAGAGCGCGAAGAGATGGCGATCGCCGCCGCTCACTCCGGCGTAAGCGTCAAGGAAGCCGACAGCAGCGAGGCCGACCAGGAAGCCAAGAAGTTCGGCACGGCGGAAGTCGACTACATTTACGACCAGCCGCCGCGGGAGCTTTTGGACGGTCTTCTGCGCCAGTACGTCACCTCGCAGATTTACCACGCATTGATTGAGTCAAGCGCCGCTGAGCAAGCTGCGCGTATGACCGCGATGGACGCGGCTACGAGTAACGCCTCCGAGATGATCGACAAGCTCACGCTCACCATGAACCGGGTGCGCCAGGCAGCGATCACCAAAGAGATTATCGAGATTGTCAGCGGTGCGGCAGCGCTTTAAATCGCCGCAATAGGAAAGAAAAAGTTATGGCAGAAAACATAGGCAAGGTTATTCAGATCTCCGGACCGGCGGTCGATGTGCAGTTCGAAGAGGCGACGATGCCCCCGATCTACCAGGCACTGCGGGTGACCAGCGAAGGCTTCGATGTTCCGCTGCCCATCAACGTGGTGCTGGAAGTGGAGCAGCACATTGGGGAAGGCCGGGTTCGCTGCGTGGCGATGGAGTCGACCGAGGGCATGGTGCGGGGCATGAAATGCCTCGACCTGGGCTCGCAGATTTCCGTTCCAGTGGGGGTCGCAACGCTGGGCCGCATCCTGAACGTGATTGGGGAACCGGTCGACGAGTTGGGACCGGTCAACGCGAAGGAAAGATGGCCCATCCATCGGGCTGCGCCGTCTTTCGAAAACCAGGCTACCGGCGAAGAGATGTTTGAGACCGGGGTCAAGGTGATCGATCTGATCCAGCCCTTCTTGAAGGGCGGCAAGATCGGCTTGTTCGGCGGCGCCGGCGTGGGCAAGACGGTCATCATTCAGGAATTGATCAACAACGTTGCCAGCTCGCACGGCGGCGTTTCTGTATTTGCCGGGGTTGGCGAACGCACCCGTGAAGGCACCGACCTTTGGAATGAATTTGAAGAATCCGGCGTTATTAATTCGAAGGACCGCGAGAAGTCAAAGGCGGCGCTGGTGTACGGCCAGATGACGGAGCCGCCCGGCGCCCGTCTGCGCGTGGCTCTGACCGCCTTGACCATCGCCGAATATTTTCGCGATGAGCAGGGTGGCGACACGCTCCTGTTTATCGACAACATCTTCCGTTTCACGCAGGCGGGTTCCGAGGTATCGACCTTGCTTGGCCGCATGCCTTCGGCCGTCGGATATCAGCCGAACCTGGCAACGGAGATGGGCGAATTGCAGGAGAGAATCACCTCCACGAAAACAGGTTCTGTGACTTCGGTACAGGCAATTTATGTGCCTGCCGATGACTTTACGGATCCAGCGCCGGCGACGACCTTTGCTCACCTGGACGCGACCACGGTGCTTTCCCGCGCGCTGACCGAGATTGGTATTTACCCGGCGGTGGATCCGCTGGCATCTACTTCGCGCATCCTGACCCCGCGCGTGGTGGGAGAAGAACATTACGCGGTGGCCCAGGGCGTGAAGCGCATCCTGCAGCGGTTTAAGGATCTGCAGGATATTATCGCCATCCTGGGCATCGATGAGCTCTCCGAAGAAGACAAGCTCACGGTGAGCCGCGCCCGCAAGGTGCAGCGTTTCCTTTCCCAGCCCTTCCATGTGGCCGAGGTGTTCACCGGCGCGCCCGGAAAGTACGTCAAGGTTGCGGATACGGTGCGCAGCTTCAAGGAAATTATCGACGGCAAGCATGACGATATTCCGGAGCAGGCTTTCTACATGAAGGGCACCATCGAGGAAGTCCTCGAAGCGGCCAAGGCCATGAAGGACAAGTAAGCGAATGGCAGATTCAGGCAATCAACTGCAAGTCCGGCTGGTGACTCCGGACAAGATATTGATCGACCAGGACGCGGATGCGGTCGAGCTTCCGTCGAAGTCCGGTTATATGGAAGTGCTGTACGGGCACGCTCCTTTGCTGGCAGAACTCGGCGTGGGCGAGGTGCGGTTGCACGGCGGTGGTGGAGATCAGACCTATTTTGTGGTGTGGGGCTTTGTGGAAGTGCTGCCGGACCGGGTGACGATTCTGGCGCAAAACGCGATCAAGCCGGAAGAGATCGATGCCGGTGAGGCGCAACGGCAACTTGAGGACGGCCAGAAGCTTTGGAACGAAGCCGGCGAGGATCCTGAGAAGTACGCGCAGGCGAATGAGATCATCCACGAGGCCCAGGTAAAGCTGGCCAGCGCGCATGCGGGTTGAACAGGGTTCCGCGGCGTCTCGCTGAATTACTATTAAGATATCTCGCGACTTCCTAACCGATGAAACCGAAGAGCCCTTGGGCAACTAGTGCGCTTCCGTGGTTCATCCTCGCAGCGTTCACGGTGTGCTGGTTCAGCTTCTTTGCTCTTACGTCGCCACAACCGGGCGGCCCTGATGTGTTTGTGTTTCGTGACGCGGGCTGCAACTTTGCCCATGGACGCGGACTGACGGCGGCATCCGTGCCTCATGCGAACACGGTCCATCCGATGCTGTTCGCGAGTTATACGCCTGGCACTCCGTTGCTCTTTGGGATAGCTGCTTCGCTCTTCGGTTGTTCCGCGGCCGTGGACACCTTCTACAATTTGGCGCTCGCAACGGCAGCAATCTTTCTGCTCTATGGCTGCTTCAGCCTGGCGGTGACGAGCGAATGGCAACGGGTTTGCGCAGCCTTATTGCTGGGAGCGTTGTTGCCCACCGGAATGGTCGCGTTCGACCCAGACCGCCCGGAGATGCCGGCCTTCTGCCTACTGGCCGCCATTCTCCTCCTGTGGCGCTGGACATCCTCAATCACTGCCAGAAGCTTTCTATTTGCCGGCGTGGGTATCGTATTTCTCATTCATCCCTTCGCCGGAATTGCCGGATGGCTGTTGCTTGCGTTTCTGCTCGTCTTCGATGAGCACAGCATGGACGCTCATGCCTGGACCAGAGGGCTGCAGGTGTTGGTGGCGGGGAGCGCGCTCTATGCCGTGATCGTTGCCGCCTGGGTGCTAACGATGTGGTCGCAAGATCACACCGCACCCCATCGCTTTCTGCAGCATGCCGCGGGTCAAGGGACGGGCGCGGGGGTCGTTCTGCACGGGGCGAAGGCAGGCAGCGCCCATGCAGGCGCAGGCGTACAAAACGGATATGCTGTCGCCTTCCGCCACCTCTTCGACCCGGCCTTCCCGGCTTCGGCAGCCCTGGCCATCAGCCTGCTCGTATCCTTCCTGGTGGTTGCGGGATGTGCCTTTTCCAGTAAAGGCCGGGCGCGCCTGCTGCTGCAGTGTGGACTGCTGCTTTTCATCCTGGTGATCTTTCCCCTCGCTGTTTTTCCAAACCAGACCAACTATCTCGGGCTTTCGCGCGCGCTGCTGCTTGCCGTGCTCTTCATCGGCGGATTTCCTCTCGCCAATGTCTTACGCGGATCCCTGGCGCCGCTGTGCCTCACCCTGGTCACGTTCGTCTTCATTGCGCCCTGGGTCGGACTTGGAGTCCTGCAAACTGTGGACGCCCGGGGCTCCTACTACGCCGAGCAGGCGCAAGCCAAGCGCGTGCAAGCCTTCTTCGAGCAGCGCGGCATCGCGAACCCAGCCTTGCTGGTGGATGCCGGACACTACTTCGTATACAAACCTTTGTTCCCCAATCTCTACAATCCGCTCTACCTCGAACCCGGAGAAACGACCGGCCAATACCAGGGCATAGTTCTTTGTTATGCCGGATCGCGTGCCTTCTCGCGCGCCCAACTTCCCTGGAACGATGAGCTGGAAGCCGACCAGTGGAGACTGATCGACGGAGGCGAGGATGCTGTCCGCGTCGCACTGGCGGGCCATCCGCTGATGCGGCGCAACTGGACCTGGATGTGCGACGTCTACGCGCGGCGCTGAGCCCGGGGTTACGCAAAAGGGTGCCGGGTGGTTGAAAGGACGAGGCGCGATGCGCCAAGTACTTATAATTAAAGATGCCCGGGGTTTAACCGATGCTGAACAACAAAAAGGTGGTCGTGGTTTTGCCCGCCTACAACGCGGCTAAGACGCTGCGCCGTACGGTGGAGGAGATTCCTCGCGAAATTGTGGATGAAGTCATCCTGACCGACGACGCCAGCCGCGACAACACCTCCGCGGTAGCGCTGGAGCTCGGACTCATCACCCTCCGGCACGACCACAACCGCGGATACGGCGGCAACCAGAAGACCTGCTACACCGCCGCATTGGCCCGTGGCGCCGACATCGTCGTGATGCTGCACCCCGACTACCAATACACGCCGAAGCTGGTTTCCGCGATGGCCTCGATGATCGCTTACGGGGAATACGACGCTGTTCTGGCCTCGCGTATTCTCGGCCGAGGCGCGCTGCAGGGGGGCATGCCGCTGTATAAATACATTGCCAACCGGGGACTGACGTTTATTGAGAACCTCTTGATCGGGCACAAGATGTCGGAGTACCACAGCGGTTACCGTGCGTGGAGCCGCGAGTTGCTGCAACGGCTGCCACTGCTGAGCTGCTCTGACGATTTCGTTTTTGACAACCAGATGATCGTGCAGGCCATTTACTTCGGCTATCACGTGGGCGAGATCTCTTGCCCTACAAAGTATTTCGAAGAAGCCTCCTCCATCAACTTCCAGCGCAGCGTGACCTACGGTTTCGGCGTGCTGGGCACGGCTCTGGATTTGCGCTTGAAGAAATTGGGCCTGGCCAAGCCGGCGTTCCTCACAGATGAACCTTTGGAGAGACTGCCGCCTGACGGTTCAGCGCCGCCCATTTCGAGCACTCTCGGCTGAGGAAGCGTTGTCGCTAGCGTAGCCCTAGTCCGCCGTGTGCCTCCTCCAAACGAAGAGCCTCCTCGGGACGAACTGCATGATTCTGCTCCAGGACCCTCACAATGCCCGCGTACAACGGTGAATCCAGGCGCACGAACCAACACTCCCGATCCCCTTCTCCATACCGCCAGTGCTTTCGCCGGCGATAGTACTCAGAGCCATACGAGACCAGCCAAAGCTCATAGTCCCCGCGGTTCGCCCCGAGCACAAGATTCCGCGTGAGATGGGGCCAGCTTCGATCCGCGTATCCGTCCGGCGGCCAATCCTTGGCCAGGCATCCCTCCGGGAGATCCGGATGCACTACCACTACGTCCGCCTTCAGACGCTCCACGTCGTTGGGTTGCACGAATCGATGGGCAAACTCCGGCGTGTTCAAACCCCAGGCATCGTATGTCTGCCAGCCAGAAAAGTAAGGCAGGGTTCCGGCCTCCGTGGTCATGATGGTTCCTCGCTCCGAGAGTCTGCCGAGGCCTTCCGCGATACTTTTTACTCCGTCAAACTGCAGGTCCCGAAAGGTCCGAAGCTCCCGTTTGAGCGGCATGGCAACCAATACAAGCCAAGCAACGCAAGCAACGCGGAAGAGATGGTTCTGCTTTTCTACGAGCGCCGGCCAGTTGACTGCGAGCAGCAGGGCCGCCGCAAGCGGGAGATAGTAGAAGAATCGATTTCCCACGTTTTGATCCAGCCGCATGTGCCAGAAAAAAGCAGTCGGTATGAGGATCAGAGAGATCGATAGCCCCAGCGTTTTTCTTTTTTGCTGTTCGGTCAGTTTCCCCCAACAGGCGATGGACACAAGCACAACGCCCACGAACAATAATGGGGCGAAGCTCTCGTGTACGGAGCGCGTAACAACGAGACCAAGAACGCGATGGGCATCCGATTTGACCAGGAAGGGCAGCGGGAACAGCTCTCCAAAGTAGCGGAAGCGCCATGCAAAATAGATCAGCCCGGGCAATACAAACAGGCCGGCGATGGCTGCCAGGGTTCTCACCAGTCGTTGCGGGTCTTCCCGCTCGTGTACCCCCTCAGGAATAAGGAGCCAGACCAGGAGCGGCAAAGCGAACACCACGCCATCGGGACGAAACAGGCAGAAGATGAAGGCCGTCAACGCGGCCTGACCGGCCCGCCGTTTGAGCACGCTCAAGACCAAGAGGGCAAGTAAAAGAGCATCCGGTAAAACGGCGAAGCCCGAGGCCGCCGCGAAAATTTGCGGAAACATAGCCGCGGCACCCACAACCGCCAACACTCTCCATGCTGAAATGCGAAGCTTCGCAATCCGCAACAAGACCAGGCTCAGGCCCAGCAGCGAAAGGATATTGATCACTGCGGAAAAGGCGAACGCTGGAATCCCTAGCCGCATGGCTCCGCTCACGAGGAGCATCCACAGGAAGTCGGTCGCGCCCTCAGTATGCGGACCACCCGCATAGAAGATGATCGCCCCATGCTGAGAGAGATTGCGGCTGTATTGAAACAAAATCGTCGCGTCTTCAGCGGGCAGAAAAAAGTGCGGAACCAGACCCAGCAAGATCAGAGCGATTGCACCGTAGACTCGGAGCGCCCAGAGCAGGAGTCGATCGATGGCCGTTGCGAATTTCAGGGTTCCCTCTCCATGGTGCTCAGTATCATTTTCACCCTTAGTTGGTCTTTCGGGTCACGAAAGCCCAGTCCTTATAATCGAAGGCGTACAAGTCCACCCGCCAGGAGCAGTCGCTTGCCAGCTTCCAACACGATTTCAGGGGCTCAGATGAAAGCACCGCGGGAACAACAGCATGGAAGCCTTCCGGAAGGGTTGCAGTACAGCATCTACGCCCTGGCTCTTGCTGTGGCTATTTCAACGTGGTTCTTTGTCTTCCGCGCTCCCCTCTGGCTGGATGAGACGGTCTCGATGTTCCTGATCAAGGGGGGTTGGGCGGGCATCAGGGCCCGCCAGGTCTGGCCCGACGCTCCGGCGTATTCGTGCCTGCTTTGGTTATGGACCAAGGTGATGGGCACGGGCGAGACAATGCTCAGAATCTCTTCCGTTCTTCCCATGCTGGCAGCGGTGTATCTGCTGTATCGTGCCGCACGGGAATTGTTCGACCGGGACGTTGCCCTCATTGCTGCGATTGTCTTCTGCCTTCACCCGATCATCATTTTCGCGGCCATTGACGTTCGCCCCTATGCCTTCGCGGCCCTGGCGATCAACGCGACGATCCTTGCCCTGGTTCATTTACGGCACAACGATTCGAACTGGCTGGCCGCGCTGTTTGGCTTCCTGGCAGCGTGCATCGTGGAGTTTCAACTGCTGTTTGCGGTGATCCTGCCGGCTCTTGCCGTTTGCTTGATTGCCAGTAAGATGGCAGACCGCAAGACCCTGTGGCGACAGCTCGCGATTGCGGTGGTTGTGTTTGGTTTCGCGTGCCTGCCGGCCATTCCGCGGCTGCAATACATGATGCACACCAGCGGCACGCATGTGTTCTCTGATGCGCCCATGCTGGGCCAGCTGGTTTCGACCATCACCATCATGGCGGGTAGCGTAGGCGGATGGTTCAGTGTGGTCCCCAGGCTCGGCGGGCTGGTGGTGATCTTGGTGATCTTTGTATTGGTGGCCGCGGCTCAACGGCGGCTGCATCTACGGAACCATTCGGATGGATGGACCATCCTCCTCTGCACCTCCCTGGCTCTGGTTCCGCTTTTGACCCTCTATGTTCTTAGCGTGGGAACATCGATCCATGTATTCGTCCCCCGTTACCGGCTGGTGGCCGTTCCCGGGATCGCGCTCTGCTGGGCCTTGGTGGTTAGCTGGATTGATTCCCGTATGCTGCGGTTGCTGTTCTGCATCACTTTGGTGGTGGTGGCGGCTTGCATCGGCTTTACCGCGCCATCGTTCCAGCATCACATGTACAGCTGGAAGAGTGCTTTGGCGTTTGTGGAGAAGAACGCTTCCGTCGACAACGCGCCGGTGCTGATCTGCAGCGATATCCCCGAAGCCGATCACATGCGGATGCCCGAGGGTGCTGCGATCGAGGAAACCGGCATCTTGCCGCCGCTCAGTTATTACAAGCTCACGGTACCGGTGGCTCCGCTGCCGCGGGCGCTGAATGAGGAGGCGGTCCGGGCCGGCTCGGTGTTTCTACAACAGCACGCAGGGCAGCGCTTTCTTGCTATGGCATTTGTGGAGTCTTACGGCACTCTCGACTGGCTTACGAAAGCCGCCGGGGCAACAGACACTGTTCATGAGTTGGGTACATTCGACGGGGTCAAAGTGCTCGAATTTGTACCCCATACGCAAGGCGGTTTGTGAAGGAGCTCGCCGTGCTTTGCGCGTTCCGTAGCTTTCCAAGAACCAGATGATGCTTCTCATTCGTTCAAGGCAGTCCTCGCCTGGACGATGGCGGCCAGTTGGGTGGCAGCTGCGGGTATATACGGATCGAGGGTACTCTTTGATGGGAAAGCCGCGAGCGCTCGCGGGAGGCGTTCCCTTTCGCCTATGTGTGCTTTTAAAATTCGATAAAATTTGACCTTTTTTCGACTTTCATTAGCGGCGCCGGCCAAAGCGGCCTTTCTGAATGGAAAAGGGCTGCCTGCTGTCCAGAAGAGCGTCGAAGCCCCTTCCTGTCGCTTGAGGAACCCAGTTCGACGCTTGCGATGCGAGGGAGCCGGCAAGGCTGGGCTGGTTGGGGGCAAAGTCCGGTTCAGAAGGCGAAGGGGGCTCGGCCGCAGCCGGCTGGGGGGCCGGACTGAGAGCAGGCTCCGGTTCTGGACCAGGGACGCGTCGGGTTGGGGTTCCGTGGCGGCACTGGGATCGCCTGGCTCTTCACAATGCGGGTTGGTGCTGCTGTTCGCGGAGCCACTTAGCCTTGTAGATGTCTGCCTCCACGGGCGGGGCTGCGGGTTGCGTCATGGATGGAGAGGGGCGGCGGCCGGGGATTAGTCCTTCGATGGCTGCGATCATCGCAAGCGCCTTCATCTGGCCGACGATGCTACCTCTGGTTGCTTCGTGGCTGAGAGTGGCCAGTTCCCAGAGCCGGTTCAGGATCTGGTCGCGACTAAAGTTCAGCTTGCGCAGCTCGCCTCGGCTTCCTGGTCCACCAGCTTTTCCCTGACGGCGGCGCGGTGCTCGATCATGTAGGCGCGGACGCGGGGCTTGGCTTTGATGTAGGCGGCGGATTCGGGATTGAGACCGGCGGCTTCTGCGGCCTGGCGGTCAGTCATGGTTCCGGACATGATCAGGTGAGCAAAGGCCATTTCCTGATCAGGGATGGGGTCAGTGACAGTGTTTTTGGGCATAGGTCGTCTTGTTCCTCGGTTTGGTGGAGTTTGCGGGGGATTTGTCTGCTGCTCGTTCGTGACGATAGGGGAGCGGGAGCCGCGGCAGGAGAGCCGTGGCTGTTGCTGGTGAATTTTGGACAGGAATTGAGTGTGTTACCGGACAGCGGTGAAGCTATCCTTCGCTCGCGCTCAAGGCCGAAACTACCGGCAACTGCCGGCTAAGGCGCGGTCGCGTGAGAGGCCGTCACCTGCCGATATCGTCTAGTTTCAAGGATAAGCCCTTTGTGTGTTTGTATGTAAGTGGCCAGGCGCGTTTTTTCAGTACGGGAGTGGCAGCGCGGAGGTCAGTTGGGTTCGATTGCAGGCAGGGGCAGCGGGGTGGAGATGAGATAAGGTAATCGCCTTGAAAAAGGTACCGGGATTCGTACCACGTACCCGTACGGGCTCATGACGATTTTATGCGAACGGGGTGCGCCCCGCCGCTGATAGTCTGTCTTCACTGGTCTCTCCGGCATTCAGTGCCGGAGCACGAGTGGAAACCTGGCGATGAGTGTCAACCATGAAATTTACTCCAGCAGAGTTCTCGACTCGACGTTAGACACGCTGGCAACAGCAGAACAACCTATCGAGTTGTCTGTCGTTATGCCCTGTCTCAATGAGCAGGAAACTGTGGGCGTTTGCGTACGCAAGGCAATGGGTGCGCTCAGAGATGCGGGTATCCCGGGCGAAGTAATCGTTGCCGACAATGGCTCTACGGATGGCTCCATAGAACTTGCGCAGGCAGAAGGTGCCAGAGTAGTAAACATCGAGCAAAAGGGATACGGCAGCGCGCTGAAGGGCGGAATTCTGGCCGCACGGGGCAAGTACGTGCTGATGGCAGACTCCGACGACAGTTACGATTTCAGCCACGCCCCCCGTTTTGTACAGCAACTGCGCACGGGATCAGACCTGGTGATGGGCAATCGTTTTCAGGGTGGCATAACGGACAAGGCGATGCCTTTCCTGCACCGGTACCTCGGCAACCCTGTGCTGAGCGGCATTGGCAGATTGTTTTTCGGGTCACCGTGCGGAGATTTTCACTGCGGCATGCGCGGTTTTCGCAGGGACAGCTTCTTGCAAATGGATATTCGCTCGACCGGCATGGAGTTCGCCAGCGAGATGGTGGTGAAGGCCACGCTCATGCGCATGAAGGTCAGCGAAGTCCCGACAACGTTGAACCCCGACGGGCGCAATCGCCCACCGCATCTGCGCACCTGGCGTGATGGCTGGCGGCATCTCCGCTTTCTTCTTATGTACAGCCCGCGCTGGCTTTTTCTTTACCCGGGGATTTTATTGATGTTGGTGGGGCTGGCCGGGTGTGTCTTACTGCTTCCGGGAAGGCGCGTATTTCACGGCATCGGCCTCGACGTGCACACGCTGTTGTATGCGTTCGTTGCCATCCTCCTCGGATTTCAACTGATTGCCTTTGCCACCTTCACCAAAGTCTTTGCTATTACTGAGGGCCTGCTACCTGAGGACCCGCGTTTGAATCGCATGTTCCGCTGGGTCACGCTGGAAACCGGTTTGCTGGTGGGTGGCGTGCTGATGCTCCTGGGAGTGGGCGGATCCATCTTTGCGGTGTCTGGCTGGGCAAGACAGAGTTTCGGCGCGCTGGATATTGAGCACACGCTGCGCATCGTTATGCCTTCTGTGTTCGCACTCACCATGGGGGTTCAAATCACGTTTAGCAGCTTCTTCCTGAGCATCCTCGGGCTCAGGCGCCGCCAATGACACTGCGCCGCTCCTTCTATTGGGCTGCCTCCGCTGCGCTAACTGTTTTCCTTATCGTTCTGCTGATAAAGATCAGCAAGCTCAATCTGCACGTGACGGTTCAGCAATTGAGGAGTGTCAGCTGGGTCTCTTTCACCAAGCTGGTTCTGTTGACTGCAGTCCATGTGTATCTCTCGAGCCTGAAATGGCGCAGGGTCGACGCCAGCCTTCGGCGTTCCTCCGATTCCGCCCCATCGACGGCCATGTCCTTTGCGCTCACCAGCACTGGCGTGGCGCTGGGGCAAATCCTTCCTGTGCAGGTCAGCATGTCGGCCGCACGAACGCTGGGCACCTATTTTCACGGGAGAGCCTTCAAGCGCGGAACGGGTGGCACTCTCTTCGAACAGGCATTTGATGTCCTGATTGTCGGCTTCCTGGTGATCGCGTCGGGCATCACGCGGTTTTATCGCGGCGGGGGAATGATGTGGATGGTTTGTGCTTTGGCGCTGACGGGAATTGCGCTGCTTGCGCTTGGCCCGGCAATCGAGCTGATTCGCCGCCAGGTGGTTTCGTTAAACTCCAGAGCCGTCGCACCGCGAAATCGAATTCTGAAGAGCATCGCCGGATTGCAACAATCTGGCCTGCTGAATCCCTCTCTGGCGCGGCAATTGATGAGTCTCTCCGCTGCTCGCTTTGCCATTCAGGTTCTTATGGCCGGCGAGACTGCCCAAGCGATTGGCGTTCACATTCCGCTTTGGCATTTGGCGGCGGCCATGCCTTTCGTCATCATCGCGTGTGTCATCGTGATCACGCCGGGGGGACTGGGCGTAAATGAATTGAGTTATGCAACCATGTTGCATCTATTTGGGACTCCGCTGAATGTCGGGGCACAATGGGCGCTGGCCAATAGGGTTCTGGTGGCATCCTCATGCTTTGTTGTCGCAGCATGCGCCCTTGCCTTGTTAGGCCTGCCAACATCAGGACGGGGATCAAGCCTGCAAACAAGCAAGCCGCGATTTTGCAGGAAGATTAGCCATGGTGAAGATGACAAATCGCGCAGAGCACGATGCCAGTAGCTGTTGCACTGTTTGTGGCGGAGACCAATGGAGCTTCGTTCGCGTCGGATGTGACCTCTACCAGCCGAACGACGACGCAGACTTCAAGCTGTACCGCTGTCTGACGTGTGGCCAGGTCATGCAGAATCCCTTGCCTACCGCAGCTCAACTCAGTAAGGCGTACTCTGCCGAATATGCTCCCTACCGGCCCGCATGGAAGGAGCCCGGTTGGCCACTGTGGAAGATTCTTCGTGAGCTCACGACCTCGCGCAGATTGCGGCGTCTACGCCGGTATGGAAAAGGCAGGAAGCTGTTGGAGGTGGGGTGCGGCGCGGGTGATTTCCTTCATGCAGTGCACCGCCTGGGTTGGGATGTGAAGGCGGTTGAGTACAGCGACGCTCTGGCTGGCGCGCTGCGGACGGAACTGGGCTTTGATGTGCGGACCGGCGATCTGACCACTGGCCTTTGGGAGCATGGCACATTCGATGTAGTGGCTCTTTGGAGCGTACTGGAGCACCTGAGCAACCCGCTTGAGGCGCTGGTTACCACTTGCTCCTACCTGAGAGTTGGAGGGGTTGCGTTCATACAGATCCCGACACTCTATGGAGTACAACAGGGCAGGCAGTTTCGCCAATATTGGGCATTACTTGATCTGCCCCGTCACCTGAGTTTTTTTGGCCGGGAAGGTCTGTCGGATTTGTGCGATAAGGCGGGTATGAAGCTGATTGCATTCAAGACCCCGCTCCTAGAAACCGCCTGGTGCTATTACGCAAGCATCTCAAACTACGCCAGCCATTCGCGAGTGCGACGGATGATGGGGCTGCTATCGCTGACGCTGCTATCGGTTCTATCGTTTCCCTTGATGGCTGTGCGAGCATGGCGAGGCCACGGGACAGAAGCTTTCGCTGTCGCCGTCAAGAGATAGGAATTGAAACCGCTTCTCTCAGTGGTCATGCCTACTTACAACGGTGAGCGGTTCATCACGGCTGCGCTCGAAAGTGTACGGGACCAAGACCGGGACGAGGACAACGACGGCATCGAGCTGGTGATTGTCGATGATGGGTCCACGGATCAGACCCTCGATATTGTGCGGGGTTATGCGGATATACTTCCGATCCGCTTGATTACTCCAGGAAGGCTGGGGAACTGGGTCGCGGCCACCAACCTCGGTTTGCGTGAAGCGATAGGCGATTGGGCTTGTTTTCTCCACCAGGACGACCTTTGGCTTCCAGGCAGGCTGAAAAGGTTGCGCGGCGAGATGCAGAACCACCCGGGCCCGCTCATCATTCACAACGCCAAGTACGTGGGCCCGGACGGACAAAACCTCGGACCGTGGACCTGCCCATTTCCTAAGACCGGCGCCATTCCCTCAAACCAATTTGTCGAGCGGCTCTTGGTGCAAAACTTCATTGCGATCCCGTCCCCGGTTTTCCGGCGCGACGCGGTCATTGACTCGGGTGGACTGGACGAGGCTCTCTGGTTTTCCGCGGATTGGGATCTTTGGCTTCGCTTGGGGGCACTGGGCCCAGCGCGCTTCATCGGCGAAACTTTGAGTGCTTTCCGGGTGCATCCTGCATCGCAAACGGCGGCGCGTAAACTGCAACCGAACGAATGGGAAGAGCAGCTGACTACGGTACTTGCCCATCACCTGGAAGGTTGGCCGATCACCGGCAAACTCCGTGCGTCGGTGGAGCGGGTTTCCATCGCCTCGATTGCAGTGAATTCTGCTCTATCAGCTGCTTCTCGCGGCGAACCTGTAAAGCCCGCGGCGGTGTTGCTCCAGTTGCTCGCGCTTGGTCCCTTCGGATGGCGGCGGTATTTCAGGGATTCTCGAATCGTGGAGCGCGTCAGATCGCGCCTCAAGGTTCAGCGGCCGACAAAATAGACAGCCCCCATTCACAAACACCGACACTCAGCCGGTTTCATCTGACCAAAGAATAGATATGCGGGTAGCGGGAACCCAGTTGATAACTGGAATGGGAAAGAATTGAAAAGACTGACTTCTATATTTTGACGGCGCACGACGCTTCTACCAGATACTGAACGTTGAACGACGGTTACGAACCCTCGTGATTTCGCATAATCTGCGTCATGGGGTTGTGACGACCGAATAAATTGCCGGCAAGAACACGCTCGCAAGGAGCATTTCTTGGAAGCCCCCAAAGTTCTTTCAGAAATTCAGGGCGAAACCTTCGGGGCGCGTCGAACTCAGCCCGACTGGTTTCCAGAAATTCAGGGCGGAGCGGCTTATGGGATATACGCCGTTGGTCTCGCTTTGGCCATTTCCACCTGGTTCCTTGCCATCGGTGCTCCGCTATGGCTGGATGAGACTGTCTCCTTTTTTGTCATCAAAGGAGGCTTCTCAGAAATATTGTCTCGACAGGGATGGCCAGGTGTCCCGGCTTACCCGTTCATTCTTTGGCTTTGGGTGAAAGCCGTAGGGACGGGTGAGCTTGCGACTGAGAATTTCTTCCGTTATCGCCATGTTGGGGGCGGTTTATTTGTTGTACCGCTCCGCCCGAGAACTGTTCGACGCAGATGTTGCCGTCATCGCAGCCACCGTCTTCTGCCTTCACCCGATCATAATTTCCGAGGCGATTGACGTTCGGCCATATGCATTTGCGGCCCTCGCTATCACCTCCTCCATCTTTGCCCTCGTGCGGTTACGACACAATGACTCCAATTGGCTGGCCGCCCTGTTTGGGCTTTCGGCAGCGTGCATTGTCTATTTCCAATTCCTGTTCGTCGTCATTTTGCCGGCTTTAGTACTTTGCTTTTTTGCGGTCAAGGCCGGCGCCGCCAAGATCCTCTGGCGGCAATTCTCGGTTGCGCTGGTCACATTTGCGTTGGCGTTCCTGCCGGTGATTCCAGGTCTGCGATATATGTTCCACACCAGCGGCGTCCACGTGTACGCAGAAGCCCCGGCTTTCTGGCAACTGCGGGGCACTCTGGCTCCCGCACGGGTGGCCCTTTGCTTAGCGGCAACCCTCCTCATCGCCGTCGCCGTACGCCGGCTTGATCTGCGCAGGCTTCGTGAGGGCAGGACGATTCTGTTCTGTGGTTCGTTGGCCCTGGTGCCAATCCTGATCCTGTATGGCGTGAGCATGGGAACATCGATCCATATCTTTCTAGCTCGCTACTGCATCGTCGCGGTCCCGGGAATTGCACTCTGCTGGGCATGGGTTGCGGGCCTGATCAATTCCCGAACTCTGCGATTGCTGTTCTGCACGGTGCTTGTTGCCGTCACCGTTTACCACTCCTTCCGGTCACCCTCTTCCCGGGCTCACAATTACACCTGGAAGTACGCTCTGGAGGCCGCCGAAAAAAGCGCCTCCGCGGACAACGCGCCGGTGCTCATCTGCAGTGACCTTCCGGAATCCGACTACTTACCCATGCCTGTTGGTTCAGCGATTAAAGACAGCGCTATTTTCTCCCCGCTTAGCTATTACCCGCTCAGCGTACCCGTGGTGCCACTACCGAGGGCACTGAATGGCGCCGCAATGCAAGCCGGTTCGCAGTTCCTGCAAGACGCTGCACGGCGCCACGAACGATTTTTGGCACTCGCATTCGAAGCGTCCTACGAGACACTTGATTGGCTTGCAATCCACGCCGAAGGGACACATCGCGTCCATGAAGTGGGGATTTTCGACAGAGTCAAGGTACTGGAGTTCGTACCCCGCGTTCAGGCTGCCGCTGCGCACTGACCGTTGTCTCATGGCAGCAAGTGTATGGCGCAGATCCTATGAGCGGTAAAGCACCAGGTTGGTTCCGCAGCAAATTTGTCGAACAAGCGGCAGGGACTCGAAAGCAGGCTCTACCCCGCTCAACAACTTTGCGATTCGGGTCGGGCAGAAGTACGGCACGAGGAGGAAATAATTCTGCTCCACAACCATTAGGCCGTGCGCTCGGAACCAGCGGTTAAGCTTCCATGGAAAATAAGACTTTTCATCGTGCTGCTGATGGTAAGAAGAGACTTTCTCGATGAGCTTCAGGACCGGGTTGTATCCGTTCGGCTCGAGAATGACGACCGATTTAAACTGCTTAGCCAGATGTGCTATTGCGGCTTCTGGTCGATCCAGGTGATGCATCACTCCGCGGGCTAGAGCGACATCCTCCCCCCTGCTCGCGAAGTCGTAGATGTCCCCGACTTCAAATGTGACCGCGTCCAGAAGGTTGTTGGGAATTCGGCGGCGGGCAGCCTCCACCGCTTTGGCCGCGGGTTCAACACCGCGGATTGCCGTGGGCCCGAATCGCTCCGCAAGTTTAATCGTGAAAGCACCGTCGCCGCAGCCAATGTCGACGATGCGAACCGAGGGAGGGAAATGTCTGGACACTAAATCTATCAGCGCATCCGCTTGCCTGCCCGATGCGTATCGGGTCGACCATCGATCAACCGCTGTGTATTCGTACCCACCATACCGGTCAACGTCGGCATTGAACGCGTCGATGTTTCTCTCAAGAACTTCCTTTGATGTTTCCATAATTCCGCGTGTCCGCCTAAACAAGCGTACTGCTGAAGAAGAATCAAGATATTCCTCAACAAGCTACACAAGCGCATGATAACGGAAAACACTCGCGCATTACTTTAATTCATCAATCCCAGCGTGCGGGAATTGACACAATCCACGTTACTCCTCTGAGCACAGGACTCTCCACCGTGTCGCAGCGACGCAGCCTCTCGTGTAAACTTTGTACGCATGGATGGCAGATTCCCCGGTGTCATCGCGCAGGCAGATGCGGCAGGCTTAATCCAACGAGCCAAGCTGCGCTTACTCGAAATGCATTATCAGAGTAAGGTTGGCCATATCGGCGGTAACCTCAGCGCGCTCGATATCCTGATTAGCCTTTACCACTTCCGTCTTGGACCCGATGACAAATTTGTGCTCGCCAAGGGACATTCGGCGGGAGCGTTGTACGTGACGCTGTGGACCATGGGAGTCCTGAGCGACGACGATCTGCGCCGCTTTCATGGAGAGGGTACACGGCTTAGCGGCCATCCGCCTTTGAGTGGGATTCCAGAGATCACCTTCGCTACGGGAAGCTTGGGGCACGGTCTGAGTCTCGCCGCAGGGCTTGCACTGGGCAAGAAATTGCGGGGAGAGAGCGGTAGAGTTTTTTGCCTGACATCGGATGGCGAATGGAATGAGGGCTCGTGCTGGGAAGCGCTCATTTTCCTGGCCCACCAGAAACTCGATAACCTCACCTTCATTGTTGATTTAAATGGCATGCAGGGCTTCGGTTCCACCAGGCAAGTGGCCAATCTCGACTCGCTCGCCGACAAATTTCGGGCTTTCGGTGTGAAGACTGTCGAGGTTGACGGTCATGATGTAGATAGCATCTGTTCTGCCCTCTGTTGCGGTGATGGAGCCGCTGGCTATCGTGGCCAATACCACGAAAGGCTGCGGCGTGTCCTTCATGGAAAACCAGATGGCCTGGCATTACCTTCCGATGAGCGAGGAACAGTATCAGCAGGCGGTACGGGAGGTGACAGAATGCGGCAAGCTTTCTGCAACGGTTTAGTCCAGCAGGCGCTCTTGCCGGAATTTGTCTTCCTGACCGGGGACCTCGGTTACAAGGCCCTGGAGCCACTGCGCGATGCCCTGGGCCCGCGCTTCATCAATGCCGGAGTCTCGGAGCAGAACATGGTCTCTGTTGCGGCCGGCCTGGCGCGAAGTGGTTTGCGGCCGTGGACCTATAGCATTGCACCCTTTCTCTACGCCCGTCCCTTCGAACAAATTCGCAATGATGTCTGCTTCCATGACCTGCCCGTAATCCTGGTCGGCAACGGTGGCGGATATGGGTACGGCGTGATGGGCAGTTCGCATCATGCGCTGGAGGATTACGGCTGCCTGCTCACCTTACCGCACATGCGTGCGTTCGTTCCCGCGTTCGACTCCGATGTACGCACCATGATCCCGACGCTGATGCAGTGCGATGGGCCGGTTTACTTACGGCTGGGGTTGTCGGAAGAACCCAAAGGATGGGCTGTTCCGGAATATGCTCCGTGGCGGAAATTGCTTAGCGGCAATGGTTCGGTTCTGGCCGGAGTGGGGCCGCTACTGGGTGGTATGCTGACGGCATTGCAACAACTAGACGAAGAAGTGCGCCCCGAGGTATGGCTCGTAACCGAACTGCCGATCGCCGACGTTCCCTCAGCATTTATCGATAGCGTGCGACGCACTCGCCGGTTGTTCGTAGTCGAAGAACACACTGCGCATGGTGGTTTCGGTCAGATGCTGGCCCATCATCTGGCGGCCGCAGGCGAGTCTCTCGATTCTTTCACTCACAAACATGCTCTGGGCTATGTCTCCGGCTTGTACGGGTCGCAGAAATTCCATCGTGCGGAATGCGGTCTGGATCCGGCCTCGATTGTCGCCGCGGTCTCTGTGCAATGAGTCCAGCACACGGCGATCCGCCCAGGTCGAACCAGGCTAGCTCCACCAACATCCGGCAGCTCCAGGGCCCGATCCTGGTGCTGGGGGCAAGCGGCTTCATCGGCGCTAACATCTTGCGCGTGCTACTGGAACATCGCGAGGACGTTTATGGAACAGCGACCCGGCTTCCCGCTTGGCGACTCGAGGGCTTGCCGCGCAACCATGTATTGGTAACTGACCTGCTCATCGACTCCAACCTGGATGCGTTGCTCGACGGCGTAAAGCCCCGAACCATCTTCGACTGCATCGCTTATGGCGCTTACTCTTTCGAGACGGACCGTGAACTGATCTACCGCACCAACTTCAATTTGATCTCCCGATTGCTGGGCCGGCTCGACCCGCGCGAGTCTTTCCTGCTATGTGCACGCGGGCAGCTCGTCGGAATATGGAGACAATTCCTCCGGTCCGCGGGAGGAAGAATCGTCTGCGCCGAATAGCCACTACTCCGTTTCCAAAGTGGCAGCCGCCAGCCTGATTAACTACCTCGGCAAAAAGAAGGGTTTGCCGTGCGCGAACCTCCGTCTCTATTCGGCGTACGGCCCCCTGGAGGACTCTTCCCGGTTAATCCCAAACATCGTTCACTTTGGAGCCTCCGGCGGATACCCGGAGCTGGTCGATCCCCGGGTGTCGCGCGACTTTATCTACGTCGACGACGTCGTACAGGCGTTCGTAGACGTAGGTCTCCAGCTGACCGAATCCGACTATGGCGAATCATTCAATATAGGCACCGGGCGCAAGACAACGATCGGAGACATCGTTAACGCCTCGCAGAAGCTCTTTGATATACGCCAGGACCCGGTCTTCTCGATGCCCAATCGGGAATGGGACCTGACGGACTGGTTTTCTGACATCAGCAGAGTACGCGAGCGATTTGGATGGGTGCCCCGGGTGGATCTCGAAGAAGGGCTGGAGCGCACTGCTGCGTGGTATCGATCGCTCCCAGACAAGACCGCCTACCTGCAGTCATCGAAACGCTTTGGACTCGATACCAAGCATAGCGTGTCGGCGATCATTGCCTGCTACAAGGATGGTCAGGCGATACCGATCATGTACGAACGCTTGAAAAAGACCTTCGCCGACCTGAATGTCGATCACGAAATCATTTTCGTCAATGACTGCAGCCCGGATGATTCGGAAGAGGTGATCCGGTCTATTTCACGTAATGATCGACGGGTGTTGGGCATCTCCCACTCGCGAAACTTCGGTTCGCAGGCTGCGTTTCGTAGTGGAATGGAGATTGCAACCAAGAATTCCTGCGTTCTGCTGGACGGAGATCTGCAGGACCCACCGGAGCTGATCGAAAAGTTTGTCGGGAAATGGCGCGAGGGCTTTGACGTTGTTTACGGCCGGCGTGTGAAGCGGGAAGCCACTCTCCCCATGCAAATCGCCTACAAGATGTTCTATCGTGCTCTTTGACACCTTTTCCTATATCAAGATCCCGCGCGATGCCGGCGACTTCTCGCTTGTCGATCGTAGGGTTATGGAGGCGATGCTTCGTTTTCCAGAACGCGATCTTTTCTTGAGGGGCGTTCGTGCCTATGCGGGATTCCGCCAGATCGGTGTCGACTATGTGCGGCCGGAACGCATGTTCGGACGTACCACCAACAGCCTTCTGAAAAACTTGGGTTGGGCCAAGAAAGGAATCCTCTCCTTCAGCTATGTCCCGCTGGATATCATGAGTAGTTCAGCCATCATTTTGTGCGCCATCTCGTTGTTGATGATCGTGGGACAATTACTGGCCAGGCTGCTCTTTCCTCAGTTGGCTCCCAAGGGCTTCGCCACGCTCATCATCCTGATCGTCTTTTTCGGATCGCTCAACGTGTTGGCAATCAGCATAGCCGGCGAATACATTGCTAAGATCTTCGAAGAGGTCAAGCAACGGCCTCATTACATTCGCCGCAGTATGATTCGCGATGGTGAAGTGCGCTTGGCGGCGAACGAGAGATGATGGAAGGTAGCCGCCTAGCATCGTACCCAGAGCACGAACTGGCGCCGTTCAAGCACCGTAACAACATGGTGGACGCCACCTCGGAGAGTTGGCGCCCGCAGCTCTTTTCCGCAACGACTACCCGGCTCTCTCTGTTTCTGGCTGCAGTCCGCCGATTCTTCGACATTCAGGCGGGATCTGCATGGCGCGACCTGAGCGCGGTGCTTCCTTTGTTGCGAGGCACTGTTCTCGACGTTGGCTGCGGCGCGCAACCGTTCCGTTCACTGGTCAGTCCGCGCGTCACTTACCTGGGGATCGATACCGACGCGGCCAAGGCCATTTCGGATATGAGATGCCGAACACGACCTACTTTTCTGGTGATGTCTGGCCCGTTGCTGACTCTTCGGTTAACGTGGTTTTGTGCACCGAAACCCTGGAGCACGTACTTGAGACACGGCGTTTTCTATCCGAAGCTGCACGTTGCCTGGCGCCTAGCGGATTGCTCCTGGTAACCATTCCCTTTGCGGCCCGGTGGCATTTCATCCCTTATGACTATTGGCGTTTTACACCCTCAAGTCTCAGTCACTTGCTGACCGCAACGGGGTTTCACAGCGTGCGCGTCTACGCCCGTGGAAATGCTCTTACGGTCGCCTGCTACAAGGCAATGACCCTTCTTCTATTGCTCTTGATGCCACAAATAGCATCTAGGGCGGCGGGGATGCTCCTTCGACTGGTGGGCTTGGCCTTTCTGCCTTTGTTTCTATTACTGGCTCTCGTTGCCAATCTCTCGCTGCGAGGGTCCGGGGGCGATGATTGCCTGGGCTATACCGTGTTTGCCATTCGCAACGGGAGATTCAGTCACACCGGGCATAATTGGCTTTCTGCCCACCACGGCTAAGTTGCCTGCCGGAAGAGACAGCAATAGCGTTCCTATCCCCGAAGCCTCTGCCCAGCCCCTCACGGTAGACTTGAGGGTCATGGGAAGGGGAAACAGCTTGATCCAATAATCGACCGGATACTTGTTTCGTACAGAATTTACCTTGATCGAATCGAATCCGGCATTGCGCAGCAGCGTAACGCCGGTGGGCTTGTCGAAGAGCTGAAGATGTTCGATGTCGAAGATGGGCGACTTTGTTCCCATGATGCGGGCGGAGAATGCTCGCCGGTCGTGCGCGACAATGAAGAACAGTCCGCCCGGCTTCAACAACGCCAGCGCGTCGCTGGTTATTTTCACTGGATCCCAGACATGCTCTATCACCTGAAAGCAGGTGATGAGATCAAGGCTCTCCGCGGCGAATTGTTCCGCGGCGAAGATACCGCATTTAAGATAGCCGCGAATCCCAGGCTTGGCTGCCTCGATGGGGGCTTCTGAAGGCTCTACGCCAACGACGCTGGTGAACCCCAGCGCCAACAACTCCTCTAAAAACGCGCCATCGCCTGCCCCTATATCGAGGGCACTCGTCCGGCTCGGCAGCGCGCCCAAATGAGGTTCAAGAAGCGCGCGGTAGGTGACGGCGGCTAATCTTGACTCCGCTCCGCTGTCGAACGATGCGTCTTTGTAGGCGTCCGCCAAGTGCTCCTGCCGCAGCACCGGGTTGGCGTAAAGCATCCCGCACAAATTGCACTCGACCATCCTGGAATGCATGTATTCGGGAACCTTGCGGGATGCGAACGCCGACGCTGTCAGTTTACCCTCATCAATCGTGGCTTCCACTAGGACGTGGGCATCTTCGCCCCCACAGAGAGGACAGGTCCGCGGAACAAAATCCAGTTTCATCTGCATCCTGTCGGGGCGGGGCTCATTTTTGAACATCAACCTCTTCATCGGAGTCTACTTGATGCCAGTCTTTCGTAGTGAACACGGGATGACGCGGAAGTATGTGCCGAAGTCGGATGTCAGGTTTGATAATTGGCGTTTCTCAGCACCTTATACTCGAAGAACGATGGCGGTAGGCGAGGACGAAACTCAAGCTCTTAAAAACTAAAGATCGAGCACCTGGCCGGCGTCGGCGTGGTCTCGGCCCTATACTTCGCAGACATTTTTCTCAAATCCAGCCAGAAATGTTTTTGGCTCGACGAACTCTTTACCAGCTACCTTTGCCGCTTACCGAATTTAAGAATACCTGGACGGCGGTCATCGACGGAGCTGATTTCAACCCCCCGCTCTTCTACTTGCTAACGAGGGGCGCGCATCGGTCTTTGGTGAGGGCTTGATTGCGACCCGATTGCCCTCAATGGTAGGCTTCTGGCTCTTCGGCATTTGCCTCTTCCTCTTCGTTTCCAGGCGCGCTGGTCTAATCTGCGGCTTTATCGCTGGAATTTTCCCTTTTTTTACTCTGGCTCAGTACTACGCCTATGAGGCCGGGCACACGGAATCGTACTGGGGTGGTGTGGGCTCGCACTCATTTGCTGGCAGAGGCGGGAGAGGGCCGAACGAAAAATTTTTGGCTCGCTGGCTTCGGGCTGGCTCTTATGGGAGCATTGTTGACTCACGTTTACGCGGTATACCTCCTGGTTCCTTTCGCGCTGGTCGAACTATACAACTTTGTTCATAACCGCCGCTAGACTGGGGCGTCATCGGCGTCATGGCGTCTGCTTTATTCGGTGATTCTGGTCGTGTATCTGCCACTGTTTCGCACGTTCGAGCGAACGTTCCTGCGACCTTTTTCCCCGTTTCCCACGACATGTTTCAACGCTACCTGTTGGCTGCGATCGGACCCGCGATATCTGTTCTCCTTCTATGGCTTGATTCTGTTCGCTGCTGAAGGATTGGGCGGACCCGCCTGGGACCACGTTCGCAGCCATCCCCCCGCGGGAAATATTGTTGGCTAGGGGTTTCGCCTGCATTCCTTTAGTTGCCTTGATCGGGTCCAAGGTTAGCCATGGCCCGTTTGTCGAAAGATACTTTCTTTCGAGTATCGCCGGTTACGCGATTTTTCTGGGTTTTGCCAGTTCCCGCGAGCAGGTCGGTTCCTGGGCCGACAAGTGTTGGCAGGATGCATGTTCCTCCTGATGGTCGCGGATTTGGGAAGCAACCATCTATCTCAGCTATGAAGCATCGGATTGTGCTCCTGAACCGAGCAGTGGACTTCAGCTAAGCACGACCCCTCCAACCCGATGGCGTTGTACGACACACTTTTAACAAGAGTGACGGCTGGACATCCTGGTCCTCCCGAACCTTGAGTACCTCTATTTCTTCAGGTATGCTCCGCCCTCCGTCGTTTCCCATCTATACTACGGGGCTCCGGCAAAACGATCTGTTTCTCACGGGCTACGAGAGACTCGCGAAATGGGCACGAGATCGATTTGAAGACGACGACGTTCGGCCCATTTCTCGCTACCCATAAGCAGATTCTTAGTTTATGAAAGCGGACAGCGCACACACAGATGCAGTGCAATCCATTGTGAGCGCTGGTTATAGCGCTCAAATCAGCCGAGCCGATGCTGCCGGCATTCATGTATGAATATCGAAAGACTTGGCGACCGGCGTACTGTGATGTTGCTAGAGGAACGCGAAAGTGCGAACTATCCGCGGTTTAAATGCGACCCTCAGTATTTTCACTTCTGGTCTGGATAGCCAGTCCTAATCGCGGCTTATTCTCAAGAAGAGCCGGACTTCGATACACTTGAATGTGCAGATTAGCAGTTAACAATTGCTCGGCGCTCATCCGAAGATGGCGATCAGGAGTTCATGCAGAAACTGAAAAAGATTGTCATTATCGGCGGATGCGGCCATGTGGGTCTTCCCCTGGGCATCGTCTTCGCCAATTGCGGACTGGATGTCGTTCTTCTCGATCGCGATCAAGCCAAGATAGACACGGTCAATGCCGGCCAAATGCCGTTTATGGAAACCAATGCCCTGGAGCAGTTGGGGCGCGTCGTCGGCAAGAAATTGATCGCTACCTCAGATCCTTCCTGCCTGCGCGATTCGGATGCCGCGATCGCGGTTCTTGGAACCCCAGTCGATGAGCACCTCAATCCAACCGTCACCGACCTTTACCACAGCATCGACGAGGTGATCGCCCGCATGCCGGAGAATGCTCTCCTGGTCCTGCGCAGCACCGTCTATCCAGGGGTCACCAAGCTGGTCTACGAGCGCCTGCAGGCCTCGGGGCGCAAGATTCTCCTGTCCTTTTGCCCGGAAAGAATTGCCGAGGGCAAAGCCATGGAGGAGATCCGGACTTTGCCGCAGATTATCTCCGCCTTCGATCCGGATTCCCTGGCCCGCGTGCGCGAGCTGTTTTCCATCATCAATGACGATCTGATCGAACTCTCTCCGCTCGAGGCGGAGTTGGCCAAGCTGTTCACCAATAGCTGGCGCTATATGAATTTCGCCATCTCCAACCAGTTTTATGTGCTTGCCGAGACCTACGGCCTCGATTTCCAGCGCATCTACGGCGCGGTGACCCATCGCTATCCGCGCATGAAGAGTTTCGCCAAGGCAGGTTTTGCCGCGGGACCTTGCCTTTTGAAGGACACGTTGCAGCTCTCGGCTTTTTCCGGCAACAATTTTTTCTGGGACATTCGGCCATGCTGGTCAACGAGGGCTTGCCCAACTTCATCGTGAACCAGCTGCGACAACAGCAGAAACTTCGCGATAAAGTCGTAGCGGTGCTGGGCATGGCGTTCAAATCCGAGTCGGACGACAAGCGCGAGAGCCTTTCCTATAAGCTGCGCAAGTTGCTCATGGTCGAAGCGAAGGAAGTGCTCTGCACCGATCCCTACGTCGTCGACCCGAAAGCTGGTCCCGCTGGAGGAGGCCGTGCGATCGTGCCGACGTCATCATTTTGGGGCCCCTCACGCCGCTTACCGCGACCTTCATCTTCCGACGATAAGGTAGTTGTAGATGTCTGGGGCTTCTGGCCGAACCGCCAGCAAACTGTAACAGGGGGACATCTCGCATCGTGAAAGTACTGGTTACTGGCGCTTCCGGCTTTATCTGTGGATATCTGATCCAGGAGCTGCTGGAAAACGGATACGAGGTAGTCGGTCTCGACAACTTCAGCAAGTACGGCCGGCTGCAGAAGTCCTACGATTCCCACCCCCGCTACAAGCTGGTTGAAGGAGACGCAAAAGACGTCGCGTTGATGAAGGAGCTTCTCTCCGACTGCGACCACTTCATCGCCGCCGCCGCCATGATTGGCGGCATCTCGTACTTTCACGAGTTTGCCTACGACCTGCTGGCGGAAAATGAGCGCATCATCGCCTCTTCGTTCGACGCAGCCATCTGGGCCCACAAGGAGCGCAAGCTCAAAAAGATCGTCGTGCTCTCTTCGAGCATGGTTTTTGAGAGCACTACCGAATATCCCACGCCGGAAGGCGCGGAACGGCGCAGCCCGCCGCCTCGCTCGACCTATGGCTTTCAAAAGCTCGCCGTCGAGTATTTCGTTCAGGGCGCCTACGAACAGTACAAGCTTCCCTACACCATCGTGCGGCCCTTCAATTGCGTCGGCATCGGGGAAAAGCGCGCCTTGTCTGACCGCGACATCATGAGCGGCAACGTACGCTTAGCCATGTCTCACGTGGTTCCCGACCTGGTGCAGAAACTGGTGAAGGGCCAGGATCCGCTGCACATCCTGGGCGACGGGAAGCAGGTTCGCCACTACACCTATGGTGGCGATCTGGCGCGCGGGATCCGTGTTTGCGTCGAGCATCCGGCCGCCCTGAACCAGGATTTCAACCTTTCCACCCCGGTACGCACGACCGTGCTGGAACTGGCGGAGTTGATCTGGAGAAAGATCCACGGTTCCAGCAAGCCATTCCGCTACGTGAGCGACCCGGCTTACGAGTACGATGTTCAGGAGAGAGCGCCGGCGGTTGGCAAGGCGCGGGACTTGCTCGGGTTCGAGGCGGCCACTCCCCTCTCAGACATCCTGGACGAGGTGATTCCATGGATCGCGGAGCAGGTGGAAATAGGCCAGATGTGAACCAACGTCTCACCGCACCAGTTTCGACAGGAGATGCAATGGACAGGCCGTTAACTATAGTCATTCCGGTCTACAACGAAGGGGCAAATTTTCCCGCGCTCTGGGCAGAGATGACGGAGCACCTCGACTTTCCCTTTACCGCGTTGGTGGCCTACGACTTCGATGGAGACAACACCCTCCCGGTGGCGCAGCAAATTATTGACCAGGGCGAGACTCGCTTGAAGTTGATCAAGAACACCTACGGCCGCGGAGTGGTGGGTGCAATCCGAACCGGGTTCGACGCGGCGCCTCCCGGACCGGTGCTGGTGGTCATGGCCGACTTATCGGATGACCTGGGGCAGGTTCGCAAGATGCTCGAACATTATCGGCGGGGCAGCCACATTGTGGTCGGCAGCCGCTATATGAAGGGTGGCCGGCTCATCGGAGGGCCGTGGTTCAAGCAGCTGCTCTCCCGCCTTTCCGGTCTTACCTTGTGCTGGTTCCGCGGGATACCGACGCATGACGCAACCAACGCGTTCAAGATTTATGATCGCGCCATGCTGGGTAACATCCGGATCGAGAGCAAAGGCGGATTTGAATTGAGCCTGGAGATTACGGTGAAGGCCTTTCTTGCCGGCTATACGATCACCGAAACACCCTCCACCTGGCGCGACCGGACTGCGGGTACTTCCCGCTTCAGGCTCTGGAAGTGGCTACCGCATTATCTGAAATGGTATTTCATGGCTTTTCAGCCGAAGTCAAGAAGTCGTGGGGCAAGAGAAGAACTTCGGCCCACGTGAAGGATGCCAGGATCGAGGGCTGGCCCTTATGCCCTTATCTCTTTTTAGGCCTTGCTCGATACACCTACGCGTAGCACGTCGCCCGAACAACGGCATAGAGCTGAGGCCCTCGAGCATATCTTGAGCACAAGAAGCGTAGGCCGCCAAAGCGACGAAGACGTTGTGAATTCGCAGCGCCATTCTTTCCGCGGGCAACTCCCCGAATTTGCCGTCATTTTCTTGGGTACTTGCATCTTTCTGTTTCTTGGGATGTCTCTGCGCCCTTGGGTCTACGATGAAGGACTCATCTTAACCGCGGCAATGCGGGTTGGGGCGGGACAGATTCCTCATCGGGATTTTTACGCCAACTATGGCCCAGCACAGTTCTATATCCTCGCGGGCCTCTTCAGGGTATTTGGATAATCCATTCTCGTTGAGCGGCTCTACGATATTCTCGTCAAGGGCCTGCTGGTAACAGCCGTCTTCCGCAATTGCTAGTTAATACTGAAACAGTGCTGCGTGCATCAGCGATCGCGCGCTTTGGGTTTTCGCTAGACCTCACGGGCACACCGGTTATCCCGGTCTGATCGCTGAATGTGGTTGGCTCTGCGTTGATTCTCCCTGCCTTTTCGGGGAGGGTGCCAATCAGGCGCATGCTCGCCGCCGGGGCACTCGCCGGGTTCGCGACGTTGTTCCGGTATGACACCGGTTTGGCTCTATTTTGGATTCAGACCTGTGTCATTATCATCGCCGTCTGTTCTAAGGGTGAGTCGAACAAATTTCGAGAATTTGGCTACACCTCGTGGCCCTATGCACTCGGGTTCGTGGTGGTCACCTTGCCGGCCCTGCTTTACTACCTGTCCGTTGCTCCTCTTCATCCCGTTGTTCACGACATCATTCTCTACCCCAGCAGGTATTACCATCGCGGCCGAAATTTGCCTTTCCCGAGGTTCGGCTCGCGAGTTTCGAAAACAGCCGGAGGTTTACTTGCCCATCGCAGTGATCGCCATGTCCTTATATGTCGCAGCGAGCAAGGTGTTCAGCACCCGCAGCAATCGGGCCGACCCCTCCCGCGTGTCTGAGAAAAAAACCCTGGGGGGATTCTTGGTCACGTTTGGCCTCCTTGCCTTTGTCATGTATTTCAAAGGTTACGTAAGGATGGCAGTTGGACAGATGTATCTCTGCATCATTCCGTCCCTGCTACTCCTTGCAGTGCTCTTCCAGGAGCGGAGAAGATTCCATCGTCCGCTCCAGCTTTTCACTGTGGCCGTGGTGTGGCTCTCTGTCCTGGCAGTCGCATCGTCCACGCTCCACCAAATAGAGAAGAGCCACTTTTACCAAATACCTGTGCTGGAAAAGATGTTGGGGTCGCGTGATTCAAGGTCGCCGGAAATCCGAATGTGGTGCGAGCTTGCGAATCCACTCACCAGGGGCCTTTGCTTCATACCTGAGGACGACCGAATTCGAATTGAGCATCGTGAAGAGATACAGGACGGCGTCCGTGTAGGGCCTGGCCAAACACGACAGAATCTTTGTTAATGACAACCTCATCTATTTCGCGAGCCAGCGTCTACCCGCAACCCACTGGTCCCACTTCGATCCTGGTCTCCAGAACAGGTATGACATCCAGGCGGAAATGGTCCACGAGCTTCAGGTCAATTCTCCACCCTATGTTGTGTTGGATTCGGAATTTGACAAGATGCAGGAACCGAATGACAGCTCCCGGAGCACCGGAGTGACGCTGCTGGGAGGATACATTCACCGGGCTTATCAGCGCACACAAGACTTTGGAGACATATCCATATGGCAGCGGACACCTTGAGAATTGTTTCTCTTGCCATTAATCGCCGTTGAAAAGCATTTGCGCCGCCATCTGCTTCACGATCATGTGCGACAAAGAAGACCCTTGACAAAGACATCAGAGTAGTTCCATGAAGTCATCGACAGTGGCGTAATTGAAAAACTCCCAGCTTTTCCGCGAATCAGCTACGGGGTGAGCGAAGTCATGCAGGGTGACCGGCGAATGCTTCGGCGCGATGCGCGTCTGGCGGAAGCTGGAAGTCCAACGAAGGCTCAGCTTTGGCTGGCTGGTATTGGCTTTTCTGGCCACCCTGATTGCAATATTCAGCCGCCTCCCCGGAACTCTGCTGCACCCGCAGTTCTTCGCCGAAGACGGTTGGGTCTGGTACCAGCAAGCTTACAATCTGGGCTGGCTTCGCTCCCTCCTCATCACTCAGGCTGGCTACCTCCAGACGTTACCGCGACTGGTGGCGGGTGTGACGCTGCTTTTTCCAATGCGATGGGCTCCTCTGATCATGAACCTTGCAGGCGCTGTCGTTCAGGCTCTCCCCGTAACGGCGCTGCTTTCCCGGCGCTGCACGCCTTGGGGACCGCTACCGGTGCGCATGTTAATGAGTGGGATTTACATTGCTATCCCAAACGCACCAGAGGTCCATATTGTTCTGACGAATGCCATGTGGCACCTGGCAGTACTACAAGCGCTGCTCGCGTTCTCTGTTCCACCCTTCGGTTGGCGAGGGCGGGTATCAGACCTTATTTTATTTGCGATCGGTTCGGTCAGCGGGCCCTTCTCCATACTTTTGCTGCCTGCTGTGGCGGCTTACTATTGGATGCGCCGGCAACGCTGGACCCTGTTGCTATTGGGCATTATGTCGTTGGGCGTTAGCATCCAGATTTTGTGCCTCGCGCGTTCTGTGAGGCACGCGTCCATGGCGCCTCTCGGCGCCACGCCTGTCACTTTGTTGCGGATCGTAGCAGGCAGAGTTTTTTTGACAGCATGATTGGTAGCGGCGATTCTCACTTGAACATAGTGATGCTGATGCTTATCGCCGTTGGGGGATTTATCGTTTTGGCTTTGGGATGGCGAGGCGCGCCCCTCGCAGTACGCCTTTTTGCCGCGTTCGCGATCATCGCTCTGGCAGCATCCCTCAGAGATCCCCTTCTCCTGGGGAACAGACCTCGTTGGGAGGTGCTCGCCGATGTTGCCGGGATTCGTTATTGGTTCTTACCTTCGCTGATGTTTCTCTGGCTAGCAATATGGGCTACCTGTGGCGGAAGAACCAGAGTAGCGCGGTATACCGGAGGGGTCGTTTTGTTGCTCACTTTGATTGGCGTCGTCCGGGAATGGAGATACGCGTCCTGGCCTGATAGCCACTTCCAAGAGGATGTGGCCCAGTTTAAAACTCTTAAGCCCGGGGAGCATATGACGTTTTCCGTCTACGATCCTGGCAACCGCAAAATGGAGTTGATCAAGCATTGAATCATACGCAACCTCTGATTTGCCGGCCAGGCCTGCGAAGTCAGACACCTTTTGGCAATTAGCGATGCGATCGGTCTTACCTGGAACGGCAAATGTTACGGGCCGCCGAGGCGGCCTCCTAGTGCAAGAGCCCGAAAACAGCAATGGTGTAATTCGTTCCGACATACACCTTCCCATTGGCAATCATGGGAGGGATGAATTTTCTGTAGGCGAACGTATCGCGATTGTTCGCCGCCTGACTGCTGTCGTACAACCCGGACGCGAGGTGCGACGGGTCAAAGGCGTGCAGGACCCCGACGCTATTCTGGTTCGCGACGGCCCACACGATGCCATTCTGCGCCCGTTTGAGCTCGCGCTTGGAGTCGCGCCAGGATAAGGAAAGGTGTTCGCTGACTCGGCCACCGGTGAGGTGGACAACAACCCATTGGTTATGAGAAACACCTTGAGGCGATCGCCCTGGCCAGCGTAGAAGACCGCGTTGTTCAACAACGCGGGCATGACCAGGCGCCGTTGGTCAGCGCATTCGGCAACTCCTGATAAATGGCAGTGTTGCTGCTGGCATTGAACCTGCCCATGTTGTCGCGATCGACCACATAGATATTGGTGTCTTTACCGGCGCCCACGGCGAGATGGCGTGTGTTGCCTTTGGCATCTATTTGATCGGGCAAGAGCATGGCCCCGCCGGAACCCAGATCCTGGTCGGCGTCGCTCTCTGCTTCCAGGTTGTAAGCGGCGAAATAGTCCGCTGGGGTCAGCGTATTCCCGGTTGTGGATACCTTCATGAACGAGTTACCAAAATCTCCCTGGGCAGGAAAACCGTTCGCGTTCATGGTGGAGTCGAAGTACCCGTTCCCATCCAAAAAGAAGATGTTGCCTTGCGCATCTCCGGCCAGGCCTGCCCCGGCCATCCATACCGCACCTGCCCCATCGGCAAAGTGAGGCTCGGAAGGGCCGTTGGGCGTCAGGTTCAAAACGCTGGTCTGTTGCAGCGTGGTCTCACTGTAGGCCATGAGCCATCCGGTATAGGGATCCTGATCGCAGTGCGAGGTCCATGCCATGTAGATCTGTCCATTCATCAACAACAGACCCACTCGCTCTGTGTATTGGCCGGGATCGAACACCTGCGTTCCGTTCGTGGAACCATACCCGGCGCCGGGGAAGCTGGCCTGAATCTCAGACGGGCTACCTGGCAGTTCCGCACCGGTCGCGAGGTCCAGCGCATGGAGCCGCTGGTGGTATTTGCTACTTGCATCCTTGGTCATGGCAACAAAGAACAGGGCGCCGTTGGGGCCGTAGGTCCGGTCGATCACCGGGGTGTCAGTGATGCCGATCTCCGGGCTGATCTGGCCGCAGCCATGATCGTCGCTCGTCGTTTCATTTGCTACCACTGCGCTTACCTGCCACAGTTGCGCAAACGAGTCGGCATCGAAGGCATAGGCGCTTCCGTGTTCTGTGACTGCGAAAAGTACATTATGCGCCTGGCCCGTTATCGAAAGACCGCTTACATATAGCGGCTGCGCATCGACATTGCCGTCCAACTGCAGCTCGCGAAGTTTGCCAAACGTGTTGAAGTTTACATTTTGCGGGGTGAGCACCGTCTCCGCAGCATTCCATCCGTCGCGCGCGTTGTCATTGTGATAGGTAGTTACATTGACGCCGGAGGAAGATGCCGTAAGTGCCAGGGTAGCGCTATGGGTAAGCGACCCGGAGGTGCCGGTGAAGACTACGTTGGCAGTGCCAGACGGGGTGTTGTTCCCGGCCGTAAGGGTGACGCTTTGAGGCGTCCCCGGAGTGAGCGAAAGCGAGGCTGGGTTGGCAGTCACCCCAGCGGGCAATCCGGTCAGGGCGACGTTTACGTTGTCAGTGAAACCATTGACTGCGGTCGCCGTCAGCTGCACCGGTTGCCCCGCCGCGCCTATGGTCACGCTCAGAGACTGAGGACTGACCGCCAGCGAGAAGTCCGGTGGGGGTGGGGCAACGGTGATAGCTAACGAGGCAGTATGCGTGAGGGCGCCTGACGTTCCTGTCAACGTAGCAGTCGACGAGCCGACGGCGGTTCCAGCCGGAACGGTCAGCGTAAGCGTTGCAGCGGTGCCCGGGGTCAGCGTGAGGGACGACGGTTGTGCCGTTACCCCGGCGGGCAGACCGGCGATCGCCACTTGCACGCTGGATGAAAATCCGCCCTGGGGGGCCGCGAGCACAGAAACGGTCCCAGCTGTGCCATCAGCCGCCAAGGTCAATGTTCCCGGCGTGACGCCAAGGGAGAAGTCGGCCGGCGCCGCTTGGACCGAGAGCGAGGCTTGCGTATTAACGCTCTGGCCATTGGAGCTGGCCGTAAACGTAACCATCGTCGTTGCAGCCGCCGCGGAGGATGCCGCCGTAAACATCAGCGGCGCGGAAACACCCGGCGTGACCGAAAGCGTCGCGGGAGAGAGCGTGACACCACTTGGCAGGCCGGACACCGTGACCGTCGTCGCACCGGTTCCGGCCGGCGCTGCCAACAGCAGGGACGCCGCCTGACCGGCCGCGCCCGCCGTAAGCTGGATCGCGGAGGGCGAAAGTGTCAACGTAGCCTGAGACCCGGCGTTACCGCCGCTACTGCATGAAACGAGACTCGCGACGAGAAGGCCACTCAAGAAAAATGAAACCGCGTCCTTGAAAAGCCTATTGAAACGATGGGCCGACAATGGTAGCTCCTGGGAAGGGCTCGTGCGCTTTTGAGTCGGGTCCGTAGCAGGCGTCGTCTAGCTTGACTGCGGATCCTATTACTATCGCGCGCGCAATCCAGTTGATAACCTATCCCATCTCGCTGTCGTGCCGAAAGCGTTATAGCTGCAATCCGGCTTGGGGTTGCCTGCAGCGTTAACACATGTAAGTAGTAATTACGAATTAGCTCCCGGGACTTTACAAACTCGTCGACTTACTCTCCACCAACCCCCGCGCCCGCCCAACAAACTCCTCCAGCGCCATGCCGCCCTTATCTCCCTCGCCGCGGACACGCAGGCTGACCGCACCCGTCTCCGCTTCTTTGTCGCCGACTACCAGGATGTAGGGCAGCTTCTGCATGGTGAAGTCGCGGATCTTGGCGCCCATCTTCTCGTTGCGATGATCGATCTCTACCCGCAGTCCAGCATTCTGCAACGTCGTTTGTACTTTTTCCGCGTATCCCAGATGGCGCTCGCTGATGGGCACAATCCCCACCTGCACCGGCGCCAGCCAGAGCGGGAAGGCGCCGGCATAATGCTCCACCAGCACACCGAAAAACCGCTCCACTGACCCGAATAGCGCGCGATGGACCATCAGCGGTTGATGGCGCTCGCCGTCTTCTCCTACATACTCCATCTCAAAACGTGCCGGCATGTTGAAGTCGAATTGTACTGTCGACAGTTGCCATAGGCGTCCCAGGACGTCCACCAGCTTGATGTCGATCTTGGGGCCATAAAATGCGGCTTCCCCCCGGATGGTCTTGTAGGGAATGCCCTTGCGCCCCAGGGCGTTCTCGAGCGAACGAATCGCCAGGGCCCAGTTTTCGTCCGAGCCGGTGTAGCTCTTGCGGTCTTTCGGATCCCAGGTGGAAAGCTCCACTTTGAATTCCGCAAAGCCAAAGGTGTTCAGCACCAGCTGGGCGAACTCAATGCAGGCCACGACTTCATCTTCAATCTGATCCGGAGAACAGAAGATGTGGGCATCATCCTGGGTGAAGCCGCGGACACGCAACAGGCCGTGCATGGTCCCCGAGCGCTCGTAGCGGTATACATTGCCCAGCTCCGCATAGCGCACGGGTAAATCCCGGTAGCTCTTGGGCGCATTCTTGTAGATAAGAATGTGGAACGGACAGTTCATCGGTTTCATCCGGTAGTCCGCGTCGTCCAGCTCCATCGGGGTAAACATGTTCTGCGAGTAGAAGCCTTCATGCCCGCTGATCTGCCACAGGTTCACCCGCGCCACGTGCGGGGTATACACCAGCTCGTAACCGTGCCTGAGACACTCGTCCCGCATCCAGTCTTCCATGATCCGGCGCACCATCGCGCCCTTGGGATGCCAGAAGATCAAGCCAGGCCCGGCAACTTCCTGGATCGAGAACAGGTCCAGCTGCTTGCCCAGGACACGATGATCCCGCCGCTGCGCCTCTTCCAGGCGGGCAAAGTGCTGCTCCAAATCCTTGTTGGAGAAAAACGCCGTGCCGTAAATCCGCTGCAGTTGCGGATTCTTTTCATCGCCCAGCCAGTAAGCCCCGGCCAGGTTCATCACTTTGTAGGCCTTCACCCTGCCGGTCGAGGGCACATGCGGTCCGCGGCAAAAATCCTCAAATTTGCCGTTGCGGTAAAAGGAAATCTCCTCACCCGGCTTGGTGAAGCGTTCGACGAAGTGGGCCTTCATGAAATCGTTGCCCGCCTTGAAGCGCTCCAGGCTCGCTTCGCGCGGCTCCCATTCGCGCACAAACGGTTCGTTGCGCGCGACCACCTCGGCCATTTTCGCTTCGATGGCTTTCAGGTCTTCGGGAGTAAACGGCGTGGGCCGGTAGAAATCGTAAAAGAAACCCGCATCCGTCGCCGGCCCGTGGCCGAGCTTGGTCTCGGGATACAGCTCGAGCACCGCCGTCGCCATCACGTGCGCAGCGGAGTGGCGCACTACCTTCAGTGCATCGGCATCCTTCTCGGTGAGCAGCTGTAACCACATGTCCTCTTTCAGAGGAGTGCTCAAGTCCACCAGGCGCTCGGCGTTTGCTTCCTCAGCGGCGTACATGCCGGCTTCGGACGGTGCTTCTCCGGCTGCCTCCGTCGCGTCGCTGTCTTTTGCCGTGCCGTTGGTGTTCGCTGGGCGAACGCGGGCAACAATCGCGGCGGCGGCGAGGCGCGGTGAGATGCTCTGGGCCACGTCGAAGGGAGTGGATCCGGCGGGGAATTCTTTGATGGAGCCGTCGGGAAGATGGACTTTGATTGGGTCTGCGTTCGGGGTCATTTTCCTGCTTTAAAGCTTAAGGATATGTGTCTGTGGCCATGATTCGTCGAGGGCGGAACAAAGTCCAACTGCGGGGCCGATCAGGTTGTAGCCGCGCGATAGAGTGCCGCGCCTACGGCGCTCGGGATCATCCTCCCTCAATACCCAGCCCTTCCGGGCTGGGCTCACGTTTAGCGGCCGGCCCTCCGGGCCTCGACGCACATGCCATTCTTTTCCCAGATAAACCCCACACGTCGTCGCGATCGATGCAGCGAAGTCGGAAAGAACTAATTTAGACAAGACTGAAGTTCAGCCGTCCCCGTTCGACAGGCTCAGGGTCGGCTCTACGGGACTAGATCATGCTTCTGACACTACCCAGGACTGCGTCCTGGGCTAAGTTCAGCCGTCCCTACGGGACTCTTCGTGGCGGTTGTCAACCCCCGAGACTGCGTTTCCAGGATAGGTCCGCGGAACCGCAGATCCCTCCGCTCCGCTTCGCTCCGGTCGGGATGACAAAGGAAAGGGAACCGGTTCCATAAAAAGTGGTTACTGAACCGAGGCGTTTTTGAAAGCTAATTTGGACAGGTCTGAAGTTCAGCCGTCCCTTCGCGACTGAGTTTGGAAATGAACGTACCTCAGGGTCTAAAGGCCGAGTAATTTTGCTGGGGTTGATGTACGGGCTGAAGCCCGTACCTACCTTCCCAATCCTCGGAAGTGACGAAAGCAAATTTACGCACCCCAAAGGGTGGGTCGAATGCTTGAGACTTCAGGCTCGAGTTGTTGGCAACGGGGAGGTTTACACCAGTGCGGAGTGAGTCATGGCCTCGAGTACAGAGAGAGGCGAGAATTCAGGGGAAACCATGGCGCGGTGTTCTACCAGGAAGGTTTGCTCCAGTGCGTACTGGCCGGAGAGAACCGCGTGGGGAACCATGTCGGTGTAGACCATCCAGCTCGAGCCGGCGGGGAACTGCAAATATTCCTTGCGGCACTCCGCCTGGAAGGATGCGTTCTCCTTGAGGAAGTTGTGGAAGCGCATCATGAAGTCGTCGTAGGGTGATCGCTTCAGACTGGGAATCGCGTATCCCAGGCCGGCGGTTTTGGCTAGAGAACGCAGCGCGCGGCCGGCGGAGTTGCCGGATGCAGGTAGCGAAATCTGTTGCGGCGCGTAGCGGGACGCGAGCACGGGAAAAGGATCGCTGACCACCCAGTCGCGCGAACGCGTGGGATGAATGTTGTTGAAGAAGCGCAGTATGCGCGCGCCGCGCGTGGGCCGGGTAGGGAAGGCATCGGTGTGCAGCAGATCGTTGCGGCGGCGCAGAGGCAGGTCGCGGCCTTCTTCCTCCTGCGGCCGGAAGCTGGCGTAGTCCAGTTGCCAGCGTCCCTGGTAGGGCGACAAAAAAGCTGCTCAGAAATCGGGTCACATCCTGTGAGTACTGGCGCATGACTGCTTGCAACTGCTTCAGTTCCGCGGCACCCGTGGTGCCGGAGTCGAGCCCGCTCACGGTATCCAGATTCGGCTTGTAGGCTATGTTCTTGTGCAGCGTGCTGCCCGTCTGCTGCTGGCCCAGCAAAAAAGAAAGGTCGTCCGCCGGCAAGCGAATGGGAGTCTGCGGAAAGTAGAGAATGTCGCCCGCTTCCAATTGCCCGCACCAGGTTCGCGCCTGGGCGTCTGCGAGCCCGTTGCGCTGGGCCAGGTCAACATCGATGGTGACGAGAGCCACTCCTAGCCTCTGGATACCTTGCGGCGCACCCAAAGCGAGCCGAAAAAGATAAGGCTCGCCAGCAGCACGACACAAGCGGCAGGGAAGGAAATGTACTTGTAGCTGACGGCGTAATCCACGTGGTGACCCATGCCGTTCAAGATCATCACGCCCACGATGGCCAGGAAGGTAAACAGGAAGAAGCTCAGGAAACCCACAGTAAAGGCCATCAGAAGACTGGTAGCGAAACCCAGGTCGCCCAGCGGGACGCCGAAGAACTTTCCCCCTGCCTGTGGGGGCCGAACCTGCTGCAGGTTCTGCTGCGCATTCATAATTGGCCTCGAAAGGGGAAGTGCACACCCCTCCACTCAGCTAGAATACTAGGTTATGGCTGAAGCCGCCCAAATGGAGTTGTTACCGGCCTCGCTCGTGGCGCAGCAAACGCCCGTGCGTCAATCGGAAAATCGCCTGTGCTACGCAATCTTTGCCGATACCCACATCACTGAGCAAGAGCTGGAGCCGATCGTGCAGGCGGTGCCCAATGCCATCGCCGCCGCCTTGTCCCGGCATGCCTATTATTTTGTGCCCCTCACCATTGGTGAAACAGAAGAGACCATGGTGGCGCCGGGCTACACCATCGACTTGGGCGATCGTGCGATGTGTCACCGCAATGTGCAGTTTGACGGGTCCGATTGCATCTTCATTTCCACCCGGCTCATGCAGGACAGGTTTGCCCTGGCATTCGAGTTCTTTATCAACGTGGGGCATCATTTTGTCGAAGCAGCTGGGGTGCCGCAGAGTTTCTGTGACCTGGTGTGGTCGCAAGCTGTTGCCGAAGTGCGCGGAGAAACCAGTCAGGATAGCTACGAAAGCCGCCGCCGCGCGCTGGATCGCGGGCGCAGTGATAGTCCTGCAACCCGCATGGCGGAGAGGAGCTTCTCCCGCGTGGACCAGAGCGCCGCTGTGCGCCCAGCGGAGAAGGGCCGCGTGGACGAAAAGGCTAAGAGCAGCTTTTTCGAATCCGCTTTTTCTGATGCGTTAGCAATCTACATGCTCTCGCTCACGCTGGATTTCAACTACACCGATTTGCGGGAGCGGGAGTATCCGCTGCTGGCTGCACCAGCATTGGCGGAGCGCTTGCGCCATGTGGCCGCGCTGTTTCCTCCCAATGCCGGATACGACTTTCAAATTTCCTATCGCCACAAGTTCTAAAGCGGTTTCACCATTCCGTGGTCTCAGGCTTCGGTCTCTCTCCATGGTGAAACCGCTAACCAGTACAATCAGCCAATGATTGCGCACCTGCGCGGAAAGCTCCTGGCGAAACGTCCACAGCAGGCGATCATCGAGGCCGGCGGCGTCGGCTACGACGTCGTGATCAGTGTGACCACCTTCAGCGCGCTGCCAGCCGAGGGAAGCGAGGTGGCCCTCTTCATCCACACTCACGTGCGCGAAGATACTCTGGCGCTTTATGGATTTCTCAACACCGAAGAAAAGCGCGTTTTTGAGCGCTTGATCACGGTGAGCGGCGTGGGCCCGAAGCTTGCCGTCACCATCCAGAGCGGTCTGAGCACAGAACGGTTGGTGGGCGCCATCCGCGGCCAGGATCACGCCACGCTGTCGCAAATCCCGGGCATTGGCAAACGCCTGGCCGAGCGGTTAGTGGTGGACCTAAAAGACAAGCTCGAAGATATGGCGGCTGCGCCGCGAATGGTCGAAACGGGACCGTCCACGGAAGACGTGCTTTCCGCCCTGGTGAACCTAGGTTATCAACGCCCACTGGCACAGAAGGCCATTGCCGCGGCAGTCGCTAAGGATAAGAAAGTAAGTGACAACTTTGATGCACTTTTCCGAGCTGCTCTCGCCAGCATGCGTAACTGAGGTGTGGGGGGAACGGGTAGAATTTTCCCACGGGCGAGTAGATTGAACCGGTTTCCATCGCGCAAGGAAATCCACAACGCCGTAAAGTGCTGAAACCATAAGCCCCCCAGCCATCGCTGTTTGGCACGGCACATGCATTCACCCAGGATGTAAATTGCATCGAAGGAAATAGCCGCGTTCGGCGGTTTTGAGTTTGCGGCTCACTTCGGTGATGCCGCGGAGAAGATGCCCATGCCAGGGAGGTGTGGGCATCTTCTTTTTGCGTTTGGCCTAAAAGCTCATTCCGTTGACGGTTTCAGCTGTGCCTGATTGACACAGCCGATGGCCTTGCGCATATCGCTATCGTCCGCGGAACTTGCTCCAGTTTTGTGCATGATGTCTTGCTGAAACTTCTGCAGTTCAGGAAATGAGTAGTGCGTACAAAGATTCAATTCCCACGTGTCCGCCGTCTTTTTCGAAACTACATACATACGAATGGTTTCATCCGCGTGTGCGGGAGAGTCGCTTTCCCTAATAATGGAAAAGCTATAGTAGCCAGGAATGAAGCCGGCATCGGTCCGGGTATCCATCGAGTTCATCACGATCGTGCGATCGTCCACCGTGATGTTGTCGTATCGGGCGACGATGAGTACGACCTGGCGAGCCTGATCGAACTCCATCTCATGCACACGCGCACGCGCGCACAGGGTAGAGGTGGCCACTAAAAAGAAAAAGAAGGCAAGTTGTCTCATGTAGGTGAGCAGCCGGACAGCCTTGTCAGATTGAGGGAGGTAAGCAAAGTCTACCGAACAACCATCGAAACACGCTTTGCCGTGGTGTAGCAAGACCATTACTTTTGTACTTTAAAATTGGGTTTCGAGTATATCCTGCGGAGTTACTAAGTGTTGCCCCGGTACCCATTCGATTTCGGTATCTATTTCTCATCATGACGATCTCTTCCTTCCCACACGTCGCCGGCAAACCGTACTTTCGTGAAACCGGCCTCAAGTTCTTGCGCAGCCTGAAACGAAATAACCGCCGGGAGTGGTTTGAGGCCCATAAGCCGGAGTTCGAGCGTGAGTTGAAGCAGCCCATGCTGGCGCTCATCGAAACCATCAACACTGCCATGGAAGGGTTCGCTCCCGCCCATCTGCGGCCGGCTCAAAAATGTATGATGCGCATTTATCGCGACATACGCTTTTCCTCAGATAAGCGGCCTTACAAAAGCCACATCTCCGCCTGGTGGTCTCGGGAAGGGTTGGAAAAGACTTCCGGCGGAGGTTACTACATGCATGTTTCGCCGGAGGAGGTTCTCGTTGCCGCGGGCGTTTATATGCCGGAGCGGGAGCAGTTATTGGCGATCAGGCAGCACATGCTGGTGCACCACGCAGAGGTGCGGCAGATACTCAACGACCGCAAGCTCAAGCGCCTGATGGATTCGTTCACCGGCACACCGCTTACCCGGCCACCGAAAGGCTTCCCGAAAGTTCATCCCGCGATGGATTTGCTGTTGTGCCGGCAGTGGGGCGTGGAAGCAAAGCTGCCCTCATCGGCGTCGTTGCAGGCTGATTTTGCGGATGAGGTTATCCGCCGCTTCCGGCTCGCGAGCCCTCTCGTGGACAGTCTTAATACGCCACTGCTGCTGAGCGTCCAGAAAAAACGGCGCCCGCTCTTTGGCCTGGAACCAGTGCGAACGGTACGCTGAAATCTGAGGAAAACCTGTGAAATTGGGCAAAATCTTGGAAAAACGAGCCAAAAACGGAACAATTCTCGGTTTTTCCATTGACAAACGTTAGACAAAGCCGCATCGTAAACGGCGGTGGGTCGTTTTTACCCGCATAAACACTGGGTTTTCTGATGATTGATGTGCGTTTCTAAAGGCATCCAATCTACAGAGACCGGTCAAGACATGGATTCTCAAGGGTGCGAAACACCGCGGCCATGGGCCCATGAAATAACAGACGAAAGAAGGACACAATATGGCAACAGGCATGACCAAGACAGCACTGGTCCGGACAATGGCAGAAAAACTTGAGTTGACCAACAAGCAATCCGCGGCTTTTCTCGATCTGCTCGCAGAGACGGCAGTGAAGGAAACGAAGAAGAATGGCGTGTTCGTCATCCCTGGGCTTGGCCGGTTGGTAAAGGCTGAGCGGAAAGCCCGCATGGGTCGCAATCCCCAGACTGGCGAAACGATCAAGATCAAAGCCAAGACCGTGGTCAAATTTCGCGTGGCCAAGGCTGCCAAAGACACCATCGCGCCGCCGAGGAAGTAGTAGCACTCCCGCACGGCTGCAACATCAGAGAGGGCAGGCGTCTTGCCGCGCCCTCTGCACTTCCAAGGCGTTCCGCCCTCTAAACCCTACCTTCGGTTCCTTTACCCGTCAGCGCGCGAACCACGAGAGACACCCCGTAGCAGACGAGCACGCACTGGACCAGGATGCGCGCGTTGTAGCGCCAGGCAAGCACCGCGAAGCAAAGCGTAATGGCGACTGGATAAGTCTCCGCCAAAAGGGCTTGCACCCAATGGGGGCGAGCGGTCGAGATTGCCGTATTTCCGCCGGTCAAACGAGGCCATAGCCGGGGCACATTCTTGCGGTACTGCTGATACACATCCCCCTGTTTCGTCGAGAGAAAGCGCTCCTCCGCCCCTATCAGCAGCAGCGTGAAGGCGCTAAAGGCGACCAGAAAGAAAGCCGCCCCGCTGGGTGGCATCAACACAGAAACGCCGAGGGCAAGCAGCCACGACCCCAGGTAGAGCGGATTGCGGACATACCTGTAGGGCCCGACAGCGACGAACTGATCGCCCTGCATTTGAGCGCCGCGCATCACGCCGGAGCCAAGATACGCCGTACCCCAAACGCGCAGAACAGTCCCAAGCAACAGGCAAGCGAGGCTGACAAGAGTGACTGCCACGGTTGCAGTTGCCAGGCTGATCCATCCGGTGCGGGCCAGAAGCGTCGATGCGGCAAGCCATAACGTGCCTGGCTGGCGCGTGATTGGATGGCCGCTGAGCAGTTCCCAGGGCGCCAGAAAGCCGGTCAGGTAGAGCGCGAGAAAGACGAAGATGCGGAAGCGAAACGCCAGCTCCGCCGCTTTCATCGTGGCCCGGTCCACCGGCTGTTGCTGCACGGCGGTCCATAGTGTAACTGTAATAGTTTCATATCGCGAAGACGGCTTAAAGGGCTACTTGCCCGCTATGGCTTCCAGCAGAGCATCGAAGTCTTCCAGGCGGGAGTATTCGATAATCACCCGGCCGCGACCATTCTTATCTTCGATCTGAACCTTGAGGCCAAGAGCCCTCTGCAGGGCATCCCGGGCCTCGCGAACATTGGGGTCAAGCGGAGCTTTCTCTTTTTCTTCACCCTTCGGCTTTTTCTCCGGGTTTAGCAATCCTTGTACATAACTTTCGGTCTGGCGCACTGACATGGAGAGCGCGCTGACCTTTTGTGCCGCCTTCAGGATTGACTCCGGCGATTCGAGGCTAAGCAATGCGCGCGCGTGCCCAAAACTAAGACTGCCGGTCTCGACCTTGTGCTGCACTTCAGCCGGCAGCCGAAGCAGCCGCAAGAAATTGGCAACCGAGGCCCGGTCCTTGCCAGTCCGCTGGGCCATCTGCTCTTGGGTCATTTTGAAGTGGTGGCTGAGACGGTCGTACGCACGCGCCTGTTCCATAGGGTTCAGGTCGGTACGCTGCAGGTTTTCAACGATGGTTATTTCCATCGCCTGCTCGTCAGAGACGTGGCGCAGAATCGCAGGCACGGTTGCTTTGCCAGCCATTTTTGAGGCAAGCCAGCGGCGCTCTCCGGCAATCAGTTGGAAGCGATTGTCGGCCAGCGGCCGCACCAATATAGGCTGCACCACCCCGGTAGCCGCAATCGAGGCAGAGAGCTCTTTGAGGGCACCCTCATCCACAGCCGCCCGGGTCTGAAATGGATTCCGCTCAATAAGGTCGACAGGGATTTCCCTCGGTTTGCCCTCATCAGGAACTGGGGCAGCATTCGCTGCGGCGGGGGCGGGCGTAAATCCAGATCGTCCAGGCAGGAGGGATTCGAGACCTTTACCAAGGGCGCGGCGTTTGGGTAGTTCGATCGAAGGGTTCATTGTTTAGGGTCCTAAGAGCCGAGGGTTGAGAACTGCGAATTCTGTTGTCGGCCCAATACAACAAAGTGGCCGGGATCAAGGAATCTTCTCCTGGCGAGAAGGCGGTCAAGCGTAGGGCCAGAAGCGCACTTTGTTTTCTTGTCGTGTTTGCGCGTGGGCCTGGGTGGCTGCTTTCCGTTCCAGGGCGCGCGGGCTCTCGATGTTATTGCGAGCCAGAATCTCTTCCGCAAGTTCGCGGTAACTTTCAGCGCCGCGGGATCGGGGATCGTAGAGAGCCACCGGCTTTCCGTAGCTCGGCGCTTCTGCCAGGCGGACGTTGCGCGGGATAGCCGTCTTCAGCAGCTTGGCTCCAAAGAACTTGCGAAGGTTTTCCGTGACCTGCTGAGCCAGGTTGGTCCGCTCGTCGTACATGGTGAGGATCACGCCCTCAATGTCGAGCGTTGGGTTGAATGCGGCTTGAATGCGGCCCAGGGTCGTGAGGAGCTCAGAGATGCCTTCCAGGGCAAAGTATTCCGCTTGCATGGGGACGAGCAGCCGGTCTGCCGCGACCAGGGCATTCAGGGTCAGCAGATCCAGAGCCGGTGGGCAGTCGAGGATGATGAAGTTGTACTGGCTTCGGACCGGCTCGAGAGCCTGGCGAAGGCGGTATTCGCGGCGCTCGGCATTGATCAGTTCGACCGTGGCGCCAATGAGGTGGTTACTGCCCGGGACCACCTTTAGACCATCGATCTCAGTAGGGAGCGTAGCCTCCGCTATGGTGGCGTTCCCGGTGAGGATGTCGTAGGTGGAGTTGCGGTTTTCGTCCCGCGTGATTCCAAATCCTCCGGAGGAATTGGCCTGAGGATCACAATCCACCAGTAGGCAGGTCAAACCTTCGAGAGCCAACGCCGCAGAGAGATTAATTGCGGTGGTGGTTTTTCCTACCCCGCCTTTTTGATTAACGACCGCGATTACTTTTCCCATGCGTAATTGGAAGAGTATCTAGGGATGACGGGGAGAGCAAGAAATGACAATGTGCAGAACTGGGCTTCAACTGTGGAGAAAGTCGTTGTGCGCAAAATGGAGCGCCCGCAAGGTCCTACTTTTGCAATGAGATAGCGGCTAGTTACTGGGCTGGTTTAGCGAAGGTACTTTCTGGACCCCGGTGGAAATCTTGGTTGTTCCACGTGGAACAACTGCGCACGACAGGCACTGCACGGCTAGGCCAAGGGAGAGATGTTCCACGTGGAACAGCCTATCCTCGCCGGCCTATTTCCAGGACCATCTGCCTGGTATTCGGGATAGAGATCGGCTCCAGCCAGTCCAGGCCCGGAGTAACTGTTCCACGAGCCAGACCCGATTGCTCGGTTGTGAGCAATACCAAATAGCGTTTCACACGTTCGAGCGCTGGGGGAATTGCCAGTTCCATCTTCTCCACCGCCCGCATGGCAACAGCGTCAAATCTTCGTTCGGGCATTGTTTCGACCCGCCCGTCGTAGACCTCGCCCTCCAGGTTGAGAACCCGTAGCGCCTCCCGTAGAAAGGATGCCTTCTTGCCGTGAGCCTCGGCCAAGGTCACGCTGATCTCCGGACGGCAAATCGCAATTGGTATTCCTGGCAACCCGGCGCCGGAGCCGTAGTCCAGAAGATCGTCTATATCTTCGGGAAGCTGCCCGGCTACAAACGCGCATTCCACGAAATGCCGTTGGATGATTTGTTCCGGCTCCCGCACCGCAGTCAGACTAAGATTCTGGTTCCAACGGATTAGCAATTCCAGGTAAACCCGGAATTTATCGTAGGCGCCTACGGGCAAATCCAGGATCTCAGCTTGAGAGAAAGCTCTCTGGATCTGCCCAGCCGAGGTATTCAACGCGCGCACGACTCGCTGGCGTCAGCTCTCGGGGAAGCCACCCACTCCCGGGCCGCATCCAGAAATGCCGCGAAGAGCGCGCGTGAAGCTGCGCTTACGTCGTAGCTCCGCTCCGGATGCCACTGCACTGCGACGACAAACTGGTTTGGGTCAGAACCTTCCAGCGCTTCGATCACTCCGTCGTCGGCGCTGGTGGCCACAATCTCCAGAGCCTCTCCAGGGCGACGGATTGCCTGGTGATGGCTGGAATTGACGAAGAGTTCTTCCGTTTCCTCACCGGCGCCTTTCACCACCTGTGAAAGCCTGGAGCCGGGAGTCACCAGAACTGGATGCGCCTTTTGCACTGCCCGCCCAGGCTGATGATTGACCGTGCCCGACGCGGCCGCATCTGCGTGAGGTAGATCTTGCACAAGCGTGCCCTTGCGCCACACATTCAACGATTGCAATCCATAGCAAATGCCTAGGACTGGCTTCCCCTGATCGAAGGCGCCCTGTAGAAGCAGATCGTCCGCCGCCTCCCGGGCCTCATCTTTAGCCGCGCATTCCTTTATCCGTTCTTCTCCGTATCGCGCCGGATCTAGGTCTGCAGGGCTCCCGGGCAGCAACACACCGGAGCAAGAAGCGAGGATGCTTGCCCATTCGGAAGGGGTCACGTTCAGGGGAACGGGCACTGCCGTCCCTCCTGCCGCTTCGACCGCCCGGATGTACTGCGGCAGACTGCGCTGGTTGTAGCCCTCGTCGGTCGACGTGGGTACCGGGATAGCGATACGGGGAACGGTCATAAATCCTCTCCTGCAACCTGCACGGTGGAAGCAGCCAGGCTCAGCGAAAGATCGCCGGGCGCCGCGTGATCTCGATACAACTGCAGAATCTCGTCGCGAAGTTTGGCTGTAAGCTCATCCGTCTGCCGGATGGTATAGCCGGCCGGGTCGATCGGTTTGCCAATCACCAGCTTGACCGGCCGCGGACGAAAATGATGCGTGTGAATCGGCAGCAACTCAAAGGTGCCAATTAGCGCTATGGGCACTAACGGGACTCGGCCGCGAATTGAAATATACGCCGGTCCTCGCATGAAGGGTTGCACCTGTCCATCTTTGGTACGGCCGCCTTCGGGAAAGATGAAAAGGGGCATGCCAGACTTAAGCACCCGGATGGCTCGATTGAGACCGGCTACCGAGCTGTTATCTTCGTCCACTGGAATCTGCCCTGACCGCTGCAGGTGCCAACCAATGAACGGCCACTTCCACAAGCTTTGCTTAGCCAGGATTCGAAACTGAAAAGGCAGGCTGCTGAACACCAACGGAGTGTCCATAAATGAGGTGTGGTTCGACGTATACACAGCGACCGGCAGCAAATTCTCACGTCCGATAACGGTCACAGGCGCGCCGGCAATTCGCAGCGAGGTCCGCGCCCATTGGCGAGCGATGCTGTGCTGGAGCCGCCCATCTTTCTCCATGCAAGACGCAGCCAGCGACATACAACCAAAAACACCGGTGAAGAGAAAGAACAGAGGGCCCCGCGCCAGGTTCGAGGTCAACCGACTGGTCAACGGCAAAGCCGGTAGAGCACCGGGAGCAGAGCTCGTATCCGCGGAGCTCATACTTTGATCGTCTCCGCAGATGTTGCCATCCCAGCTACCAACCGCGGCCGCAACTGCCCGACCAGGTAAACCGAGCCGGTCACGACGACGAGACCGTGCACCGGGGTCAACTGAAGCGCGCGCTCCAGCGCTATGACCGCGTCGGTAGCCGCCTCTACTTCGCAGCCAGTAGTCGCCGCGGCCGCCAGCAAATCCTCCATCGAGGCACTCCGCGGCGAGTCGACGGGCGTCAGCACCACTTTGCCAAACAGCGGAAAGAGAATCTGGGCGAGCTCCACCACGGGTTTGTCTTTCAGACAGCCGAAAACCAGCGTCAAGGGCTGGCCGCGATCCAAATGCGAAACCGCGGCGCGCAACGCCCATGCCCCGGCAGGATTGTGGCCTACATCGAGGAGTACATCTGCGCGGTCGCGACTACCGGGTATCAACTCCAGCCGGGCCGGCCAAACCGTATCCCGAATGCCGGCCTGGATATCGATGGGGGTGATATTGTAACCATGACTATTACTTAACTCCACGGCGGCGGCAATCGCCAACGCAATGTTGCGCTGTTGATGGGCGCCGGCCAACGGGGAGTCGATGCCGATCAATTCCCCCATCACAGACAACGGATAACGATTGCGCGTGTATTGTTCGGGATGATTATGCACCGGCACATAACTTGCAGCATTCACGCCTCTCACTCCGAGTGAGACCGCCACTTCTCCCAGTGCCTGGTTAGCTTCCGGATGTTGTGGCAATGTGATCATGACTCCGTGGGGGCGCAGGATGCCGGCTTTCTCACGAGCTATCTGGTCGACAGTCGAGCCCAACCACTCCGTGTGGTCGAGCGAGATATCCGTGATCACCGAGACTGCGGGCTCAACAATATTTGTCGCATCCAGCCGGCCGCCCATGCCTACTTCCACCACCGCGGTATGCACCTGGCGGGAAGCAAAATACAAAAAGCCCATAGCGGTGAGGGTCTCAAAAAAACTCGGCAAAGCCGGCAACCGCCCGTCCCGTACCAGGCTCTCCGCGACTTCCTCGACACGAGCGAACAGAGCAGCAAAATCATCGTCGCCAATCGTGGCGCCATCGAGCTGGATGCGCTCGTTCACGCGGCTCAGGTGAGGGGAAGTGTAGAGACCGGTCCGATAGCCGGCGCGAGCGAGGATACTTGCCAGGGTCGATGCGGTCGACCCTTTGCCATTGGTACCCGCCACCAGGATCGAGGTGAAAGAACGCTCGGCATTGCCCAGCGCTGCCATGAGCGTGCGCATGTGCGCCAACTCAAATTTCCGGCGGGGCGCGCCGGGCGCTGTGTGCAATTCCTGACCGAGAGCATGCAGGCGGTCAAGGGCCGAGGCGTAAGACATGTTCTTATTCTAGAGTGAATTCCCTGCTGCTAAGCGCGAACGGGCGCCGGCCACATGAAGTCCAACGCGCGGATGAGATAGTTCTTCATTTCCCGGCGCGGCACGATGGCGTCCAACATACCGTGTTCCAGCAAAAACTCAGACCTCTGAAATCCTTCCGGAAGCTTCTGGCGAATGGTCTGCTCAATCACTCGTGGTCCGGCGAAGCCTATCAGGGCGCCGGGCTCAGCAATGTTGAGATCGCCCAACATGCCGAAGCTGGCGGTCACACCACCGGTGGTCGGGTTGGTGAGCACCGAAATATACGGCAAGCCCGCGTCATCCAGCTGCGCTAGCCCGGCGGATACCTTGGCCAACTGCATGAGGCTTGCGACCCCTTCCATCATGCGCGCGCCGCCGGACGCAGCAACGATGATGAGCGGCTGCCGCGCGGCCAGTGAGCGGTCGATCGCGCGCGCGATCGTCTCCCCCACCACACAACCCATGCTCCCACCAATAAAGGCGAACTCCATCACACTCAGAACTACGGAATGAGGACCAAGGTTGCCCAACGCATTGATCACGGCGTCATTCAGGCCGGTATCGCGGCGGGCCTTTGCCAGCCGGTCCCGGTATGGCTTGATATCGACAAACTCCAGCGGGTCGGTGGACACGAGGTCCAGGTCCACCAGCTGGTACCCCGGTTCCAGCAGGCTGGCGACGCGGCTGCGCGCATCGAGGCGGAGATGGTGTCCGCACTTGGGGCAGACCTGCAGGTTAGCTTCGAACTCGGCCTTAAAAACGTATTGCCCGCAGCCCTCGCACTTCTGCCACAAACCCTCGGTACGCACACTCTTCTCCGCTGTATTCGGCTCGATCTCGTTTTCCTGTCGCTTAAACCAGGACATGTATTCCCTTCCGCCACTCGTCCCCGGTGGTGTTGATTGCTGTGCCCATAAACGTCCTTGCCCCGATTCTGGAGCATACAGCGACTGCTCTTGTTATGCCTCTGATTTTGCGCAGCCCTCCCCGGTCAGGAAGCTGCATACACACTACCGGCATCAGTGCCCGGTGTGGTACGGATGCCCTGCAAGTATTGTAAATGCCCGGTAGAGTTGTTCCGCCATCACCAGCCGGGCAAGCTCATGGGGGAGCGTCATGGGTCCTAGTGAAAGCTTCGTCTGTGCGAGTTGCGGGGCACGATCCGACCAGCCGCTTGCCGGCCCAATCGCGAACACAATCAGCTGCTGGCCTGAATCCCTCCGGACACCGAGCCACTTGGCCAGTGCTTCTGACGACCAGGCTTCGCCACGGCTATCCAGCTGAACCAGCCACGCCGGGGTGCGAGTTCGTTGCCGGGACACAAATTCAAACAGTGCCTCCTCGTCACGGAAAGCCTTTGCTTCGATGCCGGCATACGGGGCAATACGGTCCAGATAGAAGCTTGTGGCGGATCCGAGCAGGTCGCTTCGGGTACGCTGGGCCACGAACGCGAGGATGAGGTTCAGGATTTCTCCTTGAGACGCCGTGGAAAATAAGCCGCGACCCAATCCTGTACAGTCTTCAGCCGTCCCTGCGGGACTTAGTCATGTTTCATGATGTACCCAGGACTACGTCCTGGGCTAAGTTCAGCCGTCCCTAACGGGACTCGTTTGCATGATGCCGAATACGTTAAACGCTACGACCCGCGCCTACCTGCTCCCGGACTGCCGCCATCCCGGCGCCGTCAAGCACCGCTTCGATCATGGCATCGCACCCCATGCATGAGTTGATCATCATGTGATACAGCCGGCGATCGCTCCAGTCCCGGTCATAGTAGCGGCGCACGTACTCCGCGCGCCGATTGTCCGTCGCTTCGAGTTCTGCCCGGGCGCGTCCTGCCTGCTCCGGGAAATGTTCTTCAAACCAACGAACCTTCCTGGACATAGAGGCGTACACGAAAAGATTGAAAACGCCCGGCAGGGACGCCAATGCGCAGGCAGCGCCACGGCCGACAATCACACAATGACCATCAGCCACGCATTGTTTCAGGTAATTGCGCACGAACTCGACCATGCGCTCGCTGTCAAACACCTGGTCTTTGGGCGGTGCAGGCAGCCTGTCCACACTGCCGTGCCAGAAAGACTTGCCCATCCGGTAGTACCACGGGTCTAGGCGTTCGTCGCACTGCTCCGCCATGCTCTTGGGTACTCCAGCCTTATGGGCAACTTCATCGATGAGGCACTTGTCGATGAGCTTCCAGTGAAGCCGGTTGGCCAGGCGGTGGGCGAACTCTGCCCCCTGGCTGCCATACTCCCGTTCAACCGTGATCACTCTGACCATGGAGATTTTCTCCCGCCAAAATGTGCCGGACCGTCCGGTGGCGTGATGCTAGCACCGGCAGAGTGAATAATCCAGAGGCCGGCAGTACCGTCAAGGTTCGGCAACGACAGGGTTTCTCAGGCTGCCGATACCGGCAATCTCGATCACCACATCATCGCCTGGCCGGAGCCAGCGCTGCGGCGAGCGCCCCATGCCGACCCCAGCCGGAGTACCGGTGCTGATGATGTCCCCCGGCACCAGGGGCATCATGGTCGAGATGTAGGAGATGAGCCGCGGCACCTTGAAAATGAGCTCGCGGGTATTCGAACTCTGCAAGGTCTCTCCATTAATAGACAGAGAAATATCCAATTGGTGAGGATCGGGTATCTCGTCTTTTGATACGATCCACGGTCCCATCGGCCCGAAGGTCGGGAAATTCTTGCCTAGGGTCCATTGGGAGGTAGCCAGCTGGACATCGCGAGCGCTCACATCATGCAGGATCGTATAGCCGAAGACGTGACTCTCCCAGTCAGCCTCGGGTATATTGCGGCCCCCCTGGCCAATCACCACCGCGAACTCCGCCTCATAGTCGGGCTGCTGGCTGGCGCGCGGCAGAACAATCGCCTGCCCGTTCCCAATGAGGGTGTGCGCGTACTTGGTAAACACAGTGGGAAACTTGGGCGGCTCCATCTTCGATTCCACGGCGTGGTCGCGGTAATTGAGGCCAATGCAGAGAATCTTGGGTGGGCGCTGCAGCGGCGCCTCGAACGAGACGGAGGATAAAGGCGCGAGCAGATTCGGACCTGTCTCATCCAGCTGAAGATTTACCCCCTCCCACCGCTTAGGACCCGCGGCGATGAAGGAGAGTGCGTCCGGATATCCAAGCGGACTGAGAGGAAAGACGTGGCCGTCCTTGACGAGTGCCGGGCCAACGGTTGCATCACGACGATAAGTGATCAGGCGCATCCGTCAATTGTCCAACGTCGGGCGGGGAAATGGGTAAAAATTCGTGGCACTCGGTCGCGCTAGCGACGCGGATCGCGTTGGCAGAAAACAGCATCTGCCTACAATGGGTTGTTGTGTCCGTTCAAAGCGGGGGGTTAATGGATAAGCCGAACGAGGGACGAAATCGGGTAGTCATCGAAAACGTACTGCCACAGGTAAACTGTGGCCTCTTTCCCATCAAGCGAGTTGTGGACGACCTGGTCTCGGTGCAGGCGGATGTCTTCGGTGACGGGCATGACCATGTGCGCGCTCGTCTGCTCTGGAAGAAAGACGGAGAGAGCGCCTGGCAAACGGCAGAGATGGTGCCGTTGGGAAACGACCGCTGGCGGGGCGAATTCCCGGTAGCCCAGATCGGCCGATATCGCTACACCATCGTGGGCGACGTCGATCATTTCGAAACCTGGCAGAGTGACCTTAAAAAGCGGGTGGAGGCACAGCAGGATCTCGAAGTGCCATTTGCCACCGGCGCCCGCCTTCTCGAGCAGGTACAGCCCCGGGCAACGAAGGAAGACAGCGTCAAGCTGGCCACCTGGGCCAAGAAGCTCAGGACCGGCAAGAAGGACGACGGCGCCGTCGCGTTCGCATTGCAGGACGAACTGTTGGCCATGGTCCATCGGTATCCCGATCCCGCAGTCGAAACCTGGTACGAGCGCGAATTGGAAGTGGTTGTCGACCGGGAAAGAGCCCGCTTTTCCGTCATGGTACGAGCTTTTCCCGCGCTCCTGGTCAACCGTCCCCGGCAAGCATGGCACACTCAACGACGTAGCCAGCCGGCTGGACTATGTTGCGGATATGGGCTTCAACGTTCTCTACCTTCCGCCCATCTCCCCCGTCGGAAAGAGTTTTCGCAAAGGCAAAAATAATTCGGTCGAAGCCAAACCGGGAGACGAGGGCAGTCCCTGGGCGATCGGCTCTGACGAAGGGGGCCACACGGCGATCCACCCCAAACTGGGCACCACGAAGGACTTCGCAAACCTGGTCAAGCGGGCCAAACAACTGAAGATGGAAGTCGCCCTGGATATTGCGTTCCAATGCGCCCCCGATCATCCCTGGGTCACGGAACATCCTGAATTTTTCAAGAAGCGTCCCGATGGGTCGATTCAGTATGCGGAGAATCCACCCAAGAAATATCAGGATATTTACCCGCTGGATTTCGAGACCTCCAACTGGCGCGGATTGTGGGACGCGCTCAGAGACGTCTTCGCGTTTTGGATGGACGCGGGCGTGCTTATCTTTCGCGTCGACAATCCGCACACCAAGGCGTTCCCATTTTGGCAATGGGTGATACCCGAGTTGAAAGCGAAAGACCCGAATGTACTGTTTTTGGCGGAAGCTTTCACCCGGCCCAGGGTCATGGAGCGGCTGGCAAAGCTGGGCTTTTCCCAGTCCTACACCTATTTCACCTGGCGAGATACCAAAGAGGAGCTCACGCAGTACATGCTTGAACTCACCACTACTCCGGTACACGAATACTTCAGGCCCAACTTCTGGCCCAATACACCGGACATCCTGCCCGGACACCTCCAGACGGGCGGTTTGCCGGCGTTTCGCAGCCGCCTGGTGCTGGCCACGACGCTCTCGTCTAATTACGGGATCTACGGCCCTGCTTTCGAATTAGGAGAGAACACCCCCGCCAAACCGGGGAGCGAAGAATACCTGAACTCAGAGAAGTACGAGATCAAGACCTGGGATTTGCAAAAGCCTGCGAGCCTCAAACCGCTGATTACTCACCTGAACCAGATCCGGTTGGCCAACCCGGCCCTCCAGAGCAACGAGCGGCTGCACTTTCACCCCACGGACAATCCCTCGCTCATTTGCTACTCCAAGCGCACGGCGGATGGCAGCAACTCTATCCTGGTGGTGGTCAACCTCGATCCTTTCTTGGTTCAGACAGGTTGGGTGAATCTCGATTTGGACGTCCTGGGGCTCACGTCGAGCGATACATTTGAAGTTTATGACCTGCTGGCAGATCACTCGTACAACTGGCAAGGGTCGAGAAACTATGTTGCGCTGCGGCCGGCAGAAGCGCCGGCTCACGTCTTCCGTGTACTGCCGGCGGGGGAAATATTCAAAGAACTACGGTAGTTACGATTTAAACAGTCACCAAGCGGGGAGGCACGATTGAAGAAACCAGGAAGCGCGGCGGACCCGCTCTGGTACAAGGACGCGATCATTTACGAGTTGCACGTCAAGGCGTTCATGGACGGCAACAACGATGGTATCGGCGACTTCCAGGGATTGCTGAGCAAACTCGACTACGTCCAGGACCTCGGCGTCACCTGCCTTTGGCTACTACCGTTCTTCCCCTCTCCTCTGCGCGACGACGGCTACGACATCTCCGATTACCTGAGCGTGCATCCGAACTACGGCACCATGGAGGACTTTCGCGAGTTCCTGACCCAGGCGCATGCGCGTGGAATCCAGGTGATGATCGAGTTGGTCATCAACCACACCTCCGATCAGCATCCCTGGTTCCAGCGCGCGCGCCACGCCCCCAAGGATTCACCCGAGCGCGACTTCTACGTGTGGAGCGACACCGACCAGAAATACCAGGAAGCGCGCATCATTTTCACCGATACCGAAAAATCCAACTGGACCTGGGATCCCGATGCCCAGCAGTACTACTGGCACCGCTTCTTCTCCCACCAGCCGGATTTGAATTACGACAATCCTGTCGTCATCGAAGAAGTCGTCAAGATCATGCGCTACTGGCTGGATATGGGCGTCGACGGGCTTCGCGTCGATGCGATTCCCTACCTGGTAGAACGGGAAGGCACTAACTGCGAAAACCTGCCCGAAACCCACGCAGTGATGAAGCGCATTCGCCATGAGATCGACGTGAGCTACGCCGCCAGGACAATCCTGGCCGAGGCCAACCAGTGGCCGGATGATGTGCGCATTTATTACGGCGACGGGGATGAGTGCCACATGGCGTTTCACTTCCCCTTGATGCCCAGAATGTACATGGCATTGCGGCAGGAAGATCGCCTGCCCATCACCGACATCATGGCGCAAACGCCGGAAATCCCTGGCAACTGTCAGTGGGGGTTGTTTCTGCGCAACCACGACGAGCTGACCTTGGAGATGGTAAGCGACGATGAGCGCGATTACATGTACCTGGCCTACAGCGCGGATCCGCGCATGCGGATTAACATCGGCATCCGGCGGCGGTTGGCGCCGCTGGTCGACAATAGCCGGCGCCGCATCGAGCTGCTGAACAGCCTGCTCTTCTCCTTCCCCGGCACCCCCATCGTTTATTACGGGGACGAAATCGGCATGGGCGACAACATTTACCTGGGCGATCGGAACGGTGTGCGCACCCCCATGCAATGGAACGGAGACCGCAATGCCGGCTTCTCCCGCGCCGTGCCCGCAAAGCTTTACAGCCCGGTCATCATGGACCCCGTTTGGGGCTATGAGGGGTTGAACGTCGAAGCGCAGCAGAGCGACCCCTCTTCGCTTCTGAGCTGGATGCGCAACATGATCGCCTTGCGCAAACTCTTCCAGGTGTTCGGCCGCGGAACCCTGTCGTTCCTAAACCCCACCAACCGCAAAATACTTGCTTACATCCGCGAATACCAAAACGAGAAAGTCCTGTGCGTGGCCAATCTTTCCCGGTTTGCCCAGCCGGTCGAACTGGACCTGGCAGCGTACGCCGGGATGGTGCCGGTCGAGATGCTGGGTTACGTTGAATTTCCCAAGATCCGCACCGCGGGCTATCCGTTGACCGTAGGCCCTTATGGGTTTCTGTGGCTGGAGTTGCAGCCTTCGCCCGAGCCGGTGCCGAGCACGGCAGAAGCCGGCGAGCCGGAACTGGAAGTCAGCAGCCAGACTGACTGGATGAGCGTTCTTGAAGGCAATGGCCGCCGGGAACTCGAAGAGACGATACTGAAGGGCTACATGGCCCGTCAGCGTTGGTTTGGAGCCAAATCACGCGCGATTACCGGAACCCGCATTGAGGACTGGGCAGTGTTCAACGAGGGTGTCAGCGCCCTGGTTTGGGTCGAGGTCCAATACTCCGAAGGGGAGTGCGACACCTACCTGGTCACGCTGGGTTTGCTTTTCGGCAAAGCTGCCGACACACTCCGGGAGGAGTCTCCCAACGCCGTGTTAGCCCGGCTGGTCTCTACGGAGAGTGATGGGGTGCTCCACGAAGCTGTCTTTAACGACACTGCCAGCGAAGCGCTGCTGGCGCTGATTTCCGGGGGAGGCCAGATCTCCTCCCGAGAGGGCGCCATCCTAGGCATCCCCAGCAGCGCGCTGGAGCACTTGCAGGGTCCGCCGGGGGAGCGCATGGCGGCCCGGCGTGGTTCCGCGGAGCAAAGCAACACCTCGTTGCTCTTTGGGGACAAGCTCATCATGAAGCTGTTTCGCAGACAGCAAGCAGGTCCCAACCCAGACACCGAGATCGGGCGCTACATCACCGAATCGACTCATTTCACCCACATTGCGCCCTTCGGAGGATCGATCGAATACAGCCGCAAAGGGCAGGAACCGTCGACCTTGGCCATGTTGCAAGGCCTAGTCAGCAATGAGGGCGATGGGTGGCAATGGACACTGGAAGAGTTGGACCGCTACTACGAAGCCAGCGCTGCCGAAAACTTTGCCCAGGGGGCTATCGGGGATGGACCAACCACTCTTCTGCAGCTAAGCGCGGCCGACGAGACGGCATTTGCCCGCGAGCACGTAGGCACCTATCTTGATGCCGCGGCCTTGCTGGGCAGAAGAACGGCGGAACTGCACGTGGCCCTGGCCTCGCCCACCCACGACCCGGCATTTACGCCCGAGCCTATGAACTCGATGGACATCGTGCGCCTGCGCGAGGAACTGCTCACGCACGCCGCCGGCGCCTTCGGCGCGCTGAAGGAAAACATAGCCCGTTTACCCGACGCCGTCCTCGAAAAAGCCGGCCTGGTGCTCAGCCGTAAAAGTCTGGTTCTTGATCGTTTAGGGCAATTGTCTGCCAAAGAAATACATGCCCTGCGGACCCGCATCCATGGGGACTATCACCTGGGGCAGGTGCTGCGTTCCAAAGGTGACTTCGTGATTTTGGACTTCGAGGGTGAGCCGGCGCGCTCACTGGCAGAGCGCAGGACCAAGCAATCGCCGCTGAAAGACGTAGCCGGAATGCTGCGCTCCTTCAGTTATGCCGCCTTTTCGGCCCTGATGAAGTACACCACGCGGCGTCCGGAAGACTATCAACGCCTGGCGCCCTGGGCGCACCTGTGGGAACAATCGGTTTCGTCCGCATTCCTGCACGCTTACTGTGAATTTGCCCGAGGTGTTGCGGTGGTGCCAACGGAACCAGAGCTCTTCCAGCAGTTGCTGGAGGCTTACGTCATCGACAAGGCGTTTTACGAATTGGTCTACGAGTTGAATAATCGGCCGAACTGGGTACTGATTCCGCTGACAGGGATTCTCGGCTTACCCCTGATAGGGTAGGGGCTGAAAAACCGGCCCCACAGGGACTGTATATGGGGCCGCCAATGCAAAATGAACTAGAGCGCGTGTGAGAACCCGATTTCCAAGCTCAGTCCCGCAGGGACGGCTGAAGGTTGTCCAGGATGGTGTCGCGGCCTATTTCCAGCCGTCCCTCCGGGACTGGTCGTCCTGCCAAATCCAACCCAGGACTAGCGTCCTGGGCTAAGTTCAGCCGTCCCTGCGGGACTGCGTTTGGAAATCGGGTTCTCACACACGCTCTTTAGCTTCTGAGGCCGTCAAGCAATTAAGATCCGATGTAGGGATCAAAGGTAAACCCATGGCAAAGGTTGAGCTTTCGGAAGAAACGAAAGCAGGGATAGAAGAAGTACGAGAAGCCGACCTGCTGATCGCGGTCGCTGTGCCGGTGGATACCGAGCAGCTGCGCGCGGCGGCCAGGCAGGCGATCCTTGGCACCGGTCAATCCATTTCAGGATTGCGCACCGTGGTCACGTTTCCCGGCTCGCCCGGCGCGGAAGCCCCCATCCAGGCGAAGACGGACGAGGAATCCGTGGAAACGTCAGGATTGCGCTTTGTCCCTTACGCAATGCCCGCCGCCAGCCCCGAAAGGATACCCTGGCTCCCGAGTGTCGGCACCTATCAAGCGCTTTTTGCCATGGCCCGGGAATTGGGAGTGCGCGCGTGCGCCGTGATCGGATTCGATCTAGCCGCGTTGCAGACAAATTTTCTGACTCCCATGATGACGGCGGTGCTGGAAAAAGGCTGCGAACTGGTGATGCCCGTCTATGCGTTGGGAAAGTTCGACGGCCTGCTGAACTCGAGCATTTATGCTCCCCTCACCCGCGCGCTCTATGGCCGCCGGGCGCGTTTTCCGTTGGCGCCGGATTTCTGCCTGTCCTCCAAGATGATTCCGGAATTGGAGCTGGCGTTGCAGCGAGCGAACGCCCAGGGCCAGTCCACTTTCTGGCCGGCCACCGAGGCGGCCATTCGCGACTGCACCATCTGCCAGGTGAATGTAGAGACGCGGCACATTCCCCCCGCCGATGGGGTTGACTTGACTACGGTCCTTTCTCAGACTGTCGGATCTTTATATTCGGACATGACGACTCATGCTGCCCTGTGGCAGCGCGTCCGGGGTTCCCAGCCGGTTGAGACGTTGGGGGTTCCGGTGTCTCCCCCGGCCGATGGTGCGCCGGCGGATACAACTCCCATGCTCGAAACTTTTCAGCTCGGCTTTCGTAATTTGCAGGAAGTCTGGTCTCTGGTGCTGCCCCCTGTGACGCTTCTGGAGTTGAAGCGTCTCGCCCGGCCGAGCACTTCGCGCTTCCACCTGCCCGACGAGCTTTGGGTGCGCATCATCTATGACTTTGGCTTGGCCTACCGTTTGCGCACCATTAGCCGCGCCCATTTGTTGGGGGCGTTGACCCCGCTTTACCTGGGCTGGGTGGCCTCCTACGCATTGGAGGTTGGAAACGCCAGCCCCGCCGAGGCTGAGCAGAGGCTGGAGAAGCTGGCTCGCGCCTATGAAGAGGGCAAGCCCTATCTATTATCGCGGTGGCGTTGGCCAGACCGCTTCAACCCCTAGGCCCGAAGGAGATCATTTATGTGGAGTCAAGTGTCACAGTCACTGCACGAATCGATGGCTCGGGTCATTAGCCGCATTGCAACCCTGCTTCCGGGGATCCTGGCCTTTATTCTTGCCGTTCTGTTCTTCGCTGCGGTCGCCTGGGTACTTGCGTGGTTGGTCCGTACTCTTCTCAATGCGATCCGTATCGACGAACGGCTTGCCCGCGGCACCAACGCGATCGCAGAGTGGTCCCCCACCTACACACCCACCACCCTGATCACGCGCGTGGTTTTTTGGTGTATTGTGCTCGTCGGCTTTTTGGTGGGCCTGGAGGCCTTCGGTGCATCGTCTGACAACCTTCTCTCCGCTCGCTTGCTGGGCTACATCCCCAACGTGGTGGGGGCCGTGGTGTTGCTCCTTCTGGGCAACGTGATTGCCCGCTTCCTTTCGCGCAGTGTGCTGATCGGCGCGGTCAATATGAATCTGCATTACGCGCGGCTGTTAAGCCTGGGCATTAAGTGGTTGGTCCTGGTGCTGACGGCCGCGATGGTTCTCGATCATCTGTCGATCGGAGCCGCTATTGTGGATCTCGCCTTTGGTATTCTCTTTGGCGGTATCGTTCTCGCACTGGCGCTGGCCGTGGGCCTGGGTTCGCGTGACCTGGTAAGCCGCTCGCTCGAACGGGAAGCGACCCGGCCCGCGGGAGAAACCATGCCCGAAGAGCAGTTCCGTCACTTTTGATTTTGTTCCTGCAAGGCGCAGGAGAATGGAACCTTGGTTGTAGCAAATACCTCCCCCGGTTTTTAACTGTTTACTTCGGTGAGAAAGCTGGGTGAGTCGATATGGATAGGCAGATGAAGGTCGCTATTTTGGGGTTTGGCACCGTGGGCAACTCGGTAGCCCGTATCTTGTGTGAACATCCTCCGAAGGGCGTAGAACTGAGCTGCATTTTTAATCGCGGCATTGATCGCAAACGCGTCTCGTGGGTACCCTCATCCGTTCTTTGGACGGACAACTTCGACGCGGTCCTGGCGTCCCAGCCGGATATCGTGGTCGAGCTCGCGGGTGGTCTGCAGCCCGCGGGCGATTGGGTCCGGCAATCGCTGGCGGCGGGCAAAAACGTAGTCACTGCCAACAAGAAGTTAATTGCTGAGCACGGCATTGCACTTGAAGAGCTGGCCCGGCTGCACGGCTGCCAATTGCTGTACGGCGCCGCGGTTGCGGGCGGGGTTCCTGTGATCCCCGCGGTGCAGCAGGGGCTGGCCGGCGACCGCATCCAGCGCCTGCATGGGATTTTGAATGGGACCTGCAATTTCATTCTCAGCCATATGGAAGATGGCGCCGAGTTTGAGCCGACGTTGCGCGAAGCGCAGGAGCGGGGATACGCCGAGGCCGATCCCACGGAAGACGTGGACGGCTTTGATGCCCGGGCCAAGCTGGTTATCCTGTCTCGCATAGGCCTACGCGTGGAGGTCTTGCCGGAGGAAGTCGCCTGCCGTACCATCCGCGACGTCTCCGCCATCGACTTTGCCTACGCCAAGGATCTCAACTGTACGATCCGGCAGATTTCGCGCGCTGAGGTCAGAAATCGGGAACTACTGGCTACGGTCGGGCCGATGCTGGTCCCGCGCCGTTCGCCCTTGTCATGGTCGCGCGGCACGGAAAACATGGTGATCTCAGGTGGCCATTACGGAGGGGAGATCGTCTTCTCGGGCCACGGGGCTGGGGGGAATCCCACTGCGGTTGCTGTCATCTCCGATGTGCTGGCGATTGCCCACGGTGGCTGTCCGGTGACCATCACCAGTGCCCGGGCTCGTGTTGACGGAGACTTTGTCGTGCCCCACTACATCCGGTTTGTGGTGGACGACAGTCCGGGCATCGTCGCCGCCATTGCCGGGCATCTTGCTGAGCAGGGCATCAATATTAATGCTCTGCTGCAAAAGCCCGGGTATCCGAAGGACCGTTTACCTTTTGTCGTCACGGTCGAACCGTGCCCCAGCTCCGCGTTAAAAGCAGCACTGAAGAAAATTGCACAACTGGATTGCATGCAGGTCGCACCCTTCGATCTTCAGATGCTGGAGGAATAGGCGGAAAACATTTCCAGGAAGGGTTTTCAAAACCCTAGAACCGGATGCGGCTCATACGGCTCCTCCAGAGCCTTGATCTCCGCTTCGTCCAGGTGAATCTCCATCGCCTCGATCGCCTGGTCGAGGTGCGCCATCTTGCTGGCGCCGATGATGGGTGAGCTCACGCCAGGCTTGGATAAAATCCACGCCAAGGCTATCTGTGCATTCTGCACCCCTCGCTTTTTCGCAATCTCAGTCAGCCGGTCCACAACAACAAAATCCGAGGGCCGGTAGTAGAGCTTTTGCGCAAAATCGTCAGTCTTTGCACGCACCGTCTCCCCTCGGCTCTCGGCATTCCGATTTCCGGCAAGAAACCCTCGCGCCAGGGGACTCCAGGGAATAAGGCCCACACCTTCCTCCAGGCAAAGCGGGATCATCTCCCTCTCTTCTTCCCGGTAGACCAGGTTGTAGTGGTTTTGCATGCTGACAAACCGCGCCAGGCCCAACATGTCCGCGGTCTGCAGCATTTTCAGAAACTGCCACGCGTACATCGAGGAGGCGCCAATATATAACGCTTTACCCGCCCGCACTACCTGGTCCAGGGCTTCCAGCGTCTCTTCGATCGGGGTGTGGGGATCAAAACGGTGAATCTGGTAAAGATCGACATAATCGGTCTGCAGGCGGCGCAGGCTGTCGTCGATGGCGTGCATGATGTGCTTGCGGGAGAGGCCCTTTTGATTCGGATCATCTCCCATGGCGTTGAAAACCTTGGTGGCAATCACCAGTTTGTCCCGCGACGGGCCGTACTCCTTGAGTGCGCGCCCGGTGATCTCTTCGCTGACCCCGAGCGAATAAATATCGGCGGTGTCAAAAAAGTTGATGCCCGCTTCGATCGCGCGGCGGTAAAACGGCCGCGCTTCTGCGTCCTCCAGCACCCACTCGCGCCACTTCTTCGAGCCGTAGGTCATGGTACCGAGGCAAATCCGCGAGACTTTGAGGCCGGTCGAGCCAAGATTGACGTATTCCATTGCACCCCCTGAGATCGATTCTATCGGTTAGGCAGTCCTGTATTTTCCGGGATGCTGCCGATAACATCCGCGCGCAAGCTCCTCGCAAATAAACAGGAGAAGAACGTTGTTCATGGTTTAGACGCAATAAAAATGCGCCGAGTTCACATCTGGACTTGTGGCGGGGCCTGCGATTCCCTATCGGTACTCGATTGTCGAACCCGAATAAATGGCATGGATCGCATCTCACTTCGGTCCCGTTAATGTCGATAAACGCACTGTTACTGATCCGGAATGGAACGGTGCATTGCGATGAGGTTAGTAGAACGACCGACCGCACGTGCCATGAATGCACATTTGGCGGTCACTCGATGCCATAACATTGTGGCAATTTCAGTGAGTCTCCTGGTGTTGGCGATACCTTTGGTTCTCGTGGGATGCGGTCTCACTCTCAACTCCACAGCGGGATCCAGTCCCGGCCAAAGCACGGGGAGTGGATCCTCAGGAGACGGGGGACCAGGCGGTGGGCAAACGATCCCCACTCCCGGCGCTCTAGCGCCGCTCACCGGGTGCACGAATCCGAATACGGGCGTCTCTAATGGCGATTGGGGTGTAGGGACCGATCCCGTCTACACCTTCGTCGACAACCAAACGCCGGTTGTGGGAGAGCCCAAGTATGCGTCGAACACAATCTTTTGGACTTCTCGAGAAAATGGCCCGGGAGAATCCATTCTGATGACGGGAGCTTTCACAAATGTGACAAAGACCGCGCGCATAACTCTTATCCCGCCGGGAACCATCGATTGGGAATCCGTGGTGCGCGAGAGCAGCGCAGTGATCTCCACAACGCAGCAGGGCACGACTGGGCTTTCCTTCATTGTCCCTGCAAATTTTCCGCCAGGCGTCTACGGATTCGAAATCCAGGATCCTTCGACATCACCAATTTTCGGATTGGCCAATGCACCTTCGCTGAATTGGGTGGTCGGAGTTCCATCAGTTGATCGACCCAGCCCAGGCTCTTCAGCACCGTGTCTATGATTGCGGTGTAGAGTCAGGCGGCACACTGCGCATTTTCGGGAAAAACTTCGCAGCTTCTGACCAGGTTATTTTGCAGTCACCCACTGGCACTGCTTACGCGTTCAAACCATCGACGCTCGACACTAACTCCATGAGCGCTGCGGTACCCACCACACTTGCTCCCGGAAACTACAACATGTGGGTAGGCAGCTCCCCCTGGGATGCCACGTCAAGCGCGGCCGCTCAAATTACGGTGAATGCACCCTTGGCGTTATCGGCAAGAAATGTCGCCTGCTCGACCCTGGCGGGCGACGGCGTCACTGACGATACCAAACATCTCCAGACATGCTTGGACTGGTATGCTCCCTTGGCCGGCGCAAAGGAAGTCGCATATATATCAATCCCCAGTGGCACGTTCGTATTGACAGATCAAGTCACAACTCATCCTTATGAAGTCCTTGTCGGATCATCTTCAGCTTTGACGAAATTCATCGGCCGACCCAAAAACTTACCGCCTGTGGCCTGGTTCAACGTTTCTCCTTACTTCGGGATGGCTAACTTGTCTCTAACAGCGCCGGCAAACCCTAACCTGCTTCTCACTCCGGGCATCCAGACGGGGAACCCTCTGACATCTGGTCATTTGTTTTTCAACGGCGTGAACTTTAGCTCAACTTCAGATGCATCAAAGGGTGCGGAATCAATGTTCGCTCTTGCGGGCCCCGACATTCAGGTCTACAACTCTTTCTTTCTTTCGAACTCCAATCAGGTTTTCGATATCAACTACGGGGATGGCGGTATCGTCTCGGGCAACGAGATTGTCGTTAACAACTACACAGGCCTTGGCATTAGCGACAGCCAAAACATAATCTTCGAGAAGAATAGAACCCATTCGCAAAACACACCCGGGCAAGGAAACGGCAACCACTCCGGCGGCACGGGCCTTAGCGTCAGTCGAGGCAACAGCCAGTGGGGGCAGTCGGCGCTCTCCAGAGATATCTATATCGGTTACAACACCTTTGACAACATGGGCTCCAATGATCAGCAAGTCATCACTAACGATGGTGACGGTGGATCATACTTCGGCCCTATCGCCTCAAGCACAGCGAGTACAGTCACTTTGGCCGACGATCCAGCATGGAACTGGATGGGGACGACAAATCCCCAAGCGGCAGTGATGGCGATTGTTTTCGGCACAGGGGTTGGTCAGTACTCCACTCTCAAAAGTTACAGCGGCCGAACAATCGACCTGTCGACACCATGGAAGGTCCTGCCTGACACAACATCAATAGTGGGAATCTTTCAGTATGAATTGAATATGACCATCGCGCACAACGCACTTACCGACACACTTGGGGCGTCCATCGTCTTAGGTGATGCTCTCGACGGTGTCATTGAAGACAATGCTCTGACTAACTCCGGCCAAGGGATTCTGATTTCTGCCATTGGCCCCTACGGTGGCCCGGCAGCGTTTGGCCCGGTAATAAACACCGATGTCCTTCGCAACACCCTCGGAGTCGGGACGGGCACGATGATTGCTCGAGACGCAAACCCCTACATTTGGGGTATCGGGATCCAGGATTTTCCCGGGTGTTTGGTTTCAGGTCTCATGCTTCGGAATAATACGGTGCCCTCCGTGAATGTCATCTACAACACAGACGGTGTCAATGGAATCAGCGCCAATGTGATAGAGCAAAATCAAGCCTACTGGCAGCCAACATTCGGCACGCCCGGCTTTCTGGTACAGGACAATTCACCTCCACCCATGTGAGCGAATGCTTAACCGGTTAACCCTGTCCGGTGTCGCTTGGTCCGTCACAAATGTTTGTTTGAAGATAAACAGAGAACATGGCTAAGCGATTCTTTCATTCTTTCCCAGGATTCGCGCGGGCAGACAATAGACGTGTCATCCCCTCGGGATTCGCACAACGATGATGTACTTTAAAGGGCATTCTGTGCAAACCCGTCCTTTGGGTAGGGCAAGCCTCCGGAATGCTCGCCTTTTGGCTCCTCGTACCGAAAGTAGGATTTTAGTCTAAGAAAGGGGAGTTCAAGAAACTGGTAACTTAACACGGCCGCTGCCGTAGAGAGTACCAGCATAACCGCTGCATAGACCGTCTGTCCTAGAAGTAATGGGTGAATGTTGCGCGCGAACCAACCTTGCCAAAAAATACAGATCGGCGACGGCAGTAGATGCCAGATATAAATTCCGTAACTGTACTTACCGAAGAAACGCAGCACCGGGAGCCTTCCTATGCGGTTCGGAATAGTGTCGGGCACCAATGCAAGAGCGAGAATGCTGAGATAGACACCTGCAAACATTGAGTAGCCCCATGTCGTCATCTCGCTCGACGCGATGAAAAGCGACTTGGCCCTGATGAAGAGAAGACCCAATATGAGGAGGCAAATGCCCATAAGAATGTAAAGCCTTTTGGGGCGAAGCCAAGAATCCGGCTGCGGGCCTCGCAGCGCCAGCGCCAGCATGGCGCCAGCCAGTAATGAGTCCATCCGCGACGGTAGCTCGGTCTCTAGAATCCACGTGGCAACCCGGAGGTGGGTCAGGTCAATCCTGAAAAGGAGTGCCCCGAGCATACAGCCTGCGCAAATCAGCATCAATGTTCTTCTTTTGCGCACAAAGAACACCAGTAGCGGCCATAAAGAGTAGAACTGCTCTTCAATTGATAGCGACCAGAAATGAATACATTGGAAATAAGGAGTAAAGTTGGGAACTCCACCCTTTACCCCAAGCATGATATTTGCACCGTAGAGATAAAAGGGAATCGCAACCCAACCCATAGAAGTGTGAAGCAGTGCCGCAACGAGCAATACGATACCGACTGCAAAGAAATAAAGCGGGAAGAGTCGCAACGCGCGTCGCGAATAAAATACTTTGAAGAAATTCTTAGATTCACGGGTGTCGTATAAAATTCCGGTAATCAAAAATCCAGAGAGTACCAAAAACAGGTCGACGCCGGACCAGCCGAGGCTCGCCAGCCATGAAAGAGGGTTTCGGGGATTGCGTGGCATATAATGGAAGAGGAAAACGAGCAGAATGGCGACGCCGCGAAGACCGTCCAGACTGTCGATATGCTTTTTCAATGCCTGTCTCATGTGTCATCGAATCCGTAAAAATCGCGGGCGCTTGCGACGCGTTCATCGGATTGGGTCAGCATCTCCACAGTGCGCGCTTCCGAGTGAGTAGATGACAACGTCAGGAAAACCGTACTTGCCGCCGACATCTCCAATCTTCTTCAGCAGTGAATTTCTCCAACCCGCTGATGCGGGCTGATCAAATTCAGCTACCGCCCCTCTCGAACGCTCTCGAAGGGCTTCTGGCATCCATTGCATCTCGGGGTGGCGTTTGGGATCCGTCTTTGGCCAGATCGCGTAGCTGCGATGGGAGCAAATCCTCTCATCGAGTCTCTCCTCGGCCGTTGCCCCAGTCTTCGAATAAAGGCCCGGGGTAGTTCGCTCATAAGGGTAGAGATATTGGCTCCCGGAAAGCTCAACGGGATAGAAGTAGCCCCCAATAGGTCCATAGAAGACCGCTCCCGGCGGTACTGATCGCCGGACAAACTCAGTAAGCGCAACCGTACTTCTTCGGTTCCAAGTGAGCGCCACTACGATCGCCTGCTCAGCCTCCTCCAAGAAGAGCGATAACAGACAAAGGGTCATAAGAGACAGGGCGACGATAGCCCTTCGCCCTCTGTGAAGATCCCAGTCAAACCAGCACATAGCGGCACAGACCACTGGCGGTAACCAAAATGTTGCTTGCCCAAGAGAGTTCGCCAACGCCAACAGCATTAAGACGAGGTTCGTCGCAGCAAAGACGGCCAGGAATACTTTGACCGGCTTTTTTTCGGAATCGGTGTGACGCTTTCTTAGGGTAACGATTAATAACCAACTAATGAGAATTGCGAAGAGCAAGAGTGTGATGATTTTATGGTGTTGCAGATCTAAAGTCCAAGCGCCCTGCCCAGTCAGCGGCGTCGCATTGATGCTGTCCCCCCTGGTTGCATGCTTTAAGAAGGAGTACCAGGAAATTGAGTTTTCGCCCCACGGTAGTAGAAGGAGAGTTTGAACGGAAAAGGCGGTGAGAAACATGCCGAACGAGCCGAGAAGAAAAAATGATCGGACCTTCGCGAAGTAAAGCCCGGTTATGACTGTTGCCACCAACGCAGCCAAGCTGAGTGTCAAGACCCGGGGCGTCGAAGCTAGGGCGACGCCGATGAGAACACCCGCCAAAACGCTGCGCCCCATATACACCCGTCCGACGGTCTCTAGACCACCGAGGAATACCAACAGCCCACTAAGGAATAAACCAACGGTTACCGCGTCCCATCTACCTGGAAGGGTAGCGCCGACAGATTGGCTCAGGGCGATTATGAGACTCGTGATGAGCTGGCCTACTCTATCGCCGCCAGCGAGCCTAACCAACCGAGAAGACACAAGGACACATAATAAAATTCCGAAGAAGCAGGCCAATCTCCAAGCAAACAGAGACAACCCGAAAACGCGAATGAGCAACGCCTCGGCCTCAAATGAAACTGGACCATAGAAAGAAATAGGAGATCCGGTCTTCGGGTAGTCCGCCAAAACACTAAGCGTTGCCCCCTGAGAGCGCGCGAGCGACCAACCCGTAGACACTGCAAAGATCTCATCTTCCCAAGGTTCCTGGCGCTCCATGATTGTTAGATTTATTAAGAGCACCAATAGAACGGCACAAATGCCGCCAATCCGTAACGATTTATTAAATGTGCAATTCAACCCTCTTTGCTTTTCTTCACTGTGCGCGAGCTGCTGACGAACAATGGTTCTCAAAGATCCCCCGAGGGTCCATTCATCGCAGAAACTCAGACCCGAGACTTAGATTGGCGTTCCTACAAGCACCCATCTTTAATGTGTATTGCTGAGGTCCAGCGGAGAAAGCGCGGCATGAGGCTTACGTCCACCTTTCATGCACGATCAGGAAGCAATCGAATGGTGCCAGGCTTCCACCCTGTTACCGTCGTAGGCCGTTTGCGAGCCCAGGGATAAAATCGCGCTTGTAAGTGATGCGCTTGGGATAAAGGACATCCGGTTTACGTACACCGGCTGATTGTGTCCCCGGTATAGGGGTTCTCAGCAAATGATAGCTGAGAAGAATCAAATAGGCCCCCCACATCCGATTGACACTTCCAAAGGGAGAGTACAGAATGTCCCAGATAAAGTTCACTAGAAGATAGCTATAGAGTGGTGCCAGGTTTGGCCGTATCAAGACTAGTCGGAAGATGGCGCGAATGGTTAGCACCAGGATGTAAATCCAAAGCAAACCACCCAATATACCCGACTCAACCCAGGCCATGGTCAGGTGCGAATGAGTTGGAATTACAGGGTATTCAACCTCTTCGGGAGCATCCGAATCGCTATATCCGTACTCATATTGAAGCTGCTGCATCAATTCGAGGTAGTGCGCATCAGCCGCGAAGGAGCCATGCCCGATGATGGGGTTATCGCGAATCGCCTGAATCGCAACCAGGGTTTCCGGCCTTCCGCCGAAGAGAACACCCAGCTTCCCGTTGGATTGTTGGGTGAATTTGTCCTGTGTGCTTTCATCAAAGAACCCTTGAGTCGCAGCATACTTGATAACCTGATTCGCCAGATAGGCTGACCCACCCGCGAAGGCAAGCAGAGCAACAACCCTCAAAAGGTTCGTGGAATTTGAGATACTGCGGCCCTTCGCCGCAACACGACCAGTAAAGATCGGTAGCGTCAGAATTGAAGACACAAGAACAATGGCGACTTGGGAACGGAAGGCAAAACCCAGGTTCAAAACGGCGAGAGCAAGAGCTATTCCGATGCAGATTTTATACCTTCGTTGCGCATAGAAGTACGAGGACGCCAAAAGCGCCAGGATGATTACCGTGGATGAGCCCCCAAACTTGAATGCCGTCAGGGTTTCCCCTTGAAAATGCCCAGCGATGAACAGCATCACGGCGACAATACTCAGTGAAAAGACAATGAATTTTCGAGTCTGATTATTGATCAGGATGGCTAGAGCCATGAAATCCAAACAAAAGAAGACAACCCTTGCGGTTCCCTTTGCTCGGTTGAAAGCTGCTATTCCGTTGTACTCGTCTGCCACGATCGTGCCCAAAAGCCAACCGAGCGTCAGGAGATAAAACAGTAAATATTGGCGATCGAAGGCGCGCTTTCCGCGCGCGAGCAGCAGTATGGGGAGGAACAGAAAAAGAAGGACTTCATCCCCGGGTAACGCCCCGACGAGGTTTACGCTGTAGGCGCCTGCGGCTCCGAGAATAAAGAGGCGTGCATCACTATAGAAGGCTCGCTCGGAATCCCAAAGAAGGGGCCGTCGACGACGCCGTCCGAGCGACCTGACAATCACGGTACTCATGGTTTCACCCTACCAGCGTCGAAAACCCGGCTCTGAAGACCCCGAAAGCCAAAATTGCGCGAACAGACCCGTCAAGAATATCAAACGCATCCAGGTGGGCGTGAGTTCTATTCTGTGCTGTCTGTTGACTGGAAGATCGCGAAGGTATTGACGAAGGTGAGACTGCGAAACCATGTTCATGTAGTTCGCCAAAGGTGGATCGAACCCGGAAAAGGACGAAAAGTCTTGCGAAATCCGCCTTGGGATGTGTTAGGTTCAGCGCCAGGGAAACGAGACCCAGGGTGAACAATAGCTCTAAAGGCAAAGCCGCATGGTGGTTGCTGCTGGCGGTAATCTGCACGCACTTTTCTCTTGCGTATGTTCAAAATTGCAAGCCATTCCTCCGGCTCGACGAGTACGTGCAGGGGCGGTCGCATCTGCCATACCAGGAACGAGTCCTGATGGCCTGGGTGCTACGGATAGGGTTGAAGCTGCCCGGCTTGTCGGCAATCGCTGATCGCCTGCCGAGGCCGCTTGCGACCCCAAGTATGGCGATCTTGTTTGCAACTTCGTGGTTTAGCCTTTTCGGATCGGTCCTCTTCACCTGGCGCTCTCTGTCATGCCTGACGAGGAATGAACAATTTAGCCAGTGGGCATCCTTGCTTGTTGTGTACATGGCGTACTTCCATTTCCCACTGGCCTTTGGGCTCAATTTCTTTCTGCCATACGACCTGCCAAGTCTGCTTTTCTTCTGTGGGTGCATCTATTCCGTGATTTGCCGACGGATGACGCTCTTCTACCTATTTTTCGTCCTGGGTACCTTTAATCGCGAGACAATCTGTATGGCGACGCTGTTTCTGGCGATCTGGCGCTGGGACGAGATAAAGCGGCGCACCGGAATTCTGGAGATTAGCGGGCACGTTCTGACCCAAGCCGCACTGTGGATAGCAATCAAACTGTACCTCAGCCATTTATTCGCGGCCAATGTGGCTGATACAGCCCATGCAAGCTTCTATTACAAGTTCGCTTACAACTTCAGGACCATTCTCAAACCACAACAGTGGCCGGTTCTGCTAAGCGTCTTCGGGTTCATGCTCCCGGTCACGCTGGCTTGGCGAAAGTGGATCAAGAATGCCGCGATGGAAAGAGAATTCTATCTTCTCCCGGTGTGGTTTGGTGTAATGATGATGGTGGGAGTTGTCATCGAGATACGCGTGTTTTCCGAGCTAATCAGCTACATGGCCCTCGTATTTGGGTTGATTCTGTACCATCGATTTCCAGCGCTCCATTCAAGACCGCAAGAGCTACCTTCCATCAATCCGGAGTTGCTCACTGCGGCTCGTCAGCGCGTATAAGGGTGGTTCGACGCGTGGCAAACGGATGTCAGGCCGATATAAAATGCCGGGAACAACGATTCAATGCCCATGATCGGCCGGTGGAACAATTCGAGGTCGTTGCCTGCGGCGGAATCGCAGATCCGGCTGAACGCCTTCAGTTCCAAGGCCAACAGCTGATGAAGCGTTTCAACCTGGGTGCTGTTGGCACTTTGCAGTGGGCCTGTGCTCCATGCTTCGGGATCGATAAATGAGGATCGTTTCTCGACTACTACCTCAGCGTCTTCGTCACCAGCTAAGACATACGTATGATTCTTTGTATTCGAAGCCATTGCCCGACAAAGAGACAATAGGTGTTTTGTCGCAGTGGACGATCGTCACGCGTGACCTGCACCGGGATGCGGTAGTCTACAGCGGCGGAGTGGGCGAAGATATCACCTTCGAGCAGGAATTGATTCGAAGGTTTGGGGTAAAGATTCACATATTCGACCCCTCACCGGTCGCCGTGCGTACGGTCGCTTTGGCGAATAGTGCCAGCCTTCTCTTTAAGCCTGTAGGTTTAGCCGCGTCCACGATCGGAACCTTCTCCATCGGAGGTGGAACAGATTCCGGCACATGGCTGAAGACCGGGGGGACCGAGACCCTTCCCTGCACCAGTCTTGCGCGTGAGATTGCGATGAATGGGCACAAGTCCATCGATCTCTTGAAAATCGATATCGAGGGCTTCGAGTACGAAGTGCTGGAAAGCTGCCTGTCTGAACACATTGCGATTAAGCAGATTTGTGTGGAGTTCCATGATTTCTTCGCAGAGATTCCCAAGGCGAAGACGAAACAGATGATACGCTGCCTGGAATCTCACGGGTTCGACCTGATACATAGACACAGGCACGATCACACATTCCTGCGGCGCAATACCGCGTGATCCATCCTGCGAAAACAGCAAACAAGGTATCGACCTCTTCGGTACTTCTGGATCGAGAGCCAGGAAGCTGTCGACAAGGTGCTCAGCAGATCGCAAAAGAAACCGTCGTCCGCGGCCCCGGCCTTCTTCGTTCCCTATGGCTAGATCAGACCCATCGTAGCGGGTTTTGAGTCGTCCGGTATCGAGTAGTACCTTTGTAGGTTCTCCGCACAATAAGCGTGAGGCGAGGCCCTCTGGCACAGATCCTGTAGCGCGACAGGAATAAATTCTGTGCGCCGCCACAGCAATAATCAGCAAAATCTTCTCCGGCACCTCTCAGACGAACTCGAGAACACATGCGATGCTCTGCCAATAGGTTGGGCCGAAGGGCGCCGCCGCAAGAGAACGCCACTCAAATCGAGCGTCTCTCTGCGCTGTACTCAGCTATGATGGGGCCGAGCGTCGGCAGGTCCGGTCCGCAACGCCTGATCAGAATCTGCCCTCAAGTGCATAGTGGCCGGTAAACCGATCTTGAAACCAAAGAGCACTCGCAACCATCAGTTCGATCTGCTGCGCATTATTTTTGCCACCCTTGTGCTGTTGTCGCACGCTCCCGAGATCACCGACGGCAATTCTTCTCGCGAGCTCCTCCACCGTTTAACGGGCGCGCCAATCTCTTTCGGAGTACTGGGCGTTGATGGTTTTTTTGTGCTCAGCGGGTACCTGATCGTTCAGAGCTGGTTGGGAGATCCCGAGTTTCTGAACTTTCTCCGCAAACGCGTTCTACGTATCGTTCCCGGCTATCTTGTCGCGGTCGTCGTCAGCACGGCCGCCGTTGGCTTGCTGGCTCCCGGAGTTGCACACTTTTTCCGTGACATTGATGTTCAGTTCTTCAAGAGCGTTGCACTTCTGGGCTCGCCCGCGACCCCTCCAGTCTTCCCGGGGCAGCCGTACGCCATGGTGAACGGCGCGATGTACACCATTAGCTACGAATTCCGATGCTACTTGCTGGTCGCGCTCCTTGGACTATGCGGTTTACTCCGGCGGCCGATACCCGTACTGCTGATGACCACTCTCCTGCTGTCCTCGGTTCTCTACCCGGCGCCTTTCGAGCGGATACACCAGGCGAGGCACATGGAAGCCCTTGTCGGCGTGCCCGGGTTGTTCTTCCGCTTAACCGCCATTTATCTGGTCGGCTGTTGCTTTTATCTGTTTCGCCATCGTATTGCCTTCCGGCCAATGTTCGCCGTAATCGCCACTGTAACGATGGCGGTATTCTTTGTCTTTGCACCTACGAGGGCTGAGCTGGGATTGGTGTTGTGCGGCGGTTACTTGATGTTTTACCTCGGCCAGATGCGGCTGCCTTGGTTGTCGTGGATGAACAAGTTTCCCGACATTTCCTACGGAATCTACCTGTACGGATGGCCGGTGGAAAGCCTGTGGATATGGTTCCACCGAGGGTCACCCTGGATCGCATTTGCTGCGTCGACAGTCATCTGCTTCGGCCTCGGCTGGCTGAGCTGGCACTTCATCGAGCGTCCCGCGCTTACTTTGAAGCGGAAAGCCACCGCTCCGCTGACCGTCGCGTAGAGTCATCCGATACGCGAGCGCCGGGCGTAGCCCCACCTACTCTGTTCGCAAAGCCCGCATCGGTTCCAGGCTCGCAGCGCTGCGCGCCGGCAGGAACGCTGCAAAAAATGCCGCCGCGCACAACACCATCAAGGTTACCGACAAAATGAGCGGGTCGTAAGGCTTCACCCCAAACAACTGGCTCGCCATCGCGTGTCCGGCCAGGATCGCCACCGGAATCCCAATTGCCAGACCAATGCCCACCTGCAGAAAAGCGCCGCGCAGCACCATCCGGAGAACGCTTGTGCGATCAGCCCCCAGCGCCATGCGGATACCAATCTCGCTCGTACGCCGCTCCACCGAATATGCGGTCACCCCGTAGAGTCCGATCGACGCTAGAACCAACGCCAGCACCCCGAAAAAGGATGTCAACTTGGCGATCATCGCCTGCTGCGTAAAGTTGGACTTCACCTGTTCCGCAAAGCTTTTGAAATCGATGATCGCGAGATCTGGATTCACCTGCGCAATGGCGCGACGCACCTGCGCCTCGAGTCCAGGCACATTGCCCGCGGTCTCAATTTCAATCGCGTTCAGATATTGAGACCGGTCCTCAAACTGCTGATAGCGCGGATCGTCACTATGAATGGTCTGCCCCTCTGCGAGAAAATACATGGGCCGCATCTTCTCCGACGGCCCCCAATAGTGGGTGTCTTCTGTCACACCGACGATTTCAAAATATCCCGGATGCTTCACATCATCGCTGAAGTGCTTGCCGATCGCGTGGCCATCCTTGAAGTACTTCTTCTCGAAGAAGCGATTCACCACCGCAACATTGCGCGTCGTTGGCGTGTCCTGCTCGTTCATGGCGCGGCCTTCTACGATTTTCGTCCCGATGGTGTCGAAGTAATGCGGGCTTGCGCGCAGCCATGAGGCTCCATGATCGTGCGTTCCAGGGGGCGGTGGTGGCTCACCCTCGATGAACACGCCCTCGCCCCAGTTATCTCCTTCCATCGGGCTGTACATGGAAAAACTCACCTGCTTCACACCCGGGATCGCCGCGAGGTTGGCGTGTAGTTGCCGAAAGAGTGCTTCCAGCTGGTTGGGCTTGTAACCGGCCATCTGCGGGTCGATATGCACGATGTAGCGATTCGCCGTGACAAAACCAAAGTCCTGGTTCTGCATGTTGCTCAGGCTTCGCGCCAGCAAACCAGCAGCACAAAGCAGCACAACGGAGAGAGCCGCCTGCAAGACCACCAGCGATTTCTGTCCCCACCCTCCATGATCCGCCGTCGAACGATTCGCACCGCGCAGCGCCTCGACGGGATTTGCCTTAGACGTCAACCAGGCCGGGCCAACTCCAAAAAGAACCCCTGTCAACAAGGAAACCAGGAGCGCAAACCCGAGCACCGGCAGAGAAGGACTAGCTGGTATCGGCACCGGTTCCTTTTGAAACGCCAGAAACAGAGTGACCCTGGTCCCGGCGAAGGCCACCGCGATTCCGGCAATCCCGCCCAGCACGGCCAGCACAATGCTTTCGGTCAGGGTTTGCCGGACGAGCGTCATGCGGGGGGCACCCAGCGCCGACCGCACCGACGTTTGCTGCTGCCGGTTTGCAGAACGCACCAACATCAGGTTAGCGAGGTTTGCGCAGGCGATCAGCAGAACAAAGCCGGACACCCACATCAGCAGGTGCAGGCCATCCTTGTACTCGTCCCTCATCATCTGCACGCCATTGCCCCCGTGCGAGAAGTGCAGCATCTGCTTGGCCACCAGCGGTTTGTCGCGCGGCTCTACTTTGCTCAACGGGCTGAGTAAAAATTGCCGCAGCTGGACCTGCATTTGCGCTTCCATGGCTTGCGGATTTGCGCCGGGCCGAATACGCCCGATCAGGTCGAGCCAGTCGAGTGAGGCCTCCTCCAGTATGGTGCCCGTCGGGCTGATCAATGGTTCATCGTTGAGAGGAATGAAGAATGCCGGCGGAGTGCTCTGCACGCGATCACCGAAAAATCCCGGCGGAGTGATCCCCACCACGGTGAACGGCTGACCGTTGATCACGAAGCCCGACCCGACCACCGAGCTGTCCTTGCCAAACTTATCCTGCCAGGTCCTGAAGGTCATCATGGCCACGGCAGGCGCCCCTTTCCGGTCGTCGTTCGGGGCGATCGCGCGTCCGAAATATGGAAGGATCCCGAAAGTTGAAAAGTAATTGCCGGAAACAAACTCGCTCTTGAAGGGCTCCGATGGCTTATTGCTGCCATCGCGGCGAACGCCGATCATCGTTCCCCCGGATTGAAAAGCAGCGAGCTCCGCGAACCCTGTGGTCTGCGCGCGAAACTGCTTGTATTGCTCGTAGGAGAAGAGAGTCCAGTTATCCTGCATGCCGCCGTTGACGCAGCAGTTCTCTTCATTGCCGACTCGCCACAAATCCTCGGGGTTAACCACCGGCAGCGACTTCAAAAGTACCGCATACACCAGGGTAAAGATGGCCGTGGTGGCGCCGATGCCAAGTGCGAGGGTAAGAATCGCTGTCGTGGTAAATCCCGGCGCCTTGGCAAATTGACGGAACGCGTAACGAATATCTGCTGCAAGCTGCATCCCTGTTCCCCGAACTGTGTGCTGAGAGGCATTCCTCCCGCAAAGCTAGATACGGAGAGTCCGGGCTGATGGTTCGATTTTATTTTTCGCCCGCTATTCGGGGGCCGACCGTCGGCGGCGTCCGCTCAACAGATAGACTGCAGCCCGCAACTCCAGCAGCGGGTCATCAGAAGCATCAATGCCGTCCACGCGGGGAATGGGGTCGAAGATGATCTGCTTCTGTTCGTGAACTTCATCGAGCACTGGCTCGGTGAAAGACAATTTGCCCAACTCCACCAGTTTGCGGCTCTCCGGCCATTGCATGGTCACATCGTTCACCGTGTCCCCATCTTCGGCCAGTTGAGCCACCACCCGAAACTTGACCGGCTCATTGGCGACTCGATGCTCAATTTCATCAAACAGATAATTTGGCCCCTTCGCCGCTGCAGCCGCCGCGTCCAGATGGTCGTTGCCGGCCTCAGGCAGGATGCGGTACCGGCCGTAACGGCTCACGCCATCTTTATTGATAAAGCGAACGGCGGTGAGAGCAAAATATGTTTCCCGCGCGAAGCTCGAGGCCGGCGGCTTCGGCGCTTGCACAAAGGCGAGCGTCGCTGGGTGGGTGCCGAGGTATTTTTCCAACGGTGAGCCGGGAATGTGAGTAAGGTCAGTTGCGGTAATGGCTGTCAAGAACTCCAGGAAGTCCTGCCCTGTTCGCGAAGGAAACGCATTCGTGGAATGGGCCACGATATCGGTGTGCACGCGGTCTGCAAGATAAAAGCGGACTGCACAGCCGCGTGGATCGGCATTTGGATCATTGTCCGGTATGACCGGAATGCCGGTAGAGTTGGAGAATCGCACCGTGGCCGGCGTGGATGGCCGGTTCAAGTGAGGCGCCCTGCTGAGCGAAGCCGCGTCCGGTGTGGGCGTGAACGATCCATTCAACATGATGCCCTTGGCGTGAGCCGGCCGAAAGCCAGGGTGCGCTCCAAACAGGGCTTCGAATTTCTCCAGTATCTGGTTGCTCAGAGCAACGATTTTTTCGTCTGTGGGCAGCGGCATGCGGCGATTCCTCCATTGGTACTAGGCGTTGATGCTGAGTCGGCAGTCCTCACCGAGGGAACAGGTTTCCAGGCTCCAAGCGCAAAGTTCCATCACTACGATGCTGCGCGGCGCAAATGGTCTCAAAACAACGATACCGGGTCTTTGTTAAAGAGCGATCTTGTGGACAAAGACCCGAGGGGAGGTCTTGAGACACGGGATCCCAAGGCGGCGACGTCAGGAGTCTGTGCAGGCACTAAATTGAAACCGCAGATCTCTCGTGGGAATATTTTTCTAGAGAGCCTGGCGGAGTGGAGAGATCTGCGGTTTGAATTTAGTGCTTGCGCAGACTCTTAAGCCACTGAGGTTAGCAGAGCCTGATTTATTTTCCGATACAGAAAGTGGAAAAGATCAGGTTCAAAATATCGTCGCTGGTGGTCTCACCGGTAAGCGAGTCGAGATGACGGAGCGCTCCATACAAATCCAGCAGTACCATCTCGTGCGGTATATTTTGCCCGGCAGCGGCAGCAGCGGCAGCCAGACCTTCCAGCGTTGCGGTGACCGCCTGGTATTGGCGCAAGCTGGTCAGCATGCCGCTTTCCGTTTCCACGGTGCGCTCGCCCACCATGGCTAGCATCTTTTCCTTTAGCTCGCCCACTCCTTGCCCGCTGAGTGCTGATGTGTGAACCACCGGCAGACCGAGGCTACCCAGTGCCTCTTCCATTGCGCTTGAGGGGCGAGCCAGGTCGCTCTTATTCACCACCACCAGCGCGCGGCGCTGCGCCAGCGTGGCGAGAAGCTCAAGCTCTTCCTGGCTTGGCGCCGCGGTTGCGTCCAGCACCATCAACACCAGGTCTGCATCCGCCAGCGCCTCGCGCGATTTGCGAATGCCAATTTGTTCCGCCTCGTCACTGGCCTCACGCATGCCCGCCGTGTCCACCAGCTCCACGGGAATTCCGCCCAGCGAAACTCGCTCCGTCACCAGGTCGCGCGTGGTTCCGGGCGCCGCGGTGACGATCGCCCGCTCACGCTGCACAATGCGGTTGAAGAGAGAAGATTTCCCCGCGTTCGGACGGCCGACAATCGCCAGCATCAAGCCCTCGTGCACAATGCGGCCGCGGGCAAAGCTATCCGCGACCGGCTGCAGCAGAGAGCGAATCTCCTCCACCCTGTTCAGTATCTCGCTGCCAGGCAGTACATCCACGTCATCTTCCGCGAAGTCGATGCCTGCTTCGAGCAAAGCAATCAGCGCGACCAGTCCCTCTTTGATGGGCTTGATGTGGCGCGAGAGCGCGCCATGCAGTTGTTGGGCTGCGACCCGCACCTGGTAGAGCGTCTGCGCTTCAATCAGGTCATGCACCGCTTCGGCCTGGATCAGATCGATGCGACCGCTCAGAAACGCGCGCTGGGTAAACTCGCCCGGAGCCGCAAGCCGCGCCCCTCCCGCGAGTGCCTGCCGCACCAGAGTCTCCAGAATCACCGGCGAGCCGTGCGCGGCCACTTCCACCACATCTTCGCCAGTATAGGAATTGGGGGCAGCAAAGAACGTGACCACCGCCTCATCCAGCTTTTCCTGGGTGTCGAGATCCAGCAGATCGGCAAAGCGCGCTTGCGCATGGGCCAGCGGATTGCGCAGACGAAGCATCGGCTCGGCAATCCCGGCCGCCTCAGGACCCGAGAGCCGCACGATCCCTATACCCCCGCGCCCCGGCGGCGTCGCAACGGCGACGATGGTCTCGTTCTGATAAACCAGATGTGGATCGGGCTGCATAACGCCTCCCGATAATTAGTAGGGGGAGTTGCGCCGAGCCGGTCGTGCGCCGCCTACTTCAGAAGCCCGTGGTCGCAGCCGCGCCGCTCCCTTGGGATACACCACCACGAAGCGGCGCAAACCCTCGCCGCTGCTCTCGGTTTCAAGATCGGTATAGTCGCGAAACGCCAGGTGCAGCATGCGGCGCTCCCGCGAACTCATGGGCGCAAAGCTGTAAGGCTGAGATGTGCCGCGGACCCGTTCCGCCGCCGTTTCTGCAGCCAGCTTTAGCTCCCGCGCACGGAGCGCCTTGAAGTTGTTGGCGTCGAAAGACACGATGTCGTGCTCTTCTGCCTCGAGGCGCACAATCTTGGCTGCGATGTGTTCCAGCGCCCGTAGCAACTCGCCGCCACGCTGGGTCAGAAGCACGGCATCCGGCCCGGCCATCTCCACGTAGATCTCGCGGGCCTCGAGCCCATCGGGATCATGGGCTCCCGCACCCGCGGTGATCTTATACTTCAACCGCAGGCCGCCGGTGGTAGTAAGAGTCTTGAGGAAGGCTGCAATCTTTTGAGCTGCAGCCGCGTGGTCGACAATCGGCATCGGTTTAGTATCGCATCTCAGGTGAGGGAAGTCAGCCGGGCAGGAAACCAATTCCAGCGCTCGGTAACCGTGGTGGTGAATCCTTAACGCCGGACCATTTGCCGGCCACTGCCGCCGCTCCGTTTCGCGGCCCGCTTGGCCGCCATATCACGCATCTGCTTGCCGATACCGGTCCGGTTCATGATCGCCTGCTGGATCACGTTGATCACGTTGCCAAAAGCCCAATAAAGGGCCAGCCCGGAACTCAGGTTCCACGTCATGAAACCAAAAAAGACGGGCATCGTAAAAGCCATCATCTTCTGCTGTGCCGGGTCCATGCCCGGGGATGGGGTCAGGTACTGGACCAGGAACATGGTCACGATAAAAAAGACCGGGAGTATGTGCAGCGGGTCAGGAGCGGCCAGGTTGTGGATCCACAACCAGGGCGCCTGGCGTAGTTCGATGGTGTGCAGCAGCATGCGATAAAAAGCAAACAGTAACGGCCACTGCACCAGCATTGGCAGGCAGCCGCCGAACATGTTCACGCCCTCGCGCTTTTGCAGGTCGAACATCTCTTTGTTCATGTCCGCGCGGCGGGGATCGGTGGCTTTGTACTTCTTGTACTTCTCCTTGATCGCGTTCATCTCCGGCTGGATACGCTGCATCTTCAGCGCGGACTTCATCATCTGGATGCGCGTCGGCAGCATAGCCAGGTTGATCACCAGGGTAAGAACCAGGATGGCCCAACCCCAGTTGGAGACAATATGCTCGTGCACCCAGCGCAGGGCCAGGAACAACGGCTTGGCGATGATCCCCGAATAGCCGAAGTCCACCACCGGTTCGAGGCTCGGGCCTGTCTGCCCACCATTCGCGGTAGCGCGCACAGAGGCAAGCACGTCCAGAACCTTTGGTCCGGCAAAGAGACGCATGCCGGCGTGACCGGAGTTCGAACCCATGGCCGCGCCAAGCACAGGCGCCTGGTCGGTCTGATCGGTTTTGCCACGGCGGGGCAGGTCTATCGAATCATGCAGACCAACGAGCAGCGTTTGCGACGGGTCGTCGGGAAGAAAAATCGCCGCGAAGGAAAGGTCGCTCACACCAGCCCATTCGAAGGGTCCGGGGATCGTGCCGCCGCCCGAGATCTTCTTCGCCGCCTGGTTCTCGTTCTTGCCCCCCTGCATGGTGTCGAACTGCGACTGGGCATAATCCGGCAGCGTATCCTGATCGCCAAAGCCGCTGGGCCATGCAACCAGCACGGTCAGCGGAGCCCCATGATTGGTAGCCGTCGTGTCCAAGTGAACAACGTAGGTCGAATCGAAGCTGAAAGTTTTTTTCACTTCGAGTCCGTTGTCGGAATAGGTAAAGCTGAGCGTGGCCGGAGCATTTACCGTGCCCGTGGCGGACGGCACATATAACGCTTGCGCCAGCTGGTTACGTAGATTTGCGTCGAACGTCCACAGCGAGAGCGGGTACCCGGCCTTGGCGGAAGCCTTCGCGTTCACCAGGTCCAGCGGCTTACCGGCATCGTCCTTGTACTTCTTCAAAATCCAGGAGACGACCTGACCGCCGCGATTCGAAAATGTAATCCGGTACAACTCGTTCTCGACGATGGTGGTCGATTCGTTGGGCGCTACGACCGCTTGCGTGGACGGTTTGGCGGGATCGGGCGCAGGAGCGATCGCAGCAGCCGCCGCAGGGGTAAACGTCGACGGCTTGGACGCAGAAGTTGAAGCCACCTCGGCCGGAGTCTCCGGTTGCGTCTTCTTCTTCGGCGAAAAGTACTGCAACCCGAGGAATATCAGAACAAAGACGACGGAGAAAATGAGAAGAGTGCGTGAGTCCTGCCCACCGCCACCCGACTGATTAGGATTACGAATTTCTGCCAAAGAGAGTTCCTGTCGATCGGACGGTCTTGCGGCACCCGTCGCGCTCCGCGGTTCCACGATCCATGCGTCCGATGAAAACACCTCGTTGGGGGCTTTTCACCAAGAAAAGCCCCGCTTCCCTGAGGCTGGAGGAAGCAAGGAAATCGTGAAACCGCATCGATGCGCGAATGGCCACGATCTTATGGTAAATGGCGGGGGTCATCTGTGCGGAAGCGGTCCCGAGTAAGTGCCCGGAACTGGGTCAAAGCCGCCGCGACCGAAGGGGTTGCAGCGCAGCACACGCCAAACGGCAAGCACCGTGCCATAAAAGATCCCGTGCCGGCGTACCGCGGCCACGGCATATTCCGAACATGTGGGCTGAAAACGGCACGCACCCGACGCTCCGCTGACGGAATGCAACAAGGGCGAGATCCAGCGCCGATAGAGATCAGACATCCTTAGACCTCACCCGGTCCAACGAGGTCTTTTCTGCAGTCCTCGCCACAACCTTATCTTTGGCCTTTTGCACCGTGGCAAAGATCTTGGATACTTCCTCTTGCAGTCCCGCAAATTCCGCAGTCAGCACCGTCCGCCTAGGGTGCAGGACTACGTCTACATCTCGCGTCAGCAGGGCCAGGCTCAGGCGCACCGCTTCGCGCATCCGCCGTTTGATGCGATTGCGTTCCACCGCTTTTCCCAGGACACGTCCGGCAGTCAAACCGACGCGCGGGCCAAAAATCGAGCCCGGGCCCCGCTCGGCGTAGAAGTATGTCATCGAGGACGAGAAGTGTTTGCGACTTCGTTGATAAACACGTTGATAATCAGCGTGCTTGCGTAACCGCGCATCGCTTTGGGTGAGAAGCCTCAACAAAGAATTCTCCGGTTGCCCGTAAACTCTTCTAGTCTCGGTAACCTGCACTCACGGCAACGCGTTTGCGTCCCTTGGCACGGCGGCGGGAAAGTACTGCTGCGCCAGCCTTGGTTTTCATTCGAGTCAAAAAACCATGAGTCTTCGCCCGATGGCGGCGGTTCGGTTGAAATGTGCGCTTGGGCATAACACTGCGCTCCTGTATCTGAGTAAAAAATCTGTGCCTTAAGGCAAGCTTTAAGTATAACGGATTCAGCCCAAAGGGCCAAGCAGCCGGTTGGCTCAGGTGGTCGAAGCACTGGCTTTCACTGCCCGTTTCACTGCCCATGGTGCAACTCGGGAAAGAAAGATTTTTTTGCCTGGAATGAGCCGTTGCGCCGCCTTGTAACTGTGCTAGTATCGGCTCCGATCAAGATTGATTTTCTGCACGTCCACACTACCTGATCTTTCGATCTGGATACTTTCGCGAAGGGGCATGTTCCCCCAAAGCAGTTCCTAAGCACAGGAGCTACAATGGCTCGCACGGTCAATCCCGCTGCGGGTTTGCTCCTTTGCACCTAGCGGAAGGTATCAGGCAAGTCGGCGTTGAACGAAGGAAGCGTATGTCTTTTGTCGCCACCGCCCCCGCCGTGCCCAATCCCTGGGCACGGATACTGGGAGCTCTTGAAAAGAAGGTCAACCGGCAATCTTTTGACACTTGGCTCAAACCCACGCGGTTCAGCCATATCACTGGCCGGATGCTTTTCGTGCGGGTGCCCACACCCGAGTTTCAGCACATCGGCGACCGCTACGGCGATCTGATCCAGGAAGCGATTGACGCTTTCCACCTGGAGTTCGACGACGTATCTTTCGTCATCCCGCAGGAGGATCCAGCCCCTGTGCGTGTGCGTGAGGATGGAGGCTTCGCCCCGATGCCCTCCCATTCCCCAGGAGCACAACGCCCAGCGAATCGCAACGTCGCCATTCCGCCGCCACCGCAGCAGGCCAAGTTCGATTGGGCCACGGCCGCGCAGCTCAACCCTCGCTACACCTTCGATGCCTTTGTCATTGGCAATGGCAATCAGTTCGCCCGTGCCGCTTCAGAAGCGGTCGCCGAACGGCCTTCCAAGGCCTACAACCCACTCTTCATCTACGGCGGTGTCGGCATGGGCAAGACCCACTTGATGCATGCCATCGGCCATGAGGTGAAGAAGCGACAGCCGCAATGCTCGGTCTGCTATGTCTCCAGCGAGAAGTTCACGAACGAGATGATCAACTCGTTGCGCTATGACAAAATGACCAGCTTCCGCGATAAATTTCGCTCCGTCGATCTGCTGCTGATTGATGACATCCAGTTTCTGGCGCAAAAGGAACGCACCCAGGAAGAGTTCTTCCACACCTTCAACGCTCTCCACGAGAGCATGAAGCAGATTGTCATCGCCTCCGATCGTCCGCCCAAAGAACTGCCGGAAATCGAGGACCGGTTGCGCAGCCGGTTTGAATGGGGTTTGATCGCCGACATTCAGCCGCCCGATCTCGAGACCAAGGTCGCTATCCTGCAGAAGAAGGCGGAGAGCGAGCATGTTCTCCTGCCCACCGATATCGCTCTCTTCATCGCCTCCAACGTTCGCACTAATGTGCGCGAGCTGGAGGGCGCCATGGTGCGGTTGTTGGCCTGGTGCCGCCTCAATGGCGCCGAACTCACTCTGCCGACCACCCAGCTGTGCCTCAAGCAGTTCATCGATACCCAGGTGCGCAAGATCACGATTGAAGCGATTCAACGCGCTGTCTCCGAGCAGTTCGGGATGCGCGTAGCTGAGCTGAAGCAGAAAAATAATTCTCGCTCCGTGGTCGTTCCCCGCCAGATCGCCATGTATCTGGCCAAGCAGATGACTGAGGCCTCTCTGCCCGAGATAGGGCGTCAGTTCGGCGGCAAGCACCACACCACGGTGATGCATTCCATTGCCAAGATCGACGAACAGCGCCGTGCCGACAAGGATCTAAACCGCACCATCAACAAACTTCTGGAGACTCTGAACGGCTGAGCGTGAAGGCTCCTGCGTGGTAGGAACCGCAGACTCCCAAATCCGTCTAGCCTTTCCACGTCCGGGGCGCTCCCGGTATGCTCAAGTTGTCTATGTTTTCCTTCGAGTCGCCGCGCCGCCTGGCTTCATTGGCTGGCTACTTGATCACGGCTTTCCTCCTCAGCGTAACGCCGCTCATGGGGCCGCCGGCCTATGCCCGCCAGCAGGACACCGGTTTTCTCAATCGCAGCATCACCCTCAATGGCGCCGTCTATCACTACGTCGTCTATCTACCCATGGACTGGTCCCCAAAGCGGAAATGGCCGGTCATCCTGTTTCTGCACGGATCGGGTGAGCGTGGCTCGGATGGTCTCGACGAAACCCAGGTAGGTTTGCCGAACGCGCTGCGTTCCCACTACGAACGCTGGCCGTTTGTGGTGGTCATGCCCCAGGTTCCCTACAACCATCATCACTGGACCGACCCGGAAATTATGGCCATGGCAATGGCTGCGCTGAATGCCGAAGTAAAAGAATTCCACGGCGATCCTGAACAGCTCTACCTTACCGGCATGTCACTGGGCGGCTATGGAGTTTGGGAAATTGCCAAAAACTACCCCGGTCACTTTGCCGCGATCGCTCCCGTGTGCGGGGGCATCTACTGGTCCTACGCGCCCGGCCGCTGGCATCAGCCGGAGCTCGTTCCGGAGTATGTCAAAGCCATCGGCCGCACGCCAGTATGGATCTTTCATGGCGCGGACGACCCTGTCGTATCGCCCGCGCAATCGCAGATCATGTTTGCCGCCCTCAGTGCCGCGGGAGGGAATGTGCGCTTCTGGGAATATGCCAACTATCATCACAATGCCTGGGACAGAGCGTACGTTGATCCCCAACTACCGCAGTGGTTTTTAGCCCATCACCTCTCCGATATCGCTTCCGCCAAGCCGTACTCAGAAAAACGCGTCATACCCATCCATCCTCTGCCAATTCACGTGGATCCCACGGTCTATGACGCTTATCAAGGCGAGTATGTCGACGCCGGCGTGACCCAGGTGACTGTCTTCCGTCAAGGCAACCGGTTGATGTCCAGAAACCGAACCGGTGACCAGACCGAGTTGTTGCCTGAGCAACCCAATCGATTTTTCTATCCCAGCGGCAGCAGCACTCGCCTCACTTTTCAAAAGGGACCCGACGGCCACGTCACCGGTTTGCTGTTTTCCGACGACCGGCACCAGGAGCTGTGGGAAAAGGCGCCGGAAAAAACACCGTGAGTCGTTTGCCGGAGTTGTGCAAAGCTCGCCTCTCTCGAAGCCGCATGAAGACTGCTCAGGAGCGCACTTTGCACTTGCCGGGGCTGCTTTCCACAGGCTTTTTTCAGGCGCCTGTGCAGACCGTGGGGAAGACGGAACCCAACTTCGGGTTATGCGCCACTCTTCCTGCTTTTCATTTTGCGCGGGACCGGTTTTCTAAAACGTGGCTGTCTGTCATTCCCGCCACCTGCTTGGTTTTCCCCTGGCTTTCCACTTTTCCGTTGCGAACGGCTACTACGACTAAAAGGGAATAGATTTAATTGAGGTTTTTATCGTAGTAGAAATCTTCTGTTCCCGTTGTTACCCCGCCGTGGTATTAGGTCCCGGGAATCCACAGGATGAAGCAGAGTAGAGATTCTCAGGCGCCTCCGCAGTGGTGTAGAGTGAGTCAAACCGACAAGGGGGCAAACACGCCATGCTTAGCGCGGGGGTTGAGCAGGAGAGACCGGTCGTACAGGGAGCCGCAACGATGGAAATCAGCGTAAGTCGTCAGGACCTGCTGCGGGAGCTGAGCGCGACGCAAAGCGTCGTCGAGCGGAAGACGACAATTCCGATCCTCTCCAATTTTCTCCTCGAGGCGGGGTCAGGAGAAGGGGAAGGAACGGACCGTCTCACCATCACGGCGACTGACCTGGACCAGAGTATTCGTACCTCCTGTGCCGCCAAAGTCAAAAAGCCCGGATCGTGCACCATACCCGCGCGAAAACTTTTTGACTACGTCAAGTTGCTGCCCGACGGTGATATTTCCATCAAGCTCATGGAGAACCACTGGGTACAGATTCGTTCCGGCCGATCCAACACGAAGATGGTAGGAATGGCGCGCGCCAATTTTCCCCAGGTGCCCGAGTTCCCCGAGACCGGACTAACCCAACTGTCAGCGGCTTCGATCAAGGGCATGATCTCAAAAACGATCTTTGCCATTTCCAATGAGGAATCGCGTTACACCCTGAATGGCGCTTTGCTGATTTTGAAGGCGGAGTCGCTCTCCATGGTCGCCACCGACGGCCACCGGCTGGCGCACATTGAGAAGACAGGCGAATCGCTCAAGAACATCAGCGGTGAGAAGAAGACCCTGATCCCGCGCAAAGCGTTGGCTGAGTTGCAATCCCTGCTCGCTGATAGCGACGGAGAAGCGCTCGACTTTTACGACGACGAGCACACGCTGTTCTTCCGTCTGGGTCATCGCGTGTTGACGACCCGTAAGCTCACGGGCCAATTTCCCAACTACGAGGCAGTGCTGCCCCGGGACAACAATAAGTTCGTGGTGGTGCGCAGCGAAGAATTAATGGGGTCCATCCAGAGGGTCGCGCAATTCGCTGACGAACGCTCCGGCGCTATCAAGATCCGGCTGGAACAGAACGAGATGAAGATTTCTTCCTCCTCCACCGAATCGGGCGAGTCGGAAGACACCATCGAAAGCCCCTACAGCTTTGATCCCATCGTGGTCGGGTTCAATTCAACCTATCTCATCGACTTCCTCAGAGCGGTCGGATCAAGCGGCGAAGTGCGGCTTGAATTCAAAGACGCACAGTCCGCCGGTCAAATGCGCCCGGAAGATCCTGCGGATGATTTCAAGTATCGCTACGTAATCATGCCCATGCGCATTTGAGGATCGGCGTTAATCGGCCTTGCTCACCCTGGGCTTGCGGCGGACCACGGTCGCTTTGGGAGAGGCCTTTGCAGCGGTCTTCTTAGCCACAACCTTTTTCGCCGCCTTCTTGGCAGGCTTGGCGCGCGCCACCGTGGTCTTTTCCACCAACATGGCCTTCAACTGATCCAGGTCCACAGTGCGCGCCGATTTTCTCAGACGTTCAATGTCGTAGTACGCCCGTTTTTCGGTGAGGAAAATGTGGACAACAAAATCCACATAGTCCATCAAAATCCACTCTCCCTGGCGTCGGCCCTCGACTGAGTTGGGGTAGGTATGAAAATCCTTTTTCAGGCGAATCTCAATCTCGTCGGCAATCGCCTGTGTCTGGCGTTCATTCGACCCACTCGAGATGAGGAAAAAGTCGGTGAAACCGGCGTCCATTGCATCGAGCTCGAGGATTCGAGTGTCCTCAGCTTTCTTGTCTTCGCAGGCCTGCGCAGCGGCCAAAACCATGCGGCGCGTTTCCGTGGTTGCCATTCGGTCGGTTTCGTTTCTCCTTAGCCCTATGGTATCTCTACCTGCCGGTAGAGTCCGTGAACGCGGATGTATTCCGCAACCGCGGCCGGCAGCACGGGTTGCGGCGTCGACCCTTCGGCCAAGGTGGCGCGAATCTCCGTGGCCGAAATATCTTGATCCAGATCCGGCAGCAGGAACAGCTCAGAACTCTGGCCGGAAGGCCCGGAAAGCGTGAAGCGGGTGTACCCGGCCTCCCGGCTCTCCCCGGTATTCTCCACACCCTCGGGAAGCGCCGCATTGACCTCATTGAGCGAGAACCCCGGCCTTCCGGCGACGATAAAGTCGCAGATAAGCAGGAGTTCGGAGCATCGATGCCATGATTTGAGAGTTAGAAAGGAGTCGGCTCCCAGCAAACAAAAGAGCGTATCGGTGGGTCGGAGCTGGCTGCGCAGGCGTTGCAGAGTATCAAAAGTGTAGTTGGGTTGACCGTTGGGCAAGGGTGCGTCCACGGCGCTTGCCGTGAGCCCGGGCTCATCTGTCACGGCGAGCTCCACCATGGCCAGCCGATCCTCAAAACTGGAGTGGGCTGAGCCGGCCTTAAGCGGCTGGGTGCCCACGGGGGCTACCAGCACCTGGTCCAGCGCCAACCGTCGGACGGCGGCGCGGGCGATCGAGATATGGCCACAATGCGGCGGATCAAATGTGCCCCCAAAGAAGGCAATGCGCATAGGGCATCGTATCGTGACGGCTGTATTCTAGGGCCACTTCGATGCCCACCGCCTACATCGCACTTGGCTCCAATCTGGGTGACCGGGAGGAAACCCTGGCTGCAGCAATAGATCGTTTGGGACGACTGGGCCGGGTGGAAGCGTGTTCTTCGCTCTATGAGACCGAGCCGGTAGGGTTTCATGATCAGCCGTCTTTCCTGAACGCAGTCCTGGCTTTGGAAACGAAATTGGAGCCGCTACCCCTTCTGCATGCCTTGCTGGCAATTGAGAGGGAGCTGGGGCGCGATCGCAGTCAGGGGGTCCCTAACGGTCCCCGCACCCTGGATCTCGACCTGCTCCTCATGGAGGACGCAGTCGTTGCCGGGGAGAAACTGACGCTACCCCACCCGGCCCTGGTCCGGCGCCGCTTTGTGCTGGCGCCTCTAGCCGAGATCGCGCCGCAGCTTCGCCACCCACAGTACAACCAGACGATGGCGGAGCTACTGGCCCTGCTGCCCGACGAGGGAGAAAACCGAGTATCTGCAGTGCGCCGGCTTAAGACCCGGGACTTCCGAATTGTGTCTATGTGAACCCAGGACTGACGTCCTGGGCTAAGTTCAGCCGTCCCCGCGGGACTATCCATCTTTCAAGTCCAGGGCTGTACGAGACGCAAGCTAGAATCACCTACGTGTCTCTCGCTTTTCAGATAGAAGCCATCAGTGGGCAAGCGAGGCGAGCGACCATGACGCTGCCTCATGGGTTGGTCCAGACCCCGGCCTTTATGCCCGTCGGTACAGCCGGGTCAGTCAAGGCAATTCCACAGCATCTGCTCGAACAGCTGGACGCGCAGATCATTCTCTCCAACACCTATCATCTGTACCTGCGCCCGGGCCACGAGCTCATTCGCCGCTTAGGCGGCCTGCATCGATTCATCGCCTGGCCGCGGCCCATGCTGACCGACTCCGGCGGGTTTCAGGTCTTCAGCCTCAATGAGTTGCGCAAGGTGAGCGAAGAAGGCGTAAAGTTCCGCTCCCACCTGGATGGCTCCTCGCATTTCTTCTCCCCTGAGCACTCCATGGACGTGCAGATGGCCCTGGGCGCCGATATCATCATGGCCTTCGACGAATGCACGGAATACCCGGCCGACCGGGTGCGAGCCCGGCAATCTCTCGAACTGACCCTGCGCTGGGCCAAGCGCAGCCAACAACACTTCAATCTCCACGCGAACGGCGGTCAATCGCTGTTCGGCATCGTGCAAGGCGGCATGTATCCGGACCTGCGGCGCGAGTCGGCCGAGCAACTGGTAGCCATGGATTTCCCTGGTTACGCCATCGGCGGGCTAAGCGTGGGCGAGCCCCGGGCCCTAACCCGGGAAATCATCGAAAGCACCCTTCCGTTGCTGCCGCCGGACAAGCCCAGGTACGTGATGGGCGTAGGCTACCCCGACGAGATCGTGGAGTACGCCGCCCTGGGCGTGGACATGATGGATTGCACCATCCCCACCCGAGCCGCCCGGCACGGCCTGCTCTTTACCTCCGGGGGCCGTCTCAACATCAGGAACCGCCGCTTCGCCGAAGACCAGGAGCCGCCCGATCCACATTGCACCTGTATGGTGTGTGCGCGCTACAGCCGGGCCTATCTCCGCCACCTGATGGCGGCCCAGGAACCACTCGCCGGAGTGCTCAACACGCTCCACAATCTGGCCTACTACCTTGACACGATGCGATCCGTACGAAATGCTATTGCGACGGATACTCTTCCTGCGCTCTTGGCCCGCGTGCGCGCCCAGGCGGATCGCGTCGGCGCGGGATGAAGCCCGTCACGCCACGTCTCTGCCTTCCGGCGTTACCCAGTCCAGTAGACAAACCGGGGCAGGTAGAATGTAGTAGATAAGAAATTAGAGGATGGTACGTTGACCTTTACCCCCCTGTTACTGGCTGCCCCTGTGATTCCGCCCGGCCTGGTGACCTTTCTCCCGTTCCTGCTGATCATTGCCGTTTTCTACCTCATGCTGGTCAGGCCCAACCAGAAGAAGCAAAAGGTATGGCAGGAGATGCTGGCAAGCCTGAAACCTGGCGACCGCATCACCACCACCGGCGGCATGCGCGGGACCATCATTTCGCTCAAGGAAGACGCGGTGCAGCTCCGTGTCCCGCCCGACGGCATAAAGCTAGAAGTCATCAAGAGTGCTATCGCTTCCGTGACGACTAACCAAGAGGAAGCTAAATAACTGTATTTCGCGGGTAGACGGTAAGCCCGGCGAAAAACCTGATTGCGACTCCCATGCGTAAAACCCTCCTGATCGTTGCAGTTCTTCTCGTGTTCGTCTTTGGCATCTTCGGCATCCCGAAGGGCATTGGCCCGTCTGCCTGGAAGACGGCGTTGACCGACCGCATCCACCTGGGTCTTGACCTTAAGGGCGGCATTCACCTTGTCTTGCAGGTGATGGTGCAGGAAGCGGTCAGCGCGGAGACCGATAACGCGGTGGCACGGGTACAGGCTGACCTGCAGCAGGGCGGCTTCCCCGCCCACGTTTTGAAGCCCGATCCCAAGAGGCCGGAGCTGATCCAGATCCAAGGCACGCCTGCGGATAAAGCTGGAGACGTGCGCAGCCTGCTCGACTCCCGCTACGGCGCACAATACACCGTCGCTTCCGAGGCGAATAACACCTGGACCCTCACCATGAAGCAGACCGAGGTGCAGTCGATCGAGGAACACGCGGTGCAGCAATCGATCGACACCATCGGAACCCGCATCAATAGCCTGGGTAATTACGAGCCCACTATCCAGGAGTACAACCTGGGCACCAACCAGATCCTGGTCGAGTTGCCGGGCGTCGACGACCTGAGCCGGGTCCGCGAGATCATCCAGTCCACGGCGCGCCTGGAGATTCACCTGGTCGTCGGTGGACCTTTCCCCACAGAGCAGGCAGCGGCGCAGAGCGTAGGGGGAGCGGTTCCTCCTGAAGACGTGGTCATGGCGTACGGAGGCACAGAGCCCGACTTACAGGGTCAATACTTCGTCCTGCAGAGGCTTCCCGTCGTGGCCGGCGATGACTTCCGCGATGCTCAGCCCTCAGTCGATGAGAATGGACGGCCGGATGCGACCTTTATCCTCAGCCGCAACGCGGGTGACCGCTTCTACCAGTTCACCAGCGCCAACATTGGCAAATCGCTGGCTGTAGTTCTCGACAACCGGGTTCAGGAAGCAGCCAACATCCAGCAGGCGATCCGCGACCAGGGACGAATCACCGGCCTGGGCAAAGACAAGGCGCAGAATCTGTCGCTGATGCTACGCACCGGCGCATTGCCCGCCTCCATTCATTACCTGCAGGAAAGCGTCGTCGGGCCTTCCCTCGGCGCCGACTCCATTCGCAGGGGTGTCATGGCGTCGGTCATCGGCATGATGGCGGTCATGATCTTCATGCTCATCTACTACCACGGGGCAGGCATCAACGCGGATCTCGCTCTGCTGCTGAACCTGATCATCCTGCTTGGCTTTATGGGCTTTTCCGGGGCAACGCTCACCTTGCCTGGAATCGCCGGCGTCATCCTGACCATTGGTATGGGCGTCGACTCCAATGTGCTGATCTTCGAGCGCATCCGGGAAGAACTACGGGCCGGCAAGGCGCCCTCGGCGGCGGTGGATCAGGGATTTGCCCATGCCTGGGTAACGATTGTCGATACCCACGTGACGACCATCGTTTCAGCCATCATTCTCTTCCTGTTTGGTACCGGACCGGTCAAGGGTTTTGCTGTGACCCTGAGTTTTGGTCTGTTCGCCAACCTGTTTACTGCGGTTTTTGTCTCGCGCCACATTTTCGATTCAATTCTCAAGCGCAAGCAGCGCGGCGAAGCGCTTTCGATCGGCTAGTGGTCGCATAGTAAGGCGGAGTTTTCAGTGGAACTATTTCATGACGTAAACGTTGATTGGCTAGGGAAAAAGTGGTATTTCCTCGCCTTCTCGCTGGTCTTCAGCGTAGCGGGAGTGCTGTCGATCCTTTTCTGGCATGGCATCAAGCTGGGGATCGACTTTCGCGGTGGCACCCTGGTCTACGTTCAATTTGATCAGTCGCCGAACACGGACCGGATCCGGCAGGCGATGGATCGGGCCGGCATCCACGACAGCCGGATTCAACCCTACGGTACGGTGGCGCAGAAGCAGGTAGCGATTTCGCTGGCGCAAAAGGAAACCCAGGAGTCGGCCCTCGACACCGGGCGGCAGACCATCGTGCAGGCGCTGAACACCAACTACTCGACCACCGGTGCAGCCAACGCGGGCAAGCTCGATTTGGATAACGCCGGCCAGGCCTCCCTGGCCCAGCTCCTGCAGCAGAATGACCCGGAACACCTGGCGAGCACGGGCGGCGGCGCGCAGAAATATGCAGAACAAGCAGCGGCCATCCTGAATCACCGCGACCACGATCTGGGCGGCATCTTCAGCAGCTTCGACCAGCTGAACGGCGTGGCCGATCCTGCGGTGGTGAGTCTGCTCAAGCAGAACGCCTATCTCTCCGGTTTCCATGTTTTCGCGGCGGACATTATCGGACCCCAGGTAGGGGCGGCCTTACGTAAGCAAGCCCTGCTGGCTACGCTCTACAGCCTGGCGGGAATGCTTGTCTATTTGTGGTTCCGCTTCGAGTTGATTTATGGAGTGGCGGCTGTGGTGGCGGTGTTCCACGACACCCTGATCACCGTGGGCGCTTTCAGCTTAAGCGACCAGGAGATCACGCTGACGGTCATCGCCGCCATTCTGACGCTGATCGGCTACTCGATGAACGACACCATCGTCGTCTTCGACCGAATCCGCGAGAATCTGCGCATGTCTCGCCGCGAAAACCTGGCCAGCGTGGTGAATCGCAGTATCAACCAGACGCTGAGCCGGACGGTGCTCACCTCCGGCTTAACCTTCCTCACCGTCCTGTCGTTGTATGTCTTTGGCGGCGAGGTTTTGCGGGGCTTCTCCTTTGCGCTGGTCATTGGCATCCTGATCGGTACCTATTCGTCGATTGCCGTGGCGGCTCCGATGCTGGTGGCTTACCAGGATTGGCGGGCCAAGCGAGGCAAGAAGGCTGTTCTGCCCGCCGGCAAGAAGGCCCGCGTCTGAATTTTGGGCCGGTTGTCAAAGACTCCAGCCAACTCCATAGCCTGACAAACACTCTGACAGGGGATACAGACGAGCAGGGAGAAAGCCAGTTTTCTGGCCCAATCCTCTGCTCTTCTGGCGTTTTCCACTGGCACGGAGTACCTTTGCATGCCAATAACCCTTTGGGATCAAAAAAAGTATCACCGGTGTCTAAAGATATACAAGTTCGAATATCCGAGGTAAGGCGATGTTTGAAGATTCACTCATGGAGTCAGGCGGGAAGCTCAAAACCAAAAGTAAGTATTGGTCGATTGCTACTTTTGGCATCAACGGGCTGATCCTGGCAGGACTAATTATTTGGCCACTGTTGCATCCAGAGGCGTTGCCGACGCAGATGATGGCCACGTTACTGGTTGCTCCACCGCCTCCACCGCCCCCTCCCCCGCCACCACCACCTCAGGCGCCGGTACAGGTCAAGATCAAGTCTGAGATGCTTAACAATCAACTGCAGGCGCCAAGCAAAATTCCGAAAGAAATTAAGCAGATCAAGGAATCCTCTGCTCCGCCAACCATGGCCGGCGTTTCCGGCATGGAAGGTATGGGCGGCGGAACGCCTGGCGGCGTCATGGGAGGTATCCTCGGCGGTATCGGATCCGGCCCGCCGATCGTCAAGGCAGCTCCTCCCAAGAAGCTGAGCATTTCGTCCGGCGTCATGGCGGGCAATCTGCTCCAAAAGACCGTACCTCAATATCCGGCGATCGCGAAAGCAGCGCGTATTCAGGGAACGGTCGTCTTGCAGGCCACCATCTCCAAAACTGGTTCGATCCAGAACCTCAGAGTCGTGAGCGGTCCTCCGATGCTGCAGCAAGCGGCTTTGGATGCAGTTCGCGCCTGGCGCTATAAACCCTATTTGCTCAATGGAGACCCCGTCGAAGTCGAGACTACCGTCAACGTAGTCTTCAACCTCGGTGGCTAATTCGATGTCTGCCGGCTCTCCGCCTCTTAACCAGGAGGTGGTAGCCGGCAATCCCCCTTGTGGCCACTTCGGGTCATTTCGTAACGAAGTTGTCGAGTGCTAGCATCTGGTTGTTTCAGAGCTATAACGAAAGTTATTCCGTAGGAGGAAAGATTCAGTGATTCTCGCTCAACTCGCCCATCAGGCAGCTCTCGGTATGTACTTCTTTCAGGATTCAGGACAGACCGTCGGCTTCTCTCCCATGGACCTGTGGCACAACATGGGCAACGCGGCTAAGGCCGTTGTCGCCGTGTTGTTTGTCATGTCCATCTGGTCTTTGGCTGTGATCATTGACCGCGCCCTCTATTTCAGCGCGGCTCGCAAGCAGTCCCGCGAGTTTGCGCCACGTGTTGCCGGCGCGCTCAAGGAAGGCAAACTGGACGAAGCAGTGAAGGTTGCTGACCGCAATAAGAAGTCTCACCTGGCCGAAGTGGTCACCGCCGGCTTGCAGGAGTTTCGCAACTATGGCAGTGGCGGTGCGGTCACTGAAGAGCAGATCGAGTCCAGCCGGCGCGCACTCGAGCGTTCGGAAGCCATTGTCCACGCCAAGTTGAAGAGAGGTTTGGGCGGTCTGGCAACCATTGGTTCGACGGCGCCGTTTATCGGGCTGTTCGGAACGGTGGTCGGTATCTTGAACGCCTTCCAACAGATCGCAACCCAGAAGACCTCCGGTATCGGCGCAGTCGCCGGCGGTATCTCTGAAGCTTTGGTCACCACGGCGTTCGGACTGCTGGTAGCCATCCCGGCCGTTATGACCTTCAACTACTTCACCGGCAAGGTGGAAGCCTTCGACGTGGAAATGGACAACTCCTCCAGCGAGTTGATCGATTACTTCATCAAGCAGAGCCACCGCCGCTAAACGGCGCCTGTGTTCAAGCACTCAACAGCGGGAATCCTGCACCGGTTGGAACGGACAAAATCCGTTCCAACCTGGTGGTTTTCACCGGACTCACAGAAAGTCATCTTGAAGGTGGGCAAGCCTGGAGCGTTTTCATAGTCGGTGGGGTGAGCGAAAGTCTACCGGCACCCACTTTGAAAACGCTATAGCCGCTTAACCCACGGAGCAAAATCATGGCAATCGTCGTCAGAAACGAAGGCGCAAAAGTAAACTCCAACATCAACGTCACTCCCATGGTGGATGTGATGTTGGTGCTGCTTATCGTTTTCATGGTCATCACACCGATGCTGCAGAACAAGGTGAATATCGAGCTGGCCAAGGTCACCGACCCCACCTCCATGCCCGACGCCGATAAGGAAGACTCGGTCGTTGTTGCCATCACCCGCGATAACAAGGTGTACCTGGGACAAAACCAGGTCTCCATGGCGGATCTTGGGGCCAAGGTCGCCGACCTGCTACAGAACAAGACAGAAAAACAGATCTTTATGCGTGCGGACGCCCGGGCGCAGTACGGCACAGTCATGGATGCCATTGATGATGTACGCACCGCTGGTGTTGACCAGGTTGGCCTGTTGACCGATAAGCGGCAAGACCAAGCGGCTACGCCTCCGCCAGCCGGACAGTAAGCTTCCGAGCGCAAAACGAAACCAACTAGAGAAATCAGGAAACGAGGGAACGAATATGGCAATGGGACCAAGTGGTGGTGGCGGTCTTTCCCACGACATCAATGTGACTCCCCTGATCGATGTGCTGCTGGTACTGCTGATCGTATTCATGGTCATCACGCCGGTGACGCCGAAAGGCCTGGACGCCTTGGTGCCGCAGCCGCCGAAAGAACCCCAAAAGCAGCAGGATAATGACCGCACCATTGTGGTCCAGGTGACGCATCGGTCGGGGGGTGGCGTTCCGGGTTATAAGATCAATGAGTTGGACGTTTCCCACGGCGACCTGTTAAATAAGCTGGAAGGGATTTTCGCCACACGGGCAGAGAAGGTCATGTTTGTTAAAGGGGATCCAGAACTGGACTTCTCCGCCGTGGCTGACGTGCTCGACATCGGCCATGAGGCGGGGGTTGATCACATCGGCCTCATTACGCCAAAGGTGGCGGCGGGGCAGTAAGGCTGTATCGTTGTTGCAGGCCGGGCCATGGTATCCAGCAAGCTGCTGTTTCGCAACGCTGGGATTGAAGGAAAGGTTGCCTGACCCTGCTGCATGAGCCACCACGACAAACAAGCACAGTTCGACGATTTAGCGCACTTGCAAATGGTCCGCGGTTGCTTCTGAGCAGCCGCGGACCGTGTTTTTTGGGCAGGGCTTGCCAGCGAGCGGAAACCAATTACAATCACTGCGCGGAGATTTTTCCCTCGAGTCGCAGGCCGGGTAAGCTTGTAGGAGATCAGGCGTAGCCTGGCGATCATAAGGAGATTTAAACCAGAATGAAGCGAAGCGCATATATTCCGGTGCTGGCGGTTGCCACCCTGTCGCTGCTGACCATGGTAACCGGGTGCAGCAAGCTGCAGGCTCGCGATCAGTTAATTAAGGGTGTGCAGGCGTATAAGAACGCCAAGTTTGAGGAGGCCATCGACCACTTCCAAAACGCGGAACGGCTCGATCCGACGCTCGAAAACGCTCCTCTGTATCTCGCCACGGCATACGCTCAACAGGTAGTTCCCGACGCAAACACGCCAGAGAATACGAAGAATGCGCAACTGGCGGTGGACGCCTATCAGAAAGTGCTGGCGAAGGATCCCAACGACCTGACTGCCCTGCGGGGAATCGCGGCGGTTTACTTGAATACGGGCAAGACGCAGGAAGCCAAAGATTGGCAGAGGAAGGTCACGGCTGTCGACGCCAATGACCCGGTGGCGCATTACACCATCGGAGTGATTGATTGGCGCGTTGCTTACAGGAACGCGATCGCGACGCGTAACGGCCTGGGCATGCAGGATAACGGCGACATGATCAAGGACAAGGCGGCGTGCCAGAAGTTGGCCGAACTGAACGGGCCCATCGTCGACGAGGGTATCAAAGAGCTGCAGCAGGCTATCAATCTGCGGCCAGGGTACGATGACGCGATGTCCTATCTCAGCCTGCTCTACCGGCGAAAGGCCGACCTGGACTGTGGCGACGAGGCCACACACAAGGCGGACATGGCTATGTTCGATCAATGGCGCGATAAGACCATGGCAACCCGTAAGGCGAACGAAGCGAAGAAAAACCAGCAAACGCCTGGCGGCATTACCATGGACGGCAAGCAGTAATTATTCGGATCCTTCCACCAGCCCCTGGCCAAAGCCAGGGGCTGATTGCTTTTAGCAACCATTGCCGCTACAACTGCGGTGTCGTGCATGTTGTAATCTTGGCCCGTGGCTACCCTCCTGGAAGTTGACCATCTTTCCATCTACTTTCGCGATCAGGCCGTGGTCCGTGATCTGACTTTCTCGGTTGGCCAGGGAGAGGTCCTGGGGTTGGTGGGCGAGTCAGGATCGGGAAAGTCGCTGACCTCGCTTTCCATCTTGCGCCTGCTCGACAGCGCAGCGCGCGTGGAAGGCGCGATCCGTTTCCAGGGCCAGGACCTGTTGACCTTGAAACCGGAGCAGATGCGTCACTATCGCGGGCGCAAAATCGCCATGATCTTTCAGGAGCCCATGACGGCTCTCAATCCCGTCATGCCGGTGGGACGCCAGATCGCCGAGGCCATCGAAGCCCATCAGCCCGAGTTGAGCCGCAAGCGGGTGCGCGACGCTGTCGTAGAGGCAATGGCTGCTGTGGCGATTGCCGATCCAGAGCAGCGGCAGCGCGACTATCCTCACCAGTTTTCCGGTGGCCAGCGCCAGCGCCTGTTGATCGCGATGGCGCTGGTGAATCGTCCATCCCTCTTGATCGCCGACGAGCCTACGACCGCCCTGGACGTCACGGTGCAGGCACAGATTCTGCTTCTCCTTAAGGACCTGCAACAGCGTAACGGACTCGGCATGCTATTCATCTCCCACGATCTTGCCGTGGTGGCCCAGATTGCCGACCGGGTTGCTGTGATGCGCAGGGGCATGCTGCTGGAGACGGGAACGCGTGACCAGGTCTTTCTCCATCCTGGGCATGCCTATACCAAAAGCCTGCTGGGAGCGGTGCCAACTCTCACCACTGACCGCGACCAGCCTCTGGCAACGCTGGCGGCGGCCGATACAATGACTGGGATCCTGGTGGAGCAGGCACCTGGCCACTGGGTACGCAGCGCCGAGCCAGTCTGATATTCTGGCCGTTTGCGGCTGATTTCAGGTGGCGCCAGGCTCCTGAAAGGTGTGCCGTCGAAGGCACGGACACTATGCGCGCATTACTCATTTCCGACATTCACGCCAATATCGATGCCCTCGAGGCTGTACTCGAAGCTGCTCCGGCGCACGATGTCGTCTGGAACCTGGGCGATGTGGTGGGCTACGGAGCGGCGCCCAACGAGGTCATCGAGCGAGTACGGGGCTTGGGCACGACGTTCGTCCGTGGCAACCACGATCGCGCCTGCAGCGGGCAGCTATCGCTGGAGGACTTTAATCCCATTGCCAGCCGGGCTGCCCGCTGGACACGCCAGGTGCTCACTCCGGAGCACATCGACTGGCTGCAGCACATGGTGCGAGGACCGGTCACGCCGGATGGTCCCCAGGTGAGTTGCATGCACGGGTCCTACCTCGATGAGGACGAATACCTGCTCTCGGTACGGGATGCAAGGCTGCCGCTAAAGCAAGCGGAAACGCGCATCAATTTCTTCGGCCATACGCATCTGCAGGGAGGCTTCGCCGAGCACGGTGAGGACTGGTTCAAGCTCGATCCGGTTTACTCGAGTGATGATGAACCCGATATGTCGGAGTTGGTGTTAGTGCCAGGGGCGCGCTATTTGATCAATCCCGGTTCGGTGGGCCAGCCCAGGGATCATGATCGCCGAGCTGCCTTTGCGCTCTACGATGATGAGCGCATGCTGGTCGAATTCCGCCGCGTGCCCTATGATTTTCGGCTCGCGCAAATGCGCATCATGCGCGCAGGACTACCCGACCAACTAGCCATGCGCCTAAGCTACGGCCGCTGAGCGGCACTCCCCCTCCTTCCAAGGGAAAACATACCCAGGAAGGGTCCGTAGAACTGCAGATTCCTCGGCTTCCCCGGATTTCCTGTCGAGAGTTGTGGCTTCGGTCAACTGCATGTGGTTCTCTTTGGGGAGAACCACATGAGTGGAGCTGGTGAGAGCTGTGAAGTAGGAAATCCGGGTACGCTCCGGGATGACACAGCGGGAGCGGACGATCGGTTTAGTGCCGCGCCTCCGGCGCTCGGATCCTCTTCAGATTTCCCAGCCCTTCCGGGCTGGGCTGACGTTTGGCGGTCGGCCCTCCGGGCCTTGCATCTACAGCGATCGTTGCCGTGTCATTTCTCCCTCGACTTGCCGCAGGCAAGTCAGCTGCGACGGGATGACAAAAAGGAGAGGGTCGTTGTAAGGAGAGGTCCGTTGCTAAAGGACAGGGTGGTTGTGGCGCGTGAAATTAGCGACCGCCCCCTCCTTCAGCAACTGCCATCTCGTTACAACGACCCTCTCCTTTTTGTCATCCCGAGCAGCCGAGGGATCTGCAGTTCTACGGACCCTTCCTGGGTATGTTTTTGCTACCGCGGTTTCGCTCCACCCTTGAGGATCGAACTAAGCTGTCTCTTCACCCTTGACCGTGACCTTGACGTGGGCAGTCACTTCACGATGCAGCTTGATCGGCACATGGAACTCACCCAATTGCCGAAGCGGCTCTTCTAACTGCAGCTTCCTGCGGTCAATGGTGAACCCCTTACCTTCCAGCGCGTGCGCGATCTCAGCCGAAGTGACAGAGCCGAACAAATGCTCGTTCTCACCCACCTTGCGTTCAAAAACCAGCTCCACTTGGTTAAGCTGGGTGACCAACAATTCAGCCTCAGACTTTTCCTTCGCGGAACGCCGGACGGCCGATTGCTTCATCTGCTCGATGACCACTTTATTGGCAGCCGTGGCTTCCATTGCAAGCTTCTTCGGTAGCAGAAAATTTCGCCCGTAACCGTCGGCCACCTTCACCACATCGCCGCGCTGGCCGAGCTTGTTGACATCTTCTTTCAGAATGACTTCCATGACCAATCTCCTGGTGATCGCTCTAGTAGCGGGCTGCAAACGGCAGCAAAGCGATATTGCGCGCCTGCTTGATGGCCCGCGCCAACCCGCGTTGATGGGTGGTGCACACGCCGGTGAGGCGCCGGGGAACTATCTTGCCCCGCTCGGCGACAAACTGCTGTAGCAAGCGAACATCGCGATAGTGGATGGCGTCGATCTTCTCGACACAGAATTTGCAAACCTTCTTGCGGCGAAAGAACTTGCGTCCGCCGCCACCTGGGCCGCCGCCGGGACGTCCGCCCTGCGGCCGGCCGCCTGGGCCTGAGGCCCCGGGTCCAGAGCCCTCGGGCCGGGATGTGCTTGGTGCGCTTGGCGTGCTGGTTTCGTCAGCCATAATTTTCCTGTTCCTTTCCAATATTGCTTAGGCGCTGGCCGCTTCGGTCGCCGCCGCGGGTGCGGCAGCCGGCTCGACGGGAGCCGGGGCTGTTGCCGCCGGCTGGGCGCTCAGTTTCTTCCGTGTAGCGCGAATGGCCTTGATCTTGGCTACGCGCTTCTCTTCTTCGTCCATGCGGACGGAGATGAACTTGATTACCGGCTCGGAGACCCGCAGGCGGCGCTCAATCTCGCCCACCAGCGACCCATCTGCATGGATCGTCAACAACACATAGTTACCGTCGTTGAACTTTTTGACCATGTAGGCCAGCTTGCGCCGCCCGAGCTTTTCCATCGACTTGATGCTGCCGCCACCCTGGGTGATATTTGCCTCCAGGCCGGCGATCAGCTTGTCGAGATCCTCGTCCAGAATGTCAGGACGAACAATAAACATGATTTCGTACGTGCGTTGCATGGCTATTCTCCAATTCATTCCTGTTCGCCGCCGTTCTCGCGGCGATTGAACTCATTCATTGCCGGCCCTGCTCCCTTGGCCAGCACCATCTCTACTGCCTTCGCCGTGCGGTCCAGCACTTCATCCAGGACCGCCAGTTGCGTCTTGCGCATCGGCGTCAGCACATAGTCCTTCCGTCCCCGCCGCGCCCGCTCCGCAGCCTCATCCCCCGGCGGAGCGACCCCGATGCGTATCCGCAGCCACTCTTCGCTGCCTAACGCACCAGAGACGGACTTGACCCCGTTATGGCCCCCAGCGCTGCCCCGTTCCCGGATACGCAGCGATCCCAGGCTTAACGCGATCTCGTCGTAGATCACAATCAGATCGCGCGTCGCATCGGCATCAAACTCCTTCACCAACGCTTGAACTGAGATGCCGCTCAGGTTCATGAACGTTTCCGGCTTAGCCAGCACGACATCTCTTCCGGCGATGCGAGTGGTGGCGGTGAGTGCCCGGCAGCGGCGGTTGTTCACCATCACGCCACCCTGCTCCGCCAACCGATCAATCGCCAGAAAACCCGCATTATGGGGGGTGAACTGGTACTCGATACCCGGGTTTCCCAAGCCGACCACCAGGGCCGGCCCCTTTCTTTCCCCGTCCACTTCGTCAGCCAAGCTCAGAGCCAGGTCACTTCTTCCCGCCCTTTTCCGCAGGCGCGTCCGGTGTTTCGGTCTTGCCCTTCTTGGCAACCTCCGGCTCCGCCGGGGCCGCCGCAACGACCGCGTCCACCGTCGGCGCAACTTCTTCCTTGATCGCCACCACGTGGGCTACCGTCGCGTCCTCATCGGTAATGAACTTGAGTTTGCCTCCATGCGGTAAGTCGGCTACGCGGATGGAGCTATTCAACGCCAGGCCAGTGACATTCACGTCGATATGGCTCGGAATATCGGCCGGCAGGCACTCGATCTCAACCTCGCGCAACACCTGGTCGAGAATGCCGCCCTGCATCTTGACCCCAACCGGAATTCCTTCGAGCAATACCGGCACCTCGACCCGTATCGGTTTGTCCATCGCGATACGCTTCAGGTCGATGTGCATCAGCTTGCCTTTGATGGGCTCGTACTGCCAATCGACGATCATGACCTTGGTCCTGCCGCTGCCGATCTCCAAATCAAAAATCGTGTTGTGCCCTGAGTCCGAATGAAGGATGCGGGTAATCTGCTTGGGATCGAGCTCCACCGCGATGGAGGGTTCCTTGGCGCCGTAAACTACGCCCGGAACCATGCCGGCAACACGCACCCGGCGCGCCGCATTCTTGTTCAACTTGCCCTCGCGGGGTTTTGCTGCGACCACTTCCTGCTCAGCCATACTTCTCTCCTCTATCTCTTCCGCGCCGCCCGGCTTAACTAAACAACGAGCTGACGCTGGTCTCCATGTGAATACTCTCGATCGTGGCGCCTAACAGGCCGGCTACCGAAAGCACTTTGATCTTTCCCTGCCGTTCCAGCTTTTGCGCTTCTTCGCGCAGCGGGATCGAGTCAGTAACAATCACTTCCTGTATCCGCGAGCTGGTAATGCGCTCGATCGCCGGCCCCGACAGCACCGCATGCGAAGCTGCCGCATATACCTTCACCGCTCCGGCATCGAGCAGCGCCTGTGCCGTCTTGACCAGCGTGCCCGCAGTGTCGATGATGTCGTCGATAATGAGGCAGGTTCTTCCCTCCACATCGCCGATCACGTTCATCACTTCGGTCACGTTCAGATCCGTGCGCCGCTTGTCCACAATGGCCAGCGGTGCCTGCATCTTGGTCGCAAAAAACCGCGCCCGTTCCACACCGCCCGCATCCGGCGAAACCACCGTCAGATCAGGCAAATTCAGCTCCCGGAAGTAGCTCACCATCACCGGACTGGCGAACATGTGATCCACCGGGATATTGAAAAACCCCTGGATCTGTGCCGCATGCAGATCCATGAACAACGCCCGGTTGGCTCCCGCGGTGGTCAGCAAATCCGCTACCAGCTTGGACGAGATCGCCACCCTTGGCCGATCCTTGCGGTCCTGCCGGGCATATCCGTAATACGGCACCACTACCGTGATTCGTCCGGCCGAAGCGCGCTTCAGCGCGTCAATCATGATCAGCAGCTCTACCAGGTGCTGATCCACCGGGAAACATGTCGGCTGCACGATAAAAACATCCACGCCGCGGACGTTCTCGAGCAACTGAAAGTAAATCTCTCCGTCGGCAAACCGCTGCAGCTTGCTCTCGCCCAGCTGCACCCCGACATGGGCGCAAATGCCCTCAGCCAATTTGCGGTTGGCCGAACCGGCGAAGATCTTGAACCGCTTGTCTTCGCTCAAGCGCCCAGCACGCTTGCGCTCCGGCTTCACCTTGCCTGCCGCCGCTAGCTCCTGGGTCACGCTCTCCACCTCTTGTTGCGAGGCAGGAACCGTCAATACAGTGGATTCTCCCTTCACACGAACCTCCCAAGCTGGTTTGCTTTGGTTGTTCCGCCTGATTGTCGCGCCACGGATTGCTTCGCCGTGACAGGAACCACATTTTCGACTGCAAAACTTGGCTGGGCGACTAGGAGTCGAACCTAGACAAAGTGCTCCAAAGGCACTTGACCTACCATTAGTCGATCGCCCAACTGGGTGCGGCAGAACGCATTAATCCGCGTCTGCCACCATCATAGTGCGCCAGTAATCGCTGCGAGGCAACGTGCTGGTGACCAAGCCAGTTACACCGTGTCGTTCCAGCCGAACCAGCGCCGCCTGTGCCGCCGCCGAGGTAGGGTACAGCCCAAACAGCGCTGATCCAGACCCGGAGAGGCCCGCGAAGACAGCCGCGTCCTCCGTGCCGGGAACGCCCGCAAGAATGCGCTTGATTTCACCGAGAAAGGGATACTGAGGAAAGACGACTCGTTCAAAGTCGTTTTCTATCCCGGTTCGGACAAGCGCGAGAAGCGGATCCTCGGCCCGGTCTACTCTCGCATCGACTGCTTCGGAGAAGACACCGGAGGAGTGCGGTTCGCCAAATGCAGCAGCGATCGACCGACTCAACAGTGTGATTGTAGCTGAGGGGGCGGGCACGGTCAACGCGGACGCGGCCTGCAGGCTGTCCCAATCCCGGTAGGCCTGGGGAGTAGAAACCCCAATTGCCGGCAAAGCGAGCACGCAGGGCCGCGACGGAATATCGGGTAGCGGGTACACTTCCTCCCCTCGTCCCACCCCGACCACGGCTCCGCCGAGCAGAAACAACGGGATGTCGGATCCGATCTCCGCCGCCAGGAGCAGGCGTTCCGGCGGCGAGAGCCGGCGCCCGAGTTCGTGCTCCAACCCCACGAGCGCGGCGATGGCGTTGGCCGAGCCACCGCCCAGGCCGCCTTGTACCGGCAATTGTTTATCGATGTGAATATGAACGTCGGCTTGCATGCCAAGCAATTCGAGGCTGCGCGCCACCATCCGCCACGCAGTATTGCCGGCATCCGTGGGCACCCGTGGATGAGTGCTGGTAAGCGTGATATGCGTTTCAGCTGCGCTGCGCGCCTCCACTGTCACCCACTCATGCAGGGCCAGGGTTTGGTACACGGTCGTTAGTTGGTGGAAACCGTCCGGGCGCAAAGGGCCGATGGCCAGCCCCAAATTGACCTTGGTATGCGATCGAACGCTGGTGGGCATCGGTCCGATTCTAGCCTGCGGCAATCATCCGGATTACTTTGTTGCAAAACTTATACGAAATACCTATTGCCAAGCGTTATTGTGGTGGAGGAAACTCCTAACTCAATGCACCTCTTCCCCCTGAGAGTGATTGAAGTCGGCATGATCGTCGGCGCCGTAATCGGCCTGCTGATCCTGATCGCTCCTAACTTCGGCTTGAAGCCCAAGGCGACCGCGGACGGCTGGCGCTTCCCGGTAAAACCAACCTGTCTTCTGCTCTACTATCTTGCGCTTGGAGCAGGCATGGCTGCGGTGGGCTTCAGTGCGGCTCAGATGCTTATCTCCGGCACCCCTAACTGGATTGCCTGGGTAGGCTTTGGTTTCGGGTTCTTCCTGGTGCCTCTGGTATTGGCGGATTGGCCGGAACCGCTAATCCTGGACGGGCAAGGTCTGCTCGAAGGCCGTTGTGCCTCCAGCCGTATCCGCTGGCAGGAGCTCAAGCATGTGCGGGCCTATCGCATCCGCTGTGATCGCGGTGTCGTCATCCATGGCGACGGAGGAAAGCAACTCGTCGTCGCCCATATCGCGTATGACTCCAAGGCCGTTCTCGACTGTCTCCTGCAATGGAGGCCGGTTCCGTACTATTCGCTGCAAGACGAAATGGCTCCCCTGTCGATTTTCACCGACCCTCATTCCCGTTACTAAAGCTCACAGCAACATAGTGGGTCTTGTTTTCAATCGGGGCACGATTCAGTCCCGAAGGGACGGCTGCGGAAACCAGGTTGTAGCCGCGCGATAGAGTACCGCGCCTACGGCGCTCGGGATCATCCTCCCTCAATACCCAGCCCTTCCGGGCTGGGCTCACGTTTAGCCGCCGGCCCTCCGGGCCTCGACGCACATGCCATTCTTTTCTCAGATAAACCCCACACGTCGTCGCGATCGATGCAGCGAAGTTGGAAAGAACTAATTTGGACAAGACTGAGTCCCGCAGGGACGGCTGAAGGGTCTCCAGGATTCAGCTGTATCCTCTTTCCAGTCGTCCCTGCGGGACTGGTCGTCCTTTCCAGTCCGAACCCAGGACTAGCGTCCTGGGCTAAGTTCAGCCGTCCCCGTTCGACAAGCTCAGGGCAGGCTCTTCGGGACTAAACTCTGACGGCCCGACAAACGGTCGCGCCGTTCAAAATGTATAAACTTCGAGTCCGCACAGGCACTCTACAGCCGAAGCTCCACGCACAAAATTTCTCAACGGCCCGCAAATCGAGTACCCTCTCCAACACGATACAAACTTCCGAGAGTGTTTCTCCTGATTCTTAGGCCCATCGCACGCCAGCGCGCGGTGAGAAGATAGAAACAGGACTAACGGAGCCAAGGGGTTCCGTGGAAACGGCGCGATGCTGAGAACGATTTCGACCCACATATTTTTGCGCCAGCGCCTGCATCCGGGGCTGCTGGAAACGTTAGCCAAAGGAGGCGCCCAGGGAATCGAGATCTTTGCCGCGCGCCAGCACTTCGACTACACCTCCAAAACCCATGTGAAAGAAATCGCGCTGTGGTTCTCCGCAAACCCCGTGGAGCCGTTTTCCATGCACATGCCGATGTTTGGGGATACCGAGATGGGACGCAGCGGCTCACCGGCCGTCAATGTCGTTCATCCCGAAAAATCACGGCGCATCGACGCCATGGACGAGGTGAAGCGAGCCCTCGAAACCGCCGAAGAGATGCCGCTGCGCTACCTGATCCTGCACCTCGGCGAGCGCGAAGACCGCTGGAGCCCGCGGACCCTGGAGCACGCCATGACCGCGATCGAGCATCTGCAGGCCTTTGCCCGGCCGCTGGGTGTAAAGATTCTGCTCGAAAATCTCCAGAACGAAGTGACCGAGGCGGTCAACTTGCTGGAGATTGTGAGGATTGGCCACTTCAAGGACGTAGGGGTGTGTCTGGACGTGGGTCATGCGCATATCGGTAGCGGTATCGCCGCGGCGATCGGCGAGTTGAGTCCGCTCATCCGGTCTGCCCATATTCACGACAACCATGGGCAGAAGGACGAACACCTTTGGCCTGGAGACGGAACCATCCCGTGGGCGGAGACCATGAAGGAGCTGCGCACCGCGCCGCAGTTGTCCGCCGCAGTGCTGGAAATTAATTACCTGCCCGAGGAGCCGCCAGAGCACATCGCCAGCCGGGCCGCAGAAACATTCAAGATGCTCGAGTTGTAGGTGGAAATGCCAGAAGAAAATCAGAACGAAGCCGTGGCCGCTCCGCTGGCCACCATCGCAACCCTGAATCAGCATGAAGGTAAGCCAGTAACACTCAGGGGATGGCTCTATAACCTGCGCGAGAGCGGGAAGCTTCTCTTCCCCATCTTTCGCGACGGGACGGGCACGGTACAGGGCATCGTGCCCAAGGCGGCGGTGGCCCCGGAGGTCTTTGAGCTCGTTCGCGGTTTGACCCAGGAATCAAGCGTCGTGGTGACCGGAAGGGTGAGAGCGGACAAACGAGCCCCCGGCGGTTACGAATTGGATGTCGATAACGTCGAAGTCCTGCAAAGAGTGAGCGAAGAGGACCCCTTCCCCATCACGCTCAAGGAGCACGGGGTCGAGTTTCTGATGGAGCACCGCCACCTCTGGATCCGCACCCCACGCCAGTCGGCTATCTTGCGTATCCGCGCCGAAATCATCAAGGCGGCGCGCGACTATCTCGACGATAACGGCTTCGTCCTCACCGACCCGCCGATTCTGACGCCGGCCGCCTGCGAAGGCACCAGCACCCTGTTTCCAGTGGATTACTTCGGCGATGAAGCCTTTCTCACCCAGAGCGGCCAGCTCTATATCGAAAGCACCGCGATGGCGCTGGGTAAGGTCTATTCGTTCGGTCCCACCTTTCGCGCGGAGAAGTCGAAGACTCGCCGTCACCTGACCGAGTTCTGGATGGTTGAACCGGAGTTGGCGTATGCCACGCTGGACGACCTGATGGTGCTGGCGGAGGAGTTTCTCAGCTTCCTGGTGCAGCGCGTCCTGACTCGGCGAGCGCTGGATTTGAAAGTGCTGGGGCGCGACATAGCCAAGCTGGAGACCGTCAAGCCGCCCTTTCCCCGCATCACCTACGATGAGGCCGTCAACATGCTGAACGACGCGTATGCGCGCGGCTTGCTCGAACAAAAATTCGAGTACGGGAACGACTTCGGATCGCCCGACGAAACGTACCTCTCGTCTCAGTTCGATCGCCCGGTGATGGTGCACCGCTACCCGGCTGCGGTGAAGGCTTTCTACATGGAGCCCGATGCGCATAACCCCAACCTCGCCCTGTGCGTCGATGTATTGGCGCCGGAAGGCTATGGGGAGATCATCGGTGGCTCGCAACGTATCGCTTCCTACGATCTGCTAAAGAAACGGATTGAAGAGCACCACTTGCCCCTCGAAGCGTTTTCCTGGTATCTGGATCTTCGCCGTTATGGCTCCGTTCCCCACTCCGGCTTCGGCATGGGCATCGAACGCGCGGTGGCCTGGATATGCAGCCTCGACCATGTACGGGAGACGATTCCTTTTGCGCGCACCCTCAATCGCATCTACCCCTGATTGACGACTGAATGCGCTAGTGGAAGAGCTTGAGTGCGTTCATCAGGGTGTAGTAAACACCCCATGCGGCGGGTATCGAAACTACGAGCCACGCAGCCAGGATTAGAGTCGACGATGTCTTGTTCTCATTTGTGACCATGATGGATGCTCCTCCGGGTTCGGTTCTGCTCAACTTGCTGCTCGAACTTTAGTGGTCGCGCCCTCGAGCCAATACTTCTGTGCCACTGGACGCACCAGGAGATTGGCGACAAAACCCACCACCATCAGGGCAGCCATGATGTGCAGGATCACCGGGTACGCTTGCTGTTTCGGCAGGTGGTTGGCGACGTAATGGTCGAGAACACCGTTGACGATGAGCGGCCCCACGATGCCTGCGGTGGACCACGCTGTCAGCAGGCGCCCATGGATGGCGCTCACATGATAGCCGCCGAAAAGATCCTTGAGATAAGCCGGAATGGTCGCGAATCCTCCGCCGTACATGCTGATCAGCACGCCCGCAATCAACACAAAGAGCGGGACGGAATTCAGGTGGGTATTACCCGTAAAAGGTAGCGCCAGATAAAGCAGCATGCCGACGACAAAAAAGACGAAGTAGGTGGTCTTGCGTCCGATGAAGTCCGACGTCGACGCCCAGATAAAGCGCCCTCCCATGTTGAAGAGGCTCAGCAGGCCCACGAAACCAGCCGCCGCGATCGGTGAGACACGGCCGCGGAAGAGGTCCTGGATCATCGGCGACGCCTGTTCCAGGATGCCGATGCCCGCAGTCACGTTCATGCATAGGATGACCCACAGCAGCCAGAACTGCGGCGTGCGGGAGGCGGCGTTGACGTCCACCTTGTGGGTTGAGATCAGGGCCGAGTGCGTCGCCTTAGGGACCCATCCCTCTGGCTTCCATCCCTCCCGCGGCACACGAATCGTAAAGACGCCAAACATCATGAAGACAAAGTAAAGCAGGCCCATCGTCACCCAGGTAGCCGCAATCGGATGCGCGGACGCTTTGTAAAACACCATCAGCTTGGTCCCCAGCGGCGAACCGATCATCGCTCCCCCGCCGAAGCCCATGATCGCTAGGCCAGTAGCCAGTCCCGGCCGGTCGGGAAACCACTTGATCAGCGTCGAGACCGGTGAGATATAGCCCAGGCCCAGCCCGACGCCACCGATGACTCCATAGCCCAGATAGATCAGCGCCAAAGAATGTGTCGCCGCGCCTGCAGCCGCGACCAGAAATCCCGAGCCGAAGCAAGTAGCCGCGACAAACATCGCCTTGCGAGGTCCCGCCGTCTCCAGCCATCGCCCAAATAGAGCCGCGGAAAGCCCGAGCACCGCGATGGCGATGGAAAAGATATAGCCCACCTCTTTCAGATTCCACGCGGCGCCGTCCGCACCCTTCAGCGCCAGCAGCGGATTCTTGAAGATGCTGAACGCGTACACCTGGCCGATCGCCAGATGGATGGAGAGTGCAGCGGGTGGTACAAGCCACCGGCTGAAACCGGGAGGGGCAACAGAGACTTCACGATCAAGAAACGACGCCATTCGGGCGTACCTCCAACAGCGCAACTCATCGAACAAATCAATCAACCGGGGGACTGACCCGGAAGTTTCACACTTCAGCCTGTTATCGGCGGGAAGACACCATTTTCTATCACATGTGATGTTGCGAGCGACAACTGAGCCTCAAACTCTCTCTCAACCGCTGGAACGAGGATCGGCATCAGCCATAGCACAAACTGGTTCCTGTCCTTAGGTTCTGTATGCGAAAATTCCCCAGTCAACAATTAGCCCCACGTTCGTTATCTTTCCAGGAGCAACCCATATGCCTGAAGAATCCGAAAAAGTTCTAAGCTTTGAAATCGAACGTGACGGGGACACCGCCGTCGTGAAATGTCACGGCCGACTGGTAGCAGGCACCACCGAAGAACTCTACCAGGACGTGAAACACCTACTACCTCAGACAAAAGTGGTGGTGATTGACTTAGCAGAACTTACCTACGTCGATAGCTCGGGACTTGGCACCTTGGTGCGGCTGCATGCATCTGCCCGTAAACTTGGATGCGACTTCAAGTTGCTTCACCTTGGTAAGCAGCTTCGCAATGTGCTAAAGCTAACCAACCTTCTTTCGGTTTTCGCCCAGGCGGAGGATCACGGCATTACTATTGCCTGATGATGGTGCGTGCCAATGACCCGAACCCGGGCAGCCTCTTACACGGTGGCGTCCAGAGCCTTCCTCCCCGCCAGATCCGCATACTTGGTGCTCCTCTCGATTTGGGGCAGTCGCGCCGTGGCGTTGACATGGGGCCTTCCGCTGTCAGAGTCGCAGGACTGGAAGCCAGGCTCGAGTCCCTGGGGCATCTGGTAAGCGATGGTGGAAATGTACCGGTGGCCATCGCTGAGACGCGCAACGCCGGGGAAGCCAACGCAAAATACCTCAAAGAGATCACCGAGACCTGCGAACGTGTCGCCGGCATGGTGCTGCAGACACTGGAGGAAGGCATCACCCCGCTGGTTCTTGGGGGCGATCATTCCGTTGCTGCAGGCTCGGTTTCGGGCGTAGCCGAGTTCTATCGGCGCCGCAACCAGAAGATCGGTCTGCTGTGGATCGACGCTCACGCTGACATCAACACTCCTGAAACCTCACCCAGCGGCAACGTGCATGGTATGCCCCTGGCTGCTCTGCTTGGCCTGGGACCGGACATGTTGTCGGATCTCTTCGGGTGGCGGCCCAAAATTGCGCCCGAAAACGCCGTGCTGATTGGTGTTCGCGACATCGACAAAACGGAAAAGGAGAACATCCGCCGCGCGGGCATCGGCGAGGTGTACACCATGCGCGACATCGACGAGCGCGGCATGCGCACGGTGATGGAAGAAGCGTTGCGTGCTGCCGGCCGGGGTACGGCAGGCTATCACGTCTCCCTCGACATGGACTGGATCGATCCCGAAGACGCGCCCGGTGTAGGCACCCCGGTGCGCGGCGGCGCTACCTACCGTGAGGCACATCTGGCCATGGAGATCCTGGCCGACCACGGACGATTGCTGAGCTTTGAAACGGTCGAGGTGAACCCGGTGATTGATGAGCACAATCGAACCGCCGCATTGGCGGTCGAGCTTATCTGCTCCGCGTTCGGAAAAAAGATTCTCTGACCTCAGTTACCGATGGGCCGGCATCGCAGGCTCATGTACGGGAGAGTTTGTTTTTCTTAACCACAACATTGCGTAACCATGTTCTCCTCGTCGGAGGAGGGTCTTCGTGTCCTGGTACGCCTTAGATGATCCCAATGACCCGCAACTGGATGAACTGGCCACCCGGTTTCAGCTCCATCCCCTCCACATTGAGGACTGCCGCAGCAACAATGAGCGCCTCAAAGCCGAGGGAACGGACAATTACCTCTTCCTCATCCTGAAATATATCCAGTCAGTGCAGGATGGAGAGATAGCGTTAGAGAGTCTCTACCTGTTTGTTGGCCGCGACTTCCTCGTCTCCGTCCGCGAACCTACCTGTATCGGTAACGAGGTGCTGCAGCGTGCCTTGAAGGCAGGACCGGAAGAGAAACCGTCCAAGCTTCTCTACCTGATCATCGATAGCATCGTGGACTCCTACTTTGTCTCCATCGATCACAGCGATGACCGCATCGACGAACTGCAGGATAGCGTTCTTGACAATCCGTCGCCCGAGATACTGGAGAATCTTTTCGACCAGAAGCGGAAGTTGATCGAGCTCCGTCGCGTGCTGGTCAATCTTCGCGACGCCTGCATGTCGCTCCAGCGGGAATCAGGCTCCATCCTCAGCCCCGAGCTCTACCCGTTCTTCCGCGACGTCTACGATCACTCACTACGTCTGCTGGATATGGTGGAGACGCTGCGCGACCTGCTTAACAACACTTTCGACGTGTACCTGTCGAGCGTGGCCAATCGCACCAATCAAGTGATGAAGGTGTTGACCATCCTGAGCACGATTGCCCTCCCCGCCCTCGTCATCTCGGGCATTTACGGGATGAACCTGAAGGGCCTGCCGTTTCTGGAGTCAGATCACGGCACCGAGATCATCGTAGGGGCGATGATCGCTTCCACTGGAGTGGTGTTATGGATGCTCAAGAGGTTCGACTGGCTGTAGAATTCTCGATCAAATGCCTTTTACGCCGAGCACCATAGCCGCGTTGGTCATTGCCGCAAGTTTTGCCGCCGGGCTGAACGTCTACGCGACCGTCCTGACGCTGGGCGTGCTGGCTCATCTCCATTGGGTCGCCCTGCCTCCGGGACTCGAAACCCTGGCAAACTGGTGGATTATTGGCGTGAGCGGAACCCTCTTCGCGGTGGAGTTCATCGCGGACAAGATCCCCGGATTTGACCTGCTCTGGAACGCCCTGCACACCTTTATTCGGGTGCCGGTCGCAGCCTTGCTCGCCTTCCGCGCCACTTCGCAGCTGACCCCCGGCATGCAGGTTCTGGCTACCGCCATGGGCGCTGCCATTGCGCTGGCTGCTCACGGTTCCAAAACCGCCGCCCGGGCCTTGGTCACTCCCAGCCCGGAACCCGTGTCGAACATAGCCCTTAGCAGCACTGAGGATGTAGCCGCGGTGGGCATCACCTGGCTGGCAACCCAGCATCCCTGGGCTGCGGCCAGCATTACCCTGGCGCTACTTCTTGCGTCGGTTTTGATGGTGCGCTGGGTGATAAAAGCGCTGCGAGGGTTGTTGCAGAGACTGCGGCCGGCCCCGGCGACCTAGATCAGCCGTGAGCAGCCGCGCGCCTTGTCAGCGCCGGCTCAGTAACCGGCTCCGTCACGTCCGTCTCGCCCTCCGGCAGCACGCAAACCGAGCCCGCCACTCCGGCTTGCCTGGCGGCAGCCATCAGCCGTTCGACCGGCTCTTCCATCGGCTCCTGGGACAGCCGGAATGTGCCGTAGTGCATGGGGATCATGCGCCGCGCCCCTAGATCCAGAAAAGCCTGCAGAGCCTCTTCGGGGCAGGTGTGCACTCCACGATAGCTGTCAGGCCGGTAAGCCCCGATCGGCAGCAACGCCACCTCAGGCTTGAGCCGGCTGCCAATCTTGGCGAAACCATCGAAATAAGCGGTGTCACCAGAATGATAGAGGGTGTGACCGCCACCGCGTATTACGTAGCCGCCGAAACCCCGATGGGTATCTTTGAACAAGCGCGCCCCCCAGTGCTTGCAGGGCGTCATGGTGATCTCCAGGCCGCCAATCGACTTGGTCTGCCACCACTCGAGGGTCACCACCCGCGCAAAACCCAGGTCGTCCACCAGGTCTTCCACCCCCCAGGGCACCACGGCAATCGGCGCCCGGCCAGCTACCTTGGTGTTGTGTGCCACGATCCGGCGCAGGGATGGCCGATTGAGGTGATCCATATGTGCGTGGGAAAGCAGGACCAGGTCAATCGCAGGCAGATCCTTAATCTTCACTCCCGGCCGGCGGAGGCGCCGCAGCGCAATCAGCCGTTCGGCAAACACCGGGTCCAGCAGGAGCTTACGGCCGGCAATTTGCACCAGAAACGAGGAATGGCCAATGAACGTGACCCCCAATTCCCGCGGCGAAACCAGGACCGGCTTCCTTGATTCTCCGGTCATTGGCCGGAACGCAGACTCACCCACGAGCGTTCCCAACGACTGCATCTTGAGGAGAACCGCGCTCTTGCCCTGGACCCTGGTTTTCATTGCCAACCCCAACCTAATAGATTCGCCTACCCGGTCGAGAGATGCCATTTCGACGGTAAAGTACCACACAGAGACCGGTTTTGGGTACCTCTATTAATAGACGGGACCGACCAAAGAATGCTTTGGCACGGGATTAAAAAGCATCGATTTGCTGGTGACGTATTCGGGTTGTCACGGTAACTGGGGTTCCACGCCCAGGTTGTACATGAGAAATGAATAGATATCGGCCGCTGTGTCGAGCGCTTTACTGGTACTGCTCGCCCCATGGCCGGACTGGGTATCGATGCGGATCAACGCCGGATTGGCGTGGTTGGCTTTGGCCTGCAGGGTAGCGGCGTACTTGAAGGAATGGGCGGGGACCACGCGGTCATCGTGGTCCGCAGTGGTGACGAGTGTCGCAGGATAGGTCACGCCGTCCCTGATATTGTGGATCGGCGAGTATCGATAAAGTTCCTCGAACTCTTCCGGGTTATCGCTCGACCCATAGTCCGCAATCCAGTTCCATCCGATGGTGAACTTCTGGAACCGAAGCATATCCATGACCGCCACCTGGGGCACGGCGGCACGGAACAAATCGGGTCGCTGATTGATGACCGCGCCCACCAGCAGGCCTCCGTTAGAGCCTCCGGTGATCGCTAACTTTGCCGGTGACGTGTATTTGTTGGCAATCAACCACTCCGCGGCGGCGATAAAGTCATCAAAAACGTTTTGCTTTTGCCGCTTCATGCCCGCCTGGTGCCAGGTTTCGCCATATTCGCCGCCGCCCCGCAGATTGGCCGAAGCATACACAAAACCTTGCTCCAGCAGCGCCAAACGCAGCGGATTAAATTCGGGGGCAAGGGTGATGTTGAATCCGCCATATCCATAGAGCAGCGTGGGATTGTTTCCATCGAGCTTTAGTCCACGCTTGAAAACAAGAAACATCGGCACCCGGGTGCCATCTTTGCTGGGGTAAAACACCTGCACGGTCTCGTAGTCATCTGCCCTGAAGCCTTTGATCGCGGACTCGCGGAATACACTGGATTCCGCGGCTGCGATGTCGTAACGAAAAATTGTGCTGGGATAGTTAAATGAGGAAAAAGCGTAGAACGCAGAAGTATCCTCAAGCCGGCCCCCAAAACCACCCGCGGTTCCCGGCCCCGGTAACGCGATCGCGTTCTCCATCTTGCCTTCGAGCGAGTAGACATACGGATGCGAAGTGACATCCCGCGCATAGGTGATAAAGAGCTTGCCTCCCTGGGTAGACGCACTGCTCAACGTATCCGTGGTTTCGGGCACTACGTCCTTCCACCCCGCTGCCGGATCGTAAAGTACGACACGTCCGTTGGGAGCGTCCTTGTTGGTCAGGATAAGGAATTTGTCGCCGGCGTTGTCCACCACCTGGAAGCGGTCGTTGGTCACCTCAGCAACAATCGGAGTGAAGACAATCTCGTGCCGGGAAAGGTCGCTGAAAAACAGTGCATTGCCGTCCTTACCCTGGCCGCGTTCCGAAACTGTGAGAATGGCAAATCGTTCGTCTTCCGTCGTCTGCACCGTGTGGAAGCGCTGTGGGTGCACCGCATCCTCGTAAATCAGGCGGTCCTCCGCTTGCGCGGTGCCCAGGCGATGGTAGTAGACCTGGTGCCCGTGGTTGCGCGAAGAAAGATCATGCCCATCCTGGGGAGCGTCGTATCGACTGTAAAAGAACCCATCGCCAAACCAGGCAAGGCCACTCACCTTCAACCAATGGAGATCATCGACAAGAGCCTTTCCGCTTTCAATTTCCAGAACGTGTCCATCCAACCAATCCGAGCCGCTGCTGGAAAGGTAATAGGCAAAGTAGCGGCCATTCCGAGAAGACTCTCCCGCCATAAGACGCACGGTGCCGTCGGGAGAGAGCGCGTTGGGATCAAGCAAAACCCGAGGGGTTCCGTTCAGGCCTTCCTGTACGTAGAGCACGCTCTGATTCTGCAGCCCGTCATTTTTCGACCACAGGTAGAAGGCTCCGCTGCGGCTTGGAATGCCGTACTTGGGATAGTTATAGAGCTCTTGCAGCCGCTGCTTGAGTTGCGAGCGGTAGGGAATCTGCTCCAGGTAGCTGCGGGTTACATCATTCTGCGCGTTGACCCAAGCGAGGGTTTCGGCAGAATTGTCGTCTTCAAGCCAACGGTATGGATCGGCGACTTTAGTCCCGTGATAATCGTCTACCTGGTCATCTTTGCGGGTTTCAGGATATTGCACGTTTTGTCCAATCAAAGGCTAAAACCGCAGATCTCTCCACTACGCTACCCCGGATTTCCTGTTGGTATTGGTGGCGTTGGCCAAGCTCATGCGGCCTTCCTTACTGAAAGCCCGCACACGCGGTCGTTTCCAGCGCAGCGTGGCAGGAAATCCGGGTACGCTCCGGTCGAGATGACAATGCTGTTTGAGGGCTAATTGCTGTTTTTCCAGGAAAAGTACGAAAGCGTCCCTTGCAACAGAATTGTCATCTCGACCGGAGCGCAGCGTAGTGGAGAGATCTGCGGTTTCCCTTTTACGGTTGGCAGCCGCTAAATCGATAACGACTTCAAATACTCGCGAAAAGCCGTACCCAGTTCATTGTGATTCAGGGCGAACTCCACCGTAGCCTTCAACATGCCCAATTTATCCCCGGCATCAAAACGCAACCCATCGAAGCTATACCCGTAGACCTTTTCGTACTGCAGCAGGCCCTTGATACCATCCGTTAACTGCAGTTCCCCTCCGGCCCCGAGGGGCGTCTTCTCGAGCACATCAAATATCTTGGGCGTCAGAATATAGCGCCCGATAATCGCGTTCCGCGAGGGAGCCTCCTCCGGCTTGGGTTTCTCCACCAGGCCCTTAACGTCGAACACGCGCTCGCTGCCTTCCACCGGAGTGCAGTCGAGGACGCCATAGGATGAGATCGAAGCACCCTCCACCACCTGCGTCGCCAATATCGAAGACTGCGTCTTCTCGAAGACCTCGATCATCTGCTGCAGGCACGGCACTCTGGCCTCAATAATGTCATCGGGCAAGATAACTGCGAACGGCTCGTCGCCCACCAGGTCGCGCGCCATCAGCACCGCGTGTCCCAGCCCCATGGCCTCTTTTTGGCGCACATACGCGATCCGGGCCATGTGCGATATCTGCCTGGTCATGGCGAGCAATTCGGTTTTGCCCCGTTTCTCCAGCAACTGTTCCAGCTCAAAGCTGATGTCGAAGTGATCTTCGATCTCTGCTTTATTGCGGCCGGTAACGATGATGATTTGTTCGCAGCCCGCGGCAATGGCCTCTTCCACTCCATATTGGATGAGTGGCTTATCGACCAGCGCCAACATCTCCTTGGGCAGGGCCTTGGTCGCCGGCAAAAAACGCGTGCCGAGTCCGGCTGCGGGAAAAACTGCTTTGCGTACTCTGTCTTTCATCTCTTGATGCTCCAATCCAGTCTCACAGTAAACGCAACATCCTGCTCCGCGTATCTTGGATGCAGAAAAAGCTAGAGTGTGGGCGAGGTGTCCCCCAGAAGAGCGCGGCGGACGATCTTGATCGGCGGAAATCCTTGCTTGAGAAAATCGTCGTGGAATTGCCGCAGCGAAAACTGCGCGCCCTCCTTTTTCTCCAAATCGGCCCGCAACTTCAGAATCTCCAATTTGCCCAATGTGTAATAGAGATAGGTCGCATCGGTGGTTCCGCGTTTGGTCTCCACTAAACCGCCGGCGCGTGTCTGATAGCCTTCGTCTACAAAGAATCTTACCGCCTGATCGAACGTCATCTGCCCGGTGTGCATCTGGATGCCTACAACGAATCGGGCATCCCGCAGCAGAGCATCCTGCAGTTGTCCCAGGCGAATCATCCTGGCATCCCGGGCATCGCGCGCCCCCGTCCCCGGTTGGCCATAGCCCTCATCGAGCATCATCTGCTCGCAATAGTGGGCCCAGCCTTCGTCGTTCGATGAGGCTCCCAGGAGTTTGCGCACCTTGCTGGGCGCCTGTGGCACCCATAGGAATTGTACGTAGTGCCCCGGATACGCTTCATGAATCGCCGTGCTGATAATGGTTCCCCGGTTGAACTCGGCCATGAGTTGCTGGGTCTGTTGCGGACTATCGTGGCGGCCGGGCACGGTCACATTGAAATAAGCCTGGGTCGAGACTTTCTCGAATGGTCCCGGCGTATCCATCGATGCCGTCGTGGTAGCGCGCATGAAGGGCGGTGTGTCTTCGAGCGTCGGGCGCACCGGCGACGGAATGTCGACAATATGCTTTTCCTGGATGAACTGGATCAAGCCCTGAAACGTGTCGCTAAAACTCTGCAGCAGATGTTCCGGTGCAGGATGGTCGCGGCCCAATTCCGCCAGCACCGCGCGCGGCGCTCGCTTGGGATCGACTTCGCCGGCGATGCGGTTGAATTCCGCCTGGTTCCGGTGCAGGTCCGCATAGCCAATCTGCAACAGCCTGGGTAGCGGAGTGTCCACCATCTCGTCGTATTGCAGCAGCTTCGAGAAGGTCTCTGCGCCAAACCGGAAATCGCCGTGAGAGCGAGGAAGAACGTCCTTCCTGAGCCAGCTCTGGTAGCTCTTGAGCGCCGCAATCACGGCACCGTTGGATTGTGAAAACTCGCTTTGGAGTTGCTCGTTCTTCGCTTGCTTGAAGGCGGTAGGAACGTCCGTTTGGAAGAAACTGATGATGTCCGGTAGTTGTTCGAGCGCGATCTCGGTGTAAATCTGCGGCGGATTCTTGAGATTCTGACGGGCCTCATCGAGTGCCGCCGGCATCAGCTTCTCTCGTGCGACCAGCGAACGCAAACGATCGTCGGGCGACGCAAAGTTACGCTCCATCAGCACAAAGGCGCTATTCGAAATACCGCTCGAATACTGGTCGGGATCTTTCTCCCACAAGCGAATGGTATTCAGCCGGAGCAGCCTTCCGTGAATGTTCGCCAGTAGTAGCTCCAGGTCCCCCTGGCTGGTCAAATCGAGCTGGCCCGCGGGAATTGCCGCGAATTCGCCTTCAAACCGTTGCAAGTCGGCGGTCTCCCGATCGACCGTGGCGCGCGAGTAATCCTCAAGCTGCGCATCGTATTGATGGAAACCGTCCAGTGTTCCGGTCGAGGGAGCGTAACGATAGTAGACCTGGTCGAAATACTCCTCGGCCAGCTTGCGCAGCGCATCGGCTGCGCCGCTCGGTGCCTGCGCGATCGGTGTCGGCGTACTGTGGGAGCAGCCAGTGGCGGCCGCCAGCCCAACCAAAGCAACAGCAATCCATTTGCAATGCATCAAGCGTGACTGTCTCCGAAGTTGATCTATCTACGCTGGTGTGGAGCCGCTACCTCGGGTTCTTCGCTGGCGGCCAGCACTTCCAGCAACGCCCGAATCTCACTGAGTACATCCCCCGGCTCCGTTGCCTTAAGCGGAAAACGAAGCACTCCCTGGGGAGTAAACTGCGCACCCTTCTTCGCATTCTGCGCCACCAGCTTCATCAACCGCCCAGGATCGATACTGGCCTGACCAGTAAACCGGACGTGGATCTGATCGCGCTTGCGATCGACCTGCGCCACTCCCGTCCGCTCGCATTGCAGTCGAAGGCTCGCCGCTTCCAAAAGATGATGCACGCTGACCGGCAGCTCGCCGTAGCGATCTTCGAGCTCCGCCCGCACTTCGCCCAGCATCCCCTCATCCTGCGCGCCGGCGATCTTTTTGTAGATCCGCAGCCGCTGGTTTTCTTCCTCGATGTAGTTTTCATCGATGCGCAGGCTGATCCCGAGATTAAGCTGCGTCGTCGCCCGCTGCGGATGCTCTTCGCCTTTCAACTCGTTGACTGCGTGCTCCAGCATGCTGGTGTACATTTCAAATCCCACGGCCTCGATGTGGCCGCTTTGCTCCCCGCCCAGCATATTGCCCGCACCGCGTAGTTCAAGATCCAACGCGGCGATCTTGAAACCGGCGCCGAGGTCGGAGAACTCCTTCAGCGCGGCCAGCCGGCGGCGAGCGATCTCGGTCAGCTCCTGCTCCGGCGGAATCAACAAGTACGCATACGCACGGCGGTTGGACCGTCCCACCCGGCCGCGCAGCTGGTAGAGCTCGGAGAGTCCATGCCGGTCGGCGCGGCTGATCAGAATGGTATTTGCCAGCGGAATATCGAGTCCGTTCTCGATGATCGTGGTCGCCACCAGCACATCGTATTCTCCGTGCATAAACGCCAGCATCACTCGTTCCAGCTCACCCTCGCTCATCTGGCCGTGGCCGACTGCAATGCGAGCTGTTGGCACCAGCTCCCGGATCTTGGTGCTGATTTCGTAAATCGTTTCCACCCGGTTATGGACGAAATAGACCTGGCCGCCTCGTTCTAATTCAAGCTCCACGGCGGAGCGAATTAATTTCTCGTCAAACCTCGCGACCACCGTCTGAATGGCCATGCGATCTTTGGGCGGCGTTTCAATCACGCTCATATCGCGCAAGCCAACCAGTGACATGTGCAGGGTACGGGGAATTGGAGTGGCCGACATGGCGAGCACATCGATCTCCCGCCGCATCTGCTTCAGCCGCTCTTTATGGCGCACGCCGAACCGCTGTTCCTCATCCACTACCAGCAACCCCAGGTTCTGGAAGAGCAGGTCCTTTGACAGCAAGCGATGGGTCCCGATCAGGATGTCCACTTTGCCCGCCTCTACCCGCTCCAGAATCAACTTCTGTTCCTTGGGAGAGCGGAAGCGCGAGATCATTTCCACGTTGATCGGGAATTGTTTGAACCGGCTCTTGAAGGTCTCGAAGTGCTGAAAGCTGAGGACTGTCGTAGGGGTCAGCACCGCCACTTGCCGGCCGTCCTGCACCGCCTTGAACGCGGCGCGCATCGCTACTTCCGTCTTGCCGTAGCCCACGTCGCCAACCAGCAGGCGATCCATGGGCAACGTCGATTCCATGTCGCGCTTGATGTCGGCAATGGCCGTGATCTGGTCCTCGGTCTCGTTGTAATCGAAGGCGTCTTCGAACTCGCGCTGAAAATCGTTATCCGGGGGAAAGGCGTGACCCTGCGCGGCCTTGCGCTGCGCATAGAGCTTCAGCAGCTCGTCGGCCATGTCCTGCATGGCCTTGCGCACCCGCGCCTTGGTCTTGGCCCACTGCTGGCTCCCCAGGCGGTTGAGTACAGGCGCCGGACCAGCATCGGTGGAACGATATTTCTGGATCAGGTCGAGCCGGGTAAGCGGCACGTAAAGGCGCGCCTGCTCAGCAAATTCCAGCACCATGAATTCCACCCGGATGCCGTCCTGCTCAATCTCCTTCAATCCCATGTAGCGGGCGATGCCGTGCTCCACATGGACTACATAGTCGCCAACGGTCAGGTCGCGAAAATCGGAGACGAAAGCCGCCGTTTTCGACTTGGCCTTTCGCGGTATGGGACGAGCCGCCACATCGGCCTCGTCAGAAAAGTCGTTGGCGCCGAACAGCACCAGGTTGCACTCCGGCAGGCTGACCCCGCTCGAAATCGCACTCTGCACAATCACCGGAGTACGAAAATCGCCTGCCAGGTGGCTGGATTCGTCATAGGCCTGCTCGCCGCCCGGGGCCTGGGCGCGGCTGCCCAGCCGGTAAGGTTGGCCATACTCGCGCAGCAAGCCGGCTAACCGTTCCACCTCTCCATGGTTTGGGGCCACGAGCAGCATGCGTGTTTCCTGCTCTGCCAGCGATTTAATCTGCTGCAGAAACGCCGGAATCGAACCGTGGAAACGCAGCGTCGGACGGGACGAGAAAGCAATCTCGTCCATGGGGTTGACGTCCTCATCCAGAACATCCACTGCGCCTAGCTGATCCATCTCCAAGCCAGGAAGGACGGAGATTTTCGCCAAAAATTCATCGGGCGAAAGGTAGATGTCGGTGGGGGTGACCAGCGTCCCGATCCCGCTGCGTTCATGCCGCTGCTCGACTTTGTTCCACCACCGATCCAACTGGTTGCGGATCATGGCCGGCTCTTCGAGAAACACCTGCACTTTCCCAAACAGATCGAAGAGCGTGCGGTCGGCGCCTGCCACAGGGCAGAAAAACTCCCAGCCGGGAAATACGCTCACGCCGCCCGCCGTGAGCGCACGGTCCAGCAGTTCGGGGTCGTCTCCAGCATCCAAACGGCTTCCCGTGAGGCGCCGGTGCACGGCGGCCAGCAAAGCCTCAGAAATTGGCGTCTCGGTCAGCGGCAGCAGCAGTGCTTCGTCGATTGCGGTGGACGAGCGTTGCGAGTCTGGCTCGAATTTGCGAATTGATTCGATCTCATCGCCAAACAGCTCCAAGCGGACCGGTCGATCCGCTTCCGGGGAGTAGACATCGAAGATGCCGCCCCGCCGGGTAAACTGTCCCGGCATTTCGACAATATCCATGGGGCTATAGCCCACGCTCGCCAGGTGGGTGGTGAGCTCTTCCATGTCGATCTCTTCCTCACGCCGCAAGACCCGTCCGAGGTTGGCATAGTAGTCCGCGGGAAAGACGCGCATGCTGGCCGCTTCCACGGGAACAATCACAATCGAAGCCGCGCCGGTCGCAATCTTCCACAGCACGGAGGCGCGCTGCTCCTGCACATCCGGGTGCGGCGACATGTTTTCGAAAGGCAAAACATCGTGGGCCGGCAGGCGGAGCACCCGCTCTGCTTCGATAGCCCCCGTCAACTCACAGGCAGCACGCAAGGTGAGCTGAAGCGAATCGGCCGCCTTGTTGTCGGCCACGATCACTACCACCGGCGACTGGGCAGCGCGGGCGAACACCGGCAAATAGAGGGCCCGCGCAGTCGCGGTAAGCCCGGAGACACGTTTGCGCCCCGCAGCGAAGGCCAGATGCCTTCGTACGCGTTCAAATGGAGCACAGTGTTCCAGGTCCGTGAGCAGCTCGCGGACGAAGGGGAGGATCATGCCTGATCCAATTCTAACCGGAGGCTCTAGGCGGAGGTCGGTCGGGTATGCGCTATTAGGCCCGCAGGAACGGCTGAACTTCAGACCTGTCCAAATTGGTTTTCAAAGATGCTTCGGTTCAGCAACCGCCCTTTCCTTGGAACAACCTCTCCTTGTTGTCATCCCGAGCGAAGCCGAGGGACCTGCGGTGCGCCATTCGAGTGCCCCGCACCTACCGGTCCACAACCTCCACGAATCATCCCGAATCATACTGGAAAAACCAACTTCCCCTTTGTCATTGCGGGTTTCGAGGAGTGGTCAGCGGAACCGCAGATCCCTCCACTGCACGCTGGGACAGGTCGGCTTCGCTCCCCCGGATTTCATGTTGAGATTGGTGGAGGTTGTGGGCCGGTAGGAGCCGGGCACTCGAATGGCGCACCGCAGATCCGCTCGGCTTCGCTCGGGATGACAACAAGGAGAGGGTCATTCTAAGGAAAGGGCGGTTGCTGAACCGAGGCATCTTTGAAAACCAATTTGGACGGGACTGGGTCGCCCCTTCTCATTCAACCCAGGACTAGCGTCCTGGGCTAAGTTCAGCCGTCCCTATGGGACTCGATGTCGAGATGGTCGTTCTCGGATAACCACTCAGAATCGTTTCCGGACCAAGCGTTTCGGATGGTACGCGCCCAGTAGGATTCCGCGCAAATCGAGTCCCGAAGGGACGGCACAATGGGAGCTCACACGAAAAACTGATTTGTCCCGGAAGATTTGGAAGAGAATTGGAGAATTGACTGCTGCAGACACACCACGAGCAGTCCCAGGCAGGAACCGGGACTGCCCGCGCACTAAGGAACGCCAGACTACGCCTGGACGGCGACAGCCTTTTCAGCAGCATTGGACATCGTTGCTGCCGGAACGCCTTCTTTCCCTTGACCCGGCTTACGGATGTCGATGCCGCCCTTGAAGAAGGCACCATCTTCAATGCTGATGCGCTGTGCAATCACATCCCCGGTTAAGGAACCTTCGCTGCGGATGTCCACACGGTCGCTGGCATTGATGTTGCCGCGTACCTTGCCCAGAACCACGACTTCACGGGCAGAGATATTCGCGGAAACCTGGCCATTGCGGCCTACCGTAACCCGGTTGCCAGGTAGGTTGATCGCACCTTCCACCTTGCCGTCGATGTACAACGACTCGGAACCCGTCACTTCGCCCTTCACCACCAGGCTCTTGCCAATCGTGGCCTGATCGGCAGCTGCCGGGGATGCGGGTGAGGTGCTGGAAGTACGCGTGCTGGTTTGTTCGTGGCTCGAGGCCGTGGGTACGGACGGGCGCGTGGGCTCCGTGCTAGGGGACTGCGAGGGACTTCCAGGTTGGTTCGGTTTCCACATCTGTCTTGTACTTCCTTTCGTTTACTGCTGGATACAGGCCCCCGAACAACCCTGCGGAGCTGTTTCCGCATATCAGGGCAAATCAGGCGGAACTGTGAGTTTCCTTCTCGTTGCTTGCCCGGCCAACGCCAACGCAAGCGGCGCAATCCTTGCTCTTCTCTGCATCTTAATCACGGTTAGCGCAAAATTGAAATCCCCCATTCCGAAACTTTCGGACTTCGGGTGGGATCGACCCATTAGTATCAACAAAGACATGGCCTTTGGTGCGATTTGTGTAAATCTGCTCCAAAATACCCGGAATGACTGACCGCGAGCTCCTCCACCGCATTGAACGTTCGGCTGGCCAGCGCGCCGGGTACAAGCAGCTGGTGCGCGAACTGGGCCTCGGGGGAGGCCGGGAACGCCGCATGCTCGTGGAACAGCTTGACCGCATGACCGCCCGCGGGGAACTGGTCAAAGCCGACCGCGACCACTGGGCCCTCCCCCTGGCCGCCAATCGCAGCAACCTCCTTGCCGGCCGTTTGGATGTGCATCGCGACGGCTTCGGGTTCGTCCGCTTGGAGACCCGCCAGGTTGGCGGGGACGACGACATCTTCATTCCTCCCAACGAGATGAATGGCGCCATGCAGGGCGACCAGGTGCTGGTGGAACTCGCGCCCCCCCGGCCCGACGGCCGGCACAGCGGACGCGTCGTCAGGGTCCTTACTCGCCGCAACCCCACGGTCGTAGGGATTTTTCATTACGCACTCCACGAACATGCGCCGGGAAACACCGTGACCCCCCTGGACGAGCGGTTAACCCAGCCCATCCTCATTCCCTTCGGGCTGGAGCAAGCGCCCCTGTTAGCCGCCGGAACTCCACATCGCGTCGTTAGTGAGAATATCGGCCCACAAGATCGTTCCGTGACTCCCCCCGATCTGGAAGGAATGGTTGTGGACGTGGAGGTCACTGACTGGCCGACCCCCACCCGTTCCGCCCGCGGCAGAGTCATCGAAATTCTGGGCCGGGAAGACGATTTTGGAGTGGACGTGGAAATCGTCATCCGCAAGCACCATCTTCCCCATGTTTTCCCGCCCAATGTCCTCGACCACGCTCGAGCCATCGCCCACCTGGATCAGGAGGAAGTCTCCCGTCGCCGTGACTTTCGCGAACTCCCGATCATCACCATCGATGGCGAGACGGCCAAGGACTTCGACGACGCAGTCTTTGTCCGGCAACACGGCGGCGCTGACGGTACCTGGGAGTTGCAGGTCCACATCGCCGATGTCGCGCAATATGTCACTCCCGGCTCGGCGCTCGATCTCGAAGCCCGCTTGCGCGGCACCTCTGTCTATTTCCCCGATCGGGCCGTCCCCATGCTCCCTCAGGAACTTTCGAGCGACATTTGCAGCCTGCGTCCGAAGCAAGACCGCCTGGTTCTCTCCTGCATCATGTTGATCGATCCCGATGGAGAGGTTCGTAGCTACGAGGTCACTCCGGGCGTCATCCGTTCGGCTGCCCGCATGACCTACACCCAGGTCCACGCGGTAATCGACGGCGATCGCCAGGTGCGGGAGCAATTTGCTCCCCTGGTTCCGGATCTCGAACGGATGTACGAACTCGCGCGTTTGCTGCACCGCAAGCGCGAGCGTCGCGGCTCTATCGATTTCGATTTGCCGGAGCCGGTCATTGAATTTGATGCCCGGGGCGCCATGCAGAGCGTCGTTCGTTCCGAGCGCAGCTGGGCCAATCGCCTGATCGAAGAGTTCATGCTCTCTGCCAACGAGTGCATCGCCTCGTGGCTGCAGAACCTCGATATACCGTCACTGTATCGAATCCACGAAAAGCCGGAAGGCCGCCGCGTGGCCGAGTTCGAAACCGTGGCCGCTACCTTTGGCTACTCCCTGGGCGTCGGCTCGTTGCCGGTGAAACGCGTGACCATGAAGTCGGAGCGCCGCGAGCAGAGAGGCCGAGGTCCAGCCCGAGGATCAGGCCGGGGTCATCAGCCACGCCAGTATGAGATCACAGACGATATACCCGTCACCCCCCGCATGTATCAGCAGCTGGCACTCAAGATAGCCGGCAAGCCGGAAGAGCGCATCCTGGCCCACCTTATGCTCCGTTCCCTGCGCCAGGCGCGCTACAGCGAAAAGAACGAGGGCCACTTTGCTTTGGCCGCGCCCTGCTACACCCACTTCACCTCGCCCATTCGCCGCTACCCGGACCTGATTGTGCACCGCATCGCCAAGGCGGTTCTTGCCGCGGGAGAAAGCGGCATGGGTGTGCTCGCCACCCGAACGGGAGGCAAGGCCAAGGGGCGGCATCCCGAAGCCGTCGACGAACCAACTCCAATAAGCGAATCTGAGCTGGCCGGCATAGCCTATGAATCCAGCCAGGCCGAGCGCCGCGCCGAAGATGCCGAGCGCGAGCTGATGGAGTGGAAAAAGGTCAAATTCATGCAGGACCGCATCGGCGACGACTTCGACGGCATGATCCTCAGCATCACCAAATATGGATGCTTTGTCGAACTGGACAACCTCTTTATCGAGGGTCTGGTGCCGATCATGAGCCTTCAGGGTGACCACTACACCTTCCGCGAGAACACCCGCCAGATTATGGGCGAGCACTCCGGACGCCGCTATTCCATGGGCGACCGAGTGCGGGTGGTCCTCGACCGCGTGGATTCTGTGCAGCGACGGTTACAATTCTCCATCCTCGAAGAAGTTCCGCCTATCCGCATGGCCCGTCCCGCCAAGGCTAAAACCAGGGCTAAGCCCGCTAAGGCACATCCCTACATTCCCCCCAAGAACAAGGTGCTGCGCAAGGGCAAGCAGCGAACCAAAAGCAAGCGCCCAGGTAAGAAACGCAGCTGAGCAGCCTATCTCTTACAATGAAGAGAGCGTTGGTTTTCCGGAGGAAATTGCATGCCACACATGGTCGTTTGTGCGCGCTACAAGCAGGAAATGGAAGGGCTCGACGAGCCGCCATTTGACAGTGATTTCGGTCAAAAAATCTACGATCATGTTTCCAAGAAAGCATGGTCGGAGTGGATCGAACGGCAGAAGATGCTGCTCAATGAGTACCGTCTGCAGCCCTGGACGCGGGAAGCCCAGGAATTCCTGGTGGAGCAGATGCAGGAGTACTTCTTCGGCGAAGGATCCGCGTTGCCTAAAGAGTACGTCCCACCCTCTCACTAAGCCGGTTTAGTCGTCGGCTGGGCACCTGTCCGAATTCCAGGACCGCCCGCTGTCGTGTACACTCAAGAGGTATTTTTGCCGTCGGGACGTGGCTCAGCCTGGTAGAGCACTCGCTTGGGGTGCGAGGGGTCGGCAGTTCAAATCTGCCCGTCCCGACCATTCAAACCAACAATCTAGAGGGTTCCTCCCCTGGTTGGCGCCGCTATCCGGGGCGAGGATGATGTTTCCCTAAGATTCCCCCCTTTATTCGCTGCTCAGCATTTCCACTCTGTTTGCGGCTCGTCCCCGGTGTCTGACGGTGGACATTGCCCGCGGGTCCGGCGGCGCGTTCAGCCAGCCGGTCAACTCCTGAGAGTGTCACCCCCGGTGATGGGGATCACATACGCGTCTTCCAGCCGTGTCCAGAATACAGACTCGGAGATGACCGAAATGCCAAACCCAAGTGTTGAAAATCGTCGTACCTGCCTATATCAGTCGATCCACAAGGGCTGCCTGAATTGCACCTCGACCCGTCCCTGCCCGCCCCTGATTGTGATTGCCATGCGCTACACGGAAGAGATGAATAAGATTTCCGGCCAATGAGCGCTCGCCGTTTCTCGCCAAACTCTAAAGGCGCTCGTAGCGGCGTGACGTCCGTCACAGATTTCTACTTTCTCAAGGTCTAGGCTTGAGCTTGAAAGGGGTGATGGGATGGCTACCCTGACGAATCATTTGTCAACTAACGAGGCGCTGCGGGTCACAGTAATCCGAAAGATTCAAACGCATCCGGATATTCACTCCAGCGACATAAACGTCGAGACCTACGGACCCACCGTCGTGCTGACGGGATTCGTGCAAACGTTCGCTGAGAAGGCGAATGCTGAGAAAGCGGCAAAGTCGGTCAGCGGAGTCCTATCCATCGCCAATGACATTGAAGTCTGGCCCAGCACCGAAACCGACCCGGAAATTGCTCGTGACCTGCAGCAAGTTCTCAAGTTCAATCCATTCGTTCCCCAGGCGAAGATCACCGCTGCCGTCCATGAGGGGTTCGTGACCCTGGAAGGCAGCTTGGAGTGGAACTATCAGATAAGCGCTGCGGGTGCAGCTGCTGAAGGCATTCGCGGTGTCCGGGGCGTCACCAACCTGATTGCGATCAATACCCAGGGATCGCCCTCCTCCATCAAGCAGGCGATCGAAGCCGCATTACGCAGGAACGAAGAGATCGATGCGCGGGGAATCCAGGTTTCTGCATACGACAACACGGTCCAGTTGTGGGGAACGGTCCATTCCTATTCACAGCGTGAAGAAGCGGTACGTGTGGCCCGGGCTGCTCCGGGAATCGAGTCAGTGGTGAACCGCATCCAGGTCACTTTCCCAGATTGATCGAACTCCCCGGTGGCCTATGGGAGGGCCACGTGGGGCGGAAGAGCTCTATCCAAACGCATCCGCCCCGCGAACCTTAGGCCTGTAAAAGGGTCATGACTGGGCAAGGCGCCCCAAGCAGCACCTTGGCCGCCACTCCCGGAGCCAGGTGGGTCGCCATCGAACCGGCTGAGCGAGCGCCCATGACAATTAAATCGGAACCGCGTTGCCTGGCGAGATCCACGATATTAACGCCCGGCGCCATACTCGCAAGCCGGGTACGCAACCACGAGGATTCCTGAGGCCCTTCCGGCGGATCGTAGCGAAATGCCTCTTCGAACGAGATCCAGTCCACTGTTTCCTCCACCCCTTCCTTCACATGGAGCAAAACCAACTCTGCCCCTTGCTGGGCCGCGAGCTTTTGCGCGTACGCAACCACCTCGGCGGAACGTGGTTGAAGAGTCGTTGTGCACAGCACCTCGCGGATTTGCCAGGTTCTTCCCTCCAGGCTCGGTACTCCAGGTCCGATCGAAATCACCGGACAATGTGCGTGCCTCAACAAGGCTTCCGCATCAGACCCGAACAGCAACCGCTCCAAGCCCGTCTTGCCATGGGTGCCCAAAACGATCAGGTCCACCTTGTACTGCTTGATCGCGGAAAACAGCTCATCGTAGAGCGGCCCGGTCAATGATAGGGATTGAGCCCGGTATCCTTCCGAGCGCAAAGCGGCGCCGCTTTCTTCCAATTGCTGCTCCACCCTACTTTGGATTTCCAACGTATCCACCCAGGCGGCTTCCGGCGGAGTAATCAGGTCCATCGGGGGATTCACATGGGCCAGAAGCAACTCCGAATTCCACTGTTTGGCTAAGGTCTTCGCATATTCCAGAGCACGATGCGAGACGTCTGTGAAATCAGTCGGAACTAGTATGTGCTCAAATGTAACCGCAACGGAATGAGTAGTAGGAGCCATAAGTACCTCGGGCACAAATTTATTGGGGTTCGCCATGGATTGGCTGTAACAGAAATCACGCCCTGGCAAAGTGTTGCAGGGTTTTCGAACCCCGGCTGTGACCGCTGTCACTGCTCACAAGAAAAGCGCCAACCACTATCCGGGATAAGTCGACTCACTCGCCGCTCTGGCGAACTCGCGGTCATTGCCGCCTGGTTTGGTCTTTGCTCCACTGCGGAGAGTGAAAGTAGGGCACGGGGCTTCGCCAATCACCCGGTAGGCCACACCTGTGCGAAACCTGGCTCTAAGCGACGACGCGGAAATTGCGCCCAGAACCAGCAACTCAGGATTCTGAGCCATACACTCTGCAATAATCTCTTCCCCCGGTTCGCCACACCGGATGCGAATTTGCGGGTTTACGGAAGCAGACGGTGTTCCCCTGAGCAACGCCTGAATCTTATTCATAGCGCCGGCTGCAAGACCTTCGTCCCCCAGATCCTGCTCGCTAACGTGCAGCACCGTGAGCTCCGCCGGCAATCCTGCGGCAAGATCAACGGCGAACCTGAGCGCGTTTTCAGGTTGATGACGTAGCGACAGGGTCAGGAGGATCCGGCGGGGGCGATTCGGCGCCGGTGGTTTGAAGTGCGGACCCACGGTACAAACAGGGATATTCAAACTGCGGATCAACTCTTCGGCAACTGATCCAACCAGAAGCTTGCCTAACTTCCCTCTGCTGGAAGTTCCAACAATCAGACGGTCTATGCCGTGTTCGCGAATACAGGCCTTGATGTCATCTACGGGATAGCTACGCCGAACCTCGCAAGCGCAAGCGAGATTCTTCTCCTTCAGTTCCAGCGTGGCCGCGGCAAGAGCCGCCTCCGCAGCACGGTACTCGTTCTCTTTCTCTACGAAGGGGTAAGCTTGCCCTTCAACCGGCGCGTAGGCTTCCGGAGTGACTACGTGGAGTAGCCAAATCATCGCTCCGGTCATTCTGGCTTGGTCAATAGCCACGGGAAGCAGAAAATCCAGATCGTTTAAATCCGTGGCCACCAAGATGGATTTTGGCCGGCTCATCTGGGACAAATGCGTGGTGTTCATATCGATCTCCTTACCCTCGACAACCGGCCACTGGAAGTAGTAACCATGACGGTCCTCTTTCCGTGACCATGCGTTGGCCTTCAGCGTCCACACGGTGCTGATTGCGGTCAGGATCACGCAGATGAGCAGTTAATGTCTGTGATGGAAATCACCAGCCTTAAATCACCTGCTGAAGGGAACTCCTGTGATCCGGATCACTGCGGAGTCATGGCCGTCGAAGCATCCTGTATCCAGGAGAAGAGAACGATGAACCACAACATTCTGAAATTCAAAACCATCGCCGTGGCGACTGATCTCAGCTTCCCGGCTTCCGAGGCGCTCCGTTATGCCCAAATCATGGCGCGAATGTACCCGTCCACCTTGGTTGTCATTCATGTGATCGATCCCCTTGCCTATGCCTTCCCCGAGGGAGCACCCCGGTTCCTGGCAGCGAACCAGGCGGCGGCGATCGAGCTCAGGAAAATAGAAGAGGAAACAAGCGCGCTCGGCATCCCGGTTCATTCGGTCATGGAAAGTGGAACCGTCTGCGAGCGCATTTTGCAGGCGTTGAAGGACAACCACGCCGATTTGCTCATACTGGGAACCCGGGCGAAAACCGAGGCCGGTCGGCTTGCCTTGGGCACTGTCGCACGGCAACTCCTGGCCAAGTCACCCTGCCCCATCATGACCATTTCGCCCGATGCCACGAGATCCTTACCCTGGGCTGCTTGCTGGGGGCGCGTGCTCGCAGCGACCGATTTCTCCGCTGCTTCGATCCGAGCCGCGCAATGTGCCCACCAGGTGGCGCTCAGACAATTGATACTTCTTCATGTTATCGAGGGCGACCGGCAGCCGGGGGCCGCGCACCGCCTGGAGCAACTTCGCTTTCTCGCGCCGTTCAATGAATCTCACACTGTTCCCGTCGAGCACATTGTCGATGCGGGCAACCCGGCGGACCTGATCGACCGGTATGTACAGAAATATGCAGTAGATTTACTGCTGCTCGGTTCTCCCGAAAGAGAGCTGACGGAACAAGACTTTCCTTCGAGCACAGTCCTGCAGGTAATTTCCAGGGTTCACTGCCCGGTCCTGTGCCTCCCGGCCCAAACGGATGTCTCTACGGCGGAGGCCCGGCATGAAGCTGCCATTCAGGCCGCGGTTACGCTGTAGTCAGGAAGGATTTTCCGGTCGTGTCTGCAACCTCAGTGGGTAGCTTCGTGGCTGCGCCGCTCGCGACGGACCCGGCTCGCCTGCAACAGGACCAGGGCCAGCGGCCATCCCGCGTACAAGCGGCGCTGACAATGCCGGCAACGCACCGGGTACTGCAGCAATAACAGCCGCTCAAGATCCTTCATGCGGAATCGCGACAAACGGAAACTGGAAGAAGAACATTCGGGACAAGTCACTGGATTCACCGGTTTTACAAAGGCTGACGCGGCTACGCAGTGGAACTCGGCTCATCGAGAGACCCATTGCTTTGACGGCAACGGAAACCCATCTCGCGATCTTTATAAAGCCCTGCCACTGTGAACCGCTTTATAATCGATCCGGCCCGTGCTTACCGCTACTTTAGCACGGTCACCGGCTGCCTCGATTGACTATCGGCAGCCGATTAGGCTTGCCTGCTTGCCTGCTTGCATGCACAAATTCTTTTTTCCCGAGATTTCACATAGGGAAGAGAATCGCAGGATGAAGTCTTAAACAGGATGAGGTAAACGATGGTTTGGGATGTCTCGTTCACATGCGACATTTGCGGCCGCAAAAAACTTGAGGCCAATCACTGGTGGATGCTGGTACTGGGCGACGTTCCCTGTTTCGAGGAAGGTCAGCGGGGGCAACGCTTCACCTTGTTGCCATGGAACAAGGCCGAGAGCGGCAATCCTGACTTCTACCACCTCTGCGGACAGGGCTGCGCCATGCAGGCCATGGAGCGCTTTATGAATCACGGCAGCATCGTGTCTGATGGCGCTTTACACGGCGCAGGAGAGGGAGCCGTCGGCAAGCCGGCTTAAAATCTACAGTTCGAAGAGGCCAGGCTTCGTGGCCGGAGCTGTGGGCCGCTCTTTTATTGGTACTTGCGGTTGTGGCGTGGGAGCCGCAAGGATGCCCAGGATCTCGCGCAATTCCTTGCGCACTTTGTGCACCCGGGCTTCCATAGCCTGCACCGACTGTTGCTGCTGCGGTAAGGGTAGTTCCGGTTGTCCGCTGCTTCGCTTGTTCCGCGTTTCCGCCTGTATCGCCTGCCGGGCGCCGGCAATGGTGTAGCCCTCGTCGTAGAGCAGCCGCTTCACCCGTAAAGCCATCTCCACATCGCGCCGGCGATAGAGCCGCTGGCCGGTGCCGCTCTTGTTCGGTTTGAGCTGGGTAAATTCCGTCTCCCAGAAGCGCAGAACATACGGCGCTACCGAGCACAAGCGGGCAACCTCACCGATGCGGAAATAAAGCTTGTCGGGGATCTCCGGTTTTTGCGGGGCACGTTGCTGAGGCAGGTGAGTAGCCATACTAATTTTCCGGCGGTTAGCCTTACACGGACCCGCCTTCGCTCAGAAGTATAGGACAGCTTACCTCGCCACCGGAGCTTTTCTTACGCTGTCCGGTGGATTTCTGGCCGCCACACACCAAGTATGACAATGCCTTCGTTTCTCTAAATCGAAGCGGTTACCCGCACAGCCGAATCACTCACCGGTTCGCGCTCCTTGCTGCCTTGCGGTGCCGCACGAAGGTACTGTGCCGGCCAACTGGTGACGTCCCCGAGTTCCTCAGCCGCATGCAGCGGCCAGTATGGTTCCCGCAGCAACTCTCGCGCCAGCAGAACTACATCCGCCTGCCCTGTACGCAGGATGTGTTCCGCTTGCGCTGCTGAAGTAATCATGCCCACCGTGCCCGTCGCGATGTCCACCTCGCGCCGAATGCGCTCCGCAAACGGTGTCTGGTAACCCGGCCCAATCGGCATCACTGCCGTCGCTGCCATGCCACCGGAGGACACGTCGATCAAACTCACCTTATGTTGCTTTAACACCTTGGCCAGGGCAACCGATTGCTCGAGGTCCCAACCTCCTTCGACCCAGTCCGTCGCCGAGATGCGTACCAGTAGTGGAGAGTCGGCGGGCAAGACTGCACGCACTGCGTCCACCACTTCCACCAGCATGCGAATGCGATTTTCGAACGCGCCGCCATATGGATCGGTACGCCGGTTACTTAAGGGGGAGAGAAATTCATGCAGCAGGTAGCCATGCGCCGCGTGCACCTCGACCAAGTCGAACCCTGCTTCGACCGCACGCTCTGCGGCCCGGGCGAACGCCCTGATAACAGTTTGTATACCCGTGAGGTCCAGTGCGATGGGCTGAGCAAAGTTTTCCGCAAAACGAACCGTGCTGGGGGCCATCACATTCTGCCACCCGCCTTCACTCGGGGTCACAAACCGCTGCTCTTTTGCCCACGGGAGCGTCATGCTGGCCTTGCGTCCCGCGTGTGCCAATTGCACTCCAGCGCGTGCACCCTGGCGATGTACAAATGCAACCATTCGTTTCAGCTCAGGGATGTGATCGTCTTTCCATAATCCCAGGTCCGTCGGCGTGATCCGGCCCTCGGGAAGAACGGCCGCCGCTTCGGTAAACACCAGCCCTGCGCCACCCACGGCACGGCTGCCCAAATGCACCAGGTGCCAGTCATTGCTGAATCCGTCCTGGCTCGAGTACTGGCACATAGGAGAGACGAAAACCCGGTTGCGAATGCTGACGCCAGCCAGCTGGATGGGGGAAAACAGCAGCGATTTAGACACTAGGCAAGATCCTCTGCTGAAAGATGCACCGCGAACCTGAAAGACTCAGACGAGGTGCAGAGAGGCCGTCCTTTTCGGATGCTCAGTTGGCTTTGTATCAGGGCACGACTTTACGTCGGGCCGTAAAAATCAGGCTTAGGGGAATCTAGTCCCGAAGGGACGGCTGAAAATGGGTCGCGACGCCATCCCGGACAACCTTCAGCCGTCCCTACGGGACTCTTCGTGGCGGTTGTCAACCCCCGAGACTGCGTTTCCAGGATAGGTCCGCGGAACCGCAGATCCCTCCGCCCGCTTCGCTCCGGTCGGGATGACAAAGGAAAGGGAACCGGTTCCATAAAAAGTAGTTACTGAACCGAGGCGTTTTTGAAAGCTAATTTGGACAGGTCTGAAGTTCAGCCGTCCCTTCGGGACTGGACTCCCAAAACGCAGCCTACCCACTAGCGCAACATTTCCGGAACATGAAAGACTCACTGCGCGTACCCATAGTTAGGGAGAAAAAAACATGAAATCTGGCATCCTGGGATCTTCATTGCTCGCCTTACTTCTCGTTGGCGCGACTGGCTGCCAGGTGAAGGTGGACAAGTCCAGCGATGGCGACCACGTAAAGATCGCCACTCCCTTCGGCGGCATCGCCGTCAATAAAGACCAGACCTCGGCCGCCGACCTGGGTCTCCCTGCCTATCCGGGCGCGGTGGCGGACACGGAGGACGACGGAAAAAAGTCAGCCAGAGTGGACCTGGGTTTCGGCTCCTTCAAGCTGCGCGTAAGGGTGGCTAGCTATAAATCCGCGGATGACCGTGCCCAGGTCGTGGCTTTCTATCGCAAGGCTCTGAGCGAATACGGTAGCGTCATCGAGTGCGTAGGAGGCAAGCCGGTAGGCGCAACATCGGCGACCAGGGAGGGTCTCACCTGCGACCATACCGATCATGACCAGCCTACGTCCCATAGCCGCGATGATTTGCAGCTGAAGGCTGGGTCCGCTCGCCACCAGCACATTGTCGCTTTCGGCGATGGAAGCTCCCCGACCAGCTTCACCCTGATCGCCCTGGACCTCCCCCACGGCTTCGATAACGAAGAAAAAGGCACGAACTAAACCTCGATTGCGCTCCGCTCGCCCCTGAGATAGCTTCAAGAGGGATGAATCTGCTCTGCCATCGATGTGGCGCGAACCTTAGCGCGTCAGAATTGTTCTGCCCCAACTGCGGTTCGCCGCAACTTAAGTTTGCCCAGCAGGAAGAGGGTGAGACCACCTATGGCGGCGCCCGCCCTCCCGGGGCACCCCCGCGGGCCCAGGGAATCTCCTGGAAGGACGCCATCCTGGCCGCGCTGCTCGTGGCTGTCCCAGCCGGTCTGCTGAGCGCCGTTTCCGTGTTGTCCTGGGGATGCTGTCTGTGGGTCGTCGGCGGCGCAGTGCTGGCGATCGTCCTCTATCACCGGCGGGCTCCAGGGTTTCTCCTGGAAACGCGCTCCGGCGTGCGCATTGGCGCGGTCGCCGGGCTCATCGCCGCCTACAGTTCCGTCATTGCCACTGCCATCTGGCGGGTTTTTGCGCGCTTCGTGCTGCATCAGGGTTACGCCATCGATCAGTTCTACGATGCAGTCATCCAGCAGTCGACCGCGCTGGTCAAAACCAACCCCGATGCCGAGGCGCAATGGCACGCTTATGTTCACTTTCTGATGTCCCCGGACGGGCGGGCTGCGTATACCCTGATCAATGCGGCCACCACTTCCGTGGGCATCATTCTCTTTTCCGCGATTGGGGGCGCTTTGGGTGTCCGTTTACTCGCCCCGCGCAAGACCCCGCTGGGCAACGGTTGATTGGCCCGCGTCCAATTCATGGCAAAAAAACATTAACCCTCGTATCATCCGGCCAGAGCAACTATGAGCAAAGCAAAAGTCACTGCGACACCAGTGCTGCGGGAAAAAACCCGCATCATGTCGGCATCGGAAATCGAGCGCACGCTGATTCGGCTGGCGCACCAGATCATCGAGAAAAATAACGGCGGCCAGAACCTGGGACTCGTCGGCATCAAGCGCCGCGGGGTACCCCTGGCGCAGCGATTGGGTCACCTCATCGGCGCCATCGAGAAATCGCCGGTCGATACCGGAGTTCTCGATATCAACTTCTACCGCGATGACCTTTCCACCCGCGACATTCGGCCAGTCGTCGTCCCCGGCGCCATCGGCTTTGATATTGCCGGCCGCGACATCATTTTGATCGACGATGTTCTCTACACCGGCAGAACCATCCGCGCTGCGCTGGACGCTCTCTTTGACCACGGCCGTCCGCGGCGCGTACAACTGCTGGTGCTGATTGACCGCGGCCATCGCGAGTTGCCCATCGAAGCCAGCTTTGTCGGCCGGCATGTGCAAACCACCGCCCGTGAAATTGTCGAGGTCAAACTGCGGGAGATCGACAACGACGAAAAAGTGATTCTGGTCGAACGCACCGATTGAGCTTCCGCGTGCCCTGATCGCGACATGATGACCGCGACCGAATCGCCACTGCCCCAACCATGACCGCTATCAAATCCATACCGGAGCCACCTCGCGTCGCGCTGCCCACTCCGCCTGCGGCTACCGCGAACTCTTGTTCGCGGTCGTTGCTCTCCGTTACCTCGCTCGGCGTGGACGACGTCTCCGCCATCCTGCGCCTGGCCACGGAGCTGGAAGCCCAGGAGCCCGCAGCGCGCGCTCAGCGGCTGGCCCATCGGCGCATTGCCCTCCTCTTCTACGAATCCAGTACCCGCACGCGCACCTCCTTCGAGTTGGCGGCCAAGGGCCTCGGCGCGGACACAGCACTGATCAGTTCCCAGTCCTCCTCGATTGAAAAGGGAGAATCGCTCAAAGACACCGGCATCACTCTGCGAGCGTTGGGCGCGGAGTGCATCATCCTGCGCCATCTTTCCTCCGGCGCTCCGTACCTCTTGGCCCAAGCCACCGGGTTGCCGGTGCTGAACGCCGGGGATGGCATGCACGAACATCCCTCCCAGGCGCTACTGGACGTGAGAACCATGCTCCGCGCTCTGGGCCGGCCCGAAAATACCCCGGGCGAAACCCTGCTACAAGGCGTAACCGTGGCGATTACCGGCGACATTCTGCACTCTCGCGTGGCTCGCTCCAATGCGCTTCTGTTGCCTCGGCTCGGAGCCCGTGTCCTGCTCTGCGGCCCGCCCGCGCTCCTGCCCGACGTCGCCCTGGAATTGGGTCCCGGCATCGCCATCGAGAGAGATTTCGATCGCGCGCTCAAGCAGGCGCAGATCGTCATGATGCTGCGCATCCAGAAGGAGCGGCTGACCGGGGTACACATCGACCTCGAGGAGTACACCACTCGCTATCAGCTCCATCGTGAGCGGTTGCGCACCAGTGCGCGCGCAGGCCATCGTGATGCACCCGGGTCCCATGATCCGTGGACTCGAAATTACCAGCGATGTGGCCGATGGGCCGCAATCGGTGATTGCGGAGCAGGTACGCAACGGCGTGGCCATTCGCATGGCCCTGATTCATCGCGCCCTGGTCCCTGAACCAGGAAAAACGGCGCCGAAGGCCCACCCGGCGAAAAAGACCACTGTCAGAAAAGCGCCTGCGGCCAGAAAAGGAAGTGGCGCGTGAACGCGATCCTGATCCGTGGAGGCCACCTGGTCGATCCTTCTGCCGGGATCGACGCGAGCCGCGACATCTTACTGAAAGACGGTAAGGTGGCTGGCGTCGAAACCCCCGGGCAAATTGACAACTGCAGCCAAACAGGCAGACGCGGAGATCATCGACGCCTCCGGCCTGATGGTAGCTCCGGGTCTGGTCGATATCCACGTCCATCTGCGCGAGCCGGGGCAGGGCTACAAGGAAACGATCGCGACCGGCACTGCCGCGGCAGCGGCGGGTGGATTCACCACCGTGTGCGCCATGCCCAACACCGTTCCAGTCAACGATTCGGTGGAGACCACGCGCTGGATGCAGAGTGCGGAGCGCAATCCCAGTGCGCGCGTTTTTCCCATCGCGGCGGCTACCCGCGGCAGCATGGGCGAAGCGCTCACCGAATACGGTTCGCTCAAGGCCGCTGGTGCGGTTGCGGTCACCGATGATGGCAAGCCCATCCTGGGCGAGGCGATCATGCACCAGGCACTGGCTGCTGCGGCCCGAGCCGGATTACCCGTGATCCAGCACGCCGAAGATACGCGCATGACCGGCGGATGCTCCATGAACGCCGGAGCCCTCGCCTTCCGGCTCGGCCTGCGCGGCATGCCAGTGGCTGCGGAAGCCGGCCTGGTCGAGCGCGATCTTCGCTTGCTGGCCGAGCTCAAGGGTGGTCGCGCCCACTTGCACGTGGCTCACTTGTCCACGGCCGCCGCGCTGGATGCGGTTCGCAAAGCCAGGCGCAACGGTCTGCACGTAACCTGTGAGGTCGCGCCCCACCATTTTGTCCTCACGGAGGCGGCGGTCGGCGAATACAACACCAATGCCAAGATGAATCCGCCCTTGCGCGCAGAATCCGATCGACGCGCGATGCTCGAGGGTCTGCTCGATGGCTCCATCGATTGCATCGCCACCGACCACGCTCCCCATGCGGTTCACGAAAAGGAGCAGGAGTTCGAGCGCGCGCCCAACGGCATCACCGGCCTCGAATCCGCGTTAGGCCTCACCCTCGATGTGCTCCACCGCAAGCACAAGGTCTCGCTCAGCCGCTTGATCACGCTGCTGAGCACCCAGCCCGCCAACCTATTGAACCTGCGCGGCCGCGGCAGCCTCTCGGTCGGAGCCTTCGCCGACGTAGTCCTGTTCGATCCCAAGGCCGAATGGACCTTTCGCGCCGCAGCCACCCGCTCCAAATCCAGCAACACCCCCTTTGACGGCTGGCCCATGCTAGGCAAGGTGAAGCTGACCATCAGCGAAGGCCGAGTAACCTACCGCGCAGACTGAAGCAGCCCTCTCCTTTGTCATCCCGACCGAAGCGAAGCGTAGCGGAGGGACCTGCGTTTCCTTTCCCGGGCACCACAGCGCTAAACCGACCCTCTTGAGGCGGCAACATCTTCCAGCGGTGAGGAGCGAAGTGACCAGAAACCCTCCGGTAAGGAAAGAACCGCCCCCACCCCCACTCCAAGCATCAATCCCAAAAAGAACCGAAAAAAAGGCAAATTTCCATGCCAATGCAACACGCCCGTAGCAACATCCACCAAATTGAACACGACCGCTACAGCCAGCCACCAGCGAGCCATCCTCAACCTGACCAACGCCCCCATCGCAACCCCCCAATAAATACCGAGGCACCGCACGCACACCGCCACCGGCGCCCCACCCAACAAAAAACTCCGGTCAGGATGCTGATGACAGAGCCGGGAGAAAAAACTGCGGATGAGCAACGCCGTCAAGGGGTGGGTTCCCGCCAGCAGCGGGGCGGCCAACGGAGCCAAAGCCAACCCCACAGTCAAGATAGCCAACGGAACCCGCGATCTCATGTCAACCCCAGTCTACTAACACAAAAGTGTCGCATCCTTACCCGGCGGTTCGCGGTAGGCTTTGCCTTTGAGGCGCTCCCGATGAACGATTCCCCCAATCGCTTGCGAGCCATTGCCACGTTTACGATTCTGGCCTCCGCACTTTCCTTGGTGTTGGCCGGTTGCAGCAACAAGACCAGCCCCGTGCCCACCGCGCAAACCCCGCCCGCTGCGCCCGGCGCCAACTCAGCAACTGCGGCCAACAGCGCTCCAGGAAACCCAGCGGCCGCGCCGGCCCCAGCAAAACCCGCACCCGCACCGCAACCAGCATTGGTTCTTCCCCGCGGCACCCGTTTGGAAGTCCGTCTGAACCAGACCATCGACGTCAAACATTCTGAGTCCGGCGACCGTTTTAGCGGGACCCTGGCCCAGCCTGTGGTCGAAGGCAACACCGTTGCGGTGCCCTCCGGTTCCGCTGCCAGTGGCGAAGTCCTGGTAGCTCACAAGCGTGGACACTTCAAAGGAAAATCTGTACTGGCATTGACCCTGACCCGGTTGGAAGTCAACGGCGCAACCTATCGCATCGACACCAGTAACCTGGCCCGGACCAAAAAAGGAAAAGGCAAGCGCAGCGCAGCCTTCATCGGCGGCGGTGCGGGCATGGGCATGCTGATTGGAGGACTCGCCACCGGCGGCGTCGGCCTGCTTGTTGGCGGCCTGGCCGGCGGCGGTGCGGGAGCCCTGGGCGCAGCCTTTACCGGCAACGGCGACCTATCCATTCCCGCGGAATCGGTCGTCACCTTCCGCCTGCAGGACGCCCTCACCCTGGCCCCTGAGACCCAGGTGAGTCAGATGAACAACCCGGCGCCTTAACGCAACCATGCCCGTTTGACATCCGCTTGGGCGCAAGCCATCGTGGATGCATGGTGATCCTCCTCTACGCCTTCCTGCTGGGTTGCGTTTGTGGTTTGCGCTCGATGACCGCTCCCGCGGTGGTTGCCTGGGGCGCTCATCTGGGCTGGCTGCACCTCGACGGATCTCTGCTCGCCTTCTTTGCCAACAAAGTTTCCCTGGTGATTTTTTCCCTCTTCGCCCTCGGCGAACTGATTGCCGACAAGCTGCCCTTCATCCCGCCCAGGACCCAGGCCGGGCCACTCGGCGTCCGCATCCTCTTCGGCGCCGTGTGCGCGGCGGCGGTCTGCATTTCCGTAGGCGCGTCCCCCATATTGGGTGCCGTTCTCGGAGGATTGGGTAGCGTAGCGGGCGCCTTTGCCGGCTATCACTACCGCCGCCAATTCAGCTCCATGCTCCCCGACCTTCCCCTTGCCCTGCTCGAGGACCTGGTCGCGGTGGGTGGCGGCTTTCTGTTGATTTCCCACCTGTAAATCCGCAGCCCACCGCGTGCGCGGCGGCATCACAAGTGTTTTACCTGGGAGGCGGTCTACATGAGTGCGGATGCAAGCACGACAGAGAACTTTGACGCCATTATCATCGGCTCCGGTCAGGGTGGGAATCCCCTGGCGGAAGTTCTGACAGCCGCGGGAAAGAAGACCGCCATGATCGAGCGCAAGCATGCCGGCGGTACTTGTATCAATACCGGTTGCACTCCCACCAAAACCATGGTGGCCAGTGCGCGCGTCGCCTATCTGGCCCGCCGGGGTAGCGATTACGGCGTCGATGTGGGGCCGGTTGCCATCGATATGGCCCGCGTTCGTGAGAGAAAACGCAACATTGTCCTCAACGCGCGTCACAGCCGCGAAAAAAGGCTGGCCAACGCCCATGCGGAACTCATTCACGGCGAAGCCTCCTTTACCGGTCCCGGAAAAATAAGCGTTGCCCTTCGCGATGGAGGAAAACGGCATCTTGCTGCTGCTCAGATCTTCATCAACACCGGCACCCAGAGCGCGCGGCCTGCGATCGAGGGCATCGATACCGTTCCCCACCTCGACAACGAAAGCATCATGGAACTGGATCGTGCCCCCGAGCATCTGCTGATCATCGGTGGTGGCTACATTGGCATTGAGTTCTCCCAGATGTTTCGCCGTTTCGGCAGCAAGGTAACGGTGATCCAGTCAGGCTCGCAGCTCCTGCGTGAAGAAGATCCGGATGTGGTTGCCGAGGTCACGAAGATCTTGCGTGAAGACGGCATCGAGGTGCTGCTCAATGCGCGCACGCAAAAGCTCGCGCAGCCGAACGGCGTCATCCGTATGACGGTCATGGTGGAAGGCAAGCCGCAAACCGTGGAGGGAACGGACCTCCTGGTGGCGACTGGCCGGATACCCAACACCCATGCCTTGAACCTGGCAGCGGCCGGCATTGAAACCGATGAACGCGGCTTTATCCGCACCAACGAGCGGCTGGAGACATCAGCCCCCGGCGTTTGGGCCATCGGCGATGTAAAAGGCGGTCCGCAATTTACCCACATCTCGTACGACGACTACCGCATCCTGAAGGCCAACCTCTTTGATGGCGGCAACCGCACGGTGCGCGACCGCATGGTGCCCTACACCGTCTTCATGGATCCGCAACTGGGCCGAGTCGGCATGTCAGAAACCGAAGCAAAAAAATCCGGCAAGAAGATCCGTGTAGCCAGGATGCCCATGACCTCTGTAGCGCGCGCGATCGAGATGGACGAGACCCGAGGCCTGATGAAGGCCATCGTCGATGTCGACACGGAAGAGATCCTGGGTGCAACCGTGCTGGGAATCGAGGGTGGGGAAGTCATGACGGTCATTCAAATGGCGATGATGGGCCATCTGAAATACGGCTTGCTGCAAGCCGCGGTCATTGCCCATCCCACGCTTTCGGAATCGCTCAACAACCTCTTCCTCCACTTCGACGACGAAGGTTAGCCAGCTCTCTCAACTCGTAAAAAAATCAGAGGAAATGGGACGGGTGTCCCACGGGCGCGGCCCAACAATCGCTTTTACTAAACTCGCAAATCAACCACCGTGGCCCCCGCCCCACCTTCACTGGGACTAGCCTCGCCGACCAAGGCCACATGCGGGTGCCGCTCCATAAGCGTCCGCAGCGCCTTCCGCAACACTCCCATACCCATGCCATGCACGATCCGCACCCGTGGCAGCCCCGCCAGAAACGCGCGGTCCAGATACTGCTCCACTTCCCCGGTCGCCTCATCCACCGTCCGCCCGATCACGTTAAGCTCCGGATGAACCATCTCCTCCGGGTGGGCAATGGAAACTGTAACCCCGCGGCCCCGCGCCGCCTCCAATGGACTCACCGCCCTGATCTCACGCCCCGCGATCACTTCCGCGATATCATCCCGGGCCACGCGCATCTTCATCGGCCCCACTGCTACCTCGAAGGCGTTGCCATCCAACTGCCGCTGCACCACGCCGGTCTTGCCCAGCGACTTCAGCTTCACCGTATCCCCAATGGACACATGCCGCACCAGGTGCGGCTGGGCGTTGCTGTCTCCCCGGTCGGCGCCGCTGTGTTGTGCCACTACCACGGAGTTAAATTGCTCGCTGAACTCCCGCCGTAGCCGGGCCATGCGCCGCTCCGCTTCCTTGGAGAGCTTTTGCTGCGCAGCCCGGTCGTCGATGGCCCGCACCGTCTCCCGGATCTGATAGGTAAAATCTTTCAGTAACGACTGCAGTTGCTGTTCCAGGTCCCGCACTTTGGCCCGCCACTCCTTCAGCCCCTCGCTCTCCAGCCGGTTCTTCTCCCGTGCCACCTCCTGCTCGCGCCGCTTCAACTCCTCGCGTTCGCGGGCGACGGCGTCGAGCTGGCTGTGTAACTGGTCGAGGAAGTGAGCAATGTCCCGTGTCTGGGTGTTCTGTTGTCCCCGGGCATTGGCGACGATGGAGGAATTGAGACCCAGGCGCTGGGCAATATTGATGCCCGCAGAAGCGCCCGGAACCCCCAGCCGCAAAGCAAACGTTGGCGCCAACGTCTCCTCATCGAAACCCACCGAAGCATTGAGCACGCCCGTTCGTTTCGCAGCATAAAGTTTCAGCGAAGTGTGATGGGTAGAGATAAGACACCACGCATGGCGCTCGAGAAAATACTCAGCGATGGCCACTGCCAGAGCAGCGCCTTCTTCCGGGTCGGTCGCCGAACCCAACTCATCCAGCAAAACCAGGGAAGACGCATCGGCAAGCTGCGCGATGCGCTCCAGGTTGGTGATGTGGGCAGAAAACGTCGACAGATTTTGCTCAATCGACTGTGCGTCGCCGATGTCGGCCAGAAAGGCATCGAAGAGCGGGAAGACCGCCTCTACCGCAGGCACCGGGATTCCCGCCTGGGCCATCATGCCCAGCAGACCAGTCGTCTTGAGCGCCACTGTCTTGCCGCCGGTATTGGGACCGCTGATGATGAGCTGCCGCTCAGCGTCGTTCAAAGCCAGGGTCAGCGGAACCACCGCTGCCTGCCGCGCGCGTAGCCGCTTCTCGAGCAACGGGTGGCGCGCCTGCGTGAGCTCAAGCACCGGCACTGCTGGATCGGCAAACCGTGGCCGTACGCACTCAAACTCAGCCGCGAATCGTCCCCGAGCCTGCAGACCATCCAGCTGCGCCAGAATAGCCGCGCCTTGCGCGATGGCATGGGACTGCACTCCAATCTCCCGTGTCATGGCCAAAAAGATGCGCCGCATCTCCGCCTGTTCTTCCTCGATCAGCCGCACCAGTTCATTGTTTTGCTCGATCGTCTCGAGCGGTTCCAGGTAGACCGTCTGCCCGCTCGAAGAGGCGCCATGCACCACTCCGGGAATGCGCCGCTTATGTTCCGATTTGACCGGAATCACAAAACGCTCCCCGCGGATCGTGATCAGATCCTCCTGCGTGCTGCCGCCTTCCGAAAGACGCCGCAGAGTACTCCGCAGGCTCTCTTCGATCACTCTTTGCTGGCGTTCCATTTCCCGCCGGATGCGCCGCAGATCGGGCGACGCATCATCGCTCAGCGAGCCATCGGGATTCAGGCGCGACCGCAGCGAACGCGCCAGGTTCGCCAGTTGTGCCCCCGCGGGCAACTCGCTTAGTGCTTTGAGCCCGGCGAGCTGCGCGGCCAAGGCTTCGGGAGGGCGCTCGATCAACGCCTGCCAGGCGGTGATGTTATCCACCAGAAACAGCAGGTCGCGGATCTCCTCCGGCTCCAGCAACGCTCCCTGGATGCGCGCCTTATCGGTCAACTGGGTCGGATCGAACAACCCGCCCAACGAAGGAGAAACGCCTTGTCCCAGCAGCAGGCGCATCTCGCTTACCAAGTCGTGCTGCCGCTCGATCCAGGAGCTATCCCGGGACGGTCTCATCGTAAGCAGCCACTCGCGCGCGACCGAAGAATGGATGAAACTCGCCACCAGCTCCAGCAGCCGCACCCATTCGAGTGCGTCACAGCTGGACTCCTCCACCACCAAGGGAACCGGCTTTAATAGACTCACGGAATCATGCTAGAGCATGGCCAGGGAGAATTCTATTAAGTAATTATTTACATTCCACAGTTAATGTAATTACACTATGAGTAGTTAAAGTGTTTTCGTCCCATTAACAGAGGCGGGAGCTTCGGCATGAACCTGAAAATAGAGCCCAAGATCAAAATAGAGCCCAAGATCAAGGTTGCGGATGAGGTCTGGCTTGCTACCGCTTTACTTCATCGCGAGAATCCTTCCAGAAGCGATTTCACGCTGAATGAAATCGTGGAACGAGCCGCGAAAGAAGCGATCGTCGACGAGCGGCGACCGGGCGTGTATGTCCATGCTGCCCTCCACTGTGTCGCAAATCGGCCTCCAAAACCCGCTCGCTATCGAATGCTTTACGAAACCCGGCCCAAGCATCGTCGATTATTTCGTACGGGGGACATCTTCGATCCACAACGTGCAGGCAGCAAGATCACTCCTGATGTAGACGAGATTCCCTCAGGTTATGAAGATCTTCTGCAGTGGTACCAAGACTGGAGTCGCTCCCAGGTCGAAAAAGCAATTCAGTCCGATCCGCTCTTAGCTCTCTGTGGGTCGGGTAAGGATTTGTGGGCCGACGAACACGCTGACGAGTACGTGGCTCGTTTGCGCGCTGGTTGGGAATGAGTCGCATCTTTTGGGATACCAACATCTTTATTTATTTTCTTGAACATCGTGGTCCGGAAGGCAGGAATGCGCGTGAACTGCGGGAGCGCATGCTGCAACGAGGTGACCAGCTGATCACCTCGGCCATGACCGTGGGCGAAATATTGGTCAAGCCTCGCGAGCGTCAAGATTTCGACCGCTGTAAAGAGTACGAGCGGGTAATCACCGCGACGGCATTCGTTCTCTCGTTCGACCTGCGTGCTGCGAGACGATTTGCCGAATTGCGCCTTGATCGCACTCTCCGGGCACCGGATGCTATTCAGTTAGCATGCGCTGCGATGGCCAACACCGACCTTTTCGTTACCAACGACAGCCGGCTTTCCGGCCTACGAGTCGATGGGATCCAATTCATTGTCTCTCTTGATCGAATTCCTTTTTGATCAGGGCCGAACTTCAAAAACACGATCACCGTAAAATCAATCCATGGAATTCCCTGTGACCCGCCTTCGCCGCTTGCGCCGCACCGAAGCCATGCGCTCGTTGGTACGAGAAGTTCATCTTCGCCCCGAAACCTTCATTTACCCGCTCTTTGTCTGTCCCGGCGAAGGCGTCCGGCGCGAAATCAGCTCCATGCCTGGGGTCTACAACCTCTCCATCGATGAAGCCATGAAAGAAGTGGAAGAAGCCGCGCGGCTTGGCTTAGGGGGAGTGCTGCTCTTCGGACTCCCCGCCGCCAAGGATGAGGAAGCCAGCGGCGCCTGGGCAGAAGATGGCATCGTGCAGCAGGCATTACGCGCCCTTAAGCCACAAGCCAAAAAGTTGTTGTTGATCGCCGACGTTTGTCTTTGCGAGTACACCTCGCACGGCCATTGCGGCATCGTCAGCAAAAACGGCGAGGACTACGAAATCCAGAACGACCCCAGCCTGAGCCTGATCGCCCGGGCCGCCGTAACGCTCGCCGCAGCCGGCGCCGATATCGTAGCTCCGTCCGACATGATGGATGGCCGGGTGGGAGCCATTCGCGATCATCTGGACGATGCAGGCCTGGAGCAGGTGCCCATCCTCTCCTATGCTGCGAAGTTTGCCTCTGCCTTCTACGGACCCTTCCGTGAGGCCGCCGGCTCCGCGCCCCAGTTCGGCGACCGGCGCACCTACCAGATGGATGGCGCTAACCTCCGCGAGGCCATGCGCGAGATCGACCAGGACATCGCCGAGGGCGCCGACATGATCCTGATGAAGCCGGCCATGCCCTACCTCGACGTCCTGCGTGCCGCAAGGGAGCGGCTCGATGTGCCCATCGGCGCCTACCAGGTCTCCGGCGAGTACGCCATGCTGCAAGCCGCCTTCGCCAAAGGCTGGCTGGAAAGGGAACGCGCCATCCTGGAATCGCTCATTTCCATCCGCCGAGCCGGAGCCGACTTCACCGTAACCTACTTCGCCAAAGAAGCCGCGCGTCTTGTGGGATGACCACTCCGCTACGCTCCGGTCGAGATGACAATTTTGTTTGTTGGAAGGAACAAATTGTCCAGTAGACACATGGAAGCACGTAGCCCAAACAAATTTGTCATCTCGACCGGAGTTGTCATGGGCCTGCGGCCCACCCAAGGTGATGAAAAACGCCTTTCCCGCCCGAGGTCGCTCTTCCATGGAAGCGCTATCCTCCCCTTTGTCATCTCGACCGAAGCGCAGCGGAGAGATCTCTGTGTTGATGCCCACTCCTGGGAATATTTTTCGACAAAGCGTAATGGAGCGGAGAGGCCTGCGTTGTCCAGGTTCGGCTGAGGCTAACGGTCCGGATTGGTTCCCATCGCAGCCATAGCCGCCTCCAATCGTCGCGTGAAGCTTTGCGGCTCTTCCCCCGGTTCCATAACCAACGGCTCCCCAAGCCGAACCGACACCGTACCGCGATCCGGCCACTTCTCCCCTTTGAGCCGTTTCAACCCCGTCACCAAAATCGGCTGCACCGGCACTTCCGACTCCTGTGCCAGCAAGCCAATCCCCGGCTCGAACGTCTGTAACCGACCATCCCGCGACCGCGTGCCTTCCGGAAACACCAGCACGTGATAGCCCCTGTCCATAGCCTCCCCGGCGTGAGCAAAACTCTGCCGTAACCCGGCCCCGCGAGGCAAAGGAAACACATTGAACAACGCGCTCACCAGCCAATATGCCAACGGAGTGAACACGCTGACCAACCGGTGCCGCTCAGCCCTACCTTGCCGCCATCCCGTCAACAACCGCCCGGACATAGCGACCGCCACATGATCCCGGTCACTGCTGGTGAGCGCATAAAGAATAACCGGCACATCAAACGCCGTGAGATGGTTCGCAATCAGCAACGAGGGCCGCTTCAGCAAAACCGGCGGTGCCGTGCGAGGAGCAAGCACCAACCACAACAACGGACGCATCACTCCCTCGAGAAAACCTACCCTGACCCAATGGATCGCCGGCCACCACGGCCAGCGCGGAAAAACCGCGTCCTCTTTCCTGCTGGGGATGACCGGTAAACGCTCTAACGCACCCACTGCCGCCGGAGCCACGGCCACTGATCCCGAGGTCGCGGTGCCGCTAGGAGCCCCGCGCTCGGAAGGACCCTGGGAGAACAGACCGCGCAGATCGCCCACCGTTCTTACCTGTCCCCACACCGCATCATCCAACTCCAGCCCAAACTCGGTTTCGAGTGCGGACTGCAGTTGCACCATGGCCAGGCTATCCAGGTGCAGATCCTCCGCCAAGCGGTCGTTCGCAGCCACGTCCTGCTTCGCCGCACCCAAACGGCGCAAGACCGCGAGCAGGCCGTCGGAGGGGTCCGCAACCGCAAGCCCTCCCCCCGCCAGCGACTGCTGCGCCCAACTCTGCACCGGCCGCCGCAAAACCTTGCCCGTGGACGTGCGGGGAAATTCCGGCTGGGGCCAGCGCAGCCAATATCGAATCTGCTGGAAGGCGGCCAGTTCGCGATTGGCGCCGTCCACCGTGCTTTGCAGAACATCATCGGCACCCTCCGCGATCAACACCGCGGCGGGCGCCGGGCCAGTGGGCGAATCGTAGCCCACGACGAGACCATCCCGCAGCCCCGCCTGTCTCCGCAACACCGCCTCCAGATCCTGGGGGTGAATATTCAACCCCGCGGCCGTGACAATGACGTCAGTCTTGCGGCCGGCAAAGATCAGCTCCCCCTCCGCGTTGCGGGTGGCCAGATCGCCGGTGGCCAGCCACCCCGGTTCCCGCGCCTGCAAACCGCCGTGCTGCCATACCTGCGAAGCGATGGAGTCGCCGCGCACCAGGATCTCGCCATCCGGCCCGATCTGCACTTCCCGGCCTGCCAGAGGTTTGCCGATGCTGCCGCGAGCAATCTTGAAAGGGTGGTTCAGCGTCACCAGCGCGGTCGTCTCGGTCATCCCATAACCTTGGACCAGCGCGAAGCCAACCGTAGTCCAAAAGCTCTCCAGGTCAGCAGGCAACGTGGCCCCACCCGACACGAAAGCCCAGAATTTAAACCCCAGGCGGCGATGCAATGCACGGAACCGCCACCAGCGTTTCGCGATCGGCTCACCTCGGGCGCCAACCATGCTTTCCCCCAGCCCGGGAAACTCGGCTTGCACCCACCCCCGCAGAAGATCAAGCACCCGCGGAACCGCCGCCAACACCGAGATGCGTTCCCGCTTGATCAGCCTGGCCAAGCGAGGCGCCTGCAGCCGGTCTTCAAAGTGCACCTCCGCGACCAGCAACGACGGAACCCAAAGGCCCATGAACTGCCCGAAAACATGGCTGAGCGGCAACGTATGCAAAATGCGCAGCGGGTGAACGAACCGTTCATACCGTAGATACTTGCCAATCTCTTTCTCCAGGGGATCGAGGGAAGCCAGCACATTCCCGTGTGTGTGCACGATGCCTTTAGGCTCCCCGGTCGTACCGGAAGTGAAAATGATCTGCAGCGGAGTCTCCCGCGAAAGCCCCGGAGCCGGCTGAAAATCCGGAGACGGAAGGGAAGCCCGCATCCCGGCAAACCCCAGCTTGGGAATGCCACCTTCGAGCTGCTGCAGCAGCGCTAGGTCGCCCACCAGCAGCCGTGGCTGCACTTCCGCCATCACCCGTTGGGCAAACTCCAGGCTGCCGGCGGCGTCCAGCGGAACTGCAACGATTCCGCGCAGAACGCATCCAAAGAATGCCGCTACCCACTCCACCGAGTTGCTGCCCCAGAGCAAAACCCGATCGCCCGGCTTAAGCCCGAGCTGATCGAAAGCATGGGCGCAACGCCCGCACAGCCGCGCCAGGTCCCCGTAGTTGGATGAAAAACGGCGATTGCCGCGGTGGGTAACGACTGCGAGCTGCTCATCATAGCGGCGGAAATCCGCCACGAGCGTTGCCAGGTGCGGGCGCACTCGTTCAGTGTGGCACAAGGGAGCGCTTGGCGTGGGTCGCGTAAAATAAGAGTTTTGCGTCCATAACGATTAACAGATTCAGATTAGGGAGCTTGCTGTGGCAGAAACAATTTACGACATGGTCATCATCGGCGGCGGTCCAGGGGGATACACCACCGCCATCCGCGCCGGGCAGTACGGGCTGAAAGTCGCCCTGGTCGAGCGCGAAAAGAAACTGGGCGGCACCTGCCTCCACTGGGGCTGCATTCCCACCAAGTCCCTGCTCTTTGATGCCGAAATCTATGACCACCTGAAACATGCGGCCGAGCACGGCATCGAAGGAGTGGGCACGGTCACCATCAACTGGAAGACCATCCTCGATCGCAAGAACGGGATCATCACCAAGCACGTGAAGGGTCTCGACTTCCTCATGCGTAAGAACAAGGTCACCACCATCGAGGGAACTGGCCGCCTCACCGGCGCCGCCAACAATGGCATTCACTCCATCTCGGTCGAGGCAGCCAGCGGCGAGAAGAAAGTCGTGCAAGCCAAAAATGTGGTGATCGCCACCGGCTCCGACGCTCGCATGCTGCCAGGGGTGGAATCGGACGCCACCAGCATTCTCACCAACATGGAGATCCTCACCCTTCCCCAGATTCCCAAGTCCATGGTGGTCATCGGTGCCGGGGCGGTAGGCGTGGAGTTCGGCTCTATCTTCAAGAGCTTTGGCAGCGACATCACCATCGTTGAGTACCTGCCGCGCGTGGTTCCCAACGAAGACGAGGACGTGAGCAAGGAACTGGCGCGCAATTTTCGCAAGCGAGGCATCGACACTCACACCGGCGCTAAGGTCGACAAAGTCGAAAAGACCAAGGACGGCGTGAAGGTCACCTTTACCAGCGCCGACGGCAAGCAGGTGGTGAAGGAGGCGGAGAAGGTACTGGTGGCCGTAGGCCGTGCGCCGCGCACCGCCAACATCGGTCTCGAGTCCACAAAAATCGAAGTGGAGCGCGGTTTCATCCGCGTAGACGAGTGGATGCAAACCAAGGAACCCGGCATCTACGCCATCGGTGATGTCGTCGCCGGTTTGCCTCAGCTGGCCCATGTAGCCGCGATGGCGGGCATGGTGGTCGCGGCCAAGGTAGCCGGCAAGCGCGCCCGCCCGGTGCGCCGGGACCGCATTCCCGCCTGCACCTACTGCGAACCGCAGATCGGCAGCGTCGGCCTCACCGAAGCCCAGGCCAAGGCCGCGGGTCACGAAGTGAAGGTGGGCAAGTTTCCTTTTTCCGCCAACTCCAAGGCCTCCATCGTCGGCTCGCACGAAGGCTTCGTGAAAATCGTTGCTGACGCCAAGTACGGAGAAGTCCTGGGAGTGCACATCATCGGCCCGCAAGCTACGGAATTGGTGGCCGAGGCCGTAGTCGCCATGGAACTGGAAGCCACCATCGAGGAACTGATGTTCACCATCCACGCCCACCCGACCCTGGCGGAGGCGATGCTGGACGGCTTTGGCAGCGTAGAGAACATGGCCATCAATGTCTGAGCAGTCCATCTCCGTGGTCGATATCGGCCGCGTGGACTATGGCGCGGCGCTCGCCCTGCAGCAGCAGGTCAGCGCGCTGCGGCAGCAGGAAAGCATCGGCGACGTGCTGCTCCTGGTCGAGCATCCCCCGGTGCTCAGCCTGGGCCGGAACGCCCACCGCGAGCACGTCGTGGCCGGGGATGATTTCCTGGCGCAGCGAGGTATCTCGCTGTTTGAGACCAACCGCGGAGGCGACGTCACCTATCACGGGCCCGGGCAGCTGGTGGGCTATCCCATTCTTCATCTGCGCCGCTTCACCCCGCCATTAGGCATCGTCGAGTACCTGCGCAAACTCGAAGAGGTCCTCATTCGCGCCTGTGCGGACTACGGCATCCTGACCCAGCGCGCACCTGGCCGCGCGGGCGTCTGGACGATGCCAGGCGGCAACGTCCTCGAAAAAAAAATCGCCGCTCTCGGCGTCCACGTGGCGCGGGGCGTGACCACCCATGGCTTTGCCCTCAACGTCACCACCGATCTCAACGACTTCGACCTCATCGTGCCCTGCGGGATTCGCGACCGCGCCGTGACCAGCATCGAAGCAGAAGTAGACGCCGCGCCTTCTCTCGGCCACGTGGCCAATTCCTTATCCCGGCACTTTGGCCGCGTTTTTGGCCGTCAGATGGTATGGGTGGAAGCGCTGGACGATCTGCTGCCGTACGCGCACCCAGTCACTTCAGGATTGCACTAGAATAGGAAGTTCGCCGTAGCGAAAGGGAGTCCATGCCGACCGATGTGATCATGCCCCAGATGGGCGAGTCGATTTTTGAAGGCACCATCACCAAGTGGTTAAAGAAGCCCGGTGACACGGTGCAGCGGGACGAGCCTCTGTTCGAGATCTCCACCGACAAGGTGGATGCCGAGATACCTTCGCCTGCCAGCGGAGTCCTCACCGAAGTCAAAATCGCCGAAGGCAACACCGTCCAGATCAACACCGTAGTCGGCGTAATCGGTGACGCAGACGGTCAGCCCGCCGCAGCGCCAGATCCGACGTCAGCGGCCCCAACTCCCGCGAAGGCTGATCCGCCCAGCACCAGCACCCCGCCCGCTCCGGTGGCCCAGGCTGCGCCGGCGCCGGCCGCGCTCACCGATGTGATCATGCCCCAAATGGGCGAATCGATTTTTGAAGGCACCATCACCAAGTGGCTGAAGAAGCCAGGCGACACCGTACAGCAGGACGAGCCCCTGTTCGAGATCTCCACCGACAAGGTAGACGCCGAGATTCCCTCGCCCGCGGCCGGCGTGCTTTCTGAAATCAAAGTCCAGGCCGGCACCACCGTCCAGATCAATACCGTAGTGGCCACGATCGGCGTGGCCGGCGCAGCCCCCGCAGCTTCCAAGCCCGCACCCGCGCCTTCCGCAGCTCCTGCGCCTGCCGCCGAGGCTGATACCGAAAGCGATACAGTAGACGCGGAATCGGGAGAACGGGTCCGCTCCTCGCCGCTGGTTCGCCGCATCGCTCGCGAGAACAATCTCGACCTGCGCCAGGTTCCCGGTACAGGATCCGCTGGCAGGATCACCAAGGAAGACATCCTCGGCTACATCGCCAAGGGAGGCGCACCCGCCCCCTCGGCGCCCGCGCCGAAACCACTCGCGGCTCCGCCGTTTCAGGCGCCTGCCGCGGCCAAACCAGCCGCGCCACCGGCTGCCCCAGTCGCTATGCCAGGGGATGAACTGGTCCCGCTGACCCGCATGCGCTCGATCATCGCTCAGCGCATGGTCGACTCCAAGCGCACCAGCGCTCACGTGCACACGGTCTTCAAGATCGACATGAGCCGCATCGTGCGCATTCGCGAGAAGGAAAAATCCAAGTACGAGCAGCGCAACGGCGTCAAGCTCACCTACATGCCCTTCCTCTCCCGCGCGGTGATTGCCACCCTGCGCAAGATGCCCATCGTGAACGCTTCGATGGAAGGCGATGCCATCCGTTACCACAAGAACATCAATTTGGGGATTGCCGTTGCTCTGGACTGGGGGCTGATCGTCCCCGTCATCCGCCAGGCAGAAGACAAGAGCTTTCTAGGCATCGCGCGCGCTATCGTTGATCTTGCCGAAAGAGCACGGGCCAAGAAGCTCAAGCCGGAAGAAGTAGCATCTGGCACTTTCACCATTACCAATCCCGGCATCTTCGGTGAGCAATTCGGCACTCCGGTCATCAATCAGCCGGAGTCGGCCATTCTCGGAGTCGGCGGTCTCTTTAAAGAACCAACCGTAGTTACCGATGAAAACGGCTCCGACTCGATCGCGATCCGCAGTATCATCCGCCTAACCCTGGGCTTCGATCACCGCATCATCGACGGAGCCGACGCCGGCCGCTTCATGGCCGAGGTCAAGAAATACCTGGAAAACTGGAACGAAGACATAGGCTAAAGCCAAGGTCCATCACGCTACAGAGGACGTAAAGGATGTAAAGGGTAAGGACGGGTGCCCCATGTTCGCCACAGCGTACATGGGCCGAAAACGACGGGGCGAAGCCCCATCGAACTCTCTAAACCTGGTCCCTTCCGCTAAACCCGGGTGCCCCACATCTCGCTCGTTTTTCGCGAGATGTGGGATTCCACGAACCAAAACCCTTTCGTAGATAGAATCCAGAACCGTGCCTGGTCGAGCGCCGGCCAATCCCTCCACCCGCTACAACCGCCCCTTAGCCTCCAACACCCGGGCCACCGCCTCTTCCGCCGTATCCGCAGTCGCCGAAAGGTGCCCCATCTTCCGCCCCGCCCGAGCCGTATGCTTCTCATACAAATGCAAACTAACCTCCGGCACCGCGAGCGCTCGAGCGAACCGAGGCTCTCCCTCCAACCACAAATCCCCCAGCAAATTAGCAATCGCCGCCGGTCGAACAATCCGCACATCGCCTAAAGGCAAATCGCACACCGCGCGTACTGCCTGTTCAAACTGGCTGGTAACGCAGCATCGCTCGCTGGCGTGGTAGCTATTGTGCGGCCGAGGCGCCAGCTCATTTACAAATAGCCCATCCCCTTCCGTCACGAACATCTCCACTGCCAGCAGACCTTCCAGCTTCAGCTGCCGAGCCATGCCGGTAGCCAGATCCTGCGCCTTGCACTCCAGCCACGCCGGTATGGAAGAGGGAAGCGCGCTCCACACCAGAATCTGCTGTTCATGATGATTCGTGGCGGCGGGGTAAGCCACCACCTCCCCGCTGGGATTCCGCGCCACCATCACCGAAATCTCCGACTTCAAATCAAACGCCTGCTCTGCCACGCAGGGTTGCTCTCCCAACGACCGCCACGCGACCCCGGCATCCGTACCCTCGAGTTTCACCTGGCCCCGGCCGTCGTACCCACCCTGCGCCCGCTTGAGAAAGATCCGGTCGCCCAGCTCCGCGATCGCATTCGCCAGATCTGCCTCCGAATAAATCGCCCGGTAAGGCCCCACCGGGAAACCCTGATCTCTCAACCAGTTCTTCTGCCGGATCCGATCCTGGACCATCGCCAGGATCTCCTTGCCCGGGCGCACGGGTGCATGCCGCTCCGCGGCCTCCAGCGAAGCAATCGAAATCTGCTCAATTTCCAACGTGATCACATCGCTGCCGCGAGCCAGATCGGACGCCGCCTTGGCGTCATCCCACGACCCAACAAAACACGCATCCACCACGAAGCGCGCCGGGCAGGAAGGATCGGGGTCCATCACCTGCACCCGGTAGCCCAGGGAACGCGCCGCCATGGCGGTCATGCGGCCCAGCTGACCGCCCCCTAAAATCCCAATGGTCGAACCCTGAACAATCGCACTCAACCCGGCAACTCCGTTTCCAAAACTTCCTGCGCGCGCGCCTGCCGCCACGAACGAAGCCGGCTTCCCAACTCGGGATCGTGACCCGCCAGGATAGCCACCGCCAGCAACGCCGCGTTCGCGGCCCCCGGCTTACCGATCGCCAGCGTCGCCACCGGCACCCCCTTCGGCATCTGCACAATGGAAAGCAGAGAATCGATCCCCTGCAGGCATGTGGAAGGAACCGGCACCGCCAACACCGGAACGATGGTTTTGGCAGCCAGCATTCCCGGCAAATGCGCCGCTCCGCCCGCGGCCGCGATGATGATCTTCAGCCCGCGCGGCTCTGCTTGCTCGGCATACTGGAAAAGCCAATCCGGAGTGCGATGGGCAGACACAATGCGTGCTTCATGAGGGATGGCGAACTCCCGCAACAGGTCCAGGCAAGGCAGGAGCACCTCGTAGTCGCTCTTGCTGCCCATGACCACGCCAACTATGGGTGAGGCGTTCATGTTGCCGATTATCCCATCTATCAGACGCGAAGCTCCCGCCGCGCGGTCTCGGCAATGCGGGGGAGATCGGACGAGGTCATCACCCGAATGGTATGTTCCTCCATGATTTCCACCCCAAACCGGTACTGTGCGATCCGCTCTTCGCTGGGCTCGTCTCCCTCCGCCTGGCGAATTGGTTCCACAATCGCGGTCAGCTCCAGATCCGCCCTGTCCACCCGCTTCACCCCGGCAACCAGGCTCAGCGCGCTGAACGCCAGCAGCTTGGCATCGTCGGCATCGGTCTCCAGTGAAATCGCCTGGAACATGCGCACCACCCCATTCGGCCGATACCCGCAATCAATGCGCAGCGGATCTCCTGGTTTGGTGTAGTTGGCCGCGGCAATCTGCTTACGCATCAGCGTCCACACCCCAGCCTCTTCAAAACGGGTGCGCATGGCCGCATGGAGGGCAGAGCGGCCCCCGCGCCGCTGGGTCCGGGGGCGCGCCGGGGTATCGACATACAGGCGCATCAGGTCTTCCAGGCCGGCCAAAAAGCTCTCCACCAGGTAAGCCTTGCTCTCGCTTATCTGTAAACCATTGGAAAGCGACTCCTCCAACAAACTCATGATGGGCTTTGGGTGGGTAGCCGGCTGGCTGCGTAACCGCTGCCCGATCTCGATCTCCAGGGCTTCGAGCATGGCCGTGTCTGCTTCGGGATCCAGGCACCGCACCCGGCCCCAATCCCGGGTAAACCGCAGCGTGCCCGGTTCTCCCTCGGCGCGCAGCAGTACGCCAATATTGACAAACTCGTTCTTCACCGGATCCGGCACATAACGGATGAGCTGAAACTCGCACTGTTTGCGTTCCGCCATGTCCACCCCTTAAACTCTGCCACCCCGCTCACTATCTTGCACCCACTTTACCTCCCCCTCTCTCTCCCTCGCCCCCTTTTCCCCCTCCTCCCCCCAATTCGGAAAAGGCCTCCTCGCCGATTCCCCAAATCCCGCGATCAACTCCCGCACCCGCGCCCGCCGCGCCAGTAACCGTTCCAGCAGGACTTCCAGCGCGCTCACATCCCCGCCGTACCACTCCGGCGGAATCAACTCCGCGATCCCCCACGCGGTGTCCGGAGCAAAATTTTCTATTCGGCTCAGCCAGGGTTCGAAGCTCCCCCAGCCAGTCACTCCGCGATACACAGTATTCTCGGCAAAAACACCGCCCAGGTGGACGTCCACGAACTTCCAGTCCCCGGCATGAAAACAGTATCCCTGGTCGATAAACGTCGCGTTGTAGCGGCGCTCCCGCCGGCTTTTTTGAAAGACCGCCTGTCTTCCGTTGATGTTGCAGGTCCACTTATCCAGCGCCAGCATCCCGGCAAACTCGGCCAGGTTACGCACCTCCAGCAGTTGCTCCTCGGGCAGGTAGTCGACCGTTTGCCCCGGCATCAACCCTCCCACCCAGCGGGAGGCGAAGTGCAAGCCGGCCTGGCACCGCTGCCCACCTCCGCGCAGCTCGATCGTCAGCTCTCCCGTGTTCTGGATCAGCCACTCGCTCACCTCGATCACTTCTGTCGGAGGAACCGTCAGGCCGATGGCCGCCGCCAGCCGGGTGGCCAGGAATTCGTTGGCCAGCACCCGCACATGCTGCGGGTTGTTGCGGAATTTGACCACGTACAGATTGCCGTCGGAGGCCAGCATCAGGTGGCTTTGCGCCCCGCCCCGCATGCGTCGAATCTGTTGGATCGCGATCACCGCCAACGAAGTCACCCTTACGCCGCTTTGGCCGCCGCAAGTAGCAGCATACTCGAACCACTCCGCGGCTTCTGGTAGCATCGCCACGGAGGAAGTACATGGATCAGGCTGTCACCACCCCGAATGGCTCGCGCCGCAATGAAGACATCGCTCTGGATTTATTGAAGTTTGTCGCTGCGACGACGGGGGTCATCAGAGCAACTTCGGCGGCGGCTGGTTTTGTCGCCGCCTCCGGCGCCAAGCCGGAAGACCAGGTAAATCAGTTACTCGCCCTCTACACCAAATGTCTCGGAGTGGTGCAAGGCAAATAAATCAATCTACCCATGGCAGACAGTCACGATGCTCAGCCTTTTCGCTTCTGCCGTATCGAGAGCAATCGCGGTCGGCGCGGCTTTTTCTCAAAAAAAGCCGCACTTCACTACGCTCGCCTGTGCCTATGAGAAGTGAAAAGGCTCTCAGCGTCGCCGTCTTCGGAGCTGGAACCTTTGGCCGTAATCACCTGCGCGTCTACCGTCAACTGGAGCGGTCCGGCGAGCGGGGTGCGGGTGGCTGCCATTGTGGATACGGATCCGGCCACAGCAGAAAAGCTGAGCCAGGAGGAAAACCTAACCGTCTATTCCTCGCCGGAAGCGTGCCTGGAGGCATGCCGCCAGGGCCATCTCCGTCTGGACGCGGTCTCCATTTGCGTGCCCACCTCGGCGCATTACGCCGTGGCCACCCAAGCCTTGGCCCAGGGACTCGATGTGCTTTTGGAAAAGCCCATCGCCGTCACTTTGGCCGACGCCGATGCCCTGGTGGCGCAGGCGGCAGCCACTGGCCAGATCCTGCAAGTAGGTTTGTTGGAACGTTTCAACCCAGCGGTGACCGCCGCCCAGTCGCTGGTCAACGGGCCGATGTTTTTCGAAGCCCACCGCCTCAGCGTCTTCCATCGCCGGGCTCTTGACGTCGACGTGGTGTTGGACCTGATGATCCACGACCTGGACATCGTCCTCAGCCTGGTGCGTTCTCCCGTGCAACAGCTTCACGCCGTCGGGTTGAGGATCTTATCCTCCCAGGTCGACATCGCCAACGTGCGCCTTGAATTTGCCTCCGGCTGTGTCGCCAACTTTACCGCCAGCCGGGTCAGCACGGAGACCGTGCGCAAGTTGCGCTTTTTTCAGCCCCACCAGTACCTCTCCATCGACTACGCCCGCCAGGATCTGCTCATCATCAACGTCGCTCCGGGGGAAACCGGCAACGCGGCTCTTGCCGTCAACAAGCCGGCCGTCCAGGGCGGAGAACCTCTGCTCCTGGAAATCCAATCATTCCTGGCTGCCGTCAGAACCCGCACCGCCCCACGGGTAACCGCCCAGCAAGCGCGCGACGCGCTAGCCTTGGCGCTCGACATCAACCAGGCAATCCAAGCCCACGCGGTACGCGCCGGTCTGGTCTAGCCTGGATAGGCTCAACGAAGATCTGGGTATTAGAGTGTGGGAAAGAGGATTTACCCCTAAGGCATATTCTGCACTTTGTACCCCGCCGGCACCTTCGATTCAAACTGCTCATCGGGCAACGGTTGATTAAACGTAATCTTCTCCACCGTAAGCGCAATGCGGTATTCCTCCAGCGGCCGGTTGATCGTGATCGTGCTGGGATAGAGCATGCCGTTGAACGTCTGGTACGGCCCGTAAAGCACCTGGGTCTCCATATCCCCGTCTTTGTTGTAGATGTCCTGTTCCGTAGCCATCAGATTGACCCGGCTGAATTTAATCACTTGCCGCGCCTGAAAAACCTTCACCACCCCAGGAGCCCCATCCTTGCCGGGGTTTAACACCGTCAACTCGTACTGCGGAGTCTCTAACAGCTGCTTGTTCTTGGTATCCATCGTGGTGGCGCTGGAGTTGGTCAAGGAGACAATTCGGTCGGGAGAGATGCTGTGAATCAGGATGGCCTGGAGAAAGAACTCCGGCCGCATGTTTTCCAGCGGATTGGCCGCTCGTTTTGTCACCGCATTGCTGCCGACAATTGCCCGGCTCCGGGGCGGAATCAGCAGAGTGAAGTTTTCCCCGTTGCTCGCCAGGTCAAACGCGTGGGTGCGCAATACCGGCACCAGACCAAGCACCCGCAGCATCTTTGGCTTGCGGAAAAGGATGTAGCCCGGTACGGAAGTGTAATCCGTCTCCTGCCCTTTGTGTGCCCCTCCGACGGAAGCCGCAAACTCCACAGTGGCGGTCAGCGAATTCACCTGGTCGTAACGGTGATTGATCGCTTCCACCAGCTGCACCGCGTCGGCATTGAGTGCCACCCCGGCTAACTTGGGCTGCTGGAGCTTGTGGGTGTGGCTCAGGCATCCGGTCAAGGCCGGTACCAACAGCGCCAAAAACTTCCACCAATCTCTCCGCATCCAATTCAACTCAGGAACTGCGAGTATAGAGCAACCCCACGGTCACGGCCCTCAATGGGCCCCCTGCAAATCCTTAAGACCCTGCCGGTACGCGGTCACATTCCGTTCATGTTCCTCGAGCGTAGAGGCGAATCGCGAGTGGCCGGCCGCAGCCGGATCGGCAACAAAATAAAGAAAATGGCTGTCCGCGGGATGCATCGCCGCTTGCAGGGAGGCCGTTCCCGGGCTACAGATAGGCCCCGGCGGCAGACCCGTGTGGCGGTAGGTGTTGTAGGCCGAGTCGCGCTTCAGGTCAGACTGGTAAATCGTTCCCCGGTATCGCTTCTCCAGCATCGCGGCATAGATGACGGTGGGGTCGGTCATCAGCGGCATCTCCTTGGCCAAGCGGTTCTCGAGCACGCTGGCGACCAGCGGCCGGTCCGCCGCCACCGGCGTTTCTTTCTCCACCAGCGAAGCCAGGGTGACTACCCGGTGATAATCCCCACTCAGCCCGATTGATGCGCTGTTCTGCCGGAATCTCCTCACCATCGCGGCCTGCATCTGCTGCGGCGTCAACCTGCGGGGAAAGCGGTAGGTATCGGGGAACAGATAACCCTCGAGGGTCTTAGCCTCCGGGTCGAGATCGGCAATCAGGGAGACATCCTGTTTGGCAGCGGCCAGAAAACTATCCTTGGTTCCCAGCTGGGCATCTTCAACCGCCTGGGCGATGTCGAAAAGGTTGTAGCCCTCCGGAATCGTCACTGTGCGGGTATACACATCGCCCCGCACGATGCGGTTGTACACCGCAGGGAGCGTCGCCGATTGAACGAACTGGTATTCTCCCGCCTTCAGTGTGCCCCCGCGCACCATATGCCAAACGTCAAACGTGTACTGGCTGCGGATAATGCCATGCTGGGCGAGCAATGCACCGATGGCGCGCGTACCCATTCCGGGAACGACTTCGACAATCGTTTCTGCCGGTGGTGTGGCCGGCTTCACCAATTCCCGGTAGCCGAGCGCAAGCGCACCCAGCACCAGGACCAAAACAGCTACCAGAAAACGTCGCACAAACGGGGACCTTGGGGATTGGATTCTCCACCTGGATTTTATGATGCGATTCTCTTGTTTGCTTCAAAATGCACCGTAAACGGAGCAGAACAGAGCGTTGGAGTAACATCCGCAAAGGCTGTCGCGCTGGATTTCGCACTGGATCTCGCACTGGATTTGATGACCGATGCATGAACCCGACCAACCAGCCCGTCGCATCCTGGGTCTCGACGTCGGCGATCGCCGCGTCGGCGTTGCGGTCTCCGACGAGTTGGGGCTCACCGCGCAGCCCGTCCTCACCCTGGTGCGCAAAAACCGGCGCCAGGACCTCGGCTCCCTGGCCAGGCTGGTACGCAGATATGGCTGTGCGCAGGTAGTGGTGGGCAACCCCTTGTACATGTCCGGTGACGTCAGTCCCCAGGCACTCAAGGCGCAGGACTTCGCCCACGCGTTGCAGCTCCACACCGGAGTGGAGGTCACACTGTGGGATGAACGGCTCTCCACCACCGAAGCTCATCGTCATCTGGATGCCGCCGGTCGCATACCGTCTGATCGCCGTGCCGTGATCGATCAGGTCGCCGCCGTGCTCATCCTGCAAAGTTTTCTTGACTCCCGCTCCGCCCGCCATCGCCCTGACAACCAGGGCTGAGAGAGACTCCCCTGCGGGCGAACCGTCCGTCGTATAATCGACTTTTGCTGCGAGGGGGCCGTCTATCATGCACGGCCGCGGGTGGCTACCCGCAAAAATGAACCACAGGCTCTGAAATCAGCGACACGAAAGAAGGCGCGCGGGCGGCCACGCGCATCCCGGACCATTGTGAAATGCCTGAACATATAAAGAAAAAACTGGAAGAACAAATTCGCGTGCTGGAGCACGAGCTCACCCACGAGCTTCCGATCGAGATCAAGAAGGCAGCGTCGCTGGGAGACCTGAGCGAGAACGCCGAGTACCACATGGCCAAGCAGCGCCAGGTCTTCGTCAATGCCCGCCTCGGCCAGCTCAAGAAGCGTATGGCCGAACTGGCGCTGGTGAACCTATCCAATATCCCCAAGGACAGAATTGCGTTTGGCTCCACCGTCGTGGTCTTCGATACGACAAAGAACGAAGAGATCACCTATAAGCTGGTCACCAGCGAGGAATCCGACGTGAACCATGGCCTCATCTCCACCACTTCGCCCATCGGCCGCGGCCTGGTCGGCAAGCAAGTGGGCGACATCGCGGCGATTGTCACCCCCAACGGCAGGCGCGAACTCGAGATTCTCAAGCTCACTACGATTCACGACGAGGAGCAATAATGACCTGGACCGCCGCCTTCGGCAAGGGCTGCGGGGTCATCTTGCAGCGCATCGTGGATGGGCTGGCCCTTACCCGTATTTCGCCCAATGTGCTCACTTTCCTGGGCCTGGTCATCAATACCGCCGCTGCCATTCTCTTTGGCTGGGCTAACGAGCACAACTTCGTTCGCCTCTTCCTCTATGCTGGCTTGGTCATCATCGGGGCCGGTATCTTCGACATGGTCGACGGAAGGGTGGCGCGTCAAACCCAGCAGGTCACCGTCTTCGGAGCCTTCTTCGATTCGGTCATCGATCGCTACAGCGACGTGGTTCTCTTCTTCGGCCTGCTGGTGTTTTATGCCCGCGGCAACCGATTCTTCTATATCGGGTTGACCGCCTTTGTCATGGTCACGTCGCTCATGGTCAGCTACACCCGTGCCCGTGCCGAAGCCCTGATCGGTTCCTGCAAGGTGGGCTTTATGGAACGGCCGGAACGCGTGGTTCTTATCATCCTGGGGGCTCTCTTCAACCGCTGGGGTGTGATGGCCCCGGTGCTCTGGGTGTTGGCGGTCTTGTCTACCATCACCGTCATCCATCGCATCAGCTATACCTATCAACGCACCAAGCCACAACTTCCTCAACCCCAACCAGCAGAGTCACCCTCGGCCGACCTTCGTCCTCAGGGGGTTACAGCCGCGCGCTCTGCTACCGCTGATCTGACCCCCGCTCCGCGCGCTTGACGATGACCCAAGGCGCCACCTCTCGCTCTCCTGTACTGCTGGTTCATGGCGGCGCCTGGGACATTCCCCCCGGCGAACTGCAAGCCCATAACTTCGGCGTGATTCGCGCCGTAGACGTCGGCTACGACCTCCTAAGCCGCGGAGCCTCCGCCTTGGACGCGGTCGAGGCCGCCGTAACCGTGCTCGAAGACGATGAGATCTTCGATGCGGGCCGAGGCAGCTTCCTCACCGCGGACGGACGGGTGCAGCTCGATGCGCTGCTGATGGATGGCGCCACCCTGCGCGCCGGTGCCGTTGCCTGCGTGGAGAGGTTGAAGAATCCCATTCAGGCGGCTCGCCTGGTGCTCGAACGCAGCCCCCACGTTTACCTGGTTGGCGAGGGTGCGGAAGCCTTCGCCCAAAAGAATGGCCTGGCCCTGATCGATAACGCCGAGCTGGTCGTCGACCGCGAGCGGCAGCGCCTCCAGGACGCCAAGGCTCAAGCCAGCGCCGGGATCCCCGATTCCACCTTTGCCGGCGACCCTGCTGGCTCGCATGACACCGTGGGCGCGGTCGCGCTCGACGCGGACGGCAATCTGGCCGCTGCCACCTCCACCGGAGGCACCCGCAACAAGACACCCGGGCGCGTCGGGGACTCCTCGGTCATCGGCTGTGGGGGCTACGCGGACAACCGGAGTGCTGCCGTGTCGCTGACCGGATGGGGCGAACCCATCATGAAGCTGGTCCTGGGCAAATGGGCGGTCGACCGCGTGCCCCTGCTGGGCCCGGAACAGGCTGCCGAGGACGCCATCGCCTATCTCCATGCACGGCTGGAGGGCTACGGCGGCATCATCCTGCTCGGTCCTGACGGCCGCTTCGGCATCGCTCACAACACTCCGCGCATGGCGTGGGCCTTGTGTGACCAGGATGGCGTCCGCACCGGCACCCATGTAGCCGATGCCTAAGTCATGAACTCCACCCTCATCCTCGCTTCTGCCTCGCCCCGCAGGCGGGAGCTGCTGACCCAGGCGGGCTATCAATTTGAAGTGCAGCCCTCCTCCATCCCTGAATTGCGCAGGCCGGAGGAGGATGCCATCCGCTTTGCCACCAGGCTGGCTCGGGAGAAGGCGGAAGAAGTGTTCGCCCGCAATCAACCGTCCCCCGCGCCCATGTTGGTATTGGGTGCCGATACGGTGGTCGTTTGCGATGGGGAAGTGATGGGCAAGCCGGCCGACGCCGCCGACGCCGCGCGCATGCTGCTACTGTTATCCGGCCGTACCCATCAAGTCGTGACCGGCGTGGCCGTAGTCTGGGGCTCGGGCTCAGCCGAGGTGGCTGCCGAGATGACCCACGTGACGATGGGTACGCTTTCCCCTCAGGAAGTCGCCCGCTATGTCGCCGGCGGCGAGCCCATGGACAAAGCCGGGGCCTATGCCATCCAAGGCTATGCCGGAAGATGGATTCCCCGCATTCAAGGCTGTTACTTCAACGTCGTCGGACTGCCATTGGCTTTAGTCACCAGCCTGCTTGAAGGAGCCGAACTGCGCATGGCAAACCAAGCCGAACCAGCAAAAGATCTATCCCTTCGCGGTTGAATTTGAAAAGCCGATTCAGTCCCGCAGAGCCTGCCCTGAGCCTGTCGAACGGGGACGGCTGAATCCCCCAAAATTACTCCCAAATCGATCCCTTCTTCTCACCCTTGGGACGAAGCAACTGCGTGGAACAAAGAACGAAGATTGTCAGCAGAGTCACATCAAAAGCAGCCAACATACTGTCTGTCCCTTTCCGCGGTCTACTGCAAAGAAAGACCGCCGATCATCGCCGCAAGCAGTGCTGTCCTGGGAACGAGCGCATCGAGCAAAATGGATTCGTGGGAAGCGTGGGCCCCTTCGCCCACCGCACCCATTCCATCCAGCGTCGGAATCCCCAGGGCCGAGGTAAAATTCCCGTCCGAACCTCCGCCTGTCGCTGCTTCCTGCAAGTGGAAACCCAACCCTTTCGCCATTGTTGCTGCGCGGCGAAACAATGTAACCGTCCCTGAAGTCCTCTCCATGGGCGGCCGATTCAGTCCGCCCGTAATCTCCAGCCTGCATTGCCGGTCCACCGCCCGCAAAGAACGGAACCGCCGCTCCATACGCTCGGCATCGACCGCCTTGGCAATGCGGACATCGAACTCCGCCCAAGCCTCGGCTGCCACCACATTGGACCGTGTCCCGCCGCCAATCACCCCGGCATTCACCGTGATCCCCCGACTCACGTCCGTGAAGCCGCTGGCGCATTCGATCTGGCGGCCAAGCTCCAGCACCGCGCTGTGTCCCCGGTCGAAGTCCACCCCGCTGTGCGCGGCCACCCCGTGCACCCGCAGGTGATAGTGGCCGACTCCTTTTCTTGCCGTCTTGTACGCCCCAGGGATCCCCTGCGCCGGCTCCAGGACAAAGACACCCTCGCATTTCCGCGCCAGTGACTCGGTGAGCGATCGCGAACACTGGCTCCCGGTCTCCTCGTCGCTGTTGAGCAAAAACCACACCGGCCGAGTTAATTGCTCCGCCTCCAACAGCATGCGCAAGGCGCCCAGGGCCATCACCACCCCCGCCTTCATGTCCAGCACTCCCGGCCCCCACGCCCGTCCCTGGCGGATCCGGAAAGGCATTTTCTTCAACGTGCCCAAGGGCCAGACCGTGTCCAGGTGGCCCAGCAACAGCAAGGGTTTAATCGCACTCCGGGCTGGCCCGAAGCGGCCCACCAACAGGTCCCCGGCGTTCCTTTGTTTGCTGCGCTGACTTCGGGCCCCGCTGGCCTTGATCCACCTCTCTACCAGCGCGACACAGCGATTCACCCCCGCCCGGTCTTCGGTGGGCGACTCCAGGCCCACCAGCTCGGCGATCATTTTGAGCATTTCCGGCCGCTGTTTTGCCGCCGCCCTGGTCAAGTCGCGGTAAGTTTCCATCAATCTTTCTCCTCTGCCGGTAAACCTAACACCCTTGTTGTACGTCTGATGGCCCGATCAGTTTGTGTCGTTTTTGCCACATCACAACTTTTCTAATCCTAGGTACTCTATGACTTTGCGACTCCTTGCAAGCCAGGAATACTGATACGTGGACGCAGACCACTTAGAAAAGACCATCGCGTCGGTGATTGAATTCTCAGGAATCGGTCTCCACAGCGGGGCACCGGTGAACATGCGATTGATGCCAGCTCCCGCTGGCTCAGGAATCGTGTTTCGTCGCACCGATCTGGACAACTACGAGATCCCCGCCACCGGCAGGAATGTCGCCAAGGTCAGCTACGCCACCAGCATCATGCGCCAGGGTGTGCTCATCTCCACCACTGAGCATCTTCTTTCCGCCCTCATCGGCATGGGCATCGACAACGTCATCGTCGAACTCGACAATCTGGAATTACCCATCCTCGACGGCAGCGCTCTGCCCTACGTGGAAGCCTTTGAAGAGGTCGGCATCCGGAGCCAGCGCCGCCGGCGCCAGTATTTGCGCATCCTGAAAAGTGTCGAAGTGCGCGAGAACGGCAAGTTCATCGCGGTATATCCCGGTGAAGGCTACAGCATCACCTACGACATCAACTTCGCGCACCCCATCGGCCGCCAGGCATTCACCGTCGACCTCGCCGCCGGGGCCTATGGCGCCCAAATCGCCGCCGCCCGTACCTTCGGGTTCCGCGAAGATGAAAAGATGCTGCGGGATATGGGCCTGATTCGCGGTGCGTCCGAGGAGAACGCGATCATTCTCTGTGATGGCGAGGTGCAGAACGGCCCGCTTCGGTTTGACGACGAATTCGTCCGCCACAAAGTGCTCGACCTGATCGGCGATCTTGCCCTGGTGGGACATCGCATCCTTGGCCGGGTCGTGGCCCAGCGAGCTGGACACGCGATGCACACCGCCCTCGTCTCCCGCCTGCTGCGCGATCGGTCGGCTTGGGATCTGGTGCAACTTCCCGCACCACGGCGCGCCCTGGTGTCCGTTGCCGCCGCTCGTCTCGCGACTGCGTAAACTTAGTATTCGGCCAGGATCGAGTTTTCCGGAGCAGGAACCATTTCCGCTTCGCGAGACGCCCGCACCACATCGCCGATGGCGTATTTGAGTTCGTTGATGCCCGCGCCGCTCACCGCGGAGATAGCAAAAAACGGCAGCTTGCGCCGCTTGGCCATTGCGCGCAGCTTCTTGAGCTTTTCTGGATTGGCCACATCCGCCTTCGACGCCACCACCAACATCGGCTTCTCGTCCAGGCCATGTCCGAAGCTTTTCAACTCGGCCATGATCACCCGGAAGTCCTCCACCGGGTCCGGCCGTCCGCTGGCGTCCGAAACATCCACCAGGTGCACCAACACCCGGGTGCGCTCGATATGGCGGAGAAACTGCACGCCTAAGCCGGCTCCCAGGTGCGCGCCCTCGATCAAACCTGGAATATCGGCGACCACATAGCTGTCCTCATGCGGCGGCTCTCCCACCGACACCACTCCTAAATTTGGCTCCAGGGTAGTGAAGGGATAATCGGCAATCTTGGGCTTGGCGGCGGAGATCCGGGAAATCAGCGTGGACTTGCCCGCGTTGGGATAGCCCACCAGCCCGACATCGGCCAGCAGCTTCAGCTCCAGCCGGTAAGCCCGTTCTTCGCCCTCTCTGCCTGCTTCCGATTCCCGCGGAGCCTGGTGGGTAGCGGTAGCGAAATGCTGATTGCCCCGACCTCCCCGTCCGCCTTTGGCGGCGATGATGCGCTCATCGGGCCGGCGGAAGTCATGCACGACGGCGCCCGGTCTCGTCGTCATAGAGCACGGTGCCCACCGGCACCTTCAAAATCGTATCCGCGCCTTCCCGGCCGCTGCAATTGGATCCTTCGCCGTGCCGTCCGCGCTCCGCCTTATGTTCCGGATTGAAGCGAAAGTGAACCAGCGTATTGTGCCGTTCGCTCGACTCCATGATGACGTCGCCCCCGCGTCCGCCATCCCCGCCGGAAGGGCCGCCCCGCGGAACAAACTTCTCCCGCCGGAAGGCAACGCAACCATTGCCCCCATCCCCCGCCTTGACGCGAATCCGAGCCTCATCAATAAACATAGCCATACACCTTAAAGTGTAGCCCCTTTCAACTCCGTCCCTGTAACCGCCCTCGGGTGCCCCACATCTCGCTCGTTTTTCGCGAGATGTGGGATACCACAGCCCTAAACGTTCCCTTCCAACCGTGCCGAAAAACCCGAAGGAAACAGGACGGGTGCCCCATGTTCGCCCAAGCGTACATGGGCCGAAAATGATGGGCGAAGCCCTTCGAAGGATTTTTCCTAGCTAATCCACAATCACCCGAGGAACCCGGGAGCTAATCCCACACAACACCTCCCAAGGAATGGTCTCAGCAAGATCCGCCAGATCCCACGCATCGATCGAACACTCACCCTGACTCCCCAGCAACACCACCTCATCCCCAATCGCAACCCCGGGAATCTCCGTAACATCCACCACCGTCTGGTCCATCGAAACCCGCCCGGCAATCGGAGCTCGTTGACCGCGCACGATCACATCCCCGCGATTGGAAAGCAACCGGTTGTACCCATCCGCATACCCCACCGGCAACAGCGCAAGCCGCGTCTCCCGTTCAGCCAAGAACGAACCGCCATAACCCACCGCCTCACCCGCCCGCACAGAACGCAACGACGTCACCTGCGTCTTCCAGGCGAGCACCGGAGCAAAACCAGGCTCATCCTCCCACGACAGACCATCCAGCGTAAGCCGGTCCACGTACCCATACAGCGCAAGCCCGGGACGCAGCATCAGCCGCGCCCCCACCCGCGCAGCCATCTCCAGCAAAATCTCCCGGTCAGGTCCAGCAACGACGCTCGACGAGTTCCCCGCATGAAGCCACTGCGGCTGCAGCCCGCAGTCAGCCATCAACCGCAGTGCAGACTCCAGACCAGCCAACTGGGGATTGGGCCGAACCGAAGACATGATCTCCGGCGCGCTGAAGTGGGTCAACACCCCCTCCAGTCGCAGGCAAGACCCATCCTGAAAGCGAGGCAAGAACGCAGGAGCGTCGACCACCCGCACCCCCTGGCGCGACATTCCCGTATCGATCTCCAGGTGTACCGCAACCGACCCGGCCGGCATACCTCGACGAACTCCTGCTCCCTCTAACAGATCAAGTTGCCAAGGCTCCCAAACCACGGGAGTCAACCCGCGGTCGATCACCGTATCGGCCTCTCCGCGGAAAATCCCGGACATCAAGAGAATGCGCGGTTCAGGACACACCGCGCGCACCGCAACTCCCTCTTCGGTCGAGGTCACCCCCAACCACTTCGCCCCTGCGGCAGCCAACAGCGGCGCGCACGCCAACACATCGTGGCCATAGGCGTTGGCTTTAACCACCGGAATCAGCTCAGCCTGAGAGCCGGCCATGCGGCGCAGTTGTTCATAATTGGCGAGCAGCCGATGGCGCGAGACTTCAGCCCAGAGAGGTCGGGTCGGCATCTGATGGCTAGAAATCCCCGGGCGCCTGCCCAAATGCCATGTTCTCGAAGCGGGTGCAGTCCGCGATGTACGCCAGGTGCACCGATCCCGTGGGACCATTGCGCTGCTTGGCGATGATGATCTCCGCCTTGTTCTTAGACTCGGGATCTTCTTCCCCGTTTTCGTCCTTGTTGTAATAGCTATCCCGATGAATAAACGCCACCACATCGGCATCCTGTTCAATCGATCCGGACTCGCGCAGATCCGACAGCATCGGCTTCTTATCGCCGCCGCGCTGTTCCGAAGCGCGGCTGAGCTGAGAAAGCGCGACCACGGGAACCCGCAGCTCCTTGGCCAGAGCCTTAAGCCCTCGCGAGATCGCGGACACTTCCTGGGTGCGGTTCTCGTACCGTTTTCCGCCCACCCCAAACGAAGAAGCGCTCATCAACTGCAGGTAGTCGATCACGATCAGATCCAACCCACCTTGCTGCCGCTGCAGCCTTCGCGCCTTGGCCCGCATTTCCGAAAGCGCAATCGCCGGGGTATCGTCGATAAAAATCCTCGATTCCGCCAAACGCTCCAGGGCCTCCATCAACTTGCCCCGGTCCGCCTTGGGAATAAACCCGGTCTGAATCTTCTGCATGGAAACCAGCGCCTGCGAAGCCAGCATGCGCCGCAACAGCGACTCCTTCGACATTTCGAGCGAAAACACGGCCACGATCTTTCCATCGCGCACCGCCGCATTTTCCGCAATGTTGATCGCCCACGCCGTCTTGCCCATGCTCGGGCGGGCGGCAATGATGATCAAATCAGAAGCCTGCAAACCGCTCGTCATCTTGTCGAAATGGGTATAGTGCGTCGCCAGCCCGGTCACTTCTTTCTGCTGCGCGTACAAGTTGTCGATCGTCCCGAAGGAATCACGAACAATTTCCGGAATGCCGGCAAACCCACGCGTGATCCCGCGCTCAGAAACCTCCAACAAGCCGGACTCGGCCGCATCCAGCACCACCAGCGCTTCATCGCTTTGGTCTGCTGCCCGGGTGATCGCCGTGCTGCAGATATTGATCAACTGCCGCGACAGCGATTTGTCCTTGACGATGCGAACGTATTCTTCAATGCTCGGCCGCCGGGGAAGCCCCTCGGTAAGGGACGCGAGGTAGGCCACGCCACCCACCGCCTCCACCTCTTTGCGCCGGCCCAACTCTTCCGCCAGGGTCACAATATCGACCGCCCGCCGGGCATCGATCAACTCCGACATGCGGCTATAAATGCGCCGATGCGAATCGAGCGAGAAATCTTCCGCGCGCAGCTTTTCCGCGGCCTCGTTATAGGAATGGTTGTCGAGCAGGATCGCGCCCAGAATCGAACGCTCCGCCTCCACGCTGGCGGGCAGGCCGCGGTCCAACGACACATCAGAAAGGGAAGCCATGGGGAAACTCCAAGCCCCAGTTTAGCCGCGGCGACCCATCGCGGGAGCTAACCACCCAGGTGCAAATGTGGACAAACGGTATGATGAAACCAGGATGAGTCGTCGAACAAAATCTCTACTCCTTGCCTTTTGTATGTCTTTGCCGGGAGCGACCGCCGGAGCCCAGCAAACCAACAAAGCAAATGAAAACACCTCGCCGCCTGCCTTTCGCGAGATGCAGCAGGTGGAAGACCGTTGGGCCACTGCGGTGACCAAACGCGATCAATACGCGCTCGAACTGGTCCTCGCTCCCCAGTACATTGGCATCTCCGCCAGCGGAGACGTCACCACGCGCAACCAGCAAATCGCCCACCTTTTCGTCAAGAACTCCGGGCCCGATTCACTGGAACAAAAGGTGATCAGTGTGCGCTTCGTGGACGCCGTAGCCATCGTCAACGGCACCTACGTCATGAGTTGGAAAGGGGAGAAAGGCCCGGTTCTGGAGAAGGGCATTTTCTCCCACGTCTTCGAACACGTCCGCGACAACTGGCTCTGCCTGAATTCCCAGCGAACCGTAGTCGCCGAAGAGAACAAAGGGGAAGGATCGAAGGAGAAGCCGAAAGCCAAACGTAGCGATGCCGAGCTTCCCCTCCACGTCCCCCTGGTCTACAAAGGACCAGACAGCACGCAGCCCCACCCATAACCTCCCGCAACCGATAACCAACTCCCCCTTTGGCTGCGCTATAGTTCTCCTGCTATGCGAACCATGACCGCTCTGCTCCTCGCCGCACTTACTTCCTGCAGCCTGACCGCACAGAAAATGACCGCGCCGCAACTGATCACCCTGGCGCAATCCCACAGTCCCGCTCTGCAGGAAGCGATCAACGCTACCTTCACCCCGCAGGAGCTCAAAGAGGGCACTGCCTGGGTGGGACAAGGTCACGACTTCTTCTTCGCCCTCCAATCCACTACGCAGCCTCAGCTCTTCATCGACCGTGCCCCCGGCCCGCCCATGCAATCCCTTGGCGCCACCGGGCAGTGGTACGCGGTGGCCAGGATAGAAGAACTCGGCGTACTCCACTCCTTCGACTACCAGATCTCAGGAGCAAGATTCGGCGGACGCCTCGACCTGCCCGCATTCGGTCCGGATTCCTATCTCCAACCCGGCGTCCCCTCCGGCAAACTCTCAGAAATGCTGATCCACACCAGCAAACTCTATGACGGCATGAAGACCGAGTACTGGGTATACGTGCCGGCGGCCTACGACCCTAAAGTGCCCGCGGCCCTCATGGTCTTTCAGGATGGCGCCGGCTATATTCACCGCGATGGCAACAACCCCGCCCTGAACGTGATCGACAATCTGATTGCCCAGAAGAAGATCCCGGTCATGATCTGCGTCTTCATCAACCCTGGCGATGTGGCCGACGCGCCGGGCACGCCAACCTATCGCTTTGTCCAGGCCTATTCTGAGCAGTGGCACCGCACCCTGAAGGACTCCATGCGCAGTACGGAATACGACACCGTCACTGATCGCTATGACCGTTTTCTGCGAGACGAGCTTCTCCCCCAGGTCACGGCCCAATACAACATCCGTAAGGACCCCTACAGCCGCGCCATCACGGGGCTCTCTTCAGGTGGCATCTGTGCGTTCAACGCAGCCTGGCAGATGCCCGATCAATTTAGCCGGGTCATCAGCTGGATCGGCAGCTTCACCAGCATTCAGTGGAAAGAAGATCCGGCAATTCCGGATGGGGGGCAGGATTATCCGGAGAAGATCCTGCGCGAGCCGGCACGCAATCTCCGCGTGTGGCTACAGGACGGCTCCCACGATCAGGAGAACGATCGCTACGGAAGCTGGCCGCTGGCCAATATCCGCATGGCCAACGCGCTGAAGCTGAAGAACTACGATTTCCATTTCAGCTTTGGCCAGGGAACCCACAATTCCGGCCACGGTGCAGCCGAGTTCCCCGCGGAAATGCTCTGGCTCTGGCGCGACTACGACCCGGCCAAGACCAGCCAGACCTATGCCATCGACCCGGAGGAGAAAGCCAAGCCCCTCTTCCGCGTAACCATCACCAGTCGTGATCAGCAATAAACAGCTTAGCTTGGGGACATCAGTGTCATGGCGGTCGTAGCGAACTGCGCAAAGGGCAACTATTCCTTACGAAATAGCCGCCCTTTTGCGCAGGCTCCGGTAAACCATGAAAGGCTGTTAAGCCCCGTGGTTCAGGCCGTAGCCGATTTCGACATCTGAGCTTTTACCAGGCCCACGATGACCATGATCACCGCCCCGCCAACACCACCGCCACCGACACTCGACAGGATGGAAGACATGTCCAGTCCGCTGCTCGCGGCTGGGGCAACGGCTCCGGTCAACATACTTAACAGTTGACCGCCGCCAACACCACCAAGGATCCCGGCAATCGTATTGCCAATAGGACCTAGATTGAATCTCTTCAACAGAGCGCCGGCTATGTTCCCACCAACACCACCGCTGATCAGTTGAATAATGATCGGCATCCAGTTCACGTTTTCTCCTTATTTTCCCGCTTATGAAATCAATATTGTGTCTAGGGGCCAGGGGGAAACATTCGCTTGTAACGTGGAATTTGGCCGGGTTTCGGGGCCGAAACAGACGGGGGAACTCATTTATTCATATAAGTGCCACTAATGCAACCCCTTTCTCCACTCTAGTTGCTGCCTAACATCCGCTTCGTTGGCGCTGGCAAGCGTCTGCGAAAGTACGGGCACCGATCATCCGCGTCTGTGCTTGCGGACGGGTTCTTAGTACGCCTCCGGACCTTGCTGGGGGCAATGACTTTTTAACTCAATCAATCCCGGGCACCCTTACTTCGAGAAAGCGCTTGTACTCCCATTTGCAGTCGTCGTAGGATGGGTGGGCTTTAACCGTCTAAAATTCTCGCTTTTAGCTCAACTGGAGTGCATATGAAGAAATTGGTTAGTTCGCTGCTGGCCGCAACCGCGCTGGCTGTAACCGCAATGATCGCTTCCCAGGCAGGTGTCGCCCAGGCTCCCGCAGGCGCACCCGCGGGAGCTACGGGGCTTTGCAATGATGGCTCGTACTGGACCGGCGCAACCAAGAGCGGCGCATGCCGGGGTCACAAAGGCGTGAAGACCTGGTTCGCTGCTGGCGGCGCGGCGCCCGCTGCTGCGGCCGCGCCGGCAGCCCCCGCAGCCCCTGCTGCTGCTCCGGCCGCTGCTGCTGCTCCAGCCGCTGCTGCTGCTCCAGCCGCTGCTGCTGCTCCGGCCGCGAAAACCAAGACCATGGCATCGACCACTCCGGCGGCCGGCGGCGGACCCGGTATGGTCTGGCTAAACACCTCCACCAAGGTCTACCACTGCTACGGGACCAAGTACTACGGCACGACCAAGGCCGGCGCCTACATGACCGAAGCAGCGGCCAAGGCTAAAGGTGCACACGCGGATGCGGGCAAGCCCTGCAGCTAAACTTGAACTGAGATTCCGGGCTCGCATTTGTGGCAGTTCCTTTCGGGGCAACGGTCTTTCGCTTGAGACCGCTGCCCCGAAACTATTTATCGTCGGGTGACAAAGTCTGCCCGGCAGCCGCGATCCACCCAGATGCCCCGGTTGTCGTATCCCCATGTCTGCCCTTGAACACAAGGGGACCCACTTCGTTGGTTCGTGAGTTGTACTCCGCGGCTGGTGTTCGCCGGGCAGTAAACGCGCTTGCCGTTGTTTGATGAACAGGTGATGGTAGTCCCGCCGCCATAACCAGGTCCGCCATAACCAGGGCCGCCGGGACCGGGTCCAGGCCGGTAGTTGCTGGCCAGGTAGAAATCCGCCCGGCAGCCACGATCCACCCAGATTCCCGACCGCGAATACCCCCAGGTCTGCCCCTGGACACAGGGCGACCCGCTACGCTGGTTCGTCATGGTGACCCCGCGGCTGGTATCGACCCGGCACAGATGGCGCTTGCCGTCGTCGGAAGCACACGTGACATTCCGGCCGTTTTGCGCAGTGATACCGCTTTGCGCCCACGCTCTTGACGACCCCGAGGATAAGCTCAGGATCCCCAGTAGCAACATTAGCCATGTTAGGTTCTTCATTCCCATCTCTCTCCTGAAAAGGCTGGAAGTTCTACTACCCTGCTCACCGTGAAATTGGTTCAAGCGATGATAAAGCCCGTTGCCGCTACGTGGCATAAATCGATGGAGATATTAGCCATGGAAAAGATTCGTGGGATGAACAAAGGGGGGCAACTTCCCCCAGATCTGTCCGGAGTAGATTTTCCAGCAGAAATGTTTTGCTGACTTAGCAGTCCTGGATGAAGATCGACGAGCCCAAACACTGCTGCCTGACTGGAGAATCTGCGGCGGCCGGCAAAAGACTTAGACCCACTCCAGTTGGTCCCCGACCTGAATCCGGCAATGCCGGATTTGTCCAGCCGGCAGTTCCAGAACGCTGTGTGCTTTCCGTTGCAGGCCGGTGACCCTGAAGGGAGCCAATCGAGGCCAAAGCTTCACCACCCGCAGCTCTCTAGAGAGTGCAAGCGCGTCGATCGAAAACAACATACCAAACGTATGAACGCCGCAAGACGGCCTGATGAGCAACCCGCATCCGGCTTCGAGTTGCCTCCTCCCCAGCAATCCCACCAGCCGAGTGAGAGAGGTGTCCGCGATCGTGATCTGTGTCCCAATCGTGGTGCCGCTCGTTCGGTCTCGCAGCTCGATCATCTTCCTCATCGCATGCACTAAACCTTCTCGAGCGAGTTGAGTCAGGTCAGGAACGACACGCGGTTTCGCTTGGCGGGGACCGTAATTGACCCCGCCATGGGCAACACGCAAGCAATCAAAAGATCGTTCCGGAAACCGCTCACCCGGCGCGCGACGATCCCACCCCTGTTAGACCTTCGCGTGCTTTCTGCGGTATATCAGGAAAGCAAGCACAGCCACTGCCAAAACACCTGCGATGATTCGAATCAGCGTTGTCGTATCCATCGGTACGGTTCCTCCTTTCTCCCAATCTCGTAAACCGGTTCAGCAACCATCACTATTCCTTTTCCTCAATCCTGGCTCTGCGTCGAGTAGCTATTTGAAAGCCTGCATATTCTTCGCAATATTCAGGATCGCCGGCGCCAGCAACACAATGAAGATGCAGGGGAAAATAAACAACACCAGCGGGAACAGTATTTTGATCTTTGTCTTTGCGGCCATCTCCTCCGCTCGCTGCCGCCTCTTCAAGCGGATTTCGTCGCCAAACCGGCTCAACGCGCGGACAATCGGAGTGCCGAACCGGTCCGCTTGCGTCAACATGCTGACGAACAGGAAAAACTCCGGAATCTGCGTCCGCTCCGCCGCGCTCTTCCATGCCTCCAGCCGCGGCTTGCCGGCAAGCTGCTCCAGGTTCACTTGCATGAACTCTTGGTGAATGTCAGGGTGGCTGATGTCGAGCTCCTGTCCCACGCGCAACATCGCCTGGTCCAAACCCAAACCTGCCTCTACGCAAATCACCAGCAGATCGAGTGCGTCGGGAATGCTCTTCCTGATCCGGTCTCTCCGATTCTTGATTTTCGTCTTCAGCCACATGTCCGGGATAAGGTAGAAAACCGCGGCCAGAGACAAAGCCCAGAACACCGTGTTGCTGTGAATCAGGCTCCCGCACGCCAAGCCGAGAACCGGCCCCGCAAACCGGCTGGCAAAATATATGTTCATGCCTTTACTCGTTCGGATGCCCCCGCTCAAAAGTTGCTGCTTGATTTTTTCATCCTCGACAATCCCCACCCGAACGCGTAATGCCTTCGCCATGGAAAGAATCGTCTCTTGCATACGTTCTTTGCCGCTTACATTTCGCTCGTCCGGACGGTTGCTCCGCACCATCTCCAGCATTCGCCTGGCCGCCGGAGACGGTCGCAAAAGAACGGGAGCAAAGATCAGCGCGCAAACCAGAAACACGGTAAACGCGAGCGCGAAGTAAAAGACCAGGTCCATCTCGGCTACACCTCGATCCCATTGACGATCTTGCGAATGATCAAACCGCCCATCGCCAGCATCCCCAGGCTCACGTAGATCAGTTTGCGCCCGAGTGGGTCGTGGAAGAGAATGCTGGAATAGCCCGGATCCACCAGGTTGAGCAGCACCATCATCACCACCGGCAGCGCCGTCAAAATCCATCCCGTAAGCCTTCCCTGCGCTGTCTCGACACGAATCTCACCCTGAATCCGCAGCCGTTCTCGAATCACAAAGACGGTGCGATCCAGTATCTCCACCAGGTTCCCGCCAGTATCTTTCTGCACCATGATCGCGGTCACCAGAACCCGCAGATCAGCCGAGGGCACGCGATCCAGAAGTTGCATCAGCGTGTTGCGCATGGGCAAACCAAGATTCAGCTGATTGAAAACCTCTCCGAACTCAAACGCCGCAGGTTCCCGCGCATTCTCCGCCAGCATCTCCAGCGCGCCCACCACCGAATGGCCCGCGCGTAGCGCGCGCGCGAGCATGTCGATGCACTCCGGCAAAGCCGAGTCGAACGCATCGAGTCTTCTCGTACGCTTCCACGAAAGAATCCCGAACGGCAATAAACTGAGTGCTGCGCCCGCTGCCAGGTCGATCAGAATCATCGGTGCAAAGAGCCAGGTGACCGCAGTCCCGGTGACGAATAAACCCAGACTGGTGAGCATCAGGCCCGCGACGCTGGCCGAGCTGGTCGCTTGCAAAATGCGCACTTGTAATAACTGCCCAAACGGGAAGCGGATCAGCAACCCATCCAGCCACTCGAACCGGCTCGTCTTCGTTTCTTTCAGCAATTGCCCGCTATCCGGCCCGGCGCCGGCCTTGGTCTTCTGCGAAAGGTGGATCCAGGCCATCCGCTCGCCGACAATCTTCTCGTCCGCTGACTGACGTGTCACTGCCGCCACCAACCCGAACGTGGCCAGCATAATCAGCACAAACGTCAGCATCAGCACAGCCATTTCGTCAACCTTCTATACTTCGAATGAGTAATCGAGCAGGCTTGCCGGTAACGGAAAACCTGCGGCCTTCAATTTGTCGGAAAACTTGGGGACAATCCCGGTACCGCGAAAGCGGCCTTTCACCTTCCCCGTAGGCCCCAGACCCTCCTTCTCAAAAAGAAAGACATCCTGCATGCTGATGACATCGCTGAACGCTCCCGTAAGCTCCGCGATATGCGTGACCCGGCGCGAGCCATCGCTCATGCGGGCTATCTGCACAATCAGGTGAATGGCGGACGCAATCTGCGCCCGAATTGCCTTGTCCGCCAGCCTCACTGTCCCCATCATGGCCATCGTCTCCATGCGAGCCAAGGCATCGCGTGGTGTGTTCGCGTGGATCGTCGTCAGCGAGCCATCGTGCCCGGTGTTCATCGCCTGCAACATGTCCATGCACTCTTCGCCACGCACCTCGCCCAGCACAATCCGGTCCGGCCGCATACGCAGTGCATTGATCACCAACTCCCGCTGCCGCACCGCGCCCTTTCCCTCCACATTCGGAGGCCGGCACTCCAGCCGCACCACGTGCGCATGTTTCACCTGCAGCTCAGCCGAGTCTTCTATGGTGACGATTCGCTCCCGCTCGTCGATAAATCCGGACAACACGTTCAGCAACGTGGTCTTGCCCGCGCCGGTGCCGCCGGAAACGATGATGTTCAGGCGCGCCTGCACCGCGCCCTTCAGGACTTCGAGCATGGGCTCCGTAAGCGCCTTGTTGCGCAACAGGTCCTCCGCGCCCAACGGTTTCGCTCCAAACTTGCGGATGGAGAGAATGGGGCCGTCCACCGCCAGCGGCGGGATGATCACGTTGACCCGCGAACCATCTTTCAAACGGGCGTCCACCATGGGGGAGGATTCATCCACCCGCCGTCCCACCGCGGATACAATCTTGTCGATCACGTGCATCAGGTGCCGGTCGTCCTTGAAGATCACCGTGGTCTTCTCCAGCACCCCATGCCGTTCTACATAAACCGAGCTGCAGGTATTCACCAGGATGTCGTTGACGCTTGCGTCCTGCAGCAGCGGTTCCAGCGGGCCCAGACCGAATACTTCATCCAGCACCTCCTGCGCCAGCCGGTCTCGCTCCGCCGCCGAGAGCGGAATATTCTGCTCCCCGATCAGCTGGTGAATCACCGTCAGCAGCTGTTGCTGGGAAGACGGGTTCTCGTGCATCTGCGCGATCTTTTCCAGATCCAAACGCTTGATAAGCCCATGGTGTACCGCGGACTTGATTTCCTGCTGAATCTTGAGCGCTACCGGCCTCGCCGTCCGCACAATGGCGGGAATGGGCCGCGGGTGCCCATGGATTACCGGATCAGCCACGCAAGGCTCCTCGATCGCGCACCGTCACTCGTTGCTTTACTTCCATAACGCAAATCTCTTCTTTCCCGTTTCCTGTGGCGCGATCGCAGTTCCCCCGGCGAGCGTAGTTGCCCATTTCATCATCTGGTGCGCAAAATCCGACTTGCTGTCCGATGACACCGGCTCACCGATATTGATCGACCGCACCAGCTCGCCATAACTATTGGGAATCTTGAACGCGATCGGCAGGTGCGCCGCTCGTTCGATCTGCTCGATGGTCACTGCCTCATGCGACGAGTAGCGATTGATGACCACTTGCAGCTTCTTGGTCGCGTGCTCATTCTGTACCAGGCCGTCCACATACCGCGACAGGTCGCGGATCGCCCCTATCTCCGGCGATGCGACCAGGTAGATCCAATTTGAATAGGAAACGATGGCCAGGTTGATGTCCTCGAACGATGCCTCGCAGTCCAGTAGCACGAAGTCATATTGCGTGCTGAGGAACTCCAGTGTCCGTTCGACCGAATCCGTGTCTGTTTTCCAGGAGCTGCCGTACACGTCGGGAGAGGATAAAACGTCCAGGCCGCTCGAGTGGGTGGCGATGAATCCGCGCAGCAAGTCCTCGTCCAGCCGGCTGACGTTCTGCACCAGGTCATAAAAGTGGTGATTGCTTCCATCCATCCCGAGGTAAAGCACCACATGTCCCAGCTGTGCGTGGTTGTCGATCAACAGCACCTTCTTTCTCTGGTTGCGAACCAGGAACATCGCCAGGTGGACCGCCAGTGTTGTTGTCCCCACACCGCCCTTCGCTCCGAAAAACGACAGAATCTTTCCCGAGTGCCGCGGCCGCACCACCGTATTCGTCCACCGGTGATCGAGCCGGTTGAGCGTCTCGGTGAATTCCTCGACGTCGAAAGGCGTGAACAGGAATTCGCCGAACCCTGCGCGCATGGCGCGCAGCAGCAAATCGGGATCAGTGCTCGCCGAAAGAGCCAGAATCCCAATGTTCAAGTGAAAGTTCTGGCGTAGAAACTCCGCCGTCTCCAGAGCCCGCTCCGCATCCCCATCGAAATCAACCACTGCGACACATGCCTGCGCCGCCATCGCCCGCTGGGTTAATGGCGTCAGTTTGCCTCCTGAAAAGTAGTTGCCGTAATCCACATTGATCAGCTCCCAGGGCATGCGAGCCGCCGTCTGGCGGATTTTCTCCACCGTCTCCTCGTCGATATGCACCGTCAGCAGCGCTACCTGCAGACCTTCCCCATGGTGTCCGTTCTGCATCATTGTGGGCCGCCTGCCGCTGGTTGGGTCGCCGGTTTCTGCTTGCCGAATTTCTTATCGAACTGCGTCGAGTCCAACAGCGGCACCGGCAATTTGGGTACGTCGGGCGCGGTTGCATCGGTGAGCGGGTCGACGATGGTGGGTGTCACCACCACCATCAGCTCCACTGTCGAGTGGTTCACGTTCTTTGATCGGAATAACTGCCCCAGAACAGGGACGTCTCCAATCCCCGGCATCTTGCTGAAAATATCTGTGGTTCGATGATCGAGAAGCCCGGAAATGGCAAAGCTTTGTCCGTTGCGCAACTCAACCTGCGTGTCCGCCCTGCGCGTGGAAATCGCCGGGACCGTGTATCCCGTAATCGTCACTGCATTGGTGTAGTCCAGCGCGCTTACCTCGGGAGCTACTTTCAGTTGGATCGTGCCATCGTCATTGACCAACGGCGTGAACTCCACCTTCACGCCGTAGGGCCGAAATTGAATCGTGATCGATGTCAGTCCGCCCGAGGACCCCTGCACTACCGGGAAGGGAAACTCTCCGCCGGCAAGAAAAGAGGCTTTCTGCCCGCTCAGAGTGGTAATTGTCGGCTCGGCGAGAATTTGTGCGATGTTCTTATTTTGCAAATCCTGCAGGGTCAAACCGAAATTCACGTCGAAGTTGTAGAAAAGCAGGTTCAGTGGATTGGTGCTGGTGAGCGTTGCCGGAGCCGTCGCACTGCCAGGAGTATAGGTTTGCGTCGAGGGAAATTGTCCCGTCGTCACGTTGCTTGTATTTTTCCCCTGGCTGAAAAGATTGATCCCAAATTGCGCCAGCTTGGACCGGTCAATTTCGATGATCTGCACCTTCAACTTCACCTGGCTTTCATGCAGCTGCCGGACGATCACTGAATTGACTACGTTCTTGGTATAGAGACTCGCCAGTTTAACCGCGGCTCCCGCGGAAGCATCACTCCCTACCGTGCCCGAGAGCGAAACCCGGTCCTGCTGCCCTTCCACCCGTATGTTGTCATTCGGAAACGCCTCGTGAATTTCCTTCTGGAGACTGCCGACGTTCACATCGGAGGAAACCCAGTAAGTTGCCGAGTCGCCCGCTTCGTCCCACAGGATCAGGCTGCTCACGCCAGGCAATTTCCCCGTGACCACGATCTGTCTTGGGCTCGAGGTGAACGAATCGACCACCAGCGGATCGCTGACATACACCCGCTTCAACCGGCTTATCGTGGTGATGAAAACCGACTGCCCCACCAGGATGTGCAGCGGTTCGCTAACGGAAAGCGTTGAGCTGCTGAGCCGGGTCGTCGAATCGGGCAATTGCGCCACGTGCAGCGCCGCATGCGAAGTAGCAGGTGAGGCAACATGCGGCGAAACGGCAGCAGGCACAGCAGCACCCGGGAGCACCGGCGCAGGGATCACGGTTTGGCCCTGGAGCAAACTGCTCAACAAGACCGCAGCCAGCAGGCGATATGTATTGTTTCGAATCGTATCAATCGATATCGCCATCTACGCCTCAGTAAAAAGTCTTCACGACTTGCTTATCGCCCAGAACGGTTACCACTTGATAGGGCTTGGGACGCTGCGGCTTGGGCGCACTGTCGAGACTCCCTGCCGAATTGACCGTGCCCGTGAGCTCATCCAGTCCCACCGACGAACTCGATGCCAGGCCCTTGTCCGCGCCGTTTCGCAGCACGAAACGAATCGCTCCCAGGTTGGTCGCGAGCACCAGCTTTTCCGAGTCTGCAGGGGTCAGCAGCAGCGTCACCACGTTGTTCACGCTCGTCGGCTTGCCTTCGGGATCGGGACGAATCTGCTGCCCTGCGGCCACCACCACCACATCCTGTAACACCGTCGCTGTCCGCGGGTCCGGAGATTTATCGGAATGGTAGGTCAACAGCACATCGACATGTGTTCCCGGCAACAGAAAGCCCGCCACCCCCACCACTTCATCCGACCGTACCGAAATCGCTCGCATGCCCGAAGGAATTTTCGCCGTCAGCCCCGAACCCACTCCCGGAGGGGCAAGATAGGAAGCCAGGATCGGCTGGTCCTTGGCCACTGGAAACAGCACAATCCGGTCGGCAACGTCATCCAGCTTGACTAAACTGCCCGAGAGCGGAACCGGCCACTCGATCAAACGCACATCCTCCGCCTTCAGGAGTTGGCCTGCTTGCAGGGCTTCCTTCGCGCCTACAATCATTTGCTTTTGCCGGATTGCCGCGTGCGTCGGCTTCGCCAGCCGCCGGCTGAGCCAGAAAGTAAACAGGCCGGAGATAAGCAGCGAGACCAGTAGCGCTATTGTCAACTGCTTCGCCTTCATTGCTTCACCTCTGGATTACCAGCAGGCAAAGAGTCAAAGCGCTCCCCGCCGTGATCGCCAGCGCATAAGGCAAGCGCAGCGTTCGATCGTTGCTGATGTTGAATTGCGCATGTGGGGTCAGACCCATCATGCGGTGATGAACCACTATCGCGCCCACGTTATGCAACGTTGCGCCCAGCTGGCGCCGATACAGTGCCAGACCGATCGCCATCACGCCACCTGCCAGCGCCGTCCACACCAGCAGATGCCAAATCAGTGGAAGGCCGGCGATGCAACCAGCGGCCGTGATCAACTTCACATCGCCCGCACCCATTCCCCCAGCCAGGTAAAAAACAAAAAAAATCAAACCGCAGATCAGACCGCCGGCAGCCGCGGTCCCCAACTGCCGCCAGCCTCCCAATGCGGCGTGCAGTATCAGGCCAAACACCATGGCGGGAAGAGTAATAAAATTCGGAATTCGCCGGCTGCGCACGTCGTACACAGCGCTCAGCGTGGCGCAAAGCAAAGAGGCGGCAGGAAACACGAATTCAATACCCATTCTCGGCATAAGGATCCCGGGTCAGTCCTCCGCGTGGATTGCCATCGCAGCTGGTTCGACTGCCATGAAGCAGAGGCCGATCGGTCCGATCAGACGGAGCTGGTGAGCCTAGTCCCGACCGTGGTGAACACTGAAATCACACCACTGGCCACACGGCCCATCCCCGCGATCACAGAAAGAGCCACCAGCCCCGCAATCAACGCGTATTCGACAATATCCTGGCCGCACTCGTCGTCCAGAAAAACAGTCAGGATTTTCGTTAAGTCGCTCATTCCCGCATTTTTTATAGGCGGAGCATCGCTGTATCTCTGATCCATCCGCATCCGCGCGGGGAACTAGCCAGAAAGCCGAGCATCGTTCACTGAGTTAAACAGCGCCCGTGAGAGTCGTTCCTATCTTGGTAAAAGCTCCCGAGATGGCGGTGGCCAGGCTGCCCATTGCTGTCGTGGCGCCCAGCGCGATGATCGCGGCCACGAGAGCATACTCGATAAGATCCTGGCCGGACTCATCACTCATAAAGCTTGTAAGGATACTTTTAGGACTATTGATAAGTTTGCACTTCATCATCGCCGTTCTCCTTTGACAGTGACAGCAATACCTGAAGAGATGTTGGAGGCGAGCCCGCGGCAATGTCAATTACCTCATGGTCCTCGCGCAAGGAGAGTAAATTACAACAGTCATGGATATGTAAGGCAACACGTCAAAAGAAAGTTCAATGTGGGCAGCAGAAAAAACTGGCGTGAAACGAAACACAGCACGAGTCGTTTCTTCTTACCAATTGCCGCTGCCCGCTCATACCTGGACATTTCTTGCCGATAAACAAACCTGTCGTCTGCGCAAAGCGAAACCGGCGCGAGAAGAGCAAACGCTAGGAACGTCACATGCTCGCAAGGTTGACAGAGAGGCGGCTGGGATGAGGCTCAAACAAGAGACTGACCCGCAACCGGCATGGAAAGCTACCGCACTCCTGCTCTATGTTGTGAACAACGCGCAGGGGCGCGCTCGCAACCAGGAAGGCCAGGCAATGGTTGAGATGGCTCTGGCGCTGCCCGTACTCTTACTGGTCCTCACCGGCATTCTTACCTTCGGGCTTGCATTCAATAACTATGTGCTCTTGACCGAGGCCACCAGCATCGGAGCGCGCACCCTTGCCATCAGCCGCGGAGCAACCACAGATCCGTGCGCGACCGCTTCTTCCGCAGTCATTGCCGCCGCGCCACTCCTCACCCCTGCCAATTTTTCTTTTACTTTTGTGCTCAACGGCGCCAGCTACACCGGCGCATCCTGCAGCAGCGGAAGTAGTACGACCGGCGCGGCGGCAAACCTCGTTCAGGGATCCAACGCCATCGTCACTGTGACCTACCCTTGCAGCCTGGTCGTCTACGGCGCCAATTATGCCCCCCACTGTTCTCTCCAGGCGCAAATGACGGAACTCGTCCAGTGAACCAGCCGCCGCGCAAGTTTCTCCCCGATGATTCCGGCCAGGCGCTACCGCTGATCGCCATCGCGTTCGTGGCCCTTCTTGGCATGGCCGGCGCAGCTATCGATGTAGGCCATGTTTTCTATTGCGACCGCGCATTGCAGTCCGTTGCAGATGCCGCCGCACTGGCGGGTGGGGGAGCCATGCGTACGGCCAGCACCAGCTCCGCGGTCATCTCGGCGGCCACCTCGTACAGCGGGGTGTCAGGCTCTGTCAATGCACAGGCCTCCCTCCCCAACGTGACCATGTCGAGCGGGTTCCCTGCGTTAAAATGCCTCTCCACCCTGCAGAGCCAGGGAATCGCGTGCCAGGGCGCTGTCCCCTACAACGCCATCCAGATACAGGAGCAGGCCGTGGTACCCATGTACTTCGCCGCGTTATTTGGGATCCACACCATGACCGCCACCGTGACTGCAACCGCCGCAACCAGGGGTGGAGCACCCAGCCCCTACAACGTGGCCGTTATCATGGATACCACCCTCTCCATGGCTTTCCCGGATGATGACTGCGGCAACACGCAGATACAGTGCGCATTGAACGGCGTCCAGGTGCTGCTGCAAAGTCTCAGCCCATGCGCGGCTAGCCTGGCTTCCTGCACCATCGCGAATGGAGTCGCCGCCAGTTCCGTCGATCGAGTCGCCTTGTTCGCATTTCCCGATGTATCGAGCTCCACCGCGTCGCTCGATACCAATTGCACGACTCTGGTTCCCACGCCCACTTCGCAAAATCGCTACTGGAGCATGGTGCAATGATGGGCTCACCATCAACTTCGTCATGCCGATGTCCCCCTCTGGAAGTACGCCCGTCACCCCATGGTCTGAAATCCCGCAGGCCATGGCATACTCCTTTCCCGCCGCGGGCGCGTCCTCCTACGTTCCCGCCCAATCCAACTATGCCACCTACCCCATGACCACCGGTACAGCGACCTATCAAATCACCAACTTTCTCAGCGACTATCGCACCTCAAACTCGATAAAGTCGTTGAATCCGAATTCCGCCTTGTGCAGGCCACCGGGGCGGTAATCGGTTGCGGCTCCATGGCGCCTCCCAACTATGACGGTGTGTTCGGGACTTACTATGCCGGCGTGCTCTATGCGGCACAGTCCGCGCTGGTTGCCCAAAAGGCAGCCAATCCAGGGTCGGCGAACGTGATCATCATTCTCAGTGATGGCGACGCTACCGCGCCGCAAACCAACGGCAACAACACCGTCATGGGCTCCCCCGCCACCGGCAACGGGCAATATCCGTCCTGGGTCGGAGAGTGCGGCCAGGCTGTCGTTGCCGCGAAATACGCCACCAGCCAGGGAACCCTGGTGTACTCCGTAGCCTATGGTTCTGAACCCACCGGATGCGCCAGTGACCAAAACGCCGGCTCCTATCCCAACATCACCCCCTGCGGGACCATGTCGTCGATGGCCTCCGCTCCCCAATACTTCTATTCCGATTATCACCAGAGCGGCACCACCAGTACCTGTGTGGCTGGCCAACCAGTTACCTCACTGAGTGGTATCTTCACCGCCATCGCCGCCGATCTCAGCACCGCGCGCCTGATCCCTAATAACACCCAGTAGCGGGATACGGCTGCAAAAACCGGCCGGCGGCACCAGCATCCCAGGGTGCAGTACGGTCCGGTGGTGGCATGAAGCCACTCTCGGGTGGAACCAGCAACCAAACCTTGCGATCCGGGAACGCGCACACCAGCGGCACATTCGACTCCAGAGGTTCTGTGTCCCTCGCCCAAATTACGTGTTCGCTCGGAATATCGTAACCGTTATTGATCCAGCTATATCCCCAAAAATGATCAGGACGATAGCGGACCACCACCAGCTGCTTCCCCGGCTTCGCTTCCATGATCCGGCTGATATCTCGAAAGCCAGGGATGTCTGCCGTCTGCGAGGCCCAGTTCGGCGGAAACGTATTGCCGGGAACGATGATCAAGCGAACGAAAAACATGCAGACAATCGAGGCCAGCGTCCCGCGCAGCAATTTGAGCCACACCACGTGATGACGAGCACTCACCCGCATCCAGCGAAGCCGTTCAACAACATGAGATACACGATGCCGGACGCGACCGCGACGTAGTGGGCCTGCAGCCAGGTCTCCGAGACGAAGCCAAAACACGCGAACGCCGAGCGTGTACATCAACACTCTGAACTTTCGCGCCCGCAACGTCGGGATCCATCCCATGAGAGCCAAACTCAAGGCGGGAAAAACAAAGAACAGCCATTGATAGATTGCCTTCACCACCATCTCCGCAAAAAAGCCCATCGGCGTCATTGCCCCCAAGTACGGCAGCGTCTCATAATCCCGGTTGTAGATAAGCTGATCGGCGAACTGGTAATGAACGGATTCGTTCGGTTTGCCAAACACAAAGGGCGGGCAAATGCTCCATTGCCGCCAATATGCCGTCCACGGAAATGTGAAAGATCCGGTCACACGGTGAAAGTAATATCCGGTGCACGCGGCGCCGGCGAGCAACACAGCCGATGCCCGGAAGCCACACGCTCACCTTCGTTCGCTCTCGCACAAGAATCCACAGGGTGTAGCAGCAGATGGGCAGCGAAATGAGAGCGCCTTCAAACGGGCGTGAGTTCGCTAGCAGCAGCAAACCGAGCGCCATCAGCACTCCGTCCCGCGCTCTCGCCTTGCGCGCAAGTCCTGGCCGCCGCGCCCAGCAACAGGCAACCGCCCAGAATCGCCACCGGCCCGCCCCAGTAGCGCATTGCCGAAATAGCTGAACCAGCTGATGCGAACCACCGCCAACAACCCGCCCAGCAAGGCCCATTCCGCGGGTAGGTAAGCCTGCAGCATCCAGCACAAACTGGCGGCGGCCAATCCCATGCTCAGCAAAATGCCGGTCCGCGGTGTGCCCGCCAGACGTTGCCCCAACGCCATAAATAAAGGCTGGGCTGCGCCGTACTTCGACTGGAAGGTCGGCTGCAGCAGCACATAGTAGGCTTCGAAGTGATGCCAGAGCGCAGGCGTCGGATTCGTCAACCGGCCATGCGCAAACGTGTCGCTCGCCAGCAGATAGCTGAACTCGTCATGGATATTCGGAGCCATAAAAGGCTCGATGGGCAAAAGCGCAATCCGGCCAAACAACGATAAACAGAAGACAACGGCACAAGCGCGAAAACGCTTCTGTGCAAAGCGCTGAAAACCCGCGTGGGGAAAAAAGGCCAGGTACCTCACCGGAAGCATAACGAAGAGAAGCAGCGTCAACAGCGTGACCAACGCCTCCAGCTCAAGAAACGTGAACCGATGCGTCTCCAGGTGAAAGAACCGGATGTAGTTGCTCATGGGCCGCGCTCCAATAGGCCTTAAGCCGGTAAACCGCGTACGCGCTCAAAATCGTCAGCAGCGGATCCAGCAAAAGCCGAAAGCGGAAGTCAGGATGCGTGATGTAGTACGGCAACGGAAAGACCAGGAGTGGAAGTAGGAAAAGCAACGCCGTCCTTCTGGACTGCCTCCACAGCGCCGCAAGACCCAACAGGCCGAGCAGGGAAGTGAGCACGGCGTGCAGCTTCGACGATGCCGGAGTTCGCTTCGGATCCAGCGCCGGTCCAGAAGCGGACCACCCGCATCGCGCTGAGCCGTAAAAACTCGCCCGGATGCGCGCGGACGTAAGCTCTCAGCCAGCGTCGATTTATTGCGCATGTACACCACCTCGCCCTCGCGGACGTAGTCGCTGTACTCTCGCTTGTTTTGCAACGGCTCAAGCCGGGCGTCGAACATCCCGCTGGCTCCGCGGTGATTTCCCTGCCATACCTCATATCCAAAGTTGCTGCGCAGAGGGATAAATGCGTGCAGCACACGTGCATTCCGCAGAGGCCAGGGAGCGAACACGGCCAGCAAGACCAGCGCAACAAATCCACGGTCGAGCGTGCGTTTGCCATGCACTCCACCCGAGCACGGCAAACAACGCCAGCGTGAGCGACGGATTCACCAGCATCGCCAGGCCGCAATACCCGCCCATGCCTGCCCAGAGCCCATTCCCCGGCCTTTCCACGCAACGCAGTGCCAGAGCAATCATGCCGATCAAAAGCAGTGCCGACAAACTGGTGTCCCAAAGCACCGCCGGCAGCCAAAGCAGAGGCGGCGATACCGCCCAGAATGCTCCCGCAAGCTTCGCCGTGGCCGCGCCGAATAACTGCCCGGCCACGCGCATGATGGCCGCGATCGTCAACACCGCAAACATCGTCTGCAGTGCCATCATCAAAGCTGCGGAAGCCAAACTGTAACTGCCAAAGAAATAAAAGACGAACCCAATCACGCTCGGGTATCCCGGCGCCAGAAAGGCCGTCGGGCCAGTCGACCCACCAAAAGGCGAAGAGAGCCCGCGCCCGGAACTCAGGGAGCAAGCCAGAAATCCGAGATCCGGTGCTTTGCTGAACAGCCAATCGCGCGGGTAGGACAAGAGCACGATACCCACCACCCCCAGCCGCAACCCCAAAGCCACGGTGAGGATGAATCTCACACCTTCTCCGTGCCAAACGCAGACGCGGCCAGAATCGTGAGCAAAGGATCAATCACCAGCCGATAACGAAACTCCGCGTGCGTGATGTAGTAAGGCAGAGGAAAAAGAAACAGCGGTAGCAAGAACAAAGCAGCCACGCTAAGACGCCGTCCTTGCCACAAGCGCCAAATTCCCACCGCCCCAAGGCAGGATGTCAATAAAGCGTGGACCGCAAACAAAACAGAACCATCCTTGCTCCCTGTCCCCGTCCAGAAGCGCAGAACGCGTACGCTGCTGAGCCGCAGAAATTCCCCTGGATGGGCGCGCACATAAGTTCTGGCAAGCTCAGACTTATCGCGCATATAAGCAACCTCGCCTTTCGCCGCATACTGGTCGTATTCCCCTCTGTTGAACAGTGGAAACACCGATTCATCCAGGAACCCCGTTGCTCCCGCACGATTGCCCATCCACAATTCCAATCCAACCGTGCTGCGCAGCGGAATGAAGGCACCCAGCGCGCGTGCATTCCGGATAGGCCACGGAGCGAATACCAGCAGCAGAACCAGCAAACCCAGCAGAGGCGAATATCGAAGTCTCTTCCGCGTTTGCCACGCCGCCCAACCCATCAACGCCAACAAAGCCAACAGCAGAGCTGGATTCACCAACGCAGTCAATCCGCAATACCCGCCCATCAGCGCCCACAGAAAGCGGCTCGGCTGTTGTTCACAGCGCAGCGCCAGAGCCATCATCCCCACCAGCAGCAGCGTGGATAAGCAGGTCTCCCAAAAGATCGTCGGCATCCACATCAGCGGCAACGACACCGCCCAAAACGTCCCCGCCAGATCAGCCGCCCGGCGATCAAAGCACCTTCTGCGCGACGAGCATGATCAACAGCACAGTCCCGACGCCAAATAAAACCTGCATCGCCATCACAGCGATCGCTGCTGGAAACGTAAACGACCCGAAGAAACGGAAGAGGAGGGCAATCACCGCGGGGTAACCGGGAGCTAGAAGCGCAGTAGGTCCGGTCGATCCGCCGAAGGGCGAGCTAAGTCCTTGACCGGCCAGCAAAGACTGCGCCAGCGTGCCCAGCTCAATCCCGCGCGAATAAAGCCAAGGATGCGGAAACCGCTCGACCACAAACCACAGAACGGCTAACCGCGCTGAGAGCGCGAGCAAAACGATGGCAAAGCTGTGCGGTCGCCCGGAAGCCACGTTGTATTCGGTTATCGGCAAACCGGCTGGATTCTAGAGCGGCGCCCTTGGCAACAACTTTTCCCGCCCTTTGGCGTTTTAGTCTGGAGGAGTGAAACCCGCCATGTTGCGTCCCCCCGCCCGCGTTGCCGTTCTACTGCTCATGCTGATGGCCCCGTTCGCGCTATCTGCCCAGAATGCGCAGCCCGCCCAGCAGCCACCCATGAACTGGGTTCCGCAGGGCTTTGAGGTTCTGGGTCAGCGTGCCGCCTTCCACACCGATTTCACGTTTGACCGGTCCATGCTTCAGTTGGCCGGCTATTTCGTCGGCGACGCCGATCAGGAGGCTCGCAACGCGATCGCCAAATTAAACGGGATCTCCGTCCACAGCTATCACTTCGCCGCCCCCGGCCTCTACGACCCGGCTGCGCTTGATCAGATTCGCAGGCAATTCGAAGCTGCCGGCTGGAGGCACCTGGTTGCCGCCCGCGACAAGGGAGACCCCTTCAACTCCGGGCAAACCGACCTCTGGATTAACTTCGCTCACATGGACGTAACGGGAATGATGGTCTTGTTCGCCGGCCCCAAAGATCTCAACCTGATTGCCTTCAACGGCGACATCAGCACCGTCGACCTGCTGCATCTGCGCGGCCATTTCGGCATCCCACGTTTCCCCGGTGACCGCTTCGTGCCTCCCGGTCGAGCCGCCCAGCCCCGTCCGCCTTATGTTTCCCCTGAGCCGTCACAACCGATGGCCAACCAGGCGCCCGAGCCCTCTCCCCAGCAGTACCCCGGTCCTGAGCAATACCCGGGCAGCGTAGGCGTGGGAAACGGAGCGGATACCCCGCAAGTAGAAGCCGCACCCCCGCCGCCCACCCCGCCCGGGTTGTAGCAAACCCGAAGGAAATCGGGACGGGTCTCTCAAGCAAATCTGAAGGAAATCGGACGGGTGCCCCAGGTCTCGCTTTTGAGACCTGGGATCCTCCTAGTAAAGGCCGGTTAAGTCCCTTGACATAACCCCAGGTACGAACCAACCTCCATACAAGGGCCCTTATCAGGAGACCCCCTACTCCGCCCCAATCCCAGCCGCCGCCCGACGCCTATCCCCAACCTCCAAATGCACATGCAGCAAAGAAAGCGCAGCCGGAGTCACCCCCGGAATCCGGCTAGCCTGTCCCAACGTCTGCGGCCGCACCCGCGACAACGTCTCCTGCATCTCCCGCGACAACCCACTAATCCCCGCATATTCAAACTCCGGAGGAATCACCCGCTGTTCCGCCTTCTTCAGCTTTTCAATCGCCTTCCGCTGCTGATCGAGGTATCCCGCGAACTTGATCTCCGTCTCCACCGACTTCAGCTCATTCCGTACCCGCGCGTTGACCGCCCCGCTAAAGAAGGCCAAAGGACTCTCCGACCCCTCCGCCTCCCATTCCGGCCGTAAAACCGGCAGCAACCCCTCCAGGCTGATTTCCGGCCGCTTCAGCAGCTGCCCGTAAGTCTGGCCGGCAACATTCCCCAATCCCGGAAACAACGCGCCCACACGATCCACATCGACCTTTCGCGTAGCCAGCATCTTCTCCAGAGCCACCGCGCGAGCCTGCTTCTGCTCATAATCCTGCCAGGCCTCGCTGGTGATCAGCCCCAACTTGCGTCCATACGGAGTCAACCGCCGATCCGCATTATCAATCCGCAAATGCAACCGGAACTCCGCCCGCGAAGTAAACATGCGATAAGGCTCATTGGTGCCTTTGCTGATCAGGTCATCGATCAATATCCCGGTATAAGCCTCAGTTCGATCCAGCGTAAAAGGAGCCTCGCCGCGCACCAGCAGCGCCGCATTGATCCCCGCCATCAACCCCTGGCAAGCTGCCTCCTCATACCCTGATGTTCCATTGATTTGCCCCGCCAAATACAACCGGGAAATCTGCTTCACCGCCAGGCTACGATCCAGCTCCGTAGGATCGATGGCGTCGTATTCAATCGCATACCCAGGCCGCAGCATCTCCGCATTTTCGAGCCCAGGAATCGACCGCACCACCTCCCACTGCACCTCCATCGGCAGCGAGGTCGACATACCGTTGACGTACACCTCATTCGTATCCAGCCCTTCGGGCTCCAGGAAGAACTGATGCTGCTCCTTATCCGGAAACCGAACCACCTTGTCCTCAATCGAAGGGCAATACCGCGGCCCGATCGCCTGGATCTGCCCCGAATACATCGGCGACCGGCCTACATTCTCCCGAATAATCCGCAACGTCTCCGGCGTGGTGTACGCAATGTGGCACGAAATCTGCCGCTGCGGCAGCTCCACCGTACGGAAGCTGAAAGGCGTCGGATCCACGTCCCCCGGCTGCTCCGCAAACCGGCTCCAATCGATGCTCCGCCCATCCAACCGGGGCGGCGTACCCGTCTTGAGCCGGCACCCGCGCAACCCCAGCCGCTTCAGCGACTCGCCCAGCAGCACGCTGGGTGGCTCACCGCTGCGCCCAGCGGGATACCGCTCTTCCCCGCAATGAATCAAACCATTGAGAAAAGTCCCGGTAGTGATCACCACCGCCCCGGCAAACACCGTGCGGCCGTCCCGCAACCGTACCCCGCGCACTGCCCTCGAACCCTCTGGTTCGTCGAGGACCAAATCCACCACTTCCGCCTGCTTGATGTGCAGATTTCCCTGCGCCTCCAGCACCTGTCGCATTTTGACCCGGTACTGGCGCTTATCGCACTGCGCCCGCGGCGACCAAACCGCCGGTCCGCGAGAAGTATTCAGCAGCCGAAACTGGATCCCCACTGCATCCGCAACCTCGCCCATAATGCCGCCCAGCGCGTCCACTTCCCGCACCAGGTGCCCCTTGGCGATGCCGCCAATCGCGGGGTTGCACGACATCTGCGCGATCAAATCCAAATTGAAACTGAACAGCGCCGTCCGCAGCCCCATGCGCGCAGCCGCCATCGCCGCCTCGCATCCCGCGTGCCCCGCACCCACAACAACAATGTCGTAACTTTCCGTAAACCCCATAACACTTCTATTCTAGAGCGTGGGCAGGAGATCTTATGGAACAGACAAAGATAGCGTTACTCGGGCTTGGACTGATGGGTTCAGGCATGGCTGGCCGCCTGCTGGACGCAGGCTATCCCCTCACCATCTGGAATCGGACTCCGGACAAGGCCCAGGCCTTCACCAACCGGGGCGCTAAACTAGCCAAATCTCCAAGGGAGGCAGCCGCAAGCGCCGCCGTCGTCATTAGCATGCTGGCCGATGTCCCAGTCTGCCGCGACGTCTGGTTGGGCCGCGGCGAGGCCCTAGTTGATATCGCCCCGGGAACCACCCTGATCGAATCCAGCACCGTCACCGTGGAGTGGATCGAGGAACTTGACCACGCGGCCAAGGAGCACGGCTGTGAACTGGTGGATGCGCCGGTGACCGGCAGCAAACCCCAGGCTGAGGCCGGCCAGCTGCTCTTCCTGGCCGGAGGTTCTTCTGCGGCCGTGAACAAAGTGACCCCGATCCTCAAGGCGATGGGCCGCGACGTCGTCCCCGTGGGCCCCGTGGGGAGCGGTGCCCGCCTGAAGCTGATCAACAACTTCCTCTCCGGCTCGCAGGCAGCCGCCTTGGCCGAAGCCCTCTCCTTGATCGAGCGGAGCGGGCTCGACCGCGAGAAGGCGCTTGGCGTGCTCACCGAAGGAGCCCCCGGCAGTCCGCTGGTGAAGTTGCTGAGCGGCCGTATGACCGCCCGCCAATACGAACCTAACTTCGTCCTCCGTCTCATGGCCAAGGATCTCCGCTATGCCGTCACCGAGGCCGACCACCAGGCCCTCGATCTGGATATGGGCCGCGCCGCCTTGCGCGTTTTCGAGCACGCCATCGCCGCCGGCCAGGGAGACGACGACATGGCCGCCGTGGTGGAGCAATTCCGTATCCAGGCCCAAACCGCCAAATGAAGAGAACCCTGGGAAAACTGTACGCACGCTGGATGTACCGCTGGGAGACCAGGCTGACCACCCTCGACTCCAATCGCATCGTGCGCCCGGTGGAATGGGGGTTTGATTGGCTTCAGGAATTCGCCCAATCGCAAGGCTTCAGCTTTCCCCAGCATTCTGAGCAAGACGCCGCCACCGCGGAGCGCGTCATGCTCCAGTTGAACGACTTCATCCTTAGCCATCGCAAGGAGTTCTTCGCCTACCAGGCTCCGCAGGACTTCGTCCTCGAGGAGCGGCACCCCCGGTTGTATCCCACCAACGTGCGTCCCCGCACTCTGAAGCAGGATGCCCATTTTCTCCGCTTGGCCGAGATCGGGCGCCTCCCCAAGGCGACATTCCTCCGCTTTACCTCGCCTGTCCGCACGCCCTATCCCGAGAACGATCGCGTCAATGCCCGCTGGTTTCCTGCTCATCCGGAAAAGATGGCAGGCAAGCCGAAGCAAGCCATCATCGTCATGCCCCAGTGGAATGCCGATGCTTTTAGCCACAACGCCTTGTGCTCCATCTTCAACCGCTTCGGCGTATCCGCCCTGCGCCTCAGCAAGCCGTATCACGACATTCGCCGCCCGGCAGAGTTGGCTCGAGCCGACTACGCCGTCAGCGCCAATGTCGGTCGAACCATTGCTTCCTGTCGCCAGGCTGTCATCGACATCCGCTGCTGCATCGACTGGCTCGAACAGCAGGGCTATGAGCAGTTCGGCATCCTCGGCACCAGCTTAGGCTCCTGTTACGCCTTTCTCGCCGCCGCTCTCGACAGCCGTGTGCGCGTCGGCGCGTTCAACCACGCTTCCATGTCCTTCGGCGACGTGGTGTGGACAGGGCAAAGCACCCGCCACATCCGCGCCGCCTTCGAAGGCATCTCCATGACCCAGCAGCGCCTGCGGGATGTCTGGTCTGCCATCAGCCCGTCCTACTACATGGATGACTTTGCCGGCAGCCCTAAAAAAGTCCTGCTGGTCCACGCCACCTACGACCTCACCTTCCTCCGCAAATACTCGCTCCAGGTGATCGACAACTTCCGCCGTCGTGGCATCGATTTCGTCTCCAAGGTCTTGCCCTGCGGCCACTACACCACCGGCGAAACGCCGTATAAGTTCATGGATGGCTGGTACATCGGCTCGTTTATCTATTCAGCCTTCAAACACCTGGCTACTCTGCCGGCCGTCCCGGCCCCGGATACGGAGCTGCTCGCCCGCTGACTCCTGTGGGGTTACCGAAGGTAACTTTTAGCTCTTTTAACTCTTTTAACGCACTTTTTTTGCGGCAGCTACCCCCGAAGAGGAACTGCGAGCCAAATAGTCTAAAATCGCAACATGTCTGACCGCATGCGCCGCCCGCTCACCGAGGCCGATCCAGAGATCGCCGCCGCTGTTGACCACGAAATCCGCCGCCAGCACGAAGGCCTGGAAATGATTGCCTCGGAGAATTTCGTCAGCCAGGCCGTGCTCGAGGCTGTCGGGTCGGTCTTCACCAACAAGTACGCCGAGGGCTATCCCGCCAAGCGCTATTACGGCGGCTGTGAGTATGCCGATGTGGTCGAGAATCTGGCTCGGGATCGCGCCAAGCAGCTTTTCGGCGCCGAGCACGTCAACGTGCAGCCCCACTCCGGCTCGCAGGCGAACGCCGCCGCCTACATGGCGGTCATCAATCCCGGCGACACCATCCTGGGGCTTGACCTGGCGCATGGCGGCCATCTGACGCACGGGCACAAGCTCAGCTTTTCCGGCAAGCTCTACCGCGTGGTCTTCTACGGCGTAGACAAGAAAACCGAGCAGATCGACTACGACGTCCTGGAGGCCATCGCCGAGCGTGAAAAGCCAAAGCTCATCATCGGAGGAGGCAGCGCCTACCCCCGCATCATCGACTTCGCCCGCATGCGCCAGATCGCCGACAAGGTCGGGGCCCTGCTCCTGATCGATATGGCTCATTTCGCCGGCCTGGTGGCTGGTAGTGCGCATCCTTCGCCGGTACCGCACGCGCACATCGTAACCACCACCACCCACAAGACCTCTGCGTGGTCCTCGTGCCGGCATGATTCTGTGTCAGCAGCAATTCGCCACCGCCGTCGACAGGAGCGTCTTCCCTGGCCAGCAGGGCGGCCCGCTGGTCCACGTCATAGCCGGCAAGGCGGTCGCCTTTCGCGAGGCACTCGACGCAGGCTTCAAGGACTACGCGCAGCAGGTCGTCTTGAACGCGAAAGCCTTAGCGGAAACCCTGACAGCCGAAGGCTACCGCGTCATCTCCGGCGGAACCGATACCCACCTGATGCTGGTAGATGTTTTCTCTAAGGGGATCCTGGGCAGCGAAGCCGAAAACGCCCTGCACGAAGCCGGCATCACGGTAAACAAAAACGCAATCCCCTACGACGCCAATCCGCCGCTCAAGCCCAGCGGCATTCGCATAGGAAGCCCAGCCCTGACCACCCGCGGCATGCGCGAGCCCGAAATGCGCACCATAGCCAAGTGGATCACCCAAGCCCTGGACCAGCGCAACGACCCGCAAGCCCTGCGCACTATACGAGGCCAAGTCCTGGAACTAGTCGAAAACTTTCCCCTCTACGGCTGGTTAAGAGTCCCCGAAACCGTAGCCGCCGAATACGGCCCATAATCCGCTCACTCGGGTCGGGGAAGTACGCCCGGGTACAAAGCAGTCCCCCCTATCGGTTCAAAGCGGACTCCCTTTTGACCACTACCCTCTCCTTTTTGTCATCCCGAGCGTAGCCGAGGGATCTGCGGTTTCACTTTACTGGCACCCAACGCTGAGGCCACTCGACCCTACACCTCGAACTCCATACGAACGAACAAAGTCGGGTGCCCCACATCCCCGATTTCCTGTGAGGCTCTGGGCTTCGATGAACTTCATGCGCCTTTCCTTAAAGAAAGGCGCACACGCGGATTTGTCTAATGCGGCGTGCAGGAAATTCGGGGCATCTCGCTCGTTTTTCGCGAGATGTGGGATTCCACAGACCTAAACCAGCAACCCCTCAAGCCCCACTACCCCTGCAACACCGAAGACCGTATCTCAATCAACTTAGGCAAAACATCCCCCAACTCCACACCCTTCCCCCCCGGCTCTCCAAACGCAAAATAAACCTTCCGGTACAACCGATAAAGTCTCCTCATAAACCCCGACCGCCTGTAACTCCGGCTGATACGTTTTATGAGCCAGGCACATCTTCGCCTGAGCCTCTTCCACCGAACCAAAACTCCCAGCCGCCAAAAACGCAAAAATCCCCGACCCCAAACTAGTAGGAATCCCATCCGGCACCAGCACCGGTTTCCCCAGTACATTCGCGTAGACCTGGTTGAGCACCGGATTATTCTGCGGAACCCCACCCGCATTGATCACCCGTTCCACCGGCACCCCATACTCCGCCAGGCGCTCAAGGATAATCCGCGTATGAAACGCCGTCCCTTCGATGGCGGCAAACAACTCGTCCTGTGCCGTATGCACCAAATTCCAACCCAGCGTGATCCCCCCCAACTCCGGATTAACCAAAATCGTGCGATCGCCATTATCCCAACTCAGTCTCAGCAACCCAGTCTGTCCCGGTCGATAATCTTCCAACCCGCGGCTCAACTCCGCGACCTTCACGCCAGCCCGCCGCGCAATCGCCTCGAAAATATCTCCAGTAGCCGAAAGCCCCGCTTCGATCCCGGTATACCCCGGATGCACACTGCCGGGGACCACCCCACACACTCCAGGAATCAACGTAGTCTTCTGCTGCATGGCCATGATGCAGGTCGAAGTACCCACCACATTGACCACATCCCCCTGCTTGCACCCCGCGCCAATCGCATCCCAGTGGGCATCGAACCCACCCACCGGAATCGGAATCCCCGCCCGCAATCCCATCTTCTCCGCCCACGCCGGCGCAAGATGCCCCGCCAGCGCATCGGACGTGTGATACTCCCCCGCCAACTTCTCGCGAATCCCGTTCAGCAAAGGATCTACATCAGAAAGAAAACTCTGGGACGGCAACCCATCCCACTTCGGGTTCCACATCCATTTATGACCCATCGCGCAAACGCTACGCTTCACCAGCTTGGGATCGGTGATCCCGCACAGAGTAGCCGCAACCATGTCGCAGTGCTCGAACGCACTCGCCAACTGCCCACGCTTGTCCGGATTATGGCGCAGCCAATGCAGCAGCTTGGCAAATCCCCATTCATGGGAATAAACCCCACCGCACCACTCAATTGCTTCCAGGTGTTCACGGTGGGCAAGCTCAGTAATCTCCTGAGCCTCGCCCTTGGCTCGATGATCGCACCACAGGTAATAGTCATCGAGGGGCTGCATGCCGGCATCGACCGGCACCACGCTCGAGCCGGTCGTATCCAGCGCAATCGCATCCACGCGCTCGCCCGAAATCCCCGCCTTGGCCAGCACGTCGCGCATAGCGAGGACCAGCGCATCCATCTGATCCTGATGCGATTGGGTGGCGAAATCCGGATCTTCCCGCTTACGCTTCAGCGGATAAGCCGCCGACGCAGTAGCCAATCCGCCCCCGGCGCGATCACTATCGAAAAGCGTGACCCGCACGCTCAGCGTTCCAAAATCAACCCCTGCGACAATCGCCACGCACTGTCCTCATGCCCTGATCATGCTTTGATCAACGAAACGTCCAATTCCAACTTGAGATCGTCGCCCAGCATAATGCCGCCCGTCTCGAGCGCGGCATTCCACGTCAGGCCAAAGTCGCTCCGCTTGATCTTGGTGGTAGCCGATGCGCCCACGCGAATGTTTCCCCACGGATCCTTTTGTTCCTCCGTCGGGCCATCCACATTCAAACTCACTTCTTTCGTGACTCCATGAACAGTCAGATCGCCGGTAACCTTCAAGGCCGTCGCCATCTTTGGTGATCTTCTTGCTCTTGAAGGTAATCGTGGGGTAGTTCTCCACATCGAGAAATTCCGCGCTCTTTACGTGCGCATCCCGGGTCGCGTCGCCGGTGTTTAGGGTATTTTTGTCGATGGTCACATCGACGCTTGAAGCGTTGAGATCATCCGGATCGTACACAACCGTGCCCTGCATTCCGCTAAACCCGCCGCGGACATTAGTGATCATCATGTGACGAACGACAAACTGTGCGTTCGAGTGCGCTGGATCGATTTTCCAGGTGGTTTTCAAGATGCTCTCCTTTATTCGGAATCGTGGTTGTACATGCTCCACCCCAGGTAGCGCACCGCCGCTTCGTGCACCGGGCTCGCGACCTGCGAAAAATTCGCCGCGACATGGTGCTCAAAGCCCTGCTCGCAGATGAGTCGAAGCAGCTTCTGCAGCCGTGGAATTCTAGCGACTCCTGCGCCGCCAAACGTTTCCAGCGGATCGTTGGTGAACTCCCCTTGCCCGACATAGCCCCGGATCTTTCCGTGAAAGTCGTCCGTCGAGAACCGAACGTAAGTCATCGCGCCCGCCTTCACCCGGCCGACACAAGTCCCAAACGTGTTCTCCTTGCCTACGGTGCCGGCGATGATTGCCTGAAAATCCATGATCACGTCATTGAAGAAGTGCTTGGGCAAATTGGAACAGTGGAAACAAACGCACTTGTCAGGATCGGAACCGTAGTTGTTGTTCCAATCCAGCAGCGCGCTCGGTGTCTCCGAAGCCAGGGCCAGAGCATGCATGCTGATCGTGCCGCAAATGTCCACCTCGCAAGCGCTGGGGAACAGGTTGTCGCTCATCATGCTCATCACCGTGCACGGCACCACCCCAAAATACTCTTCCAGGGATGTCCAGCACTGAATCGCGCTCACCGTGCAATACGTCTGCTGCATCCATTGCTCGATCACCACTCCCAGCTTGGACATCTTGATCAAAGCCGCAATGGGAATATTGTTGGTGGAGACATACTTCTGTATGGCCGCCAGCTTCATCTGCACCGCATCATCGTTGTCCTTGAGCCGTTCAATCCGCCCCAGCACTTCGGAGAGATCCAGGGTATCCACCGAAATACCGCTGCGTTCCAGCAGCTTCTCGCTGTAGCGTACCGTGTTGAACGCCGCAGGCCGCGCGCCGATCGCGCCCACACGCAGATTCGTAAACCCACGCACCACGCGGCAGATCGACGAAAACCACGCCAGATCTTTGCGGAACTCATCCGAGTCCGGCTGCACCGTATGCTGCGCCGTGAGCGAATAGGGAATCCCGTACTGCATCATGTTGTTGCAGGCCGACATCTTGCCGCAAAAACTATCCCGGCGATGAGAAATCTTCATGTCCGCGGCCCGGTCCGGAGTCGCCTGCACCAGCACCGGCACCTTCAACGTAGACAGCCGCAGTGCGTCGACGATCCCGCGCTCTTCCCCGAAATTTGGAAGTGTAACAATGACGCCGTCAATCTCGTCGCGATGCTTGCGGAACAGATCCGCGCAGAGCCTGGCTTCCGTTGGCGTTTCCACAGCGCCAAATTTCGATTGTTCCGGGGTCAAAGAAATGGTGCGGACACCCGCCTTCTCCAGCACCCGGAGCATCTCTTCGCGGCCCGTCTTGGCCAGGTGATCGGGGAAAAAACCGCGATTGCCTACGATCATCCCAAACGTCATCTGCTTCGCCATTTGCTATTTCCCTCGCTTGTTAGTTACTTGTCGGGGACGAAAGCCGATGGTGTAACCCAGGCCGGCAACCGTGAGTAGCCCGCCCCACCAGATGGGCGCATGAAGATTGCTCAGGACTGGAGGATGCGGCAAGGGGTGACTCAATTCCCAAATACCGGTCGTCAGAATCACCACCCCGTACGCCAACAATAGAATGCCCGCGAACCACCAGATAGAAAAAGTCTCTCGCATCGCTTTAGCTCTCTTTCAGAACTACCAGAAAATAACATTCAGAATGATGAACATTACCGTCACCACGCCCGCCCACACAATAGGTCGCTGGTACCAGTGCTCGTCATGTTCCTCAGGCAACTGGGAGGCCCCATAAACCAGCCCCTCCAGTTCCTCCACCGGTCGAGGTTTGGTCATGTAGCTCACCACCACCGTCACCAGCACACAGGCCGACCACGCCCACAAAGCCCGGTATACGTTTTCCGCCATGTCCTTGGCGTCTGGTGACATGGCCACGTAGCGGAGGGCAGAAGGGTCATTCTTGACCCACAGCCAGAGGCCGATCGAGGTGCCCGTACCCGCCAGCAATCCCCAGAATCCCGCCTCCTTGGTCGCCCGCTTCCACAGCATGCCCAGGATCACCGTTCCAAACAGCGGGGCGATGAAGAAGCTGAACAGTTGCTGCACATAGTCCATGATGCTCGCCGCATGCTGCACCAGGTACGCGGTGCCCACCGACACCAGTACGCCAATCAGGGTGCTCCAGCGGCCCATCGCTACATAGTGCTTGTCGGTCGCCTTCTTGTTTAGGAAAGCTCCATAGATGTCGTAGGTCCACACGGTCGAGAACGCGCTCACGTTGCCAGCCATTCCAGACATGAAGCCGGCGATCAGCGCTGTGACCCCCAGTCCCAGCAGGCCAGGCCCGCAGTACCGCACCAGCATCAGGGGCAAAACCTCGTTGAAACTATGCTGGCCGGTGTTCACGGCCACATCCTGCGCCACCAGGTGAAACGGCAGCACGGAAAGTGCGAGCAAACCGGGCAGAATCACGATGAAAGGGACCGCCATCTTGAACGCTGCGCCGATCACCGGAGCCATCCTGGCCGACCGAATGCTATCTGCCGATAGGACGCGCTGGACCACCAGAAAGTCTGTAGTCCAATAACCAAAACTCACCACAAAGCCCAATCCGAAGACGATCCCGAACCAGTTCACCCCCATCGGATTGGTGTTGAAATGACCAAGGGTCGACCACAGGTGAACATAGTCGGAGCGCCCCAGGTTGGTGGCGATCTGCTGCCGCAGGTTGCTCCAGCCGCCCACTTCAATCAGGCCCAAAATGGGGATCAGCAGGGCGCCCGCCCAGATCAGCAGGAACTGCAGAATCTCGTTATAGATCGCCGATTTCAGCCCGCCCAGTGCAACGTACACCGCCACCGTGACGGACGAAACCCAGATGCTGAAGTTCAGGTCCCATCCCAGGACCACCTTCATCACAATCGCCATCGAGTACATGTTGATCCCGCTCATGAGGATGGTCATGAACGCGAAGCTGACCGCCGAGAGCGCACGCGCCCCGTCACCGTACCGCAACTTCAGGTATCCCGGCACCGAGTGGGTCTTCGAGATGTAGTAGAACGGCATCATCACGATGCCCAGAAAGAGCATGGCCGGAATCGCGCCGATCCAATACCAGTGCATGGCCAGGATCCCGTACTGGTAGGCTGACCCCGCCCACCCCATCAGCTCGAGCGAGCCCAGGTTCGCGGAAACAAAGCTCAACCCGGCGATCCAGGCGGTCATCTCCCGGCCCGCCATAAAGAACTCTTCGCTGGTGTTCGACGAACCGCGCAGGTAAAAACCGATAAAGACCACGATCGCGAAGTAGATCGCGATCACCAGGATATCGATCCAATTCAGGCGGGCAAGTTGGGTGGAAACCGCAAAAGCCGCGGTCACGGGCCGGGGAAGTAGTCCATTAGCCAGGTGCATCACCAGGTGCATCATTTCTCCTGTCCGTATGTCGCGGTGGCGCCATGTTTGCGAAAATAGTGCCGGTCCAACAGCGCCTGGGAGACTCCGGCACAATCCGCCCGCAAGTTAGCCGTGTAATAGGCCATGCGGGCAACCGTTTCCAGAACGGCCGCGTTGTGGGCCGCGTCGTGCGGCGTTTTCCCCCAGCAGAAGGGGGCGTGGCCGGCCACCAGAACGGCCGGGGTGGCAAGCGGGTCGAGGCCCTGGAAGCGCCGGCTGATGGCCAGCCCGGTGTTGTGTACGTAGTCCCCGCCGATCTCCTCTGCGGTCAACTCATCGGTGACGGGAACCGGGCCGTAGAAGTAATCCGCATGGGTGGTCCCATAGGCTGGAATCTCCCGCCCCGCCTGGGCCCACGCCGTGGCATATTCGGAGTGCGTGTGCACCACCCCGCCGATGCCGGGAAACTCTTTGTAGAGCAGAAGATGGGTCGCCAGGTCCGAGGATGGCCGCAACCGGCCTTCGACCACCTTGCCATCCATGTCGGTCACGACCATGTCGGAGGGAGCCAGCGCCGAGTAGTCCACCCCGCTTGGCTTGATCACCACCAGCCCACGATGGCGATCGATGCCGCTGGCGTTGCCAAAGGTGAAGAGCACCAATCCCTGGCGAACCAGCTCCAGATTGGCCTCGAGCACCTGCTCCTTCAGCGTGTCGAGCGAGTCCTGAGGCGGATGGGTGGCATTGGGCATTGCTCCTGACCTTAGGAGAATCAGGCACACGGCGTCAAGCGAATGCTCTTTAACCAGCTTTTGAGGTTGGGGTCTGTTCCAGGTGAATTTTGTGCGGGCCCTTGAGAGGAACATCTTTGGCCTTTGCCTCTACGGGTTCAACGGTTGTGGTCGCGCTGCCCCAGATAGCCCGCACTGCCTTGCCAAAGGCGCTGTACTCCTTGATCCCGCTCGGGGAGAGCTCGATCACTACCCAGCGGTCGTCCAGAATCTTGGTTTTCGAACGGAAGGCAGCTTGCCAGCGGTCAAACTCCGGTCCTTCGCTCTGGCGCAAATAACGCCATAACTCGCCATCCGCCGTGCCGCCGTAGGCGCTGGCGACCAGCACCGGCTCGTGGTCCGGCCATCCGTGCTGCACCGCGTGCGCCGTCATGGCGCCGCCCCGAATCATGCGGGTGATTTCCAGCTCGGCTTCTCTCAGGGTGCGAGCGATGACATTCGCCTGAACGTCCTGTCCGATATATGCCCGGCAAAAGTAACCGTCATGCGGTTCCATAAGTCACCTCTGATAAGCTACGCGATCCTGCTCGTACGCGAAAGAGGGAAAAAAACGTTGGGGTTACGTTTGGTCAGGGTCTCTGAGGAAATCCCTGCCCTATTATTGTTGCTGTTGTTGCTGTTGCATCCGCTGCAACTGCAACAGTTGCACCGGCGGTGGCGGAGGTTCCTGTGCTCGTTCCACCAGGATAGACCAATCTTCCGGAACCGGCATATCGCGATCCAGCGGAGGCATGTCGACATATTTCGACACCTTGACCGCGACGTAAAGCTCGCTTTCCTTGCTGCCGCGATAAGTCCCGCGCGTGGGCGGGACGTCGGCATAATCTCTGCCGAGGGCGGTCCGGATGTACCTGTTTTGTGCCAGCAGGTTGTTGGTTGGATCAAATCCCACCCACCCCACCTGGGGCAGAAAAGCCTCAACCCAGGCATGCGTCGCATCGGCCCGGGATCGGTCCCCGTTCTCCTCGCTATGGTAGAGATAGCCGCTGACGTAGCGGCAGGGGATGCCCACATGCCGCACCAGCGCAATCATGGTGTGAGCAAAGTCCTGGCATACCCCTTTCCGGGATTCGAGCGCCTCGTCGATGGGCGAGTTAACGTGCGTGCTGCGCGGTACATAGTCGAACCAGTGATAGAGCGAGGCATTCAGCTGCCGTAGCAGCACCAGGGGATCGTCCCGGCGGCGGACATCCAGCAGTTTCGCCAGCTCGAGCAGCGCGGGCGAGGGTTTGGCAAACTCGCTCGGCAGCATCATCTCGGAAAAATCCCCTAATGCGACCAGCGAGTCCAGCTCATTCCACGCCCCGGGCCGGAGTGACTGTGGAATCTTCCGGCAGCGGCTGTTGTTCCACCAGCGCCTCGGCAACCATCACCAGTTGCGAGTGTTCTCCCGGGAATATCGAAGTGATGGACGTTATTGCCCAGGTGATCGCGATACGAGAAAACCCGGCAACGGGGGCTGACGGAAAGGAAAACGACAGGCAGCGCTGATTGTTGTCGCTGCGCGGGTGCATCCGCGCCTCCATGAGGCTTTCGCTAACCTGGTCTCGATACAGAAACTTGGTCAGATGCCGTATCAGATAAAAATCCATCGCCTGTCGAACTCCCCGCTCCCAAAGTGTTGTCAGATCCGATGTATTCACACCCACTACCCCACTTGCGACCCCGGGCCACGAAAAACTAGGCCTGCACATAGAATTCAGAACCTGAAGGAAAACCACTGACCCATGACTCTTCCGGCCAGCAACCACTTTCTATAGAACCGTTGCCCCTTCCTTTGTCAAGCGAAGCCGAAGGATCTGCAGTTCAGCGGACCTTTCGTGGAAACGCAGAGTCCCGCCCCGCCATGTACGGTCTGGTAGGTACGGGCTTCAGCCCGTACATTACCGTACCAACTCTACCCGGCCTTTAGGCCCTGAGATACGCCCTTGATCTCGCCCAACCGACTGCACCCCCGCTACATAGCCAGAGCCGCCTCCACCGAGTACTGAATATAGAACCGGTAAATCAAGTCATGCGTCTGCCGGCACTGTTGCAGAATATTGTGCAGATAAGCCCCAGCATCCTGGGCCAGGATGTCCGAGACCTCCACGAAGCTCAGCGAAGCCTGCAGCCTACCGGAAACTCTGGTCAACTCATCCACCGGCGGTCTTCCGCTCGCCTGTTGCACCGCGACCAACGACTGGCGCAGACAATCCACCGAATACCGGAGCGAATGGGGAAACTGGTGGTTCAGCAACAGAAACTCAAGGATCTGATCCGCCGTGATATCCGCCGTATACACCTTGCAATACGCCTCAAACGCCGTGCAGCAGCGCAGCAAACCGACCCACTCCTGGTACTGCCGTCCTTCCGCCGCTACCTCCGGGGTATGCAGAATCTCCGGCTGATACAAATCCAGCAAATTCGCAATGGCCGCTGCCCGCTCCAGGTACCGCCCCATCTGGATAAACTGCCACTCCTCACCGTGGCTCATCGTGGTATCGGTCACCCCTTGAAAAAGGTGAACCCCGTCGATCACCGCGGGCAGAAAATCGCCCAGACGCGTATTCAAGCCAAACTCCGATTGCGGCTGAATCACCCAGTGGTACATGCGGTTGAGCTGCTGCCACTGTTCGGAGCTGATCTCATCGCGCACCTGGCGTGCGTTTTCCCGGGCTTCTATCAGGCAGGAAGTCACCGATGCGGGAACGTCCGCGTCAAACGTCAACGTGTGGACCAGCCGGTAGTAGTCATTTTCCCACTCAACGCCCTGCGGATTCCCCAGCGCGGCCAGCACCCGCTTCCATCGCCCCTCGGCGCTGGTACTGGACTTGTCGAGCATCAGGCCCATGTTCACATCGAGCATGCGCACCGTATGCTCGGCGCGCTCCAGATACCGGCTCATCCAGTAAAGACTGTCTGCTACGCGAGAAAGCATGAGCTCCTTAAGTTAATCGTTGAGAACCCAGGTATCTTTACTGCCCCCGCCTTGTGACGAATTCACCACCAACGACCCGCGGCGAAGCGCCACCCGGGTCAGCCCTCCGGGAACGATGCGCACCTTGTCGCCGTACAAAATATAAGGACGCAGATCCACGTGCCGCGGCTCGATCCCGTTCTCGGTTAAACAACCGGCGCGCGAAAAATCAAGCGTCGGCTGGGCAATATAGTTGCGCGGGTTGGCCTCGATCGCCCGCTTGAACTCCTCCCGCTGCTCCGCGCTGCTATGCGGTCCGATCAGCATCCCATAACCACCCGACTCGCCCACCGCTTTCACCACCAGCTTGTCCAGGTTTTCGCAGCAATATTTTCGCTGCTTGGGGTCGGTCATGAGATACGTTTCCACGTTGTTCAGAATCGGCTCTTCGCCCAGGTAGTAGCGGATGATCGCAGGCACGTAGGCATAGACTGCCTTATCGTCGGCGATGCCCGTCCCGAACGCGTTCGCCAGGGTTACGTTCCCCGCGCGGTACGCGTTGAACAAACCAGCCACACCCAAAATCGAATCGTTACGGAAGGCCAGGGGATCGATAAAGTCGTCGTCTACACGGCGATAGATCACGTCCACTCGCTTCAGGCCGGCGGTGGTGCGCATGTACACGATGTTGTCGTGGATCACCAGGTCGCGGCCTTCGACCAGCTCGATCCCCATCTGGCGAGCCAGGTAAGTGTGCTCAAAGTAGGCCGAGTTGTAGACCCCGGGAGTCAGCAAAACAATCGAAGGGTCGTGCCGGCCTTCGGGAGCCAGCGACCGCAGCGTGCTCAAAAGCAACTGGGTGTAATGCTCGATCGGCTGCACGCCATAGTCGCGGAAAAGCTGGGGAAACGTCCGCTTCATGACGCGGCGGCTGGTCAACATGTAGGAGACGCCGCTGGGTACCCGGAGATTGTCTTCCAGCACCACGAATTCGCCGTTGCTGAGGCGGAGAAGATCCGTGCCCGTGACCGTGATATACACATTCCGCGGCACTTGCAGACCGCGCATTTCTCTCCGGAACTGGCGGCAGCTGTACACGATCTCGCGCGGCACATGGCCGTCGTTGAGAATCTTGCCCTCGTTATAAACATCGTGCAGAAACAGGTTGAGTGCGGTAATGCGCTGGGTTAATCCCTTTTCGATGTGCTGCCCATTCCGCCCCGGTAATGATTCTTGGCAACAGGTCGTAGGGAAAGATTTTTTCTGTCCCTTCCCCATGCCCGTAGACGTTAAAGGTGATGCCCTGGGTCAGGAAAGACAGGTCAACCGAGCGCTTACGCCGGACGATCTCCTCCGGAGGCAGATTCAGGAACTTCTCCAGTGCCTCGGCGTAGTGCGGCCTTACCATGCCGTCCTCGGTAAACATCTCGTCAAAGGTGTTGTCGAGGACGTAGTCCCTCAGGAGCGGGTTGCCGAACGTGCTGGGTCGGGCTATTTCCATTTACTGCCTGAATCCTGAAGTGGTTTCGGTTGCAACCTCGTCACTGACCACGTTGAAGTGGGTGAGACCGGCGATCCCGAATGAGGTAGTGATCGCCACATCGGAAGCATCCCGGCCTACGGCCATCAACACCCGGCCGATGCGGGCATGATTGTGCCGCGCATCCACAGTCCACCAGCGATTTTCCAGATACACCTCAAACCACGCGCTGAAGTCCATCGGGGTGTACGTCGGGGGAATCCCAATGTCCCCCAGGTATCCGGTCACATAGCGTGCCGGTATGTTGACCGCCCGGCAAAACGTCACCGCCAGGTGTTGAAAATCCCGGCATACACCCACTCGCTCGGTAAACACATCGAGCGCGGTTTTGGTCGATCGGGCATGTTGGTAGCCGAACGACACTTTGGAATTGACCCAACGGCAGATTGCCTGGACCCGGCCCCAGCCCAGGCGCAATATCGCCGAATAGCTCCACTGCGATATTGGAGAGCCGATCCACCTCGCAATACCGGCTGTTGAGCAAATAGATCAGCGTTTCGTTGGGCAAATCCGCAACCGGATGCTCCATAGCATCGACGGGAGAAGGATCTTCCAGGCCGGAGTCTTCAATCAGCGTCGAGCCGGTGAGCCGGATGTGGCCCACCGGAGCGACGAACCTTGAGCATCGGTTGCCGAACGTATCGATATAGCTGGTGACCGGAACTTCCGGGTCCAACTTCAGCTCATCGGGTTCCAGCAGATCGGCTTCCCGCGATGGATGCACATGCAGCATCGCGACGATGGTCACGGGAGCGGGAACGTTAAAACCGATGTCATAACCTAAGCGAATAAGCATTGCGCTCCTCGATCGACCCCTGAGACGAAACTGCCCAAGGATTGACCCCAGGCAAGTCCGACAGGAACGACAAGGTCCTTGTCGCAAAAATTATGATGCTGAAAAACTATCAGACAATCCCGCTCGGTTCACACGGAAAATGCTCTAGCATGCAGTTTGGGGAGGAATAATGACCTATTGTCTGGGCATCATGACCCGCGAAGGACTGGTCATGGCGTCCGATTCCCGAGCAAACGCCGGCTTCGACCAGGTAAACGTGTGCCCCAAGATGCACACCTTTCTGCAGCCGGGAGAACGCGCATTTGTCATTCTCACCAGCGGTAATTTGTCGCTAACTCAGTCTGTTATCACCCTGTTGCGCGATGATTTCGACGCCGGCGAAGGGCTGGCAAAGGCGGAATCCATGTATGCTGCCGCCCGCGTAGTGGGCGACATGGTGCGCCGCGTCTCCGACCTGGATCGGGCTGCCTTGGAGAAGGACGATTTCAAGTTCAACATCCATCTCCTGCTGGGCGGCCAGGTAAAGGGTGAAAAGCCTAATCTTTTTCTTATCTATCCCCAGGGAAACCCACTCAGCGCCACGGAGGAGTCTCCTTACCTCCAAATCGGCGAAGTCAAGTACGGCCGCCCCATCCTTGATCGCGGCATCGAGTTTGAGTCCACCAGCCTCGACGTAGCGGGCACCTACGCCCTGCTGTCACTGGACGCCGCCATGCGCTCCAACGTGACTGTCGGGCCTCCCCTCGAAGTCCTGCTCTACCAGAACGACAAACTGGACTTCGACCGCTACCGCCGCTTCGAGGACGACGACCCCGAACTAGCCCGCATGCACGCGCGCTGGGAACAAGCTCTGCGTCGCGCCGTAGAAGAACTGCCCAACGTCCACTTCGACGCCAAGCCAGTACACGTCCCCTAATACCGCAGCCGCCCCCAATGAAAAACACCTCGGGTTGACATCCACTGTCCAGGGAGCCGTTACCGTTTCCTTGTCATCCCGACCGGAGCGCAGCGTAGCGGAGGGACCTGCGGTTCCGCGGACCCTTCGGGGAAATGTTTTTCGACCCGAAGATGTGGCCCCGCAGCCCTACAAAATGTAGCGCGACAAATCCTGGTCCTTGACGATAGACGCAACCATAGCCCGCACATATTCCGGATCAATCAAGACCACTCGCTCCGGGCCGTCCGCCGTCTCCACTTCACTCATCGGCAGAGGCACGGTGGCGCCATTCTCCGCACCCGCAGCTTCGAGCAACGTCCCTCCGGTGGCATGGCCCTTCATCATGTCCGGAGCCATAAAGCTGATTTCGTCCAGCACCCGCTCCATGATGGTATGCAGTCGCCGGGCGCCAATGTTTTCCGTCGTCTCATTGACCCGGAAAGCAAACCGCGCCATCTCTTCCAAAGACTCCTTGGTAAACCTCAGCTTCAGACCTTCCGTCTCGAGCAACGCCGTGTACTGTTTGGTCAGCGATGACTTCGGTTCTGTCAGAATCCGGACAAAATCCTCCACCGTCAGCGACTGCAGTTCGACCCGGATCGGGAACCGCCCTTGAAGCTCAGGAATCAGATCGCTCGGCTTCGAAACGTGAAACGCCCCGGCCGCGATAAAGAGAATATGGTCCGTCCGCACCATCCCGTACCGTGTATTGACCGTGGTCCCTTCCACGATGGGCAGAATATCTCTCTGTACCCCCTCGCGCGAGACATCCGGACCATGACCACCCTCCCGGCCGGCAATCTTGTCGATCTCGTCCAGGAAGATAATCCCTGAGTTCTCTACCCGTTCCACCGCCAGCCGCGTCACCTGGTCCATATCGACCAGCCGCGTCTCTTCCTCCTGCACCAGGTACTCAAACGCCTCGCCAACCTTCATCTTGCGCTTCTTGGTGCGCTGGCCGAACAAGTTGGGCAGTACATCCTTGAGGTTGATATCCATCTCCTCGATGCCCTGGTTGGAGATGATTTCAAACGACGGCGTGCTCCGCTCCCGCACGTCAATTTCCACCGTGCGGTCATCCAGCTTGCTTTCACGGAACTGTTGGCGCAGCTTCTCCCGGGTGCGGTTATGGCTCTCCTGGCTAGCCGGGGGAAAACTGTTGCCATCGACGACCACGGGACCCGGTGTGCTGCTCGCCGCAGGGGTAGAAGGTGGCAGCAGAAGATCGAGCAAGCGCTCTTCAGCGTTAAGCTCCGCCCGGTCCTCCACCTCTTCCAATTTTTCTTCACGCACCATGTCCACCGCGATCTCCACCAGGTCGCGGATCATCGATTCCACATCTCGCCCGACGTACCCTACCTCAGTAAACTTGGAGGCTTCCACCTTCATGAAGGGTGAATTGGTCAGCTTGGCCAGGCGGCGCGCGATTTCCGTTTTGCCCACGCCCGTAGGGCCGATCATGATGATGTTTTTGGGCATGATCTCTTCGGCAATATCCGGTGGCAGCTTCTGCCGGCGCATCCGGTTTCTCAGAGCGATGGCCACGGCCCGCTTGGCCGCGCGTTGCCCGACTACATGCTTGTCCAGCTCCGCCACGATTTCCCGTGGCGTGAGGTCTTCAAGAGAGAGCTCCAGCTCCTCCGCTGTTCCTGGTAAAAAAATCGCCATATGCCTCCTTTGATCGAGGAAGGGTGCGGGCTTTAACCCGCACATTAACGGCCGGCTGTCCTTAGGGGACCTCTTTGAAGGGTACGGGCTTTAGCCCGTACATTAACGACCCAACCTAGGACGGGCTTTAGCCTCTGAGGGCATCTCGTGTACGCGCTTCAGCAGCCCTCAGCGGCTGAAGCCGATTCATCTTGACTGCCAAATGTACGGCCTAAAGGCCGTACCCTTCCAAAAAACGGGTTCTAACACAACTCCTAACCGTGCAGCTCCTCGATCGTGATTTGATCGTTGGTATAAATGCAGATTTGGCCGGCGATGCGCAGGGACTTTTCCGCAATGGCGCGCGCCGGCAAGTCCGAATTCTCGACCAGCGCACGGGCTGCCGCCAAGGCAAAGCTTCCACCGCTGCCGATCGCCGCGATACCCTCGTCGGGCTCGATCACATCGCCCGACCCGCTGATCAGAAAGGTCTGCTGCAGATCGGCAACCACCAGCAGGGCCTCCAGATTGCGCAGCATCTTATCGGTACGCCAGTCCTTCGCCAGTTCCACCGCCGCGCGCCCCAGATTACCGGCGTACTGTTCCAGCTTGGCCTCAAAGCGGCTAAAAAGTGAGAAGGCATCCGCCGTCGAGCCGGCAAATCCAGCCAGGATCTTGTCTTGGTAGAGCCGCCGAATCTTGCGCGCTGAATGCTTGATCACGCTTTCCCCCAGGGTCACCTGGCCGTCGGCTGCCATGACTACGCTCGAATCGCGGCGGACGCACAGTACCGTAGTCGAGCGAATACGCCGGCCTGCGGAGCGGGAATTTACCTTGGAAGCGGACCTCGATGCGGCGGACGCCGTCGAGCGTTGGACAGACGAACGAATGGACATCTCAAGCGAGTATAACGCAGGCAGGGTGTTGCCGAATGGGGTCCAGCACGCTCACTGCACTCCCGATAGGCTTCGGCCTGAGATATCCTGCATCGTGTACTGCTTTTTTGGTCCGGAGCATCCATGAACAGTTTGCCCCTCTTTGGCGCCGCTGGACTCTGCGTGGGAGGCGCGGCCGCCTATGCCATGCTTCGGCGCCGGCCCAGCCCGGACGAAGAGGAGCGCAAGCGTAGAGACCTCCTGGTCCAGCAAGGGCGCATCATTGATGCCACCGTGATCGACATCTCCGACCTCAATGCCGAAGAGAGCGGACGACCCAACGGGATGCAACTGATCCTCTACAAATATGAGGCAGCCGGGGTGGTCTATGAGTGCTCCCAGGACGTCACCATGTTGCGCCATCTTGTCAACATCTACGACTGCCGCCTGGGCTTTCCCGCATCGGTGCGCTACGATCCCCACAATCCCGGCAACTCCCTGATCGTGGCCGAGGGCTGGAGCGGATTGCGCAATACCGCTAATTCCGTCCCTCTCCATGGCCGCGCCAAGACGGCGGCTCCTTCGCTGCGCTAATCTGCGCTTTACCCTCTCCCGGTACAATATTGCTATGCATGTCCACGGTGGGGGGTCGGAGAAGACCAAGCGGATCTTACGCATCTCCCTGCTAGCCACACTGGCCTATGTGGCGCTGACCTTCTTTGCCGGCGTCCGGGCTCACTCATTGGCCCTGATCTCCGAGGCGGGGCATAACGTCTCCGACTTTCTCGCGCTGTTGCTATCCTTTGTGGCCGTCTACTTCCAGACCCGGCCGTCCAATGATCAAAAGACCTTTGGCTATCAGCGCGCCGGCGTCTTGGCGGCCTTTCTTAACGCCCTGACGTTGGTATTGATCGCCATCTGGATCGCCATCGCTGCCATCCATAGGCTCAGCGAACCGGTGCAAGTGCAACCTCGGTTGATGATGATCGTGGCGGCCGCCGGCGTGCTCATGAACGGGGTCATTGCCGCCTTGCTCTGGACCACTTCGCGCGATGTCAACATCCGCAGCACTTTCATTCACATGCTGGGCGACACGCTTTCGACCGCGGCCGTGATTGTCGGCGGCGCTGCGATCCTGTTCACCGGGCACAATTGGATCGACCCGGTGCTCTCCATCTTGATCGCGGCTTTGATTCTATGGAGTTCGCTGTCCATCGTGCGGGAGACCCTGAACATTCTGCTCGAGGGCACCCCCCGCGGTTGCTCCCTGGCGGAGATTCGCGTTTCGCTGCAAGCCATCGAAGGCGTCCAGGATGTGCACGATCTTCACGTGTGGAGCCTGGGATCCCAGACTCACGCTCTGGCGACGCACATCACCATCGACGACATTCCGCCCTCGGAGAGCGCCCGCATCCTGGAGCAGGTAAACGGGACGCTTAGGCAGAAGTTCCGCATCTATCACTCCACCATCCAGTTCGAGTGTGTCGAATGTGAAGTCGCCCACGGTTGCGCCCCGCCGATCGAGATCGACGAACACAATCATCCCGGCCACGATCACTCGCACGCCCATTCCCACTGAAAAGGCTATTGGCCGGTATCGACTGGCTTGTCCGGCTGCGACTGATAGATCTCGGCTACCCGCTCCAGGGTGTCAATCTCGCTGACTGGCTTGTCTTCGCGGATGCGCAGAATGCGCGGGAAGCGCAGGGCGTAACCGCTGTCATGCCGTTCTGATCGCATTACGTTGTTGAAAGCCACTTCGAACACCACCAGAGGTTCCACGGCTCGGACGCTGCCGTAATCCTGAACCGTATGTTCGAGAAAGAATTGGGTTAACCGGGCGATCTCTGCGTCGGTCACCCCCGAATAGGCCTTACCCACGTTGCGCAAAACGTCGCCATCACGGACAGCGAAGGTATAGTCGCTGAGCCAACCGGCGCGCCTCCCATGGCCATACTCCGCCGCCGTGACCACCACATCCAGGGTAGCCAACTCCCGCTTCAGCTTGAGCCAGGCAAGACCGCGCCGTCCGGGCTGGTAGGTGCTGTGGCGAGCCTTCAACATAACTCCTTCATTTCCCCGGGCCCGGGCATCCACGTAAGCCTGTTCGAGCTGGGCTACGCTTTCGAGCTGCACAGCCGGCGCAAGCACCAACCGGACAAAGCTGTTGTCCTCCGCATCGGTTTCGAACAGCAATTCGGTTTGCTCACCCGTAGATTTCGATCGGCTGCCCACTTTGGTAAGCGTCTGCTCCCGATCCACCAACCCCTCGAGCACTTTCCGGCGTTCGTTCAGCGGTCTCTCCATGGTCATTTCGCCGGCCGCGTACAGCACATCGAAGGCCATGAAAACTACCGGAACGGACTCACGCATCTCCCTTGTGACCCGCTTGCGACCTAGCCTGGTTTGCAGAGAGGAGAAGGGCAGCGCGCGTCCCTCGTCACTGATCGAGTCATGCCGCCAAGCGAGAATTTCGCCGTCCAGCACCAGCGGTTCCTGAACCTCGGCAAACGCCTCGACAATTTCCGGAAAACTGGCCGTCATGTCCTCCCGGGACCGGGAAAAAAGGGCGACGCGCCCTGGGTTATCGGGTGAGCCACAATGAATCTGCGCCCGAATTCCGTCGTACTTGTCCTCTAACTGTGCCTCCCGTATCAAGGGTTCGTCCAGAGCCTCAGCCTCGGCCTATCTCTCAGCAACCTCGCTGGAAAAACGCTCCAGCGCCTCCTCCACCGTCTCCACCGGGCTGGCGAGCATGAAGCCAAGGGGATGAAAAAGCTTCATTCGCGCCTCGGCCAGCGAGTTGGTAGCCGCCAACTCGAGCACCTCCGGCAGATTGCCGTTCAGCATCCTGGCCCGCCGAACCTCACCGATGGGTACGCTGTAGGCTGCCGCGATCGCCTCTTCCACCAAGCTGACCTTGATGCCGGTCCGCATATCCCCCAGGACGATCTTGATCACGTACTTGGCTTCGAGCGGTGTGGCTTTTTCGAGCAGGCTTTGGGTGATGTGCTGTTTGACGGCGGGCTTCCCCGCGTTGGCGATTCCCTCAAATGCGGCGGCCACATCCGGAAGCAGGAGGGTAGCCGCAACTTTTCGGCCTTGCAGAAGGTCCTGGGCGGCGCCGCCCAGGTCTCCATGGCGCAGGTAGGCAGCGTGCATTTCGGGTTGGCCGGCTCCGCTTAGCTGGGCCAGAACGCGGCTGAGAAGCGCGCCACCAACATTCAATGCTCGCCCGTCCGTTTCCGGAAAGGGAACTCCGGCCAGGTACAGTGCTGCTAACCCCGCCTCAGGGACGGGGAGTGCACGCAGATACTCCGCCATGAGCGCGCGCTTCTCGAGCTTACTGCCGGTTTCGGCCAAACCTTGGCAGAGTTCGGCAAACTGGGACAACTGGGCAGGCATCGGCTGAGCCTCGTTTAAAACCTGATAAAATGTTGGTTATGGTTCATCGCGTCGCCAACACGGTTCCCGTCCGGCACGCTCTTTCCTAGCGGCTCCCGCCGCCGTCTGTCGTCTCTTGTTTGGCCCCAGGAAAGGAACCTGATCATGTTGGATCGTTTGGAACAAATTGAAAACCGTTATGAAGATCTTGGACGCCAGTTAGCCGACCCGCAGCTGGTGACCGACCAGCAAAAATACCACAAGACCGCCAAGGCCCATCGTGACCTCGAAGCGATTGTGGGAAAGTACCGTGAGCTCAAACAGGCGCACCAGGGAATCGCCGACGCCAAGGGCATGCTCAACGAGAGCGATCCTGAGCTGGCAGCCATGGCGCAAGAAGAGTTGACGCGTCTCGAAGGCACCGCCGCCGGCCTGGAAGAAGAGATCAAGGTCATGTTGCTGCCCAAGGATCCCAACGACGAAAAGAACGTCGTCCTGGAAATCCGTGCCGGCACGGGTGGAGACGAGGCCTCGCTCTTTGTGGCGGAAATTTTTCGCATGTACTCGCGCTTTGCCGAGCAGCATCGCTGGAAAGTAGAAATCCTTTCTCAGTCCGAATCGGGAGTGGGTGGTCTGAAGGAAGTGATCGCCATCATCGAGGGCAAGCGAGTCTACTCGCAGATGAAATACGAAAGCGGAGTCCATCGTGTGCAGCGCGTACCCGCGACTGAGACCCAGGGCCGTGTGCACACCTCGGCCATCACGGTCGCCGTTCTGCCGGAAGCCGAAGAGGTCGACGTCAAGATCGAGGCAAAGGACATCCGCATTGATACCTTTTGCTCCTCCGGGCCCGGTGGTCAGTCGGTGAATACCACCTACTCTGCCGTGCGCATCACTCATCTCCCGACCAACACGGTGGTGAGTTGCCAGGATGAGAAATCGCAGATCAAGAATCGCGAGAAAGCCATGCGCGTGCTCCGCGCCCGCCTTTATGAAGTCGAAATGGAAAAGCAGCAGGAGGCGTTGGCCAAAGAGCGCAAGCAGCAGGTGGGAAGCGGCGATCGCAGCGAAAAAATCCGCACTTACAACTTCCCCCAGAACCGGCTCACTGATCATCGCATCGGGCTGACCAATCACCAGCTGGCCGAAGTCATGGAAGGCAGGCTGCAGCCGACCGTTGACGCGTTGATCGCTCACTACCAGGCCGAGCGTCTCAAGGCTGAAACAGCCACTGTGGCGTAAAGTGCCGGCAAGCGCCGGTGAGGTCCTGCAAGCGGCCCGCACTCGACTCGTTCAGACTTCTCAATATCCCCGGCGCGACGCCGAGTTGATTCTGGCCCACGTGCTCGGGTGTGATGCAACAGCTTTGCTGACCCATCCCGAGCGCATGCTGTCCGCGAAGGAAGCAGAACAATTTGAGAACTTGCTAAAGCGCCGCCTGGCAAGCGAACCGTTGCAGTACCTCACGGGAACCCAGGAATTTTTCGGCCTGCTCTTCGAAGTCTCGCCCGATGTTTTGATCCCCCGTCCTGAAACTGAACATTTGATCGAAGCAGTCCTGGAACGTTTCGAGCGCGAAGCGAATCCACGCATCGTGGACGTGGGAACCGGATCAGGCGCAATGGCTGTTGCAATTGCGCACGCCTTGCCGCGATCCCGCGTGACAGCCGTAGATCTCTACCCGTCCGCGTTGGAGATCGCCCGCCGAAATGCGGAGCGGCATGGGGTGATCGATCGCATAACTCTGCTGCAATCCGATTTGCTTGCAACGGTAGGCATCACGGAGTTCGACGTAGTGGTTTCGAATCCGCCCTACATTGCAGAGGGAGAAGTATTGGAGCCGCAAGTAGCGAACTACGAGCCCCGATCTGCACTGTACGCTGGCCCAACCGGGCTGGAAATCTACCAGCGTCTGATTCCCCAAGCCCGCACGGTACTCAAGCCGCGAGGTTGGCTCATCATGGAGATCGGCTACGGCCAGGATCCGGCACTGAGAGCGCTGCTTCGAGGCTGGCATGAAGTCAGCTTTATACCCGACCTGCAAGGGATCCCGCGAGTGGTTCAAGCGCAAAAGCCGTAGAAGAAAACATTTCCAAGAAGGGTCCGCTGAACTGCAGATCCCTCCACGGCACGCCGGGACACGTCGGCTTCGCTCGGGATGACAAAAAAGGAAAGGGTCGTGGTGAAGGAAGGGCCGTTTGCTAAAGGGAGGTGCAGTTGTCAAAGGAAGGCGCAGTTGCTAAAGCGTCTCCCGCCCCGACAACTGCCCTACCCCTTGGCAACCGCCCTCTCTTCACCACGACCCTCCCCTTTTTGTCATCCCGAGCGAAGCCGACGTGTCCCGGCGTGCCGTGGAGGGATCTGCAGTTCAGCGGACCCTTCCTGGAAATGTTTTTCGACAGACTTGGTTGATAATAGACACGAGGAACCCATGGCCACCATCACCGAGCTTCCAAAAACATCTCTTACGTTTGAGCAAAAACTCGACCGTCTCGCCCAGGTCGCCGTGAATGTCGGCCTCGGGCTCCAGCGCGGACAAGAACTGGTCATGACCGCAGGGCTCGACTCCTTACCGCTCGCCCGCCTCATTACGGAGCAGGCTTACAAAGCCGGAGCCTCACTCGTCACCACTCTGTACACCGACGAGCCGTCGACTCTCCTGCGCTATCGCTACGCCGACGATGCGGGCTTCGATAAGGCGGCGGGATGGCTCTTTGAAGGCATGGCACAGGCTTTCCGCAGTGGAGCTGCTCGGCTTGCGATTACCGGCGGTAATCCGTCTCTGCTCTCTAAGGAAAATCCAGAAAAAGTAGGCCGCGCTAACCGCGCAGTGTCCAAGGCCTACCGTCCCGCCATCGAGCTCATTACCCGGCATGACATCAACTGGACGATCGTCGCCTCCGCCACACCGGCGTGGGCGGAAGCTGTATTTCCCGATCTGTCACCCGACCAGGCAACGACGAAGCTGTGGGACGCGATCTTCGCCGCATCGCGCATCGATGCAGATGATCCGATTGCGCGCTGGAAGCAACATGACAGCGGACTCCATCGCCGCGCAGACCTAATGAATGAGAAGCGCTACGCCGCGCTCCATTTTCGAGGACCCGGCACCGATCTGCGCGTGGGACTCGCAGACGATCACCTGTGGATGGGTGGAGGCACACAAGCCGGCACCGGCGCCTACTGCATTCCCAACATGCCGACCGAAGAGGTGTTCACCACCCCGCACAAAGATCGCGTAGAGGGTACGGTGACCAGCACCAAACCCCTCTCCCACCAGGGAACACTCATTGAGAAGATCGCGGTGCGTTTTGAGGGAGGCCGCGTGGTCGATGCGAAGGCATCACGAGGGCAGGAAGTGTTGCAGCGAATGATCGATACGGACGACGGCGCACGGCGGCTAGGCGAAGTGGCCCTGGTGCCGCACTCCTCACCCATCGCCAGCAGTGGATTGCTATTTCTGAACACACTGTTCGATGAGAACGCAGCCAGCCACATCGCTCTTGGACAGGCTTACAGCACATGTCTTAAAAACGGCGACCAACTCACCCCTGAAGAGCTTGCCGCCCGAGGCGCGAACGAAAGCCTGATCCACGTAGATTGGATGATCGGGTCCAGCGAAATCGATCTGGACGGCATCACCGCGACCGGCACAGCGGAACCCCTGATGCGCAAGGGCGAGTGGGTATAAACAAAGAAACCGCAGATCTCTCGGAGAGATCTGCGGTTCAATTCCAGCAACAGTTGCAAATCAAGCTTCTACAGTTCTGCCCACCACCTCGAACAGCAACCGGTTCTTAAGCGGGTCGGCATCGATGCGAATGTGATCGCCATGAAGCACCTCGCCGTCCAGAATCTTGATCGCCAGGGGATCCTGGATCAAGCGCTGGATAGCTCGCTTCAACGGACGAGCCCCATATTGCCGGTCATACCCAGTCAGCAGCAGTTGATGACGCGCACCATCGGTCAATTCCAAAGTGATCTTGCGCGCTTCTAGCAGCTTGCGCAGATCGCCCAGTCGTAGATCGACAATGTGCTCCAATTGCTCCTCGCCGAGCGGACGGAAGATCACCACATCGTCAATGCGGTTGAGAAACTCCGGCCGGAACGTCTGCCGCAACAGTTGCATCACCTGCTCGCGCGCCGCTTCGAAGGCCGTTTCGCTGTCCAGGTTCTCTGACTGCAGCAGATGCGCGCCCAGGTTCGAGGTCATAATCAAGATCGTGTTCTTGAAGTCCACCGTGCGGCCCTTGGAATCCGTCAGGCGCCCATCATCGAGCACCTGCAACAGAACGTTAAAGACATCCGGGTGTGCCTTCTCGATCTCGTCGAACAGGATCACACAATACGGCCGCCTGCGAACAGCCTCAGTCAGTTGACCGCCTTCGTCGTAGCCAACATATCCCGGCGGTGCGCCGATCAGCCGGGCAACCGCATGCTTCTCCATGTACTCCGACATGTCGATGCGAACCATGGCCTGCTCGTCGTCGAACAGGAACTCCGCCAACGCACGCGCAGTTTCTGTCTTACCCACGCCAGTCGGTCCCATGAAGAGAAAGGATCCGATAGGTCGCTTGGGGTCGCTCAGCCCGGCGCGTGACCGGCGGATCGCGTTGGCTACTAGTTGTAGCGCTTCGTCCTGCCCTACCACCCGCTCGCGCAGGCGCCCTTCCATTTCGACCAGCTTGCGCACTTCGCCCTCCAGCATCTTGTCCACCGGGATGCCGGTCCATTTGCTGACAATCTTGGCGATGTCTTCCTCGTCCACTTCCTCTTTCAGCAGACGCTGACCACCGGCGGCGCCGTCCTGCAGCGCTTCCAGCTTCTTCAGTTCCGCTTCAAGCTGGGGAAGCTCACCATACTGGATGGCAGCGGAGCGCTCCAGATTGCCGCGCCGCGTCTGCTCTTCCATTTCAAACCGCAGCGCCTCAATCTTTTTCTTCACCTCAGTGAGCCGGGTAATGGCCTGCCGTTCTGTCTGCCAGCGCGCACGCAGCCCCGTAGCCTCTTCCTTCAGCGCAGCGAGTTCTCGCACCACGGTATCCAGCCGGTCTTTCGAATTCCGGTCGGTCTCCCTCTTCAGAGCCGTGCGCTCGATTTCGAGCGACATAATCCTCCTCTCGAGCTGATCAATCTCCATCGGCACCGAGCCGATCTGGATGGCCAGCGAAGCTGCCGCCTCATCCACCAAGTCGATGGCCTTGTCCGGCAAAAAGCGATCAGAGATGTAGCGGTGCGAGAGTGTGGCCGCGGCCACAATCGCCGAGTCCTTGATGCGGACATTGTGATGCGCTTCGTACCGCTCTTTGAGGCCGCGCAGAATCGCAATCGTGTCTTCCACGTTAGGCTCGCCGACAAACACAATCTGGAAACGGCGCTCCAGTGCAGCGTCTTTCTCGATGTATTTGCGATACTCGGCCAGCGTGGTGGCGCCGATGGCCCGCAACTCACCCCGGGCTAGCGGCGGTTTCAACATATTCGAGGCGTCGATGGCGCCTTCCGCCGCGCCTGCCCCTACCAGCGTGTGCAGTTCGTCAATGAAGAGAATGATCCGGCCATTCGAATCTTCAATATCTTTGAGCACTGCCTTGAGCCGGTCTTCAAACTCACCCCGATACTTCGCTCCGGCCAGCATGGAGCCAAGGTCAAGCGAGATTACCCGCTTGTCGCGCAGCAGCTCGGGCACATCCCCGGAGACGATGCGGCGCGCCAAGCCTTCCACAATGGCGGTCTTGCCAACGCCCGGCTCCCCGATCAGCACCGGGTTATTCTTGGTCCGGCGAGACAGCACCTGGATCACGCGGCGGATCTCTTCATCCCGTCCAATCACCGGATCCAATTTGCCCCGTCGCGCCAGTTCCGTCAGGTCTTTGGCATAACGATCCAGAGCCTGGTATTTCCCTTCCGGATTTTGATCGGTGACTCGTTGACTGCCGCGCACAGAGGTCAATGCCTGGAGGATCGTGTCCCGGGTGGCCCCGAGAGATGCCAACAGCGTTTGAGCAGGGTCTTTCTTATTTTGTGCCAGCGCCAAAAGCAAATGCTCGGTCGATACGTACTCGTCCTTGAAGTCCTGCGCCTCTTTCGAAGCGTCGTTCAATACTTTTTGCGTGCCTGAAGAGAGGCCGGGCTCCGAGGCTGCGCCGGAGACCTTGGGTAGTTTGTCGATAGCCTGCCGGGCACTCGAGACCAGTTGCTCGGTGGGCACGCCGATCTTCTGCAGCAGCGGAACAATAATGCCTTCTCTGTCTTCTACCAATGCCATCAGCAGATGGATTGGCAACACTTCGGGTTGGCCATTCTCATTGGCCAGTGAGCTGGCCTTCTGAATCGCCTCCTGTGATTTCAACGTGAATTTATCCCAGCGGATTGCCATATTGGGTGTCATCCTTCATGACCTGATCATCCTTGATCGCTTGTATTGCGAATGCAAGGGCGGCATCCCGAGGATGCCACTCGGATCGGTCGTTATTCCTGTTTCGATCTTGAAATTGCTAGCTAGGTATTCGAAAAAGATTTGGGGAGTTCACCCCGGAGCGACACCCCGAGGTGAACTCAACCCTAAAGTTACGCTGTCTTAGCGGTTTCGGCCGCTACCGGTTGCGGTTGATTCTGGTTCAGCTGCTTGGCCGATCCCACGTTTACCTTGATTTGCTTGGGCTTGCTCTCCGGACGCTTGTGCAGTTCTAAGCGCAGCACGCCGGCGTCATACTCCGCCTTGATGCTTTCCGGGTCGATCGTGTTCGGCACCGTGAACGCGCGATAGAAAGTGCCGTACCGGCGCTCTACACGATGGAAGTTCTCTTCCTTCTCTTCCTTCTGGAAGTTGCGCTCGCCGGTCACGGTCAACGTGTTGTTTTCCATGCGGACATCGAGATCCTCCTGGCGCATGCCAGGGATTTCAATCTTGAGGACCAGCTTGTTTTCATCCTCATAAATGTCGACAGGGGGCACGAAGCCAGCTGCCGTCACAAGGTCGTTCTCTCCAGAGTGGTTGCTACGGGAAAAGTCCTGAAAAACGCTATTCATCCGATTCTGCAAAGCCAAAAGATCGCGATAGGGTTCCCAGCGGGTGAGTGCCATATTTCCTCCAAATTCTGGCCAGTCGTTGGCCATCTACTCCTTGGATGCCACTATAGCAGTAAATGACTCATAAAACATGAGTGTATTCACATCATATTTTGGATAGGCAACTCCGGTGTCGCTTCCAGAAGCGCTTTGGTATAGGCCTCGGCGGGAAAACGGCATATCTGGTCGCAGTCGCCCATTTCCACCACCCTGCCGGCACGCATGACCACGATGCTGGCAGCTAGGTACCGAACCAGCGGCATGGAGTGGGAGATAAAGAGGTAAGTCAAGTGGAATGTTTGCTGTAGATGCCGGAGCAGGTTCATGATCTGGGCCCCCACGCTCACGTCGAGCGCGGAAACAGGCTCGTCCAGCACCAGGAGCTCGGGGCGAAGAGCCAGGGCCCGGGCGATATTGATCCGCTGGCGCTGCCCTCCTGAAAATTCGTGAGGATAGCGAGGCAAGGCAGATTCGTCCAGGCCTACCTCGGCCAGGAGCTCTCGCGGATTTTCGGCTGGGCCCGCCAAACCATCGTGGCGATGGATGCGAAAGGGTTCAGCGATGATCTCGGCTACCGTCATCCGCGGATTGAGGGCCGCGAAGGGATCCTGGAACACGGGTTGCATCCGCCGGCGGAGCGTCCGCAGCGTGGCGTTGGAAGCGCCGCAGATGACCTCTTCGCCGGCAAAAGAGACAGTTCCCGAAGAAGGTGGGATGAGGCCGAGGATCATTCGAGCCACGGTGCTTTTGCCGGAGCCCGATTCGCCTACCAGCCCCAGCGTCTCTCCGCGAGCAATGGAGAAGGAGACCCGGTTGACGACGCACTTTTCCTGGCGCGCACCGCGCCAGCCGCTGCGCCGCGCGTAGTTCTTGGTGAGTTGATCTACCTCTAGAAGGGCCATGGCCGGATGTTAGCAGCCACCCGCCCGACTCGAAACCTGGATGTCTGAAACCTAGATGTCCAGGTTCTTGACGTCCAGCGCGTTGTCTTCGATGAACTTACGCCTGGATTCCACGTCTTCGCCCATCAGCGTGCTGAAGATGGACTCAGTCTCCGCAATATCTTCGAGCTTCACCGAGAGCAGCGTGCGGCGATCGGGGTCCATGGTTGTTTCCCACAGCTGGGTTGAGGTCATTTCGCCCAGACCCTTATAGCGCTGTACATCGTAATCGCGCCGCCCCTGCTCGATCACGTACTCAAAGACTTCACGCGCCGATTGTTTGGTTACGGGATCAGCGGTAACCCTCTTGGCTTTCTTTGGCTTAGCGGCTGCGGTTTCGGCCGCAGGCGCATCCGCCTCCGGTTCCTCGGCTTCAGCGGCCTTGGCGTACTCAATCACGAAAGGCGGTTCGAGTTCCTCCCGGATCAACGAGTACTTGGTCATCATCTGCCGGTATTCCGGAGACGAGGCCAGGGTCCAGTCGACCCGGCGCTCCGCTCCCTGGCTGTCGGTAAAGCTGACCGACCAGGTGCGGTGTTCTTCCTCGTAACGGGGCGCTGCCACGGCTTTGAACTGGAAGCGCTTGGCCATCTTGCCCAACTCAGCGTGCAGCTTGGCAAGCTTCGGCGGCACAGACCCTTCGGACTCAAAGTCGGAGCGCCGCATCAACTCAAACCTGGGGAGCAGCTCCGTGACCTCCTCGTTGCGCATGTGCTTGTTGGCCTTCTCGAACACGCCCAAGTAATCGTTGAGCTGCCCCATGAACTTGGTCAACGCTGCGCCTTCGAGCCTCTTACCTGCACTTCCGTAGCGCAAGCCCATACCCTCTGAGGCGCGCTTGATCATCACTTTGACAAATTCCCGGTCGTCCTTGATGTACTGCTCGAACTTGCCCTTCTTGATGCGGTAGAGCGGGGGCTGGGCGATGTAGACGTGCCCGCGCTTGATCAGATCAACCATGTGGCGGAAGAAGAAGGTCAGCAGCAGGGTTCGGATGTGAGATCCGTCCACGTCGGCATCGGTCATCAGAATGATCTTGCCGTACCGCAGCCTGGCTGGATCGAAGTCATCCTTGCCAATGCCGCAGCCCAAGGCGGTAATCATGGCGCGAATTTCTTCATGGCCCAGCATCTTGTCGTAGCGAGCCTTTTCCACATTCAGGATCTTACCCTTCAGTGGAAGCACTGCCTGGAATTTCCGATCCCGCCCTTGCTTGGCCGTGCCACCGGCGGATTCACCCTCGACCAGGTAGAGCTCGCAGCGGTCGGGCTGGCGTTCACTGCAATCGGCTAGCTTGCCGGGCAAGCCGCCGCCATCGAGCGCTCCTTTGCGCCGGGTCAGGTCGCGTGCTTTTCTGGCTGCCTCGCGGGCTCGCGCGGCTTCGATCGCCTTGTTGATGATCTTCTTGGCAACGGGAGGATTCTGCTCGAAGAACATGCCCAGACGCTCATTGACAAACGCCTGCACCGTGCCGGCGATGTCGGAGTTGAGCTTGCCCTTAGTCTGTCCTTCAAACTGTGGCTGCGACAGTTTCACGCTTACTACCGCCACCAGGCCTTCACGCACATCGTCCCCGGAGAGATTCTCCTTGACGTCCTTGAACAGCCCCATCTGCTGCCCGGCGGTGTTGATGGTGCGGGTCAGCGCAGTGCGGAAGCCGGAAAGGTGAGTGCCGCCGTCAACTGTGTTGATGTTGTTGGCAAAACTGAACACCGACTCGGAATAGCTGTCGTTGTACTGCAGGGCAATATCGAGTTCTACCCCATCGCGGGAAGACTCCATGACAATCGGCTTGTCGTGCAGTACCTGCTTGCCCCGATTCAGATGCTTGATGAACTCGGCGATGCCGCCGGCATATTTGAAGTCGGAACGCTTGGCCTCGCCGGTCTTGGGATCGGTCGTGCGCTCGTCGACCAGGCTGATCTCCAGGCCCTTGTTCAGGAAGGCGAGCTCGCGCAGCCTCTGGGCCAGGGTGTCGAAGTTGTATTCGGTCACGGTGAAGATGGTGCGATCGGGGAGAAAGTGGATCTTTGTACCGCGCTTCTTGGTCGTCCCCGTCTGCTTCAGCTTGGTAATCGGGATTCCCTTGGCATACTGCTGTTCATAGGTATGCAGGTCTTTCCAGACCTCGACGTCGAGCTCTTCGCTGAGCGCGTTCACGCAGGAAACACCAACCCCGTGCAGTCCGCCCGAGACTTTGTAGTTGGAAGAGTCGAACTTGCCCCCAGCGTGCAGTTTGGTGAGGACCACCTGCAGGGCCGGCATCCGCTCGCCACCGGGGGTATCCATCTCGTCCACAGGAATGCCGCGTCCGTCATCTGTGACGGTGATCGAATTGTCGATGTGGATGATTACGTCCACATGCGTTGCATAGCCGGCGAGCGCTTCATCGACCGAATTGTCCACCACCTCATACACCAGGTGGTGCAGACCTTGATCTCCGGTTGACCCGATGTACATGGCCGGGCGCAGGCGTACAGCCTCTAAGCCCTCCAGAATCTTGATGTTGTCGCCGGTGTACGTGCGTTCCGGGTTTAAATCATCGCGCATGGGTACCTGGGGAAGAGCGGCGGAAACGGAAAGTTCTTTGGTGGACATGCAACTCCGAAAAGCAAAGCTTGAAAACGGCTCTCGGTACGAAGGGACCGATTGGAAATAACATCTTGAAAGCGCAGGGTTTGACTGCACTTGACTGCTTCAAGTTTACCACGTTTTGGGGTCCAATTAACCGCCCGTAAATGCCCTGTGGAGGGTGGAAAACGGCGCATCAATGCGGTTGGCATCCGAACCGTAAAGCTTTCTCCGAGCACGAAGGTCTCCGGTACTTCAGTGACCAATATGCCCCGTTAGGAGAATTCTGAAGTAACCAAAAATTAGGGTACTCTGGAACAGTTGAACAGGGTACTTGAGTAAGGGCGAGAGTAGATAACCTCTATATGTGCTTAAAAACACACACTCGCGAAGTTTGCGAACTATACTCGTGATCGTTCCCCTCTTCCACAAAGAAACGCAACACACACCCCCCGGAGGTAACCTGTCATGAAACTTTTCGTTCACGCATCCATCTTCTCCATCGTCTTCGCCGGTTTTGTCGCCAGTGCAGTAACTATCAAGCCCACAGAACACGTGACCGCGACTCATAGCTTGGTCGTATCGCACGCCATGCCGGTACCGAACTGCCCTCCAGGCGAAGGTGGATGCGGACTTTAGAGCGAAATGCAGTACTAACGCTATCTCCGTCAGTACCCAAACTATGCACACATAGCACAAAAGTGCCAGATTTAAAGGTTTTCTTAGGTTGAGCACCATCCCTTTTCGAGCTATTCTCAAGACTCGGAAGGGGTGGTGCGATGACGAGCGTAGCCCTCAGCATCTTGTACGCGGCAGAACCTCTCCTCATGGTCGTTGCCATGGTGGCTCTGCTTAGATCTCGGGAACACCGGCGTTTCCCCGCGCTGTTCGCTTATGTCACGGTTCGGCTCACCTCTTCGGTGATTCTTCACCTCTTGATGCAGGCGCATCGCTTCATCGCAGTCAGCGAGAAGGCCGTCTACTCTTGCTACTTCTATACATACTGGTGTAGCTACGTTGCCGGCGCCATCGTGGTCTTTCTGGTTATCCAGGAGATGTTCCAGTCGTCGATGGATCCTTTTCCCGGCCTTAAGTGGTTGGGCACCATATCATTTCGCTGGGTAGCCTGCATATCCTTTGTTGCCACCTCTGCGGCGCTGCTCACACCGGGTGGTAAGGGTAACAAGTTTGTCCTTGCCATTGTGGCCCAGGCGATGCGGTGCGAGAGCATCTTCATCCTTAGCCTCCTGCTGTTCCTGATGGTTGCCGCCGGAAAGCTCGGCCTGTCGTATCGCAGCCGGGTGTTTGGTATCAGTTTTGGCTTCGGCATCATGGCAGCGAGCGACCTGGTCGTCTCTGCAGCCTTTTTGCACCTCGGACACAACATGCTGACTTCAACTATTAGCGTGGTCACGACGAGCGCCAGCCTGGTGACTCTGGCCGTCTGGTCCGGCTACTTCTTTCTGCCTGAACCAGCTCGCCGGGTTACCGCCCTCAGCACTTCATCGCCCCTGGCGCGTTGGAACGAAATCGCAACCACCTTTGGACACAGCACACCCCGGGTTCCCGTGGCCGTCCCGGCGGCCAGCGACTTCTTCCTTCAGGATGTCGAAAAGGTGGTCGACCGCATTCTGATCAAGAACTCACTCCACGTAGCCAGTTAAACTTCCAGGCAACCAACACAAGAGGCCGTAACGGGATACTCCGTTACGGCCTCTTAGTTTGTGCAGGAAGTGTCCGCCAGAACAAGCTGTGCCCTTCGTTCAGAGCGTTTCCTTATCTGGAAAGCTTAAGCCCCGGAAAGCCTATTGTGGAAAGCCCCTACGTGTGCAACCAGGACTAGTTTGCGGGGGTCTCTACTGGCTCTACGGAGACAAAACGGCCAGTCTTGCCGCGGTCGATGAAGTTCACCCGGCCCGCAATCTCAGCATAGAGGGTGTCGTCTTTTCCCCGGCCGACGTTCAAACCGGGCTTCAACTTGGTGCCGCGCTGGCGCACGATGATGGAACCGCCGGTGACCACCTGGCCGGCGAAGATCTTGACGCCCAGTCGCTGTGCATTGGAATCGCGACCGTTTTTGGAACTGCCTAAGCCTTTTTTATGTGCCATTGCCTAATCCTCAATCAAATCAGAAATTTGCCTACTTGGCAGCCTGTTTCACTGCCATAGCTGAATCCATTTACCTCGATGCTGTTGATCCGCACCTCGGTGTAGGCCTGGCGATGGCCCTGCAGCTTCTTGTATTGCTTCTTGCGCTTGAAGTGAAAGACCAGGATCTTATCCCCGCGTCCTTCGCTGACCACGGTCCCAAGCACCTTGCCTTCCGTGGGCTTGGAGAGGGGGTTTTGTCCATCTGAAAAGGCCAGCACGTCGTTGAATTCCACCGCGCCGTTGGGCTCGACTCCTGCCTTCTCGATCTTGACGACTTCGCCTGGGGAGACACAATACTGCTTACCACCCGTGCGGATCACAGCGTACATAAAAATCCTCCACGCCGAATCACATCGGCTTGAAAAAACTAGCTAGGCAAATAATGGATTGCTGATTGTGCTCAAACCCGAAGGTGAGCAGACCGCACCAAAGGCTTAGGTCCCAAGCTCTCTAAGTTTACGGTTCCGGCCTGTTTTGGTCAACTCTGCGGACTGAAACAGGTAAACCCCGAGGATCACGATCAAGGGCTCCAGCGGGTGGCGAAAACGGGCGTGGGCTGCCACGCCGTAATACACCAGCGGCAGGAGCAGAAAGGTCCATGCGAACAGCCACGCGGCTGGGGCCTTTTGCCGTAGGGCGAGCGCGAGCCCCAGCAAACCGCAAACGCTGCCAAAGATAAAGTTCAGGCTGCGCGCGTACTCCACCCACTCTGTCCGGCTTACCGGGTGGGGAACTCCGGCCCAGAAGAAGAACACCCGCTTGAGCGTGTTCTCCGCAAAGCGAACAGGGTCCGCGCGCATCGACGCCATGGCTTGCTCGCCACGCATCCTGGAATAGGCAATCTCGCCCATGGCGGTGTAAAGCCGAAGCTGATCGGGCGCCTGGATAGGGTGGTCGTACTCCATCAACAACCCGGTTGCCCCCGGCCCGTTGCCCAGGTACAGCTCAGCGCCAAAATTCCCCCTGCTGGAAACGAAATGGTGGAAGACCAACCAATTCCTCCAGGTCCAGGAGCCTAAGCACGCTGCAAAGAATACAGCCGCTAACGCCACGCCAGCCACTTGGCGCCTCGGTGCACCGGCAAGTACCCAGAGGCCGCAAGCGGGAAGAAAGATCAGGAGAGCCGGATTGCTGAGCCCGGTCAACCCCCAGAGCAGCCCGAACAGCGCCCAGCGTCCGAGGGTCTCACCCGACCGCAAACGCAACGCCAACACAAGTACGCAGGAAAAGAGAAAGGTGGTGAGCGACGTATCCCACACCCAGCGGACGGCATACTGCATGGCTGCCGGGTAAAGAGCCCAAATCCACGCCGACCACCAGGCCACCTTCTGGTTGAAACAACGAGCCGCGATCTCCCACACGGTAAGAGCAGTCAGGGCTGAAAACAGGCTATTGAGGACGAGAATCACCCAAGCAGACAGCGGGGTGAACACGCCAAACAGCTTGAAGACCCCAGCCAGGAGCAAGGGGAACAGCGGTCCTACCCACGCAGTCGGGCCCGTGTGTCCTCGAAAGGGGTCGGAAAAGCCAAAACCGGTGGCCAGCGCGCGAGCGATCCGGCCCATTTCTTCGCCGAACAGCATGTGGTCGTCGTAAGCCCGGATGCGATAGGTATGCGCCAGCGTGAGATAGAGCACCCGTACAGCGAAAGCCACCCAGAAGACCAACAGCGGCGGACGGAAAGGCTCTCGGTCGGGCTGGGTAGGAGCGACTACATTGCGGTTGGGCATCGAGGGAGCAGGAAGTCGTGATCCGCCATTCTATAGCGTCCCTCCCGTCCCCTTCGGCGACCAGGCGCCCAAGGTTGTCGACGGCCGCGGGTACGGCTATACTGGGAGTTCGCGAGTTTGTAGCGTGTACGTGTCTGGTGCTTTAGCCCACTATCATCCTCTTCGATAGTGCGTGCACAGAGTTAGACTGCCGCACGGTTTCTGCGAAAAGCTTAAGTAATCTGGAGTTTGTCATGGCTCAGGTTTGCACAATCTGCGGCAAAGGCCCGCAGTTCGGTAACAAGATCTCGCACGCTCACAACGTTTCCAAGCGCCGCTGGAACGTCAATCTTCGTCCGGTCAAGGCTGAGGTGGACGGCGGCAACAAACGGATTCGCGTATGCACCCGCTGCATCAAGGCAGGCAAGGTCGTTAAGGCTTCGTAACTATTCCTTTGTCCCTGTATGTTTGGGGTCAAAACCCAGCGACAACGAGTTGATGCAGTAGCGCAGCCCGCCAGGCCCCGGGCCATCCGGAAACACATGCCCCAGGTGGGCGCCGCAACGGGCGCAGGTAACCTCGGTGCGCGTCATCCCATAGCTCTTGTCTTCGTGCAGCTCCACTGCCTGGGCGTTTGCCGGCACCGAGAAGCTGGGCCATCCGCTTCCCGACTCAAACTTGGTGTCGGAACTGAATAGCTCAGCGCCGCAGGCTCCGCAACGATAAGTCCCGTCGGCATGGTTCCGATAGAGAGCACCGGAGAATGCCGGCTCCGTCCCCTTCTGCCGCATCACGTAATACTGTTCCGGAGTCAGCTCGGCACGCCACTCGGCATCCGTTTTCTCAACCTTGTCCATGATCTACTCCCAACGGATTCGATGTATCTCGTCCAGTAACGAAGCGAGGCCTAGCGCAGCGCGATCACTTCAATTTCAACCAGGGCGTCTTTGGGCAATCGGGCCACTTCGACCGTGGACCGCGCCGGTGCTACCCAGCCATCTTTCGCCAGATACGTGGCGTAAATCTCGTTCATCGCCGCAAAATCGCTCATGTTCTTGAGATAGACCGTCGTCTTAACTACCTTTTGCAGGTCGCTGCGAACCGCGGCCAGGATCGCCTTGAGGTTCTCGAGCACCCGCACGGTTTGCTCCCGGACGCCGCCCTCCACAATCTGCCCGGTCTTCGGATCGAGCCCCACCTGCCCTGAGGTGTAGATCATTTCCCCGATCTCTATAGCCTGGGAATAGGGGCCAATAGCCGCGGGAGCATTTTCTGTAGAAACCGCCGTCTTACCGAGAAGATTCATGCCCTGATTTTCCCATGCTTCATACCTTGTGAGCGCGCTGCACGTCGCGGACACCCGGCACGCGCCGCAGCCCGCTAACCAGGCGCGTCAGGTGGCGCATGTCTTCCGCCTCCAGAACAAATTCGACGATCGCCTCTGAGTCGCCCGTGGGCTTGGAATCGACCCCGCGGATATTGGTGCCGTCGTCGCTGATGACCGCTGTCATTTCTTTCAGCATGCCGGCGCGATCGTCGCAAAATACCGTCAGCTTGACCGGGTAGGTCATCTTGCGGCCGGGATTTTCCTCCGCCACCCGTGCCCACTCCACCGAGATACGGCGATCGCTCTCATACAGCAGGTTCTGTACATTCGGGCAGCTCCGGGCGTGCACCGCTACGCCCTTGCCGCGGGTGACGTAACCGACAATTTCTTCGCCGCGGATCGGATTGCAACATCGGGCGCGGTAGACCAGCAAATCGTCCTGGCCTTCCACCTGCAGGGAATCGGAGCCATGCATGTGGACCCGTCGGACTGCCTCCGACATCAGGCCTTTGGGAGCATCCTTGCCCGGCTCGATTTCCAGGCCCGTCTGCGCGGTCACTCCCGGAGACAGCTTGTTCAACACCTGGCGCGAGGAGTACTTCCCAAACCCGATCGCTGCCATCAGGTCGCTGGCCGTTGCCAGTCCACATTCGCTGGCCGCCCGGGCATAGTCGGTGTCGCTGAGTTTACTCAGGGACACTTTGTATTTGCGCGCTTCCCGGTCGAGCAGCTTCTTGCCGATTTCAATCGCCCGCTCACGCTGATGCTCGTTGAGCCAATGCTTGATCTTGTTGCGCGCCCGCGAGCTCTTGGCGAAAGTGAGCCAATCGCGGCTCGGGGTGTGTCCATTCTGGGTTACGACTTCCACGATGTCGCCGTTGTGCAGCTTGGTCCGCAGTTGGGCCATTCTGCCGTTTACCTTGGCCCCTACGCAGGTATTGCCCACCTCGGTGTGGATGGAATAAGCGAAGTCGATCGGCGTTGCATCCTTCGGTAGCACCACCACCTTGCCCTTGGGGGTGAAGGTGTAGACCTCTTCCGGGTACAGATCGATTTTCAGTGTGGAGAGAAACTCATTGGGGTCGGACATCTCCCGCTGCCACTCGACCAGCTGCCGTACCCAGGCTAGGCGCTGCTCATCGCGCGCGTTGGTGGGCGAGCCGGCTGCTTTGTATTTCCAGTGCGCCGCGATCCCTTCCTCGGCCACGCGATGCATTTCTTCCGTCCGGATCTGGACCTCGAATTGGTGCCCCCCCTCGCCCATCACCGTGGTGTGCAGCGATTGATACAGATTGGGCCGGGGCATGGCGATAAAGTCCTTGATGCGGCCCGGCACCGGGCGCCAGATGGAGTGGATCAGGCCGAAGGCGGCGTAACAATCCTGTACCGTAGGGGTGATTACGCGGACGGCCAGCAAGTCGTACACCTGGTCCACGGTGATCTTCTGCTTTTGCAGCTTCTGGTAAATGCTGTAGAGCCGTTTGATACGCCATTCCACGCGCGCGTGGATATTGTTTTCCCGCAGCCGCTCGTTGAGCAGGGATTCGACCGAGTTGAGAAACTGCTCATCCTCATCGCGGGCTGCGTCCACCGCAGTCTTTACCTGGTCGTAGCCGAAGGGATCGACGTAGCGGAAGGCCAGGTCTTCCAACTCACCACGCACCTTGCCCATACCCAACCGGTGGGCGAGGGGAGCGTAGATGTCCAGAGTTTCCCGGGCGATGGATTCTTGCCGGTCCGGTGGGAGATGTTGCAGCGTCCGCATGTTGTGCAGGCGGTCCGCCATTTTGATCAGGACCACGCGCACATCGCTCACCATCGCCAGGAGCATTTTGCGTACGTTTTCGGCCTGGCGATCTTCGCGATTCGCGAACTGGATTTTGTCGATCTTGGTCACGCCCTCGACGATGTGCGCGACCTGTTCCCCGAATTGTTCAGTGATGTCTTCGGTAGTAACTGGGGTATCTTCGACGGCGTCGTGCAGCAGGCCGGCCGCGATCGCGGTCGAGTCCAGCTTCATCTCCGCCAGCACCTGCGCTACTTCGAGGGGGTGCAGAACGTAGGGCTCTCCGGAGGCCCGGAGCTGTCCGCTATGGTGCTGTACACAAAAATCCCACGCCTTGCGGATGACTTCGATGTCGTCGCTCGGCCGGTTCTTACCAATCGTCGCCAGCAATTCGGCAAATTTCGCCGTTAGGATCCCTGGCTCGGCGGGAGGCTCGAGTGGCGTAGAGTGCACAGTCGCCATACCTGATTATAGGCTGCTTGCGTTAGCCGGGCTATGGCTGGGGTGTCTGAGGCAGCCGCGAAGACGTCCGGACCGCTGGAGTGATGACGGCTTCAATGTGTGCCTAGACTTCCGGCCTGCTTTGCGTCAAACTCCAGCAAGACCGTCATCCTGAGCGGAGCGCCTCACAGATTTATCGCGTGCACGGTACCTGTGGCGCGGAGTCGAAGGACCTCGAGGATGCTTAGTTACCCATGCTGCTCGGGGCTCTTCAACCACCGGGCCCTGTTCTCACACGGACTCCCCGGGGGAACGGCCGGTCCTTCTTTTCAATCACTAACGCTGTGCGAAGATGATTTGTGGCCCGTGAACCTATCTCTGCACCCCCCAGTCAGGCTGCGCGCGCCTTCAGCAGCGAGGGACCGGTCGCGATTATTTCCCGCCGGGCCGCGGATCGTCTGCGTGCCGGCCACGTCTGGGTCTACCGCTCCGACATTGAGCATGTCGTAGAAATGGAGGCCGGCCTGCTTGCCGTAGCTGATCACCGTGGCTTCCCCCTGGGCACAGCGCTGTGGAGCCCAACCTCGCAGATCGCGCTTCGCCTGGTAACCTCCGATCCTCATCTAACCCACGCTGCCTGGATGGCGCTCTTCGAACTGCGCCTCCGCCAGGCGATTCAGCTCCGCGCGGGCATGTTGGACGAGGGTACAGACGCCTGCCGCCTGGTCTTCAGCGAAGCAGATCAGCTTCCCGGCCTCATTGTCGACCGTTACGGCGACCTAATCCTATTTGAGATCAACGCCAAGGCGCTGGATCGGGACGACATTCGTGCGCTCATCGTCCATGTTCTACAAACGGAACTCGCCCCGGTCACAATCGTGGAGCGGTCGGATGCCCGCATACGCGAGCTGGAGCAACTGAGCGAGCCGCCGGCGGCGCCGCTCTTCTCTGCCGAGCCCGTTGCCCAGCTAAGGACCATCTTCCATCTCAATGGGCTGGCCTTTCACTACGACGCCAATGCCGGGCAGAAGACCGGAGCCTTTCTTGACCAGCGTCTCAACTATGCCGCCGCGTCCCGCTATGCACACGGCGAGGCGCTCGACGTCTGCACCTACCAGGGCGGTTTCGCGCTGCATCTGGCCCAGTCCTGCACCCGGGTGACAGGAATCGACGCCTCCCGGGCGGCGCTCGAGGTGGCGGAAGAGAACCTTGAAGTCAACCGGCACCGCATCCAGGCCCCGGTTGAGTGGATCGAGGCGAACGCCTTCGATCTTCTTCGCGATTGGAGCACAGCGGGAAATACCTATGACACCGTGGTGTTGGACCCGCCCGCGTTTGCCAAGTCCAAGCGTGCCGTGCCCGGCGCTGTACGCGGCTACAAAGAACTCAATCTGCGCGCCCTGAAGATGCTTCGCCCGGGCGGGACGCTGGTCACCTGCTCCTGTTCCCACTATGTTTCCTGGGACGAATTCCACGCCGTGGTGGCCGCCGCCGCGGGAGATGCGCAACGCCGGATTCGCTTGCTGGAGCGCCGCGGAGCAGCCCCAGACCACCCCGTGATTCTCACTATCCCCGAGACCGAGTATCTGAAGTGCCTGATTCTGCAGGTCGACTGAGAGAATAAGACTGCATGGCACTCGGTTCTCACTGGCAACACGCGTGGTTAATCATCGCCTCTTTTCTCGCTGGCGCCCTCAACGCCATGGCGGGCGGCGGTTCCTTCTTATCGTTTCCGGCGCTCCTGGGCGTGGGCGTTCCGCCTATCCAGGCAAATGCAACCAACACCGTTGCCCTCTGGCCGGGCCAGTTCACCTCGATTGCCGCCTATTGGCAAGATCTGAAGGCCAATCTCCGGCTGGTGGTGCCGGTTTGTTCCGCGGCCCTGCTGGGAGGAGTGTTGGGGGCGATCGTTCTGCTCCATACCGGCCAGGCCACCTTCCTGGCGCTGGTGCCGTGGTTGTTGCTGCTCGCCGCTGGGCTGTTCGCGGCCAGCGGTCCGGTTTCAGCCTGGCTGAGACGCGACCGCCTCAGCGTTTCCGGTGCCAGGCCCAACCTGACCCCACTCTGGATCGGCGTGGTGCTGGTGTGCTTTTACATCGGATATTTCGGCGCGGGAGCAGGCTTTCTCCTGATGTCTGTCCTGGCGGTCTTCGGCATCCAGAACATCAACCAGGTCAACGCGCTGAAGGTGATCGCCACTACGACAGCCAACGGCATCGCCGTGGTCACCTTCATCGTGGAGAAGCAGATCCTGTGGCAGTACTGCCTGCTCATGATGATCGCTGCCGCGGTCGGCGGGTTTCCTGGGAGCACGTTATTCGCGGGGCCTGGATCCGCGGCTGATGCGCCTGCTGGTGGTCGGGATCGGGCTGGGGATGGCTGCGTACTTTTTCTGGAAACAGTATGCTTAAAGAGGGTTAGCGATGAGCCACGAAGGCATTCGATTTATCAGCGAAGAAGAGGCTCAAAGGCTGGCGCAGGAGACCGCGCATCGCGATTTGCCCAAAGAAGCGACCGAACCGGCACGGGTCCGGGTGCAGAAGACGACGGGCACCGGTTTGGAGATCGACTGGAAGGACGGCCATCAAAGCACCTGGACCTTCACCTGGCTGCGTAATGCCTGTCCTTGCGCCACCTGCCACGAAGAGCGCGGAGCTACCGGTCGTAAGCCGGGGGAGTCCAAGCCCCAGCCGGCAACACTCCTGCAGATGTACAAGGCGCCGGCGCGGCCGGAGTCCGTCTCCCCGGTAGGTCGATACGCCATCAGTTTTCGCTGGAATGATGGGCACCAAAGCGGCATCTATTCGTGGGATTATCTTCGTCGCCATTGCCTCTGCGATCAGTGCTGCACGACTGTAGGGCAGTGAAATCCGAAAAGGAAACTGCAGATCCCTCGGGATCTGCGGTTCTGCGGACCTTTCCTGGAAGTGTTTTTTCTACAGACCACCGTTTCTTCTTCCTAAAGTCGCAACCTAACGGTAGTCCCACCACGGCGTATCTGCGCCTGCCGGTTTGTGGCGCAGGATATGTTGCGCAATCTCAATGACGCGCTGCGCGGCAGTGACCGGACCCTGCCAGCAGTGCGGTTTTAAGTTGCCATACATAAATTGCGCTTCAGAATGCGGCGCAGTCGTGGTCTTCAGCCACGCGTCAAGTTCCATCGTGGAGTTGTTGAGGAAATACGTATCCGCATCGCCGGCGAAGAAATAAAGGTTGTCCTTAAGCTGCGGGCCCACCGTGGACCAATTTCTCTTTAAGTACTCCAGCAAATCCCAATGGTCGCGCCAATAGGCAACGACCTCTTTGTCAATCTTGCCCGTGGACTTGTTGAAGGCAGGCTTGAAGAACCCATCCTCGCCGACCGGGCCCCACACCGCAGACCACACGTCGATCTGTTCGCCGGAACGGCCGTGGTCGCCGCTGACCAGCTCATAGCGATTGCGCTGCTCCGAAGTCTGAATCGCCTGTCCGTTGGTGAAGCGGCTATTGATCGTAGGCACCGGACGCCAGTCGTACATCTTGAAAAACGCATTATCGTCCTTGTAAAAATTCACTCCCTCCACATCAGAGAAGGTGACTGCATCCGGACACGAACACCACGCTCCCCCGAAAAAAGTGGGATGGAAGATCTGCAAATACGCCGCGATCCAGCCCCCGGTAGAGCCGCCGGAAACTACCCTGGCATAGGGCTCGCTGATCACCCGGAACTGCTTTTCAATCGCGGGTATAAGCTCCTGCATCAACGCGTCGTCGTACGGCCCTATGTTGGGCGAATTCACCAAATACGAATCGTCGTAGTACGGATTGGGATGCTGCAACGTCACAGCAATCATGCGCGGGAAATGATCGCTCATCCAAGCCTTTGAGAATTCGTTCTGGCCATCGAACCGGTACGGCGCCTCCAGCGAAAAGTGTCCCTGAACATAGTCAATGGGATAGCGAATTGTAGAGCGGTCGTAATCGCGGGGCAGAAGCACGACAGCGCCAAGGTAAACAGGCCGGCCCCAGAACTTCGATAGCAGCTCGCTCTTGAACTTGATGTGTTTGACGTATTCAGTGTCCGCGGGCACAGTGACCGGCGGGATCAACTGATCGGCGATCAGGTGGATATCGCCTGCGGCAGGGTCAATGTGCATCTTGACCGCTTTGCTGTACAGGTTGCCGGGCGACCGTTGCCATCGCTGGCCTTCCCATTGGTCGTCATGCATCCACACCGTGTGTCCATCCGCCCGATGGAACTCGGAGTAGACATTGATCATCGCCTGGACGTAGTAGTCGCCGGCGGGAATGTCCGACAAGTGCGCGAGAGGGGACCCGAGGTCGGAATTGTCGATGATCGCGGAATCGCCGGGCCTAAGGGCATCGATATCGCGGCCGAAGAAGGGAACACCGATGCGGCTGACCTGCAAACGGGGCTCGCAGGGTTCTGTGGTGGCCATGACTGCATCGGCGGGACCGCAATGCGCTATGTCGCGAGAAAGGATCACGAAGACCCGCCCGGTAATCGGCTCCGCGTGGCTTACCGCAGGAAAGGAAATCTCGAACCTGAGCCCAGGTTTTGCTGAAGGTTTAGGAGCCTCGCCGTGCGCCAGGCACGCGGCAAGAAGCAGCGCGAAAGAGCTTTTCCATCTCATCGGTGAGCCGGTTATATCGCAAGCCCGAATTGCAGACAACAACTTATGGAGCAGGTTGGGCCGGAGCGACATGGCTGACAGGCAGAGATTGCCACCGCTTCTGCATGCATTTGAGTGCATCGGCAGCGTTCGCCACAACGCAGATCAAGGAATAGTTCGCCGGCTTGAGGAATCCCTGGTCGACAGCCACTTTGAGAAAATCCAGCAGTCGGTCGTAGTAGCCAGCGGTGTTCACCAGCACGCACGGTTTCGCGTGGATACCCAGTTGCGCCCAGGTAAGAATCTCAAAAAATTCGTCAAGCGTACCGAAACCACCCGGCAGAGCAACAAAGGCATCCGCCTCCTGCGCCATCAAAGCTTTGCGCTCGTGCATCGTGTCGACCAAAACCAGCTGGCTCAGATGCTGATGCGCTACCTCGATCCCCGCGAGGGAACGGGGAATCACCCCGATGACCTCGCTACCGTGCGCGAGGGCGGCGTCGGCCAAGGCTCCCATCAAGCCCACTTGCGCTCCACCGTATACCAGGCCCAATCCAGCTTCTCCCAGCAAACGGCCCAAAGTGACTGCCTCCGTACGGTACTCCTGCTTCACCCCGAGGCTCGACCCACAAAACACACAAACTCTTCGCTGAACCTGCTCATCCACACTGTGCATATCCGAATTGCAACACAACTCGCGCCGGGCGATACACTGGTAGAAGAGAATTCATCGCTTCACCATCCTCCAGAGACCAACCATTGCAACATCTGCTTGATAAATTAAATCCGCAGCAACGCGCCGCCGTCGAATCGGTGGACGGCCCCTTGCTGATCCTGGCCGGGGCGGGCTCCGGCAAGACCCGGGTCATCACCCACCGCATTGCCTATCTCATTCAGGTACGCAACGTTGCGCCCGATTCCATCCTGGCGGTCACGTTCACTAACAAGGCGTCGGCCGAAATGGCGGAGCGGGTCGACAAGCTGCTCGAGCATCGATCGCTGGCCAAGCCTCTGCTGGCTACCTTTCACTCCTTCTGCGTGCGCCTTCTGCGCCGCGACATTGAATCGCTGCGCATTGGCGATCAAGGGCTTACCCGCAACTTTGTGATCTACGATGAGGCCGATCAGCAAGCCATCGTCAAGCAGGCGATGCGCCGCATGGGGCTGGACACCAAGCAGTTGACGCCGCGTACTGTTCTTTCGCGCATCTCCTACGCCAAGAACCACATGCTCGACCCCCAGGAAATTTATCTGGACTCCACCGATCCGGTGGCCGAACGGGTCGCGCACATCTACGAGATCTACCGTAAAGAACTGCGTAAGGCCAACGCGCTGGACTTTGATGACCTTCTGCTCGAGGCGGTCCGCGTGCTTCGTTCGTCCGGCGATGTGCGGGAGCGGTACAACCGCCGCTATCGCTACCTGCTGATCGACGAGTATCAAGACACCAACCGGCCGCAGTATGAGTTGATGAAGCTGCTGGCCGGAACGGACCACAACGTCTGCGTCGTGGGCGACGAAGACCAGAGCATCTACTCCTGGCGCGGCGCCGATATTCGCAACATCCTGGAATTCGAGAAGGACTTTCCTGAAGCCAAAACGATTCGTCTGGAGCAAAACTATCGTTCCACGCAGGTGATTCTCGAGGGAGCCTCCGCAGTCGTCGCCCGCAACCTGCAGCGCAAAGGTAAGAACCTTTGGACCTCGCGCGAGGGCGGGGCAATGATCGGCTACTACGAAGCGCCGGATGGAGAAAATGAAGCGCTTTTTATTGCCGACTACATTCAGAAGTACATGCGCAAGGCCGGCGAAGAACAGGAGTCGCCTCGCGCCGCGGTCCTCTACCGTACCAACTCGCAATCCCGCCTGGTGGAAGAAGCTCTGCGCCGTTACGGGATTGCCTACACCATGGTGGGCGGCTTCTCCTTCTATGACCGTTCCGAGATCAAGGATCTGCTGAGCTATCTGAAACTGGTGCAAAATCCGGATGACTCGATCGCGCTGGCGCGGGTGATCAATACTCCGCCACGCGGTATTGGCAAGACCACACTCGAAGTTCTGGATCGGCTGAGCGTCGAAACCGGCATGAGCACCTGGGCGGCGATCGGTCACGCCGTGAAAGAACAGCTGTTGCCGGCGCGCGCCTGCATCGCCCTGGCGAGCTTCCGCAGGTTGATCGAAGATGCCCACGCGCTGCTCGATCCGGGATTTGCCGAAAAGCTCGCGCAAGACGTCGCCGTCGAGCCGGAATCGTGCGCACCGGAGAGCGCCGAAACCGATTCAGGCGAGTGGGAGGATGTCGGTTTCGACTTTGGCGATCTGGAACCAGAGCCCGCCGATATAGACCCGGAGGAACAAACACTGCTGAGCTTTGACGAAGCGGATAAACCCTTCCTTCCGGCGACCGATGCCGTCGCTCATGAAGGGTTTCGCAAGCCTGGAGACGCCGCCACGCTTCCGGAATTGATTCGCTTTCTCATCGACCGCACTGGCTACATTCGTTCGCTCGAAGACGAGGGGACTCCTGAATCCTTCTCTCGCATTGAAAACCTGAAGGAATTGGCCAACGCAGCGCAGGATGCGCAGCAGCGGGGCGAGACGCTTTCCGAGTTTCTCGATCACGCCGCGCTGGTCAGTGACACTGACCGTTACAATCCCGAGAGCCGGGTCACGCTGATGAGCCTGCATTCCGCCAAGGGTCTGGAGTTTCCGCTGGTTCTACTCGCGGGAATGGAAGAGGGACTCTTTCCCCATTCACGGACACTCAATCAGCCCAACGAGCTCGAAGAAGAGCGGCGCCTTTGCTACGTGGGCATGACGCGCGCCATGGATGTCCTGGTGTTGACCCGGGCGCGCTATCGCCGCAGATACGGGAACGACATGCCGGAAGCGAGCATACAATCACGTTTCCTGGAGGAAATCCCGGCGCATCTGCTGCAAGACCTCACTCGGGGGCAGCGGCCTTCCAGCGGCGCCTACGCCGCGCGATACGGCTCGAGTCGCGATCAATGGGAATCGCCCCGTCACTACAACTACGAGGATGAAGACCAGCGCACCGTTTCCCGGACCGCGCCTGCGAGCAATCGCCAGTCTGGCACTTCGAAGCCGGCTGGTTCGTTAGACAACATCGCTCAGTTTTTCTCCTCGCGTAAAACGAGTGGAAGCAGGCCAAAGCTGGAGATTCCTGTTTCTGCTGGAGCTACAGGTTTTCGCAGCGGACAGCGCGTGCGCCATCCCAAATACGGCGAGGGCGTGGTCTTCCGCCGCGAGGGAGACGGTGATGATGCGAAGATTACGGTACAATTTGCACAATTCGGCGTGAAAAAGCTGGTCGAGAAGTTTGCCCAGCTGGAAAAAGTGTAGACAAGGAAGATAATGGCCAATACCAAGAGCATTGAAGATAAGTTGGAACGGAAGAAGATCAAGCGCACGGCGCGCAAAAAAGCTGCACCCAAAGCCGCGCGTACCACACCCCGAGGTTCCAACAAGAAGAAGACCAAGAAGCTGTCTCGAGGTCAAAGCAAGCGTTAGCGTGAAGGTCAGACGGAATTAGCTGCGCAGAGGTTCTACAAAGTCCCGAAGGGGCTCCCTACGGTCGTCCTTTCGGGACTTTTCTGCAATGTGTACGTCGAGCATGGCATAGCACAAGGAGCCGAGACGCTGCGAAAGCAACTGTTCGCAACCAAATCGATCGATAAGCTGATCAGCGACTCGGAGCTCCCCGAGCACTGCCTCAAGAAAACGCTTGGCCCCTGGTCGTTGACGGCGCTGGGCATCGGCGCGGTGATCGGTTCGGGGATTTTTACCGTCATCGGCACCGCCATCGCGGGGGAGAAATTTGATACCTCCTCCATTCTGAATACTCCGCTGCTCGACTACCTGGTGAACCACCATGCCCTGGCAGGGCGGCCGGGCGCGGGGCCGGCGCTCGCCTTTTCCATCATGCTGGTGGCGATCGTCTGCGCCTTCACCGGGCTCTGCTATGCAGAACTGGCGTCGATGATTCCCATTGCCGGCAGCGCATACACCTACACCTACGCCACCATGGGCGAACTCGTAGCCTGGATCATCGGCTGGGATCTCATCCTCGAGTACGCTGTCAGCAACATGGCTGTGTGCGTCGGCTTTGCCGCCCACATCGTCGATTTCATGGATTGGTTCGGCGTACATCCCACCGCGCGTTGGATTTCGCCCGCTTTCCTGCCCTCAGGGCTCTCCGATCTGCAAGGCAACACCATCTATCAGCCGGGTTGGCACTTCGGTTTCAACCTTCCCGCCTTTCTGATCGTGTTGGTTTTGACCATCGTGCTGGTGCGGGGCATCCGCGAATCTGCGGGCACCAACAACATCATGGTCGTGCTCAAGATCACCGCCATCCTGGTGTTCATCGTGATCGGCTCACGATTTGTTCACCCCGGGCATTGGCATCCGATTTTTCCCAATGGCTGGTCCGGCGTGCTCACCGGCGGCAGCATCATTTTCTTCACCTATATCGGCTTCGATTCGGTCTCAACCGCAGCCGAGGAGTGCCATCGACCGCAGCGCGACGTGCCCTTCGGCATCCTGATGACGCTGGTGGTCTGCACTTTGCTCTACATCGGGGTCGCGGTAGTGCTCACCGGTCTGATCCCCTGGCAGACGCTGGTGGACGATGCCGCGCCAGTGGTCAACACCCTCAAGAAGCTGAGCCATAGCACGGGTTCGGCAACGCTGAACTGGGTGCGGCTGATTGTGCTCTGCGGAGCCATGATGGGGATGATCTCCTCCATCCTGGTGTTTCAGCTTGGCCAGGCGCGGGTCTGGTTTGCCATGTCGCGCGACCGGCTGTTTCCCCGCTGGTTCGGCAAGGTGCATCCCCGCTATCGCACGCCCGCCGTGGCCACCTGGGTTGCCGGCTTTCTGGTGGCCATTCCCAGCGGACTTCTCGACATCGGCACCCTGGCCGATCTGTCGAACATCGGCACCCTCTTCGCTTTCGTGCTGGTTTCGATCGGGGTGCTGATCCTGCGCTTCCGTGAGCCGGACCGCCGCCGCAGTTTCCGCGCGCCAGGCGGCATCTCCATACCCATCCTGAGCCTCTTTTTCTGCATTCTGCTCATGTCGGGCTTGCCGGTCATTACCTGGTTACGGTTTTTCGCCTGGCTGATCATCGGGCTGGTCATTTATTTTCTCTACAGCCGCAAGCACAGCGAGTTTTCCTCCCTCTCATGACCCCGACTGCCAGCTCGCGCCGTGTCGTGGCCACCTGGTTGCGTGGAATCCCGAAAGCAGAACTCCATCTTCATCTGGAGGGAACCGTCTCTCCGGAGACCCTGGTCGAATTGAGCCAGCGGCACGATGATGAGCGCCTGACGTTAGCCGACGCCAGGGCTCTTTACCGCTACACCGATTTCAGCGGCTTCCTGTTGGCGTTCAAGGCGGTCAGCGAACGCCTGCGCACCGCTGCCGACTATGAACTGATCACCTTTCGCATGCTGGAGCGTCTAGCAGCTCAGGGCGTGGTACACGCCGAGGTGTATGTTTCCGTGGGTGTTGTCTACTACTGGCGGCGGATCGAGTTCGAAGCGCTTTTTTACGGGATGGAAGCGGCGAGGGTGCGTGCCGAACGCCAATTCGGGATCACCCTCTACTGGATCTTCGACGCGGTCCGTCATTTCGGCCCGGAAGAGGCAGCCCGAGTCTTTCGCAAAGCGGCAGAATTGCGGCGCGACTCACCCAGCGTCGTAGGCATCGGAATTGGTGGGGATGAGCGGCGTACCGGCGCCGAGCCCTTCCGCGAGCTCTTTCAGGAAGCCCAGGAGGCCGGCCTGCGCCTGACTGCCCATGCCGGCGAGACCATGGGGCCGGAAAGCATCTGGGCGGCGCTCAATATCGGCGCGGAGCGCATCGGCCATGGACTGTCGGCGCAATTGGACCCGGACCTGATGGAGGTACTGGCGGAACGCCAGGTGCCCCTCGAGATTTGCGTCACATCGAATTTGCGGACCGGGTGTTGCCCCACACTTGAGGAGCATCCGGTCCGCCGGTACTTTGACGCCGGCCTCATGGTCACCCTGAATTCCGACGATCCGGCCATGTTTCTCAGCGACCTCCAGGACGAATATCGCTTGGCCCACGAGGCGTTTGGCTTTACCGAGGAGCATTTGCGGGAACTGGCGGCAAATTCGATTGAAGCCAGCTTCCTTCCCGCGGCGCGAAAGGTCGCTATCCTGCATCAAATTGAGCAGGTGAAATAGCCCTTTGGTGTCGCCTACCGTAACTACGAGATTGTGATGAACCTGAGCTATTATTTCGGCATGAAGTACATGGATAGTAACGACATTTACGGACTACAACATTCCGGTCAAAAGCCGGAAATCTCTTCCCCCCAGGAAGAAGGTTCTGCAATGTGGATTGTTGGCTGGACTTCAGTTGCTGTCGGAATTGCCGCTTTGGGTCTCTACATCGGTCGCGAGCTGCGTGCGCGCTACAAGTTCAATCACCGCACCCAGTACGATTTCTTCTCGCATGCCGGGGATAGTGTCTGCGCAGCAGACTACGGCACCGGAATTTAGCTTTTCCTAAACAGCGGGCCCCTTCACTGGAGCGGCGAACGATGGGCGACCCCCTGCGCGCGCGAGAATGAGCTGCGCATAGCGCCGTACCCGCAACCGAACCACGGGTGCCCCACATCTCGCTGGTTTTTCGCGAGACGTGGGATACCACTGCCGTCTCCTTGCAATTCTTGAGTCTCAATTTGCCCTTAAGAGCGAACGGGCGAGTTCCGCTGTATCCCACATCTCGCGAAAAACCAGCGAGATGTGGGGCACCCAGGCATGTGAGAGAACTCTAGTGCCCTGGTACAAAGCCAGAGACATGTGGGCCCCAAGGTCCATCTGCAAGTACAAGGCTTTTCAGCCCTATCGCTATATACTGCGATTACCCGCCGAAATTGGAGTCAATATCTGCACCCCGATGGCGGGGCTGGGGCTACTGAGTCATGCGAGAAGAAGGAGAAAATCCTCCCGGGCACGACGCCTCAAAACCGGGCCAAGGGGGCGTACGCGCCCCGGTGAAGGGTGAAAGCTCGTCCGCCAACGTCCATATCCCCAGTGACGCGGATACCATATTCGGCGCCCCCAGCATCAGCCCGAGCCCCAGTGACAGTCCCACCGTAATCGGAACCTTTTCTCAAGTTTTGTCAGGGGACTTTACCGAGGGAGGACAACACGTCCTCACTTCCGGTCACCTGCTGGCGCAGCGCTACGAGGTGTTGAACCTACTGGGCGAAGGCGGCATGGGCGCTGTCTATAAGGCGCGCGATGTCGAGCTCGGCCGCACGGTGGCCCTCAAAGTCATCCGGCCAGACCTGGCGCGCAACCGAGCCATCCTCGACCGGTTCAAACAGGAACTCATCCTCGCCACCCAGGTCACCCACCGCAACGTCGTTCGTATCTATGACCTCGGCGAGGCAGAGGGGATAAAGTTCATCACCATGGAGTACGTCGAGGGCGTGGATCTCGGCGCCGTCATCCATGAACGAACCAAGCTTCCGCCAAAGGAAGCTGTCGACATTGTCGAGCAGGTATGCCGGGCACTGAGAGCCGCGCACAACGTGGGCGTTATCCACCGCGACCTGAAACCGCAGAACATCATGCGGGAAGAGGGAACCGGTCGCATCCTGGTCATGGATTTTGGCTTGGCCAAGACCCTCGAAGGCAACAACATGACCCAGACGGGCGCCATGGTCGGCACCATGGAATACATGTCGCCGGAGCAGGCGCTGGCCGGGAACCTGGACCAGCGCTCCGACATCTTTTCGCTGGGGTTGATCTTTTATGAGTTGTTGACTGGACAGACGCCCTTTCGCGCGGACAGCGCCCTGGCCAGCCTGATCAAGCGTACCCAGGAAAGGGTTGTTCCCGTATCGGAGTTCGACAAGAGCATCCCTCCAGAGTTGAGCCAGATCGTAAGCCGCTGCCTGGAGCGGGATCTCTCCCTCAGATACCAGTCCGCGTCGGAACTGCTGGCAGACCTGGAGCTTTGGGCGGGCACCGGTAAGTCGGGCGTCATCGCCGCCCGCCTCAAGCCCGGCCCGCGACGGTGGGCGGACGAGAACAAGCGGCTGCTTGCCGGTGTGGCCGTCCTGGCGCTGTTGCTGATCGCAACGCTTGGCGTACTTCCTCATCCGCCCCAGGAGCGCATCTGTTCCCGAGGCAAAGAAGCAGGAGGCACCAGCCGTCACCGCGCGATCGCTGGCGATCTTGCCCTTCCGCAATTCGTCCGGCGATGCCAAGGATGATTGGATTGGCTCCAGCGTGGCTGACATGCTCAGTACCGACATCGGACAGTCCGCGCATCTGCACACGGTGCCGACCGATCGGCTGCACCAGGTGCTGTCCGATCTCCACATCGGGCCCACCGTAGCGATGGATCCGGATATGTTGCGCCGCGTAGCCCAATTCAGCAACGCGGACGTTCTCGTCTCCGGTCAATATGCACGTTTCGGCGATCAGATCGTGATCGATGCCTCCATTCGCGACTTGGTGCACGATCAGACGATCCCGGTAAAGGCACAGGCGCTGGTCAAGGATTTGCCCACCGCCGTCGACAGCCTGGCTGATTCGGTCCGTAAGAATCTTGCCCTCTCTGCGGACGTAGTCGAGGAATTGAAGGCGCAGTCGTTTAAGCCGAACACCCAATCCGTCGAAGCACTTCGCGAATACGACCAGGGTTCCGAGCTCATGCGGGAGGGCAAATATCTCGATGCATTGAAACATCTGCAGGCCGCGGCCAATCAGGATCCTCAGTTCGCTCTCGCGTTTTCCAAGCTGGCGGATGCGCAATCCCAACTGGGTTTTCAAAGCGACGCCGAGCAGTCTTCCATCCGCGCAACCGATCTCGCCAACAACCAGAATCTGCCCTTGCCGGAGAAGTACCTGATCAACGCCGGCAACGCGCGGATCATGAAAGACAACAAGAAAGCCCTGGAGGCCTACGAAAATCTCTCCAAAAGCTCGCCTGGAGATGTAGACGTCCAATATGAGTTGGGCAACCTCTATTTGCAGAACGGCCAATACGATAAAGCCCGCGCCGAGTTCGCCGGAGTTCTGAAAACCGATCCGAAAAACATAAAGGCGCTCTGGAGCTTGGGCGTTGTCGACAATCTCACCGGCAATCCGCAGGCAGCCCTCGATTCGCTGACCCGCGGAGACAGCCTCGCTATCCAGGTAGACAACGAAGAGCAACATGCGTTGATGTTGCTGTCGATCGGAATCTCCTACCGCCTGCTCAATAAACCAGAGGAAGCGCTGCGCAATTATCAGGAATCGATCGCAGTGAACGAGAAGATCGGTCAGAAGCGTGGCGTCGCTGCGGCCCTCAACGAGATCGCTGCCGTTCAATGGACAAGCGGGCATCCGGAATTAGCGCTGGTCAGCTACAACAAAGCGCTCACTCTCTTGCGCGAGATCGGCATGAAAGATGAGGTGGCCAACACTCTCACCAACATGGGGTCGGCTTATTCCGATCTGGGTAAATTCGATCAGGCGCTGGACGTTTATAAACAGGCTTTGCAGATTCAGCGTGAGACCGGAGACCAAAGCTACGAATCGCGGTGCCTGGACAACATCGCCGTTGTCTACCTGGCTATGGGCGACACCAACAACGCCTTCACCTATTCCCAGCAGGCTTTGCAGTTGCGGGAAAAACTGGGCGTTCCGGGCGATATTGCCGACACGCTGCTCGGCCTGAGTGAAGCCTACACGGCGATGGGCCAGTACGATCAGGCCATGACCACGCTGATGCGCGCGCTCGAACTGAGCCGCCAGGTGGGCGACCCCACCCGCATCGCGCAGGTATCCCGTCAGATAGGGCTGGTCCTCGGATATCAGGGCCGGTTCGGCGCCGCGGTCAAGTCGCTGCAGGATGCGGTGAGCGCATTTCGGCAGCAAGGCGAGAACGGGCTGAATATGGCCGGAAGCTTGAATGACCTTGCGGAGGCCCTGGCGAAGGCAGGGAGAGGAGACGAGTCCGCAGCCAGCCTCGCCGAAGCAGAAAAAATCCAACAGACGTTGAAAAACGATTCTTTCCAGGCCTCAATCCTGAACACGCGCGGCGATATTGCATTTTTCCAGGGCGACGTTAAGAGCGCCGATCGATCCTATCGTTCAGCGCTGCAGAGTGTATCCCGGTCCAGAGAAGACGAGGTAACGCTTCTCTCGAAGCTGAATGTGGCCAGAGTCGCAGTGGCCGAGGGCCGGTTTCAAGAGGCGATGCGTTCTTTGCAGACCTTGCTCAATCCTAAAGGTGGCGTCAGCGCTAATCTGTCTTTGCAAATCCAGCTTGCCATGGCGCAGGCCGCGGTTGGCATGAAGGATTACGCGCGCGCCGACTACATCCTTGAGCAGCAGCTGGCCATAGCGAAACGATCCGGAATACGTTTTGACCTGGCAAGAATCTACTATCTGCTGGGCACTTCCGCGAGACTCAACGGCAGCTCTGATCGCGCATCCGACTATTACCGCGAAGCAAGCCAATTGCTGGACGTAATCCGCAGCGATTCGGGCGATAACATTTTGCGCCGCACCGACTTCAAGACCATGTACGACGAATCGAAATCCTTCAAGAAATAACGGATGGTCCTCCTGTTCGTTCTGGGGGCAGGTTCATCCTGCGTTAAGGCCGAAAGAGAAACTCCAGATCCATCTGCTACCTATCTCGGATTAGGCTTGTATCAGGGCCTACTTCAGTCGGGCCGTCCGACCGCAGCCAATGAGGGCTTTAGCCCCTGAGGTACTTTTTTCCCGGAAGCGTACGGGCTTTAACGGGCAGAAAAGAACGACAGGTCACCCCGCAATGAGTCCCGAAGGGACGGCATAATCTGTAGCCCGGCACGGGAGTGCCGGTAGGATTTCACACAATCGAGTCCCTGAGGGGACGACACAATGGGGGGTTCTCACGCAGACTTCAGCCCCTGGGCTTTTCTGGCTGTTCCGCAACTATTCGGGGGCGAGATGCGCGCTTCAGCAGGGGCTGAAGCCCAAGTCGTTTTTATCCGTAACAGCCCGACTAAAGTCGTGCCCTGATACAGAGCAGAAAGGGCCGGCATCTCGTGGATGCCGGCCCCTTCCCACTATCATTTTGTAACAAGCGTCGTTGCAGTGGACTGGAGCACCGCCAACTTTCCTTCAGGGTTTGCGCTGCTGACCGTCGTTGTGTTCTTGATTTTTGTCCCAACCGCGGCTTGCACCTGGACAACAATGTTGAACAACAGCGGGGTTGTCAGCGTAACGGAAGGAGCCTTGCAGCTCACCGTGTTACTCGCAAACGTGCAAGTGGGTGCTATGGAACATCTACCGTTGACGCAAACGGGCTGAGTCTTCACAAACGTAACGCCCGCAGGAAGCGGATCCGTCACAGTTACCGCCGAGGCCGTCTGATTGCTCAGGTTGCCCACGGTCACGGTGTAGGTCAGCTGGCTGTTCTGCTGCACCAACAAAGGAGCCAGATTCAGGATCACAAGGTTTACCTGGGGCGCCGCGACCACCGTGTAATTCACCGAGGCAGACGTCTGGTTTCCCGCAGCATCCACCGCGGGTACGGTGAATGTCTGCGGGCCGGCTTTCGATGTATCGACGGCACTGGAAAGGTTCCCGGTATTCAGCGTGGTCCCGGGTGCGTAGGTGGACGTGCCGCATTTCACGATCCCGGAACGATCATCGGTGCAGCTGTAGTTGGCGGTGACTTGCTGGCCAACCAAATAGGAGTTCGGAACCCCGCCATTGGTGGAGGGCGCAGGTGATAATGTCGGTCCGGATGCTACGTGCGGAGCGACCGTGTCCACGTTGATCGGGAACGTGTAGAAGGATGTCGACCAGCTTCCCGCAGTCTGGATGAACTGCAGCTCTTCGGTCCCGGCACAGTCCTGGGCAAAGTAATGCAGAAGGTAGTTGCCGTCTGCAGACACGTTGATGGTTTGTGGGATGGGGGTGAAGACTGTGGCCGGCGGTGGGTTGGAACTCCCGGGAGTTGGGCAGGCGGTGTTTGGCACGGTGATGTCACCCGGTATAGGCGACCCGGGCTGAGGCACGTTGGAGGTACCGGAGATGCCATACGTAAGGCTCTGAATCGGCGCGGCGACAAAGTTATTGCTCGATGCCACGGCAGGCGGTGTGCTGACAAAACTTACCACGGCGGTCTGCTTGTTGATCCAGTTACCGGGTTGGGGTTGAGGGCTCACCGTGAGGGTGGTCAGATCCTCGGGCACCGGGGCTACGGTAATGAATCCGGAGTTCGGACTTTGTCCCGGTCCACCGCTCCGGTAGACTCCAGGACCCGAAAAGTTCGTCAGCACATTCTGTGGGCAAAGCTGATTGTGAATGCTCGACGAGGGATCGAAAACGCAACTTCCGCCGCCCCATCCGTCTACCGCTTCCAGGAAACCCACGCCCTGATGGAACGTCAAGCCATCGGTGCCGGCAATATCGGGAAGGGTAAAGCTGGGGCCGTCGAAGACTTCCTGAAAGAATTCGTTGCGTTCCTGCGATGCCGGGCACAACGCACCTTTTTGCGTGGGATCCGTACCTATCTGGCAGGTAAGGGTGTAGAGGTTGCAGGCTGGCGAACCGTTGATCAACTCACCGTCGTGCAGCAGGCAATTCGCGTTCGCGAATGACGTGCCGTTCAGATAGTGAGTGGTGAATGTGGTCGGGTCGATCGGTGTGTTCGCAGTCGAAGGCGTGGAGCCGTCGGGGATCGATAGCGTTCCGGCATTCTGCGCCTGGGAGAGATCGTAGGTGAACTGGACCTGCAGAGTATTCGAGGAGTTGAACCCATAATTCTGGGTCAATTGCTGCCCGGTCGGATTGCTGCTCGGAATCGGGTTGCCCGTGATGTTGCCCGGCCCGCTGATTCCCTCGTTGGTGCAGTTGGTCACCAGGTAGAGAGTGGAGCTGGTGAGATAGCCCCCCGTATCCACCGTTGTAATCTGCGCCTGAAGTGCGCCCGGCCAGAGCTTGCTGCTGATATCGATGGGCGGCACTCCTCCGGAACCGGTCAAGCCGTCCGGATCCTGTCCAATCAAGCCCCCGTGCTGCGCCTTGGATTCGTAAGTAGTGTTGAAACAGTTCTGCTGTTGGCCGCCATTTTCCGTGGTGCCGTGTTTGCAGATGTCGGCCGGAGTCGCTCCGTTGACGCTGAGCGTGATGAAGTTGTCGACCAGCACATTGCTGTTGCCGTCGGGGGTCGATGAAAGGACGGCATGGATGGGTGACGCGGCACATTTCAGGTTCAAGATCGTGCTATTGAAGGTCTTTGCCTTGTCCCCATAACCCGTGCCCTGCGTGGATACTCTGACGTTCGCGGGGCTGAAGAGTTGGATAGAGTTCTGGCCAGAGACGGCCGAGGCGGTGGCAGCGATGCAGACAGCCGCAAGGCCCTGCAGGACAGCTGATATCTTCATTTGCACGCGAACCCCTATTCCGTTCTGAGCGGGTAGGCCGGTGGGATCCGGTTCACGCTTGACGGAGAATCAAAATTCCGGACGCAGGGGAGGATGTGTCTCGGCAGTGTTTACTGAAGCCTTACGGATTGTGCAAGCCGGCGATGCCCCTGTCAACTAAAACTTCGCACTGGAGGGTTCTTCCGCCACTTGCATGAGGGACTCTTCCGTCAGCTGAGCGATATCTCTCAGGCCGGGGAATGCTGCGCTCCAAATACCGGTAATGGCCAGCGCTCCCAGACCGCCTGCAACCACGGCGCGCACCGCCCCCCACCACTGGGCGGTCACTCCGCTCTCAAACTCACCCAACTCATTGGAGGCGCCGACAAACAGGGAATTCACCGCGCTCACTCTGCCGCGCATGGAGGAAGGCGTCGCCAATTGCAGCATGGACGACCGGATCACGACACTCACCATGTCGGAGGCTCCCACCACCATCAGAGCAGCCAGGGAGAGGGGCAAACTCCGGGAAAGGCCGAAAGTGATGGTGGCCAACCCATAGATAGCGACCCCCGTGAACATGAGCACACCGGGGCGCCGCAACACTGGACGGAAGGTCATCCATATGGAAACGGCCAGTGCGCCCAGCGCGGGCGCGGAGCGAAGCGCCCCTAGGCCTTGCGGCCCGGTACGCAATATATCGTGGGCAAAAATGGGCAGCAACGCGGTAGCGCCGCCTAACAGCACCACGAAAAGGTCCAGAGAGATCGAGCCCAGCAACAATTTCGATTTCCAGACGTAGCGAAATCCCGCCAGGATCACATCCACCGAAATGGCTTTATGCTCCATGCGCCCCGGCCGTACATGCAGAGAAGCAATCAGCAACACGAAGCTGACGCCCGTGACCAGGGTAAAAAGAAACACGATGGGGGCCCCGTAGAGTCTGCCGCCGTAGAATCCCCATTGGATCGGCAGGGTGTAGAGCAAACCCCCGATAGCGGGGCCGGCAATGTTGGCAATCTGGAAGACGGTGGCTCCCCAGGTGATGGCGTTCACAAAGTGTTCTGTGGAAACCAGGTGGGGCAACAGGGCCGAACTTGCCGGACCGCTGAACGCGCGTGCGGATCCGATCAGGAACAGCACCGCAAAGATAGGCGCCACCCTGTGCAGTCCCCGCAACGCGAAGATCAGCAGGGCAAGCGTGCACAGTATCTGCAGCACGTAGCAGATCAGGATAACTTCGCGGCGGTCATACCGGTCGGCGACATGTCCGGCCGGCAGCAGGAACAAAAGCCCGGGCAGGAAAAGCACCAGTCCGGTGTAGCCCAGATCGATCGCCCGATGGGTGATCTCATATACCTGCCAGGCTACCGCGACCGCCTGCGCTTCCGCGCCCATGATGACCATGACCCGGGCCAACTGGTAGCGGCGAAAGTCTCGATAGGCGAATGCGGCTGTACCTGTTGTCTCTGGGGCCATAGGCCTGCTTTTTTAATATTTGACCAAGATGAGTGGACCGCCCCTCAAAAGGATATCGCACCCCGAGGAGTGGGATACGATGCACTTATGGCGATCAGGGAACCCAGGCTCACCCCCAACGAAAGCGAGCAAAAGAGTGGCCCCGAGGCAGCGTTGGACGAGCTGATCGCGGGCAATCGCCGATTTACCAGTGGCCGCACCTCTTCCCATAGACGTGACCTCGCTTTGCTGCAACAGATGATGGAAAAGCAGGAACCCTTCGCCGCAATTCTCTCCTGCGCCGATTCACGGGTGCCGGTGGAAGTGGTTTTCGACCAGACCATTGGACAGCTCTTTGTCACCCGGGTCGCCGGCAACATGGTGACTGCGGAGATCATGGCCAGCCTGGAGTATGCGGTCGCGGTTCTGGGGACACACACCATCCTGGTGATGGGCCACAGCCGGTGTGGTGCGGTTACGGCCGCCATTCAAGCCCAACAGGGTCAGGTGGTTCCGGGGCAGATCAGCGCGCTGTTCCCTCATATTGAGCCTGCCGTGAAGCAAGCCGGCCCTGATCTGGAGCCCACGGTCCGCGCCAATGCGTTGCTCCAGGCTGCTCGTCTTCGGGAATCCCCGTTGCTGGCGGCGATGATCGAAGAGGGCAAGCTGATCATTGCGGCCGGATACTTCGATCTCCGCACCGGAGAAGTGACGTTGCTGGACCAACCAGAACGCTAATCGGTCTATTTGCCGTGCAGGTAGGTTGCGTATTGGGTATCGACGATGCCCAGGTTGCGCGCCAGCCCTAGTTTCGCCTGGTTATATTGACTGGTCGTGTTGATCAGGTTGCTCTCCGCGTTGGCCAGGGTAGCCTGCGCCTGCACCACCGGCAGATTATCGTCCACCCCGGCCTGGAAACGCTCCGTAGTCTGTTCCAGTTCCGTGCGCGACAGCTCTACGTTGCTTTGCGCCACTCGGACCAGCTCGGTCGTGGACTGTATATCCAGAAGGCTGTCTCTTAACTGCTGGTTGATCTGCTCTTTCAGGCTGGCCATCTGCTGCATGAGATTGGTCAGGTTGGCTGAGGCGACCCCACTGTCCCCGCGAAACTTTGCTTCCTGGAAAATGGGCACGTTCAACGTTCCTGCAGCCACAAATGTTCCGTGGTAGAGGCCGCCTGTCACCCCGGTCACCCCATAATTACCTCGAAAATCCAGGGTAGGGAGGCGCTCCCATTTGGCCGCTTTCCGTCGCCATTGCGCGGCCCGGATTTGCGCTTGCAGTCCCTGGTAGTCCTGCCGGCTGCGGTAGGCCATTTCCTTGGCCTGATCGATATTCATGGTCGCGAGGTCGGCGTAGGGTGATGTATCGGTGAGCTGGATTTCCTGTTCCGCCGGCAGGCCTATCTCCCGGTTGAGGGCAATCTTTGCCTTCTTGAAATTCACTTCAGCCGAGATCACGGCTTGCTCTTGGGTCTGGAACTGCACCCGGGCCCGGAGTTCATCCAAATTGGCTGCCGTCCCGGCTTGATGTTCAGCGACGGCCTGATTCAGGAGCACCTGGTCGGCCTGCAGCAGCGCCTGCGCAGTATCCACCAGCGCTCCCAGAGCCAGCGCCTGCAGGTAGGCATCGCCCACGGTGAGCACGACCAAGCCGCGCGAGGACTGCTTACTGAAGTAGGCAGCCACGTCGTTTTGCCTTGCCGCCCGGTAGCGGTCGATATTGGCCAGGCTGAAGAGGGTTTGGGAGTAATTCACCATAGCGTCGGTGACGTTCACCTTCACCACGGTGTGAAACGATGAAAAGTCCACGTCAGGAAAGAGGGCTGCGGATTTCCCCAGGAGACTCGTGGAAAATCCCAGGGCTGCCAGATTGATCTGGTGGGCACCCGAATCGGCCTGAGCCGTTACGGTCGGCAAGAGAGACTGCAGGCTCTGCAGCGACTGCGCCTTGGCGCTCTGCTCCTGTTCCCGCGCCTCGACCAGTGCCAGGTTATGCTCGATACCCATGCCGATGGCCTCGTCGATCGTCAGGGGTTTGACGCCATCGGTCGGTTTCACGATGGTGACGCTGCCGTAGTAGGCGCTTTGCGCGGAGCTTTGATTGGCGGTTTGCGCCGGCAGCATTCCGGCGGACAAAAACACCGCCATGCACGCTGCCCCAAGGCGCCGCGCTGAAATCGTCATTATTGGGGGTCTCTTCCTTTCCGTTCAATCCTTTAGATTGAGTCGGGGACTCCAGGTTGCCTAATTTTGGACTTCTCGGGCCTCTTCCATCGTATCGTTTCTGAAGGGTACGGCCTTCAGGCCGTACAAAAGCTGCTGTGTAATAAATCCGGCTTTTAGCCGCTGAGGGTAGCTACTCTTCCCGAAAAACCGGAAAGTGGCACGAACGACCCCAAAACCAACCCTTAAGGCGCTTAAGGCGCACACTTCCACCCAAAAGGCGCATAGGGCGCTTAAGGCGCACACTTTCACCCCGAAGTCCAAACCAGGTAGGTGAGCTGCTACTCGTCGTCAGCGTGTACGTGCTTGTGGGCCGCGGCAATGACTTTGTCCGCCGCCGCTTGGGGAACCACATCATACCGGGCCATTTCCATGTGAAAACTGCCCAATCCCTGGGTCAGGGAGGTGAGAGTGGCGCCATAACTGAGCATTTCGGCCATGGGAACTTCAGCCCGGATAACTGTGGTGCCCCGGCCCCCATCCATTCCCTGGACACGCCCACGCCGCCCGGTCAGGTCGCCCATCAGAACACCCGTGAAACCCTCCGGTGCTTCAATCTCCACCCGCATCACCGGCTCCAACAAAACCGGCCTCGACTGCTCCATGCAGTTGCGAAAAGCCCGCCGTCCAGCCAACCGGAAGGAGAGTTCATTGGAGTCCACGTCATGGTAGCTGCCGTCGTAAAGGATGGCCCGGAAATCAACCATGGGAAAACCGGCCAGCCACCCTTGTGCCGCCGCTTCCTGGATACCTTTCTCCACCGCCGGAATAAAGGTCCGCGGAATTGCGCCACCAAAGATCTCATTGACGAACTCGAAACCTGAACCCAACGGCAGCGGCTCGAGGCGGACCCAGCAGTCGCCGAACTGTCCGTGGCCTCCGCTCTGCTTCTTATGCCTGCCTTGGGCGTCGGCGCGGCCCCGGATCGTTTCCCGATAAGGCACCTTGGGTGCCTTGAGCGTCACTTCGGTGTGGTAGCGGCGACGCAGTCTTTGCACCACGGACTCGATGTGGGGCTGGCCGGACCCGGCGAGCAGGAATTCGTGAGTCGCATCATCGCGATAGAAGCGGACCATCAGATCCTCCTCCATCAGCTTGTGCACCGCCGGGGCGAGCTTGTCCTCATCGGCCCGCGTCTTGGGCTCGATGGCATAGGTGACGGCGGGCTCGGGCATCGTCACCGGGTCGAAGTAGATTTCATGGCCGGCGTCCCCCAAGGTGTCTCCGGTGTAGGTCTCGCGCAGCTTGGCGACCGCTCCGATATCGCCCGCATGCAGCTCAGTGATCGGCATGGCCGTACGTCCCTGCATGACCGTGAGGTGGGCAAGACGCTCCGTGCCGCGGTGGGTGTAATTGTTTACCGTGGCATCGCCTTTGACCACTCCGGAAAACACCTTGAAAAACGAAATCCTTCCGGCAAAGGGATCGGACATGGTCTTGAACACATACAGCGACAACGGCTCACGGTCGTCCACCTTGCGCAACACCATTTCCCCCAGCGAATCGGGAATGGGTGCAGCGCCGTTAATCGTTTCGGCCCCGTCGGATGTATGCCCTGCAGGCTTGGCGCGGCGGGTCGTTTCCAGGGCTCCTCTGGCGGCGACCGGAACCCGCTCCACCGGCGCCGGCGTGTAGATCTGAAGAAAATCGAGCAGGCGATCACTGCCCACGTTTCTCAGCCCGCTCGCGTAGAGCACGGGGAAGATCCGGTCCTCGCGGATGGCCTCATGCAGGGCCACAATCAAGTGCTCGGTAGGGATGGTTCCTTCGCGGAAAAACTCTTCCATCAACTCGTCTTTGCCTTCGGCCACCAACTCCACCAGGGCCTGGTGGGCGGCGGTGGCTTCTTCGCGCAGGCGCACTGGAATCTCGGATAGACGTCCGCAGCCGCTGCCGTCCGTTTCGTATACGAAGGCTTCCATGGTGACCAGGTCCACCACACCGCGGAAGGTCGCGTTCTGCCCATTGCCTTCGAGAATGGGCAACTGTACCGGTACTACCTGGCGGCCAAAAGCCTCGGTGAGCGCGTTGATCGTGCGTTCCCGGTCGGAGCGGGGATGATCCATCTGGTTGACGACGATGGCTCGGGGCAGGTTGAACTCTTCGCCAAACTTCCACACCCGCCGGGTCATGGCTTCCACACCGCACGCTGCGTTCACCACCAGCAAGGCTGCTTCTACCGGCAACAGGGCCGCTCGCGCCTCATGCACGAACATGGGAAAGCCCGGCGTATCGAGAAAATTGATTTTTACGTTGTGCCACTCGGCGAATGCCAGCGCATTCTGCATGGTTGTGCGGCGCGCTACATCCTCTTCGTCATAGGCGGTCACCGCACTGCCGTCGTCTACCCGGCCCAGCCTATCCGTCATTTTGGCGGCTTGGAGCAGGGCGGAAATCAAGGTGGTCTTCCCGCAATGGGCATGACCCACCAGAGCGACGTTACGAATGTCCGGTCCTTGATAGGGTTTCAATGAACGATTCATTCGGGGTATCTCCAATTCCGATCCGTGCGCACCAGGAAGCGCGCAGCGGAAGGCCGTAGGCCTGCGAATCTCAGAGGAAGTACAGCGCAGACCCGATTTTCGGTGCAGACGAGCGGCCTGCTTCGTTTGCGGGAACCGAGTGTAGCACAGTGTTCCCGCTTCGTTCTTTCGTCCACCGGTGGATCAATTTATTGGCGATCAAGGTCTGCGCGTTGCCGGCGCAGGTTCCAGACGAAGATCCCAATTCGCAACAAAAGGATCACCAGCAGGGCTATCGCCAGGGCGACCGATTGCCCATGGACTCCGTGGCGCAATAGGACTCCCAATGCGATCAGAACGGCGATTACAAATACTCCGAAAGTTAGCCACTCCGCCCGATTCTTCATATCACTTCCTTATACGTGACAGTCGCACGTAGATCACGATAGCCAGCCCGGCAAAGACCGCCATGCCGATCATGGAGCTTAGCTGAAAGCGAAAGAGCACGGCAGGCGCCTGCCCGCCCGGGAGTACGGCTTCCAGCAAAACAAAGACGCAAAGCCCAATCACACCCGCTCCCAGAAGGCTGAGCACGATCTTGAATGTTGCGCGTTGCATCCCCCACCGGAAGCCTGCATCATATCAGCCGCCCACCCATTACAATGAATGGGAGTGAAGGTCAAAGGAATGATGCAGGCACTCCCACCAGCTCCAGCTACAAACTCGAAAGCCCGCCCGAGGCGGCTCACCATGGCGGCGATCCTGCTGCTCAGCGCTTTTACCGCGCGGTTTGCCGGCGCGCAGGCTACCACCGTTCACGATCCCGCGGCGCTCAAGCCGCCACCCGGCGCGCACGTGGCGATCGTTGAATTCGAAGATATGGAGTGTCCTGATTGCGCCCGCGCGAACCCGCTGCTTAAGGACGCTGCAGCTCAGTACCATATTCCGTGGGTGCGGCACGATTTTCCGTTGCCCTTCCACGCCTGGAGTTTTGACGCAGCTGTTTATGCCCGGTGGTTCGACACCAAATCGAAGAAGATTGGCGACGATTTTCGCGATGCGGTCTTTGCCAACCAGATGTTGATTGATGCCGCGGGTGAAACTTCTCCAGAGACGCCGGCCGGTCCCACGACAGCCGCTGCCGCTGCTATCCACAACTTCGCCGAAAAATTTGCCCAGCAACACGGCTTGGCCTTGCCCTTTGTCGTTGACCCGCAAAAGAAGCTGGCTGCAGCAGTTCAGGCAGACATCGATCTAGGCAAGCGCATCGGCATTGAACACACCCCGACCATCTGGGTAGTCACCAGCAAAACCAACGGAGTGCCCTTTGTCGAAGTAGTCGACCGGCAGCGCCTCTACCAGATCATCGACCAGGCCTTAGCGGAGACCAAGGGCCAGGCTGCACCTGCCCATCACGGCACAGGCGAGTAGATCCAGCCTAAAAGGAGAACCGTAACCTGGCAAAGCGCGAGTCAGACGCTTTGTATCAGGGCACGACTTTAGTCGGGCCGTAAATGCTCAACAAAGATCCGGGCTTTAAGAGTCTGCGTGAGAACTCGAAAAACTGGCAACAGTCATATAGCTTTTGAATCACGATCTATATGAACTCGCATTGATTTTTCCGGAAATCTTGGTTCTCACGCAGACTCTTTAGCCCCTGGGCTTTTCTCGGTCTTTTCGCACAAAGTATTTTTAGGACAAGATACGCTTCAGCAGGGGCTGAAGCCCAAGTCTGTTTCGATTCTTTACGGCCCGACTAAAGTCGTGCCCTGATACAAAACCAAAGCCCAGAAAACTATGCCCTTGGGGCACAATCCTAAGTCTGGATCTTGACCAGCTGACTAGGCGTGGTTTGCTGCGTCTGGGGCGAGCGCCAATGGTCGATATACGAAATCTGGTGTACGCAGGAAACAGTGCAATGCGGAGCGCAGCTCTTCTCCGTCAAATACTCCCGCTGCAAATCAGCTTTGGTGTACTGCGCCAGCGGAACCCCTGGATACCCCCGCTGTTGCGAGCAATAGTGCACCAGCCCGTCCTCGCACACATACAGGAAGCGTGACCCAGCCCGGCACCGCCAGTCGTTCGGCTCCGCATTGGCAATCGCCTCCTGAAACTTGTTGAAGCGCGAATAGTTCTTCTTCGCCATGCCGGCCATCTGGTAATAGACCCGCCGCTCCTCATCTTTCAAGGCCTTCAGCTGACCTTCCCCGTCGTGAATAATCCCGATGGTGGAAGTAAACCCGAGCTGCAAAGCCCGTCTTCCAATCACCAGCGCGTCGTTGGGATCCCTGATGCCGCCGCCGACCACGGAGTTGATATTCACGTGAAACTCGGCATACCGGGAGAGAAACTCCAGCTTCTTGTCCAGAACCTTGAGGCTCTTCTTCGAAATCTCATCCGGCTCGATGTTGTCGATCGAGATCTGCATGTGATCAAGACCGGCACGGTTGAGCCGCTCGATCCGCTCCGGCATCAGCAGATAGCCGTTGGTGATCATGCCGGCTACCCGCCCATGGTGGCGGATCCGCGCGATAATCCCGTCCACCTCCGGATGAGTGAGCGGCTCGCCTCCGGAAATGGTAATGATGCTCGAGCCCAAGGCCGCCAGGTGGTCAATGCGGCGCACCATCTCTTCCAGCGGGACCGGCTTCGACACCTTGTCGTATTCGTTGCAATAAGCACAGGAGAGATTGCAGAAGCGCATGGGCACAATCTGGGCCATGACCACATGCTTGGTGGAAGCCAAAGCATGCCCCACCAGAGCCAGCTCGCGCACCTTGCGCGTCGCTGCCTTAGCCCTGCCCTTAAAAGTGTGCTTTTTGAGGCCTTCCTTCAGCTGCATCTGCTTGTATTCAATCACAGTGCGGCAAGAGGGCGGGAGTGACCAGGAAGGAATGGGGCGAATCTTAACCTGAGCTGCGATTCAGGGCACTTGGATGACGCTCTACTTGTTTTTCAGCTTTCCCGCGCTCATGGTCAGGACCTGCTCCTGCTTATTGCGCATCACGGTCACCTGCACCAAATGTCCACGATGGTTGCGAATGGCCTTGACCCAGTCGCCCTTGGAGGTCATCTGCCGCGACTCCACTCTTACCACGACATCCCCGGCTTTGAGGCCCGCCTGTGCCGCTGGGCTTTGGTAATCCACATTCTCGACCAGTAGTCCCGTCCCGCTGCTCACCCCGAAATAGTCTGCCAGCTGCGTCCGCACCGGGTTCAATTCCACGCCCACGTAGAGACCTTTGGGCATCACCGTATCTAGAATCCCCGTCACCGCCGTACTGGGCGCCCCTACAAAAGTTTGCGAGAACCCAGATCTCGGCAGCGCTGTTTCCCGAGCGGTTTTGTGCTGCGGCCAGGCTTTATGTTTCAGTTCCTCAGGGTCGCAAAGTTGTACAGAGATGGTGATTGGAGTGCCGTCACGGTTGACCAGAAAACTGACCGTGCGTCCAGACGGCATCTCCAGCAGCCGATGTTTGAGTTGCTCAGCATTCTCGACCGGCTGCCCATCCAGTTGAAGAATCACGTCATGGACCTTAAGGCCGGACTTAGCTGCGGGCGCGTCATGGTCCACATACATCACCTCGGCAGCGTGGGCATCTTTTAAATGGAGCGCGTTCACCCGGTCGGTATCGACCTCGCTCAGATTGACGCCAAGGTAGCCTTGCGCGCTGTACATCATGAAATCCGGGCCCAGCTCTCCGGAAAAACCCACAGAGTTGCCTGCTGCCCAGCCCTGATAAGCGGTAAGAAAACTGCCCATCACCACTGCCACCAGCGAACCAAACATCGGAAAGTGCTTCATCGGAGAATCTCCCCAGGAATACAAAACTCAGCCTTGTTGACGGTTCAAACGATCTCCCAAGCTACTGGATGTGAGGAGATTGATCCAATACTTCCTGGGATACGGTCCGAATGTGAGGATTGTCATCCTCAGAGGCCACAGTATGCAATACCTCTCGTACGCTACTATCCGCCTCGACCGGGTGCAGCAGTTCGATGGCGCGCGATCGTACGGTGGCGTCCGGGTCATCCAGCAACGCTTCCAGTACTCCGTCGCGTACACCCATATCTTCCGCGACATAGGGTTTCAGGCCGTTCAACGCGTTCAACCGGACACCGTTATCCTTGTCGTATTTCAGTGCTACCAGTAAAGCCTGACGAACCGGGCTGTGGGGGGGACACTGGTGGCCGGCCTCGCACTCACGGGCCAGCAGGTTCACGGAATTCTGGGCCACCCCCGGGTTTACCTGGCTCTGTGTGCCCAACACCAGGAGCTCGCGGATCCGCGGGTCATCGAGAGATCCCTGGGTCGTTTCCGGGACCAGACGGTTGAAGTGCACGACCACATTTTCTGAATTTGGTTCGGGGACGATGCTGTTGACGTTGGCGATCTTGCCGGCAGCCTCGACCGCCCCGGCGAGTTCAGCGACCGGCCGGTGATTGTGGGAGGCGGCGTAATGGAAGCCGGCAAAACTCCCCGAGCCAAGGCCCAGGACTAACAGCGCAGAGGCTGCAACCGGCGCCCGCCCGAGGGTGCCGACACCGCGAAACATGGACTGCTGGATGCGCGCGAGCCAACTGGTGCGCGGCATGTTGTCCAGCGCTTCCTCCAGCCGTAGACGGGCCTGCGCCAACAGGTTGGCTGAAGGCTCCTGAGCAGGCGCAAGCGCCATTGCCTGCTGGAGAGCTTGTACTGCTGCAAACTCCTCTTGACACCGCTGGCAGGTCGCTAGGTGACCCTCCAGTGCAGGACACTGATCGTCAGGAAGCTCTCCGTACGCAAAGAGAGCGATCTTCTGTTGAGCCAGTTCGCAGTCCATTCTTGTAACCTCGCCTCACCGAATTGCCGCCAGATTTGCTCTTAATTTTCTTGTCGCACGAAAAAGCGTGTTTTTGGCGGTCTCTTCCGTGGTGTTCAACATTTCCCCGATCGTTCTTAACCGAAGGCCCTGGTAGTGCTTGAGTTCAAAAACCATGCGTTCCCGCGGGGTCAGGTGGCTCAGCGCCTCCTGGATCCGTTCCCCCAGCAGCTTGCGTTCCAATTCTCGCTCCGGATTGGCCATCGACCGATCGTCGGAGATGTTGCTGAGCAGGTCCATCTCCCCGCCGCTCGAGTCCACCACCACCGACTGTTCTTCGCGGCGCGACTTGCGCCGGCGCAGATGGTCGAGGCACAGGTTGGTGACGATGCGGTAAATCCAGGTGTAGAAGGAACATTCAAAACGGAAGTTTGCCAGATAGCGATAAGCCTTGAGGAAGGCTTCTTGATGAATATCCTGCGCATCCTGCTCAGAGCCAGTCAGGCGCAGTGCAAGCCGCAAAACCGCCTGGTCATACTGGCGCACCAGGGCTTCGAAGGCGGTACGCGAGCCTTTTTGCGCCTCGCGGATCAGCTCGGTCTCGGTGGCCCGACCCCATGCTTCGCTTGCCATGCCTGAGGAGGATTGTAACGTTCGCTTGGGAGCCCAGGCCGAGCTGCCAGCCTTGCCCCCAGCCTTAACTGTTCCTTGAGAAAAGCGAAGCGCGTCCGCCGTCATTCGTCGCTCCCAGATACACACTCAACCGCTGTCCCTAGGACGAAGCCGGGGCCGTTTGGTAAGCAAGCGGGGCTCACGTTAATCTCAGCCTATGCCTCCTCAATCCCACGCTCCCGACGGGAGCGCTCGCGCCCCTATATTCGACGGAATTGTTGCCTACTGCGACGGCGGATCCCGCGGTAACCCGGGCCCGGCAGGCTTCGGCGTCTACATCCAGGACTCGGCAGGAAGGGTGCTTGCCGAATTGAGCGAATATCTGGGTGCCCATACCAACAACTTTGCCGAGTACTCCGCGCTCCTCGCCGCCCTGCAATTTGCCATCACCAACGGGCACAGGAGTTTGCGGGTCGTCTCCGACTCGGAACTGATGGTCAAACAGATGAAGGGGCAGTATCGCGTGAACAGCCCGGAATTGCGCCCTCTGTACGACGAGGCGAAGCGCCGCGTTTCCCAGGTCGATCACTTTCAGATTCAGCATGTTCTGCGGGAAAAGAACCGTCACGCTGACCGCCTGGCAAACCTGGCCATGGACCGCGGTATGGGCAGGGCCCCAGCTGCAAATCCGGCGCCTGCTCCCGCGCCGGCCCCTCCTGCACCAAGTAAGTCGGTGATGCTTCGGGGCTTGGTCAAAGGGGGAGTCGTGCACGTCCTCGGAGGAGAGCTGCCGGACGGCATCTTCGTCAAGGTCATTCCGGAGTGAACTCCGTCCCAGCAAAAAAGTGAAGGGTGCCCCATATCTCGCTCGTCTTTCGCGAGATGTGGGATACCACGAACCTCGACCCTAAGTGTTCGTTGGGAACGGAAAGCTTGCGGGCTACAGCAGTGGTATCCCACATCTCGCGAAAAACGAGCGAGATATGGGGCACCCGGGCATTTGTTTAAAGGAAGAAGATTAGCCGGCCAAGGCGGCTTTGACCATTTCGCTCACCAACCGGCCGTCGGCGCGCAGGCCGCTGGCCTGAATTTTCGCTTGAACCGCTTTCATCACGCTGCCCATATCCTTGGGTCCGAGCGGAGTTCCCTGCGCCCGCAAATCCGCCACCGTGGAAGTGACCAGCTGGCGCAGCTCTTCATCCCCGGCCGCTTTGGGCATGTATTCCTCGATCACCACGATTTCCGCCGCTTCCTTCGCCGCCAGCTCCGGCCGGTTGCCTTTCGTGAACTGTTCGATGGAGTCCTTCCGCTGCTTGATCAAAGTGGTCAATACCTGAACTGCCTGGGCGTCCGTCACCGGCGCGCGTTGATCTATCTCCTTATTTTTCAACGCAGCCTTGACCATGCGCAGCGTGGATAACCGATCGACCGCCCGCTCCTTCATGGCCCCAACCATATCCGCGTGAATCTTCTCAACCAGGCTCATAGGCCTCCCATAGTGTCAAAACCCCCATTATAGAAACCTTTGTGCGGACGGACTTTATTACAATGGAAGCATGATCCGGAAGACGCGCTTATTTACCCCAGGCCCCACGCCGTTACTGCCAGCAGCCCAGTTCGCTATGGCCGCCGCCGACATACACCACCGCACTCCGGAGTTCCGCGCACTCTACACCAAAGTGCTCCGCGACCTGAAGACCTTTGTCGGCACCAAGAACGATGTCATCCTGCTCGCCTCCTCCGGCACCGGAGCGATGGAAGCCTCCGTCTCCAACCTCACCTCGCCCGGAGACCGTGTGCTGGTGCTCACGGCGGGCAAGTTTGGCGAGCGCTGGGTAAGCCTGGCCAAGGCTTTTGGATGTGATGTCGACGTGGTCAGCGCCCCTTACGGTCAGACCTTCGATTTGGAAGAAGTCCGCAAAGCGCTCAAGATTGAAACCCGGGCCGTCTACATGCAGGCCACGGAAACCTCGACCGCCGTGCGCCACAACGTGCAAGGGGTCGCGGAGCTTCTCAAGAAAAGCGGCAGGGATGCCGTGCTGGTGGTGGACGCCATCACCGGGCTGGGAACCACCCACCTCGACATGGACGCCTGGGGCGTCGACGTGCTGATCGGCGGATCGCAGAAGTCGGTCATGATTCCTCCAGGTCTGTCTTACCTCGCGGTGAGCGATCGTGCCTGGGACCTGATGGAGATCAGCCTCAATCCCCGTTACTACTTCGATCTTCGTAAAGAGAGAAAGAACGCCGCCAAGGGCGAATCCGCTTACACTCCTGCGGTGGCTCTCATCGCCGCTCTGGGCGCGGCCCTCGACTACATCGCAGGCCAGGCCGACGGCGATCTGGCAGCAGGCCGGGCGAAGCTGGTGGAAAACGCGGAAACCTGCGCTGCCATGACTCGCGCCGCGGTGGAAGCTCTGGGCCTCAAGCTCTTTGCGCCCGGCTCTCCCGCTTCTGCGGCAACCGCTGTGCTGCCCCCGGACGGTATGGATTCCGGCGCCTTCGTCAAGGAGTTGAAAACTCGCTTTGCTGCCGTCATCACCAACGGACAAGGCGAGATGAAGGGTCAGATCTTCCGCATCGCGCATCTCGGCTACTTCGACTACATGGATACCATCGCCCTGATCGGTGCGCTGGAGCAGGTCGCCCACTCGCTCAAAATCCCCGGTTTTGCTTTTGGAAAAGCTTTGATTGCTGCCCAGAATGTCTTTGCTACCCGAGCGCCCGATGAGGCGGCGCGCAAGGAGCTTGCCATGGCGGGCGCGGCCCCCTCTCGTTAGAACCGTCCAACCCCATGCGATTGCTGCTGCTGTCAGCGGCAGCAGTCGCGTCGCGGTACAAAACCCCTTAGGAGCACGATGAAGATCGTATTGGCAGAGAAAGTCTCGCCCGCCACCCTGGCCGTGTTTCAAACCGAGGCTGGCTGGCAGATCGTCACCCACGATCAGATAAAGAACGGGCTGGCTGCCGAATTGGCGGATGCCGATGCGCTGGTGGTTCGTTCCGCAGTCCAGGTGGATGAAGCATTGCTGGAGGCGGCTCCTAAACTGCGAGTAATCGGACGCGCCGGGGTGGGCGTCGACAATATCGATGCCGATGCGTCGACCCGCCGGGGCATTGTGGTCATGAATACGCCGGGTGCGAATGCCATCGCCGTGGCGGAGCTGACCATCGGATTGATGCTGGCGCTGGCCCGCCAACTGCCGCGCGCCAACACGCTGTTGCATGCCGGTAAATGGGAAAAGAAGTCGCTCCAGGGAGCCGAACTGCGCGGCAAGCAACTGGGCATCCTCGGTTTGGGCCGTGTAGGGCTCGAGGTGGCGCGACGGGCCAAGGCTTTTGGCATGGAGCTGCTGGGGCACGATCCTTTCGTTGCGCCCGCCGTCGCCCGCGAGAATGGCGTCCGGCTCTGCTCGGTGGAAGAGCTATTCCGCAGCGCCGACTTTCTTACGTTGCACGTAGGGCTGACTCCGCAGACGGCGGGGATCATCAACGCCGCCACGCTGGCTACGATGCGCAAGAATGTGCGCATCGTCAACTGCGCTCGCGGTGAACTGATCGACGACGCGGCGCTGGTAGCGGCCCTGAAGGCTAGCCAGGTAGCCGGAGCCGCCTTGGATGTCTTCAGCCAGGAGCCTTTGAAGGACTCGCCCTATTTCGGCCTGGACAACGTGATCCTGACCCCGCACATTGCCGGTTCCACGGGCGAGGCCCAGGAGGCGGTCGGGGTGCAGATTGCCCAGCAGGTCAAGGAGTACCTGAAGTTCGGGGTGGTACAGAACGCCGTCAACCTGCCCTCCATGACCTTCGAGGAGTACCAGGAGGTTTCCCCGTACATCCTCATGGCTGAGCGTCTGGGCGCTTTTCTGTCTCCGCTCGCTGGGGGGAATCTGGAGAGCATCCACATCTCTTACAGCGGCCGTCTGGCGCAAGGCAAGACAGAACTGGTGCGCAACGCCGCCATTCAGGGCGTGTTTGCAAACTCGGAAAATGTGAACCGTATCAACGCACTTTCCGTGGCAGCCGAGCGTGGCATCCGGGTCCACGAAGACAAGAAGGAAGAAGGGTCGGGCGGCGCGGGAACGGTGCTCAAGATCACCCTGCATACGGCCAAGGGCGACACCACTGCGAGCGCCACCGTGCTCCATGGCAGTTCGCCGCGGTTGCTTGCCTGCGACGGCATCGACATTGAAGCTCCGCTGCACGGAAACCTGCTATTCATCCGCAACCTCGACGTGCCGGGTGTGATCGGTCGTATCGGCACCATTTTGGGCGAGCATAAGATGAATATTGCGAACTTTGCTTTAGGACGAAGCGTGCGGACGGCGCAGCACAATGCGCTGGCGGTGGTGCAGATCGATGGCCGCGTGGCGCCGTCCGTCCTGACTGCACTGCAGTCGACGGAAGCCATCACCGAGGTTCGCCTCATCGAGCTGGCCGATCGCCAGCCGCCGCCCGCAGCTACTGAGTGAAGGAAGATAAATGCCGCTATACGAATTCCAGTGCAAACAGTGCGGACATCGATTTGAACGGATCCAGTCCTTCTCTGCCCCAGACGAAAAAGAATGCCCGGTGTGCAAGGGCGAAGTGGAACGGTTGATTTCGACCCCGGCGCGCGCACACTTCAAGGGTTCTGGTTTCTACTCCACGGACTACGCTGCCAAGCCCGCCGGCTCCGCCAAGTCCGGGGATGGAAGCAGCGGCTCTGACGGTGGCTCCACGAATTCGGATAAAAGCGGATCGGACAAGGCATCAACGGACAAGCCAGCCGCAAAGACAGAAAGCGCCCCGGCTCCCGCCCCCTCCACTTCCTCCACCAAATCGGATTGATCTCAAGAGTTTCCGCCGAATCCGCAACAACCGACGGGTGCCCCACATCTCGCTCGTTTTTCGCGAGATGTGGGATTCCACGACTCTCTCCTCGCAACTTTGGAGTATCGCGTTGTCCTTGAGGGCGAACAGTAAGGCCCCGTCGGTTGTTGCCAGGACATAAGGACTTAACGACTAGCAGCAGTAGCCGGCAAAATCTCGGCTACGTCCACCCACTGCGTGGGATAGTCACCCGTGTAGCACGCGGTGCAATAGCGATTGCCTTCGCCTCCGTCGCACGCCTTCTCTAATCCTTCCAGCGAAAGGAAGCTGAGCGAATCCGCTTCGATGTACTGTCGAATCTCCTCGACCGAGGAGTTGGCGGCGATCAGTTCACTCTTGTTCGGAGTATCCACCCCGTAGTAGCAGGGAGAGATGGTCGGTGGACAGCTGATACGCAGATGCACTTCCTTCGCTCCCGCTGCGCGCACCATGCGTACGATCTTGCGGCTGGTGGTGCCGCGGATAATGGAGTCGTCAATCAGGATGATGCGCTTGCCCTCAAGCAAATTCCTCACCGGGTTCAGCTTGAGCTTGACTCCAAAATCGCGCACTCGCTGTTCGGGCTCAATGAACGTGCGCCCCACATAGTGATTGCGGATCAGCCCGAAGTTAAAAGGAATCCCACTCTGCGCCGCATACCCCAGGGCCGCGGTCACTCCGGAGTCAGGGACCGGCACCACTAAGTCGGCATCTACCCCCGATTCGATCGCCAGGCGCCGCCCCATCTGCTCCCGGCTGGCCTGCACCCAGCGGCCGAAGATTTTGCTGTCGGGCCGGGCGAAATACACATGCTCAAAAATGCAGCTGGCCTGCCGTATGCCGGTCGCGTACTGCACGGAAAAAACACCGTCGCGCGTCACCATCACCACTTCGCCAGGGCGCACATCCCGCTCGTACTTGGCGCGCAGCAGGTCAAACGCACAAGTCTCCGAGGCGAACACCACGGTGTCGGGTCCATCCGGATTGCTGATCCGCCCCATGGAGAGAGGCCGGAAGCCATACGGGTCGCGGGCCGCAAAAACACGGTCCCGGGTCATCATCACAATCGAGAAAGCCCCGGTCACCTGGCGCAAAGAATCGCCGATCGCCTCAATGAGCGAGTTCGCGTTGGAGTGCGCAATCAACTGCACAATGATCTCTGAGTCGCTGGTGGTCTGAAAGTAAGCGCCCTCCCGCTCCAGGCGGGTGCGCAGCGTGCCCAGATTCACCAGGTTGCCGTTGTGCGCGATAGCAATCAACCCGCGCGTCGAATCCACCCGGATCGGCTGCGCATTCAGCAGCGCCGAATCGCCGGTCGTCGAATAGCGCGTATGTCCGATCGACAATTCGCCGGGCAATTTGGAAAGCACATCATCGGTGAAGATGTCGGCCACCAAGCCCATGCCTTTGATGTTGTAAAGGTTGGTGTAGTCGGCCGTGGCGATGCCGGCGGACTCCTGTCCGCGATGCTGCAATGCGTAGAGAGCGAGATACGCCTGGCGCGCCGCATCGGGATGGCCGTGAACCGCGACCACACCACACTCTTCCCTCAACTTATCCAGATGCTCGATGGTGTTACTCTCCATGCCCTTAGTTTCTTACCGGCGGGTCGTTGCGCAACAGCGCCGGCAATGCGGTGGACCATACGTTGCGCAGGCCGGAAACTTTTTCCCGGATCAGCACCCGGCTGTCGACCGCGAGTTCAAAGAGATCAGTCACAGTTTCACCCAGCGTTGCCACCATCAGGCCCGGGTATTTCCCAACCAGCTTTTCGATCTGGGCGACCGATTCCTTGGAGCAACTGATCACGCACTGGCTGGCCGTCTCGCCAAATAGATCCCATTCCGCAGGCAAATCGGGAGCCTTGGAAAGGTTGGCGCGCACCCCGATTCCATGCCTAAAGGATGCTTCTGCTAAAGCCACGGCAATGCCGCCGTCGGAGATATCGCGTGCTGAATGGATCAGACCATCCTTTGCCAACTCAGCGAGGGAGCGATGCAGACTAGCTTCTACTGTCAGATCCAGGCTCGGCGGAGTGCCCCACATCGTGGAGAGAACTTTTCTTGCGTACTCCGAGGAACCAAACTCCTGCATGCGCTCTTCCAGAGGGGGAACGAGCGCGGGAGTGATCAGCAGCACCGCATCGCCGGCGCGCCGAAAATCCGACCCTACCGCGTGGCTGATCTGATCGAGGATGCCCACAATCCCGATCACCGGGGTGGGATAAATCCCCTGGCCACGGGTCTCGTTATACAGCGAAACATTGCCCCCGGTAATCGGCGTTCCCAGGGCAACGCACGCCGCGGAGATTCCATCGATGGCCAGCGAGAGCTGAGCCATGATCTCTGGCTTTTCCGGGTTGCCGAAATTAAGGCAGTTGGTGGCCGCAACGGGCGTCGCACCTGTGCAGGCGACTTTTCGCGCAGCCTCAGCAACGGCGTGCGAAGCACCCAGCTTGGGATTCAGGTAGCACCAGCGTTCGTTGCCGTCGAGCGCCATCGCCAGCCCGCGATCCGTGCCCTTGATGCGCATCAAGCCGGCCTCACCACCCGGGCCCTGCACCGTGTTCGTCTGCACCATCGAATCGTACTGCTCGTGTATCCAGCTCTTGGAGCAGATATTCGAGGACGCCAGCAAATCCCGAAGTTCATCCGCATAATTAGGGCCGGCGGCCCCAAGTGTTCCTTCGAAGAAAGTGAGCTCCTCCAGCACCTCCGGCGGCGGACTAAGCCGAACCGGCGCCTTCCACTCCCCAACCGGCCGGTGGTACAGCGGAGCATCGTCGGTGAGCGATTGGTTGGGAATATCCGCAACCAGTTGGCCATGGTGGAGAATGCGCAACCTGGGTTCGGCGATCACTTCGCCCACAATGACCGCATCCAATCCCCATTTTTCAAAGACCCGAATCACCTCGTCTTCGCGGTCCTTGTCCGCTACCAGCAGCATCCGCTCCTGGCTTTCGCTCAACATGATCTCGTAGGCAGACATGCCTGTTTCGCGCTGCGGCACATGGTCCAGTTCTACTTCGAGTCCAACCCCGCCGCGGGCGCCCATCTCACACGTGGAGCAAGTGAGCCCCGCGGCGCCCATATCCTGGATGCCTACGACGGCCCCGGTTCGCATCGCCTCGATGCAGGCCTCCAGCAGCAGCTTCTCCATGAAGGGGTCGCCTACCTGCACATTGGGCCGCTTCTGCTCCGCGCCTTCCTTGAACTCTTCGCTGGCCATGGTGGCCCCGTGAATGCCGTCCCGGCCCGTCTTCGCACCCACGTAAATCACCGGATTCCCAATCCCGGACGCCTTGGCATAGAAGATCTCGTTCCGCCTGACCAGGCCCAGGGCAAACGCGTTGACCAGGGGATTGCCGGAATAACAAGCGGCGAAACGAGTCTCCCCACCCAGATTTGGGACGCCAAAGCAGTTCCCGTAACCCGCTATGCCGCTGACCACCCCTTCGAGCAGGGAATGGTTCTTGTGCACCACCGCGGAGGCGGATGGATCCTGGCCCAGCTCCTCCTCGCAGATGGGCCCAAAACGCAGCGAGTCCATCACAGCGAGGGGCCGGGCGCCCATGGTAAAGATGTCGCGCAGGATCCCGCCAACGCCGGTCGCGGCGCCTTGAAAAGGCTCGATGAAGGACGGGTGATTGTGGGACTCAATCTTGAAGGCACAGGCCCAACCGTCGCCCACGTCGATGATGCCGGCATTCTCTCCCGGCCCTTGAACCACCCGGTCGCTGCGCGTCGGCAGCCGCTTGAGGTGAACGCGGGATGACTTGTAGGAGCAATGCTCACTCCACATCACGCTGTAGATGCCCAGCTCAGTCAGCCCAGGTTCCCGCCCGAGCGCGGCAACGATACGTTGGTACTCTTCGGGTGTGATGCTGTGCTGGGCCAGAAGTTCCGGCGTAATGGGGACTGATTCCAGGTCCACGGAGAGCGACTCAGGTTTCATGCGGTTAAATCCATTGTCGCATGTTGCAGGAGTGTGACGGAGAGAAAGGACTTAGCCGCAGGGATAGGACACCCTACTTCCCAAGGCTCGATTCCGCCATGTTAAGGAACACGTTTGTCAGGCTTTCGGCGCCTCCGTCTCCGGTCTGAATCAGCATGATCGAGATCAGGTTATTGTTGGGATCGATCCACCCTTGGGTTCCAAACGCTCCGCCGTGCCCGTAGCTGCCAATGGTGTGTCCGGCCAGCTCGCCCAGCGGGTCTGTCACCACTTCCCATGCCAAGCCATAATCGGAGCCGCGCATCCATCCGACCGGTTGAATGCCGGTGGTCTGCGGCTCTGTCATGACATGCACCGAAAATGGTGACAAATAGCGATGGCCGTCATAGACACCGTCATTGAGCATCATGCGGTAAAGGTGCAGCAGGTCTTCCGCGGTAGAGTAAAGCCCCCATCCTGGTGCAGGGAAGACGGAGCCTTGGCGGTGTTTGGCGGGGTCGCCTCCCAGGATGGTTGCCGGCGCGGGTACCAGCTTCCCGTCTTTGTGTGCGTAGACCATCGCGATACGGTCGATTTTGTCGGGCGGCGGAAAGAAAAAGCTGTCCTTCATGCCCAACGGTCGAAGCACGTGCCCTGTAATGTAATCCGCGTATTTCTCGCCAGAGCAGACTTCGATGATGCGGCCAAGAATCTCAATGCCGGGGCTGGAGTAGCTCCACTGCGTCCCCGGCTGGAAAAGCAAAGGCCGTTTGGCCAGCTGCTTAACCACTTCCTCTAACGGAACGCTCATCGTTTGCGCGTAGTCGGCGATGGCGGGAGGTCCAGGGTAATCCTGAATGCCCGCAGTGTGGGTGAGCAGATCTCGGATGGTAATGGCGTGGTTTGGGATCTCCAGGCGCTTGGCGTCAGGACCGACGGTAGTGGCAACTTTTAGATCGTGAAACTCAGGCAAATAGAGGTCGACAGGATCGCGCAGCGCCAACTTACCTTCTTCGGCCAGCATCATGATGCCAATCGCTGTCACCGGCTTGGTCATGGACATGATTTGAAATATCGTGTCCTTGCGCATGGGGTGGCCGGCTTCCACATCGGCCATACCCGTCGCATCAAACTCCACGATGTCGCTGCCGTGGGCCACAAGAGTCACCGCACCGGCGACGGTCTGCCGGTCGACGAAAGACTTCATCCGCTGCGGAATCTGCGACAGCACCTCCTGATCCACGCCGGCAGTTTTGCCGCTGGACTGAGCGAGGGCAGAAGACAGCGCCCAGCCAACGGCTAGGAACATCAGAACAAAGGATAGTTTGCGCACGCAGAACAGCTTAGCTCAGTTGCTTCGAGCCTGCAGCAAAAGCCGTATGGTGAACACACGAAGGCGTGTCCACAGTACGCCCTTCATTCCTGTTGCTAACCCTCAGGATGAGTTTGCGGCGGTCTCGCATGCAGCCGTTTGGCTACACTCAGGCTAACCGTGAGAGGCAGATCTGCACTCGTCTCGTATACGCTGCCGGTCTTGGAAGTGTATGACCCGGCCAGACTCAGGGTCGATGTGCCTGCAATGGCGCTTGCACTGCCCGTCAGCGTCAGCGTACGGAACAAGGCCCCGGCGGACGTTACGCCAGGCGCGCCCCACGCAGCCGTAATACCTTTCGGCAATCCTGAGGCGATGCTGATGGTCGACCAGCCGGCGCTGGTTACCAAAACCGCTCCCCCGATGGGTGTGGCTGTCACCGTGACCATTGCGGTGGAAAGAGAACCCATCGCCAGTACCTGCGGCGATACAGCCAACGCAACGCCCAGCGCAGGCTGCACCTGCAAGGTCACACTTTTGCTTGCGGAAACGCCATCCCCGGCAACCGTAACCACCACGGTAGCCAACGATGGCAGAGCCGTACGGGTCGCTGTGAGCGTGAGCGTCTCGTTGTTGGTGCTGACACTTGCGGGCGGCGTAGCCGGATTCGCGGACCATTTCGCCGTGACGCCTGCCGGCAACCCCGTGGCAGAATAACCGATCATGCCGGTGAACGATCCGCCCGTGAGTGCGGCGAGCCCGACGGTGCTGGAAGCGCCCTGCACAACTGCAACTGATGTAGATGCCGTATTCAGCGCCAGAGTAGGCGGTGGCGTCACCGTGAGTGTGTAAGTCGCAGTCTGCGTACCTGTAGCGTCGGTACCGGTGATGACCATGTTCTTTGCTCCTGCTGCAATGGTCGAAGCTGCCGTAATCGTCACCGTGGCTGTTGTGCCGGGCGCAATCGTGGCCGGGCTGATGCTGCCCGTCAAACCCGCCGCCGCCGTCGCCGTGAGAGAAACCTTATTTTTGGTCGTGCCGCTTTCTGTCACGCTGAGCGTGAACGAGGTTGTCCTGCCGGGGAGAAGGGTCCCCTGGTTGGTGGAGGGCGTCAGCACGAAATCTATTTTCGGATTGGTAGGGCTCGACCCGCTGCCCCATCCGGACACCAGGAGCGATCCGTCCGCCGATCCCAGACCGGTGGCAAGGTTGTACGCAGCGCCACTCGCTGTGAAGCCCGTTACGCCCGGTACGTTGTTGTTGCCCGAAGGCGTGGCGTGGAAAGGATTCTTGCTCGCGTTGAGCAACGCATAGAGGGATGGATTGGCGTTGCCTTGCCCCACTCCGCCTTTGCTCTGGACCGCGAGTGCCATCACGCCAGCAAACGAGGGAGAGGCTGCCGACGTACCCGAGATCACGTAATAGTTACCGTTCTCGATGATGATGTAGCCGTCGTGCCCGGATGCCGACGCGGAGACATCTGGGACTGCCCGCATGCCATTGGCTGCTGCCATGCCGCTGACACCCCTTTGCCACGCCGGCTGGCTAAAGTAGAGGCTCATACCGCCGCCCGAGGCCCACAAGCCCGAACCGCCTTTCGCGGCGCTCTCGTTCCACACCTCTTCCGGAATATAGCTAAGCGCCGAACCAGACCCCGCCCCGTTGCTCGCAGACCAGTAAGCGGTCGAATTGGAACCCTCATTGAATTCTGTTCCACCCACGCAGGTAGAGTAGGGCGAACTGCACAGTCCATTCACGCCGGTGTTCGATGCCGAGCTGGATGAGCCGCCATAACAACCCGCGGCGCCTGAATCTCCTGAAGACACAAAGGAACTGATGCCCTCGCTGGCCGCCTGCTGCCACAGGCTGTTATAGAAAGCCAATTCGGCCGCACCCATATCTACTTCGCAGCTTCCATAACTCGTGCTCATGACGGTAGCGGTTGCGTGGTTGACCACGTATTGCGCCGACAAGTCGATTCCGTCGGTAGTCGAAGTTGAGGCACCCACCACAAATTTCACCGTTGCTGATGAAGCCACGGCGCCGGCCCACTCTACGTCCAGGGTGGATTCGTCCTGGTCTCCAGAGATGAGTCCTGGATTCGTACTGACCAGAATCACCGTCGGGTTGCGGGCTGGAAGGCCGGATGCCGCGCGAAACGAAGAAATATCGGCTAAGTTGATGTTGCTTCGCCCGACGATCGCGATCGAGGTTCCCGCGCCGTTGGTTCCCGCATGGTAAAGCGGGTTCAGGTCGTAGATGGCAGCCCAATCTGCCGGAAACAGGTAGTGCGTGGTACCGCTCGTGTACCGCGGACGGACTTCTAAACTGACGCGCGACTGGATGTCCGAATCGTGCCGGAAATTGTGCAGCGACAGAATTCCACTCACCACACTCGCCATCGCCGAGGGAATCTGCGGATCTTGCGTATTCGCGATGTGATTCACGCCGCCAACCAGGAAGCGATGAATCTGCGTATGAAACGTATCCTCAACCTGTCCTGCATTGCCGGAAAAGGCGATCTGCCGATGGTTCACGGCGATTTCGTTCACCGTAAACCCATGCTCCGTCAGCCAGCCGCTAATTCTGGACAGGTCCTGCTGGCTTGCCCCAAAACGGGAACCATATTGAGCCGGAGTGAGCCACTGATGGTACGAGGGCGAATGCGGATCGTGCTGTGCTTCCACCAGTGCATCCAACGCTGCCTGCTGCGCCGCCGACGGCTCGAGCTGAAGCACCATGTGTTCCAACGGTGTCTCCGCGTTCACCAGCCCTTGGTCAAAGTCTCCCCGTGCCATTGGATGTACGTTTCCCTGCAGGGTCGTTACCTGCGCTTCGTCAATCCGGGCCGCTATCCGGTTGGTTGGTGCTTGGGCCAGGGCAGACGTACCGGCGCAGACAAACAAAAAGACCAAAAGAAAAGAGCAGAATCGAACTTGCTGAGGCATGGATATCCCTTCAAGACGGCGACCCGGCGCACAAAAGGCCGGTCGCGCCGATTTAGGCGTCTCTGGCTTATCGGCTTGCCGGACGGCAAGCTCGAAACTTATTTGCAGGATGGAATTACTTAAGTTCGCGCGATCGCCGGCAAGTGCGGTCTGGTCGGTGGGAGGAACAAGCTGAAGCCAGATGGGCTCGCTTGAGAGGCGAGCTAAATTTGGGACGAGTCAATCAGTTGCGCCAGATGCCGGCTACCGCGCGCACGTGCTCTGGTCCAGTGCGGCAACAGCCCCCGATCCAATGCGCCCCGACGTCGCGCCACCCTCGAGCCAGTTCGCCGAACTCCTGGATCTGTCCGTCGCCTTGCCAGCACCGGTGCACCGCGTCCCACTGCTCGCCGGAATTCGGATATACGACGATGGGTTTGCCGGTGACGCTGCTCAGCTGCCGGATGAGGCTGCCAATGAGTTCGGGCGCGGTGCAATTAACGCCGATCCCGATGACCTGCGGTTGCCCATCGAGTAACTCCGCGCATGCCTGGATCGTTTCGCCATGAGAAACGTGGCCTCCATCCCGGCAGGTAAAGCTCAAGTACGCTGCCACGTCAGGAAACGGGCGAATGGCGGCCAGGATCGCCTTGGCTTCTTCGAGGGAAGGAATACTTTCGAAGGCCAGAAAGTCGGCATTGGTTTCTACCAGCACGGCGACGCGCCGGCTGTGGAATCCCACCAGGTCAACGAAGGAACAGTTGTAATTGCCGTGATACTCAGACCCGTCGTGAAGCATTGCGCCATAGGGCCCGAGGGAGGCTGCGATCCAGATCTTGCGCGGAGAACCGGCCTGGTACTCGCGCCTGACCGTCTCGGCGATGGAGACAGAGGCGCGGAGCGCATTCGCCGCAGCATCGGTTGCCCTTCGGGCGTCGAAGCCGATCTTCTGAAAACCTTCTGCGGAAACCTGGTAGCTGGCGGTCAGCAGGCAATCGGCCCCGGCCTCGAGATAGTCGCGATGCACGCTGGCGATGGCTTCGGGCGAGCTTTCCAGCACGTGTGCAGACCACAGCGGACCGGAGAGGTCGAAACCTTTTCGCTCCAGTTCCGTGGCCATAGCTCCATCGAGCACATGCAAGCCGGTCAGGTCGAGTTGGTGTAACGATTTCATCGGCGGGCGAGCCTGAGGGCTCTCGACCGCAGTGTACGCTCAGCCCCTAGGGTAGATTGGGGGCGGGGCGGCTCGCATGGGCCATGCCTTGTCTTCTGATACACTTTGTTGTAGTTCACGGGCGCTCACAAAGGCATCAGCCAGGAGCCTTTCGGTCCGTAAACGTCCTTCCAACCGCAAGTTCGGGGAGTGGCTCAGCCTGGTAGAGCACCTGGTTCGGGACCAGGGGGTCGGAGGTTCGAATCCTCTCTCCCCGACCATCTAAAGCCCGCAAAGTCGATGCCTTCGCAACGCAGGTCTGTCGTTAAAATACGATCGGATTTGTGTCTATCAACTTGCGTGAAACGCCTCCAATGATCGATAGTTCAACCGGAGATGGATAGCGCCGTTCGCGTTCTGAATCGATGCTCCCCCAGCAGCCAGCCGTCCATCGGGAGAATCTCAGTGAAACTTGCGTGCGGCCTTCTGGCGATCTTCGTTCTTTTAAACTCCCCAACTATCTCGAGTGCGCAGTCCTCGAATGCCGAAACGACAATCCCTACCGTCGCGGCCGGCAAACCTCGGCCCAACATCTTGTTCATCGTCATGGACGACGTGGGCATCGACCAGATGCAAATCTTCGGCTATGGAGGGGCTACACCTCCCCTCACGCCGAACATCAATGCGATCGCCCGCGCCGGAGTGCGCTTCCGCAACGTCTGGTCCATGCCAGAGTGCTCGCCCAGCCGTGCCGTCTTTTTCGAAGGCCGCTATCCCCTCCGGACCAACGTCAGCAGCGCCATCCTCAGCGACGATCTGGCCAACTCCCAGGTGTCGCCATTCGAGGCCACCACTCCGAAGTTGTTGAAAAAGGCGGGATATCTGAATGGCCTGTTCGGCAAGTTTCATCTCGCCGGCCCGGACAACAATCCGTTTGGACGTGGGACACCGCACGCGCTGGGTTGGGACTACTTCGACGGTTTCCTCGAAGGAGCGCCCTATCCCATCGATACTTCGATTGGAGGACAGGTCCCGGATCCCAGCCCATACACCTGCGGGTTCATCCCGAACAAAAGCGCCGGGGGTGCCGACTCTGGAGCCTGCCGCCATCTTGATCTCACTTGCAACGACCTGATGAAAGATGCAGCCCACCCAACCCCGGGGTTCAGTTGCCTGGAAGACGGCGGCCTCTTTGTTCCCGGCGACACGTGTAAATCCCCAGCGCCAAAGACCCTCGACTTTACCATTCACAATGCTTACTACGTGTGGAGCCGAGTGATCAATGAGGAAGATGGCACCGTGATTCCAAGGGACCCAGACAAGGCCCCACTCGCCAGAGGATACGTGTCCGATACCACGACCTCTTCTGCCGCGGACTGGATTCATCGGCAAGACACCGCCGGGCAACCATGGATGGCTACCGTTGCCTACGCCGCCAATCACACCCCCTATCAGCAGGCTCCCAGGGACCTGCTGCCGGCGGTTACTCCAGATATTTCCGGACTTTCCTGCACCGGGACCACGATGGCAAACGTGGTGGCCACCCGGATCATCAGCAACCAGATGATCGAAGCCATGGATACAGAGATCGGCCAGCTGCTGGTCAGGACGGGCCTGGCGTCTAAGAATGGCGATGGCAGCCTGAATTATGAGCCCGAGAAAACCAATACGATGGTGATCGTTATCGGCGACAACGGCACCTTTGCTTCGTCCGTCAAAGTACCCTTCGATTCCAGTCGGGCAAAGGCCTACGTCTACCAGACAGGAGTGTGGGTACCCCTGATCGTCGCCGGACCGATCGTTGCCTCTCCTGACCGTGAAGTGAAACACATGGTCAACATCGCGGATTTGTTTCAGCTGTTCGGTGAGATTGCCGGTATAGACGTGCACCAGGCTGTTCCCAAGTCTCACATCCTGGATTCACAGACCATGCTGCCGTATTTGACGGATGCGAATCACCCCAGCATCCGGAAAACGAACTTCACGCAAACCTCAAGCAACATCCATGTTGCAACGCCCGGTCCTTGTGTCGTACAGATTACCCCGCAACCCACCTGCGTACAGCTTTTCAACAACCAGGCGATTTGTACTTCCGAGGGAGGAGCTTGGTACGGCGACGGGGCCACCGCTCAATACGGTTCCTGCTGCGCAGTGCAGCGTTCGGGCCTATACAAAGATCCGGATAGTGATCCCGATGGAATACTTACGCTGCTTCCGGTGGATCAGGTTGCGACACGTAACGACGACTTTAAGCTGGTGAGGAAGACGGTAACGATGTGTGGGGCAACTGACGGCTCGGACGAGAACGTGCCCCAGACTGAGTTTTACCGTATTAACGAGAAAGCTCCACTTCCTAAAATAGACAAGGACGGGGAGAGTCTATGCGGTGAAGCATGTCCGGCCGGCCTGAAAGGTGTTCCACTCGAAAACTACAATGCGCTGGCCGCCTCGATGGATGCCACTCTCGGCTCTGAACCATCGTGTCCCGGGGATGGAAATGAGGATAAGCGGGTGAACGCCAAGGATCTTGCGGATTGGTATTTCTTCTCCGTACACGACGGTGGGTCGAGCTGGTATGACTTTGACCACAACGGGGTGACCGATAAAGCAGATTTGCAGGTCATCAAAACTTACCTCGGAACGAATTGCTTGAAGAAGTAAGGTGGGGTGGGCGCGAGGCTCGAGGCTGCTGCCCTGTCTTGAGCTGCGAGTCTCCGCCGAACCCTTCGTGGAAGCGATGCCTCTAGGTAGACAAGACACCCTCATGGTAAAGGATTCAGCCTTCGTAAGTGCGCGTTCCAGGCGGCCATCGCAATTGCTGTCCGCCCTCCCGCTGCTTTTATTTGCTCTCTCGCCGGCGTCGCTGTTTGCGTGCGGTCCTCTCGCTGCTACCGCGGGCTTGATGACTGCCATAACCCATGGCACTCGGCTCGCATCGTGCGAGGATGGGATCCATCAAGCCAAACGGTATGCGATCTCGAGCGCAACGCTCGATGCTCGTTCGAAGCGCTCTGTTCCTCCCGGGCCGGCGCCTGCGGGCATGGTCTGGATTCCTGCCGGCGAATTTTGGATGGGCAGTGATAAACCGGAGTTCCCCGACGCTCGTCCCTGGCATCGCGTTCAGCTAGGCGGCTACTGGATCGACAAGGAAGTCGTCACCAATGCGCAGTTCGCCCGTTTTGTCGCGGCAACCCATTACGTTACAGTCGCGGAGCGAAAGCCCCGCGCAGAAGATTTCCCCAATGCTTCGCCGGAGCTTCTGGTCGCGGGCTCCGTCGTTTTCACCCCGCCCACGCATCCTGTTCCCCTGGACAACGGTATGCAATGGTGGAGCTATGTACCAGGCGCGAATTGGAGGCACCCGCAAGGTCCGGCGAGTGACATCAAGGGGCTCGAGATGCACCCTGTCGTCCACATCGCCTACGAGGACGCGGAGGCCTACGCCAAATGGGCCGGCAAGCGCTTGCCCACCGAAGCAGAATTCGAATATGCGGAACGAGGCGGCCTCGATCGCAAACCGTATGCCTGGGGCGGTGAGCTTACGCCGGGAGGCATGTATATGGCGAATACCTTCCAGGGCCACTTCCCGGAAAAGAACACGGCTGCGGATGGTTATGTTGGCACCTCTCCCGTCGGGTCATATAAGCCAAACGGCTATGGTCTGTACGACATGTCAGGGAATGTTTGGGAGTGGACTTCGGACTGGTATCGCCCGGACTACTACCAGAGCCTGGCGAGCAGCGGGACGGTTGCCATCAATCCCAAGGGCCCGGCCGACAGCTTTGATCCGTCAGAACCTGGTGTGGCCAAGAAGGTCCACCGTGGTGGCTCCTTCCTGTGCACGGACCAATACTGTTCCCGCTACATGGTAGGCGGCCGCGGCAAGGGAGAGCCCAGTACCGGTACCAACCACCTCGGATTCCGTCTGGTGGAGGACGCTGCGCTTCCTGCCGCCTCTCATAGAATCGTGCCCTCGAAATAAGCGCCTCGAACCGGCGTTCAAACCGTGATGGCTTTGTAAGGGCGAAGACGATACCTTCTCCAAATTTGCCGCAATAGAAAAGCTATGGATCGAAAAAATCGGCAAGCGTAGGGATCTTGATCGTATTCTGATCCGAGTGGCCGGATGAAATATCAAAGACTGCGACTTCGATCGATGAGCTGCTTGCTGGCTATCGCTGTGTGCCTGGTAACCTCTCTGTGCGCGCAGAGCAGAACGTTTCAAATCACGCAGCGATACTTGAATATCCCAGTGGAACGCGCAAGGGAAATGCGGCTGTTCCAGATCAGCATCGATGGAGTGCAACAGCGTGAATTTCCTGTGCAGCTGGCAGAGCATGCCATCGACTATTGGATATTCCTGGATGTTAGCGAATTCAAAGGCCGTACCATCACCCTGACGGGCCCATCTGGCATCGCGAGTCCTTCTGTTCAGGCCGCTTTGGCTCGCATCTATCAAGCAGACCAGATCGAGGGCGCAGCCGCCTTATATAAGGAGAGCAATCGGCCGCAGTTTCACTTCACTGTCAAGCGTGGCTGGAGCAATGACGTCAACGGCCCCATCTTTTACAAGGGTCAGTATCATCTCTTCTGGCAGGCCTTTCCTTTCGGAGTCAAGTGGGACACCGGTTTCATGTACTGGGGCCACGCTGTCAGTAAGGACTTGATTCATTGGCGTGAGCTGGCGCCCGCGCTCATGGTCGATAAGCTTGGTGCGGCGTGGTCCGGCACAAGTTTTGTCGACCATCACAATGACGGAGGATGGGGGAAAGATGCGCTTGTATTGGTCTATACGGCTTTCGACCGCACCTCGCACAAACAGGTGCAGTGCATCGCATACAGCATAGACAATGGAGCTACGTTCCAGCACGCTGCTGAAAATCCTGTTTTGGACACCAATCGCGAGGTGGGCTCGAACGACACCAGAGACCCCAAGGTCTTCTGGTATGAGCCCGGCAAGCGCTGGGTGATGGTTTTGTTTGAGAAGGATGGCATGTCCATCTTCAACTCTACCGATCTGAAAACATGGACGCGTCGAAGCCACCATAAGGGCTTTCACGAATGCCCGGATTTTTTTGAGCTTCCCATCGATGGAGATAGAAATCGTAAGAAGTGGATTCTTCATGGCGGTTCGTCCAGCTACGAGATCGGCACCTTTGATGGCGAGACGTTCACCGCCGAATCGCCTGTGCTGCATTATGCCGAAGGGAAAAATCTGCACGGAGATGATGTCTTATATGCGGCGCAGTCCTTCGGCGAGATGCCGGATGGCAGGCGGATCCAAATGGCATGGGGAAGGGTCCAGCTTGAGGGTATGCCCTTCACTCAGATGATCTTGTTTCCTACCGAATTCAAACTGAAAACGACCAAAGACGGTCTGAGAATGCAGGCCGCGCCGATTGATGAAATAGCACAGCTGCGGACCAAAGCTCGCACTTGGTCCACTTTGACCGTTGCCGACGCCAACCAGAAGTTAGCTTCAGCCGGATCCGGACCTCTCGACGTAAAACTCCAGGCCTCGCTCGAGAGCGGCGATGGCCTCGCGATTCGCTACGACGGAAACGACCTTACCACCATCGCATCGGAAGATCTCGAAAGTGGCCGGTGCCAAGTGGAAGTTTTGATAGATAAGGGCATCGCGGAAATCTTTGTAGACGGGGGCGCGCGCTACATCACTCGAGAGCTACCTCTGTCCAACGGCAATCACGGCCTGGAGTTGAGTGTGAAGCAGAAGACCAGCGTCATCGATCACCTGGAAATCTATGAAATGAAGTCGATGTGGCAGCCGCGGACCATCCGTTGAACAAGCGCACCAAACAAAGCGTCGCCACAGTGTGTCAGAAGGGGAAACCATCGTTCCTCTTCGTAAGGGAAGCGTCGGAACACTATCTACCGCCTCCATCCATCTCCTGAGTACTTGCTCCACGCCTAACGTCAGATAGACAGTCTCGAAGCGGCGTACCCGTTCGCATCTAAGCGCAAAACAGCGGACTAGTAGCCTGTCGCAGGGAATTCGTTGCCAGTGTAGTGCTTCACTCATAACGTCGTGTTTGTAGCGGTCTCAAGAATCTTGGCCTGCCGGAATCGTGTGAATAGCACGCTCTTCAGCCCGTGTGAGAACTCATGTTCCACTAATGTTCTCCCTGCGACGGGCCACTAGTAACTACGGGTTGCGGGATGCCAGATCGCAAGCCGTTTCGCACTATTTCGCTTGTGGGGCTTTCAAAACTCAGTATTGTCGTACAAACAGCGGAATTGCAGCAATTTTGGGAGGCGTGTCACCATGGACTTTCGTCGTTGGCGGTACTTTTATCTCTGTATAGTCATGTTGTTCGGCGTAGTGCAACTGCGGGCAGACGTAACTGGATCGATTCGTGGCTATGTCCGTGACACATCTGGCGCTGTCCTCCCCAATGCGACCGTGACTGCCCTTCAGACTGGCACAGGCTATACCCGTACGGCCGTCAGTGATGCGTCCGGCCAATACAGCCTTCTAGCCTTGCCTCCCGGAACTTATCAGATGACCGCGTCGAACTCCGGGTTTCAACAGGGAGTCATTGACAATGTCATCCTCAACGTCAACGACGCGCTGAACTTTGACTTCACTCTCCAGGTCGGCAACGTGAGCCAGACAGTCTCCGTGGAGGCGAGCACTCTGCAGGTTGAGACCGTGAGTACATCGCTGGGGAGCACGATCACGTCTTCTCAGATTCTATCCATGCCGCTCAACGGGCGTTCGTACCTCGATCTGCTCTCACTCCAGCCAGGTGTTGCTCCCGCGAACACGAACGGCAGCTACAGCGATCGCTCGCCCGCCTCCGGGCTCTATACCTCGTCGGGCAACGTCTCCACGAATGGAATGCCTGAGTTTGGCAACGCCTTCCTGGTGAACGGTGCTGAGGTCAACGAGACTAAGAATATGGGCGCCGGTATGATTCCAGACGCCGATTCAGTTGCCGAGTTTCGCCTGATCACCAATAGCTTCAGCGCGGAATACGGCAAGTTCACCGGCTCCGTCATGAACACGGTGACTAAGTCCGGAACCAACAGCTTCCATGGGACTCTCTTCGAGTTCTACCGCAACCAGAAGATGGCCGCGATTAACTACTTCGACAGCACCAAGGCAGAGCTGAAGCGCCATCAGTTCGGTGGTGTCTTGGGTGGCCCCATCTGGAAGGATAAGCTCTTCACCTTCACGGACTATCAGCAAACGCGTCAGGTAGCGGGCGTCAGCACGGGGGTGGTGCAGGTTCTCAGTGCTGACGAACGAAACGGTATCTTTTCCGATGCCATCCTGAATACCCCTGTTCAGGGCGACGCCTGGGCTGCAACCTTGATGAGCCGTGGCGGCGGGGTGATCAACGGCGCAGGAGGAGTATGTCAGCCTCCGGCTTGCACACCCACCATGTATAACCAGCTCGGTACGCCGGTGGTGACCACCGACAGTACTGGCGCCAGCGTGCCGGGCCATAACATATCCGCCTATATCGATCCCGTCACCAAATTGACCTTGCCTGTCGTTCCAACCTCGAACCAGGCCGGCGGCTTCAACTATGACGACTCAAGCCACGCGGGATCCATCATCGATACCAACATGGCCGAGCGGATTGACTTCATCAATCACAAGACGGGTGACTGGGCGATTCTACTATCACTACGACGATGCGACCGCGGTCAAGCCCGTCTACAGCGACAATGGCGCGCCGACTCTGCCCGGCTATCCAATCACCGTGCCGTCGCGGAGCCAGTTGTTCATGATGAGCAACACCAAGACCATCGGTTCGACTATGGTCAACGTTGCGCGCATCTCGTTCTTCCGCAACGCGACTCACACCGCAAACCCGGCGGCCAGCTCGTCGATTTCCTCCTACTCAAAGTACGGTTTCAATACGGATCCGGCCAACGGCGGCCTGATCAACAGCGGTCCAACTGGATACCCATCGTCTCTGCCGACCCTGTTCTTCAACACCTTTGCCGTCGGCACCAACTGGCTGAATCTCTATCAGCCTGAGACGAACTACACGGTTGGCGACACGGTAAGCAAGACGTTCGGCAATCACTCGATCAGCTTTGGTGGCGAGTTCCGGTACTACCAGCTAAATGCTCGAAATACCTGCGGACCCAACGGCTATTACAACTTCAACGGCCAAGAGACGAACGCGGATGTGTCTGACTACTTCATCGGCGCTCCGGGCGGCTTCGTCCAATGCTCCATCCAGCTTCTCGACAACCGCACCCGCTACGGTGGGCTCTTCGGTCAGGACTCCTGGAAGGCGGCTCCCAATCTCACCCTTAACTTCGGCCTTCGTTGGGATGTCTCCCGGCCGTGGAGCGACGTCTATGGACGTTTGACGACGCCGGTTCCGGGAGAGCAATCGGTCAAGTTTCCTAACTCTCCGCTGGGCAACCTCGTTCCGGGAGATCCGGGAGTCCCGAGCACGATCTCTCCCACCCGGTATACCAACTTCGGACCGCGGTTCGGCATCGCCTACTCGCCTTCGGGCGGCCTCTGGGGTGCTGCGGGCAAGACCAGCATTCGTGCGGCTTACGGTATCTACTACCTAGGAGCCTGCGGATAACGGTAACTTCGGTATTCTTGGGGATGCTCCGTGGGGCCTCTACTGGGCGTCGCCACAACCTACGGAGTTCGCAAGCCCCTACATCACTCGCGCAAACGGAATCACGCAGGGGCAGCACTTCCCCTTTACTTACCCAAACGGCCCCGGACCGTTTCCGAACTTCCAGTTTGGAAACCTCATGCCTCTTTATGTCCCGGGCTACTACACCCACAACAAGACCTTCGCGGCCCAGCACTATAACTTCTCTATCCAGCGGCAACTCGACAGGTCGACCGTTCTGACCGTGGCATACGTGGGAACACTGGGACGCCACATCGAGCGTGGCGTGCCCATAATTTATGGCAGTGCGCCGCTCTGCCAATCGCTTGCTGGTTGCGGACCGGGCGGCGAAGGTGGCATCTACGAGCAAAATGGACAAACGGTCTACGGATCCCTTATCGGAGCGCTCGACAACCAGGCCATCAGCCCCAACTACAAGAACTCCAGTGGAGGTCCGGTTGTGGCATTCGCCGAGGCGAACTACGACCAGAACTCGGGAATCTCTAACTACAACTCACTGCAGGTCTCGGCGGAACGTCGCGCTCACGACGTCACCTACCTGCTCTCCTATACCTACGCAAAATCGATGGATACCTCTTCGGCCGAGGTTGACCCACGCGATTTTACTCGTAACTATGGCCTTTCGACGTTTGACATGCGGCATAACTTCGTGGCGAGTTACAACTGGAATCTTCCCTTTGAGCGGTTCTTGGGCGCACATCGGTATAGCCAGGGATGGCAAGTTACGGGCATCAGCCGTTTCAACACCGGCACCCCGGTGAGCTTGTCGAGCGGTGGCGACTTTGCTCTGACCAATATTGGCTTGGACTACCCGACCCAGATAGCTCCCATCCAGAAGCTGAATCCTCATGCTCCGGCACATAACTTCTTCAATACCTCTGCCTTCGCCAGCGGCCTCAGCTGCGGCTACGAAGTTTGTGGCGTAACCGGCAGCGCGAGGCAGTACCTCTTCCACGGACCGGGAACGATCAACACCGATGCAGGCGTGGAAAAAGACACGAAAATCACCGAGCGGATGCAGCTCAACTTTCGCATCGAGATGTTCAACGTTTTCAACCATGCCAATTTCCTCTCTAGCTCCGTGTCAGGCAATGCTAATAGCGGCCAGTTCGGTCAGGTTACCAACACCGCACCGGCCCGTGTTGGTCAAATTAGCGGCAAATTCATCTTCTAGTCGGCCCCGCGGGAAACGTTCCAGGGGATGCGAGCCATCGCATCCCTTTTCGTTTTAATCTTGTTATGACCGTTGAGGTGGGTAGCAAACTTGGCGATTTTAATTACTCGCGATGATCCGCGTTTCAACAACCTGAAGCGAGCCAGAAATGCACGCTGGCCAGCGAACGCAGCGGACGCAATCAATAGCGTCGCCCTTTGTCTGAGCGCTGCTGATACTGCGGAAACACTGCAGAGAGTGGTCAACGCTGGACAGCGGCCGACGATTCGCTCCGGCGGCCATTGCTACGAAGATTTCTATGCCAACAATCCGAACGGCACGCTGATCGATATGTCCATGATGAACCACGTGGGCGATCTCCCGCACGATGCGCGCTATCATGTGGGCCCAGGAGCGACGTTAGGCCAGGCGTATCAGGAACTTTATAAGCTTTACAACGTAACCTTGCCTGGTGGCACCTGCGGTTCCGTGGGCGCGGGTGGGCATATCACCGGGGGCGGATACGGGCTCGTTTCGCGGTTGTACGGCACAACCGCGGATTGGGTGACTGGTGTCGACATCCTGACCGTTGACTCGCAGGGAAAAGTAGCCCTTCGCACCTGTACGTGCGAAGCAGGATGCCGATCTACTCCGCGCCTGCCGTGGTGGCGGAGGCGGAAACTTTGGCGCTGATCGTCGACTACGTCTTCGACAAACTGCCACCCGCTCCGCAGGAGGTAATGGTCTCGAGCTTGATCTTCCCCTGGGCGGAAATGACCGAAGAGAAGTTTCACCAGATCTTTGATGCCTTCGGTGGCTATTTTTCCACCCGGGGCAACGATCCTGAGACCTGGGGACTGTTCTCGATTATCGAAGCGAACCACAAGGCAAGAGGCTACCTGCGAATTGAAGTGCAGTTTTGCAACCCGGACGGCACCTGCAAAGACACCAAGGTGCTGGATGAGTTCCTCACCCGTTTCGACGCCTGTAAGCCATCGGCGATATCGCCGGCTGCGCCGGTCAACAATCCTCCTGCCGAGAGCTTCGGCCCGCACAAGATGACGCGCGACTTGTGGGCGGATACCGGAGCTGCGGGCGGTGTCCGGCGCGGGGTGACGCGAGCTAAGTACAAGTCCACCTACATGCAGAAGAACTTCTCCGACCGGGAGATCGGAGTTTTTTACAAGCATCTGACGCGCACCATGCCAGGGATCGACCTCTCGCATACGGTGGTGGAGATTGACTCCTACGGCGGCGCGATCAACCGCAAAGAGATGCTTGAAGAGACGGTGGCTTTTCAGCGGTCGAGCATCATGAAGTTGCAATTCCAGACCTACTGGGCAAACGCTGCGGAAGACGAGGGGCATATTCACCTGGATACGGGAGATCTACAAAGAGCTGTACTCGAGTTCCGAAGTGGATGGCTCTCACCAGGGAACGCCTTTTCCGGGTGAAACTTATCAAGGGTGCTACATCAACTATCCCGACGCAGACATGCTCGACTATGCCTATTGGCCTCAGCTTTACTACGGGCCGAACTACGAGTTTCTGCAGCAGGTGAAGAAGAAGTATGATCCGAACAACGTGTTCCATCATGCCATGTCGATTCGAGTCTAGAGGAAAACAGAAATGACCGAACTGGATCGCAGACGTTTTTTACAAATGGCGGGAAGCGCGTCTTTCTTGAGCGCCATCGACGGCCGGTTGGGCTGGGCGGCCTCGCAACCGCGCAGAGCACAGTTCGCGTATATAGGAAGCGAGCATGCGATTCATGTGCATTCCATTTCTGAGCACGGCCCCTTGCTCGAACTGCAGACAGTTTCGAGCGCGCGGCCAGTGGCGATGGCGATCAGCCACGGAAAATTATATGTAGCCAATGGCGTGTCTGAGTTTGGCAATCTGCCCCGCGGGAGCGTGGAGGCCTATGCGATCGACGCCGAGACCGGACGGCTCGCGTGGATAAATCGGGTACCGCTATCGCTCTCCGGTGTCGGCCCGCGAGCGCTGGCGATTGATCCTAACGGACGCAGCGTCGTGGTTGCGATTCATGGCGGTGGCGCGTACAACCTACTGAACATCGAGGAAGATGGCCGCCTCGGGAGAGTAACGGCGATCCTGAAGGAGATCGGCTCGGGACCGCATCCCTTGCAAGGTTCGGCCCATCCCTCGGCGGTGATCTTTGGCCGCGAGGGGCAGGTATTGACGGCGGACGAGGGCGTCGACAAGCTGAGCGTGCTCGCCGTCAATCACGGTGAGCTTACGGTGTCAGCCCGTTGTGAGGTTGCTGCCGGTAGCGGACCAGGCTGCATGGTGATGCATCCTGACGGCAAACGGGTGTACGTTGCCCACGCGTTCGATGGCTCAGTGACGGGTTTCAACTACGAATCGGCCGGGCATCTGCGCCGCAGGCAAACCCTTTGGGCCTCGAGCAAGAGTGAGGTCGCTTCGCTGGCGATGCACCCATCGGGAGAGGCGTTGTACACCTCGCACGGCCGCGAACTGCAGACGTGGCGGGTCACAGCCAATGGCGATTTACAGGCATTGCACGCAACGGAAGGCCTTGAGGCGAACACCCTGCGTATAACTGCGGATGGGGAGAACCTATGGGCTTTGAGCAGCGATGCAGTGCTGAGGATGGACATCGATGGAGCGACTGGTATCCCCTCCGCGCCAGAAAAGCTCGCATCGTTTTCCAATCTCCTAAGTATCGCCATTGCCTGAGAGGGAACAGCAAGTCCCTTCGCTCTCACATTGATGGAGTGGAAGCAAGCGCAGCTTTGGCCGCTGGAGGAATGCTCGTGAAGAAACGATAGTGAATGCCCCACCGTTGAGTCTCGCCCGGCGCCACGTGAATACCGATGAAGCCCTCCGGACATACGGTCTTCGGTGTGGACCAGAAGAACAGTTTCACCATCGGTGTATCCGAGGTCTCTTCCACTCCGAGCCCATGCTCTCTATCTTCGAAGGTGAAGTCGAAATCCGAAGCCTTATCGGAGAAGCCGGTCATTTCGCCGCTCGGATAGTGATGCGGCTGCGACTGTGCCACCCACTTCAGCGTAGTCCCTTCGATCTGTACCGACTCGGGAAGAGGCTTGGCCGGGACCGGAACAAAAGGAAAATGCACCTGCATACCCGGCGCGGTCGGGTTGTTATCCAGCATGAAGAAATCGTGGTCGTACACCGTTGTCGTCAGCGGCTTGGTTCCGACATTTTTCAAGCTATGGGTCAATTGCAAACCATCCGCCTTCTTGTCCAGCGATAGCGTTTTTTCGTAGATGTAGGCGTAGCCAATCGAGGAGTGAAGCTCCTGCCGGAAGGTAATCGAATGCTTACCAACTTTGACCGTCCACTTGCCGTGGTCCAGAATCGGGAACGCTCCGCCGATGGTGTAGGGCTGATCGTCCAGCCGCTTCACCACACCAACGCCAAGCTTCACAAAAGGATCTCCGGGCTTGGCATCGTCGTATCCGAGCGGCTCGCGAAATTCCTCGGCTGGTCCCGTCACTGCATCATTGGTCATCGGATCGTAGCGGTTGAACCACTCGCCGAAGAAGGTGTGCCCGTTGAGCGAAACACAGGCCACCAGCCCCGACCAGTCGAAACGAGCCGCGCGGTAGTAGCCTTGCTCGGTGTTGGGCAGAAAAACAACTGCGTTCATCCTGCCGTTGGTGATTCGCGCGTGCGGATGATCGGAGTGGGGCACATTTTCGCAGGCCGGCGAAGCAGGTGGCGGCAACGCAGGGGCTGCAGCCTCTGTTTGTGCCATCACGGACTGGCTGAGGAGAGCCATCGCAAAGACAAGAGCAAAGCGAAACATTCTTTGAACTCCTTGAACAACTTATCCGCGGGGAGTATAGCTCATCAGCGCAACGCAGTGTTTGGCAAGAAGCAAATTGGGATCGTCTCGTCCTTCCTGTCGATGTTACTTCTGCTCCTACCGTCAGCCTACGCCCAGACCTCACTGCCGACATTCACCCACACCTATACAGCCCGCGGAGAGAACTACTCCTACACTGTAGCTGGTGGCGATCCCGCGAAGGGCGGCACGACCACCCTGCCGACCGTACTGGTGCCGATTACGGTTACGATCGAAGCACCCATGGACGCAGCCGGCACCAAGGCGGTGTTGGATGCAGGACCGGATGTGGACCATGTACTGCGCTCACCCATCTTCTCCAGCTATCGCTTTTCATCGGGCAAGACGCAGTATGCCGATGCGCTGATGCGCGCGGATTTCTCCAAAGATTCGGCCAAGGACTGGCATACGCTGCTGCAAAAGCCAAAGGTGGTTCCCCTGAAAATAGACGTACCCATCGGCAAAGGGTATGTGCTGACTTCGAAGAAGACGGGACACATGTTGGCGATGGTGGATGTGCTCTTCATGCAGCGGCAAATATTTGCGCAGCTGGCGAAAGAAGACACCGGAGCCGATAAGCTGGTGATCGCGATGACCAAAAACGTGACCTATTACACCAGCGAAGACGCGACTGAGTGCTGCTCATGGGGAACGCACGGCATCGATACCACGCAGGGAGCGCGACAGCCTTTTGTGCTCGGCAGCTATCTTGATCCGCACACGGTGGAGAAAGACAGTGATGTGCAGCCACTGACCCAGCAACTGGCGCAGTGGTTTCGCGACCCGCTCCACGACCCAGCACTTCATATTCACCATGGCATGATCCCGCCGGGAAATATCTTTCCCTCCTGGATGCGCGTGCCGCCGGCGAGCGCGACGGAGTTGCCGACGGACAATAGCGACTGCGGCGGAACCGCGTTGGCGATCGATCTGTTTCTGAATGACCCGACGGACACAAACTGGAAGAACCGAACCCCGGCCTCGGACCCGTATGTCGCAAGGTCCGGCGGAATGTCGTACCACCTGCAGAATGTCGCGCTGCTCTCGTGGTACACAGGTTCGGTATCGCCGTCCTACAGCTTTCCGGATGCGAACGCGCTGACCGCACCGGCGAAATCGTGCCCGGCACACGTCCACGATGGGATGTTTGGAGCCGTGAGGGATGCGCCTCCCGCTACGGTGGCGCCCATCGCGCTCACCGGCGCTCTAAACGGCCATCACCTCATCGGATACTGGTCTGGGTTGGGGCGGATAAGCGAGGTCTCGCCGCAATGGGACGTTATTATCGTCGCATTTGCCACACCGCTGCGCGGCGCCCCTGAAGGCACCATGCAATACCAGGTGCAAGGCAACATCACTCCCGAGCAGTTCAAGGATGACATCAAGGTCAAGCAAAGTCAGGGCAAGAAGGTGATGATCTCGCTCGGCGGCGGCGGCCAGCACTTCGCACTGCTGACTGAGGAAGGCAAGCAGAACTTCATCCGCACGGTTGAAGACATATGTACGCAGTTTGGCTTTAACGGCATCGATATCGACTTCGAGACCTCTTCGCTCGAGCTCGACCCGGGCGATACCGACTTCAAGCATCCCACGACGCCGTCCACCGTCAACCTGATCGCTGCGCTGCGAGAGATCCACGATCACTTCGGAAAAGACTTCATGCTGAGCCTGGTGCCGGAAGGAACCCAGATTCCGGCGGCCTATCCGGGGTACGGTGGCCAGTTCGGCTCCTACCTACCCATCGTCGAGGGTATCCGCGACATTCTGGCGTTTGTGGATACGCAGGACTACAACTGTCCACCGATCGAAGGCCTGGATGGCGAGTTCTACATGCCGGGCTCGGTGGACTACCATGCTGCGGCCACAGAGTTGGTGTTACATGGCTTCGATGTTGGACGTGATCCGAAACATCATTTCGATCCGCTGCCGCCGGATAAAGTAGCCATCGGCTTTTTAAACAGCGATACCACGCCCCCGATCGTCCAGGAGACAATGCGCTACCTCATTACTGGAAAGTCCAGCGCGCCGGCAAATTATAAGTTGCGACAGTCGAGCGGCTATCCGGCCTTCCTCGGCGCCATGTTCTGGACCATCGATGACGATCGCCAGCAAAATTATCGTTACTCCAACACCGTGGGGCCTTTGCTGCACAGCTACCAATGAAAAGATCAATAGCTTTACCTGCTTCCCATCGCGCGCTTTGCGCAAGCGTCCTTGCCTGCGCCCTTCCCTGTGGGGCCCAGTCTGATTGGCTGACCTACGGCCACGACGCCGGGCAAACAAAGTATTCGCCGCTGGATCAGATCAACACCACCAACGTCGATCAGCTGAAGCAGGCGTGGGTGTATCACATGAGGCCCGCTGCACAGGCAACTGAATCGACGCGCCGCTCGCGCAACTCGCCGGCTACTCCACTGGTCGTGGACGGCATCATGTATCTTGCCACCCCCTACGGCTCGATGATCGCCCTCAAGCCCGAGACCGGCGAATTGATCTGGACTTATAAACTTGAACAATCTCGCATCCTGGGACGCTCCGTCTCTTATTGGCCGGGAGACAAGATCACGCCCGCATCGATCTTCTTCGGTACCGGCGATAGCCGCCTCATGTCTCTGAACGCAAAGACCGGCCAGCCCACTGCTGCATTCGGCGAGAACGGTTCCGTCAATCTCAAGGTTGGGATGACCGGGAATCCAAATCAAGATGGCTACTACTACATGACCTCCGCGGCTTCCGTCTATCAGAACCTGATCATTACCGGAGCCGAAGTGCAAGAGGCTCCCTCGAACGGGCCTTCCGGCGACGTACGAGCCTGGGACGTGCACACCGGCAAGTTGGTGTGGCGCTTTCACTCCGTCCCACAACCGGGCGAGGTCGGTCACGACTCGTGGGCTGGCGATAGCTGGAAGGGTCGCTCGGGAACGAACGTATGGGGTTTCTCGTCGGTCGATGCCAAGCGTGGCTTGGTCTTCCTGCCCTTCGGCTCGCCTACGTCTGATTTCTGGGGTGGCGATCGGGTGGGCAATGACTTGTTTGGCAACACGCTGGTGGTTCTCCACGCGAAGACGGGTAAGCTCGCCTGGTATTTCCAGGCCGTGCATCACGACATCAATGACTACGATCTGGAGTCCGCGCCGGTGATGATCAAGGTCCACCAGCACGGCAAGGAGATCCCGGCGGTTGCGCTCATCAGTAAGACCGGCCTGATGTTCATACTGGATCGCCGCAACGGCAAACCGATCTTTGGCGTGGAAGAGCGTCCGGTGCCGCAGAGCACCATTCCTGGTGAACACGGGTCTCCGACGCAGCCGTTCCCGCTCAAGCCAGTTCAGTTGGGACGCAGCAGCTTTACACCTGCGGATGTTGCCACGGTGACGCCGGAACATCATGCGTTCTGCGAGAACATGCTTGCAACGGAAGGGGGGATGCAGAGCGGGCCGATGTTCACCCCGTACGGGCCAAAGTTGACCATCGTCTTCCCCGGTACTGTTGGCATAGTGAACTGGCACGGCATGTCGTATAACCCGGAGCTCGGCTACTTGTTCGTCAACACCAACGAACTGGCCGGCGTGGGCAAGGTCGCGCCGACCCCTCAAGGGGCCAATCCTCCGTATGACCGCACCAGCCCTTGGGGAATGTATGCGGGGTTCTCGGATCCCGAAAAGTTCTGGCCGTGCCAGCAGCCGCCGTGGGGTCAGCTGTGGGCGATCAATGTGAATACCGGCGACGTCGCCTGGAAGGTGCCCTTTGGGACCATCCCCGAACTCGACGCCAAAGGTGTCCACAATACAGGATCGCTGAACTACGGGGGTTCCATCTCCACCGGCGGCGGCCTGGTCTTCATTGCGGCTTCTATCGATCAGCATTTCCGCGCCTATGCAGCGGCAACGGGCAAGATTCTCTGGGACATCAAGATGGAAACAGGAGCCTACGTCACACCCTCCACGTTTATGGGCAAGGACGGAAAGCAATATGTCGTGATCGTGGACACGGGAGGGAGCTTCTTCGACCGGACAAGTGGAGATTCGATCCTCGCCTTCGCGCTCCCTTAGAAGTCACTCGGCAGTTCGAATTGCATTGGAGAATGAACTTGAAAAGGCACGGCATTTCACTTACCAGTTGCGGCCTCCTACTGTTGTCTCTGTCGAGTTTGTTTTCTCCATCGCGCAGGGCGGAAGCTCAGTCAGAGAAACTCGTCCTTAACGAAGGGTGGTACATCCAGACGTCGCAGGAGGTGCCTGATAACGGAAGCGTTCTCTCCACCGCAGGTTTTCAACCGAAACAGTGGTATCGCGCGAAAATGCCATCCACGGTATTGGCTGCGTTGGCTGCGGACCACGTCTATGCCGATCCCTACTTCGGCATGAATCTACGATCGATTCCGGGAACGAGCTACACCATCGGAACAAATTCCTCTGGTATTCCGATGCCACCAGGAAGTCCTTTTCGCTCGTCCTGGTGGTATCGCACTCAGTTCACGGTTCCTCCCGGCTACCGTGGTAAAAGGGTCCAGCTACATTTCGATGGCATAAATTTCCGGGCGAACGTATGGCTGAATGGGCGGTTGGTCGCCGATTCGAAAAAGATGGCCGGCATGTGGAGGTTGTTTGAATTTGATGTGACCGGCTCTGTTATTCCGGGAACGGTGAATGCTCTCGCCGTCGAGGTGTTTCCTCAAACGCCGGATGACCTTGGCATCAGTTTCGTGGACTGGAATCCCTTGCCGCCAGACAAGGATATGGGCATCTGGCGGCCCGTTTACCTGACCACCAGCGGTGCGGTGACCATCCGGTTCCCTCAGGTCATTACGAAATTGGATCTTCCCGCAGCAGACAAGGCCCACCTGACCATTAGCGCCGAGGTAAATAACTCGTCCAATGATGCGGTCAAGGGCGTTTTGAAAGGGCAGATCGAAGATATCCGATTCTCGCAACCGGTCACGCTCGGCCGCAGGCAGACGAAAGTCGTGACCTTCTCCCCTGGCCAATTTGCCCAATTGAATCTGACCAACCCGCGGTTGTGGTGGCCGGTTCATATGGGTCCGCAAAATCTGTACCAGCTAAAGTTGCAGTTTGAGAGCGGCGGATCCGATTCAGACCAGGTTGTTACCCGCTTCGGCGTCCGCGAGGTTACCAGTGAAGTGGTAAAACCCCAACATCCCGGACTCGTTTTCAGCGGCCACGATGAAGGGTTTACGGAAACTCACCGCATTTTCAGTATCAACGGAAAAAAGATACTCATCCGCGGGGCTGGCTACACGCCCGACATGATGATGCGCGAGTCGCCGGCGAGAGAAGAAGAGGAACTCGACTACGTTCGAGACATGAATCTGAACTCAGTGAGACTCGAAGGCAAGATGGTGAGCGACAACTTTCTTGACCTTGCTGATCAGTACGGGATCCTTATCCTGGCGGGCTGGTCCTGCTGCAGCCACTGGGAGCAGTGGAAGAAGTGGGACGATGAGGATAACCTCATCTCGGCGGAGTCGCTCAAGGACCAAATCCTACGGCTGCGTAGCCATCCCTCCGTCTTCAATTGGATGAATGGGAGTGATGGGCCACCGCCGCCGGATGTGGAACGGCGTTACGTTGCAATATTGAAAGAGCTGAATTGGCCCAATCCATACGAATCGTCGGCGATGGCAGAGCCCACCACGGTAACGGGCGATACCGGCGTGAAGATGACCGGCCCTTATGAATACGTTTTGCCCTCCTACTGGCTGTTGGATACCAAATACGGCGGAGCGCACGGATTCAACACCGAAACCAGCCCCGGCCCCGCGCCTCTTCCGGTGGAAAGCCTGGTGCGCATGCTGCCCCCCGATCATTTGTGGCCCCCGGACTCCTGGTGGGATTACCACGCCGGCGGCAGCGCGTTCAGGAATCTAGACGTCTTTACGGACGCGATGAATCACCGCTACGGGGCAGCGAACAACCTGCAGGACTACACCATGAAGGCGCAGGTGATGGCCTATGAGGGCGAGCGGGCGATGTTCGAAGCCTTCGGCAGGAACAAGTACACCGCGACCGGAGTGATCCAGTGGATGCTCAATAATGCGTGGCCCTCCACCATCTGGCACTTATACGATTACTATATGCGCCCGGGGGGTGGATACTTCGGGGCAAAGAAGGGTTGCGAGCCGCTGCACATTCAATACTCTTACGACGATCAGTCGATTGCGGTGGTCAATTCCTACTCCACGGCATTTCAAGGATTGAAAGCGACGGTTCAGGTCTACAACCTCGACCTAACGTCAAAATACACGCGGGACGCAACCCTCGATATCCCTGCCGATGGCGTACAAAAGGTCCTCACCCTTCCTGCCATTGACGGTCTCACCACGACCTACTTTGTCGACCTGGCCTTGCGGGATTCTGGCGGCAAGGTGCTAAGTTCGAACTTCTACTGGCTCTCCACCAAGCCGGAGGTGCTCGATTGGGACAAGTCCACCTGGTACACAACTCCGACCAAATCGTTTGATGACCTGAGCGCCCTCAACACCCTTCCAAAAGTTAAGCTGAACATCACCAGCGAATCCGAGACCGACGGCGAAAACGGCACCACTCACGTCACAGTGGAGAATCCCAGCCAGTCTCTTGCCTTCTCCGTTCATCTGAAGCTGATGAAGCCGACGCGCTTCACCGATCCCGAGGCGGAGAACAACGAACTGGAAGTCCTTCCCGTCATTTGGCAGGACAATTACTTTCCGCTCATGCCCGGCGAGAAACGTGAGATAACGGCAACTTACAAAAAAGCCAACTTGCAGCTCGAAAGTACATCGAGCGATACGCCCAGCTGGGCGAAAGGACAGGGCAAACCGACGGTGGACGTGGACGGGTGGAACGTTCTTCCTGGTTCGACAGCCGCGGCTGCGCAATAACCATGAAGAAAATTTCGTGGGCAATTTCGCACAACTTCGCTTGTCCAACGGCGGCAAAGGCGCTTAAATGTTACCGACCTTTTTTCGGTTGCTATCTACCAGGAGAATTATGACAGGCAAAATGCTCGCGGCTGCTCTACTCGCGACCACGCTTTCGCCATTGGCGCACGCGCAGGAGCTACAAGTGGGCAGCAATGCCTACGTCGACATGTATTTCAGCGATTGGCACGCATCCAAGCCCCAGACCGCGGGTCCTATAGCGGAGTACACCGTTTTCACCAAAGGTGACCCCATGAAGCCGGCCACCAAGGGCGCCATCCTGCGCTACGTGGATGGGTATGTTTACGCCACCCTGGCCCCTGGCGCGTCTTCGCCGTCTACCACTCTCTCGGGCAAGCAGCGGGTCTACTACTTCACTACGGGAACAGGCACGATCTCGGCTGCCGGCGATTCAGCCCCAGTCTCCATCAACATTGCGGTTCTGGTACCGGCAAACCTGGCCTTCACCATCAAGAACACCGGGACGGTTCCTCTCGGCGCCTATGTCATCACCGAGCCAACGCCGAGTGGGTTTCAGCCCGGAACCAAGTTGGTGGTTAAAGATGAGAAAGCGACGCCGATCAGCACCGCGCAGGAGGAGTGGTCGCGTCTGGTGAGGCCGCTCTTTACCGCGAGCGATGGCCTGGCCACCATCTCCAGCGTGGAAACAGTAACCCTCGATAACCTGACCATCACACGACCTTTCACCGGAACCATGCCCAACACAGAGCACTTATGGATGGAGCTTTCCGGTACCAGCATTGCCTTCATCGGGCCGTACCTTCGCCGGCAGACTCCAGGAATCGCCTACGAGCATCCACCGGATAATCTGGCTCCCACGGCAAACGTCAATTACTCGGAAGATAGCCAGGTCAAGTTGCTCCTGGTATCGACCAATGGCCAGTAAACTACGGCTGCTTAATGTGGGGTCGTAGACCCCCTCCGGGCGGTGCCGAAGGAAAGGAATTCGATCGGTTTGTCTCCGGGCTCTCCAAAGTTGATGTTGGAGTGTGTCGTGAGATTATCCGGACGCAGAATAAACGCTTGTCCGGGCTGCTGCATGCGCAACTGAGAGCCCACAAACGCGAGACTCTTACCCTCGATCGCGCACCAGACCTCTTCTCTGCCGGGAAAGTGTGGGTGCGGCTCCCCCAGTTGCATGGGGAGGATTTCGACGGTGATGATACCTTGGACCGTCGCCAGGCCGTCCTTGCTGCCGTAGAAGTTATGAACGATGTGATCCCAGTGGCCGCCAGCCCCCTGTTTGGTAAAGGGTGAGTTGGTAGTGTGCACGCTATGTGGGAGTTTGTCTTCGTCTTTGAGGGCGAAGGACGAAAGGGGCTTGAATCCCGGATAAGTGGGATCACCGATCATGTAGGTCGTGAGCTGGGTCTCTCCGGTGTTGTGCAGGACGAACTCAAGTCCCTCTGGCATGAGGAGGGCGCTTCCTTTGTGAATTGGTTCAGTCTTGCCGGCCGCCGACACCTCACCTTCGCCGTCACTCACGTAGAAAAAGATCTGCAGGCCTTTCAGCGTTGAGGGGACCGTTCGCTCTCCGGCCTCGAGCTTGGCGTAGGAGAGGAACCTGGCGTACTCGAGTACCGCGCCGGGTAAGGGCGGGCTGAGGTTGTTGCCCGGAGTGAGGATGTCGCGCACGACCAGCGAGCCGAACATGACGCGTGGCTCCGAGTTACGCCAGTCGCCGAAGTACATATTGAGGCGGGTATCCGCCGCGGGACGCGTGGGGAGATAGACCACATCTTTTGGTCCTTCGAAGCTGTTGCCGCCCAGAGGGCGGGCCGGAGCTTTTCCCGCTGCAGCTGCAGGCGGTGCAGAAAGGGTTTGCGCGGAGACCGGTCGACCCGCGGCGACCAAAACCAATCCTATGGCAGTTCCACACACGGCCGAGAGTATCTTTCTGTCAGAAACTTTTCTCAAAGTAACCCTCCAACGGTATTGACGATCAGCCGGGTTGATCTGCGTACTTAGCCAATCCGCGGAACTGCCTTGCGCTCAGGTCTAGTGCGGCGTAGTCGACACTTTCGTGCTCGTGCTGAACCACAAAAACTTGATCGGTTTATCTCCAGGCTCTTCAAAGTTGATATTGGAATGCGTGGTTAGATTATCCGGGCGCAGCATGTAAGCCTCCCCCGGATGCTGCATGCGCAGCTGCGAACCGTAGAAGGCCAGGCTTTTGCCTTCGATCTCGCACCAGATCTCTTCGTGCCCAGGGAAATGGGGGTGCGGCTCACCAAGCTGCATCGGAAGAATATCGACCGTGATGATGGCCCCGACCGTGGCCAGTCCGGTTCCCCGATTGAAGAAGCCATGCGTGATGTGCGCCCAGTGACCGCCCGCGCCTGGATTGGTAAACGGCGAGGGGTCGGCCGGCGCGCTGTGCGGAAGGTGTGCCTCGTCTTTTAGGCCAAATGACGGCAGGGGTTTGAAGCCCGGATAGGTGGGATCGCCCACCATGTAGGCAGTTAGCTGGCCTTCTCCGGTGTTGCGGAGTGTGAACTCCAGCCCCTCCGGGATCAACAGGGCGCTTCCTTGGTGAAGTGGCTCTGTCCTTCCGCCGGCAGACACCTCACCCTCGCCCCCGTCCACATAGAAAAATACTTGGTAGCCCTTCAAGGTTGAGGGGACAGTCCGTGCTCCCGCCTCTAGCTTGCCGTAGGAAAGGAACTTCGCATGCTCGAGCACCGCGCCGGGGAAGGTGGGACTGAGGTTATCTCCCGGAGTAAGAATGTCGCGCACCACCAGCGCGCCAAACATAACGTTAGGCTCGGAGTGGCGCCAATCGCCAAAGTACATATCGGCGCGCGTATCTTCGAGAGGACGCGTGGGCAAATAGACCACGTCTTTCGGTCCTTCGAAACTATTTCCGCCGACATGGGGAGCCTTGCCCGGCGTATACGCCGGAGGGACGGTTGGAGCTTGCGCGAACATCGTCGGCGCGCCGCCGGCAAACAGCAGTCCAAGAGCGACCCCACAAACAGTCGAAGCCTTCACTGTATTCATAGCCATCCCTCCGATAACAGTCGTAATCATGATTGATCTCAGTGCGCAGTAATGCCCGGGAGCTGCAGAAACTCGGGATGAACGGTAATATGTTCGTTCTTTTCGTTCTCCAGGATTTCCGCAAACATTGCGTCCGTGTCTTTCTGTGGTGGCCGCAATGCGTTCTTGTCGCTGATAGCCCGGTCGTCGCGCGGCTCATGAGCAAAGAGGACGATCTTCCGCCAATCGGCAGGCGAAGCGAACGTATAGGGTCCGGGGGAGTCGCCCGCCATCTTCTTATACGGCCAAATCATCCAGCCGATGTTGTATTTCTCTGCCAGGTTCACGTGGGCGGTCGACCATTCCGGCGAGCGCTCGGCGTAGATTTCAGAAAAGAAGACCGGCACCTGGTACTTGGTGCGGAAGTCCAGATACGGCTGCAGGAACTCAGGCCGTGGCGTAGCGCCGTAACTATGAAAGCTGTAAACGGTGTTGTTGTCGAACGGCTTGCCGAACGCGCTGAAGCGTCCCAGCGGGGGCTGCAGAATCAGCATGTGGTGAGGGTCAACCTGGCGAATCGCCTCCGTCACACGGCGGTACTCCGGCTCGATCAGACTTTCCATATCGAGATATCCGGACCACAGCAGCGGCTCATTCATCAGGTCATAACCCAGAATCATAGGGTCGTCTTTGTAGTGGCCGGCGATCCTCTGCCACACTTCCGAAACATACTTCTGCATCCCGGCATCCTTCAGCAGCCAGGGATAGTCGGGGCCATCATCGCTGGCTTCGCCGGTGAAGCCGCCGATGCCAGATTCCAGCATCAGGATGACGTAGACATGCTCCTGCCGGCACCATGTCAGCAACTGGTCGATAAGATGGAAACCCTCGTCATCATTGGTTTTGAAATATTTGGCGTGGAGCGGGATACGGATGGTGTTAAATCCGTCCTGCTTGATGCGGCGAACGTCCGCCTCCGACATGAAGTTCTGGCGCCAGTTGTAGAGGAACTCCTGTGCATGCGTAGGTCCGAGAAGATCCGCAAACACGAGTTCGACGTCTGTTTGCGACTGGGCGAGACCGCCGAACCGCCAGAAATAACCTTCGAGCACAAACCAGTTGCCTATACTGATCCCACGGATCAGGAGCGGTTTGCCGGAGCCGTCCACGATCTCAGTCCCTTGTGTGTGTACGAACTGCGAATAGGCTGCAGGAGTGGCCAGCAGGGATACCATGGAACAAAGGAACATCAGGCGTCGAAGCAACACCAGGTCTCCTTCCTAACTCATCGCGAATAGTCATCATAGTCCAATAACTAAGCACAATCTATGTTGATAATGAACAAATACCAACTATGAGGTCGAGCACAAGATGAGCGACGAGTCCAGGAAGCAATCGCACGATTCTGCGTTGGGTATGGATCACGATATCTCCCGCCGTGACTTCATGAATGCCTCGCTTCTCGCCTCCGGTGGTGCGTTACTGAGCGGGCTGACGCCGCACGAACTGCTGGCCCAAATGGGCAAAGACAACTGGACCGGTTACGGCGGCGTGGGGGATTACGCCGACTCGCACGGCAACACATTCGAGGTGATGACGGCCGGCCATCAGATCCGTGACCATGTCTTCGCCAATCCCCCACACCAGGCCGAGGACACGGGCGAGGTGTTGGATTACGTGATTGTCGGCGGCGGCTTGAGCGGTCTGGCAAGCGCGCTGTACTTTCAGCAAAAAGCTCCGCAGGCAAATTGTCTGGTGCTCGAAAATCATCCCATCTTCGGAGGCGAGGCAAAGCGCAACGAATTCATGGTCGATGGCCATCGTCTGATGGCGCCGCAGGGCTCCGACCATTTTGATACGCCGCAACCGGGAAGCCCGATGGATAGCTTCTACGCCTCCATCGGCGTGGACGCCACGAAATTTGAATATCAGGCCTGGAAGAGTTCCTCGAAGGAGATCCCGATAGGCCGGAGCTTCGAACACATTCGCCCGCCTTACGGCATCTATTTCGGCGCTAACTTCGGGGAACAGCAGTCCGGAGTCTGGGTGATCGATCCGTGGGGTAAGAAGCTTGCCGGCGCGCCCATGCCCGCGGTGATGCGGAACGAGATTCTCAACTACCGGAAACTAGGTGCGGCGCCAGGTCAGGAGCATCCTCACGACCTGGATGCGATCACCATGGAAGACTACATGATCCAGAAGTTCGGATTAAGGCGGGAGACGATCCGAAAGTTTCTCGTTCCTGGTCCGGGTGATGGATTTGGTATTGGTCCGGACGTGCTTTCCGCCTACGCGTTTGGTTTCGGCGGCGACCCGATGAATTACGGCGACGAGGCGGATCTTCAATCGTTTCCCGGTGGCAACGGCGGATTCGCGCGCCACATGGTGAAGACGCTGATTCCCAGCGGCGATCCCGGGCCCGCGCACACTCGAAGCGGTCTGCGGCGGCCGGGTGAACTTCGACGCACTCGACAAGGCAGGTGAGCACGTCCGCATCCGACTCGGGTCCACCGTGGTGCGCGTCGAGCACGAAGGCCCAGCCGAGCACAGCGACTTAGTACGGATTACCTATACGCGAAATGGCAAGGTTTACCGTTTGAAGGCGCGCGCAGTTGTCATGGCTGGAGGCAGCTGGACGACCAAGCACATCGTCGTCGACTTACCTTCGGAGCAGCGTGCCGCTTATGCGCAATTCTTCCGTTCGCCCTGCATGATCGTGAACATTGCTCTACGGAATTGGCGTTTCCTTTACAAACTCGGCATTTCCGGAGCGTTCTTGTACAGCGGGCTTGGCGTTTACGGTTCAGTCCGCAAGACTCCAACGTTTGGGACGAAAGACAAAACCATCGGGCCCGATTCACCGGTGGTGATGACGATCAAGGTCCTTTTTTGCCGCCCGGGCCTACCTCTCGTGGAGCAGCAGAGCGCGGGTCGCGCAGAATTGCTGTCGACCTCGTTCCGTGACTACGAGCGGCGGGTGCGCGAGCAACTGACTGAAATGTTTGCCGCTACCGGCTTCGATGCCAAGCGAGATGTAGCCGGCATTGTGCTCAACCGTTGGGGCCACGCCTACTGCAGTCCGCAGCCCGGCTTCTTTTTCGGCAAGGATGGGCAACCTGCGCCACGAGAAATTCTGCGCCGCGCGCCCTTCGGGCGCATAGCCTTTGCCAACACTGATCTCTCCGGAGATCCCGGCCACACCACAGCCATTGCCGAAGGACAACGTGCCGCCAACCAACTACTCGATCGCATCTAGGGTTTCTCCGCAAACATCGCGTCAAGTGGGGCGCCAGTGACAAAACCGCGCACGTGCGTGAACCCGGCAGACTCCAGCAGAACACGGAACTCACCCAGGCTACGTTCCTTACCCTCCGTACACACCAGCATGTTCAACGACTGCAATTGGGCCGAGATGGGTCCAGTCTTTTCATCGTTCACAAGCTTCTCTGAAAGCAGAATCCCGCCCCCGGACGGCAAGTGTTCGTAGACCGCCTGCAGCAGCCCCTTCACCTTCTCATCCGTCCAGTCGTGAACAATTCTTCCCAACCCAAACACGTCTGCTTCGGGAAGCTGTTTCGGATCGAAGAAGTCGCCCTTTCTAAGCTGAATGCGCGAAGCCACGGAGCAAGCAGAAATTTGCTTCTGGACCGCATCGATCACGCGAGGAAGGTCAAACACGATCGCGTTCATCCCGGGATATCGTTCGCAAGCCGCAATGGCCAAATGGCCAGTTGCGCCGCCAAGGTCAACGAACGTTTTGAAACGCGACAAATCAAAAGCGGAAACCACTAAGGGAGAACTCAGTATCCCGAAACCGTGCATCCCCTGAAGAAACGTCTGCGCGGCCTCTTCCGTCCGGAAGAAATGATCGAAGATTCCACCGTCCTGATGGAACGTCTGCTTCCATTGCGGGCCGCCGTGGCGAATGGCATTTTCCAGATTGCTCCAAAGCTGAAAAAGTACTTTGTCGGAGTAGAGGATGTAGCCGACAAGCGTAGCCGGTGTATCGCGGCACAAATACGTGCCGGCAACGGGCTGGTTCTTATAGATACCGTTTTGTTTGCTGAGAAGCCCCAGTCCGACGCAAGCATCCAGCAGCCGCTCCATCGGTTCGCTTTGTGCCTCAACCTCGGCTGCAAGCTCCTCCGCAGATCGAGGCCCGCGCTCGAGGGAATCGAACACGCCCAGAGACACGGCAACAAACATCGCCTTCGACGAACGAAATGCGTCGATGAGCGTCAGCACCGGAGCAGGATCGGGAATCATAACGCCTCCTGCGCTTCGGCGATCACCGCGTGCGAAGGATCAATCCCGAAGCAGAAGAAGATCGCCACGATACAAAGCACGGAGGATACGACAAACGGAACATTCCAGCCGTAAGATCCCAGCAAATAGCCAAGTAAGACGGGTGAGATAGCGCCACCGAGGTTTCCAAACGTATTCATGATCGAAGCAATCGAGCCGGCAAAGTCGCCCCCGATATCCAGTGGAATGGCCCACGACACGCCAACCGTCAACTCCAGCCCGAACACGGAGACGCACGAAAAAATCACCGATGCGTTGGTGTGGGTGGTAAACGTAGCAGGCAGGATAGAGGCTGCTGCGATCACAAACCCCAGCACCGCAATCACCCGCCGCGCGGCCCTGAGATTGCCGGTGCGCGCTGCCCACCGGTCGGAAAGCCAACCTCCCAAAAGATTGCCGACAGCGCCGGCAACAAATGGCAGGCTGGCATAAAAGCCCATCTGCTTAAGATTCACTCCGCGCGAATCGTAGAGGTACTTGGGAAACCAGTCCAGATAAATATCGATGCTATAGCCGTAGCAGAAATACATCATGGCCAGCATCCAGACCGTGCGGTTTCGCAGGATTGTCCGCCACGGTACCGAACGCACGGAATGCGAAGGTGCGTTCTCCGGTTGATGAATCACGGCGAGCTCAGCGGCGTTGACGCTTCGATGATCGGCCGGCCGGTCGCGATAGAACCAGTACCAGGTGGCCGCCCAGGTGAGGCCTAATAATCCAAACAGAAAAAAAGGCATCCGCCAACCGAAGTGGATCATGATGAGGACCACCAGCGGCGGAGTGAGTGCAGCGCCCAATCGGGAGGCGGCATGGGGTAGGCCCTGCGAGAAGCCGCGTTCTTCCGGTGGCATCCAACGCGAAAGGGAACGCGTGGCAATGGGAAAAGCTCCCGATTCCCCCACGCCAAACAGAAACCGGCAAAGACCGAGAGAAGTCGCGTTCCAACAAAGGGCGGTTAACGAGGTGAACAGCGACCACCAGCAGACGATGCAGGCGAGGGCGCGCCGCGGTCCGACTTTGTCACCGAACCATCCCCCCGGTATCTGAAACAGGGCGTATCCCCAGCGAAACGAGCTGAAGATCCAACCCACCGCGATGGCGGAAATCCCAAGGTCCTTTTGGATCACCGGCATGGCCGAGGAGATGTTTACCCGGTCCATGTAGGTAATCACGTAGGCAGCCACGATGAGCGCGAGCACAAGATGGCGGGCTCGCGTCGGTCTTAGAGAGTGAACGGCGAGTCTTTTGACTCTCATTCAACATTAGGTAAGAGAAGACGCGATCGAACTGGTGCGGTCAAGCGAAAACAAGCGTAAATAAGAGAGTAGATCACTGATGCGGAGCATTGGCGCCAGCCGGCGGCGTTCTCATTTGATCGAGTGGCCCATAGTTCTTCGTGAGATATTCGAGCACCGTATCGATATCATCGTCACTGAGATCCGCTCCCCGCGAAACCATCTGGTTCACCACTTGTTCCCACTCACTGTGGGAAGCGTGTTTCGCGGTGACCACCGTGAGTGCATGACATACCGCGCATTGTTTTTGAACGATTGCTTTCCCTTCACCATCGGGCATCTGGGCGGAGGGTGCAACCGGTGCCGTGGTCTGAACGCTTTGCGGTTGGCTGGCCGGAGTCTCTATGTCGTTCGTTGCACTTGGCATTGCTTTCGGCGTAGGTAGTCCGCCCGGCAACGCAAAGGCGAATACCGAGTCACCTGCCGTCATATCGAAAAAACTGCCGCCGGTTGCCACCAGGACCACATACTGCTTCCCATTCTTCGCCTCATACGTCATGGGCGTTGTATAGGACCCCGACTCCAGCGTCGTTTGCCACAGCAGCTTTCCGGTTTTGGCATCGAACGCGTGGAAGAGATGATCGGTGGTTGCGGCAATAAACACCAATCCTCCCGCAGTCGCGATTGAGCCGCCAAAGTTCAGGCTGCCGGTGCCGTGTACTCCTTTTGCATCGAGCTCAGGAATAGTTCCAAATGGAATCTTCCAGGCCACTTCACCGGTGTTCGCGTTGATGGCCCAAAGTTGTCCCCAGGGCGGTTGCTGGCAGGGCCAGAACTTATCATTGTTCCAAAAGCGGGCGTAGTCGCCCCACGGGCTATGCCGCTCATAAGGGGGCTCCGTCCCCTCTGGATTTTTCACCAGCTTTCCCACGTCGCCCAAATTGTTGGTGTTGACGAATAGGTATCCGAGCTTCGGATCGTAAGACATTCCCGGCCAGTTGGCCGCTCCAATCGTGCCGGGGAATTGAATCGTCAGCTTTAAACCAAAGGAAGTATAGGCGCCACGGTTCTCCATGCCACCTTCTGTCGCCAGCAAGTCTTCGCAATACTTCTTCTGCTCTGGGGTAACCGTGGCAATCTCATCCGGACGGAAGCTCATGCGCCCCAACGGTTCAGGTTTCACCGGGAAAGGCTGCGTGGGCCATGCTTCTTCGTCAGGCGCCGTGCTCGCGGGTACGGGTCTTTCCTCCACTCCAAACACCGGGGTGCCGTTGCGCCGGTCCAGAATAAAAAGCAGCCCGTTCTTTCCCAGCACCCCGACTGCGGGAATCTTCGCGCCTCCTTTCTGGATATCCATCAAAACCGGAGCTGATTCCAGGTCGTAGTCAAAGATGTCGTGGTGGACGGTCTGGAAATACCACGCTAGCTTTCCCGTGTCTGCATGGAGCGCGACTATAGCGTTCCCAAAGAGGTTTTTTCCCTTCCGGTCCGGAGCATAGAAATCGTAGGTCGGCGAGCCAAAAGGAAGAAGCACCAGGCCTTGTTTGAGATCCACACTCATCAAGCCCCAGACATTGGTCCCCGAACGATTCTTCCAGCTATCGCCGGGCCATGTGTCGTGGCCCACTTCACCAGGCAGGGGGACCGAGTGGAACCGCCACACCAACTTGCCCGTGTGCAGGTCCCAGGCACGAATGTCGCCGGAAGCACCCGACGCGGGCAATTCCTGGACGGAAGCACCGGTGATCACCAGGTCTTTGTAAATGCTCGGCGGAGAGCTCATCGTATATTGAGCATGCGGAAAACCATTGTCCGCGTCCGCCTTCAGGTCCACGTATCCATCCGTACCAAAGCCGGCCGTAGGTTTTCCGGTCTTGGCATCCAGAGAGAGAAGCCGTCCGTCGCTGGTTCCACACAAAATAGACGCCGGCGTGATCTTATCTCCGGGCCAATAAGAAACACCTCGGGGACCGGGACGTCCTTTGTCGAACTTATAGGTCCATATCTCTTCGCCGGTTTCCGGGTTAAGCGCGACGATGCTGAGGTAGGGTGTCGGCAGATACAGGGTATCGTTCACCATGATCGGCGTCGCCTCAGACAATCGCCTGCCCCCGCCTCTCCCCGCCGGTCCCATTTTCTCCGGTCGAGGTCCAACTGTCTTCAAGTGGTATGTCCACGCGAGAGTCAGATGCTGCACGTTATCGGTGTTCACCTGCTTTAAGGGAGAGTACCGCGTGCTCCCCTCATCGTGGCCATACATCGGCCAATCTGACTGGCACCAGGCCGGTGATAGAGTGAGGACGACTCCACCGAAAACTGCGGCAAGAATCCGAGGTTTCAAAATCTGATTTCCCTCATGCGTAGCCCGATCATATTATGCCTGTAGGTTATGCCCGCAGGCGCGTCGACAATTTCTCTTAACCCCGATCCGTCCATTTCTACTGGCTTCGCAAAGTTGCGCACCGGACAAACCTATGCCGCGTGAAGGAGACCACCCAATGCCTACGATCCCCAGGCGAGTTGCTTCGTCATCGAAGCGCAGTGCGATTTTTCTGGCTATGCTGATAGGATTTTGCTCCTCATGCCCGGCTCAAACTCACGACGTCGAAATCAGCAACGGCATCATTCAGGCCACGATTCATCCTCCCGATCCGACCAACGGCTTCTATCGGGGAACACGATTTGACTGGTCCGGCGTGATCGGAAGCCTCAAGTACTGCCGGTCATAACTACTACGGTCCCTGGTTCACGAAAACCGATCCTACCGTAGTGGACTATATCTACCGCGGCCCCGATATTGTCGCCGGACCCTGCAGCGCGATTACCGGTCCGGTGGAAGAATTCTCCACCAACGAGGAAGGGCTCGGTTTCAGCGATGCCAGCCCGGGTGGCACGTTCCTCAAAATCGGGGTAGGCGTGCTGCGCAAGCCCGACAATGCAAAATACAGCATGTTCCGCCTCTACGATATCGTCGATCACGGCACATGGGCAGTGCATACCATGCCGGCTTCGATCGTCTTCACCCAGCGAGTCATGGATCCCTCCTCAGGCTACGGTTACCTCTATCAAAAGACCGTTCGGCTGGTGGCCGGAAAGCCGCAAATGGTCATCGAGCATCGCCTTACGAATATCGGCAAGCGGCCGATCGTAAGCAGCGTTTACGATCACAACTTCCTGGTCCTCGACAATCAGGCAATCGGGCCGGATTTCACAATCACGCTGCCCTTCGAGATACACCCTGCCAAACCCGTGAACACGGCGCTTGGCTCGGTGGATGGCAAGACGATCACTTACCTCAAGCAAATGCAGGGCCGCGACCATTTTCGGGGTGGCCATCGAAGGATTTGGAAAAACCGCCGACGACTACAAAATCACGATCGAGAACCGGCACGTAGGCGCAGGCATGAGGATCACCGGCGATCAGCCCCTCGAAAGCGAGGAGCTTTGGTCCATTCGATCCATTCTTGCTATGGAGCCCTTTATCCATATGTCTATTGAGCCCGGAAAAGACTTTACCTGGAAATACACCTACGACTACTACACCATCGCTAAGTGAGCTTGTTTATTCGGCTTTCGCCCAAGCCATGCCATCCGCACCTGGGCCCACATCGATAAGATCCTTCACCGTCCAATCGGAAAGGTTGATGACCGCGACCTTCCGGCTCTTGTCGCACGAAGCATAGGCTACCTGGTTATTCGGGTTGACCAAGATCGCCTGCGGCCTGACAGGCACATCGATCACGTGCTCCACCTTCATGGTGCTCAGGTTCAGCGCTGACACTTTGTGGATCAACGGGTTCGCAATGATCAGCCATTTGCCATCCGGTGTGACTGCGGTTCCGTAGCCAAGATCGGGCAGCGGTACCCACTTTACGACCTTGTTGGTGGCGGTATCGATCACCGCCAACTGGGGTTTTGTCTGATCGGAGGTGAAAACCTTGCTGCCATCGACCGACATCGAAATACGCTGAACCTGACCGGAGACCTTGAATCACTGCAATCGTCTTGCGCGCGTCGAGGTCAAGGACAGATACTGTTCCCGGGCCAACATTTGCGGTATATCCACGGTGACCATCGCGCGAAATGACCAGCATGTGCGACTGGTCCTGATCGGTTGGTACCGAGCCGACAATGCGCAGCGTAGCCGGATCAATAATGCTGATCGCACGATTCAGCTCCGTGGTGACGTACAGCAAACCGTTCTTCGGGCCAAATACCGGATCGTGTGGCCGGACGCCCTTACCCCAATCGACATTGCCCACCACTTTGCGGGAGGCCAGATCGATCACGACCATGTTGTGGCCGTCCGTTCCCGGTTCGCCCACGCCCGAATTGCCATAGATGGGCACGTACGCTCTTCGGCCATCGGGTGAAACCGTGAGTTCGTGCCCGGTGACTCCACCCTCCGGGACTTCCGCGATCTTCTGCATGGTCTTGGAGTCAACAATCCCGACGCTGGTGTCGCCTTTGACTGCCACCAGCAAGAATCCCGTTTGCGCAGGGCTCCGCGCCCACATGTAACCGGAAAGAACCAGCAGGGAAGACACCGTCAGGACAGCTTGCAAGCGTCGCATATCAAGACTCCGTTCTTAGTTACTCCATTTTGATCCGGGCTTCCTCGAGAATGCGCTGTGCCCGGACCGGATTGAACACACCGCAAGAGCAGAATCGCGTCATATAGGTGACTGCCTCTGCCGGCGTCCGGCGGCCCTCCTTCACCCAGTCGATCATCTTCTTGGCCAGGCTAGCCGATATCATCCCATGCCCGCACATGGTGGAAAGAGCCAGCGCCTGGGTGTTCGGCAACTTCTCCGTCGCGCCCTCAAAGCCCAGCGAATAGCCGACGCTGTGGCGTGTGATCCCGGCAAATTTGCAACACTCGATCGCGCCTTCCACCGATGCCGACATATTGACGGAGAGGCCCAGGTCAGCCTCGGCCGCAACCTTAAGGAACTGTTCCGCCGCAGCCTGATTGTCGAAGATCGCCACCACGGATGCGGGCTCGTCGAGCCCGTCGATCACCGCGCGGAAATCGGGCTTCATATCCCGTTTCCAATTTGCCGTCGTGTGCAGGTCTTTTGCCGGACGTAACGAACCACCATGAACCGGGTCTCCGATATTGACCGGGTTGAAGGGAAGCGCCAGCTCGAGAAACTTCTTCAGCTTAGGCAGGCTATCGATCTCGTTCTTGCCATTGCTGGGAGTAGCGAAAACTATATAGTCGTCCGCGAAGCTTTCTGCGCTGCCGTAACGATGGAGAGTATTGGTCATCGGGGTTGCTCCATCGGCTCAGTCTGTGCGTCTCAGGGTTAGCTACACCCGGGTTGGTGATTTTGCCCAGTCCCATATTTGTCTTGGCCCGTTCTATCTTGTATCCCAGCCGTTCCAGGATGGGAGCCACGACCTTCTCGTCGCCATGTTCGTCGCAGCGTGTTCCAACGCCCAGGGATATGACGGTATCTACCTCTTGCTCGACCTTATGGACCAGACGAATGATTTCTTCCGTCCTTTCCACGCCGACCTTAATCTCTACGATGGCCGACATCACTTTCTCGTTGAGAACATCCTCGCGCAGTGTTCCCGTGGTCACATCGGTCATGAGCAGAGTAAACGGGTTCTTCTTCTCAAACCCGACGCCGGCCTTGGCCAGCGCCCAAGTCATCTTTTGAATGTCGCGTAACCACACGCCGACTCCGGGCCGCCCAAACTCGATCGTGAATCCAACTTCTCCTTGCTTCACGCGATAGGTCACGTCATTTGTCTTCACTTCTTCGGTGCCGCGGCCCTGGACTCCAGTGGATTCGTGGGTTGCTCGTGGATCGGAGAAGGCGCGCCGCACCACGCGCGGCCATTGCAGCTCATCCGGTTCGAAGGCGGCAGTGGGGCAGACGTCCGGTTCGGGGTCAAAACGCACGCGCCCCAGCTGGAAAAACTTCCGGACGCTGCGTACCAGCGGAAGGGTTCAGGTGTTCCGTACTTAGCCCGTTGTAGCATGCATAACATTCCACGCACTCATCGCGGTTGATGGTGGCGCGCTTGATCACCGGGTCAACATAGATCGCTCCCATCGGGCAAACATAAGTGCAATTCCCGCAGGCCACGCATTTGTCAGGATTAATTTTCATTGCCCGCCAATCAGGTAGAAGTAGGTCGGTGACAAAACGAGGTCTGGCATTAGTGCCCCTGCACGATTCCGGGAAACGCATCCGCGCCCGCTTGCGCCGATTTCCCATCTTCCTGCGGAGTACCGCCGCTCACGCCAATGGCGCCCAGAATGTGGCCGTCGACGAGAAGAGGAATACCTCCCTCAATCGGCATCGCCTCCGGCAGTTTCAGAATCGGGGTATAGCCATTCTTGATGACGGCGTCCTCAAACATCTTTGTCGGTCTCTTGAAGAAGACTGCGCTGCGTGCTTTCGCCAGGGCTACGTTGAAGCTGCCCAGCTGTGCCTCGTCCATCCGTTCCATGTACATCAGGTTGCCGCCATCATCCACGATGAGAATGAACATGTGGTTGTGGTTGGCGACGGCTGCTTGTTCGGCGGCGGCCGCCACCTGCCTGGCAATCTGCAACGTGAGCGCCTTCTTGTCTGCAAGCTGCGCTTGCGAAAGAGCGCCTGCCATCAGCGCGCATCCGGCCAGACAGGCCACTCGTTTCATCCTGTTCATTCTTCTCTCCTCTAGAGTCGGCTGCTCATTTGCCGGTGTAAGTAATTCGCCAAATCGAGCCTGAGCCGTCGTCGCTCACCAGCAGCGAACCGTCGGTTGCTGTCGCCACACCGACCGGTCTCCCCCAAACGCTCTTGTCATCCACCACAAAGCCGGTCAGGAAATCTTCATACTCGCCCGTTGCATGGCCGGTCTGATGGAGTGGCACACGAATCACTTCATAACCCGTCCTGGGTGACCGGTTCCACGACCCATGCTCGGCGGCGAAAATATCGCCGGCATACTCTGCGGGAAATTGTGTTCCGTCATAGAACGTCATTTCCAGCGAGGCATTGTGCGGCTGCAGGATCACATCGGGCGTAATGACTTTGTCCTTGAGATCCGGACGTTGCCCGGCCATCCGAGGATCCTGGTGCGGGCCCATGTACCACCAAGGCCATCCGTAAAAACCACCCGGCTGCACGTGGGTAATGTAGTCGGGGACCAGGTTATTGCCTAACTCGTCGCGCTCATTCACTGAACACCAAAGCTCGCCGGTTTTTGGATTGACGACGATTCCCACCGGATTGCGAATTCCATAAGCGTAGATCCGTTTGTTGGTACCGTCGGGATCGAATGCCAGGATGTCGGCCCGATCCTTTTCCGCAGGCGTATCGTCGACGTTTTCCTGCGAGCCAACCGAGACAAACATGGTCTTGCCATCCGGCGAGAACTGCACATCCCGGGAACGGTGGTGTCCGCCGCTGGGCAGATCGTCAAGATGCTCCGCCGGACCCGTGGCCGCCAAATCGCCGTTCTTATAAGGAAAGCGCACCACAGAGTTCATGTTGGCTACATACACCCATTGCGGGTTGGGTCCCAGCGGGTAGAACGCGATGCCGAAGGGCGTATTCAGGCCGGTGGCGAAAACGTGCACCTCTTCCGGCTTTCCATCCTTTGTCATGCCCCGAAAAATCTTAATGTCGCCGGCAGTGGTCTCGGCAAGAAACATATCGCCGTTGGGTGCTCTGCGAAGAATCCGCGGATTGGTAAGTCCCGTCGCATATAGGCCAACGGTGAAACCTTCCGGCGCCTTGGGCCATGCATTCTCCGGGCGTGGCACAACCGTTGGGCCGCCTATCGCGGACTTCGACGCGTACGGCGCAGGAAGATCCTTGAGCGTGATGTGGCGCATCGTTCCCGGCTTCTCGTAGCGATAGTCGGTAAACGGCGGTTCGGGTGGCGGAGCGTTCGAAATTTCAGGCGCCGCGGTTGCCGCTGGTGCCGGTGCGGGCGCGCTTCCCGCAGCCGAGGCGCTCATCGACTTGAGGAAGGTCACCAGTTGCCAGCGCTCTTCAGCCGGCAGAGACGCCCACGATGGCATTCCGTTTTCCAGTCCGCCTTTGGTGATGTACCAGAAAATTGAGCCGTCCGGCACCCCCTGCAGCGCTCCATGCGCGAGCGGCGGAACATTGCCCGTTCCTTCTGCACTCACTCCATGGCAGGCGGAGCAGTGGCTGGCATAGCTTGTTTTGCCGGCGGAGATCGCGGATGCTTGTTCGGCATACGGATTTTTTTCCGCCGCAGCCGACGCCGGCGCGTTGTGGAACGATGACTCCTGGGCATGCAAGGACATCAAGGCAATGAAAAATAGCAGGGTGATTCTACGCATGACCGTCGCCATAAAAGCGGCATTTTGCCGCCCTTCTACCTAAACAAGTATTTCCCCTTCCAACAAGCGAAATAGTACGAAACCGGTTTGTCAGCGGCCCCGAAGCGGCGGAGAATGAACGTGATATGAAATTTTTCCCTCTCATTTTTCTGCTTGGTTGCTACGCTCTGTCACCGCTCACGCAAGCGCAAACAACCGGCGATCGCATCAGCCTCTACTTCGGCGACTGGCACAACGCAACGCCGCACATCATTCGCGGATCGCTGGAGGAGAGAGACATTCTCACTCGCGGAGACGGCCTGAATCCTCAGCGTCCCGGGGCGGTTTTCCGCTTTATCAACTCGTATGTTTATGCCACGTTGCCGCCGGGCGCGTCCACCGAGCCTGCGCGGCTGCAGGGCCAGCAGGAAATCTATTTTGTTGAATCCGGAAAAGGTACGGTGACCGCCGGTGGTCAAACTGCCGATGTGTACCGGAACGTCGCTGTCCTTGTGCCCGCCAATCTGGAATTCAGTTTCAAGAGCACGGGCGGCGAGCCTCTTGCCATGTACGTGATCAACGAACCGACGCCGGCGGGATTCCGGCCCAATCCGAACCTGCTTATTCGGGATGAAAACACTATCCCCATCTCCTCGAGCAATGGTTTCTGGGCGCATATCGCAAAACCGCTCTTCACCACCGCCGATGGGCTTGCGACGCTGGAAAGTGTCGTGACAGTCACGCTCGATCCGCTGACGATTGGAAAGCCACACCCGGCGCTCAACGAGGACACGAGCGACATTGAAGAAGTGTGGACCGCGCTCTACGGCGACAGTCTCGCACTGGTGGGAAACCAACTGCATGAACAAACGCCCGGTATGGCATACTTGCATATCCCCGACAATCTCACTCCGCACACCAACATCAACCCCAGCGGTGAATCCCAGGCGAAGTTTCTCTACTTTGCCCATTACCGACCTCACGAGACGCGAAAATAGTCCCGAAGCGAGAAATTTCTCCAAAACCGACACTTTCGGCCTCGGAATGGGATCAAATCTGTTATGCACCTGGAATGCTGATCGTTGGAGATCAAACTCAGTGCGCTTAGTGCGCACATTTTGACCATTTGCACTGGGAATGCACCCCGTCCCTGACAATGGCCGAGGACGGTTGACGATAGAAAGGGCGTCCGCGCGACCGCAACAACCGGCGTGTCCCTTGGCAACGGTCCTCTCCCTCCAATGACCCTCTCCTGTTTGTCATCCCGACCGGAGCGAAGCGTGGACGAGGGGAGCGGATCTGCAGTTCGCTCCACAAGCAACCAAGCAGAGCTGGAAACCGGATTCTGGCCAAATGTGCGCACTAAGTTTGATTTACACCCCAACCCGGTTTCGCACTATTTCGCTTGTTCGACGCTGGAAAACTTGTTTATTTAGCAGGATCAGCAAAATGCGGCAAAACCGAGGAACGGGAGAGCATCGATGATAAGGAGGTTTGTCGCATCCCTTGGCGTGTGTGCCTTGCTGGCGCCCGCCGCCTTGGCGCAGATCACCGGGGATAAGATCGATTATTACTTCGGAGACTGGCACGACGCCACCCCGCGCACGGTGCGTGGGTCGCTCGAGGAACGCGATATCCTGACCCGTGGCGATGCCGCGAACCCGACAAAAAAAGGCGCCGTTCTCCGCTATATGAACTCCTATACCTACGACACCCTGGCGCCCCAGGCATCCACCAAGCCGACCAAGCTGGATGGTCAGCAGGAGATCTACTTTGTCGAGTCTGGCAAAGGCACGATGATGGCGGGTGGAGAGAACGCCGATCTCTACCGCAACATTGCCGTCCTGGTGCCGGCAAACCTCGAGTTCACGATAAAGAGCACTGGCGACCAACCGCTTGCCATGTACGTGATCAACGAGCCCACCCCGCCCGGTTTCCGCCCCAACACAGCTCTGCTGGTTCGCGATGAGAACAAGATCCCGGTAACCTCGACCACTGGTTTGTGGTGCCACATTGTGAAAACGTTGTTCGTCACCTCCGATGGACTGGGCACCTTGCAAAGCGTGCTGACGGTCACGCTTGATCCGCTCACCATCGGCAAACCGCACGTCGTAGACCATACCGACATCGAAGAAGTTTGGACGGCGCTCTATGGAACCAGCTTGGCCTTCGTCAGCAACTCGCTGCGCAAGCAGACGCCCGGTATGGCGTTCTATCACGTGCCGGATAACCTGACGCCCCATACCAACGTGAATCAGAACGAAGATTCGCAGGTTAAATTCCTCTACTTTGGCCGCTATCATCCGCATGAAGCCAGGAAATAAGATGGGAAGGGAGACCGTTAGCATGCGGCGTTTATCAGCGGCTTTCACCATGGCTTTGGGCTGCTCGCTCGCCGTGGCGCAGAATACCCCGCCCAGCAGCGGAACGGCGAATGCCATCAACGGCATCAACTCCTACGCCGGACCCGGCTTGATCAAGTATCAAAGCGTTCCCGACCCGCTGGACCGCCGCATCGATATGTTCATCAGCGATTGGCATTTGTCCATGCCACGCGTAGAACACGGCTCGCTCATTCTCCGTGACATCCTCACCAAGGGCGATAACTTCGACCCACCGGAGAAGGGCGCTGTCTTCCACTACACCAATTTCTTCGCCTATGGCCGGCTCGCTCCAGGTGCCTGGACGACTCCCTCAAAGCTCGAAGGCCAGCAGGAGATTTACTACATCCTGGGCGGCGAAGGTGAAATCACAGCTGGTGGCGACACTGCGAAGCTGCACAAGAATATTGCTGTACTCATGCCTGTCGGACTGGAATTTGTGATGCACTCGATCGGCGATGACCCGCTCACCATGTACGTCATCAACGAGCCATTGCCCGACGATAACGGCATTGTCGGCAATCCCAACCGCATCCCGTTCCACGCCAAAACCAAGATGGTGGTGAAGGATGAGGAGGCCGCGCGCCAGCGCACCCCAGCCGTAGCGGATCCTTACATTGTCGGCGGAGCTTCCGGCCATTGGGCCCATATCGTCCGTGAGGTTTTCTCCCCAGCCGACGGCCTGGCAACCGAACAGAGCGTCATCACGGTAGAGATTAACCCCAAGACCTTAGGAGAGCCGCACCCGCACAGGCCAGGCCAGGAAGAAGTGTGGGCCGCCATCGATGGCAACAGTCTCATTCTGCTGGGAACTGAGTTGCGCGTGCAGCGCCCTGGAATGGCGTACATGCTGCGGCCGGATTCCATCACCATCCACTCCAACATTAACGACGGTGACAAGCCGATCAAGTTCTTGTATTTCGCCCGCTTTCCGCAGGGTGACAACTGGACTCACGCGGTCCCTGCCAAAAAATGAAAGGGAGCCGTTCAGCTTGTGAGAAGTAGCCGCCGTACCTCCTGCCTGGCTCTTGTTTTTGCCTTTGTTGCCTGTCAGCTCGCCGTGGCCCAGGCTGGCGACTTTTATATGTACTTTGGCACCTACACCGGCTTCAAATTTGTGAGTCACAGTGCCACCATCGGGGTGGGAGAGAGCCACAGCAAAGGAATCTATGTCAGCCGCTTCCATGCCGCCACGGGAGAAGCGAGCGAGCCGGAGCTGGCCGCTGAAATAGCGAATCCTTCGTTTCTGGCCATTCACCCCAATCATCGATTTCTGTATGCGGTTTCGGAAGATCCGCTGTCCCTGGGGCCGCCGAAAGATCACGCGTCCTACGTAAGTGCCTACGAGATTGATTCCGCGACGGGCAAGCTTCGCCTTCTGAACACCATTCCTACCGGCGGGACCAGCACCTGCTACCTTTCCGTGGACAAGACGGGCAAGTTCGTGCTCCTGGCCAATTTCGGGAGTGGGAGTATCTCCGTCGTCCGGGTGAATGGCGATGGCTCGTTAGGGCAGCAAACGGCCTTCGTGCAGCACTTGGGTCACGGCAGTCCCGAAGTGCCCGTCCAATCGGGGCCTCACCCACATACCATCCTCGTCTCGCCAGACAACCGGTATGTCATCGTCTCCGATCTCGGCGTCGATAAGGTGTTCGTTTACCGTTTCGACGAATCGACGGGGATGCTTTCGCCCCTCGACCCTCCCTTTGCCGCGGTCGAGCCAGGTGGGGGCCCGCGCCGTTTTCTCTTCGACCGTGCGGGGCGCTTTGGTTACCAACTCAACGAGATGGGCAGCACTTTGATCACGTTTGCCTGGGATCCGGCGCAAGGAAAGTTGACTCAGCTTCAGGAGCTTTCGATCGCCCCGCACGGCCTTCGCAACGCAGGCGCGGAACTGCAGATAAGTGCGAATCAGAAATACCTCTATGCCTCCAACCGGCTTAGCCGCTTCAATGACAAAGATCCGAGCAAAATCGACCGGCTGCCCGGCACCATCAGTGTGTTTGCCATCGACCCGGAAAAACACACCTTGTCCGAAATCCGGCAGTTTCCCTCGGGGGGCATCATGCCACGCAATTTTGCCATCGATCCCACCGGCCAATACTTATTCGCGTTGAACCAGGTATCTGACAACGTAGTCCAATTCAAAATCGACCCGGCGACGGGAATGCTCTCCAGGATGGGCCGCGAACTCAAGCTCGACACGCCGGTATGCCTGCAATTTGTACCCGTGGTATAACCTGATCCTGATCGCCAAGGAGGCTATGAGCCCAGTGCAACCAGCCCGATATTCGCTCTGCCTCATGCTCATTTGTGTGTTGACCCTGCTCGCCGGCGGCACAGCCTCAGCGCAAGACAAAGACTACTTTGTCTACGTCGGCACCTATACAGGGTTCCGCTTTGTCCGTCACAGCAAGACGCAGGGCGTGGGGGAGAGCCACAGCAAGGGAATCTACATGAGCCGCTTCAACGCGGCCACCGGCGCCTTGAGCGAGCCGGAGCTTGCCGCGGAAATCACCAATCCTTCCTTCATTACGATTTCCCCGGATCATCACTTCCTCTATGCCGTCACCGAAGATCCGCTCTCGGTAGGGCCACCGCTCGATCACGCCTCGTTCGTGAGTTCCTATGCCATCGATCCGGCGACCGGCAAGTTGCGTTTGCTGAATACTCTGCCCACGGGTGGAACCAGCACTTGTTTTATCTCCACCGATAAGACCGGCAAATACGTGCTGATGGCTAATTTCGGCAGCGGCAGCATCTCGGTGATCCGGCTTAAGGACGATGGCTCGCTGGGAGAACTTACCTCCTTCATTCAGAACATCGGCCACAGCGTAAACCCCGCCATTCAGACCGGGCCGCACCCTCACTCCATCCTGGTTTCGCCGGACAATCGTTACGTCATCGTTTCCGACCTTGGATTAGACAAGGTGCAGACGTACCGCTTTGACGAAAAAACCGGGGAGCTCTCTCCTCCCGATCCGCCCTTTGCGATGGTGAAGCCGGGCGGCGGCCCGCGGCACTTTGCCTTTAGCCCATCCGGTAAGTTCGCCTACCAGTTGAGCGAAATGAGCGGTATCGTCGATGCTTTCGCCTGGGATGCCACGCGCGGAACTTTGACCAAGCTGCAGAGTTCGGAAACCATTCCCCACGGGTTCGGCGGCGACAACCACAGCGCGGAAATCGCCGTCTCCCCGGATGGCAAATTCCTCTACGAATCGAATCGCCGCAATACGGGGGATGAGTGGGGTCCCGATACCATCGGCATTTTTGCCATCGATCCGGCGAAGGGCACGCTTACCCTGGTCGAACAAACGCCCAGCGGAGCCATCATGCCCCGCAACTTCGCTATCGACCCCACCGGGTCTTACCTCCTGGTGGCTCACCAGTATTCGAACAACATAGTAGAGTTCAAGCTTGATCGCGCGACCGGCCGGATGGAAAAGACCGGGAAGGAGATCAAGTTGGATGTTCCTGTCTGCATTCAGTTTGTTCCGGCCCGCTCCTAGGGACGTTTCGTACTATTTCGCTTGTTCCGCCCGTCGAACAGGCTTAACGTTTGGCTTCTGGATTTAGTTGTCCGGCTGCCGTCCATTCGCGGCCAGAACCGCCGCTGAACGAGGAACTCGGAGTCAATGATCTCGCCCTCCGGAAAACGTCTCGGTTTGCTCGCATGGCCAGTCGTCGCCATCGCGATGGCCTCCGGCCATGCGCAGGTAGTTGCCAAGCCGCCGGTGCATACGCCCGCTTCCGGCGGAAACAGTTTCCCCGGGCCGAATGCCATACGGTATGAGGATGGCACCGACCTGCAGGACAGGCTCATCGACAGGTTCATGGGCGATTGGCACGACTCGATGCCACGCCACGAACATGGCTCACTGGTGCTGCGCGACATCCTCAGCCACGGAAGCAATCTGAATCCGCCGCAACCAGGAGCAGTGCTGCAAGCCACAAATTTCGTGGCCTACGGCCGTCTTCAGCCGAACGATGTAACCACCTCTGAGAAGCTCGAAGGCCAACAGGAGGTCTACTACATCGACGGAGGCTCCGGAGAAATTACGGCAGGCGGAAAAACCGCGACCTTGCATAAAGACATAGCCGTCTTCGTTCCCGAAGGTCTCGAGTTCTCGATGAAGAACACCGGTAACGACGACCTCACCATGTATGTGGTCAATGAACCGGTCCCCAAGAACTTCACTCCGCGCAAAGATATGCTGGTCACCGATGAGAGAACGGTTCCCCCGAGAACGCCGATGGAGGCGTCGCCATACACTCTTCCGGGCGCGTCCGGGCATTGGGCGCATATCGTGCGCGATCTTTTCTCCCGGACCGATGGCCTGGCGACCGTGGGCGACCTCATCACGGTGACGATCAATCCCATGCAGATGGGCGAGCCTCATCCACACAATCCCGGGCAGGAAGAGATTTGGGTCGCCATCGATGGTACCAGCCTCGCATTCATCGGCACCCAACTACGGCTGCAGCCTCCGGGAATGGGCTACATGATCCGGCCAGACAACACCATGACCCACTCCAACATTAATTCCGGCGACACGCCAGTCAAGTTCCTCTGGTTTGCTGGCTCTTCTCTCCCAAAATGAAACAGCTGGGTAAAAAAGCCTGGGCCAAGGCTCCTCTCCTGGCCCTGGTTGTGGTCTTGGGCATCGTGATTTTGGTTGTGGCCGGCTGCCGCAAAAGCTCGGAGCCGGTAACGATCAGACTCGCGGGCGATGAATGGTTCTTGAAGAGTCTTACGAAGACCGGGCTGATCGCGGGTTATGAGGAGAAAGCCGGCGTGCGGGTGGAAGTTCTAAATCGTAACGACCGCAGGATCATGAACGATCTCGCTGTAGACGGGGCGGGAAGTTCTGCTTATGACATTGTCGTCATGCGGCATCGGTTCCTGGGCGCTCTCATTCAAAAGAACCAAGTCCAACCTATTGATTCTCTGTTGACGGACCCGACCGTTCACAATGCGAGCTTCCAACCCCAGCAAGAGCTCTTTCCCAACTGGTGGCGCGAGCTTGGTTGGTATGGTGACAAGATTTACGGTTATCCCTATACCGGCCTCACCGCCTACCTTTGTTATCGCAAAGATCTGCTCGACGATCCTGAGAATAAGCGCAAGTTCAAAGCACGCTATCACCGTGAACTCGCGGTTCCTTCCAATTGGAAGGAATTTATGCAGCTGGCCGACTTCTTCCATCGCCCCGCCGACCACTTGTATGGAACGTATATTTCCGGCAAGCAGGGCCCTGCGCTTTGGTATGAGTGGCTGAACTTCGTCTATTCCTTCGGGGGAGATGTCCTCGACACGCAACACGGCTGGGAATACAGCGACATTGTTGTCAATTCTCCACAGAATGTTGCGGCAACCCAGCAGTACCTGAGACTGATTGCCTTCAGTCCGCCGGACACTCTCAATTACGGCTGGAATGAAGCCCAGGCTGCTCTGCAACAGGGGCACGCATTCATGGGCCTCTTGTGGAGTGACCAGGCTTATCTCCTGGAAGACCACGCGACCTCTGAGTTTGCAGGCAAGTTCGGTTACAGTCTTATTCCCTCAAACACCGCGCTGCGATCCAGTCAACTTGAGGGTTTAACCTACCTGATCCCGACCAAGGCAAAGCACCCCAAGGAGGCCTATCGGTTCATCGAATGGGCAATGTCCGGCCGGGTCCAGACGCAACAAACCCTTGACGGCAGCTCCTCGATCAGAAAATCCGTATACGAGGATTCCAAGGTGCAGCACCTACCTTATACGCCGGCTTTTCTGGCAAGTGCGCCGATCGCCAAAGAAAAACCGACGATCCCCGAACAGGCTCAAATGACGGACGCGGCGGAACGCCGTCTTTCCGAGATCGTAACCGGAAAGGAATCCCCGCAGAGCGGTCTGGACAAACTCGCGCTCGATCTCAAAAACATTCTGGGCAGCAAAGTGAAATTGCGCTACCCGGTCAAGTAGTTCCTGGAGGGAACAAAGAAGATGAAATCCGCATCGTTGAAGTTACGTTTGATGGCTGCGTCGCTGTTGGTGTGCGCAGGCCCTATGATTGCGCTCGCGCAGGATATGCCCGCGGGCGCCTGGGCCGGCACCTGGGTAGCGAACACTGCGAAATGCAAGTTCCCGGGACCACCGCCCACACTCGACCAGGTGACTATCCAGCCTGACGGGTCGGTAGCCGTGCATGTGGTGAGCGCGGATGGAAAGACCACTGATTGGTCTTACAAGCCACAGCTTGGGAAAGCCGTATCCATCCAGGGCAGAGACAACACCACGGTGGAAATCGTCAAAGTGGGCGAGTATCGGAACAACCAGATCTGGAACCACGAGGGAAAGATCACTCACACTCACTCCACCTTGTCGAAGGATGGAAAAGTCCAGACCTTCTACGGTGCGCCCGGAACGTACAGGGCTCCCGGCGCCACCAAGGCCAAGCCCTTCAGCGAAGTGGTCGTCTACGAAAAGCAATAAAATGCAAACGCTGCGGAAAAGTCAGGAAAAGTGGCACGGCTAAAGAGGGTGTGAGAACAAGAAGAAGGTCCTTCCGCTTCGCTCGATCGAAAAACATTTCCACGAAAGGTCCGCGGAACTGCAGATTCCTCGGCTCCGCTCGGAATGACAAAGGAAAGGGCGACGTTTCCTTAGAAAGTGGTTGCCGGACCGAGGCGTTTTTCATCACTGTTGGTGGGCCGCAGGCCCATGACAACTCCGGTCGAGACGACAAGGTGGTTGCTGAAGACATGGCCGTTTTTCCATGGAAAATCATCGCCACCGTCGTAACCACCTTGTCATCCCGACCGGAGCGAAGCGGAGTGGAGGGACCTGCGGTTTCTTCAATCAGCGACCGATTCACTCAAACCAGCAACGAATGCTCAGTCATCAAGGAGTCGAAAATCCAATGAAATCAAGTCTGACGAAACTAGTTCTCTTGGCGGTGCCAGCCTTATTGCTGGCTATCTCGTTCCACCTGAACGCTCAGGACACCCCTGCGGGCGCCTGGGCTGGAACCTGGAAATTCAACCTGGAAAAGTCGAAGTTCCCCGGAAAGGCACCCCTGGAAGACCAGGTGACGATCGATCCGGATGGCACCATCACCGTCCAGGAGAAAAGTCCCGAGGGTAAGGAGTCGAGCTGGTCCTACAAGCCTGAACCAGGCAAGGCCGTTCCTGTACAGGGCCGGGGTGAGAACGTAACCGTAATTGCCACCAAAGTGAATCCGTACAAGACCACACAAGTGTGGAACTACAACGGAAGGGCCGCCAAGAGTTACGCCACCCTCTCCAAAGACGGCAAGACGCAGACCTTTCATATGTCGGGGACTGACAAGGAAGGGAAGCCCTTCACCGAACTAGTCGTCTTCGAAAAGCAATAGAAGGAGAGGCTGGTTCTCTTCGCCAGGGGGAGCCAGCCTCTATTCTTTCGCGGCCGCTTTACGTTCCCGCTGTATTTGCAATCGAAAAAAGAAGTACACCGGAACGCCAATCAGAACAATCACGACACCGGGAATCGTGGTTGCCGGCCGGTAGACGAACAGAATCACGAGAATGACACTCGCACAGACAATATAGAGGGCAGGAATAATCGGATACCCAAAGGCTCGGTATGGGCGCTCCGCATTCGGCTGCAGCTTGCGCAAGCGAAAAACACCAGCAATGGTGAGAATGTAGAAAATAAGCGCGGCCGAAATGATGTAATCCAGAAGGTTGCTGTAAAGATTCCCGTACGTCCCCGTCGCCGGCTGATAAGTTCGGATCAAGACCAGCACCGCGGACCAGGCGCACTGCATGACCAAGGCTGCGCTGGGCACGTTCGCCCGATTAAGCGTGCCGGCCTTCTTAAAGAAAACCCCGTCCAGCGACATCGCATAGTAAGCCCGCGCGCCGGTAAGAATCAAAGAATTCATACACCCAAAAGCCGAAATCATGATGGCAACCGCGATTAACGCGCCGCCTGCTGTGGGGAAGACGGCCTGCATCATGGTCGCGGCCACGCGGTCCGAGGGCGCGTGCTGCACCGCGCTGAACGGCAAGACGACGATATAAGCGAGGTTCGCCGCAAGGTACAGGCCGATCACGATGAATGTTCCCAGGGCCAGGGAAAGGGGAACGTTCCGGCTGGGATTCCGCACCTCCCCGGCGCTGAAGGTAATGTTGTTCCACGCATCTGCGGCAAAGAGAGATCCGATCTGCGCCGTACACAGGGCGACCAGCATGCCGAACGCCGTCAGCGGAGACGGCGTATACCCGGTCAAGGTGAATCCGCGTGGGGTCCACGCGTCGCCGAAATTCGCTTTGACCACGGAGGCCTTCCACCCGATCAATATACCGATGGCAATCACAGCCAGCAGCGAGCCGATCTTCATGGTGGAAAAAACGTTTTGCACGCCCTTGCCATACTTAAGGCCATTGGTATTCGTCCAGGTCAGAAACGAGATGACCACGAGAGCGACAACCTGCGCGGTCGAAAGAGAAACGGCATACGTGGGCAAAATGTGAATCGGCCGGATGATGTAATTGTTCTCCGCAATATGCGGCCATAACACGCCGAGATAGCGGGAGAACCCCACTGACGAAGCCGCGATTGTGCCCGTCTGAATGACCAGAAAGAGCGTCCAGCCGTAGAGAAACCCCCACATCGGGGAATACGCTTCACGCAGGTAAACGTATTGGCCGCCTGCATGGGGCATCATGGCGGCCAGTTCTCCGTAGGAGAGAGCGGCCGTGACCGTGAGCACGCCGGCGATCACCCACGCCACCATCAGCCAGCCGGAACTGCCAACCTCTCTCGCCATTTCGCCGGCAACAATGAAGATGCCTGAGCCGATCATCGAACCGGCGACAATCATCGTCGAGTCAAAGAGCCCCAGGCTTCGATGTAAATGGCGCTGCACTGCGGTGCCCGGAGTTCTCACCGTGCTGCTGTCGCTCGCTGGACCCAACCTGTACCTCCGCGCGCCCGCTGTTGTGACGTTACAACAGGTTGGTCAATTCAATTCCAAATTAAGTCTGCCCGGCTATAAATGCAGAAGTAAGTTGATTGAACTCCGCCGCGTATTTCGCGTGGATCTTGTGCTTGCCTTCAGGAAAAACATGCAGCAGCGATCCGCGAATCCCTTCACAAATGATTCTCGGATGGAATGCGGGCACGAGCGGGTCCTTTTCCCCGTGCAGTACCAGGGTCGGGCACCGTACTTGTTGCAGTTGAGAGCGGTAGATTTCCCCACCCGCCGCGAAGAGTTCTTCCAACCCCACGACATAGCTTTCCCACAAGCGATCGAGGGAATCGCCGTAGACCTGCCGCATCGCGTCCGCGTCTCTTTGCGACCATGAGGATATCGCGCGTACGGCCTGGAATGCAGTGATCTCTTCCGCGGAAAGATAGGAGTTCCCACCCCATACCACAAGACTGCGAATTCTCTCCGCAGCATTCGCAGCCATGAGTACGCCGATATTGGCGCCGTCGCTCCACCCGAAGACAGTGAATTCCTGGTGGCCCAGCACCGTCATCAACGCCAGAACGTCCTCCGCATCCCGCTGATAAAACCCCCACGGATAGTCGCGTACCGGTGGTCTCGATTGGCCATAACCGCGCGGATCGGGAGCAACGACCTGGTAGCTTTGGCTGAACCATGCGAGCTGGTGCTCGAAATCCGTGTTTCCGCTGCCCAGCGCGCCGGGAAGAAACAGCAGGGGCTGGCCGGATCCAAACGTCTCGTAGTACATCGAAAAGCCGTTCAGCGCGAGCTTAGGCATGAGCCATCTTAGAGTCTCATCCGCGATCGAGGGCGAGAGACGAAGCTCCTGTCCGCTCGGCTTCTTGGCCGTTGTACGCGGAAGGCGTTTCCTTCAGACCCAGCATCGAACGAGCCTCCGCCCGGGTCGCAACCGGCCGGTTGAGTTCATGCGCGATGCGCACTGTTCGGGCTACCAGTTGGGCGTTACTCACGGCTTTCTGCCCGCGAGCATAGTAGACATTGTCTTCCAGGCCAACCCGCACATGGCCGCCCATCAAGGTGGCGAGGGTCGTCAGCGGCAGTTGATACGGCCCAATGGCTGAGCATAGCCAGAGCGAATCCGCGGGGAATTCCTTTAACATCTGCAGAACGTTCTCAACCGTAGGCAGGCTCCCGGTCTGATAGCCCATGACCGTCTGAATCCAGTAGGGCTTCTGCACCAAGTCGTTTTCGATCAGATACCTTACGCCCCACAAACAGCCCGCATGGTAAAGTTCCATTTCCGGTTTGACCCCGTGCAGCTTCATGAGCGCAGCGAACTGGTGAATCAGGCCATAGGTGAACGGTATGCATTCGTCCACCTCCATGGCCGGTCGCGGATTGGGCAGAGGTGCAAGCCGCTCCTTGAGATGGAAACGGCTCATATCCGGCGCCAGGTTCAGGGATGCAACCTCCGGACCCGCCTCCAGTGAGGAGGCGCGCTGTTCCATCGTCATGTTCGGGCCGCCGCCGGTGGTGGCGTTGATAATGATCTCTGGGCAGCGCTGACGAACTTTGCGCAGAACCTCCCGCCAGGGTTCAGCATTGCGCGCGCCGCGCGTAAGATCTTCCGGATCTCGCGCGTGGATATGCACCATAGCCGCCCCGGCATCATACGCAGCTCCCACCGATTCCGCGATCTCATCGGCCGTTTCCGGGATGACCTCATTTGCTTCTTTCCCCTGGATACCCCCATTGCAAGCGACGCAAATGATCAGAGGCGGCATCCCCGCACGGACTCTCTCCATGAACTCGTGGGATGAGGTGTAGTCAAATGAAGGCGGCAATGGTGAGGGTTTGGAACGTCGGTCCTGGGGCACGAATTTCCCTTTTCTGATCCGGCAGTGGATAAGTCTCTGAGTTTGTTTCCAATCTTGAACTCAGGCAGCGCCTCATGACCAGCCTGCTCTGGGGGGTCAGGCGAATGTGGGCTGTGAGTACGCTTACACCGCAAAACCAATATAGGAAACCAAGTTTTCCCAAACCCAACAAGCGAAATTGTGCGAAACCTCCAGAGCCCGCTGATCTTGATGGAGCTTTAGAGTGTGTGGACCAGGATTTTACGAGTCTAGTCTCGCAATGGACGATTGAAGGTTGTCCAGGATGGCGTCGAGGCCGCTTTCCGCCGTCCCTTTCGGGACTGGGCTTGGCAGCCTATAGGGTCCCGCATGTACCTTTTCGTACAGATTCTAGACCGACTTTCTGAGGAACCTTGCAAAAGCCGCGGAACCCGCGAAACAGGCTGTTGGCAGCGGAAATTCCTTGCGCAGAAGTTTTATCAAGGTGTAGTCTGCCCGTAACAGTCAATGGTACCCAAAGGCTTTCTCGGAATCCCCTCGGGCTCCTGGGCTTGCTGTAACTGTCGGAAGAAATCCATTGCCCCTCCGCCTTCTAAGCTAGAGTCTGAACGTTCATAGAGAGTCCGCTCACCCTCATGATTAAAGAGTTGGCACCGACATTCCCGAAACCTCATCCATCCAGTCACGAAGATGGGCGGCTGGATTCCTGGAAGGAAATTGCCAATTATTTTCGCCGCGAGGTCCGGACGGTTCAACTCTGGGAAAAGAGGGAAGGCCTTCCCGTTCATCGCCACTTTCACAAACAACTGGGAAGCGTCTTCGCCTTCCGCTCGGAGCTGGATGCCTGGAATGAGCGAGTGTCTCAAAAGGGCGGCGAATTTCCAGGGTCGGTGAGATCACCCAAGGCAAAACCCGCTCCCGGCCACATAACCATTCGTGTCGAGCGCCTCCGGAAGCGGGTCGCAGGCGAACAAGCTGTTTGCGATGCAATCGAGGCCAGGACCATTGCGGCCTTGGAGCAGCTGAACCCGAGACGGTTGAGTATTGAAGTTGCGTCGTCCACGACGGAGGGGGATGGCAACGGTAAGGCCTCTTCAGAAAGCGCATCGCAGAAGCCCCCGACCGGCTATTTACTGCGCTGGGGAATTCAGGACCACGCCGGCGGCCTGCGTGTGAATGCTCACCTTCTCGCGATCGAGACACGCACCGCAGTCTGGTCGCAGGTCTACCACTGTCAGCGGAGCGAGACCGAGGCGATCCCTGGTTATCTGGCAGACCAGATCGTTTTCTGCATTTGGCTTAAAGTCATCTCGGCGCCCACTTCCTTTGCTCTCACCAAGCGGGCCGAGAAGCGAAGCGCGCGAGAAGCCTATCTGAAGGGCCGCTACTTCTGGAAACAACGCAACGAGGAAGGCTTGCGCAAGGCCCTCCAGTGCTTCGAAACAGCGATCCGGGAAGATCCTCATTTCGCCCTGCCGTACTCCGGCCTGGCAGATTCCCTGACCCTGCTCGCCTTCTATGAAATTGTGCCTCCTGCGCAAGCCATGCCGGCAGCACGGCGCGCCGCGCTGAAAGCGATCGAACTCGAACCGGATCTGGCGGAAGCGCACGCATCGCTGGCCGATATTCAATTTCACTTCGAGCGAGACTGGCACGGCGCAGATCTGGAGTACCGGCGCGCCATTGAATGCAATCCAGGTTACGCTCTGAGCTACCACTGGTATGCGAATCTCTTAGCTGCCAAAGGACAGCACGAGGCTGCGCATATCGCCATCATGCACGCCCTTGAGATCGATCCGGTTTCCCTCATTACCCTGGTTTGGGCAGGCGTCACCTCCCACATGGCCCACCGCTTCGATGAAGCGATCAAGCACTACCAAAGCGCGCTCGAGTTAGATTCGGAGTTTACCTGGGCCCACATGTATCTGGCGCAAGCGCTGGAACAGAAGGGCGACTACAAGCGGGCGGTCCACGAGTTTGAAAACACCATCAAGCTCACCGGAGGCAGCAATTGTGTGCTCGCCATGAAGGCTCATGCCCATGCCATGGCCGGGGACAAAACCTCAGCCCGGCAAATCTTGCATGGGCTAAAAAGCTCGAGCAATCGCAAATGCATGCCGTCTTATGACATTGCCGCCACTCACGCCGCGCTCGGTGAGTCCAAGCAAATGGGTTTCTGGTTAAATCGTGCCTGTACCGAGCGCAACATGAAACTCTTCACCCTGATGCATGACCCTCGCTTTGACCAGCTCCGCCATCATTCCGAGTTTATGGAGGTGGTCGATTCGGTGGGCTTGAGCCGATACATGCCTATCCGCGCATCGCTCCGCTAGATTATTCCCTCCTCAGGCGAAACTCGCCCCCCTCTCCTCCGTGGCAGCGCTGTGTTTTCGCACTATTTCGCTTTACGCCGTTGCCGGGAGTTGCCATTCTTAGTTGGATAAATTGGATCCATAAGATGGGCGAGGCATGTAAATGAAACTTGTGACTTTCGAGCGCAACGGATTGAGCGAACCAGGCGCGCTCCTTGATGACAAGGTAGTTGGCCTTAAGTCGGCGGGGTTTCCGACCCTATTGCACCTTATACAAGGGGGCGCCGAGGCGCTCCAGCGGGCTAGCGCGCTGCTCGGGAAACCACCGGCGGACGCGGCAGTTCCTCTATCGACGGTGCGTCTTCTTGCTCCGTTATCTCGGCCGCCGAAGATCATTTGTGTCGGTCTGAACTACCGTGATCATGCTGCGGAATGCAATGCTGAAATCCCAAAAGTCCCGACCATTTTCTCTAAGTACACCACCGCGATCATCGGGCCCGGCGAGGCGATCGTATTGCCCAAGCACTCTAAGGAACCGGACTACGAAGCTGAATTCGCGGTAGTGATTGGAAAGGGCGGGCGTTATATCTCCAAAGATCGTTGGCGCGACCACGTGTTCGGTTACACCAATCTAAATGACGTCAGCGCGCGTGACTTCCAGATGGCTACCAGCCAGTGGATGATCGGGAAAACCTTCGACACCTTTGCACCCATTGGGCCCGCCATCGTAACCGCGGACGAAATCCCCGACCCGCACGCGCTGGACATTCAAATGATCATTAACGGAGAAGTCCTGCAAAGCTCGAATACCTCGCAAATGGTCTTCCGCATCGCAGACCTCATCGAACACATCTCCAGCGTTTTCACGCTCGAGCCGGGAGACATCATCTCCACCGGGACGCCGGCTGGAGTGGGCGAAGCAAAGAAGCCGCCGCGCTGGCTTCGCCCGGGAGATAAAGTCGTGGTACGAATCTCAGGCATCCCCGAGTTATCCAACGACGTAAGAGCAGAGTAACCTCGCGCCGGCCAAAAAGGGGGCAACTCAGCCTTTGCCCCCTGAAGGTCATCGGTGATTTGGACCCTTTCGTTTCGCACTTATTCGCATCCGCCGCATCTACCACCGCATTACAATCTGACCATTCATGAGGAGCCACCAGCATGGCTATGCGTGCATTCCGCCTGATAACTTGCATACCGGCCCTCTCTCTCGCTCTGTTGGCGACGCCTAGCATCCTCCTGGCTCAATCCGCAGTGCCTGAGCATCCCCTGGACGGGCTCACTAGCTCGGAATACTGGGCGGTCCACGACATTCTTCATAAGAGCGGCCACATGACACCGGATACAGGTGTCTCGACGCTCCTGCTGCACGAACCGGCCAAGAGCACTGTGCTCGCCTGGAAGCCGGGTGACCCCATCGAGCGCGAGGCCGATGTCGTTCTGGAAGACAAGGGCCAGACCATCGAGGCCCGGGTGGACATCACCGGCGGAAAGCTGGAGTCATGGAACGTGATCCCTGGAGTGCAGGCGCCCTTTACCACCACGGAATTGCACGCCTTCAGCGACCTGATCAAGAACGACCCACGCGTCCAGGAAGCCTTCAAGAAGCGTGACCTGACCGACATGACGACCATCCACTGCGGCGCCGGACCGCTGGCCTTGCGGGTATTTCCCGAGCAGGATCGCATGCGCATCGGCTACGGCGGCTGCACCGACGCGGACGGACAGTACCACACCTGGGGCAGAAACATTGAAGGCCTCTGGGTGGTGGTGGACATCACCGGCAAGAAAGTTCTTCAGGTGATCGACACGGGCGTGATTCCAACCGCCAAGTATGTCGGCGACTTTGAGGAAGCCCCGGAGATACCCCGGGAGGGTACCAAGCCGATTCTGGTGAGCCAGCCCATGGGGCCTTCGTTCAAAAACGACAAAGGTGAAATCACCTGGCAAAACTGGCACTTTCGTCTCCGCCTCGATTCGCGCGTCGGCCCGGTGTTGAATCTGGTCAGCTATCAGGATGGCGACAAGCGGCGCTCAGTACTCTACGAGGGGTCCTTCTCGGAGATGTACGTGCCCTACATGGACACCGACGAAGGATGGAACTCGCGCTCCTTTCTCGATGCCGGCGAATTCACTCGTGACGGCCTGTTGCGCGAGATGGACACCGACGATTGCCCCGCCTACGCGCAATTCATTCCCGGGCTTTCTACCACCGACACGGGAACTCCCTTGCTACGCCTCAAGGAGGCATGTTTGTTTGAGCGGGCTCCCGGCGATCCGGCTTGGCGGCACAATGAAAACAGCATTCTTGCGGCCCGTCCGAGCAGGGAGCTGGTGCTCCGCACCGCGGCCGCCATCGGCAACTACGACTACATGATGGACTGGATCTTTCAGCAGGATGGCACCATCCGGGTTCGTGTGGGTGCTACCGGGATCGTAGAAGTGAAAGGCAGCAAGGATGTGGTGGTCCCGGAGCAGACCATGACGGACGGCAAGCCCACGCCACAGCAGGGAACCCTGGTTGCCCCCAACACCGTAGCCGTATATCACGACCACTATCTCTCCTTCCGGCTTGACATGGACATCGATGGCCAGAACAACAGTTTCATGGTCGACCGGTTAGTCGCGAGAAAGATTCAGGCGCGCACTCGAACCAGCATCTGGGGGGTGGAATCGACGATGGCTAAAAGTGAAAGCGACGGCATCCTGGACCTCGACCCCCGCAAGCCGGCCATGTGGCACTTCATCAGTAGTACGCAGCACGGGCCCCTGGGTTACCCAACCGGATACGAGATCATGCCCGAGGCAACAGCGGTTGATTTTCTCTCCCCGGATGACCCTTCTCTGAAAGTTGGCGCATTTGCCGAACATCAGCTATGGGTTACACCCTACAAGCCGGATGAGCGCTATGCCGCCGGCGTATATGTAACCAACAGCAAGGGCGGGGAGGGCCTGCCGGCATGGACCAAGGCCGACCGGTCCATTGAGAATACCGACATCGTGGCCTGGTACACCCTCGGTTTTCACCATGTCGTCCGCATTGAGGACTGGCCCGTCATGCCCACCTTGTGGCATGAATTCCAGATCCGTCCCATCAACTTTTTCGCCCAAAATCCGGTCATGGATCTGCCGCACCAGCCCTGACGTCGCGTCTGGAGAACGGTGACCGGCTGGTAGAGCAGCCCTCGGATCTTCAGGTGTCGATGGGTCGGTGAACCTGGTGAAAGTCTGGAACGCCGTTGCTCGTTCGCAGCCTGGGGGGTCGGAGTCGAATCCTCTGGCTGTTCTATCGATCGGTTGCCCAGTTCAAAGTTCCCGACAGGTCAGCTACATGCGAGAACGCCTTGTCGTTTGTAACTAAGATCGCGCCGACCGACACTGCGTGAGCCGCGATCAGCATATCGAGATTGCCAAGTGGCTTGCCCACAGCGTCGTGTTTCGCTCGAAGCCGTCCATAGGCATGGGCCTCGTCTCTCCCCCAAGGGAGAATCTGAATCTTAGCCAAAAACCCCTCCAGGGCTGGACGGAGAGTCTTTGCCTTTGGACTCTTTGCCACGCCGTATAGGAGTTCGGCCTCGGTAATGACTGATATGCACGCAATCTCGTCATGCTGGAGCCCGGCCAGCTTTGCGCGGGAAGCTGGGGAATTGCCTTTCACGATGTAGCTCAACGTATTGGTGTCGATCATGAATCGCCGGCTCACAGCTCTTCTCGTTGCTGGGGACGTCCCTGGTCGCGATCAGCCAGGAAATCATTTGGGAAACCGGCGTTGTCGAGAGCGGCGAAAATCTCGTCCCAGCCGCCTGGTGCTTCGGACAAAATAAGGTCTCCATTTTGAGGATCGCGGCGGATGTAGACCTCATCCGTGGTGAAGCGGTACTCAGCAGGAATTCTGACAGCTTGGCTCCTGCCGCTCATGAAGACCTTCGCTTTCTCAGCCTTAGCCATGCTCTCTTACCTTCGATATATATCATGCTATATATCAAATGGGATTTCAAGTTACCCCGGGTGCATCGTTGCGGAGTGCCTGGCCGTCAGCGGACGGGACCTCGGCTGAGGTCCGAAGGAACAACAACTTCATTCCCGACCTGAAACCTATGATTTGAGTTGCGGGAAAGCAGTGATTCGAAGTTTCGCTGCGCCATAGGGAACTAACGTAATCATCTCCTCCGGCTCGCTGCTAAGCACCGGGCTGTGAGGGATTGGATCGGCCACTCCATCGACTGCTTGCCACGATGGCAACTTGCGCGCTTTCACCTGTAGTTTGACGGGGACTTCGCTGAGCGAGAAAGGCGACCCTTTGACCGGAAATTCCTGAACGGTATGGCCGGGTATCTCATCCCCGGCAACCGCAAGCGCGTAGTTCCATTGCGAGCTGGGAAAGACCTGCCAATCAGCCGTCATTCCTCTGTCTCGTAACTTCACCCAGCTTTCGCCAATGGGAAATGAGAAAACCAGGGGACCCCTCGCGATGGAGGAGGAATCGTTATAACCTTTGACGACTCTCGGAGACATCGGTAGCCGCAACTCCACGACATCCCCCGCCTTCCAGGTGCGTTCGATCTTCACGAATCCATCGTCATGCGAGGCATCAACCTCAAGTCCGTTCACCAGGACGACCGGGACGCTGGACCAGGCTGGGATCCTGAGTCGCAGAGGGAAGCTGAGAGCGTTGGCCGGCTCTATCTTGATTCGGACACTTCCACGGAACGGGTACTCCGTTTCTTCCAGGATGTGTACCTCTGTATTGCGGACCACGGTGCGGACTTCGCACGGTGAGTAGAGCGCTGCTACCAAGCCGTCATCGTTGCTGAGCATCCAAAGACTCGCCGCAAACTTGGGCCATCCCTGATGAAAGTTGGCCGTACAGCAGCCGAAGTTAGGTTCCAGGCCGTAAAGGTTGGACTCAGGGCCGTTTGTCGTCCAGGGCTTTCGATGGAGGCTGACTTCCACCTGGTTCGGCTCCTGGTCATATTGATGGGCCCACATATCGTCGCTGAAAGTGCCAGATAGAGCATTGAAAGCTATCGTCTCGATGCGATCGCCGATCGGAGCATGGCCCAGGATGGCAAGCGATTGCTCGAGGGAAAACAGCGTCTCGACGACCGTGCAGAGTTCGCTTCCCTGCGATGGATTGCGCCCAGCGAGATGTTCATCGCAGGAGAACATCCCGTTCGGTAAGCCATGATATTTATCCAACGCGGCGAGCATCTGCTGGAAACCAGCACGATCCAGATCGCTGTTCGACACGAGTGACCACACCGGGGCCGCCTTGAGCGCCTGCCCGTTGTTTACTCCATGAGTGGAGAGTGCCAGATCGCTAAGTCCGCGCCCCTCATCCAGCTTGATCATCTCTCGCGTGACAGGTTGGGTAAATTTGAAATCTGAGAACTGCGCCTGCCAATCGTGTCCCTGGGCGTGTAACAGGCGGATAAGCTGCAATAGCTTTGGGTCACCCGTGCGGTTATAAAGCCAGATCACCATCAGAGCGTTGTCTTGCCAGCGGAACTTACCCCAGTCGCGCAAAGGGCGAGTGGGAAGCGCACTGAGCTGATACGTGAAGTACCGCGACATTAGGGGAATCACTCGTGGATCGCCGGTTGCTTCCTGATATTGCGCGAGCGCCTTGAGCATGACCATGCGTGGCCACCAGTCGTTGTTGCCACTCGGGCCTATCATCCCGTCGGCCGCCTGATGCGTCAACGTCCACTCAAGGAACTTTTGTGCTTTGGCTTTCAGGCGAGCGTCGTCCAGCAAATAAGCGAGCGGAACGAGCCCGTCAAGGAAATAAGGGCCACGTTCCCAGGACTCACCGCTTCCGCCGAGCCATCCGCTATTGCTGCCGACATCCGCCCATGTCTCATCGAGATGGCCGCTCAATCCATTTGCCTGGATTTGCATCTGCTTCTTCAGCCATCCTGACGGGCGCACGGCGCCAAGGGGCAACATATAGAAGGAGTTTTGCGCGAGCGGCGCCTGGTTCTTGATGACGCTTGGCGATGGGTCCTTTGTTCCAGCAGAAGTGAGGCTGGCCAACGCCAGACGATCGCTAGCAGACAGAGATCCAACTACGACCGCCCCGGCTTGCTTCAGAAAGTTGCGGCGGCTTACGCTGTGTTGATCTTTATGTCTCATAACTGTCTCCAGCCGCCGGCTGCATCGCCGTTATCCGCATTGTCCTGTCTTGAGCGTGCATCAGCTGTCAACTAATCTCTATCTCAAAGTGCGAAGTAGTGGCAAATAGGTCTTTATGAAAAGTGACGGAGCCAGCCTCAAGCACGCCGACATCCTTGTCCCACTCTTCATAGCAGATCCTCCTTATTGAAACAATTGGCGGCCTTGCGAAATCTGACGCAATCTGAGGCGGCACACAATAAGCGCTATCAACTTCAGGAGATCCAAGTGGGCGAATCTGCCCACTGATCTCTCCGAGGTCCCCGGTTTGCGTGCCTTAAGAGCTCCTGTATGGTGTTGATATCTTGTCGTTCGCGTTCAGCAGTCGTGGCAAAGGCGTGTCCTCACGCCTTCGAAAGGGAGTTAAATGGGAGAAGCACTTGAGTGTGCTTTAGGTCTATTGCGCCGCTGGCTTAGCGTATTGTGTGCGGCGATCGTTTGCTTTTCTGGCGCGATGATAGCAAACGCACAGCGGCCGCCGGCGGTGCCACTCGTAACCCACGATCCATACTTCAGCATTTGGTCGATGGCCGACCGATTGACCGACGTGAATACACGTCACTGGACAGGCTTGGATCAGCCCTTGACCGGGTTGGTGCGCATCGATGGAATCGCTTATCGGTTCATGGGCGCCGATCCCCGGCAGGTCCCGGCGATGCAGCAGGTATCGCTTCGAGTGACTCCACTGCACACTTTCTACACATTTGAGACTGCCGGAGTGCAATTGGAGGTCAGGTTTTTTACACCGGCGTTGCCGCAAGATCTTGAAGCATTGTCACGTCCTCTCGACTACCTCACATGGAAGATCAGTTCCACCGACGGGCGACCCCATTCCGTCAGCCTGCTGCTCGATGTAAGTCCCCGGGTAGCCGTGAATTCCGATGACGAGGAAGTGACGTGGGGAAGATCAAGGCTTCCTGGAATGGAGGTGCTACGGGTTGGGTCACGCGATCAGCGTGTGCTGAATCGAGGCGGCGATAACCTCCGAATCGACTGGGGATATTTCTATCTTGCTGTACCGGACCAGGAGGATACGACCCTGGTCACCGCAAGTAACGCGATCCCAGGCTTCGTCGCCTCCGGCGAACTACCGCCATCCGATGATATGGAGATGCCACGACAGCCCCGTGAAGGCGCATCGCACCTGGCTGTCCGATGGAACGCAAAAGTGTCCGGCGGCAAGCCAGCAATCCGGCATGTGCTGCTCGCTTACGACGAGGCCGATTCCATCGAATATCTTGATCGCAAGTTGCGCCCCTATTGGCGCAGAAACGGTCAGACTGCCGGCGCCATGTTAGTCGAATCGGAGGCTCAGTACACCCGCCTCGAAGAGCGCGGCAACAACTTTGATGTGGAACTCACGAGCGACCTGGAACATGTTGGCGGCAAGCCCTATGCGGAGTTGGGAACGCTCGCGTACCGGCAAACCCTCGCCGCTCATGGCTTCGCTGTGGATATCGACAACACGCCGATGCTTTTCCCAAAGGAAAACTTTAGCAATGGCTGTATCTCGACCGTAGATGTTTTGTATCCGTCGGCGCCGTTTTTCCTGTTCTTCAATCCCGCGCTCCTCGAGGCCCAGCTAAAGCCGGTGCTTGAATATTCTGCGCTTCCGCGCTGGCGCTGGCCCTTCGCGCCGCATGATCTGGGCACTTATCCGCGCGCGAACGGACAGGTGTATGGGGGAGGGGAGCTTACGGAAGAGAATCAAATGCCCGTCGAGGAGAGCGCGAACATGCTGATCCTTGTGGACGCGCTGGGTGTTGCACAAGGCAATTGGAAGTTGGCTGAGGAGTATTGGCCGCAGTTGACGAAATGGGCGGACTATCTGCAAGCCAAGGGTCTCGATCCTGAAAATCAACTCAGTACTGACGATTTTGCCGGTCATCTTGCCCATAACGCCAACCTGTCGATCAAGGCTATCGAAGGGATCGCCGCATACTCCCAGATGGCGGCAAAACTGGGTAAGGCCGCGCTCGCGCAACAATACGCCGCTGCGGCTAAGCAAATGGCTGGCCAATGGCAAGGCATGGCTTTGGAGGGCGATCACTACAAATTGGCTTTTGATAAACCGGGAACATGGAGCCAGAAATACAACCTGGTTTGGGACCAGCTGCTCGATCTGAATCTCTTTCCCGAGTCTGTTCGCAAGACCGAGATGACCTTCTATTTAGAGCACCTCAATCAATATGGCTTGCCGCTTGACAACCGCGCAGATTACACCAAGCTCGATTGGGAGATTTGGACTGCTACGCTCACCGAAGATGCATCTCAATTCAGCGCTTTGATGGACCCCATCGGCAAGTGGCTAAACGAGACGCCTTCTCGTGTGCCACTGACCGACTGGTACGACACCAAGACAGGAGCGATGCTCCATTTCCAGGCTCGGTCGGTGGTGGGCGGCGTTTTCATCAAGGCGCTCGCGGACAAGAATCTTAGGGAGAAGTGGAAAAAGTTCGCCCCATAGAGCGATTGCAGCGCTCGGATAGCGGTTTCCACTCGTCCTCTCACAGAACAACGAAGGGTCATTTGTCTTTGCTGGTCACAGTCCGATGAATCTCTTGCGCGACCTGTTCGTACTGATCGGACGCGAGATAGTCGACATGTGCGGCGATTGCGGCACGCCACCGCACGCGAGCCTTGTCCAGGGAGCCAAAGTTGTAATCATGGAACCAACCATTGCAACTGAGCTGTGCCTTAGTGGCCCCATCAAGTGTATAGAAGCGAATCCATAGACCATTCGCGTGGGCGCGCTCTACCAGCGCGCGGAGCCGGTTCATTTTGGCCGCTGTCCACTCTCCAGCCGCCGGCTGCCCGCCGGCCTCCACCACTTTCCAGGGGTTGTTCCACCACCGCCGGTAATTCGTCGCTTTGCCTGGATCCATCACCTCGGGGGCTGCAGAGGGGTCCTTGCCTTCTGTGTGAATGGCGCCGAACAACAACACCCGGTCCCCGGTTTGCAGCTGATCGTAGAACACTGTTTGCTGCTCATCTGGCTCGCCGGTCAGAACCAATATTGGCTTTACGTCCAGTGGCTGCACATCCGATGCCTCTGCCCCTTTCACCGAAGTCGTAAGCCAGGACTGATGCTGTCGGAGCAGCGCCAACACAGCTGCCAGGTGCTCCGGCTTGTTGTCTTTGAAGTCGAGGTTGAGCGTAATGATGGGCCAATTACCGTGGTTGCCGTCTCGCAGAGCCTTTTCCACGATGGGCCGTACCCGCTCGAAGAAATATTGATCCATGGTCGGCTCGTTGCCGTAAGTCGGTTCTCCATGCGTGACCACAGACCAGCTGCGGCCGGTCTTAGGATCGGTATGCCAGGCCAGGTCCTGCTCAATGGCCAGGGGAGTACCCGCAGAAAGAGCACGATCAATGCGATCGCCCCACCATTCAAAATAGGGATAGCAGTTGTGCGCATCCATCACCGTGCGAGCACCTGGATGCAACCGCTGCGCGCTCAGCGAACAACAACAGACCAGGAGAGCCAGGGCAAAACTTCGCATCGCTTATTCCTCAGGAAAATCTATATACAGCGGACTACTGATCAACTCGCTCACACCGGCGTGATCGCGCACCTCTAAACGCAGGTAATGCCGGCCGGCGCCTGGCGTGACCGTTGTTTTTACGGTTGCATTGATTCCGTCGAGCGGAAGGGGTGTGCTTGTATCCTCACCGTCCACCAACAGGTGAACCACAGATCCCTCAGCCGCGACGGCATGGATGCGCAGCGAAATCACTGTTCCCGCGGTCGTGTGCAGCGCGCCGCCCATCTTCGCGGAAGAGCCCTCGGCGTCAGCCTCAAAGTCCAGCATCTTGTCGCGCGACGCAGTCAGATCGACAAAGGTGCGTCCGGAGCGAATTCCCTTCAAGATCGCCGGCACTGAAAGTTCATCAGCCTCGATCGCTGTCGTTGGCCAGCCGATGGCTCCCACATCACCCGGCGCAATCGTCGCGTTGTGGTTGTCGCTGCCGCCAACCGCTGCCAGGCGATGCCCTGCGCGCAACTGGGAGTCCCAGTACTTCGCACTGGAGAACATAACCTCTCCATCGTTGATTACCTCCACTGCGCTGAAAAGGCTCATGTCTGTGCCGGCAGCAGGCATCCAGCGGCAGCCCATGCATTGTTCCCCTTCCGGCGCTTCGGCATGGTTCACAGAAGCAATGCCGCCCTTGGCACGTGCGTCGCGCAGAATAGCATTCAGATCAAGGCCGCCTTCGCTGATCCGCCAATCCATGAACTGCGTCACTCCGAATATATTGAAGTGCCCATGAAACGTAGTCATCTCGCGCCCTGGAATCAGCAGCAGGTGATCGAAGAATGGTTGCAGCTCGCGCAAGTCGTCATAGTGCGAGTCGGTATTGTGGTCTGTAACTGCAATGAAATCCAGGCCGCGTGCGGCCGCTGCCTGCACAGTCAGAAACAATGGGACACGGCACCTTGCGGCCGCTCTGGCTTTGGCAGTTGCCGTCGCTGTGCCCTGTATGCATGTGCAGATCGCCGCGATACCATCGCGTTCCCGTGGCCAGGGGATGGGCGGTGAAAGCCTCATCTTCGGCACGCGAGTTAAAGCGTATCTCCGCCCGGTAATGTGAAACCACCTGGGGCCGCATGTTAGGAACCGCGATGATCAGGCGCCATTCCCCGGCAGGAATCGCACCTGGAAGATACGATGGCGTGGCATCCGTCTCACTGATGGTGAAATGGCTTTTGTTTCCGCCGCTTTCTCCACGAAAGCGTTGCGGGTCGGCGATGCCGATATCCAGGGTAGCTCGTTGATCTCGTGCTGTGTATTGGAAATCGACGCTGATGCGATGTATGCCGGCCGGCACCATAAAGGGGACATCGAAGTAGGTCTTATTTTGCGGACCCTTGACGTCGCCGGTAAGCACCAGATCAGCCGGGTTTCCCTGCTGAGCAACGGCTAAAGGTGCAAGCCAAAGCCAGAACAACACAAGACAAAGACACCGAAGCTTCATGATGTCCAAAGATACCTCTCCCGATGTTTCCTGGCGAAGGTGCAAGAAATTCGGGCGCCCCATAGATCGCGTGGGACACCCGGTTTCGTTGGCAGGACTGCCTGACTTAGAAGTCTACCGGGAGGGGCGAACTGCATCACCCTTGGATCGCCCGAGAGCGAAGACGTCGGTGGCGGGAGAGCTGAGTGCATTGCGGGTTCCATTGCCCACGACTCCATTTCCCGCATCGGCAAAAGCATCCGATAAGCCTGCGCCAAAAGGTGCACCCCCATTGGTAGCACTGGCATAGAACCAGCAGGAGGGTTTATGGGACTCATTTTGCAATGGTTCTGACACGAGCACTAAAAGCCGAAGCCAGTCCCGTCCATTACGGTCCGACTAAAGTCAACGCCCCGATACAAATAAGCCAACCCGCAATTCGAGCTTACTTAAATGCGGGGCTTCCTTCTTGCTGAGCGGCGGCGCCGAACTTCTCCAACATCTCGATCAGCTCTTTAATGCCAAGAGGCTTTGAGATGTAGCCATCCATGCCGGCGGCAATGCAACGCTCCCGGTCACCCTGCATCGCGTGGGCGGTCATAGCGATGATCGGTAAGTGCACTTCGGTGCCCCGTTCCCGGGTCCGGATGGCGCCGGTGGTTTCGAGTCCGTCCATCTCCGGCATCTGCACGTCCATCAACACCAGATCGAAGTGAGCTTGATCGAGAGCGCTCAGGGCCTGGCGCCCATTCGCAGCTACCGTCACGTGGTGTCCCTGTTTCTCCAGTACGTGACACGCGATCTTCTGGTTGATGGCATTGTCTTCCGCCAGCAGAATACGTAACTGTTTCCTTTCCTTTTGTTCTGCCCGATCCGTGGCCGGTGCCGCGGAAGGGGACCCCACCAGTGGCGCGCAGAAAACGGTCGGGGCAGCAGTGGCAACGGTTTCCATGATCGGGTTGCCCGCACCGAGCACGACGGTAAAGTGAAAGCGACTGCCTTGCCCCAAGGCACTCTCCACCCAGATTTTGCCACCCATCAACGCCACCAGCTGCGAGCAGATGCTCAGACCCAGGCCGGTACCTCCAAACTTGCGAGCTGTGGAGCCATCTGCCTGAGAGAAAGCCTCGAAGATGAGCATCTGTTTTTCCGGAGCAATCCCAACGCCCGTATCCGAGACCACGAAATGCAGCCGGATTTCAGCCGCCGTCCGGGAATCCAACTCGATGCTCAGTCCCACCGCGCCACTTTCCGTGAACTTGATGGCGTTGCCCACAAGATTGACGATGATTTGCCGTAAGCGGCTCAGGTCTCCAACCACCGAGTCAGGCACCTCGGCGTGGATATTGCACGTTAGCTCAAGACACTTTTGCTGAGCGCGCACGGCCAACATCCCTATGCTTGTAGCTATGCCGTCTCGCAGCTGAAACTCGATCGACTCCAGGTCGAGCCTGCCTGCTTCGATCTTGGAGAAGTCGAGGACGTCGTTGATGATGGTGAGCAGGGAATCGGCGGACGACTTTACCAGGACTGCATATTCGCGTTGTTCGCCGTTGAGTTCAGTCTCGAGAAGCAGGTCGGTTAGACCCAGAACACCGTTCATGGGAGTGCGGATTTCGTGGCTCATGTTGGCCAGGAACTCGCTCTTGGCGCGGCTGGCATCTTCGGCGGCGCTACGGAGTTTTGCCGCATCCTGAAGTTGCTGGCGGATGGTATCGGTTTGTTCCTGGACGCGCCGGCGCAGCACGACCACCCAGGTCAGGACTACCAGGATAAGCATGGCTCCCGCGCCCAACATGGCGATAGCATGTGCGGGGGTCCACCAGGAAGGACTCTTGATCACCACCACATCCTGCGGCGACCGCAGCAGGATGCGAAACGACGCTGCAATCGAAAAACCGTCTCCAGCCGTACCAGCCCGGTCGGTGCCATCCTTTACCGAGCAGATTCCCACTATTTTGAAGGTGGTTCCCTTTTTCCAGGCGGGCAGTCGCTGCTCTGGGGATTGCGCCGGCAGGACCGCCGAAAACACAAACTTTCCCGAAGCCAACACGATCGTTGGGTCACTTGCAGACTCGTCTTCCCCAATAAGCTGGCCGCGGATTTCGACCAACTGCGCGTCGTGGTCGCCGCGCAGAGCCTGGTCGGCGGTAACAGCCACAGCAGACACAGGCTGCGTGCCACCCGCGGTCTTATAGGTGGCGCGGGTCAAGCTGGGGGTAAATGCGCCAATGATGGGAAAGCCGATGACGTCGGCTAAGTCTCCCTGTCTCAGCGCGGTGGTCTGGTTCGTTTGCGCGCAAAGACCGTGGAGGTGGTCTTGAATGCACAACAATCGGCCAGGCCACGCCAGCGTAACCGTCCCTTGAATATGGACCAGGTGGTGTGAGGCGGAATCGGGAGTGAAGCGCAGTAGGCCGCTGACTGGCGTCACCGGCAATGCAAAAGGGTGCTCCGGGCCAGGTTTCTCAATGGTCACCTGCGCGCGCGTGGGAAAGAACAGGTGAACGCCAGTCATTTGCAGCTGATGATTGAACAGCGGTGCCTGGTTGCCACGAAGTTTTATCTTGGCGTCGACCAGGCTGTGATAATCCACTCCCACTTGTTTGATGGTGTTGGCGGTGATGGCGCCATCGCTCAAAGCCAGATCTAAACTGATGTTTTTTCCGGACTCCCGAACTGCCTGTACTACGCCTTCCACCTCCACCCATTGGCCGTCCGCCGCGCCGGTCAGCAACTCCGTTAACGTCTTCCTGGGCGCAGTCGATGGCAAAGGGGCCCTCCCAATTACGTGCGCTTCGGTGCCCTTAAGGATAGGAGCATAATCCCCTGCTGCACTTACGCCTTCAATCTCGACCAGGTCGCCCGCCTGGAAAGGCAGCGCAGGCATCGACACAAAGATCGCGCCTGAGGCGTCGGAGGCAAAAAAAGCCGGGTGACGCGGATCGGTGTTCAGGTCGTAGTAGGTAACTACGGCGGTCAAATGTACGGGATAGTTCCGCACCGCCTCTTCGAGCGTCAGGTTGTGGACGTCGTGGGCCCTGGTGAGGGTAGGTAACGGCTGGGGCGCGGCTCGTGGTTGCTGGCCGGCCGCAGCCTGCCCCTGAAGCAGGCCAAGAACAATGATCAGGACAAGATAGCCGTTGCCGCGCAGGGTCTGTGTCCTCTATTGTCTATCGGCATTTTCCCGCAGCAGGCAAGAGTTTCCGGACGGTGAGTACTCAGTCTGCGTCAAGCTCAATCACTTCTTCCGACGGATCATGTTTGTGGCGTAGCCTGATACAGAAGAATTTAACCTCGTTGCCGTCACAACCTTGCATTGACTCCAAAGGAGGTCCAAACAAGCTCGTGCTCATCCTGAATCGGCCGCTCCTCTTATTTATCGTGACATTTCTTCTATTGTGGCTCGCGGCCCGGATCGGTATGATTCTTCGTTCTCGTGGGAATCAATTTTCAGAGAACATGCGCTCAGATTACAGCGTGATTGTGGGAGCGACTCTCACCTTGCTGGGTCTGCTTATCGGCTTTACCTTTTCCATGGCTACCACGCGTTTCGATCAGCGAAAAACCCTCGAGGAAGAAGAGGCCAACGCGATCGGCACGGAATACACTCGCCTGGACTTCTTACCTGCCGAGGATTCGGCTCGTTTGCAAACGCTGTTGCGGCAGTACACCGACTTGCGCATTCGCTTCTATACCACGCGCGACCAAACGGAGTTGCAGAAGATTGCCGCCGAGAGAAGCAAAATCCAAAGTCAGCTTTGGACCACCGTGGCCGCTGCGGCAAAGCTACAACCCTCCCCGCTGACGGCACTCGCCTCATCTGGAATGAACGACGTCCTGAATGCGCAAGGGTACACCCAGGCTGCGTGGTGGAATCGCATCCCCATCGCGGCATGGATCCTGATGTTCCTGATTGCCGCTCTATCCAACGTCTTGCTGGGCTACGGCATGCACGGCAAGGTCATCGTCCTGTCCGTGGTCCTGCCGCTAGCCGTCTCCATTTCCTTCTTTCTCATTGCGGATATCGATAGTCCCCGTGGGGGTGTGATTCGCATTCAGCCGCAAAATCTATATGCCCTGGCCGACAGCCTCAAACCGCAATAGCTGTCAGCAGTTCGGGTCTCAATCGCTGATTGACAGAGGCAGCCTCCCGGGACTATCAATCTTCCGGGAATGCTAAAGATTTTTATCTCCTCGCCCGCGATCGTGTTGGCATTGCTGCTGCTTGCCCGGGCCTGTTCACCCCAGAACATCGCACCGGCTCGCGATTGGACCACTTGGGGCTACGATCAGGAACGCACGGGCTGGAACAAAGGCGAAACCTCGCTTAGCGAGAGCAACGTCTCGCGGCTGAGACTGTTGTGGAAGACACAACCGAGCACCCCGCCCAAAGGCGTAGTTCTTTCGACCCTTACGGCGCCCTTGGTAGCCGAAGGTGTGAGCACGCCGCAAGGTCTCAGAAATCTACTCTTCCTGCTCGGCGCCGATGACACAGTGTTCGCGCTCGACGCAGATACAGGAAAAGTCTTTTGGCAGAAGACCTTCACCAATCCCGCCACTCCCGTGTGGGCCGCCACCTGGCTCTGCTCAAACACCGTGAACGACACACCGGTGATCGATAAACAACGCGGGATCATTTTTCTCATCGCCAGCGACGGGAAGCTGCGGGCTCTCGATCTAAGCGATGGCACTGACCGAATGAAGCCGGCTGACATGATCGAACAATTCGCTCGTGCCTGGAGCTTGAACCTCATCGACAACATTGTTTACACGACCAGCGGGCGCGGCTGCGGCCAGTTGCCGGCAAGCAAAGGGGCCAAACCTCCCGTGGTCCCAGGCAGCGTCTCGGCGATGGATGTGAGCGATCTTGCAAATCCAAAGCTGACCCGCTTCTATACCAGCGGCACAAAATATTCCGGACCGTGGGGTCGCGGCGGTGTCACCAGGGGTCCGAACGGCACGGTGATCGCGCAAACCGCGGACGGCTTCTATGACCCGGCATCCGGCGATTTTGGCGAGACCGTCCTGAAGCTGGCTCCCAAAGCCGCGCGGCTGCTGGATTCGTTCACGCCTTCGAACTGGCAATATTTAAATACCCAGGATCTTGATTTGGGTTCGGCGAGCTCAGGCGTCTTTGTTTTTCAAAACCGGACGCTCGTCGCTGTTGCCGGCAAAGAGGGGGTCCTGTATTTGCTCGATGCTGCCGATCTCGGAGGACGCCCAAACCACTCCACACCCTTATACAAATCGCCGCAGCTGGGCAATGACGCAGCCGAGGGTAAGAATCCAGGCCAGGGAGTGTGGGGGTCCATCACTACCTATGAAACCTCTGACGGCAAACGCTTCCTGTATGTGCCCATGTGGGGACCGCCATCGAAGAATGCACCATCGTTCCCATCCAGCGGCGGCGCAGCACCCCATGGCAGCATCATGGCATTCCAAGTAGTCGCAGAGGGCGACAAGGTATCGCTCCTTCCACAGTGGACTTCGCCCGACATGATCGTGCCCGATCCACCCGTGGTCGCGAACGGTGTGCTGTTCGTAATCCAGACCGGAGAGCAGACGATCCAGAGCCCGGCCAATGTTCACGGAACCCAGGACGAGATCAATCACAACCCGCTCTCGGCCCAGTACCGTTCGACTCCCGTCAACAACCTCGGTCTCTTTGCATTCGACGCGGAGACGGGAAAACAACTCTATTCGAGCGAGAAGCTCATCCCGGATTGGGTGCATTTCAGCGAACCTGTCGTGGCGCTGGGAAAAGTCTTTGTCGTTAGCCATGACGCTCATGTCTATGCGTTCGGACTCAAATAACTCGAAGGGGAAAAAACATGCGCAGCTTTAACCGGCGGGAATTTATTTCTTCGGTGCTGGCGCTGGGCAGCTCGTCTATGTGGGGAGCTTCTCTCAAATCCCTCGATCCCATCGACCACTTCATGCGTTTTGGGATTACCGGTTCCTTGTGGGGAGACTGGCCAAACGGAAATCTGCGCATGTCCACTGATATGCAGCAGATCATCTCCGACACCGCGCGCGTCGGCCTGCAAGGCATCGAGCCCTATGCCAGGCAATTGGGAGACTTTGTAACCAAACCGCTCGCACTCCAGCAACTGTGTGCAGCTTCCGGTATCACTTTGATCGACGTCGGAGATTTACCTCCCGCTCAACTCCGCACCAGGCCGGGCTCTCATCCCCAACCGAACCCTTGGGTCAGCGCCGAAGGCAACTCCGAACTCATCGCCGCTATGGTGAATTTCGCCCACGATTTTCTCGCCCCCTGTGCTTGCGATCATTGGAAAACCAACATGGGAAGCCGTCCTGAAGGAGGACCTAGCGACGACCAGCTCAAGATCCTCGCCAACACCCTCAATGAAATCGGCCGGCAAACCATCGCCTTCGGCGTCAGGCTGGCGCCACATCCTCACATCTGGGGTCCCATGGAGCGGGAGCGCGACATGCGCAAAGTGATGGAGCTCACCGATCCGAAATACGTGTACCTCACAGCGGACACAGCGCACTTGACCCTGGGTGGTGGAGACGCCTTGCAGATCATTCGCGACTACTTCCCGCGCGTTGCCGAAGTACACATGAAGGACACTTATCCCAGGTACCGAGGCAACACTGCAACGCCAACCCAAGCGGAGCACGCGAAAGCAAGCCTCTATCACAATCTCGGCGCAGGCGGCGTGGACTTTCCCGCCATCTTCAAGCTGCTGCGCGATCGAAAGTTCAAAGGTTGGGTAGTCTACGATCTCGATGCGCCGCGGCCGGGCGACGGCACTGGCAGCATCGACCAGAATCTCGCGGTCAACATCGACTATCTAAGGAACGTGCTACACGTCAAACTTCCGCCGCCAGCGCAACACTCCTGACGTTCGGATCTTTACGGCCGCTCCGGCCACGAGTGCCGGGGGTACCGGCGCATCAGCTCGCGACGTACTTGCGGATATAGCCGCTCCCAAAATCCCGCGAGATCGGAAGTCGTTTGCACCGCCCGATGATTGGGTGCAAGCAGGTGGACCACCACGGGCGTCTGCTCTGGCCCAATCCGCGGCGTTTCCCGCATGCCGAAGAAGTCCTGCAAGCGGGATGCAATCCACGGTGGCTTCGCGGCTTCGTAGTGTACTTTCGTCTGCCGTCCATTCGGCAATCGGATGCGTTCGGGAGCAATCTGCTCCAGCCTGCGCGCACCCATTTTTTGTTCAAGCAGCGACACGAGGTTCGCCGCCGCGTTCTTCAACTCGCTGAAGCTTCGCAACCCCAGGCACAAGTCTTTGAGTACTTGTGGGACGTCAGGCGGCTCGAAACCGGCGAACTGAGCCCGCGCTATCAATTCATTCATCGCCTCGTTATCGACGAAATGATCGATGCCTGCCTCCAGCGCTTTCTGCGCCAGCAACTCGGCGGCGGCGTCCGCATCCGGAGCCGCTCCTCGCGATTCTTGAATCACCAGCTCGTCATACAGCAGTGCACTCACGGCTTCCACCCGCTCGCCCAGGCGGTTCCACTCGACTCCGGATTTCTCCCGTACACGATCCGGAAATAACTCGATCAACCACTCTGGCTCGATGCGTGCCGTCATGCGAATCAACGGCAGCGGCTTATCCTTGCGATCCTCAGCATCGACAACCACCATGAACTCGTATCGCGGAGGTTCGCCCGCCACCTCCGCCGAGCCGCCTGTCGAGAGCAGCACCTGGTTGCCGGCGCGCCGTCGCGCCACTCGATCTGGAAACCCCGTCAGCACCGACATCAATAGCGCGTCGTCGCTGTGCTCCGTCTGCCTTGCAGGACGAGCAATCCTGCGTAGCTGCTCTACCTGTTGCCGGGTCCGGTAATCCTGGTCCGAGTCGATGGCGGCGAGCAAATCATTTTGCTCCGAGCGCGCGCCCGATCCGAGCTGCGCGGCCGCCACGCACCCGTCCTCACCCACTCCACTCTCCATGGCCGCGATGAGAATGCGCGCCAACCGCGGATGTAGCGGATACCGCGCCAGCTGATCCACTCGGTCTTTCGTTGCGCCCAACCGGTCGAGCAGTGCCTCGGCGCTTTGCCATGCTGCCTCCGGCGGGGTATCCAGCCATTCGAGATCGCCGATTCTCATCGCCCGCAGGGCAAGGCAAAGCTGGGAGAGATCGCTACGCGCGATCTCTGGTGCATCGTGTTCTGGCCGGCGCTGATAATCCTCTATCCCGTAGAGACGCAGCACGCGGCCGGGCCCGGTACGTCCCGCCCGGCCTGCTCTTTGCGTCGCCGATGCCTTACTCACCCGGCCGACATGCAGAGTCGGCAACCCCGTCCATTGGGAGTAAGTCGCGATGCGTGCCAATCCGCTATCGATCACCGCGTTTACGCCTTCAACCGTCACTGAGCTTTCCGCGACATTCGTAGCCAGGATGACCTTTCGTTGCTCAGCGGGCATGATGGCGCGGTCCTGTTCGGCCGGGGAAAGATCCCCATGCAACGGCAGCACCAACAAATTGCCCTGCCGTGCGACCGCCTGGCTCTCGCGCATGGCACGCCGGATCTCCGCCGCCCCAGGCAAAAAAGCCAGCACGTCGCCGGAAGGTTCCTCCGTGATCAGCAGCTCGAGTGCATCTGTTAACTGTGCCTCAAGGCTCTTAGGGGAGTAGGGCAGATGCCGGATCGAAACCTCGAACAATCGCCCCTCTGACCGGAGGACCGGACACCAGCCAAGATATTCCGCGACATGACCCGTATCGAGCGTCGCCGACATGACAATGATGCGCAGATCCGGTCGTCTCCGCTGCAGGCGTTTGAGCAATGCCAGCGCGAGATCGCTCTCCAGGTGGCGTTCATGGAACTCATCCAGCACCACGGCTCCGACGCCTTTGAGCGTCGGATCGGAGAGCAGCCGTCGTGTGAGCACTCCTTCGGTGACAAATCGCACCCGGGTACGCGAGCTGACTGCCTCTTCAAAACGGACCTGGTAACCGGCCGTTTGCCCAACCGGTTCGCCCATCTCCCAGGCCACCCGTCGCGCTGCCAACCGGGCAGCAATCCGCCGCGGTTCCAGTACCACCACTTCGCCACCGACAATTTCAAGCAGGGCCGGCGGCACGCGGGTCGTCTTACCCGCGCCAGGGGGTGCTTCAATGACCAGGTTAGGAGAGCGCTTGAGAGACGCGATCATCTCCGGCAGAATCGCGTCCACCGGAAGTACAAGTTTGCGGATCACCAATTTTCATCGAAACACGCCCCATCGGAAGCGTCAACGCCGGTTTCTCCATCCATCGTCATCCGATCCTCTCCATTGCTTTCACACGGGCTTAACCGGCAACCCTTGCGACCACCACTCTCAGTAACTAAACTTCTCCCCATGAAGTGCGCGATCTCGAATACCTTCAAACTCACTCTTGCCCTCCTGCTTCTGTCCCTAGCCGCCGCTCCCCTCCAGGCGCAGGACTGGGCAAAAACCCGCCTCGAAGCATCGCCCCGCCATCACGAATACGTAGCTCTCAAGCACGGCGATCGCACCGTTCAGGCCTTCGTCGTTTATCCCGAAGTAAAAACCAAAGCCCCCGTCGTCATTCTCATTCACGAGATCTTCGGCCTCGCCGACTGGCCGAAGGAAATGGCAGACGAGCTAGCCGCAAAGGGCTTTATCGTAGTCGCCCCTGACCTACTCTCCGGTTTCGGACCAAACGGCGGAGGGTCCAGTGAATTCCCCAGCCAGGACGCAGCCGTAAAAGCCGTCTCCGGTCTGAATCCAGACACCGTGATGGCGGACCTGGACGCCGCCGCCGACTACGGCAAACACCTCCCCGCAGCCAACGGCAAAATAGCCGTAATCGGCTTCTGCTGGGGTGGCGGTAAATCCTTCGCCTTTGCCGCCCATCGCAAAGATCTCTCCGCCGCCTTTGTCTTTTACGGCACCGCCCCCGCGGACGTGACTCCCATTACCGCTCCGGTCTACGGCTTCTACGCAGGCAACGACGCGCGTATCGGCGCCACCATCCCGGCCACCACCGAAGCAATGAAAGCCGCCGGCAAGAAATATGAGCCAGTCACCTACGACGGCGCTGGTCACGGCTTCATGCGGGCCGGCGAGGATCCCACCAACACGGTCCCGGGAAACAAGACCGCGCGCGAGCAAGGCTTCGCCCGGCTCGTCCTTCTCCTCCAACGGATGTAAATACGAAAGGGAGCAAAAATGGCTAAGGTCGTCTCGGTTGAGGCGCGTACCGTACATATCCCTCTGCGTGTGGCGACTGCCTTTGCGCGTCGCAAGGTCACCTCACGTGATTACAGCCTGGTAAAAATCCGCACCGATGACGGGATCGAAGGGATAGGCCATTGCTACGCCGGCCATTCCGGCGGCAATGTGGTGACGACGGCGGTGCGCGAAATGTTGGCGCCCATGCTGATCGGCGTTGACCCTTACGCCACAGAGCTGCACTGGAAAAACATGTATCAGGAAGTGCTGCTACATGGCCGGGTCGGCTCGGTCATGCGGGCGCTCAGCATGCTTGATACCGCACTATGGGACAGAAATGCCCGGGCGGCCAATCTGCCTCTATACAAGTATCTCGGCGCCGCCTACGAGGACACCGTTCCCGCCTATGCCAGTGGCGGCTACTACCTCGACGGCAAGACCCCGGAGATGCTGGGCGAAGAGATGGCTGGTTATGTAGCTCTCGGCCTTGACGCGGTGAAGATGAAGGTCGGCCGTGGTGACCTGAAGGTAGAGGAGGCGAGGATCGCAGCAGCGCGCAAGGCCATCGGTCCGGATGTGCTGCTCATGCTCGACGCCAACAATGCCTGGTCCGACGTACCGACAGCCTTGCGCTTTATCGAGCGTTACGCGCCGTACGATCCCTATTGGGTGGAAGAACCGTTCAATCCCGATCAGATCGACAACCACGCCAAGCTGGCGGCGGCCATCGCCATTCCTGTAGCCACTGGCGAAATCGAGGCAGGACGGTGGCGCTTCAAGGAACTGCTGGACAAGCAGGCAGCGTCCATTCTGCAACCCGACGCCCTGGTTTGCGGAGGCATCACGGAATTCCGCCGCATCACCGCGTTGGCCGACGCGTACGGTGTCACCATCTGCCCCCACTGGTTCCACGATCTGCACGCCCATATGGTGGCGGCCTCGCCCAACGGCCAATTCGTCGAATTCTTCCCGGACGAAACAATATTCAACTTCCGCGAGATCATCGACCATCAACTAAGAATTCATAACGGAGGCTTGGCACTCTCCACCGAGCCCGGTCTGGGCTACCAATTCGACGAAAAAGCGATAGCACGCTACCAGTCAGATAGTTGGAATTAGCCGCGAGCTACGAGGTTCGACCCTCGTCCTCGCGACGACGATGGGGAATACCTCGGCCGCACCGGCAATTCTTTGCCGTTAGAATGACCCCATGGACTTTGGCCTCAAAGGGAAAACCGCACTGGTATTAGCCGGAGGTGGCGGCTTGGGCCGGGCAATCGCACTGTCGCTGGCACGCGAAGGCGCCAACATCGCTGTAGCCGGCAAAGGAGCCGACTCCATCGCCGCCACCCAAGCAGCATTGGCAGCCACCGGCATCAAAAACCTGGGACTGATTTGGGATCTTTCCGACCTGACCCAAATCGACGGGCACATCTCGAAAATCGAACGCGAGCTGGGGCCGGTCGACATCCTCGTGAACAACACCGGCGGGCCGCCGCCCACCACGGCCAGCGGTCAAGACCCCGCACTATGGTCCAAACATTTTCAATCCATGGTGCTCTCTGTCATAGCCACCACGGACCGCGTCCTGCCGAATATGCGAACGCGTCATTGGGGCCGCATCATCACCAGCGCCTCTTCGGGCGTGGCAGCGCCGATTCCTAACCTCGCCATTTCCAACGCTCTCCGTCTCTCCCTGCTCGGATGGTCCAAAACCCTGTCTCGTGAAGTCGCCAAAGACGGCATCACCGTGAATGTTGTGCTGCCAGGACGCATCGCCACCAGCCGCATAAAATTTCTAGACGAAGCGAAAGCCAAGCGCGAAGGCCGCACCGTGGAAGACGTAGAGGCCGAGAATATCGTCAGCATACCCGCCGGCCGTCTAGGCAATCCGGAAGAATACGGCGACGTGGTAGCCTTTCTTTCCAGTGAACGCGCCGCTTACATCACCGGTTCCGTCGTCCGCGTCGATGGCGGCATGATCCCTTCTATCTGATTATCAGGAGCAACCTCTGGGAAACCCAGCGCTCGACGAAAAAACTACGGCGACCCTATCCGCGATCACGACGGCAACGCTCACCACCGTGCTGTTGAAGAAAGGCCTGCGCAACGTCTGGCTGCGCGGCACCAGGCCGTTGGCCCCCGGCCAGAAGCGCCTCGTCGGCCCGGCGTTCACATTGCGTTTTGTCCCGGCCCGCGAAGATCTGGCCACGCCGGAATCCTGGAGTTCCCCCATCTCCACCCGCGCCGCGATTGAAGCCATGCCGCCAGGCTGCGTTGCCGTCGTCGACGCCATGGGCATCACCGACGCCGGTATTTTTGGGGATATCCTCTGCGCCCGCATGAAGGTGCGTGGGGTCGCTGGCTTGGTCACCGATGGCGTGGTGCGCGATGTTGCCGGCGTGCTCGACTCCGGCTTGCCGGTGTGGTGCAAGGGCGTCGCCGCGCCACCGTCGGTCGCCGGTTTGACCTTCGTCAATTGGCAACAACCGATTGGCTGCGGTGGGGTAGCGGTGTTTCCAGATGACGTCATCGTAGTGGATGAAGATGGAGCCGTCGTCATCCCCCGAGCCCTACTCAACGATGTAGTGGAAGCAGCGGCCGAGCAGGAAAAGCTGGAAGCGTGGATTATGGGCGAGGTGAAGGCCGGAACGCCGTTGCCCGGCCTCTACCCGCCCAATGCCGAAACCAAAGCTCGCTACGAAGCCTTCCGGAACGAAAGAACCAAAGCTTCCAAATAGAGCAAATCGTCCAGGCCTTGCTGGGGACGGCACGAAAGTACCCCCGTGCCGGGTAAATCGAAGAGAGAGTGAATCCCGCAAGGGGCGGCTCAATCGACATGGATCCAGCCGCCCCACTTCTCCGGGACTCATTCAGTAGTGTTCCGAGCCAACCGAGCGTTACATGACTTTCGGTAAAAAACGCATTGCTATATACCTTTCGCCCTTATGTAACGTTTCGTCCTTCCCCACCACTACTTGGGCATGGAAAATCGCCCATCGCCGTCCCCGCTTCGTATTGGCAAACGGCCAAGGCACCGTGGGCGCTGCAAAGGGCTTAGATCGGTAAGATCGAATCATGCCCCGATCGTCCTCTTAGCGAGTTCACGAGGCGGTGTAAACTTGAACCCGCCCGCTCTCGTCGGGGAGGAATCGCGATTGGAATTTTTTGTGTTTGACGCGTCCTACGTCGAAAGACTCCGTTCAGGGGACGCACATATCGAAGGGCACTTCGTGAACTACTTCAGCGAGCTGATCCGTCTCAAACTGCGCTCGCGATTGAACTCCAAGGAAGCCATAGAAGATGTAAGGCAAGAGACCTTTATGCGCGTGCTGGCCTTGCTGCGCGGCGAGTCAGGCTTAAGGCAGCCTGACCGGTTAGGCTCCTTTGTGAATTCTGTCTGCAACCATGTGTTGCAGGAGCACTATCGCTCCAAAAAAAGGATAGAAGCCACCATCGACGACGAAACCGAGTCTACGGTTGCAGGCCGTGAGCCAAGTGCCCTCCGCCTGCTTGAGGCGAAAGATACCGAGCGGGTGGTGCGAAAAATCCTTAACGAGCTGCCCGAACGTGACCGGCGTCTCCTTCAGTCCGTGCTCCTCGATGAGCGGGATAAAGATGAGGTATGCGCGGAGTTCGGCATCAGCCGGGAATATTTGAGAGTGCTGTTGCACCGCGCAAAGCATTCATTCAAGTCGTTTTACATAGACCACTTGGGGTTGCATCAGGGACGATGAGGCCCGCAAAACTTATGGATCACAACCAATCCACAAATCTTATGGCAGTCGAAAAGTATCTTCTCGAAGAACTAACCGCAGAGCAACGCGACGACTTCGAAGAGCATTTCTTCGATTGTGAGGAATGCACCACCGATCTCCAGGCAACAGCTGCGTTCATGGCTGCGGCCACGCAGGAGTTCAAGGCGAATCCCGTTCCAAAACCCGGAAAGGGAGCCAAAGGCAAATCGTTCTCTGCCGCCTTCTGGCCCACGGCACTCGTTTGGTCTGCGCTTGCGGCCTCTCTGCTCCTGGTCGCCTATCAAAACCTGGTGGTCTTTCCGCACTTCAAAACCGAGATTGCGGAGCTGAAGGCCCCGGAGATTTTGCCCGTCATTTCCCTCGTTGGGGGCAACAGCCGCGGGGACCAGACTCCCACCGCCACGGCGGCGGCCACGCGCCCCTTCCTCTTATCTCTTGATATTCCGACCCAGGACCGCTTCACGAGTTACACCTGCTTGTTGTATTCACCTTCCGGTACTCTTGCCTGGCAGGTCGAAGTTTCTCCCCAGGCCGCCAGAGATACTGTCACGATACGAGTTCCGTCGACAGACACGCTGCCCGGGGAATATACGCTGGCGGTTCAGGGGAACCTTACCGGAACCCCGGTCGATCTGGCGCGCTACAAATTTGCTTTGACGTCCCACGATTAGAATTTCTGCGTAATGAGGTGCAAGATGCATTCGGGTGCCAAGAAGACCTTTTATTTTCATGCAGATGCGAGCTCGCTCGGCGGCTTCATCGAGAAGCCGTTCCAAAAGCATCTTCCTCCTCAGGCCTCAGCGTCCCTCCCTTCGGTCGGCGGCCATATATCGACGCGAACAGAAGCTTTTGATTTCGAAGGCGTGATTTCCTGCCGCGCGGCACATACCCGCGTTTCCGGCAGGCATCTCGAGGAGGATGGTTCGGCGTCGATTTTGGTCACCGCGGTTCTCGAGGGGTTGAACATTCTGGAAATCGTCAAAGCCGAACGGATTGTGGCACAGGTCACAGCTGAGTTTCCGGCCACTGGCGGCTTTCCTCGAATCTCCTTCGCAGGCACTCATTTCGACCAATTCGTGATCGGCCACTCCGGCGCCGAAATCGCTCTGAACCCCGGCCTGTTGGGCTTTGCAAGCGGCAAAGCAGCTCGAGCGGTTCTGACCCAATCACTTTTTCACGAGACTGGTAAGCAACAAGCTGCCAAACTAGTCAAAAGCGTGAAAGCGGAACCCGATCAAAATACTTTCCGCTGGCTGACTGACCGATATGGCTGGATGGACTCCGATCGAAAACCGGAGAAAGACGGATTTTCTCTATGTTCGCTGGTAGATGGCGTGGTAGGGGAGATCCCTGGCAGATCTTTTGGCCACGTCATCGATATTCCCGATTTTGGCAGGCTCTTTCTCGGCGAGGTCCTGGTCTATCCAAAATCGGTTCAAATCTCTATGGTTCGGGCCGAACTGGGCTGCAGCACACAGGGCAAGGTGAGCGTGGGCGTCGCCGCGGTCCGAGGTGGCACTGTCCCGCCGTCCTAGCGATACCGTTCCTGATAGCGATGACCTTTGCCGGATGCCGCACCCCAGCCAACGTCGATCAGGCCGCGGTTGATCCAGCAGTCGTCTATCAAAATATCCGCAGCGATTTCCTCCGGGGTAATCTGGCTGCCGCGCAGCAAGGTGCAGAGAAGGCTCTTCGGGCGTTTTCTGCCCGCAACGCGGATTGGGCTATGCGATTCCGACTCCTCGATGCCGAGATCCTCAGTTATCAGGGGCGTCGGCCGGAAGCGATCGCTCTGCTCAACGACCCTGGGGTAACCTATCCCACCTCGGGCGATCTTGCCATCAAGAGAGATTTGGTCTGCGGGTTGGCGTATGCCACGCTTGGCCAAGACGAGCAGTCGGATGCGGAGATGCGGGAAGCGCAGCATCTTTCCGACGCAAGCAATTCCGCGTTGAACGGCGAATTCCTGCAGACGGAAGCCATCATACAAATTCGTCGAAACCACTTGCCCGAGGCCGCGGACCTTGCCCGAAGAAGTTTGCAGGTTGCCCAGGATCGGCGGGATTCCTATCTCGAGGCATGCGATCTCTTGAACCTTGGCCTGGTAGACATCCAAATGAGGCACTACGACGAGGCTCTTATCTTCTTGAACGCAGCCGCGCATCGTGCCCGATCGATTCAGGCACGGGTCATCATAGAAGCCGCGTCGGGAAATCTTGGACTCACCTATTATCACCTGGGAGATTTTGAGAAGGCCCTATCCAATTTTCAGCAGGCGGAAACGGAAGCGAAGGAAATAGGAACTGCGAGCCTGCAAGTCGACTGGTTGATGGACGCCTGCCACTCCAATTACATGCTGGGTAGTTTGCAGGAAGCGAAGGAATGTTTCGACCAGGCGCTAAAGATTGCGAAGGGCATCGATGCACCTGCGGAAGCTGCGGATATCCAAAGTGGCCTCGCATTTTTGCTCTATAGGGAAGGACAATTAGATTCGGCAAAGGCGCATAACGACCAGGCACTCCAGGCATCAGGCAGGGCCGGTGACAAATCTCTAGAACTCCAGACTCGTTATCTGCAGGCACTTCTGGCTAGTCGAGAGGAAGACCAGCGAAACCCCGAACGACTGTTGTTGCAGGTGGACCATGACTCAGCGGCAGATCCAGCGCTGCAGGGGGAGATCGAAGGCGCGATCGCAGACTTCTATGCGGGGAAGAAACAGCCAACGAAAGCGGATCTCTGGTATCGCAAGGCCATCCGTAGCTTCGAACAGCAGCGTGCGGCAATTGACGACGAGGAGCTCAGGTTGCCCTTTTTTGCGAACGGCGATGCTCTCTATCGTCGGTACGCCGACTTTCTCATCGAATCTCGCAAGCCGGAGTACGCCTTACAGTTGCTCGATGTCGGCCGGGCAAGAACGATGGCAGAAGGCCTGAACCTGACGACGGAGAACCCAAGTCCGCAGTCAGAACATCCGGTAGACGTACAAGCCGTTGCGCGCAAGTTCGATACGGTTATCCTCTTCTACTCGCTGGGACCGAAAACTTCGTGGTTGTGGACAATTACTCCTCATCACACTCATCTCCTCTCGCTTCCCGCTCAATCAGCGATAGAAACGCAGGTGCACAGCTATCAGAACGCAATCCTGAAATCAACCGACCCACTGCGCGAACAGAATCAGGCGGCGAAGGACCTCTACCAAACCCTGGTCGCGCCCGCCGCAGAAATGATTCCCAAGGGTTCCAAAGTCCTCATCATTCCTGATGGCGTCCTCAACGGACTTAATTTCGAGACCCTGTTAACTCCGGGATCCGACAAATCGCACTATTGGATCGAAGATGTGACCATCCGGAACGCGAACTCAATTCGCATGCTCTCCGGCGGCAACCCGGATGCTTCGCAGAACGACACGAAGAAACTGCTGCTGATCGGCAATCCCATTAACACCGGAACCGGATATGACAACCTGGTGAATGCCTTTGCAGAAATCCGCGGCATCGAAAAGCATTTTCCGAAGGACAGCCAAACCGTGGTGACTCAGTCCGGTGCGGTTCCCGCCTCGTACCTGGAAAACAAGCCGGAAGAATTCTCCTACATCCACTTTGTAGCTCACGGTACGGCAAGCCGGTTGGACCCGCTGGATTCGGCGGTGGTGCTTTCGCCACCCCCCGAGAATCCCGACAACTTCAAACTCTACGCCCGCGACATCATGCGTGATCCGCTGCACGCGCGGTTGGTCACCATCTCCTCCTGCTACGGATCGGGTTCTCGCGCCTATGCCGGTGAGGGCCTGGTAGGTTTGTCCTGGGCGTTCCTCCGCGCGGGAGCGCACAACGTAATCGGCGCCCTATGGGAAGTGAACGACGCTTCCACGCCCTTGCTGATGGACCGGCTTTATGCCGGACTGGAAGCCGGCAGCAATCCTGACGATGCACTCCGTGCGGCGAAGTTGTCCCTGATCCATTCCCCGGCGGTTTATCGCAAGCCGCTGTACTGGGCGGCCTTCCAACTTTATACCGGCTCCTGAGCAACCAACGGTGACCGCCCACCGTCAAATTATTCGATACCCCCAAAAAAATCGATACGAGTTGATACGAAATGGACTCTTACGTCACTACCACGGTGATGCAAACGTGCCGTCATGAATAGGAGAAAATTTGTGGCAACTCTGGCAAAGTCGAAACCTGAGAGCTCTGCGGATCAGGTTCACCGCTTCGAGCGCAAACTCCATGAAGTGCGACAGGCAGTAGCCAGTCTTCCTGGCAATGAGTACCACGCTGAGCTTCTTAATCTGGTTCGCCGCGCCGGGTGGACTACCAACGCCGAAGGCATCTTCTTCGATGCCCTGACCGACTCGATTCTGGCCCAGACTCGCGACCTGCAGCAGCTTCACCAACGTCTGAAGGCGGCGTTTGAGGCCGTTCAGGGCCAGTAGCGGGGCAGTATAGTATGGCGGGATGGACGATCCGCCGGGACCAGACACCACCAGGGGCCTACGCAAAGGGCTCACCAGCTACGGTGACGCGGGCTTCTCTCTATTTCTACGCAAAGCCTTCATCAAAGCCGCCGGATATTCCGACGACGCGATTGATCGCCCGATCGTCGGTGTAACCAACACCTTTAGTGACTACAATCCCTGCCACGGCAATGTGCCCGACCTGATCGAAAGCGTAAAGCGCGGCGTACTGCTCGCGGGCGGACTGCCGATGGTGTTCCCTACCATTTCCATTGGCGAAAGTTTCGCCCACCCCACCTCCATGTTCCTGCGCAACCTGATGGCCATGGACACCGAGGAAATGATTCGTGCTCAGCCCATGGATGCCGTGGTGTTGATCGGGGGCTGCGACAAGACACTTCCTGCCCAGGTCATGGCCGCCGCCAGCGTCGATCTTCCCGCCGTTGTGGTGCCCACGGGGCCCATGGTGGTGGGCCATCATAAGGGCGAAGTCCTCGGCGCGTGCACCGATTGCCGCCGCCTTTGGGGGCAGTACCGTGCCGGCGTCATCGACGTGGCCGAGACCGAACTCATCAGCGGCCGCCTTGCTCCGTCCGTCGGTACCTGCATGGTGATGGGGACCGCGAGCACCATGGCCTGCATCGTCGAAGCCATGGGTCTGGCGCTGCCCATGAGCGCCACCGCACCCGCCACGCTTGCCGATCGCCGCCGCATCGCCGAGGCTAGCGGCAAGCGCGCGGCCGAGATGGCCATGGCCGGCGCACCCAAGCCGAGTGGATTGATCACCGAGACCTCGGTGCGCAACGCCATGATCGTGTTGCAGGCCATCGGCGGATCAACCAACGGTTTGATTCATCTGATCGCCATAGCCGGCCGTGCCGGCGTGAAGTTCGACCTCAAAGCCTTCGACGATCTGGGCCGGCAGGTTCCGGTGCTGCTCAACCTCAAACCATCAGGCACGCACTACATGGAGCACTTTCACCATGCCGGCGGCCTGCCCGCTCTTATGCGCGAACTCACGTCATGGCTCGATCTACACGCGCCCAGCGTGTCCGGCAGCACCATCGGCGACGCGATTGCGAGCGCAGAAAAGGTGCCCGCGCAGGATGTGATCCGAACCATCGCCGCTCCCCTAACGAAAGAGGGAGCCATGGCGGTGCTTCATGGCAACCTGGCGCCGGGCAGCGCAGTCATCAAGCAGTCCGCCGCTTCTCCGAAGCTCATGCGCCATACCGGCCGCGCCGTCGTATTCGATGGGGTAGAGGACATGACCAGGCGCATCGACAGTCCCGAACTCGATGTGCACCCGGAAGACATTCTGGTCCTGCGCAACGCGGGCCCGAAGGGTGCGCCGGGCATGCCGGAAGCGGGTTATCTGCCCATCCCGATGAAGCTGGCACGCCAGGGCGTGAAAGACATGGTCCGCATTTCCGATGCGCGGATGAGCGGCACTGCCTTTGGCACCATCGTGCTGCACATCACGCCTGAATCCGCTGTAGGCGGCCCTCTTGCCGTCGTTCAAACGGGCGACCGCATCCTGCTCGACGTGGAAGCACGCCGGATTGAACTGCTGATCGACGAAACCGAACTGCAGGGCCGTCTCGCTGCCTGGAAACAATTGCCTCCGCAACACAAGCCCGCAACCCGCGGCTACGCCAAACTATTTGAGGACTCCGTATTGCAAGCCGATCAAGGCTGCGACTTCGATTTCCTCCTGCGCTGAGTCCCGAGAGCCTGCCCGGAGCTTGTCGAATGGGGACGGCTGGAAATTACCCCACGATCTTGTCCTGCGTTCCTCATCTGGCCATATATTCGTCGTGCTTTGGCACACATTAAATCCGATGTCACCGTGCCTCGACTAAGTCCATCTGCCCTCATAAGCCCGTCGCCGTTTAGCTATGCAGAGGGCCTTCCGAATCATGTCTGATGCCGCCTTGAAACCTTCCGCCTATCTCCCCACACTGGATGGTTGGCGTGCTCTTTCCATCGGCCTTGTAATACTGCATCATTCACAGGTACAGTTAACGGTCCCCGTGATTGGGCCACTGCTTCAGTCTCTCGCCCAGTTTGGCGAAGTGGGTGTCGAGATCTTCTTTGCCATCAGCGGGCTTCTCATCTGTTCCAGGCTGCTTGAAGAGGAGTCGAGAACCGGGCAGATCAGCGTGAGAGGCTTCTACATTCGGCGCTTCTTTCGGATTCTCCCCGCTGCCATTTTTTATCTTCTGGTGATCGCGATTCTCGCGGCATTCCAGGTCATTCCAGCTTTCCCGAAGGACTGGTTCGCGGCTCTCTTTTTCTTCCGCAACTACGCCATGCTGTTCGAATACCTGAACCATAGTCCCCTGCCGCTACATTGGTACACCGGTCATTTTTGGTCGTTGTCGATGGAAGAGCACTTCTACCTGGTACTTCCCGCAGTGCTCGTAGCCTTCAAAAAGACCCGGCGTTGGGTTCTCGCGGGCTTGGCCATTTCTGTTGCACTCTGGCGAATGGTTCTGGTGCACCTCATGCATCACGAATACCAATTCAATTTCCGCACCGACACGCATGTCGATGCACTTCTCATCCCGGCGATGATCGCCCTGGTGCTCTATCCCCTGACGCGTAAGCAAACCGCCAGAAGATATATCCCTGTCTGGTCTTTTCCTATATTTCTCGTGATCGAGCTGTTGCTCCTCGCCACCAGGGTTCCAGGTTTCTTTACCTTGCAAGCGATCGTGCTCCCATTGCTCATTCTTTCGACTGTGCTTCACCCCAACACGGCACAAGGAAGAATCCTGGAAAGTAAGCCGCTATGTTGGATTGGCTGGATCTCCTACAGTCTGTATCTATGGCAGCAGCTATTCTTTGGCGTCAATTTCGTTGGCAGCCCACCGGGACTTGCCCTGCTGCGTACGTCGCCGATCAACCTCGTCGCTCTGCTAGTGTGCGCTAGCTTCAGCTACTACGCGATTGAAAAGCCCTTCATACGCTTGGGCCACAAGCTCGCTTCGGCCTCCAATGAATCGCCCAGCGCCCGAGTTGCGCCATTGGGTACACCTGCGTGTTTCAGATTCGGACAATGGAAAAGGAAGACCAGTTCCGGGTGAGAGATCCGTGTTAGATACTTACCACCAACGGCCCGTCCCGACCCCGTTTGTAGTATTTCCGCGACGCCCAGCCAGATGCATGATGAAGTTGTGGAACAGATAAACCCCGACTTCGACGCGCTACTCTTATTCCTGGCCAACTGGGAAGCTAAAGAACGGTCCGCGCTGGGTACAATCTTAACTGCAGGCCAACTGGCCGACGTGCACGAATTGGAGCGCATGTACGCTCTGCCCTCAGAACCAACAGAGCATTTGTCAGAATAAGCCGTGTCCAGCGCCGGCGTCCCCACCCGATTTCCTGGCCGCTAGCCCAGGATCGCCCCCCTGCGTAAACTTGGACGCAGGTCGGGGTCATTATGCTGGGCGCACGCTTCCTTTCCCTTCTGTTCTTGGTAGTCCTGTCAGGGGCCACATCTCTGGCTGCACCCGACCCTGATCAGGCCTGTGCCCGCTGCCATCAGAAAATCTTCGACAGCTACAAGAAAACTCCCATGGCGCAAGCGAGCGGCTTCGCTGTCGACGGCCTGTTGCCGGGTGAGTTCACCCATGCCGCCTCCGGCGTTCACTATCGGCTCTTCTTGCGGGATGGGCGCGCCTGGCTGAGCTATGAACGCCCCAACGCGACTCCGGAACGAGCCCTGAAGGGGGAACAGGAACTCACTTATTTCGTTGGCTCTGGCCAGCGAGGCCGCACCTATTTGTTTCAGAAGAATGGTTATTGGTTTGAAAGCCCGGTGAACTGGTATAGCAAGCAACGCGTATGGGATATGAACCCAAAATCAATCGACGCGCGGGAAATGCCTTTCACCCTCAAGGTAGACCGAGGCTGTCTCCATTGTCACTCGACTGGGGTGCAGCCAACGGTCGGGGCTAACAATCACTTTGGGCTCCAACCTTTTCTGTATGGAGGCATCACCTGCCAGGCTTGTCATGGAGATCCGGCGGCACACCTTGCCAGTGGTGGAGCGGCCCCGATTCTGAATCCGGTAAAGCTGTCGCCCAGCAAGCGAGACTCGGTATGCCTGCAATGCCACCTGGAAGGCGAGACCACGGTCAACCCACCCGGGCGCTCTCTCGCTGCCTTCGTGCCGGGCGAGAATCTTTCCGACTATGTAACCCACTTCGTTCACGCTGGAGAACTGGGCCCCAATGGAAGAGCGACCAGCCAGTGGGAAGCACTCCTGCAAAGCGAGTGCAAGAGAAAGAGCGGGGACAGTCTTACCTGTATCACCTGTCACGATCCACACGCCTCGCCTTCCGCCGAACAAAGGGTTGCATATTTCAGAAGCCGATGCCTTACCTGCCATGGAGCCCCAGCCTTTGTCAGCAAACACCACCCCGATCAGCCGGACTGTAGCAGCTGCCACATGCCCCGCGAAAAATCAGGAGACGTGGCCCACGAGCAAGTGACGGACCATCGCATCCAGCGCCGCCCTTCGCCGTCTTCCACGCAGATGCAGCAGACGGCAGACCTGGCCCTCGTGGGCGGCGGAAACGCCAGCGAGCGTGACCTCGGGCTGGCTTATTTCCAAATGGCAGACCTAGGCGATCAGGAAGCAGGGCGTCGCGCAATGGCGTTGCTGCAACAAGCTGAGGCCCATGAAGGCGCCCAGCCGGACCCAGACATGCATAGGGCTCTCGGCTTTTTGGCGCACCTCGCGGGCGACCGTGACCTGGCTACGCGTGAGTACGAGGCGACACTCCGAGAGAACCCGACCGATTCCCTGGCGGCAGGAGACCTCGCAATCCTCGAGGCGCGCGCCGGCAACGCCAAAGCCGCCATCACCTGGCTGGAGGGGATTAGCAAGAATGATCCAGGAGAAACCACCGCCGGCATGGATCTGGCCATGATCGACTGCGCCATCGGTGATCCGCAAGCCGCCACCAGGGCCTTACACCACGTACTGGACTTCTCGCCCGACGACGCCAAAGCCCGCCAGGCCCTGGCCGCCCTCGAGGCCAAACCCGAAACCTGCAAGGGCAAGTAAATGAGACTGCACAAAGATGGGACGGGTGGTCTCCTCACCGAGGATGTTGAGAACTTGGGTTCCCCGAACCTTCCTTGAGAGAAATCATTTGATCCGCTGCGATCCCAGGAAAAACTTCGTCCTTACCGTTGGGCCACCGCACTTCAATCGATCCCACACTCGTCGCATGCCCCAGCCCAAAGTGCAACCGCATGTCATTATTGGAACTATAACTGGAACCGCTACGTACCTCATCGACCCACACTCGGCTACTCCCCGAACCATGCACCACAACGCGAGCGCCGATGCCGTCGCGATTAGAAACCACGCCGATCAAATGGATACCCAACCAATGGTTATCATTCCTCGCCAGGTTGACCAGCAACAGCGGATAGTCACTCACATTATTGACCACCGCCTCGAGCCGCCCATCGTTCCAGAGGTCCCCAACAGCCAGCCCCCTGCTTGACTGCGGTTCAGTAATCCCCGGGCCTGACTCCTTGGAAATATCCTTGAACTTCCCATCCCCCTGGTTCCAATAAAGCACTCGCGGCTCACGGTATGCCGACCCCATATTGCCGCTGTCCACCTCGGGATAAACGTGACCGTTGACCATTAACAAATCCGGCCACCCGTCATTATCGACATCCATAAACATGCATCCCCATCCCAGGTACTGTGTGTTGACCCCAATACCAGAAGCAAAGGTCATATCGCCGAAAGAGTGGTCGCCATTATGGTGGTAGAGGGTAGCGGTATCGTCGGAGAAATTGGTTTTGACAATGTCCAGGTGGCCATCCCCGTCATAGTCTCCGATCGAGGATCCCATGCCCGCCTGTTCGCGCCCATCGTCGTTAAAGGCCACGCCTGTGTCCGCCGCAGTATCCGTAAAAGTGCCATCGTGATTGTTACGATAAAGAATGGCCGGGGTCGAATCGCAAGCCACGAAGATATCGGGCCAACCGTCCTCGTCATAATCAATGGTTGAGACGCTAAAGCAATAGTGCCCCTGGGTTTTCTCGAAGCCGCTTGCGTTGCTTACATCGGCAAACTTGCCATTGCCGAGATTGTGGTACAGAAGGTTAGGAGAACTCGCCAATCCTCTGGGGCCGCACATGACCGGAACCCCCTTCCATGTGCAACTGGGGGAGGAGCCGGGAGCGGGAGTAGTGGCCAGATCGAAGCTGACGTAATTGGCCACAGCCAGGTCCAGCCTGCCATCGCGGTCGTAATCTACAAAGGCGCATCCTGTGCCCCATAGCGTGCCGGTGCCCGCAACCCCCGCCGAAGCGCCTACTTCTCTAAAGGTCCCATTGCCCTGGTTGTGGTAAAGCCGATTCTTGCCATAGGCGGTAACAAACAAGTCTTCGTAACCGTCATTGTCATAATCGCCCACGCACACGCCCTGGCCCCAGGCCGTATCCGTAAGTCCGGCACGCGCCGTGACATCCGTAAAAGTGCCATTGTGATTGTTATGAAAGAGATGACTGGTGGGATGCTCGTTTTTCTGCAGCAGTTCTCCATTTACCAGGAAAATGTCGGGCCAACCATCGTTGTCATAGTCGAAGATGGCGACGCCACTCCCGGTAGCCTCGACAATATAGTGCTTCGACTCCACGCCACCATTAGCGTTCAGCACCCGGATGCCGGCCTTCCCAGCAAAATCCTCAAACCAAGCCGGGCCACCATGTTGCGAAGAAGGCGGATAAACCTGTATCCCCCCGAGACCATATGCCGCGCCAACCAGCAGCAAAACATGCAAAGCCCCGGCAACCCCCATCATTGTTTCGCGCTTGCTTCTCAGCATGCCATCCCTTAGCCCCTCATTTTAGAACCCCCCATCTTCGAGAACTCTCCCACCCTTCAGAACTCTCGACCTTCCACCAATCCCGGGTGCCCCACATCTCGCTCGTTTTTCGCGAGATGTGGGATACTCGCGAACCCAAACCGTTTGCATCTACGGGCTCTGAAAATCCGTCGGGCTCCCATCCATGGCCGACAAATCCCCTAGCCCTGTAAACTGTCCGCGGTAGCCCTATGCTGAGCCTGCGCACCCTGTGTCTCCTATTCCTGGTACTACCCGGCATTCCCGCGCACCCGCAGGCAGCCATTCCACCCCCCGATCCCACCGCAGAAGCCCAAAAACTCCTGGACGCAGGCCATCTCGAAGAAGGACTAAAAACCCTGGATACGCTAGCCCAACAGCAGCCAGAACCAGCAAACGTCGAACGGCTCCGCGGCATGGCTTTCTACGAACAGGGAAAAATCCAGCTAGCGGCCGCCGCCTTCGAACGTGCCATCGCCCAGGACCCATCCGACCGCGAAGCAATGCAAATGCTAGGGGTCGTGCTCTTCCGCTCCGGCAAACCAGCCGATGCGATTCCACTGCTGGAGAAAGCTCACCTTTCCATCCCCCGCACCAACATCGACACCAACTACGTTCTCGGCTTGTGCTATCTCGACACCCGCCGCTACGACGACGCGCGCAAAGCCTTCGCCACCCAATACAATTTCCCGCCCGACTCGCCATCGGCCTACCTCCTGGCCGCAAGAATGATGCTGCGTCGCGACTATCTCCCGGTGGCGGACACCTTCGCCCAGAAAGCCATCGCGCTCAACCCGAACCTGCCCATGGCTCATCTGCTCATTGGACAAATCCGCCTGTCGCAGTCGAAATTGACCGAAGCCGTTGCGGAGTTTGAAAAAGAGCACGAACTCAATCCGCTGTACGGCGAAGTCTACGACCGGCTGGGCGACGCCTATCTACGCCAGGGCGACTATGCGAGGTCGCAGGCGTCCCTCGATCGCGCCGTACTGCTGGAACCCAATTCCTCGGTGCCGTACATTTTGCTAGGTAAGGTACTGTTGAAGCAGCAAGATCCGATGATGGCAAAGATGTACCTCGATAAGGCGCTTGCAATCGATCCAGGAAACTACACCACCCATACTCTGCTCGGGCAGGCCTATCGTTCCCTGGGGCAAGCAGACCAGGCCTCGCATGAGTTCCAGGTAGCCGAGCAGATCCAGGCCGACGCTCAGCCCAAACTCGAGACCCCCAAATAAGCTACGGAGGACGGAAGCCGTTCCAGAAGCTGCCTGCAATCCAAAATCCGGGCTTTAGCCCCTGGGCATTTCCGGCCCAAAATTCTTTCTGGGCAAGTAAATTCGGGCAGGATACGCTTTAGCCGCTGAGGTACGCTTTTTCGACACATACGGGACAGCGTCATCTCTCTCCGCGGCTGTCTTCGCCGCAGACGATTGGAAAGACGTACCTTAACTGCCCACCATCCCTACCACGTATAAATAGCTACCACCTGTGGCGGGCCCGGAACCGAGTCGGTCACCGTGGTCTGTATCACAAACTGCAAATTCTTCTTCGCCCAATCGGGCGCAGAGGTACGGAGAGCTTCCTCCAGATACTCCGAACTCGAAACAAACTCGCCGGCAGCTTGCGTTCCGGTGGCCAAAGTCCCTGCCGCGGATACGACGAATTGGCCCGTCTTGGAGTTGAGTAGCCTGGTGACAATGCCAAAGTCCTCTATCACTTCGCCATGGGGCCCAAATTTGGCGTGCCAGGCACGGCCCGCCAGACCTTGCTCCCGGATCATCGGGTCCCCATCCTCTTCCACAAATGCAAAATGGAGGTTGGACGTCATTTGCATCGTCCACCGATTGTTGAACGCCCCAACAACGATGGCGGGAGAGTTGCGCAAGTCGGCGAATGAGTACTGGCTCCCAATCCTGACTTGACTCTGCTTACCCATGCGGCCCAGGAGAGCGGAGAGCCGGACCGCCGCGTAGACATCCCCCGCCGCTACGCCGTAGTCAGCGTATTCCACCATTTCACCCCAGATCAGCTTGTCCTGCGGATGCAAGGGTGACGGCTGAGTGAGCCTCTGCGATTCGCTGTTGAATGCACCCGGAGTCTTGGAATACCTTTGCAGAAGTTCCGCCGAAGGCAGGTAGACGGCCGGTTTTGCTAGGCAGATCAGGACCGGGTCTGAAGTGCTAAAAACCGGCGACCAGAATTGATTCACAGCCGACTTCTGTGCGCTTGAACGGTGGAGAATCGGTGCCAGCAAAACCAAAATGAGCGCCATCGCAAGAATTGGCACCGCCCACACCACCAGGTTTCGACTTTTCGCTGGCTGTTTTGTTTCTGCAACCGAAGGTGCCGCTGCTGGGATGGTTTCTTCCTGCGGCGGTTCTCTTTGCGTCGCTTCCGCTGGTGCCGGTTCCTCGTGGTGCGGCGCAATGGGAACCCACCGGAATTCAGGCACATACGAGCCCACCGGCAATTCGATGCGCACCGGCGAGTGGTTCAGCGCCGCGTGACGGTATTGTTCCAGCCTTCTGCGTACCTCGCCTGCCTGGACGCGCACCACGGGATCGTCTCCCGTCGAGTAGCCAGCTGGACGCTGGAAAAGTTTTGCCCCTATCGTGCGCTCTTTAAGCGGTTCGTGGTTGCCCTCCAATGTGTGCTGGACCACGTAAGCCAGAAATTGCTTACTTCGATTGCTGGTGCGAAAGAATGGGCTGTTCAGAATAGCTTCCAGTTCCCGAAGGACAGCGTCTTTTTCTGGGCCGTCTACTGGAGGGCCGCCATGAATCTGTGGGTTTGCATGAGGGAATGTCGGCGAATTCATAGAACTCACTACTCTGCCGGTAAAAGCGCATAAGGGGTCCGGCCGAACATGGTGGAGAATCGGGCTGCATTCGGTTACGCGGCCCTGATCTCTACTTCCTCAAGAACCCCTTAGCAGCTCGTTCGTTAACTGCTGAGCCTTTAATAGCTACACCACGAGTAATAAAAGGCTTAACCGACAACGGGAAAGGCTTCTAAGCCCGCGCGTGTACTGTAATACACCGTAAGGCACTTGAAAAGACCTTTTCTGAAGCCGAGAACGGACTCGCCAGAATTACGAAGGCGCTGAAGTACTTCTGTGGAGGATCGACCGATGCAATCAATATTTACATTTACGACGCGCACACGATGCGCGGTTATGGCCCTCGTGTTCGCCTGCTTCCCCCTGTTAACCTTGCCTCTTCTGGGGCAAGCCATCTATGGATCCATCTACGGTCAGGTCACTGATCAGACCGGCTCCGTGGTGCCCAACGCCACGATCACCGTAAGCGACGAGAGCAAAGGCACTTCGGTCCAGGCCACCTCCAATCAATCGGGCGAATACACGGTGCCGAATCTCATTCCGGACGTTTACGACGTCAAAGCAGAGGCTGCGGGGTTTAGAGCGGTTGAGAACCATGGAGTTCAGGTCGCAGCCGATACTTCACCCAAGGTCGACCTGAAACTCAGTGTCGGCAACGCCACCGAAAGCGTTACCGTAACTACCGAAGCCCCACAGCTTCAAACCGATCGCGCGGACGTAGGGACTGTCTTCAACCAGAAAACGATTTCCGGCCTGCCCATCGCGGGGCGCAACTTTGCCAGCCTTCAACTGCTGATTCCGGGAGCCCAGGCGATGGGATGGACGCAAAACAACGCCGAGGACTCGCAGGGCAGCCCGACCGTTAACATCCAGGGGCAGTTCTTCGCCGGTGTGGGGTATCTGCTCGATGGCGCCTCGAACCAGGATCCAATTTTGGGCCAGATCGTCATCAATCCGCCGCTGGACGCAATTGGGGAGGCTAAAATCTCCACGCAAAGCTACGACGCGGAGTTCGGACAGTCAGTCGCCGCGGTGGTGAGCGCCCAGACCAAATCGGGAACCAACAACTTCCATGGGGACGTATTCGATTACCGGCGAAGCGGGGCCCAGTTGGCAAGAAACCCTTTCAATCAGTTCGCGCCCTATTCCGCGTTGTCGCCTCGCTTGGCTCCGCCGGCTCTCTACAGCCAATTTGGAGGGTCGCTGGGGGGGCCGATTCTGAAGAACAAAGCATTCTTCTTCGGCGACTACCAGGGCCTCCGGCAACGGAATGGAGCCTCCGCTCAGGAAACCGTTCCGACGGCGCTCGCCCACAACTCATGTCTCTCCGGCAATGGATGCGATCTCAGCGAGTTTCTTACCGGCCGCGGGGCTGCGCAGGGGCAGATCTATAACCCCCGTGCGGGAGCAGCACCTTTTGTGAACAACTTCATCCCCAACCAGTACCTCTCTCCGCAGGCGCTTTACCTCCTCAAACTGATTCCGCTGCCCAATTCGCCGGGTACGCAAGATGGCACCGCCAATAACTACAATGCAGGCGGCACCGGGGCTACCAACCAGGACCAGTTCGATGTGCGGGTTGACTACGAGCTTCGCCAATCGGTGCACACCTTTGGCCGCTACAGCTATTTCAACAACAAAAACTCGGCGAGTACCATATTTGGAGCAGCGGGCGGCTCGGGATTTTCGTCGAGCACGAACAACTTTGGAGGTTCCGCGGCCGGGCGCAACCAGAGCGCGGTCACAGGCATGGATATCGGGTTGAACCCCAAGTTGCTCACCGACTTCCGTTTGGGCTACCTGCGCTATCACGTCTCCACGGAAAAGTACGACGGCACCCAGGACCTGGCCACCATGGCAGGCATCCCGGGACTGAATTTAGGTACCTCCTTCACCGCCGGTGCCCCTGGTTTCTTCATGAACAATACCAGCGGAGGGAGTGGCGATGGATTGTCAAGCTTCGGTTCCAGTCTGCAGGTAAATGCATGCAACTGCCATCTGCTCGAGACGGAAGACCAGTATCAGGTGGTGAATAACTGGACGAAGATTATGGGCAATCACAACATCAGGTTCGGCGCGGACCTGCGCTATGCCCGGAACCTGCGCGTCCCAAGCGACAGCAATCGAGCCGGCGAGGTAACGTTCAGCGCCACCGACACCGAAAATACGTCGCAGAGCATTCCTGGAGGGCTGGGCCTGGCGAGCTTTCTGTTGGGCGATGTCACCAATTTCTCCCGCTATGTGAGCACTTCGGTGAACGCAAAGGAATCGCAGAAGATTGCCTTCACTTATGTTCAGGACAACTGGCGTGTCACGCCCCGTTTGACACTCAACCTGGGAGTCCGTTGGGAGATCTATTTCCCTGAGACGGTCAACGGCGCAGGGCAGGGCGGCTTCGCCGACCTCTCGACCGGCTCCATTCGCGTGGCCGGGGCCGGGCCATTCAACACTGCCATGAATGTTGATAAGGACTTCAAGAATATTGCTCCGCGTGTTGGCGTCACCTACCAACTCGATCCCAGGACGGTGCTTCGCATGGGCTATGGAAGAAGCTTCGATATTGGCGTCTTCGGAACGAACTTCGGTCACGTGGTCACCCAGAACCTCCCCGTGCTTGCCAATCAGAACCTGACCAACGCGGGCGCGAACACTGCCGCGTTCAATCTCTCCACGGGTCCTGCGCCCTTCGTCTTTCCCTCTGTTCCCTCCAACGGTCAAATCCCAATCCCGAATGGCCTGAGTGCCAAAGTCCGCGGGAACCCACAGCTTTTGCCCACCGTGGACGCGTGGAACTTCAGCGCCGAGCGGCAACTGACCAGCTCCGTGTCCGCGACACTTGCCTACGTCGGCAACAAGGGTAGCCATACGTTTGCGGGCGACGGGCAGACGGTTAATCTCAATGGCCCCGCCGCCTGCATACCGGGGAGCCAAAGCGTGAACGGTCAAGCGCTTTGCTGGGATCCCGCTGCTCCTTCCACGCCCCCCGCGGCTGGGCAAACCCTGACCAGCAACACCAACTATCTCCGCCACTACTATGCCCAGTACGGCTGGACCCAGGACCTGACGTACTACCACGACGGATTCGACAGTCATTACAACGCCCTGCAGGCGACCTTGGATAAGCGCTTCACCCAGGGTTTGCAGTTCACGGCAAGGTATTCGTGGCAGAGGGCGTTCAACTACGGAAACAACGATTACGACGAGATCAACAGGAAGGTCATGTACGGAAGAAACGACGATCTGCGTGAGCAGGAGTTCCAGCTTTACGGGAACTACAATCTGCCTTTCGGCCGCAATCAGCAATTTTTGAGCAGCGTTCCAAGTTGGGCGAATTTCTTGGTCAGCGGATACCAACTAAGCCCGTCTTTGAACTGGTCGAGCGGTCTCCCCTTCAGTCCGAGCTATGGCGAGTGCGGATCCGACATACCGAACGGACCCTGCCAGCCCAACAAGGCGATCGGTACGATGCCCACGAGTCTCACTTCTTTCAACGATACATCCCACTCGCGGACGTACTTCGTGCCCTACCCTGCTTTTGGCCCCAACGGCTCGACGACTGGACCGTTCTCCCGGCCCTACCTCGATACCTTCGGCGATGCTCAACGCAACAGCTACACTGGTCCGTCGTACTTCAATACCGACCTCGCCGCATTGAAGAACACGCCGATCCGGGAGAACATCAGCGCCCAGTTCCGTATGGATGCGTTCAATGTCTTCAACCATATCAACCCGTCCAATCCAGGAAGCAGTTGCATTGATTGCTCGGGCGCCGGGATCATTACCGGGATGGCAATTGGAGCGTCGCCGCGTCAACTGGAATTCTCTGTAACTCTGATCTTCTGATCCGGCTCTGGTTGCCGCGAGAAGAGAGAGGAGCAGGAGATGCACAAAAGGAGTTAGAAGGCGGGGCGATTTCCAGGGCGCACGCTGGAATTTCGCCGTCGTCGTCGACTGTGCTTAAGCGCTCTCACAAAACCGCGCAATGCTGTTATGCGCGTTTTTTTGTGCCCAATAAGGTCGGTAAATGATGGATGAGCGAATCAATACAAGCCGGGTGCCCCAGGCCCGGATTTCCTGTGGAGGTTGGTGGAGCAGGTGAACTTCATGCGGCTTTCCTTGGAGAAAGCCGCACACGTGACCATTTCATGGAGCGTCGTGGCAGGAAATCCGGGTCCGTTGCGTTTTTTGCAAAGGGTGGGGCGCCACCGTGCTCAACCCGTCAACCTTTGGTTCCTGATCCGCGCCTCATACAGATTCAAGAATCCATTTAGACAAGGCTAATGGTAATGTCGACGAAAACTGTCTTGCCGGCTCGTGCCGGTGTGTGGGCAATGATCCTGATCCTACTCTTCCAGTGGAGTGTGAACTCTCCTCGATCGGCGGCGCAAATTCCCGGGGCCGCCATACCAACGCAGCCTCCAATCACCGTAACTCAAACAGACGATGGCATGACAGCAACCATCGGCAGCGAGACTCTTCACGTCGCAGTGTGTGGGGAATCCGTCATCCATGTCACCGCCAGTCCCAAGCCGCTTTCCGAGACGGTGCAGGCGCAGCCGTGGATGCTTGATCCCCAGCAGTCGTGCCCGGGCGCGCCATTTCAATTCAATCAGTCCGGGGACGCGAGCACCCTGACAACACGAACATTAAAGGTTACATTCTCTGCAGCGAGAGGCAATCTCACGTACGCTACCGCCCATGGAGATAGCTTGCTCCGCGAAGGCAGCGCCGTCCCCCGCACCTATCGACCAACCGAGGTAAACGGAGAGAAAACGTTCCAGGTCACCGATCGCTTCTCGCCCGATGCAACCGAGGGCTTCTATGGCCTAGGGCAACACCAGAGCGGACTGTTCAACTACCGCGGCGCCACGGTAGAGCTGGGCCAGAACAATACCGACGTTGCCATCCCGCTCCTCGTCTCCAGCAAAGGGTATGCCTTGCAATGGAATACCGCAGCGTTGACCTATGCGGACAACCGCTTTCCTCTCGAGTTCAAATTCTCGTCTCTAGCCGGTGATGCCATTGACTACTACTTCATTTATGGGCCGGAAATCGATCAGATCATCCACGAGTACCGAAACATGACCGGGCACACGCCCATGTTCGCCAAGTGGGCTTACGGATTCATCCAATCCAAAGACCGGTATATCTCCCAGCAGGAGGTGCTCGACGTGGCTCATCGTTACCGTGCCGAGCACATTCCCCTGGACATGATTGTCCAGGACTGGTTCTGGTGGCTGCATGAAGGCGATCCCATATTCAACCAAAACTTTCCCGATGTGGCCGGGGAACTAAAGACGTTGCATAACGAGCACGTCCACGCCATGCTTTCTGTCTGGGGACTCTTCGATCCCGGAGCAAAGAATTTCGCCACTATGATGTCGAATCATTTCGACGTTCCCAACGCGCACGTATACGACGCCACCAATCCCGCGGCGCGCGATTTTTACTGGAACAACCTGGCCGGTAAGCTCTTCGCGCTAGGCTGGGATGCATTCTGGCTCGACAGTGCGGAGCCCGAAGAGTACTGGCCGCACCAGGGCGATGCCATCCTTTTCGACAAGCAGCTTTCCATGGGCAATGGAGCGCGTTACACCAACATTTTCCCCCTGTTGCACACTGGCGGCGTGCAGGAACACTGGAAGCAAACCACGGATCAGAAACGAGTATTCCTTCTTACCCGTTCCGCGTTTCTCGGGCAGCAGAGGAACGGCGCGACGGTGTGGTCAGGCGATGTTTACAGCACATACTGGGGCTTGCAGCATCAGGTGGCTGCAGGCCTGAACTTCGCCCTTTCGGGAAATCCCTATTGGACGACCGATTCCGGGGGTTACTGGCAGCCCTTCGATCGTCCTCCGAATGACCCTGTGTACCAGGAACTCTATACCCGCTGGTTCGAATACAGCGTGTTCTGCCCTATTTTTCGCACCCACGGCCATCGCGCGCACAATGAGCTCTGGACCTATGACAAGGTCGAGCCCATCCTCTTACGCTACGACAAACTCCGCTATCGCATGATGCCTTACATCTACTCCCTGGCGTGGCGCGTCACCAACCAGGACGACACCATCCAGCGCCCCCTGGTGATGGACTGGCGGAAGGATCAAAATACCTGGAACATCGGCGATGAATTCATGTTTGGTCCTTCGATCCTTGTCAGTCCCGTACTGAAGCAGGATGCAACTCATCGTTCCGTATATCTGCCGGCTTCTCCCGCCTGGTATGACTTCTGGTCTGGAGCACGGGTCGAAGGCGAACGCGAGATCGAAGCGGCCGCTCCGCTGGATCGCATGCCGCTGTACATCCGCGCGGGATCAATTCTTCCCCTGGGCCCGGAAATCGAATACGCCGACGAAAAGCCGGCCGATCCGATCGAGCTGCGCATCTATCGCGGAGCCGATGGCAGCTTCGACCTTTACGAAGACGAAGGCGACAATTACGACTACCAGAAAGGCGCCTATGCGCTCATTCCCATTCACTGGGATGAGGCCGCAAAGACTCTCACCCTCGGTGATCGCAAGGGTCAATTTCCCGGTATGCCCGAGAAGCGTAGCTTTAACATCGTCTGGGTCTCGCCGGGCCACGGTTCGGGCGAATCCGTCGAGTCCAAGGTAGACAAGGTGCTTCCTTACGACGGACACCACATTTCCATACAAATGCCGCAATAGATTAAGGAACCCAAAGCTGCTTCAACAACGCAGCGTCTTTACTGCCCCGTCGTAAGGTTATGGAACCAATCGAAGGAAGCAGTGAGCGCGGGCGCCTGGCTGGGGGTTGCGTTGTAATTCCAGGCATAGGGCGCCAAGCCCGTCACCACCAGGGTATCGGTAAACGTTCCCAACTGGTTCCAATTCACGCCATCGCTGCCCCAGTACGCTGTATAGCTGTTGCCCACACGTGTGAGACGCAGATAAGTCGGGACAGGATAAGAAGGCAACGCCGGCTGGAACAGCGGAGTTTGCACCCCAGCGGTAATGGTGCTCACAAAGAGACCTACTGTACTCCCGGCGCTGAGTTCGAAGCGGATGTAATTCTTGGCATCGCCCTCCACCATCAACCCCTGTCCGTACCATGGACGAGCTGGCAGCAGGGTGGAATCGATCTTGACCGCCACGTCGAAGTTCGCGTTACTGATCGGCTGAATTACCTGGACCGCATCCAGTGCAGGAACAGCCGCATCGTGGTTGCTCCCGGCTGGCACGGTGAGGACCAGCTCTCCATTGCTGACCGCCACCGAACCACCGACCGGCGTACTCACCTGCCATACCGCCGTGTTCAGACTCGTGCCGGTGAACTCATCTGATACGGGTGCGCCGCTTGTTACGGGTGAATAGGTATAGCTGGCCGAACCCACTGCGCTCTGCGAATAGCCACTCGCCGTAGCGATGGCTTTGACGGTAGTCGAAGCGCCGATAGTGAATGGACCCGAGTAAAGCTGAGACCCGGTCGTGGGCGTGCTTCCATCGATGGTGTAATAAATCGCGGCCCCGGCAGTCGCATCCGCCATCGACACACTCAAGGTCGAAGAGAAGCTCGTTCCGCTCGCAGGGCTGAACGTCGGGGTTGCCGCCACGGGTGTCCCGCTGCCGGCGAGGTTATGGAACCAATCGAAGGAAGCAGTGAGCGCGGGCGCCTGGCTGGGCGTGGCATTGTAGTTCCAGGCATAGGGCGCCAAACCCGTCACCACCAGGGTATCGGTAAACGTTCCCAACTGGTTCCAATTGACGCCGTCACTGCCCCAGTAAGCCGTATAGCTGTTGCCCACACGGGTGAGGCGCAGATAAGTCGGGACGGGATAAGAAGGGAATTGCGACAACTGCAATTTCGTAGCCTGCACCCCACCTATAATGGTGCTCGCGAAGAGACCGACCGTATTACCAGAGCTGACCTCGAAGCGGATGTAGTTCTTGGCATCCCCCTCCACCATCAAACCTTGTCCGTACCATAGGCGACCCGCCAGCAGAGTGGAATCGATCTTGACCGCCACGTCGAAGTTCGCATTACTGATCGGCTGAATCACCTGGACCGCATCGAGAGCAGGAACAGCCGCATCATGATTGCTCCCTGCCGGCACGGTGAGGACCAGCTCTCCATTGCTCACCGCCACCGAACCACCGACCGGCGTGCTCACCTGCCACACCGCTGTGTTCAGACTAGTGCCGGTGAACTCATCCGATACGGGTGCGCCGCTTGTTACGGGTGAATAGGTATAGCTGGCCGAACCCACGGCGCTCTGCGAATAGCCACTCGCCGTAGCGATGGCTTTGACGGTTGTCGAAGCGCTGATAGTGAATGGACCCGAGTAAAGCTGAGACCCGGTCGTGGGCGTGCTTCCATCGGTGGTGTAGTAAATCGCCGCCCCGGCAGTCGCATCCGTCATCGACACACTCAAGGTCGAAGAGAAACTCGTTCCGCTCGCAGGGCTGAACGTCGGGGTTGCTGCTGGAGAGGGCGCGCCCTGGATCTGGTACGTGCCCACCACAATCGGACTGTCCTGAAACCCGGTGGCCGAGGCAAAAGCGCGTATCGTGAGCGATGCTCCACTGACCACGATCGGCGAGTTGTAAACACTGGAAGAGTGCGTGGGCGTTGATCCATCTACCGTGTAGTAGATGGTCGCGCCTGCCGTCGCGGTGCTCAGGGAAACGTTCTGGGCCGTGGTATATGTACCGGGCAATGGACTGAATGCCGGATCGGCTGCCACCTGGGTCGTCCCCGAAGTGAACGTCCACGTCTTGATGTTTTGGATCGCCGTCGATCCTCCCGTTCCCCCTGTAAAGCCAACGTAGGCCGTATTCGCTCCCACCGTCGATGGAATATTGACGGTAAACGACTGGCTGAAGGTGTTATTCGTAACCGTGTCGGTAAGTGTAAGCGTCAATGTCGTGCCGTTATACACAAGCTGCGCAGAAATTGTGTCACCGCTCGACAACACGATCCCGGAAGAGGTAAGGTCAACCGCTGGGGTAGTCGGCACTGCGCCATTGGTGAACACTCCGGTGGAATCGGCGCCTTCGCCGGAGTTGCTGTAAATATCGAATTTGACTGCGACACTTTTGGCGATGCCCGCAGGGGTAACGGTTCCTGGGTTTGGGCCGTAACCCAGGCCTCCGCCGATTCCCCCCAGCGCAGTTGGGCCAACATTCTGGATGGTGAAGGTGAATCCATCGGCCACGGCACTGGAAAGCTGGAAGGTGAAGTTCGTCGTGAAAGCCTGAATATTGACGGGCGTCGTCCAGAAGGCGCTACCAGCCTCAGTTTGGCCGCCATCGGTAATCTGAAGGAAATGGCTCGAGCTTACTTTCGTCGCACCATTCAATTGCAAACCGGTGGCAGAGGGGAAGCCGCCGGAAAAATTGATGTTGCCGGATCCACCGGTTTGAATGACATACGCTGCAGTCGCCACCGCACTCTGCGCAAACCCCGGAGCGACCGCGAGTGCTTTGAGCGTGCTGCTGGTGCTCACCGAGATGGTTGCACCGTAAACGGCAGATGAGGTGGTCGGGGTAGAGCCGTCGGTGGTGTAGTAGATCACTGCTCCGGATGTAGCATCGGAGATGATCACCGACTGCGTCGTGCTATAAGTTCCCGTGCCGGGTGTAAAGGCCGGCGTCGCGGTTGCCGCGGGTTGGATATTGTAGGTAGCGCTGCCCACGCTACTGGCACCGAAGCCGGTTGCCTGCGCAATGGCGTTGATCGTGACCGATCCGCTATCCACGGTAATGGGTGTGCTGTAAACGGTCGAAGAGGTGGTAGGCGCCGACCCGTCGATCGTGTAATAGATCACGGCTCCGGGAGTTCCATCGCTCAGCGTGACGTTTTGCGCCGTCGTAAAGGTTCCTCCGGCCGGTGAGAAGGCCGGGGTCTGCGTGACCGATCCTGCTTGCGACGTCAACGTCCAGGAAAGAATCTTCTGGCTCGCGGTCAGGCCGCCCGAGCCGCCGGTAAAGCCGATATAGGCCGTATTGCTCCCGATGGTTGCCGGAATGTTGATGGGGAACGTATGGGTAAACGTTTTGTTGACCACGGCATCCGTGAGCGTCATGATCAAATTGACACCGTCGTAGGTCATGTGTGCGGAAATGGCGTCGCCGCTGTTCAGAAAAACTCCGGAAGATGTCATGTCAATCGCCGGAACCGTGGGCTCTGCACCATTCGTGTACAACCCCGTCGAGTCGGTGCCCTCGCCCGAATTGTTGTAGAAGTCGAACTTGATGGCGACGCTCTTGGCGATCCCCGCCGGCGTGCCTGTGCCCGGGTCCGGTCCGTAGCCCAGGCCTCCGCCGATCCCGCCAAGCGCAGTCGGGCCAACGTTCTGGATGGTGAAGGTAAATCCGTCAGCCTGGGCCAACGAGAGCTGAAAAGCGAAGTCGGTCGTAAAGTTCTGAATGTTAATAGGAGTGTTGTAGAAAGCGCTCCCTGCCTGGCTAGTCTGGCCCGTGGTCAACTGCAGGCGAGTGTCGTCTACGTTGGTGGCGCTCCCGTTCAATGTCATACCGGCAACACTCGCGAACCCATTGCCGTAATTGATGCTGGTTCCATTCGGCTGTATGACATATGACGCCGTGGCCACATTGCTGTTTGTCAGCCCACTGAAGGTCGCGATCGCGTTGATGACGGTGCTGCTGCTGACGGTGATAGGTCCGGCATATTTTGTCGAGCTTGTGGTCGGGGTCGATCCGTCGGTGGTGTAGTAGATAGCCGCTCCCGATGTGCCGTCGGCAATCGTGACCGTCTGCGTAGTGGTGTAGGTCCCCGCCGCCGGCGAGAACTGCGGCGTCGGTGTTTGCGTGTTGAAGGTATAGGTTGCGCTTGCGACCGGGCTCTGCAGATATCCGCTCGCGCTCGCGATGGCCTGCACCGTGCTGTTGGTAGAGAGTTGGAAAGGCGCTGTGTATACCGTCGAGTTCGTGGTTGGGGTCGATCCGTCCGTCGTGTAATAGATGGTCGCGCCGCCAAGTGTATCTGTGAGAGTGACCTGTTGCGCCGTGCTGTAGGCGCCGCCCGAGGGCGAAATAGCCGGCGCCGGCGCCTGTTGTACGCCGTTCAAAAGCCCGTATACGTCAACCTGGCCACCCGCACCCACATAGACCTTCCCGTGGGTGACCACGGGAACGGTGAACTTGACGGCGGGCCCGGCGTCGTCACGGGTCGGATTTTGATTGCTGCCATAGAGTTCCTGGGCGACGTTGGCAGCGTTGAATGCATACAGAATCGAAGATCCGTTCGAGTTGTACAGATCAGTTTCTAACGCCCAGACAATACCGTTCTGGGTGCTATTGGACGAGACGACCGGGCTCGCTCCCGGAAATCCCGACGTGGCCGACGATTGGGCTGTGGCCTTGGTAGCCAGAGCGCCATTGGTAAGAGGAAACACCTTCAGCGCGTCGTTTTGCGCCCACATATAAACGTTGCCATTCCAATACGCCGGAGTGCTCCACAACCCGTTGCCCGGACCCAATGCGCCGGTAATATCCTGCAGGATGTTTGTATTACGCCCGGCTCCGGAGCCGGCATAACCGCCGAGACCATCCCGGTTTATGACCAGGATGCGGCCTTCCTTGCCTACCTGAACAAGTTCGTGCGTATGCGCTCCTGGCTGATCGGGAAGAAGCAGCACTCCGCCAGAACCCTGGTCGAGGTCCCCGCCCGTCAACGAAGATTGGTTGTACGACGTAAATGCATCACTGATGGTGAAGCCGCCACTGGACAGATCGTAGCGCAGGACGCTCTCGCCATAGTCCACGCTGTTCGTGAGCGGGGGATACGACGTCATATCGCCATTACCGGTAGCCAGGAAAGCCCTGCCATTGACACTCACGGTATCGATAGGCAATCCGGCGCCCGCCCCCCAGACAGCATCTCCGTATCCGTTAGGCGACGTGCATACCGCAGCCGTCTGCTTCAGTGTGGTCTCGTTGTAAACCAGGACCCAGCCATGCCACGGGCCATTGTCGCCATGAGCACCAAATGCAACGTAGATATTTCCGTTAAATAGTCCGAGAGCAGGACGATTATGCTCCCACAACGTGCTCAGGCTGAGTGTGCCTCCTGAGCTTCCGGAGCCTGTTCCTGGCACGGATGCTGCGATCGATACCGGGCTGCCCGAGCGTTCGCTTCCATCCAGAATGCTGAGCGCATGCAGCCGTTGCACGTACGTGCCATTCTCTTTGCTTTTAGCGACAACGAAGATGGTCCCCGTGTTGAAATCGATGACCGGGGTGGAGCTGATGCCAATCTCGGGATGGATGTCTTGTGAACTGACATCGGTGGCCGGCACCGTGGTCGCGCCTGAGGCGGCCCCATGCGTCGTGCCGATCATGCTCGCCTGCCACAGCGGCCCACTATTGGCTCCGCCATTGTTGTCGGCGTCGAAGGCGTAGACCGAATCATGCTCTGTAGCAATAAAGATTACGTTATGCGTCGTCTGGTTGGGCAAGGTGAGATTGCTGACATAGAGCGGCTGCGCATAAACCTGGCCATCCACCGTGTGGCTGAACAGCTTGCCGAAAGTATTGGTGGTGACATTGGCCGTAGTAAGAATGGTCTCCTGGGTATTTTGGCCTTGATGGGTATTGTCGTAGCGCCAGGTCAGCACATTGGGTGGTGTCTGCGCTAAGAGAGGTCTCACCGCTGCCAGAAACAAGAGACCGGTCAGCAGGAACTTGATTAGGCCTTCGGTAGCAACTGAACAAGACCGGGCGAAAGAAGCGACACGAGTGGATACCGTTGGCCGAAAAATGGGACCCTCCTACCCGGGTGGGCTGTCGGGTCACAAACTTCAGCGACATCATCGCCTTGCCAGGCCCGCTCCACCATCGAACAGTCGTATTTGACTGAGGCGCTCGTGACCGTTTATGTCACGAAACCGCACAGTCCAGGGGATGGGGGAATCGTACAAGGGGGGGAGAACGGCAGAAGTTACTGAATCGCTAAGCGACTATACAACATTTGCGTCATTACCGAAGAGATTAAATGAGGTATTCCTTTAAGTGGCTGAAAATTTCTAGGGGCTTGACAAGCCCGCACTCGGTGATTCCCAGTTCGGCTCGCCCAGGTCCCGCAAGGACACGAGATTTAGGTAGGCCCAAGCATGAAGCGTAGAAGCCTGTTGTTTGCAGTGGGAGCCGGAATTGTTGTCCTGTTAGGTGGGTCAGCCACCATCGTTGTGGCTGAGAGCGTGTCTCCGAGCTCCGATCCTAGTGGAATGGTCTGGGAAAGGCACGGAGACTGGCATCTCAATGGCAGTTCCGAAACGCTCCGGTTGGGGGAGGCGATCCCGCCTGGTGGTTTGATCACCGCGGGTGTGGAGGGCTCGACGCACTCGATGATCATTCTGTTGCCTGACGGTCAGCGCTTGCTCTGCGAATGCTTCGAAGCAAAAACCTGCGCTCAGGGTTTCCGCGTGCCGCCGATCACCCCGCCGCCTAAAACACTGGTTTGGGATACGTTTGTAGCTGTCAGGAACGTTTTATTGTTACGCCCAAGTGGGGTTGAGACGGCTTTCCCTATCCCGGTGGGGCGTGCGGAAATGGCAGCTAACTTCGAAATGGTCGCGCCCGTAAGCCCCCAGGGCGAGATATCCATCACTCCGGCGCTTCGCGTTCTGCCTCCGGGCCGATACTCTCTTAGCGTTAGGAAGGATGGGCAACCCGCGGTCACCTCGGCCGTCCAGACGCTGGATTGGCGAGCAGGCCAGCCTAACGCTCAAGTGCGACTGGGAGAAGCCGGCCTCTACCGCATCCGGGTATCGGATCAAGCATACATACCAAGAATTGAGATTGAGGTACTGGCGGTTTCTCCCACTGCATATCCGGCCGAAGCCGCCGGCTTGAAACAAACCCGCGAGACAATCGTGAACTGGAGCCTAATCCACGAGGGATGGCCGATTCATTCCTTTTTGCGCGTCTATCTGGAATCACGCCCGGTCCAATAACAATAATCTGTACGGCCGGGTTGGTTTTGGAAAAACATGCGAACTAAGCGCACTAAGCTCGCTAAGTTACTTGAGTCACCTACGGCTATAAGTGATGAAGTATTATGCTTCGCCAACATAGATCCATATAAGTTGGGTTTGGTCGCGTTAGCCAAAACAAATCGGCAAGAGGACAGTGACCTTTCGTGTCTGCGTAAAAACACCGTTGGAAAATGAGTCCCGGAGAGACTCGTAGTCAGGGAAAGACCGTCGCGGGTTCGCCAAGTGCGGGCTTCGGTGTTTGAAAAGCTCCGAGCAGCATGGGTAGATGAGGCACCGCCGAGGTCCTTCGACTCCGCGCTACAAGCGCTGTGCAACCCGGTCAATCTGTGAGCGCTTCGCTCAGGATGACGGCTTTGTGGGGGGTTGAAACACAGCCGATGGGATATGCAGAAACACGAAAGATCGACAAAGTCACAGGCTCACAGGATGACGGTTTTGTAGTGACTTGGAGGTGGAAAAGAGGAGTCTTCCCGGATTTCTTAGGTTTCACAGAGACTTTAGTGTCTGCCTAGATATTCCGCCAGCTTCGCATCCACTGGCCGTGGCCTGCCAGCCTCCGCTGCCTCGTCGATGCGCAAAAAGGCCCCCTGCATATAACGCACCACCATCCAACGCAAAGGTTCCATCTCCCACCTGGGAGAACATCTCTGGGCCAGCGGAAGTCCTTCCAGCCCGGTCTTCCGACCCGTGATCAGACCTGCGAGCAGGCGCCCTGCCAGATTGCTGGTGGAGACACCCTGTCCCGTATAGCCCATGATCGAGGCGATCCGCGAACCTGCGTCGTAACGGACCGCCGGCATCCAGTCGCGAGGCATGCCCACCGGCCCTCCCCATGCATGGGTGAAACGAATGCCCTCGAGCGATGGAAACCACTCCAACACCGAGCGCTGGATCATCTTCACGGTGGCCCCATGAGTATCCTGCTCATCGGCGATCTTCGAAGCAAAGGCATACGGCGCGCCGCGGCTACCAAACAGAACACGGCCGTCCGAAGTCCTGGTGAGGTAGACGACGGTGTTGCGCGTGGAGGAGACGCTCTCACCGCCCTGCCAACCGATGTGCGCCCATTGCGCGGGGGTCAATGGTTCGGTGAGCGAGATAAGCGAATACACGGGTAACAGCGCCCGATGCAAACGCGGAAGACGTGTCACATAAGCCTCTCCCGCAATCACCACCGCCCGCTTCGCGCGCAGTTCTCCTCCGGGGGTGATCAGGCTGCCTGGCTTGAAGCCGGTCACTGGCGTCTGCTCGTAAATAACCCCACCCCGCGCCTCGACCGCACGTGCCATACCACGTACCAGCCGCCCCGGATGCAGGCTCGCGCCGTCCTGCGTATAGAGGGCACCATGCACACCGGTCACGCGAATGCGCTGCGCTGTTTCTTCCGCGCTGAGCAAGCGGTAGCGATCGCCTAGCCCCAATCGCTCGTAGGCTTTATAGGACGAGCGAATTCCTGGCAACTGATGCTGTCCTCGAGCGAGGGTCAGCACCCCACCTTTATGGAACTGCGCATCGATGTTCTCTTCAGCGCAGACCTGGCCCACCTCGTCCACCGCAGCACGCATGGCCAGCAGCAGAGTACGCGCAGCCTCAGCCCCAAAGCGTTTTTCAAGGCCAGTGGCGGTTACAGAAAAATTCGGAGAGCACCAACCGCCATTGCGTCCCGAGGCGCCGAACCCGGCAATCTCCTTATCCAACACGGCAACCCGCAGCGCGGGCTCATAAAGCAGCAGGTAATACGCCGTCCACAATCCGGAGTAGCCGCCACCAAGGATGGCCACATCTACTTCGGTAGACGAGGTGAGCGGCGGACGCGGCGTTAACGCTTCGCCTGCATCCTTAAGCCAGAAGCTGTAACTGCGATAGTCTCGCATCAGGAGATGGCATCACCCGGCCAACAGGAAACCAGCCAGCAGCGCACACGCAATGCCGAGCCCCTCCCGTGTCGAGATTTTCTCCTGCAGAAAGAGGACGCTCAGCACGATCGTGATCACCGGGTAGAGAGACGACATGGCAATCACGGTCGAAACCTTCCCCTTTTCGATCGCCGCAAAGAAGGCGAGGAAACCCATGAAATTGACAAACCCGGCCGCTGCCGACCAGCCAAATCCCGGTGGAGACCACGTAATGTGGAAGCGCTCCATCGCCAGCACCACGAGCCCAAAGGCCATGACCCCGGCCGCTTGGAAAATCAGCGTTTGTCGGGGCCGCGTATAGCCTGAGGCCAGCTTGCTGAAGAACCCCCATACCCCCCATGCCAGCAGGGTCAGGCATGCATAAACGATCCAGGGCTTCATCAGTGATGGCTCAGGGCCCAGACATAGGCAGAGAGCGCCTGCACCTGGTCAGGAGTCAGTTGAGCGCCGCCCATGGGCGGCATGGGGCTGCGATATTCCTTCGGTTGCATCACGCCCTCGGTGATGGTCTTGGCAATCCCGCTATAGCTGCCATCGCTCCACAACCACTTGGTGTCGGTTAAATCGGGGCCGAGCGGAGTTCCTTTTGCGCTGGCGCCATGGCACCCTGCGCACGACGCTCCGCCCACCTCACCGTGGTAGATACGATCGCCTAAAGCGACCATCTCTGGCGTTGCTCCTGCCGGTGGAGTAAGGCCGGCATCGGGATGCGTCCCCTCCGGCGGTTTGGCAGCGGCTTGAGCGATCTCGCCGGCGGAAGCCGAAGGACCAGGGCAGGGAGTCGGGTGACCCTCAAATCGGGCCCCACCCACATAGGTGACGTGATAAATCCTGCCGGTGATGTCGTCCGAAATATAGAGCGATCCATCGGGTCCGAGGGCGAGCCCGCTAGGACGATGCTGGGCCTTCTCCGGAGTTTCGACGGGTGCGAAGCCATCGGCAAATATCTCGCACGGACCAGACGCACGATCGCCCTTCAGCGGTTGAAAGACAACGTTATAGCCGCTCTGGGGATAGGGTGCCCGATCCCAGGAACCGTGGAAGGCAATGAAAACCCCGGCACGGTAATGAGCCGGAAACTGCTTTTGGTCATAGAACACCGCGCCATTCGGCGCCCAATGCGCGGGGAAAGCCGCAACTGGAGCGATCTTGCTCGCGCAGACGCCCACCTTTTTGCCCCCGTCGCCGCCGTATTCCGGGGCCAACACCAGCTTGCGTTGCACCGCGTCGTAGTAGCATTCAGGCCATCCATAGTCGCCGCCCTGCTTCAACAGAACCAACTCTTCCGCCGGCAGCGTGGCTTCTTCCTCGGGTTTATACAGGTCGGGCCAATTCGCATGCAGCTGGTCCCGTCCGTGTTGGGTAACGTATAGCCGCTTGCTGGATGCGTCGATAGCAAAACCTTCACCGTTACGAATCCCGGTGGCGAAACGGTCGGCCGGAGTAAACGGTTGGTTGGTCCTGTTTGCGTCATAGCGCCAGATGCCGCCCCGGGTCTCCAATTCCGTGCAGGGGTCCGCGCCCGGCGACTTGAGCGTTCGATTCTTCAACTGGCAGGAGTTGGTTGCTGTGCCCACATCCACGTAGATGGACCCATCGGCAGTGATGGCAAAGGGATGCATCGGATGATCGCCGCCCAGGGGCAATCCGGAAACCACGGTAGTGGCCGAACCCTGGGGCACGGTCGCGCCCGCAGGCAGCGGATAGCTCACGATCCGATCGTTGACCTCCGCGTAGATGGCACCCTTGTAGAGAGCGATACCCGAGCCGCCAGCTGCCCCAGTCTCCGCCGTTTCGCCAAAGCGTTGCGCCGTGCCGGCTTTGCCTGAACTCGCGTCAGGTTGGAGCGCGACCAGGAATCCACCTGCGGGCGCCTTGTCGCCAGGAGGGTAGTAGTCGCCCGACCAGGTGTTGACGTAAACCACTCCACTCGGAGCCACCACCAGGTGCCGGGCGTGGCCAATGTTGTCGGCGAAAATCGTGGCGCAAAAGCCGGCCGGTAGCGTGAGCCCGCTATCGTTCTCCGGGCACACCATGCTTTTGGATTGGGCGCCGACTTTCGGTTGGTCCGATATCCACGAGCTGCCAACACACAAGGCCCCAAGACCAGCGACGGCGGGCAGCAGAATTCTGAACAGGCTGGAGAATCGCATGAGCACCCCCTACGAGATGAGCAGAGCAAAGTCTTTCCGGCGAGGGCCCGTGTTTCGATTGTGCGGGTAAGATTTACAAACGGCCGAACTTCTTGACTGCTTCTTCGATGGACTTCGTGTTTTCGATAAACGCGTACATGCTGTGTTCTTTAAAGTCCAGTTGCTGTGACAATACCAGGACCTTGGGAGCGATCTCCCGTGGTACAACCACCACCCCATCGCTATCCGCGGCGACAATGTCGCCTGCATTTACTTTAACCCCGTCACACACCACCGGTACGCCTGTGCCTGCCACACGATAGTGGCCGGCCGAGGTAGCAGGGGTAATGCCGCGGGCATACACGGGGAAGCCAATCTTGCGCAGATAGGCAACGTCGCGAACCGCTCCATCAATCACCGCCCCGGAAAATTCCCGCGCAGACATGGCCGTGCCCATGAGGCCACCCATTCCGGCGATATCCACTCCATCCGGAATGGTCATTACGTAGACCGAGTCTTTCGCTCCCTGGTCGATCGCTTGCAGCATACCGCTCAACGCGTTCGGATCGTGGTTCTCTTCCTTCACCATCTTCACTGTGATGGCATAGCCCGCGAACTTGGTGGTGAAGATCGGCTGCATGTGGTGGGTCATGTACATCCGCTGCCCGGTGAGCTGCTCAATGGCGTCCGAGACCGAAGAGACTTCGACATGCCGGTATCCCGCCAGCATGGCCGCCGGGTCGTTAGCATAGACCGAAGCGTCGGGAAAGGTCTGGCCGTGCAGCAGCAGGGCAATCAGGGTGCAAGGAACCATCAGGGCCGCGGCCAAAAGCAGTTTCTTACAGGACATCCGTTTCTCCTTCAACATCTACCAGTCCAGAATGGCGCCGTCTGCGGCACGCGCTACCGATGTAGCAAAGGTTTCTTGCCGGAACGGGTGCTTCGCCGCCTCTGCCTCGTCGACTTCTATGCCCAGGCCCGGAGCCTCCGTTTTGGCCCAGTAGCCATTCTCCATCTTCAAGCCGTGTTTCACGACATCCCATCGCCACGGCACATCGGTAAGCATATCCTCCTGGATCAGGAAATTCGGTGTCGATAGGGCAAAGTGGAGCGCGGCAGCGTTGGCAATCGGTCCCAGCGGATTATGCGGCGCTACCCCCATATAGTAGGTCTCCGCGGCGGCGGCGATCTTCTTCGCTTCCAGAAGGCCGCCACAATGGCATAAATCCGGCTGAACAATATGGCACGCCTGTTGCTCGCACAGTTCGCGAAACTCGAAGCGAGAGACCAGTCGCTCGCCCGTGGCTATGGGCGCACGGACCGCCTCCCGAACCTGCCGCATTGCCGGAATATTTTCCGGCGGAACCGGCTCTTCGCAAAAGTAGGGGCTGAATTCCTCAATGGCATGGATATATTGAATGGCCATCGCCGGCGAAGTACGGCCATGGAAATCGATCATGATATCGATGTTGTCTCCGACTGCCAGCCGCAGCTTCTCAAACATGCTTGCGAATCGAAGTACATACTGCCGGCCCATGAGCGGCTCAGAATAGGGGACGAAGACGACCTTGAGCGCAGTATAGCCACGCGCCACCACTTCATGGGCAAGATCAATCAGCGGCTGCGGATCGAAAGTCTGGTAGACCGCCTTCATATCCCCGCCGCCAAGATGGGTATACATGCGGACCTTGTTTCGGACTTCGCCCCCGAGCAGTCGATAGACGGGAATACCAAGCGATTTACCGAAGATATCCCAGCACGCCTGTTCCAGGCCGCTGATGGCGCTCATGCCAATCACACCCATGCGGAAAAACGAATGGCGGTAAAGCTTCTGGTAGATGTGCTCGATATTACGGGGATCCTCCCCGATGAGCATCGGAGCGAAATCTTCGACCGCACCCACGACGGCACGGGTCTTCCACTCCAGCGACGCTTCGCCCCAGCCGAACAAGCCAGCCTGATCGGTGACGACTTTGACGAAGATCCAATTCCGCATCTCCGCGTTGACGACCACCGTTCTGACGTCAGTGATTTTCATAGGGTTAGGCTACAGTCGAGATGACAATTCTGTTTAGGGACGAGATTCCGCGTTTCCAGTGGAGGGCCGCAGAACTGCAGATCCCTCGGCTTCGCTCGGGATGACAAAAAGGAGAGGGCCGTTGTAAGGAAAGGGCAGTTGTTAAAAGAAAGGGCATCTTCCTACCCCCGCCCAACCACCTCTCCTTTAACAACCGCGCTTTCCTTACAACGGCCCTCTCCTTTTTGTCATCCCGAGCGAAGCCGAGGGATCTGCAGTTCTGCGGCCTTCCACTGGAAACGTTTCTCTAGAGAGCGCAGCGAGGTGGAGAGATCTGCGGTTTCTATTTCGGGCTTGTTGGATAGCTGCCCTAGTGAGCCTTCGCGGCCGGATGAGTCACCTTCGTTTCACCCTCCGGCAGCGCCCAGGCGAACAGCACACTTCCGCCACTGTTCAAGAGATACTGGCGGCCATCAAGCTCATACGTAATCGGAGAACTCCCAATTCTCGCACCCGATCCAGCATGCCAAAGCGTTTTCCCGGTTGCGGTATCCAGGGCGAGAAAATTCCCTGGAACGTCCCCGGTGAACGTGAGTCCCGAATCCGTGGTCAAGACGCCTGAGCCCGGGCTTCCTTCTCCGATTTCATGCGACCAGCGAATCTTACCCGTCTTGTAGTCAATCGCTTCGATCACGCCCTTGCCCCACAACCCGTAGTCCGCGCCCGCCCAACCATAAGCGCCGTCGGCCGGCTTATGGAAATAGACGCTGAAAGCATGGTGGGCACTCACGATAAACAGGCCCGTCTTCGGATCGTAGCTGGGCGAGCGGTAATTGGTCGCGCCAGCCTCGTCCGGGGCAATCAACACGCCGTCCGGCGAAGGTTCCTTGACCGGTTCGGGAATCGGACGGCCTTCCTTGTCGACTTCCTTCGCCCAATTCACTGGCGTAAAAGGAACGGTCAGCAGGTTCTTGCCATTGGTGCGATCCAGAACGAAGAAATATCCGTTGCGGGACGCTTGCATCAACATCTTTCGCGGCTGGCCGTGGAACGTTCCGTCGACTAAGACGGGGATCTCGACCGCATCCCAGTCGTGGGTATCATGCGGTGAAGGCTGGAAGGACCATACCAGCTTGCCCGTGTCGGGATTGAGGGCAACGATGCTGCAGGTGTAGAGGTCATCGCCTGGCCGTGCAGAACCGTCCAATACAGGCGTCGGATTTCCCGTCCCCCAATAGATGAGGTTGAGCGCGGGATCGTAGGTCCCCGCCATCCAGGTGGTGCCGCCGGTAGTGACGCCCGGACCTGGTGGGGGAGTGACATTCCATTTCCATTGAATGGCGCCCGTCTCCGGATCCACCGAAGCCAGGAAGATGGGCAGGTTATCGATATCGCCGCCCACGCCCACAATCACGTGGTTGCCCACAATGAACGGCGCCTCCGTGGCCCAGTAACCCTTCTCCACGTCCGCCAGCTGGATGATCCAGCGCACTTTGCCATCCTTGGCATTCAGAGAAACCAGGTGCGCGTCCGGGGAGACGAAGAATATCCAATCCTTATACATGCCAACGCCGCGTTGGCCGATGTGATCCCCCTTGTTGGGCGGATAAGTGTAACGCCACAGCATGTGACCGGAGCGAGCGTCTACGGCCCAGACATTGTCGGGCACGGTAAAGTACAAAACGCCGTCGACCAGAAGCGGTGTCGCCTTAATTTCCGCCGGCTGTCCGGTCTGAAAGGCCCAGGCAAGGCCTAAGTTCTTTACATTCTCCGGCGTAATTTGCGTCAGCTTACTGTGGCGCTGCCCGGTATAGTCGCCCTGATAGCCGGGCCAGCTATCTGCCGGTGGATGCAGGAGCATCGATGCATCCACGTTCTGGGCCCGGAGCGGCTGGCAAATCCCCGTCAAAACCACTGCGCTCAAGGCAAAAAGCAATCCGTTCTTGAACATCTTCATATTGGTTGGGAACCTCTAGCGCTAGCGCAGTGTCTGGATGTAAGCCATCAGGTTGTGGATGTCGGCGTCGGTATATTTAGGGAAGAGCGCAACGTGCGCCTCCACGGGTGCGTCGACCTTGACTTTGACGGCGGTCACCGGCCAAGACCGATACGTTCCGGCAGCATCCCGCAATCCAACCGTGAATTCATCCAGATACTCCAGGGTCCCGGCAACGGTTTCGCCCGAAGGCAGCGTGACCGTCACCTTGTTCTTCACGTCTTTTGGGTACAACATGCGTTCTTCCAGCTGCAGCCCCTCGTAGCGGCTGGCGATGCCGGCCAGATCCCCGGTAGGCGAATGACAGTTTGCGCAACCGCCGGCTCCGTTGAAATAAGCCTTGCCGGCCTCGACGTTACCGGTCTGCAGGTCGGAAACATCCACGCCCTTACGCTTGCCGCTTTGCGACATGGCTTTGGTCTGCTGGGCATGAATGAAGGCGGCGAGCTGTGTAACCTGTTCCGCGGACAATTGAAATGCCGGCATTCCCTTGTCGGGACGTCCATGCAACACGACGTCCCCGATCTTGTCTCCGCCCACATCCGCGGACACCAGCTTGGACCGGGTGAGGTCCGGACCCGTCTCTCCACCGCCGGCATCGCGGCCGTGACAGAAAGCGCAATTCTGCTGGAAGAGGGAACCGCCGGCCGCAGCCAGCTCAGGATTGTGGGCGGACGCCGGTCCCGCGCTTTGCGTCGCGGCCGATGCCTGCCCAGTCGCGGCATAGATGTGCAATTGCCTGCCCTGATAGGCGGCCAATCCAGCGATGGCCGCCAGGAATGCCAAGTCCCGAAACTTCTTCATTTTTTTGTTACCACCTTTGTTTGTCATCGGGATGTGGCCGGTTTTGCGTGAGACGTCGTGCTTCCCTCGGTCATTCCCAGCGACCATTTGATCGCCTCGAAATACATCTTCTTTATATCCGGATCTTCCCAGGCCTCTTCGGTATGCCCCAGGGTGGAATAGAAGACTCTTCCTTTACCGTACATCTTGCTCCACGCGACAGGGAAATCGTGATCCGTGCGATGAATACGCGGGTTGTTCTCATAGTTCAGTTTGCTGGAATCCAGGCTGAGGAGAACGTTTACCTTGTCGCGTGACCAGCTTTTAGGCTGATAGATCTCGTCGTACTTCACGAACGCTTTAGGGAAATGGCGGACAGCAGGGAAGTCGGGAGCTTCGTTGATAATTGGCGCATTGAAGGTCATCCACGGATGCTGGTCGAACCACCCGCCGATCATCTCACCGTACTCGGGCCAGTTGTAGTTGGTGTCCAAAGCCGCATGAATGCCCACAAAGCCCTTGCCATCTTCCTTGATAAACGACATTAAATCCTGCTTCTGGCTGTCGTCCATGTCTAGTTCGCCAGTGGTACTGGCAAAGATGACCGCGTCGAAATATGTCAGATTCTTGGTATTCCGCTTTAAATCCTTCTTGGTGAGCAACTCGGTGTCCGTACGAATCATGGTGTCCCAAAGGCCGCTTTCCTTGCCCATGTCGTAAATTGTGGCCATCGCAGCCGAGACAGAGTCGTGTTCAAAGCCCTTGGTCTGACCGACCACGAGAACGTGCTTGAGGTGAATCTGCTTGGCAGAGGGTGGGGGCGGGGGCATATCGCTCGCCTGCTGTGCTTCCACGTGGCTAGCCGGAACCAGTAGCTGAGGACTGAGAAAAGCCAGGGAGAGGAAGAGAAACATCCGAAGAAGGCGCACGCAGACTCCTAGCAAACTTTGAAAAACCTCGACAACGCCGGTTTCAGGGTCGCCTCGGGTGTTTTTTCGTTCGGAGAGAAGTTTAGTGAGGATTGGCTGGAGACGCAATTCTTTGGCTACCGGTCGCCGCGATCACATTGGCGCCGGCTTTGAAGGCAAGATCGGGAAATAGCGCGGGGGACGCGTGGCGGGCTCTCGGGCGGTCATTGCCGTTTGAATCCTATCACTTCCGTTGTTCCAAATGGGCGGGCACCGGCATTGGTTCAGGATCACTGTTTCCGCAGCCCGGACGCGGCCAAAGCCGGGCCGCCTAAGTTGCAAGCGGCCCGGCGAATGACTCCCGAGGGTTTGATTTATCCGGCGTTTCAGCGGACAGGGCTCCAGGCATACCACTATATGAACTAGCAAAGGAAAAATACGGTTTTTGGTATTGTCGCGAGGTAAACGGCAGTCAACAGAGGAGGAGAGTTCTATCAAATAGCATTATCTTTCAGTCAATTAGGAGTCATCTGAACGGTTTGTACAACTTTGGTACCAAAGTTGCATCAGTTCGCATTGCCTACCGCCATTGACCAAGTTCGTCAACGCCAGGATTGGTGTCCTCAGGGCCCCGTCACCTTTAAGAAAGTTTTGGAGGCGTTGCATGCGCTTGTTTTCTCGATTTCTTCCGACCTTCGTCGTTTTTTCCTGCTTGGTAGTCTCGAACGCACTCGCCCAACAAGGCTCCGCTGTGACGGGTAGCCTCGCGGGGGCCGTTACCGATTCGAGTGGAGCCCTCATTTCTGGCGCGGATATAACCGTGACCGGTCCCCAGGGCCAGCGAAGCGCCAAATCGGACGCGCTCGGCCGCTATGCTATCGACAATCTGGTCCCAGGCTTTTACGACGTCACGGTGGAAGCTCCCGGATTTAAGAAGGTGGAGTCGAAGCATAACGAAATCGTCGTGAACGTGTCCTCATCGCTCAACATGAAGCTAGCGGTCGGTAGCACCGCGGAATTAGTCGAGGTAAATGCGTCAGCCATCTCGATTAACACCGAGTCCAACGCAATCGACGCCAACCTGACCGACACGTTCTATAACAGCGTCCCGATGGCCAGGAATGTGGCCAGCCTTTTCTATGCGGCGCCAGGCGTGGTCAGCGGTTTGGAGTCGAGCGCGGCGATCGTTCCTGGCGTGGGTGCTAACGGGCCCGGAGCCTCCAATCCCTCCATCGGCGGCGCTACCGGGCTTGAGAACCTGTACGTGGTGGACGGTGTAACGATTACCGACCAAGCTTTCGGTAGTCTCGGTACTTTCAATCGCTATCACGGCTCTTTGGGCAGCGGGGTCAATCTTGCCTTTATTAAAGAAGTGGACATAAAGAGCGGCGGTTTCGAGCCGCAATACGGCAAATCGCAAGGCGGCATCGTGCAGATCGTGACCAAGTCAGGCTCCAATGCGCTCCATGGCGCGGTGGCGGCGTATTTTGGGCCGGGGAAATGGTATGCAGACCGGTACCAGTTCCATCAGTTCGGCTTCATCCAAACTCTGCCGGGTTCGATCTTCAGTAATCCGCAATACGACGCCAGTGCTGAGCTGGGCGGCTATATTCCTCACTTACAGAACAGGATGTTCTTTTTTGGCGCCATGAATCCGGGCTTGAACCAATACATTAACGAAGCCAACCCGGCCGCGCCCCTCTTCTCGCACGGCCCATATGCTTTTAGCACCACAGTTTTCAACTGGGCAGGCAAGCTGACTTACAAGATGGGAGATTCCAGTCAGATCGAGGGCTCGAGCTTCGGAGATCCTTCGCGTCACAACCAGGTGCCGAATAGTCTTTCCGCAGCGAACGCCCCTTCCGTTACCAGCGCCTACAATTACGGTTCCATCGATTCCGTGTTGCGCTTGAACACAGCGTTCTCACCCACGTTGCTTTTCACTGCATCGTATACCTACAATCACAACCACTTCAGTGAGATACCTTCACAGAACTTCTACTCGGTAAGCGATCAGAGCGGGCTTAGCCTGCCGACGGTAATCCCAACAACGGTCACCGGCTTCGGTGCCTACGAGCCGTCCAAGAATAATACCTATAGCCTCGCATTGGGCACGCAGAAGATTGTCAACTTCCACGGCCAGCACACCTTCACCATCGGTTACTCGTATGATCACACCAACTTCCTCGACCAACCGAGCCGATCCGGCCCCCTATTCCCAATTCCGTCGGCCAACGCGCTGGGCGTACCTCTGACATCACTTTTCAGCAACATCCCTTCCAGGGCCCCCGGCTCTCTCACCAATGCCCAGTACACACTGACCGCAGCAAACGCCAGCAACTATCAGGATACGACCTGCACCCAGTGCCCTACCTACCGGGGCCAAAAGGTCTATCTGACCCAGACTCGCGGAACCTACGTGGGACTGAACGTTTTGGCCAGAGGCGTCTATCACACTGTGTATGCCAACGACAATTGGCAGATTAACCGGTATATCTCAGTGCTGGCCGGCGCCCGCTTTGAGCAGCAGCGCACCGCGGGCACCATACTGAGCTATGTCTTTACCGGAAACTGGTCGCCACGCCTCGGCATCAACATCGATCCCTTCGGCGATCGAAAGACCAAGGTTTTCTTTAACTACGGCAACTACGTCTGGGCCATGCCCCTGGATGCGGCCATTCGCCAGCTAGGGAACGAGCAGGATGACACCAGTTATGCCTTTGCTCCCGAGGCAGATTCCGCAGGAAACATGGTGATCGGCCCCAATGGCGGGCCGGTACCGATGCTCGACAGTGCTCATGTACTCAATGGTCTTCCCAGAAGGACTGTCGCCGGCGTGGTCTCGAAGTTCGGCGCGCCGAGTTTCGCCTCCTCTACAGGGGAGGGCATTCTTCCGGGCACGAAGTCAGAATACGAGACTGAATACCTGATCGGAGTAGAACGTGAACTCACGCCTGGTCTTGTAGTCAAAGCTCGGTACACCGACCGGCGCCTGCAACGCGTTATTGAAGACATCGGCTCCCAATCGCCGGAAGGATCAACGATTGGTAGCAACTACTACGGCGGAATTGCAAACCCCAGAGCATCCACGGATCTCACCGTAAACGAAGCGGAAGTTACCTATACGGCAGCTCAATACAACGCTGTCAATCCGCCCGGTAGCACCACCTACACGCCTCCAGTTCCAGGTTGCACAGCGGCCAACGACACTTCCGGGGCGATCGGTGGCGTGTTTACCAATGCACTGAACCAGCCCATCGGGGGCGCGTGCTTCACCAACCTCTCCACCATGGATGCTCCTCCGCCCGATGGCAAGCCGGACGGGTTTGTCGACCCAGTCCGCCGCTACCAGGCCTTGGAACTCGAACTCAACCGGCGCTTCACCAATCACTGGATGGCCGTGGTGAATTACCGCTATGCGAAGCTCTGGGGCAACTACGAAGGAGCCTACCGCAACGACAACGGTCAGTCTGACCCCGGCATCAGCTCGCTCTTCGACTTCACTGCGGGCGCACTCGGTCTGCTCGGGGATCAATTTAAACCCGGCTATCTAAACACCGACAAGCGTAATGTAGGCAATGCCTTCCTGAGCTATAACATCGGTGCTGGACAGCGCTTTGTTGGGCTGGCGCATGGTTTGACGGTTGGCCTCGGAGCTCGCGGCCAGTCAGGTAGTCCGCTCAGCAAGTATGGCGACCACCCGGTTTACCTGAACCAGGGCGAAATCCCGGTGGGTGGCCGTGGCACCGCTGGACGTCTTCCCTCGACGATGCAGCTCGATCTGCACGCCGATTATCCGATCACCTTCAAAGAGAAGTACGCCGTGAAGTTAGCTTTTGACAGCTTCAACGTTACCAATAGCCAGTTCATCACCAGCAAAGTCCAATTCCTGCAGCAGCCGGCTACTGGCGTGGGCGTGACGCCTACTGTCAACCAGGATTTCGGAAGACCATCGGCCTTCCAGGGTCCCTTCTATGCCCGAGGCAGCATCCGCTTCGAGTTTTAGCTTGTTACACTGCAAACTGGCGGGGGAAAGCGCAGAGCCGCTTTCCCCCGCTGTTCCTTTGTAGGGGAGAAGTCTTTGCCGTTGCGTTACCGCCTCAACCCGTCAGTAGCCGCACTGCTTTGCTTTCTGGGCCTCTGGATCGCTCTCTGCCCTGCCCATGCAGCGGATCCGTCACGCAACCTCGCCCCCCACTACCGCCACTGGCTGAATGAGGAAGTCAACTACATCATCTCGACCGACGAGCGAAAAGCATTTCTCGGCTTGGCGACCGATGCAGAGCGCGATCACTTCATCCAAAACTTTTGGGATCTGCGCAATCCCGATCCGCACTCCGAAGCCAACACCTACCGCGAGGAGCACTACCGCCGCCTGGCTTATGCGAACCAGATGTTCGGCCATCCTATGCTTGGCGATGGATGGCATACGGACATGGGTCAGATCTACATCACCCTCGGAGCGCCCAAGCAAAAGGCCGACTATCAGACCGGGCAGAACGTCAAGGAGATGCAGATCTGGTTCTATCAGTCCGAGACGCCGGCGCTTCCACCTCACTTCTATATTGTCTTCTACAAGCGGAGCCCGATCGACGAGTACACGCTTTACTCGCCCTATCAAGACGGCCCCGTACGCCTGGTGACCACGCTCGAGAACATGAATGACCAGAAGAAGAGTCTGGATATCATCCGTAAGTCCATGGGCGATGAAGTCGCGCGGACTACGCTCACGCTGATTCCCGGCGAGCCGGTGGATTTCTCGAGCTACAATCCCAGCCTAACCTCCGATGTTCTGCTGAGTAACATTCGAGGACTGAGAGATAACCCGCTCACGCTGAAGAACATCAAGGAGCGGCGGATGAACGAGCAGGTCACGACACGGTTGCTCGTTGGGGCCGAGCAGACGGAGTTGCAGACCGCTGTCTTCCGTGGGCAGGACCATCGGAGCACAGTTCACTATTTGCTGCGCTTCCGCCAACCGGAAGCCACACTCATTGGAGCCATCGGCAAGGACCAGACGGGCTACAAACTGACGCTTGAAACCACGGTGGTCACTTCTGCCGGCAAGCCAGCTTATCGCGACCAATCGAGTTTGACTGAGGTCTTGAACCCCGATCAGGCAGAGGCGGCGCGGCATCAGTCCTTCGCTGCCGCAGGCAGACTGCCGCTTGCGCCTGGAAAATACAAGGTCCTCGCGACCCTGACGAATCAGCTCAACCATGCGGCATACCGGCAGCAGCAGGACGTAGTTGTTCCGGAGCCGAGCGGCATCGGCCTGGAACTGAGTAGCCTGGTGGCGTTCTCATCGACACCGCCGGTGTCTGATGAAGACGGTCACCTTCCGTTTGATGTTTCCGGCATTCGCTTCGACCCGATTGGTATTGGAAGCGCGACGATTCGCCAGGGAGAGCTCCTCCGCGTTTTCACGCAGGTCTGGAGCGATGTTCCGCAAGACGGGGCGCGCGCGGGAAGGAAGCTCAATTTCCGCTACTCCTATGGCAGCCTATCCGGTGGAAACACGGAAACTGAGGTCGACGCTGTTGACGAGGAAGCCTTCGATACGAGTGGTTCGCTGTTAACGGGTAAGAAGCTTGCGACGGATCACCTATTGCCCGGCAACTACCGGCTGGTGGTCTCAGTAGTAGAAGAAGGTAACGAGCGCCACGCGTATGCCTCGCTCAATTTTCAGGTAGAGCCCAGTAACATGCCCGTCGGTCTTTGGACCGCGCATGACCCTGGACTGGTTCAGCTCGCCGGTTATGGGCAGGATGACTACAAGCGCGGCCTGAGCGCAGCGGCGCAAGGCAATTCGGCGGACGCCGCGAAGTGGTTCGGGCTTGCGCTCAATGCGGCCCCGCCTTATGAGCAAGGGCTGCCGCGATTGGTTGGTTTGCTTTCCCAGCAACAGAAGTATGCCGAGCTGGCGCAGCTGGGACAGCGCTTTGCCAAATCCCGGATGCTCGACGAGAAGACGGCCGTTCTGCTGGCCCGGGGAGTTGCGCAGTCAGGTGACATCCACCTGGCGACACAGATCCTAGAGGGTGCGTTAAGTTGGCAGTCTCCAACCGCCGACATGTATTCCACACTTGCAGGGTTTTATCGAGCGTCGGGAGACACCGCGCATGCGGCCCAACTCGAGGAGCGCGCCAAAGCATTCTGAAGAAATGCTTCTGAGCCGAGGGCTGCCCGGCGCAGGGGCTGGCTTGAGCCTATTCCTGTAAAGGCAGACTTTCGCGCCGTGTGGCCCCTCCTTTGTTAGAGCGTAAAATGGAGATAGAAAAGGGTCGTCTTTCGGCTCCGTCATCGATCTGCTGAGGTAGTAAAATTGCCGCGTTTCCGCCACCGGGTGTGCATTCAAACTGCGCTTGCTCTCTTGTTACTGTTTCCCTGTGTTTCGTCTGCCTGGGCTGCCAAACACCCTGATCTTCCCGAACCGTATCAACACTGGCTCAATCAGGAAGTCCCGTACCTCATTACGGATGACGAAAAGGCTTTGTTTCTTACACTTAAGACGAATGAAGCCCGTGACCGCTTCATCGAGAGTTTCTGGAAGATTCGTACGCCAGACCCGGAATCCCCGGAAAATCCCGTTCGTGAAGAACATTATCGTCGCCTGGCCTACGCAAATGCAAAATTTGGCGGCCCGAATGGCTGGGCCACGGACCGTGGCATGGTTTACATAACCCTCGGAGAGCCGAAACAACGGCGTACCTACCCCAACACCAAATACCTGCGCCAAATGGAAATCTGGTTCTATCAGAGCCCGGGTAGTGCTTTACCGTCCTACTTTTATCTCGTCTTCTATAAGCGCAGCGGGGCCGAGGATTATCGACTCTACTCCCCCTACATGGACAAGCCTGAGTCCTTAATCGCAAGTACCAACGCGGTCAACAATGAAAAAGTAGCCGTAAATATCATCGACAGCGATCTTGGCCCCGAGGTGGCCCGCACGGTGATCTCCCTGATTCCTACTGAACCCGTCAACGTCAAGGACCCGGAACCTTCACTCCAGTCCGACAACATCCTGAATCGCATCCGCAACTATCGCAATCTGATCGAGAATCGCGAGCAGCTCGCTATTCGTCGCAGCCAGGTGGAAGGCGTCTCTCATCGTCTCCTTCTGAACGACCAATTTGCTGATCTGGCTGCCGTGGCCACGCGCGATTCCTCTGATATGGCCAGCATTCATTACCTATTTCGCTTTTGGCAGCCGCGCGACTTCAGCTTGGCCCGGCAATCGGACGGGCGTTACTACTACTCGCTGCATCTGGATAGTGAACTCTCCGGTCCGAACAACAAAGTCGTCTATAAAGACACGCAACAATTGCAGCATGTCTTTACACAAAAGCAAGTGGATGTCATTAGTACCAAAAGCTTCGGCATCGAAAACAGGCTTCCGGCTGCGCCAGGTAAATATCAGCTTCGAGTAACACTCACCAACGACCTCACTCACCAGGTCTTCAGTCAAACCCGCGTCGTTGCTGTTCCCGAGTTTTCTACCGGCTTGGGACTGAGCGGAATCTGGTTTGCCTCTGCGCAATCGGCAATTCCGGACCCTGATCACGTATTCCCGTTCAGCGTTTCGGGCACGAAAGTGTGGCCCATTGGTTCAGATAACACGGCGATTCCGTCCGGCGATCCGCTGCGTTTCTTGGTGCAAATATGGGAGCCTCCGGTTGATCCATCCGCCAATGCGGGCAAGAAGCTGCAAGTTGACACGTTGATCGGGCATTTGGGCTCCCCGGACAAGCAGACTGACACCGGCAGCATTGCTCGCGATTCTTTCGATGCGAATGGTAACCTGCTCTACGGGAAGGACATAACGCAATCATTGCCGGCGGGATCCTACCGTTTGGTAGTCAAAATCACCGATCCGGAAACCCAACAAAGCACCGCAGAAGCCGTCAACTTTACCTTACGCGGCCCGGATGCGTTCCCTTTATGGACAGCGCGCGCCGATACCTTTGGTAAGTATCCTGACAATGCGATCAATCTATACCGTAGCGGTCTGTGCGCCCTCGCGCAGGGCGAGTCGGCTCTGGCGATTCGATACCTGAAGCCACTAGGGCAATCTGGTGTCGAGACCCACGAAGCGCTCGACGCTCTCTCTCGCGCCTATCGCATGGCCGGACAGACTGACTTGGCATTAGCCGCAGAGAAGCGCCGCGATACGCTCCCCGCTCAACGCTAGACTCTCTAACAATCGCCGTGCATGGCATCCTGAAGTGTGAGCGGGCATCTTTATCTCCAACCGTCGCAAGGTTTCATCTACCGGACCTGCATTACCCTCAATCAGCCCCTAACCTGCCGCGCCTGGTAGATTGCATGCAACTCCTACCGCCTCCCGCTGCCGTTAATGAGTTGACAGCGCAATCTTCCATGTAGTTGCCCACCCGTTATGGCTGCCATGCCGTTTGTGCGTTTGTGCGTCGGTTACAGGTGGGGCCCGCCATCCCACCTCCTCCCCCATTCGTCCGTACCGGCGGCAACAGGCCCTCTACCGCAGAGCGTGTTCCAACTGAGTGCAGATTCCGGACCAAAAAAAAATAGAGGGCATTTTGCCCTCTATTTTTTCGTCACGTTGACTGTCGGTTAGAACTCAAATCGAATCGAACCACGAGCATTGAAGGCTCGCTGGAATGCTTGCGGCTTGAGAAAGTCCGCGTTCGAGTTCGGACCGATCAGAGGATTAAAGGATAGTGCGGTGAACTGATCCTTGGCCGTCAGGAAGCGAGAATTGGTCACGTTGAACATGTCAAAAGCCAACTTGACCTTGTACTTCTCGCCCATTGGAACGGGATAGTCCAGATGGGTGTCCAGCTGATACGAGGACGGTTCGCGCCCAAGATACCCGCGAACACCAAGGGGGATTTCACCCGCGTTGGTGTAGACAGGATGAGCACCCAACCCCGTAATCGGAATTCCGCTGGATCCGCGGAGGCCAATTCCAGTAGTAAGGTTCTTCATGAAACCCGACGGCAATACGTACGACCCATAGAGATTGCCGCTGTGACGGCGGTCGGTGTTCAGCCAACCGGGCACATATTGGTCACCGAGCAACCCCAGAGACCCCAGGGTGAAGTCATAGAGCGAGCTGATTCCTGGATCGAACTGACCGTTGTCGTTTCTGGCCAGACCCTCATAGTTGCCGAATAGCTTCGCATACCGATAGTTAACCCGAACCAAAAAGTGGTTGCTGAAGTTCTTGTTGGCTTCAAATTCCGCTGATTGATAGTGCCTGCGTGCATTCGGTGCGCCATCCGGAACCCCATCCGTACCGCCTAGATAAGTTCCGGCCCCGGCCGTATAAGTGGAGTTGGGAGGGTTCAGGACGCAAACCGCCTGAGGAAGTGGGTTACCAAGAGCGTCGACCTGTTGCCCGGAATCGAGCGGGCAATTTGCGGGTTGACCGTGATTTCCGGTCATGTTCGGGTCGGGTATGTAGTTGTACTTGACTTCATCTGCGTTCACGTAATAATCCGACGTCGCGCTCGGGTTGCCGATGCGGAACAACTGAGGAACGCCAGCGTAGTAGCCTTCCGGTGACGCTCCCGACATGTCCTCGATGATGCGCAGCAGGCGGCGATCTGTATAGCGAGCGCTGACTACAAAGCCCTTGACCTGGCGCTCCAGGCCGAATACGTACTCTTCTTCAAAATTCAACTTTGTCTTTGGCGCAACCAGTTCGGGAACGGATCCCTGGGTGAAAATCGCTGCACCTGCCTGACCCGCGGCGGGATCGCCGCTGATGAGGTGCGCTGCGTCCAGAACAGGAACAACTGTGCCATTCGGACCGACGATAACGTTCCCATTTCCGTCGGACTGAGGCGCCCAGCTAGCAGCATAGATGTCTGATTCCTGGTTGAGTTCGCGGATCGCGGCATCCGAAGGTAAGGCCTGGGTATACCTGCCCCAGTTGAAAAAGACCTTCGACTTGCGATCCCCGAACGGGTCCACATTAATCCCAAGCCGTGGTGACCAGTTGTCGACGAAGGTGTACAGCTGATTAGGGCCGTTAAGCTGTTCTTCCTCCCACCGAAGTCCCGCATTGATGGTTACGAAGCGATTGATCTGGTAATCGTCGTTGCCGTAGATCGCGTGATATCCGCTTGCCGAAAAGTCATGCGGGGTGCTGAAAATGCCGCGTACCTGACCGAGATACACTTGCACGCCATTGAACATAGGGCAGAGCTGCACGCTGCAACCCAATCCATCCGCCGACTCTAGCTGGAAGCTCGCGCTGGAGCTTGCTCCCGCCAACCCTGGATTCGTAACTGGATCCCCGATGTCGTTTGTAGAAGGGAAGGGGAAGAGGGGCCCGCTATACGTGTTGAACTTGTCGTAAATCGCGCGCGAAAACGACCAGCCTAGCGAAAAAGTGTGTTCCCCGAATAGGTGAGCCGTCTTTTGCGTATCGATGCCGAAGCCGTAGTTGTTGGAAATAGGGTTTTCCACGCTTCCCAGGCCTTGGGCATTGAATGCAGCGGATGACACAGCGTTCGAGTAGTCGAAAATCTGATAGTCGTCTGCGTAACCGCTCTCTGTGAATTTGGCTTGTTTGGCCGAAGCGGAAATGTTTACTTCCCAGGTGGGGCTGATTGAGGTGGTCAAATGAACCACTTCGCTTCGCGTACCATACTTCCACGAACTAAATGCGCCTTGATTGTTCTGATTCAAGTTCGGGAACAAAGGGAACGCGTCGATGCTTGCCAGTTGGAGGCCCTTATTGGTTGCTGAGGGGTCACCGAATCCCGAGGCGTCGATGGTGGTTGCATCATTGATTTTGAGACTCAATTTCCCCGCCCAGCTTTTCGCGGTGGTTGAATTCGAAAAGCCTCCGTGGGCGAGCAGGTCGGAGCCTGGTGCGGCAAGCCACTGGACCTGATTCAGAGAGGGATTGAAGGCGCCGTAGAAGAACAGTCTTTGCTTCAGGGCATTGCCTGGAACAGGGCCACCGTATTCAATTGCGGCATCGTACTCTGGCCGCGAGTAAATATGACCGTGAACGTTGACACGATCGAAGAAGTTGTCAGCGTAGTAGTCAGTGCCTTGGAACTGCGGCGGCGCAAAATACGCAGAAAGCGCTCCGTGATACTGGCTGCCACCGCTCTTGGTCACAATCTGCATTACACCGCCATTTGCCTTGCCGTACTTGGGTTCGAACGCCCCCTCCTTTACCTGGACCTCCTGTATGAAAGTAAGGTTGAGTCCAGTGCCGATAGAACCATAGTTTGGGCTGAAAACGCCCAAACCGCCGTAGCCGGCATCACCGATGTCGACGCCATCGGCCACGTAAGAGTTTTCCAGGCCGGATGCTCCGCCGACGGAGGGGTTGGCGTTCCCCGCTGTTCCGCTGTTGATCACACCCGGAGCCGTGTAAAACAGGCTGCCCACGTTACGCGCAACAGGAACCTGATCATAAAAAGTATTGCTGAGGTTGGTGCTGATTGCCGTTGAGTTGGTGTCAACGTCAAGAGAGTTAGAGTTCACTTCGACGGTTTCGCTGACCGCGCCAACCTCAAGCGACAAACTCAGAGAACTGATCTTATTGATGAAAACTTCTACGCCTTTCACCTGCGTAGACTTGAAGCCCTCGGCTTCGGCTGTGACTGTATAGAGACCTGGCGTTAAACCCGTAACAACGTATCGTCCGGTGCTATCGACTGTCACTGTGCGCTTATCAGAGGCGCCCAGCAGGGTGACTTTAGCGTTGGGCACGACAGCACCTGACTTGTCAGTGACTCCGCCGCTTAGGCCGCCTTGCGTAGCCGAGAGCTCTTGTGCTGAGAGAGTCGGCATGCATGCCGTGATGGCAAACGCCAAGAGGATGAAGAAGGCGCCCATTTTGGGGCGGGAATTGCTAATACTTGAGCTTGTCACGAAAATCTCCTTAGAAGCTCCACGGGCGACTTGGCCGGGATGGAAAGTGTAGTTGTTGCGGCTTGGCCCGAAGCTGCTTCGGAAGGCTGTCACTAGCCGGGTACGACATCTCGCTGGAAAACACCAGATCCAAGGTTCCACAAGGGTGGATCCCATCAGAACCTGGTCCTAAGGGGATGCCTCACCTATCACCCTGAAAAGCAATTGGGTTGCCTAAGTAACACGAAGGTGGAGTACGACTGGAAGATTTCGCTAAGGCGCATCGATTCAGTAAATTACTCTGCCCGGAGGCACCCGCCCCGCCCTCGCCAAGGCTACAGATGTTCCAAAAATCATAGGCTCGACCCCGTTGGTCCGTTTTTTCGTACAATTTTCATACACCTCAGATGTGCGTCTGGCAGCTTGCGTGCCCTTTGGTTTGCTCCGGGAGACCTAGGTATTCCGGTCCTCTCCTCGGAGGCGAGCGACCAAAATTCGCCCGCAACGAAACATCTCAAAACGTCTCGCAACCAGCTTCCCGGGTCACCGGCCAATCTCCCAATGCCTTTTGCACGCTCTCCAAGGCCTCTTTTATGGAAATCCGTAGGGCGCGCGCGAGAGTCGTCCGGATTGTGAGAGATTTCACCCATCGAGTCGCCCGCTTCACCCGGCCCCAACCGGAGAGATAGGTCATCCCTGTCTCTCCATTGAATATCTATTGAGTCTCTGTCCGCTCTCCCACCCTCAATGCGGGCTTTTATTGTTAATAAAATCGCAAGCCTTTCCACCGCCTCACAATTTCCGCAAACTTTGGCGCTCTGCTTGCGAACTAGCAGAGAAGCGGCGCGTTCAAAAGGTCAGAGTTTTGATCTCGTCAATTGCCGTGACGGTTGCATTCAGTGGTCAGTACGAAATCAGGCTATGTGGTTATTGCTTCCTGCCATCTTCTTGGTGAACATAAGGAATTGGCAGGCGGCTCGTTGTCAACCGATGAGCGAGTTTCCGCCGACGCGATTCGCGTCATCAATCCCTTTCCGGACTCACATCGAGTTCGCCGGGAAGTCAGCGGCTCTACGCCATAAATCGGGTGTGCTTTTAGCGCGGATCCACTCTCGCGCTGTATGGGTCGATCACTCGATCAGCGGAGTATCGGGAGCACGACCCGTTCTTTCAAGACGCACGCAGATCTGGCCAGCTGTAGCGCACTCAACCAGAAACGAGGAACCAAATGTTGAACTCTTCACGGTTTCTTCTTATGGATGCCACGACGGCACGGCCGCGCGCCGCAGCCAGACAGAAGCCGTACCCCGCTCGCGCCCACACAGCAATGGATACGATTGCAACGACTCCCGCCGGCTTGCAGTGCCCTTTCGGTGATGCCGGCATCCGCACCACAACGACAACTACAGACAGTCACGGGTACATGCAGAAAACAACTGATCGGAAGTCAATTCGGAGGCTAGTGACCATGCAAATGATAAAGATGACGATGAACGGAATGATCCGGCGTGAGGTACGCAAGCTCTGCCTCCTGGCCACATGCCTCGTGCTATGTGTAACGAATCAAAGCCCCATTTTTGCCCAGAGCGCGACAACCGGCAGCATCAACGGTACGGTCGTGGACTCGAGCGGCGCCGTGGTGCCGGGGGCAATCGTAACCATTACGGATTTGGCCACGAGAGATCAGCGTGAACTGACCTCCAATGCGGAAGGGCGCTTCACCGCCCCATTCCTGAAGCCGGACAATTTTGAAGTTTCGGCGGCCGCGCAGGGACTGCAATCGACCAAGACCACAGTGCAGGTTTTGACCGGCCAACAGTCAGCCGTCAACCTGACGCTTTCGCCCAACGCAACCACGCAGACGGTGGAGGTGAGCGCTAACAATGCACAGCTGATCGATACGCAGACCTCGAACACCACAACGACGTTTACCACCGAACAATTTCAGAACCTGCCGGCCCCGGGCGGCGACATCACCACCATTGCGTACACCGTGCCCGGAGTGGTTATGGGCGCAGGTACCCAGGGCTTCGGCTCGATCGTCTCTGACGGACTTCCCGGACTGTCCAATCTGGCCGTCATCAACGGCGCCGACTATTCCGTTTCGCTCTACAACATCGCGAATTCCGGTTCTTCTAACCTGACGCTCGGCCAGCAGGAGATTGCCCAGGCAGCCGTGGTGCAAAATGGCTACAGCGTTCAGTACGGACGCCAAGCCGGCATTATCGAAACCTATACCACCAAAGGTGGGACCAACCACTTCCACGGATTAGCGCAATGGGATTACAACAGCGCCGGCATGAATGCAAACGACTTCTTCAACAATCAGGCTGGCATTCCAAAGTCTAAAGCTGTATCCAACCAGTACGCCGCCCAGATCGGCGGACCCATCAAGCGCGACAAACTTTTCTTCTTTGCAGACACGGAAGGCATCCGCTACGTTCAGCCCAGCACCGGTTTTGTGAATCTGCCTTCGAAGGCCATGCAAGCCAGTATTTTGGCGAATCCCAATCTTTCCGCGGGCAGCAAAGCCTTGTACGGTGGAATGTTCGCGGGAACGAATGCATCCCCGGCTTACTCAGGATCGATTCCAGTCGTAACCGGGCCCGGGTCGCAGCAGGATGCCTCGGGTACGTACGGTTGCGGAAGCCTCGCCGGGACACCTGATTATGCGACTGGTGGAACACTCGGCACGAGCGCTGCTGAAAGTTGCATCAATTCAGCTTTCGTGAATGTCGGCGCTCTCAATCGGGAGTGGCTGGCGGCAGGACGGCTCGATTGGAATATCAGCGACAAGCATAGAATCTTCTTTCGCGTAACCGACGACCAGGGCGAACAGCCCTCTTTCGTTAGCCTCATCAATCCGGCCTGGAATATGGTCAGCATCCAGCCAAATTACACCGGCCAACTCAACGACATCTATAGCTTCACGCCGGCTCTCACCAATCAATTGATCGTGTCGTCCCTTTACACCGGCGGTGTTTTCAAGCCGGCAAATCTGGCCGTCGCTCTCGCAGCTTCGCCCACGGAGTTTAACGAAACCAATGACGGCGGAACCAATGCGCTGGCTGGCGTCGGACAGTCCTCCTTCTTTGCCAACGCCACTACGCTGGGAACGGTGTGGGACGATTTTCCCGGAGGAACCAACACGTCGCAGTATCAGATTGTCGACGGCCTCTCCTGGCAAAAGGGGAGCCACAGCTTGAGGTTCGGAGTCGACTTCAAGAGATATAACTTCACCGATATCGGCCTGCAGACAGCCGCTTACGGCGGTTTTTATACCTTCGGTAGTATCGCCGATTTGGCAGGGGCCTCCCTGCCCGGAAACTCCGGCTCAAATTTTATCCAGGGCTTTCCGCGATTTGCCAACATCCATAACGCTGTTTATAACCTGGGACTTTACGCTCAGGACGAATGGCGGGCGCTCCCGAACCTGTCCCTCGACTTTGGCATCCGCGTCGATCGCAACGGCAACCCAATTTGTCACGATGGTTGCTACTCGCAATACCTTGGAGGGTTTCCCGACACTTCGGCAACTCTGGACACACCCTACAACGCCACCCTCTCCGCCGGGCATAACAGTTTTGCCCCGGCAATTGAAAAGGCCATCGTACAACCACGCGCGGGATTCAATTTAGACATCCGAGGAGACGGGAAAACCGTCGTGCGCGGCGGCGTCGGATTATTTTCCGACAGTTTTCCCGGCCTGATTCTTGAGCAAACTTTCCTCAACTTCCCCAATCGGTATTTCGCTGCCGTGAACTCGGGGACCGTCGCACAAGGCGCAGGCAGCGCACAGGCAGTCGCGGCCGGTTCAGCCAACGCGGTGCTGAACGGGTTTTCCCAGGGAGCTACATACAACCAGATTTCCTCGACACTCGCGGCGCAGGACATAGCATTCTTTCCTCCGAATTATGTGACCACTCCGCACACGTTCAAAAGCGCACGGTATCTGGAATTCAGCATGCAACTTCAGCGGCAACTTACCCCTTCGGATGCCCTGGTGATCACCTATGCCGGCAATCACGGTTACAATCTGTTCATCGCCAATGACCACCTGAATCAGAATGTTGGTACCTCACTCTATGGAGCCTACGGAAACGGAACCTTCGACGACGTTCCCCTGGAATCGCCGGATCCGCGCTTCGCGACGGTGCAAAGCTTCACCAACAACGCAATCTCGAACTACAGCGGAGTGTCGGTGCAGTATAAGCACTTCGACCGACGCGGTTTGACGGCCGATATTTCGTACACGTATTCTCACTCGCTCGATGACATTTCCAACGGAGGCAACTCGCAGCTCCCGTACAACGGGAACACGTCTGTCCCTCTCCAGATCACTCCGGATATACCATCGAGGCTGATGTATTCCAATTCCGACTACGACATCCGCAATAACTTTCTCGTCGACCTCGTCTACGTCGAGCCCAATCACTTTGGCAATCGAATCGTGAACGCGGTGGGAGCGGGATGGACCCTGGGCAGCAAGGCGTACTGGCGCTCGGGACAACCCTTTAGCGTAGTCAACTTCAATGCGGAGAGCGCGTTGGGGGCCAATGGGACGGGGGGAGCGACCACCGTGCTCGCCCAAGTGCTGAACAATAACTTCAACCACAAGTGCAATTCCTACTCCAGTCCCTGCTTCCAGGATACAGGCATCTTCAACGGTCAGGGCTTGACCGTCGATCCTGATTCCGGCAACGTCGTGCCGGTCGGCCCGGGGCCATCCCCGCAAACGAACTATGGCAACGTGCCCCGGAATGCCTTTTATGGTCCTCACTACGCAGATGTCGACCTGAATCTCTATAAAGATGTCTACAAACACGAGTCGATGGCCTTCCAGATCGGCGCGCAGGCTTACAACGCATTGAACCACGTGAATTTCGCAGCTCCTGCAAATAACGCGTCCAACCTGAGCACGCTTGGGCGCATTTCTTCGGACATCAACCAACCCACGAGCCCCTACGGGTCAACCCAGGAGTCGACGGTCGCCGGCCGTGTAATCGTGGTGCAAGGCCGTTTCCTCTTCTAAGCGAAACGCTGGCCTCGCTTCGGAGTTAATCCGGGCGAGGCCCCGATCTGCGGCCACGACCTGCCGCCGGTCTTCGTTTAACGCATGCGAACCCTCGTGCCGGTCGCACCCCGCGGTCCAGTCGTGGTTGCGGTAACGGTGCCGGTTCCCCGGCCGGTGACGCTGCGAGTGGCGACGGCGCCATTGCGGCCCGTTAAGGTTGTTTGCGAATTCCCTCCGCCATACGTGGTGCTGCGGGTTGCGGTCTGCCCATTGGGACCAGTCAAGGTTGCGTTCGTCGACCCCTGCCGTGCGGCTGACGCTGCGCGTGCCCGTCTGGCCGTTCGGGCCGGTGATCGTCGACTGAACGTTCCCGCCTCCCCGGACAGTAGACCGGGTAGCGGTTTGCCCATTGGGACCAGTGACGGTGGACGTACTGCTCACTTGTGCTGTGGCGGCTAGAGTGCAAAGACCGATAACTGACACGGTAACTGTGCGCGATAGAAAATTCATAAATTCCTCCTGGTATGCGGCCGTTTCTGCGCCGGTTGCTCTACTCAGAACCGAAGCCTAGCCGATTGTTCCGCGGAGAATTGTAAGGAACTGTATGGTCGCGCCGCCTCTACACCATTGGTTGTAGAAGTTACACTTCTTTACCGAAACGACCCCTTCCAGCCGTGATATCTCCACTACAGTGCAAAACGCTGTAAGTCCCCTGAACGGAGATATAGCCATGAAAATGAAATTCGTTTGTACCGCGCTTACGGTGTGCGTGCTCTCGGGCCTCGGCTTTTCCGGATGCTCCGCGGGCAATCAATCTTCACCCGCACCGACGTCCTCCACCTCCTCATCTTCGGGCACCGTGAACCTCGTAGTTCAGGACACGCCGCCGACCGGCATCACCGTGCTCTCCTTTCAACTGCAGATTGCGAGCGCCACGCTTCAGCCGGGATCCATTTCATTGATCAAACATCCGGTCACTGTCGATTTGGCACAATTGGTTACCGATACGAGTTTTCTCGCGTCCCAGGTGGTGGATTCAGGGACCTATACCAGCCTTACAGTGACGTATGCCAATCCGCAGATCACGTTGATGAACAGTTCGAACGCGCCTTTGGTTACGCCAGCCGGCACCTGCGCGGTTGGCCAGGTGTGCACATTTACCCCACGGGTCAACAACGCTTCTGTCACCATCAGCTCCGGCGTATTTCCCATCACCGTCACCGCCAGCAGCAGCACAGGGTTGAACCTCGATCTTTCCATCCCCGATCTGCTGCAGTCCGATCTCTCTCTCACCTTTGCCAGCGGACAGTCAGTAAATCTTTCCTTGCTCTCGACCCTGGCCTCCCTCACCGATCAGCAGAGCCAAATGGATGCCGTGCTTGCCACCGTTCAGTCGATCAATGGACAGCAGGCAACCATTCAGACCGCTTTAGGCGATTCGCTGACCATTGGGCTGAATTCCGCCACCACCTACAGCTACCCGTCTACCGTGTGTCCTGCCGCGAGCTCGTCGTGTCTTGCCACCGGCCAAATCGTCGATCTGAACCTGAGCCTGTTAGGCGATGGTTCCTTAGTGGCGCAAAGCGTAACGTATGCCGATGCCACCGGCGGTGCGGCGGCTCGCGGAACCGTTCTGGCCACGCCTGGCAGCGGAGCGAACAGCTTCCAGATCCTGCTGCATCAGGTCATCTCGGGAGCCACCTCCGCAGCCGTCGGGAGCCAAGTGACGATTACCCCGACCAGTGGCACGCTCTTTGCCGTGCCCTTTACCGGCTATCCCGTGGTAAACGGGGCTAGCTTCGCCGGTACCAGCGATCTTGTAGCAGGCCAGGAAGTGCTGCTCCAATTGGGCGCAGGGAGCTCGACCACCAACTACAACTCTGCCCGCGTTTATCTCGAACCCTCGCAAACCATCGGCACGGTTGCGTCCGTTAATGCGGGCGCGGAATCCTTCCTACTGAACGGACTGACCGGCCTGTGGACTGCCTCGAAGCCTACTATTAGTCAAATCACCTGCCAGGCGGGTTCGCAGACCGCATATGAGAACCTATCGTCGGCGAGCCTGAGCGCGTTGAGCCCGGGAACCGCTATCGGCGTGAAGGGTCTCGTATTTAATAGTGCGGGCCCAATCCTGAGCACAGTGATTGTGCGCGGGCGACACTGATTCTCTTGAGGAATGCATGCCAGGTACAAAGTTGCTGCTGATCGATGACGACAAAGCCTATTGCACCTCGCTGGCTCGCCTGCTGGGGATGGAGGGCTTTGAGGTAGAGGTGGCGCACACCGCCGAAACCGGCTTTGCCAGCGCCACCGGTCAGCAGCACGAACTGGTTCTGCTCGACGTAATGCTGTCGCCGGGCGATGGGAGGAAAGTTCTGCAGCGGATACGCACGGTGAGCCAGGTGCCGGTGATCATGCTTACCGCCCGGGGTGACGAAGCAGACAGAATCAGCGGCCTGGAGGGGGGAGCCGATGATTATCTGCCCAAGCCGTTCCACCCCAGAGAACTGATTGCGCGCATTCGCTCCGTGCTGCGCCGGCGCTCGGCGCCGATGCCCGTGAACGTTATGGTGATCGGAGATCTTGAGATCCACCCGGGCAGCAGGCTTGTGCTGCAGACCAAAGAAGGAGAGGGGCAGCAGGAGATTCTGCTTACCGGCGCTGAGTTTGATTTGCTGCTGCTGTTGGTGCGCGCCGCGGGCGAGGTGCTGTCTCGCGACGACCTGGCACAGGGTGCGCTGGGGCGAAGCGTGGCCCCCTTCGATCGAAGTATCGATAACCACATCAGCAGCCTGCGCAAAAAACTGGGAAATAAGGTGGATGGGGTAGAACGTATCCGCAGTGTTCGGGGTAATGGCTACCTGTACGCCAACCAGAGCCGGAGCGAGCCACAATGACCCGCAGTATTTACACCCGGATTCTGGTCTGGTTCTGGCTGGCAAACGCGGGGATCACCATGAGTATTCTAGCCATCACGCTGATCAGCGGCGCGCAGCCGCTGGGTCGCCGATGGCTGGCAGCCTCACTGGATCTTTATGCGCAAACGGCAACCGATGCCTACCGCAATGGGGGATCCCCGGCGCTCAACGCTTATCTCGATCACATTCAGTCGTCGGTTTCGATGCGGGCCGCCCTGATTGGCCCCAACGGAGAAGCCCTTTCGGCGCTTTCGGTGCCTCCGGGAACCCTTTCCGTCGTTGAGCAGGTACGGGCCACCGGAAAACCACACTTCCACTTTGGCTTGAAATGGCTGGGCACCTCCATCGTGCACACGCCTCAAGGGGATTATGTTTTCGTCGCGCAGGTGGATGCTCTTCGCAGATTCAGCCGACAGCTCGGTGCAGGCGGACTGGTGCTCAAGGCATTGGCGGCGATGCTTGCTGGTTGCCTCCTCTGCTGGCTGCTCGCGCGCAGCATCACGGCGCCCATCCGAACGCTGCAAAGCGCGGTGCGTTCGCTGGGGGAGGGGGACCTTTCTGTCCGCGTCTCGCCAAAAATTCCGCCCAGAAACGATGAGTTGACCGATCTTGCGCACGAGTTCGACCGCATGGCCGCGCAGATTGAAAGCCTGCGTAACGAGCAGCATAGGCTCCTGGCCGATATTTCCCATGAATTACGGTCGCCTTTGACCAGGCTTTCGATCTCCACGGAGTTGGCCAGCCGGGGCGATTTGGAATCGCTGGAGCGAATGCGTAAAGATATTACCGCGCTTGACCACCTGATCGAGCAGATCCTGACCCTTACGCGCCTGGAGATTCAGCAACAGACCCGCGTGCAATCCAGTACTCCGCTCAATAAAGTGTTGATGGCCCTGGTGGACGATGCCGACTTCGAAGCCAGGGAGCAAGGAAAGAGTGTCATCCTACAGGCGCCACAGCCATGCTCCGTGCGGGGTGAGCCCGGGCTTTTACGGAGCTGCCTGGAAAATGTCATCCGCAACGCTGTGCGTTTCACGCCGATTGCGACCGCCGTGCGCGTGGTGGTAGAGCAAGGGCAAAGAGACAAAAAGTCAGTGGCCATCGTTACCGTAGAGGATCAGGGAAGAGGAGTGCCGGAAGATTCTCTCGACCACATATTCGAGCCTTTCTACCGGGTTTCGTCCCCCGACGACGATGCTTCTGACAACAGAGGATCCGGTCTCGGCCTCTCCATCTCGGAGCGGATTGTCACGCTGTTTGGCGGCACTATCAGCGCACACAATGCGGTAACGGGTGGACTTGTCGTGGTGATTGAGCTGCCACTGGCAGGCTAGGGTCCCCAAAGAGAATCCGCTACGCTACGCTCTCCGGTGGAAATGCTGAACTGCAGATTCCTCCACGGCACGCCGGGACAGGTCGGCTTCGCGCGTGATGAACAAACAAAGAGTGTGGTGTCGCACCTCCGGCGCTCGAATCGTCCGCCTCTGCACCCAGCCCTTCCGGGCTGGGCTGCACAGTTTGGCGGTCGGCCCTCCGGGCCTTGCATCTACAGCGATCTTTGCCGTGTCATTTCTCCCTCAAGTTGACGCAGGCAAGTCAGCTGCTCGGAATGACAAAGGAGAGGCCGATGGTCTGTTTAGCATTTGGTTGCTGGACCGAGACGTTTCTCATCGCTTAGGGTGGGCAACGCCTAGGCCCTTTCCGGTCCAGCAACCACTTTCTGTGAAACCGTTGCCCCTTCCTTTTGTCATCCCGAGCGAAGCCGAGGGATCTGCAGTTTCAGCGGACCTTTCGTGGGAATGTTTTTCGACCGGAGCGCAGCGCAGTGGAGGAATCTGCGGTTCTACCGTCTAGTTTGCGGCGCCCGCACTCATCGCTTTGCGCATCTGCGCCTCCGCATCATCGCTCCAGTACTTGCAATTAAGCTGCAGGAATACCGAAGTATAAGGAACTGTCATGGTTGTCTTTAGCACCACGATATGGAACGTCTTTCCCACCTCGTCCACTTTGGCGATGATCTGCTCATGCGGCAGTGACGTTATCTTCTGCCCGGCAAGCACACTCTTGATTCCTTCCCGGTAAGCACTCACTCCGGGAGCATCCTTCTCCGGCACATAAGGCAGCTCCGCATCCATGTACACAATCGGCCTCACGTGGATGGACTTGTCAATAGCACTCAAAACCTGGCGGATCACCTCCATCTGATCCGTGTTGGTTTCAATCGTTTCCACGCCAGTCGAGCTCTGCAGCGGGTAGGCAGAATCCACGATCATGATCCAGTTACGATGTCCGAGCAGAGGCAAAACCTGCGCCAGCCTGCTCTGCCACTCTGCCGAAGGCTGTTGTGCAACCGCCCCCAGGCTGCTCGCGATCAACAACCACAGGGCGAGGATAGCCTTCATGCTCCCTCCAAACTCTCTCTTCGCTTCATATGGACTCCAACAAAGGAGTAAAGCGCAATCCCGCAGTAGCAGAGGAGGGGGACCATATAGGCCCTGGCAATACTATGCTGCGTCTGTGAAATCCAGCCCATGAGCGGTGTAAGAACTGCGCCCCCGACAATCGCCATCACGATCAGCGAGCCACCAATCTTCGTATTCCGATCCAGGCCATCGATGCCCAGAGCAAAAATTGTCGGGAACATCACAGACATGAAGAAGCTGGTGACGAAGATAGCCCAAAGTCCGACCCAACCAGGAAACGCAACGCCCACCGCCACCAGGAAAATGTTAATGAGGCTGTAAATCCCCATCAGTAACGCAGGCTTGACGTACCGCATCAGGGCCGCGGAGCTGAACCTGCCGAGGCCAAACGCAACCAGCGTGCCGGTCAGAAAATATCCGGCGATCTTTTCCGGCTGGTGCGTCCCATCCTGCACGTATTGAATAAAGTAGCTCCAGGTGCCAACCTGTGCGCCCACGTAAAGGAACTGCGCGACGATGGCAAAGAGAAAGTTGGGATAGCGCAGTAACTCCTTAAAACTGCCGTGCTCCTCCTGCGGATTCTCATGCTCCCGCGCGATGGTCGGAAACTTCGTTCGCGAGATCAGGATGGCCCAGATCAGCGCGACACTCCCCACCACCAGGTAGGGCACCACCACCCGCATCGTCTCGTGCCTGAGGTACGCATCGTAAGTATTCGCCGCCTGCATCGTGGCGATTTGCTGCGGGGTGAGTTCGATGCCGGAGAAGATAAACACCGTCCCGACGAGTACGCCGGTAATCGCGCCCAGAGGATTAAACGCCTGAGAAAAATTCAAACGGCGCGCCGCACTTTCAGGAGAGCCGAGTTGGGCGATAAAGGGATTGGACGCCGTCTCCAGGAAAGAAAGCCCACTGGCAATCACGAAGAGCGCGAAGAGGAAAAAACCGTAACGTCCCAGCAAGGCAGCCGGCCAGAACAGGAACGTGCCGCTGGCAAACAGAAGCAACCCAATCACGATGCCGAATTTGTACCCCATCCTGCGCATTAGCAACGCTGCCGGAATAGCCAGCAGGAAATAACCCATATAGAAAGCGGATTGCACCAGCCCGGCCTGGAAACGTGTAATGGCGAACGACTTCATGAACTGGCGAATCAGAACGTCGTTCAGGTTGCTGGGAACGCCCCACATGAAGAACAACGCGGTCACCAAAAAGAAGGGGATAGCCAGTCCGGTCGGCACCAGGGGTGGTGTCGAATCCTGGGCTACTTTTGCGTCTGTCGATGAAGGCACAAGCATCAATGCGTGTTTCCTTTCCTAGTCTCCACAAAGATGCACATGGATGCCCAGCTCCGCCATCATCGCGGCTTTGGCAGCGAGCGCCTGGTCGGCGACCTGGCTAGTCGGAGCATAAACCACATTGAGGTGGTTGGCTCGATGTCGAGCCATGAACTGATCACGAGTAACGCCGTGCAGCAGCGTATGCATGATCGGCCACTGCGGGGTTACCGACTTCAAGCGCCGCTCCGTCTCTTGCGCGGGCAATTCGATGGCGGTCGCGCGGCCCAGGTCCACATGCAACGCCCCGCCTTCCACGAAGACGCGGCTCCAGACCACATGTCCTGGCTTGCAGACTCCGTTGAGCGTACCCCCGCCAAGGCGGAAGTACATCGGCGGCTGCCGTTCGCTCCTGGCCTTGGCATAACCACCGGCAATATGCGAAGCCGGTACCGCGCCCGAGATCTGGAACACCCAGACGAATTCGTCGATGTCCCCTCCGCTGTAATGCTCTCCCCAGCGGACGTCGTGCAAAGTCGTAGCCGGATCCAGTTGCATCGCGCTCCAGACCCGGTTGGTAATCAACGCATCCAGCCCCGCACATTCGTCGACCTCGTTGAAGTGCGGCAGTGGTTTCCCCGCGTACAGCTCGCGGCCTTGGGTGTCAAAAACGGGCGGCCGCTCCACGTTATTGAGCAACCCCTCCACCAGGTCGGAGGCGGGGGCCATGTCCTTCAACCCTTGCTGATATTGGATCCCAATGGCGTCGCAGCCGAACTCATCGGCGATCCGCGTGGCAGCGATGTACATCTTGCACTGCCCCAGAATCTGCGCGTCCGTGAGCTCGGTCTCCTCCTTGGTGCCGGTGACAAACGTAAACCCGCGCTTGTCGAGCCAACCGCGCACTGCTTGCGCCTCTGCATCCGTGACCGCAGCCATCGCGGCGACCAAGGCCGACTGGCTGAGCCGTTCCTTATACATTCCAGTGGGATTGAGAAGGTTATCTTCGATGATGGCGTTATACATGCCCATACACCCTTCATCGAAGACCCCGAGGATAGCTTTGCGCGTCCTCAGAGCGCGGGCCAGGGAAACGCCCAAATCTCTTTCCGCCTGCGGCAGACCAGAGAGCTCGAGCTCATGCACATGGCTCAGATCCTGTTCGACCGTATGTTCCTTCAACCACTGCCGCAGCCCGCGGTGAAAGAAGGGATCTTTGAAGTCCTTACTCCAGAGGGTGCTGAACGTCACGCCGCCCTTGTGCAGGCAGCCATTCAGATTCAACATGCCGACCAGCCCCGGCCACTGCCCGGACCAGTTAGCGACCGTAAGAATAGGTCCGCGATGATGCTGGAGCCCGGAGAACACGTTGTGGCTGTATTGCCATACCGCTTCCGCAACAATAATTGGAGCCTCGGGATGGATCTTCATGAAAACATCCATGCCCATCCGCTGGTTATAGATGAAGCCGTGTTGCAAGTCCTCGCGGTAAGGATGAGCGCGCCGCAGCGTGAACCCCTCAGCGCGCAAGGCTTCCGTCAGTTGCTTTTCCATCTCGGCCTGCGCCGCCCAGCAAACTTGATTGGCGGATTGGCGCAGGTCGCCACTGGCGACGAGCAAAATTTCTCCCGGAGCAACGGGTGTGGGCAATTCCAGGGCCGGGACAGCATAAGAGGACATCAGCAAATCTCCTGGGGCAACGGCAACCGCCAACGATAACAGTTGCCTCTCGCTTGTGGCAAAATGGTGAGTCTAACTCTAAGCATAGACAGAGAAGCAGTGAGATGGGCGCAATCTCCACGCGGTTGCGTTACCAGGGTGGGGTGGCTAGATGAGTGGACCATCAATTCCTGCCAGGCCGTGGATTGTGTTGGTAGCGGGCTTTCTCGGGGCAGGCAAAACCACCCTCATCCTGGCTGCTGCACGTGAGCTGCAGCGGCGCGGCCTGCGCAGCGCCATGGTTTGGAATGATCAGGGAAAAGACCTGGTCGACACCCAGTACGCCGCGCTATCGGGCATGCGCTCCGGAGAAGTCACCGGAGGTTGCTTCTGCTGCCGCCTCTCCGAGCTCATCGATGCGATCGGCGATCTCCGCGCGCACGCACCCGATGTAATTTTTGCTGAGCCGGTGGGGAGCTGCACCGATCTTTCGGCCACCGTGCTCCGGCCACTCCTCGAGTACAGCGACACTTATCAACTTTCGCCCCTCACGGTTTTAGTGGATCCGCTGCGCGCCCGGAGCATGCTGAAACCAGATGCGGATCCAGACATGCGCTTCCTGTTCGACAAGCAGCTGCAGGAAGCCGACCTGGTCTGCTTCACCAAGTCGGACCTCTACCCTCAATATCCGAAGACCTCTGCCCCACATGTTCGCCAGCTAAGCGCGAAGACAGGGCAAGGGGTAGCCGCGTGGTTGAACGAGGTCCTCTCCGGCGCCATCGCGACCGGCGATCAGCCGTTGGTGATCGACTACTCGGAATATGCGCGGGCCGAGGCCGCGCTCGCCTGGTTGAACCTGCGGGCCGTGTTCGAACCGCAGGACGGGCTCTCTCCGGCCATGCTGCTGGGGCCCTTGCTCGACCGGATCGATAGTGCCCTGACTGCCGAGCACATCTCCATCGCCCACTTAAAAGCAATCGTCACTTCGCCAACCGGCTTTCTCAAGGCGGCCATCTGCGGAAATGGGCACGAACCCGTTGTCGAAGGGGACCTGGATGCCTCTCCCGCGGCCAGGCTGGAGCTCTTGCTCAATCTGCGCGCGGTGGGAGAACCGTCCCAGGTGCGCAAGATCGTCGAGCGAGAACTGCATTCACCCAGCCAGTGTGCGATCGATTGCTTTAGTCCAGCAGCACCAGTTCCCGAACGGCGCATTGCCAAGGCCGGTTGAACAGGCTAGAAATTCCGGTCGCTGAACCACGCCTGAAACCATCGTTCAAACTGCTTCCCTTGAGCCGTGCGCGCTGGCGAATTTGGGATGGGAAACGTGGCCTGGAGAATCCCTCGTGCCTGCGCGATCCATTTAAGCCCCCACGGTGTGGGAAATCCGCTAAGTTGCGCAATCAATTCATCGAGTGCTTTTGCGGCGTGGCCAAACTCTACTGATCCGTTTTGCTCTCCCCGGTGGTACAACGCCAGGGTCAGTTCCGGCACCGCACAGGCAACGCCGGAAATGACGCCGTCGCAAACTCGTGCGCGCAATGCCGCACCCAATACGCTGTCATCGCCGACGATGCGGCAAGCATCGACGCTTCGCTCGGAGAGGTGACGAAGTATATTGAGCGATCCGCCGGAATCTTTGATCCCAATGATGTTGGGCACTTCGCTTATGAGGGTGTGTACTGTTTCCTTCTGCAAGCCTGAGGTGAACTGGGGCAGGTTGTAAAGCAGCACGGGAAGAGAGGTGGCTGCCGCGACGCTGCGGCTGAACTGCTCGAGATCGCCCTGTTGGTAAGGAAAGAAGTAAGGCATCGGGAGCAGCAGGGCTTTCACGCCTGCATCCTGGGCGATCCGCGCAAACATGATGGATCCCGCGGTATCGGGCGCGCCCACCCCGCAAAGGAACTCCGCGGCATCGCCTGCAACCTCCTTGGCGGTCTTCAGCAGGGTGCGCAGTTGGGTGGGCGTAGTGATGCAGAATTCACCCGTAGCCCCATTCAAGGCGAAGGAAGAGATTCCCTTATCCAACAGAAACTCAAGCAGAGTGCGCAGTGAGGCAGTATCGACACTTCCATCCGCAAGGCGAGGAGTCAGCACCGCGGCGGAGACGCCGCTAACCAGCTTGGTTGTCACCGCTCCTCCTCGTCAACTCACCGCTAAGTAATATACCATCTGGCTACTAGTTGTCGACATGCCTGAATCACCATGCTTGATGTATGCTGTTGCAGCATGAACCGCAAAGCCAGATCACGCCAGGGGGGCGCCGATTTATCGATACGTGAGCGTGCCTACCTGCATATCCAGCAGTTGCTGCTAAGCGGCAAGCTGGAAGCGGGCAGCAGCGTCTCCGAGCAATCTCTGGCGAAAGATCTGGGTAGCAGCCGCACGCCCATCCGCGAAGCTATGAATCAGCTTGCTGCGGAGGGACTGCTGGAACCGAGTCCGAACGGCGGCATGATCGTGACCCAGTTGGGGCGTGAGGACATTATCGAGCTCTATGAGCTACGCGAGGCCCTCGAGGTTTACGCCGTGGGTAAGATTGCGCGTACGCCGTTGCGGCCTGTCGACCGCGATCGTTTGCAGAGCCTGGTCGACGAGGTTTCCTTGTTCCGTAAAGAACTGGAGAAATCTAAAAAAGAAGCGCTCGATGAAGCGCAGATGAGTCGCTTCCTCACCTGTGACCTGGGCTTTCATGCCTTGCTGATGAGCCTGGCCTTCAATTCCAGGATGCAGAAGAGCATGAGCGAGACCCGTCTATTGATCAGCGTCTTTGCGATCCGGCGCAGTGGTCACAGCAAAGAAGCGCTCACCAGCATCCAGAAGTATCACCAGAATATTCTGAATGCGATCGTCAAACAGGATAAGGAGTTGGCGATGCGCGAGCTTTCCGAGCACATCCAGGAGAGCCAGCACGAGCGAGTCAACGAATACGATCAGTGGCGCCGCGAAACCTCCATGCGGCAGAGCATGCCGGCCTTTTTCGACCACCCCACAATCACCACCCACCGATGACCCCGGGCGAATCGCCGGACCGTGGCTACAAATGGCTCGTCGTAGGCATGCTGTGGTTCGTCTGCTTCTTCAACTACGCCGATCGCCAGGCAATCTTCGCCGTATTTCCCCTGATCAAGCAGCAGTTGGGGCTCACCGACGTTCAATTAGGAATTGTGGGCGCTGCGTTCATGTGGATGTACGCCCTGTTCGGCCCCCCGGCGGGCTGGCTGTGCGATCGCCTTCCGCGAAAGACCCTGGTGTTGGGCGGACTGATCGCGTGGTCACTGGTTACGGCGTTGACGGCGGTTTGCCACACCTACGGTCAACTGGTGTTTTGCCGCGCGCTCAGCGGATTAGGAGAGGCGGTGTATTTGCCTGCTTCAATGTCTCTCATCGGCGACTATCACGGGGCGGCTACCCGTTCTCGCGCGATGTCTCTTCACCAGTCAAGCGTGTATGTAGGCTCGATCGCAGGCGGTGCGATTTCCGGTCTCATCGGGCAATTTTATGGTTGGCGATGGAGCTTCATCCTCTTCGGGGCCGGCGGCCTGTTGTTTGCCCTCGTGGTGGGAAAGTTCCTCATGGAACCCGCACGAGGTAGCTCTGAACAGCAAGCCGATACATCCTCGTTACCCGCTTCCTCCAAGGGCAACCTGCTTCATGAAGTAAAGGCTCTGCTGGCAAGCCCCATCGTGCGCCTGCTCATCCTGGCCTTCGTAGGCGCCAACTTCGTGGCCGTTGTCTTTCTTACCTGGATGCCGTCGTTCCTCTATCGCAAATTTCACATGAGCCTGAGCATGGCGGGATTGAACGGCACCATGTATCTGCAGCTCTCTTCAGTTGTGGGCGTTCTTTGCGGTGGGCTGCTGGCTGATTTCCTCACGCGCCGATTTGCCGGCGGCCGCATGCTCACGCAGGCACTGGGCCTATTCCTGGGCATCCCGTTTCTCTTCTATACCGGCTGGGCCGCCTCTGTTCCCGCCGTGGTGCTGGGCATGATTGGTTTTGGCTACTGCAAAGGCCTTTACGACGCCAATATTTTTGCCTCCCTCTACGATGTAGTCGCGGTGAGACAGCGCGGCATCGCTGCCGGCATGTTGAACTCCCTGGGTTGGCTGGGCGGCGGCTTCGCTCCGGTCGCCATTGCCCTCGCGGCTAACCGGTACGGGATGGGGCCGAGCATCAGTGGAACGGCGTTCGTTTATTGCATCTCTGGAATGCTGATGCTGCTTGCGGCGCGGCAAACTATCTACACCCGATCAAAACCCCCCATTTCCTAACCTTTTCCGAGGCTGCAGGATGGTAGTCGTATACGTATGTATTTATGCTGTCGACAAACTGCGGCCAGCATAGGTATACTTCGCTTCGCATTCGAAAGAGCGTTTCTCCGGGGGATTCCGCCATGACTATCTTCCCGTACGAGTATTCTCCCGTTATCGAGCCCCGCCTATCTGTCTGGAGGAAGCTCTGGCTTGTGCCCGCTTTCCTGCTGGCGTCGCTCGTCCCGGCATTCGCCCAGATCAACGCCAACGCGACCATCTCCGGGCACGTCACGGATTCGAGCGGAGCCGCGATTCCCAACGCTTCTGTGTCGATCTCCAACGACACCACCGGGGTTACGTCCGCCGTGGTTACAAATGCCGCCGGCTACTATGTCGCGACCTTTCTGAAGCCTGGAACCTACACCATCACCGTGAGCGCCCCGGGGTTTGAGGCAGCCGTGCGCAAGAGTCTTACCTTGCAGGTGCAGCAGGTAGCCGAACAGGACTTCCCCTTGAGCGTTGGCCAGGTACAACAACAGGTGACCGTCACCGGTGGTGCGCCGCTGCTCAACACCGAAAGCTCAGAGCTGGGCAACGTGGTTACCCAGGAGTCGGCCCAACAGCTGCCCCTGAACGGGCGCAACTTTTCCCAACTCGGCGTCCTGGTTCCCGGAGCCAACTCAGGGGCAGTCGGCAGTATCCGATCCAGCGGAAACGGCAACGAAACTCAGCGGGCGGGCGCAGAGATCGTGGCCAATGGATCTCGAGGCAGTTTCAACCTGTTCATGGTGGACGGCCTGGACGATCGCGACCAGTCCGTCGGCACGGTGAAAATTTTTCCCAACCTCGAGAGCATCAACCAATTCAAGGTGCAAATCGGCAACTACGATGCGGAGTTCGGCGCAGGCGGAGCGGTGGTCAACGTAATCACCCGGTCAGGGTCGAACGAGATCCACGGCTCCGCGTTTGAATTCTTCCGCAACGCATCGATTGAAGCCGTTCCTTTCTTTGCCAAGACGACTCCGCCGTATCAGCTCAACCAGTTTGGCGGCTCCATCGGAGGGCCAATTCGCCGTAACCGCACCTTCTTCTTCGCCGACTACCAGGGACTGCGCGTGAAGCAGACCAGCACGTCGGTGATCAGCGAACCAACCCCGGCGTTGCGTAGCGGAAACTTCAGCGCCCTCCCCGCCGTCATCTACGATCCGAGTACCTACAACGCGTCTACCAACACCCGGCAGGCGTTCCCGGGAAACATCATTCCGGCAGATCGCATCAACCCCATCGCGCAGAATCTGCTGGCCATCTTCCCCCTTCCCACGTCGAGCGGAGTTTCCAACAATCTGCTGCTCAACGTGGTGGATAGCCAGGTGCAAGACCAGTTCGACGCGCGTATCGACCAGACGCTGGGCGAAAAAGACAGCATGTTTGGCCGCTATACATGGGGCCGCGCCAACATCGACTATCCGGGTATACCGCTGACGATCGATGGCGCTCTCAATCCCTATGCGTTTGCCCAGGGTTCGGCGACAGCAGGCTCCCTCACTGTCAACAAAGCACCGAGCATGCAGGCCACCTTGCAGGAGGTTCATACTTTCTCTCCCACCTTCGCCAGCCAGTTCGCGCTTGGCTATACGCGCTTTTCCCTTTCCGCGATCCCCCTAAACGACGGGCATAACATCGCTGACATGTTGGGTGTGCCCGGCTCGGACGTCGGCGGCGGCACAGGCATGGTGAGCCTGAGTATTTCCGGGTTCCAGGGATACGGCGAAACCAACCTGCCCGAGATTGTTCCCCAGAACACCTATCAGCTCAGCGAAACGCTGTCCTCCGTCTTAGGTGCGCACTCGCTTACTTACGGGGCGAGCGTGGTGCACAACCAGTTCGGATTCGACCAGCTGGCAGCTCAGTCAGGCAGCTTCGGCTTTACCGGCGTCTTCACCAACAATCCGGCGAAGAGTGCAGGCACAGGCTCCGCGTTTGCCGATTTTCTGCTCGGGCTACCGGCGAGCTCTTCGAAGTCCTCACTGCCCCAGGGGCAGCCCTTTGAAAGCTATTCGGAAATCGGAGCTTTCATTCAAGACTCCTGGCGGGCCTCGACCCGGTTGACGCTCACCGGAGGATTCCGTTGGGATTTGTTCACGCCGCCGACCGAGCGTGACAACCGCCAGTCCGACTTTATTCAAGCCGGTGCCGGAAGCCTGGGGATCGCGGGACAGAACGGAGTCTCGACCGGCATTCTGCAGATGAAGAAGCTCGACTTCAGTCCACGTCTTGGCTTCGCGTATCGGGTTGGGGACGCGACCGTAGTGCGCGGAGCCTACGGCTTCTACTATTTCAACGAGCAGGGAACCGGTGGCTCGGCGAGATTGTTCATCAACTACCCGTTTGCGCAAACCTTTTCTGTCAACTGCTCTGCGACGTCTCCTTGCCTCAGCACCTCAACCGGCATTCCTGACGTCTCCTCTTCTTCGAACCTGCCGACCGCGGTCTACCAGCCGATCAACAATCCAACGCCCAACGTTCAGCAGTGGAACCTCACGGTGGAGCGGCAGATCAAGTCATCGCTCGTAGCCCGCGTTTCGTATGTCGGCTCCAAGGGAACCCACCTGCCGATCGCTTTGAATCCGAATGTGGCCACACCTGGGCCAGGGTCGGTGGCGAGCCGTCAACCTTATTCCACCTTCGGAACCATCCAAGGGTGGGAGCCGATTGGCCCCTCAAGCTACAACGGGTTGCAGCTTTCCGCGGAGAAGCGGCTCCAGGACGGGCTCTCTTTTCTGGGCGCGTATACCTATAGCAAGAGCCTTGACGAAGGAGCGGGCGGCAATTCGTCCACTGGCGAGTCGCGGCTCAACGTCCAGAACCCAAACAATCTTCAAGCGAATTACGGCTTGTCCAACTTCAACTTCAAACATCGCTTTACCTTGAGTGGTATTTATCAGCTACCGGTAGGCCGGGGCAGGCATTTCCTGGCCAGTTCCAGCAGGCTGGTGGATGGCGTCGCCGGAGGATGGCAGCTCACAAGTATTCTTACTCTTCAGTCCGGGCCGCCTCTCACGTTGAATATGTCGACTACCACCTCGAACACGGGAACCCTGCAGCGCCCCAACCGGTTGTGCAATGGCAACCTGCCCGCTTCTCAACAGACCATCAAGCGGTTCTATGACACGTCCTGTTTCGTTGCCCCTCCCCTCTACACCTTTGGGAACGCAGGCCGAAACATCATCATTGGTCCCGGCTATGAGGATTGGGACCTTGGCTTGATGAAGGAATTTCACCCCATCGAGAGGTTTGCGCTTCAGTTCCGGGCAGAGTCATTCAACGCTCTCAACCATCCCAATTTTTCATTGCCCAATGGTAGTATCGGTTCTTCTTCCGCGGGCACGATCACCAGTACCCTTGGCTCGCAGAGAGAATTTCAGCTTGCTCTCCGCCTTGCCTGGTAGCTTATGCATTGGTACTCACGCAGAGATTTTGTTAAGAACGCTTCGATCACCCTGGCTGCGCATCGCGCTCACTGGTTTCAAGGGCCAACGCCGTCCGACAAGATCGATCTCAAAGAATGTGCCCTCGTCTCTTCGCAAAACCCAACCCCGCGCGAGCTCAAGGCTCTCACCGTCCTCTCGGAGGAGTGCTACAAGCGAAGCGGGCTTACCTGGAAAGTTCAATCGTCCGGCAAAAGTACAGCACCGGTTACGATCTACGCTGGGTTGGGGAAGATAGGCCCGCGAATCCAATCTGTGGGGTCTACTCCCGAGACGTACGCAATCCAAGCTGGGAGCGACGGCAGCGGACGCTGGATAGCCGTCGCCGGTAGTGACGAACGCGGAGTCCTCTTCGGTGTGGGGCAACTGCTCCGTTTGATTGACTTTGGCCGGCAAGCAGCAACCCTCGATCAGGGCCGGCTTCCTGTACACAGCAGCCCAAAGTATCCGCTGCGTGGGCATCAGCTCGGCTATCGCCCAAAAACAAACGCCTACGACGCCTGGACCGTAGAAATATGGGACCAGTACATCCGCGACCTGGCAATCTTCGGCACCAATGCAATCGAGCTCATCCCTCCCCGGTCAGATGATGAACCAGACAGTCCTCTCTTTCCCCTCCCCCCAGCGCAAATGATGGTCGAGATGTCGCGCATCGCGGATAGCTACGGACTGGATGTCTCGGTCTGGTACCCGGCGATGGATAAGGACTACGCCGATCCGCAAACGGTCAACGCGGCATTGGCCGAATGGGAGGGCGTTTTCAAGATGCTCCCTCGCGTTGACGTAGTATTTGTGCCTGGAGGCGACCCTGGCCATACCGAGCCCAAGTACCTTCTAAGCCTGCTGCAAAAGCAGAAAGTAGGCCTGCGCAAATACCATCCAAAAGCGCAGATGTGGGTTTCGCCTCAATCCTTCACCGCGGACTGGATGGAGGAATTCTTCTCTATCGTATCTACGGCTGAGACGAAAAACTGGCTCGATGGCATCGTGGTGGGACCGCAATCCCGGCTAACGCTGCAGGAGATCCGGCGACGGCTCCCCGCGCAGTATCCCATCCGCTTCTACCCGGACATCACCCACAGCACAGGCTGTCAATTTCCGGTTCCGGATTGGGATGTGGCCTATGCGCTCACCGAGGGGCGGGAGACGATCAATCCGCGTCCCTTGAGTGAAGCCAATATCCTGCGGAAATTCCTGCCGGAAACCATTGGCTTCATCAGCTATTCCGAGGGCTGCAACGATGATCTGAACAAGTTTGTCTGGAGCGGGCTCGGGTGGGATCCGCAGAGAAGCGTGATCGATGTTCTGCGCGACTTTTCCCATTACTTTGCCGGCAAGGAACAAGCCGAGGGCCTGAGCCACGGCCTGATGAGTCTGGAAAAGAATTGGCAGGCGCCGTTGGCCACCAACACATCTGTTGCCGTGACGCTGGCCCAATTCCAGGACATGGAGCGTACCGCCGCGCCGGCGCTGCTCGGTAACTGGCGATTCCAGCAGGCTCTCTATCGTGCTTACTACGATGCCTACGTGCAGAGCCGCCTGGTCGAAGAAACGGCCCAGGTAGAGCGTGCGCTGGCTGTGCTGCGGCGGGTCGAGGACATTGGCTGGACGCCGGAGCCGCTTCAAATTGGAGCCGCTCCCAGTGCCGCATCTCCCAACGGCAGGGACCCGATGTTGCTGCTGGAGGAAGCTCGCAGCCTATTGCAACAATCAATGATCCAATCAGCCGGCGGCAGCCTGCGAGGACGGGTGTTGGAGTTGGGAGAGGCTTTGTTTCAGAGTATCCGCATGCAACTGGCGGTCGACCGCTACCGCGGAGAGGCGGTCGTCCGCGGTACCAATCTGGACACGCTGGACTATCCGGTGAGTGATGCACCGTGGCTGCTCAACCGGATTTCCGAGATCATGCATGAACCCGATACAGCGAAGCAACTTGCAACGATCCGAGCCGTGCTGCGTCGAACCGACCCTGGTCCGGGCGGATTTTACGACGACCTGGGAAACGTCGCCAATCGTCCCCACCTGGATCCAGGCGAAGGAGCGGAGCGAGACCCCGAATTCCGTGCGACGCCGTTGACCGGTTTCCTCTATCCCGATGTGCTTGGCAATCGCGCGCCCATTGCCTGGAAGCGCTGGGCCGAATCCCTCTTCGATGCGCCGTTGAAAATGCATTACACCGGTTTGGACCCGAAGGCGCACTACCGTTTGCGAGTCGTCTATAGCGGGGATCAACCGACGAAGAAGATGCGCCTGGTTGCGAACGAGCAGCTCGAAATTCACCCCTATGTGCTGCGTCCGTGGCCCCCACTTCCACAGGAGTTCGACATTCCTGCCGCCGCAACTTCAGGAGGTCAACTGACGCTCTCCTGGACCCGCGAGCAAGGCCTGGGAGGCTCTGGACGAGGCTGCCAGGTTTCCGAAGTCTGGCTGATCAACACACAGCCTACAGGGTAGGTAACAAGCGTCAAACCCGCTTGGCGTTGACTTTCGTGGCGAGGCCTACTTTTTCCAGCATCCAGATCCCGAGGTAGTTCACGTCCAACTCGTACCACGCCATCCCGTGGCGGGCCGAAACCGGGTGCGCGTGATGGTTGTTGTGCCATCCCTCCCCGCCGGTCAGCAGGGCTACCCACCAGTTATTGCGCGAGTCATCCCGGGTATCGAATCTGCGCGAACCCCAGATGTGGGTCGCCGAGTTCACAAGCCAGGTGACATGCAGGCCAACCGTAACCCTGAGGCCAATGCCCCAAAGTACCCAGGACCATCCACCTACCGCTAGCAAACCAAAGCCAAGCAGGGTTACCGGTAACCAGTGATAGCGGTTCAGCCAGCGATAGAATCCCTGCTTCATCAGGTCGGGAGCATAGCGCTTCAGAATGGCGCTTTCGTTGTGGAGCGAACCGTTGAGAATCCACCCCATGTGTGACCACCACTTGCCATCTCGGGGCGAATGGGGATCGCCCGGCTTGTCGGTGAATTGGTGGTGCAGGCGATGCACCGCGACCCAGTAAACCGGGCTGCCCTGCAAAGCCATGGTGCCCATGATGGCCATCGTGTACTCCAGCCATCTCGGGACCACGTAGCCGCGATGCGTCAGTAAACGGTGATAAGACAACCCGATACCGATGTTCTGAGTCATAACCCAGGTCGCGGCAAACACCGCAAGGGCCGACCAGCGAAACATGAAAAAGGCCGCCAAGGCTGTCAGGTGGAAGATCCCGATCACCAAGGCAAATTTCCAGTGGAACTTACCCTGGTTGGGCTCAAGTGCAGCCTGGAGTGCAGCAGTTTCGGCGGCCGAGCCGGCCGGATTCACGACGGTTGCCATCGCAAGTAGGCTATTTGCCGTAAGCGCCGGGCGGTGTAAGAGTTACGTAATATCTTAAATTCCTGAGTTTGCCCCAACGCAGATTGTGATTGTTGGGAAATCGGACGTATACTGAATATGCGACCGGCCCGGTCGCAATTGCATCAAAAGGTAATCGGGAATGCTCAGGCTGACCAAGAAAGCGGATTACGGTTTAATGGCACTGAAGTTCCTGGCCGAGCGAGCGGATATGCCTTCCCTGAGTGCAAAAGATATCGCCGAGGCCTACGGCATTCCGCCGCAACTGCTGGCCAAGATTCTGCAGCGGCTTACCAAGGCAGGGTTGCTTCGTTCCCACGCCGGCACCAATGGTGGATACGCGCTTTCGCGGCCGCCTCAAGAAATTACGGCCTTTGAAGTAATCGGAGTCATCGATGGGCCGCTGTTTATTACCTCATGTGAGACCGGCCCGCACGGTTGTGACCTTACCGATAGCTGCACCGTCAGGGAGCCGCTACGCAAGGTGAACGAGAGCATCGCAAGCGTATTGAAGGCGATTCGGGTTTCGGATCTGTGCGAGCCGGAACACACCCGGAAGAACCACGGAAGGCCGCTCGAATCCGTGTTGGTAAGCCTCGGGGGTTGAGGCAAAACATCAAGATTTACGTGAATGGAGTAGGAGAGCGAATGAGCACCGTTGAGCAAGCAGCGAAGGCGCCGGCAAACGTGAAGTTGCCGATCTACATGGATGACCACGCAACCACGCCCATGGATCCGCGCGTGCTTGAAGCGATGATGCCCTTCTTCACCGCCAAATTCGGCAACGCGGCCAGCCGCAACCACTCCTTTGGATGGGAAGCTGAGCAGGCGGTCGAACAAGCCCGTGAGCAGGTGGCAAAGTTGATTGGCGCCAACGCCAAAGAGATCATCTTCACCTCCGGCGCGACCGAGAGCAACAACCTCGCCATCAAGGGCATTGCGGAAATGTACCGCGAGCGCGGCAATCACATCATTACCCAGGTAACGGAGCACAAAGCGGTGCTCGATGCTTGTAAGCGCCTGGAAAAGTATGGGTATCGCGTCACCTATCTTCCAGTAAAGGCGGACGGCCTGATCGACCTCGAAGACCTCAAACGGGCCATCGATGACAAGACGATCCTGGTCTCGATCATGTTTGCTAACAATGAGATAGGCGTAATTCAGCCAATCGCCGAGATTGGTAAGATCTGTCACGAACGCAACGTCATCTTCCACACCGACGCGGTGCAGGCCGTGGGCAAGGTTCCGGTCGACGTCAACTCGATGAACATCGATTGCCTGTCTCTGACCGGGCACAAGATTTACGGACCCAAAGGCTGCGGCGCGTTATACGTGCGGCGGCGCAATCCCCGAGTGCAGATCTCCGGACAGATCGATGGCGGCGGCCACGAACGCGGCATGCGTTCGGGAACGCTCAACGTCCCCGGCATTGTTGGCTTGGGCAAGGCCTGCGAGATAGCCGGCCAGGAAATGGCAGCCGAAGCAGAGCGCCTGGGTAAGCTCCGCGACAAGCTGAAAGCCAAGCTGTTGTCGAGCCTGGACTACGTCCAGGTGAACGGCTCCATGGAGCACCGTCTACCGGCCAACCTGAACGTCAGCTTTGTCTACGTCGAAGGTGAGTCGTTGCTGATGGGCATAAACGACGTTGCAGTTTCCAGCGGATCTGCCTGCACCTCGGCGTCACTTGAACCATCTTATGTATTGAAGGCTTTGGGTCTCGGCGACGATGTGGCCCACAGCTCCATCCGTTTTGGTTTGGGCCGCTTCAACACCGAAGCTGAAGTTGATTATGTTGCGGACAAGGTGATTGACGTAGTGCAGAAACTTCGCGAGCTTTCGCCGCTCTATGAAATGGTGAAAGAAGGCATCGATATTACAAAGATTGAATGGCAGGCGCACTAAAACGCAGTCATACGAATTGAGGAGAACAAATGGCTTATAGCGACAAGGTAATCGACCACTACAACAATCCGCGGAACGTGGGCCAGATGGACAAGAGCCAGTCTGAGGTAGGTACCGGTCTGGTCGGAGCCCCGGAATGCGGCGACGTCATGCGCTTGCAGATCAGGGTCAATCCTGAAACCCAGGTAATTGAAGAGGCAAAATTCAAGACCTTTGGCTGCGGTTCCGCTATCGCGTCTTCTTCGCTCGCAACCGAGTGGGTCAAGGGCAAGACGGTTGAGGAAGCGATGCAGATCAAGAACACCGACATCGTGAAGGAACTGGCGTTGCCGCCGGTAAAGATTCACTGCTCGGTGCTCGCGGAAGATGCGATCCGCGCCGCCATTGGCGACTGGAAGAAGAAGAACGGAGTCACCGAGACCGTGGAAGCCACAGCTTCCGCTGCTCGCTAAGCAGGCAAGATGGAATCAGCCGTCCTTAATGCGGAGAATGCTGCGCCGAATCAGAAGGGCATCCAGGTCACGGAGCGCGCTCTGAAGCGGATTCGCGTAGCTATGGCCAAGGAAGGAGTCTCCCCTGAACAGGGGGGGCTCCGCCTTGGCATTCAGGGCGGCGGCTGTTCCGGTTTGTCCTATAACATTCGGTTCGATTCGCAGCCGCGCGAACGGGATCGCGTCTACAACTTTGAAGATGTCCGCATCTTTGTGGATCCCAAGTCTTTCATCTACCTCCACGGCATGATTCTCGACTACGAAGAGACACTGATGCGGCAGGGCTTCAACTTCATCAATCCGCATTCGACCAAGTCCTGCGGTTGCGGGTCATCTTTTTCGGCCTAGACACGCCGGGATCGCTCCGCCCTATGCAAACTATGGAAAGAGTCAGTGTGCCGGCAAAGTGCTGGTCCTGCGGCCAGGAAGTCGCGGACGGGCAGCCTTTCTGCGGTTCCTGTGGCAAAGTGCAACCCCCGCGCCAGGCAGACTACTTCGGCATGTTTGGTCTGCCCCCCAAGCTCGATCTCGATGTGCAGGCGTTGGAAAAACAGTTCTACCGCTACAGCCGCAAACTGCATCCCGACCTGCACGCGCGCGCCTCGCAGCAGGAGCAGGAGTGGAGCCTGGCGCAGGCTTCGCTGCTCAACGATGCCTACCGCACTCTGAAAAATCCGCTGGATCGGACCAAATATCTGCTTCGGTTGGAAGGCGTGCAGTTCGAGGAAGATCGTGGTCCAAATCCGTCCAAGGTCCCTGCCGATCTGTTGGAGGAGGTCTTTGAGCTGAATATGCAACTCGAAGAGTTGCGCCAGAACCAGAAGATGGGTGAAGACGATCCGCAGTTGCGCCGCGACCTGGAAGCTGCGAAGAACCAGTTTGCCGCGCAGCTCAGCTCGCTCGACGAGCAGGTGCGTTCGCAATGGTCGGCCTGGGATGAAGCCTGGGAAAAGAACGACGAAGCAAGGAAAACCGCGGCCAAAGAAGCAATGACTGCATTGTTGCAGCGCCGCAGCTACCTGCAGAACCTGGTGCGCGACGTGGATCAGACCCTGGGAGGGTCGTGAGAGTTATGGCGGATGAGCGCGTAGTCGGAATTGATCTGGGCACGACCAACTCATTAGTCGCCTTCATGCAAGGGGAGAAGCCCGTCGTCATCCCCGGGGAAGATGGCCTGAACCTGGTGCCCTCGGTGGTGGCGTTAGGCCCTGCTCGCGATGGCGCCCGGCCCGCGATGGTGGTCGGCAACGGGGCGCGCACCACTTTGTTGGGCGCGCCGGAACGGGCGATTTATTCGGTCAAGCGGCTCATGGGCCGCGGCGTCGAAGATGTTGCCGAGGAACTGAAGTTCTTTCCCTTCCGCCTGGTCGACGATATTCAGCCCGGCGAAGTGTTGCGGATTCGGCTTGGGCGACTCGGAGTTCACGCCGCCGGAGATTTCCGCGCACATTCTGCGCCAGCTCAAGCGCAACGCGGAACGATATTTTGGCGCGCCGGTGACCCAGGCTGTCATCACCGTGCCGGCGTACTTCAATGATGCGCAGCGGCAGGCCACCAAGGATGCGGGACGCATGGCGGGCCTCGAAGTCCTGCGCCTGGTGAATGAGCCGACAGCCGCGGCGTTGGCGTATGGTCTCGATCGCCAAAAAGAAGGCATCATCGCCGTCTATGACTTCGGCGGCGGAACCTTTGACGTCTCCATTCTCAAGCTGCATGAAGGCATCTTTGAAGTGATCGCCACCAATGGCGATACTCATCTGGGCGGCGACGACATCGACAACCTCCTGATTGCGATTGCCCTGGATGATATCGCCGGCGATGCGGGCGCCGATCTACGCCGGGACCCGGAGGCCATTCAGGCCATTCGCAAAGCCGTGATCGAGGCTAAGATCGCGCTTTCGTCGCAGTCAGTGGCACAAATCGATATCAAGCTCCCTCAAGGCGGCCGCTACAGCCGGGAACTGTCGCGCGAGCAATTCGAGCAACTGATCCAGCCAATCGTGGCTCGCACCATGGCGCCCTGCCGCGACGCGTTGCGCGATGCGGGGCTCACTCCCGATCAGATCGACGAGGTGGTGCTGGTTGGGGGTTCCACACGAATTCCCCTGGTGCAGCGATTGGTCAGCGATGTGTTTGAGCTTCCGCGCCGGGGCAAGCAGCCGCGCACCGAGCTCAATCCGGATGAGGTGGTAGCCCTCGGCGCCGCTGTGCAGGCCAATATTCTGGGCGGCGGATCGAAGGCTACCGAAGACATGCTGCTGCTCGATGTGACTCCGCTATCGCTGGGCATCGAGGCCCTGGGCGGAGTCGTCGCGAAGATCATCCAGCGCAATTCAACCATCCCTGCTTCCGCCTCCGAGTCGTTCACCACCGGCGTGGATGGGCAAACCAATGTCGCCATTCACGTGCTGCAGGGTGAGCGTGAGATGGCCAAAGACTGCCGCTCGCTGGCGCGCTTTGATCTTAAGGGGATTCCGCCCATGAGCGCAGGCTTGCCGCGCATCGAGGTCAAGTTCCTGATCGACGCCAACGGCATTCTTCATGTTTCCGCGCTGGAGCAGCGCAGTGGCAAGCAGGCGGAGGTTTCGGTAAAACCGGCCTATGGCCTGACCGACGAGCAGGTGGAATCGATGATCCTCGACTCCTTCGATCACGCCGAAGAGGATATTCATCTTCGCCAGTTGGTCGAAGCCAGGAACGAAGCCGACACTATCCTGAATGCGCTGGAGAAAGCTCCTTCCAGCCCGGCATGGCAGCTGCTCGAACCGGATGAACGGACCGAGATCAATTCGCTGAGCGCAGAGCTCAGCGTGCTCAAGCAGGGCGATGATCTGCAGGCGTTGCGCGCGGGCACCGAAGCGCTGGACAAAGCAACCCATCGTTTCGCTGAGCTTATGATGGACGCGGCTGTATCCACGCGCAATCAAGGGTCAAACGATGCAATCCGCCGGACGACAACTTGGGCCAGGGTCCCACTGCTTCGCATCCCATTGCCCAGGCCGAGTTCATGGAAAGAAAGTAAAACCGATGACTGACAACATGGTTCGCGTCACATTTCTTCCTGAGGGCCGCACAGTGGAATTTCCCTACGGCACCCTCCCCTATGGGCATCATGGAAAGCCCATGTCCTTTCTCGACGTTGCCGAACACTTCGACATTTTTCTCGATCACGCCTGTGGCGGCGTGTGTGCGTGTACCACCTGTCATCTCTGGACCAAGGAGGGCGCCGAAGCCCTCACGCCGGCGGATGACGATGAGCTCGACCGGCTGGATATGGCCGCGGATCAGCAGCTCAACTCGCGGCTTGGCTGCCAGGCCGTGATCACCGGGCCGGGAACTACGTGGTGGAGATTCCCAAGTGGAATCGCAACTATGTTTCCGAGGGAAAGCCTTTGACGATGGCGGAAGGGAAGTAGGGGAGCGGACGATGGCGCGTGAAATTACCTGGACTGACGCGGAAGAGATCGGTATTCAGCTGCAGGAAAAGTATCCCGGCGTGGATCCCTTCACGGTGCGCTTCACCGATCTGCACAAGTACGTAACCCAGCTAGAGGGCTTTGCCGACGACCCCGCGAAGTCAAATGAGCCCAAGCTCGAAGCCATCCAAATGGCCTGGCACGAAGAATACAAAGACGCCAAATAGCCAGGGAAACATTTCCACGATAGGTCCGCGGAACCGCAGATCCCTCGGCTACGCTCGGGATGACGAAAAGGAAAGGGCAATGGTTTTCTAAAGAGTGGTTTCTGGACCGAGACGTTTTTGATCACCTTGACTGTCTCTCAGGCCCATGACCCCTGCGGTTCGTCAGACCCCTCCGGTTCGTTGGACTCCTGCGGTTCGGTAACGACTTTCCATGCGCATCGCCCTTTGCTTGTCATCCCGAGCGAAGCCGAGGGATCTGCGGTTCCGCGGACCTTTCGTGGAAATGTTTTTCGACCAGGCGTATCGTCGTTTGTCGTGCACTGCGAACGCTTTCAGTGCATCGTTGCGAAAATCAAATCTTCCGCATAGCCGTATTCGACCTTACCCCAACAGCACGTGGCATCCGGGCAAGCTCCGCATCGGTCGAAGCATCAGGAACCGAGCAACCCGGCGTGATGATGTATTTGCTTCCCGCTTGCTCCCGAGCCAAAGTCCACTGTTTCCGGATCTCCTCCGTCGTGAGCTTATCGAAATCCACTTCATCCACTCCGCCCGCGATCGCCTGTGAATACTCCTTGCGAACCTCCGCAATAGGAATGCCACTGGTCTTTACCGAGTAATTGATAACCGGCGCCTGAAAATCCTTGAACTGATCCAGATACGGTCTCTCCAGCGTATGCAGATGCAGGAGCGTCAGCTTGGTATCCGCCAGCGCCGCAAGCACCCGCTTGTCGTATGGCTTGCTATAGCGCTCATAATCCGAGACCGATCCGAACTTGCTGGTGGCGTTGAAAATGCTGACTAAAGTCCCCGAGCACCCAATCTCCTGCGACCGGTGAATATGGTGGATGGTCGATTGTGTGATGGCTTCCATCGCCTGTTCCCACCCCGCAGTATTTGCCTTCTGGAAGTCATGAATGCTGTGGATGACGTCCGTACGATCCTCGCCACCCTTCTTCCCGGCAAACTCGGGCTCGGCCGCCAACAACAACATCGCCGTCATGTAGGGCCCATAGAGCGTATCGATAAAATACGCATCCCCGTGTAACCCATCCCGCACCAGTTCGAGAGTATGCAGCTGCTCGGGATAAGGCGTCTTCAATGGCTCCAACTCATACCACTTCCCGGTCTTCGATCGCGGATAGTCAAAGTCATTCATCACTTTGACAAAGTCGGTATCGTACTTGCGATGGAATTCCAGATGATCCTGCGCTTCGAGCTCCGCGGTCGGGCGCTTGTAATGGTGCCACAGGCTGAAAGGAGGACGGTCCACATCCTCTCCTCTCAGAGCGCGGTCAACGCGCTCCTTATGCGAAAGACGGGCGGAGCGACGCGAACGATGCCGGTACTGCCGTCATCGCCGTAACTGCACCCATCGCGGAAATAAATTGCCGGCGATTCATCAAGTTGGGCTCCTTTCAACGCCAATGCAAACGCACCGCGGAAGAGTTGGATATCGGCGGCCTTTTGACCCTCGTAATAAATCGATAAGACATCGAAGCGGACCTCGTCAGGCGTGTCGGGCACAGCAAGAAGATACTGCCGCGCCATCCGGCGCAATACCCGGACTTTGTCGTGGTCAACGGCAGACTCAGCCGTAGCAACATTCCGGCTGCTGCGCGTCTTCACTTCAATAAAGCAGAGAGTGTCGCCTTCCCAAGCCACCAGATCAAGATCGCCGCGGACTTTTCCGCTACGCCAGTCGCGGGCCACCACCGTATATCCGCGCCGGCGCAGGTAAAAGAAAGCCGCTTCCTCTCCACGGCGCCCCAATTCCAGGTGTGCCGGCCGCCCAATCCCGAAGCGGCAGTGAGATAGTCGCTCGGCGTGAACAAACTCCTCCAGCAGCCGCAGCGTAAGCATGGGCCCTATTCTATGCCCGGAGTTATCCAACAAACCGGCTAAACTACTGACAGCGATCCACGTGAAGCCTCCCATCACCATTTCGAAAGAAGACTATCTGAAGGCCGTTCTCGAAGCGGAGAGCGAGGGGCAGGAGGTGATTCCTGCAACCCTGGCCCACTGGCTTTCCGTTTCCCCGCCCGCCGTGACCATGGCGATCAAGCGCTTAAGGCGTGACGGATATCTCGAGGTCAAGCCGGACGGTATCGTCCGCCTAAGCCCAAAGGGAAAAGAGACTGCCTATCGCACCGCCTTGCGTCACCATCTGATCGAGCGCATGTTGGCGGAGATGTTTGGCATGGAATGGTATGAGGTCCACGATGAAGCGGAGCGGCTGGAGCACGCGGTGTCGCCGGCGTTTGAAGCCAAGCTGCTGGAAAGACTGGGCTCCAAGGGGACCTGCCCGCATGGCAATTCGGTGTTGCCGGAAACCCCCGAGGAACGCGGGAAACGAGGGATGGTCCTGCTTTCCGAAGCCAAGGAGGATACCGGCTACACCGTGGTAAGCCTCTACGAACGTGATCCAAAACTGCTGCTTTTCCTGCACCAGGCAGGCATCGCGCCCGGTGGGCGGGTGAATGTCCTGGCAAAGAACTACGACCAGACAATCTCTATAGAAACCACCGCCGGCCGGTCCACCCTGGGGCATCCGGCCGCTGAGAAGGTCTGGGTAAAGCGGCGGGGGAAAACATAAAGACAAATTAGCTTTAAAATTATTGCAGCGGTGGGAAACCGAGGTTTCCGGTGCGATTCCCAAAGTAATGGAATAGCCGAGAGTTGTCGCATTGTGAACCGGAGTCGTTGAGGTAGCCTCGATGCGAATGAGGAATCTTTCCTTCATATGGTTCGTGGGCGCGGTGGTCTGGTGGATTGATGCCGCTGTGGCCGTCCACTACGGCAACAAACCCCATGCCATCCTCGCGCTTGCTGTGGCCTGCGTTTTCTTCGCCGCCGGCGTCATGTGGGTCAAGAGCACCGAAAAGCGCTGATCGTAAACAGACGCTAGATGTTCTGGTAGCGCGCCTCGCTGAGATCCAGTTCGCGCTCGATGGTTCTGAGCAGCTCATCGTTGATCTTGTCTTCATTCCGCAAAATGACCGCGGTCGACCGTTCGAGCGCGCGTAACTCCTGGCCCAGATTACGTTCATAGCGGGCCAAGGTGATTTCCCGCTCCGGCTTGATCTCCTCGCCTCCACCTTCGACCAGGGTGGCGCGCGCCTGGTAGTGGCGAATCATGTCATCGTAGATCTCCTTATGATCCGATTTTCCCTGTCGCGACAGATCCTTCAGGTAGTCGAGCACCGTGTTCAGGATGAGCAGACGAGCCTGCTGCTCTTCCAGGTTTTGCTCGCCGCCCGCCGCGAGTCCCAGCTTTTTGATGACTGCCGGCAGAGTAAGACCCTGTAGGACCAGGGTGACGAAGATCACACAAAAAGTGAGAAAGATGATGAAGTTCCGCTGCGGGAAAGGAGCCCCGTTCTCGAGTACCGTAGGCAGCGAGATGGCGGCGGCCAGGGCCAGCACTCCGCGCATGCCAGTCCAAGCCACGATAAAAATCTGTTTTCCCGTGGGAAGCGGCTGCGCCTGGTGCATCAGGCTATGTCTTATCCAACCCGCAATGGCCGCCCCAGGAAACACCCAGATAATCCTCAGCGCCACCACTAGGATCGCGAACGTCGCCCCGTAGCGAATCATTTGACTCACGGAATGGTGCTGGATGCCTCTCAGAATCAACCGAATCTGCAGGCCCATGAGAATAAAGACGAGGCCGTTAAGGCCGAACTCCAGCGTCTTCCACACCGCGGTGCCGTCGATGCGCGCGTTGATGGACAAGGTCTCCGAGCTCTTGCGCCCGAGATACAGGCCGCAGACCACGGTTGCGAGCACGCCCGACGCGTGGATCCCCTCTGCAGCAAGGTAAGCCATGTAAGGGGTGGCAAGGGACAAAGTGATTTCCACCGGCGAGTCGGTGATGTCGAGGGAGACCTTGTGAATGATGATGCCGGCAAACAGGCCGATCGCTACGCCCCCAGCCACCAACCAAGAAAGTTCGAGCACGGCCAGGCCCGGTCCGGGGCGCCTCCCGGCGACAACCAAGGCAACAGAAAACTGCAGAGCGAGCAGGCCGCTGGCATCATTGACCAGGCTCTCGCCTTCCAAGATGTCGACAATTCGGCGGGGTAGGCCGAGGCGTTTGGCAATTGCGGTGGCGGCGATCGCATCCGTGGTAGAGACGACCGCTCCCAGTACCGCGCCCAGCCTATAGTCAAATCCCGGAATCAGCCAGGCCGAGCCCACCGCGACGCCAAACACAGTAAATCCGACCAGGCCAAAGGCCAGCATAAGAATACTGACAATGTTTTTGTGAAAGTCACGCCAGGAAGTGTTGAACCCGCCGATGAAGAGCAGCGGAGGCAGAACCACTAGAAAAACAACGTCCGGGTTCAGCGCGATTTGAGGCAGCCGGGGGAAGAGAGAGAGAACCACTCCACCCATAAACAGCACGATGGGATAAGGAATTTTGAACCGCTGCGCGAGCGTCGTCAGCCCAGCGACGAGGAGCACGAGGAAGAGAAGCGTGAGCTCGAGGTGGTGAATGCCTGCGGCCTGCACGGGGGGCGGTCTCCAGAGATTTCAGATTAACCCAGAGAATAGCGGATGCCCCACCTCGCATGGAACATCCGCTCAAGCATCAAACCGTGGCTGAGGCAAAACTGGCCGCTTGTGCGTGCTCTTCTTCCACTTGTGCCACGCACTCTTCGAAGATATCGAGGCCGATGGTCGCTTCATGCTGGTTCAGGATCAGCGGTGGCGCCAGCCGGATGGAGGTCTCTCCGCAACCCAGCAACAAGAGGCCCTTTTCAAAAGCCAGGGAGACGATGCGATCGCGCAACGCAGGTGCGGGTTCGCGAGTTTGCTGACTCTTGACGATCTCGATCCCGATCATCGAGCCCTCGCCCCCGGACATCGCCCACGATCGGATGTCTGGAAGGCCAGTCCCTTAGGCGGGAAAAGCACATTTCACCCATGGCAGCCGCATTGGCAATGCCCTCGCGCTCGAGCACATCCATGGTGGCCAAGGCTGCGGCGATCGCCACGGGGTTGCCCCCGAAGGTCGAAGCGTGGGAGCCGGGAACCCAGTCCATCAGCTCTGCGCGTGTCATGCAGATTCCCAAAGGCATGCCCGAAGCGATGCCTTTAGCGATGCAAACCATGTCTGGCTGTACTCCAGAGTGCTCGACTGCCCACCATTTGCCGGTCCGGCCGGCACCCGATTGCACCTCATCGACCACCAGCAGAATCCCGTGCTTGTCGCAGATGCGGCGCAGTTCCTGCATAAAGATATCCGGCGCCACCACGTAACCGCCTTCTCCCTGGATGGGCTCCACAAAGATAGCGGCCACTTCTTCCGGGGGAAGCGTGGTCTTGAACAGCTTTTCTTCGATGTAGCGGGCGCAAGCCAGCGCAAAGCGCTCTTCTTCCTGGGGGCCCCCGCTACAGCCGCGATAGGCATAGGGATAGCGCACGTGCGTGACCCCGGGAACCAAGGGAGCAAAGCGACGCCGTTGCTGGGGTTTGGAAGCAGTCAGCGAAAGAGCGCCCATGGTGCGGCCGTGGAAGGCGCCAAAAAAGGCAATCACGTTCTGCCGCCCGGTGTGGTACCGGGCAAGCTTCAGCGCGCACTCGATGGCCTCCGCCCCGGAGTTTCCGTAGTAGAAGCGATGCGGTCCCGGCATAGGTGCGATGGCGGAGAGCCGCTCAGCGAGGGTCACCATGTGTTCGTAATAGAAATCGGTGCCGGAGATGTGAATCAGCTCGGCAGCCTGTTGCTGGATGGCGGAGACTACTTCGGGATGGCAGTGACCGGTGGAGACGACGGCAATGCCGGCGGCAAAGTCCAGGAACTCGTTTCCATCCACATCCTCAACCCGGATGCCACGACCGCGCTTGGCCACCATGGGATAGGAACGGGTGTAGCTGGGGGAGACGTAACGTTCGTCACCGGCGACAATTGCGCGGGCTTTCGGACCCGGAACCGGACCCACAAGCTTCGGACCGTACTGGGCAAAAAGATTGCTACTCATCTGACCATTGTTCTGCATAGGGCTTCTCTGCTTTCTCGGCGTTCTTACAAAGGCGAGTCAATCGACCGCTGCGGAGGAACGCAAGGCGGTCGGAGTGGGGGCAGAGCTTCGGCGGAGGAAAGCTAGTCACCGCCGAAGAGACTAGGTCGGGTGCCAGCGGGGAGCACGTTCAGACGCGTGCGTGGCATGGGGCAGAAGCCGGTATACAAGCCGCGCGGTCTCTGGTCTTCCATCCACATATTGAATCCCCTTGCCCCTTAAGGTTACCACGGGCCCGATTTCCAGGAAGGAGACCCATTTCCGCGGACTTTTCGGTAGAGGGCCTACTTCCGCCGCCACCGTGCGCCATCCTTGGAATCCTCGATGAGGATGCCCAAGGCAGCCAGCTCATTCCGAATCGCGTCCCCGCGGGCAAAATTGCGGGTCCGGCGGGCTTGGTCACGCTCAGCCAGCAGCGCGTCGATTTGCTGGTCGGTGAGGGAATAAGCAGCCACCAGCTCAGGCGCCGCCTGGTCGCTCCGCCCTTCCTCCTGGGCCCATTGCAGGGCGCCACGTGCAATCTCCGCATCCCGATCCTCGAGCACGGCGAAGATCTCATCGAACCGGCGGAGCGCCTCGTCGATGGACGGAACGTTCCCGGCAAACAACTTGCCCGAGTCAGCCGCAATGTTCCCAGTCCGGACCAGCTCAAAAATGGCGGCAAGGGCTTGCGACGTATTCAGGTCGTCCGATAGAGCTGCGCAAAAATTCTGCTGCCCCTTGGCCGTTTGGGCTTCCAACTCTGAATTCGTCCCAGCCGGCCAGTTCCCACCCCGAACTCGTTGCGCAAACGTGCGAACCCGTTCCACCGCACTGGCCGAGTCGGTCAAACCCTCCAAGGTGAAATTCAAAGGGCCGCGGTAGGGAACCGAAATGAGCAGAAAACGGATCGCTGAAGGCTTGTAACCCTTAAGCAACAAGTCGCGCAAAGTGAAGAAGTTACCCTCAGACTTCGACATCTTGCGCCCGTCCACCAGCAGAAAACGAACGTGCATCCAGTGGTAGGCCATGGTCTTTCCCGTGGCCGATTCCGACTGGGCGATTTCGTTCTCATGGTGGGGGAACATCAGGTCCTCCCCCCAGCGTGCAGGTCGAAGCTCTCGCCCAGGTATCTGAGCGCCATGGCGGAACACTCAATGTGCCATCCCGGCCGGCCGGGGCCAAGCCGGGTATCCCAATGTTCTCCGGGCTTAGCTGCCTTCCACAGGGCGAAATCGCGGGCTGAATCCTTGTCGTACTCGTCCAGGTCCACCCGCGCCCCGTCGGTGATGGCCGTGAAATCCTTTTTCGACAGCTTGCCGTACTCGGGAAACCCGGCTATCCGGAAATACCACGAACCGTCCGGCGCCTGATAAGCAAGGTCCTTGGCCGCCAGCCGTTCGATGAGGGCCACCATCTGCTCGATGTTCTCCGTGGCCCGGGCGATGATCTCCGGCCGTTCGCAGCCCAGCGCGTCCAGATCCTGAAAAAAGGCGCGCTCATACTTCTCGGTGTACTGGTTAATGGGTAGCTTTGCCGCTGCAGCATTGCGGATGATCTTGTCATCGACATCCGTTATGTTCATGACATGCTGGATCTTATGCCCCTGCTGCTTCCAAAAGCGCCGGAGCACATCCAGCTGCAGAAAAGTGCGGAAATTGCCGATGTGCCCATAGTCGTAGACCGTTGGGCCGCAAACATAGATACGCAGCGTCTCGCCATCAGAGGGCTGGAGATCTTCGACAGTATTAGTGAGAGTGTTGAAGAGACGGATGGTCATCCAGGCTGGGGCTTACCTGACCCCCATGGTAACTTTTCGAGCCTCCAGCGTCCACCGGTTGGTATCCAGGTTGGCATACCATACCGGGGTTAGGGCAGCAGACGCTTCACTTCCGCAATCGATTTTCCCTTCCAATGGCGCGTGAAATTCTCAAGTGTGCAGAGACTCACGCTGCGCATCCGGTCCACATACAGCGCACCCGACAGATGATCGATCTCGTGCTGCAGGATTCGCGCATGCCAACCTGAAGCGCGGATCACCTTCGGCTTTCCTTGGGCATCCAGGCACTCGACCTTAACCTTGCGCGCGCGAGGCACCAGGGCGACCAGGCCCGGCAGGCTCAGGCAGCCCTCAAAAAACTCCATCTCCGGCTCGGATTCCAACGTGAGCACGGGGTTGATGATGACCTCGAAACCCACCGGCTTGCGCTCTCGCTCGGCCAGCATCTCCCGCGTAAAGTCCTTCATATATTCTTCGCGATCCTCGATGACCGCGAGTTGCAAGGGCAAACCGATCTGCGGCGCTGCCAGGCCAACTCCCGGCGCGTCGTGCATGGTCTCGCGCATGGAAGCAATCAGATCCTGCGTGCTGGGCAGCAGGATCTCCTCGCGCTTCAAAGGTCTGGCGCGCTCGCGCAGCACGGGTTCACCGGCCGCTCTAATCTTCAGAATCATTTCTTCCCCAGGGCTAACGATGCGTTGGCGGTCAGATCCAGGGCTGCAAACCCTCCCGCCAGGAACCGGGGCCAGGCTGCAGCCGCAATCATAGCCGCATTGTCGGTGGAGAGGGCCATTGTCGGGAACGCGATCGGCAGTCCGCGCTTCTCGGCTTCTTCCGTGAAGCGCTCCCGCAGTTCACGGTTCGCGGCAACCCCACCTGAAACCAGGATACTTTCCGCGCCCAGTGTTTCGGCAGCCTGAAAAGTTTTCCGCTTGAGATCCTCGACCACCGCACGTTGAAAGGATGCAATCAATCCCAGCGTTCGGTCGTCACACCAGGGAAGCGCCTCGGCGGGCCCAGCCATCGGAAGAGCGGCCAGTGCTTCACGGCGGCGCTCAATCGAAGGATAGAGGTCGTGAATCTGAACATAGCGAAGCACTGCGGTCTTGATGCCGCTGAAGGAGAAGGCAAATCGATCGACAGGAGAATCCGGACGATGAGCTTTCTGTTTCACTTGGGTAAGGGTAAACGCGACCGATGAAGGAGTCCCCATGGGGAGCCAGCGCATCGATCCAGGGGCCGCCTGGATAGCCCAGTCCCAGCAGCTTGGCGACCTTGTCGAAAGCTTCGCCGGCCGCATCGTCGAGCGTGGCGCCGACGTTGCGATAGGTAAAGCTTTCGCCTTCGTAGCGGACAAGGTAAAGATGGGTGTGGCCACCGGAAACGACCAGGGCCAGCGATCGCGTATTGGCCAGCTCGAGCATTTCGCGATGTGCCAACAGAACGGCATGAATATGACCCTCAAGGTGGTTGACGGCGATCAACGGCTTGCCCAGAGCAAAGGCGAGCGATTTGGCATAGGCGACTCCAACCAGAAGTGCGCCTGCCAGGCCGGGACCTTCCGTGACCGCGACTGCGTCCAGATCGGAGAAGCTGATGCCGGCTTTGTCCAGCGCCGCGCGCACCACGGGAACGATATTGCGTAGATGTTCGCGGGAGGCCAGTTCTGGAACCACTCCACCATAAGGCGCATGAATCGGCGATTTGCGAGGCCACGATGCTTGAGAGGACATGGCGCCCGCGCTCGACCACCGCGGCTGCGGTCTCATCACACGAGCTTTCGATAGCCAGAATCAGGCCCCGGCTATAAGCGCCCTCGGCGCCAGAAAGGAGCTGGCTGGATTGACTCACCTTTCTATAGTAGTAGGAATGGAATCCAACCCAGCGCGCGATGCGGCAACCGCGATCGTGACCCGGCTGCGCGCCGCCGGGCATCAGGCTTATTTCGTTGGCGGCTGCGTGCGCGACCTGGTGCTCGGCCGCGTCCCAGAGGACTTCGACGTCGCCACCAGTGCGACGCCAGATCAGGTGCTGAACCTTTTCGAGAAGACCTTTGCCGTGGGTGCACACTTCGGCGTCGTTCTGGTCTGCGCCGGGGAGATCACGACCGAGGTCGCCACGTTTCGCAGCGATGGAGCCTACTCCGACGGCAGGCACCCGGATGCTGTGCGGTTCTCCACCAGTCCGGAAGAGGATGTGAAGCGCCGCGACTTCACCATCAACGGGATGATGATGGACCCGGTCAACGACTCAGTCCTGGATTTCGTAGGCGGCATGCAGGATCTGGACGCCCGCTGCATCCGCGCCATCGGAGACCCGAGCGAGCGATTCACGGAAGACAAACTCCGCATGTTGCGTGCGGTGCGCTTTGCGGCGCGCTTCACCTTCGAGCTGGAGCCGGCGACCGCGAAAGCAATCGAGCGATTAGCGCCGGATGTAAACCAGGTGAGCTATGAGCGGGTGCGCGACGAGTTGAACCGCATGCTCACCGAGGGCCACGCGCGTCGCGCCTTCGAAATGCTGGATGCCACCGGGCTGCTGGCCAAGGTTCTGCCGGAAGTGGTCAAGCTGAAAGGGGTGGCGCAGCCTCCGCAGTACCATCCCGAAGGCGATGTCTGGGTGCACACGCTAATGCTGCTCGACGGTCTTCCTGCGGGCGCGCCGGTGGCCTTGGCCTGGGGCGCTCTGCTCCACGACATTGGAAAACCCGCTACCTTTCGCATGGCGCCGGATCGCATACGTTTCGATGGGCACGTGGAGGCGGGGGTTCGTATCGCCGAGGAGATCTGCAAGCGTCTGCGATTTCCCAATCACGAGACCGAGCAGATACTGTCCCTCATCGACAACCACATGCGTTTCGCCGACGTGCGCAAGATGAAGGAGTCGACGCTCAAGCGGTTTTTCCGCTTGCACAATTTCGATCAGCACTTGGCGCTCCATCGTCTCGACTGCCGGGCCAGTCATGGATCATTGGAGTTATACGACTTCGCCCGTGAACGTTTCGAGACCATGCCACAGGAAGAGGTCCGGCCGCAGCCGTTGTTGAATGGCAAGGATCTGATCGAAGCTGGCTATCAACCCGGTCCGCAATTTTCCCAAATGCTCGCTGCAGCGGAGGACGCCCAGCTCGATGGCACCATTCACACTCGCGAAGAAGCCCTCGCGGTAATCAGAGAAAGATGGCCTTAGCCCTATCGAAAAACATTTCCACGAAAGGTCCGCTGAAACTGCAGATCCCTCGGCTACGCTCGGGACGACAAAGGAAAGAGTGGGCGCCGGTGAGAAGTTGTTTTGTTTCCCCTCGCATTTCGAGCGGAGTGGTCATCGGGCCTGCGGCCCACAACGCTAAGCCTTCAGTCAGTAACCACCCTCCACGGAAGGGTCCGCCCTCTCCTTTGTCATTAGGAGCCGAGGGATCTGCAGTTTCAGCGGACCTCTCGTGGAAATGCGCTGTTCCCAATCTCCCGACAACATCGTCAGGAGATTGGGTCTTCCGAACTGCTTACTTCTGTGCGCGCTCGAAGCGCTTGTTGACCTCGTCCCAGTTCACCGTGTTCCACCATGCGGCAAGATAATCCGGCCGCTTGTTCTGGTATTTGAGGTAATAGGCGTGCTCCCAGACATCGTTCCCCAAAATCGGAAAAAGCCCCTGGGAAATAGGGTTGTCCTGGTTTGGCGACGTAACCACCTTCAGCTTTCCACCCTCAAACACCAGCCAGCCCCAACCCGACCCGAACTGCTTGGCAGTGGTCTCATTAAACAGCTTCTTGAAATCGGCAAAACTACCAAAATCCTTTTTGATCTGGTCGGCAATCTTGCCCGTTGGCTCACCGCCGCCACCGGGCTTCATGATCGCCCAGAACATGCTGTGGTTCACATGGCCGCCGCCGTTGTTGCGCACTACCCCGCGGACGTCTTCCGGAATGGTGCTCAGGTTGCGCAGCAAATCCTCCGGGGTGTGCTTGCCCAGCTCAGGATGCTTCTCAATAGCGCCGTTAAGGTTGTTGACGTACGCAGCGTGATGCTTGTCGTGATGAAGCTTCATCGTTTCGGTGTCGATGTGCGGTTCAAGCGCAGCGTAGTCGTAGGGAAGTGGTGGCAGTTCGTAAGCCAAAATATCCTCCTGGATTGGTCCCTCATCCACCAGGGATGAGTTCGGGACCAGCTAGCCCAGATTGGGCGTGGTGCGGTTAGGGAACCCTCGGCGGGCAAAAACGTCCGGCGCAACGGCTGCGCCTGATTGCCCCATCCAATATTGCTTCTCCATGCTATCGGATGCAACTCGGGCAACGCGGGTTCGGGGAATGTAGGCGCATTGTCGCGATATGACTGTATCAGCAGGAAGAAAACGCCCGTTACCAGCCGGCAGCCCCCACCTTCTGGTGATATCGAAGGCGAAACACGGGTTTACACTCGAAAGAGTGCGGTAAAGTCGCCGCGCTGAAGCCACGACTGTTTCTATTTTTGGCCTTGAGATTAAATTTGCATTGACCCGGACACGAATAACCCGCAGGCAGCTCTTACGGCAAGCGGGCGCTACCGGAGCGCTTGCCCTCGGCGCGTCAGGTCTGGCGGCCGGCGAGGCAGTGCAGGATCGGCCAGCCGCACCATCGAACGCAGCCGCGGCCGCCCCAAAGACCGAGAGCCAGGCCGCCGAAAAGTACGCTCATCCGCCCGGCGTCTTCATCAACCGCCCGCTCACCCAGGTCTCCCGGATGGCGGAAGCCCTCCTGGACGACATGGAGGGACGGAACTGCGACTTCTTCTTTAACGAGGCCAGTCCCAGGAGCGGACTGGTACGGGACCGGGCGCCGACCGTCGGAAGATCCCTCAGCCGCGTCGCCAGCATTGCCGCCACCGGCTTTGGTTTGAGCGCGTTGTGCATCGCCGCCAAACATAACTACCTTCGCCCCATGGACTGCGAACAGCGAGTGGAGAAGACTCTGGCCTTCCTGCTGGAAGAATGTCCGCACGAGCACGGTTTTCTCTACCACTTCATCGATATCGATAGCGGACAGCGGCTCTTCGGCAGCGAATTGTCGTCTATCGATACAGCGCTGCTGCTTTGCGGCGTTCTGCATTGCCGCCAGTTCTTCACCGGCAACACCCGGATTGAAGCACTGGCGACCACCTTCTACCGCCGTATCGACTGGCAATGGATGATGAACGGGGGCAACACGCTCTCCATGGGCTGGCTGCCCGACCAGGGCTTTCTCAAAAACCGCTGGGATATCTACTCCGAGCTGACCACCATGTACCTGCTGGCGATCGGCTCACCCACCCACCCGGTTCCCCCGGAAGCGTGGGATGCAGTGCAGCGGCCGGTCGTGACCTATGGCGGAATCGACTACATCAGCGGCGCCGCGCCGCTCTTCATTCACCAGTACCCGCAAGCCTGGTGCGACTACCGCAACCAGCGCGACCGGCACGCCAACTACTTCACCAACTCCATCGCCGCGACCCGCGCCCACCAGCTCTGGTGCCTGGTGCAGGGGCAGAAATATCCCTGGATCGATCAGGATATGTGGGGCATTTCAGCGTCCGATTCTCGCCAGGGCTATCGCGTCTGGGGTGGACCGCCTTCCATCGGGCCGCTCGACGGAACCCTGGTGCCCTGTGCCGCGGCCGGGTCGCTGGTCTTTCTGCCCGCCGAATGTTCTCACGTGTTGTTAACGATGCGGGAGAGATTTGGCGATAAGCTTTACGGGCGTTATGGATTCGCCGACGCATTCCAGCCAAAAGCCGGATGGTATGGCGAGGATGTGATCGGGATCGACGTGGGTATCGGCATGCTGATGGCGGAAAACCTTCGTTCCGGTTTTGTCTGGGATTGCTTCATGAAGAACCGGGAAATAGCCCACGCCATGCGGGAAGTCGCGTTCCACCCCGATCCCGACGCCAACACCCAGGTTCTCTGATCCAGTTTCTGTGATCAAGGTTCTATAATCCTGTTCCTGCTTCGTTTGCCGGTTGTTCAGCTGTGGAAATCCACGAGGCCCGGTTATTTCGCAACTCCTTTGTAACTTCGTGAGCATCCATCCGTCAGGTAATCTGCATTCGCTAGGAAAGGTAGGACGATGACGGATCAGACTTCCAGCCATCGCTGGATCGAGGGGCATGGCCCGGCCTTTGGATGGCCCGGAGTTGAACCGCGTTGGACTTCCAGCAGAAAAGACTGCGTAGGCATGGCGTACTCCGCCTCCAGCCGCATCTGGTTCACGATCTCGCACGGCATCCTCAATGAAATCTACTATCCCACCATCGACCGGCCACAGACCCGGGACATGGAATTCCTCGTCACCGACGGGGAGACGTTTGTCCACGAAGAGAAGCGCGATCTGGAACGTACCTTCGAGTACATCGACAGCTGTTCATCCGCGGTAAGGCTCATCAATTCCGATCACCAGGGCCGTTACAAAATTATCAAGGAAGTCATTGCCGATCCCCACCATCCTGTGGTGTTGATGCGGGTGCGGTTCGAAGGCGAAGAGCGGCTTCTCTCGAGAATGAAAGCGTATGCGCTGCTGGCTCCTCACCTGGATGTCGGCGGGGCAGACAATTCCGGGCGGGTGCTGGACTTGTCAGGCAAGCTCACGTTGCTGGCGGCGAAAAATGGAATCTCGCTAGTCATGGCGGCCAGCTGCGGCTTCACCCGCGCCAGTTGTGGGTTCGTCGGCAGGAGCGACGGCTGGCAGGACCTGATGGACAACTTCCAGATGGATTGGCAATTCGGTTCCGCGATGAATGGAAACATTGCCTTGACCGGCGAGATCGACATCGCCCACCACCGCGAATTTGTGGTGGCCATCGCCCTCGGAGAGGGGCATCACTCTGCGTTAACGACAGCCTTGGGCGCAGTCACCACTCCCTTCGAGCAAAACCTGAAGCGCTTTAACGACCAGTGGCACCGGGCGGGCACACCGGCAGACTTGAAGGGCGCCGCGATGGATGCGGGACGGCTGCTGCAGGTGAGTCAGAACGTAATCCTGTCCCACGAGGACAAGTACTACTCCGGCGCCTTTATCGCCTCCGCTTCCATCCCCTGGGGCCAGCACAAGAGCGATGACGATGTAGGCGGATACCATCTGGTCTGGACTCGCGATATGGTGCAGAGCGCCACCGCGCTGCTGGCCTGCAACCGCGTGGATACGGCGCGGCGGGCCCTGGTTTACCTGGCCTGCACCCAGAGACCGGACGGCAGCTTCGCACAAAACTTCTGGATCGACGGCACACCTTACTGGACGGGCATTCAACTGGACGAAGTCGCTTTCCCCCTGATCCTGGCGTGGCGGCTGTGGAAGCTGGACGGCCTGGGAGAGTTCGACGTTTTTCCGTTTGTGGAGCGGGCCGTGGGATTTCTGGTGCGTCATTCCCCGGTTACGCAGCAGGAGCGCTGGGAAGAAGCTGCCGGCTACTCCCCCTCAACCCTGGCCGCGGTGATTTCCGGTTTGATTTGCGCCGCCGATATCGTGCGCGCCTACGGATCGGCGGAGCTGGCCCAATTCCTCGAAGAGCACGCCGACTGGATCGAGTCTCACCTGGAAGACTGGACCGTCACCAACAACGGCACCCTGTTACCGGGGGTGCCCCGCCATTACATGCGCATTCGCCCGCCCCGGTGTGGAGAACCTTATGCCCGCGACGGATGCGGCGAAGAGATTGTCCGCATCAATAACCGCGGTCCGGGAGAGAGAGCCGACTTCGAAGCGCGGAATGTGGTCGATGCCGGCTTTCTGGAATTGGTCAGGTATGGAGTCCGGCGCGCGGATGATCCGGTGATCGTCGATTCGCTGAAAGTCATCGATCACACCCTGAAGGTGGAAACTGCCGTGGGCCCCTGCTGGCGACGCTACAACCACGACGGCTACGGACAACGGCACGACGGCGGTCCGTTCCTGGGCTGGGGCCAGGGCCGTGCCTGGCCGCTCCTGACTGGAGAGCGCGCCCACTATGAATTGGCGGCGGGCCACGACGTCCGCCCGTACATCCAGGCGATCGAAGGCTTCAGCTCCCGCGGCGGTATGCTGCCGGAACAGATTTGGGATGCGCCCGACATCCCCGAGCTGGGATTGAAGCTGGGCAAGCCCACTGGAGCGGCCATGCCCCTGGTGTGGGCTCACGCCGAGTATGTCAAACTGCTGCGGTCGGTGACCGACGGCCATGTATTCGATCGGATCTCGGTCGTGGCCGACCGCTACGGGCAAGGGAAACGTTCCTCCCGCATCGAGGTCTTCCGGTTTGAGCGGCAATTGGAGGCGATTCCGGCAGGGAGCAAGCTGCGCCTGGTGGCGAATGACCACTTCTACCTGGTATGGACGGTCGATGACTGGAAGACCGTGCGCAACCTGGAAAGCCGCCATGTGGGCTGTGCGGGCCATTTCGCCGACATGGAAACCGAACCCGCGCAAGCCGGCCGGGTGATCTTTACTATGAAATGGCGTCTGGACAATCGCTGGGAGGGCCGTAATTTCGAAGTCCGGCTGGATCCAGCGGAAAATCAGGAGACCGCCTAAGCGGGCGGCGTCATCTGAAGGAAAGAGTCGGGATTGAACCCTAAAGCATTTTTCGCAAAGGTGTAGACCGAAGCCACAGAAGTTTGCGCAGCTTTCCGCCAAAGAAAGCTGCTCGTAACCGCCGCTAGAAAGTTCATAGTATTGCGAAAAATGCATTAGCACAGGAAACCGAAGTATTCTCGAAGGGAAGAGCGAGGTTGTTTATGAGTGAACTGGATCAGCTGTCCATCAATACGCTGCGGTTTCTTGCCGTGGATGCCGTAGAGAAGGCAAAGAGCGGGCACCCCGGGGCGCCGTTGGGCGATTCCCCCACCGTGTATCTCCTCTTTCATGAATTCATGCGCCACAACCCGGCCCACTCCAAGTGGAGCAATCGCGATCGCTTTGTGCTGTCCAACGGCCATGCGTCGGCGATGCTCTACGCGGTGCTGAACCTGACCGGCTACAAAGTCGGCATCGAAGATTTGCAGCAGTTCCGCCAGTATGGCTCGATCACCCCCGGTCATCCGGAGTATGGCGAAACAGACGGCGTGGAAGTCACCACCGGGCCTCTGGGCCAGGGTTTCGCCATGGGCGTCGGTATGGGCATCGCCGAGAAGCATCTCGCTGCGATCTACAACCGTCCCGGCTACGACATCGTCGACCACTACACCTACGTCATGTGCGGTGACGGCGATTTGATGGAGGGCGTGTCGCACGAAGCGGGTTCGCTTGCCGGTACGCTTGGCCTGGGCAAGCTGATTTACTTCTACGACGACAACTCTATCTCGCTCGACGGACCGACAGCGCTTTCCTTTACCGAAGATGTGACCGAGCGCTTTGCTGGCCTATCACTGGCACGTGCAGATGGTCGACGACGGCAACGATCTGGAAGCGATCTCGCTGGCCATCAAAGCCGCGCAGGCAGTAAAGGATCAGCCTTCGCTGATCCGTGTGCGCACGGTCATTGGTTATGGCAGTCCCAAGGCAGGCACGAACAAGGTACACGGCGAGGCGATGGGCCCTGAGGCCACCAAAGAAACCAAGAAGAAGCTGGGCTGGCCGGAAGATAAGAGCTTCTACGTTCCGGACGAAGCAAAGCAGAATTGGCTGCAGGCGGTAGACAAGGGAAAGAAATACGAGCAGGAGTGGAACGATCTCTTCGCGCGCTATAAGAAAGATTTTCCCGAGTTGGCTGCAGAGTTCGAGCGCACACAGGCAGGCAATTTGGCTGCCGGGTGGGAGAAGAGTTTGCCTGTGTACGCTGCGGATGCCAAGCCGATGGCCACGCGCAATGCCGGCGGCGAGACCATGGACGCCATCGCCAAGGCAGTTCCTGAATTGATCGGCGGCGCCGCCGACCTGACTTCCTCGACCAGAACGATTTTCAAAGGCATAGCGAACTTTCACCTCGATCCAGCCGGGCGCAATATCTTTTTCGGCGTGCGCGAGTTTGGCATGTGCGCGGCGGTCAACGGCATGGCCGTTCACGGCGGATTGATTCCTTACGGCTCGACGTTCTTCACCTTTAGCGACTACTGCAAACCAGCGCTTCGCCTGGCCGCGCTGATGAACTCGCATTCGCTCTTCATTTTCACTCACGACTCGATCGCGCTGGGTGAAGACGGACCGACGCACCAGCCCATCGAGCACCTCAGCATGCTGCGCGCCGTGCCTCATCTGACGGATTTTCGTCCCGCGGATGCCAATGAGACGGTTGCCTGCTGGCGGCTCGCTTTGGAACGGAAAGGGCCAGCGTTCATGGCGCTTTCGCGGCAAAACCTGCCTATTCTGGACCCAGAAAAGTACAAGGTTGCCGAAGGGGTAGCAAAAGGCGCCTACATCTTGCAGGATGGCGGCACTTCGCCGGACCTGCTCATGGTGGCGGCCGGCGCTGAGGTCTGGCCGGTTCTGCAGGTTGCCGCGGATTTGAAAAAGGAAGGTATTTCCGCGCGGGTGGTCTCGATGCCTAGCTTCCGAATCTTCGAGGAACAGCCCGAAGCCTATAAAGCAGCAAATCTTTCCCGATCATCTCCCCAAGCTCGCAGTCGAGGCCGGCGCACCGATGTGCTGGTGGAAGTACGTCGGCCGCCACGGAGACGTGATCGGCCTGGAACGCTTTGGCGCTTCCTCGCCAGGGCCCAAGGTCTACGAAGAGCTTGGCTTCGGTCCGGCGAACATCATGAAACGGGCCAAGCAATTGCTGGAGCGGGTACGCCCTGCGGCAACGGCCGGCAAGGCCTGACCCTGTCCTAACCAATAACCATTGGGTGCCCCACATCTCGCGAAAGGCAAGCGAGATGTGGGGCACCTTTCCTGCCCCGCACGTTGAAGGTCCCTAGTCCACCCTAGGGAGACGCAGACATGGTCGAGATCAGCACGATTCTTTGGGATGTGGGCGGTGTTCTGCTCACCAACGGATGGGATCATCACGAGCGCGCTGCCGTCCTGAAAAAATTCCAACTGGATACCGAATCGTTCGAGCAGCGGCATGAGCTCGCCAATGATCCGTGGGAAAAAGGCCTGATGACCGCGGAGGAATATCTTCTGCGGACCGTCTTCTACGAGCCGCGCTCCTTTACGCCCGCCGAATTTCTCCAGGCGATGAAGGAGCGGTCGACCTTGCTGCCTCATACCGCCATGCGAATCCTTCAGGAGCTTGCGGCATCAGAGGAACTAGAGCTGGCGATGCTCAACAACGAAGCCCGGGAACTGAACGATTACCGCATCGAGCGTTTCGAGCTGGGCCGGTACTTCGATTCCTTTTTCAGTTCCTGCTACGTGGGGCTGCGCAAGCCGGACCCCAAATTCTTTGACCTGGCGCTGGACGTGCTGCAGCGCGATGCCGAGGAAGTCGCCTTTATCGACGACCGCCAGGGGAACTGCGACGCAGCAGCAAGCCCTGGGAATTCACGCAATTCACTATCTCGATGAAGCACAATGCGTGCAGGCGCTGGAGCGGCTGGGTCTCCACGTGGGCGTAAGGACCTAGACATCACTGTTTGAGCAAGGAGCGAGTTCCATGGCAACCACAGAAGTGCAGTTTTCCCCCGAAGATTTGAAAGCGGCGCAGAGTGCTGAGCGGATTCCTGAGCCAACGGTCGTGGTCATCTTCGGCGCTTCCGGCGACCTGACCAAGCGCAAGCTCTTGCCCGCTCTTTTCCACCTCGAGCAATCGAATTTGCTGCCGGAGGAGTTCTCTGTCGTAGGCGTAGCCCGGCGCCCTCTCCAGGGCGAGTTTGAAAAAGACATGCGCGAAGGCATTCTTCAGTTTGGAGGAGTGCAGGAGGGTGAGAAAAAGCTCGACGAGTTCATGGGCAAAGTCAGCTATTTCGCCATGAACTTCGACGATCCGGGCGGCTACGCCAAATTGAAGGCCGTTCTCGAGGGCATAGACCAGAAGCAAGGCAGCAAGGGAAACCGCCTGTTTTACCTGGCGACGGCGCCGGAATACTTTGCCGAAATCATCGAGCAACTCGGCCAGCATGGCATGGCGAAGCCGCAACAGGGCAAGGTGCACGTCATCATCGAAAAGCCTTTCGGCCACGATCTGGCTTCGGCCCGCCAGCTGAATGACGAAGTGAACCGGGTCTTTGCCGAAGACCAGATCTTCCGCATCGACCATTACCTGGGCAAGGAGACGGTGCAGAACATCCTCGTCTTCCGCTTCGCCAACGGGATCTTCGAGCCGGTCTGGAATCGTAACTACGTCGATCACGTACAAATCACCGCAGCAGAGGATATCGGCATCGAAGGGCGCGGACCCTTCTACGAGAAGGCCGGAGCGCTTCGCGACGTAATACAAAACCACGTGATGGAGCTGCTGTCGTTCGTCGCCCTGGAACCCCCCGTCTCTTTTGAAGCCGACGCGATGCGCCGTGAAAAGGTCAAGGTGTGGCGCTCGATTCAGCCCATCCACATCATGGACTCGGTGCGCGGTCAATATGGTCCGGGCAAGGTCGGCGGGAAAGACGTGAAAGGTTATCGGCAGGAGGATCGCGTCGATCCAAACTCCGCTACCGAGACCTACGCGGCGCTGAAGGTGGGCATCGAGAACTGGCGTTGGGCGGGTGTGCCGTTCTACCTGCGAGCGGGCAAGCGGCTGGCGAAACGGGTCACGGAGATTACGATTCAGTTTAAGCAACCTCCGCAGTTGCTCTTTAAGGGCCAGTCGGGCGCGTGCAGGGAACTGCAGCCGAACCTGATCGCCATGCGTATTCAGCCGGATGAGGGCATCTCGCTGCGTTTTGGCGCCAAGGTGCCCAGCCCGAACATGGAAGTCTGCCCGGTCAACATGAATTTCAGCTACGCGGAGGCATTCGGCAAATCATCGGCAAACGGCTACGAAAGATTGCTGCTGGATGCCATGCTTGGGGATGCAACTCTGTTTGCTCACCGTGACGGTGTCGAAGCCACGTGGTCGTTGCTGACCCCGGTCCTCGACTTCTGGGCAAATAACAAGCCGAAGGACCTCCCCAACTATGCCGCCGGCACGTGGGGACCGAAATCCGCCGACGAATTGCTGGCGCGTGATGGACACGCCTGGCACAAGCTCTAGAATACAAATCGCATGGCTCAGACAATCGAAGTTCTCTATTTTGTGGATGCGACCGCGGACGCGGTAACCCGGCGCACGGCGCAGTACTTTACCGACGGCATTCGTGCGGCCGCGGCTGCCCGGGGCAAGGCGAGGATCGCCATCTCCGGCGGCCACACTCCCAAGAATGCGTTTGCGCTCCTGGCCGAACCCAGCGCGCAATACCGTGAGCAAATTCCCTGGGAAAACCTTGAGCTCTACTGGGTCGACGAACGCTGTGTGCCTCCCGATCACCCCGACAGCAACTACCGCATGACCCGCGAAGCGCTGCTCGACAAAGTTCCCCTGAGCGAAAACCAGATCTTTCGCATTCGCGGAGAGCTTGAGCCGGAAGCAGCTGCCGACAGGTATGAATCGGATATCCGCCAAAGCTATCGCCTGGAAGGCGCGGAAATGCCGGTCTTTGATATGGTGGCGTTGGGGATGGGACCGGACGGTCACACCGCGTCTCTTTTCCCCCACACCGAAGGCTTGCACGAACTCATGCGCATTGCGATCGCCAACCACGTGCCGCAACAAAAGGAAACTTGGCGGGTCACGCTCACCTGGCCGGTCATCAACCGGGGGCGGGATGTCTTCTTTCTGATAGAAGGCGAGGACAAAGTCGCCGCGCTCAAGCAGGTCTTCACTGGACCGTACGATCCGGAAACCTATCCATCGCAGCTGATCAAGCCTGCCAACGGCCGGATCACCCTGCTGCTCGATGCCGCCGCCGCCGCTGCGTTGCCCCCGCCAGGGCCTGACGGCGTGGGCAAATTGGAGATCTCGCGATGATTCTGGCCGGGGACGTGGGCGGCACCAAGGTCGACCTGGCCTTGTGCAGGTTTGATAATGGACAACTGCTGACCGTGCACGAGCACAAATATCATGCCAAGGAATTTCCCGGCCTGGTGCAGATCGTGGAGACATTCCTGGCGGAATGCAGGCAAACGCTCGGCATGCCGGTCGATGTGCTGGCGGCCTGCTTTGGCGTCCCAGGGCCGGTACGCCATGGCCGTCTGAAGCTGACCAATCTCCCCTGGGTGCTCGATTCCGCCCAGCTGAGAGTCGATCTGAAGATCGAACATGTTTTCCTGATCAACGATCTTGAAGCGAATGGATATGGCATCACGGAACTAGCCCCGGACCAGATTCTCGTGCTTAGCAAAGGCGACCCTGGGGCGGTAGGGAATCGCGGCCTGATTGCGGCCGGCACGGGCCTGGGAGAGGCCATTTTGGTGTGGAATGGTCATCGTCATCTCCCCATGGCCTCCGAAGGTGGGCACAGCGACTTTGCAGCACGTAACGAAGAGGAAATTGGCCTGTTGCGCTATCTGCAAAAAATCGTCGGTGGCCGCGTCAGCTCGGAGCGCGTCATTTCCGGCCTCGGACTGGCCAATGTCTACGCCTACTGTCGCGATGTTAAAGGCCTGGAAGAACCGCAATGGCTGAAGGATCGAATGCGCGAGGAGGATCCCAACGCCGTGATCGGCGAACTCGGCGAGTCTGGCGCCAGTGAGCTTTGCGCGGAGACCTTGCATATTTTTGTATCCGCCTATGGGGCTGAAGCCGGCAACTTGGCACTGAAGATCCTCTCCGTCGGCGGTATGTATGTAGGCGGAGGCATTGCTCCCAAACTGCTCAAGAAGATGCAGGACGGTACTTTCATGAAGGCATTCACCGATAAAGGCCGGCTGAGTGATCTGCTGGTGCAGACGCCGGTGCGCCTCATCCTCGAGAGCCGCGCTGCGCTCATGGGCGCTGCCGCCTATGCCGAGGCCCGTGCAGCGGAAATGGGCGGACACTCCGAGCGCGCCCAGTCGGTACAAATGACGCCATCCTAGACAAAAACTCCATCACAAATACCAGCTCCAGCATCCAATTCCCAGATCTTTTTTGGGGGAGAGGTTCGTCATGCACAGCAGATCACCGCGATGGTTCGCAAGCGCAGTGATTGTTTTCGTTGTCGCCTTGTTGGCAGGCTCGCGCCCAGCGCTGGCCCATGCCGTACTCGTAAGCTCCACGCCGCAAAAGAACGCCGCAGTGAGCGGGCCGGATATCACGATCAATCTCAAGTACAATTCGCGCGTCGATGGAGCGCGATCGACTCTGAGCCTGCTCAAACCCGACGGCACGGTTGAGAGAATCGGCACTCCGGCTCAACCTGCCCCCGATGTGCTATCCGCAACCGGGCATGGGCTCGCGAAAGGAACCTACGTCCTTCGCTGGCAAGTTCTCGCCACGGATGGTCACATCACGCGGGGTGAAGTTCCTTTCCAGGTGCAATAAAGCTCCGTTCCGCTCTGTCGGAAAAATATTTCCAGGAAGGGTCCGCGAGAAACTGCAGATCCCTCGAGCAGACGACTTACGTGCGGCAAGTCGAGGGAGAAATGACACCGCAAAGATCGCCATAGATGCAAGGCCCGGAGGGGCGAACCGCCAAACGTCAGCCCAGCCCGGAAGGGCTGGGAAATCGATCCCGAAACGGATCCGAGCGCCGTAGGCGCGGCACTAAACCGATCGTCCGCTCTCCCTGTGTCATTGGGAGCGAAGCCGAGGGTTCTGCAGTTTCTGCGGATCCTTCCCGGAAATGTTTTTCCGATAGACCGGAACGGAGATTTGCGGTTCTTACCTTGACTGAGATGATCACTTGATCTGGCTGCTGCGCGATATCGATCTACTAAGCACCCTCATACGTGCGGCAAATCTCTCCTTTGAGGCGTTGCTGCTGGGCGGCATCATTTTCCTATTAGCAGTTGCGCGTCCAGCCGGAGCGGCCGTGCCGGTCGAGCCCTTTTGCTTTCGCGGTATTCGTTGGGCCGCCCTCGCCCTCACGGTATCCGAGCTGATATCGGTGATCCTCTCCAGTGCCTCTCTACTCGGCGACAGCGATCTGCATTTCCGCGATGTCATCAGCACCAGGTTTTTTGTTGCGGGTACCTGCGCTGCTCTGCTCGCATTCCTGTTGTGGATCTGCGCCCGGGTGAAAACTCCCAAGGCGGTGACGGCGATGGTCCCCATGAGCCTGTTGCTGCTGCTTGCCACCGTGTCCACCAGCCATGCGGAAGCCCGCATGGATCACCGTTTTTCGCTGGCGTTAGCGACCGCGGCCCATCACCTGGCCACAGCCGCCTGGATTGGTGCGATGCCCTTCCTCCTGGTTTCGTTGGGACGTGCGGAGAGCCCGCAGCAAGCCCGCTCTATCGTCAGACGCTACTCCTCGATCGCTATCGTCAGCGTCGTCGTCCTGGTTCTGGCAGGAATTTACCTGGCGTGGTTCTACGTGGGCACCTGGAATGGACTCTATGGAACGAGCTATGGCGTTCTGTTGCTGGCCAAGATCTATCTCCTGCTGGTGATCCTGATGATGGGCACGCTGAATTGGGTGTTGGGGCGCCGGCTCAACATCGATCCCCAGCCCTTGCTCGCTCGTCTGCGACGTTTTGCTGAGGTGGAGGTGGGATTAGGATTCACCGCCATCCTGGCTGCGGCTTCGATGTCCGCGCAGCCGCCTGCAGTCGACGTGTCCGACCAGGTATCGCTGCAGGTCATTGCCGCCCGCATGCATCCAGTAGCTCCGCGCTTGCAGAGCCCCGCTGCGTCGCAGCTTACCCCGCCCACCTCCATCGAAACTGCGGTGCGCGAGACCGAATTCCAAGCCAACGGAGGCAGCGATGCCATAGACCGGGAATGGTCGGAGTACAATCATCATTGGGCAGGTCTGATCGTCCTGGCGGCAGGATTGCTGGCCTTTGCCAGCCGCTTTGACCGCCTGCGCTGGGCGCGTTTCTGGCCGCTCACCTTCGCCGGTCTGTCTATCTTCATTCTGCTGCGCGCCGATCCTGAAAACTGGCCTCTGGGTCCACGTCCCTTCTGGGCCAGTTTTTCCGCTCCCGACGTTTTGCAGCATCGCGCTGCCGCTCTGCTCATCCTTTGTTTTGCTGCGTTCGAGTGCGCCGTGCAGGCAGGCAAATTACGCGCCCGATGGGCAGCCCTGATCTTCCCCGCGATGTGTGCCTTGGGCGCCGCCGTTTTGCTTACCCACAATCATGCCTCGAGCGATGACGCGGAAGATCTGCTCGCGTCGCTGAGCCATACGCCCATCGCGCTGCTGGGTGCGACCGCCGGATGGAGCCGGTGGCTGGAGTTGCGGCTGCCCCCAGGCCGCGCTTCCAGAATCGCCGGCCGGGCGTGGCCGCTCTTACTCGCCGTTGTAGGACTGATCCTGCTGAACTATCGCGAGACCTGACCGTCTAACGATAAGAAGTGTCAGAATGTTGCAGGAGATTTCCCTTTTTGCTCGCGCCCATCTCGATTCCTCGCCTTTTCCTCGCTGCCGTCTTCCTGTTTCCCTCCATGACCGTGGTCGCCCAACGCCTGCCCACCGTCGTCCGTCCGCAGCACTACTCTTTGCAATTGGCGCCAGATCTGCAGGCCGCCACTTTCACCGGCGAAGAAACCATCGATCTAACCCTGGCGCAGCCCGTGGATTCGATTGTGCTGAATGCGTGGCAGCTCAAGTTTGGTGCGGTGACAGCAAAGGTTGGTGGCAAGACCTGGCCAGCGGAAGTCACCCTCGATCCGGGCCTCCAGCAGGCTACGTTTCATTTCGACGTCAAGCTGCCCGCCGGCTCCGTCACCTTGAAAATCGCGTACAACGGCATTCTGAACGGAGAACTGCGCGGCTTCTATCTTTCCCGCACTGCCAAGCGAAATTATGCCGTGACCCAATTTGAGCCCACCGACGCGCGCCGCGCCTTTCCCTCCTTCGATGAGCCGGCCTATAAAGCGACCTTTGACGTCAGCCTGATCGTGCCCCAGGGAGATACAGCGATTGGAAACACCAATATCGTTTCCGATACGCCGGGCCCCATCGTGGGGGAACATACCATCACCTTTGCGCGCACGCCGAAGATGTCAACCTACCTGGTGGCCTTCCTGGTAGGCGATTTCAAATGTCTCTCGGGTGAGAGCGACGGCGTTCCGATCCGGGCCTGCGCCACGCCAGACAAGGTACAACTCGCGCAATTCGCTCTCTCCGGCGCGGAGTTTTTCCTCCACTACTACGACGACTACTTCGGTATCAAGTATCCGATGCCCAAGCTGGATATGATCGCGATCCCGGATTTTGAGGCAGGCGCGATGGAGAACTTCGGCGCCATCACCTATCGCGAAACCGCCATGCTGGTGGACGAGAAGACCGCCTCGGTCAATGCTAAGAAAATCGTCGCTGAGGATGTGGCCCATGAGATGGCGCACCAATGGTTCGGCGACATGGTCACCATGGCGTGGTGGAACAACATCTGGCTGAATGAAGGTTTTGCCACCTGGATGTCGAACAAGCCGCTGGCTGTCTGGAAGCCGGAATGGAAGATTCCAGAGAGCGAGGCCGCGGAGCTCAACAGGACTCTTGATCTCGATGGCGGTCGGGCAACAAGGGCTATCCGCTCCCGCGCGGAAACTCCCGCCGAGATCAATGAGATGTTCGACGGCATCGCCTACGGCAAGGCGGCAGCCGTGCTTCTGATGACCGAGAACTATCTCGGCGAACAGGCGTTTCGCGCCGGTGTGCATCGCTATCTGCAGGCACACATGTATGGCAACGCCACGGCAGAGGACTTCTGGAATACCTTGCAGGTGTCGAGTGGCAAGCCCATCGACAAGATCATGGAGAGCCTGGTGGTGCAGCCCGGGGAGCCTCTCTTGACCTTTGGCAGCGTGCATGGCGCCAAGGTGGACGTGACGCAGAAGCGTTTTTTCCTCGATCCCAAAGATGCGACCGCTCAGGAGCAAACCTGGGTTTTGCCCGTGTGTATCAAGATTGCTGCCGATCAATCAAAGTGCCCGGTAATGAACGCCGCCACCCAGCAGCTGCAGGCGCCGGCAGCGCCGGTTTTCTACGGCAACGCCGGTGGGAAGGGCTACTATCGCAGCCGTTATGACAGCATTGACTATCAACAACTGTTGCACCAGGTTGAGACCAGCCTTACACCGTCCGAGCGGATTACTTTTCTGGGCAGCCAATGGGCGTTGGCACAAGCCGGCATCTCCCCGGTCGGGGATTTCCTGAATCTCGCAGCGGCCGTTCGTGACGATAACAGCTCGTTTGTGATCGCGACCGTCTCGGGGGCATTGCGCATCATCGATCAGCGGGTGGCGTCTACCTCCGAAGAGCACAAGGAACTAGCTGCGTGGGTGCGCAAGAACTTTGCTCCTGCCTTCGCGCGCCTGGGTGAGCCAATGGCCGGTGAGGCGCCGGATAAGAGCCTGTTACGAGCGGCGCTCTTTGGACTTCTCGGCAACATCGGCAGTGATCCCGCGATCATCGCCGATGCCAGGAAGATCTCGGAGCAATACCTAGGCAACCCTGCCTCCGTTGACCCAACGTTAGCGGCGACGGCGCTCAATGTCGCAGCACAGAACGGAGACGCCACCTTCTTCGATCAGTTGCAGCGAGTAAGCCAGACCAGCGGAGATCCGCAGATTCGCAAGCAGGCTCTCCGTGCCTTGGCGATTTTTCGCGACGACGCTATGGTGGTGCGTGCTCTGGATTACGCACTGTCCGGCCAGGTAAAAAATCAGGATGCCCTGGACCTGGTTCAGATCGAAATGAGGGACCGCCGTACACGGGATGCCACCTGGCAGTACGTGCAGCAGAACTGGCCCAAGGTGCAGGCACAAATCACAACCTGGACGGGCGGAGAATTAGTCGAGTCGATGGGGGGCTTCTGCAGCACGGACCGCAGTAGCCAGGTGTCGGAATTCTTTGCCGCGCACACCGTGCCGGCCAGCTCGCATGCCCTGGACAAGGCTCGTAACAGCATCGCGGATTGCGTAGACCTGCGGGTGGCGCAAGCACCGAACCTGAAGCAGTGGTTACAAATGGAACCTGCGGGCCCCCGGTAGATGTGTGCGACCGGGTCGAAACCCTTGAACGTTACAAATGCATGTACAAAACGGCCCTTTATTCCACAAAGGTTGTACCGCTGACTCAATCTGTCACTTGAGTGGATACATTGCTTCTGCTTCAATCGTTGAGTGAACCCAGTGCCTCAATCCCCAGCTTCTTCTTCGCCGCAACCGGTCACCAGTAACGTGGTCGCGTTCGCGGACCTACGCCTGTCTACACCGATGACGGGTCAACCCATCGTGCTGCTTGAGTATGAAGACCGCCAGGGCGTTCGATCGATCCACCAGGTGGCATTGACCTGCACCGGCCGGGGTCGCGGTGGTCTGGTCTATTTTGGCGGCTATGACAAGGGCAAGTTCAGCATCTTCCGCGCGGATTGTATTCACCGGGTTGTCACTCTCTAAATCCTTCTCATAAACACCACTTCTGTAGCCGCTTTTAGCTCTCGAGTTTTTTTGCCTCCCTGGCAAGCCCAATTCACCCCAGGACAAATCGAAAGGGTACACTTCGGTGCTCCCCTGTCGGCGCACGCAAGCCTCTGATTAGAAAGAACAAGGCTGGCCGCCCACCTTGGGATAGGCGTTTATCTGTGAGAGTCAGGGAGACGATTTCCTCTCTGCTTCATGGAAAATCTGTAGCATTTTGCAACATCCAAGTGTAATCTCGTTCCACTCCCCGCTAAGAATTGCAACTTCCGTGGTATGGGCAAAGTCGAGCCCTTGGGGCAGCCTTTGCGCGTTTTTATGCTGCGAAAGGGTTGCAAGTTAATGGTCTCCCCTTAGACTGAGGGGGTCCGAACCAAAGTTGTATAGGAGTGCCGTTCCCATGTTTGCCAAGTCACCCAGGTTTCCTGCGAAAGTTTCTATGTTGAAACAGAAGTTATTCGGCTTCCCGGTCCTCACTCTCGCCGTTTGCGCTTCCAGCGGCTGGGCACAAGCCCCGTCTATCGTTGTTGATGCCCAGCAGACGATTGGGTCTGGGTACAACCAGCCACAAAACATCGCAATTTCCAGGAACGGCACGGTCTTCATCGCGGATACCAATAACAATCGCATTCTCGCGCTTAACCCCAAGACCGGCGTGAGCACTCCCGTATCTACCGGGACGATTACGCTTGCTTCTCCGATCCCAGTCGCGCTGGATGCTACTGGAGATCTCTTCGTGGGCGACACGCCTTCCGGAATCGGAGGTAGGATCGTCGAACTGACCGGGGATGGCACGGGGAATCTGACCGGTGCTGCGAAAACGTATTTCGCTGGGTCTCCTCTGACGACTCCGTTCGCGCTCACGGTCGATAGTGCGGGGACTCTGTTTATCGGCGACCTTCCCAATTCGGGAAATGGAGTCATCTATTCCCTGGCTTCGGGTGGTACGACGCTGACGACGTTGAGCTTCCCGGGCATTCCAACCCAGTTCAGCCCGGCTTCCCTTTTTAGGGCCGGAAACAACCTCTATATCGCGGACAATGGCGTTGGCGTAACTGACACAGGCGGCGTATATGTAGCCCCAGCCACTGGCGGAAACGCCCAAAAGATACCGACCTACTCCTTTAGCATCATTTTCCCCTCGGCGATCAGGCTGGACGCTGCGGGCAACATCTATATCCTGACGAATCTCACGCTCGATTCGGGTTACAACCAAGGTCCGCAGGTGGTGATTGTCCCCGCGGCTTCGCCTACTACTCCTTACATCATCCCCACCGCCGGATTAGGAGCCCCCAGCGACATGGCCTTCGATCCAGCCGGGAACATCGACATCCTTGACCTGTTCTACGGGAGTGTTGTCCAACTGACGTCAGCGAATCCAGTCAACGCAGGCAATACAAATAACGTCGGCGCGACAGGGTCGCCGGTCCAATTCAACGTCGAGTTCAACGCCCCAACAACCCTCCGAGGGTTCCGTGTGGTGACTCAAGGCGACGTGAGCCAGGAGCTCACCCAGAGCACCGGCGGGACCTGTGTCAATGGAAGACACACCAATCTAGGCTCCGGCGGTCCCAGAATTTCTAACTTTTTCCCTTACACTTGCTCGGAAAACTACTCCGGCACTCCAACCTACCCGGGGCTCCGTACTTCGGACCTCCAGGTTAGGGGCCCGAACGGTACGATTCTTGCCAACTTACCGGTCTACCAGACGGGTATCGCGGGAGCAGAAATTACCTATCCGCTCAATGAGACTTCGACCGCGACCGGTCTCCAAGCACCCGAGGCGGTGGCAATATCGGGGTTGAACAAGACGGTCTATGTCGCCGATGCCGAGGGGGGGCAAGTCTATTCCATTAAGGGTCTCGGGGGAAGCAACCTCACTCCCGTTTCGACCGGCACGGTCAGTCTCTCGAACCCGATCGCCTTGGCTTTGGACGGGGCCGGCAACCTGTTCATCGCGGACTACACCACAGCCAAGGTTATCGAAGTACCCACGACCACCGGTCTCGCACCGTCGGTGATTAACACCGGCGGTCTCTTGCAACACCCGATCGCCTTGGCACTCGATTATCAGGGCAACCTTTATATCGGGGATGGAGGTTCGGATGGGATGTCTGCCAGCTCCGCCAACCCTGGCTACGTGGTGAAAGTACCGGTTGGTGGTTCTCCGTTTAAAATGACCATCCCCTCGGTGTCAATCGTTTACCCGCAGGCTCTGGCGACCGATCCCGCTACCGCTGCTCTGGTGATCGGCGACAATGGTGACCCGTCAGGTGTCGGCCAGGTGGTCCAGGTCTCGGCTGACGGTACGACTGCGACCGTGATACCGATCGATGGCGTAACCAGTCCGAGTGCAGTGGCATTCGACCCGGCTGAGCAACTGTATGTTCTCGACGGCAATGCCAATACCATCACTGTCGTTTCTCCAACCAAAACATCGTCCCACTTGCTTACCTTTGACAACAGCACGTTGGTCGCTGCCAGTGCCTTCGCTATCTCCGCTGGGGGACAGAGCTTTGTACTTACGACCCTGGGGAGCCCGACCAACGACAACCTCTTCCTTTTGAACGGCAATCGCTCCACCCTGGCGTTCGGAGGTGTCAAGCTTGGAAAGCAGAAGAACCTGACGGCCACGGAGTACAACATCGGCAATAAGCTTTTGACGCTCAGTTCGCCGTATTACACCACCAACGGAGTCAATGCCGCATTCAGTGTGTTGGGCAGCACGACCTGCGGCAATGGCGTGGCCCTGAATCCCGCCGCGTCTTGCGCGATCAATATACAGTTCGCGCCGAGTTCCCTTGGGCAGACCACACAACAGCTCACGGTGCAGAGCGACGGATACAACGGCGGCAGCGGCGCCATTGCCGCCCCGATCCTCACCATCAGGGGGACCGGCACGAAATAGGTTGATCTCAGCAGCGGCCGGAACGCATGTCACCGCGTTCCGGCTGTTGTTATTTGGGACTTTCAGTGGTGCCAGCTTAGTTTGGGAAAGTAAGTCAGCTGGAACGATCCGGTGAAATCGTGCTGTTGTCCGGAGGCCAAAACCGGGACCTTCCAAAACTCTGCTTGGCCAAAGGCATTCAGCTCCAGGTTCTCTTTCAGCCGCAGCACCGCTTTGATACTGATGTCGTTCTGCGTGGTGCCCCCGGGGATGAAGCTATTCGACACTTTTGCGTTGCGATAGCCCAGCCGGATGTATTCCTTAGGGCTGAGCCAATCCGTCAACCATGCCTCGCCGCCTTTGCCTTCCCGTCCTATCCAACTCCCTAACATGTTGTTCTTGTTTGTGTACCCGTCCGGATATTCGAATTCGTAGTAGACTTGCTGGCCGCCTCCGATAAGGGCATCCGGGTCGGTCGATACCGCCTCCGCGCGAAGGTCGACATGCGGAAGCTTCGGTAGGTGGGACAGGTAGAGCCCAGGGTTGATGGACGCGTGACGCGGCGCCGCGATCGGGCTAGCGTCGTCGTGGACGATCGAGTCGGTGTAGAGCGTCAGCCAGTTCTCCAGCCAGGGAAGCCTCCAGGTAAAGTCAAAGCTCGAATGACGGGATCCCGGATCGTTTCGGCTCTCCTTCTCCGCCTCGCTCACATTGCTGAAGCTCGTGAAGCTGTGCCAGAACGAACCGAACGTGAGGGGAACGTGGTCCTTTCCGGCGAATACAACGACTCGCGAGAAGCCAAGTTCCACGTTCCTGGTCGGCTTGAAGCTGAATTTTTCAGCGTGGATCCACGGAGCATTGGGATAACGATGCCCCTTCAACGAGCCAAACAAACCCTCGTAGCGAAACGGGCCTGTGAGATTGGAGAGTATGGGAATGCGCAGCGGCACCACACGATTGATGCGCAGGGCATAAATCGGCTCCGCATTGTTGCTGAGCGCCATGCTCCCTGCTTCTGCCGGACCCCACCAATCTTCCGACTTGCCTACGGAGAACACGTTGTTAGCCAGGGAGAGCGCTAGATTCGCATCAATCAGACGAAATACATTGGTCTGGGGTACAGGTTCCGGCGCCAGCAGCGGAGTGTTGTCCACCCGTGCAATCAACTCCTGTACAGATTCCGGATATGCGGCGCGGCCCGGAGCGTGCTGATACTCTCCGCGAACCTGCAGCGAGAGGTGGTAGCCCTCAGCTCTGGCGGAAAACCCATCAATCGCATTGAACCCCTGTTGGTATGGGCGCCCATAGTCATTAATCAGGGTCTGGCCAAAATGAAAGGAATCATTGATCGGCCGGCCCTTGATGTACATATTCCGGGTATATACGTCCGAGACTTCAGCCTGCGGGGCTGTCTGCCCGGCGTCCACTCCAAATTCCACTGCCAGCGCGCGAAAGATATTCCATGCTTCCGTGTCCTGCGGTGCATTCTGCAGTTTGGGGTAGGTCTCCTGAAGAATCTGCAGGCAGCTGGTGCGCGTCCATGGCCGCATGCCGAGATACGCTGAATCGGCATAGCCGAGCGAGAAGAGCCGTTCAAACGCGGGATAGACCCAGCTATCGAGAGGCACATAGACCAAACCGTAGTTAGCGTTGGCAGCTGGCTCAAAATCATTGAAGGCCGGATCGAGATATGCCGGCAAACTTGGCGTGGTAACAGTTTGCTGACACAGCAAAGGAACCCATGGCGCCGCGATGAAGGTGGATAGCAGAGCAGATCGAAGCAGCACTCTGGCCCGACGTCTTTGCAGGATCAAAACGCTCTCCCAGTTAAGAGCATAGCGCACTAGGGAAAAAATGAACTCGCGCTGCGCCTGCGGCCAGAGATTTACGAGGTCTCCCTGGTGGCTGACCACTGAGCGTGGCCATATTCACCCAGTTCCACCGTCCCGCTCATTGCATTCCCCGCAACCGACCCGGCGAACGAATATTCAATCGCGTTGCCTCCAACCGGCATGACGCTGCGAAAACTCACCTGTTGCGCGTGCACCTTCCCGGTAAGATTTCCGCTGTAGATCTCGCCCTGGTGGACGCCCGTGATTGCGCCCTCTTGTTGCTCCAGCAAAAAGCGCTGACCGCCTTCGCCGCATAGGTACTTCATTTGCACCTTCCAGATACCCGCCACATTCGCCGGGGCGCCCTGCGGAATTTCAGGAGCAGAGAACATGGGTGGATGGGAGAGTGTGGCGAAGAGAGCATCTGCCACTATCTGGGCGTCTCCGGGCATCATCATATAAGGCATGATGGTCACCGAACTTTCCATCTCGTCAGGACGGGCTCCGCTCCACTCATCAAATTGAATGCGCGGCGTGCCCGCGTCCAGCGTCTTTGCCAGCTCGTCGCCCGTGATCTTCAACGCATTGCCATCCCACTTGATTCGCAGCCGGGGCGAATGATTCGACAGATCCTCTGGCATCAGGTATTCGGAGTTCACCGAGGGGAGAGGCTTGACCTTAGCTTCGATCGTCCCGAGCCACTCCTTCCACGTGTTCCATTCAGCATCGTGGTCGCGCTTGGTCCACATCTCGACCGCTGTGAGCATGCCCATGATTTCTTCTTTGCCGACTTTCAGAGAGCGTCCCACATTGTGGTGCGGCGCTGCCTGGAACCATGCTGCCTGCACCAGATCTTTGCGTCCCAGCAGCAACCCGGCGCATTGCGGTCCGCGCAGGCACTTACCGCCGCTATATCCAACAAAGGTTGCGCCTGCCGCAAGATGAATGTTGGGGATGGTGAGATTTTCTGCTGCTGCGTCGACAAAAACGGGAATGTTCTTTTGCTTCGCCGCCTGACAAATATTCCCAATGCTCAGCGGGCCGGTTGCTGCGTCAGGTGAGGACAGGATATAGATCATCGCGGTCTGCGGCCCCATGGACGCCTCGAGGTGCTCCGGTGTTTCCACCTCGACCACGTCCACCCCGAGCAAGCGCGCTCCTACGTCATAAGGATTACGCGAGTGTTTGGGGATGATCACCTGGCTCTTCAGTCCACCCTTCACCATGTAGGGCATCTTCTGCGACTTTTCCGGATCGGTTCCGGCGATGCACGCCGCGGTCGCGCCTGCGATCGCAGCCGCACAGCCCCCGGTCACGATGCCCCATTCTGCACCAGTGATCTTCGCCAGCCGCGCACTCACTGCGGCCATGAGCTCGTCCATGTTGACGTAGTGATGCCCAGCCTCTTCCATGGCTCGCTTCACTTCGGGCAAGGCGAGCGAACCGCTGATGATGGTATAGGTGCCCTTGGCATTGATCAGCGGGCGCACACCTATCTGCTCGTAGAGATTGGGGCCGGCGGGTGCGGGCGGCACAGTCTTTGCCGCCGTAGACTTAGCCGCCTGGCTCGTGCTCGGTAAGAGCGATGTGGCCGCCCCGGCCATGACCGAACGTTGCACGAATTTGCGCCTGCTTAACTTCGGCTGACCAGGATTGTCCATGCTGATATTTGCCCTCCAAGGCATTGGAAACGAACCAACCGTTTGCGCGTCAAAACTACATGCTCCTTCGGTGCCAGCATTTCTTGACACCATAAAGGATCACCAGTAACCTCTTTTTTACCATCATTTAGTTTTCTTTTATCATCGTTTGGTTTCGGGTCCCGCCATATATTCCTTTTTGGAGAGGTCAGGTGTCATGAATCGCTTCGTTAGATTCGTGTCTTTTGCTGGCGTTGTTGCGCTTTTAGGGAGCCTTGCAGCGTGGGCCGCCATTACCGGTTCTATCTCTGGAGTGGTTACGGACCCCAGCGGTGCTGTGGTGCCAGGCGTGACGGTTGTCGCTACCGCAGTATCGACGAATGTGCAGAGCACCGCAGTCACCGATGCTAAAGGGTTCTATAACTTTTCCACCCTGAACGTTGACACTTACAATGTCACCGCCAGCCAGGCGGGCTTTCGCGATTACCAACAGAGCGGGGTAAAGATCGATGCCAATTCCGCTCTTCGCGTCGACATCGCCATGCAGCTCGGAACGGTCAACAATACCGTCAACGTGAAAAGCGACGCGCTGCAGGTAGAGACGCAGAGCACGCAGAATGGTGTGCTTATCGATGGCACCAAGATCACCTCCGTGCCACTGAACGGACGTTCCTACATCGACCTCTTGAAATTGCAACCCGGCGTGTCGCCTTATTCGCACAGCCAGGACAGCGACACATCGGGAATTGGCGCAACCCAGGTGTCGGGCGACCTGGACAACGGCCAGCAATCCGTGAACGGCGGCCGTACTGGGTCCAACGCCTTCATGGTCAATGGCGCCAACGCAGAAGAAGGTGTACATAACGGGGCCGCGATGATCCCCAATCTTGATTCCATCGCCCAGTTCCGCATCATCACCAACAACTTCGACGCGGAGTACGGAAACTATAGCGGCGGCCAGATCAACGTAGTCACCAAGTCGGGGAGCAACCAGTATCACGGTACGGTTTTCGACTTCCTCCGCAATACCGATCTGGATGCGAGAAACTACTACTCTCCCACCCGCGGCGTATATATCCAGAATCAATTCGGAGGTACGGCCGGTGGGCCGATCCGCAAAAACAAGATGTTCTGGTTTGCCGACTACCAGGGGACGCGGCAGATTTTGGGACAGACACAGAGCTATCCGGTGCCCTCAGACGCCAATCGCACCGGAGACCTTTCGGATTCAGCCGATTCGCTCACCGGCACGGTTGTGGGCGCCGGCTGGGCCAACACTCTCTCCCAGACCGTGGGCTATCCCGTATCCCAGGGCGAGCCATACTACACCCCAGGCTGTACAGACACCGCAACCTGCGTCTTCCCCAATGCCGTCATTCCCAAGAGCGCTTGGTCGCCGGTTGCAGTGAACTCGCTGAAGTTCGTCCCATCGGCCAACGGGATCATCAACAATACCCCTAACTTCGCCACCGCTGCCTTTAACGAGACGTTGACCGACGATAAGGGGAGTGGCCGCATCGACGTTCCCACCCGCTTCGGCACTATATTCGGCTATTACTTCTTTGACCGGTTCAGCACCATCAATCCGTATAGCCAGGTAAACGTCCCGGGCTTTGCCGCAACCAACAAAGGCAAAACCCAGATGATCAATTTGGGGTTGACGACCACGTTCAACTCGTCGAGCGTCAACGATCTTCGTCTCGCCTATTTGCGGGACGTAAACCAAACCGGGCAGCCGACCGCAGGTCAGGGCTTGGGTGTCACCCTTGCCTCGCAGGGCTTTGTCACGCCGTGGGGTCCCGACGGCGGTATCTCTCCCACCAATGCTTCCTACGAAGGCGTCGCCAACTTCCAGTTCAACAATTTCCAGCTTGGTGTCCCGCCCGATGCGTTGAGGCAATACAACAACACCTTTCAAATCATCGACAACTTCACCAAAATTCTGGGCACACACACAGTGCAGTTTGGAGCCAACCTCCACTACAACCAGATCAACGAGCGCAACTACGACTGCTATGACGGCTGTTTTGGCTTCAACGGTTCCGAGACCGGCCTGGACTTTGCGGATTTCCTGATCGGGGCGCCCGCCAGCTTCGTGCAGGCCAGCCAGCAGCTTCTTGACTCGCGGAGTAAGTACTACGGCTTTTATGTTCAGGATAGCTGGCGCGCGACTCGCAATCTCACCCTCAATTACGGGCTCCGCTGGGAAGTGGCTTCCCCTTGGTACGACACGCAAAACAAGCTCGAAACCGTCGTTGCCGGAGAGCAGTCATTAGCATTCCCCACCGCCCCGGTTGGACTGGTTGTTCCCGGAGATCCCGGCATTCCACGCACGCTGGGACCCACCAAATACACCAACTTCGCTCCTAGAATTGGGTTTGCTTATGCGCCCGACGTGAGCGACGGTTTTCTTGGCAAACTACTGGGCGGTGCAGGAAAAACCAGCATCCGCGCCGGTTATGGCATCTTCTATAGTTCTATCGAAGACGCCACAGGATTCGTCGAGGTGGGCGACGCTCCCTACGGCAACTACTACTCTGTCTCATCGACGCAACTGGCCACACCGTTCGTCGATCGGCCGTCGGGAACTCCCGCGGGACAGAAGTTCCCCTTTGTCTTTCCGCCAACCAACGTGTCGCCTGCGAATCCCGATACAACCTTCAACTGGGCGGCAGCGACACCCATCGGCGGATCGGACTATTACTATTACAAAAACAAGATGCCCTATGTCCAGGAATGGGAGCTCTCTTTCCAGCGTCAATTGGGAACCGCAACCGTCCTTAGCGTGAACTACGTCGGCACAGTAGGGCGGCAACTGCTGACGTTTGTGGAGTCGAATCCAGGTGACCAGGCGCTGTGCCTCCAATTGAGTGACCCAGCCAACGTGGCCCCCGGAGGAACAACTTGCGGCCCGTTTGGCGAAGACACGATCTACACCACGGCCAGCGGACAGACCGTGAGCGGAACCAGGCCGGCGTTCGGAATTAACTTCAACAGCAATCCCTACATGAAGACCGCGGGTAGCTCCAGCTTTAACTCGCTGCAGGTGACCCTGGAGCACACTGAAAAATACCTGAATTTCCTGATTGGCTACACCTTCGAAAAATCGCTGGATAACGGTTCGGATTCCTTTAACGCGACGAATCCGTTCGACCCAGGCCAAACTCGCGCATTATCGAGCTTTGACGTCCCGCATAACCTGGTCGCCAGCTATACCGTGCAGTTGCCCTTCGATCACTTTATCGGCGGAGGCGATCTGGCGAAGCGGTTCACCGCAGGTTGGGAGCTTTCCGGTGTATCTACCTTCGCCAAAGGAGAGCCGGTCGGTCTCAATGAGAATGACGATAATTCCCTGTTGGGCGCCTTCAATGCAAACGTAGATACGCCAAGCTACGCGAACAACGGTAGCAGTCTTTACGTAAATAAGAACCCGCGCAAAGGGCTGCCCTATTTCAACCCGGACTACTTTCAGCCGGAACCAATCGGGCAGGTAGGAAATGCAATGCGCCGGTATTTCTCTGGGCCCGGCCTCGACAACTACGATATGGCTCTGCTAAAGAGCACAACCATCACCGAGAGTACCAAGCTGCAATTCCGGGCAGAAGCCTTCAATGTCTTCAACCATGCGCAGTTTAAGAATCCGTCTGGGCTCGTCAACAACACCGGCCAGGGTGGATTCGGTTATGTGACCTCGGCGAATGATCCTCGCATCATGCAAGTGGCGCTGAAATTCCTGTTCTAGGCTGAGCGAAGAGGACCGGTGAAGAAGATGGGTTGGCGGCGGGGCATCTTCGTTCTGGTCGCTTTACTAGGGATGGTTTCGCTGGGTACGCTGCATGCGCAGCCACCCGGCGCCGCAATCTTCGCGTCCAACTGCGCTGGTTGTCACGGCGCAGATGGACGCGGCGGAGAACATGCACCGAACATCGCCACCGCTCCGGAAGTGCAACACCTCATGGATCGGGAACTGGCCGGCATCATCCGCTATGGAATTGCCGGGGCAGGCATGCCGGCCTTTTCGTCACTCAAACAACAGGAAGTGGCAGAGGTCGTCAGCTATTTGAGGGTCTTGCAGGGCAGAGGCGACATTGTGAAACTCCCCGGAGATCCAAAGCAAGGGGAAGCTCTCTTCTACGGCAAGGCGCACTGCTCCGACTGCCACATGGTGAACGGCAAAGGAGGATTTATTGGCGGCGACCTCTCCTTCTACGGCGCCGAGGCAAAGCCAGATCAAATACGCGCCATCATCCTCAATCCTGACAAGAATCTTCCCGCAGACAAAAAAGCCACTACCGTGGTGACCACTGCAGGGCAAAGCATCACCGGGATGCTCAGGACCAACAACAATTTCTCCCTTTCTCTTCAGACCCTCGACGGTTCGTTTCATTTCCTCCCAAAATCAGAGCTTACTAAGGTGGATATCGGCTCCCACTCACTCATGCCGGCGGCGGCTTTGAATAGCAAGGAAGTGGATGACCTGGTCAGCTATCTCCTTCGCACTGGAGATGAAAGCGCCAAGCGCTCCCCAGCCCACTCCTCGGAGTCTGACGATCATGACGATTAAAAACCTCATCGCCTGTCTGGCAATCGCGGCCCTAGCTGGCCTGCAAGGAAGCGTTTTCGTTCACGGACAAAGTGAGAAGACCAACTCAGCTCTTGATGCGCTCACTCCCGCGTTTTGGACGCTATTCGACCACAAGGCACAACTGACGAAAGTAGCCTCCGGCTTCGGCTTTACGGAAGGCCCCGTCTGGGACCCGGCTGGCTACCTCTGGGTCAGCGACGAAACGCTGAACAAGATATTCAAGGTGGACACAAAGACGGGTGAAAAGCGCGAGATCATCTCTCTTGGCGATCCTGACGGCAACACCTATGACAAGCAGCATCGGCTCCTGGATTGCGCCAGCGTTCTGCGAGCGATCATCCGCCTTTCTCCGGATGGCGCCCAATACGAAACAGTCGTGGACCGGTATCAGGGGAAACGCTTAAACAGCCCCAACGATGTAGTGCTCGGCCCGGATGGGGCGATTTACTTTACCGATCCCACTTCGGACCTGCCCAAGGATCAAAAGCAGGAAATTCCATTTAAAGGTGTCTATCGCATCGGGTCCCACAACCAGGTTGAGCTGCTGACCAAAGATCTTGATGAGCCGAATGGTCTCGCTTTTTCACCCCAAGGCACAAAGTTCTACGTAGACGACTCGAGCCAGCGGAACATTCGTGTTTACGACTTTCGTGACGGCAAGCTGAGCAATGGGCGAATCTTCGGCGTCGAGCAGGGCGGACCCAAAGAGGGCGTGCCCGATGGAATGAAAGTCGACCGCGAGGGAAATCTGTATGTCGTGGGTCCCCGCGGAATATGGGTTTGGGACTCGGCCGGTCATCATCTGGGAACGATTGTCGTGCCCGAGCAGCCTGCCAATCTTGCCTGGGGGGACCCGGGATATTCCACGCTCTACATCACGGCGACCACGTCTGTGTACAAGATCTCGACGCGGGCGCATGGCTTTATCCCCTATCTGTAAGAGGATCCATGATCAGTCGCGTCTTTAGTTACCTGTTGTTCCTGGCCCTTGCTGTGCCACTCTCCGCACAGACCAATGGCTTCAAGGTCATTCAGCCGCCGGGTGCTGACACGGCTTATAGTGCTGGCTTGCTTGCGAACGGCACGCTGTATGTATCCGGCCAGGGGAGCGCAGCCCGGGACTTCACCAGCCAGGCGGCTGAAGCAATGCACAGGGTACAAACAGTGCTGCGCGCCGCCGGTATGGATTTTGAGAACGTCGTTTGGATGAATGTCTATCTCACCGATACCAACGACCAGGCGGCCCTGGAGGATGTGTATTGGAAGATGATTGGATCCAGCCCTCCAGCGCGAACGATTTTGACGGTTGCCGCTCTGCCCCATGGAGAGAAGGTTGAGATCAACTGCATCGCAGTCGCTGATACCGGCGAACGCAAAGCAATCTGGCCTGCAGGCTGGCCGCGAGGACCGCGCGTCGATCCGCCCGCGATCGAGGCTGGGGAAATGCTCTACCTATCGGCGCAGGGAGGAGAGGACCCGCTGACCGGAAAAGCCAATCCAGATTTCTCGGCCGAAACCAAGCAGGCTCTCGATAATGTCAGCACCATTTTGAATGCTGCGCAGATGAGCATGAAAAACGTTCTATGGGTGAATCCCTATATGAGCGTCGGCGGCAAGTACGACGTCATGGGCAAGGTCTACGCGAGCTACTTCGAGTTTGGCAATACACCAGGTCGCGGGACGATTCAGGTAATGGGCCTCCCTAAAGGAGAGCACATCGTCTTCAGTTGCATTGCTGGATCAGACCTCAGCAAACGCAAGGCGGTGCGCCCGCGAAATATGCCTCCGAGCAAGACCGCCAGTCCCGGGATCCTCTATGGCGACACGCTCTACCTCTCCGCGAAAGATGGGTTCATCCCCGGGCAAGGCATGGTGACACAGCTCTTCGATCTGCAACTACGGCAGTCCATGCGCAACCTCCTGGACGGACTGGAGGAAGTCGACATGGATTTCTCCAATGTCGTTTTCAGCACGGTTTACCTGCGGCAAATGAAGGATAGTAGCCAGATGAGCGAGTTGTATAACAAGTTCTTCAAGCCCCCATTTCCGGCAAGAACAACACTGCAACAGAATCTCGAGTTTGGCGAAGAAGCCGCTGAACAGATTTCTTTCATAGCGGTCAGACGTCAACCGGCGGGGACCAGCGAGGCCTCACGATGAAGCGCAGATCGTTCGTGAAATGGGCTGCCGCCTTCCCGCTGTTGGCGCAAGTTGGATGGCAGCAGGCTCTGGGCACCGGGTGGGCAGAAGTTGCACGCAACTCGACTGACAACATCTACACCCGGCTCGGTGTGAAGCCGCTGATCAACGGCCGTGGGACCTGGACCTATCTCAGCGCCAGCCTCGAGTTGCCTGAAGTGAGAACCGCTCAAGTAGAGGCAGCGCAGCACTTCGTGAATATCTTCGACCTCCAGAAAGCTGCCGGTAGGCGTCTAGCCGAGCTCACCGGCGCGGAGTCGGGCATGATCACGTCAGGCGCTGCCGGCGCTATGGCGGTCGCAACTGCGGGATGCATCGCTGGAACCGACCCCGACAAAGTATGGCAATTACCGGATACCCATGGACTGAAAAATGAAGTGGTCATGGTCGGCGGCCGGAGCGTGTTTGATAGCGCCATCCGTCTGGCTGGGGGCAAACTGGTCCTGGCGAAATCTGCCGACCAGATTCCCAACGCAATCACCAGCAACACGGTGATGATTTACACCACCTCTGAGCCGGAGCAGTTGGCGAAGGAGATCGCGATTGCCAAGGCGCATCGCGTGCCCATCTTCATGGATGCGGCGGATGGCATCCCTCCCGTCAACAAGCTGCAGTTATTCAATAAAATGGGCTGCGACCTGTACACGTTCAGCGGAGGCAAGGGCCTGTGCGGACCACAATCGAGCGGCATCCTGCTGGGGCGCAAGGATCTCATCGAGGCCGCTCTCGCCAACAGCAATCCGTGGGAGGGCGCGGTGTGCCGCCCGATGAAGGTGGGCAAAGAAGAGATCATGGGCTGCCTGGCAGCGGTCGAGGCATGGCTCAAGATGGATGTGCCCAAACTCAACCGGGAATGGGCAGCACGTGTCCAACGCATCGCGACCCTGGTGGGCACCGTCCCCGGCGTGGAAGCAAAAGTCTACATGCCCGAAGAAAACCAATGCCCCACGCTCATGATTTCCTGGGACCAGAAAGCCTGGCGATACACCATCGCCGACTGCGCGAAACAACTGCTCGAGGGCACGCCGGCGATCGCGGTGCTCACCGAGGACAATCCGAGCGACGTACTATCCCGCAAGCAAACCCCGGGCAAGACCCCGACGAAAGACGACAAGTTGCAAATCGTTTCCATGACGTTGCGGCCGGGCGAGGAAATCATCATTGGCCAGCGCCTCCGGCAGTTGCTGACGCAGGCGCGGCGGCAGGGAAGTCAGTCATGAAAACCGTTGCTGCGGCTGGTATCCTCACGCTCGCGTTGGCGGCATCCGCGGCCAGCGCTGAGCCTTCGACCTGCAAGATCCAACCAGTCGTCTATGAGGGATGGCAGGCGCAACAGGTCGCGAACGATTGGGTGCAGCTGACCTTCGTTCCCCAGTTGGGTGGCCGCCTGATGCAGGTCACCTTCAACGGACATCCCTACCTGTTCGTGAACCCGGTCTACAAAGGAAAATATATTTCCCCCGCCGAAGCCGCCGGCCGCTGGATTAACTATGGCGGTGACAAAATCTGGCCTTTGCCTGAGGGCGATGACGACGAGCAGCACTGGCAGGGAGCCTCCACTCCGCTGGATGACGGTGCCTACGCTTTCTCTGTTCTATCGCAAGGTCCGAAGTGTACGGTCAGGCTTGAGGGCCCGCCCGATCCACCCACGGGCCTGCAATACACGCGGGAGATCAGCATAGGCAGCGATTCGCCGCAGATCTCCTTCCATGCGATTACTAAGAACTTTACCGGCCACTCCATTACCTGGTCGGTGCAGTCGGTCTCGCAATATAACCTCTCCGATGCCAACGACCGCACCCAGTACAACCACAACTTCTGGGCGATTACCCCGATGAACCCGCACTCCGCCTATTTGCTCGGCTACCACGTCCGAGACGGGCTCGCGAACGACCCTTCCTTCAGCGTGAAAGACGGATTGTTCCGGTTGAATTGGAAATACCTTGAGAACGAAGTGTGGCTCGATGCGACCGCCGGATGGGTCGCCCTCATCGACGGCGCAACGAAATATGCCATGGTCGAGAAGACCAAAAACATCGCCGGCGGAGACTATCCCAGTAAGGCAACGACCATCTTTTACAAAAACGGTCCCACGGTGGAATTGGATGAGAAGGGCATGCCCTACCTCAGGCCCACGAGCATAGAGAAGACGCCGTACTACATGGAGGCCGAACTCAATAGCCCCATGGCCGTCCTGGGGCCGGGAGAGACCTATGCCTTCGATACCACCTGGTTTCCATCGCGCCTGAGCGGCGACCTGACTACCGTGACCGAAGCCGGCCTGGTGGCCCAGCCGCTCGTCGCCCGCCGCAACGGGGACAAGATCGAACTCTCCGGCAGCTTTGGCGTGTTCTTTCCCGGAGAGCTCAAGGCGTTCCTCTACGATGAAGGAGGTCTGGGAACGAGTGAAGTCACGATCGAGGCTGTTCATCCACAGGAGCCCGTTATGCTCCACCAGGCCATTGCCGCGCCGAAGAAGATAGCCCGGGTTTCTATTCACCTCATCGACAGCAGCGGTGTCGATCGCGGCGCCCTGGGAGAAGTATTCGTTACCATCAACGAAGAGGGCCATTGAGCGCATGAAGCTTGCTCGACTGTGGGTGATAGTTCTTTGCGCATGTACCTATGCTTCGGCGCAGATCAAGGACAATTGGCCGATGTACAACGGCGACTACACCGGCAGGCGCTTCAGCGGTCTTACCCAGATCACTCCCGAAAATGTCGGGCCACTTGCAGGCGCAATGGGTCTTTCATACCAAAACCCCAGGCGTCCTGGAAGCGACGCCGGTGGTGGTCGAATGGCATCATGTACTTCACCGGCTCGAACGATGCCTTCGCACTGAATGCGCAGTCGGGTGAAGTACTCTGGCACTATGCGCGGCCCATTTCAAGCGGGCTTATCGATGACGCCTCAGGTCATATCAATCGAGGCGTGGCCTTGTCTGGTACTCGCCTCTACATGGAAACAGACAACGCTCACCTGCTTTGTCTGGACAGCCGGTCGGGCAATCTCATTTGGGATGTCGCTTACGCGGACTGGAATAAGAACTACGGGGCCACCGGTGCGCCGCTCATCCTCAAGGACAAGGTGTTGGTGGCGACCTCTGGTGGAGACGACGGAGTACGCGGCTTTCTCGCCGCCTTCGACGCCACGACCGGAAAATTAGCGTGGCGCCTGTGGACCATTCCGGCCCCGGGAGAGCCCGGTTCTTCAAGCTGGCCCGGCGATAGCTATCTCCACGGCGGCGGCACGGCCTGGATGCCCGGCACCTACGATCCGGAGCTGAACACCCTTTACTGGGGCACCGGCAACGCTTCGCCGGATTACGACGGAACCGTTCGACCCGGGGATGATCTGTATACCTCCTGCCTGCTCGCCATCGATCCCGACACGGGCAAGCTGAAGTGGTACTTCCAATTCACTCCGCATGATCTTTATGACTATGACGCCGTGGAGACGCCGGTTCTTGTGGACCAGGAGTACCAGGGGCAGCCGAGGAAATTGATCGTCGAGGCGAACCGAAACGGTTACGTTTACGTGCTGGATCGCGCCACGGGAAAATTCCTGTCGGCCACGCAGTTTGTGAAGCAGCTGACCTGGGCCAAGGGGGTCGATGCAAACGGCCGCCCGATAACCACCGATCTGAAGCCCAACCGCGGATGGAACTCTCATTTGCCCGGGCGTGGAAGGCGCGACCAACTGGTACTCGCCCTCCTATAGCGAAACCACCCATCTCTTCTATTTTTCGTCGCTCGAGAGTTGCTCCGTTTATTTTCGCAAGCCGGCTGGTTTTGTAGAGGGGAAGGAATACTACTCAACCGGCACCAAGCGTGATCAGACCCAAAAGAGCTCGCAAGTCCTGCTGGCTTTCGATCCGCAGACCAAGACATTTGCCTGGCGCTATCCGCAAGCGGGTGAGACTCATGGCTGGGGTGGAGTCATGAGCACAGTGACTGGAGTAGTATTTTTCGCCGACAACCAGGGCTTCTTCGAAGCCGCGGATGCAACCACAGGAAAGTCCTTGTGGCACTTCAACACCGGCCAAAGCCTGCACGCCTCCCCGATGAGCTATGCAGTGGGCGGCACGCAGTATGTAGCCATTGCCTCCGGCAGCGACCTATTCAGTTTCGCCTTGCCCCGATAGAGAACCGCAGGTTTCTGTCCCGAGCAGCAGAAGATCGGAGCTTGCCCCACATCTCGCTCGTTTTTCGCGAGATGTCGGCGATACCACGGTACTCAACGCGCAAATCTATCGGTTATTAGGACCGAAGCGGAGGGATCTGCCGGGTAGCTGCTTGTGTCGCTCACGCCAACTGCAAATCGATCTTCCTGGCATCCGGCTCCATCTTGCCAATCCGAAAGCTGCGAATCTGCCCGGCGCCGATAGCCTCAGCCTTTGCCGCGCCGCCACTGCTAACCCCGCCCTTCCAGCGAGCCTGCAACATCGAGCTCAGCGAAGACAAATCCACTTTCCCGGCAGCCGCCGGCGTTTCCGCAACCTCACTCGCCGTGCTGGTGTGGCACACGCCCTCAATACCTTCGCCCAATTCCACCCTCGCCAAACCGTTGGCAACCTCGAGAATCCGCCCAGTGACCACGCTTCCCACCGGGTGCTCAGCAAGATATTCATCCACGGTGACCGAAGTCCGTTGCTTCATGCTCAGGCGCAACTGACGCTTCGCCTTATCCACCTCGAGCACCTGCGCCTTCACCACCTGGCCCACCCGAAGCACATCCTGCGGATGATGAATATGCTTGTCGGCAGTAATCTCGCTGACGTGCACCATGCCCTCAACTCCCTCCGCCAACTGCACGAAGGCGCCGAATTTAGTGAAGCTCGTAACCGGTCCTTCAATCGCCGAGCCTGCCGGAAACTTCTGCTCCACCTCCGCCCACGGATCGCCCAACGTCTGCTTCAATCCCAGGGAGAGCCGGCGTTCGCCCATGTTCACGCCCAGCACTACCGCTTCCACGGTGTCGCCAGGCTTGAGCACATCGCTCGCCTTCCGCACCTTCTTGGCCCACGACATCTCCGATAGATGAATCAAGCCCTCCACACCAGGCTCTATTTCGACGAAGGCTCCAAAATCAGCAACCCGCGTGACCACGCCGTTCACCCGATCTCCGACCTTCAGCTTGCCCGCGATCCCATCCCACGGGTGCGGCAGAAGCTGCTTCATGCCCACCGAGATGCGCTGCTTTTCCGCGTCCACCTTGAGCACTCTGGCTTCGATCTCTTGTCCAACGGAAAGCACATCCTCTGGTTTGTTGATGCGGCTCCAGGCGATATCACCGATGTGCAGCAACGCATCCACGCCGCCTATATTCACGAACGCGCCATAGCCGGTAAGGCTACGCACTTCCCCGTGCACCGTGTCGCCTTCTTTGATCTCACCAAACCGCCGCTCTCTGGTGGAGCGGTCTTCCTCTTCCGTAAGCACACGGCGATCGACCACCACATCTTCTTCCGCCGCTTCGAGTTTGATAATGCGGCAGCGAATCTGCTGCCCGACAAGCTTTTCCAAGTCCGCGGCGTCACGCGCTCCACTGCGAGAGGCAGGCAGAAACGCCCGCACGCCCACATCCACGGTCAATCCGCCTTTGACCAAACCGGTCACCGTCCCGGCGATCGGCGCCTTCTCAGCGAAAGCCCGTTCCAACGCCGACCAGTCCTTGGGCTGCTCCACCCTGAAACGCGAAAGCTCGTAGTAGCCCTCAGCATTGCGGCCCTTGACCGCCACCAGGAATTTGTCGCCAGGCTTGACTGCTTCGTTGGCGCTTTGAAACGGGGCCAGCGGCAGAACCCCTTCCGTCTTATAGCCGATGTCGAGGTAGACCGAGTCAACGGAAACCGCAATGACCGTTGCTTCTATCTGTTTGCCGCCCGTCTCTGCGTGGCGCGCGTGGGTCTGCTCATACTCCTGGAAGATTGCATCGAATGATTCGCTGCCTTCCAATTCCGTGTTGTCGGGGTTATTGCTGGTGGGCATGGGTATCCAAGCTGATTCCGCTCAGGATACCACCTCATCCTCTTCCCGCTCCCTCGGCACGATCATGAGGTGCTTGAGCGCGGTGCCCCGCAGCAGGCTCACATTCTGTGGTTTTCCCGCCCGCTCCGTCGTCAGCAGACGATGCAGATCGTCGATCCCGCCCACGGATTGCGTCGCAAAACCGACAATCACGTCCCCCTCTTCCATGCCCGCGATGGCCGCGGCGCCACCCGGCGCAATGGACGTGGCCATCACACCCGTCGGCAGAGGCAGTTTGTATTCATAAGCCAGCCGCCGCGGGATGGGCACATTCTGCGCCGCAATCCCGATCGAGCTGCGGCGCACCCGGCCATGTTGCAAAATCTGCGCCACCACGTACTTTGCCGTATCGATCCCCACAGCAAATGACAAGCCCTGAGCGCCAAGAATGGTGGCCGTGTTCACGCCAATCACGCTGCCCGCAGAATCCAGCAGCGGACCTCCGGAGTTGCCCGGATTCAGCGGCGCGTCGGTCTGGATAATCTCCTCCATCATGCGGCCTGAGGCCGCGCGCATACTACGGCCGAGCGCACTCACCACGCCCGCCGTTACCGAGAACTGAAAACCAAACGGATTCCCCACAGCGATCGCAATCTGCCCGATGCGCAATCTTTTGGAACTGCCCAGCGGGGCAGGGGAGAAGACCGCATGTTCCGTTCTGAGCACAGCGATGTCCGTATCCCGGTCCTCACCGATGAGCACCGCGCCGCTACGGCTTCCATCCGTAAAGGTGAGCGAAATCTTGGTGGCACGGTGAACCACGTGGCTATTGGTCAGGACCAAGCCATCGGGAGTAAATACGAAACCAGAGCCCGATCCTTCCTGACCAGGACGATTGGCCCGGCGCGCGCTCTGCACATCAATTTTTACCAGCGAACCGCTCACCCGCTCGACAGCTTGCGTCACCGCGCGAGAGTAGTTGTCCAACAGATCCGAGTCGTCCAAACGGCTCGAGACCGCGCCGGCATCGCCGGAGATAACCGATTTGTGTTCCATTTGCTTCCCCTCAAACTGCAACCAGGCCACGCGTCATGCCAATTGTCACCGCTTCTGTACGCGTTCGAGCGCCGAGCTTGGTTAAAACGGAGCTCACGTGAAACTTCGCAGTGTGCTCGGAAATATTGAGCAGAGTGGCCAGCTGCTTGTTTCGATAACCGCGCGCCATCAATCGCAAAACCTCCACCTCGCGTGCGGTTAAGTCTTCCGCCATATGCGTTGCCTCCGGTCGCCCTGCGGGTGGCCGCGGAAGCGTCACCGCAAACCCAGCCACCGTTGCTGCGATGGCGGTCACTAGTTGATGCGTGGTGGCCTCCATAGGAAGCACGGAATATATCTTCATGCGCGCCGCGCTGCGCACCACAGCTGTGTTGGCCTGCGCTGCCAGCAATACTGTAGGGATATCAGAAAATATTTCCTCCAATGTGCTGCGCTGTGACGCTCCGGCGAGGAAAGCCTCTCCCGAGGCAATCACGATTACGTCGGGATGATCACTCTGCGCCCGAAACAACAGAGTCGAGGGAAGTGAGACAGCCAGCAGTCGCAACTCGGGCGCAGAACGAAGAGGCGCAAACCGGCCTGCGTGGAGCATAGAGTCCACGACCGGCAACACCACCAAGGGTGTTGCCGTCGTATTGTGATCCTCAGCCACGATCCGCCAGAATTACCTTCAGCTCCATTTTTACCCCGCCTCGGATAACCGTGATCGCGACGGGATCCCCGACTTTCAGACTGGACAGCCGGTGCTGAACATCATGTACGTTATGAACCGGGTGGCCGTCGACCGAGAGCATCAGGTCGCCAACCAGGATTCCCGCCGAAGCAGCAGGAGCTTTGGGTTCCACGTGCAGCACCAGCAACGCCTGCTCCACACCTTCGCCGAACTGTGCGCGCTGAGCCTCGGGTACGGGAACGGCTTGCATGGCAGTGCCCAGAAAGGGTCGAGGCACATGACCACGTTCGAGAATGGCATCGACCACTCGATCGATAGTCGCTGCCGGCACGGTGATGACCGCATTGCGCGCCAGCGCTGAGCTGTTAATACCCAACACTTGACGCTGCTCGTTCACCAGCGCGCTGCCGGACTGACCCACATAAAGCTGCACATCGGGACGGATGAGTCGATCCACCTGTCCCCCTCGCCACGTACGCCACGCGCTGCCGAGCCGCGCGACGATTCCCGCGCTGGCGGAGATGTCGCCCAAAGAGGAACGGCCAACCGCGAGCACCAACTCACCTACGCGAACAGACTGGGCACTGGTGGCGGGTTTGATGGTGCCCAGTTCGCCTTTGATCAATGCGAAGTACGGCGAGATCCGTTCCCGCATCCGCGCCGGCCAGTGTGGCAGGCGTGGGTTCACCGCGGTGGGCAACCTGGAGGGAGTCACTGCGACGCAGTCCGTGACGCACAGTGACTACGACCCCGGGACGCCAAACCACCCCGCTCGACGTAGAACGGCCCCCTCCATGCACCGTTACGATGCTGTCTTGAACCGCTTCAATTGTTTCTGCTATCGACCTGGAGAGGCCACTCCAAGCCCCTGTGTTCTGTACTGCTGTTTCCATCATCTTCTCCCGTAAGGACAAGATGATCAAAACACCTCACGCGACTCCGCACATCACCCGGATGACTAGGATCCGCTTTTCATTCAATCGGGTCGCAGCCGTGAAGAGCTCAACAAGATGGCATCTCGACCGATCTTTTCGTGTTTTCTCCATATCCAATCAGCTGTATTTCAAGCCCCCCAAAGCTGTCATCCTGAGCGAAGCGCTTCGCAGATCTATCGCAAATAGAGGGCTTTAAGCGCGCAGTCGAAGGACCCCGGCGATGCATTGTTGGCAGATGCTCTTGGGAGTTTCCGGCCGCAAACTACACCGGAAGATAGAAAGATCACAAACTCCGACCGGAGCGGAGAGATCCGCGGTATCTCTTCAGCCCTAGTCTTTCTGATGGAAGACCGCGTTGTTGATGTCCGGCCAAACTTCCTTGAACACAAATACGCCGCCGTCGATGCACAGGTTCGTGATCCAGCGCTGATAGGTCTTGGTGAACGTCCGCTCACCGCTCGGATAATACAGATTGGCTATACCGGAAAAAGCACCCGCACCCAGAACCTCGCTATAGTTGAAATCCCTGTGGCCGGAATCCGTGCGCGTAATGACGACGCGTGAGAACGCGTACCCGACCCGTTTGCCGAACTCGCCCTTCCCCAGCGTGTAGTACCGCGTGTCTTGATGCAACACTGATGGGATGATGAACTCGACCCAGGTGTTCTCGTTGATCGCATCGGCAAGTGTGTGCCAGTAATATCTGCCATACCCTTTGGCGCCCTGGCCAAATTCAGGGTACGACTTGGTCGCCATGGCGACACCAGCCTGGCCCCCAACGAAGATGAACGAGGAGTAGTCAAGACTATCAAGCATCGCCGTCTTGAACTTTTCTTTCACGGATTGCGGTGGCAGGTGTTGATCTGCGCTGACGGCGCGGAAATTGGGAACGACATACAGAATTCGCTTGGTTTGCCTTCCCTGAGCGAGCGGGTCCGTCATCAGCACCGGTCTTCGGTGCTGGGGGTGTAGCGCCGGACCCTTGCTGGACCTGTTGCTGCGCGTCTGCCGCAGGATCATCGGGCAAAGGTGAATCCGGCGAAGAACCAGGCGCTATCCACGTCAGGCTTGCCACCGTCACGGCCTGGTCAGTCGCGGGTGTATCAGGCGCCTGGGTCTGAATGGAGAAAGAGAGAGTTTCATCGGCGCTTGCTCTCGCCCCTGGACAACAGATGCTTCCTATTAAAAGCGAAAGGAGAAGCAAAGATGATCGCTTGGATACCCGCATACAAGGCCTTTGATTCCGGTAATGGGAGTTTCGATGCAAACCGTGCGTACTCTGTAGGATATACTTCGGCCGGGCCAGGGACGGGCGCCTGCTCTCTGCCGCACTCCTGAGCGATTAATTGCGCTCACTTACGATGACGTTTCGCATAGACGAAGTTCTCATATTTGACGTGTGAATCGAAGCAGAAGTGTGCAGCCGCCCCAAAAAAGTTCCTTGGAAGGAACTAACACCGGTACAACCTTTAGGGGACAAGGTACTTTTTCAGGGCAGCCAGGCCCTCTTCGATAGCCCGGGGATCGATAGCATAGCCAAAGCGGACGTGCCCTTCGCCCTGCCCTCCGAAGACAACCCCGGGAATGGTGGCGACATGTGCCTTGGTGAGCAGCATCCGGGCTGCATTCCGGCTATCCTTGCTGATCTTTGTCACCCTGGGGAAAGCATAGAAAGCCCCCTGAGGCATCTCGCAGGGCAGACCCACTTCGTTCAATCCGTTCACCAGCAGATCGCGCCTCTGCCGGTACTGCTCGCGCCGCGCATCAATCTCACTGCGCGGAATACGCAGGGCTTCCAGTGCGGCCCACTGGGTCATGGTGGAGACTCCATTGACGGAATACAGCACCAGCTTCCGCAAGCCGGTCATAAAGGGTTCATTGGCGACCGCATAGCCTACCCGCCATCCAGTCATGCCGTAGGTTTTCGAGAAGGTATAGGCCGAAATCGTGCGTTGCGCCATCCCTGGCAACGACGCAATCGAAAAATGCTCTCCCTCGTAAACCAGGTCCTCGTAGGCCTCGTCTGCAATCACAACCAGGTCGTGTTTCTGAGCGAACGCCGCGACCTCTTCTGCCTCCGCGCGAGAGAAGACCGTGCCCGTGGGATTCTGCGGCGTGTTGTAGTAGATGGCGCGCGTGTGCGGCGTGGTGAAATCTTCGAGCGTCCGGGTCAGGCCCGCGCTGCGCGCGGTCGCTGTGGGCACCAGCAACGCCCGCGCCTGGCAACTCGTGATCATCTCCCGAATGGGCGTCCAATAAGGAGAGAAAAGCAGAACGTCGTCGCCCGGATCAAGCACCGCCTGAAACGCCACATAGAGTGCATGCGCCCCTCCTGCGGTCACGAGCACGTTCTCCGCGGAAACTTCGAGTCCGTTGCGTTCCTTCAGCTTAGCGGCGATCGCCTGGCGCAGCGGCTCTATGCCGGAGGAGGGCGCATACCGGGTCTTGTTCTCGACGGCGGCGCTCAGCAGCGCATATTTCACTGCGTTCGGGGTTTCGAAGAAGGGCTCGCCGGTATGGAAAGCGTGCACCGCCTGGCCGGCCGCACGCAGTTCCATCACTTTGTTCCGCACCTGGACGATATCGGAAAAACCTACCTCATCCAGTCGCTTGGCCAATCGCATCGCGTCAGCCGCCATGATTGCCCTCTCTCCCTAGCATTGCTAACTTGTAGGCATGAAGTCCAGATATCTCTACCTTGTCGCGTCCGTTGCTTTCCTGGTGGCTGCGGTAATGGAGCTCCGGCCCCCACGCAACATCACTGCGGCTGCTCTCGATGCGGCCGCAGGTTTCATCTTCCTCTTTCTCGGAGCTGGTCCGCAAAGACGTGCTTGAGTCTAAATTTTGACGAAGATTTTCTTCCGGTACATCCACACCACCGGGAGGAAGCAAACCAGAACGAATGCAATGGCATACATCAGCGATCCGAAGGAAGGATTAATGATAGGGAAGAACCAGTGCTGGTAGATGTACTGCTGCAGATTGGTAACCGTGCCGCCGTCATGCACAACGATGGTGCCCAGGGCGGCGGCCAAAAGCTCTGAGAAAACATAAGCGGTGATGGCGTTGGAGCCGAACACCAGCCAGGGAAACGTCCAACCGCGCGTCCACTTCTTGATCTCCACTGCGTAGAAGCACAGGGCAAGCAGCAACAAAGTGCAACCCGCGGCAAACAGCACATACGAACTGGTCCACAACTTTTTGTTGATAGGGAACCAGACGTTCCATATTTCTCCCAGCACCAACCCGCTGATGCGAAGCGCCAAGCAGGCCAACAGCCTTAGTCGCCACGGATATGGGCCGGCGCAACCAGATGCCGGTGAGCACGCCGAACAGGATAGTGCCCATCGCAGGAATATTGCTGAGCAGCCCCTCCGGATCGCGCACTCCCTCATAGAGCCGCCCGTATAAGAGCTTGCGATCAAGATAAGCCACCCAATTCTGATTGGGATCGAGCAGGGGCACGTTGTGCGTGGGAACGCCGATACCGGGAATCGGAACCCAGCGCATCAGGATCCAGTAGCCCAACAACGCCACCACCGCGGTGGTAGCGGCAACCCAGGCCCGGCTGTTCCACAGATAAAGCAGGCTGGCGAGAAGAAAACAAATCGCAATGCGCTGCAGCACGCCGTAGATGCGCAGCGTCCCGAGATGGAACAAGGGAAAGCCGTTGACCACGAGGCCCAAGCAGGAAACAGGATCACTGCTCGCTTGATTACGTGCAGGCGCAGAATACCCTTCGACTCGCCACGCGCCATGCGCGCCTCGTTCGAGAAAACGATGGCGATGCCGGCGATAAAGAGGAACGATGGGAACACCAGGTCTGTAAGCGTCCAGCCATTCCAGGCACTATGTTCCAGCTGCGCGTAGCTGTATTTTCCGCTGCCGCCATTGTTCACCAGGATCATGAACGCGATAGTGATGCCGCGCGCCACGTCGAGTGAGACCAGCCGGCGCATGGTATTTGCCAGGTTTTGCGGGGCCGCCGTGGTGGTAGCCGCGCTCTTAGTAACCGAGGTTGCCATGCTGGGAAGTGTATCCGCTGCATTCCAGCAGTGTCGACAGATAATCCGTCCCCTTCTCATCGCACCGATCAGCTCAGTCTCAAACCAATAGTGAAGGGATAGGACGGGTGCCCCAGGTTCGCCCAAGCGTACCTGGGCCGAAAAGACGGGGCGAGCCCTATCGAACGCTTTTAAACGTTGTCCCTTCCACCAACCCTGGGTTCAGATTCGGATATATCAAGCCGACAACACACCGGAGTACACCGCCATCCCAGCCACGGCATCCACTCCGAATCGCATCCAGGGCATCGATTTCGGCCTGTTCACGGATGCCCCCAGCCACAATCAGCTGCCGCCTGGTCATTTGCTTCAGCCGCTGCGCCACCTCGATAGGGAAACCCTGCATGGTCCCTTCCCGGTCGATATGCGTATAGAGGAAGGCTCCACAATACGGTTCCAATTGAGGAATGGCCTCTTCGGGAGTCAACGCCACCTGTTCCTTCCATCCCTTGACCGCCACTCGACCCTGCTTCGTATCGACCCCGAAGACCAATTGCTCCAGCCCCACCGCCTCAGCCAGGCTGCGCGCAAACCCGGTGTTCACCAGGCTGGCCCCGCCGAAAAGCGCCGAGCCCACGATCACCCGCCGGGCTCCGGCAGCCAGCACCGCGGCAGCCTTCTCCACCGTGGAGATGCCGCCCCCCACCTGGCACGGCAACCGGTTCGCAATCCTGGTGATCAGCTCGCTATTTTCCCCCTGCCGCATTGCGGCATCGAGATCGATCAACTGCACCAACGGATAGTGTTGAAACCGGCCAATCCAATACTCAAAATCGTCAAAAGCCAGCTTGAGCGTCTCGCCCCGCACCAACTGGACGATCCGTCCACCCATCAGATCAATCGAGGGAATCAACATGGCAGCCTCATCGGTACCCCCTGCAGCGCCAACTCTTGCTTGAGCGCCCGCACATCCGCGATGCCGAAATGAAAAATACTCGCCGCCAGCGCCGCATGTGCCTTACCCGCCTGGAACACCTGGGCAAAGTGTTCCGCCGTCCCAGCCCCGCCGGAAGCAATCACCGGGATCTCCACCGCCTCACTCACCCGCGCAGTCAGCTCACAGTCAAATCCGGCGCGCGTGCCGTCGGCATCCATTGAGGTCAACAGGATCTCGCCTGCCCCGCGCGCTTCCGCCTCCCGTGCCCACTCGATCACCTGGCGCCCGGTCCGGGTCCGTCCACCGCTCACAAACACCTCCGCGTCTCCTACGGGATCGGCGCTCTCCCGCGCTCGCCTCGCGTCGATGGCCACAATCACCGCCTGGGCGCCGAAGCTTTTCCCGATCGCGTCAATCAGTAGCGGATCAGCGATCGCCGCCGAGTTCACACTCACCTTGTCCGCACCGGCATCGAATACCGCCGCCGCCTCATCCGCTGAGCGGATGCCGCCGCCTACCGTGAATGGGATGAACAGCTCCTTTGCCGTCCGGCGCACGGTATCCAATAAAGTCCCACGGCCCTCGTGGGTAGCCGTGATGTCGAGTAAAACGATCTCGTCAGCGCCGCCCGCCGCATGCCGCCGAGCCAATTCTGCCGGGTCTCCCGCATCCACCAGGTCCAGGAACTGCACCCCTTTCACCACCCGCCCACTTCGCACATCCAGGCAGGCGATGATCCGCTTGGTCAGCATCGAAACTCCAGAAAATTCTTCAGAATCCTCAGCCCCGTGGCGCTCGATTTTTCCGGGTGAAACTGCACCCCCATCACGTTCTCGTGCTCCACCGCCGCGGCAAACGGCTGGATGTAGCTGGTGCCGGCTGCCACTGGGTCAACCTGGCCAGTTCCGTTGCGTGAGATGGTGGTGGGAACGAAATACGAGTGGGTGTAGTACACGAACTCATTCTGTTCCACGCCGGCAAATAGCCGTGTCGGCGATGAGCTGCGGGTCAGGATCTGGTCCCAACCCACATGGGGCACCTTCTCGTTCCCCTCCGGAAAGCGCTCGCACCATCCCTGAAAATAGCCCAGTCCCGGCTGTTCGGGCGCCTCCCGGCTGCCGGTGAGAAGCCATTGCATGCCGACGCAAATTCCCAGAAACGGCACCCCGCGCCCAATCGTCTCGCGCAGAGCAGGCGTGATCCCCGTCTCATCCAGCCGGCGGGTCGCCGCGAAGTGACCCACGCCCGGCAGAATCACTCGGCTTGCCGCGCGAACGTCTTCCGCGCGATCCGTCACCGTGACCTCGGCATCCAGATAACGCAGCGCCTTGACCACCGAGGTCAAATTGCCGGCCTTGTAGTCGATGACGGTAACCGGGATCACAGCAGTCCCTTGGTACTCGGCAACATCTCGCCCAGTTGTTTATCCCGGGAACAGGCCACGCGCAGAGCCCGTGCGAAGGCCTTGAACAGCGCCTCGATCTTGTGATGGTTGGAGCGGCCATACATGGTGGCGATGTGCACATTAGCCCGTGCCCCGCGCGCAAAGCCTTCAAAAAAATCCTCCACCAGCTCGCTTTGCAGGTCGCCCACCAGTCGCTTCTTCACCTTGGTCTTGACCACGCAAGACACGCGTCCGCTCAGGTCGACGGCCGCGACGCCCAGCGTCTCATCCATCGGCATCAGGAAGTATCCTGCGCGCAGAATACCCTTCTTATCGCCCAGCGCCTGGTCGAAGGCCTCGCCCAAAGCAATGCCGACGTCTTCCACCGTGTGGTGCTGATCGACATCCAGATCGCCGTCGCACGTCAGCTCCAGATCAAACGCCCCATGGCGCGTGAACAACTCCAGCATGTGGTCGAAGAAGCGAATGCCCGTCTTGACCTTGTAGCGCCCGCTGCCTTCCACCACCAGCTTCAGCGAAATCTTCGTTTCCGTTGTCTTACGATCGATGGCCGCTTGGCGCTTTTTCTGGGGAACCGATTTCTTCTTTGCCATCATGCTTTCTCCCACCCGATTTCGTTCAGCGCTTCTGCCATCGCAGCCACCGCCTGCTTCATCTGATCCCGCGTCCCCACCGTCAGGCGAACACAACCGTCGCATCCCTGGTCTTTAGATCGATCCCGCGTAAGCACGCCGCGGCGGTGCATCGCCTGGACAAACTCAGCTGTGCCTGGGCCCGATCTTCACCAGGATGAAGTTGGCTTGGCTTGGCCATTGAGGAACGCCGAGTTTGCGCAGGCTCTCCGCCATCTCCGTGCGCGCCGACTTTACTTCTCCCACATACCATTGCAGGTACGCGTCATCGTCCAGCGCTGCCGGCAAGCAAGCCAGGGCCAGCGAGTTCACGCTGTAAGGGGAGATGACCGTCCGCAGCCACTGGTGCATGCCCACCGGCGCGGCGAGCATCCCCAGCCGAAGACCAGCGAGTCCGTAAGCTTTGGAGAAGGTGCGCGCCACAACCAGGTTGGGCACCTTTCCCACCAGGTCCATCACCGTTTCGCCGCAGAAGTGGTAGTACGCCTCATCCACCAGCACCACCGCATGGGGAGCGCGATGCAGAACCTTCAGAATCTGCTCCCGGCTGGCTACCGTGCCAGTCGGGCTATTAGGGCTGGCAATCGCGATCAGCCTGGTTTCCGGCGTGATGGCCGCCAGCAGCGCATCGAGCGGGAAAGCAAAATCCGCACCCGAAGGGACAGTCTTGACGATCCCATCCGTGCACGAACCGTAGATCTCATACATGGAGTAGGTAGGCGTGGGAAAGAGGAACTCATCTCCGCGATCCAGGTACGTCTGGCACAGGATATGGATCGCCTCGTCAACCCCGTTGGTGAGGAGCACTTGTTCGGCCGGAAGGCCCAGGTGCTGAGCGACTTTCGCTTCCACCTGGCCCCGCTCGGGATACTTCGCCAAATCCGAGGCAGCGATCTTGCCCAGCGCTTCCAGCACGCGAGGGGAGCACGCGACGGTATTTTCGTTAAAGTCCAGCCGCAGTCCCTGCCGCCCGCTCAGCGGTGGATGGTAGGCGTGCATTCGCTGCACTGCCTCCCGCGGAGCGGGCGTCTGTTGCAACACCGTCTCACCCATCGATCCCCCTTGCTCGCACCGCCTCTGCGTGCCCGTGCAATCCCTCCGCATTGGCCAGCGCGATCGCCGCCGGTCCCAGCTTTTGCAACCCCGCCAGCGTGTATTCCTGCACCGTGATCACCTTCAAAAAGTCCATCACGCTCAGCCCTCCCCGCACCTGCGCCACACCACCGGTGGGCAAAGTATGGTTGGGGCCAGAGACGTAGTCGCCCATCGGTTGCGGCGAGTATGCGGCCAACAAACACCGAGCCCGCGTTGCGCACCCAGCCGAGATCCTCGTTGGCATCGACGGTCAGATGCTCGGGGGCCAGCCGATTGGTGAGCTCGCGGGCCTCGTCAACGGAACCCGCAACCACGGCCAGGCCATTGCGTTCGATCGCTTGCCGGGCAACGGGATTGGTCTTTACCCGCGCCCCAACCTCTTTCACCACCGCGCGAGCCAGCGGTTCGTTGGTGGTGATCAGGATGGCCAGGGCTTCAGGATCGTGCTCCGCCTGGGCCACCAAATCGGCAGCGATACCCACCGCGTCGCCGCCTTCACTGGTCACAACAATTTCCGTTGGGCCCGCCAGCATGTCGATGGCGCAATCGAAGGCCACCATCTTCTTGGCTGCGGTCACGTACCAGTTGCCCGGTCCCACAATCTTGTCCACGCGTCGAATGCTATCCGTGCCAAAGGCGAGCGCCGCGATCGCCTGGGCACCGCCAATCCGGTAAAACTCGCTCACGCCGAGCAGCGCCGCGGCGGCAAGTGTCTCCTTTGCCGGTTTCGGTGACACCACCACAATCCGCTCCACCCCGGCCACCTGCGCCGGGATGACCGTCATCAGCAGGGTAGAAGGCAACGGGTAGCGCCCGCTGGGCACATAACATCCCACCGCGCCCAGGGCCCGCACCTGTTGTCCGGTCGTAAGCCCAGCATTCGTCGTGCTCCATTCTTTCGGCATCTGCCGCGCGGCAAATCCCCGGATATTGCCGGCCGCCGTCTCCATCGCCGCCCGCAGCGCCTTTGGCGTCGCGTCCCACGCCTGCGTCCATCTCCGCGCGGCTTATCTCCAATGGCTGTTGCTTTGTGAGGCCATCCAGCTTAGCCGCGTAGCGGCGCAGCGCCTTGTCCCCGCTCTTGCGCACATCGGTCACAATGCGCTGTACCACAGGCATGGCGCGCGCCGTGTTACGGGAGCCTCGCATCTCCAGTTCACACAGCATCTGCCGGGTCTGTTTACCCCCACGTCCCTGTGTCTTCACCAACCTCATGCAGACGCTCCTAATTTCAAAGTCCGTACCTGCAACGAACTCTGGGTGCCCCATATCTCGCTCGTTTTTCGCGAGATGTGGGATACAACAGCCCTAAATCCGAAGTCTCTCGGATCACCCAGAGTTCGTCATCCTCCCAGCACTTAAAAAACAATCTTATTCAGCGGATACTCAACGATCCCAGTAGCCCCAGCACTCTTCAATTGAGGAATCACATCCCGCAGCACGCTCTCTTCGATCACCGTGTTCAACGCCGCCCATCCCGCATCGCTCAGCGTGGAAATCGTAGGCGAATCCAGCGCCGGTAAAATCGCCAACACCTTGTCCAAATTCTTCTTCTCCACGTTCATCATCAAACCCACCCGGCCCTTCGCCGCGATCGCGCCATTGAGCATGAGCGAGATATTGTCGATCTTCTGCTTCTTCCACGGATCCTCATAAGCGCCTCGGTTGGCGATCAAATGAGTTTCGCTTTCCATCACCGTGTCGATAATCCGCAGCCGGTTGGCCCGCAGAGAGCTGCCCGTCTCCGTCACTTCCACAATCGCATCGGCCAGCATTGGCGGCTTCACTTCTGTCGCCCCCCAACTAAATTCCACCTTCACCGGAACATTCTTGGCTGCAAAGTAGTTCTTGGTCACCTCCACAAGTTCGGTAGCGATCACCTTCCCGCCCAATTCCTCGGCCTTCTGAAACCGGGAATCCTCAGGCACCGCGAGCACCCATCGCACCTTGGTCCGCGTCGCTTTGGAATACGTCAGCGAAGTGACGCTGACCACATCCAGCCCGCTTTCGATCACCCAATCAATGCCCGTAAGGCCGGCATCCAGAACGCCCTTCTCCACATACCGAGCCATCTCCTGCGCGCGGATCAGCATGCACTCGATCTCGCTGTCATCAACCCCGGGAAAATACGAGCGCCCGTTGGCATAGATATGCCACCCGGCATTCTCAAAAAGCGCAATCGTCGCATCCTGCAGGCTTCCTTTGGGAATACCGAGCTTCAACTTACCTGCTGCCATTCCGTGCCTCCATCTTTTCCGCAGCCGGCAATGCAATCGGCCGGGTAAAGCAGCTCACCGTTCCCTCATGGCAGACCAGCCCGTCGCCTTCGACCTCCACACGAAACAGCAGCGTATCCTGGTCGCAATCGGTTGCCGCAGAGACCACCCGCAACCGGTTTCCGCTGGTTTCGCCTTTCATCCACAATTTCTGCCGCGTACGGCTCCAAAACGTCACAAATCCTGTTTCCAACGTTTTGGCATAACTTATCTCGTTAAGAAAACCCACCATCAGCACTTCGCCGCTCACTGCGTCCTGCACAATTGCAGGCAGCAGGCCATCCATCTTCGCAAAATCAAGTTTCACTGCTTCGCTCATTGCCGCATCTCTCCCTTTTTACGTTCAGACCAAACGCAAAAAAGCCCGCTTGCGCATCTCGCGCCGGCGGGCTTTTTCCTGATTCTGGCTTCCGGGCCGCTATCGCTGGCCGGAACCGTCCGCCGACACGCTCGTCACGTGATGATGGTGATGACGATGATGGTGGGTGCGGACTTGCATATCTAATAGAAAGCTAACCGTCTCGCCCGGCGATGTCAACCCGCGGTCTGCTACCATGCCGCCTGAAGCTGCATGAAAAAGAACCTCGCCAAACTTACGTACTTGTTGCTGGCCATCTTGGTTGTGGGTTCAACCCTCTTTTATGCGGCCAACACCGCCGCGACCTTCGACAGCTTTCTCAATCCCAACCGGGCGCGGCCCCCACTGGAGCAATCCGATAACGCCCGGTTCTTGGTCCAACCACTCCCCGAATCGAGACGCGCGGGGATGGCGTCCGAGGACGAGCCCATTTCTGTGAATGGAGTGCCATTTACTGGCATGGCAGGGCTCATCCGCCAGACCTTCCACGCTCATCCAGGACAAATTTTTTCCATCGTTTATCGCAATCGACTGGGCGGGATGCACACGGCGCAAGTGGGGTTGATGGCGCAGCAGAAAACTCCCCCAACCTTCACCGGCTGGCTGATCAACATCGTGCTGGTGGTCCTCTTTCCCGCCTTCTGTCTCTTGCTCGGCTATTGGGTGGTCCTGGCCAGGCCGCTGGAACGGAATGCCTGGTTTCTGCTGGGCATCATGAACGTGGTTCCCGTCTTCAGCAGCCGCATCGGATATTTTCCCGGCTTCCTTGCGCCCTTCACCATCTTCTGGCAAATCTTCGCCATCCAGTGGATGCTCATCTCCCTGATCCTGTTCAGCATCCATTTTCCCGTCCGCTCCCGTACCGACACGCGCCACCCATGGATCAAGTGGCTCATCATTGTTCCCCAGATCGCGTTCATTCCCGCCCAATTCGCATTGGCCTACGGCCGGCTTTACCATGTGCGCTTTATTCAACCCTACCTTTCCGCCATCGATCCTCTCCAGATCGCGATAAATGTCTTTGCAGCGCTTTCTCTCTGCATCTTCATTGCCGCCATCGTAGGCAAGCTCTTCGCCGTTCCCGCGCCCGCGCCGGATGCCCTCCGCCGCCTCGGAGTAGTGGCTGCTGGCTCCATGCTCGGGCTGGGCCCGGTGCTCGTCCTGCTGGTAACCTCCACGCTCTCCGCAAAGACCTACCTGGAGGTGGCGCCTTCCTGGGCCCTCCTCACCGTGGCGGTTCTGTTCACTTTCTTTCCCCTCTCGCTCGCCTACACCGTTATCGTGCAGCGTGCCCTCGATCTCCGCATCATCCTCCGCCAGGGCACCCGCTACGCTTTCGCCCAAGGCACACTGTGGGTGCTGCAGGTGATCGTTTTTGCCATCCTCGGCTTCCGGCTGTTTCACTTTATCCATAGCTCGGTCCGCGGGGTTCAACGACTCATCGCCCCGGTGATCTTCTTTGCTGTCATTCTGTTTTTGCGTTTGCGCATTGCGCGGCCTCTCTCCCTATGGATTGACCGCCGCTTCTTCCGCGAGGCTTACTCTACCGACCAAATTCTGACGGATCTCTCCGAACAGGCACGGACCTTCACCGAAACCGAACCTTTGCTGCGAACCATCACCGAGCGCATCAGTCAAAGCCTCCACGTCGAGCGAATCTCCTTCTTGTTGCGCCAGGGAAAGCTTTTTCAACTGCAATATGCCCAGGGAATTCCGGATGGCGTGGACGTTTCGCTGCCGGAAAACTCCTCCACCATGCGTGCGCTGGCCATCGATCGCAGTCCCAAGCGAGTCTTCCGCGAGCACCCCGACCCCTGGTTGGCCTTGGCCGCCCCGGCCGAGGTCTCGGTACTCGACCGGCTCGATGCCGAGCTGCTGCTGCCACTGCCGGGCCGCTCCAATCTAATCGGAGTGATGGCCCTCGGGCCCAAGCGCAGCGAGGAGCCATATTCCCGCTCCGACCGGCGGTTGCTGTCATCCGTAGCCTTGCAAACCGGCCTGGCCATCGAAAACAGCGCGCTGGTACACCACCTGGCGCACGAGGCGGCGCAACGCCAGCGCATCGACCGTGAGATCGAAATTGCCCGCCAGGTGCAGGAGCGCCTGCTGCCCCAGATGTATCCCCTGATAAAGGGCATCGACTTCGCCGGCTACAGCCGCACCGCGCAGGAGGTTGGAGGGGACTACTACGACTTTATCGCCCTCGAAAACGGCCGTCTGGGCCTCGCCATCGGCGACGTTTCCGGCAAAGGCATCTCTTCCGCGCTGTTGATGGCCTCCATCCGCGCTGCCCTGCACGGGCTCACTTTCAGCGGCACGCTCTCTCTTGCCCGGTTAATCGAGGGTCTCAATCGCATCATCTACGACTCCTCTACCAGCAATCGCTTTGTGACGTTTTTTTTCGGCGAATACGACCCTTCGGCTCGCACCCTGGATTACGTGAATGCCGGGCACAATGCACCAGTACTCTTGCGTCCGGCGGTCCCGGGGCTTGATAGTTTCTGCAGCCCGGATGGTCCGTGCATTGTGCAGCGGCTGGAAATCGGCGGACCGGTCCTGGGCATCTTCACCGATGTTCAATATGAGCAAGGCCGGCTGCAGCTCCAGCCCTACGACGTGCTTATCGGATACACCGATGGAATTAGCGAAGCCATGACCACTGATTTCGAGGAATGGGGAGAAGAGCGGCTCATCGCGGCAGCCAAGATGAGTACTCATCGCTCCGCGCAGGATATCGTCACCGCGGTGGTTCAGTGCGCTGACCGGTTTACCGCCGGTGCAGAGCAAAATGACGATCTCTCCCTGGTCGTTCTGAAGGTGCTCTAAGATGCGTTTCTCCCGGGTGCTTGCATTTGCGCTTTTTGGGTTAGCGACGGCCGCACTTCGGGCACAGACAGTCCCGGTCGAGTACGCCACCTTCATGAGCCATGGCAAAGCTGTCTCGTGCGCGGTTTATGACGCTCATGACGCAACAGCCACGATGGTCTTTTTGCGCGGTGCGAGCGCTTCCGATCTCGCGTTTGCCCGGACGGAGGCCCGGTTCTTCGCCGAACACGCTTTTCGCGTATTTCTGGTGGACTACCTGGCGGTTACGCCCAACCTCGAACCGACAGCCACGAACTATCGGCGTTGGGCTCAGGCGGTCGAGGATGTCGTGGCCGATCTGCGCGCACGCCCGGCCGCCCGAGCCAGGAAAATTGCGCTCATCGGACAAGGCCTGGGGGCCTCGGTCGCGCTGCTGGCGGGTTCCCGCAAACTGGGCGTGGAAGCCATCGCGGAATGGTCGGGCCTTCTCCCCAACCAGTTTTTCTCTCAGGTGCAAATCCTGCCTCCTCTTCTCATCCTTCACGGTGAGCAGGATAAGCAGGTCCCGATCGTCAACGCCCGCCAGCTTGTCCGTCTCTGCGAGCTCAAAGACTTCACCTGCGAAGCAGGCATGTATCCCGACGAAGGCCACGTCTTCAGCACCAAAGCAACAGAGTCTGCGAACCAGCGTGTGCTGACCTTTTTCCGAACCTACCTCTGGGCAAACCTACCGACGAAGGCCGAGTGAGAGAAGACTCAGAAGATGCGTTCAGCCGTCCCTACGGGACTAAATTCGTCACCACCGAGGCCGGCTGGACACGCGAAGGGTGCCCAGGTCTCGCTTTTGAGACCTGGGATCCTCCTAGTCAAGGCCGGTTAAGTCCCGTGACATAACCCCAGGTACAAACCACTACAAAAACCGAGCCAAATCCTCAGCAGGGTCTTTGAGCCCCAACCCGGTCATGTGGAGCCGCGATGACTCTTGCATGTAGTAGTGCAACCGGTTTGCCGCCGCCGCGTATCCCAATCCCTCTTCCCGCACGTTGGAGATGCAATTCCGCTCCGAATCCTTCCTACCCGGCCGCGGCTCCCACGTAATGTAAACACCCAAAGAATCGGGAGAGCTCAACCCTGGCCGTTCCCCGATCAGGACCACGGCCAGGGGTGCACGCAGCGCCTCGCCAATCGCGTCCCCGATGGCCACTCGGCCCTGCTCCACCACGCACACCGGAGCCAGCCGCCAACCGCCAATGAGCGACAAGATCTCTCGCATCAGACGTAGCGCGTGCCGCTCGACGGCTAAGGCCGAGAGCCCATCCGCGATCACGAAGACCACATCGTATTCCCCCGGGGTCAGCAACGCCAACGACTCCTCGCTCAGGGCCCGGCCAAGGTCCGGCCGCCGGAGATACGTGCCTCGGTCCGTGGCCTTGCTTTCCAGTGCCAGAGGCGTCAATGCGGACCGCCGCAGTTCGTCGCACAACATACGCACGTCGATCGCCGCGTGCACCGCATCGCGCGCCCTTGCATGCGCCAGCTGAAAGTCGAGCAGGGGACGCGTCGCCAGGCTCACACCGGTGCGCTCCAGGCCCAGCCGCGCAGGCGTATAGCTGCGCAATGCCTCTCGCGCCGCGAGTGACATTTCCGCCGCCGCCACATCCGGAACAGCACCGATCTGGTTCGTCTTTTGCCTCCGTCTGGCAAACATGAGCTATGCGAGAAACGCCGGTACATTCAACCGAAACCGTTCATCACTCTGCAGCCAGGCCTCAAACTCCGGTGCCGGCCTCAGGCCCAGCACCCGGCGCAGATACAGCGCATCGTGAAATGAGGTGCTTTGATAATGGAGCATCACATCGTCCGCTCCGGGCACCCCCATAATGTAGTTCACTCCTGCCGTGCCGAGCAGTGTCAGCAGCACATCCATGTCGTCCTGGTCGGCTTCCGCGTGATTGGTGTAGCAGACGTCGCAACCCATGGGCAGCCCCAGCAATTTGCCGCAAAAATGGTCTTCCAGTCCAGCGCGAATAATTTGCTTGCCGTTGTACAGATACTCCGGCCCAATGAACCCCACCACGGTGTTCACCAGCATCGGCCGATAGCGCCGGGCGACCGCATAGGCTCGTGCCTCACAGGTTTGCTGATCCACCCCATGATGGGCGTCGGCGGATAGGGCGCTCCCTTGTCCAGTTTCGAAATACATCACATGGTCGCCCCTATGCGACCCCTCAAAAAGCGCCCCGCGCTTGAGCGCCCGCGCCGCCGCACAGGCTTCATCCAGCAGCGCCAGGTTCACCCCAAACGATTGGTTAGCGGCTTCCGTTCCGGCAATCGATTGAAAGACCAGGTCGACCGGAGCACCCTTCTCGAGCGCTGCCATCAGGGTGGTGACGTGGGCCAGCACACAGCTCTGCACCGGGATTGCATACTTCTGGCGCACATGGTCGATCAGTTGCAGCAGCGTCTGCACCGTGTTCACATTGTCCGACGCGGGATTGATCCCGATCACCGCGTCCCCTGAGCCCAGCGAGAGCCCATCGACCATGGCCGCAGCGATGCCCGCCGGATCGTCCACGGGATGGTTCGGCTGCAACCGGGTCGATAACCTGCCCGGCAAGCCCACCGTGGTCCGGAACTGCGTCACCACCCGAATCTTGCGCGCCACCAGGATCAGGTCCTGAACCCGCATCAACTTGCTGACCGCCGCGACCATCTCCGGTGTCAGGCCGGGTCCTAACGCCGCCAGCACCTCACCGGTCGCTGCATCAGAAAGCAGCCAGTCGCGAAAATCTCCTACCGTCAATGTCCCTATCGGAGCAAAGGCGGACAGATCGTGGCTATCGACAATCAGGCGGGTAACCTCATCCGTTTCGTAGGGGATCAGGGCGTTTTGCAGAAAGGCGCGCAGGGGAAGATCGGCGAGCGTCATTTGCGCCGCGGCGCGCTGTTCATCGCTCTCGGCCGCAATTCCAGCCAACGCATCCCCCGAGCGGTAGGGGCTTGCCTTGGCCAACAGGTCGCGCAGGTCATCGAAGTTATATGTAACCTCGCGGATCTTTCTGCGCAGCCGCATATTTTGACCCAATACTAATACGAAACGAACGCCAGGATCGGATCTGCTGATATTCTGCAAACCATCTTGGCCTTCCGATACCCGTTCCTCATCCCGCTTGGGCTCTTAGCCGGCATCGCCTCGGCCCAAGCCCCGCCCGCTTCTCCCCCCATCGTTCTCCACGCCGCCCGTCTTCTCGATATAGAAGCCGGCCGCATTCTCACCCCGGGTGAGGTCCTGGTCGAAGGTGGAAAGATCGTGGCTGCCGGCTCCTCCGTAGCCCATCCCTCCGGTGCGGAAACCGTCGATCTCGGCGACACCACCCTGATGCCTGGCCTGATCGACGCCCACGTTCATCTCTTTCTCCACCCCGGTGCGGAGGATCTTCAGACCGTGATCGAGTCCGTGCCCCAGCGTGTGATTACCGCTACCCTGGCGGCGAAGGCCGACCTGATGGCCGGCTTTACTGCCGAGCGCGACATGGGTACGGAAGGTGCGGGGCCGGCCGACTCCGCAGTCCGCAACGCCATCGACCAGGGACAGATCCCGGGACCGCGCATGCGTGTCAGTGGGAACGCGATCAGCGTTCTCGGCGGGCACGAGGACGCCATCGACTACAACCCCGAGCAGCATGTCCTCTCCAATGCCACCTATGCCAACACCGGCGACGAGTTGGTCGCCGTTATCCGCCAGCAGATCAAGGACGGGGCGGACTTCATCAAGATCTACGAGACCGGCCGGGACTTCCTTAAGGATGGCCAGTTTCATTCCATCTTCCAGTACACCGAATCGCAATTGGCGCAGGCTGTTGCCGAGACTGCCCGTCTGCAGACCCGCGTCGGGGTACATTGTGAAGGCGAGCCAGGCGCCCTGTATGCCGCCCAGGCGGGCGTGGCCTCGATCGACCATGCTGACCAGCTCGGCGACGAGACCATGCGCTTGATGCGCGAAAAGCAGATCTACGCCGTACCAACCTTCACCATCCAGGAATATTTTGCCGCTCACGCCAGCTCGCCGCAGGGAGCAGCGCGAGAGCACCAACTCCTCGACTATCACGCGCAGGAGTTTCGCCGCCAACTGGAGCACGGTGTGCCCATGGCGGTGGGCTCCGATGTGGGACCCTTTCCCCACGGTACCCAGGCCCGCGAGTTCGAGCTCATGGTGCAATACGGAATGAAGCCCCTGGACGTCCTAAAAGCCGACTTGCTCAACGGAGCGAAGCTCCTCGACTGGGACCGCGAGCTAGGCGCCCTCAAGCCGGGCTACGACGCCGACATCATCGCCGTGCCCGGCAATCCCCTCGACGACATCAGCGTCCTCAAGCGCGTCTCCTTCGTGATGAAGGCTGGAGTAATCTACCGCCGCTAAAACCCGGCATCCGCTCTCGAGGGAACCGTTACCCTTTCCTTGTCATCCCGACCGGAGCGAAGCGGAGTGGAGGGACCTGCGGTTTCAGTCAGTCGCGCACTGAACACCAACGTTGCAAATCAACCCTCAACCCCTGGACGGGTGGCCCCACGTTCGCCTAAGCGTACGTGGGCCGAAAAGCCGGGGCAAAGCCCCACCGAACGCATCTACTTAGACCAAATCGGATTCCCCACCCCCCGAAGCTGCGGCCCATCCAGATCACTAAAATCAAACACCACCACTTGATTCAACCCCTGCCTCAACCAAGGCGCAGGAAGAAACAGCGACTGTTGCGGACCAATACCCCAAACGCGACCGAGATTGTGACCATTCACCCAAACGAAACCCTTCCCCAGCTTGCTCACGTCCAGATATGTATCGGCCACAGATGCAATCGTGAACGTTCCGCGATGAAATGCCGGCCCCGCGGTGAAACCGGTCCGCCAGCCCTTCAATCCCTCCGGGCCGGTCATCGGAAGGGAATACACTTGCCAGCCTGACAACTCGCGTCCCGCAAGCGACACCGACCGGGTGATCCCAGCCTGGCCATCCTGCAACTGTGCCCCATAGTTAACCCGGCCGGTATTCTCAACCAGAATGTCCAGCGTCACCGGTCCCGGCGGCACAGAGACATCCAATTGCGTCTGCTTCAAGCGGCGATCGAGCGTGCCCTGCAGTTTGCGGTTCAGATAAACCGCAGCGAAATCCCGCACGTCGTCGACCACCAACCGGCCCGCGGCCGGTCCAGTCAACTCCGTGCGATACAGGATGTAACCGTAATCCTGGCCAAACGTTTCCATGGAGCGGGGATGCTCCACCGCTACCGGAGCCGGCAAATTGTTCCAGAGTGAGGCTGATTCCCCCAGCGAAAAGCTCGCCACACTCGCCATCGGCAAAGGAGCAGGCAAAGCCGGCGGGGTGATCCCGGTACGCCGCTGAATCACATCCCGGAACAGAAAGAACTTCCGTGTAGGCCTGCCGGCCTCGTCCAGAGCAGCATCGTAGTCATAGCTCGTCACCAGGGGTAAGTAGTGGCCGTCGTCGCTATAATTCGCGCCATTCATAAATCCAAAACTGGTTCCGCCATGAAACATGTAAAGATTCACCGAATACCCCTGGCCCAGCATCCAATCCAATTCCTTAGCCTGTTGCTCGGCGTCTGTCCTGGCGTGCTGACCGCCCCAGGCGTCATACCACCCGGCCCAATATTCGCCCGTCATCCATGGCTGTTCGAAGCGGAAGGACCGCATCGTCGCAGCCAGGTAAAGCATGGCGAGGTACCGCCTCGCATAGGACGTCTCCGTCAGATGAGGGCCGAAATTGATCACCGGCAAAACCCCCGGCAACGCATCGTTCATCATGAACTTGGCTCCGTCGGAGGTAAACAGGATGGAATCGCCGAAGCCCGCGCGCACAATCGACTGGCGAATCTGCTCCATATACAGCCGGTCGTTTCCGAAAGTCCCATACTCGTTTTCCACCTGCACCGCGATGATGGGACCGCCGTGTGCAGCTAGGAGAGGCGCCAGCTCCCGTCCAAGCCTTGCCAAATAACGGTCCGTCGCGGCAAGAAAGCGGGCATCTCGCGTGCGGACCTTGATGCCGGCGTCAGCAAATAGCCAGGCCGGCAGCCCGCCCGCCTCCCATTCTGCGCAGATATACGGACCCGGTCGCACGATTACATTCAGTCCCTCCTCCTGTGCCATGCGCACAAATGCCGCAATGTCGTTGTTACCGCTAAAGTCGAAATACCCCTCGCGAGGCTCATGCACGTTCCAGAAAGCGTAGGTATCCACCGTGTTCAAGCCCATCGCATGGGCCTTGCGCAGCCGGTCCGCCCAATATTCACGGGGCACGCGCGGATAGTGGATCGCCCCGGAAATAATCTGGTACGGCTTGCCATCGCGCATAAACTGGTCGCCCGCAATGGTGACCCTGGAAGCTTTGCTCGTCTGTGCCGCACTCTGAACCATGGCCAGAGCCCCGCCTAGCAAGGCTAGAAGCCCCAAGCAGGTGAGGCTTCGGCGCGCGGGGGAAACAACAGCGGTGAACCAACGGAGTCTGTCGACATTGCCCTTCGCGGCTGAGACGCGATTCCTCAATGAGGCCTGCCTTTCGTGTGACCAACAACCATTGATTCTCAAAGAGAATCTGTATAGTATGCTGAGCGGTTACCGGATGAGTTAACTCCGCATTCGCTTCCGGGTTCTAACGCAGGCAATGCTGTATTGCTGTGATGGTGTCAACAACGCCTCAAGGAGAGAGCATGAAGAGAACAGTAGTGGCACTAAGCCTCATGGGCCTGATGGTTCTGCCCGTTCTTGGTCAGGACAAAGAAGCGGATCGAGTCATGGCGGCGGGCACGGTAATTTCCGAGATCATGAACGTTCCCGACGACATTCCGCAAAGCGTAATCGACAAAGCGGACTGCGTAGTCGTATTACCGTCCGTGCTCAAGGCCGCGTTCATCGTCGGCGGCAGCTACGGCCGCGGGGTGTTGACCTGCCGCAGTGGTAGGCACTTTCGCGGTCCGTGGAGTGCGCCATCGATGATGGCTCTTGAAGGCGCGAGCTTCGGGTTGCAGCTAGGTGGCCAGGCCACGGATTTCGTGCTCCTGCTCATGAGCCCAACCTCCGCCGCAAACATTCTTAAGAGCAAGGTAAAGATCGGTGGCGACGCTTCCGCCGCTGCCGGTCCGGTCGGTCGCAATGCTTCCGCTGAAACGGATGTAACCATGCGGGCGCAGATCCTTTCCTATTCACGCGCACGTGGACTCTTCGCCGGTGTCTCACTGTCCGGTTCCACATTGCGTCCCGACAACGACGGCAACAAGAAGCTTTACGGCAAGGACGTAACGGCTGAGGCCATCGTTTTCGACAAGGCGGTCCCAAACCCACCCTCCGCAGCCAAATTGTTGCGGACTCTGAACAGGAAGTCGCCCAAGAACCTGTCGAAAGAAAAGTAGCGCCGGGTTAAAACCGGGATAACCAGCCGGCCGCGTGCCAGAGGATTTGCACGCGGCTTTACCATCTGTCTGGACCTAACAGGCAAATCAGGAGGATACGTGTATGTTTAGCCTTTTGTGGGAAGCAATCATCGGCCTGATCGTCGGGGCGCTGGCTAAGTTCATCATGCCCGGAAAAGACCCCGGCGGCATCTTCATCACCATGTTGATCGGCGTCGCCGGTGCTCTGCTGGCCACGTTTATCGGCAGTCATGTCGGTTTGTACCAGGAAGGCCAGCGCGCTGGCTTCTTCATGTCGCTGCTGGGCGCGATCATCCTCCTGGCCATCTACCGCCTGTTCAAAGGCAAATCAGCCACCACCTAGACGGGTCTCAAAAAGCCTGAACGAAGGGCACGGCTTCAGCCCGTGCCACAGCACTCCGCCGACGAGGGCTTCAAAATCTGCGCAACAACGACCATGACGAAATCGAGTCCCGCCGTCAGGCTTGTCCAAACTAACTTTTTGCTTTGCTCGACGGTCACGAGGGCGTTCGCGGAGGCAATTGATTGGAAACCATGGGACGAGGGGCTTAATAGTTCGTCAAGGCCCGTAGGGCCGACGCTAAACGTCAGCCCAGCCCGGAAGGGCTGGGAAATCGGATGAAGGCTGATCCCGAGCGCCGTAGGCGCGGCACTCGCTCTGCCACCCAAACCTAATTCCGCAATCATCGGTCGCGGGCCCTTCGTCGCTCGACCCGAGCCCGAACACCACCGAACGTCCCCTTATCCACGCCTTCCACAATGAGACCCCTTTCTCCGCCTTGTTGGATCCCCCAGCGGGGCGTAGCCTTATTTCAGGCGCTGTTCGATCCTTCTCCAAATGCGCTGGGCGCATCCTGACTCAGGACGAAAGGCACGGCCCCAGCCATGCCCCAACCGAACCCGATCGAAGGCATGGATAGATCCAAATCCGCGAAAATGCCCGCTCCTGGTGGTCTTCGCTCTGATGCTTTGTATCAGGGCACGACTTTAGTCGGACCGCTAGCGCCCAACAAAATCCGGGCTTTAGCCCCAGAGGTACGCTTCCTGAAATACCAAACCCGCTCCAGGACTGGCCTTCCCGCGTTCTCCACAGCCGTTTGTCCGGCTTTGGGAACCCAACTAGGGGGATATGCATATAAACTACTAGATATAGTGGTTCTGGCTTGACACACGCCATGGAGAGCGGTACTTTCGCATCTCACGGCTTTACTTTCACGATCCGGCGCTCAACCTCGTCGGATGTTTTGTCGCCAAAGCCTGGTTGTTGAGTAGTCCAGAAAAACCGGTTTCACCTCCTGTGGGAAAGCGCCGCTACGAGCGCCCGGGAACGGCTTTTCTGTCAAATTTCTAAAATCGTGAGGAGAATTATGGCTGAGGCCACCAATTCCGCAACTTCCGCCGCCGCAAACGGCTGGGCCGCCCACTATAGCCACTCCGTGCCAAAGCCTGAACCCGCAACCGGCGTGCACTGCACCCGCCTGTTCTCCAAGCCCGGAATTTCCCCCTACAGCGAGGTCGCATGGGAGCGCCGCACCGCTTCCATCACCGACGCTACCGGGGGCACGATCTTCGAGCAAAAAGACGTTGAGGTTCCCGCAGATTGGTCAATGACCGCGACTAACATTGTCGCTTCCAAGTACCTGCACGGCCACGTAGGCACTCCGCAGGGTGAGTTTGGCGCTCGCGAAACCGGTGTGCGCCAATTAGTCGCCCGGGTGGCAGAAACCATCCGCGATTGGGGGATCGCGGGAGGTTACTTTGCCACCCCGGAAGACGCGGCCGTCTTCCACGACGAACTGGTTCACCTGCTGCTGACTCAGAAAGTAGCCTTCAACTCGCCCGTCTGGTTCAACGTCGGCTGCGAGCGGCTGGAGCCAAACTCTGATGCGCAGAGCTGGCACTGGAATCCCCACACCTGCGCGGTTGAGTTCTCCGCCACCGGCTACCGCAATCCGCAGTGCTCCGCTTGCTTCATCAACGCGGTGGACGACTCGCTCGATTCCATCCTGACCCTCGCCAAAACCGAGGGCATGCTCTTCAAGTGGGGATCCGGCACCGGGACCAACCTCTCCAGCATCCGCGGGTCGATGGAAACCCTCTCCGGCGGCGGCACCGCCAGCGGTCCGCTCAGTTTCATGCGCGGGTTCGATGCCTTTGCCGGCGTCATCAAGTCCGGCGGCAAGACCCGCCGGGCAGCCAAGATGGTCATTCTTAACGTCGACCATCCGGATATCGAAGACTTCATCGAGTGCAAAGCCAAGGAGGAGCTCAAAGCCTGGACATTGATGCAGGCTGGCTATGACGGCTCCGGTCCGGACTCAGAAGCCTACAGCTCGATCTTCTTCCAGAACGCCAACAACTCCGTCCGCGTGAACGACGACTTCATGCGCGCCGTCGAGCGGGATCAGGATTTCACCACCCGCAAGGTCAAGGGTGGCGAACCAGCCAAGGTCTTTAAGGCTCGCGACCTAATGCGCAAGATCGCCGAAGCTACCTGGCAATGCGGCGACCCGGGCATGCAGTACGACACCACCATCAACAAGTGGCATACCTCGAAGAACTCGGGCCGCATCAATGCCTCAAACCCCTGCTCCGAGTACATGTTCCTGGATGACTCGGCGTGCAACCTGGCCAGCTTCAACCTGCTCAAGTTCATCACCCCGGCAGCTGCCTTTGACGTGGAAGGGTATCGCCATGCCATCGACATCCTGATCGTCGCGATGGATATCCTGGTGGACAACGCCGGCTACCCGACCGAATCGATCGTGCGCAATTCTCACGACTACCGGCCGTTGGGCCTCGGCTACGCCAACCTCGGCGCCCTCCTCATGGCGATGGGTTTGCCCTATGACAGCGATGCCGGCAGAGATTTCGCTGCCGCCCTCACTTCCATCCTGTGCGGCCAATCCTACCTCCAGTCCTCCGTGCTGGCGGAGAAGGCTCCGGCGCTGGTCTCCGCCACCACGCTTTGCCAGCAGGCTCAGTACGCCAACGGCGGCCTGGCGCAACGGGGAGGCGCGTGCCCTGGCTTCTACGTCAACCGTGAGCCCTTCCTCGACGTCATCCGGATGCACCGTGCCGAGGTAAACAAGATCGGCCATGTCAACTCGTCCGAGCCTTTCACTACCCCGCAACTGGCTTCACTGATTGCGGCCAGCAAGGATTGCTGGGACCAGGCTCTGGCCCACGGCGAGCAGCATGGCTACCGCAACTCGCAGGTCACCGTGTTGGCGCCCACCGGCACCATCGGCTTCATGATGGACTGCGATACCACCGGCATCGAACCGGATCTTGCGCTGGTCAAGTACAAGAAGCTGGTCGGCGGCGGCATGATCAAAATCGTCAACAACACGGTACCCGTAGCGCTGTTCAAGCTCGGTTACACCAATCCGCAGGTCGATTCGATTGTCAGCTACATCGACTCCACCGGCACCATCGAAGGGGCGCCTGGCATCAAGCCCGAGCATCTCGCGGTGTTTGATTGCAGCTTCAAGCCCAGCAAAGGAACCCGCTCGATCCACTCTTCGGGCCACATCAAGATGATGGCCGCAGCCCAGCCGTTCCTGTCGGGAGCCATCTCGAAGACCGTCAACCTGCCCCACGACGCGACCCTGGACGATATTACGCAGGCCTACATTGAGGCGTGGCGTCTGGGCCTCAAAGCAGTCGCCGTCTACCGCGACGGCTCCAAGGGCGCCCAACCGCTCAACGTCTCCGACGGCAACAAGGCTAAGGCCATCAAGAACGCACTGGGTGGGGAAACCAGCGCCGATGTGGCCGTCAGCGCTGCTGCCGACCGGGTTCTCACCGCCATCGCGCAGGGCGACACCAGCTCGATTGGCGACGATCTGCGGCTGCTCGAAGACAAAGTTTCGGCTCGCCTCGAGGTCACTGCCAACTCAGTGCTCACGGCCGCCAATGCTTTCTCCGCGTCCATTGCCAACGCCGTCACTCTCGGTCAGGCTGCGGCGTTGCGCGAAGAGGCGGAGGCAACGCAAGGCCCGCCCCGCGCTGTCCGTCATCGCCTGCCGGAGGAGCGGCCTTCGCTCACCCACAAATTCTCCATTGCCGGCCATGAAGGCTACATCACCGTCGGTCTTTATCCCAATGGTCAACCGGGTGAGATCTTCATCAAGATGGCCAAGGAAGGGTCCACTGTCTCCGGGCTGATGGATTCCTTTGCGACCGCGGTCTCGCTCTCGCTCCAGCACGGTGTTCCGCTCAAGGTTCTGTGCGAGAAGTTCGCCCACACCCGCTTTGAGCCTTCAGGCTGGACTGGCAACGAGCAGATTGGCTTTGCCAAGTCCATCATGGATTACATCTTCCGCTGGCTCCAATTGCGATTCCTTTCCGGACATCAATTGAGCTTGTTCTCCGGTCTGACCGCTCCGGCGGATGACGCCCCGGCGGAAGTGGGAAGATACGAAGTGAAGTATGAAACCAGGCCACCGGCCAGCGGCATCCTGCCCGAAGCAGGTGCTCCTGCTCAGGGCGGTGCCGGCGGAAGCATGGAAGACCGAGGCATCTATGGAGTACCCGAAACCCGTAAAGGCGCCCCCATCTTTCACGCGGCCGACGCAATGAAGGAGTATCTCGACATGGGAGACGCACCCAGTTGCCATACCTGCGGAGCCATCATGGTCCGCAACGGCAGCTGTTACCGATGCATGAGCTGCGGTTCCACCAGCGGCTGCAGCTAGCACAGTAGATGGATAGACAGTCGCCCTATCCTTCGCAGACAAACGCGGAGGATAGGGCATTTTTTTTTGGGAGACCCCATCTTCGCCACCCATCCGGACCATCCCGCGATCATCGGCCTATCAGGGGCGTCTCAACCGTCTCGGGTATCTGTGGAACCCAGTCCCGTAGGGACGGCTGAACTTAGCCCAGGACGCCAGTCCTGGGTTACCGTTCAAAACGCCATCGAGTCCCGCAGGGACGGCTGAAAGAAGTTCAAGGATGCAAGTATCCTCTGAGTTTGGAAATGAGTCGGAGGTGTAGCACCTTGAAGTTCAAACGGAAGGTCGCCTTCTGCTGGCTGTTCACACTTTACTGTGCTCACGCATATGCGCAGGCTGGCCAACAACTCCGGGCCACGCTGTCAACCACCGACACGGTCCTGGAACTATCCGCTGGCCCCACTGCACCAGCAATCATTTCGCTAAGCGGCCACCACCAAAACCCCTGGCGCAACCGCGCTCCGCAGCCCCTCCCCACATTTGTGGAACAAGGAGGCACGCGGCTTCCGCTCACCTGGCATCTCGCGCCCCACTCCGGCACCGTCGACGCCAATCAAGTGACCTTTGTTTATGAGTCGGACAAACCGCATCTGCGCCTTTCCTGGCAATGGACTGCCCGCGCAACATTCGGACCTATCGAGCACCGCATCGAAGTGCAAAACCTCGACACTCGAGAATTCTGGATGCCAATCATGGACACCCTGGTTCTCGACTGGCAAATCTCGTCCAACATCCCGCTGCATCATTTTTACGTCGAGAAGGGCGCGGGTGAACCGACTCCAATCGGCACTCATCTCCAACAGCCCACACCCGGATATCGATGGACCGGTTGGTCCACCACCTACGCGCACGACGTCCCTGGGAGAGGCCGCGAAATCATACCCTACGAGGCAGTCTTTCTCTCGGGCGATAACCGCCCGGGCTGGTACGCAGGGATCGAGTTTAGCGGGCGAACCCGTGTGACTCTCGATCGCACGTCCCATGATCTTCACGGCCAGCTCGGCCTCGACCCTCAGCCCGGCCCCGTGCTCACCCGCCTCCCAGCCGGCGGCGCCATCGCATTGCCAACAGTCTTTCTAGGCGCGTTTGCAGGTGGGCCAGACGGAGCAGGAAATCAGCTGCGCCCCTGGGTGCGCGCCGTGCTTGGTTCGCCACGCACTTGGGCCGACTCCAACTTTCCGCTCACCGTAAACAACAGCTGGGGCGCCGGCATGCAGGTGAACGAAGCCATTGCCCAGCACATGATCGCCGACTCCGCCGGCTTGGGCCTGGAGATGTTCCACCTCGATGCCGGCTGGTTTCGCGGTGTGGGCGACTGGGTTCCAAATCCCAAAACATTTCCCCACGGATTAACCCCATTGGCCGACGATGCTCACCGCCGCGGGATGAAATTTGGTCTATGGGTAGACTGGGCGCAGGCTGGGCTCGACACTGCCCCAGGCGCGCTCAACCTGCGCGATCCAACCGTGCGCGGCTGGCTGGTAGCCGACGTGGGTCCGGATTGGAAACCGCAGGAATTCAAGGGCCAGACGATTGACCTGGGCATACCCGCCGCTCATGACTACGCCGCCCGCGAAGTGAACCGCATCGTGAGCGACTACCACCTCGACATGCTGGAGCACGATGGGTACGTGGTGGCCCAGGGGTGCACCCGCGATAACCACCCTCACGCGCCGCCGGACCCTTTGCACATGAGTATCCGTCACATCGACGGTTCGGATCTGGTGCTCAGTTCCAACTCGACCGACGTGAGCGAGCACGCAGTGCGCTCGTACTACAGCATCCATGACCAGCTACGCCGGGAGCATCCAGGACTGCTCCTGGAAATTTGTAACGATGGCGGACGCATGGTCGACTTTGGCAGTGCCGCCCACGGCGACTACTTCTCCATCACCGATTCGTATGATCCGCTGTCCAACCGCCGAGCCTTCTACGACACCAGTTTTGTGCTGCCCGCGGCGATGCTCGAAACCTACGTGCAAAAATGGCCTACGCCGCGCCTGGAGAATTTCCTCTATGAACTGCGTAGCGGCATGATGGGCTGGTTCACGGTCATGCAGGATACGAATGCCTGGAATGCGCAACAGCACGCCGCCGCGCGACAGGCAATCAGGTTTTACAAGACGAACCTGCGTCCATTGATCCGTGACGCAGAACTCTTCCACATATCGGCTCGGCCAGACGGTGTGCACTGGGACGGAATGGAATACTGGGATCCCGCGCAACACAGAGGAGTTGTGTTCGCATTCCACGGCTCAAGCAATGACGAATCGGAACACCATTTCGTGCTGGCGGGGCTCGATCCCCGACAACACTACCATTTGCATTTTGAGGACGGCAGCTCGCCCGATACGGATCTTACCGGGCGAAGCCTCATGAGCACCGGCCTGACCGTAGTTCTCCCCCGACCGCTCAGCTCGGAGCTGATTTCCGTAACCGTACCTTCTCGCTGAACAACAACCGCCCTTAGAGCGTTGCCGCGTAAATCTCTCTCAAGTCGCGCATACGGCTGCGCGTGATCAGGATCAGGCAGCGCGTCTGTGCGCTGGGCTCGCTCGATCCTGGATGCTTGATCGTGCCCAGATCGTAGACCTTCACCATTGCGTCGCACGCCGTCACCCGGTATTTCTCCCAGACCACTTCCGTCCCGTCCAGCGCCAGGGCATTGGCATCATTGGGCGAACTTTGGATCAGAGCCTCGCGCAACGCGCCGAAAAACTCTTTGTAGTTTTTGTAGGTCTCGTCTCGAGCGTCGTTCAGGCACACGTTGCGGTCGGCCACGTCAAGAGCTCCGGGACACGCTCCCACCTCGTGCGACATTTCTGCCTGGTAAGCCAGCTCGGCTACCCGCTGCGGCTTGCCTTCCTGCGCGGCCACCCGCAAGTTGCAAACCAGGGCCAGGAATAAGAGTGAGATTGTCACCGGCGGGCGTAGATTCATCGCTCCATACCTCCGCACCCATACTAGAGCGTGGGGAGCAAATTTGACGCTTTCAGAACGGGAGAGGAGCCCGGGGAAATGCGGTTGTTTCACATTTCCCCGGTCGGGGGAGAACCACAATCTTGTGGTGTTACCGGTTTACCCTGCTGGGAGCAGGACCCGAACCAGATCTTAATAGCCGAGAAACTTGCCCATGGTGCCGTAGGTTGGTTCGCGGCGCTCCGGCATTTCGGCTGCTACCGCCGTATCTTGCCACCGGCTCGACGTTTCCGATTGCACCGGCTTTTTCGCGGGAAGCGGCTGTCCTTTTTGCGCCCAGTTCCCAATCGCCGTCACGATTCGGGCCGCGGCCAACCGCCTCGAAGATGCATCACCCTTGGTCCCGCCTTGAAATTCTCCCAGGGAACTTGGGGGCCGCCCGTCTTCCAGTGCGTTCAGGGTCCAATGACCCTCTGGTTGAGGCGACAGCACAAAAATTGCCCGTAGGCTACGCACGATAAATTCAACCGTTGGTCTTCCGTCCTGGATATCCAACCGGGGATCGAGTTCCAGCTTTTCCTTGCTGGTGAAGTCAAACGCCGCCTCGATCTGGGTCGAAAGTTCCAGGAGCTTTACTTCGCGTTCCTTTTCCCGGATCCGGTCGTTTTCCTCCGCCAACTTACGATCGGTTTCCACGACCAGCTTCCGCGCCTGCTCGAACATCTCCAACAGAATCTGCTCCATACCTATTACCCTCGGGAGCAAGTATGCTGGCTAAGAGATGTACGCGGCCATACAACTACTTGGTTACATTTGTAAGCTGGAGCAGCTCTAGTGGCGCCGGCGATCCCGGTCGCGGTTCCCGCCGCCACCCCCACCGCCGCCGCTTCCGCCGCGGTTCTGCCGTCCGCCGCCACCCCCGCCACCACCACCCTGCTTCGGCCGGTAGCAGCTTTTGCAGTAAACGGGACGGTCCCCACGGGGTTCAAACGGCACTGTTGTGGTTTGACCACAGCTGGCACAAACCACGGTGGTGCCCGTGCTCATGCCGGCGCCGGCGCCCCCACCGCCGCTGTAACCCCCACCCTCGTGCTGCGAATGGGACGGAGCGTGGCCACCCCCGCCGCCGCCACCTTGCTTAGCTTGGCGGCATGGCTTGCAGCGTCGGGGCGAAGAGTAGCCGCGTTCCTGGAAAAACTGCTGTTCCCCAGCAGTAAAGACAAATTCCTGACCGCAGTCGCTACAAGTTAGTAACAGGTCGCTGCCGCTCATGGCTTCGCCCCTTTCAGCGAGTGTACTGCCAACGCCCCCCGCGCAATGGAATGTTACACGCAAAACCATCGACTAACACTCGACGATTTAAACTGGGATTATCAGAGGAAGGGAACGAATGAGGAAACTACAGATGCTGGCGCTGCTGATTCTGCTCGGCGCCACCGTGTTGGCGCCGGCCAAGCAGCTTGGCTGGAAGCAGTTTTTTGACGGCAAGGATCTGAGCGGCTGGCAGCACGTAGGGCCGGGCAGTTTCGTCGTGGAGCATGGCATGCTGAAGTCTCAGGGCGGTATGGGGCTTCTTTATTCGACCGTCGGACCCTTGTCCGATTGTGAGATCAGAGTCGTGTACAAGATGGAGCACGAGAACGATAACTCCGGTGTATTCATCCGCATACCCTCAGAGCCCACCGAACCATGGATGCCGGTGAACCGCGGATACGAAGTGCAAATCGACAATCATCCCGAGCGCAGCAACGAAGACGAGTATCACGTGACCGGCACCCTCTACTCGCTGACCCGTCCTCTCGCCAAGCCGGGCAAACCCGGCCCACAATGGAACACCATGCTGATTCGCATCGAAGGCCCGCGAACTCAGGTCTTTGTAAACGACGTAAAGGTCACCGACTACACCGAAGGCCAGCCGGTCCCGGACAAGAAAGCCTCCTACGAACCCGACCGCGGCGTGCGTCCCGACAAAGGCTGGATCGGCCTGCAGAATCACAGCGACAAAGACGTCGTCTACTTCAAAACCATCGAAGTATTGGAACTGGGCACCGAACAGCAAGGCGTCGTCTACCGCTAGGCCAAGACGCCTCGGTCCGGCAACCACTCTCTATAGAACCGTTAACCTTTCCTTTGTTATCCCGAGCAGCTGACTTGCCTGCGGCAAGTTAAGGGAGGAATGACACGGCAAAGATCGCCATAGATGCAAGGCCCAGACCGCCAAACGTCAGCCCAGCCCGGAAGGGCTGGGAAATCGATCTGGAGAAGATGCGAGCGCCGTAGGCGCGGCACTAAATCGATCGTCCGCTCCCTGTGTCAAGCGAAGCCGAGGGACCTGCAGTTCGCTCTACCGCCCACCAATCTCAAATGGAAACCCTGCTCCCCCCTTGTCATCCCGACCGGAGCGAAGCGGAGCGGAGGGACCCGCGGTTGCTCTTAGCTCTCACACAGATTCGTGCCTACCCGCACGCAATCCCTACATCCCGTCATAATTAGGCCCACCGCCCCCTTCAGGCGGCACCCACGTGATCACCTGGTAAGGGTCCATAATGTCGCAAGTCTTGCAATGCACGCAATTCGCGAAATTGATATGGATCTGCCCATCCACCATCTCGTACACCGCCGCCGGGCAGAAATGCTGGCACGGATTCCCAAACTCCTGCACACAACGATGGTTACAAATATCCGTATCCCGAATCACCAGATGCACCGGCTGATCATCGTCGTGACGCGTCCCTGAGTGGTAGACATCCGTAAGCTTGTCGAAGGTGAGCTTTCCATCGCTCTTGGCCGGCCCCAGCGTCGCCTCCCGCCCGTAGGTCGATCGTCCGATGGCATCCAGGTGGCGCATATGGCGGTAACCCGCATCGTTCTTAAAGTCGGCGCCAAGATTTCTGCCCCCCAGCACCTGCTGGACGCCGCTATGCAACAGGCCGGGCAGCAACCCGTGTGCGAAGCCCTGGTGAAAGTTGCGTACCGGGAATAGTTCCTCTTTAATCCAACTGCCGTCCACCCGGCTCTCGTACGCGCTGAGAGCCACGCTCGAGTTGTCCCCCACCAGCATCGATTCGAAAGCCGTCTCCGCCGCCAGCATCCCGCTCTTGATCGCCAGATGAATTCCCTTAAGCCGCTGCGAATTGAGCATGCTCGCCGAGTCGCCCAGGATCATCCAACCCTTGCCCGCCAGCTTCGGCATCGTGAGCCATCCGCCGTAAGGCAGGCTCTTGGCGCCATAGCGGATCATCTTTCCCCCCTCGAGCAGGGAACGCGTCAACCCATGTTGTTTGAACGACTGAAAAACATGGTGCGGGTCAAGCCGCGGATCCTGGTAATCCAGGCCCACCACATAGCCAACCGAGAGCAGCGTATCGGAGATGCCATAGATCCACGCTCCGCCGTACTCTTGTCCAGTAAGCGGGTACCCCAGGGTGTAGATCACTTCCCCTTTAGCCACCCGGCCGGCCGGAACCTCCCACAGCTCCTTGATCCCCACCCCGTAAGTCTGCGCGTGCTCCGGTTTTTCCAACTGGAAACGCTCGATCAATTGCTTGCTGCACGACCCGCGCGCGCCCTCGGCCAGGATCGTGATCTTCGAACGAAGATCGTACCCCGGCTCGAAATTAGCTTTCGGATTGCCCTCTTTATCGACCCCTTTGTCATCGGTGCGCACACCGGCGACCCCGTCCTCTTCGAACAGCAGCTCACTGCCCGCAAAACCGGTAAACAGGGTGATGCCGGCCGCTTCGACCTTGGCCGCCATCCACTTAACAAACTTGTTAATGGAGATAACGTAGTTGCCGTGGTCCCGCAGGGGTGGAGGCACGATGGGGAGCTTGTGGTGCCCCTTCTCGGTTAGAAAGTAAACCGACTCCTGCGTGACCTCGGCATCAATCGGAGCCTCGCTCTCAAAACCCGGCAACAACTCGCGCATGGAGCGGGGGTCCAGCAGCGCTCCGGACAAGCAGTGCTGCCCGGCTTCGCGAGCCTTTTCCAGGACGTAAATGTTCTCTTTGGAAACCGGCGGAAGAGGAGAGGCCTTCAGCGCCAGCTTGTCGTTATGGGCGTCGATGAGCTGCGAAAGCCGCAGCGCACAAGCCATCCCCGCCGGGCCGCCGCCGACGATGACGACATCCGCCTCCATCTGTGGCCGTTCGATTCCATCAATGGGTTTGCGGAAGTGAATCATGGCGTTGGCGTGGAAGCCTGCCTCAGGCCTTCGCCTTCTTGATTTCTTCAGTCAGCGCCGGGACCACATCGAAGAGATTACCCACCACTCCATAATCCGCGATCTCGAAGATGGGTGCCTCCACGTCCTTATTGATGGCCACGATGGTGCGTGCGCCCTTCATGCCCACAATATGCTGGATGGCGCCGCTGATGCCGAGCGCAATGTAGAGCTTGGGAGCAACCGTTTGCCCGGAACTGCCGATTTGCCGCTCCAGCGGCAACCACCCGTTATCGCAGATCGGCCGCGAGGCAGCGACCTCGCCCCCAGCGCCTTGGCCAGATCTTCGGCGATCGCGAGGTTCTTCTGCTCCTTGATGCCCCGGCCAATCGCCACGATGATTTCGGCCTGCGACAGGTCCACCGCCTGCTTAGCTTCCTGGAAAACCTCGTGCGGGGTGATGCGCAACGCTGGCGGAGCCGCCGCTTCGACCGTCTCTACCGCAGCGGAACCAGTCTCCGTCTGGTCGGCGCGATATGTCCCAATCTGCAGCGTCGCCAGCCACGGAGAGTCTCCAGCGAAAGCCACATCGGCTACAAACTTTCCCTGAAACATTTGCCGGGTAAAGAGCAGCTTGCCATTTTCGTTCTTGTATCCCACAGCGTCCGCGATCAAAGTGCGGTCAAGCGCCATGGCAAGCCTTGGCGCAAAATCCCGTACCTGGTAGGTGTGGGGGAACAGCACCAGCTTCGGCTGCTGGCTCGAAAGAAATTGCTTCAAGGCATGTACATAGGCGTCTGAGGTATAGGCTTCGAGGGAAGCCGCCTCCAGGTCGTACACCTTTTCGACCTTGTAGCCAGCCAATTCCTGCGCCAGGGCAGTGGTGTGGTAGCCGGGCAAAACCACTTCGACTGGCCAGCCGGTTTCTTTGCCGATGACTTGCGCGGCAGCCAGGGTTTCCAGCGAAACGCGGTTCAGCTTACCTTCCCGCTGCTCCGCGACTACCAGGATCCGATCAGCCATCGTTGCCTTTCGCTAAAGAGTTGAACTCGCCTTTTTTGAAGGGTACGGGCTTCAGCCCGTACATTGACCGCCGAACCTACGATGGGCTTTTAGCCCCTGAGGTACCCTTTGTCGCCGGTTTGCGGCCTTTTCACCATCCCGCTAGAACTCCGGGGCGCCGCGCCGCAGGTACGTCCCAGCCAGCCCGCTGAACGCCGAAACCAGCAGTGCAAAGGCAAAATAATAGGCGACGGGATGTGCCCATCCTGGCGCGTAGGTCAGATCCTGCACCAACCAAAGCAGCAGCACCGTGGTGATGATCCCAAATTGGCCGGAGATCACCAGGAGCGTCATGCCCAGGCTCCTGCGCTTATCCAGCCATTCGACCTGGTCCGGGGTCAGACTTCGCTCTTCTATCGGGAGGAGTAAATTCGCCATGCCGTTTCCCTCGTGCGCAACACTGAATTGTACTAAATCACGCGTGCCTGATTTTTCAGTTGCTCCACCAGCTTCCGCGCCACTTCCGCCGGCGGACCTTCCAGCATCTCTGTCTTTTTTTGCTTCATCGGCACGTAGAGCCGTTCGATCTGCTGCTGGTTCTTGCTCAATTTCGCTTCCACATCGGCCCACGCAACTTTGCGCAACGGCTTCATCTTGGCTTGTTTGATGCCGATGAGCGTGGCGTAGCGCAGCTTGTTGATGCCGCTTTGAATGGTCAAGACGGCGGGCAACGGCACATCGACGTACTGGTATCGACCAGCTTCTAATTCGCGCTTCAGGCGCAGGCCGGCGTCGGTCTTTTCGATACCGATGATGATGGTAGCGTGGGGCCACCCCAGTACCTCGGCCAGCAACACTCCCGTTTGCGCGTGTCCAAAATCGTCCGATTGCAGGCCAGTCACGATCAGGTCGAATGCTTCCCCGGCGATCGCTGCAGCCAAAGCGCGCGCGACGTTTGCCGCATCCAGGGTGGCGAACCGGTCATCTTCCAGGTGGATCGCGCGGTCTGCGCCTTTGGCCAGAGCCTCGCGCAAAACCTGCTGCGTTCTTGCCGGCCCGGCCGTCACCACCACGACCTCGCCGCCGTGCTTTTCCTTTTGCCGCAGCGCCTCTTCGAGTGCGTACGCATCCGGCTCGTTCACCTCATAGGACACGTCTTCACGAATCCAGGTGCCGGCGTCGTTCAGCTTCAGGGGCGCATCTTTCTGCGGTACCTGCTTGATGCAAACGAGTATTTTCATAGGTTTCTTGGTCTAGATAAACGCCACGGACTGCAGGCTCGATACTTCGAACCGCTTGCGGCACCGAACATTCTTGCAACCGACGACATCATCTTTACGCACCATGTACGACTGTGCCTTGGCGAATCGGGCCCGGTCTCGCTCGTCTGCTCTACCCGGCAGTTGCGTCTTTTTCCGCCGCACCAGCCACGCTACCTCATATTCTTCGGCCTTGCCGCAATGAGGGCAAGTCAGCGTGTGCTTCCGCTGTTCCGATTTCTCGTCGAAGAAGTCCCGTTCTTCCATGGCCTGAGACCCGCTTTCCCGGCGCTGGAGGAAACTCCTCTCGCCGAAATCTATAGAAGTATTCCATACTTGGACAGGGATTCCATAACCGCGGGTCTCCAGGAGGATCGCTTTGTGGCCAAGAGAAAGCGGCGGCCGGAGAAGTTTTCGGTCGTCAAAGCGGTCAAGGCCAACGCCCGCGAGCGCGTAGGCCAGCCCCGGCCGGAACGGGTGATCGAAGATCCGAAGCGAGCCCAGAGGCGCAAGCCGAAACACCCCCAAACCCTGCCGCAGCTCCTGAGCGGAGAATGAAGGAGACGATGGCCCGTGCAACCGGTAGGTACGGGCAGGTAGGTACGGGCTTTAGCCCGTACACCAACCCCAGAAATCATCTGGCCTTTAGGCCCTGAGGTCCGCTTTTCCGTTCTTTCGTCATCAGGGCCGCACAAAAGAACGGGAGAGCTTTGGAAGTCACCACTCTGATGCTTTGTATCAGGCACGACTTTAAAGTCGGGCCGTAAAGACCCAGCAAGTATCCGGGCTTTAAGCCCCTGAGGTACTTTTCCCAGGAAGCGTATGGGCTTTCAGTGGTTAGAAAAGAACCGCAGGTCACCCAACACAATCAGTCCCGAAGGGACGGGACAATCTGTAGCCCGGCACGGGAGTGCCGGGTAGGATTTCACACAAATCGAGTCCCGGAGGGACGGAGGGACGACACAATGGGGAGGTTCTCACGCAGACTCTTTAGCCCCTGTGCTTTTTGCCTTCCGGAATTGTTTCTAGACAGACATTTCGTGCAGGACGTGCCCCCTAAACTTGCGGCGCAACCACCGAGGAGCGACTGCGCCCGCAAATCGAAACACTATCTGGCGTGTGCGTGCGCGGCTTCGCTCGAAGCTGCATGGGCAACTACGGAGTGTTCATGTGCCTTGACCGAGTGCTCGTGGGCTTTGGTTGCGTGCTCATGAGCTTTCTAATGATCGCCCTTGATGTGGTGGTCGGCGGCCAGGTGATGATGCTTCGCTGCTTCTTCGTGGTGCTCGGCGGATTTGTGGTGGGCTTCGTGTGCCATGTTAGTTGTCCTTTGGGAAATCTCCCGGCGCGATCCTACGCGTGCCCCCGTGAATTCGGCGATGACGGTAGCCGAACATTCACATAGATCGCAGGAAATTCACGACCCCAACGAACAAGAAATTAGGAGACTAGGCTATTTTTCGCAAAGGTGTAGACCGAAGCCGCAGAACTCCACGCAGCTTTCCGCCAAAGAAAGCTGCACCTGACAGTTGTTCAAGAGTTCAAGTATTGCGAAAAATGCTCTAGGCTGCGGAGACGACGAACGGGTCGACGATCAATGGCTCGATCGCTGCCTGCGGCAGAATCTCTGGCATGCAAACATCGGTGTAGCGGCCGCTGGCCACGTCCACGAATACCACATTGGCTGTGTCTTCGGTGCGGGTGGTGCTGATGTGCAGCTTCCGAACTGCTTTGATTGCAACAGTTGCGAGCAAAAATCGGTTCGCTATCTTAAGCCCGGCTGAGTACACCAATTCAGAGCGCATAGAGCCTCACATTCTTTAGGTTAAATATCCTCTTAAGGGGACTCAGGCTCAGGGAGACAGGACACAAGCCGAAGCGTTACAAGCACTCTCACCAGCATACAGGTGCACCATGATTGTTCCTATTGAATTCGTGCACTGAGGGGCCAAGTCCCCTCTATCGGTAACGAATCGAACCCGATTAACACCGTCCAGCCAAAACCTCAGCCAAATGCACGGCGTGGCGTGGCGAATTCTGCCGAATCTGCTCCCGGCAGCTGAACCCGTCCGTGATCAGGATTGTTTCCGGCGAGGCTGCGCGGACCGCGGGCAGAAGCACGCGCTCCCCCAACGCCTGCGAAACCTCAAATTTGTCCTTCTCGAACCCGAACGGCCCCGCCATCCCGCAGCACCCGGAATCCAGCATGTTTACCTGGGCGTCGGTAGCCACCAGGAGCCCAAGCTCATCCTGCATGCCCATCAGCGCCTTTTGGTGGCAGTGACCGTGCAGCACCATCTGCCGACCGGCCAAATTGGGAGGCCGGTAGCCAGGGGCCTGGTGGGCCAGCACCTCGCTGAGCAGGAAGGTCTGTTTCGCCAATCGCTGGGCGCGCTCATTGGCAGGGAAAAAGTTGGTCAGCTCGTCACGGAAAACACTGGCGCAGCTGGGCTCGAGCACCACGAAGGGCATCCCGGCATCAATTTGCGGGCCCAGACGTTCGAGAATCCCCAACAGGTACTGACGAGCCTGGTCGAGGAACCCGAAATCGTACAGCGGTCGGCCGCAGCAAATATGCTGCGCCGGGACCTGCACCTGGAACCCCGCCGACGAGAGCACCTCATGCGCCGCGCCCAGCACCTGCGGATGAAAATAGTTGTTCCACGTATCCGGCCACAGCAGCAGCGGGGTCCCTTGGGAACTGGGCCGGTTGCGGTATTCAGACTGGAAACTTCGCCCCGCGAACTGCGGCAACGTCCGTTGCGGCGCCACGCCGGCAATGGTCTTCACCAGCCCGCTCACCCCGGGAATGCGCATGGGCAGATTCGCCAGTCCCGGTGCAATGGCAGCGAGGTTCGCCCACCGGTCCATGAACCCGAAAAGGTAGTGCTGCAGCGGGTGGATACGGTCTTTGTAATGATGGCCCAGAAACTCGGCTTTCCAGGTCGCCATATCGACGTTGACCGGGCACTCCGTCTTGCACGCCTTGCAGGATAGGCAGAGGTCGAGGGCCTCTTTCACCTCCTCATTGCGCCACCCATCGGTGATCACCTTGCCCTGCATCATCTCCCACAGCAGGTGCGCCCGCCCGCGGGTAGAGTGCTTTTCTTCCCGCGTAGCCATATAGCTGGGGCACATCGTCCCGTGGTCCTGCTTGCGGCAAGCTCCCACCCCCACGCAGCGCAGCGTGCTCTCCGCAAATCCGCCCGGGTCCAGCGGGTAATGGAACCAGGTGTCCACCTTCTTGGCTTGATAGCCCGACCCCAAGGCGAAGATTGTCCACCGCGTCGTAGACAGCCGACCGGATCGATCATCTTCCCCGGGTTCATCCCGTTCTCCGGATCCCACAGCGCCTTGAACTCCTGGAACGCCTTCATCAGCTCCGGCCCGTACATTTTCGGCAGCAGGGCGCCGCGGGATTGCCCGTCTCCATGTTCGCCGGACAACGATCCGCCATGCGCCAGGACGATGTCCGCCGCCTGGTCGATAAACTCGCGATACTTGCGGATGCCCTCCGCGGTCTCCAGGTCGAAAGTGATGCGCAGGTGAACGCAACCCTGGCCGAAGTGTCCGTACATCGGCGTCTTGTAGTCATACTCTTTGAGCAGCTTGTAGAGCTCGCGAAGGTAGCTGCCCAGCTGCTCCGGTGGTACCGCCGAATCCTCCCAGCCCTCCCACCCATGCTTTTCCCCGGGAACAAACACGGTGGCGCCCAGAGCCGATTCGCGCACATGCCAAACCCGCTTCGCCTCCGCCTCGGTATAGCGCCGCACGGTGCAGCTTTTGCCGAAGGAGAGGGCCGCCTGGGTGAATGTTTCCGCGATACGGTCGGCATCCTCGGCAGAGTCGGCGCCAAACTCGCACAGCAGAAAGCCCCGGCCTTCGGGCAGCAGCAGCACATCCTCAACCGCCAGGTGCTTGCGGAGCATGTAATCGACCACCAGCCCATCGAACCCTTCCAGCCCGATCGGCTTGTACTCGAGCACCGCCGGCACGTGATCCGCGGCCGTGAAGGGATCGGCAAAGCCAAGCGCTACCAGGCGCCGATGCTGGGGGCTGTGCTTGAGCATGCAGTGCGCCTGCAGCACGGTCACGCAAGTGCCCTCCGTCCCGACCAGTGCGCGGGCTACATTAAATCCGTTCTCCGGCAGCAGCTCGTCGAGGTTGTATCCCGAAACCCGCCGCGGGATTTGCGGAAAACGTTGCCGGATCAGCTCGCTGTAGGTATCCCGAATCCGCGCCAGCCCGGCATAAATCTGCCCCCGCCGTCCGCCCCCGGCGATGATGCTCTGCAGTTCCGCTTCCGTGGTCGGGCCCACCGTGAGCCGGGTGCCGTCATACAGCAAAATATCCAGCGCCTCGATGTTATCGACCGTCTTGCCGCCCATGAGCGCGTGTACGCCACAGGAGTTGTTGCCGATCATCCCGCCCAGGGTGCAGCGGCTATGGGTAGCCGGGTCGGGCGCGAACGTAAGGTCGTGGACTTCCGCGGCATCGCGCAGCCGGTCGAGCACGATGCCCGGCTGGACCCGCGCGTACTTGCGCTCCGGATCCAGTTCCAGAATCGAATGCATGTATTTGGAGAAGTCCATGACCACGGCCACATTGCAGCACTGGCCGGAAAGGCTGGTCCCGCCCCCGCGGGAAAGAACCGGTGCGCCCAGTTCCCGGCAGGCGGCCACCGTGGCCACGACATCCGCCTCATCCAGGGGCAGAACCAGGCCAATCGGCACCTGGCGGTAGTTGGAAGCGTCGGTGGCGTACAGGGCGCGGGAAGCCTGGTCGAACCGGACCTCGCCGCGCACCACCTGGCGCAGCTTCTCTTCGAGTGCCCGGGAAGCGGAAAACTTCTCGTGCGGATGCGGCTCGCGGCTTGCCTGTTGCAGGATAGGAAAAGGGGTTGGGGCGGCCATGGTCAAGGAAGATGTTACCAAGATGCAGCAACTCTCTGTGCAACCCGTCACCGAATCGGGTCAGGCGAAAATTTTCCTTCTCTTCCACTGGACTTGTCCTTCCGGTCGGGAAGAAACTTGTGTGCGAGGAGCATTGCAGATGGAAATGGAAATTTCGGAGAAGGTTCAACGCTTGACGCGCATTCTTTCGGAAGAAGCCAACAAGTTCCCCAGGGTCACCGTCGACCCATACTCCACCGGCACCTACGGGTACGACTGGAAAGTTTATCTGGACCAAGAGCGACAGCTGGGCACGATCGCTTGTTCCACTGAGGTCACGCTCTCCGAGAAGGAACTCCGGGCAGCATTCCGGCACGAGCTAAAAGCGCTCGTTCGCAGTCAAGTGGCTCCCCCCGTTCCAGCACTAACTGCCGCCCCCCGGTAGCCCAATCTTCACGGAGCACCCAGGGCCGCACGATTCGAAGCTCCCCTTCCATGCGGCCACAGGAAATCTATCTTCGTGCTAAACCTCCACTCGGAAAATCAGTCCCGGCCAGCCTGCCCAGAGCTTGACGAACGGGGACGGCTGAACTTAGCTCAGAAGACTCTGTTTTGGCATCTCCAACTCACCACAAGCCGTCATCCTGAGAGCCTGTGACTTTTTTGCTTTCGCACAAAAACGGTCGCTGTCGCTGGAAAAGACGGTTGTCGATGGAGAAGGCGTCCCTGGCGGCCCAACAACCGCCTTCTCCCTAGACAACGGTCCTCTCCCTTTCAACAGCCCTCTCCTTTTGTCATCCCGAGCGAAGCCGAGGGATCTGCGGTGCGCCATTCGGGTGCCTTAAATTTACCGTTCTACAACCACTTTTCCTTCGTCATCCTGAAGCGAAGCGCTTCGCAGATCTATCGCAAACCGGGGGCTTTAAGCGCGGAGTCGAAGGACCCCGGCGATGCTTATCTCACCCATGCCGCTCCGAGCTTTTCAACCACCGAAGCCCGCACTTGGCCGTCCTTTACCCAGGAAATCCCCAGCTCGAAGTTCCTTGCAAGAAATCGTACAAGTTATTACATTAGTAATAACTTCTGGAGGCGCTGCCATGGTCGAACTCAAGGTCCGAAAGTTTGGGAACTCGCTTGGAGTCGTGCTGCCGAAGGAAGTCATCAACCGTCTGCAAACCGCCGATGGCGAGGCACTGTTCCTGATCGAAGCATCAGACGGCGGCTACCAACTTACCCCTTACGACCCTGGCTTCGAAAAAAGGATGGCGAAGGCGGATGACATCATCGCCCGTTATCGCAACACTCTGCATGTTCTCGCCAAGTGAAGAAGCCGGTCTGGATCGATGAACGCGACGCGCTCGTGCTGCATGAGCGTTTGTTGGCCTTGCATGGCGGAGGCACCGGCCTGCGTGACGTCGGACTGCTGAAGTCCGCACTGGCGCGTCCGCAACAGCAGTACGCCTATGCCGAGGCCGCCGACATGATCGAGATGGCCACCGCATATACGGCAGGCATCGTGCGCAACCATCCCTTTCTCGACGGAAACAAGCGGACGGGCTTCGTAGTCGGAATCCTCTTTCTCGAACTCAACGGCTATCGCTTCACCGCCAGCGAGGAGGATGCTGCGCAAGCCGTCCTGCAGCTCGCGGCCGGTACACTCGACGAACCGGGCTACACCGCTTTTCTTCGCACGAACGCGGTGCGCAGGAAAAAGTAGAACGCGATAATCTAGCCCCTCAGCCCATTTGGCTGGTAGCGGCTCTGCGAGGAGCCCCGCAACCTGAAAGACGGGGGCCCACATGAAACCAAATCGCCCTGTGCCGCCGACTTGGCTGATGGGCATTTCCAACGCTACCTTCGGGCTTTACAGCGGCATTGCCTTTTTCGCGATACCCCAGGTGCTGGCGACTCACCATGTCACCGAGGCGAGAATCGCCGCGATCACCGCCATGGCGCTGTCTCCTAATTTCTGGGCTGTCATCTTTGGCCCCATGTTGGATGTACGCTTCAGCCGCCGTTGGTACGCTACTTTTTTCGCTGCTCTGGCAGCTGTCCTGGTCTTCATCGCTGTCATGAACCTGGACCATCTTGTTGTATTGGAAGTGGCTCTGGTTCTGGGCTCTTGCTCCGCCATCCTGTCAACCACTGCACTTGGCGGATGGCTCTCCTCTGTATGCCGCAAAGCAGACGAAAACAAACTCAGCGCGTGGTTTAACCTCGCGTATATCAGTGCTACGGGCTTCACCATGATCGTTGCGGGCGAATTCATCCGCCATCTGCCCATATGGAGTGCGGCAGTCATTCTGGCAGCGATCGTAGTTCTTCCCGCCACCCTCTTCCTCTTCATTCCTGCTCCCGGCCCGGATCGCAGGTTGGCCGGCGAAAGCTTCACCCAGTTCACTCGCGAGATCTTCACCCTCGTGCGTCGCCGGGAAGTGTTGATCACGCTCCTCCTCTTTCTCACCCCTTGCGGTTCCTTCGCATTGACCAACCTGCTGGGAGGAATTGGCAACGACTTCACCGCATCGCCGAGGATGGTGAGCCTGGCCGGCGGAGCAGGCGCCATCGTTCCCGGCATCCTCGGCTGCCTGCTCTTTCCACTTCTCGCCAAGCGGATGCCGCTGCGCCTTCTTTATCTCGCCAACGGAACATTAGGCGGCCTCTTTACGCTGAGCCTGGTTGTACTGCCTCACGCTCCTTGGACCTTTGTACTTGCCTTGTTCGGCGAATTCCTTTTCCAGGCGGTCTCCTATACCGGCACGGTTGCCCTTGCTTTTGAAACCATAGGCCAGAACAACCCACTGGCTGCCACCACCTTCACCTTTCTGATTGCCGCCACCAACGTCCCCGTCGCTTACATGCTGTACCTGGACGGAAGAGCTTACGGTTTCGGAGGAGTGCGCGGCAGCTTCACAGCCGATGCCATCATCAGCATCATCGTATGCCTGCTGATCGGCTTCATTCTCTCCCGTCTTCAGGGAGAAGCATTTGGTTCGGGTGTCCCAGTCATAAACCCGCTCGATCCCCTACTACCGGATGAATAATTCCAGTCTCCTCAAATTACGCGCCGCCGCTCTTTAACCATCAATAATGGTTACCTTTTTAGCAGGATAAGCCATGGGCCGCGGCCCACCCAAGGTAATAAAAAACGCCTCGGTCCAGCATCCACTTTTCTATCGAACGCTACCCTTCCCTTTGTCATCCCGAGCAGCTGACTTGCCTGCGGCAAGTCGAGGGAGCAATGACACGGCAAGATCGCTGTAGATGCAAGGCCCGGAGGGCCGACCGCCAAACGTCAGCCCAGCCCGGAAGGGCTGGGAAATCGTGAAGAGGATCCGAGCGCCGTAGGCGCGGCACTAAACCGATCGTCCGCTCCCGCTGTGTCATTAGGAGAGCCTGTGACCTTTTGATCTTTTCTTGTTTTCTTCAAGCCCCCACAAAGCCGTCATCTTGAGCGAAGCGCTTCGCAAATCCCTCGCAAACAGAGGGCTTTAAGCGCGGAGTCGAAGGACCCCGGCGATGCTTGTTGGCAGATGCTCTTGGGAGTTTCCGGCGGCAAACTACACCGGAAGATAAAAAAGTCACAAACTCCGACCAGCGGAGTCATGGGCCAGCGGCCCACCGAAGGTAATGAAGACATCTCGGTCCGGCAACGACTCTCTATGAAACGTTGCTCTTTCCTTTGTCATCCGGAGCGTACCCGGATTTCCTACTTCACGGCTCTTACTGGCGCCCCTTATGTGGTTCTCCTTAAGGAGAACCACATGCCGTTGACCGAAGTCGCAACTCTGAACAGGAAATCTGGGGAAGCCGAGGGATCTGCAGTTCCACGGACCTTTCGTAGAAATGTTTTCGACCGAGCGCAGCGAAAAGTTCTGCAGCCACGCTCTGGCAAAAGAAACTATGGAAGTCTGTGAGCAGAATCCGCAACCAGCACCCTACGAAGAACCTCGCTCATCTCTTTTACCGTCCACGGCTTCACAATCACCGCATCGAATCCGTACTCGGCAAAATGGGACATCACCGGAGCTTCCGAATAGCCGCTCGAAACAATCAATTTTGAGTCGGGATCCAATTGCTTCAGCATGGCGGCAGCTTCCACACCGCCGATCCCACCAGTCACCGTCAGGTCTAAGAGAACCGCGTCAAATCCCTTTCCGGCAGCTTTAGTCTTGGCATAAAGCTCGACCGCTTCAGCTCCGTCGCCTGCAGTCTGCACATCGTAACCGAGTGTGCCGAGAACAGCCTTGGACAACTCCCGCAGAGCCTCATCATCGTCCATCACCAGCAGTCGTTCCGTGCCGGTCTGCATCGGGAAGGTCGTCGGCAATTGGGCAAGAGGCGTTTCGAGCGAAGCGGGTAGATCCACCGTAAATACCGTCCCTGCACCCAGTGCCGACTCCACCGAAAGGTGCCCTCCATGTTTGACCACGATGGCATAGGCCGTCGCCAGGCCAAGGCCGCTGCCGCCCGGCTTGGTGGTGAAATAGGGATCAAATATCCGGCGAAGTACATCGGGCGCAATCCCGTGTCCATGATCCCGGATCGAGATTCGTACGTGAGGCGTGGCCTCGCCGGAACCATTTTGCAGAGGAATATTTTCGGCCCGGACTTCGATCGTGCCACTACTGCTCATGGCCTCTCGAGCATTGATAAGGATATTGTGGAGCACTTGGCCGATCTGTCCCGAATCGACCTCCGCGGACCAGAGGCTTTCCGCAACCTGAAGCTCGATCGCGATCGAAGACCCGGAGCGTGCTAATAAAACAGCATCGGTGACGAGTTGCGCGATCGAAGCCACTCGTCTGACGGGGGTCCCCCCTTTCGCAAACGTCAACAGCTGAGACGATAAGAATTTCGCTCGCTGGCAAGCGCTCGCGGCTTGCTCCAGAAATTCCCTGGCCGCCTCACCCGGTGTCATGTGCACCTTGGCCACTTCAATGTTCCCCTGAACGACAGTCAGGAAATTATTGAAGTCATGGGCGATGCCGCCGGCCAACACTCCGAGCGATTCCAGCTTCCGGGCGCGTAGCAGTTCTTCTTCCGCCTGTTCTCGTTGCGTGATCTCCGCTCGCAAGTGCTCTGCGGATCGATGCAGTTCGGCCGTGCGCTCCTCGACCCGGAGTTCCAGCGCCTGGTTCAACGCCGCAGTCTCCCGGTTCGCAGTGCGCAGCTCTTCCACCAGGTCACGGTTCTCAAACTGCAGTCTCAGCGATGAGTCCACCATGCGATAGAGCCGCCTGGTTGTGATCAAGGTGGCAAGGGTGAACAAGGATGCGAGCAGACCCATCGCCAGGTGCGTCTCATCACCGTCAAGAAAAAGCCGGACAGCCGGAATGAGACCAACTGGGATTAAGAAGATAAAAAACGCCTCTGGCCGTGGGGCCAGCACCGACGAGGCGCCGAGCATCATGCCCCCCAGTACGAAGACCAGAAAAACCTGGTTTGTCAGGTGACCAGGCGGGTAGAGCAGAACGCCCGCCGCGCCCCAACCCGCGCCTGCGCATCCAACCCCAACGATGAATACACTGCGCCACCGGCCAAGGTCTGTCGGGCCGGATGAGCCTTGCCAATAGCGGCGCGCAAAAGCATACCGCACAATCGATACAAGAGTTATGTACAGACACCAGGCGATGATCGTGGGCTTGGAAACGATTCCCCATTGCAGGGCTCCTAAGATGGCGGCCGCTACGATGTTGACCACGACTCCCAGGTTAGCGTTGCTATACAAAAGCCGAAGCTGCGCCGCCAGAAGTTGTTCGCTGCTGGAATCCCGATTGACCCGTGCTTCGGACGCAGTGGGGCGCATAGCTACAATCCGGTAACCGGAGTAATTGCTGAAACCACTATAAACGGTAGGAACCTCGATCCAAACCTCGCCCGGACAGCATTGGTACACACTGCCGTATTTGTATCCGTCCCGGAGGGGATCTACATAGTGAGTTGAAAGAGCAATCCGTTACATCAGATGAAACCATCTCCTTAAGGGTAAGTGTTACTCCACTCGCCCCCTGGCTTTCACTCGCGCCACAACTCGGCGGAACTGCGCGAGTCTCCGGTCGTCACCGCTCCAATGTTTTGTATCAGGGCACGACTTTAGTCGGGCCGTAAAGGGGGGAACCAATGAGGGCTTTAGCCCTGAGGTCCTTTTTCGGGTGAGCAAAAAACTCTAGACGAAGGGCACGGCTTCAGCCGTGCCAAAATGTCATGATGAGGAGACGGCTTCAGCCGCTGAGGTACGCTTCTCGAAACCTACCAGGACAAAGTCATGTCTTTCGCATCTGCCCTCGTTGGAAACTACGTCTATACGTCTAAAGACCCTGAAGGCAACGCGACAGATCTCGCATGGAATCATCTGACGTTACAGGCGGATGGGAAATATGACCTCGTTCAAGGAGGGCCGACGAAGGCCAAACCGAGAAGGTGGGCTTGTGGAACTTCACGGCGGAGACTCTGCTGAAGTGGTCTTGGATCATGCAGGTTACCCTGTCCGCGTGAAGAGCGGCGAAGTTAGGCTCATAACTGGTACGTGGTTCTCCAAAGCAAATGAGCTGGTTTAGGCCGTTCCTTCGGGGGTGGCCTTGCTGCGTCTGGGCGTCGTCTGTGGCTGTCCTCTAAAAAAGCGGTGACAGATGTTACGAAACCAATATTGTGACGTATGCGGGATATTCCTTTAGCTAGCAGTCTGTCGCAGAGAATTCATTACCGCGCAAACAGGATTGTCATCCCGGGCCCGTGACTTTTTCGATCTTTTCGTGTTTTCTGCATATCCAGTCAGCTGTATTGCAAGCCCCCGACAAAGCCGTCATCCTGAGCGAAGCGCTTCGCAGACCTATCGCAAACGGAGGGCTTTATAGCGCGGAGTCGAAGGACCCCGGCGATGCTTGTTGGCACATGATCTTGGGAGCTTTCCGGCCGCAAACTAAACCGGAAGATGAAAAAAGTCACAAGCTCCAACCATAGCGAAGCGGAGTGGAGGACGGTCAATCCGGTCGGTTAATCCGGTGACAGCAATACCTATTGCACCAATTCAGCACGCGCAGTTCCGCACCGATGCGTCTGGGTAAGGACGATGGTTACCCCCTGACCCTGGGGAGTTTCGGGCGCCGTCGAGCCGCAAACAGGAAATCGCATGATGAAGTAAATAGGACCCTCCCGCCCAATAGATTCGCTGATAACCGGGGGTAACTACTTCATAATTTTTTAATAGTAGGGAGTAATCACGAGTTTACTACCCGCTCTTCCACATGATTCTTTCCCGGGACCATGGACGGCGGCTCCCGAGCGTACTACTGTAGGCCATAAGACAAGATTCTTATGCCATACCGGTCGCATGGAGGCAATCGTTGTTGCCTTGCGCGCGGCCACGCGTGGCATCACTGTCAATGAACGCGGAGGCTGCCCCGCAAAATGGTCGCCGCCCGTAGCTCCAAAGACGGGAAATCAGGTAACCGGAGGTGGACTTTGCCCCCTCAGGAGGATGAGTACCCGCCCTTAACGACAGGCAAGATGATCAAATAAATTACTTGACCACCTTGACCATCTTCGTGAAACAAAGGACTTATTTGGCAACGTTGCCAAATCCCAACTGCAGGCGAATGCATTTTTCCAAACCGAAGGTCAGCGGGGGGACCCAAACCAGAGGCTCAACCTAGACAAAACCGAGATTCGCGGAGCTGAAAGCGCCCAAGCTGGGAAAGATCAAATTCAGCTGAGCCGCGCTCACCCCGAACCAACTGGCCAGCGTGGCCGCATACTGCACCGTGCTGGTGGACGGAATCCATCGACCATTCATGTCGAAATCGTCCGGGCCCCCGAGCGCAAGTGTCGGATACGTCCCGTAAAGCTTGGCTCCTTTAACCGCACCACCCAGCACGATATGGTGGCTGCCCCAACCATGGTCGCTGCCGCTGTTCGAGTTCGGCTGGAAGGTCCGTGAAAAATCCGACATGGTGAACGTCGTCACCTCGTTCGCGATGCCCAACTCCTGCGTCGCCTGGTAGAAGGCAGACATTGCCGAGGACACCTGCGCCAACAGCACGCTCTGCTGCCCGGCTTGGTCCGCATGGGTGTCAAAGTTGCCCACCCCGGCAAAGAAGATCTGACGGTTCACTCCAAAGCTGCTGCGCACCTGCATCAATTGAGCGATCTGTTGCAGCTGCGTAGCAAACGGATTGTTCGCCGGGAAAACAGTAGCGAGTGGAGCGATCGAAGACACCGCCTGGGTAAGAACGCCGGCATACCGCGCCGCATCCTGGCTGATGGCGTTGTCGGCCTGTACCAGGTTTAGGCCGCTGGCAAAGCTGAGGAAGCTCTGCGCGATCGCCTGCCGCACACTGCACTCCGCCGTCCCTTCACCACACGAGACGCCGGAAAGATTCCCCGGGCTCACCGCCAGCGGCGTGGTCGATTGGCCGTCGCAGAACAGCGTGTCCCCGGCCACCGAAGTGATCATGGGGATAGACGCCGATGGATTGAAACTACTGCCCAGCAGGTCGCTCATGCGGCCCGCCCACCCTGTAGACGTGACTGAAGACTGCGCCGCATTTTGCCACTGCAACTGTTGATCCGAGTGGCTGAACAGGTTCGAAGGCAGATTGAGCTGTGCGCTTACGTTTGCGCGGGTCGTCGGCGCCACCAACGTGCCGACGTTCGCGATCAACGCGGCCGCTCCGCTATCCACCAGCTGGGCAATTTCCGGTAGGCACCCATGCAGGCCGTAGTGGGGCAGGGAAGCAAGCTGTATCAGCTGGCTTTGCGGCAGGGCCAGTGGCCCACGCAGCGAAGCGTAGTTGTTGTAACCAGCCGTGTCGGTAGGGACCAGCGTGTTGTTGGCGTCGTTTCCCCCAAAAAGAAAAACGCAGACCAGCGCCTTATAGCCTGACACGGGAGCCGTCTGTGCGAATGCGTTCAACGCCCCAAAGGGACGCAGGCCGGCAAGACTGCCGCTCGCAGCCAGCGAAGCATATTGAATAAAGCTGCGTCTGTTCATGCCCATATTCGTAACCTCTACTGTTCAATCTTGTAAAAGTTGGAACTGATGACGAGCCAGGTGGATACGCGTACACGTTGGCCGATATCCGGTAGAAGCGCCGCGTTGGCCGCAATCGCCGACTGCATCGTGGATGTCATTTGCGCGTGCGTAAAAAGGATGTTCAGCGCGGTCACCAGGTTCGCGCTGTCCGTCGCGGCGTTGCCGGTAGCGGAAGCGATTTGGCCGAGAAAACTAGTCGGGCTCATGTCAATCGAGAAAGACGTGAGGTGATTGCGTACGATCGTATCCGCGAGCGTCATGCGCTGCGTCGCGGCAGCCGTGTTCTCCTGCGCAAATTCGGGCGCGTTGATCGCGGAGCCCGGAATGACATAGCTCGGCGGGAAGAAGTTAAACACGCTCGCAGCACCATAGGGTACCTCTCCCAACGGCGCCGTGTAGTTGCCGGCAGCGTCATAACGGCCCTGCGGATCCACATTGGTGAATTGCAGCGCGCGGAGGATGCCCGTGAAGTAGAGGACGGGCTCCCGTAGATGCCCACCGGCAGCAGCCGGGTCGCTATCCGCTGCGCGCGCTTCCGGATCATTCAAAATAGCCGTGATCACCGCCTTCATATCACCGCGGACACCCGAGCCGTCGTTCGCAAATACAGCCACAACGCGGCCCACGTACGCAGGGGACGGATTGCCCGTGACCAGGTGCTGGATCAGCTGGCGGCAGACGAAAGGGCCCACGTTCGGATGATTGAAGATGGAGTCGAGCACTCCTGACAGGTCTTGCTCCGCCGTTTGTCCGGCAGGTAAAGTTACACCGCTCAGCAGCGCCTTGGCGGACATGTCATGCGCCACCTCAATGGCCCGCATCGGTTGATCGAAGTTGGGTACTCCGTTAGGGAAACTCGTGGGTACGCCTCCCGTGGTGTTGGCGTAAGTCCAGCCGGTAAGTGCGCGCGCGTATGCCTGCACTTGCGCTTCGCTATAGACCGGCTGTGGCATCCCCTGGCCATCCACCTGAAGACTGCCATCGGCGTTGAGCAGATACAGCCCGGTCGTAAACAGCTGCATCAGTTCACGGGCGAAGTTCTCGTTGGCGATCTGACCCGCGGGCGCTACGTTGCTGTTCAGCATGTTGAGATACGCGCCCATCGCCGGGGAAGTGGCGACGTCATTGAGCAGCTGACGAAAATTCCCGAATGCATCGTCCGCCAGCAAATTGTGGTAGGAGGGTATCGTGCGCGCGTTCACCATATCGGTGGACACTACAAACATTTCGCTCAACGCGAACGCGACCCGCTGGCGAAGCTGGTCGTTCGCCGTCAGCGCATTCTTCCAAAAAGAACTCTGCGCACAAGCGAACGTCCCGTTGGGACAGGTGGCTACCGGAGGATTGGGAATAGCCGGCATTCGCGTCGTTGGGGTAGTAAACTGCTGTGCCAGATAAGCAGCCACACCCATTTGTTGAACGCTCTGTACGCTCGAGAGCGTAGGGCCGAAAGTCGTCTGGTCCAGCAGCCGCGTTGCCTGGGCAAGGCTAACCGGCGGGATCGTTTGCACCGCCATCGTTTGCGTGACGGCGGCCTTCTGCGCCGCATTGGGATTCAGAACGCCCACGGTAATCGAAGTCGTTCCCGCGGGCACGCTTATGCTGCTCTGCAGTTCCGTCGATGAGAGAAGCGTAGTAGCCGTGTTCACGCCTGCGACCTGCAATTGTGAACCGGAAACGAAACCAGACCCATTCACGGTGAGCACAAAGCTGGTGCCCGGCATCGTCTGGGTGACGGAGCCGGCACTGATCGTCGGCAGCGGGTTGAGGATCTTAACGCTAAGGGAAGCCGAACCAGCAGGTTTTGCAACCGTAGTTGCGCTAATAACGACCGAGTGGCCGGCAAAGAAGTTGGCGGCGGGAGTGTAAAAGCCAGAGGTGGAGATGGGCCCAGTAGAGTTGGCGCCACCAACATATCCATTGATTGACCACACAACCGCGCCGGCCACGCCATTTACGAGAGCGCTGTATTGCCCCGTACCCCCGAGCCTGACTTGCGATGGACCACTCAGCGAGACTACCGGGGTTTGTGCCTGTAACCCGCTGCTGCAAATCGCCAGGAAGAACACCAGCGCGATCCGCGAGGGAAAGGTCGACATTACTCGACCCTAGGGTCATCCCGAAACCGGGGCCATACAACCAACATCCAGTTACGGAGGAGCAAAGTCTTCCTCTAGTTTCTCCGCACCCTGCCGATAAACAAACCTGCGCTTCAGAAGCGACCACCAATCTAAAACGAAATCGTCGGCAACTGCTCGCTTTGGAAACCGCTATCTTTCCTTGTCATCCCGACCGGAGCGTACCCGGATTTCCTGCCACGCAGAACTCGCAACATCCACGTATGCGCCTTTCCATAGAGAAAGGCGCATGAGGCTCGCCAAAGCCTACAAGTTCGACAGGAAATCCGGGGGAGCGGAGCGGAGGGACCTGCGGTTCCGCGAACCTTTCTTGGAGATGTTTTTCTGCAGAGCTTAGTGCAGCGAAGAGCTCCCGCGGATGCGCCGTGAGATCTGCGGTTTTCTTTTGTTCTCACGTGGCCTCGCTAACTCCCACAATCGCTTTTATCCCCACCTCAAAAATTGAAAGACACCTGAAGATCAATACTCCGATTAGAAGAAGGCGATGAAAAGAACCCACCCGCGAGCGCATTCGACTTGCCAAACAAAGGTGACTCCAGAACACCGACAGGCGCCGCCAGGTTCACGTTGTTAAATATATTTCTACCCATCGCCGTGAAGTTCAGCGAATACCGTCTCGATGCCTGCTGATCCAGCATAGGTGGACGTCCTCCACCGCTGCTGAGTCCTCCTGGGCCAAGTCCACCTCCGGGAGGGCCACCGCCTCCGGGCCCGCGTCCGCCGCCACCCCCGGGAGGTGGTCCATTAAACCCGCCACCCGCGGCCCTCTCCGTGCGCGGCCCGATGCCGATCGACTTGCTGATCCGCAGGTTGGTGCTGAACTGTCCCGGACCCGTCACGTAGTTGTAGGGGATCCGCGCCGCGTCCCCCGAAGGATTCAAATCAAAGTCGCCATATTTCGTCTGCATGACATCCGTGCTCCCGGAACTGGCGAAGGAAGGCCGATCGTTAAACTGGTTATCGCCATTCAGGTCTTGCCCAACGGTGATATTGAAAGGGGTTCCCGAATCTAGAACCAGAAACGGGCTGATCGAAATACCCAGCGGTGCAGAGTAATTTCCGCCCAGCAGAAAGCGCTGATGAATATCGAAGGTCGATCTGCCGTAGTCCGCGCGCGGCTCGAATTGATTCGAAGGAAAGTACGTCGCTCCTGAGGTATCGGCTTTCGCAGAGTTCAACACATAAAACCCGAACAGCGTAAGCTTGCGTTCGCGCACGCTAAAGTTGGTGATCAACTGATTCTGGTGATAGATCCCGCCGGACTGAAATTGATACAAATTCTCGTTGATGCCATTGGGCCGCACCCCGGTTCCCGTAGTGACGTCATACGTACCCGGTAGGAACGCGTTGACGTTGTCGCTATAAAGCTGATGCAGCCCACGCGAGTTGATATAGGTGCTGGAAAGAGTAATGCTCTTCCCAAAGCGATGCTCTACCCCGATGGCCGCTTGCATATTCGCTGGAGCCGTGAGGTTGGGAGCTATGGAGTAGGTGGTCGGTGCAGCTTCGCTTGCCGCCAGCGAGCCCGTTGAGATAGCAACGCCGGGCTCCGGATTCTTGACCACGTACTGCTGCTGGTTGATGCCATTCTGCCGGATCGCCTGCAACACATTGGTCGATTGAAAGCGGTCGAAGAACCACCCGTACCCGCCGCGGATCACCGTCGTTGCTGGTTTGCTTTTCCCGTTAACTGCCCAGGCGAATGACACCCGCGGTCCAAAGTCCGCATGATCGCTGATCCGGTTTTGCCCTTCATACCGAATCCCGTAACTCAACGTAAGGTCCGGGCGCAGACGCCAGTCATCCTGAAAGAAAAGACCGGCGTCAAATAGAAGCACGCGCGCTGTCGGGGTGCCCACCGTGACCTGGTACTGCGATGGCAGGCCGGCGGCATAGTTCTCGAGTGAGGCGTAAGTATAGTTTCCGTTGAAGCCTGCCGTAGAGCTGTTGGCGTCGCGCACCGCTCTCAGCCGGCCGCCGAAGCGAATGGAGTGCGCCCCGAGAGCCGCTGAGGTGTAATTCTGCAGCTCATAGTGATCCTGGGCATCATGAATCGTTCCCTCGTTGTTCCCACCACCGGTAAAAGCGCCTTGCACCGTGATGGTGGGCGTGGTGAAGAGCGGCGTTTGATTGTCGCGATCACGGATATACTCGAACCGCGTCTCATTGATCACCCTCGAACTCAAAATCTGGGTGTCGCTCACCTGTAGAGTGTTCTCCTGGTTCAGCGTGTCATAGCCCTGCGTTTGCAACGCAAACTGTGACACTCCGTTGTTCGAGCTCTTTTGCCGGTCATACATATAACGGAGCGTAAGCGTATTGCTGGGCGTGATCTGCAAGTCCAGGCGCGGGCTCAGATCCATGCGCGATTGTGGATTGGCCACCGCCGCCGCGTAGTTGTAGCTTGTGCCCGTGGGATCCAGCAACTGCGCATTGATGATGGAGTTCGCATTGTTGTCCCGGCGAAATCCACTCATAAACCACGACGAGCTCTTGTTAAGCGACCCGCTGACATTCCCCAGAAAGAAGGTGGAGTAGTACGGCGGTTCGCTGGTCACAAACGTGTTCAGCGAGTTGAAGGCGGAGTCATTCCCGCTGGCCATGATCATCCCATGCAAGTGGTCCGTACCCGGCTTGGTCAAGATCTCAATGCGGCCGTAACCCAGTTTGTCGTATTCCGCAGAGAAGGGATTCTGGTTGATTCTTATTTCGCGGATCGATGATTTCGGCGGCAACTGTCCGCCGGTAAACCCATCGATATAGATCTGGCCGCCATTGGGGCCGGCTGCAGGTCCGGCCAGTGCATTCAGCTCATCCTGCAACTGATCGGGGTCGTCGGAGAGCGCATCAAGATCCTTGCCCTTGATCACAATCGCGCCGGCGTTATTGTCAGGGCTGGTATCGAGGCCTGCACTCTGGTCGCTTACGGTGACCTGTTGCTGATCGACAGCAATGATCAGAGCCAGATTCGAGACCGTCGCATGCCCCGCCTCCACCGTCACACTCTGAGCCTGGGCCAGCGCAAGACCCGGGGCAGCCACCGTGATCACGTATGTACCCGGTGCTAGCTGAGGAAAAACGTAAGTACCATCGGCCCCGCTCAATACTGCCGACGTATGCCCGTCCGTATCCTGCACCGTCACCGTAGCCTTGACCACGCGCGCTCCCGAAGGGTCGGTCACCGCGCCGTGTAGTGATCCATTCGCCGGCAGCGCAAGCAGATGGGCGGCGGTGAACAAGCTCACACACAGCACCAGCACGACCGATCGAAATCCTGCGACTAAACCTTGCATTGCACACTCCTCAATTACCGCCACCTTCAGAAGACACCGCCACGGACTGCCATGCGGTCACGTTGCGTAATTCTTGGTAAAGGAATGTCACCCCGTTGTGACAATTTGTTACATTTCCGCCGTCTCATCCCAGCCCGCTCGGCGTACTCTCGGATAAGCTGTGCCAGCCCCGGACTTCAGTCCAGGGTCAAGCCGCTACATCCATTCATGGCTTTAGCCCTGGTGGGTGGCAGAAAGACGAAGGCATGGAGCCCATTCTTCTTATCGACGATGATGTGGAGCTTTGCGCGATGCTGAGCGACTACCTGGGCCGCCATGACTACCAGGTAACCGCCGCCCATGACGGCAAGACTGGCCTGGCAAAGGCTCTGGGCGGTAGCTACTCCATCATGCTTCTTGACGTAATGCTTCCCGGGCTGGATGGTTTTGAAGTCCTGCGCCGATTGCGTGCCGCAGCCTCCCCGATGAATGTTCTGCTGCTCACGGCACGCGGAGAAGACGTGGACCGTATCGTAGGCCTGGAAATCGGGGCCGACGACTATCTCCCCAAGCCGTTCAATCCCCGCGAATTATTGGCCAGGATCCGGGCCATTCGTCGCAGAAGCGGAAACACCGAGGCGCCGGCGGCCGCCGGAGACTTTCTGACTGTGCCGGGTCTTGAGCTGGATACCGCCGCGAGGGTCGCCCGCTGCGGCGGAGTGCAACTCGACCTGACAGACATTGAGTTCGGACTTCTGCAAGCCCTCATGCGCAGTCCCGGCGAAGTAGTCGCCAGGGAGCAGCTTGCGGAAGCCGTGTTGGGCCGTAAATTTCACCCTTTCGATCGCAGCCTCGACATGCACGTCAGCCGGTTGCGTCACAAGCTCGATGCAGCCGACAACTTCGGAGACAAGGTCAAGACCATCCGCGGTGTCGGATACCAGCTTGCGGTGCCGGCTCCCCGCAAACTCGCAGGAGACCGATAACCGATGCGAGGACTCTTCGCCAAAATCTTTCTGGGTTTCTGGATCGCGCAGAGCTTGACGTTTTTGATCTCGACCGTGTTGATCCTGCGCCGCCAGTTTGTACGGCCTAACGAAGTCATGGGCGTGTTAAACACCACCCTGCCTGTCGCCGCAACCGGCGCTGCGAACGCCTATGAAGCGGGCGGTTGTGCTGGGTTGCAGCAGTTTGCCGCATCGCTTCGTCAGACCATTTATCTCGCCGACACACCAACTCACTTTCTATGCGAAGCGAACGTCTCCTCCGCAGCCGCCGCCGTGTTGGCCAATGTCAACACACAGCTCGGCGTCCATTCAATCCTGGTCGGCGACGAAAATTTATGGGCCACGGAGATCCAATCCGCGAGTGGCCGCCGTTACTTTTTTCTCTTGAGCCGCCACCACCCCGCCAGCTCCCATGGTTTGCACGAGCTACTATTTTTCGCCTTTCCCCAACTTCCTGTGGCGATTGTCGTCTTCGGCATAACTACTTTCGCCCTCGTTCTCCTTCTGGTCCGGCCCATCGGCCGGCTGCGCATCGCGGCGCGAGCTCTGGCCAACGGAGAGCTTGCCACCCGCGTTGCCAAACCAGATGGAGAGGAACGCATCTTTGGCGGAGACGAAATTCAAGGCCTGGTCCACGATTTCAATTACATGGCAGAGCAGCTCGAACGGCTTGTCGGTGCGCAAAAGATATTGGTGCGCGACGTCTCCCACGAATTGCGCTCCCCCCTTGCCCGTCTGAGCGTTGCCCTCGAACTGGCGCGCGAAGAAGCTCCTCCATCCATGCAGGAGCATTTGCAGCGCATCGATCGTGAAGCCGGGCGCCTCAATCTGTTGATCGGCCAGCTGCTTCGCTTATCTTCCATCGAATCGACCAACGCCTCCAGCCACCTTGATAGATTCACCCTGCATGGACTGGTCGAAGAGCTGCTGCCGGATGCGGAATATGAGGCTCAACAGAGGTGCTGCAAGATCCAGCTGCTGGAGCATTCGGACTGCATCGTCAAGGGCAATCAGGAACTCATCTATCGTGCCATTGAGAATATCGTGCGCAACGCCATTCGTTACACCCGTCAGGACTCAGTCGTCGAGTTGAAGATTCATTGCGAAGAACGGGCTGGAGTACGCATGGTCACGCTTGATGTGGCCGATTCTGGACCAGGCATCCCGGAGACAGAACTGGAAAATGTCTTCCGGCCCTTCTATCGGGTGGACACTGCGCGACAGCAGGACACCGGAGGCTTTGGCGTCGGCCTGGCCATCGCTGACCGCGCCGTGCGCCTCCATCACGGGGAAGTCCGGGCGTGCAACCGCCCCGAAGGCGGCCTCAACGTCAGTCTCTCTCTCCCTTGCGCGAAGTGACTCCGCTACAATGAGCCAGAGTTCCTTTCAGGCCGCGTGTGGGACGGTGGGGAATTGAAACCGAAGTTCTTATTGCTATGGATAGCCGTCCCCATGATGGCATGGGGCCAGGTACCTCAACACGCCGAGGACAGTTGTCATATCCACGAAGTGACCGAGCTCCCCGGTAGCCGCGAGTTCGGCAGTCACTTTCTGGAAGCCATGGCCAGCGATCCGGATCCCAAGGCCAAAGATCGCAGTGTTATATGGGGCCTCACCGCGGATTTGAGCAGCAGGGTTCCCGCTCAAGATCGAGCTCTCTACATATCGAAATCATCCGACGGAGGAAAAACCTGGACCCAGGTCGCGCGGGTCGGTGCGGCCTATTTTGACGCGGACATCGGCGAGGGCGAACGCAACGGGCTAGCCGTGTCTCCCGGTGGCACTGAATTTGTGATCACCACCCAAAAGGGAGCCTTCCAGATCTTGCCCCAGCCCGGTAAGTCTGATCCTCTTGTGAAATCCATTCACGGTCCGCGGGTGTCGGAAACCGATCCCATGGTGACCATCCCAAAAGCTAAAGGCGATCCCATCACCGCGGGCGCGGTCAAGATAACGCCCAATGGAAGGGCGATGGCGGTCAGTTACGGTTACTTTGACCTGGAACCGCAAATCCTTACCTATCACAAGAGCCGCGATGGCTCATGGATCGAAGATGGACCCCTGCCCCCGATTCCCACCGAAATGGATATTCTGTCCATGCAATTTGCCAACGAAAGAAATCCAGGCCCAGGTTCGCTCTATGTGGGCACCGGGGATCAAGCCTTTCATTTTCACCCTCAAACCAAAAAATGGACGCGCATTGATGGAGTGGGCGATGATTCCGCGATCCAGGGGATCAGCATGGTCGGTGGTCCGCATCTGGCTGCCTGTTGGGGGGTCTATAACCCGATAAGTGCGGACGTCGTGGAGAGGGTGACGCAAGCGCAGTTTCTCTTACACCGGCAGAGTGATGAGGCTGGCCCCAACATTCGTGCCTTCAGCATAGAAGTCGACCCGTCGAGACCAAACCGGGAAGTAGTGACCTCCCTCACCGGCGCGTACGTCAGCAGCAATCGTGGAAAAACCTGGAAGAGACTCAACGAGCTTCCGGACGGGGAATTTCGTTCCGCCCGCTTCACCTCTGAAGGAACAGTCATTGTCTCTGGAATCGAAGGAACATTTCTGGCCAATCCATTTTCAACCTCTTGTTCGCCACACCTTAAATCTCGCGGCCAATAGCCCCGCTGAAATGAAAAACGCCTCGGTCCGGCATCCACTCTCTATGGAACCGTTAACCCTTCCTTGTCATCCCGACCGGAGCGAAGCGGAGCGGAGGGACCTGCGGTTCCGCGGACCCTTCGTGGAGATGTTCTGCCGTTCACTTCGGCCCAGGGAAAAGCGGCAACGTCCCCTCTCACTCCACCGTCGAAACCAACAAATCCTGGCCGCTATAAACCGGCATCGTAAATCGGAAGCAGCTGCCCTTCTCCAGCACGCTCTCTACCCATATCTTGCCGCCCTGCTTTTCTACCAGCTCTTTCGCAATGTGCAGCCCGAGACCTAAGCCCACGCGGCCGGCTGTGTCACTCGAATTGACCTGGTAAAGCCGTTCGAAAATATTTTCCGTCACCTCCGATGCGATCCCGCAGCCATTGTCGAAAACTTCCACCACCAGAAAATTCGGTGTCGGCTTCGAGGGAACGAACCACCATTTCGATCGCGCCATAAATGGGCGTGAACTTCACCGCGTTCTCCAGCAAAATCACGAGCAGCTGCTGTAGCCTCGTCTTATCGGCATAAGCAGCGCCGACCTCCTCGCGGATACGCACCGAGATACCGATCGATTTCGCGGATGCCGCTCGCTCCAGCGTCTGAACCGCGTAGTGCACCACTTCCGGCACCGAGACACTCTGCAGCCTTACCGTGAGCCTGCCAGTTCGAATGCGGGTGGTTTCCAGCAAGTCGTCGATCATCGATTTCATCTGCGCGACGTTCATGCGAATAACGGTGAGATATTCCTCTTGTTGCTCGCTGATCTCTCCCGCGAGACGATCCGCAATCAGGGTCACAAATGCATAAATCGAAGCCAGGGGTGTCCGGAACTCGTGGGAGATATGCGAAAGGAACTCATCCTTCATCTGCAACTCCATGCTCTTCATCCTGTCCTTCGCCTCTGCTTGCTCCTTGATCGCCTCCATATCGTCCAGATGTTTCTGCGCCGTCAGTCGAACCAGGTCATCCTGCGCCTTCTTAAGGTTGATCTGGTTGTTGACCCGGGCTTTGAGCGCCGCGGAATGTATGGGTTTGCTGACGAAGTCAGTTGCTCCCAAGAGCAATCCTTTGATCTCAGAGTGCACATCCCTGGCCCCGGTGAGAAACAGAACTGGTATTTCTCTGGTCTGCGGATCTTTTTTCAAGTGCTCGCAAACCTCATACCCGTCCATGCCCGGCATCATGACATCCAGCAAAATGAGTTCCGGAGATTTGAGCCTTGCGAGCTGTAGCCCAGTCGCTCCCTCATTCGCCCGTAGCACTTCATAGTCATTGTGAAAGACGTCGGCGAGCAAGTCATGAACCGATGGCTCGTCATCAATGACCAGAATGCTCGCCTGCCACTTCGCGGGGCTGCCCGCGGCAGGGGACGGCTCGGCGGCATGCAACCCTGAACTCATGGGCAAAATCGTGGATGCGGCGGCAACCGCGGGAACAAGCTCTTTGTTCAGGATATCGATGAGGGGAGAAAGGGTATCCCGATGGCCCGCACGAAGTGCCTTCTCCACCGCGAACGCTGCGTCGGCCAGCTGGGTGGCTTCGAGTGCGGCGGCGAGGCTCTTGAGTGAATGGACCAGCCGTTGCGCCTCTTCGTCCTTATTCTCAACCAGGTTCCCTTGCAGTTCTGCGATCACGTTGGAATACCGTTCGTGAAAGGTCAGCAGCAATTTTCGGATGAGTTTCGGCTTTCCGTTGTTGCGTAGTAAGGCTGCCGGAATGTCGAAGGGCGGAAGCAGATCCGGAATACCGTCTTCCGCCGCCAAGGTCAGTGGCGCTGGCACTGCCTCTGGAGATGGCTTGACCGGCCCTGCGGGCATCCATTGAATCAATGACATGGTCAGTTCCTCGAAGCTGATCGGTTTTGTGATGTGGTCGTTCATCCCTGCGCCGAGACTTCTTTCGCGATCACCGCTCATGGCGTGCGCTGTCATCGCGAGGATTGGAAGACTGCGGAAGCGGCCATCGGCACGGATGAGTGTTGTCGCCGTCAAACCATCCATGACAGGCATTTGAATGTCCATAAGTACCAGGTCGAACGGTTGTGTTCCGACCAGGTCAACTGCTTCGCGCCCGTTCACGGCGACGGTGAACACGATGCCCAGCTCGGTCAGCACTTCAGCCGCAATATCGCGATTGAAGTCGTTGTCTTCAACCAGCAGGACGTGTCGGCCGCTAAGCCTCGCTGTCTTCGCCGGCGCGGGCTGCAGTGCGTTCGCGTCAACATCTGGTCGCGCACCGAAGACCTTGCCAATCGTATCCAGCAGCTGAGACTCGGCGACCGGGGCGACGAGGAAGCCCTCCAGTTCAAGCCCGTCCAGTTCACTCAGTACTTCATTGCGTTCGAAAACAGACACGATGACGATGGCAGGTATTTTGCCAAGGCTCTCAGAAGACTTGATGCGCCGTGAGGTCTCCATTCCATTCATACCGGGCAAGCGCCAGTCCATCAGCACCAGGTCGAACGGCTCACCCTCCTGGGACCGTGCCGCCAACGCGATGAGCGCCTCCTCGCCGGATGAAACGGCTTTGGCCTCAAGTCCATTTGCACGCAGCACTGCGACGAGCGAATGTCGGGTGTTCGAACTGTCATCCACTACCAGGACTGATTTCTGTTGCAGATCGCTCAAAGAAGCACGGATCTGTTGCGGCAAAGCATCGACGGCGATGCCAAACGCTATCGTGAAATAAAACGTACTGCCTACTCCGAATTCGCTCTCCACCCAAACCGTCCCACCCATCAACTCGGCGAGCTGTTTGCTGATGGCAAGACCCAGTCCGGTGCCCCCATACCTGCGGGTGACCGAGTTGTCTGCTTGGTTGAACGATTGAAACAGGTTCGCCATCTGTGGCGGCGTCATACCGATCCCGGTATCGGAAACCGAGAACTTCAAAAGCTCCGGGTCCCGGCTTGCCTGATCCACTGCGGGCTTTGCATCGGCCAGCACTATTTTCACAACAATCTCACCGTGATCGGTGAATTTGACGGCATTGTTGATCAGGTTAATGAGGATTTGGCCCAGCCGTAACGGATCACCGAGCAGGTACTTGGGAACATTTGGCTCAACCGCAAAGATCAGCGGCAGGCGTTTCTGTTCAGCAAGTTCGCCCACGATATCGCGAACGTTCTTCAACACTTCGTCCAGCGAAAACGTAATGCGTTCCAGGGTGAGTTTGCCCGCTTCAATTTTAGAAACATCGAGGATGTCGTTCATGATGCCGAGCAGTCTTCGCGCCGCGATATCGATCTTGGTCAGGTACGTTCGCTGCCGCATATCGGGGTTGGCGCGCAGTGCCAGGTGGGCCATGCCGGTGATCGCGTTCACTGGCGTACGGATCTCATGGCTCATATTGGCCAGGAACTCTGACTTGGCCTGATTCGCAACTTCGGCTTCGATCTTTGCTTTTCTCGACGCCTCTTCCGCTTGCCTGCGTTCGGTAATGTCGTTGTTGCTCTCCATTACTTCGATAGGAACGCCATCCCCATCCCGCTGCATGACCCAACGGCTGGCCACGACGATGCGCGTACCGTTTTTAAGGGTGTGCTCCAGCTCTCCTTCCCAGCGTTCCTTCTCCAGAAACTCGGCCTCGATCTCAGCCAGTGGCTTAGGGTAAGTGGTGCCGAGCAAAATAGAAGAGATCTTGCCCAGGGCTTGCTCTTTCGAATAGCCGTACATCTCCTCTGCGCCCTTATTCCAGAACAGAATTTTGCCGGTAAGGTCGCGCATCATGATGGTGTCGTGAGACAAATCGAGCAAGTTGGCTTTCTCGCGCAGCTCTTCCTCTGCTTGTTTGCGGGGGTTACATCCGTCGCAAACTTCACGACCTTGGTGACGGCACCGTTCTTATCGAGAATTGGGTTGTAAGACGCTGCAATCCACACCTCGCGTGCATTCTTGCCGATGCGCTTGAATTCTCCAGACTGGAACTTGCCGGCTCTCAAGTTATCCCAGAAGTCTTTGTAGCCTGCGCCTCGTTGCTCTTCTTCGCTAAGAAAAATGCTGTGCGCTTTGCCATCCACCTCAGCGTGGGTATAGCCGAAGGCACGAAGATAATTGTCGTTCGCCTGGATGATCGTTCCATCCAGATTGAATTCAATCATCATCTGCGACCGGTTAATTGCTTCCACCTGGCCGCGGTAGTTCGCCACCGCGTCTTCTTTCTCCTGCCGGGCCACAGTGAGCGCCAATGCATCTCTTGCCCGCTCCGCATCCCTTGACGCATCCAGCACTCTGGATAGGTCGCGCATCTGGAGTCGGAAGAGCAACCAAATGCCGCCAGCGCCTAAAAACGCAAATAGGAAGCAACTGACACTCAGCAACACAGATCGGCTTCTCAAACTCTGTATGCTTGAAGTGCGCCGGCCCGTTTCACTCTCGATCAAGGCGTTGTATTTCGCGCGCAGGGCCTCCATGGCTGTCTCGGCTTCCAGCATCTTGCGGTCGCGCACTTCCTCCGAATCATGAGCCGCGTCTTCTTGCTGACGAATTGTTTCTGTCGCTTGTAGCCTCCACTGGTTGAAGCTTGCGCGACTGTTTGCCAATAGAGTTTGCTGGGAAGGGTTGCCCGATATGAGTTTGTCGAGCGCAACGAACTTCGCATCGATCAATTGTGAGGCTTCGTAGTAGGGCTGCAGGAAGACAGGCTTGCCAGTAAGTTGGAATCCACGGAGGCCGGCCTCCATATCGAGTGTTAACTTGAACAACTCCCGGCCGCTGCCAATCAGCTGATTGGCGCGATCAACCGACCGCAAATTCGTTCGTTGAAACTCCGCACCTACGAACAGCAGCATGGACGCAAAGACAGTCAGAGCGACGATCTGAAGAACCGTCGCTCGCTTTAACGACGGTTTAAAGTCACGCGCGGCCATGAAGGGATCCCGAGAATGAAGAATGTCCGAAAAGAATGCATAGGGCAGAGTTCGTTTCAGCAGAGCAATTTAGGAAACATGGATTTCGCATTTCCGATGTCCGTCGATGATTGAGAAGAAGGATTGAGGGAGACACCGAATCTCCAGATATCGAGATAACGGATTGTTTGCTGCAGCAACGCCTTGCGTACGCCTCTTATTACTCAGTACTTCGGCTGTTTTGAAGCCACCGACGTAACACTTTTGAGCCATGGCAAAAGGCCTGCAGAGGTTGGCTTTGGTTCAGCCATCGTCCCTGCTCATTGGAGTTTTTTCTTGTACCAGGGAGCGACTATCGTTGGCCCCTAAAAGATGAAAGAGAATCCGACCAAAGGAGGCAATTTATTGGAAACCATAGGATGAGGGGCTTAATCGTTCGTCAAGGCCCGTTGGGCCGACTCTAAACTGTGCGCCCGGTCCATACCAACGTCAGCCCAGCCCGGAAGGGCTGGGAAATCGATGGAAGATGATCCCGAGCGCCGGAGGCGCGGCACTCGCTGAACCTAGCCAGGACGCCAGTCCTGGACAGATCCCCGTCATTCTCTGGAAGCGCGACCTCGTTGCTCGGCGTGAAGGTTTTCCATTAAAAATTGGTGCCCAGCTTGAATATCCGACCCTTATGATCGTATATTAATCCAGACCGAAGTAGTCGGAGTTTGACGAATCGACAGAACGATATCCCAGGCCCCCGCACGTACTCTTGGCCGAGCGATGCGGGGACCCAGGGCGAAACCCACAGCTTGGCAGCCGTAGTGTCCCTACTATAGGTCTCTGCGTCTGCCGCTTTCAACTCGGCAGCAGGCTATTGGGGCGCCCGCCCTCCGAAGCCGGCTGTGCGCAGGAGACCAGCGGACCATGAACAAGAGTTTCCCTCAAAATCCCCAACCGGCGAGGCGATCAGAACTTACCCGGGGCAAAAAAGCCTGGCTCACCTTAGGAACGGTAGCTGCGTACGCCGCCGTGTCCATCACGAAATCCGTACCGGCGTGGGCCCAGGGTGCCGGCCAGAACTCGGCGAATGGAAAGCAAAAAGAGCAGCAAAACCTGACCGTACGTCGCCTCGATATCCCCGCAGGCCCACTCGATGCAACCATCAAGGCTTACCAGGGGATTGCCGGCATCGACTTCTCGTTCTCGATTCCCGCTGAAACCGTGGCGGGTTTCAAGTCCCCAGGCGTGAAGGGCCTGTACACAGAAGACCAGGCGTTGCGCGCGTTATTGGCGGGCACGGGTCTCTCCTATGAGATCGACAGCGACGGAAAGGTCACCATTGCCGTGACCGCGGGTGAGTCGGTTGAAGTGAACGATTCTACCCCGCAGCTGAGTCTCGACCGATATCCCGTGCCCCTTCTGGATACTCCGCAATCCATCACCACCATCTCTCAGGCAATCATGCATGAAGAAGGTGCGACCACCTTGCGCGATACCTTGCGCAATGCGCCGGGCATCAGCCTCGCTGCCGGCGAAGGAGGCTCGCAGGGCGATAACCTCACCCTCCGTGGCTTCACGGCGCGCAACGATATCTTCCTCGACGGCATGCGCGACTTTGGCAGCTATTACCGTGATTCCTTCAACTATCAGGAGGTCGAAGTCCTGGAGGGCCCTTCCTCCGTGACCTTTGGCCGCGGGTCGACCGGGGGCGTCATCAACCAGGAAAGCAAAACTCCCGTGAATCGCCCCTTCGTCCTGGCTGAAGGCGATTTCGGTACCGACATCACTCGCCGGTTCACAGCCGACATCAACCAACCCCTGGAAAACCTGGGCCACGGAGCGGCGGTGCGGCTCAACCTCATGGGCAATGAGTCCAACGTGGCCGAGCGCGATGTAACCGAAAATCGCCGTTTTGGCGTAGCCCCGTCGTTCGTGCTGGGCTTGGGAACTGCCAACCGTCTCACCACCAGCTATTTCCACTTCTCCGAAGATGACATCCCCGACTACGGTATTCCCTGGTACTTCAACAAGCCCGCCCCTGTCGCGCGCCACAACTATTATGGCTTTCGCGATGGCAACTACCTGCGGACAGACGTTGATATGGGGACGATCAAAGCGGAGCACGACATCTCCGACTGGGCGATCTTGCGCAATCGCTTTCGTGTTGCCAACAATCACCGCGATGCCCGGATCACCGAGCCGCAGCTAAACAACGCAACCGCGGGTACCATTACCCCATCCACACCGTTAAACCAGATCTCCGTCAACCGCAATCAGATTGCGACGCTCAGCGACGAGGGTTTGCTCTGGGATCAACTCGACGCCACGGCGCACCTGAATAAATTCGGCATGCGGCACGTGGTCGTGATTGGCGCCGAAGGTGGGCGCGAAACCTCAGATCCGCTGCGCCCAACCTTCAATTTCGTCAATCCAGCCGGGCAAACCATCAACACCGTGCCCACGGCCAACCTGCTCGCTCCTAACGAGAGCCAAAGCTTCAGCGGCACCTCGGCGCCGGCTTCCAATGTTCACGTCACCTCTACCAGCTATGGTCTGTATCTCCTCGACACCATACAGTTCGGCACCCACTGGGAATTGATTGGGGGAGCCCGCTTCGACCGCTTCCTTACGGATGAAAAGAGCATTGCTTATCCCACGCCGAAACAGGCGGTTGCCGGGGGCCCGATTGTCCAGGGTCCGCCGACCATCACGTACCCCACGCGCCTTGATCGCAAGCCCAGCTGGCGAGCCGCGGCAGTGTACAAACCGGTCAGTTACGGTAGCATTTACTTCGACTACGGCACCTCCTTTAACCCATCCGCTGAAGCGCTCGCCCTCACCGTCGGGCCGGCCGGTACCGGCACCGCAAACCTCGCGCCTGAATTCAATCGGTCCTACGAGGTCGGAACCAAGTGGGATCTGAATAACGCGCGCTTCTCCTTGCGTGCGGACCTCTTTCGCACCACCAAGGACAACGCCCGCGAAGCCTCACCCACCAATTCGCTGCTCTATGTCCTGGCCGGAACGCAGCGCGTCAGACGGCGCCGAACTGGTGCTCAATGGCCGTGTCAGCAATCGCTGGCAGGTCCTTTCCAGCTACACCTACATGCATAGTGAAGTGGTCAAGTCGCAGTACTATCCGGCGTCCGTGGGTTACAGGTTGGCGAACGTGCCCAACAATCTTTTCAATCTGTGGACGACGTATCAACCCATGCAGCGGCTGACCATCGGTGGCGGCGGCAACTATGTCGACAGCCGCACTGCCAGTTCTACGGTGCCGCTGGATCCCACCACCGCACCTGGTCAAGCAAGTGCCGGGCTACGTCGTCCTCAATGCCATGGCCCGCTACACGCTGACCGACAATTTGTCACTGCAGGCCAACGTCTTCAACCTTGCCAACCGCAATTACATCGACGAAATCCACCCCGCGCACATTGTGCCCGGTGCAGGCACTTCGGGTCTCTTTGGCCTCAACTTCAGATTCTAAAAGCACCATCCAAAGGTGAAGGAGAAGCCACGCAACCATGTTGATTACGATTCCCCATGTCTTGACCGCCGATCAAGTAGCGCACGCGCGGCGAGCACTCGCTTCGGCTGAATGGGTAGATGGCCGCGTGACCGCCGGCCACCAGTCGGCCCAGGCGAAGGATAATTTGCAGATCCCCGAAGGCCATCCCGCGGCCATGGAGATCGGCGACATGATCCTGACCGCGCTGGGCCAGAACTCGCTCTTCATCTCCGCCGCTCTGCCCATGAAAGTCTTCCCGCCTCTCTTCAACAGCTATGGGGGTGGTCAGTCTTTCGGCACGCATGTGGACAACGCCATCCGTCACGTAAAGGGAAGCTCGCATCGCGTGCGTAGCGACCTCTCAGCGACCCTTTTTCTCACCCCGCCCGAAGACTACGACGGTGGCGATCTGATCATCGAAGATACCTACGGCATTCATAGAGCCAAGCTGCCGTTGGGACACATGGTGGTCTATCCATCCTCGAGTCTGCATCGCGTGGAGCCGGTAACACGCGGACGCCGCGTCTCCTCCTTCTTCTGGATCCAGAGCATGGTGCGCAGCGATGCTCAGCGGACTCTTCTGTTCGATCTCGACAACGCCACCCAGCTCGTGAACCGCGACATGCCGTCCAATCCGGCAGCCGTCCAGCTCACTGGCATTTATCACAATCTCCTGCGGCAGTGGGCAGAGGTGTAGCGTACGTGCGCCGTGTACTCTTCTGGATGCATTTGTCTACCGGGGTGCTGGTCAGCATCCTCGTCCTTTACTTTTCCATCACCGGCGCCCTGTTGGCCTATGAGCGGCCGATCCTGCGTGCCGCGGATGGGCGCAGCTACCGCATAGATCCTGGTCGGCAACCAACTCCGCGGCTACTCTCGACGCGTTGGTGGCGCCCGCTGCGGCCGCCCTTCCTTCGCCCATAGAGATGGTGACCACTCACCAGCGACCCGCATGCCCCGGTCGAGATACAAACCGCCAATCGTAGCGTGTATTTTGTAGATCCGTACTCGGGCAAAATCGCCGGGCCTGAATCTCCGCGCTTGCGTAGATTCTTTTTCCAGGTCACCGCTCTGCATCGTTGGTTCGGCTTGAGCAATGCGCACCATGCTGCTGCCATTGCCGTGAAAGGCGCAACCGCTCTGTTGTTGCTTTTTCTCGCTTCTTTCCGGAGCCATTCTCTGGATGCCGGGATACTGGACGCGCACTTCGCTGGCCGTCGGCATTGTGCCCCGCCTTGGCAAACACGCCCGCGCGCGCAACTTGAACTGGCACAAGGTCACTGGGTTCTGGCTCGGGCTCCCGCTCTCCATCGTGGTGCTGACGGGTGTGATCATGGCGTATCCGTGGGCCAACGCGCAGCTTTTCCGGCTCGCGGGAAGTCCGCTGCCGCGTGCGAACGGGGATGGGGCCAACCTGCGCCGCCACCCGTCCGGAGGCGCTACTCTGCCCAGCCACCTGGAGCAGGCTTTTGCCCAGGCTACCAACGGCGTCCCAGACTGGCAGACCGCAAGTCTGCGGCTACCCTCGGGCGGAAGAGGCCTGAGCTTTATCGTGGACCGCAGCGACGGCGGCCATCCCGAAAAACGCGAGCAGGTTTTGGTCGACCCAATCACGCTCCGGGTATTGCGTCAGGAGCCTTTCGCAGCCTTGAGCCGAGGCCAGCAGTGGCGCAGTTGGGTTCGCTTCGTGCACACCGGGGAAGCCGGCGGCTGGTGGGGAGAGACGCTGGCGGTCCTGACGGCATGCGGGGCTATGGTACTCTCGCTCACTGGCGTGGCCTTGGCGTGGAATCGCTTGCAGCGCTGGCGAGCATCGCGCCGGCCGTTGGCAGCAAATCGCGTGGCAATCGACGCGTGACGTAAGCACTTCAAAATAGCCGATCACTTCAGGGAACGCGCGGCAGCTCGATCCCAGGAAAGATCTTGATCACGGCCGAATCATCTTCGCGGCCGTAACCGGAGCTCGAGGCCTGCAGAAACATCTGGTGTGCGGTGCTGGCGAGCGGCAAAGGAAACTTGCTGGCGCGGGCCGTGTCGAGCACCAGGCCGAGATCCTTGACGAAGATGTCCACCGCCGAAAGCGGAGTGTAATCGGCAGCCAGCACATGAGCCATCCGGTTCTCGAACATCCAGCTGTTCCCGGCGCTATGGGTAATCACCTCGTAGAGAGCTGCTGGGTCTACTCCTTCGCGCAGGCCCAGCGCCATCGCTTCCGCCGCTGCCGCAATATGTACGCCCGCAAGCAGCTGGTTGATGATTTTAACCTTACTGCCGTTTCCGGCTGTCGGGCCAAGACGATAGACCTTTGCCGCAATTGCGTCGAGCGCGGCTCCTACCTTGGCATATGCATCGGGATGGCCCGACGTCATCATGGTGATCTCACCTTTTGCCGCCTTGGCCGCCCCGCCGGAAATCGGCGCGTCGAGGTACAGGATGCCCTTCTCTGCCAAACGTTTCTCGAGTCCGATCGACCAGCCGGGGTCGACCGTAGAGCACATCACGAAGACGCTGCCGGCCTTCATGGCTGCGGCCGCACCACCCTCGCCAAACAAGACGGCCTCCGTTTGCGCCGCATTGACCACCACGCTGATCACGACTTCGCACAGAGCAGCCATCTCAGCCGGACTGCTACAAACCACACCGCCCTCTGCCGCAAACCCCTCGGCCACCTCGCGGCGCACATCGAATACGTGGACACTGTAGCCCGACCGCCGCAATGACTTGGCCATGCCCAAGCCCATGGCTCCCAGCCCAACCAATCCAATCCGCTTTTCACTCATGCATGTCTCCTTCTTTTGCGGGTCCAACCAAAGTCTTTGGTTCTGGACGGGTGCCCCATGTTCGCCCCAGCGTACATGGGCCGAAAAAGACGGGGCGCAGCCCCTTCGAACGCTTTGCTACATCTGTAACAAGAACATTGCCAAAATCAAGAATCTTTGCCCATGGAGTGAAAGCACTGGAAGAATCCGTTTTCGGCCCATGTACGCTGGGGCGAACATGGGGCACCCGTCCAGAACCCTCTGACTTTCGCGCCTATGCCTCGCTTGCTGTCAAATCCTCTGCCGGGGCTCTGCCGGAAATCTTCATCACCAGCGACACCACCGCCGCAACCCCCAAATTAGCGGCAAGCGCAGGCAACGCAGCGTACACCCCATACACGTGTCCACCAAAATGAATCGGATAAATCGAACTACGAAGTCCCAGCGAACCGACCATGGCCGTGCCCACAGTCATACCCGCCAGCCATCCCCACAACAACGCCGGGCCGCGAAAGAAGCGGCTGAAAAGTCCACCCACCACAGCCGGAAACACCTGCAAAATCCAAACTCCGCCCAGCAGTTGCAATTCAATGGCAAGCTGAGCCCGCACCAGCAGGACAAACGCGAGCGCACCCAACTTGATCGCCAGAGAAATAACTTTAGCCATCGCGGCTTCCTGCCCGCCGGTCATGCCTGCGGAGAAGAACGACCGATGAACCAGCTCTCCATAAAGATTGCGAGTAAAAAGATTGGCGGTGGCAATCGACATGATCGCCGCCGGCACCAGCGCTCCAATGGCGATCGCAGCCAGGCAAAACCCGGCAAACCAGGGAGGGAAGACCGCGGTCAACAACAACGGAACCGCACTGGAGGTGTTGGCAGTGTGGACACCAGCCGCAATCGCCAGGTAGCCCAGCAACGCGATCAACCCAAGCAGCAGGTTGTAAGCCGGCATCAGTGCAGCATTGCGGCGAATCACGCGGTCACTTCCCGCGCTGAGCGTACCGGTGATCGTGTGCGGATAAAGCATGAGCGCCATCGCCGAGCCCAGGGCAAGCGAGGCATAGTTGGTGTACTGCGCGGGACGTAGGATAATCGAAGCCGGCGGCGAGTGCTGGGCCAGTGTAGAAGAAGCCACCGCGAACACGTGTCCGTAGCCGCCCAGCTTCAAGGGAATGATAATCACCGCCGCCAGCACCATGACATAGAGCATCACGTCTTTCACAATGGCGATCAGTGCAGGCGCGCGCAGGCCGCTCGAGTAGGTGTAAGCCGCGAGAATCACAAAGGCTGCAATCAGCGGCCACTCTCCCTGTATGCCCAGCGCGGCGATCACCTCGCGCATGCCGATCAACTGCAGCGCGATATACGGCATGGTGGCAAGAATTCCCGTAACCGCCACAGCGACCGAAAGCCAACGGCTCTGGTAGCGGCCACGCACATAATCCGCCAGGGTTATGTAACCGTTTCTATGGCATATCCGCCAGAGAGGCGGCAGCACCAGCATCATGAGGGGATAGCTCATGACGCAGTAGGGAATGGCAAAGAATCCGATCGCGCCGGCTCCGAATAGCGCGGCAGGAACCGCAATGACGGTGTAGGCCGTGTAGAGATCCCCGCCGATCAGGAACCAGGTGACCAGGGTGCCGAACTTGCGCCCCGCCAGGCCCCACTCGTCGAGACCTGGACTATCGACGTCCGGTCGCCGCCAGCGTACCGCCCAGAACCCAGCGCCCGTCACCAGCAGAAAGCAGCCGCAAAACACAGCGAGAGCGGTTGCACGATGGATGTCGAAGTTGAAGATGCTTTTTACGGGGCTTTTCACCAAGAAAAGCCCCACATCGCTGAAGCCGGATAGGACAACGAAATCGTGGAACCGCACGAGAGCTACGGGATGGATGGACGAAGGCAAGTCCCTAGCGTAACAGCGCGCCGTTCGACCCCGTCCACTCGTCTACTACCACCCCCAGGTCGTTGAGGATCTGGATGGTGGCTTCGACGTTGCGACGGATGGCGACCCGCTCCGTCTTGGGCGCAGTGGGCGATTCCTCGATCGCAACCACCCGGCCATAGGGCCAGACATCGGGCGAAAGGGAGGAGAGCGCCTGGGGCAAATCGGCAATCCGCACGTCGATGTCCTGTTTGCGGGCTTTTACCGGCCGCAACAGCCCGCCGGCGCTAAACGCATTCGGGTCCTGGTCACGATAGAGGATGGTGAGGGTGACGGTCTGAGGATGGACCACGAGAAACGGATTGCCGTACGCGTCCTTGGTGCGCACGCTGAGATAACGATTCTTGGATGGTGGCGGAATCTGCTCCAATTCCTGCCGGGCCGCATCCATCTTGCTCTGCTCGGCGCGTCGTTCCTGCCGCACCTCCGCCCGGGTAGGCGCAGAGGTCTGCGCAGCGTTCCGGCAACCGGTAACGCTGGGCAGAAGCGCGCACAACAAAGCGAGCGGAATAACCGGGAATGCCAAGCGCCGTTGCCGGCCTATCGGGAAGGGAGCAAGTTGCGGCCGAGCCACAAAATCAAGCATAGCAAGGGGAACACCGGATTGCCGCCGAGTGTGCGTGTACCGGTTGGTGAGCGTGGTTCATTTTCCGCTCCAGTTTGGGGCACGCTTCTCGAGAAAGGCCCGCGCGCCTTCCGCTTTGTCGCTGGTGGAACAAGCCAGGCCAAAAAGCGAAGCCTCCAACTCAAGAGCGCTCGCCAGCGGCAGGTCGTACCCGGAGTTCACCGCCCGGATCGAGTCGCGGACGGCCAATGGAGCCATCCCGGCAATGGTCTGGGCGAGCTGCTCAGCACGCGGCATTAGCTGATCCGGCTCTACCACCTCGTCGACCAGGCCCAGCCGCAGGGCCTCCGCCGCGCTGATGGCCTCGCCAGTAAGAATCATCTTGAGCGCAGCCCCCTTGCCGATCAGGCGAGGCAGGCGCTGTGTTCCGCCATAGCCCGGGATAATGCCGATCTTTACCTCAGGTTGCCCCAACCGGGCGGTCGAACTGGCAATCCTTAGCGTGCAGGCCAGCGCCAGCTCACAACCACCGCCCAGGGCGAAGCCGTTGATGCAGGCGATCACCGGCTTGCCGCAATTCTCAATCAGATGGAAGATCCGCTGCCCACGGGACGCAAGCCGCTCTCCTTCCAGAGGCGAAACCGATGCCAACTCCCGAATGTCGGCTCCGGCAACAAAGGCCTTCTCTCCCGCTCCAGTAAGCAGAACCGCGCGCACGTCGGGGTTTTTCTGAAGGTCAAGGAAGACCTGCTCCAGCTCCGTCATGCTCTGGTAGTTGAGCGCATTGAGAACCTTGGGCCGGTCAAGGGTAACCACCGCAATCGGCGGCCGTAGTTCGTAGCGAATATTCTCCAAAACCATGTCAATCCACTCCGGGGGCGAAGGTGTGAGTCTACCAAACGGCCGGTGGTACAGTCAGAAGAGGATGATTAAGGGAATCACAATTGTGCGCCCGGCAGGCACGCCCGAGGCGTACGCCAAGCTGGCCAGCTTCTTTTCCGCACTTGGTTTTGAAGGGGGCCGGGGCTGGGAAGAAGAGTTGAGCCGCGGAGTTTCGTTCCTGGCGCCGCTAGGAAATCTGGAGTTTGCCGACGGCATCGCGCCCTCTTCTGCGGAAATCATGGTGGAAGTGACCGGCCTCGAGGCGGTGCAGGCGGTAGCCCGCGATTGGATGACCCGAAACTGGGGCGAACAGGAAACCGAACACCGCATCAGCGCCGTGACCGAGACTCACTGGAAGACCCGCCTGTTCATCGTAGAACCGGCTCCCGGCCATTCCATCGCCTTCTGGGAGTGGGACGATCCCCTTAAGGGTAAACCGGTAGCAGTAGAGGGCGATCTGAGCGCACATGGCATGCGCTTTGCCGTGGTCGTTTCGCGCTGGAACGCCGTGATCACCGACCGCCTCTTACAGGGAGCACTGGACGGGCTCTACCGCAGTGGAGCCTCCCGTCGCGATGTGCAGGTGATCCGCGTGCCCGGAGCCTGGGAAATCCCCTTGGCAGCGCGGAAAGCAGCAGCCAGTGGACATGTGGACGCCGTGATTACGCTGGGCGTCCTGCTGCGCGGCGAAACTGCGCACTACGAAGCTATCTACAACGAGGTGTCGCGGGGCATCGGCCAATCGCAGCAGGAAACCGGCATACCGCATGCCTTCGGCGTCTTGACCTGCGAGAACCTGGAGCAGGCGCTGAACCGCGCCGGGATCAAGGCCGGCAACAAGGGGTTCGAAGCCGCCATCGCCGCGATTGAAATGGTCTCGCTTGACCGTAAGATGCAGACCCCATGAGCGCCACCGGTAAGCGGCGCAAGTCACGCGAACTGGCTATGCAGATGTTGTTTCAGGCCGACGTGGGCAAGCACACGCCCGACCAGGTGCGCAAAACCTTCTGGGGTTCGCGGGACGAAGTCGATGCTGAAACCCGAGGCTTTTCCGAGGACATCTTCCGCGTGGCCACCGCCCGCAACGAAGAAATCGATGCCCTGATCCAATCTCATTCCGCGAACTGGCGTCTGAGCCGGATGCCCGCCGTCGACCGCAACGTGCTGCGGACAGCCATCGCCGAACTCCTGGGATTCCCTGACACCCCGGTGCCGGTGGTGATCAACGAGTCGCTCGAGATAGCCCGCCGCTACTCCGCCCCCGAGTCGCTCAATTTCCTCAACGGGGTGCTGGATGCGATCGCAAAACAGAGGAAATCCTCAGCCGTGTCCTCTCCAACCAGCAGAGAAGAAGACGAACTCGCCTAAATCCCGAAACTCAGCGCAGGGGAGCACTCTCCCCGGCGCCTACGGGGCGAAAGCCTGCACCCGAAAGGGCTTGCCTTTGTGCCTCATCCATAAAGAAAACATAGAGACATATCGGGCACTGCACATGCAGGGCATCTACTGCGATGAATGACTCGACCGGCGATACGTACTTGCAATCTTTGCAAAGCACGCTGGAAGCTTCCGCTTCCTCGCTGCGGCCATTGGATAGAGATTCTTGAGTTAATGGCACGTAAGTTGTACGAACCAACCTGGACTTCTGGATTTTACTTTTTTTATTTTTTTCTTCACTGCCCGGCCGCCACCTTTTGTGGGAGGGAAAGCATCAGCGATCAAGTCTAAGCTTGCCTCAGTCATCCCATTTAAAGAAGAGAGCAAGCGTGATCACCTTCCGTTCATCTTGCCGGCTCGGGGCATCAGCCTTACTGCTTTGTTTAGCCTGCGCCGCTCAGGCTCAGACCGGGCCTACTGTAGCCTCTGCTACAACCCCCATGTCCGGGGAATCGACCCTGTCGCAACAGCAATTGGCAGCAGACCAGGTCAGGCAGCAGGAGAAGCAGCGAATCGCCGGGGTGGTCCCGAATTTCAACGTTTCTTACAACGAAAATGCAGTCCCGCTTTCACCCAAGCAGAAGCTGCATCTTGCTTTCCGGAGCGCCGTAGATCCGGTTGCCTTTGGCGTTGCCGGACTCGATGCCGCTCGGAGTCAGATACAGAACGACTTTCCAGGCTACGGGCAGGGGCTGCAGGGATACGGCAAGCGGTGGGGAGCCGCGTATGCCGACAATTTCGACGGCACCATGCTGGGCAATGCCCTCTTCCCCATCTTGTTAAAGGAGGATCCACGATACTTCCGGCGAGGCACGGGAAGCTTTCCCTCCCGCCTTTTCTACTCTCTTTCGACCACCGTATGGTCCAAAAGGGACAACGGCACGTGGGGCCCGAACTACGCAAACGTCCTAGGAAACCTCGCTGCCGGGGGAATCTCCAACCTTTACTATCCGGCCTCTGATCGGGGCGCGGACCTGACCTTCGAGCGCGGGTTTACGGTCACTGCCTATGGCGCCCTTGGCGGTGTCTTCAACGAATTCTGGCCAGACGTAGCGCGCAAAATCTTCAAAGACCGCCTCGCCAAACTACAGCCCATCGCGCCTCCGCCATCCACCTCTGCCGCTTCGGCACCACCGGCCACAACTCAGTAGCTGGAAAACCTCAAAACGAAGGGCACGGCTGGAGCCCAGCCGGGTCGGACAATCGATTCACATCCGGCGGAACGCGCGAGTTTTTCCCAAGTCACGGCTCTAATGCTTTGTATCAGGGCACGACTTTAGTCGGGCCGTAAAAGCCCAACAAAGATCCGGGCTTTAGCCCCTGAGGTACGGCTTTTCTATCGTTCTAATGCAAGCCGCGATTCCCTCACTTCAAATCCATGACCACAATTCGTCCATCGGACTCGAAGCTGCCCCCCGTAGCCGTCTTAGCCGTAGTCAGCGCATTTGCCGGCATCACATAAGCAGCACCGGCGATAACCCCGGCCCCGGAGAAACTCTGCTCCAGAAAATCACGTTCCTGGTCGACATTAGCGTCGATGTGGTGAGTGACTCCACCATTGCGCTGATCCTTCTCAAACCCATTGTCGTGGGTTGCCGACCCCACCCAAAGCGGCTCGCCGCCTATCGTCTGGGTGGTCTTCCACACCCGCAAATGATGCCGGATCGCAGCCACCGCGAGCGGATCCGCGCGCGCATACGACAGGTCCTGCGACCTGCCAAACAAATAAAGCGTGCTCATCGGCATCTCGGTGTAGGCAGCATGGGAGAGAGTCGACATCAACCCGTGGACAACCGCGTCTTGCGTGGTCTTGTCGACCTGCACCCAGCCCGCGGCAGCAAAGGCCTTGGTCACCTGGTCCTGGGTGCCGATCAGCGCGTAGTTCACCATGTCCCCGGGATTACCTTGCAAATCCCCCACCCGCCGGGGAACATCCGCGAACAGTTGCGGTGACAAAAGCTTCGCCAGGTCGGGCGCGGAAACAGTCTTCTGCGTCGGCTGATTGCTCAGCTTCATCTTGACCTCGACGTCACCGGTTCCCGAAAGATCGGAGCTGAGGTTCAGCCGCAGATAGAGATTGCCGGTCGCGGAAACATCCATATCCTTGCTGGCGCCGATGAGAAAGGGAACCGCCGCTGCTTCGTTGCCGATGCGGCCGATCAGGGCTCCGCTGTTGGCCGAGTTCAATGGGTAAGAGCGCACCAGGTCTTTCCATCCCCGGGTCAGGCCGTCGGGCGGGGCCGATCTTCCGTCGGCCAAGGCAAGATTGCCGGTCGCGGTGATGTTGAGGTGGTCTGCAGGCGTGACTGTAACCCCGGTGTCGGTCCAATCCCCACCTTCGATTTTGAACGAGTAGGAGCCTTTGCGAGCTTTGAGTTGCGACGCGTCCGGTGTTGTGGCCTTAATCACCTCGACCGCCGGATGGGGAGTGGTGGAGACTGCAGGCGCCTGCGCCAGCATCCGGGTGCCGAGAATCAACAGGCAGCAGACGATGGGAACTTTCTGTTTCATGCTCATAAGACGTTGGATGGAAGAAAACGGATGACCCGGCAAACAGAAGGGCTCCAGTCCGGAAGACTGGAGCCCTCAAATTGTACTTCGTGTTTGCTTAGTAGCGGTAGGTGTCGGGCTTGTAAGGACCTTCAGCCGGTACGCCAAGGTAGTTCGCCTGTGCCGGAGTCAACGTGGTCAGCTTGACGCCGATCTTCTCCAGGTGCAGCCGCGCTACTTCCTCGTCCAGGTGCTTGGGCAGGGTGTAGACGTCGACTTTGTACGTGTCCTTGTTCTTCCACAGGTCGAGCTGAGCCAGCGTCTGGTTCGCGAAGCTGTTGCTCATCACAAAGCTGGGATGGCCGGTAGCGCAACCCAGATTGACCAGGCGGCCTTCTGCCAGAACAAAGATGGTGTGCGCCGGCTTGCCGCTGGCGGCGGCGAAGTTGTACTGATCCACCTGGGGCTTGACGTTCACCTTCTCCACGCCCTTTGCGGCGTTGAGGCGATCGATCTGGATTTCGTTGTCGAAGTGGCCAATGTTGCAAACGATGGCCTGGTCCTTCATCTTCGACATGTGTTCCAGCGTCAGTACGTCCAGATTGCCGGTGCAGGTCACATAGATATCGCCGCGGCCGAGCGTGTCCTCGACGGTGGTGACTTCAAAGCCTTCCATCGCTGCCTGCAGGGCATTGATGGGGTCGATCTCAGTGACCACCACACGCGCGCCCATGCCACGCAGTGAGTGCGCCGAGCCCTTGCCTACATCGCCGTAGCCGCAGATCACGGCCACTTTGCCCGCCACCATCACGTCTGTCGCGCGCTTGATGCCGTCTGCCAGCGATTCGCGGCAGCCATACAGATTGTCGAACTTCGACTTGGTGACGGAATCGTTGACGTTGATCGCAGGAATCAGAAGCTTGCCCTGTTCCTTCATCTTGTACAGCCGGTGAACACCGGTCGTGGTCTCTTCTGAGACGCCGCGCCATTCCTTCGCAACCTTGTGCCAGTGCTTGGGGTCTTCGGCGTGAATCTTCTTCAGCAGGTCCTTGATCACCTGCTCTTCGTGGTTGGAGGAGGGAGTGTTGACCCAACCATCTCCATTTTCCAATTCATAGCCCTTGTGGATCAGCAGGGTGACGTCTCCGCCGTCATCGACGACGAGCTGCGGACCCTTGCCCTCTCCGTGATCGAGAGCCTGGGCTGTGCACCACCAGTACTCTTCGAGGGATTCGCCTTTCCAGGCAAATACCGGAACACCGGCTTTCGCGATGGCTGCGGCCGCGTGATCCTGGGTGGAAAAGATATTGCAGCTGGCCCAGCGCACATCGCCGCCCAAGTCCACCAGGGTCTCGATCAGCACTGCCGTCTGAATGGTCATGTGCAGGGAACCGGTGATGCGTACACCGGCAAGAGGCTTGGCCGCGGCATACTTGCGGCGGATCGACATAAGCCCGGGCATCTCGTGTTCGGCAATGGAAATTTCTTTGCGGCCCCAGTCGGCCAGGGAGAGGTCAGCCACCTTATAGTCGGCGGCACTGCGGTCAATCGTTGCTGGTGACATATGTTTTATCGCCTCATATCAATACATCGGGATATATTGATACAATATCAGAAATGGCCATCCCGTCAATCGTAAAATCTCTGCGTGTGCTCGGAGACGCAAATCGCCTGCGCATGTTGTTACTTCTGTCACGCGAGGAGCTTTCCGTGGCCGAATTGCAGGAGATTCTGGGCATGGGGCAGAGCACCATCTCGACTCACCTGGCGCAGTTGAAACACGCGGGCATGGTCGAGGATCGGCGTGCCGGCAAGAATATCTGGTACCGGTCAAAGTCCGGCGAAGTCCTATCCAAGATGTTGGCGTTGTTGCAGCAGGAGGATCTGCCCGAGGCGCGGCACGACCAGGCGGCTCTGGAGTTGGTGCTCCGTAAGCGGCAGGACAAGACGCGAGCCTTCTTCGACGACATGGCAGGCCGCCTGGGGCGCGAGTACGTTCCCGGGCGATCCTGGAAGAGTATCGCGGAAGCCCTGTTACTGATGTTGCCGCCCATGGTGATCGCTGATCTGGGCGCGGGCGAAGGGGCTTTCTCACTGTTGCTGGCGCAGCGCGCGCAGCAAGTGATTGCGGTCGACAACTCAGACAAGATGGTCGAGCTGGGAAGCGACCTGGCGCGGAAGCAGGGCGTGCCGGCGCTCGAGTATCGCAAGGGCGATCTGGAAGCCGTGCCGATTGCGGATGGCTCTGTCGACCTGGCGCTCTTCAGCCAATCGCTGCACCATGCCCAACACCCGGAGCGTGCGGTGGCGGAAGCCTGGCGGATTCTTAAGCCCGGCGGAAGAATCGCCATTCTTGATCTGGTACAGCACCGTTTTGCCGAGGCGAGGGAGCTCTACGCCGACGTCTGGCTCGGTTTCAGTGAAGTGGAGCTGCAGCAGCTGCTGAGCAAGGCCGGCTTCGGAAACCCGCACACCGCAGTCGTGCACAAAGAAACCGAAGCCCCATTCTTTCAGACCGTGCTTGCAACAGGCACCAAGGCGATATAAGGGAACCGCCTTAGACAGCGAGGGCGTACAGAGAACCGCACCATTTAAGGTGCGATTAGGGGATTTATGGCGCATAGGGCGCTTAAGGCGCACACTTTCCCCGGCCTTTCTCTATCCCCAAAAGCTTCTTCTTGCGCTCCACGCCCCACCGGTATCCAGTCAGAGAACCGTCGCTACCGATCACCCGATGACACGGAACCGCAATCGCAACCGGATTCGTAGCGCAAGCCCGGGCCACCGCCCGCACTGCGGTCGGTTGCCCGATAGCCTCTGCCAACTGCGCATAGCTCCGCGTCTGCCCACGGGGAATATCCCGCAGAGCCTGCCACACCCTCGCCTGGAAAGCGGTTGCGCGCACATCCAATGGAATATCCCCAGCCGCCGGATGATCCGTCATAGCCGCAAGGACTGCCTTTACCTGCTCCGCGATACCCGTGGTGTCCGGAAGAATATTCGCCGCGCGAAACTGCTGCCGTAGCAACCGTTCCAGGGTCTCCACCCGATCGCCCAACATCACGCTGCAAACCCCACGTTCCGTAGCCGCCACGAGCAAGATTCCCAGCTCGCAGGGGGCCGTGGCAAACCGGATCGTCTCATTCAATCCCCGCTCCCGAAACCGAGTGGGGCTCATCCCCAGATTTTCCGCCGCCTGCTCATAAAAGCGGCTCGAAGATGAATACCCCGCCTGGTAAATCGCATCGGTGACGCTGGTTCCAGCCTCGGAGAGGCTATGCCGAACCTGGCTAGCCCGCAGCTGCGCCTGGTACTCGCGCGGGCTCACACCCAGAACCCGGGTGAACATGCGCTGGATGGTAAAAGGGCTGCTGTGCACCACCTTGGCCAGATCGGCCAGGGTCACCACGCGATCGCGATGTGCGGAAAGGTAACGGCAAAGCCGGGCGACGGTTGCCGCCTCCCGATGCTCGCCCAGCGGAGCACACCGTTTGCACGCACGGTAACCCGCAGCCAGGGCTCCGGCTGCGTCAGAAAAGAATCGGACATTGGTTGCGACGGGACGCTTGCTGGGGCAGGAAGGACGGCAGAAGATCCCGGTGCTGGCTACGGCATAGACGAAATCAGCGCTCGCATCCCGCGCCAGAACTTGCTGCCACGCCTGCGTTGGATTGAGATCGGGCTGTCGAATGCTTGACATGCCACAATCATCAACCCAACCCAGAGCGCGACGCTATCCGTTTCTTGCCGGTGAATTATTTAGAAGCAGGCGCCAATTCCGGCTTCCCCTTGAGACCAGCCGCCTCGCGCAGGGCTTGCGCTTTATTGGTGGCTTCCCAGGTGAAGTCCTTATCGGAGCGCCCAAAGTGACCATAGGCCGCGGTCTTGCGATAGATCGGGCGGCGCAGGTCGAGGCTCTCAATAATGCCCTTCGGGGTCAACTTGAAGTTGGCGCGTACCAGCTTCTGCAGCGTTGCCGAGTCCACTTCGCCGGTGCCAAAGGTCTCGACCAGCACGCTGACCGGCTCAGCCACACCGATCGCATAAGCCAACTGCACTTCGCAACGCTTGGCCAAGCCAGCCGCCACGATGTTCTTGGCAATGTAGCGGGCCATATAAGCCGCCGAACGATCGACCTTTGTCGGATCCTTGCCGCTGAATGCGCCGCCGCCGTGGCGACCCATACCGCCGTAGGTGTCGACGATGATCTTCCGCCCGGTCAATCCGGTGTCGCCCATCGGGCCGCCAATGACGAAGCGGCCGGTCGGATTGATGTGGTACTTGGTGTCCTCATCCAGCAACTTGGAAGGCAACGTAGCCTGGATCACGTGCTTCAGGATGTCGGCGCGGAGCTCCTCGGTAGAAATGGTCTCGGAATGCTGGGTGGAGATAACCACCGCGTCCACCCGGACCGGATTCATATCCTTGTCGTATTCCACCGTCACCTGGCTCTTGCCATCGGGCCGAAGGTAGGAAAGCAGACCGCTCTTGCGCACATCGGTCAGCTTTTTGCTGAGCTTGTGGGCGAGCGAAATGGGAGTCGGCAATAGGTCCTCGTTCTCGTTGGACGCATAACCGAACATCATGCCCTGGTCGCCGGCTCCGCCGGTATCCACGCCCATGGCAATATCGCCCGACTGCTTGTTGATGCTGGAGATGACGGCGCAGGTATTGGAATCGAAGCCGTAGAGCGCGTTGTCATATCCGATCGAAGCCACCACCCCGCGTACCAGGGACTGGAAGTCGACGTATGCTTTGGTGGTGATTTCACCGGCGATGACCACGAGGCCGGTGGCTGTCAGCGTTTCGCAGGCGACCCGGCTATAAGGATCCTGCGCCAGGCAGGCGTCGAGGATGGCGTCAGAAATCTGGTCAGCAATCTTGTCGGGATGCCCTTCCGTCACCGACTCGGACGTAAACAAAAATCGATCGTGATGTGGCAAAGCAGCTTCCTCCTAATTCTTCACGCGCAACGAATGCGCAGCTTTCGTCCTGGTAAGCCTTTTAAGACCGTATCAGAGGGGGGTTAGACAGGCAAAACCTGTTTCCTGTCAGTGGCGCTAAAGAGTAGCTACTGGAACGGACGTCTATGATCACCGCCGCAACGGAACGAGTCAGGTGTGGAGGCATTCCCATGGACATCTTCTTGTGGACATAGCTCCACACGAACCAACTGAGACCCGCCACCAGGAGCACGAGCAGCCCAATCCCCGTCCAGCGCAGCCGCTGGTCCGGCCGGCTCCGTCCACCAGCACTCCCACGGGCTTTGCTGGCATTTTCGGCGAAGCGCATCCAGCCGTCATCGTCGAGTTCTTTGGGAGGCTGATGCGCGGAGAGGTAGCGCCCGACCCATTCCTCTTGATCCAGGCCAACCACGCGGGCATATTCCCGCACCATGCTTTTGTTGAAGACCCCGCCCGGGAGCACCTCGAAGTGTTCCTGTTCCAGCGCTACCAGGTGACGGTTGCTGATTTTCGTAACCTTGGTAATAGCGTCCAGCGTGATCCCGCGGAACTCCCGCTCCTGCCGCAATGTATCGCCGAATTTCCCCATTCCATTAACCCGTCGGCTGGACCTATACCAACATTCTCAACCATAAAGCCGCGTGATAGCCAGATGAAAAGCAAATCCTGTAGCCCTTTATTTTGTGCACGCTACAGCATCTTTTGAGTTACTGGAGTCACGCTCCATGGCACTTGCAGATCGGCCAGGATCAAGCCATGAAAGCAATTTTGCTACACTCGGCACTGTCAGGCGAATAGCATGAATAGGTTAGTTATCAGCAACCTGCTGCATCGGCCGTTGCGCTCCGCCATCAGTATCCTCGCGGTGGCCATCGAGGTGGCCATGATCCTGTCGATCGTGGGCATCCTGTTCGGTCAGATCGAGGGTTCGCGGCGGCAGACACAGCGGCATTGGTGCAGATCTCATCGTCCGCCCGCCCAATGCCAGCTTTATTGCCGGGGTAAGCGGCGCACCCATCCCCGCCAAGGTGGCCGACGTTCTGCGCAAGCTGCCGCATGTTGCCGTGGCCTCGCCGGCTATTCAGCAGTTGTCCGTCAAAAACAGTGTAGAGACGATTTGGGGTATCGATTACGACAGCTTCAACGCGCTGCGCCCCTTCACGTTCCTCTCCGGAGGCTCATTCCAGGGGCCCAACGACGTCATCGTTGACGATATCTTTGCTCGCTCTGACAAGCACTACTCGGTAGGGGAGACGATCCAGATACTCGACCACCCTTTCCGGATAAGCGGCATCGTCGAGCACGGAAAAGGCGGCCGCAAATACCTGCCTATCCGAACCCTGGGCGGGCTGTTAGGCGCGGAGAACAACGCCTCGATCATCTTCGTAAAGAGCGATGACCCGAAAAACGAGCAGCTCATCGAGCAGGAGATCCATGCCACCCCCGGCCTGTCTGACTACAAGGTGCAGACGCTGGCGGAATCGCTCTCCCAGATGACACCGGAACACCTCCCCGCCTTTACCGATGCGCTCTACGTCGTGATCGGGTTGGCGGTGGTGGTCGGTTTCATCGTTATCTTTCAAGCGATGTATACCGCTGTTCTCGAGCGCACCCGTGAGATTGGGATCCTGAAGTCTTTAGGTGCTTCCCAGACCTACATCGTCAATCTGGTTTTGCGGGAAACAGCCTTTCTTTCGATCGTCGGCATCATGCTAGGCGTCAGTGCAACCCTCTTGCTGAAGAAGGCGATGGATATCCGCTTCCCGAGCATTCCTTTCCCAGTCGATCCCCACTGGATCATGAACGCTACCCTGATCGCTCTGGCGGGGGCACTCATTGGCGCAACTTACCCGGCCCTGAAGGCCGCGCGCAAAGATCCGATCGAGGCGCTCGCCTACGAATAGTACTTCCCGAGCCTAATCCGAGCCTGGGTGCCCCACATCTCGCTCGTTTTTCGCGAGATGTGGGATTCCACTGCCCTGTCGTTGCGACTCTTGCTTTTCAAATCGTCGGTACAGGCTAAAAGTCGGGGTCGGGTCGGATATAAAAGCGAACTTCTCTTACGCCGGCAGCATCAGCAGCACGCCATCGTGTTTACGTTCGCGGGCGTAGTCGGCTGGAGTCTTGCCTTGATGGCACAGACTGGCCGGGTTCGCTCCCGCTTTGAGCAGGATCTGGACCAGGTCCGCGCACCCGTTGGCTGCAGCCTGGTGGAGAGGCGTGTAGCCTCCTGCCTGCGCCATGTTGACATCCGCTCCCTGCTCGATCAGCAGGCGCGCGGTCTCGCAATCCCGGCTTATAGCAATGCAAGCATGGAGCGGCTGGTTGTGTTGGGGATTCCGAGAAAAGCGGTGTACATGTGCCCCATGGGTTAGCAAGAGAGCCGTCGCCTGGGGTCCCCCAAAGGCGGACGCGAGGTGCAGCGGCGCCCAGCCATCGCCCGAGCTCTCATGAACCAACATGGCCTCTTGGCGCAGCAGCGATTCAATGCGGCTGCAATCGCCGAGAGCGCAGGCCTCGAAAATATCCAGACTGGGAAGGTGGGCAAGCAAGAAGTCCCGGACCACCGTTTGACCGCTGTAAATGCTCCACAAAAAAGCAGAGACGCCCTGGGCGTCTCTGCAAGCAATCAACGAAGGATCTTCTTCCGTGGCTGCGGCAACTTCTGCCGTTTGGCCGTTCTTGATGAGATTCAGAAAGCGCTGGCTCACCGAGCCAGCTTACATCAGTGGGCGGCGACTTGCCCTTCCGTATCGGCGACGGAAGCAGCCAGAACCGCGTCCTTCGATCCCTTCACCACCGAACCCGGCTTGGTGCGGTTGGAGTAGATGCGGAAGGTGACCACCAGGTCAACCACCACCGGCACCGGCTGACCGTTCACTGTCGCCGGGCGGAAGTGCGAATTCTTGATAGCCTCTACTGCCTTCTCGTCCAGCCCAAAGCCTATGGGACGCTGAATAGCCATCTGCCGGGGAACGCCCGTGGCGTCGACCACTGTCCGAAGCAACTCCATGCCCGCGATCCCATACTTCTGAGCGTATTCGTTGGAGCTGGGATCAATGCTGTTCAGTACCCTGGGTGGTGTCATACCGTCGCTGACCACCTTGATGCTGGTGTCCTTGGGCATGAACTGCCGATGCTCGCTCTTGCTGTTGAAGTACTCCTGCCAGTACTCAGGCAGGTGAGACATCATGACTGGATCGATGTCGTTCGCAAAGATGGTAGTCAGAGCCTTGTTCATCACCATCGCGCTGTGCGCAGGTGAGACTGCCTTGAGGGCTTCATTGGTTTCCTTGAGGGCTTCAGTAGTTTCCTTGAGGGCCTTGTTGGACTCCTTCAGCGCTTCGTTGGTTTCGACGGTGGCGGTCTGAGTTGCAGGTTTGGGCGCGTCTGCCGTTGCCGGCGCCGCCGCGTCCCGGGTCTTCAGGGTCTGGGCTGCCGCCAACTCCTTGGGCGTGGGCTCATCCTTCTTCTTCTTTTCTTTCTTAACTTTAGGGATAACAATGACTTCGCGCTCGATCGAGATGTGGACCGGCTTCTTCGAAATCTTCACCTGGTCAAACGGCTTGGCGTCGTCCTCATAGGGTAAGGCGCCCAAGAAGTGGAGTCCGTAGCGATCGGCCTCGATATCCAGCTTGTGCTTGGAAAGCTTTACTTTCCTGACCTCGAACCCGGAAAGCGTGAAGGATCCGACGGTGGGTGAGCCGTTTACTTTGCCGTTCATGTCGAAGTTCAGGTCGTCGCCCAGGTAGGAGCCGCGCAGAAAGATCAGCTTACCGACGTACCGGGCGCGCAGGTCGTCTTCGGTGAGAGGAGGGGTTGACTTAACCAAAGCTGCATCCGCTGCTGCGGTGACCGCAACTGCGGGAACCGCCGCCGGGGCACTTGCCGCCGCTCCGCTGGCGGGCGTTGCCTGCTGCCCACTCACGAAGGGGGTGAAGGTACCGCACAGTAGGGCCGCGGTCATAAGCGACGAGAGCTGCTTTTCGAAAATCATAAGTCTCCTTGCTCCAACTCACCGGGCGGCTACGCCGTCCGGCTGGTTCGAGTGCTTGCCGCGTCTATTCGCGATTGCAAGCGAGTGGTGTGGCCAGTTCGTGAATGGTTGGACGACGGTTGAGCCTGGGCATTCTCTGCCATCAGCATGATGGCCAGGGCCAGCAACAACCCGACGCGAATGAGCGCAGCGACCAAAGATTCAGAGGCACGTTGTGTCATGTGTGGGGGGACCTCCGCTATATTCCAAGAAGAGCGTATGTTGTTCTGAATGAAGCGGAAATGCCTCTTTTGTGTGCGATGAGTAACCCTACCCCGGTTGACTCCGTTGCCCGATTGCGTTACTCTGAATTTCTTGCGCAGCGCCGCGTCCGGCCCTCTGTAGTCGCTGTCTGATCCGACGAGGTGAAGTCCCGCTAAGTGCGGGAAGCCGCTTCACCGCAAACCGATCTGAAGTTGAGCGAGCCCAGGTAGCCTGCCAGGAAAGCGAACCGAAGAAGCGCTTTGAGCGTTTTCACAAAGGGTGTGAAACCGGTCTGAATCCATTCTTCGCCACTCAAGCGATTCTGAACCTTTCGTTTGCGGGAGCGTTTGCAGGCCGCGAGGTTTCTGCGGTGTGCAAAGCGTGCCTTATAAGAAGGTTCTCCTGGAGAAGCAGGTTACGATGTCTACGTATTTTCCGAGCTCGCACGATATCACCCGCAAATGGTTTGTGATTGACGCCAGCGGCAAAACGCTGGGACGCCTGGCGACCGAAGCCGCTAGCACCCTGAGCGGCAAGAAAAATCCCAAATACACCCCTTTTATCGACATGGGTGATCACGTGGTTGTGGTCAACGCCGAGAAGATCGTGCTGACCGGCCTTAAGAGCGAACAGAAAGTCTACCGCCGCTACACCGGGTTTCCCGGAGGCCTGCGCGAAGAGTCTTTCGTTCGCCTGTTAGCCCGCCGGCCGGAAAAGATTGTCGAAGACGCGATCAAGGGCATGCTGCCCAAGAGCAAAATGGGCCGCCAGATGGCGACCAAGCTCAAGGTGTACCGGGGAGACAAGCATCCCCACCAGGCGCAGCAGCCTGAAGTGATGGAATTGACGGCTCGCTAAGCAGGAACCATAAAGAACAGGACGGACATGGCAGATTTAGTTCAGTACTACGGAACAGGGCGACGCAAGGCCAGCGTGGCGCGCGTATTCTTGCGTCCCGGCAGCGGCGGCTTCGTGGTTAATCAGAAACCGTACGACACTTATTTTGTGACTCACCAGCAGCGGGTTTCCGCCAAGCGGCCGCTGGAGTTGGTCGAGCTTTCCGGAACCTTTGATGTGCTGGCTACGGTCAAGGGTGGCGGCGTGAGTGCCCAGGCGGATGCGGTCAAGATGGGTATCGCGCGTGCCCTGCTCGAGTTCAACCTTGAGCTGCGTAAGACGTTGAAGGCGGACGGCCTGCTGTCTCGCGATGCGCGTATCAAGGAGCGCAAGAAATACGGACAGAAGGGCGCCCGCAAGCGGTTCCAGTTCAGCAAGCGCTAGTTGTCGATGTAAGTCGTTGTCATAATCTTCCCCGCCCGCTTTTGGGAGCGGGCGAGGGAAATCAATTCCGGCCATGCCGGAATGCAACTCACGAGGAGGTATTTTGGCCACAATCACCATGAAGGAGTTGCTCGAAGCTGGAGTTCACTTCGGGCACCAGACAAAACGTTGGAACCCGCGCATGAAGGAATACATCTTCGGTGAGCGGAACGGAATTTACATCATTGACCTGCAAAAAACCTTGAAGATGTTCAAGGAAGCCAGCAAGTTCGTGACTGATCTGACCGGACAAGGCAAGGTCATACTGTTTGTGGGTACCAAGCGGCAGGCCCAGGACGCGATTGCCGAAGAGGCAAACCGTTGCGGCATGTTCTACATCAACCAGCGCTGGCTGGGTGGACTGCTGACCAACTGGATCACCGTCCAAAAATCCGTGAAGCGCCTCCAGGAACTGGATGAGATGGCCACCGATGGCCGCTATGAGCTTCTGACCAAGAAAGAAGTCATCCGGCTGGAACGTGAGCGCAAGCATCTGCAGGCGAACCTGGCAGGCATCAAGAATATGCGCCGGTTGCCCGATGCTCTTTTCGTGGTCGACTCGAACAATGAAGCCATTGCCGTGAAGGAAGCCCGCAAGCTGGGCATCCCGGTCGTCGCCGTGGTTGATACCAATTGCGATCCTACCGTGGTCGATTACGTAATACCGGGCAATGATGACGCGTTGCGTGCGATCCGGCTCTTTACCTCCAAAATCTCTGACTCCGTGGTTGAAGGTGTGCAGATGGCCGGCGATAAGCGCGCTGCCGACGCTGGAGTGACGGCGGATGAACAGCTCGAAGCAACTCCGGTGGAACTGAACGGTTTGGAAGCGGGAGCTGACGAGCCTGCGGGCGACGGCGAAGTGGTCGATCTGGAAGCCGCACTTGGTGGCGGCATTCGTAAAGCACCCGGGGCGATCGCCGCTCTTGACGAGCCGGAAGTCGCTGAGCGCACCCTGTAACCACCTTTACACCTACTGATTCAGGGCCTGTTAACAGGCCAGCAAAGGAACTGCAAGAGGATGTCTACTGTGACTGAAAATATCTCTGCCGCCCAGGTCAAGGAGCTTCGCGAGAAGACTGGGGCGCCGATGATGGACTGCCGCAACGCGCTTCAGGAAGCCAAGGGCGATCTGGAGCAGGCGGTCGTGGTTCTGCGCAAGAAGGGCATGGCGTCGGCAGCCAAGAAGGCTTCCCGCAGCACTTCTGAAGGGGCTGTCGGTACCTACATTCATGCTGGTGGCAAAATCGGCGTGCTGATTGAAATCAACTGCGAGAGCGACTTTGTCGCCCGGACGGAAGACTTCCAGGAGCTGCTCAAGGACATCTCCATGCACATCGCGGCGACGGATCCACGGTATATTCGCCGTGAGGATGTAACTGCCGAGGATCTGGAGCGGGAGAAGGACATCTACCGGTCCCAGGCCGCGGCGACGGGGAAGCCGGCCAAGGTGATCGAACAGATCGTCGAAGGCAAGATGAGCAAGTTTTACGAGGAAGTTTGCTTGCTGGATCAACCTTTCATCAAGGATCAGTCGTTCGCTATCAAGGACCTGATCGCGCAAAAGATCGGCAAGCTCGGCGAAAATCTGAGCGTGCGCCGCTTTGCCCGCTTCAAGGTCGGCGATCCCGTCTGGACCGTTGCTCAGATCAAACCAAACGCCGCCGAATAACGTTCGATCCGCACAAAAAGGGCCGGGATAATCCCGGCCCTTTTCTTTGCGCGTTGGGAAGGTTCCCGATCAAGGGCACCTGGGGCTATCGGATAGGTAGGTACGGGCTTCAGCCCGTACATTAAGACTGAGGGGTGTCCGGGCTAAAGCCCGGACCTACCCAAACGCGATCTTTCCTGCAGCCAGCGGGCGGACCTTTATGACACGGCCAATCCAGGCCCTTCCATGAGTCTCAAGTGCCTCAATTTGCGTCGAATAAACAGTGCAAGTTGCCCCCAAACCGAGGGATAGAGACCGGTCCGGGATGTGCGATACTTTGCTTGAATGTATAAAAGAGTGCTGCTCAAACTGTCGGGCGAAGCCCTGGCCGCCGACCGCGGCTTTGGAGTGGACGTCGCCAAGCTGCATGAAATTTCACTGGAAATCCTGGCGGTCCGGGATCTCGGCGTGGAAGTCGCGATCGTGGTCGGCGGGGGCAATTTCTTCCGCGGTGTGGCTGAACAGGCCCGCATGATGGACCGCGTTTCCGCGGACCACATGGGCATGCTGGCAACCGTGATTAACTCGCTTGCCCTGCAGGATGCGTTGGAAAAGTGCGAGGTGCAAACCCGGGTCATGTCTGCCATCGAAATGAACCAGGTAGCCGAGCCATACATCCGCAGGCGGGCCATCCGTCATCTAGAAAAGGGTCGCGTAGTCATTTTTGCCGCCGGCCTGGGCAACCCATATTTTTCCACAGATACGGCAGCTTCGTTGCGTGCCATGGAAATCAAGGCGGATGTCCTGTTAAAGGCCACTAAAGTGGAAGGGATTTATGACGCAGACCCTGTTATTACCAAAGATGCCGTTAAATTTGAGCAAATTACCTACATGGAAATTCTCCGGCTCGGTCTAAAGGTAATGGACAGCACTGCGGTGAGCCTGTGCAAGGACAATAATTTGCCCATGATCATTTTCAACATGAATCGGCCCGGAAACATCCTGCGCGTGGTCAGCGGAGAAAAGGTCGGTTCCCTGGTGACCGCCTGACCCCCCAGAGCACAGTCGCGGAGCTTTCCCCAGCAGTACAGGTTCCAGCACGATCGGTCCCCGCAATGCCGGCCCTAGCCACATTCAGCCCGGCGGGCCCTGTTCTCGTTAAACCAGGCGCCGTCTCCGCGCCGCGGCGCTCCCAATTGCCGGCGCTCACCGGTATCCGTTGTTTTGCCGCTCTCAACCTCGTTTTTTTCCATTTTGCCGATCCCCATTCATTTGGACCGCTCAGCCCCGTCGTGAACGGCGGCTATATTTCCGTCAGCTTCTTCCTCCTGCTTTCCGGCTTCATTCTTACGTATAACTATGCCGAGCGCGCGCAAACCGGGGCGCTCACCGCGCGCAGCTTTTGGTCCGCGCGCTTCTCCCGCCTCTATCCCGTGTATTTGTTCAGCTTGCTACTTTCCGCCGGCACGCTGGTGCTGGAGATCCAGGCGCACACCCGGTTTGATTTTGGCCTCGGACTGGTCCTGACCCCGCTGTTGCTGCAGGGATGGCATCCGCTTCTGACTAATTTCTGGAACACGCCAGCCTGGACCATGTCCACGGAAGCGTTCTTTTATGTCCTGTTCCCGTGGCTGATCACCCGGCGCCGTCCGCGTCAGGCAAAAACGATCCTGCTGCTGCTGTTTGCCGTTTGGCTCTGCGGCCTGGTGCTGCCGGCGTTATACATGCATTTCAATCCGGATGGTGACGCCCACCCGGACCGCTACTCCACCGGTATCTGGATGCGGGCGTTGAAGTTCATGCCGCTGCAACACCTGCCGTCGTTTCTATTCGGCATGGCCTTAGGATTTTTAAACGAGAAGATCCCGCCTGAAAGCCGGAAACGCCTGGCGGCGGGGCTCATTGCTTTTGCCTCGCTCTACCTGATTCTTTGCGTGGGCGACCGCCTGCCCTACGTCATGATGCACGACGGTCTGCTGATGCCCTTATTCGGCGGAGTCATCCTGTGCCTGGCCGGGCGCAATCGCATCGCGTGGTTTTTTGGGCTGCTTCCCTTTATCGCCATCGGCGAGGCCAGTTATTGCCTGTACCTGCTGCACTTCAATCTCTGGACCATGCTGCACGATTCGCACTTTTTGGAGAAGAGCGGCCTGATCGTGTTCGATCCGTGGATTTCGTATCTGTTGTTGATCGTCGCTGCGCTGCTGACCAAACGGTTCATCGAGCGGCCGGGAAGAAGCTGGATTGCCCGGCGTCTTTCCACCGGAACAGCGCGCGCCTGATTTTTCAATAATGGAAAATCAAATCGCACGCGATGGTGAACTGGCTTTGCCGTTTGCCCAGGTCGTATGATTTCCGGTCCCACGCGTGATCGAACCGGATCTCCGGGCGCATCTGCACCGTGGTTCCAATCCAATGGCTCAGCATCAGCGTGTTTTCCGTGTACTTGGTGTTGAACCCGGTGCGCTGGCCCTTCTTGTCGTTGAGCAGGTCGCTGCGGAAACCGATAAAGTCGTGCTCTGACAACTGCTTCAGGATGTAGTTCACCGCCGCGTATTCGGGTGCCAAGCAAGTCTGGGCTCCGGGGCGGCAGGTGGCTCCATTGGTGCCCAACTCGGTCTTGATCGGGCCTGAGACGCTCGGCACGTCGCGCTGGTACATCACGTAAGCCTCTGTCGCGGTATGCCAGGTCTTTGAGAACTTGTGGTACCACGTGGCATCGTATTGCTGCAGGTTGTTGTAGGCGTATTCTCCGTCGTTGATGCCGTTGGCGCACAGATAAACGTTGTTGTTCACGGAGCGAGTGGTGTAGCTGACGCACGCCGTTGCTGAGGGCTTTGCATCATTGGTCCAGAGCGCGACGTCGTGGCTGCCGGTGATGCCTGCCTGCACCAGCCACTGATCGCTTAGCTGTACCGTCGCAAGAATCCCAGTGTCGGTAAACGGATCGATGGAGTACAGCAGGGAATGACTGAACATGTAGTTATTGGGTGTAAGCTGTGCCTCGATGCCAGGTATAGAAATGAAGCGGCCGGCACGGATGTTCATCCCCTTCGCTACCTTGGGCAGATAGATGTCCACGTATTCCAGGATCGGATCGAAACCATATTGGTGGTTGTGTACCAATAACTGGCTGCTCAGATAGCCCTTGTCGGTGGTGAACCGGTAGTCGGTTCCGTAAAAAGCGGTCAGATGGTACCCGACATCCACATGCTCCCGTTGTACGGAATCAGGCAACCGCTCCACATACACGATCAACTGATTCATTTCGAGGCGATTGGAGTAAATGTCATTTGTCTCTGGGTAGTTGCGGTGGGTGGAAGTGCCGAAGTTCACAGTAGGCTCGACCCACCCATAGACTTTAGTGCGGCTGCGCGCACCGTTCCAGGCAGTCATCAGAGGGTAGCTATTGGTATCCGGTTCACCCAGAACCGGGGAGCCCCCATAAGACCAGTCGGCGTTGGGGAATGGTGGGGATTCGAGCGGCGAGGGGAGTCCTCTTCTGGGCGGTGACGGGGCCTGGGGAGCCGTGCTATGCCAGTCCTCGCGATAGAACTGAATGAATCTTTGGAAGAAGCTCTGAGCCTTGACCGGCTGGGGAGAAGGGTTATCAGGCAACGCCGCGGTGGAAGTATTCTGCGCGGAACCGCCGCTTATGGCTAATCCTGTGCAGACGAAGAGTAAAACAAGGCGGCCTGCGCAGGGTTTCGAGAACATGACTCCTGTAGAGTACATGCCAGTGCAATTGTGCGAAGAGTCACCGGCTCAATCCACAACACGGCATATTTGTCATGAGTAACTTGCCCCCGCTGCGGCCAAGAATCTCGATATTCCGTTCGCCCAGCAGATCGTTGAACCTTTGCGCCTGGTTTGCCCTCGCTACCAGGTAATAGCGCTGCGGCCGCGACCAGATTTCCTTCAGCTTACCGTCATCGAGAAACACATCGGGAGCATTCGGTGCGTTCGAACCGTACTCGAGATTGTTCCATCGCCCATTGAGCAAGAGCACCGGACGATTGGTGTAAAACGGTATGGACGAAAACCAGTAGTAACTATGATCGAGGATGATCTGTCCCGGCGGGTCCTTGAGGATTGCCGTGGCGAAGTCACGCGACGATAGGAGCGGATCGAACTTGACCATCGCCAAGCGAGCCGCTTGAAAAAAGATGACCATCATCAGAGCGGCGGCAAGATATACCCGGAGATAAGTTCGCAAGCCCTTGGTTCTGAGCGCACCCAGAGCGCCCAAGAGAAAGCCGGCGCAGGCGATCATCAACGGAATCCGCAAATAAGCGAACGAGTCCACCGAGAGGTCTTCCATATGGCCGAGGGATAACTTGTACGCGTTGGGATGTACGCTGAGCGCCGCCGTGATGTCGCCCGGAGTCGGCACATGGCGTACAGCAATGAGAATGGAAAGGCAGGCGATCGCGGCAATACCGGCAACCACGCTTAAGGCGCGTGTACCTCCGCGAATCCAACCACCCTCCTCGGCCATGGCTGAACCCAGCAGCAATGCAAATGCCGGATAGCAGGGCATCGAGTAGTACTCTTGCGTGGTAGAAAAAGTAAAAAACACCAGCACAAAACCGATCCAGCAGAGTGCCAGCAGCCGGACCTTTCCTGCCCGGTCAACCGGCTTGAATGAGAGCCTGCTGACAGCAGGCAGATAGACACTCCATGGAAAGAGCCACGCTAAATGAAACAGCCAGAACCAGACCCGCGGCACGGTGTCGTAATCGCGCGGGTATCGCAAGTTCAGGAAGCGGAGCAGTTGCTCATTGATGACGTAGAACCAAAGAAAACCGTGATAGTGACCGGCCATGCTCTTGAGCGTCCAGGCGAAATAAGGCGGATTGCGGATCGTCGCGAGGATATGCCAGGGAGCCGCAATCAACAGCACCAGGACCGTTCCGGAAAAAGGGCGTAGCTTCTGCCACGTAGTTCGTAAAAACAATTGGCCCGTGAAAAACAAAAACAACACAGCTGCTGCGACCGGGAAGACGACACCGATAAGGCTCTTCAGCATGAGGCCGAGAGCGAGACAGACATAAAAAATTCCGGCCCAAAGCGCCGGATGTTGTTCGGACTCATCCAGAACACGGAGAAAAGCCCACATGCTCAGAGCAATAAAAAAAGTGAGCATGACATCGGGGATGAGTATGCGGGTGAATATCCACAGCCCGATGCAGGTTGCCATGACTAAGCCTGCACAAAAACCGCCTCGCTGGCCGAATGCCCACCGGCCGAAAACAGCGGTCAACCAAGCCAGCCCAATTGCAGTGAAGGCAAATGCGAGCCGTGCCGCCCAATCATGAAAACCAAACACCTCGTAGCCGATGTTCGTCAGCCACCACGATAAGGGGGACTTCTCCAGATACAGGACGCCGTCGATCCGGGCGGTTACCCAATCGCCCGAGGTCAACATCGTTTTGGCGATCTGTGCCTCTACCGCGTCCGTATCGTCCATCAGCGACGGCGGGGACACGACACTCGTAAGGTAGATAACTGCGGCGACGAGCAATACAACGATCAGAGAAACATTCCATCGCTTCTCTTCTTCCGAGTTGAACAACCGAACGCTCCTGACGCAAAACTAGACTAAGGATACTTGAACATCCTCAAGGGTCGACGTCTCGGGACATCGCACAGCCAGTGAGAGGCAATCGGCTGGAGGTTAGAGCAAACAATCAGCCCGGGTAGCGCCTTCGCCACCCAAGGCCCCACGCATTGGCTCGGCAGCACTGTGCGGAATCAGGGTGCCGCGACGGTATGTTTGCCATGCGTAATCGCGGCGCTGCAGGTAGGCTGTTGCGCCGCGCCGAAGGGCGTATTTTGCACGGCCGAGAGTCCTCCGGTCGCAGGGTTCAGAGCCAAGCCGGACACCGTGTTGGCGAGAAAATTGGCGGTGTAGACATAGCGGCCTTCCGACGGTTCGACCAGGATACAGAGCGGCCCGGTACCAACCGCGTACGTAGTCGAACCGGCGACCGGGGTGGCGTTGCCGGTCGTTGGGTCGATGGTATACGCGTTTACGTCGTTACCATTGTAGTTGGCGACGTAAACGTAGATGCCGCGGGGATCGACGGCGACGGCATCGGGCAGGTTATCGGTTCTGAATGGTGCCGGCATCATCACCAACGATCCACCGGACTGCACCTGGAAACCATACAACTGATTAGAGGCGCCGTCGGTGACATACAGGAATTTACCGGCCGGATCGCTGGCGATCGCATTGGGGGTGGTTCCCACCGGGAAAAGGCCGATCGAGCTAAGCGCACCATCCGAGCCAACTTGAAACGCGGCGATGTTGTGATCGGTTTCATTCACTGCGTAAACGAAGCTTCCACTCGCCAAGACGTTGACGGCGAGCGGATTATTTCCCAGCGGGAAGAACGTGCTGTTGCCATTGGACACTGGCTGGCACAGGCTGCCCGTCGCACCCAGTTGACCGGTGGCATTGATGGGAAAGACGACCAGCGCGCCGGGCCCGGGAATGCTGGTGCTGAAGTTCGGCTGGTACGTCTCTACGACGTAGAGATAGGTACCGGCGTGGTTGACCGCCAGCTGCACCGGGTAGCTGCCCGGCAGGTTGCAGGTCTGCTGAGGATAGAGTTTGCCATCGGTGCCAATGGCGAATTCCACAATCGTATTGTCGTCATGATTGATGACGTAGAGATTCTTACCGTTAGGCGTCGTCACATCAGCGACGGGGTTCCGGCCGCCGGAGCCGTACGGGGAATCGGTGATCTGGTACAAAACGCCCGCTTCGCTGTCTACTTTGTATACGCTGATCTGTCCGGGGTTTTGCTTGGACGCCGTCACATAAAGAAAGTCGATTGTATTGCTGGGTCCGCATGCAGTAACACCGAATCCAAGACCAAGGGATATCACCGAGACCAGGGCAATCCGGCCGAATTTACTCAACTTCATGCGCTTCCTTCATCCTGGCCCAACGAGTCAATGGAGCAGGGCTGCAGCTCGCAGCAGAGCTATGGATAGAAAATCTTTCCGCTGTTTCCCATCTGCATTGTAAGAGCTTGGGCCGCTTTCGGCCACTTGCTCCCGGCGCCTTCAACGTCTCGCCTCGATGAAATACAGGCTGTCTACCTGACCTTCGGCCTATCGATATGCTCAAGCCCGGAGCCAGGAGGAACACGGTCCGCTTCCCATCAGAATCGCCGATAGCGCCTGGTCGCTCCGAACCAATGCGGGGGGCCCCGAGACTATGCAGAATCAGGGCTGTATGACCTCGATGGAATGGTTGCCGTGGGTAATGGCAGCACCGCAGGTAGGCTGCCCGTTGGCCTTGAAGGGTGTGTTCTGCACCGGCGCTAGCGCTCCAGTCGAGGGGTTCAGACTGAGCCCTGACACAGTGTTGCCAAGGAAGTTCGTGGTGTAGACGAAGCGTGCTTCTGCAGGTTCGATCAGGACGCAGAGCGGGCCCAGCATCCACCGCATAGGCGCTCGTGCCGGCGATCTGGGTCGCATTTCCGGTGCCGCGATCGATGGTGTAGGCACTCACGTCGTTGGCGTTATAGTTGGCGACATAAACATAAATACCCCGGGGATCGACCGCGACTGCGTCGGGAAGATTGTCCGTCTTGAACGGGGTCTGCATAGCGAGCAGCGTTCCGTTGAGCTGAATGAGGAAACCAATCATCTGATTGGCCGCGCCATCCGTTACGTAAAGAAACTTGCTGGTCGGATCGCTGGCAAGCGCATTGGGAGCAACCCCGACAGGGAACGTACCAACGGAAGTGAGAGCACCGGTCGAGCCAACCTGAAACCCGGAGATCGTGGCGTCACTCTCGTTCGCTACATAGACGTAGGTATTGCTGGCCACCACATTGACACCGACTGGATTGTTGCCCACCGGAAAGAACGCATTGTTGCCGTTCGCAACCGGGGTGCACAAGCTGCCCGTGGCGCCCAGTTGCCCCGTGGCATTGATGGGAAAGACCACCAACGCCCCTGGCCCGGGTGTGTTGGCGTTGTAGCTCGGCTGGTAAGTCTCCACAACATAGAGGTAGGTACCGGCCTTGTTGATCGCCAGCTGTGTAGGCAAAGTGCCCGGAGTGGTGCAGGACTGTTGCTGAGAGAGGCTGCCGTCGGTGCTGATGGTGAATACCACGATCGTATTGCTGTCGTGGTTCACCACGTAGAGATTCTTGCCGTTCGGGGAAGTGACGTCTGCCACGGGGTTACTGCCGCCTGAGTTGTAGGGCGAATTGGGAATTGGAATTAACGCACCCGCTTGACTGTCGACCTTGTAGACATTGATCTGCCCTGGGTTTTGCTTGGAAGACGTGACGTAAAGGAAATCAATCGTATTGGGGGGTCCGCACGCAATAACCCCGAATCCAAGACCAAGGGATACAACAGAGGCCAGTGCGATCCGGCCGAATTTACTGAACTTCATGCGCTTCCTTCATCCCGGCCCAACCTAAGAAATGGAGCAGGCTGCCGCTCGCAGCAGAGCTATCGATAGAGAGTCTTTTAGGCCCATTTGCATTGTAAAAGATCATTAGAACAATGTACCGCTGGCGGTGCACCAAGTGGGCTGGCCGGTGGTCGTGAACGATGTAAGCTTCCGCAAGTTGGTCAGGGTTCCCGTGGATGAATTGATAATTGCGCCGGTCACCGTACTGTCAGCATAATTTGCCGTGTAGATGTACTGGTTCGACGGGTCTTCCAAAATGCACCGCGGAGAAGATCCAGCGCCAAAGGGAACGCTGGTCGCCAGCGGAGTCAACCTGCTCGTGGTCGGATCGATGAAGTACGCACTCACCGAACTGGCTTCACTGGTCGCAGTCAGATTGGGTCCCATATTGGCGAGATACAGGAATTTGCCTTGATGGTCCACAATCATCGGCCCTGGATTGGCGACAGTGCCTGAGTTAACTACCTGGCCGCCAACCAGCGATTGCAGTGCGCCATTGGTGCCGATCGTGTAGGGCAGGATCTGGCCTGGCGTGGTCCCATTCTGGGCATCGATCAGGTACACGTTTTCCTTGGCGCTGACATAGATATAGCTGAGCTGGGTGGCGCCCGTGGGGATCGGCGTATTCTGCGACAAGGTCAACTGGCCGCTGCTGTTCCCGTATACAAAGACCGCCTGAGACGGATCGTTGGTGGTCCCGCTACCCCTTTCAATGGTGTAGATGAACGAGTTACTCGGCGTCACGTAAAAGTTGATCGGCCCACTGCCCACAGGAAAGTAGGGTAGGTTCGTGCCATTCCCGTTTTTCACACCCTGGTTCGTGATCAGCGAAAGCCTGCCGGTGTTAGGGTCGATGTTGAACGATGTGATGTCGCCACAGATGGTGGCTGTATTGCCAGGCACATAGTAGGGGCAGTCAGTGGGATTCGTGACGGTGGAATCGAGCACGAACAGGTGGGTACCGGAAGAGTCCGTCTGAAAGGAAATAGGATTGTTGCCCTGGCTGGTATACGCAGCCTGGAAGCTGATTCCGCCCTGCCCGCCGATGGTGAATAAAGAGACGTTTGCGCCTGTCTCATCGGCCGCCGTGCCCGTCGGGCAGGCAATCTGCGAGCTTCCCCCGCAACCTGCGTTGAGCACATAAAGAAATTTTCCAGCGTTCGCTGTCAAAACCTTGATGGGATTAATCCCACCCGACGCAAACGGGGAGTTGGGCACCGGCTTCAGCTGCCCAAGGTTGTTATCAATCCTGAAGCCGGAAACCTGATTGTATTGCGAGCCGGTAACGTAGAAATATCCGACGGTATGATCTGTACTGCAGGAGGTCACTCCCAATCCCGTTCCAAGGGATACGGCCAAGGCCAGACAAATCCGGCCAAATTTACTAAACTTCATGCGTTTCCTTCATCCCGGTCGCTGTCGCGGTCTAGGGCTGCCTGTGCAGCTAAACTGTCAAAACTGGATACTATCGCCAATTGTAAAAGCTAGAACCACTTTCGGCTATAGCGGGTCCTCTACGATCAATGCGCATTACCACACCCTGCAGGCATTCTCCGGATACATGGGAGCACCCTTCTTACAGCTAAAAGCCTTGCCGAACTCGTCGAAGTTCTGTACTGCCCCGTTCACCCGCCATCTGCCCGGGGAGTGCGGATCCACCAAAGCGCTGTTGCGTGCCGTCTGCTCGCGCACGTTCTCGCACCAAAGCTGGCCATAGGCAATGAAGAACCGCTGCGCCGGCGTGTAGCCGTCGATCTCCGGCGTCGCCGGCTGCTTGGCTAATGTATCCATCAAAGCCATATAAGCCAGGCGAAGGCCTCCATTATCTGCAGTATTCTCGCCCAGGGTCAGGTTGCCGTTCAGCTTAACCCCCGGCATCGCCTCAAAGTTCCCATACTCTTTGGCCTCGCAGTCCGTGCGCTCGGTAAAGGCCTTACGGTCGGCCGGCGTTTGCCACTCCACCACATTGCCGTGACCATCGTATTTGCTGCCCTGATCGTCGAACCCATGGGTCATCTCGTGGCCAATCACCACCCCGATGCCTCCATAGTTCACCGCAGCGTCCTTGGAGAAATCGTAGAAAGGAGGCTGCAGGATGCCGGCAGGGAAGTTGATGTCGTTCATCGGCGGCATGTAGTAAGCATTCACGGTCGGCGGAGTCATCTGCCATTCTGTCTCGTCCACCGGTTTGCCCAGTTTGTGCAGATTGCGGCGGTCCTCAAAAATGGTGGCCCGGTTCATGTTCCCCAGCAGATCGTCCCGCTTTACCTCCAGGGTCGAGTAGTCGCGCCAGTGCTCCGGATAACCAATCTTGTTGCGGATGAGCGCCAGTTTCTCGAACGCTTTCTTCTTGGTTTCCTCTGACATCCAGGGCAACTGCTCAATATCCTGGTGCAGCGCGGCTTCGAGCGCCGTGACCAGTTTGAGCATGTTCTCTTTCTTTTCCGGGCTGAAATACTTCTTCACCCAATCTTGCCCTACCGCTTCGCCAAGGGCATTATCGGTGGCCAGGGTGCACCGTTTCCAGCGGGGCGTCTGCTCCTGCTGCCCTTGTAAAGTGGTGCCGTAAAATTTGAAATTTTCCTGCACAAACGGTTCCGACAACCAGCGGGCGGCACCATGCAGCGCACGCCAGCGGAGATAGCTCTTCCACGCTTCCAGGCTCTGGCCGGTAATCTGCGCGTTCATCGCCGTAAAAAAGCCCGGCGAGACCACATCCAGCTTCTCGAACGAGCCCATGTCGATGCCACGAAGATAAGACGGCCAGTCGAAGTCCGGGGTTAGCTTCTCCAGATCCACCAGCGGCATCATGTGATACCGTTTCGCCGGATCCCTGCGGTCGGTCCGGCTCATGGAGCCCTGGGCCAGGGCAGTTTCGATGGCCATGACGGCCTGCGCTTCGGCGGCCGCTTTCTCCGGAGGGTCTCCAGCCAGCTGGAAGATCCTGGTCATGTGGGCAACGTATTCCTCGCGAATCTTTTGCTGCCGGGGAGTCTGCGCCAGGTAGTAATCGCGATCGGGAAGCCCCAGTCCGCCCTGGTCGGCTTGTGCGATCTGCATGCGTGGAGTCTTTTTGATCCTGACCCACTCCGAACATAAACAGGCCGCCCGTCGCATCTTTGATCTCGAGCGTACCCAGCAGAGCCGCCAGTTGCTTCTTATCGCTCAAGCCGTTGATAGCGTCCAGGGCCGGCTGCAGCGGGCTCACGCCCTTCTTGTCGGCGAGCGCGGTATCCATGCACGCGGCGTAGAAATCGCCGTATTTCTGTTCCAGCGGCGTTCGTGTTGGGCTCGGCTGAGCGGCTGCCTCCAGCTCCTTATATAGCAGCCACGACGTTCTCTCCCGCAGTTCCGTAAATTCGCCCCACTTCACCTGGTCGGGCGGGATGGGATTGTTTTTCTGCCAGTTACCGCAGGCGTACTGATAGAAGTCGGTACAGGGATCGGCGGTCTTGTCGATGGCGGTCAAGTCAAAGCTCTGCGGGGCCTTGGGTTCGGACGGCGCTGCGTTGCTTTGCGCGCGAGCCATCCCACTACACAGTAAGAGCGCGCTGAGGAGACAAACTACCTTCATAGAACTCAAAAAATTTTGACGTGGAAAGTTAGGTACTTCTTGGGATTTTCACGAATGGCCGCGATGAGGCCCCGCGTTTCGGTCAGAGACTGGTCGAGATTGTTGTAGAGAGAAGGATTGCGCACCAGCTGCCCAATCGTCCCTTCGCCGCTGTCCACCCGGTTCAGGACCGAGTCGAGTTTGTCGACCGTGTCTCGGAGCTTGGCTGCGAACTGGGGATCTTTCGCGATCATGCCCAGACCGCCTTTGCCGGCATTGATGTCGGCGAGCAGCTTGTTGGCATTGGCGACGGACTGGTTCAGATTGTTCGCCAGGGTTTCATCTTTCAACAGTTTGCCAAGGGTGCCCTTGCCCTCGTCAAGATCGGTCGACATCTTGTCCAGCTTGGCAACCGTGTCGTTGATGTGGTTGTACAGGGTGTCGTCGGCCACCAGCTTACCGATCGAGCCCTTGCCGTTGGCGACCGTATCCACCAGCTGCGAGAGCTCATTCAAGGTAGCCACTGCTTTGTTGTAAAGGTCGGGATTGTTGATCAGCTCACCGATCGAGCCCTTGGTGGAATTGAGGGAATCGGCCAGGTGGTCGACTTTGGCCAGGATGGTGTTCAACTGCTCGATGGTCCCCTGGCTGGACTTGATGACGTCGGAGAGGTTTGGGGTCTCGTTGGTTTTGAGCTCGGCGTTGTTTTGGACTGCAGGCCCGGTGGCGGTCTTGCTGTTGATGTCCACGACGGTATCGCCGAGAACGCCGATGGTTTCCAGGCTGGAGGTCGAATCCGTGTGCACTGCGTCTCGGTACTTGGATCCGATCTTCATCGTGACCTCGACCGGTGTGAGCTTGCGCGCAGGTACGATTTTAATATCGGTCACGGTGCCGATCGTCACCCCTTCGAGGTTGACGGGAGCGCCGTTCTTCAGGCCGGCGGAATTCTCAAAGTAAGAGAGGAGGGTGATCTTTCTGCTGAAGATGCCGCCGGTGGATCCTGACATGAGGAAGATGAGAGCAGCCAAGGCTACCAACGCCACGAGGACCAGAACGCCCACCTTCAGTTGTGACCACTGGACTTCCTGCTGGCTAGGCACAGACCCCCTCGGGTGTAAGCGAGTGCAGCGGCTATTTCCCGCTGGGACTGAGCATATCAAATGACGCTTTCCGGTGGCCCATCGCGATGGTAGGTACGGAGCTTCAGCCGCGTCACCATTCCACAGCGAGATCATGTGGCCTTTAGGCCCTGAGGTATGCTCTTCCGATTTCGTTCTGTGAAAAACACACCTCAGGGCCTAAAGGCCACAAGGACGACAACGATTATGCCGGGGATAAATCCCCGGCCTACCCTAAAACCGGTTTTCCGCAGCCAAGGCTATAAACCTACACAACGGCGAGAATGTGTCGCTCAACCTTCCATCAGCACGGACGCCATGGCCAGGTTCCCGGTGTGGGTCAGCGAAAGTGAAATCGTCTTCACTCCGAGTTCCTGGGCCAGCAGCGCGGCCCGCCCGCGCAGTTCAAGAACGGGACGCCCTCCCGGTTGACGCGCAACCTGGAACTCAATCCACGTAACACCCCTGCTGATCCCGGTTCCCAACGCCTTGGCTCCCGCCTCTTTGGCGGCAAAACGTGCCGCGAAGCTCTCCGCGCTGCTTCGCTTGCTGGTGCAATACGCGATCTCATGATCGGTGTAAATACGGCGCAGAAAGCGCTCCCCATAACGCTCAATGGAACGCGCGATGCGCTCGATTTCAATCAAATCCACGCCCGTCCCGATTAGCATTCTGAACACATTACCATGGGGTCATTTCCGGTCATCTCCATCGCGAACCGTGGTACCTGTTCTGTGGTTGAAGATTGCGCTTGCCTGGCCGATCAGGTTAGCAAGCGAGGTATATTCAAAGTTCACGAACCATAGTTAACGGCGTACTCGATACCCTTATGTCCGACACGTTTGCAGATGACGTTCTCTACCTGACCGCCCTTCTGGGCGAAGACCAATCCACAGTCGTACCACGGCTCAGCGGAATCATTCCTGATTGCGGCGCATGGATTCGCAGCCGTTCCTACGTGGAGCCCGGTACGGCTCGCTTCGTCTTTGAGTTTCCCCGTGACATCTGCATCGAGATTTATAGTGCGTTGGTATCTGTCGGACTTCAACTCACGGCGGCTTCGCATAACCTGCTCACAGAGCTCTGCCGCTGCACTCCCAATGTCTTCGATCTGTCATCGAGGACGCTTCCGGCGGTGGACGGCGCGACCCTGGACGATGCGACACGCTATATCTGTTCGCTCGAAATCATCAAGGTTCAATTGCAGATTTGGATGGTCAAAGACGAAGAGCTGCAGACCCAGCGTGGATGCTCTTCAATGCTACGCTGCCTGAATCATCCCGCATCCACCAGTCCGTAACGGCGTTGCCAGGCTTCGCGCAGCCTTGCCCATACCTTGGCCTTTTCTTCCTCGGTCACCTCGCTGCCCGCCTCTGACACGAACCAGGCCGACTCGGCCTTAGCCAACTCCAAGAGAGCGCGATCGCGCACTAGGTTGGCTACCCGGAAATCCGGGATGCCCGCTTGCCGGGTGCCAAAGAACTCTCCCGGGCCACGCAACTGCAGGTCCAGCTCCGCCAACTCAAAGCCATTCTGTGTGCGCACCATGGCCGCCAGCCGTTCTGCCGCAGGTGCGGAGATTTTTCCTCCCGTCATGAGAATGCAATAGGACTTCGCATTCCCGCGGCCTACCCGGCCGCGCAATTGATGCATCTGCGCCAGCCCGAACCGCTCCGCATGTTCAATGACCATCATGGTTGCATTTGGCACGTCGACGCCGACTTCAATCACCGTGGTCGCGATCAGCACATCCACCTCCCGGCGCTGAAAACGGCGCATGATGATCTCCTTCTCATCCGCATCCATGCGTCCATGCAACAAGCCCAGGCGCAGGCCTTGCAGGGCGCCCGCTTTCAACTCCTGGTACATGTCGGTGGCTGCCTTCAGCGGCGTCATAACCTTTTTAAACAGGGGGCCGGGACGTCCCGAGGGATCTTCTGGTTCCGGATCTCCCGCGGCAAAATCCAGTTCGGGCTGATCCTCTTTCGCGCCCTCGATCACGGGATAGACCACATACGCCTGGTGCCCCTTCTGCACTTGTTCCCGCACCAATTTCCACACGTCACTGGCCCTGTCATCTGTGACCTGGCGGGTCACGATCGGGGTGCGGCCGGGCGGCAGTTCGTCCAGCACGCTGAGATCGAGGTCCCCGTAGAGAGAAAGAGCGAGTGTTCGGGGGATGGGGGTTGCGGTCATGACCAGTACATCGGGTTCGCCCGCATTGGGCTTCTTCATCAGGCGAAAGCGCTGCAGAACTCCGAAGCGATGCTGTTCATCGACCACCACCAGGCCAAGCTTGGCGAAGTCCACCCGCTCCTCGATCAGGGCATGGGTTCCAATGACCAGTTGCGCCTCGCCCCGGGCGATCAAGCCCCGGTTCTCGCGCTTGCGATCCTCATCCAGCGACCCGGTCAACAGAACCACTTTGTAGCGCTGCTGCGACCGCTCCAGCAGCTTGCGCGCTCCCAGGAAGTGCTGCGTAGCCAGGATCTCCGTGGGCGCCATCAGGGCGGCCTGGTAGCCGTTCTCGATCGCCACCAGCATGGCCTGCAGGGCCACGATGGTTTTTCCCGATCCCACATCGCCTTGCAGCAGCCGGCGCATTGGTTCCGGCGCCCGCATGTCGGCCACGATCTCCCCCAGCGCGGTTTTCTGTGCCGTGGTGGGGTGGAAGGGAAGCACCTGGCGCAGTGCAGAACGCACCTCGGCATTGGTTTCAAAGGGGATCCCTTGCCGCTGCCGGAATTTCTTCCGTTTCACCTCCAGGCCCAGCTCGAGGAAGAAAAGTTCCTCGAAAATCAACCGCTTTTGGCCTGGCGTGGCCCAGGCTTGAAGCTGGGTCATCGGCGTCCCAGCCTCGGGAAAGTGCGCCCAGTGCAGTGCATCTTCGCGGCTGGGCAGGTCCAAACGGCGGCAAATTGCCTGGGGGAGGGTCTCGGGAATGCGGCCTTTCAGGTCCTCCAGCACCCGGTAGATGATGCGCCGCTGCCACCGGGAAGCCAACTTGTTGCCCAGGGTTTCGTACACCGGCGCAATGCGGCCCACCTCCAACAACTTAGACTCCTCATCATCATGGTCGTCGGGTAGGACCTCCACTTGTGGTTGGATCATTTTGAAGCTGTTGGTGCTGCGCGAAGGCTCGACTTTCCCGTATAGGGCTACCCATTGTCCGGCTTTGAACCGGTCTTTGAGGTACGTCCCGTGGAACCACATGCACTTGACCCTGCCGCCCAGGCCCTGGCCGACGGTCATCTCAAAGATGGGCATACGACGGGTACGCAGCAGAGCCATGCCGCGGACCTCGCCGATAAGGCTGGCCATTTCTCCGGGAACTAATTCTTCGATGGCTTGGGGACGAAGGCGATCTTCGTAACGGAAGGGAAGATGGTAAAGCAGGTCTTCGATCGTGGTGATGCGCTTCTCTTTGAGCGTCTGGGCGATGCGTGGGCCGATGCCCTTGACGAACTGCAGAGACGTTTCCAGAGTCAATAGCACACTGCGATGCTATCAGCGGACCCGGGTCATGGTGCCATGCCTTGGCCGCTGCCGCGTACGTGGGACGATAATGATTTATTTCCAGTGCTTTCCACCGGAGCTCCGCAGACCGGCAAGAGAGTACAAGAAAGCACGGATGGGGCATCATCGCCCGTCCTTATCGTCCCACGTACGCCACAGCGGCGCGGGTGTTATCCCGCGTGCCTTCAGCCCGTACTACCGGGCTGAAAGTACAGGCCGGCGCTTGTGCGTGGCTGCGTCCAGCATGTAGACACATTTGGCATCCATGTGCTCGGCCATTTGGAAAACCCGGTCGAGTTTGGCATCCAGGGACGGTTTGCTTCCAGACCTAGGCAGAGAGTAATCACGCGAACCAAAAGCAATCTTGTGTGTGCTCATAATGAGTATTGGTATACCTGAGGGCTGGGCCGTGTGAAATGCGTCCATCTCACTATTACCCGCACACAAAGGCGGTAGCGGGACTCCCCCTTCGACTGACCTGGTGGTTACCCTCGGGGCGGCGCAGCGTGCGCAGTACGCCATAAAATCCCTATCTGTAACAAAACATGAGCTGCATCGGGCGAGGCTTGCGACACCGTGGCGCTTTCTGGCGGAATCTTCTGGTGGGACTGCGGCTTTTCAGGTTAATATCGGGCTGCTCCGACCCGGCGAAAGCCCAGGTTCCCCCGCGCAGTGGTTACCAGTTCCATAAATTTAGATGCGGTGATTGACCTGCCATGGGCCACGGGAAACAAAATGTGCTTTGCCACCGGGCGTCGCACATCCTGATCGTACTTACATCGATGGTTGCTGGTTGTGGAGGAGGGTCAAGCGTACCCGCTCCCACTCAAGCTGTCACGAATGCGGTGCCAGCCATCGCCAATCTCACGCCATCTTCAGCGGTCGCCGGTTCGGGAGACCTATCGATTACGGTAGCGGGCAACGGTTTCGTTAGCGGCTCAAGCGTTCAATTCAATGGCACTGCCTTGAAGACAACGTTCACTTCAGCCGCGGCCCTAGCGGCCACCGTACCTGCCGCCGATTTGACGAATGGCTCTATTGCGGCTGTGACCGTTTCCAGCCCGTCGCCGGGGGGCGGGGTCTCGGCTGCTGCTACTTTTACCGTGGATAATCCACAGCCGGTCGTAAAGTCGATCGATCCCGCGAGTGTCATGGCAGGGTCGAGTGGAACTACGATCGACATCGCCGGCGCCGGTTTCGTGCCGTCGTCAGTTTGTGAACTGGAACGGCGCGGCTCTCTCTACAGTGCTGGTCAGTTCAAGTGAGATGAAGGCTTCGTTGCCGGCCAACAGTCTTTCGATCGGTTCTGTTGCAATGGTGACAGTGTCGAATCCTGTTCCCGGCGGTGGTGCATCGAGCGCAGTGGAGTTTGATGTGACCAGTCCGGAGCCCGTCATAACTTCGATTTCCCCCAAGCTGGTCGCTGCGGGTGCGGTAGCCACCATCGCGCTCACGGGTACAGGCTTCGAAGCCAATTCGGTGGTGTTATGGAATGGGTCAGCGCGAACCACCACGTTTGTCAGCGCAACCGCATTACAGGTGGTTTTAAGTGCGGCCGATTTGCGGAACCCGAGCGTTGGCTCTCTGACCGTGAGCAATCCGGGGCCTGGAGGATCGACCAGCGGCAGCACCCAACTCACGGTAACGCCGCCGGTCCCCACGATCACTGGCGTGACCATCACCAGCGTGCCCGCGAATTTTCTGACGGGAAGCGACACATGCCCGGTATTGCAGGTTTCAGTATCCGGAACGAACTTCGCTTCCAACTCAATGATCAAAGTGAATGGCACAGCTCTTCAGAATCTGAATTACACGGGTGACCTGAGCACGATCTTCAATCTCCTGCCCTCTGGTTTTCAGAGCAAGCCCGGGGCGCTTTCGTTTACTGTGACCAATCCCTTCCCGTCCCCAACTACGTCTACCCCGTTTGCCTACCCTGCGAACAATCCCCCGGTCATTGCGATTTGCCCAACGCCATCGGCGCCTGCGGTTCTGCCGTCCGGCAACTTCACGGTTGCGGTGCGGTCGACCGAGGTGAATGCGGGCGGGGGCGAACAGCTGACTGTGGGCGCGTTGCCCGCCGGGTTAACGGTCAGCAACGCTACCGTGCCCCTGCCACCGAGTGGAGCGGTACTGCACTTCCAGGCGGCGTCTTCCCTTGCCGCGGGTACCGACAACATCGTTCTTACCGGTACGGCAGGCACTGCGACCGGCGCTGCGACCTTGGCGCTCACCGTCAATCCAAATCTGCAGCCGGGCTTCTCCTTCGTGGGACCCCTTTCAACCGCATTGGCCGTACCTATTGGCGGGTCAGGCTCCATCCAGTACGACACCTCTGTCCAGCCGGCGAATGCTGAGTTTGATATCACTGCCTCCCTGAGCGGTCTGCCGCCTGGGACCACGGCGACGATCTCGCCTACCGTCTTCTCTCCCGGAGAGATTGTCACCATTACGGTTACCGCCGCCGCAAATGCGCCGGTGACCCAGAACGCCGTGGTGACGCTGACCGGAACACCCTCGGGCGGAGTGCCGCCGGTGACTACCACCTTCCGCCTGGATGTGACCCCGCCGCCCGGATCGCTGCCCAACAATCGAACCGATTACACATCGATCGCAGGCCAGCCCTTTGCCGCGGTTTACGATTCCGTGCACGACCTCATCTTTTCCAGCAACCCCTCCTGGAATCGTGTGGATGTGCTCTCGAATAAGACGCACCAGGTTGTCAAGAGCATTCCCATGCTGAGCCCTCAGGGTCTGGACATCACACAGGACGGCTCGACGGTCTGGGTCGGAACGCTGTCCCAGCAGATATTTGCGATCAATACCAGCCGTCTGACCACAACTCGCTACCTTCTCCCAAAACTCAATTACCAGAACTGGGAGGATTACCAATTGGAGGCGCTGGCGGATGGGACGGTGTTCCTATCTGCGGGTCTCGGATTTCCCAGCAACTCGGTCGGTGTCTGGGATCCTGCGACCAACGTGCTCACACCTGTGCCGCTGCCCTCGGGTGCTCTCCCTGGGCTACCTTGGGGGCCGATCTCGCGCTCGGGGGATGGCACTAAGGTTTACTCGTTCAACGGGGACTCTTCCAACTGCCAGGTACTCGTTTACGACGTGTCTGCCAAGACCGTCGCGTCAAATGGCGGATTCGATGAAGTCTGCGGCTTCTATGCAGTGAACCGCGACGGTTCGCGGTTGGTGGGCGCGAACAATGGACGTGTCTATCTCTACGACAGCTCCTTTAACGTGCTGGGCAAGCTGTCCGATTCGTCGACATCGTATTTTTCCGGCAGCTTTATCTTCAGCCGCGATGGAAGCACACTCTACGAGATTTCCGGGGCATTGATCTCCACCATTGATGTCGCTTCGCTCCGGGTGTTGGGGACAGCACCGGATATGTCTAACCAGCCGATCAACGGCGGAGCGGCTGTTTCCCTGCCATTCGCCGTAGACAACACCGGGATGATGCTGGGCATCCAGCCATTCGGTATCGGGTTTCAGGACACAACGTTTTTTCAGACCTACGGCGCCACTCCGCCTCCGGGGCTTTCCTACATTGCTTCGCTCACCCCTGACAGCGGTCCGGTCAGTGGTGGTACACAACTGACCCCCTATGGCTACTTCGGGCTCACCCCGGACGTATGGTTCGGCAACACGCGCGGCACCGCGATGCTGAATGGCAACACGTTGACGGTGACCACGCCTCCGAGCGGAGTGCCCGGTCCAGTCAATATGAAGTATCTGTTCCCGGACGGTTCGCAATACTTCTCGCTGCTGGGCTTCTCCTACTCGGTCACTCCGCAATACGCGGTTTTCTCGGGGGCAAGCCCGGACGGAGGTGCGCCAGGGAGGATCACCGGATTCGGCATGCCCCTGGATGCGAGCGGCGGATCCATCACGGTGGGTGGAAACAGCGCAGTCATTTCGCCGCCCAAGTCGCAATACATGCCATTTACCGGCGAGCCCTATCCCGATGCCAACCTCAATTTCACTGTCCCGCCAGGGACACCGGGCCCGGCTGATATCACCGTGACCACTCCTGCGGGTAGCGGAACCTTGCACCAGGGCTTCTTCTACGCGAAGAGTGTCAAGGACTATCCGTCGGCGGATAGCTTTAACTCCTTGCTGTTTGACCCGGTCAGAAACCAGGTCTATCTTGCCGCCGGCGACCACGTCGATGTCTTTTCCACCACCGCGAATCAGTTTGTGGGTCCGCTGAATCCGGCTGCCAACGCGAAAGTAAAGCAATTTTCCGGGCTGGCGCTGACTCCGGACAACAGTCAATTGCTGGTGACTGATCTGCAGGATGGATCGATGGCAGTGATCGACCCGGATTCTCCGACAAATACCTTCGCCGTCCCCATCACGCCGGAATACCCCTCGATCAACGGTTGTCCGGCTGGGCCGCTCTACGTAGCGGCAACCTCGAATCAGCAGGCGTTCGTCAGCATCGGAAGTCTACCCGCACCCTCTTGTGGTAACGGAGGAGGCAGTCTCTTCCTGGCGAACCTGCAGACGAAGACCGCTGTCCCGCCCCCCACATCCCCGTGCGCCTTCCCCGGGGGCTATGGAGGTCCTGTGGATGGCTCGACCAATGGCAATTTCGTCGTGAGCTCGGGTTGTGTCTACTCTGCCCAGGCAGCGGCCTATACCGCCATACCGTTCGCCCCCGTGGAAATCTCCGGTGATGCCAACGTTCTGGCCAACGTTCAGACCAACGGCACCGTGTTGGCGGACATCAACGGCAATCGTCTGGGTAGTCTGGCGGCTCCTGTGGCGCTCTATCAAAGCATCGGCCTCTATCCCCTGGCCAACGCGCCGGCGCTTTTTCGTCCGCGCCTGAATGCAGCGGGAAGCCTGTACTTTGTGGCCTATCCCAACTATCTTGAGATCTTCGATGTGCTACACGGTAAATTGCTGATGCGGTTTTCCTTAAGCGAAACCGTGCAGAATACGGCTTCGCCGATAGCTATCGATTCCGGCGGCCGCCACATTTACCTCACGACCGACAAGGGGCTGACTGTAATTGATCTGGGGGAGGCATTGCTGGCCATCGGTCATTTAAGCCAGTCCGCCGCATCGGTCGGGTCGCAGGTAACGGTTCGTGGGAGCGGATTTGATGCGAGCCTCACCGCCACCATCGGCGGTCAAGCGGCGGCCGTGAGCGTGACCGATGAAAACACCCTGACCTTGAATGTGCCGGCGGCGGCCTCAGGACCCGAAGATATCGTTTTGACCCGGGGCGACGGCGCAACGTACACACTGGAGAATGGAATAACGCTTCCGTGACAAGGGATTCCATCCGGTGAACGACTCCGCCCAGAAGTTCAGTTTCGGCCAGCGCATCGCAATCGCGATTGTCCCGCGGCTGGTGGCTTTGCTTTTGCGAACCCTAAATCGGACGTTACGTTACGAAGTGGTGGTGGAACCGGGCGCCGCTCCGGCGACCCCACCGGCTCAGCAGGTCTGGTGTTTCTGGCATCGCTGCCTCATCTCATGCGCTTGCTATTTTCACGATCGATTTCAGCCTGCGGTATTGATCAGCCGCAGCTTCGATGGTGAATTGATCGCGCGCACCATCGAACGGTTAGGGTTTCTCACCGCGCGAGGTTCGAGTACCAGGTCCGGAGGAAGCGGCCTATGGGCGCTGGCCAAAGCAGTCGAGCGCGGGCACCCGGCAGTGTTCACCGCGGATGGACCGCGAGGCCCGGTGTACAAGGTCAAGCCCGGAGCGGTGAAATTGGCCCAGCTCACCGGCTACTCGATCGGCATTTTCTATGCTCATCCGGAGAAGGCGTGGCTACTGAAGTCCTGGGATCAATTCATGATCCCCAAACCCTTCTCTCGCGTAGCGATCAGCTGGGCACGCCAAGTCCAGGTGCCGCAGAGCGAGGACCCGGCAGTGCTCGAAGCCAAGAGGCTGGAGGTAGAAGAAGCGCTGGAACGAGCGCGCCTCAACGCCGAGCGGCATTTTCTCAAGCGATGAACATGCAGTCGCCGTAGGAGAAGAAGCGATACCCGGCTTCGACTGCGTGACGATACGCAGCGAGTGTGTTCTCTCTTCCTGCAAACGCGCTGACCAACATCAGCAGAGTCGACTGCGGCAAGTGAAAGTTCGTGAGCAGCGCCTTGACCACTTCCAGGCGCGAGCCGGGCGAGAGGAAGATGTCCGTGCTGCCGCTATGGGGCTCGAAGCGGCCTACGCGGGCGCAGTGCTCCAGCACCCGGACCGTGGTCGTCCCGGCGGCCACAATGCGGCGGCCGTCGCGTAGCGCATCGTTGATCCGCAAGGCCGTTTCTTCTGGCAGAGAGTAGCGTTCCGCGTGCAGGCGGATCTCCGAGACCTCGGCCACCCGCACGGGCTGAAAAGTCCCCAGGCCAACGTGGAGAGTCACCGGAGCAATGAGCACACCACGGGCTCGGATTCGCTCAAGGATCTGAGGGGTGAAATGCAACCCGGCGGTAGGTGCCGCGACTGAACCGCGCTGCCGGGCAAAAACAGTCTGGTAACGTTCGCGGTCAAGCGGCTCATCCCCACGACGAATGTAAGGGGGTAACGGGACGTGCCCCAGGCGCTCCAGCCGGGCGAAGAAATCGTCAACCGCGGTGAAATTAAGCAGCCGTTCGCCGAACTCACCGCTCCCGGTGACGATGGCGTGGAGCAACTCGTTGCCATCCTTGTCAGCGAAAGTCAGCTCCTGGCCCATCCTCATCCGGCGCGCCGGCCGGGTCAGCGCTCGCCAGTCCCAGTCGTTGACCTGCTCGGTCAGCAGAACTTCTACCTTCCCTGCATCTGGTCCCGGGCGCACGCCAAACAGCCGTGCGGGGATCACGCGGCTGTCATTTAACACCAGCACATCCCCTTCCCGAAGCAGCTCGGGCAACTGCGCAAACCAGGAGTCCTGCCATGTCCCGGTTTCACGGTCCAGGGCCAGCATGCGGCTGCTGCCTCGTTCGGCGGGTGGTTGCTGCGCGATCAGTTCGGGAGGCAGCTCGAAGTCGAAATCGGAGACCAGCACAGGTTCGATTGTATGAAAGCGACAACCACTCCCCGGGAGCGGTATCCTCAAAAGAGGAGGGCGATCTGGCTACCACGACACATGTTCCCGTCGAGGTCTATCTCCGGTCCTCTTACGAGCCTGACGCCGAGTATGTGGATGGAAAGATCGAGGAACGCCCGATGGGAGAGTTTGACCATGCCTCCTGGCAACAGGCGATCCAAAAATGGTTCTGGCAACACGAGAAGGAGTGGGGGATTCGAGTTCTGCCGGAGCTGCGAGTTCGGGTTGCGGCGACCAGGTATCGAGTGCCCGATGTCACGGTCCTCGACCGCAGCCGCCCCATCGAACAGATCATCACCTACCCGCCGGTCGCGGTCTTTGAGGTTCTGTCTCCCGAAGACAGGCTACAGCGTCTCAAGCGAAAACTGGAAGACTATAAGACAATGGGCATCGCGGAAATCTGGGTCATTGATCCCCAGGACAGTACGTTTTATCGCTATGAGAACCTGCAACTCCAGCGCAATGATTCTTTCTCTCACGCCGAAAAGGGCATCGTCTTCGACATGAATCAGCTCAAGACTCTGCTCTACTGAAGAGGAATGACTTCGCCCCCCAAACCACCCATCTTTCTGCTGGACGCCATGTCGTTCATCTTTCGCGCTTATCACGCGATGCAGCGCCAGCGCCCTATGTCCACCCGCTCCGGCGTGCCTACAGCAGCTACGTATGTCTTCGTGAACATGATCAACAAACTCCGCCGCGATTTTCAGCCGGAGTACTTTGCTGCCGTCTTCGATGTAAGCGGTTCGGTCTTTCGCGATGAGCGCGCGCGCAGCATCGCCACGGTGCGCAAATGGAACATCAAGACACAAACCTTCGACGAGCTCGACTACGCCGGTTACAAGGCCAACCGCACGGAAATGCCGCCGGACCTAGCTCAGCAGCTGCCGTTCATCCGCAGATCGCTCGAGGCCTTTCGGATTCCCATCCTGCAATCCGAAGGATTCGAAGCCGACGACGTGATCGGCACCCTGGCCCGCCAAGCCGCCGAACAAGGCCACGATGTTTTCGTAGTTTCGAACGACAAGGACATGCTGCAACTCGTCACCGGCAAAGTGAAGGTGCTCAACCCGGTGAAAGACAACCTGATTCTCGATCGCGAAAAAGTGGTCGAGGTCCTCGGGGTGCCGCCGGAACAGGTCATCGACGTGATGGCTCTCCGGGGTGATTCCATCGACAATATTCCGGGTGCTCCAGGAATCGGAGACAAGGGTTCGGTCGAACTGATCCAGCAGTTTGGCAGCGTGGAGGCGGCGCTTGATCGTGCCTCCGAGGTAAAGGGCAAAAGGTATCGTGAATCGCTCGAGAACAATCGGGATATGGTCCTGCTCAGCAAGGAGCTGGTGACCATCCACTGTGGGGTGCCGATCGAACTCGAACTCGAGAACATGCGCACGCAGACACCGGATGTGAGCGCGTGCCGTGCGCTATTCAACGAGCTTGAATTCACCACCATGCTGAAGGAGCTGGCTCCGGAAGAGGAGGCCACGCCCCTTTCCATCATCTCTGACCCCTCGCCGGAAGAGATAAGCCGCTTCGTGACCGCCGCGCGCAGCCATGGTTTTTCCCTGGCTTTTGACACTTCGCTATTAGAGGTCGCATCGGAACAGGTGGCCGAGTCGGAGAGCGAAGCCATCGAAGAGGAAGAGCCGGAACTGAAGACCATGTCGCTTGGTCTGTTCGATGCGCCCCAACCAGCGGCAGAGGAGACGGCGGCCGCTCCGCAGACGCTCAAGGTTGCTGTCTCTGCCGAGGCAGGGATGGCTTTGGTCTTTTCTCTGGATAAGGCACTGGAGAATCCTTCTGCAGAGCCGTTGCGCGCAGTGTTGGCAGATGAGCAGACCGCCAAGTCGCTCCATGATCTGAAAGCTGCACTCCGGATCCTTGGCCGGCATGGCGCCGACCACGGCCTGCGCCTGGCGGGTCCGGTGGATGACTTGATGCTCTATTCCTATCTCATCAACCCCACCCACACTACGCACCCACTCCCTGATGTCGTCGCCCGCTTCAGCGGGCGGGCGCTGCCGCCGCCGGGCGATGAGCTGCTGCCTGCATCGGCAAACGCGATTCGTACCCTCGCGCCGTTGCTCAAAGCGGATGTGGAAACGCTCGGTGCGGGGCAGGTATATCGCGACATCGACTTGCCGCTGGTTCCGGTTCTTCTGCGCATGGAAGAGGCAGGTGTGCGCATCGACGGTTCCGTTCTCGCCGAGATGGGGAAGCGTCTGACCGTCGAAATGGAGCGGGTGAGTGAGCAGATTTTTGCTGGCTCCGGCCATCGCTTCAACATCAATTCGCCCAAGCAGCTGGGAGATGTGCTGTTCAATAAAATGCACCTGCCCAAGCCCATCAAGTACGGACGGGGCAAGGTAGTCTCCACGGCTGTGGATGTGCTCGAAGAGCTGGCGCAGCATAACGAGGTTCCGCGCCAGGTGCTGCAGTATCGCCAGCTGGCCAAGCTCAAGTCCAACTACATCGACTCATTGCCGTTGTTGGCCGATGCGGAGGGGCGAGTGCACACCACATTCAATCAGGTGGGCACGGCGACCGGGCGCCTCTCTTCCACCAATCCGAATCTGCAGAATATTCCCATTAAGACGGAATTGGGACGCGAGATCCGTGCGGCCTTCATTGCGGCGCCGGGGAACGTGCTCATCTCCGCGGACTACTCCCAAATCGAACTGCGGCTGATGGCCCACTTCAGCGAAGATCCGCTGCTGGTGAAAGCCTTTGCCCAGGGCGACGACATTCACACACTGACCGCATCGGAAGTCTTCGGCGTTTCCGCTGAGGGAATGGACAAACAGACCCGCGACCGTGCCAAGGCAGTCAATTTCGGCATCGTGTATGGCATCTCTCCCTTTGGATTAGCGCAGCAACTCAACATCGAGCAGAGTGTGGCCCGGCTATACATCGAAACCTACTTCGCGCGTTACAGCGGAGTCCGCAGCTACATCGATCGGCTGCTGGAAGAGACGCGAAGAGAACAGAAGGTACGGACGCTCTTTGGGCGGGTTCGTCCCATTCCCGATATGCAGAGCCGCAACGCCAACCTGCGCGGTTTCGCGGAGCGAACCGCTGTGAACACGCCGTTGCAGGGCACGGCCGCCGATCTGATCAAGATCGCCATGATCCGCATCGATCAAAGGCTGCGCGAAGAAAACTTCGCAACCAGGATGACCCTTCAGGTTCATGACGAACTCCTCTTCGATGTTCCCGAAAAAGAAGTCGACCAAGTAAAGCAACTAGTCCAACACGAGATGGAGACGGTGATTCAACTGAAGGTGCCGGTTGTAGTCGACTGCGGAGTAGGCCCCAACTGGCGCGACCTGAAGTAATCGCTGCCCGAGTCTTATCCAAATTAGGCTGGAAAGGGAGGGCGGTGGATGTCCTCTCGTAACCACGGCCTATGGTTCTGGACGGGTGCCCCATGTTCGCCTCAGCGTACATGGGCCGAAAACGATGTTTTTCATTTGCTTTCGCTCCATGCTCTACAGCACTTCCCTCACTCATCGCCTTTGCAGGCAGAGTAGAAGCGTTGGAAGGGGCTGCGCCCGTCTTCTTCGGCCCATGTACGCTAGGGCGAACATGGGGCACCCGTCCAGGGAGGCGGGCCTCGTTATTTACTCAAGCATAGGTTGCTACTGTGCCGACGGAGTCGCCTTCCCACTCAAGCTAGGCGGAGCCTCATGAATATGGTGGATCACAATTGTGTCCCCCTTGAATTCCACCTTGTCATAATCCCGGCCCGTACTGTCCACGTAACAGCCACAGTCCGTATTTGCATGATGGGCTAACTCAACCCCCTGAGTCGCCCCCATCAACGCCGCCTTGGCCTGGACCAGCTTCGCTTGTGCGTCGGCGACAGCCTGGTTGGCATCCGCCAGTGCCTTCACCTCAGCGGGGGTAAGCTTCTCCGTCCGTACCGGAGCCGTCGTTGTATCGGCCGCGGGGGCTGCAGCCAGACCCGGATCTTGCGGCTGCATAAGGGCGAGCAGAAGGATAGCGCTAATCATAACTGTCTCCTGCCTTCATGATACCCATCTAAGCCCCGATTTCCACCCGGATCGCCTGGGCGATTCGATCGGCGTGCACCCGCATCACCTGCTCCGATTCGGCCTCAATCATCACCCTTGCCAGGGCTTCCGTTCCGGAATACCGCACGACCACCCGGCCATTGCCGTGCAGATCGGCCTCGGCTTGGTGAATACTCTCCACCACGGCCGGAATCTGCTCCAGCGGCCTTTTCTCCCGCACCTTCACATTGACGATGACCTGGGGGAAAACCCGTAGGTCGCTCAACAGCTCATGCAGCGGCCTGCCGGAACGCGCCAGCAAATCGAGCAATACCAACGCCGTCAGTAGTCCATCTCCAGTGGTGCTGCGCCGGGGAAACAGAATATGACCCGATTGCTCCCCGCCCAGGCTAGCCTTGTGCTTCCTCATCATCTCCAGAACATACTTATCGCCTACCGGAGCGCGGAACATGCGGATGCCGCTGGAGCGCAGCGCGGCTTCCAGACCCATGTTCGACATGGTCGTTGCCACCACCAAATCGCCCGCCAGCTCAGCCTTGGCTTTCATGTCACGCGCCGCGACCAGCATCACTCCGTCCCCGTTCACCACCCTGCCTTGGGCATCCGCAAACAGCGCGCGGTCGGCATCGCCGTCGAACGTAATCCCCAGGTCGGCACCCAGAGCCTTGGCCTCCCTGGCCACGATCTCAGGATGCAAGGCACCGCAGTTTTCGTTGATATTGCGGCCATTCGGGCTTACATGCGTGAGATGAATCTCGCCGCCCAGTGAAGGGAAAAGCTCCGACGCGATGACGGCTGCTGCCCCATTGGCACAGTCGATCACAATCTTCTTGCCGTTCAGGTTCAGCCCGGGAACAACCCCACGCAGAAAAGCCTCGTACTCCTCGCGGAATTCCTTGCCCACCGGGGGCGCGTTCAGGATTTCGATCTCGGTGGAGGGCGCTTCCTTGAGACGGCGAAAAATCTCCTCCTCAATCTCCAATTCGGTCGCGTCCGGCAGCTTGTAGCCATCGCCGCCAAATACCTTGATCCCATTGTCCTGCCAGGGATTGTGCGAAGCGGAAATGACGATTCCAGCGGCAAACTGGTGCTTGCGCGTCAGGTAAGCCACGCCGGGAGTGGTGATGACCCCGGCATTCAGTACCTCGACGCCACCGCTCTGCAATCCTGCGGCAATCACGGCCGCAATCCAGGGACTGGATTCTCGAGTATCTGACCCTAGCAGAACTCTGGGCGCCGGGCGGAGCTTCTTCAGAGTGGATGCCAGTGCGAGCCCGGTGGCGAAAATGGTGGGCGGATCAAGAGGCGATTCCCCAGCGACCGCACGAATACCGTCTGTTCCAAAAAGTTTTCTCATGAGTGGGTTGGGGGCAACTTCCTTTCGAGCACCCGGCTGGTGAGCACGCTTTGAGCAAATCGAGTGGTGATCAGGCCGCCGTCCGGAGCCGCCGCGGCATCACGGATCAACACCCCCGCTTCATCGAACACCAGGGCATAACCCCGATTCAACACTGCCAGGGGAGAAACAGCCTGTAACAGCCCTTCCGCACGGGCGTGCCGTCCCTTCCATCGCTGGAGCAGTTCCAGTTCCGCGCGAACAATCCGTCCGTCCAGCATCTCCAGGCGCTCGCGGACCATGCGCATGCGGTGGCTTACATCCTGACGCAGCAATCTGGCCTCCAGTTTCTGCAACCTTTCGGTCATCTGCCGGCTTTGGCGATGCCAGGCCGCGTCCAACTGGTACTGCAGCTCATCGACCCGCTGCTGGCGGCGCGCCAACGCATTGCGCATCCGGGCAAACGCCGCGGGCGCCGAGAGCCGGGCAAAACGCTCCTGGGCACGCATCAGCAGGTAGCGGCAGGCCTGGTTCAGGCGCCGGTGCAATTGCTCCACCCGCTCTTCCACCTTATGCTGCGCTTCGGTAAGCAGTTCCGCCGCGGCCGAGGGCGTGGGCGCCCTCAGGTCGGCCACAAAATCAGCGATGGTGAAGTCGGTCTCGTGGCCAACGGCCGAGACCACCGGCAACTCAGACTTGGCAATGGCACGGGCCAGCAATTCGCTGTTAAACGGAGCCAGGTCTTCGAGTGAACCGCCACCCCGGGCCAGGACGATTACGTCCACCGTGCGCGCCCGGTTAAAAAATGTAATCCCGGCAGCAATTTCCAGGGCAGCGCTCTCCCCCTGTACCGGGGTTGGGTAGAGCATCACGTGGAGCGCCCCGTGCCTGCGCCCGGCCACATTGAGGAAGTCTCGAATGACCGCGCCGGTGGGGGAGGTGATAATCCCAATGCAGCGCGGGAAAGTGGGCAGAGGCTGCTTCTGATCCGCCGCGAAAAGCCCTTCCTTCTGTAGCCGGGCTTTCAATTGCTCGAAGGCGATTTGCAGCGAGCCTGCGCCGACCGGCTCCACGAACTCGGCCACCAGCTGCATCTGGCCGCGCTGCTCGTAGACCGAGACCCGTCCGCGAACCAGGATTTGCAGCCCATCTTCCGGCCGGAAGCGCAGCAGCATCGCCTGCCTCCGGAAAAGAACCACCGGCAATTGGGCCTCGCCATCCTTGAGAGTGAAGTACATATGACCGGAAGGCGCCGGGCGGTAGTTGGAGATCTCGCCCTCCACCCACACATCGGCGTACTCCTGTTCGATGTGGTTCCGCACCTCGCCGACCAGCTGGCCCACCCGCCACACCCGCCGGGCGGCCGCAGGAGCTTCCTTGGCAGCCTCGGGAAAAACCAGTCCAAGCTGGCTCAGCGATTCATCCGGATTGGGCACAAGGCCTCCCAGCAAACGAATTCGATATTACCGCCGAAAGCGGGAGAGAAAATAGAAGACCACGGAGAGCAGGACACTGAGCAAAATCGAAGTGCCCAGGGGGACATACACGGAGAAGTTCTTGCCTCGGTACGAGATGTCTCCAGGAAGCCTGCCTAGCGGGATGCCGGTTCGCCCCAACAGTAGGAGTAAGCCGCCGCCAATTAGCAACAGCAATCCCAAACCGATGAGCAGCCGGCCCAAGTCATTCATGAACTCATTCTAATTTCAACCCGGCCCCAGGGGTCCCCGGTCGATGAGATGGGTTAGCTCCGCTAGCAGGACCTGCAAGCGTTCGATCTCTACCTTGCCCGGCGTCGTCGATTGGCCAAAGAGCACCTCCGCCTCCCGGGCGAGGTCCGTTCCCCGGGGTAAGCCGAAGGTCCCCAGCACTCCCGCCAGCTTGTGGGCAGAGTCCACCGCGTTCATCTGGGTCGTCTCGTCCAAACGGTTGTGGGCCAACAGATCTCCTGCGGTTCGCAGCAGTGCAGCCCGCTCCACCACCGTGTGCCGGCTGCGATCCCAAAGAGCGGAGATCATGTTTTGCAGCTTTTGCTCCTGGCTCTGACCGTTCTCATCGGGGGAAATGCGGTCTTTGTGGGTCAATGGATCATCCTTCTTTCCACCCTAATGCGGCCGAAATCTGCCGCGCCAGAGTGAGAGGATCAAAGGGCTTGAAAAGGGTAGCGGCCACTCCCATTTCGGCAAACTTACGCTGATCTGGGCCCTGCACTTTGGCCGTCAACAGCAAAACCGGAATGTGCGAAGTGCTTCCGTTGGCTTTCAGTTTGAGCAGGGTCGTGGGGCCGTCCATCTCCGGCATCATGACATCCAGCAGAATGGCGTCCGGCTGCTCGGTGCTGGCACGTTCGATACCCTGCTTGCCGGAACTGGCCAGCACAACGTCCCATCCAGCAACGGTTTCCAGGCTCATGGCCGCAACCTGCCGGATGTCGTCTTCGTCGTCAATGATTAAGATACGGTGTGTCATAAGAAAGAATTTTGAAGATCTGCCGGCCGTCCTAAAGATTGGGAGAAGGCGTTCCATCCCATCCCAGTGGTACCTCGCTGGATCCATGCGGCACCCGCAGCATCGAGAGCACCAGTGTTTCCACATCCTGTGGCTGGACGCGCGCCTTGGTCAGGAACTCAGTCGGTCCTAGCCGCAGCTTATTACGTTCGCCCTCGTTCAAGTCTTGTGCGGAGTAGACCACCAGCGGAAGTTGTTTCATTTCTTGTTGTTGACGCAGCCAATCGACCAGTCCAAACCCGTCGCCGTCGGGCAGAGCAATATCCAGAATCAGCAAGTCCGGCGGCGACGAAACGCACAGCTCCATCGCCTTGCGCTGCGTGGAGGCATGATGCACCTGAATGCCCGCCCGCTCGAAAGTAGCCAGGATGACCTTAGCCAGATCGGCATCATCCTCTACCAGTAACACACGCGAGGGCTGCCGTTCTACCTGCAGCACCCGGGAGAGGGCGGCCAACATCGATTCCGTGTCCAACGGCTGCTCCAGCCATGCATCCGCGGCTTTTTCCACCTCGGGATCGTTCAGCGCACCAAATGCGCTCAAAACCACCACCGGGATCGCTGCCGTGCGCAGATCGTCGCGCAACAGGTGCAGAGTCTCCCAGCCGTGCAGACTGGGAAGGCTCATATCCAGCAGGATGGCCTGGATTTGGGTTTGCCGAGCTATGCCGACAGCCTCGTCACCGCTGGCGGCTTCGACCACAGAATAGCCATTTTGCCGCAGGCTCTCGGCCAGAGTACCCCTCGTCTCCGGATTCTCGTCGCACACCAGGACAGCGGGGGCGCTGACCATAGAGGAAGCAGAGGCGCCTCCACCCCGGGATGGATCCGCGTCGCGGGTAACGGAAGGCAGGAACATGCGGAAAGTCGATCCGCGATCCGGGTTCCGCTCCGCCCAGATGCGCCCACCATGCTGCATGACGATGGTGCGGCAGATCGCGAGGCCCAGCCCGGTTCCGCCCTTCTGCCTGGCGTCGGAGGCATCGACCTGTTGGAAGCGGTCGAAGATCGATTCCAGCTTGTCCTTGGGAATACCGCGTCCGTTATCACGGACGCTGATGGTGACCCCGTCCAGCAGTCGTTCGATCGAAACTGTAACCTGCGAAGCCGCAGGAGAGAACTTGATCGCGTTGCTCAGCAGGTTGGTCATGACCTGCTGCAACCGATCGGGATCCACTTCCACCTGTGCCGGTCCGGCTTCCAGCAGCAATTGCACCTTGGCCGCTTCCGCCATGGGCGTCATGGCGTCGATGGCCTGCCTCGCCAGCTCTTCCAGATCGCAGTTGCGATAGGTAAGCGGCGCGCGTCCCGACTGCATCCGCTCCAGGTCGAGGATGTCGTTGATCAGCCGGACCAGCCGGTCGGAGTTGTTGACGGCGATCCGCAACAGGTTCGACGCCTTCTCCCCCATCTCCCCCAGCAGACCGGTCGATAGAAGTCCCAGCGATCCGCGGATGGAGGTGAGGGGAGTACGCAGTTCATGGCTCACGGTGGAGACGAATTCATCTTTCATCCGATCCAGGGCATAGCGCTGGCTGATGTCACGGAAGCTGAGCACGCTGCCCACCGCGATGTTGTGCTCGACCATCGGCGTGACCGAGAACTCAACCGGGAACGAGGCTCCATTCCTGCGGTAAAACACATCCTGGCCGCTGGTCCCCTCGCGCACCAGGAACGCACGCCCCGTGCGGCATTGATCGGAACACTTTTCCCGGCCTTTGCGCTCCTCATGCACCACGGAGTGCACCGTGCGGCCGATCAGATCGAAGGCATGGGCGCCGAGCATGCTGGCTGCCGCCGGGTTCACAAAAACGATGCGCCCGGCAGAGTCGGTGCCAAAAATGCCGTCAGCCACCGAGTTGAGGATCGACTCCTTCTGCCGGTTCAGCTCTTCCAGGCGGCTCTCTTGCGCCGAACGCGCCATAAACTGGCCAATGGAAGCGCAAACCGTTTCCACTGTGGCCATCATTTCCGTATCCTCACGCTGCTTTTGCCGGCTGAAGAACTCCACTACGGCGATCACCTGGTTGCCGACCCGGACAGGAACACCCCATCCGGTGACTAGGCCGTCAGTCTGGGCCGATTTGGCGCGCAGAAAGTTGATGTCTTCGCCCAGGTCCTCGATCCAGCAGGGGCTTTCCGCTGCCCAGATCTGACCCGGCAAGTCTTTGCCCTTCTGCAGCACGCGCCCGATGCTATCGCGGTGAAACTCGATGCAAGCGCGGTCCGGCGCGTACCAGCCCGCCAGGTAGCGGCAGTGATGGTCGCTGCTGACGAACCAGAGTCCCGCCATATCGAAGCCCAGGTTGGTACCCAGCGACTCCAGCATGGCAGGGAGCGCCTCATCGGAAGTGGTGGATTCGCCCACCACCTGGCTGACCGCCAGCTGCATTGCCAGTCTGCGTTCTCGCTGATATTGCTGCGTGACATCGCGGAAGATGCAACGCACAGACACCGGCTCGCCGCGATCCTGGCGGCAGCTCAAGCTAGCTTCCAGCTCGCGATACATCCCGTTTGAGTCCTGAACCCTCAGATTTGCGCGATCGATACGTTCGCCGCGCAGTGCCCGGTCGAACAGGCTGGCCGCATTGGCTTGCATCTCCGGCGGGAAGGCCGCTTCGAAGTTGATCAGGCTTTCAAACGCAGCCGCGCTCTTGCCAAAGCACATCTGCCACGCCGGGTTGACGTAGAGGTACTTGGCTCGTGGGCTCAGCGTAGCAATCATTTCCTGAGAGTTATCGAACAGGTCGCGGTAGCGCTCTTCGCTTTCGCGTAGGGCATGCTCGGCCCGCTTGGTCGCCGTGAGGTCCGTGGCGATGGCCAGCAGTCCGGTCAAGGCGCCTTCCGCATTCCTCACCGCGGAGAGATAGACCATGGCGGGAAAGGTGGTCCCATCCTTGCGCCGGCAAAGGATTTCAAACCCCCGCACCCGGCTAACCGGGAAGCTGGTGACGTACTGGACGTAGTGTTTCAGTTCCGGTGAGACGCTATCCAGATCGATCATGGGAGAGCGGTCGAGGCGCGAAACCAGCAGCTGCCCCACCCGTTCTAGTTCGCCTTCGGGAAAGAGGTCATGGGCATTCAGCTGGCCCAGTACTTCATGAAAGCGATAACCCAGCATCCGTTCAGCGGCGGGATTGAAAATAAGCAGGTTGCCCTGCAGGTCGGTGGCCAGAATCATCGGCCCGGCGGAGTCCAGAATGCTCCGCTGTAACTGGGCTACCTGTTGCACCTGCCATTCCGCTTCATCCTGGCGGCCGGCATTGAGAAAGGTGTGGACACAGAAGGCGATCAGCAGCACCTGGGCGCAAGCCCACGCGATCACGGCAGCGGAGAAAGTGCCGCCGCGGCCCAGAAGCAGTACCAGTCCCCCGTACGCAGAGAGCAGCAGCGCAACCGCGAAAAATATGGTGGAAGGCAGCCTATCTCGAAGCCAGCTCACTCGTGCTCGATCGATGCGGGTCTGATTAACGAGCTCTTGCCAAGTCAGGTGTCCCAACCATCAAAGAGACAAAACTGGCCCATGCTACACGTTAACTGTCCGGAGTATAGGCGTCTGATTCTGGCCTAGACAGTGACTAACCGGAGTCCACGGTGCACGCAGGAAGAACTCACGCATCTCCAACGGGTCGGATCGGGGGAAAACCGCAGTCGAATGAGCAGCGCGCTCCATAGTGTGAGATCGCGGACGCGCTGGCTCTTAGTGGGCCCTTTAGAACTACCGTGTCTCTTGGGGAGAAAACCAGCAAGCGGATTCCGCCTCGGTTCACACCCGTTTTGATACCTAACCGCGACGGAATGGAACCACGTTGACACGGCTTTCCACGAATCTGTCTGAAAGGGCCGACATACGGCCGAGGGACCAGAATCCAAGGAAAAGCAATGCATAGGTGAATCCGGCAACACCAAGAAGCAGAGACAAGATAGAACCCCCAAGTATTCAATGCACGGCGCTTGGGGGATGCCTCGAAGTATACCCATCCACGGGGGCGAAACTATAGAAAAAGAAAGAGTTCGGCTGCTACTTTAGTACCACCGTGCATGACCCCGGGAGCTCTTCGTGGTTACTAGGCTGTGACCGGCTCCAGCAGGCGCGACCAGCGGCGTTGCTTGCGCTGTGCATGTGCTTTCTTATGATAGGCATAGCCAGTGATCATTGGCAACGCCAGGGTGGCCTCGCTGTACACCATCTGTTCGAAGGTGGTGTCGACCTTGCCCCACGAGCTCGCTTCCTTCAGCGTACTGGAGGAGAGCGCTCCATCGCGCACATCGGCCACCGTGATCTGGATCGCATACTTATGCATCGGCGCATCCAGGCCAAGGACCTCTGCCGCGACCACGATATCCTGAGCGAAGTTCTTGGGTACTCCGCCGCCGATCATAAGCAGGCCGGTCGTTGGGTTGGCGATCTTCAATTGGGTCAACTCATAGAAATCCTTCACCGAGTCGATGGAGACTTTGGGCTTGTCGCCCCGGCCGTGTTGGTGTGCCACCAACCCGAATCCGGCCGAGCAGTCACTGAAGGCGGGGACGAAAATCGGCACATCCGTCTGGTAGGCGGAGTAGATGATGCTGTCAACGCCGCCCTTTTCGGGAGTCTTACCCTGCTTTTCCAGGTAGGCGCCCATCTCGCGGATGAACTCGCGCGAGCTGTAGGGGCGGGGGTCCAGGGAGTCGGCTATCACTTTGCAGGTGTCGTCGCACAGCCGCAGCTCTTCCTCGTCGATCAGCGTGTCGTAGATGCGATCGATCATCAACTCGCGCAGGGTGGCGTCTTCCGTCCCCTGGCGGTAAAGGTCGTCGGCGATCCAGTGCTTGTATCCGAGGGCCTCGAAGAAATCCTGGTCCACGATGTTGGCGCCGGTCGAGACCACGGCGTCGACCATGTTGTTGCGGATCAGGTCGACAAAGATCTGTTTCAACCCGGCGCTGATCAGCGATCCGGCCAGGCAGAGAATCACCCCACAATCCTGGTCGCGTAGCATGCGCTCGTAGATCGAAGCGGCCCGGGCAAGGTCACGGGAACTGTACGCCATGGACTGCATGGCATCCACCATCGGAACAACGTTGTGCTGCTTGATGTCGATGTGCTGGATCGGGGAAGTCAGAAGCTCTTTTTTCGTAGGCATAGCCCATCAAGAATATCAAAGCGGGACCGCTGTGCTTTGTTAATTTCCGCCAGAAATGACGGGCAGCAGAGCCACCAGCAGACTGGTCAATTGCGCCTGCACTCTCGCTCCCGTTTCCATGACCTCCTGGTGGTTGATCGGCTGATCCAGGATGCCGGCCGCCATATTGGTGACGCAGGAAATTCCCAGTACCTCGATGCCCATATGGCGGGCGACGATGACCTCCTGGACAGTGGACATGCCGACCATGTCAGCTCCCCAACTGCGAAAGGCCCTGATTTCCGCCGGGGTTTCAAAACTGGGTCCGGAAAGGCTCAGGTAGACTCCCTCCTCGAGTTCAGCAGCGGAGTGGGCCAGGAGACGGAGCCGCTTCGAATACGCGTCCGTCATGTCGAAGAAGCGAGGTCCGAAGCGTTCGTCATTCGGGCCCGCGACAGGATTGCGCCCGCTAAAGTTGATGTGGTCTGAGATCAGGACCAGCTGACCCTGCCTGAGACCGAGCCGGATACCCCCCGCAGCGTTGGTGACGATCAGGGTGTTGATGCCCAAACGGCCCAGCACCCGTATGGGGAAGGTCACTTCTTCCGGCGTGTACCCCTCGTAGGCGTGGACGCGCCCCTGCATCACAGCAACTGGCGTTTGGGCAACGGAACCAACCAGCAACCGGCCGCTATGGCCCTCCACTGTGGGCCGCGGAAAGTGCGGAATCTCTTTATAAGCAATGGCAATGGGATGCTCAACACTCTCCGCGAATGAGCCCAGTCCTGAGCCAAGAACAACCGCCACCCGCGGGCTGACCGAGATGCGTTCGCGGACAAAACCGGCCGCCTCCTCAGCCTTCTCAAAAATGCCCTGTGCCACTTCTTCTCCTTTTAATTCCGAATCACTCAATCGCAGCCTCTGATTCTGCACGGTCCATGGTTCAACCAAAGTCTATGGTTCAACCAAGGTCTATGGTTCAACCAAGGTCTATGGTTCACCCAAGGTCTATGGTTCACCCAAGGTCTATGGTCTGGACCCGTCCAGGGAAGAGGGCTTGGTTTTCTTACCGCAGCAAAACACTGACAATCGCAGCCGACATCAAATTAGCCATTGTCCCTGCCAACATCGCCCGCAATCCCAACCGCGCCAGGTCATTGCGCCGGTTAGGCGCCAGCGCACCGATTCCGCCAATCTGCATCCCGATCGAACTGAAATTGGCAAACCCGCACAGCGCAAACGTTGCAATCGTAAACGAGCGGACATCGAGCGTGGACTTCTGCGCTCCCAACAACGCATACGCCACCAGCTCGTTGGTCACCGTGCGCGTGCCCAGGAGATTGCCGACCAGGTGTGCGCTATGCCACGGGACCCCGATGAGCCACGCAACCGGAGCGAAAAGGAACCCCAGGATCGTGTTCAGGCTGTCGGGAGAAGGAATATGGTGCCCACCCAGCCAGTTATGAACGCCACCAAGCATGCCATTCAGCAGTCCAATCAGTGCCAGGAACGAGATCAGCATGATGCCCACATTGAACGCCAGGCGGCCGCCGTCGATCGTTCCGCGGGCAATCGCGCCTAGCAGATTCTCCTCCCGATGCTCTTCGTTGATCGGCATCGTAACCCGCCCCATCGTGGCAGGCGTATGCGTTTCCGGAACCAGCATTTTGGCCATCAGCACGGTGCCAGGCGCAGTCATGATCACAGCGGACAGCAGATGTTTGGCCTCAATCCCGTAGAGGATATAAGCCGCCATGATCCCGCCGGAAACGTGCGCCATGCCGCTGGTCATGACGGTCATCAGTTCCGACTGTGTGGCTCCCGGTAAAAATGGCCGAATACTGAGCGGAGCCTCGGTCTGCCCCATGAATATGCTGGCCGCCACGTTCAGCGACTCGGCGCCGCTGATTCGCATAGTCAGCTGCATCAGGCGAGCCATGCCTTTGATCACGATCTGCATGATCCCCAGGTGATACAGCACGGCAAAAAAAGCTGAGATAAAGATGATGGTGGGCAGCACCTGGAAAGCGATGATGAGCCCATACGAGGAGTGTTGCTTGCCCAATTCGCCGAAGACAAACCCGGAGCCGATAAATGCATAGGCCAGCATCCGGTTCACCGCGTCTCCTGCGGCGGCCAGGGCCCGTTCGCCGGCGTCAAAGCGCAGCACCAGCAAGGCAAAAATCCACTGCAGCCCCAGGCCCCAGGCAGCGGTACGCCAACGAATAGCCTTCCGGTTAGTCGAAAGCAGCCACGCCACCGCTAAGATTGCCACCAGGCCCAGCAATCCGGTAAATCGTCCCAAGCTTGGCTCCTTACCTTACGAATTTGAAGCGATGGGGAAAAACTTCTTCGAAGCGATAGTCTTCCCACCCCGTCTCACCGCGAAAGATGACCCGCGACGCCGGCAGCATGAACTCGCTCAACACCTGCAAACAAGCCCCACACGGAGGACTCGCGGCCTGGTTCAGGTTGGTGATTGCACACGCAAGCACCCGCATTTCCGGCCCGTGCTCTGCCACCGCGCGAACCACGGCCGATCGCTCCGCGCAAATCGTCAAACCGTAAGACCCATTCTCGACATTAGCCCCGGTAACCAGAGCGCCGTTCTGCAGCAACAAGGCGGCGCCCACGCGGAATTTGGAATAGGGAGCATACGCATGATCAGCCGCGTCGGCCGCCTGCGTGGTCAACTGCCGCAGCAACTCCGGGGTGAATCCGCTTTCACCTGGTTGCATCGTCCCCTGAGCCTAATGGCACTTGCCCATCGACGTCTACCCGCAACAGATTCCCGACTCGATTTCCGGCCCATGGAAACCCCGATGCAACCCAACCTCCGCGAACAGCTATCCTTGAACTAGCACCTTTATGGCGGGAAAGAAGCAAACTCGACCAGCAGCCAGCGACGCCCTGGAACTCTTTCACCCAGTGACGGCAGCCTGGTTTCGAGCCGTCTTTGAACAACCCACCGCGCCCCAGCGATTAGGCTGGCCGGCCATCGCACGCCGTGAAAATACCCTGATCCTCGCTCCTACCGGCACCGGCAAAACCCTGACCGCCTTTCTCTGGTGCCTCAACCGTCTCATGTTGCACCGCGCCGAGAACGAGACCGAAGGCTGTCGAGTCATCTACATCAGCCCTCTGAAAGCCCTGGCCGTCGACGTAGAACGCAATCTGCGCTCACCCTTAGCCGGTATCGCCAACATGGCCCGGCAAGCAGGGGTTTCCTTCCATCAGCCGGAAATAAGTATCCGTACCGGTGACACATCGCAAAAGGAGCGAAGCAAGTTTCGTCGCCACCCGGCCGAGATCCTGATCACCACGCCCGAGTCACTGTATCTCCTGCTCACCTCAGACGCCTCCGCCAGCCTCCGTCGCGTCGATACCGTGATCATCGACGAGATCCATGCGGTCGTGCCCACCAAGCGCGGCGCGCACCTGGCGCTCTCACTCGAACGGCTCGAAGCCATCACCGAAGGCCGGGTGCAGCGAATAGGTCTTTCCGCCACCCAACGTCCGTTGGAAGAGGTAGCGCATTTTCTCGGCGGCTCATCGACCCCCGTAGAGACTGCAGAAAACGATACGACCCCGGAAGGCGCAGAAGACTCTCCGCTGGTCGCCTATCGCCCAGTCACCATCGTCGATGCCACCGAACCCAAGCGGCTGGACCTGCGCATTGAAGTACCTGTCGAGGACATGGCCCGCATGGGCCAGAAAGAGGAGCTACCGAGCGGACCCGCCTCCCAGGGCCCCAAGCGGACGTCGATCTGGACCGCCATCCACCCGCGCCTCGTCGACATCATCCGCGAGCGCCACTCCACCATCATCTTCGTCAACAGCCGGCGCATCGCCGAAAGACTAGCCGGCGCGATCAACGAATTAGCGGGAGAGCAACTGGCCCGCGCTCACCACGGCTCGCTTGCCGCCGCACAGCGATCCGAGATTGAAGAGCAGTTGAAGGCGGGTCGTCTGCGCGCGCTGGTGGCGACCTCATCGCTCGAGCTGGGCATCGACATGGGCGCAGTCGACCTGGTAATACAAATCGAAGCGCCGCCCTCCGTAGCCAGCGCCATGCAACGCATCGGCCGTGCAGGGCACCACGTGGGTGCGGCCAGCGAAGGAGTTATTTTTCCCAAGTATCGCGCCGACCTCGTAGCCTGCGCCGCGGTCACGCGCGCCATGCACGAAAACCTGGTGGAATCCACCCGCTTTCTGCGCAACCCGCTGGACGTGCTGGCGCAACAGATCGTCGCCATCGTGGCCCAGCCTCCCGCTTTAACCGCGTCACCGCTCGCAGAGCGAGAGATTTCCGTGGAAGAGGTTTTCCGGCTCATCCGCGGCGCCGCTCCTTTCAGCAGCCTGACCCGCACCGCGTTCACCGGCGTGCTCGATCTGCTCGCCGGCCGCTATCCCTCCGACGAATTTGCCGATCTGCGGCCGCGCATTACCTGGGACCGCACACGCGACATCTTGACGCCGCGTGAGGGTGTCAAGATGCTGGCCATCCTGAACGGCGGCACCATCCCCGACCGAGGGCTCTACGGTGTGTTCCTCTCCGGAGCAGAAGGCAAGCCGGTCCGCGTCGGCGAACTGGACGAGGAAATGGTTTTCGAAAGCCGGACCGGCGACACCTTTGTTCTGGGCGCGTCGACCTGGCGCATCGACGAAATCACCCACGACCGGGTGCTGGTATCACCGGCGCCGGGTCAGCCCGGCAAGATGCCGTTCTGGCATGGAGACAACGCCGGCCGCCCTCTTGAGTTCGGCCGCCGCATCGGCCAACTGGTGCGCGAGCTGCGTGACATGCCGCGCAATGCCGCGCTGAGCCGCTTAACCCGCGAGCACGACCTGGACGCCATGGCAGCAGAAAACCTCATCCGTTTTCTCGCCGACCAGGAAATTGCTACCACCGTGGTGCCAGATGACCGAACCATCGTCATCGAACGCACGCGCGACGAAATGGGCGATTGGCGCGTCTGCGTGCTGACCCCATTCGGCAGCCGCATTCACGCGCCCTGGGCCATGGCGATTACCGGCCGCATACGTGCCAGTGGCGGTGCGGATGTGGAAGCCATGTGGGGCGATGATGGTTTCGTCTTGCGCTTCCCTGACAGCGATGCGCCGCCAGACTCGGAATTGATTCTTATCGACGCGGAAGAAGCTACCGACCTCGTGCTCCGCCAGCTCAGCGGCACCGCATTGTTCGCAGCGAAATTCCGCGAAAGTGCAGCCCGAGCTCTCCTGTTGCCGCGCAGGCGGGCGCAAGGCCGTGCGCCCCTCTGGCAGCAACGCAAACGAGCCTACGATCTGCTCTCCGTCGCCTCCCGCTATCCTTCATTCCCGATACTGCTAGAGGCCTATCGCGAGTGCATGCGCGACGTCTTCGATATGCCTGCCTTGCTCGAAACGCTGCGTGCTATCCGTCAGCGCAATGTGCGCGTGCATGTCGCCGACACCCGCACCCCTTCGCCATTTGCTTCGTCACTGCTCTTTAGCTACGTCGCCAATTACATCTATGACGGAGACGCCCCGCTGGCCGAGCGCCGCGCCCAGGCCCTCTCCATCGATCAGGAGCAGTTACGTGACCTGCTGGGCGACGCCGACCTGCGCGAGCTGCTGGATGCCGATGCCATCCATGAAGTGGAAGAGCAGCTCCAGGGCTTGCTCGAAACCCAACGCATTCGAACAGCGGATGGCATCCACGACTTGTTGCTGCGCATAGGCGATCTTTCACGCGAGGAACTACAGCGCCGTCTCGCCGATCCCGGTCTCATCAACGAAGTAGACCGGCTGCTCCGGAGCCGCCGTCTCCTGGAGATCAAAATAGCCGGGGAAAAGCGGCTGATCGCGGTCGAGGACGCGGCGCGCTATCGCGACGCGCTGGGCATCCCGCTTCCTCCGGGAATCGCAGCATCGTTGCTGCAACCGGTCGAGGCGCCGGTACTGGAGCTGGTTCGCCGCTTCGCCCGCACCCACGGACCCTTCACGCTGCGCGAAGTTATCCTTCACTTTCCACTGGATACGCAACAAGTCGAAAGCGTATTGAACACGTTGTTGTTGGATGGCCGCATCGTGGAAGGAGGGTTCCGCCCTGGCGGCGTCTACCGTGAGTGGTGCGATGTCGAAGTACTGCGCCAGATCCGCCGCAAATCGCTGGCCCGTCTGCGCCGCGAGGTGGAGCCGATCGAGCAGCAGGCGCTGGAGCGGCTGTCGACTCACTGGCAGGGTGTGCTGCAGCGCAGGCGTGGTCTCGATGCATTGCTCGACACCATCGAGCATCTACAGGGCGCGCCACTAGCCGCGTCTTTGATCGAGACTTCGATCCTCCCTGCGCGTCTGGCTAACTATTCCCCGGGAAGCCTGGACACCTTGATTGCCGCCGGCGAAGTAGCCTGGGTCGGGCTCGATTCCTTGGGTGAGCATGATGGGCGCATCGCCCTTTTCTTGTCCGATAAACTCCGGCTCCTGCTGCCTCCGCGCCCAGACCAATCCATGATCCGCCGCCGGAAAACCCGCTGAGCCCGAGGGAACTCGGGCTCATGGAGCAACTGGCTCGCACCGGCGCCGCCTTCTTTGCTCAACTGCATGAAGCAGTCGGCGGAGGGTATCCGGGCGAAACCCTGGATGCGCTTTGGAGCCTGGTCTGGCGCGGCGTGGTGACCAATGACACCTTTCACGCCTTGCGCGCGTACGTTGCCCGGCCCGCTTCCTCACGCCAACCGAAGCGGCAGCACAACCTGCCCTCCTTCCGCTCCCGGCGAACCACTCCACCCAGCGCCCAGGGCCGCTGGAGCCTGGTTCCCGCATCACTGGCTTCACCCACGGAATGGAGCCACGCGTTTGCCAACCAGTTGCTCAATCGCTATGGCGTGCTCACCCGCGAGTCGGCTGCGACGGAGAACCTCCCCGGAGGATTCAGCGCCATCTACGACGTGCTCAAGGCACTCGAAGAAAGCGGCCGCATACGCCGCGGCTATTTCGTTGCCGGCTTAGGCGCGACGCAGTTTGCATTGCCTGCGGCTGTCGATCTGCTGCGCTCGCTGCGTACTGGGCCGCCGCTCGAAAAACCTGAAATGGTAACACTCGCGGCTACCGATCCCGCGAATCTATATGGCTCAGTGCTGCGCTGGCCGGCGGGTGAAGAGGAAGACGGCCCGCGCATGCTCACCCGCAGCGTGGGCGCCAGCGTGATCCTCCGCAACGGAGAACTGGTGGCCTATCTGCGGCGCGGGAACCCCAGCCTGCAGATCTTCCTGCCCGCTGAAGAGCCGGACCGCTCCATCACCGCGCGCGACCTGAGCCAATTTCTCGCCACTCTGGCGCAACAGGATATGGAGCGCCGCGAAGACCACAGAGGCGGCATGCTGATTTCGGCTATCAACGGCCAGCCGGCCGCGCAGCATTTCCTCGCTTCCTTCCTCCAGGATGCCGGTTTCCACCTGGCGCCGCAGGGGCTCAACTACAGGCGCGCATTGCTGGCTGTTGCCACTCCCAATGCCTGAAGGCGATACCATCTTTCGTTCGGCCCGCGCGCTGCACCAGGCGCTTGCCGGCCAAACCATCAACCTTTTTGAGACCGCTTACGCACCGCTAGCCAGTGTGAACGACCAAAGCCCGTTGGCCGGCCGCACGGTGGAGCAAGTGGAATCGCGCGGAAAATGGCTGCTCATCCATTTTTCCGGCGATCTCATCCTCACCACCCACATGCTGATGAGCGGCAGCTGGCATATCTATCGCGTGGGTGAGCGGTGGAAGCGCGCGCGCAGCCACATGCGGATCGTGCTCGGCACCGCCGAGATGGTTGCTGTAGCTTTCGACGTGCCGGTAGCCCGCTTTTATACCGCACGCACTCTGGAGCGGTTCGCCGCAGTGGCCGGGCTAGGACCAGATTTACTGGGAAAGCAATTCGCAGCGGATGAGGCCGCCGCGAGACTACGTGAGCATGGCGACGAAGAGGTGGGCAACGTTCTGCTCAATCAAAGGGTCATGGCCGGTATCGGCAACGCCTTCAAATCCGAGATCTGCTTTGCCTGTGGAGTGCATCCCTTCCGCAAAATCGCCACCCTCAGTCCACAGGAGATCGACTGCCTGATAGCCACCGCCCGCCGTTTCCTCGCCGCCAACGTAGCCGACGGCGCTCAGGACGGCATCGTAACCTACACCGGAGGCCGGCGCACGACGGGCTCAAGCAATCCCGCAGCCAGGCTCTGGGTGTATCGCCGCGCAGGCGAGGCTTGCCGCCGGTGCGGCACAACAATTGTCACGTGCAAACAGGGAACTGGCGCCCGCTCCACCTTCTGGTGCCCCGATTGCCAGAAGGGATAAAGCTCCATTGCGATACGCCTAATGAGGCTGGGAAGGGTCAGCCTGTTGCTGCTTGTTGTCGTTATCGCCCTTGCCAAACAATTTCGCGAAAAACCCTTTTTTCTTCTTTTTCTGCTCGTCAGGAGGTGGCGGAGCTGGTCCCGGCTGGGTCGCCGCCGCTGCTGCCTGCGAGCCCGTCGGTTGCGCGGGCAAACCCGGCACTCCATTTGCCGGTAGTGCGGGACCCACAGTGTTTTCCTTGCCAATCCCAAAAAGCTTCTGGAAAATATTTCGCTGATCGCCGGCGCCCTGGTCGCAGGTCTGCGTGGGTGCGGTCCCGTCGAGAAACACGGCATCATAGTCCGACGGGCAACTGGCGTCCGCGAGCAGGTTCGTCACCTTATCCAGCCGCACCGTCGAGACACCGGCGGGAGGGACGAACGGGCGCGTATCGGAATACTGCGGCAACTTTACCGCGTGCTTCATGAACTCCGCCCAAATGGGAACGGCTGCCTGCGCACCTTCGAGCTTCAGGTCGGAGTAGTCGTCATTACCCACCCACACCACGCAGAGCAGGTTGCTGGTAAAACCTGCGAACCAAGCGTCACGTTCCGTCCCTGTCTTGCCGGCTGCGGGCGCGGCGAAACCAAGGGAACGAATTCTCGCAGCAGTGCCCGAGTTGATCACGTCCTCCATCAGCGACAAAGTCAGGTAGGCCGCACGCGGGTCAAGAATCGGCTTGGAATTTGGAGGGTAGTCGTTGAGCACGTCTCCAGAAGCGGAACGGACGGAAGCCACTAACCAGGGGTCGATCCTAACCCCGCCGTTCGCGAACGTCGTGTAAGCACCGGCCATATCGAGTGGTGTGGCGTCATAGGCGCCTAACGCTACCGAGGGCGTTCCGCGAGCTGATTTGATTCCGGCATCGCGGGCCAAAGCAGCTACATTGTTGTAACCCACCATCTGGGCCAGAGACACAACCGCGTTGTTTTGCGAAAACTGGAGCGCTGTTCGGGCCGTGATGTCGCCGGTGTAACGCATGTCGTTGTGGTAATTGCCCGGAGCATAGCCGCCTTCGAAGGTCGTCAAATTATTGTTGAGCATGGTGACGGCGGTGAAGACGCCGCTCGGCCTCCCCGGATCGGGCGGAGCCGGATCGGAGGAAACGAGCTGCTCACTGGGAGGAGCTTGGGAGGGAGGCTGGGTGAGTATCGTCCCGGCCAGGCTGGTATTGAACGCCGCGGCAAAGACAAAGGGTTTGAAAGCGGAGCCAGTCGGCCGATGTTGGATGGCATGATCGAACTGGCTCGCGCCATAATTCCGTCCCCCAACCAAAGCCAAAACTTGACCTGTATGGGGATTCAGCGCCACCAGTGCCACCTGGGGATAGACAATCGGCGAGTCATCGCCCTCCTTCACCCGCCGGGCATGCTTTTTCTCCACCAGCAGGTCGACCGCCTTCATGCCTTCTGTCACCGCATCGGTCGCCTCGCGCTGCAGATCCGGGTCGAGCGAGGTGTAAATCCGCAGGCCTTGCCGATTAAAGTCGGCGTCTCCCAGGTGCTGCACCAGCCGGTCGCGTACTAAATCAACGAAATACGGCGCCTCACCGGCATCGATGTTCATCGGGGCCAGCTTAAGCGGCTGGGCCTTGGCCGCGATCGCTTCTTCCTTGGTGATCTTGCCCGTTTCCACCATCGCATCCAGCACCAGGTTGCGGCGCTGGATCACCCGATCCGGATGCCGGTAGGGGTTCAGATAACTGGGGTGCTGGATCATGCCGGCGAGCAGCGCGCATTCCGGCAGGTTCAGCTGCCGCACGTCTTTGCCGAAGTAGGACTGCGCCGCCTGTCCAAAGCCATTGATAGCGAAGCTTCCCTGCTGTCCCAGCGGGATCTGGTTCGCATAGATCTGGAAGATCTGTTGCTTGTTGAAGCGATTCTCCAGCTGAAAAGTGATGGCAATCTCGATGATCTTGCGCTTCAGCCGCTTCTCCGGCGTCAGAAAGAAGCCGCGCGCGAGTTGCATGGTGAGTGTGGAACCGCCCTCCCGTCGCCGGCCCGCCCGCAGGTCGTCACGGAGAGCTCCCAGCAGCCGGTAGTAGTCGACGCCGCCATGGTCAAAGAAGCGCCGGTCTTCAATCGATGTGACAGCGTTCACGAGGTTGGGCGGCAGCTCGTTATAGGTCACCAGGCGGCGCTTGGTGCGGTACTGCCCTTCGGAGAGCCCCGTGATCAGCTGCGGTTCCAACTCATAGGCGTCCAGCTGCTGGGCGCCATCGCCGGAGATCCGGGTGATCATGCCCTTGTCAAATGTGACCGTAGCACCCTGCTCAGAGTGGTAAGACTGCGGACCCGGCTGGATCGTGATGCTGCCATCGTTCAGCGCATAGGTTCCCATGCGCGACTTTTCGCGATCGTTATCGCCGCTGTAGCCCGCGTCGCGTAACTCCTGCGCTACCGTCTGCGGGGTTAACTTCTGCCCGATGCGTAGTTCCTTCGGCGCAGCATAGATCTTCGCCGTTTGCTCAAAGAGCGGCTTTTGCAGCCGCTCATCCACCACGTGCCTGTATTTGAAGTAGTAGTAGCCGAAGATCGATTCGCCCACTATCAGGCCGAGCAGCAGTGTGCCCCCCACCACCAGCAGGATGATGTTGCGCACCGGGTGTGCCAGCAAGCTCGCACGGACAACCTTGATTTTCACTGCCAAATTAGCAACTCCGCTACGGCATTAGACGGCTTCCGCGTTAGGCGAGCTCTTGCACTCGCTTGACTATCTCCGCGATAGGAACATCCTGGCTGGTCGCCGAGGAACGCGTAACCAACTCCACCCGCCCCTCCGCCGCCTTCTTGCCCACATTAATCCTGAAGGGAATCCCTATCAGGTCTGCATCCTTGAATTTGACACCCGCCCGCTCGTCTCTGTCATCCAGCAAAACTTCGAATCCAGCCTCCTCGAGCTTCGACGCCACCTGCTCACCGGTGGCTGCCAGCTGCGCGTCGCCCGTATTGGTAACGGTCACGACTACGTCGAACGGAGCAATCGAGCGGCCCAGCCAAAATCCGTTGGCATCATGGTTTTGTTCAATAGCTGCGGTTAGGATGCGTTCTATCCCGATCCCGTAACAGCCCATGATCGGCGTCACTTCCTTGCCATTGGGGTCCAATACCCGGATCCCCATGCCATCGGAGTAGCGGTAGCCGAGCTTGAAGATGTGCCCCACTTCGATGGCCTTGGCCACCTTCAGCGCATTGCCAGGCACCGCCGGGCATTGCGGGCAACTCTCCCCCTCCGTGACGTTGCGGACATCCGCCGTCAGGGTAGGGACGAAATCACGCCCCGGGGTCACATTGCGGAGATGGTATTCCTCCCGGTTAGCGCCGGCGACCAGGTTGCGTCGTCCGTCGAGAGCGTTGTCCAAAATAACCGTCGCCTTCCCGGCCTCCGCTTGCTCGCCCGCCGCCAGGGCATCAAGACCGATCGGGCCCAGGTAACCAGCCGGGGAATGGAAGGTGTTGAGGATTTCCTCGGCGACCATGGGCCGCAGTTCGCGGGCGCCCGGAAACAACCCTGTAAGCTTGGCTAGGTTGACGGTGTGGTCGCCGCGCAGAAAGACCACCACCGGGCTGGCGATTTCCGCCGCCCCCGCCTTGGCTGCCTGGGTCAAAGCCATGAAGGCCATGGTCTTAATCTGGTGAACCGGCCCCAGTTCAAGGAACGCGCCCACGTCATCGATGGTGCGCATTCCAGGTGTATGGACCAGTTCCGGAGCGGCGTCCCCGGGTAGGTTTTCAACCGGGGGAAGCTGTGAGGTCGCCTTATCCATGTTGGCTGCATAGTTGCACGCCGGGCAGCTGGCAATCAGGTCTTCGCCCGCTTCCGCGTACACCATAAACTCCTGCGATTGGGAACCGCCCATGGCGCCGGAGTCGGCCTGCACCGCGACGAAATTCAGGCCGCTGCGGCTAAGAATCGCGCGGTAGGCCGCATCGTGCTTCTTGTAGCTGACATCCAGGCCGGCGTCGTCCATGTCGAAGGAATAGCTGTCCTTCATGATGAACTGACGCACCCGCAGCAAGCCCGCTCGCGGTCTCGGCTCGTCCCGGAATTTGGTTTGAATCTGGTACCAGATCTGGGGCAACTGCTTATAGCTGCGCAGTTCTTTGCGCGCAATGTCGGTCATGACCTCTTCTTCGGTCATGCCCAGCACCAGCCAGGCGCCTTTGCGGTCCTGGAGTTTGAACAGGTTTTGCCCCATGATCGTCCACCGCCCGCTCTCCTCCCACAACTCACGAGGATGCAGCCCCGGCAGCAGGAACTCCTGCCCGATGCGGTCCATCTCTTCCCGCACAATGGCCTGAATTTTGTTGATAGAGCGCTGGCCCAGGAAAAGGTACGAGTAAATTCCGGCGCCGAGTTGACGGATGTAACCGGCGCGCAATAGAAATTTGTGACTGGCTACCTCGGCATCGGCCGGGGCTTCACGGAGAGTAGGGATGAACAGCTTCGACCAACGGTGCATTCAGGGGGTACTTTCTCCGGGCAAACGTCTCTCAATTCTAAATGGTCCAGAGATCGGCCGCCGGTATTCACCGGACTGTCATCAAACCGGGACCGACGCTTTTTACAATCACGGATGCTATGTATAACGAACCTTTGACCTTCGACGTTGTTCCCGGCAAGACGGCAGATACCCGCATCTTCCGTTTGCACGGACCGATTACTCTCGCCAATCTGTTCGACTTTCAGAAGGTCCTCAACGCCGGCACTGAAAAACTCACCATCATCGACTTCACAGAATCGGAATACATGGACTCGGCAGGGCTGGGAGCCCTGTTGAACTACTACGTCTCCGGCAAGCGCCACGGCCGCACTCTCCGTCTGGTAGCGGTTAACTACCGCGTAGCCGAACTCCTAAAACTAACCAGCTCCCATACCCTGATCAAAAGCTACGACACAGTAGAAGCCGCAGAATCCGCCGCCTCGTAGCGCATTGGAGAGATCTGCGGTGTCCTCCACTCGTCTCAGATCAACTCAAGTCCCCACAAATCGTGCAGATGCAGCACGCCAACAACAATCCTGCCTCCCTCAACCACCACCAGCGAGGTAATCTTCTTCTCCTCCATCATGCTCAAAGCTTTGGCGGCAAACTCATCCGGGCCAATCGTTTTAGGCGTCCCGTTCATGGCATCCCCAGCCGTCATACCCAGTGCATCCGGTCCCTTCGCCTCCAACAGCCGGCGCAGATCACCATCACTCATAATCCCGACCAGATTCTGCCCATCGGTAACCGTAGTCATGCCCAAACCCTTGCGGCTCATCTCATAGATCACTGCCGGCATCGGGGTGGCCGCGCCCACCCGAGGCACCGCCTCGCCCGCGTGCATCAACTCCCGCACCCGGGCCAACTTCCTGCCTAATTTGCCCCCTGGGTGTAGATCAGCAAAGTCCTCCGCCCGGAAGCCTTTTTGCTGCGACACCGCGATCGCCAGCGCATCCCCCAGAGCGAGCATCACCGTGGTCGACGCCGTCGGGGCCAATCCCATCCCGCAAGCTTCTTGTTCCACGCTAAGATCCAGGGCGACATCACTCGCCGACGCCAGCGTGGAATGCATCGCGCAGCAGAAACTGATCAGAGCGTCGCCCTTTCTCTTGAGTGTGGGCAGCAAACGCACGATCTCCTCCGTCTCGCCGCTGGAAGAGAGTGCCAGCACCAGGTCCCCTTTAGCCAGCATGCCCAAATCGCCATGGATGGCCTCAGCCGGATGCAGGAACAAAGCCGGCGTTCCGGTGGAGTTGAAGGTAGCCACCAGCTTCTGCGCGATAATGCCGCTCTTGCCGATGCCGGTCACCACCACCCGCCCGCGGCGTCGTCCGCACTCCATCACCAGCGCCACAGCGTGGGCAAAGCGGGCCGACATACCGTCCTCGAGACGCTCCGCAAGTCTAAGCAGCGCTTCGGCTTCTATGCGAATCAGTTGCGCGGGAGTGGGTGTGTTCATCAAACATCCAAGGCGAAACACAGGGGGAAAACAATTGATCGTAGCAGGCGTCCATTAGAATGGGAGCTGTGAAGCGCAATCAATGGGTCATCGTGCTGGTTCTCGCCGCATTCGCACTCATGGTGTGGTCGGGATATGCCAACTACAAGCGCCGGAAGCAAGCCGCACAGCGTCAGGCGCAGGGCACGCTGGTTCCGGAAACCGCCAACAATCAATCTGTCCAGCAAGACGTAGCCGCCGACGAGGGCCTACCCGATCTGCGGGGCAAACGAGCTCCCGACTTCAGCCTGCGAACGGTTGAGGGCAAAAAGGTCTCGCTCGCCGATTACAAAGGCAAAGCGGTGCTGATCAACTTCTGGGCAACCTGGTGTGCGCCCTGCAAGATCGAGATGCCCTGGCTTGTCGCCCTACGCAGCCAGTACGCTCCCCAGGGCTTCGAAATTCTCGGCGTCAATGCGGACGATCCAGGCACCCCGCGATCCAAGCTGGCCAAATTCGGTGAGGAGCAAGGTCTCAACTACCCGCTGCTGGTCGGCGATGATGCCATGTCCCGCAAATACGGGGGAGTTGAATTTCTGCCTACCTCCTTTTTCGTGGGCCGCGACGGGAAGATTGTCGCGGAAACCGCCGGACTGGTCTCAAAAAACGAAGTAGAGGCCAGCATCAAGAAGGCTATGGCCGCAGGGGCGAACTAAAATGTTCCGCTGCGCCATGATCATTTTTGCCGGGCTTGCAGCGTGGTTGCAGGTCATCAAGGATCAACCGTTACCGCTCCCCGCAGATAATGCGGTTCAGTTCCTTTACCCCGCCCAGGTAACGATTCCCGCAAAACGCGCTGCTCAGGTCGACCTTCACTTCCGTGTAGCCAACGGCCTGCACATTAATTCCCACACGCCCACAGAGAAGTCGCTGATTCCCGCTAGGCTAGCGGTGGTGGAAGGGCCTGGACTTAACGTGAGCGCGGTCGACTTTCCGCCAGGCACGGAATACGCCTTTCAGTTCGCGCCCAAAGAAAAGTTGAGCGTCTACACCGGCGAGTTCGTTCTCCACGCCCACCTGACTGCGCAACCAGGACAACACGTGCTGGAAGGAGGCCTTCACTACCAGGCCTGCGATTCCAACTCCTGCATGCCCCCGCACACCATTCCCGTCACGGTGACCGTGGTGGCTCAATAGAAAGCCAAAAACATCTCCAGGAAAGGTCCGCTAAACTGCAGATCCCTCGGCTTCGCTTCGGGATGACAAAGGAAAGGGCGACGGTCGCATGGAGAGCGGCTGTCGGACGCGGGGGCCTGCGAAAAAACTTTTTCGGTTCAGCACCAACCCTTTATGAAACCAGCACCCTTTCCTTTGTCATCCCGAAGCGAAGCCGAGGGATCTGCAGTTTAGCGGACCTTTCCTGGAAATGTTTTTGGGTTATCCAACCCGCGATTCTTCATGAGCAGAAGGAATCGACCCAGCCGCCTTCAACCTCTTGGTCACGCGCTCTTTCCCCAACGTCGCCATCACCGCAAACAGACTCGGAGCCACTCCCTGCCCGGTGAGTGCGACCCGCGAACCATTGATCAGAGCGCCCGCCTTCACGCCCTTCTCCGCGGCGAAAGCGCGCAGCAATTCCTCGGTTGTCGTCTCGGTAAACTCGTCTACCTGCTCATACCGGTCGCCCAACTCCACTAACAACCCACGGCTTTGCTCATCAGCAAGGAATTTAGCCACAGCGGCGGTATCGTATTCGTAAGCATCGCTGAAGTACCCGCGGAAGGCTCCAGCAAAATCCTTAAGACTGCGCGCCCGCGGTTGCAACAAAGCGATCGCCGCAAGAATTTCCTCACTCCCCCGATCAGGCTGGAAACCCACCCTCGCCCACTCCTGCTCAATCAACGGCAGCAGCTCCTGGGGTGAGTAGCGCCGGATCCATTCCGTGTTGAACCACGCCAGCTTGTCATTGTCGAAGACCGCATTGGACTTCGATATGCCATCCAGCGAAAACAACTCAACCAATTCATCGGAGCCGAGGATCTCCTTCCCCGCGACCCCAGGCGTCCACCCCAGCAGCCCCAGAAAATTACGGAATGCTTCCGGCACGATGCCCATGTCCTGGTAAGCCAGCACACTGGTAGCGCCGTGACGCTTGGAAAGCCGGCTCTTATCCGGCCCAAGGATCAGCGGCAGATGAGCAAAGATGGGCAGCTTTTCCCCCAGAGCCTGGTACTGCAACACCTGCTTGGGCGTGTTCGAGATGTGGTCAGCTCCGCGAATCACATGGGTAAGCCGCATATCCAGATCGTCGGCCACCACACTCAAGTGATAGGTGGGCACCCCATCCGAGCGCAACAGGACAAAATCTTCTAACTCCGCGTTCGAGAACTCCACCCGGCCGAAGACGGCATCTTCGAACGCGGTAACGCCCCCTTCCGGCACCGCGAATCGCAAAGCGCCCGGCTCCCCCGCCTGAACCCGGCCGTAGGCCACTGGCGGAACAATCGCGCGGCACCGACGGTCATACATCGGCGGCTTCCCGGCAGCCACGGCCGCCGTCCGCCGCTGCTCCAATTCTTCCTTGGTACAGAAGCAGTAATACGCATGCCCGCTGTGCCGCAACCTCTCGGCCGTGGCCTGATACAGCGGCAGCCGCTGCGATTGAAAAAACGGCCCTTCATCCCACTCCAGGCCGAGCCAGCGCATGCCATCGAGGATGCCCTGCACCATATCCTCGGAAGAGCGCTCGAAGTCCGTGTCCTCGATGCGCAGGATGAACACACCCCCGGCATGCCGGGCAAAGAGCCAGTTGAAAAGAGCGGTGCGCGCCCCGCCTACATGCAGGTAGCCGGTCGGGGAAGGCGCGAAACGAACACGAGGAGTCAAAGGTGCGTCTAGCATCGCTTTCGATGCTAGATCATTCGCAGCGGATCTGCTTTAGGCTCGCGGCTGGTACGGAACCGGTGGCGGCGCTGGATAAACCATCTCCGCGGGAACCACATTCCAGCGCGCAAAAGCCAGAAAATACAACATGGCGATATTGATCACAGGCAGGAACATCAGCAGTGCGAGAAAAGGGCTGAACCCGGCTTTCTTGAAGATGAACCAGTAGGGAATCAGCACAACGATCGAAATCAGCGCTCCGAAGAAGCCAAAGAACATCAGGTAGATGAGCGAATGCCCAGGCCCGAATCCGTACAGTGGGTGCATGGCTTAAGTCTCCGCGATAAGGTGCTGGCAAGCTTACCGCCGTCACCGCACGGGAGCAAGAACAATGCGTTAAGTAATGTCCTCGGTATCGAAGGCCGGCAGCGGCACCATACGCCTGGACTTGCTGCTTCCCAGTCCCTCGCTCACGCCAATATGGGTGAGAACCTCGTCCACTTTAGCCGGGTCATCCACCTCGGCTTCCAGCAAGCCGAGCCCCAATTTGTCGTCTGAGGATTCCAGCAGAACCACTGCCTGGGCTTGGGCCACGTGATCCAGATTCAAGCCCTCCGGCGTTTTGGCCTTGATCCCCACCGCATTCGGTTGAATCTCCAGCAACTCCGCCACCCGTTGCCGCATATCGCCGGAGATGGGGCCGATCTTGGGCGCGGCCAGCACCAGCGTGGTGTCGACGTTGACGATGCGATATCCGGCAGTCCGCACCTCTTCCAGGGCCAGGTTGAGGAAGATCGCAGAATCGGCATTCTTCCAGCGCGGATCTCCAGGCGGAAAGAAGCTGCCGATGTCACCGACCGCCAGCGCTCCCAGCAGGGCATCGGTGATCGCGTGCAGCAGTACGTCCCCGTCTGAGTGGCCCGCGAGGCCCTCGGGATGATCGATCGCGATACCCCCAATTTTCAACGGCACGCCAGGCTGAAATGCGTGCGAGTCCCAACCGCAGCCTATTCTCATGCTCATTCGTCTCTCAGATCGTCAGGACCGGTGTTGCAAATAAAACTCTGCCAGCTTTAGATCGCCAGGATGGGTGATTTTGAGATTTGCCGGCGAGCCCATCACGACTGCGACCTGTACTCCCGATCGCTCGACGATGCTGGCCTCATCCGTTCCAATAAATCCATCCGCTTCCGCGTCGGCAAAGGCTTGGCGCAGAACGCTCCAGCGAAAACCCTGTGGGGTCTGCGCCTGCACTATATATTCCCGGGGAATGGTAGCGGTCACGATGGCACCTCGGGCAGTGCGCTCCACTTGTTTGATAGTATCCACGGCCGGCAGCCCTACAATCGCCGCGCCTGTGTTTTCTACGGCTTCGATGGTTCGCTCGATGGTGCCGGGATCGATCAGCGGCCGCACTGCATCGTGCACCAGGATGATGTCATCGTCGGCCGCGGAGAGAGCCTTAAGCGCCTGGCTCACGGATGCCTGCCGTGTATCTCCGCCCTCGACTACCCGCACCCGCGAAGCCAGTGAAAATTCGGCAATCAGCGATTCCATGCGGCCCATTTCCGGTTTTCGCACCGCAACATAAATGCAGCTTACACGCGGAACAGCTGCGAACGCGCGCAAGCTGTGGACTAAGATCGGCAGGCCCTGCAAAGCAAGAAACTGCTTGGGAGCATTGGGGGTGGCATGCCCCGGCGCCATCCGTGTGCCCATGCCGGCGGCCGGTAGAATCACGAAAACCCGCATAAAGATCGGAGTATAGCAGGGAAGGGCGGCTCAGCCTTCCACCGGCTCCACGTAGAACATTTCGTTGGTCCGGCGGAAGCCATTGCTCTCGTACAGCGGTCTTCCTTCGTCGGTCGAATGCAGAGCAATCACACGAATCTTTTGCTTCCGGGCTTCCGCCAGTGCCTGGTCGATCAGTTGGCTCGCCAGCTTTTTGCGGCGATGCTCCGGTTCGACATAAACATTTAAAAGGTAACCGCGCTTATCCTGCCGCGGATCCAATGGATGCGGCGGCCAGTCAAGCACAATCAACCCGGCGCCGGCGACGACCGTGCCGTTTTCTGTCGTGAGCCAGCCGCGGTACCGTCCGTCCGCCAACCTGCTCTCGACCCAGGGCTTAAAGTATTCCGCCATGACCTCCAGAACCCGATTGTCCTGTCGCCCCGCATCCACAAACATCCGTCGCCGATGGTGGGTAATGACAGCCGCATCCGCAGGCGTCGCCACACGTATCTGGTACATGCCCGCAGTATAGCGCCCAGACGCGAGTGCCGAGGGGTTGCGTCAGCCAGTGAAGCGAAGGGCGATGAGGGAGGTTGGATCTATATTGACTACGAACCGTGGGATTCCACGAGTTTTCACCGTTCGCCCTCAAGGACGAGGCAACTTCGAAGTCTCTCTGCATCTGCCGTTCCCGATAACATAAACCCAGCAATGCCGGTCTCGTCGCCCACTCTACGCAACCATCTCTTCCGTCCCGGTCAAAGGATCGCCGTAGCGGTCTCCGGGGGCGCCGACTCCGTAGCGCTACTCCGTCGCCTGCTCGAAGAGAGGCCCAACCTGGGCATCGCACTTTCCGTGGTGCACGTCCACCACGGCATCCGCGAAGCTGCCGACGAAGAAGCAGCCTTTGTTGGCCAACTGGCCGCCACCCACGGCCTGCCCTTCCACCTCCATCGCACCGACGCGCCCGCCGCCGCCGCCGCCTTCCATGAAACCCTGGAGGAAGCGGCCCGCAATCTTCGCTACGCCTTCTTCCGCGAGCTGCTGGTAAAGGGAGAGGCAGACGCAATCGTCACCGCCCACACCCTGGACGACCAGGCGGAAACCGTGCTGCACAAACTCCTCCGCGGCGCCTGGACGGAAGGCCTCAGCGGCATCCACCCCGTGCTCGCCCTCGATCCGGGAAGCATCCTGCGGCCCTTTCTCGACAACACCCACGCTGCCGTGGAGGCCTGGCTTCGGGACTTGCAACAACCTTGGCGGGAGGACGCGAGCAACCACGACTTGGCGCATACCCGGAACCGCATCCGTTGGGAACTGCTGCCCTTATTGCGTACCTTCAACCCCCGAATCGCCGAACAGCTGGCGCGCGTAGCCTCTATCTCGGCGGACGAAGAGGGCTACTGGCAGGAAGAACTGCATCGCCTCCTCCCCAGCCTGCTGCTGCCTGGCCGGCCCACCCGGGGCGGCGGCCGTTCGTCCAGCACGCATCCCGAGGAAGAAACGGTGGGGATCGAGCACGGCCGGCTGCGCGAGATGCATCCGGCGGTGGCCCGGAGGATCCTGCGTGCTGCCGCCCGCCGCCTCGGCGCCCGGCTCAGCTTCGAGCACACGGAGCAGTTGCTCGCGATGACGGGGCCTAACTCACCACGTGCCGGAAAATTCGATCTCCCCGGTGGGATTATGGTCGAGCGCAGCCTCCGAGAGATCCGTTTGATGCGAGGTTCGACCCACGCTGCGCCAGGCCCCGAGCATGCATTTGTGATGCCCGGCGAGGTGCGCGCACCCGAGTACGGAGTCAGTTTGCGGGTCGAATCGGCATCCACGGCACCCGCCATCTTGAGACCCTGGAAGCCTGGGGATCGGGTAACACTTCGGCACAGCCGAGGTCCCAAAAAAGTTGCAGAAGTGCTGGACCGGCTCCACATAGTGGGCGAAGCGCGAAAAAACTGGCCGGTGGTCGAGTCTGGCGGGAAAATCGTCTGGATGCGCGGGGCAGAAGTAGAGGCCCAGGGGCTTCTGTTTACTGCCCAGATCCTTTCCGAATGACGCCTGTAGCACTAACCGGCTAGTCAATACCGAACGCGTATAACTTCGGACAAGCTTTCCCAGGGTTTCGCAGCCGTTTCCAGCTTCCGCGGAGTAGAATAAAAAGCGGTAACAAACCGGTGTAGCACGCATACGGTTATTGGCCGTATCCAACACCAAAAAAGTCTTTCGGAATCATCGGCTGGTTACTGTCGTCTAATAGTTGTAAAAGCTGCAAGAGCGTTCCCGGTAAAGCCGCTGGCTTCGCCTCGAATGGTCCTTTCTCTTCAGAGAGCGGCAGTGGAAAGAGGGTTTTTCGTGAATTCAACGGTCAAGACAATTATTTTCTGGGTATTCATCCTGGCTTGCTTGGTGCTTCTATGGCAAATCGTCCAGAAGAGCACGGGCATGAGTCATGACCGGGAAATCTCCTTCTCTCAATTCATGCAGGACGGTCAGGGGGGCAAGATCAGCGATGTGACCGTCATCAACAATGAAGTGCGTGGTCACTATGCCACCGATCGCGAAGCCTTCCACACCACCGTGCCGGCCAACTACCCCGACATGTTCAAGATCCTTCAAGACAACCATGTCAGCATCACGGTGAAGGATACGCAGGGCAATTCCTGGCTACCCATCTTGCTGAATTTCGCCCCCATCATCGTGATCGCGGCGCTATGGTTCTTCATGTTGCGGCAGATGCAGAGTGGTGGCAACAAGGCTCTCTCGTTCGGTAAGAGTCGCGCCCGGCTGCTCTCCATGCAACAGAAAAAGATAACCTTCAAAGACGTGGCCGGCGTGGACGAGGCCAAGGAAGAGCTGAAGGAGATCATCGAATTCCTGCGCGAGGCGCAGAAGTTCCAGAAGCTGGGTGGCCGGATTCCCAAGGGCGTCCTGTTAGTCGGACCCCCAGGCACTGGTAAGACCCTGCTGGCTCGTGCAGTAGCGGGCGAAGCCAACGTCCCGTTCTTTTCCATCTCCGGTTCTGACTTTGTAGAGATGTTCGTCGGCGTCGGTGCCAGCCGCGTACGCGACCTGTTCGAACAGGGCAAAAAGAATGCCCCCTGCATCATCTTTATCGACGAAATCGATGCCGTTGGACGTCATCGCGGCGCCGGTCTTGGTGGTGGGCACGATGAACGCGAGCAGACCCTGAATCAGCTGCTGGTCGAGATGGACGGTTTTGAATCCAACGACGGCGTCATCTTGATCGCTGCGACCAACCGTCCCGACGTGCTCGACCCCGCCCTGCTCCGCCCCGGCCGCTTCGACCGCCGGGTGGTTGTGGGCAGGCCCGACGTCCGGGGACGCGAAGAAGTTCTCCGCGTTCATGCCAAGAAGGTGCCTTTGGCGGAAGATGTCGACCTCCGGATCCTGGCCCGCGGTACTCCGGGATTCTCCGGCGCCGATCTGGCCAACATGGTGAACGAAGCCGCGCTGAATGCTGCGCGTGCCAACCGTAAAGCGGTGCACCAGTTCGACTTCGAGCTCGCCAAGGACAAAGTCATGATGGGAGCCGAGCGCAAGTCCATGCTCCTCTCTGAGGATGACAAGCGGGACACGGCGTATCACGAAGCCGGCCACGTTCTCGTGGCGGCTATGCGCGACCATGCAGACCCGTTGCACAAGGTCACCATCATTCCTCGCGGGATGGCGTTGGGTGTGACCATGCAATTGCCGGAAGAGGACAAGCACACCGTCACCAAGGATTACCTCGAGACCCAGTTGGCCATCCTCATGGGCGGCCGCTGCGCCGAGGAAATTTTCATGAACCGCAAGACCACGGGAGCGGGCAATGATATCGAGCGGGCAACGGATCTGGCTCGCAAGATGGTTTGCGAGTACGGCATGAGCCGGATGGGTCCGCTCACCTTCGGCAAGAAAGAAGAGCAGATCTTCCTTGGCCGCGAAATCGCGCAACACCGCGACTTCTCCGAGGAGACGGCACGTCAGATTGACGCCGAAGTGCGCAGCCTGGTGGACGAGGCATACAAATCCGCCTACTCCATCCTGGGCGACCACAAGGACACCATGCATCGCATGGCGCAGGCCCTGTTAGATCGTGAAACCCTGGACGCGAATGACATACGCATGATCATTGCGGGTGAGGATCTGCCGCCGCTGCCACCTCTCGGTCCGCCCCCAGGCAGCCCCGGCGGTGACGTCCAGCACGTCATCAAACCCGAGCCCGGACGCGCCCCCGGTTTCGGCGGCGAAAGCCAGCCCTCACCAGCCTAACCCGCACTCATCCAGAAACACCGAAAGCCCCATTTCCAACGAAATGGGGCTTTCGCTTGTAGCCTCCGCGCAAGCCGGCGAAAGAAACCGCAGGTCTCTCCACTGCCCATCCCCGCGACTCTCAAGCCCGCTCCCTCCTCTAAGGGGAAATGCGACAATAACCACAGCATGCGTGGTCCCTTTGTTCTATTGTTGGCCTTCACCCTGCCATCCCTCACCGGTTGCGGATATCACACCCTAGGCTCTCCCGCGCATCTACCCGCCACCGTGCACACCCTTTCCGTACCCATCTTCAAGAACAAAACGCAGTTCTACCACGTGGAAGTCCCCATGACCCAGGCGGTGGTGCGGGAATTCACCGACCGCACCAAGCTCGGCGTCGCGGCAGACTCAAGCGATAACCCGGACGCCACTGTTCGCGGCACCATCCTCTCCGAATCCGTACAGCCATTGACCTATAGAACCGAGACCACCGACGTTCAGACCGGTCAGACGACCAGCGTGACCTCCAGCTTCCTGATCACCATCAACGTGAATGTCCTGGTGACCGACCGTGACCAACGCGTCCTCTATCAGCACAACAACTACGTTTTTCATGAGCAATTTGAAACCACCGCCGATCTGACCAGCTTTATCGAAGAAGATTCGCCTGCCGTCCAACGGCTCTCGAAGGACTTTGCGCAAGCCCTGGTGAGCGATATTCTGGAATCCTTCTAAATGCCTCCGGACGACGTAAGCAAACTGCGAAGTTTCTCCTCCTCGGATCGCTTCGTTGCCGAAATCAAAGCGGCTGCTTCCTCCAGAGGTCCCTTGCGGCCGGGATACGTGCTGGCCGGGGACGAGATCTTCTTTTACGAGCGCTGCCGGCGAGCCCTTATCGACACGCTGATCGATCCCACGCTACGCGAGTTTTCGCTGAGCGACCTGGACCTCGCCGAAACCAGCATCTTTCACGTGCTCGACCTGGCTCGCACGCCCTCACTGATGGCGCCGTTTCAAGTCATCTTCGTTAGAAGCCTGAAAAACCTCTTTACCCGTGGGGCCAAGAAGGAAGAGTTCGCGGCGTTGAAAGACTACTTCCGTTCTCCAAATCCCCAGGCGGTGCTGATCTTCGTCGCCGACCACCTGCGTCTTCCCGCCGATCTGCGGCGTATGGACCTGCAGGATAAAGAACGCTATGAGAGAATTCGCGAGGTGCTGGGCGACGACTGCGGACTGGTCGAACTGGCTCGGGTGGACGAAGCGGATGCCGTCCGTTGGCTGCTTGCAACCGCGGAGAACCGGGGAATGAAATTCGACGCCGATGCCGCAAGGGAACTGGCCGATGCGCTGGGAGCGGACATGATGCTCATCTCCAGCGAATTGGAAAAGCTCATGCTCTATGCTTCCGACCGCGGACGAATCACCCTGGGCGATGTCGAAACCATGGTATTGGCGGCCAAGCAGCGTTCTCTGTACGAGCTCACGGATGCTATATCCGCGCGCGATAAACCCCGCGCGCTGGCCCTGCTGCATGGCCTGCTGAATGCTTCCGATGGGGGGGAGGATTCGGCCATCGGCCATCTCTATATGCTGGCGAGAACCTTTCGTCAGATGGTGGTCATCCTGGAGAAAAATGTGCGCGACTCTCGCGCCATTTGGCAGGCATTGTGGCAAGGTTTCCGCATGCCTCCATTTGCTGCGGAGGATCTGATTCGTCAGGCTCGCCGCTACAGCTCGCGCCGGGAGCTCACGCAAAAACTCCGCCTCATTGCTCACGCGGATCTAGAGTTGCGTTCTTCGCCGCCGGACAAGCGGCTGGTGCTGGAGCGCCTGGTGATGGAACTGGCCAGCGAACCCCGTCCCCGCGCATCTGCCCTGGCCGGGGCTCAATACTCTATGGATCTATAGACCCGGCACTGACTACATGGCTCTGCCAGGCAAGATGTGGCATGCGATCACCTTCACATCGCTGGGCGAACCCGCCATGGTATTGAGGCCCAGCAAGAGTTGGAAATATTTGACCGGACCTGTGGGCCTGATTCCGCAATTCTGCAACTCGGCCGATAGCCGTTGTCTGCTCGTGATCAGCTCACCCGCTGCCGTAGTGCCCTCTCCGTTTGCGCCAGCCAGCAGCAAAATATGTCCGCTTTGGCCAGGGTTGGGAAGGAAGCTGATCGTAGCAAACGATTGTCCAGTCGCGTATCCTCCTGCTGTCGGAACATACACTGACTTCTCATCCGAACGAGGATGCACATTGCGAATGATTTCTTGTCCCGCATCCAATTCGAACCGGAAGTCCAATTGATTGTTGAATAGGCTAGCCCAACGATTTGAGCGGGGGCTTCCCAGGAATATGAAGTTATCGTCGGTATAAACCTCCGAGAGGCGGATGTTTCGAGCGCCTTGCACCTCGATCCTGCTGGCGCCCGTCTGCGCTAGCGCCGCTAGCCTTGCGACTACACCAGTATCGACCGCGGGGGCCAGATCTCCCCGGAGAAAATCCTTACAGAAACGAAGTATTTCCGGCGATAGAGCCCCGGGGTTCGGAATATATTGCTGATTCGCATAGTCCGAAAGCGATATGGGCTCACCGCTCAGGCGTTCGATCTTTTCAATATTGGGGTCGCTGGTCACCACCTTGATCGAGTCCGTATTCCGGAAAAGCGTAGACCAAGGCAGAATGGCAACTGGCTCGGTTGCTTTTGCTGCGGAATGTCTCCAGAACAGGCCCCAGACCGATACATTCAAGCCCACCAGCAGAATCCCAAACACCGCCCATTTCCAGACCCGGCGCGGTTTCGTGATTGGCTGGGGGAGAGGGACGATTTGCGGAGCAGTCGTCACCACGGGCTCCGAAGCACCTACAGCGGGGCGGTCAAGGTTTTCCGGTCTGTGAAAATCCCGGCGGAACTCCGGAACGTAAGATCCCAAAGGAAGCACGAAGCGCGCCTCTGCATTGGTTCCGTGTGCACCGTAATGTTGAAGCAGACGTTTGCGTACGTCACTGGCGGTCACGCGAACGATCGCGTCTTCACCCGTGTCATACGAGGGAGCTCGCCCGAACAACTCAATCCCGATCGATCGCTCCTTCAAGGACTCTAAGTTGCCCGCAATCGATTGCTCCACAATATGCTTGAGAAATTGCCCACTGCGATGGCTCCCTCGAAACGCCGTGCTCGCGAGGACTTCCTGAAGGTGCTGGCGGACAAAGGCAATCTCTGCCGGAGTCTCCGCGATTTTGGCTGTGCGAGGGTGGCTTTGTGCGGTGGAGTTCATAACGAATCAAAACTACGACAAATCAGTTTAGCCGGGGACGGCCTCTTTTCCGAGAGGTCTTCTTCCCGCTGCGCATCGATAGACAATCCCGAGCTCACCGTAGCTACTGTTATACCGTGGCTCGCAAGCTAACTCCTTGTCTTCTCGGGCGATAGCCTACGGTTACGACTCCCTTCCTAACGTTGCACAAACCCACGTGACCGCCTAACATTCTTTGCGTTCCCGAATTATTGTTTGAGCCGTTTCGTAGTCCCATGTGCCGTTGGTCTTGCGCCACTTCCAGAGGGATACCAAGGGTGAATCGTAGAGAACTCATCAAGTCAGCCGCTGCCTCGCTTCCACTGCTCTCTGTCGCCGGTGCACAAGAAGTTGCCAACCGGTCCAATGGGCTGCCCCCACTCACCATCAAGGATTGCAAGATCATCACCACCAACGGGGGCAGCCACTACCGTTGGATCTTCCTCAAGATCATTACCAGTGAGCCTGGATTGTATGGCATCGGGTCCGCCAACAATAACTACGAGACCATGGCCGTAGTGGCGGCACTGGAAGAACACCTGAAACCGTGGCTGATCGGAAAAGACCCCGCCCGGATCGAAGACCTGTGGCAGTCGGCGCAGATGCGCACCTACTGGCGCAACGGCCCGGTCAACAACAATGTCCTTTCCGCTATGGATATGGCGTTGTGGGACATCAAAGGTAAGCGTGCCGGCATGCCAGTGTACGAGATGCTTGGCGGCAAGGCGCGGGATGCCGTACCCGTCTATGACCATCAGGCGGGAAAGACCAAAGAAGAATGCCTGGAGGCTCTGCAGAAGTCACTCGCGAATGGTTTCACGCACGTGCGTGTTCAACTGGGTGGCTACGGGGGTGGCGGCTTTACTCCGGCGGGCCAAGGCAATCGTCCCGAGGGCGGATACCAGGGCATTGCGTTTGATGAGCAGCAGCTGGTCGATACCATACCTCCTCTTTTCGAGTACCTGCGCGATAAAGCCGGCTTCGGACCCAAGCTGCTTCACGATGTGCACTCGCACTTGAGCGGCATGAATGCGGTCGAGCTGGCGCGGCGCCTGCAGCCCTACCAAATGTTTTTTGTCGAGGACATCCTTCCCCCCGAACAGATTGCTTACTATCGCAACATCCGCGAGATCTGCACGACCCCGCAGGCCGTCGGCGAAGTCTTTTCTCATCCATTCGAAGTCATTCCGCTGGTGAAAGACCGGCTTATCGACTTTATTCGCTGCCGCGTGGCGGCGACTGGTGGAATTACTCCGATCAAGAAGCTCACCACGCTTTGCGAACTTTTCGGTGTTCGAACTGCTTTCCAGGAAGGCGGTGAGAACGATCCCATCAACCAGATCGCGAGCTATCACGTCGACATCTCGAGCAGCGCCTTCGGGATCCAGGAGGAAAATCATTTTCCGCCGATAGTCCATGAGATGTTTCCCGGCATAGGAGAAATCCGCAAGGGCTATCTATACGGCAGCGGCAAACCTGGTCTCGGCGTCGACATCGACGAGCAACTGGCAGCGAAGAATCCTCTGGGCCCCATCCGGGACGGAGGGGCCTACCCGACCGATCGCACCATCGACGGAACAGTCGTCAAACCTTAAAAGCCTGTTCCGTCGAGCACAGGGCTGACAGGCAGCGGCAAACTCGGTTTCAGGGTAGGCCGGGGATTTATCCCCGGTATGAACGTCGTCGTCTTTGTGGCCTTTAGGCCCTGAGGTGCGGTTTTTAGCAGAACTAAATCGGAAGAGCATACCTCAGGGCCTGAAGGCCACATGATCTCGCTGTGTTTAGGTACGGGCTGAAGCCCGTACCTACCTTCCCTAACCCGTGCAATCCTCTCCGCCTTTTGACGAGCTGAAGTATTCTGAAACGCGCTCATCTCCCCCGAAAAGATCTTCTACACTCAAAGAGAGCAGCGTCCTTGGACGGTAGTTGTTGAGGCGCTGCGCCATCGCCCCAATCGATGAAAAGGACCGCAGGGACACCAGGAATGCCGAGTCGCCACTTTCCGACCGCGGTGATCACGTTGGTCTTGTGGCTCGCAGGGGTGCCCTGCTTGGCCTCCTCGCACGACAAACAGCCTCCGCCGGCGGAGCCTGAAGAACGCATTCCGGTTGGCCCCTTGGGCTATCGGCCACCCGGCCCGCTGTACATGTTGTCCGGAAAAGCCTTCACTTCCCTTGATTTCATCGATGCCCATCACTTGCTCTTCACCTTCCGTCAGCCGCGGCTGATGCGGCGCGAAGCAAATCCCGGGCGGTTCGATAACGACCAGGTGATTCAGGCAATGACGCTCGACTTGCCTGCCGGGACAGTGGAAGCATCCGCGGAATGGCGGATGCATGACCGTTCCAGATACGTGTGGCCGTTGGGTGGCGGCCGGTTTCTGGTGCGCCAGCGAAACACCTTCTCCCTTACCGACGCATCGTTGAAACTACACCCCTACATCGACGTAGCCACGCCGGTGCTGCAAACAGAGGTTTCCCCGGACGGCCGCATTCTAGTGGTCGAGCACCAATATGAAAGACATACGCCCGAGGAGCACAGCAAACTGGAGGCCCAGGCGAGACAGTATGGGGAACCCCCTCCCTCCGAAGACACGCAAATAACCGTGTTGAACATAGCTTCCAGAGAAGTCCTGGCGGCGTTGAGGACGGAGAACCCGATTCACGTGCCCATCACCTCTACTGGCTATGTGGGGGTGGCAAAAGATAAGGGGGAAGACCAATTCCTGATTCGCTTTATTCCTTTTGAAGGCGAGTCGCTGGTTTTGGGCAAAGTGGCGTCCACGTGCACGCCGCACGAGGAATTTCTTTCCCCCGTTGCACTCATGATCGAGAGCTGCGGCCCCAAGTCGCCCGATGTTTATCTCGACGCCTGGACTACGGCAGGAAAGAAGCTCTGGACTGGGCAGCGCGAGGGTCACCTGGTGTGGCCCAACTTCGCCTACTCGCGCACCAGTGGACGCTTTGCCGTAAGCCTGCTCCGGGTCAACCATTTCATCGACTTGGTCGACTCGCTCAACGACGAAGATGTGCGCGAGCAGCTGGTGCAGGTCTTCGATTCAGCCACCGGAGCGCTCTTGATGGCGACTACGGCATCGCCCATCCTGACCGCAGGCCAAAACTTTGCGCTCTCCGAGGACGGAGAGCGCCTGGCAGTCTTGCGCGAGGGCGCGATCGAGATATTTAAGGTTCCGCCACCCCCGGCGGACGGGAATCCCGGGTCTGTGGTGGCGAAGAAGAAGTGATCCCTCAGATTGGGCGAGACGGTTACGCCGCTTTTTGGGTGAGAGCCTTCACTCGGGCATGCAACCGGCTTTTGTAGCGAGAGGCCGTGTTTTTGTGCAGCACGCCCTTTTGCACACTCTTGTCCAGAGCCGAGACGGTCTTGCTGTACTGCTCTGCAACGCTCGAGGTGTCACCCTTGGTAATAGCCTCGCGCAGGGCGCGCAGTGACCGGCGGACGAGGCTCTTATTGGAGCGGTTGACCGCGGTGCGTTTTACTGTCTGACGGGCGCGCTTCAGCGCCGACACATGATTTGCCATCGTAAACCCTTAGCTTTCTTGAACTGGGAGCAGGCGGAGGAATACCGGATCGCCCACAAACACTAAGTTTACGGGCTTTTGCCATGTGGGTCAATCTCACCCGCATCGGCGTGGCATGCACCCCCGGGCACCGGAGTGCATCCAATTAGGCAAGAATTCACCGATTAGGCGTTGACGCCAAGATCGGCAAACGCTACTCTGTGCCCATCCTCGGGAAATATCTGGTGATTATCGCCAACCCGGACAAGTACCCCAAGCACACGCCTTTTCCTGCGTCGCAACCCTTCCATCCAACGTGTTCTGTCACCAATCCAACCACGAAGTCAGTCCTTCGGGATCTGATAGGAGGTCATTTCTCCGCTTGATGAAAAAAGCCCTGGAAATCACGCCCAACCTCGAGCCCCTGTTTGGGACTCGCGATGAGAATCTCAGGCTGCTCGAGCAAAATCTGCATATCCGCATCGACTTGCGTTCCGATGCGCTTCATGTGGAGGGCGCGCCGGAGGCAATAGCCCGGTTTGAAAGGGTATTTGCCGACTACGAGTACTTACGGCGTAATGGGACGCTCCTGTGCAACGGCGAACTGCACGGGATGCTTAAGCTGGTAACCGCCGACCCGGCCGTCACCCTGCGCGGACTGGTGGAAAGCGGGAAACAGCGCTCCGCCGGCATCAAGCGTATGGTCCAGCCCCGTTCCATCAACCAGAGGCGTTATTTCGAGGCCATCGAGGAGTGCGACATGGTCTTTGGCGTCGGCCCGGCCGGCACCGGCAAGACCTACCTGGCCGTCGCCATGGCTGCGTCTGCGCTGTTGGCGAAGAAGGTGAGCCGGATCATCCTGGTGAGGCCGGCAGTCGAGGCAGGCGAACGTTTAGGCTTTCTCCCCGGAACCCTGCAGGAAAAGGTAGATCCCTATCTCCGTCCGCTCTACGACGCACTTTATGATCTGCTGGAGCAGGACCGCGTGGACAAAATGCTCGAGCGAAACGTCATTGAGGTCGCTCCGCTGGCGTTTATGCGCGGCCGCACGCTCAACGACGCTTTCATCATCATGGATGAGGCGCAGAACACCACCAGCGAACAGATGAAGATGTTTCTGACCCGCCTGGGCAATAACTCCAAGGCGGTGATCACGGGCGATGTTACCCAGATCGATCTCCCGAATCCCAAAAAGAGCGGGCTGGTGGAGGCGGTCGAGATTCTGCGCGGCGTGGACGGCATCCGTTTCTGTCATTTCGAAGACGGAGACGTGGTTCGCCATCACCTCGTACAGCGAGTCATCCGTGCGTACGATAGCTTCGGCCGGGCACAGAGGGAACTACCGCTCAATCTGCGGGAAGGCGCCTCGGCCAAGTCGGCCGCCAAGCCCCAGTAGGTTCGGAATGCATTTCGGTGCAAATTAGGGGGCTGAACCTTACGGTCCGCCCCCTAATTTGGGTCTTCTGTTGATCAGACAGACTATCTTTAGATTACGATCGGTTTCCGGATCAGCTGGCGCGCAACGTCTCGCGCTCATCCACCTTTTTCCTTGAGATCGCGGCCTCACACTTATCCATACAGTTCCTCAATGTGGCCGCCATGGTCGGTGCGCCGATTGGACCCATCCCGGTGATATGTCCACCTTCCAAATCAAGAATGTCTATTCCGCCGTTCACAAATCCTGACCAACCAATGAGCGGATCGGGGCCATACTCCCAGGCTTCATCGTGAAAGCGGATCAGTAGCGCCGATCCCGAATAGGGTTCCGGTTTGTAGGCACGCTCAGCGAGCAAGAGCGCCTGCTCCATGCTGATCTTGCCTTTTGAGGCGGAGTCCTCCAAAGATCGAACACGGCACTGCAGCGCGACATGCCGCAATCGTTTCATCACGAATTGCCTCGGACCCTCGGCAATTTCGTCCTGCAGCTTAAACGCGATCTTGCAAAGCTTCCGCATCACTATCTTTGCGTATTTCACGGCGGCCGGCATGGAAGGGTTCGCTACTTGGATTCCGCCATCGATGAGCGCAAGCAGACCTACCTCATACCCGAGATTCTTGAGTTGGCGCGCCATTTCAAAAGCGATCACACTTCCGCTGGAGAAACCGGCAAGATGGATGGGGCCTTCCGTATGCCGCTTTAGAATCTCCTCAACGTAACCAGAGGCGAGGGTCTGCAGGCTGAACGGCTGTGGTTGATCAACTAAATCGACAGGCGCCTGGATGCCGAACACCGGGCGGTCGGGCGCAAACTGGCTAGCGACCGAGCGATAAACGAAAACGTCTCCTAGAAGATGATGGATAAGGTAAATCGGGGGCAGCGATCCTTCCGGTTGCATCGAGACCAGATACCGTGCTGAACCCTCTTTGGACTGCATCAATAGCTCGGCAAACTTGCGGGCTGTCGGCGCTTCCACGAGATAACTGACCGGCATTTTCAAGCCAAGCTTCCTATTCAGCTCCGCGAGCATCCGCATCGCCTGTAGCGAGTGGCCGCCGGCATGGAAAAAGTCATGATCCAGCCCTATATCGGGTCTATTCAGCACCGTCCGCCAGCAGTGAAGTGTGGTGAGTTCCAGGCAGTCCTCAGGGCCTTCAGAAACTGCTTCCACGTCCATTGGTTTTGAAAATTGAAATTCCGGAACAGCCTTCCGGTCCACCTTCCCGTTCGGCGTCATCATGAACGAGTCCAATATCATGAACGAAGTAGGAACCATGTACGAGGGCAAGCTGCGCAGAGCATGCTGACGCCAATCTGCTTCGTCCACCTGGTTCTTGTCTCTCGTCACCACGAAGGCGACCAGGCACTGATCGCCTTCGCCCACGCTTACCACCTTAGCGATCGACTTGCTGATGGAAGGATGACTATCCAATACCGCTTCTACCTCTTCCAGCTCGATCCGATACCCGCGCAACTTTACCTGGTTGTCGGCTCGGCCGAGAATATCAATCTCCCCGGTCGGCAGTATCCGGGCAAGATCGCCGGTCCGATAGAATCGTGCCCCGGGCTCGCTACTAAAAGGATCGGCAAGAAATTTTTCGGCCGTTAATTCTGGCCGGTTCAAATAGCCGGCCCCGACGCAGACTCCGCCGAGAAAGAGTTCTCCAATCGCACCGATCGGCAATCGCTGCTGATCTTCGTCGAGCACATACGCGGTGCAGTTCGCAAGCGGGGGGCCGACCGTGATCTTTGTGTCTTTCTGAACCCGGATCCCGGTTGCGTAGACAGTGGTTTCTGTCGGACCGTAGAGGTTCCAGAGTTCTGCGCCGCGCTCCAGCAGGCGCTGGGCAAGTATCCAGGTGAGAGGTTCTCCTCCCGTCAGCATCTTGAGACCTGCTTGACCCTCCCAGCCGGACTCCAGAAGAACGTGCCAGCCTGTCGGTGTCGCCTGAAGCACCGTGACGCCATGCTCCCGGACGGCTTTCGCCAACAGCTTCCCATCGATGGCGACGTAGCGAGGGACAACCACCAGGTGGGCTCCAGCGATGAGCGGCGCGAAGATCTCGAAGGTAGAGATATCGAACGATATGGTGGTCGTTGCCAGAACCACATCTGAGCTGGTCAGCGCTATGTCATTCGAAACAGCAACCAGTAGGTTGGTAAGCGCGCGATGACTGATTTGCACTCCCTTTGGCTTACCCGTGGATCCGGAGGTGTAAAGCACGTAGGCGATATCGTCCAGACTTGAATTCCGTGGCGGTGAAAACTTCCGCAGCAAGCTGAACTCAAACGCCGGCACGTCTGCATCGACACAAAGCACATGGGGTGCGGCGAAGGAGAATTTTTCCCGCAGATGAGACTGTGTAACCACTACCAGCGGGCGCGCATCCTGTTGCATGAACTCAAGGCGGTCAGCGGGAAATGCAGGATCGAGTGGAAGATACGTGGCGCCTGTTTTGAAGATAGCCAGCAGGGCTGCAACCATCTCCACGCAGCGATCCATGCAGACGCCGACGATCGTACCCGGCTGAACCCCAAGATTCTGCAATCGCGTCGCTAAATCATGCGTCGTGCTGCAAAGAGAACTATACGACACGCTCTTTTCCAGAAAGGTAACCGCGATATCGTCTGGCCTTTTCTTCGCTGTCAGCTCGAATAGTTCGTCCACGCGGGCCGGCGGATAATACCCACCGGTTGCGTTCCAGGTGTCGGGAGCGTTGATTTCAGCAGCGTTAAGAACTTGATTCATAAATGGTTACGCCTCTCCGGACGTAGTAGCAGCCTGCACTGCATCACGCCCCTGAAATGAAAACCCCTCTTTGGCCCGCGGCCGAGTCTTATTCGAGTAAGAGTCATCAGGTTTTCTTTTACCAAGCCTCAAAGGCAGCCGTTCTCGTGCAGCCATTGCGAAAGCCACAAGCCTTTGCTAATCATGAGTTACCTGTTTGGCGGGGTTGGAACCTCCAGGGGGAAGGGGCTCCGTCAAAAAACCACGCAGTAAAAACTTCTATAAAATCCTGCTCTCAGTGCCTCTGGATGAGGCCTGACAACAGTAAATATTTGGCCGCTAATACCTTGTCGATATAGCGCCAATCCTCCGTCACGGCATCTAAAAGCACCGTTTCCGGAACACTACAAAAATCACCTGGGCGCCACACTCTCATTGCGCACCCGCGGGAAGCTTTCCGTTCACTCGTAATCTAGTCGCACCCTACATGCCTGTCAATGGATTGTGCGGCTTCGGAGAACCGAGGAATTACGATTTAGGTTACTTACGATGTAAGCTGGCCCGGAAACTAACTCACTGCGGCTTCAGTTGTATAAACTCGCGGCATTTTGTACATAAATCGGGCGCCCGCCGTTGGTGGAATTTGCTTCAGCCACCTGGAACACCCGGTTCCTCGCCAACCCACAACTGCGACGAATTTAAGCCGAGGTAACATACAATGAACCTTGCACTCTGCGTCGAGAAGATCGTTGAGATGTCTTTCTCCTTGATCCTGGACACGCAAAGAGCATGGCAAGATGATTGTTATCGAAGCTGCCCGAGCGAAGACCTTACCGGCCGCCTCTGCTCTCGGTAAGCGTGACCTGAACCGGTTTCTTGCCTGCGCTACCAAAGCGCTCGGTTTGACCGGCGAATTCTCCGTCCTTCTGACGGGAGATGAGCGACTACGCGCATTGAATCTTCAATTTAGAGGCAAAGACGAGGCCACCGATGTACTCTCGTTTCCGGCTTTGCCGCATTCCGTGCATGCCGCTCAGGGCGGCGATCTCGCCATTTCTCTAGAGACCGCTTCGGTCCAGGCAGCGGCCTTCGGGCATACCTTACAGATGGAAGTTAAGATATTGATTCTGCATGGCCTGCTACACTTGGCCGGCTACGATCACGAACGCGATCAAGGGCAAATGCGGCGGCGCGAAAGCCGCCTCCGCAAGCAGTTCGCGTTGCCCGCCGGCCTGGTCGAACGGAGTAATGTCGAACGGAGTAAGGTCGAGCGCAGTAAGACCGCCGATCCTCCGAGCCTGCGGCCGCGGCCGCAGCGGGCCGGCAAGCCATGAGCCTCGTTTCCGCCATCGTCATCGCTCTTCTCCTTACAATCCTGACCCTGTCTTCCTACGTCGCCAGGCTGTATGCGGAGATGGGCAAATTTCTCTCCGGCGAATTCCAGGAAAACATCGACGTCTGGGAGCTCAAGGTAGAGCCGCGGCTGGGGCTCAGCCGGGAGCGGATCTCGCTTTCCGCCGCAGTCTTAACCCAATTCTCCCTGGCTGCGCTGGCCCTGTACTTCGGCGTGCTGTTGTTTGCCGGAAACGGCGGAGCCCCTCCCAACGTGCCGGAGGTGGCCCAGGCATTGCTCGGCTGCGTCCTGGTCATCGTTCTCTTCAATCAGTTCCTGCCCTTCGTCTTTTTCACTCGGACGGGCGGCCTCTGGGTCGTGCGCCTGACCTTCGTCATCCGCATTCTCTTCTACCTCGTCCTGCCGGTGACGATATTCCTGGCATTCCTGCTTTCCATCGCAGCCCTGGCAGAGCCGCGTCCCGGCAACCTCGAGGAGGATCCCAGCGAGGCCGCCGTTGAGGCCCTCATCGAAGCGGGAGAGGAAGAGGGAATCATCGAGGAGAGCGATCGCGACCTGGTCCGCTCCGCGGTGGAGTTCGGCGACAAAGTGGTACGGGACGTCATGACTCCGCGCCCGCATGTCTTCGCAGTTCCGGCAGAGATGACGCTGGAGGATTTCATCTCCGGGTTAAAGAAGCATCCCTACTCCCGTGTGCCGGTGTTCCAGGGCTCGCTCGATCACGTGACCGGCATCGCCTTCGCCCACGATCTGTTACACATTGCCGATGCCGCGGCCGGTACTCAAACAGTGGCCAGCATCCAGCGCCGCGCAGCATTGGTGCCGGAAACCAAGCGTGTCAACGAACTGTTGCGGGAGATGCAGCGCGAGAAGCAGCACATGCGCATTGTGATCGACGAGTACGGAGGCCTGGCCGGCCTGGTGACGATCGAAGATCTGCTCGAGGAAATCGTCGGCCGTATCAGCGATGAGCACGAATATGACAGCGACCAGGACGCCCCGCTTCACGAAGCCGGCGGCACGTGGCTGGTTTCGGGAAACCTCGAAGTATCTCGCCTGGAAGACCTCTTGAGCGGAGCTTCCCAGGTATCGCAGGAGTATCAGGCTGCCACCGTCGGGGGACTCGTGAGCGAGATCGCCGGACGCATCCCGCTGCCGGGCGAAGTCATCGTTGCCGACTCACTGCGTTTTGAAGTGGTCGCCTCCACCGATCGCCGCATTGAGCGGGTGCGAGTGTCGGCAATTGAAAGCGATGACCGTTAACCGGGACTACACTAAGGTGTGCGCTCCGGTTTTGTCTCCATCCTCGGCCGTCCTAATGCAGGCAAGTCAACGCTCCTAAACGCGTTCATCGGCGAAAAAATCGCCATCGTCAGCAATAAGCCGCAGACCACGCGCAACCGAATTCAGGGAATCGTCGAGGTGCCGGCGCGCAAGGGCCGCCCCGCAGCGCAAATAGTTTTTGTGGATACTCCCGGCGTCCACCGTCCGGGCTCGCAACTCGACCGCCGCATGATGCAGGAGGTGTACGAAGCCCTGGAGAGCCGGGACATCGTCATCCTGATGGTGGATGCGGCCCGTTACAGCGAGCCTCTGCCCCCGGGGAAAAAACCATCGGCCCGTGCGGAACGAGAAAGCAGTGAAGATGCGTTTGTTCTGCAATTGATCCAGAAGCTCGACTGCCCCGTGTTCCTGGTGATCAACAAGATCGATCTCGTTCTACGCTCGAAACTTTTGCCACTCATCGAACGACTCAGGGCTCTGCATCCCTTTGCCGAAGTGATCCCCATCTCCGCCAGCAAGAACGATGGTTTGGACACTTTGTTGAAGAAGCTGGTCGAGTATTTGCCCGAGGGCCAGCGTTACTTCCCCAAGGAACAGTTCACCGATCAGCCCGAGCGCTTCCTGGTAGCGGAACTCATCCGCGAGCGCATCCTCCTGGAGACAGGGGAAGAGGTTCCTTATGCTTCCGCAGTGGTCGTGGAGCGTTTCGAGGAACCCGAACCCGTTGCACGCAAGTCATCGAAGTTGCCTCTGACGCGCATTTCGGCTGTCATCTACTGCGAGCGGTCGGGGCAAAAGGCGATCTTGATCGGCAAAGGCGGGAGCAAACTCAAGAGCATCGGGGCAGCCGCGCGCAAGGAAATAGAATCGTTGCTCGGCACCAGGGTCTATCTCGAACTCCACGTAATCGTCGAAGAAAACTGGCGCGAATCCAGATACTTTGTGGACTCCCTCGACTGGCGCAAACAACTGGAAGACCTGGCGCAAGCCTCGGAGGACCAAGTTAAGGCGAGCACGGATCCCGTCGAAAGATCAGGACCGAGAACCATCCAAGAAACCAGACGTAAAACTGTCAACAAAACTGGACGGGTGCCCCAGGTTCGCACCAGCGTACCTGGGACGAAAAAGAAGGGCGAAGCCCCACCAATGTCTTAGTCCTAAGGTCTCCACTCAGTTGTCACGGCCCTGTGCTCCGCCCAGTGAAGAAAATGCCTCGGTTCAGCAACCACTCTCTATTAAATCGTCACCCTTTCCTTTGTCATCCCGTCGAAGCCGAGGGATCTGCAGTTCCGCGGACCCTTCGTGGAACTGTTTTCGACCCAGTGCCGAGAGATCTGCGGTTTGCACTCCTACTACTCCCGCACGCTAATCCCCAGGCTCTTCATCTTGCGATACAAATGACTCCGTTCCAACCCCAGTGCCTCCGCCGCACGGCTAACATTCCCGTGGCACTCATCGATTTTCTTCAGGATGTAATCGCGCTCGTAAGCCTCCCGCGCCTGGTGTAGGGTGCTGAATTCTTCGCCCTTGCGGCCACCGCCGCGGAAGACCAGCATGGGCAAGTGCTTGCGTTCGATGCGGATTGTCTGCGGGTTCAGGATCATCACCCGCTCAATCACGTTCCTGAGCTCGCGCACGTTACCCGGCCAGTGGTATTGCTTGAGCACCGTAACTGCTTCATCGCTCATCTCGATGCGCGGACGCCCATACTGCCGGCCGAACTCCTGTAGAAACTCGCGCACCAGGAGTGGAATATCTTCCTTCCTGTCCCGCAAAGGCGGCACGTAGAAAGGAATGACATTCAAGCGATAGAAAAAGTCCTCGCGGAAGTTGCCCTTGGCAATCTCCTCTTCCAGGTCTTTATTCGTGGCAGCAATGACCCGCACATCGACCTGGATGGTCTGTGCGCCCCCAACCGGTGTGAATCGCTGCTCATCCAATGCACGCAGAACCTTGGCCTGCATTTTGAGGCTCATGTCTCCCACTTCATCGAGAAAGAGGGTGCCTTCATCGGCTCGTTCAAATGTCCCCAGCTTTTCTACCGGACCGTTGGGAATCGCCCCATGGCGATAGCCGAAGATCTCGCTTTCTATGTAATCCTCGGGAATAGCGGCACAATTCAACTCCACAAACACCCGGTCGCTACGCAAACTCTCGCTATGGATGGCGCGCGCGATCAGCTCCTTCCCGGAGCCGGATTCACCATAGATAAGCACTCGCCCGTTGGTAGGCGCCATCAGTTTGATCTGCTGGCGCAACGCCTTGATGGAGACGCTTTCGCCGGTGATGGGCACATGCATCAGCAGCTGCCGCTTGAACTCCTGGTTCTCGCTGCGTAGCCGGCGCGCTTCCACGGCATTCTTGAGCAGGATCAGCGTGCGATCGATGGAGAGTGGCTTCTCCAGGAAATCAAACGCGCCCAGCTTTGTGGCCCGCACCGCCGTCTCGATCGTGCCATGGCCGGAAATGATGATCACTTCCGGCGTGCTCTCGATCGCCAGCGAGCGAACCTCCGTCAACACATCCAGCCCATCCCGGTCGGGCAGCCAGATGTCGAGGAGCATCACATCGTACGAAGCATCACGCAGCAGAACGAGTGCCTCGGAAGCAGTCGCCGTGCTGGTCACGGCATACCCGTCTTCCTTCAGAATCTCGCCCAGCGATTCGCGAATCTCTGCCTCGTCATCGACGATGAGAATATGGTTCATGACGATAGCCTGCCGTTAGCACCTGCCAGAGCGGCTTCATGCGTGCTCTTGGCATCGGCCAGCGGCAGTTCGATGATGAATCGCGCTCCGGTCGGACTGTTTTGCTCCGCGCGAATGGCCCCGCTGTGTTCCTGGATGATTTTCGAGGCAATGGCCAGTCCCAGCCCCGTTCCACGTTGTTTGGTGGAGAAGTAAGGCAGGAAGAGCCGCTCTCGCATTTCATCGTTCAATCCGTGGCCCGTGTCGGCCACTACGATTTCCGCCGTGGTGTGGCCCTCGATCAGCCCGCTTTCAATCGTCAGTTCCCGCAGCAGGCTGCTCTGCATGGCTTCGGCCGCGTTGTCGATGAGGTTGGCAAGAGCCCGCTTCAGCGCCTCTGGATCCGCTAGCACCGGAGGGATTCCACTTCCCAGCCGTTTCACGATGCGGATATGCTGAATCCTTCCCGCGAAAAGGGCCAGTGCACTCTCCACAATGGAGTTCAGATCACACACCTTCGGCCGCGAAGTGGGAAACTGGGCCAGCGAAGCAAACTGATCCACCAGCCTGCGCATGGTTTGCACCGAACCCAGGATAACCTCGCTGCATTTCCGGATCACGGAGTCGGAGTCGAGCGTGGGCCGATCGACATGTTTCCGAATTCGCTCCGCGGAAAGCGCGATCGGTGTAAGCGGATTTTTTATCTCGTGCGCCACCCGCTGGGCAACTTCTTTCCAGGCCATTTGCCGCTGTGCATGGAGGAAATCGGTGACGTCCTCCAGCACCAGGATGCATCCCTCGCGATCCTTGCCCAGCTCCAGCCTGGCGATGGTCGCGGTTACGTTAAGCGGCCCGCGGGGTCCGGGTAGCTCAATTTCCGTGGCCGCCAGGCCCATGCGCTTGCTACGCCGCAACAGCACGATCAGCTCATCGGCGATTTCGCTGGGCAAAATCGACTCCAGCGGCATGCCGGCGAGATCGTGGTGATCGCGCGGGCTGAGCAAATTGCGCGAGGCGCGGTTCGCTTGCAGAACGCACATGTTCGGGTCGAGCGTGACCACTCCGCTGGGAATCGTCTCCAGCACCGTTTCCAGTTCGCTGCGCCGCTCTTCCAGTGCCCGGTTCGCGGCGGAGAGCTGGGTCGTCGAGGTTTCCGCCAACGCGCGGCTCCCTTCCAGGTCTTCTGCCATGCGATTGAACGATCGCACCAGTTCGCCCAATTCCTCCGTGGCTTCCACCTTGACCCGGTGAGTGTAGTGGCCGGCAGCGACAGCATCCATGGCATCCGCCAAAGCCTCCACCGGCCTGGTCACCTGCTTGGAGAGAAACAGCGCCAGCCAGCTGCTGGCGAAGAAGACCAGCGTAGTCATCAGGAACAGAAGTAGCAGGTAGGTGCTGCGGATCCGGTTGCGTGCGCGGTACAGCGTCTGGTAGTCGCGGGTCCCGGAGCGAATATCCTGAACCGTCGCACTGAGCCCTGCCGGTAGAGGAAGACCGGCGACCACGACTCCCCCATCTCCGGTGCTGGCCTCACCCAGCACATATTCGTCTTTTCCGGTCACCAGCATGGGTACATCGCTCCGCTGCGCGGCGCGCAAAACGGTGGCGGCCAGAGAGTTCTGTCCCTGCGCGACATCGCTTTCCGTTTCATCCATCCAGGAGCGAATGATCGCTCTGCCGTCATCCCGGGGCAGCTGATATTGTCCGATAGCCGCGCCGTTCCGGAAGACCAACGCGAACCCGCCCTCGAGCGTGATGCGGTGCGAACCTATTTCCCGCTGCAGGGCGTCCGTATCTCCGGTTTGCACCGCATGAAGCAATTTCGGGGAACTGGCGAGTGATTCGGCCTCAGCCCTGGCGTTGGCGGCTGCGTACTCGGAAAGTTCGAGTGACACCCGCGTCGAGTCCTGGCGCAACTGCGAGGCCGGCTGCGAGAACCAGCGCTCGATGGAGCGATTCAGCAGCCCGAAGCTGAACAGGAACATGAACACGGCCGGCGCGAACGAAAGCAGAAGTGCGCCAACCAGCATCCGGCTGCGAATTCTTGATCCGAGCACCCGGCTGCGCTGGTCGGCCAGCAACTTCACGATGTTACGGAACAGCAGCACCAGCAGTGTCAGGAGAAGCAGAAACGCCAGCACCGAAAGCGCGGTAAACAGGAAAATCTGGCCCGAGCCGAGCGGGCGCAGAAATGGGGGTAGGGGATTGAAGGCGTTCAGCGCAGCCAGCACCAGGAGAAGCAGGAACATGGCTCCGCCGAGCGCTACGACCGCACTCCTGCGGTGCTGGGATTCCGTTCCCATGCGACCCCCTTTGTGTGTCTAACAGATTACAGGAATGGTGCAACCCTAAACGGAAAACTGCAACCCGGCGACGGAGCGTCCGGTCGTACAAAGGGTCGGTCGTTGTAAGAAAGGCTGGAGGAAATCGGACGGGTGCCCCAGGTTCGCACCAGCGTACCTGGGCCGAAAAAGATGGGCGCAGCCCGACGATCGCTCTTGCTGGAGCCTACAGAGAGTTCATCTTGAGCAGAAACTCCGCATTATTGCGAGTCTTGCCCAGGCGATCCACCAGTAACTCCATCGCTTCTACAGGCGAAAGCGGGTTGAGTACTTTACGCAACACCCAAATGCGCTGCAGATCTTCCTTGGGGATGAGCAACTCTTCCTTACGCGTGCCGGAACGCTGAATGTCGATCGCCGGAAACACGCGCTTATCGACCAGCTTGCGGTCGAGGATCACTTCCATGTTGCCCGTACCTTTGAACTCTTCAAAGATGACTTCATCCATGCGCGACCCGGTATCGACCAGCGCAGTGGCGATGATGGTCAGAGATCCGCCTTCTTCAATGTTGCGCGCCGCGCCGAAGAAACGCTTTGGGCGCTGCAGTGCATTGGAATCCACGCCGCCCGAGAGCACCTTGCCGGAGGGCGGAACAATGGTGTTGTAAGCGCGAGCCAAACGGGTAATGGAGTCCAGAAGGATAACCACGTCGCGCTTGTGCTCGACCAGCCGCTTGGCCTTTTCAATCACCATCTCGGCCACTTGTACGTGGCGCGCTGCCGGCTCGTCGAAGGTCGAACTGATGACTTCACCCTTCACCGACCGCTGCATATCCGTCACTTCTTCCGGGCGTTCATCAATCAGCAGAACAATCAGAGCGACCTCAGGGTGATTAGTCGTCACGGAGTTAGCGATCGACTGCAGCAGCATCGTCTTGCCGGTGCGCGGAGGAGCAACGATCAGGCCGCGCTGACCCTTGCCTACCGGGGTAAGCAAATCCATCACCCGCCCACTGGTGTTTTCGTGGACCGTCTCCATCTTGACCCGTTCCTGGGGATAGAGAGGCGTCAGGTTATCAAAGAGGATCTTGTTGCGAGTCTCCTCAGGAGACTCAAAATTGATGGCCTCGATTTTCACCAGGGCAAAATATTTCTCCCCTTCATGAGGAGGCCGCACGTTGCCGCTGATGGTGTCGCCGGTCTTCAGGTCGAACTTGCGAATTTGCGAGGGGGAGACGTAAATATCGTCCGGGCCAGGGAGGTAGTTGTAATCTGGGGAACGTAGAAAACCATATCCGTCGGGAAGGATTTCCAGCACCCCTTCGGCAAAAATATGGCCTTCTTTTTCACTCTGGGCCTGAAGAATCTTAAAGATAAGATCCTGTTTACGGAGGCCGCTGGCGCCTGGGATCTCCAGAGTGCGCGCGATGCGGCTCAGCTCCGTTATGTTCTTTTCTTTTAACTCGGAAATAGTCATTTTCACCTACGGGAGGAAGTTATTGGAGGGGTTTATCGGGAAGGAATCTAGCTGGTTTGAGCGGGTTCGGCTTTGTCTGAGGAAGGGTTCGTAAAGGCCCAGAACAGGGCCGCGCTTAAGCTGCGCGGCGCTGCTGGATCTGAGATGCTTCCGGAGTGGCGGCGGCTGGTGCCGCCGGGCTTTCGTGGTGGAACCGGACTAGAACCTCGTTAGTTGTGTCCTGTAGACGGGTATTGGGCTTGTGCAGCTTGCGCGTTGCCTTCGAAGCCAGCTGACACAGTGTATAGCGATTCGTGACGTGGGCAAGTGCCCCAAAGATAAGATCAGAGCGCATCTTTATTCTCCTTCATCCTTTGACCGTCCATGTGCGCATTTTTCGGGCGGCAAAGGATCTGCCTGCGCGGCGTCGGTCGATTTTCTATCTGTTAGACGCGTATGCTCTCTTGCGGGAACAATTTTTTCGTCTGGGTTTCTTGTTGTCCAACCGGTTACTGGAAAGCTTCCCTGCGTCGTAACTGAACGGCGCTTCCGGCGGAATTCTTCGCGCGGAACCCTTATGCAAAGGCGCGTGTGAAAGCCATGGCCCCTGTCTTCAGGTTGTGCATGCGTCTAGGTGACCGGCATGTCGCGCTGCTGTGACCTTTATTGCTGAGAGACTTCCGTCTTTCGGATGCCCGATACCCTAGCTGAATCTGGACAATCAGAGAAAAGGGCGGATCGCTAAGCCCAAAAGACGCACTCTCATTAAGGCCAAATAGAAGTTATCGCGATCGAAACTGAGGGTCAACACTTTTTTTCATATAAATTACTCGGATGGTTCCCAAAAATGGAAGATTCGGGAAAGCTCCGCTATAACCCTTGATTCTCGCCGGAAACACCCTGTCTAGGCAAGTTTTCCGCAACTGCGTACCATGAGCCCAGGCGGGTTCCGGTCCTGCCACCAAGTGAATGACCAAAAAACCGAAACCTGACCCCGAAGCTACCTTACCCCCGCTTTCCCTCGAAAAAGCCGAGAAAGGCTCGCATCGCTCTATGTGGGAACTCCTACTGCAGTTGCGTGTCCTGTTGCCCTACATTGCTCGCCTGGTGCCCCTGCTTGACCGCGGCCTACTCAAAGCCGGTCCGGACGTTACCGAACTCTCCAAGGGCGTCGCAACCATGCAGACCAGCACCCGGGATCTGGAAGTGCAGGCCAGAAATCAGGCACTTCACCTGGAACGTATTGAACAGCAAATGGGCCAACTGCGGGTGGTTCAGGAAAACAGCCTCGAAGAGACCCGCAAACTCGTGGCCGAGGTCAGCGCACTCCGCCGCGTGTTTCTCGCCCTAACCATCGTGATGGCCGTGCTCCTGGGGGCTACTGTGGGAATGGTGACCTATCTGGTAGTCCGATCGTAGACCTGGCAGGAACAGGCAGCTAGTTATGGGCTTTAGCCCATACACAATCCAAGCCGAAACCTTAGGCCTTTAGGCCCTGAGGTAGGTTTTTCGCTACCACTTCTACCGAAATCATCCCTTTTCCACAGTCTCTGAAGCCGGCTTCTCCGTATCTATTGATGACATAACATCTTATTTCGATAACACAAACGCGATTTAAGCAAGACGTCATTTTGTGCCGTATCGGTGCAGGCTTTCTGTTGCCAGTCGTACAAATCCGGGACTAGGATACGCGATAGTTCGGTGCAGTCCTCTTCCTTGGACGTGCCAGATCTCCCCTACGAAGTCGTTCCAGGCCTCACGATAGCTAAAGAAAAGCTGGCGACTTCCTTCGTCAGCATGTGTGGAGTGACTCTCTATGGCATGGTATGCCTATTGTATTAGTGAAAAGCAGGCGTTTCCTGAACTTAGCCGCCACCGAAAACCCGTACCAATGGAATCGGTGATGGGAATTTCAGGAAATCAGATCTTCCTCTATCCAGCCAGTGATCTCGCAGTTATCGTCAGCGAACATCATCCCTCAGAAAATTTAGACCAGAAAGCAGCCGTCGAGCACGCACGTGTGATCAGCGACTGTTTCAAACTCTCCACCGTGCTCCCTTTCCGCTTTGGCACTGTTTTTGCGGACGATGAAGCCTTGAGAAAATCCATTCGCTCCAACCAACGGCAGTTTCTTGCCAACGTTGAGCGTTTGCGCGGGAAGGCAGAGATGCACCTCAAAGTGCTTCTGGACGACTGCTGCCGCGAACAGGGCGCTCCGGTTCCGTTGGACCGGGTGGGCAAAGAATACCTGTCCAGCTTGCGGGAGAGTGCCACCCGGCAGCGTGAACGGCAGACCAAGGCGCGGGCTGTTTCGGTGCAGATGCACCGCATGTTCAGCCCACTGGATGAAGAGATCAGTTGCCGCAGAATGGATTCCGGCAAAATGCTGCTCGACATCGCTCACTTGATTGATCACAAGGGTATCGAGCGCTACCAGAACAAGTACTCAAGCGCCAGCCAGCAGCTGAAGGATTGCCACATGCAACTCTCCGGACCCTGGCCCCCTTATCACTTCGTGCAGCGGTTGACCCGTCCGGTGCATGTACATGCGGTACCTGCATAGAACGACTGCAAGCTGAATCCAGACGAAAGCCCCGGCCAGCCCCGGGGCTTTTGTCTGCCTTCGTTCAGAGTCGTTTCGTAGCCTATTCAGCCTGCGTGTAGCGCAACTGGCGCCCGCGGCTAGCTAACCTTGTTAGCCGCCGGCATATCTTTCCTTCTGCTCAAAACAAAGCTCGCGTGGGAACGTCGATCCGCGGAAGCATGATCAATCTTGCGCCAAAACGCCACAAAGTAATCGACCGCAGAAATAATCGAAACCACCACCATGAAATAAATAGCCGCAACTGCGATCCACTCGACCGGCAGAATAAACCAGCCAAAATGCCACTCATACCAGGCATGGGCCAGGATCACCGCCACCACGGACACAATCTGAATCACCGTCTTCAGTTTGGCCAGGTCGCTGGCCTCGATGGTGAACCCTTCCGAGCTGGCTATCGATCGCAAGCCACTCACCAGAAATTCCCGCCCGATCACCAATACCACAATCCAGGCTTTCATCAGGTGAGGGTTGAACTGCACCAGGCAAACGTAGGCGGCCGTGATCATCAGCTTGTCAGCCAATGGATCGAGCAACATCCCCATGGTGGTGATTTGCCCGCGACTGCGCGCCAGGTAACCATCCACGCCATCGGTGATCGAGGCCAGGATAAACAACAGGGAGGCGGCAACCTCCTGCTCCCCATGAAAGCTGTGAAACGGGAAGAAACCGGACAACAGCCAGATGAGCAGCGGAATGCAGCAGATGCGGCTCATCGTGATGGAGTTTGGCAGGTTCACGATCGACTCGGCTGTTGAGGGCGGATGTGCCCCTCTTCAATTATGCACCAGGCGCCTGCGGACAACTGGGCGCCCGGTGGATCCTATGCGGCCAAGGGTTACAAAAGTCCCTGCCTCATGCGTAAATGCCGCGTTGCTTGATGGTGAAGGCAACGCGGTCGATGGCCAGCATATAGGCCGCAATCCGATTGTTGACCGCGTGCGCCTCAGCGTAGCGGACCACGTCGCCAAAGCTTTCCGCCAGGATGCTCTCCAACTGCTCGTTGACCACCGCTTCCTTCCAGAAATAGCCCTGGCGATCCTGTACCCATTCGAAGTAGGAGGCCGTGACCCCACCGGCATTGGCCAAGATGTCCGGGATGATGAAAACCTTCTTATCGGCCAGAATCTCGTCCGCAACAGCAGTTGTAGGACCGTTCGCGCCTTCGCAAACAATGCGTGCCTTGATGCGGTCGGCATTGCGGCTGGTGATGACATTCTCCGTGGCCGCCGGAATCAGGACCTCACAATCGGTAACCAGCAACTCCGAGGAATTCACCGCCTCCGCGCCCTTGAAGCCCATCACTGTACCGTTGCGTTGCCGGTATTCGAGCAGCAAGTGGATATCGATTCCGTTGCTGTTGTAGAGTCCACCGTCATATTCGGCGATGCCGATGATCTTGTAGCCCTTTTCCATCATCAGCTTGGCCGCGTTCGAACCTACGTTGCCGAAGCCCTGAATGATTACCCGGCATCCCTCGCGCTGCATGTTCAGGTAGCGCAGGGCCTCATCGCAGACCACGGCGATGCCACGGCCGGTCGCCTCCCGGCGCCCCCGTGAGCCGCCGATGTTCAATGGCTTTCCCGTAACCACAGCCGTCACCGTCTGCCGCATGTGCATGGAATAGGTATCCATAATCCACGCCATGGTCTGTTCGTTGGTGTTGATGTCCGGGGCGGGTACGTCTTTTTCCGGTCCAATAAACTCAATCAACTCTGAGGTGTAGCGGCGGGTCATGCGCTCCAGCTCGCCAATCGACATCTTCTTGGGGTCGCAAATCACACCCCCCTTGGCCCCGCCAAACGGGATGTTCACCACGGCGCACTTCCAGGTCATCCAGCTGGCCAGGGCGCGCACTTCATCCAGCGTTACATCGGGGGAATAGCGGATTCCGCCTTTGCCCGGACCACGGGCAATCGAATGTTGGACTCGGAAGCCGGTAAAAACCTCAATGCCTCCGTTGTCCATCATCACCGGGATGTGCACAATTACTTCGCGTGCGGGGTACCGCAGTACCTTCCAGAGTCCTTGATCCAGGTTCAGTTTTTGTGCAGCAAAATCAAAGCGAGCAGCCTGCGCTTCCCAGGGATTAATTTCCTGCTCAAGGGATACGGTTTGCATAACCAATTTCTCCACCTTCGGACTGCTATAGCAGTCCACTCAGGCCCCGCTCCCGGCGAGCCGGCGCCCACATGGCCGGGACCTGTTACTCGTACTAACCCCAAACCTACCGAGTATATGCGTCCCCGAGAACCTCGGGCAAGCGCCCCTGGTTCTTAAGATGCTTCACCCGGACGAATCCTCTCTTGTTTATCTCGCCGCTGCCATGGCCATTTAGTATGAGCAGAATGCCGGTCGACACTACCATTGCTCCCTCGCGCGACGAATTCCTCCGGTTGGCGGCGAACCACAGTCTGGTTCCCGTGTACCGCACGCTGACGGCCGACCTGGAAACCCCGGTATCCGCCTTTTTGCGCCTCGCCGCGGACGAACCACAATCTTTTCTGCTGGAATCGGTAGAAGGCGGCGAGAAAGTAGGCCGCTATACCTTTATCGGCATTCGGCCCTATCGCACCATCCTGTCCCGTGGCAGTTCCATCTCCATCAATGAGCGAGGAAAGACCCGATCCCTGCAAGGTGACGTGTTTGCGCTCTTGAAAGAGTTGTTAGCCGGGCAAACGCCCGCGCATATCGCCGGGCTGCCGCCATTCACCAGTGGAGCGGTCGGCTTTTTCGCCTACGACGTGGTCCGGCAGCTGGAGCATCTGCCCGAGCTGGCTCAGGATGATCTGGGCATCCCGGACGCCTGCCTCATGTTCTACGACGAGGTGCTGGCCTTCGATCATGTGCGTAAGCAGATCCAGCTCATAGTGACTGCTGACCTCGGACGCCAGAAGCCGGCGGCTGCCTACGCGGACGCGAAGAAGCGGCTTGCCCAGTTGGAGAAGCGTCTGAACCGGCCCATTCCCAAACCGAAGCATGCTCGGCCGCGGGGGAAACTTTCCGTCACCAGCCACACCCGGAAACAGGATTTCCTGGCCTCCGTCGCCAAGATCAAGGAGTACATTGCCGCCGGCGACATCTTCCAGGCCGTGCTTTCCCAGCGTTTCGAAGTTAAGCCGGGAGTCGACCCGTTCTCTGTCTACCGCGCTCTGCGCATCGTCAATCCTTCTCCGTATCTATATTTCCTGCGCTTCGACCTGAACAAGGCGTCCACCTGCCTGGTCGGTTCATCGCCCGAACTACTTGTGCGGGTGCAGCAGCGTCATGTCGAGTACCGTCCCATCGCAGGAACCCGTCCACGCGCTGCTGACGAGGCGGAAGATCTCCGCATCGAACAGGAGTTGCTGACCAACGAGAAGGAGCGTGCTGAGCACGTGATGCTGGTCGACCTGGGCCGCAACGATATAGGCCGGGTATGCGACTTCGGCACGGTGAAGGTGAAGAGCCTGATGCATGTGGAACGCTATTCCCACGTGATGCACCTGGTCAGCTCCCTCGAGGGGCAACTCAAGCAAGGACTCTCGGCGGTGGATGCCTTCTGCGCCTGCTTCCCTGCCGGAACCCTGAGCGGAGCGCCGAAGATACGTGCAATGGAAATTATTGAGGAACTCGAGCCAACGCGCCGGGGCATTTACGGAGGCAGCGTCTTCTACGCTGACTTCTCCGGCAATTTCGACTCTTGCATAGCCATCCGCAGCATGCTCCTCAAAGGAGAGCAAGGCTACATCCAGGCGGGAGGAGGCATCGTAGCCGATTCCGTCCCTGAGGAAGAGTATGAAGAATCCGTAAATAAAGCCAAAGCCGTGGTCCGGGCCGTCGAAAGAGCTCGGGCCGTGGCCTCACAGAGCAAGTGAGATAGGCAAGCAAGGCAAACTGCCCATCCCGAGCGAAGCCGAGGGATCGGCAGTTCCGCGGACCCTTCCTGGATATGTTTTTCGCCGTCTGGCGCTACACTAAAGCAAGTGGCGCCCATGGTCTTCGTTCTCGACAACTACGATTCCTTCACCTACAACCTGGTCCAGTACATGGGTGAGCTAGGCGCCGAGATGACCATCACTCGTAACGACCAGCTGACGGTCGAGCAAATTGAAGATCTAAACCCGGAACGCATCGTTCTCTCTCCTGGACCCTGCACCCCTCAGGAAGCCGGCGTGAGCATCCCTCTCATTCGTCACTTTGCGGGCAAAGTGCCCATATTAGGCGTCTGCCTCGGCCACCAGGCGATCGGAGCCGCTTTCGGCGGCAACGTCATACGTGCTCCAAAATTAATGCATGGCAAGACCAGCCCAGTCGAACACGATGGACGCACTCTGTTCGCCGGCCTGCCCAGCCCCATGACTTGTACCCGCTATCACTCGCTCATCGTTGCCGACGAGGGTTTGCCCGACGAACTCGAAGTAAGCGCGCGTGTGCAAACCGGCAACGGAGACGGAACCATCATGGGCTTGCGGCATCGCAACTTTCCCATCGAGGGGGTCCAGTTTCACCCCGAGAGCGTGCTCACCGTAGACGGCAAGAACCTGATCCGGAATTTCCTCTCTCTTTGAGAACAGCTGTGACGATGCGATTTCTCCTGGCCGGAACGGTTTTCTTCTTTGTTCCGACCATGCTCGCCCAGCAACCGATCGGAAGAACCTCCGCCACCGAGGTACAAGTTTCAGGTGCGGTCGACATCTCACATGGCGAGATGCTGCTTGGCAACGGCAGCCAGATCACCGCCGGAGAACAGGCCGTCAAGATTGCGCTGCAAAGAGGCGGCTCGCTCCGCCTGTGCTCCACCAGTTCCGTTCACCTGGCGAAGGACCGCTCCATCGACGACCCCGCGAGCAGTGCGCTCATGATGGCGCTCGATCGCGGCGCCATCGAAGCCAACTACGTCGTGGGCAAGTACTCCGATGTCCTGCTTACCCCCGACCTGCGGATTCTGATCTCTGGTCCGGGACAAGCCAACCTGAGCATCCGGGTAAATCCCAAGGGAGACACCTGCGTCGACAACCACGGCACAGATGCGCCCTACGTCACCGTAACCAGCCAACTGGAAGGCGGAGCCTATCGGGTCATGCCGGATCAACGCGTGAACTTTCAGCATGGCAGTCTGAGTGAAGTGGTGGACCATGAACCCGAACCTTGCGGCTGCCCGGCGATGCCGGTCACTTCCGTGGCCAGCACCGGAAATACAGGAGCAAATCCCACAGCGCCAGGAAAGCCCGTCGGTGGTCCTTCCTCAACGCCTGCAGATACCGCCTTTCCCATAGCAGAGAGCGAGGGCCTCGCGGCGCCCCCCACTCCCAGCGCACCGGTGGTCCCTGCGGGACAGACGCATGCGGAAGTCACCGTTCCCCTCACCTACAACGGGGAGAATCCCGCGGCTGCGACCCCTGCTGCTCCACCAGCCCCTGCTACGCCGCCACCACCGCCCGTGACCCCAACTCCTCAACCGGAGATCGCCTCCGCGCCTCCAGTCGATAAATCATCAAACAATACCGGCGTCTTCCATCGCATCGGCCGCTTCTTCTCGAGAATCTTCGGCAAGTAGGGAAGGCGCTACAATCGACTGTTGAGAGTTCTGCATCAGCCAATCCAGCGAAAGATGAAGGAGTTTTTCTTTTATGGCGATTCCTGCCACACAGATGCGCCCGGGCATGATCATCAAGCACAATAACGAGCTGCACACGGTTTTCAGCGTTGAGCACCGCACTCCTGGAAATTTGCGCGCGTTCATCCAGGCCAAGCTCCGCAACCTCCGCACCGGCGCCATGTTCGAGCATCGTTTTCGTTCCCCTGATCCGATCGAGCGCGTCATCGTTGATGAAATTTCCATGGATTTTCTCTACGCCGACGGCGACGACTACTACTTCATGAACACCGAGAACTATGAACAGACGCACCTCAAAGGCGGCACATTGGGAGATGCGATCGAGTACCTCACTCCCAATCTGCAGATCAAGGTTTCGTTCTTCGATGGAGTCGCGGTAGGCATCGAGTTGCCGCAGACCGTGGAGATGACCGTGGTCGAAACCGAACCGGGCCTGAAATCGGCGACCGCCTCTTCCGTCACCAAGCCGGCCAAAATGGAGACTGGCCTCGTAGTGCAGGTGCCCCCGTTCATCAACGAAGGGGAAAAGATTCGCGTCGACACCGCCGAAGGCGCCTACCTGTCTCGAGCATAAAGGGAAAACATTCATATGGTGCGCCACTACATCGTCAAGGGTCGTGTACAAGGCGTCGGCTTTCGCTGGTTTGTTAACCGCGAGGCAGGCGCCCGGGGATTAAAGGGTTGGGTTCGCAACACCGACGGTGGCGAAGTCGAGGTCATGGTCGAGGGGAGCGAGGAAAAGTTGGACGAACTTCGTGCCGAGCTCGAACGCGGCTCTCGCGGCAGCCGTGTCGACGCCGTCTACGAGCGCGACCTGGATGAAGCCACGGCGCAAAACCTGGAATCATTCCAGATCGAAGGAGCCTGGTAGCTACGAATGACTCACCCTCCCATTAACTGTGAGCCTCTGAAATCTCTCATCCGGACGATTCCGAATTTCCCCAAGCCGGGCATCCTTTTCTACGACATCACCACCCTGCTCAAGGACAAGAACGGGTACGCGACCCTGGTCGATGCACTGGCCGCCCACTACATCGGCATGGAGAATGTAGATCTGGTGCTGGGTATTGAGGCTCGCGGATTCATCTTCGGTCCCGCGTTGGCCTACCGCCTGAATGCCGGTTTCGTGCCTGTGCGCAAGCCGGACAAGCTGCCCGCGCCCACCGCGCGCGTAACCTACGATCTGGAATATGGAACGGACGCGCTCGAAATCCACCTGGACGCCATCGAACCGGGTCAGAACGTTCTGATCGTGGACGACTTGCTGGCCACCGGAGGAACGATGGAAGCCACAGTGAAACTCGTTCGCCAATTTGGCGCAAGGATTGTCGGTCTTGCGTTCGCCATCGAACTCGACTTTCTCCATGGACGCGACCGTTTCAAGGAGTACAACGTGTTCAGCCTGCTGCATTACAGCGAATAGGGCTACACGGCCCTGCTCATGCAACTCGCGGAGAGTGTCTTATTTAAGGAGCGGCTCAAACCATGCTTCTGCGCACATCGCTGGTTATGTTGTTTGCGTGGGTGTCACTATCGTTCGTTGCAGCCCATGCCCAACCGTCAAGCGTCACCGCTCTTACCCATGTCCGGGTGATCGACGGCACCGGTGGCGTTCCGCTGGAAGATGCAACCGTGCTGATCGACGGCAATCACATCAAGGCGGTTCAGTCGGCGGCCGCCGCGGTCCCGTCGAATGCACAAGTACTTGATCTGCATGGCGACACGGTGATGCCCGGGTTGATCAACGCCCATGGGCATTTGGCTTTGATTGCAGACGGCCAAAACTCAGCCACCGCCTATACCGCCGAGAATGTGCTCGCGGAATTGCGGCAGTACGAGAGTTATGGTGTCACTGCAATGTTGTCGCTCGGTCTCAACCGCGACCTTCTGTATCCGATTCGTGCTCAGCAACGGCAGGGCAAACTCGATGGTGCCACCGTCTTCACCGCGGACCGTGGCATCGGCGTGCCTGATGCGACACCACCCTTGCCGGCCGCCCCCGATCAGCTTTACCGGCCCGCAACCCCTGCAGAGGCCCGCCTGGCGGTCGATGCTATGGCCAAACGGCACGCAGACATCGTCAAGATCTGGGTTGACAGCCTCGGAGGTACAAAACCAGCCATGTCCCCCGAAGTCTACCGGGCGGTGATCGAGGAAGCCCACAAGCATCATCTGCGCGTGGCCGCGCATGTTTATTACCTGGCGGATGCCAAGTCGCTCGTCAACGACGGAGTGGACGTGCTGGCCCACAGCGTCCGCGACAAGCCCGTCGATCAGGAATTGATTTCCGCCATCAAGCGCCGCGGCGTATGGTACATCCCTACCTTCACTGTCGACGAATCGTTCTTCATTTACGCGGAGCAACCTGGGTTCATGCAGATTGAGTTCTTCAAGCAGGCCGTCCCGCCGGTCCTGCTGACGATGTTGACCAGCGAAGCCTATATCCAGAAAGTAAATCAGGATCCAAAGACTGCGCAGCACAAGGCGGACTTTGCCATGGACCAGAAAAACCTCAAGACCCTCTATGACGCAGAAGTACGCGTGGGTTTTGGAACCGATTCAGGAGCTATACCGACCCGCATTCCAGGATTCTCTGAGCATCGGGAACTGGAGGACATGGTCCAAGCAGGCCTCACCCCGATGCAGGCCATCGTCTGCGCCACCAGGAACAACGCACAGTTGCTGGGCATCGCGGACAAAAGGGGAACCCTGAGCCCGGGGAAGCGAGCCGACCTGATCGTGCTGGCCGCCAATCCTCTCGATGACATTACCAACACCCGCTCCATCGTGACCATCTTCCATGACGGGCGTAAAGTAGCGCCGCGCGTTCCAGTAGTAATGGCGCGCTAGCGCCAAGAAATGGAAGAGGCGGGAACAGCAGCAAAGGTAAAAACCGATGGGTGCCCCAGGTCTCGCTTTTGAGACCGGGGATCCTCCTGGAAGAGGCCCATTAATTCCCGTAATGTAACCAGAGGTTCAGACAAACCTACCCGAAAGCATCTGTCTTAACCACGACCGCCGGGTGCCCCACATCTCGCTCGTTTTTCGCGAGATGTGGGATACCACAGCTCTGTCCTTCACACCCTTGAGGCGCGACCGATCCTTGACTCACGCAGCTTCCAGCCTTAGCTCTTACCCTTCCGAGCCACAGGACCAGCCTCCCTTACCCCAACCGGCGCATCAAACTTGGCAAAATTCTTCTCAAACTTTTCCGCCAGCATAACGGCCTGCGCATCGTAAGCCCGAGGATCCTTCCAGGCATTGCGCGGATTCAGCAATTCCGCGGGCACATCCGGACAACTCAGCGGAATACTCAACCCAAACGCCGGCTCAGTAGCAAACTCAACATGGTTCAGCCGGCCATCCAGCGCCGCATTGACCATGGCCCGTGTGTATTTAAGGCTCATGCGCTCACCCGTGCCAAACGCCCCTCCGGTCCATCCCGTATTAACCAGCCAGCACTGCGCGTCATGCTGCTGCAGCCGTTCGCCCAGCATCTTTGCGTAGACCGCCGGAGCCAGAGGAATAAAAGGCGACGCAAAACAAGTAGAGAACTCCGGAACCGGTTCGCTGCCCAACCCAGCTTCCGTGCCCGCCAGCTTGGCTGTGTATCCGGAAAGAAAGTGGTACATAGCCTGCGCCGGGTTCAGCCGGGCAATCGGCGGCAACACTCCAAACGCATCCGCAGTGAGGAACAAAACATGGTTCGGATGACCCCCAACGCCAGGAATCACCGCATTGGCTATAAACTCCACCGGATAGGCCGCCCGCGTGTTTTCGGTGTACCGGATGTCGCTATAATCCGGCTCCCCAGTCTTGCCGTCGATCACCACGTTCTCCAGCACCGCGCCAAAGCGGATGGCATGGTAAATCTGAGGTTCCTTATCCGCTGACAGATCGACGCATTTGGCATAGCAGCCACCTTCAATGTTGAAGATGCCGCTCTCGCTCCAACCGTGCTCATCGTCTCCGATGAGCCGCCGTTGCGGGTCGGCAGAAAGCGTAGTCTTGCCAGTTCCGGAAAGACCAAAGAACAGCGCCGTGTCCCCTGCTTTCCCCAGGTTGGCCGAGCAGTGCATGGGAAAAACATCGCGCGCAGGCAACAGAAAATTCATCACCCCAAAGATCGACTTTTTCATCTCCCCGGCATATTTCGTGCCCCCGATGAGAATGATCCGCCGAGTGAAATCCGTAATGATGAAAGTGCCGGAATGGGTGCCATCGCGCTCGGGTACGGCTTCGAACTCGGGCGCGGCAATGACCGTGAACTCCGGTTTATGCGCGGCCAGTTTCTCTCCCGGCACGCGCACAAACAATTGCTTCACAAAAAGGGCGTGCCAGGCATACTCCGCAATGATTTGTACCGGAAGCCGGTAATGCTCGTCCGCCCCCGCATAAAGGTCGAGGACGTAAAGATCGCGTTCCCGCATATGCGTGACCACCCGCGCCAGAAGGGCTTCAAATTTGGCAGGGTCGAAGGGTTGGTTTACCTTACCCCAGTCCACCGTGTCGCTGGTAACGGCATCCCGCACTGTAAATTTGTCTCGCGGGGACCGCCCTGTGCGCGCCCCGGTCAGGGCCACCAGGGCTCCGTTGTCCGCCAAGCTGGCTTCACCCCGGGCAATCGCCGCTTCCACTAGTTGGGGAGTGGAGAGGTTCCGGTGGACGTGGGCCCCTTCCACCAGCTTTCCTGTCATCGTGGTTGCCTTGACTGAATCCACTCGAGGCTCCTCCCTGGCTACCGTCAGGTATGCAAGAGTTTACTCAACGCTCACCCGTCGGAGCAACGTTTTACAGAGCAATCACCAATGCCCGTTGCATCTTGAGCAACGGGGGTCTCGATTGGGACCAGCCGCGGATACCTATCCGGAGATCACCGGCAATTCAGGGAGCAGGGACGAGTGCTTGGCTTCCGCCATGACGGCGTCCACCTGTTCCAGAACCTCGGCTATGCTCATGGTGTACATTTCACGCCCGTTGTCATACCCACTCTCAGCCGCCTGCTTCAGGTAGCGGCCTGCCACCTGGGCTGCCAGCCGGTCGGTGATGACGTGGCCGGAACGCTTTTTCTGTTCCACCCAGGCCACAGCAGGCAAGGCAATCCAGACCGGCCGGCCGTTAACCTCAAAGCGGATATCGACTGCGTCCGCGTGCCGGGTGGCGATGGCGACCACATTTGCCGTCCACCGGCAGTGCAGGTCCTCTTGGGTCCAGTGATCGATAACGTGGAAATCTTCGTACATACTTACCAGCCTAGAGTATTTTGTGCCGGGCAGGGTGTTCCATATCAGGCACTGGAAAAGAAATTTGAAAAAATTTAAAAAGAAGGATAATTTCGCCGTTAATCTGCGTCCAATTAGGCGACACTAGAACGACATTTTTAACGTGTCGAGGAGTAACGACAAAAGTGGTGCATAATCCTGAAACAATACAGAAATTCGAACAGTCCCTCCGCCGGCAGGAGAAACAGCTCGAGCAGTCGATGATCTCGGCAGTGGAGCAGGGCCGCGAGGTTGCAGCAGACAGTGCGCTCGATGCTGCTGACCAAGCTGTGCAGTCCTACCAGAAGGAAATGCTTTTCAGCCAGGGAACCAGCGGCCATGAGCAGCTTGCGCTCGTCCGCCTGGCTCTGAAGAGGCTGGATGAGGGTACCTATGGGGAGTGCATGCACTGCGGCAAGACCATCGGTCTGAAGCGGCTGGAAGCCCTTCCCTGGACCCCCTACTGCATCGAATGCCGGGAAAAGATTGAAAACGGCGAGATCGAAGATCCGGTCGTTGCTGCCTGAGTCGTCCAAACCGCTCGTTTGACCCGCAAACTTCAGCGCTGCTAAACTTTAGAAGCTCACGCAGGCAGCAAACGGTATAGCGGCTGGCTTGCGACCCCTCCCGCAAAGGCTTCTTAAGGAAATTAGTGGACACACAGACACGTCACGCGCTTAAACAGGACCGTTTGATTGAAGCTACCAGGACCAGTGTGGACTGGTTTGCGGACCATCGTTCCAAGGTGATTCAAGCCAGTCTGGCCGCGGTCCTTGTGATCGCGGCGGTCGTAGCAGCATTGATCGTTTACAACAAGCGTTCCGCCGCCGCCGACCTGGCATTCGGTGAAGCGATGGACACCTACAACACGCCTTTAGCACAAGCCGGGCAGCCGGCCCCGCCGGGGGAAAAGACCTTTCCATCCACCGCCGCGCGCGCCAAGTCGGCCAACGAGCAATTCGTGCAGATCGCCAATCGATACGGGTTTTTCGAAGCAGGCAAGACCGCCGAATATTTCGCCGGCCTGACGGCGATGGATATGGCGCAGCCCGGGCAGGCGGAAACCTATCTGAAGAAGGTTGCGGATGGCCACGATGCAGCGCTGGCGTCATTGGCCAAAGTTGCGCTAGCCAACATTTACCAGCAGCTGAACCGCAGCAGTGAGGCGGTAGTGCTTTACAACCAGCTGATCGCCAAACCAACCAACACGGTGCCGGCCGATGCGGCGCGCTTGCAACTGGCCTCGCTCTACGAGAAGACCAATCCCGCTGAAGCCAACAAAATCTACGCCCAGCTAAAAACCTCCAAAACCGCCGCCGGCCAAATCGCAGCCCAAAAGCTACAACAAAAGTAGCTAATCTCCTCAACCGGCAGCATCTGACGGGCGCCCCACATCATCGTCTGTAGAGGCACGCCGCTAAACGGCTGCCGAGGAGTCCGCGATGATCCATCGCGCGATCAAGTCCCGTAGGGACGTCTGAACTTAGCCCAGGACGCAGTCCTGGGTTTACACGCACTCTCGACTAGTCCCGCAGGGACGACTGAAAACTTATCGAAACATTGTCCTGGACTCGCGAAGAGGGTCGGCAATCGCCCCACCCTACTTAGCCGTGGCGCCCGGCTGCTGCACAGCATCTGTCTGAAACTTCTTATACTGGTCGAACCGAATATCAATCTCCGCGCGAAAACCCGCAACCAGAAACGCCCGCGCCTGCAAATGCAAAGCAATCGCCGTAGGCAGCCAAGCCTCATTCCGAATCAGCGCCTGATCGAACACCATATTGCTCCCCTTGGCGACCGAAGCCAGCAGTCCAAACCCCACATGGTAATTCTCATCCAGGGTCGCGCTCATCCGTGAGACCTCGCGGTCGGCCTCATCGATCCAAATTGTCCCGCTCACCTTCTTGAGCGCCTCTTCATCGCGACCGTGCGTCTTGGCATGTGGATCTCCGGCGAAGTCAAACGCAATCGTGTCCCGTCCATTCAACTGCACTCGCCGCGGCCTGGAAAATGCAACAATCTGGAGCAACCGCGAAACCGTGATGTCATCTTTGTCAGGGTCGCTGTACCCAGGTTTCGAGATCTTGAGGACCTCTTTATTAACCCGGTCCTGTTCCTTCCGCGCCTGGTCCGGACTCAGGTCCTTGCCATCTTTGCGCACCAGCTTTTGCACCCGGTGGCCGTTCACAAAGAAGACCTCGTGTTCCTCCGTCTCCACCTTTTTCGTGTTCCCGCTACTGTCCAGTTGCCGGGTGGTCTCGACCGACCGGAACGTATAGTTCTCCCGCATTTTGTCCAATTGCTTCTGATGCGCTTCGACGTCTCGCAGCATGGTGGCTGCATCCGGCAAAGCGCCGGGGTCACTCGCGCCGACTGGGGAAGGAACCACGCAGACCAACAGCAAAACACTCGTGGCCAGCCATGGGGGAACGACAGACATCTTGCCTCTTAGACCTCATCTTAGCGTAGGCTGTTACCACTGAATTCCCTGTACGTTCGAAAGGAAATTACAGCAATGGTGAATTTGCTCCTGAAGTGGATCCTCGGCGCCTTGGCCCTCTTGGCAGTGACCTACATCGTGCCCGGATTCCGAGTGGTGAGCCTACCCTCCGCACTCGTAGCAGTCCTGGTGATCGGCTTTCTGAATATGACCCTGGGACTGATCTTGAAGGTCGTAACCTTTCCCTTCGCGATCCTCACCCTGGGCCTGCTGTTTCTGGTGATCAACGCGTTCATGCTCATCCTGGCCAGCAAGATCACGCCAGGCCTGCAAATCGCCAGCTTTGGCGCCGCTTTCATTGGAGCGGTCGTGCTGGCAGTCGTTCACATGCTTATCGAGTGGGTGCTCTAGACCATCAGTGCGCCGGGTCGGGAGAGACGGCAGGGGTAGCATGGGGTGCGGCAACACCGCGTGGAAGGGGTGCCAGGTTCCCGGTTGGGAGCATGGCACGTCCCGATCTGGACCGGCCCCGGCCCTGATTAACCGGCGTGGGCTGCACTGGGACCGGCTCTACCGGTACGTGCACGGCCGAGGCAGTGCCAAACCCGCCTGAGACTGGGGACACGACTCGCGGAGTATTGGCTGTGGGCACACTTGGGCCCGCAGCATGATGAAAAGCCCGGCTGCGCAGAGCAGGATTCAAAACAACAGCCGAGAGAGCAACGCTGGCCGCCAATGCGCACGCCGCTATGGTGCGGGTGACCGTGACAGAAAAGCGGCGGCGCTCGCTCTGAAGCCGGAGATTGACCCGCCTCTCCAACCCTGAGGGCGGTTCGACGCTGCCCAGGTGCCGCAGGGTATCGTCGATTTCCGAATGTACGCTCATTGCAAACTCCCTTCCTGCTCCAGCAAAGCTGCGAGCGCGTGCCGGGCCCGGTACAACCGCGAGCGGATGGTCGATTCTGTGGTGTCGAGAACCAGGGCAATTTCGACTGTAGACAACTCCTGGACAGCGGAAAGCAGCAACACCTCACGCTCCCTTGCCGGCAGGGTGTCAATCATGGCCAGAATTCGGGCATGGCGCTGCGCGGTAATCACCCGTTTTTCAGCGCTCAGCTCTCTCGTCGGCAAAACCCGCGCCAGGTCTTCAAAATCATCGACTTGGGGCCGCGTTTTCGCGCGCCGCTTGCGGTCCAACACCAGGTTCCAGGCGATCCGCACCAGCCAGACGCGGTAATCGCGCACCTCGGCCAGCTTGCTGCGGTGCCGAAGAACGCGCAGAAACGTCTCCTGGACCACATCTTCTGCGTCGGCCGTGTTGCGCGTCACCGAATAGGCCACGCGATAGAGCGTGGTCGAGTACTCTTCCACTAGCGCGGTCACCCGGGCGTGCGCATCCTGTTCTGGTACGGCCACGGGCTCGGCCTCCAGCCATCCGACGAATTGGCCTTCAAATGTTCCCATAATCGAACAAAGACCGTCGCATGTAGAGACGCATCATATACCCTTTCCGCTCATCCCCTGGGTTGGCCATGTGGGCTCGCAGGACCACTACCGAATTCCTTAGGCTGTGGAGAATTCCTGTGACCGGGCGGCCGAGCGGCATCTATGATCATTCGTCATGCTTGCCCGCCCGCGAATCCCACGTTTGATCCCACGCCCCTTGCTGGCGCTCTGCTGGATCCTTCCGGCCGCCTGCGCCACCCTGTCCGCCTGGGCCCACCAGACGGATCTTTCCGGGGTCTACCAAGGCCACGCACCAGCGTCCGATGCGGCGAAACGGGTCTTTACCCTTAGCCTGGCTTCTGACGGTACCGCGATGCTCACCACTCAGTACATCGGCAAAAACAACTCCACCATGCATGGCCGCTGGACCCAAAGCGGCAGGCAAGTCCTTCTTACCTTTGACTCAATGGGGCCGAATGGGCCTCCCCGGCCCATCACCTTTCGTCATCGAGACCACGAGCTGAGCCCCCTCCACTGGGACCCCAACGAGTGGGGCCGGGCTGGTCCGCCTGTCCTTCACCGTGCCCGCGTCGCGCAAGGTGGCGTCTGATCATGAGTGTGTTCTACAACATCATGCTGGGCTACTTTTTTGGCTTCGCGCTGGGGGTCGGCTGCGCGCTGGCTGTGTTTTACGCCATCTATTCCGGTGGCTACCGCAAGGCGATCGAGCACTCCCTGCAGCCCCAAAAACCAATGCGTTATCAGCAGGAAATGGCAGCCGCGATCAAGCGTGCCGATAAGGCGAAAGCTACGAGTAGTTGATTTTCAATTCTTTCAACGAGGGCAGAAATGCAGGATGCACCTCCACCTTTAATCGTCCGGCCTGGACCCCAGGATCCGCGGAAGCGATCGCTAAAGCCTCGCCGGCGTTACCGGCGGCGATAATCGACATCCCTACCAGCGGACCATCATCGGTAATCGGGCCCGCCAGCATGTATCGTCCAGCTTCCACCTGCTCCCGGATGAACGCCAGTTGACGGGGCACCAGGTCGGCCGCATCCGCACCCTGGGTATCGTTCCACCGTTCCCCTTTGAGCAGAAAAGCGATGTAGTAGGGCTCGACGTTACGAGGAATATTTTTAGTCCGCGGCTTCTCTTTTGCCGTCGCCTCTTCTGTCATTTCTTGGCCTCTTCGAGCAAGTGAGCCGCCGCTTCTGTCTTTCCTTCTTTTTGCAATAGGGCTGCATGCTGGCGCAGGATCGCCCGCCGTTTCTTCTGCGCGGCCGCGCTGTCAGCCGCACTCGATGGTTTGCGGAAGTTCTCTTCCGCCGCTCGATAATCGTGGTCGGCCTTTTCGTTCTGACCCATCTGGATGTAGATCATTGCCCGATGCCAATATGCTGTGCTCCACTCCGGAGACCCCGGTTTGACCGCTTTGGGCACCAGCGCGACCTCGCGATTGAATTCTTCTAGCGCCTCCTGCTTATGATCGAACGCAGCCAGCGCGATTCCGTATTCGTCGTAGGCCAGCATCTTGTCCACCAGGCGCTGATGGGGAGGATACTGGTCGGCCAGGTCGCGTTGCTGCTTGCAATAATCCAGCGAGAGGGGATCCTGTGCGGTCAGCAGGTTCACGCACTTGACCATCAGTTTGCCCACCTCTTCGCTCAGCTGGTTAGCCTTGTCCTCGTCGGTCATGGCAGGAGTTGTAGGGAGAGGACTTGCCGGCGGCGGCGTTACCTGCCCCGGTTTGGCGGCCGCCTGGGCCGCAAACGAGGCCTGTGGCGTCATCATGAGCGCGGCCACGCAGCAGCAGACAAGAAGTCGCATGAATTGATTATGCCGGAGGAACAACAAGGTGTGGCCTCGCACCTGGCTTCTGGTTATAGCACTATTGTGTAGCTAACAGCCGTCGTGCTTCGCTGTGTTTGCCCTGATGCTCCAGCACATCGGCGTGCTGTCTGCGCACCCGCAGGCGTAGTTCACGGAAATGCTCGGTCAAGGCCGCATCGCCGCCGGCAGAAGCGATAGCGGCGGTGAACGTATTCTCTGCTGTCCTCAGATCAGCGGCAGTGCGCTCCCACTCCTGCAGTTGCTGATAGGCGGTGGCGCGGTGCCAAAAAATCACTGCCCACTGCAGGCTGTCAGGCTTTACCGAGCTTGCCGGCAGCAGGGCAATGGCCGAGTCAAAAGCCTCGAGCGACTGTTTCGGTTTGTGGGCCACTCCCAGGAGCGCCACCCCGTACTCGTCATTGGCCACGATGCGCGCCACGCGCTCGCCCGCAGGCGCGCTTTCGGCCGTATCCAGTTCCGCCTTGCAGGTCATAACCGCTTTTGCATCCTGTGCCTGCAGCAACTGGGCGCACGTCGCGCTTCCGTCCTGTCCCCATCCGGCTCCTGCTGTGAACAACAAGACAATCCCGCCGAACGCGGCTCGGCCTCTGAATAGTGGCAACCTCAATCTCCCCGGATAGAATAACCTTCAGGATGTCTGACCGGCTTTACTACGCTGACCCATCACTGGCCTCCTTCGACGCGCATGTCTCCGACATTCGCGAGGTTTCCCGGACCGAGGGGCGGTCGCTGTGGCAAATCGCCCTCGACCGCAGCGCCTTCTATCCCACCAGCGGCGGCCAGCCGCACGACACTGGCCTGCTTACGGCCACCTCCACGGGGGGCGTTCTGCTCCAGGCTCCGATTCTCGCCGTGGAAGAGGACGAGCACGGAGAGGTTTGGCACACCACGCCGAAGCCGCTTTTGGCGGGAACCCCGGTGCGTGGCTACGTCGATTGGAGCCGCCGCCGGGACCACATGCAGCAGCACTCCGGCCAGCACCTGCTTTCCGCCGTCGTGTATCGCCAGCTGGGTGCAGCGACGGTGTCGTTTCACCTGGGCGAGATGACCTCCACCATCGATCTGGCCCGCGACTCCATTGCGCAAGAGGAGTTGGAGCGAATCGAGGACGCGGTCAACGAGATCATCGCCGAAGACCGGAAAGTCACCATGCGTACCATCCCCAGGCAGGAAGCGGAAATGCTGCTCGCAGCCGGCACTCTGCACAAACTGCCGGATCGGGAAGGGGATATCCGGCTTATCGAGATTGACGATATCGACCTCAACGCCTGCGGTGGCACCCATGTCGAGGCAACGGGCCAGATTGGCGGCCTGCTGATCCGCGGAACCGAGCGCATGCGCCACGGGATTCGAGTGGAATTTCTCTGCGGCCTGCGCGCTGTGGTGACTGCCCGGCACGATCTGGCCACGCTCACGCAAGCAGCCACGGCGCTTTCCGTAGGCCGTCTGGACGTAGCCGAAGCAGTCGACCGCGTGTTGGCCGAGTCCAAAGCAGCGAATAAGTCGCGCCAGAAGCTCACGGAGGAATTGGCTGGGTATCATGCGGCGAGCCTGCTGCATCAGCATCCTTTGCAGGGCGGCCGCAGAGTGGTGCGGCTGACCTTCGCCGATCAGGACGCCGCCTACCTCAAGCTGCTGGCGTCGCGCCTGATTGCCTTGTCCCCGCAGACTTGCGCGCTCCTGGCCAGCACGCAGGAGGAGCCGGCTCGTGTGGTCGTTGGGGCAAGTGCGGATCAGAAGATCGACTGTGGATCGCTGTTGCGCGAGGCGCTGTCGGCCTACGGTTTACGGGGCGGGGGATCGCCTAGCATGGCACAGGGTCAAATCCCGAAAGCTCATCTGGACGACCTCTTCGGCGCAATCGAGAGCCGTTTCTCCAAGCCCTGAGCCCCTTCAACCGGACCCGTTCGATGCTAAACTAAGCAGGTTGTTCCCGCCTTGTGGGGCTATAGCTCAGCTGGGAGAGCGCCTCGTTCGCAACGAGGAGGTCAGCGGTTCGATCCCGCTTAGCTCCACCAATCCTATCCAGGAAATCAAAGATCCTCTAGCGCGACTAAACCGCCAAATCCGCATCTATTTGGGTGCGCGGGCCTCTCGCGCTTCACTGCTCGAAACCCACTCTAGGTTTTGCACGCTGACTTAGGGCGCATAGTTCGCTAGTTTGCACATATTTCCAAACCTTGCAACCATACGGCGGGAAATATCGAAATGTGATCATCTTGATAAAACAAAGGACTTAGCGCAAACCTGGGGCCTAAAAGTATATGTGAGAGCTTTCATTTCCAAACTCAGTCCCGAGGGACGGCTGAAGCAAAACCCACGACACCGTCCTAGCAACTAGGAAAGAGCCTCTCCCACTTGCGATGCGCTCTGCACTTGGCTCCTATGGTGTTTGTTCGTCCAGGCGAGCTGCGTATGGCTGAATGGAAAGACCTTGACCTGGACGCTGCTGAATGGCGCTACACGGTGATAAGACCGACGTTCCGCACATCGTTCCCCTTTGCCGGCAGGCCTTAAAAAGGCTACGCGAGTCGCACCCCTCACCGGTGCCGGGCAGTTCGTATTTCCAGGAGCCCGCACCAGCAAGCGTCCGATGAGCGACAACGCCATCCTTGCGGCAATGCGGCGTATGGGAATTGGCAAGGAGGAGATGACCGGACCCAGCTTCCGGGCTGTGGCGCCGACCATCACTTGATGAGGTGCTGGGCTTCCGACCCGACTTCATTGAGCATCAGGTGGCTCACGCCATGCGCGATCCCAACGGGCGCGCATACAATCGCACGGCTCATCTGGCGGAACGCAAAATGATGATGCAACAGGGGGCCGACTATCTTGATGAACTAGAACGAAAGCCTCTCGTTGGCGAAGAATGGACGAAACGATCTTGATCCGGTCTGCTAATCTCTTTGTTCGGGCCATTCCGAAGCGCACTATTTTGTGTGCAACTAGGGTTTTGCCTTGCTATTGTTGCGTCTAATGGAGTAGGAGGGGTGCATAGAATTGTCGAGCCGGACTTCAGCTTTATCCGGTATTGGCCGATGTTCAAGCAGTACCCACCGTGGGGAGCGCAGTCTGGCCAGATTGCGGGAGGGTGATATGGAAATCCAGGATAGCGAGCGAAAGCTTGCAGAGTTAATACTTTACATCAGTCAGAAGTGTGCGTGCGACCCGTCTTTCGGAGGAACAAAACTGAATAAGATTTTGTTTTTCTCGGATTTCTCAGCTTACGGAAAGCGGGGAAGATCGATCACCGAGTGTGAGTATCAGCGCATACCGGCGGGCCCAGCCCCAGGGCGATTGGTGCCAGTACGCGATGCGCTGATCGGAGCTGGTCATCTTGTCGTACAGCCGGTGTTCCTAGCAAGCGGGCTCTTACAAAAGCGACTTGTTAACCTGCGGGAACCAGACCTCACCCTTTTTGGCGGTGAGGAAATTGCCATCGTGGACGAGTGGATAGATCGGCTGTTCCCTATGACGGCCAAAGCGGTGAGCAATTTATCTCATAAGACCGCCGCATATCAGAGCGTCGAAGATGGTGAAACGATCGATATCAGAACTGTCTTTCTGTCGGCGTCTGATCCAACGCCGTCGGAGATCACGCGCGGACAGAAGATTGCCGAAGGACTAGGCCTGCTGGCATAGGTGAATAATTGCGGGAAGTCCGATGGGATGCCGCGGTTCATGTTCAGTTCGAGCTTTTAAAGATTGACTATTCACGCTTGGATGAGGTCATGGACGCCGTCTATGACACCCTTTGCCAAAACCCCGAAATGTTTCCGACAATCCCCGGAACGAAACTGCGCCTGCTGCACTTAAACGAGTTCGTCGGAATTCGGTTTGCCGGCGTTCCCAATCTGGCTATGTACTTCCATTACGACGATCAGCGCGTATACATCGTCGGTGCCGAACTGATTGAGCCCGAGGACTGATCTCCCTCGGACGCGCCTATAACCGAACTGCGCACCTACCCGAGTGCCGCAAGATGATGCAGAAATGGGCCGACCCAAGACGCCATTGGCACATCCATGAGCCTCTCCCACACCCCTCGATCAGTTGATCAATCTGGTTGATTCCAAATTTGATAAACAAAAACCAATCTCAGCCTGGGTACTAGAGTTTCGCAGCTGATTACTCAAGTGCCATAGCGCATCCAGCCCCGCAGTCAGTACTGTGGAAGGCCCCGACCTGTTCTGCGGATCTCCTCCCCTCCGCAAGGGCCCGTCGCACTACTTTCTGAAGTGCTGCGCCTCTGCGCAAAGAGTGAGGTGAGCGCAATTGACAACCCAACTAAGCCGAGCGTCAACGTTCAGGAATCTATCGAGAACGCGAAGTTTTATTGCAAGCGATACCCTGAAAGCTTTGTCAGTTTGCGGGATTATAGTGGTGACGTTTACAACCAGACCTGCGCGGCCTTTGCAGCTGAGCAGCACGCCACAGATTCCTCATACAAAATCGGCTCAGATTGATCCGCGCAGGATAGGCTCCGTAATCCTGGCGGAAAGCGGGCCCACGGGGTAGTCATTAAAAAAGAGTTTCGGCGGCGCCGCAGGCCGCCGAAACTCGGTGTCTTGCGTTCGCCCCGCACGTTGACACTCCGGGGCCGCCGGAGGCAACATTAGGCGCGAGACAAACCCACCGCAAGGAGCCTCCCCAAATGCCCATCACCGCGACAGAGACAACGTTTGCCGTCAGCAAGCCCGCACTCGGCAAGGCCGCGGCCGCATTCCTGGCCAAGAAACATCAAATGCTGATCGACGGCAAATGGGTGGATGCCCGCAGCGGGAAAACCTTCGAAGTCGAGGACCCCGCGACCCAGGAGATCATCGCCCACGTCCCCGCAGGTGACAAGGCGGATATAGATCTCGCAGTCGCCGCCGCACGCCGCGCCTTCGAGACCGGCCCGTGGTCCCGCATCTCGCCCGCCGCACGGCAACGCATGGTCTGGTCGTTGGGCGACTTGCTGGAGCGTCATGCCGACGAATTTGCCGAGCTGGAAGCATTGGATAACGGAAAGCCGGTCACCAACGCTCGACGCGACGATATCGGCGGCTCCATCGAAATGTTCCGTTACATGGCGGGATGGGCAACGCGGTTGAACGGCGAGCAGATCCAGGTCTCGACTCCCGGTAACTGGCATGTCTATACCGTCCGCGAGCCTATCGGTGTCGTCGGTCAGATTATTCCCTGGAACTTTCCCCTGATGATGGCAGCCTGGAAACTCGCGCCGGCTCTGGCGGCGGGTTGCACCATCGTCCTCAAACCTGCCGAGCAGACGCCACTCTCGGCGATCCGCATGGGCGAGCTCATCACCGAGGCCGGTTTCCCCGACGGCGTGGTGAACATCGTTACCGGATACGGCGAGACCGCCGGGGCCGCGCTCGCAGAACATCCGGATGTCGACAAAGTCGCCTTCACCGGCTCGACCGAGGTCGGCAAGCTGATCGTCAAGGCGGCCGCAGGCAATCTGAAGCGGGTCTCGCTGGAACTGGGCGGCAAATCACCGGCCATCGTGTTTCCCGATGCCGATTTGGAACTCGCCATCGCCGGAACCGCCAGCGCGATCTTCTACAACCAGGGCCAATGCTGCACTGCAGGTTCGCGGCTTTTCGCCCACAAATCGATCTACGACAAGATCGTCGACGGCGTCACCAGGGAGGCGGCCAAGTTGAAAGTGGGGCATGGCCTCGATCCGTCCGTCAACCTGGGACCACTGGTCTCGAAGGAACAACACAACCGCGTAACCGGCTTCCTTGAAGCGGGACGGCAAGAGGGAGCTGAGGTAGTCACCGGCGGCAAGGTCATGGGCAACCAGGGCTATTTTGTCGAGCCAACCGTCCTCGCCCAAACCAATCGCTCGATGAAGGTCGTGCGGGAAGAGATATTTGGGCCGGTGGTATGCGTCCAATCCTTCGACGATGCTGATCTGGACGCGGTGGCCAAATTCGCCAACGACACGGAATATGGACTGTCCTCAAGCGTCTGGACGACCAATCTGAAGGCCGCGCATATGATGGCCCGCAAGATCAGGGCAGGCACCGTCTGCATCAACGCCCATAACTATGGAGACCCCGCGTGGCCGTTCGGCGGCTACAAGCAATCCGGCTGGGGCAGGGAAATGGGCAAGGAAGTCATGGAGCATTACACCGAGACCAAGGCGGTTGCCGCCAAGCTATGACGCCAGGCCTATCGGTCTAACTTCCGCCGCTGAATGTATTGCAGGCACTCACCTGACCGGTGGTAAACCCGCGGTTGAACCAGGACATCCGCTGCTCTGAGGAGCCGTGGGTAAAGGAGTCAGGGGTGACGTAGCCCCGAGACATTTTCTGCAGGCGGTCGTCGCCCACGGCAGCCGCGGCCTGCAGGCCACCCTTAATATCGGCTTGGTCGGTGATCTGGCGATTCGTGGTTGAGTGGGCCCAGACTCCGGCAAAGCAGTCTGCCTGCAACTCCATGGCTACGGATAGCTGGTTCCGAGCCTGGGGATTTTGCTGCTGCATTCCTCGGACCTTACGCTCGATGCCCAGCACATTCTGCACGTGGTGCCCAATTTCATGAGCAATCACGTATGCCTGGGCAAAATCCCCTGACGCCCCGAACTGCTTCAACTGGTCCCAGAACCCGAGGTCCAGGTAAACCTTCTGATCCGCGGGGCAATAGAACGGCCCGGTCGAGGATTGCGCCGCACCGCAGCCTGACTGCGTATAGTCGCGGAACAGCACCAGGCGCGCCCGGGGATAGCGGATCCCTTCCTTGGCCAGGATCTGCGTCCACGTGTCCTGCGCATCGCCCAGCACGAAGGATGCCAACTGTGCCGAACGGTCTTCCTGAGGTGACACCGTCCGCGGTCCGCTCTGTTGCTGCTGTTGAACTCCACCGCCGCTCGAAAAGTAGGCGCCAATGTAGTTGCGCCCGGTCACCAGGCTGATCACCAGCAGGATGATGAACCCGACGATTCCGAGCCCGCCTCCGCCGAGGCCGCCGCCTGACTGGCCTCGCCTGTCCTCTACGTCGCCGCTAAGACCACCGGGAGTCCAACGCATAAAGTGCTACGAGTGTAGTACGAGCGAATCGGATTTGACGTGAAAAATCGGCTCATCGCGCCCAATGCGCTAAAAAGTCATTTGGCGGCAAGCAAACTCTGGATTAGTATGGTCGTCAATCACTTGCATCACTTTGTCTTCCTTTAAGTCTGCGCCAACACGCAAACAGGGAGCTGCTATGAAAGCCTTGATTCTGATTATTGGGGACGACCCAATTCTCCTCCGGACCCGCGCCGAGCTCCTGCGAGATTGGCAGATAACCACAGTGAACTCACGGGACGCAGGAGCAGCCCTGCGGTCGCGACCCTATAGCCTCGTGATCTTGAGTCAGACCGTGCAGGAAGCCCAGGCCAGGAGCTTAATCGCCCAGGCACAGGAGCTGGATCCGAATCCCAGGATATTGGCGATTCGCTCAGGAGAGGACCGACAGCTTGGATTCCCAACTTACCAGGTGGACCTGAACAACCCGGGTGGGTTGCGGTCTGCGGTGGCCAGGATCCTGGACTACGAGACAACACCCTTTGTGACTACATAAAGGCCAGAGCGATCCCTAGCAGCACGACCAGCAAATGAAAACCGAAAGCGTCGAGGAAGCGGTGGGTGGCGTTCGTGGGGGCCGGTGAGCCCACAGTCATTTCGTGGGCGGATTCGGTGGCCGGCATCTGACCAGGTGGAGCCTGGCCAGAGGAATTGACAGCGGTGGGGGAGACCATGCAAACCTCTTTCCGTTCCTGAAATTATCGACGCATTCCGCGAAAATTAATGGCCTTCCATCTACACCTTTCGTGCAGGGTCAGGGGACGGGAGAGAAGACCACGTAGTTGCGGTTGATGTAAAGCCGGTACCGGTTCGGCGCCGTGTCGGCGAGGACCTGCAACGGTGTCGGGCGCTTCAGCTCCGTGTCGTGCACGCCACTGGTTGTGAACAAGTCATGCGCGCCCAGATCCATTACCAGGAACTTGTTCCCTTCGACAAAGCCTACGCCGTAAGCTCCCGGCTTCAGCGTCTGCCCGTTGATGTCCAGCGCTACCTCGGTGATGAAATACCCCTGGTATTTCTGCTGCACTGCCGTTGAGTATCCCGAAGTATCGACCAGAGCGCTCAGCACCAGCATGCCGTCTGCCAACTTGACTCCGCCCGAATTACGCGCCTGTACGCTCGCCACCTGGCCGCGGAAGAAAACTGTCGCCGGCATCAGGTTAGCCATGTCCGGTGCTTTCAGGATGCTCGGGGAATCGGCGGCCCTGACGTTGCCGGGAATAGCAACAAACAGGGCGAACAGCAGCATGCTTAAGCAGGATTTTGTCGTTAACAAGAGACCCTCCTTACCGAAGTCGCCGCGACGAGCCTGCAACAGGAATGAATGTACCACCGTGCCCCTGAAGTTTTCATTGCACCAAAAGAGCTGCTGAGATCGTGTCCCGTAACCGTGCGGCGCCTGGTGCGCCGGACTGCATCCCACACTGTTCGGAGCTTTCGTGGCCCTACGCAAATTAAAAAAGAGGATTGAGCCGCAAGCCAGCGCACCATCTCAGGTTCAGACCGAGCTCGATCGGCCAACCGCGGATGAGATCTACGAGCAGGTTTCCCGCAACGCCCGCCATGAACTGGACCGCGCGGCCCTGGGACTTTTTATCTCCGGAGTGGCCGGTGGTATTACCATGGGCCTGACCGCCCTGAGCACATCGATTGTGATTGCCCAACTAGGGCAGAGCCCAATCTCCAGGTTCATCGCCGACCTTTTATATCCCATCGGATTCATCGCCGTGATTCTCGGCCGGGCCCAGCTTTTCACAGAGAATACGCTCTACCCCGTCGCGCTCATGCTCGCCGAGCGCCGTCACGGCTGGAGAACGCTCCGACTGTGGGCCATCGTTCTACCCTCGAATGTCCTCGGAGCTCTTCTCTTTGCGCTGCTCGCGGTGCGCACCGGTGCACTGCGGCCTGAGTTTGTGACTGCAATGACGCGTATGGGCGTGGAGGCGGCCGGGGTAACGGCCAGCCATGTATTTTGGAGCGGCGTCATCGGCGGATGGATAATCGCGCTGGTTGCGTGGCTGGTCAGTGGCAGCCACTCCATCACCGGTTCTGTCATGCTCATTTGGCTGCTAACGTTTGTCGTGGGCCTGGGAGGTTTCGCCCATTGCGTTGCAACCAGTGGGGAGATTCTTTCCGCGATTCTCGATCATCAACTCTCTATATCCCGGTATTTTGCCTGGCTTGCTCCGGCAACGTTGGGCAACATCTGCGGCGGTGTGCTGCTGGTCACGCTCCTGGAGTATGGCCAGGTAAAAGGTGGAGAAGAGGTTGGCCACTATCGCTAGGCTTGTGGTCCCACCCGGCTGCACACCTTCTGCCCTTGTCATCCCAACCGTAGAATGAGTCCGGAGGATGGCAAAAGGAATGACAGATACAACAAATCACACCCACGCTCCCATTGAGAGCTACGCGGTCATTGGTGACTGCGAGACGGCCGCCCTCGTTTGCCTGGATGGATCGATCGACTGGCTTTGCTGGCCGGACTTCTCCTCCGACGCGTGTTTTGCTCGCCTGCTGGGAACCGAGGAAAACGGCCGCTGGCTGATTGCGCCCGCCGCCGAGGTGAACAAGACCACCCGCAAATATCGCGATCACACCCTTATTCTGGAAACCACGTTTGAGACGGACGATTTCGCCGTCATGCTGATCGACTTCATGCCCATCCGGCACACCAATTCCGACATCGTCCGCATAGTGAAAGGAATTCGCGGAAGCGCACCCATGAAGATGGAAATGGCTTTGCGCTTCAACTACGGCAGCACTGTGCCCTGGGTCACGCGGCGGCACAACGGTATTCGCGCCATTGCGGGCCCCGATCTGGTGGTCCTTCACACCAAGGCGCCGCTTAAAGGTAAAGGACTCACGACCGTGAGCGAGTTCACCGTCAATGCAGGAGAAAGCGTTGATTTCGTGATGACCTACGGGCCTTCCCATCTGCATATACCGCGCACCATCGATGTGAATAAGGCGGTCGAGGAAACGCAAGACTTCTGGCAAAAGTGGGCGGCTGAAAACTGCTACCAGGAACTACCCTATTGCGAAGCCGTGGAGCGCTCCCTCATCACCCTGAAGGCTCTCACCTATCAGCCGACCGGTGGGATCGTCGCCGCGGTGACCACGTCCTTGCCGGAACAGTTGGGTGGTTCCAGGAATTGGGATTATCGCTACTGCTGGCTGCGCGATGCGACATTCACTTTGCTCTCCTTCATGTTCGGCGGCTATTTCCAGGAAGCCAAAGCCTGGCAACAATGGTTGTTGCGCGCCATTGCCGGCAGTCCCGATCAGGTTCAGATCATGTACGGCCTGGCTGGTCAGCGCTTTCTGCCCGAACGGGAAATACCTTGGCTTACCGGCTATGAAAACTCCAAGCCCGTGCGCATCGGGAACGCAGCCTCCGAACAGCTTCAGTTGGACATCTACGGCGAAGTGCTGGCCGCCTTCCATCACGCCCTGAGCAAGATGGGCAAGGATGGTGAGCAGTCATTTGCCATGCTGCGACGCATGGTCGAGCATCTGGAAACCATCTGGCAGGAGCCCGATGAAGGTATTTGGGAAACGCGAGGGGGACGGCAGCACTTTACTTATTCCAAGATGATGGCCTGGGTTGCGTTCGACCGCGCAATCAAGGCGGCAGGCATGTTGCACGCCAACGCACCCGTGGAACGGTGGCAGAAGGTGCGGACAAAAATTCACGAAGAGATCTGCACCCGGGGCTATAACGAACAGCTGGGCAGCTTTGTGCAGAGCTACGGCTCGGAGCATCTCGATGCATCCTTGTTGCTTATGCCGCTAACCGGGTTTCTCCCCCCGGAGGATCCGCGCGTCAAAGGCACACTCAAGGCCATTGAGAGCAACCTGATGTCGGGCGGCCTGGTGCTGCGGTACAACACGGAAAAGGTGTCGGATGGCCTCCCTCCTGGCGAAGGCGTGTTTCTCGCTTGCAGTTTCTGGATGGTAAGTGCGCTCAAGCTGCAAGGACGCGATGCGGACGCCCGGAAGCTTTTCGAGCGCGTACTGTCGCTAGCCAATGACGTTGGTTTGCTGGCCGAGGAATACGACACCACGGCAAAGCGTCTGGTAGGGAATTTTCCCCAGGCCCTCTCCCACATCTCGCTGGTGAACGCCGCCGTTAACCTGGCCGGCTTCAATGCCCCGCCAACCGGGCTGTGACCCCACGACGCATCCCACTGAAAGCACTAATTCCGTAACGGAGGGTTGAATGCACGTATTTGAGGTCTGGGCTCCTCGCGCCGGCACCCTGGAAGTCAAAATAGGAAACAAAAAGTTTCCTATGGAAAAAAGGCCCAGAGGCTATTGGTCCGCGGCCGTGGAAGAGGCAGGGCCCGGCACCGACTATGGGTTCGTGATCGATGGCTTGGAACCCGCACTCCCTGATCCGCGAAGCCAGTGGCAGCCCTATAGTGTCCACGGCGCGTCCCGTCTGGTCGATCACTCTGCCTTCGTCTGGAGCGACAGCGACTGGCAAGCGGCGTCTCTTTCGAGCGCCCTGATTTACGAATTGCACCTGGGCACGTTCACGTCTGAGGGAACTCTGAAAGCGGCAGAATCCCGTCTGGACTATCTGAAAGCCCTGGGTGTAACCCATGTGGAACTGATGCCGATCGCGAACTTCCCCGGCAAGCGTGGCTGGGGCTATGACGGCGTCGACTTGTACGCAATTTTCAATGCCTACGGAGAGCCGGACGATCTTAAGCACTTCGTGGATGCCTGCCATGGCAAAGGGCTTGCCGTGTTACTCGACGTGGTCTACAACCACCTCGGTCCGGTAGGCAATTACACTGCAAAATTCGGACCGTATTTTACCCACAGCCACACCACGCCCTGGGGGGACGCGGTCAATTTCGAAGAAGCCGGCGCCACGGAAGTCCGCCGCTTCCTGATCGACAACGCCTTGATGTGGCTGCGGGATTACCACTTCGATGGATTGCGCCTGGATGCGGTGCACGCCTATATGGATCGCTCTGCCATCCATTTTCTGGAGGAGATCACCGGCGAAGTGAGAAGGCTGGAGGCCGCGATCGGAAAGCACTTCGTCCTGATTGCCGAGAGCGATCTGAACGATCCCAGGATTGTGAAGGCCGAAGAGGCGGGTGGATATGGTCTGGATGCTCAGTGGAGCGACGATTTTCATCACGCTCTGTTCTCTGCCATCTCCGGGGAGCGAGCCGGCTATTACGCGGACTTCGGCACCCTCGCCCAACTGGCCAAGTCGCTTCGCTGTGTATTTGTCTACGATGGCAACTACTCTGAATATCGCGGAAGAATCCACGGCCGCCAGGTCGTGGGCTTGTCGGGTCATCGCTTTATAGGATTTGTGCAGAATCACGATCAGGTTGGCAACCGCGCCCAGGGCGAAAGGGTCAGCCACGAGGCCGGGGTCGGCCGGGCCAAAATAGCCGCCGCGCTGGTGCTCACCGCCCCCTTCGTGCCCATGCTTTTCCAGGGGGAAGAGTTTGGCGCCTCGGCCCCATTCCTCTACTTCACCGACTACGATGACCCAGAGCTCGGCCGAATGATTTCCGAGGGTCGCAAGAAAGAATTTGAAGCCTTCGGCTGGGCTCCGGATCAGATTCCAGATCCCCAGGATGAGCAGACCTTCCTCCAATCCAAGTTGAATTGGGCCGAATTGACTGAGCAGCCGCATCGCTCGCTGCTGCAGTGGCATAAGGACCTGATCACTCTGCGGCGCAGTCAGGGCGAGTTGACCGATGGAAACCTGAACGCAGTCAACGTGCGCTTCGACGAGAATGCGCAGTGGCTGGTGCTGGAACGAGGAAACGCGCGCATCGCCTGCAACCTGGGAAACGCACCGGTGAATGTAGAAGTAGGCAACGGTGCCCAGATACTTCTGGCTTCTGATGACTCGATCGTCTTGAGCGGTGCGAACATCAAGCTAGGGCCCGACAGCGTAGCTGTGTTGTCCACGAAGCTGCCCTCATGAGGACGAACGGGAATCGGCTCTCTATGTGAGCGACAACGCTCCACGAAGCCGGTCTTTTTTCCGCTGGGTCGGCCTGTTGCGCTTTATGCCGATTTCAATGCAATAATCTTAGCGGACCTGAGGAAGTTGCCTGTGAGCCGATGCATTTTGCTCGTGTACCTGGCTGCGAGCGTATCGCTCACAGCGCTGGGTCAGAGCGCCGCCTGGCAACCAAATTTAACCCAACAGCAACCCTACACGTTGCATCGTTCGTCGAGCGCAGATCCTACCGGAGGCAATGCCGACCGCCGCAAGGTCGATCCCGGGGAAACACTGACTGTGCTCGATACGGACGGCCCCGGCTTGATCTCGCACCTGTGGTTCACCATTGCCAGCTCGGAACCCTACCATCTGAAACGGATCGTACTGCGCATCTACTGGGATGGCGAAGAGACCCCGAGTGTTGAGGCTCCAATCGGTGATTTCTTTGGGCTCGGCCTCGGGTACTACCATCCCTGGCAATCGGAAATGCTTTCCGTTGGAAGCGTTAAGGATTTGAACTGCTTTTTCCCTATGCCCTTTGAGCGGCATGCCCGGATCACGGTGACCAACGAAGGGCATCAAACGATCAAAGCGCTCTACTACAACATCGAATACCGTACGGAACCAACGACGCTTGCGCCAGGGACCCTGTACTTCCACGCGCAATTTCGTCAGGCGCAACCCAACCACGGCTGGACCAATAACTGGACCCGGAACGGCCAACCGCTGGTGAACAAGAAAGCCAACCTAACCGGGCAGGACAACTACGTCTGGCTGGATGCCAAGGGTGAGGGGCAATACGCGGGTGTGACCATGTCCATCCTGCAGAACCAGGATGATTGGTGGGGCGAGGGCGACGACATGTTTTTCGTTGACGGCGCAAAGAGGCCTACCATCGCCGGCACTGGAGCCGAGGACTACTTCCTTGGCGCCTGGGGCTTCAAAGACCATCCCTTTTCTTATCTGCTCTACGGTGCGCCCATCGTAGGCAAAGGAAGGGCAGGGGCCCGATCGAGTGTCTACCGCTTTCATCTGGATTCGCCGATAGTTTTCAAGACCGCGTTTAAGGCGACCATTGAACACGGCAATGCAAACCATCGCTCCGATAACTACTATTCAGTGGCCTATTGGTACCAGACCGAACCACACGCCCCCTTTCCTCCATTGCCGCCGGTGGAGGCCAGACTGCCTACGCTGGAAGAGGTGGGCGGACCAGGAAACACGGCGCCAACCGCGGCGGCGCCAGCGCCAGCCGCTAAAGTGAGCCGCCCAACTCCACAAAAGAATCCAACCCCCCGCAAAAAGTAGGTTGGGAGAGGAATGACCCTGCGCCGTGGACACAACCTGTCCCTGCGCGCCGTGGAACGATACCAAATGGGGAAACCTACCCCCGCTTGTGTTATTAGGACGCGAGAACGATCAAGGTACAAACATCGTTACAGACTAGAGGGCCGCTGCAAGCGCGAACGTCAACAGCAGGGCGATGACGGAGATCAACGTCTCGCTGATGGACCAGGTCTTCATGGTATCGGCAACGCTCATGTTGAAATACTCCTTCACCAGCCAAAAGCCACCATCGTTGACATGGGAGAAGATGGCCGATCCAGCGCCCGTGGCGATGGTCAACAATTCCGGACGGACCCCTGGGCTATGCGCGAGAATCGGAGCGAGGATGCCTGCAGCCGTGGTCAAGGCGACGGTAGCAGACCCGGTAGCCAGGCGGATGAGTGCGGCAACCAGCCATCCCAACAGCAACAGCGATACGTGGGCGTGCAGCGCAACCGAGACAATCGCCTGCGAGACGCCGCTATCCTGAAGGATGCGCCCAAACCCGCCGCCCGCTCCGATCACCAGCGTGATGTGAGCCGTAGGCGCCAGGCATTCATTAGAGAACTTAAGAATCGTCTCCCGGTTGAAGCCGCGCATTTTGCCCAGGGTGAGAAAGCTGATCAGCACCGCTACCAGCAAAGCCATGTCAGCAGTCCCCAGCAAGTGCAGCACCCTGTTGATGGTGGTGCCCGGCGCTGCCAGGACTCCTGCCCAGCTGCCAGTCAGCATCAGGAACACCGGCAGCAAGACAGTGGCCATCGAGATGGCAAAGCCGGGCAGAGAGCGATTCTCATCATGCTCGGCAAATTGTTCGGCCATGGGGTTGTGTGCGTCGAGCACAATCCGGGGAGCGATGAATCGGGCGTAGAGAGGTCCCGCAATCACCGCTGAGGGAATCCCAACCAACAGGCCATATAAGATGGTCCGCCCCACGTCGGCATGGAAGATCGTAACTGCCAGCATCGCAGCGGGGTGTGGTGGCACCAGCGCGTGCACCACCGAAAGCCCGGCCACCAGAGGCAGGCCGACCAGGATAAGAGAAGTGCGGGTCCGGCGGGCGACCGTGAACGCAATGGGTATGAGCAGAACAAAGCCAACCTCAAAAAACACCGGCAAGCCGACGATCAGCCCGGCGCACATCATGGACCAGGTCACCCGCCGCGCGCCAAAGAGGCTAATCAACGTTTCCGCGATGCGCTCCGAGGCCCCGGATTCGGCCATCATCTTGCCCAGCATGGTGCCTAGCCCTACCACGATCGCGATGTGTCCGAGAGTATTGCCCACTCCCGTCTCAAAGGACGAAACGACACTCCCGAGCGGCATTCCGGTCACCGCCGCCAGGGCCAGCGAAACCACCATCAGGGAGAGAAAGGCGTTCAGCTTCGCCACCGCGATGAGCAGTACCAGCCCAATCACCGCGCTGGCAGCGGCGAGCAGCAGAAAAACCCCATGGCTATCGAGCAAGGGCGCCGGGTTCAAGCGGTACCCAAGGAGGGGCGGGCCAGGAATCGCCCAGCTCGTTGCCCAGTGGCATCCCCGTCTTTGTACGACAGCACTCCGTTGACCCACACGGCGGCGATCCCTTCCGCGGCGCAGACCGGGTTGCTGAACGTTGCCGTGTCTTTGATGGTCTCCGGGTCGAAGAGCACCAGGTCCGCGTGACAGCCTTCACGGATCTGCCCTCGTCCAGCCAATCTGAATCGCTGCGCGGGCAAACCGGTCATCTTGTGCACCGCCTGCGCCAGCGGGAAGATACCTTGCTCCCGGCAGTAGTGACCCAATACGCGAGGAAACGTCCCCCATAAACGCGGGTGAGGGCGCGGGTCGTTGGGCAGCCCATCGGAGCCGATCATGCTTGCGGGATGCTGCAGGATGCGGCGCACATCCTCTTCCGACATATTGTGGTAGATGGCTCCAGCAGGCTGCAGGCGGGCCCCCGCTTCTCTCTGCTTTATTCCCCAAGCTTGGGCGATCTGCTCCAGTGTCTGGCCAGCCATTTCAGGGTGCGGCGTCGACCAGGTGATGACGATGCGGATGCGCTCATCCACTTGGCCCAGATCGAGAGTGCTGGAGGAGGCTGCATAGGGATAGCAGTCGCACTGCACGGGCTGTCCGGCCAGTGCTGTCTCCAATGCGTGAAGGATCTCTTTGCTCCTGCCCCAGTTCGCAATGCCGGAGCACTTGAGATGGGAGATCACTACCGGCACCTGGCAGTTGCGGCCGGTGGCAAAAGCCTCGCTCATGGCAGTGAGGATCTCCTCGGCCTCGGTACGCATGTGCGTAGCGTAAATCGCGCCGGCGGCGGCGAGCGGTTCGGCAAGCGACACTATTTCCTGCGGTGGAGCAGAGCGGGCCGACCCGTAGGCGAGGCCGGAACTCAAGCCCAATGCACCGTGATCCAGAGCCTCGGTCAACTGGGCGCGCATAGCCTGGATCTCACCCGGGGTGGCAGCGCGGTCCAGCCGATCCATGTGGTTATTGCGGAGAGCTGTGTGGCCGGCGAGTGCCGCCACATTGACTGCCGGTTGTGCCGCGTCCACTGCCGCCACGTAGGCCGCGAAGGTGGGATAGCGGAAAGCGTCTGCCTCCCCCAACAGATTCATTGGATCGGGCGGCGGGCCCGCTAGCTGGACCGGCGCCGCACTGATGCCGCAATTGCCCACGATCACCGTGGTGACCCCCTGCGACAGCTTTGGCATCATCTGGGGGTCGCGGATGACATTCGTATCGTCGTGGGTGTGGACGTCGATAAAGCCTGGAGAGAGAACCTGTCCATTCCCCTCCGTTACCTGCCGGGCCGCGTACTGTGAGAGTTGCCCGATCGCGCAAATGACACCGGCGTCGATAGCTACATCAGCCGTCTCGGCTTCGGCGCCGCTACCGTCGAGAACACGAACGTTCCGGATAAGCAAGTCACAAAGAGGCATATGGCATGGTAAATCCCATCCGGCAGCAGCGGCCATGGAACCGTAGAACGAAAAATGCTCTAGACTGTTCTGGCATATTTAAGATTCAGGAGGATGCGCCATGTCTGAAGACGATCTAAAAGCAGAACTAGAGAGGCTGCGTGCGGAAAACGATCAGCTGAAAAACAAAAGCGTACGTGGGTTGAGCTTAAAGGTCAGTGAAAAAGGTGCAGTATCGCTGTACGGAGTGGGCCGGTTCCCGGTCACGCTTTACAAGGAACAGTGGGCCAAGGTCCTGGGCATGAAGGATGACATCGAAAAATTCCTTCATGACAATGCCCATTTGCTCAAGACGAAGGAATAACTTCGACGTTCGGGAACGCCGGTCGTCACAGACCGGCAGAGGGCTTCGATCATTGCCATATAGATGCAACCGTCTATCCCGTAGGACGGTCGAAGAGGCCCGCCCCGAATCGCCAGGGAAAACACCTCGCAACCTCCCGAGGCATGTTATTAACTCTCGCGGTCTGCGCGCGAAAGCCGTTGGTTGCGGATTGCCTTGTGATCCAGGTCGCGCAGGCTCTCAATATTCTTGAGAACCTTGTACATTGCCTCCACGATAGCGTCGATGTCGCTGCGCGGGCCGAGGAAGATCTGGTGCGGGAACCAGATCGCCTCGCGGTATGCTGCCTTTTCTGATTCCGGGCAGGTGTACATCGTCTTCAGATCCAACGGCTGCGGACGGCCCCAGCTTAGCGCGGGAAAATCGGCCGGATCGAGCGGGAACAGCGAGCTGCGGTAGACCGGCTCATAGAACAATCCGTCGCAGGGGATACCTTCCAGTTGCAGAGCGGCCACGAATGCGGCGCGGGGAATATCTTTCACCTGCTCGGCGAAGTATTTCAGCACAAAGCCGTAGGGAGCGAGGGTCGTGATACGCGGCTCTGGTTTCAGGAAGCCAATGCCCGCGGTCTTTGCCAGCTGTTGTTCGAAATAGGCCATGTTCTCCATGCGAATCTTGGCCTGGTCGGGAAGGCTCTCCAACTGCGCGGTCAGCAGCGCCGCCTGAAACTCACCCAGCCGATAGTTAAAACCAATGGTCCGATGGTGAAATTTATCCGTCACGCTGGCGCGGCCGGCATTGATGTAGGTTTGCACGCGCTCATGGTATTCGAGGTTGTTGGTCAGCACGATGCCGCCTTCGCCTGAGGTGATGAGCTTGCTCGATTGAAAGCTGAAGGCCCCGAGGTCGCCGATTGACCCCGCGCCTTTGCCTCGCCACTTACCGCCGTGCGCGTGGGCACAGTCTTCGACGATCTTCAGTGAGTGTTTACGGGCGATCTCGGGCAGTGCGTCCATATCGGCGAAGCGCATGCCCAGGTGCACCGGCAGGATGGCACGAGTCTTCGGAGTGATGGCGGCTTCAGCGGCAGCAGCATCCATGCAATAGGTTTCGGGATCGACATCGACGAATACCGGCACTGCGTTCACCAGCAGAACCGGCCCCACCGTACCCTCCCAGGTGTAAGCAGGTACGAGCACCTCGTCGCCGGGACGGATATCGATGGCCTTGAGCGCGGCCTGGATGGCAACCGTGCCGGTGTTCACGCATTGGCCGTAAGCGGTGTCGTGCAGCTTGGCAAAACCCGTAGCGAACTGGACGGAGTACTTGCCAGGAAAGGGCTGACCTCCCCAGGCTCTACCGCGTAGTACATCCAGTAATCGCGCTTCCTCTTTATCTGAGAACAGTGGCCAGGGTGTGAATGGGGTGGTCCGCAATGCGTGGCCACCCAAAATCGCGAGACTTTCCATTTGCTGCCTGCCTTCACTGGAGAAGCCCAACGATAACCCATCGTCCTCAACCGTGGCAAGCCTTTCAGGGGTGGAAATCAAAGCGATTAGATAGCAAGCATGGCTCTTGATCTCAAACGGGGCGTATCAATAGGGGCATCCATACTAAGCGGTTTTTCATTTTCGTCGACGCCGCAGCTGGTGCGAACATGGGGCACCCGTCCAGGGAGGAGGGCTTGCCTTTCATCCATGCAATTAGTAACAGCGATGATTTTCCAAAAGGCGAGGCCACAGCCCCCGAATCGGGCATCTTTTCCGATCTGCCTCGAGGCTGTACCATTCGAAGGATCCCTGAGCCCGCTGGTGGATGAGGAACCGAATGCGCACGAACATATGGGTAACCGGTTCGCTTGCTGCATTACTGATGCTGTCAGCGTGCAGGAACCAAGCCGATCCGAATGAAGCCGCGGCGCGGGGCAAGCCTCAGGACCCCAATCTCAGCGTACAAGCAAGCGGATATCACGGAAATCACTTCAGCGGCCCCGTCTATCTTCCCCGGTTTTCTCCTATGGAAGGCGGGACGATTGCTTACAGCGTGACCTATCAGGACGGTGTCACCGTCCTGAGCAGGGCCGATACCATGCACCACCTGGTCGCCATCCGCCGGGACGGAAGCTACGTGTTTGACTCCTCTGCCAACCAGATCGCCACCCTCCAACCCGGAAGCGTGCTCCTGCTTTCCGGCCTGGCGTTGTGCACGGTAGTGGACGTCAAAGACACCGGAGACGGTTACCTGCTCAAAACAGGACCAGCCAAAATCACCGACGCCATCAAGGATGGCCGGCTGGAAGGCACCTACACGATCGATTTCAGCAGGATGCAAGCGGAGCGGTCTTCATCCAGTCAAGAGGGGACCTCTGACTTTGATGTGGACTTTGACGGTTACAATTACCATGTCAAATTCACGCCGGGGAAGGACCGCATCGATGTTCAGGCGACGATCAAGTTTGGAGGCAGCCAGGGAACTCTGGCGTATGAAGGAATCGGTTATCTCAGCAACTTTGTTTCCCACGTAAAGATGCAGATTGCAGATGGTCAAGTCACCAACCTGAGCTTTACTAATTCTGATCTCAGCGGGCAGGCCGAGCTGAAGTGGTTTGCTGTCGCTACGGCTGCTATGAAGCCCGAATCCACGGCCAAGATCACCTCCTGGCCGGCAGAGCTGTTGAAGAGCGCCGCGCTTTCCAAAGCGGCCTATCACGTTCCCATCCTGGTGGGAGCTTTGCCATTCGATTTGAGAATATCGCTGGGCTTCAGCTTTATTCCGGCATTCACCTCGAAGAATAGCGTGTCTGAGGGTAGCAAACTCATCAAGTACAGCGGCGCCGGTGGCTTCGTGTTTTCGAATGGCCAGACCAGGCCCGCTGGATCTATCAATGTTCAGGGGGAAGTCGCCGGGCAGGATAACCGGGTGGTAGCTGCCGGCCCTGTTGGTTTTACCGCGGCTGTCGAGGCACCCCGGGTGGAACTGATCATGGGTTGGCCACCCTCGGCCATGCAAGCTGCGGGCTATCTCAACGTCATCGCTTCCTATGGTATTGTGACCAACGGGATGGCCAGTCCCATTCCATGCCAGACCAACATCATGGCTTTCAGCGTAAACGCCGGATCCGCCTACACGTCGCCAAATACCTTTGCCGACTGGTTTGGAACGGCCACCGGCATTACGTCCTCTGTCACGCTCTGGCAGAAGACTACAAAGGCTGCGGGTGCTGTGGGTCTTATGTGCCCCAGCTAAGTGAAACACTGTAACGATTACAGTATAAGCCCGCTTAGCCGTCTTCACCAATATCTTCGTGCCAGATCTCCGGATAGTCGCGGATGAAATTGTTCATCATACGCACGCATTCGTCAGAGTCCAGGTCAAAAATCCTCACCCCGGCCTCGCGTAGCCATTCGAGGCCGCCGCCAAAGGTCCTGCTCTCTCCTACGACCAGGGTGCGAATGCCGAACTGGCGCACCAGGCCGCTGCAGTACCAGCAAGGCGCCAGCGTAGTCACCATGACCACGTCGCGGTAGGAACGCAACCGGCCCGCTCGGCGAAAAGCGTCGGTCTCTGCGTGCACCGACGGATCGCCCTGCTGTACCCGTCGATTGTGCCCGGAGCTGAGCAACTGGCCCTGGCAATTGAACATTGCTGCACCGATCGGGAGGCCTCCTTCTGCCAGCCCCGTGCGGGCTTCGCGGATCGCGACTGCCAACATCGAAGCCCAATCCAGTTCCACGTTCATTGCTCACCTCACCCAGTGAGCATACGTATGCTGCCTTCGGCTTGTCGAGATCGATCATAACGTCGCTAGCAACAGCAGTGCCTCAGCAAAGCATCCTATCGCCTGCTCGGCTCGGAACCTGCAGCATAGAAAGGATTTTTAGATGACCAGATACAACCAATATAGAGCAGTGCTTATTTGCGCTGCCACGCTACTCTTCGCAGGTTGTAATAAACAGGACGATTCCAAAATGAATTATCAGACTGCGATTAACGACTACTATAAGGCTCATCCCGCCTGCATCTGGCAAGACGCCAAGAAGTTTCCAGTGCAGGCCGCGACCTCTGACGACGCTAAGACAGAGGGTTTCGACGCCCTTACGGATACCGGCCTGCTTACCCGCACGACCGCGGAGAAAAAAGTATTCATTATTGCTTCCAAGCAGGTGAACAACTACGACTTGTCGGACCAGGGACGGTCGGCGTGGACACCTGATACGACGCAGCCGGGCTATGGCAACTTCTGTTTTGGCCACCGGGCTGTCGATTCGATCGATAGCTTTAACACCGGGGTCAACGGTTCCGGTTTAAAGACGGCACAGGTCAACTACCATTACAGCTTTACCGACGTTCCGGCGTGGGCCAAGTCCCAGGAGGTGCAAACGGCCTTTTCATCGGTAGGCGCTGCCCTCGCGCACAGTCAGCCGGGCCAGGATTCTCTGGTCATGAACGGCAATAACTGGCAGGTGACGAAGTAAAAAGAATGCCCATCCTTGAACCGGTTTGGAGTTCAAGGATGGGCGGGCCATCCGTTACTGTGCGGCCGCTTCCAGCGCAAACACCAGCAAAGAGCGCGCAGTGACTCCGTAAGAATCGCCGAACTTGAAACTCCCCTTTTCGCTGTTGTCCGCGACATTTGTGTCGATCAACAACGACCAGGTATCGCCACCGTTGCATTCAGGCAAGGTAAATTCAACCAGATCGTGATAGTCATTGATCACGATCAGCAGTGTCGCTTGCTTTCCTCTCTGGCGGATGCCGGTTACCTGGGCACGCCCGTCCAGCAGCATGCCGAAGCAGCGCATGTTGGCGTCACCCCAATGCTCCTGCTCCATTTCTGATCCGTTGGCATTGATCCAGGTTAGGTCTTTAACCCCCAACTCCTCGTTATATTGGCCGGTGAGAAAGAGATTCCGGCGCAGGATGGGGTACCTATGCCGCATCTTGATCAGCCGCTGGACAAAAGTAGCCAGGTGCTGATTCTTTTTGAGCAGCTCCCAATCGACCCAACTGATCTCGTTATCCTGACAGTAGGCGTTGTTGTTGCCATTTTGTGTGCGGGCGAACTCGTCGCCGGCCAATACCATCGGTGTTCCCTGGGCCAGCAGCAAGGTCGCCAGAACATTGCGTATCTGCCGTTCGCGCAGCGCGTTGATCGCGGGATCGTCTGTAGGACCTTCCGCGCCGCAATTCCAGGAGTTGTTATCCGAATTGCCGTCCTTGTTGTCTTCTCCGTTGGCTTCGTTGTGCTTCTCGTTGTAGCTAAAGAGATCATTCAAAGTGAAGCCGTCGTGCGCGGTAACAAAGTTGATCGACGCCCACGGTCTGCGCCCCTGATGATTGAAGATGGAGGGCCAGGCACACAGACTTTCGGTCAGAGCGCCGGCCGGGGCTTTCCCGATCCAGAACTTGCGTGTGGTGTCGCGAAATTTGTCATTCCACTCTGCCCAGCCAGGAGGAAAGGCGCCTACCTGGTAGCCGCCAGGTCCTAAATCCCACGGCTCGGCGATCAACTTGATTCTGGAGAGGCATGGATCCTGACTGCACGCCTTGAGAAACCCGCTTTGATTGTCGAAGCCGTTTGGTTCCCGCGCCAGAATCGTTCCGAGATCAAACCGGAAGCCGTCTACACGGGTCTGCTCGGCCCAGAATCGCAGACTATCCGTGACCATCTGGATCACTCGAGCGTGACTGAGGTTCAGAGTGTTGCCGGTACCGGTATCGTTGATGTAGTAGCGCGGATTATCGGGCAGCAAACGATAGTAAGTTGCGTTATCAATCCCCTTGAACGAGAGCGTGGGGCCGCGTTCGTTTCCCTCCGCGGTGTGGTTGTAGACCACGTCCATAATGACTTCGATCCCAGCGTCGTGAAAGCGCGCGACCATTTCCTTGAACTCGCGGAGTGGGTGCCGGCGGTCGGCCGCATAGCGCGTATCGGGGGCAAAGAATCCGATGCTGTTGTAACCCCAGTAGTTGGTCAGGCCGTTTTCCAGCAGGTGGCTGTCATTGATAAAGAAATGGACCGGCAGCAGCTCAACCGAGCTGACACCGAGCTGCTTGATGTACTTGACCACCGCTTCTTCTCCCAGGCCCGCGTAGGTGCCGCGCAGATGCTCTGCCATTCCGGGGAAACGTTTGGTGAAGCCCTTGACGTGCAGCTCATAGATAATCGTGTCGTCGAAGGGCACCCGAACCTCACTGAGCACGCTTTGACCGTGCCAATCGAAGTTAGGGTCCACCACCACGCATTTGGGCATAAACGGGGCACTATCCCGCTCGTCGAAAGTCGTGTCGTCACCAGACTCCATGTTGTAGCCGAAGACCGCCGGGTCCCACTGGAGCTCGCCTCTGTGGGCCACCGCGTAAGGATCGAGCAGCAGCTTATTGGGGTTGAAACGGTGCCCGGCAGTTGGTTCATAAGGTCCGTGGACGCGATAGCCGTACACCGTGCCAGGGCGAATATCGGAAAGATACCCATGCCAGATTTGATTGGTGTATTCCGGCAGCTCGATCCGCTCCAGCTCCTGTTCGCCGTTTTCGTCGAAAATGCAGACCTCGACCTTGGTCGCATGAGCGGAGAATAGAGCGAAGTTGGTACCCTTTCCGTCCCACGTTGCGCCTCGTGGGTGGGGCAGGCCTTCCCGCATGGGGGTAGTGCGCGGTTCACTCATCGTCGTTGCGGCCATCGTGATCTGCGTCCTGTCGTCCGTGATTGTGAAAGAAATCTTTAGGACAAATGTAGATTCAGATAGATGCCGATTTGCGCGTTTTAGCTGGTTGGGCCTGGATGCTTGCCCTCAGCGGCGCCGTTGGCTCAGCGAAACCCGGCAAATCTTCCCGGGTCACGATTTCGGGACCGGCGTGAGCAGACCTTGATCGCGAAGCCATTGCTCGAGCAGGACCGGCCATAGGTCCAGCGCTGCACTACCCTCACCCATGCCGCTGCCGTGACCGCCGTGGCGAAAGATATGCAGCTCGGCCGGGACGCCGGCGGTAATCAGAGCGTTGTAGAAATTGACGCTGGCGCTGATGGGGACCGTTTGATCGTCAGTCGTGCTGTAGATAAATGTGGTTGGGGTCTGGGGAGTCACGTGCAGGCTGGGGGTATATTTCTGCTCGTCCAGCTTGCAGGTTTCCGCTGGAACGTTCTTGACCCGCGAGCAGTAGGTGATGTAGTGCCCGCTCGGCTGCATGGCGTTAAGCCACGGGTACCCGAGCACCAGGAAATCAGGCCGGCTGGTTAGCCGCTCCACCGGGTCGGTCGAATCGGGTTTGCCCGTATCGATGAGCGTACCAGTGGCTGCAGCCAGGTGGCCTCCGGCGGAGAAGCCGACAAAGCCGATACGATCGGGAGCGAAACCGTAGGCGGAAGCTAAAGACCGCACCAACCGCACCGCCCGTTGTGCATCCTCAAGGGGAATGGGATAAAGGTACTTCTCACCCAGCCGGTATTTGAGCACAAAAGCGGTAACACCCCGGGCGGTGAACCAGTCAGCGACCTGGCGGCCTTCGAGATTGCTGGCCAGATTGACGTAGGCTCCTCCAGGGGCCACGATCACGGCGGATCCCGTGCCCTTTCCTTTCTGCGGAAGAAAAACGGTGAGCGTTGGCAAATCAGCTGTGTCGGTACCCGCTACCTGCGGCGCTTGCGTTGGCCATAGCTGCAGGGTCGAGATACCGAGAGCCGGATCGATCGCCTGCGCAGTCTGCGCCTCCACCAGCATTGGGTTTATCGCCAACAGGCACAGAAAAGCTCCGAATATTTTCTTCAAGGTTCTTTCTCCTCCACGTTGAAACAACTCCTAACAGGGTGTCCGGCCCCCCTCGAAAGGATTAGTCTCGACCTCTGAAATTTGATGTTCCCTGCGCCGCCTGCTTGCCACAGTGATTGACCGTTGCCCAATAACCACGCAGTTCTAGGCATCGAAGGCGCTTTCATGGATTGTCCGGCGGCCACGGTGTTCATCTTACTTCGCTTCTTCCAAATGGTTGCTTGAGATCCGCCCGAATGAGGGTTTCGTGCCGGCGGACGAATCAGTAATTTGGATTCATCGCTGCACGCTCCTCCCCATTCTTACGAAAGGTGGTCCGCAAATGCTCAGTGCTAAGGTTGCTGTCGATACCGTCAGCCCATTTCCTGGGGTCATTTCGCCAAACGTGCTTCCTGCCGCCAAAAAGAAGGCGCCCGCGGGGCACACACTCAGTTTGGTCGAAGCAGGAACCTACGGAAATCGCATGGCGAGGCACCTGCACCTGGCGAATGCACCCATGATTGGTGTCAAGACCCGTCATCGGGCACAACTCGCAGTCACCCGGCTGCGCTCAGAGACGGCTCTCGCAGACAGGACGACACCTTTCCCGTGCGAAAGAGCCTTCGCCATTCAGTTGCACCTGCGGCCAGTCACCCCGGTCAAACTTTGGCTCCGCGGACGGTCTGTGCCCGTCGAAGCGGTACAAGAGGAGGGCAGCGTCTGCATCCTACCCCTGGAACAAGATCCCGCTATGCATCTGGGAAGTGCCTTCGACATGGTGCAGTTTTATGTGTCTCGCGCCGCCCTGGACGAGTTCGCCGACGAGAATGACGGCTGCCGATGCGAAACCCTATCCTGGCCTTTCGGCAAGGTCGATTCGCGGTTGAAGAACCTGGCGTTGTGCCTCTTGCCCGTGCTGGAGAGACCCGAAGTTGCCAGCGAACTGTACGTCGACCACCTGGTGTTTGCCGCGCATGCATACATAGCCCGCACCTACGGTGGCATTCAGCCTGCACCAATGGTTGTGCGTGGGGGGCTAGCCCCATGGCAACTGCAGCGCGCCACGGAAATGTTGAGAGCGAACCTGGATGGGCAGATAGCGCTCTCACAGGTGGCAAGCGAATGCAAACTATCTGTCAGTCATTTCGTGCGCGCCTTCAAGCAGACTGTCGGGCAGCCGCCCTACCGCTGGCTTTTGCAGCAACGCATTGACGCAGCCAAGGAACTCCTGCTGCATTCGGGCCTACCCATGGTGGAGATTGCGCTGAAGTGCGGGTTTGCCGATCAGGCATGTTTTATCCGGGCCTTTCGCAAATTGCTCCAGACTACGCCCGGTGAGTGGCGGCGAATGCGTATGCAGTAAAACCTTGCATTCGCCGCCTCAACTCAGTTTCCACGCTCATCAATCAAGGCTGTCAACGATTTCTCCGAGGAACCAGGACCTTCGTTCCGTCTCATCGATCCAAACCTCGATCAGGCTGGTGGTGGCGACGTCGTCGTGCCGCTCGCATACCTCGTGAGCGGAGCGGAGAAACGCCGTCAGCTGCCGATTGTCCGCGAAAAGCTCGCTGAGCATTGCTTTCGGGGAAACGTGTTGTTCGTTGTTGTCCTTGAGCCGCTGGTAGGTCGCGATCTCGCCGATGGAATGAATGGTGGTTGCCCCCAACTTGCGCGCTCGTTCCGCGATCGGGTCCGTCATGGCGAAGATCTGGTCGCCTTGCTCATCCAGGAGCAGATGATAATCGCGGAAGTTCTTGCCCGTCATATGCCAGTGGAAGTTCTTGGTCTTGAGATAGAGGGCGAAAGTGTCGGCCAACAAGGGACGCAGCTCGCCTGATATCTCTTCCACTGCGGCATGATCCAACTGTCCAACGTTCTTCACCGAAGCCTTGTTCTTCGATTCAACTTTTTCTGCTATTGCCATTGCTGTCTCCTTCTGTCTGCGCCGGAGCGTTATCTCCGGGACACTGCCTCTTAGGATGCACGCGCCCGCGAAACGCGCTTTAATTTTCTCGCTTTGCAGCTGCGCGGTGGTTGCAGCAATAAAAGCAAACTATGCGCAAGCCGTAACAAGAGCTCAAGTCATCGCTCCCGCTATGGTGGAAGAGATGCATTTTTCGGCAAATCGGATGGCAACCAGAAGTGTTGAGGTTGACCAGGTCACGTATTTATCTCGCAGGCAGTTCGCAGATGAATTGTCCGAACTCGTCAGCAAAATCGGGAGATAGCCCTTATGGCCGATGTTGAGCAGTACGACGCCATCGTGCTGGGCAGTGGAGAGGCCGGAAAGTACATGGCCTGGCACCTGGGTTCGAGCGGCAAACGGGTTGCCGTCATCGAGCGCAAATATATCGGAGGCGCGTGCCCAAACATCGCGTGTCTGCCAAGCAAAAACCTGGTTCACGGGGCCAAGGTCGCCTCCTATTTCCAGAGAGGCGAAGAGTTCGGCATGCTGACCGACAAGTGGACGGTTTCCATGCCAGGGGTTCGGGCCCGCAAACGCCAGATGGTCGAAGGTCTGCTGCAAGTGCACCTGGACAACTTCCACCGCAGCAAGGCAGAGATTGTCATGGGGGAAGGTCAGTTCATTGCCGGCCGAACCCTGAAAGTCTCGCTGCCTGGGGGTGGGGAGCGCGTTCTCCGTGGCGAGCAGGTCTTCATCAATACTGGAACCCGGGCGAAGATCGATCGCGTACCGGGCATGGTTGAATGCTCTCCCCTCACGCATGTGGAAGCGTTGGAGCTCGACATCGTCCCGGATCATCTGCTGATTCTTGGCGGCGGCTACGTCGGGTTGGAATTTGCCCAGGCCATGCGGCGCTTGGGCAGTCGAGTCACCATCATGGAACGGAATGATCGCCTGGTGCACCGTGAAGATCAAGACGTTTCCCAAGCGCTGACGCAACTCTTCCAGGATGAAGGCATTGTCACTGTGGCAAATACTAAGCTGGGGCGCGTAGAAGGAAAGTCGGGCCAAGGGGTTCGCCTGCATGGATCCAGGCGTGGGTCCGAGATCATCGTCGAAGGTTCGCACCTGCTGGTGGCGACAGGCCGCTTGCCCAATACAGAACGCATTAGCCTTGAGCTGGCTGGAATCAGGAGCACCCCGGAAGGATTTGTCGAGGTGAACGAACGGCTCGAGACCAGCGCCCCGGGAGTTTGGGCGCTCGGCGATTGTGCCGGTAGCCCGTTCTTTACCCATATCTCATTCGAGGACTTCCGCATCGTCCGCGACAATCTTGCAGGCGCCCACCGGACAACCACGGGACGGCAAGTACCATCCTGCCTCTTCACCGATCCTGAACTCGCCCGCGTGGGTCTGGACGAATCGCAAGCAAAGCGGCAGGGAACGCCTTACCGGTTGGGGAAGATTCCTATGGCCGCTGTGCTGCGGACCCGCACCATGGCGGAGACCAGGGGATTTCTTAAAGTGCTGGTCAGCACGACGGACGACACGATCCTGGGATTTACCGGCTTCGGCGTGGGCGCCGGAGAAATCATGGCGACGGTCCAGTTGGCCATGAGGGCGGGTTTACCGTACACCGTAGTACGCGATATGACGATCACGCACCCCACACTCGCAGAAGGCCTGATACCGCTCTTCTCTTCTGTCCCCGCGCGTGCGTAGGATTTCGTAGCGTGCACGCCGGCGCTTCGCAGGCGCCTTTCGTCACATCGCGAATCCGCCAATGACAAACACCACCAGCAGCCCACCGATGACGAGGTCAGCCAATCGGCTCCTCGTTCCAATGGACTGCCTGGTGCCCAACATGAGGACCCACTCGGACGTCGTTTTGTCTGGACTCTGCATTGCGAGCCTCCCACGAAGCTCAGCTTGCGGCGGCGACGCGCTCCGGCGCAGACACCATAGACTTGCGTAGTGCAACCTTAGCGCGTGCCAGCCTGGACTTGGTTGCCGGAACCGAGATGCCCATATTGCGAGCGATCTGTTTCATCGAATGGCCTTCCATCTGTCCACGCTCAACCACCACTCGCAGCGCATTGGGCAGCCGGCAAATGGCCTTTTTCAGGTGCACTGACCGCTCGTATCCGACGTAGTACTTCTCGGGGTCTGCGGAGTGATCGGCAATCTGCCAGGTCTGCCAAGTCTCTCCTTCAGCGGTCGCGTCGATCGAGGTTTCGAGACGGATACGCCGCTTACGCAGGATCATGAGCGCCGAGTTGATCCCAATCCGAGTGAACCAGGTGGCGAAGCTGGACCGGCCGTCAAACTGTTTTAAATGGAGGAAGGCTCTCATCATCGAATCCTGGAGAGCATCTTCCGCATCCTCGCGATTCTTGGTCACACCGTAGATGGTGTTAAAAACGCGCTTTGAGTTGCGTGCGCAAAGTTCGACAAAGGCCCACTCATGGCCGGCTTGGGCCGACTGAACCAGCAGGTTGTCGTCCATGTCGCTCGGCTCCAGGTCCGGGGCGATGCTGTTATTGATCACGGTGTAGGAACTCATAGAAACCTCGAGGGAAGATTTGGTAAATCGACTGGGGAAAAGCCGTGCCTGGGATCAACCTGTGCGTACCGTGAGCATGACAGAAGCCCAAAGAAGCAAACCAGTGAGCAACTGTTAGCTAACGGTTATCTGCGATACGGGGTAGCACCAATGGGCTCTCATGCTGTGACTAGCTAAAAATAACGTAGGCAAAGAGGGGTTCGCTTGATCGAAATTGCTTTTAATTTGCTGATCTTGCGCGAGGATGCATATGCAAATGCTGCAGTGTTAGTGGCAAATCGGAAGCCCCCGAACGTCCCTGGATTTCCTGCTTCGCCGCTCTCAACAGCGACCACTCATGTGGTTCTCCCTATAGAGAACCACATGCAGTTGACCGAAGCCGCAACTCTCGTCAGGGAACCCGAGGAACAATCAGCCCTACGGCCATCTCTGAAGAGCGAAAAAAAAGCGTAGGAGGGGAAATGTCAAAACCGGAGGCTGCCGACCACAAGGGGGCGTTGAAACAGGCCATACCGACAGCAAGAAAGTGCAAGCGGAGTAAGACTGCAATGTGCTTCATGTAACATCCTCCCTTGGAGCCGAAGCCGGCCCACAAGGAGAAAGAAACATTGGAGCAGAAGGATTGGGCTGGAATCTTCCCGGCCATCACCACACCATTCCAACCAGATTTGTCAGTCGACTACGAGACATTCGGAGCCCAGGCTCGATGGATGGTGGATTGCGGTTGCAGGGGAATTGTCGCTCTTGGCTCTCTGGGCGAAGCGCCCACGCTGACCAGAGAAGAAAAGGTTGAGATTCTTAAACAGGCCAAGCGCTCCCTGAGCGACAAAGCGCCCGTGATTGCCGGCATTGCTGCGCTCAGCACTGCGGAAGCGGTCTGGTTGGCAAAAGAAGCACACCGCGCAGGAGTGGACGGATTGATGGTGCTGCCTCCCCAGATCTACCGGAGCGACTGGCGTGAAACCCAGGCTCACCTGGACGCTGTCTTCCAGGCAACGCCGCTCTCTTGCATGCTCTATAACAACCCCATTGCTTATGGAACGGATATTACCCCGGAACAGATGGTCGAATTACGGGCGCGTCATGCAAATTTCCATGCCGTAAAGGAATCAAGCGGTGACATCCGGCGCATCACTTCGCTCAAGCATCTGGGCTCACTGGCAATCTCCGTGGGCATGGACGATGTTGTCGTCGAGAGTGTAGCGGCTGGAGCGACCGGCTGGATTGCCGGACTGGTGAATGCGTTTCCGGAAGAATCGGTCCGCCTCTTCAAGCTGGCGCAAAACGGTCCATCGGCAGAGTTGGATACGCTCTACAGCTGGTTCCTGCCCTTGCTGCGCCTGGACACCGTGCCCAAGTTTGTGCAACTCATCAAACAAGTGCAGGAGGAGTGCGGAGGTCCTGGGGCGCGGGTACGGCCTCCCCGCTTGGAACTCGCAGGCGCGGAGCGCGATGAGGTGGTTGCGCTCACGCGCAGGAGCCTGGCCAACTGCCCTCGTTAGCGGATGTCAGATCTTTCCCGTGGCGGTGGGCTCCAGCACCGCTTGCTGCTTAGCACCGCCACTTGTTCGACGCCAGATGATCATCGCCAACATCAGCAGCGCCGCTGCTCCAGGCACGAGCAAGCCGATGCGCAGAGATCCGGTGCCGCTCGAAATCGTTCCCGTCAACCAGGACAATACGGCTCCTCCAAGTCCCGCGACCGCAAACACCCAGCCCGCGTTCCGCGACCCTCCGATCTCCTCCAGGAACAGGGCCAAAATGAGCGGGAAAAGGGGCGCCAGCGCCAGCCCGCTGAGAACCGATCCAGCGAGGATGGTGAGTGGGCGGTGCGCTGCCAGCAGCAATAACACGCCGGCGATGGTGGCAAAGACCGACGCGCGGTAGAGCGTAAGTTCCGCCACACGGACCAAAATTACTGGTGTGATTGCTCGGCCCAACAAGAGGGCCGCCCAAAAAAGCGCGACCGCGAGCGTGCTGCCGGCGAAAGTCCAGGCAGTGGCGCGTGTAGCGTAGGTGCTCATCCAATTTCCAATCGATGCCTCGATTCCGACATAGAGAAAAGCGAGAACAGCAAAATAAACGATGGTCGTCGCCTCTCGCAGGCCGGTGGGCGCCGGTCCGGCGCTGGTTGAGGCCTGCAGGTCGCCCCGAGCGGAGAGTAGCGGTAACAGGGCGAACGGGAGAGCCAGCAGCCCGATGACGGCGAAAGCGGCGCTGCTCGGGGCCAGGCGCAGAAATTGCGCGACCAGCAGAGGGCAGGCCACCGCCCCTGCGCTCCAGGAGAAATTGAGTAAGGCGAGCGCAGCACCCATGCGCTGTGGATAACGACGCCCGGTGATCATATTGGTCGACGTCATCGCCAAGCCAAGGCCGAGTCCGTACACGGCAAAGGCGGCCAGGGACTTCTGCTGCAGAAAAAAGATACCGATCGCTCCTGCGCCGATCAGCCCATAGCCGCAGGCCAGTGCCTGCCATAGGTTGCGCCGGACCAACAGGGCTCCGGACGCTGACGTGGCAAACTGCACCAGCAGCAGCAGACCGGCGTCTTTATCGCGCAGGTGCCATGGTGCAGAAAGCCGGGGCAGAATGCTGCCCAGCAACACTGTGCCGGCGCCAGTGAGAGCGAATCCAAGGTGGAGCAGGGGCTCCAGCAGACGAAGTCGAAGGTTCTGAGCCGCACTGTGGTTTGCGTGAGACATCCGAAAGCGCGTTTTTGGAGCGCCGTTGACGGCAGCCGCCGTATTCACTGTACCCGTTGGAAGGGTGAAATCACGATTGGACGTCGGATGGGCTTGGTGAGGAGGAGACACCCATGCCTGGGAGTTGATGCCAATCTTTGCTGTCGTCAACAGCAAGGCGGCGTGGTTTGACCCTGTGCGCTACGGTTGCTACTATCAAGGTGCGGGGTGGAGCAGTCCGGTAGCTCGTTGGGCTCATAACCCAAAGGTCGCTGGTTCAAATCCAGCCCCCGCAACCAACAGAATCTAAATAGGTTACTGTTTCCCTCGAGTTTCCCGATTTTCCCATCGGCGTCCCCCTTCCCCCCAAATACGGAAAACTTTAGTCATCCTTCTTCGTCAAGTGGCGGTTCGAAGATGTTCAGGCGCCAACGGTTGTCGCGATCCCAGTTTCCGAACACGCCGGCCATCGCGGTCGGCGCAGCGTTGGGCGTTCATGGCGCATTAGCAGCATGGAAGGATTGGTCGCGAAGGTCGTTCCTCTCTTTAGGCAAATGACATCGATGAGGGCATTCAAAGCCTCACGAGCCACGCCAAAGAGAAGGGTCTTCCATGAAGCCGTCCCGCATGATCGCTGCTATGTTCCTCGCGTCGTCCCTGCTGCATGCACAGTCCATCGATACAAGCAAAGTTGGGACCGTGCATGTATACCGCGAAGGCAGACTCTTGATCGGAGTTTCACTGTCTGCAGATGGGAACGATATTGTATCCCTGACCCCACACAACAGCGCGACCTTCTATCTATATCCCGGATATCATGAATTGACGCTGCGGGCGGGCGAGATTAGCCCAAGAGCATCATTTACAGTGACGCCAGGTGCAGAGTACTTCTTCAAAGTGGACTACGAGCATGTCGTCTCTGCCACGTCACTGAGAGATCTGAAGGTGAGCCTCAGTTCGGAGCCCAACGCTGGAGATCCGGATGAACTCCGGGAAGTCAAGATCAATCAAAGTAAACTGATGGATATTCTTGAACAGAGTAACCCGCGTCGAATCGAGCCGGCTAATTCGGCAACCAACGCTTCTAATGGGCAAGCAGCACAGTAATCGGCGTTGCTTGGCTCATCTATTGATCCAATCGTACACTAACTAACTATATAACTAAGTATTCATCCGCTCATCTCAGCGGCCAACGAGTGGTGTGTTACGGCGGACCGCGCCCGTGTCATGCACGACATAGCGGCTCTAGTCTGTGCAAACAATCACTGCCGTGCTTCGCACTTTGCACATGGGCGCCCTGTCCTCGATCTAAACCAAACCTATAGGGCAATTGTAGTTTCCCCTGCCACCTACTGGTTCCATCGCCATCCATAAGCCGAGCTGACCCTCTTAGGTTGACGGGATGTTAATTCGCCACTTCGTATAACTCCACACTGTCTGGCAGCGAGTGGTATCTTGCGAAATACATCTTATAGATGATCGACAACGATGCCGGCATTCAGGGGGAAGCGGTGCGACTTTGAGGCTATTAACCAAGCCGTGTCTGATGCCGTAAGGGTCTTAGCGTCAATGACTGTAGAGCTGCACAGGCCCAGTCAACGGTTGCTATCTCCTTCAGATACGACAAGGTGGAAAATAACATGATCTGCAAACTTAAGTTGCCCGCGCTGCTTACTATCACTAATGACTTACCAGCGACACCGCAGTATCTCAGTGTCTCGCAACCGGCAACCAGAACAGCCGATCATGCGCTATTTGCCACAAGCCCAATTCAAAACCCTCGCAGTGAAAGAGGAGTCGTAGAGCTGGGCGGAGATTCCCAGGTAAACTCGATACGAACCCGAACTATCCTGGAGAAGGGCGGCCGCCTAGGTCTTTTTGCCCTTACGCTTTCGACGCTCGCCGGTTGCGCCCAACCTTCCCGCGCACCAGTGACACCGCCGCCTTCCACAGCTCCGCAGGCCAACTTCGCAGTATTCGATGGCACGTTGTATCAGGGAAAGCCAAGTTCGGCGCAACTCGGCATGAAGCCGATCACCGTTCTTTACCAAGCATCGATGTGGCCGGGCAAATCAGGCGACCCGCAGAGCGTTCCGGATGCAGACGTGGTGCGGGCATTGGCCTTGAAGGCGAGCCAATCGGGAGGCATGGCTGTCGTGGACATCGAGCAGTGGCAGGTGACGGGAGATCCCTCCACCACGGCACAGAGCGTCGATAAGTACGAACAGACATTGCAAATGTTTCAGCAAGCCGCGCCATCGCTCCAGGTTGGCTACTACTCCGTCGCTCCCATCCGGGACTACTGGAGCCCAATCGACGGGCCGCAATCGCCGAACTATTTGGCTTGGCAGCAGGAGAATAATACGGTAGCCCCAATCGCCCAGGAGGCGAACGCACTGTTCCCCTCCGCCTACACGTTCTATACAGACCAGGCTGGTTGGCAAAAGTATGCAATCGCACAAATAGCGGAGGCTCGCAGGATAGCCCCGGGTAAGCCGGTCTATCTCTTCCTGTGGCCCCAGTACGACAATGGCCAAGGCGCCCAGGGCGGCGACTATCTGCCAGATGATTACTGGAAGATGGAACTTGAGACGGCCAAACAATACGCTGACGGTGTAGTGATCTGGGGTGGTTGGACCCAGACGTGGGATAGCAACGCCTCGTGGTGGCTCGAAACTCAGCAGTTTCTGACAGACACTGGAGCGAACCAGGCCGGCGAGACAGGTAGGTGAGCCTTTGCTGCAGCCTGGGCGGGGCTAAATCACGCCGATCCGGTTAGCTTGCAAGCTTGCGACGCATCCGAAGGGGAACTAACAGACGCGATAGCTAATCCCCACAAGTGCGTCGCGGCCCAGAGAGCGCAACATCCGCCGAAGTAACTAAGAATGTATCTTTAAGCCGACATTAGGTCTTGATAACCGAGTCACATAACAACGAGTCCCGAAGGCAGAGCTTAACTTAGCCCGGGACTTTGTCTGGCAGAAAATAGAAGTCCGCGACGAAGCTTTTTTGTTGCATCTCCAACTCACCACAAAGCCGTCATCCTTAGTGGAGCGCCTCGCAGAGTTGTCGCGTGATAACAGCGCTTGATGGCGCGGAGTCGAAGGACCCCGAGCGTGCTTGTCTTACCCATGCCTCTCGGACCTTTTCAACCACCGAAGCTGCACTTGGCCGACCCGCCACGGTCTTTCCCTGGGACCGGGAACCTCGATCTTGCGACGCTCGTGCTCACGCAGATACTTGCCCCGCCCTCTTCCGTGGTCGAGCAGATCCAGGTCATTCTGCGGATCACAACTTACCCTCCGTGTTTTGGAATAGGACGCTTGTTCTCCAACAGACCGGCCTATTCGGTGTAACACAAAGCAAGCCAAACCATCAGACGATGGTCTGTTGTCCTCTATGGAGCGGAACAGATCATTCTCGTTACCGAGCCGGCTCATTGCGATTGCGCGAAAAGCATCGTTAACAGCAATCAAGTTACGAGCATGATGAAATCGAACTGCTGGCCGATGATACGTACGAAGGCGAGCGGCAAGATTGTTACAAACAAGGCGCCTAGCCGACCGTGCAAGCTAAAGAGTTGTAGAAAGGGAAGATCACTTGCTAAGTGACAATGGCGAAGCTGCACCTGAAGGATACTGCTCTGGAGAAAACACAGCTGATTCACAACGGGAGTGGTTTGCGGCGTACACGATGTCCCGTCACGAAAAGCGTATCGCTTCCCATTGCGAGCGCATCGGTATCGAACAATTCCTTCCCCTCTATACCACCCAGCGATCGTGGAAGAACCGTACGACCGTCGATCTCCACATGCCGCTTTTTCCGAACTACCTCTTTGTGCGACTGTCGCCGCAAGATCATGGCCCGCTCATGAGGTTACCTGGCTTGCTAAGCATCGTCGGCAACGCCGTAGGGCCGGTGGTAATTCCGGATGGCGATATGGAATTCCTTCGACGCATCATCGATTGCAAAACCATCGAGCCCCACCCGTTTATGGCCAAAGGAGACAGGGTGCGCGTGGCGACGGGACCCCTGGCCGGCGTGATGGGCGTGGTGCAAAAAAGAGGAAACGGCCTCCGCTTTATTGTGACCCTGGATGTGATCGGTAAGAGCGTTTCCCTGCACGTTGACGGAAGCGCTCTCGAACTCATCGCCTCGCACGCTCACCCGTCTGCCGAACATCGAAATGCCGTCGCCTGATCCAACGGGCGGCTGCGCTCCGGGAGACTCTGACATGCCTTTGATTTCTCTGCCTGCCGGTGGGCCGGAGCAGGCTCCGCGTCGGCTTCTCGCACCTATTATGGATATGGCGGGGTTCACCATATGCGGACTTCTCGCCTTCCAGCTGCGTTTCGACGGTTCTGTGCCCGCTATCTACGCACACGGAATGCGCGAGGCCATCTTTATATGGGCAGTCGCCAAGTCGGCCGCATTCTTCTTTGGCGCGGTGAATACCGGCTACTGGCGGTATACCTCGCTCGACGAGGCGGTACGGATAGGGTTGGCTAACTCCGCCGGTTCGATGGTGGGCGGCGTGATCATTCTTCTTGCGGTGCATCCGAGCATTCCGCGCTCCTTATACATCCTGGAATGGTTGACCTCATGCTCGGTGACCCTGGGCGCTCGATGCGCAGTCCGGCTAGCCACCACCGCCAGAAGCACCGAGAAGCGTGACGCTGATTGGACAAGGACCCTGATCTACGGCGCTGGAACCGCAGGATTGGCGCTTGCCCGCGAGCTGCGGGAGAATCATTCACTGAAGAATGAACTGGTCGGCTTGATCGATGATGATGCGCGCAAGGTCGGCTTGACCTTTCACGGAACCAGAGTGTTGGGTACCGGCGAAGCACTGGGAGCCTTGGCGAAAAAGTATGAGATCGACCAAGTGCTGATTGCGATCCCGTCCGCTACCGGTCCGCAACTGGTCCGCATGTTGCAGTCCGCCATTGATGCGGAAGTTGATTACAAGATGGTTCCCGGTTTAGCGGACATCATCCACGGCGCGGAACTGGGCAAACAAATCCGCGATGTCGCGGTGGAAGACTTGTTGGGAAGAAGGCCCGTGCTTCTGGATGAGGACAGAATCCGCGAGCGCATTGCAGGCAAAACTGTTTTGGTGACCGGCGCCGCGGGTTCGATTGGTTCCGAGATCTGCCGCCAGATAGCCAGGTTTAACCCGCTTGCCCTGGTCGGCTTTGATGAGGCCGAAACTCCGCTGTTTCAACTCGACAGAGAGTTGAACAACAAATTTCCCCGGCTGACGTTCTTCCCCGAGCTGGGCAATATTACCCGCTCCGGGAATGTACAGCAGGCGATGGAACGCTATCGGCCGTCGATCGTCTACCATGCTGCCGCATACAAACATGTACCCCTGATGGAAAGACACGTGTTTGCGGCCGTAGAAAACAACATCTTCGGAACCTGGAATGTCGCCAGCGCCGCGATGGAGCATGGAGTGGAAGATTTTGTCATGATCTCTTCCGACAAGGCGGTTCGCCCTACCAGCATGATGGGCGCTACCAAACGTATCGCGGAACTGGTGATCAGCGCGCTTCAGAAGCAAGGCAAGACTCGGTTTATCGCCGTACGCTTCGGGAATGTCCTGGGAAGCAATGGCAGCGTCGTTCCCATATTTAAAGAGCAAATTGCCGCGGGTGGGCCCGTAACCATTACTCACCCGGAGATGCGTCGCTACTTCATGACCATTCCGGAAGCGACTCAACTCGTTCTGCAGGCATTCTCCATAGGGAAAGGCGGAGAGGTCTTTGTCCTCGACATGGGCGAACCCGTCAGAATCGTCGACCTCGCCCGTAATCTCGTCTTGCTGTCCGGACTGCGGCCCGATCGGGATATCAAGTTTGAATTCACCGGCCTGCGACCGGGGGAGAAGCTCTTCGAAGAACTCAATCTTCAGAACGAACAATTTATGCCGACGACGCACGGGAAGATTCTCAGTTATCTCTCCCCTTTCTCGGCCGACCTCAAGGTGATGCATGTCGCCTTGGAGGAACTTCGCCAGATTTCAGAACGGAAAGATGTCGGCCGCCTGGTCTTGTACTTGAAGGAATTGATTCCTGACTATAATCCCGGGTCACCCCTGCTGAAGCTCGCGATGTCCACGACACCCATCCAGGGCCCGCTGGTAAAACCGAGTCACCCTGCAACAGTCACGAACGAATGGCCGCAACCGCTTGGAAGGCCGGCTAATCTGCTGAACTGAAACCACGCTCCTTCCACCCACGAAAACCTCTGGCAAACCATCGATGAAGCGTCTTACCTGCTTTACGCGATTGCTCCTGCTTGGCTTGGTTAGCATGGGCACAACTTTCAGCGGGGCGCAGTTAGTCGCAAAAGATGCGCCGTCAGTGGTGGTGCGCGATCAAAGCGCTATCACCATTGGGCCCGGCGATCTACTCGATCTCAGCGTCTTCGATGTGCCCGAACTAGTGTTGAAAGTCCGGGTGGATGTAAACGGATGCGTCAGTCTTGCTTTCCTCGGAGACCTGAAGCTTGGCGGGATGACGGTTGGCAACGCGCAACGCTTGATTGCTCGCGAGTTGGTCGCGCACCAACTGGTGAAGGATCCTCAAGTGTCGATATTCATCGAGGAGTTCGCTACCCAGGGAATCACGGTCTACGGAGAGGTGAATGCACCGGGGATCTATCCACTGATGGGCCCACATCACTTATATGACGTGATCTCTGCTGCCGGCGGTCTTACGCTGAAATCAGGCCGCACCGTCACTGTGTTGCATGCCGGCGAGAGTGACCGCCCCGAAGTGGTGGCGCTGGCAAATATCAATGCCAGCGAAAATCCTCTTCACTCCACCTTGGAGCGCGCCAATGTACCGATTTATCCGGGAGACACGATCGTCGTCTCCAAAGCGGGGATGGTCTATGTGCTGGGAGAGGTCAATAAGCCGGGCGCCTTTCTCATGGAGGACAACACCTCGATCTCGGTACTGAAAGCGACGGCACTGGCCGGTGGCACCACCAAGCTGGCATCTCTGAAGGGTTCGCTGATTCTCAGGAAATCTCTTGCAGGCACAACGCAAACCAGAATTCCGCTGGACAAAATCTACCATGGCAAAGCCCAAGACTTGCAGTTGCATGCAGAAGACATCGTGTTCATTCCGCTGAGCAACATCCGGAACTACGGAGCCATGGGGCTGCAAGGCGCCATTCAGGCCGCGGTTTATTCCATCTACGCTTTTCAACTCCACTAACCACACAGCGAAATACGCAAGAGGCAATCCAGTGAAGAGCCCGGCTCGAGGTGGATCTGAGCACCGTAATCTGGGGATGATGCGAGGCGACGGAGAGGCTGGTGATCGCGGCAGATCCGACGAGATCACGCTCTCGGATCTGATCCGAGTCCTGCGGCGTCGTAAGCAGATCATCTTCACGTCCCTGGCGGTGGTGTTTCTTCTCGGCATTTTGTATTGTGCCCTCAAGACCCCCAGGTACGAAGCGGTCGCGGATCTCGCGATCAATCCGGAGGGTTCCGATGCTCTGGATATGGGTGATATCACGGCGAGCCTCGGAGGCGGCGGTCTCGGTTTCGATCAAAAGCTCGAGACCCAGGTTCGTATTCTGAAAAGCGACAGTCTTGCTTGGACGGTCATTGGCGCATTGCGGCTCGATAAGCAGCCTACCTTCGCCGGCCAACGCAAATTTGCTTTCTTCGGCCGCTATAGCGTCCGGAATGCGCCAGACCAACTGGAGCAGACGGGGCCGCAGCGCCGGAACGAGCTACTGGCAAAGTTCCGCGGGGCACTGACCGTGCAGACGATCACACGCACCCAAGCGGTAGAAATTACTTTTCGTAACGCCGACGCAAGCCTGGCACGGGAAATCGTCAATCAGCTGGTGTCTGCTTATACCCAACGCACCTTCATGACGCGGTACAACGACACCATGAAAGCGTCGGACTGGTTATCGGGTCAACTCGTTCAGCTGAAGTCGACGATCCAAGATTCGCAGGCCCGGCTCTCCCAATTACAAAAAAAGACCGGCATTTTCGGCACCGATGAGAACGACAACCTTGTGCTCTCCAGATTGAACGATCTCAGCAAGGAATTGACCGACGCCGAAGCCGACCGGATTGTGAAGGAGGCAAAGTACCGCGTGGCCCAGTCGGGTAATCCCGAACTTCTTGGCATCATCGTTCCCGACAGCGTTCTTCCTGTCCTGCGTGGACAGCAAGCCGATCTAAAAATACAACTCGCCCAGGCGGACTCGGAGTACGGTCGTCAGTATCCCAAAGTGATCCAGCTCAAAAATCAGTTGGCCCAGGTGGAGCAGTCCCTGCAAACCGAGATTGCGGACATCCAAGAACGTTTCCGCACGGACTATGAGGTTTCCGCCGGCGCCGAGAAACAGTTGCAAGCAGCTTTCGATGGGCAGAAGCAGCAAGCCTACAAAATGAGCGAGGGCCTCGACCAGTACGGCATCCTCAAGCGTGAAGTGGAGTCCGGCAACGATCTCTACGAAGACCTGTTGAAGAAACTCAAAGAGGCGGGCGTGGTGGCGAGTCTGAAGGCAGCCACCGTCGATGTCATCGATCCGGCAACGCTCCCCACTAAGCCAGTGGAACCCAACACCTCGCTGGTACTGGCGTTAAGCATCCTGCTCGGTCTGGGCGCCGGCATCGCCTGCACATTCGCCGCAGAAAGCCTGGATAACTTGATCCGGAGCCCGGAAGAAGTGGAGACTTTGACGGGAGCTCCTCTCTTTGGGATGATCCCTCACATCAAGGGGATGGTCCCGCATACTGAGCCGGGACGCCTTAAGACGGGCGGCCACGAAGCATCTGCTCCTTGGGATGGATCGAAGCAGGGGTCTCTGGTTACCGTGCTGCGGCCCAATTCCCAGGCCTCGGAAGGGTTTCGCTCGCTGCGCACCGCACTCCTGCTTGCCTCGGCTGGTACCCCGCCGAAGACGGTCCTGATCGCAAGCGCTCTCCCCGGTGAGGGCAAGACGACCGTCAGCATGAATATCGCCGCGGCGCTCACCCAGCGGAGCGCCCGCGTACTGCTGGTCGACGCTGATCTGCGGCGCGGGGTGCTCGCAGAACGATTGGAGATGGGGAAAAACCCTGGATTGAGCGGCTCACTGACCGGCGCCGCCAATTGGCGCGACATGGTTGAAGCTCTACCGAACGCTTCTAATCTGTTCGTTCTCCAGGCGGGCCCGCGCCCGCCGAATTCCGCTGAACTGCTCGGATCTGTCCAGATGCACGAACTTCTAGAGGAATGGAAATCAGAGTACGATCACGTGATCATCGATAGTGCTCCGTGCCTCGTGGTTACCGACGCCGTGCTCGTGGCGCAAAAAACGGACGTTGTTCTCCTCGTGTCCAGATTGGCCGTCACCCCGCGTCGCGCCTTGCATCGCGCCAGCGAGTTGCTGCAATCCGGCGAAGGTCGTCTGACCGGTATCGTGGTCAACGATGTGCGCGTTGCCGAACACTATTACGGATATGGTTACGGCTACGGATATGGTAAATATCACGGTTACTATTCTGAGAAAGCCTTGGAAGAGCACTAGCCACCTTCGCCGGAAAACGGCGAGTCAATTGTTGAGATAGATAGTCCCCTCCACTCGGTGTTCTTTTCCGCTGCTGCTGGCATGCGTATGAAGCAGGTATTCTCGAGACTTTATTACCGATGGCTGCCAACCGGCGGACTCGCTCGCAGCGTCTCGATCCTGGTTGGAGGAACCGCGATGGCGCAGGCGATTGCGGTTGCTGCATCGCCGGTTCTGACGCGTGTCTACCGCCCGAGCGATTTTGGCGTGCTTCAAGTCTTTATCTCGCTGACGGGATTTGTCATGGTCATGGCTGCAGGGCGCTATGAGTTTGCGCTGCTCTTGCCGGAAGATGAACAGAGTGGGTTCGATCTACTTGGGGTGGCGATCCTTTGCGTGTGCCTTACCACGGCGGCGACTGCCATGATGGTCGTCCTGCTCCATCAGCATCCCCGGTTGCTTCCCGCCTGCGTGCTGGTTCTGAAGGGCTATCTGTGGCTTCTGCCGGTCAGCGTACTCGGTGGTGGACTCTATCAGGTGCTCAGTTACCGGGCTATGCGGCAGAATGCCTATCGGCAGATTGCCACCACCAAGCTCACGCAAGTGGCAGCGATGGTTGCCATCCAGCTTGCTGTGGGCCTCGTGATCCGCGGTCCCCTCGGACTATTGACGGGCGACGCGGTGGGCCGCATCACGGGCAGCGGGAAGTTCCTGCGCGAGTTATGGCGAGACCATGTGGTCCAGCTTCGTAGCGTGCGCGTCCCTCGCATGATCCGGTTAGCGGTGCACTATCGCGACTATCCGCTGGTTTCTACCTGGGGAGGCCTGCTCAACGCGTCGGGGCTGGCGTTGCCCGCGCTGTTCCTGGCGGCGTGTTATGGAGTGCAGTATACGGGATGGTTTGCTTTGGTCAACCGCGTTCTGGGCCTTCCGGCGGCACTCATCGGGGCAAGCATTGCTCAGGTTTACACTGCTCAGGCAGCCACGCTCTCCAGGGCGGATCCTCAGCGGCTCATGTATATTTTTCTTGAGACCACGCGGCGGATGCTCTACCTGGGGCTCGTCCCTTGTGCTCTGTTTACCATTTTCGCGCCGTGGATCTTCCAAACTGTTTTTGGCCGCGTATGGCGTGAGGCGGGCGAATATGCTCGTTATCTGGCGTTCATGTGTTATGCCGGCTTTATCAACTCACCGGTCACCCTTACCTTGAATGTTCTTCAACGGCAACGGACACAGTTCGTTTGGGATGCCGGCAAACTGGCGCTGACCGCCCTTTCCTTCATCTTACCGCACCATTTCGGCTATGGCCCGCGCGTCGCCATCCTTGCCTATGGAGTCGCGATGACGCTCATGTACTGCATCCATTGGGCGCTATCACATGGCGCAATCCAGCATTGCGCAGATGCGGCGGTAGCGGCCTTATCGAATTTGGCGGAAGCGTAAGGTTTGGCATGAGATATCTCACTCACCATGAGGGACCATGGGTAAGCCGGGTAACCACCGCCGGACCCTCAAGGCTGGCTGGGACGGTCACCCTGCTGATGACCGGAACCTTGGCCGGTTTTCTCATGGTCTCTTACATTCCCGGGGCTCTTGGCGTGGACAGCCGTATCGCAACCGTTCCCTTTCGCGGCCTCATGCTGCTTTTGCAACTCTATGCTCTCTTCCGATTCCTGGGTGTCGGTCATCTCCGCCTGGGGATGTCGATTCTCTCTGTGGTGGCGGTGTTTTTCTGGATTGCTTATAGCCTGCGATTCATCGTCGATGCGGCGTTCCTGCAGGTCCCGCTGGGAACAGCTCCATCGGATATGGCCTTGTCTCTCTTTGCGATCTGTCTTCCTACGTTCCTTGTCTTGTACCAAATCAGAGACATCGAGCTCTATAGGAAGGCGCTCCCATGGAGCATGCTGGCACTCGGTGTGTGCTGCCTGGCATCGATGCTTCGCACTAGAACTTCGCAGGATGTAACCCTGCACGGCCGCTATCAGGGAAACGATATTCTTAATTCTGTCTCCTATGGTCACATGGGCGTCACCGCCATCATCCTGGGACTCTTCGTTCTTCTCCAAATAGGCCGCGTCAAGAGAGCGTGGTACCTCCGGGCCGGGGCTGCGGCTACAGTCTGCCTGGGTGCGTTCAGCATCCTGGCCGCATCTTCCCGCGGCGCCGTGGTAGCCGGCATCCTGGTGGTTCCGTTTATCGGCTACCTGGGCTTACGGTGCGGCTCCCGGTTGATTACGGTTGCCATGTGCCTCGTCCTGGCATTCGTTCTTTCAGTCACTGCTACGTATTTTTCCCGGAACGGCCTGAACCTCGATCGGCTGCTTGCGTCTTCTGCGGCCTACGATACGACGAGTGACTCGGTCAATACCCGGCACAATTTGATTCGGGACGCATGGCGTGAGTATATGGACCATCCCTGGCTCGGCAGCTCGATCGTCGAAAGAAACGCCCTGATCTATCCGCACAACGCGATGATAGAAGCATTCATGGCTACCGGGACATTTGGCGGCGCAGCGTTCGCACTGCTGATCGTGGCGGCTGTCTATCGTGCGATGAGGTTCATTCGCCGGGATCCCGCCATGGCCTGGATCCCGGTTTGCTTCTTCCAGCAACTGATCGGGGCCATGTTCTCGGGCGGACTCTATGGCAATGTGCCCCTGTGGGCCATGATGGCGATCATGCTGGGTGCCGACCTCCCCCGGAGGCAACCGCTGTTGCCGGCTGGACCATTGCCATCCTCATGATTTTCCAAATGAAGGAATTCCTGGATCGCGTGTTCTATCCCTACTACCTCTTACGCGGACGCAGGCCGTGGACGCCGGGCTACTATACGGCGAAACGCCGGCGCATCGAGAGTGCCATTAAGGATGGATTGCTCAAGCCTGCAACCCCTCTTCCCAAGGGCTACGGTTTCCGGATGGATGAACGTGTCATTGAATATCCCTGGGTCTATGCACGGTTGCCCGGAGATCCGGGCCTGATGCTTGACGCGGGAGCCGCGCTCAATCACGGCTTTCTAGTGAAAAGGTCTCCTGTGAGCCAAGCAAAGCTGTCCATTTGCACCCTTGCGCCGGAAAAGCAGTGTTACTGGCGGCGAGCCATCTCCTACGTGTTCGGCGATCTCCGGTCCTGCGCCTTTCGTTCCGGGATATTCGACACCATCGTGAGCATATCGACCATTGAACACATTGGCCTGGATAACACCATGCTGTACACGACGGACGGAACGAAAAGGGAAGAGGACGCGGAAGGCTTTCGGGCGGCGGTGCGGGAATTTCGGCGGGTGATTCGTCCGGGAGGGGTGTGTTTTATTACCGTCCCGTATGGAAAGGCGTGCAATCGTGGCTGGTTCCAGGTGTTTGACGCGACGATGGTCCGCGCAGTGCTGGATGACTTTCAACCCGCACATACAGAAGTTGAGTATTTCGCATATTCACCCGAAGGATGGCATGCGTCGGATCCCGCCGCGCTCGCAGAGGCAACTTTCTTCGATATCCATCAGGAAAAGCATTTCGGCCCTGACTATGCAGCCGCGGCCCGCGGTCTGATTTGCATGCGGTTGGTTGCATGAAGTTCCACGATGTTACTCCGAAACGCTGCGAACCCCTCGTATGAGGCTATTTCAAAACTCAGGGGTTCCGGGTAGTTACTTATCCAGCCACCGGGTAGATCTACAGAGTGCCGTCACCTTCCAGGACCGGATCGCGCGCTTCCTCCATCAACGTTACGGAGCGTTGCACTTCCTGGCGCCGGTATTGGATGGTGAGGAGACAGCGTTTTTCACCAATGGCGACGACGAGGCCGCGCAACGGATGTGGGCGCGGCAGATGGGCATGTCTGGGCGGGCCACTCTCCCTGATATCCTGCTGGCGCAAATGGAATACCATCGAGCGGAGGTGTTCTATAACCTCGACCCCATCCGCTATAATAGCGAGTTTGCTCGCAAACTGCCCGGATGCGTGCGCAAGACAGTTGCCTGGCGTAACATCCCTTTGCCCATCACCGATCTGGGTGGGTACGACCTCGTGGTATGTAACTCTGCCAGTCTTCTAAGAAGATACCTTGCCTCCGGCTGGAAGGCAGCGTATTTCTCGCCGGCACATGATCCTGTCATGGACGAGTATTCCGGCAACCAGGAACGTCCCATCGATGTTCTCTTCGCCGGAGGGTATTCCCGGCACCACATGAAGCGCGCGGCTGTACTGGAGGCGGTGGCTGGTCTCAGAGACCGTTACCGGATTGAGTTCTGCCTCGCCCGTTCACGGCTTACCCGGCTGGCAGAATCGCCCGCTGGCTACCTTGCGCCGCTAGGAAAATATCGCAGGCCCGGAGACATTCGTTCCGTTTCGCGTGAACCCGTTTACGGCCGTGATTTGTACGCGCTCATTGCGAAGTCGAAAGTTGTTTTGAATGGCGCCATCGACGTGTCAGGAGAAGATCGGGGAAATATGCGCTGCTTTGAGGCGATGGGGTGTTCAGCCCTGCTTCTGGGCGATGCGGGTGTATATCCCGAGGGCATGCGGGATGGCGAGTCATTGCTTGCGTACGCATCAGCGGCAGAAGCAAGAGAGTTGGCACAGAGGGTGGTTAACGATTGGAGCCAGTATGCAAAGACGGCAGAGCGGGCAAATCAAGTAGTCCGCAGTCTCTATAGCAAGCGAAACCAGTGGAGTGCATTTTGCCGGCTGGTGAGCTGCCTCTAGCAGCGCTGTTTGGTAAGAGGTCAGTCAGGTGAATCTGGATTATGTGGCGCGGCGCTTCCTGGGGCGCCCAACATGCATTCTCGATCGCGGCGCCAAGTTATACCGGTCGGCGAGAATTCGCAATGCTTCGGGAAAAGATAGTGAGATCCGGGTGGGCAGCCACACGATGATTCTCGGCGAGCTCTTGACCTTTGCTCATGGCGGACAGATAGAGATTGGGGCATGGTGCTATGTCGGAGAGGGCACAAGGATATGGTCAGCGTCGCGCGTCACCATCGGAGACAGAGTGCTGATTGCCCACAATGTGAACATTTTCGATAGCCTTACGCATCCCGTCAGCGCAGCCGCGCGGCATCGACAGTTTCAGATGATTGTAACTTCCGGTCACCCAAAGGAAATTGATCTTGGCGAACGGCCGATCAGCATCGGTTCCGACGCGTGGATAGGAGCCAACGCAATTATTTTGCGCGGGGTCATGATCGGAAGAGGCGGTATCGTCGGCGCCGGAGCTGTGGTGACCAGGAATGTTCCGGACTATACCATCGTAGCCGGTAACCCTGCTCATCCAATTCGTGAACTTACCTCCCCTGAACGAGAAGAAATGTGACCGAGTCGCCGTCTGCATGGGAAGACGCGGTACAGTGGCTGCGCTCTCAACCCGATCAACACGATCTTGTCCTGAACGCATACTACGACGACCCCCTGATCGAGGCGGCAAAGCGCTATTGGGAAAGCTGCGAGTGGGCGGAAATCAGAAAGCTCCTCGGCTCCGCGCGGGGACGGGCGCTCGATGTAGGGGCAGGCCGAGGGATTGCGAGCTACGCGCTGGCGCGTGAAGGATTCGCCGTGACCGCTCTGGAACCCGACGCCAGTCCTCTTGTGGGCGCAGGTGCGATTCGTTCTCTCGCGGAAGAGAACGCGCTGCCGATTGCAGCGGTTCAGAAGTACTCCGAAGAGTTGCCTTTCGACGATGGCCAGTTCGACATAGCGTTCGCACGCGCCGTTTTTCACCATACCAGGAACTTGCAAGCGGCTTGCCGGGAAATCTTCCGTGTTCTCAAACCTGGCGGCCGGCTGATCGTTGTTCGTGAACATGTGATCTCACGCAAGAAGGATTTGCCCGTATTCCTTTCCCGCCACCCGCTGCACCGCTTGTACGGCGGCGAGAACGCTTTTCTCCTTTCAACGTATACCGATGCCCTGTTACAGGCAGGCTTTGTCATCGAGGTTGTGCTTTCCCCATTGAGCAGTGTGATCAACTACGCACCCTATACCGAGCAGACGTTGAAGGACGCGATCGCCGATCGTCTGGGCGGGGCTCTGGCAATGCGGGGCGTGTTGCGCCGTGCGCTCAGCCTGCCAGGGTTGTGGTCCTTAGCCTCCAAGACACTTTCCCGGGTTGACCGTCGTCCCGGCAGGCTCTACTCGTTTGTGTGCACTCGGCCATAACCATGGCACAGATCTGGATCACAGGAACCCGGGGCTTCATCGGCCGCCATCTTGCTTCCTGGCTTTCCCGCCAGGGCCACACTGTAGTGGGCATCGGTCATGGTCCCTGGCCGCCGGCGGAGGCGCAGGCTTGGGGTGTCGAACGCTGGCTCAATGGCGGAATTCATGCCAGTAATTTGCAACAACTACTGCGCGATGCCGGTTCTCCGGACTATATCTTTCACTTGGCCGGAGGCTCTTCGGTGGGCGCGTCGATTGCCAACCCCTATGAAGACTTTACGCGCACCGTCGCTACGACGGCGGAATTGCTCGAGTGGATGCGGCTTGGAGCGCCCCATGCACGCCTGGTCTCTGTATCGAGTGCCGCGGTGTATGGGGCAGGTCATTCCGGACCCATACGGGAAGAACAAGCGCGCCTGCCATTTTCGCCCTATGGGTACCACAAACTGATGATGGAGAACTCATGCCTGTCGTACGCGGCGAACTATGGCCTGTCCATTCTCGTGGTGCGGCTGTTTTCCGTATACGGCAGTTGGCTCAAGAAGCAGCTGTTATGGGATATGTGCTCCAGCCTGGCCTCGGGCACGCGGCAACTGGTGCTGGGCGGCACTGGCGAGGAACTGCGCGACTGGACGGACATTCGGGATGTGGTGCGCGCTTTAGAAGCCGCCATGGGGGTGGCATCAGATCCGGAAGCGCCGGCGGTCTTCAATGTGGGCTCAGGAGAAGCGACGAGCGTGGGCCGAATTGCTGCCATGGTGTTGGAGTCCTGGCCTGCACCCGCGAAGGTTGTCTTCCATGGCAAGGCACGGCCCGGTAACCCCTGCAGTTTGGTGGCGGATGGCTGGTTCCTGCAGAAAAAAGGTTTTGCCTGGAGCGTTCCCGTGCAGAGTGGGGTTCGCGACTATGTGCAGTGGTACCTGCAAGCTTCGAGGAGTGATCTGTGACCCGGGTGGCGTTCACGCTGATTAGTGGTGCCAACTGGATGGGGACAGGCGGCTATAACTACCTGGTAAATCTGGCACAAGTGTTGTCTGCGCATGCGCCCGGCCGGGTGCAGATGGTGTTGTTTGTGGGCACAGATGCGGTGGCGGCGAACGTTGAGCCTTTTGCCGGCATTCCGAGGGTGCAGGTGGTCCGTGTTTCCGCCTTCGACGACGCGCAAAGGAGTCAACGCCTGCGGCAGGCGCTAGTGACCGGCATTGATCGACCTGCGGCGGACGCATTTCGCGAGCACCGCATCGACGTGCTCTTTGAGTGCGCCCAATTCTATGGCTGGCGTTTTCCGTTTCCCCGGATCGCGTGGATCACCGACTTTCAACATCGGCACCTTCCTGAACTTTTCAGCTTTGGCGCGTATTGGAAACGCGATCTCGGTTTTCGCGCGCAAATCCTTAGCCGCCGACACGTCATGCTCAGCAGCGAAGCCAGCCGATCCGATTGTGAAACCTTCTTTCCCCGATCCGTGGGGCGAACGTCCGTCGTTCGCTTCGCGATGCTGCCGCCGGCTCTATCGGAGGGTGACGGCGATCCGGCAATCGCATCCCGCTATCAATTGCCGGAGCGCTACTTCTACCTGCCTAATCAATTTTGGAAGCACAAGAACCATCGCACGGTGATTGAGGCTCTGCGCATCCTGCTGCAAAAGGGATACCACACGGTGGTGGCCGCCTCGGGCAGGGCAGAGGATTATCGTCATCCCGAGCACTTTGCGTCGCTTCAGGCATTGGTCCAGCAATACGGGTTGACCGATAATTTTCGCTTGCTCGGCCTCGTGCCCCGTCCGGATGTATTTGCGTTGATGCGCGCGTGTACAGCGCTGATCAATCCTTCGTTGTCCGAAGGATGGAGCACCAGCGTAGAGGAGGCCAAATCCCTTGGGGTGCCTATGCTGCTTTCTGATCTGCGCGTCCATCGAGAGCAGGCTGGAGATTGTGCGGACTATTTTGACGCTGAGTCGGCTGGGCAACTTGCGTCGCTGATCGCCCGCCACGAGAATTTGCCTGACCCATCGCGCCGGGAGAGAGAGAAGAAGGCCATCGCGGCCTCGCAGCAGCGAACCAGGCGATTCGCGCTTGATTTTTCCGAAACTGTAGAGCGTGCTGCGGCTTCGTTCCTAGACCAGCGAGCGCTTTCTCCACGAGAGTTGCCGGTTGAACGGAATGATTGAACTTAGAACCCGACTCCTCGCCGGCCTGCTCCTGTTGCTTGCAGCCGCTCCTGAGGCGCGCCCTCAAACAGCGCAGAGTGGTCTACCAACGGGCCAGGTGGTCGTTCGCCAAATCGGCAAATCAGGACACAACGGAAGCTCACGTGCTACCGGCACAACTGCAGGAGTATTGCCTGGGCTCTGCTTCCAACCCGGTGTCGGCTGGCAACGTGTGCTTACCAGGCAACCCGATGGTTCTGTCACGCGAGACACGATTACTTCCGTGGAGCCCAAGGAACATGGCTCGAACGGCGGAGCCAATCCACCCTTGGTTTCTTCCCGGTTATCCAAGAGGAAGCAAGCCCAATCGGTCGAGTGTCCCGAAGTATTAACAGACAAAAAAGTGAGCGGAGCCGGCGTCGAAAACTTCACGGCCTTCAGTCGTCCCCTGCAATCCACTGGTGCGACGAATCATGACACTCGCGCGTCCCTACCGGTCCATTCGCCCTATTATCCAAATGGCAGCCTCGGCCTCGGCACGGTAAGGACGCTGCCCAGCGCCATCCCCTCCGCTCCAACCGATTTTGAGTCAGAAGACGGACCGGCCGCACGCTCGATCCAGATGGGTGATCGTACCTTTCACGCCTACCTGAGTTCCATCAAGCTACGCAGATTGATACGAAATACACCGGACCTTCGGGCGCGCATCAAACTGCAACAACTACAGACCGGCCTGGCAGTTCCATCGCACCATGCCGGGACCCAGCTGGCTGGCAGCACGCGGAATGGTGAGCGCGTAAGCCGGGCGGCTTCACGGAGATCCCCTACGCCCGATCGGCCGCGGGGCACTTCCCGGAGCCTGGGAGTCAGACCATGAACGTTGTCATCGTGAGCGCCGTCTTCCCGCCGGAACCCGTGGTGACTGCGCAGACCAGCTTCCAGATTGCCGATGAGTTATTTCACAATGGTCATCAGGTCACGGTCTTGGCCCCGTTTCCCAACCGCCCCGACGGCAGGCTTTTCAAGGGCTACCGCAGGTCACTCTACCGCCGGGAGAGCATGGGTTTCGCCGTGATCCGCTGCTTCTCTTTTCTCTCCAGGAAGTCCACCATGGGCAGCCGGTTGCTGGAGAATATGGGGTTTGCCATTACCTGTTCGGCGCGCGTTCTCTTGCTGCCCCGGCCTGATGTTCTTTATATGAACTCATGGGTCATTTTCTGTGCCGGCATGGTTTCCGCAGCAGCCTGGGTTCGTGGCATCCCCGTCGCGATGAGTATTCAGGACGTCTACCCGGAATCCCTTTCACAGCAAAAGAGGGTCGACGCCCATTCGCTGCTGTTTCGAGTTCTGCGCGCGCTGGACCGCCGGATCGCCCACTCCGCCAAAGCTCTCATCGTGATCTCGGATCAGTTTCGCGAGACCTATCACGTGGATCGCGGAGTGCCCGCCGAGCGCATCCATGTGCTGCAGAATTGGGGAGAGACAAGCTCCGTCAACGTCGACGCCCGCGGGGCCTATGGCCTGCGTCAGAAGTACGGCATACTCGATCACACGATGTTGGCCGTCTATGCGGGCAACATTGGCGCGGCGGCTGGAGTCGAAACGGCGATTAGAGCATTTGAGTATCTATGGAACGATGAGAATATCTGTTTGCTCATCGCCGGAGTGGGCTCGTCGTTGGGAGCCTGCCAACACATGGTGGAAGAGAAGGGGCTGCAGGATCGCATCTTCTTTTACACGCCCTGGCCAAAGAGGGACACCGGCATCGTCTTGGGCGCAGCGGACGTTCTCTTGTTGCCAACGCAGGGCGAGCAGTCTCTGGTTTCGGTTCCGTCCAAGCTCATCTCCTATATGTTGTCCGGCCGGCCGGTGCTCGCTATGGTGCTCGGCAACTCCGACACCGCCAAACTGATCACAAAAGCAAAAGCGGGATGGGTGATTTCGCCCGACGATCCGGTCGGTACGGCCGCGGCCTTGAAAGTTATCGCCGCCAGCCCTCCCGAAGACGTTCGCGCCGCCGGAGCCCGCGGTCTGGACTATGCCCTGTGCCACCTGACCCGCGAGGCGAACCTCCCCAGGATGATCCAGCTGTTGCTCGAGACTGCCGAAAGCAGAACCGTCCCGTCTATACCCCAATACTAAGGAAGATACAGAAAGTGACCCATTGGCTAAGCCCCGCCTGGAAGCGCTTCTTTGATCTCACTGTGGCCATCGCGGTATTGATTGTATTTGGGCCGATGCTTGCAATGATTGCTGTAGCCATCAAGATCAGCTCCAGGGGGCCGGTATTGTTCACGCAGGAGCGCGTCGGTTGGCAAGGCAGAATATTTCGCATCGTTAAATTTAGATCGATGGTGCGCAATGCGCCGTATATTCGCAATCCTGATGGCAGTGCTTATAGTTCGGACACAGACCTTCGCGTGACCCGCTTGGGTAGGATTCTTCGGCGAACCAGTTTGGATGAATTACCGCAGTTGTGGAATGTGGTCCGCGGCGAGATGAGTCTGATCGGGCCGCGTCCCGAACTCGCGGAGGGCATGCGGAGTTATCGGCCGGACGACTTCCGACGGCTGAATGTCCGCCCCGGTATGACCGGTTGGGCGGTGGTGCATGGACGCAATGACGTACCCATCACCATGCGCCGGGAGTTGGATACCTGGTATGCCGACCACCTGGGCTTCCTGCTGGATTGCAAGATCCTCTGCAAGACGATCGCCACCGTCGTGGTCCGCGAAGGAATCCATCGAACCGGAGGTCCAGTGCTCCCGGATACATCGTCCGGACAGGGAATGGAGGCCCAACGATGTTCCACGGAAAACTAGGCGCGCTTCTTCCTTTCGATGAGGCGGCCTTGTCGTTGGTAAGAGCCTGGATCAACGACGAGGAAGTAAGGCGAGGTACAGGAACAGAGGGCCCCGTTTCCGATTGGGAACACCGTCGCTGGTACGAATCCATCATGGATGACCCTACGCAGCGTATCTTCCTGATCGCTCAAGGGAGAGGGAACGAGGTGAATGCGGTCGGGGCGCTCGGGCTCCGCGGCATTAACTGGCGGTCACGTCACGCGGAGTATTGGATTTACCTTGGAGATCGTCTCGCGCGCGGCAAAGGTCTCGCTGAGGAAGCCTCCCGGTTGTTGCTGCGGTTTGCCTTTGACACGTTGGGATTGCATCGAGTCTTTCTCCAGGTGAATGTCACCAACCACCCCGCGATCAGCCTCTACCGGCGGCTTGGCTTTGTTGAGGAAGGCACACTGCGTGCCGCAGCGTTTGTAGATGGGCGCTTCGTCGACCGTCTCCTGCTTTCCATGCTGTCGCACGAGTTTCGACAGTCCCCGGAGTAGCGCATCGTTTGCTCGATAATTGTTCTCACGAAAGGGCGACTCTTGATTCCCAGCTTATTAGTCGTGGGTGCCGGTCCATTGCAGTTACCCGCGATTCACGAGGCTCGCGCCCTGGGGATTCGCAGCATTGCTGTGGATGGCAACTCTTCTGCTGTCGGCCTCGCTTTGTGTGATGCGCCCTATGTGGCCGATATTCTCGATGCGGATGCCGTCTGCACCATCGCCAAGAGAGAGAATGTCGACGGCATTATGACCCTATGTACCGACGCGCCGGTTTCCACTGTGGCAGAGGTGGGCCGGCGCATGGGGCTCACCGCGTTATCACCTCAAGCTGCCGCACGCGCGACCGATAAGCGGCTGATGCGCGAAGCTTTTGCCCGATCGGGGGCGCCGTCTCCGCGTACTCAGCTGATTCATTCATTGGCCGAGGCACGGGTCGCTGCTGAGTCTTTCGGATATCCCGCGGTGCTCAAGATCGGGCGCGGTTCAGGGAGCCGTGGGGTCTACCGCGTGGATGATCCCAACGCGCTTCAATCGGCTTATGTGCTCTGCCGCGATTGGCAGAAAGAAGGAGCGCTGCTTTTAGAACAATGGGTGGATGGTGGAGAAGTGAGCGTGGAAGGCTACTGTACGGATCGGGATCGGCTCATTGTCGCCATTACGGATAAGTTCCTGTTCCCCGGGGTCTTTCCGGTCGAAGTTGGCCATTGTCAACCATCCATTCATGCACTCCTGCGCGAGCAGCAAATCCATAGCACTGTTCACGCAGGGCTGAGTGCATTAGATCTGACCTGGTGTGCCTTTCATGCGGAGGTCAAGCTTTCCACCAAAGGAGCACAGTTGATCGAGATCGGCGCCCGCCTCGGAGGGGACCGCATCTCCACGCATTTAACCCCTTTATCGACTGGCGTCAATCTGGTGAGAGTTGCGATCCTGCTGGCTTTGGGGAAGCGCCCTCGATGCCCACCGATTTGCGAGCGCGCCGCGTGCGTACGCTACTTTGATGTACAGCGCGCCGGCACGCTGAGAGGTGTGCAGGGTCTCCGCAGACTCTACGAGATTCCGGGCGCGGAACTCATCTATCCTGCCTCCGAACGGGATGGGATATTACGCGAGGGGTTCGTGGTCGGGGAGATTCGTTCCAGTCTTGACCGTTACGGGCATATCCTCTATTCCGCCGCAACCCGAGATGAGGCCATAGCCCGCTGCGAACTTGCGGCGAGTATGGTCTGTTTCCAATTTGAGGACGGGGATAGCCGTACTGGCGTCGGCGCACCGTGCTGAAAACACAAAAAAGATCTGCGTGAAAGCCGACCATCATCAGATTCAGTCCCGTAGAGCCTGCCCTGCGGGACTCATTTCGCAACCGGTAGGGCCTCCCCGCACACACCTCAGCCCCGTCAACGTTTTCCAGAAAAACCAAGTCATCCATGAAAATCAAAGAGCAGACCATTCCATTTCACGCCGCAAGCGTGGGAGAAGACGAGGCCATTGCGGCTGCGGACGTTATCCGTTCCGGCTGGCTCACCATGGGGCCGAAGACCATTGAATTCGAGCAGAATTTCGCATCCTATGTAGGCGCCCGGCATGCCATCGGTGTAAGTTCGTGCACCGCGGCGCTGCACCTTGCGCTCGAAGCGGTCGGATTGCAGCAGGGCGAGGAAGTGCTGGTGCCCACAACCACGTTCACAGCGACTGCCGAAGTGGTTGTCTATTTCAAGGCCGTTCCTGTGTTAGTGGATGTGGACCCGGTAACGCTCTGTATCGATCCCGAAGAAGCTCGAAAGAAGGTTACGAGCAGGACCCGCGCCATTCTCCCGGTCCATTTTGCCGGACAGCCTTGCGATATGGACAGAATTCAAGAACTTGCCGCCCGCCACAGTCTCCACGTAATCGAAGATGCGGCACACTCGCTCCCAGCCTCTTTTCGCGGCACCCCGGTAGGCGCCATCAGCAAACTGACCGCGTTCAGCTTTTACGCGACCAAGACTCTCACTACCGGTGAAGGCGGTATGGTCACTACCGATGAGGATGAGCTCGCGGCTCGCATGAAGATGATGAGGCTACACGGCATCGGCCGGGATGCCTGGAAGCGCTATAGCAGCGAAGGTTCCTGGCATTACGAAGTACTCAACGCGGGGTTTAAGTACAACCTTACCGACATTCAGTCGGCGATCGGTATCGTCCAATTGAACAAGTGCACGGAAATGCGCAGTCTTCGTGCACGCATTGCCAAGCAATATACGGATGCCTTCTCGCAGTGCGAGGAAATCCAAACTCCCACGGTTCTCGCCGATCGCGAATCCGCCTGGCACCTCTATGTTCTGCGTCTCCATCTAGACCGGCTGACGATCGGGCGATCGGAAGTCGTGGAACAGTTGAAGCAGAGGGGCGTGGGGACCAGCGTCCACTTCATTCCTCTCCATATGCATCCGTATTATCGTGACGCCTATCATTATTGCCAGGAAAGCTTTCCTGTTGCTTTGAGGGAGTACTATCGGTCTTTTTCATTGCCGATTTATCCCGGCATGTCACCGGATCAAGTCGCCTATGTGATTGAGCAGGTGATTGAAGTGGTGAAGGATCGGCGCCGGTAACGGCATTCCTGCGTCAACCGGGCTGCAAGGGCTCCTCTCGCTTGCTGCGCTGCCGGGAGCACGAGTGGCCTGTAACAGCTGATTCAGGAAACCAAAGCTGTGAAAATGCGCGGCCCTTCTATGGCGTCACAGCTCTCATGCCCTGTATCAGGGCCCGACTTTAGTCGGGCCGCAAAAGGCTGAAAAAGAATTGGGCTTTAGCCCCTGAGGTACTTTTCCCAGGAAGCGTATGGGCTTTCAGTGGTTAGAAAAGAACCGCAGGTCACTCAACACAATCAGTCCCGAAGGGACGAGACAATCTATAGCCCGGCACGGGAGTGCCGGGTAGGATTTTCACGCAAAATGAGTCCCGAAGGGACGACACAATCAGGAGTTCTCACGCAGTCTCTTTAGCCCCTGCGGCCCTACCGATTCAGCTGTTACAGTCCACTAGTTAATTCGATAAACCAGGCCAGCGCTGGCATTCAGTGCGCTCAGGGTTCTGTTGGACAGGTATATTTTCGAGTAAGCGAGCTCGCCCGCGCGGATACGGATGTGATGGGTGAGGCGCACGTCCACTCCGCCCAAGACAGACCATTGAAGGCCGATTGCCTCGATGATGAACGGTGGTTGTTTGTCAGGCAGGTTACGAGACCAGGCATTGCCCCCACCCACCAGGCCGCACCCATAGGGAGTGAAGCGGCCAAAACGCCTCGCGAATCGTGGGCCTCCAAGCGCTGACTCTTCATGCTGGTCGCTGCCCCACTTCAGGATGGAACCGCGCACCTCGACGCCAAGGAGGCGCCGTGTCTGCCAGAAACCACCCGCTGAGAATCCGTAGACAGCGCGGTCGTAAAGGTAGCGAAAATTCGGTTTGGCACCAGTAGCGGTCGCAAATATGGAGATATCCGGCGCCAGCCGGGCCGCTGGACCCACCTGGGCTGAGGCCATGTGCGGGCCAAAGAGCATCAGGACCGTAGCGAATTGCAGCACGAACTGTTTTCTAAAGAAAGAGTTCCTGTTCATGATTCCCTTGGCGGCCCGCGGCCGCAGTTGAGGTTTTCGCGCAAGGTCCCAAACCCATCTCCTCTTTACCGTCCGTAAAAGCGACAGCATGCGGCGCGTAGCAATTGCTCGACAAGTCACCGCAAGGGACGAGCAGATCATGCGTAGATCTCTGAGCAGATCGTGAGGCTTCATGAGGAACAATCGGCAACTATCGCGTGATTCGTGATGCGAAAATGACTCCAGGGTAACGGGGATGTTCTGCGTCACCCCACAATTGGCAAGCGAGCTGCAGTCATTAGAAAAACGACTGCCTACCCCATTCACCTAATCTGTATGCAAGTGGTACCAACCAGCAGCTGCCGTCTTTATCTGAGTTACCACTTGGTTCTTGAACGAGCAATACTGTGGCCATACTTGCCTCAGTCTTTGTTATCGGCATTTGACCTGGTTGCATTATGCGGACGGCGGGTAATAGATAACAGTAACTGATCAAAAACTCAACCCGTCGTGAATCAGGGCCTCGAACGGGCTATGTCGATCCAAATTGCGGCATCAAGCTCAAATCGAAGCGCGTCTCGGCAGGCCAGGAAGGCCTCTGTAGACGGCGTGGTCGTCACTGTTTTGTGGAGTGAATACACACTTGAGCCGCGAACGTTCAAAGGCACTCTACACCATTGATCTTGCTTGATACCTCAAAAGCAAGCACGTCCACATCGGCGCAGAACGTTTTTCGCTCCCTATCCGGAAGTTCTTCCAGCAGATCCACATACGGGGTAAGCTCGCACCCTTGAAAAACAGCGAAACCTATGGTGTCAGCCATCCTGCAACTCACATTGATCAAGTCAGGCATATGCCAGGGATCGCCCCTCTGCCTCGCGGAATGATGATCAGAGACGATGTTCGCAAAGTGTGCGGGCAACTTCCAATCCCGGATGAGCTGTCGGCCCGTCTCACAATGATCGAATCCGAACAGATCGCGCTCCGCCGGGAGGATACTGCTGGCGGAGCCGACATGTGTCTCCAGCAGGGACGCGTATTCCTTCGCGGAGAGAACCGCCAACGCCACTCGGCCGATATCATGCAGAATCCCAGCGGTATACGCTTCGTCTTTAGGCATCGAACCTGCGCGGGCCAACTGTTGAGCGATGAGTGCGCAGGCCAAACTGTGGCGCCACATGGCCCGGAACGACTCATTGTTGAGCGAATCGCCCAAGTAAGCTCTCACTCCGACAGTAAGACACAACCCTCTGAGGCGTTTGGTGCCAAGCACGGCAACTGCCTGAAGCACACTGGTGACAGGAGAACGGACGCCATAGAGTGCTGAATTGGCGATAGTGAGAACTTCGCTCGAGAATGCCGGCTCGGAAGAGATGAGAGCACTCACCCGGCTCATCGAAACATCCTCGTTGTTGGTCAACTGGAGTATCCGGATGGCGATCTGTGGAAACGGAGGAATCCGGAGATGGGCCCAAGGCAACCTGACCGTCGGCTGGCTCTGTTCCTTGATCGGCATGGTCCGCGCATCCCCTCCTAAACAACATCGGCAGTCAAACAAATCTGGAGATAGTCATTGCTGATCGCGAGCTAGCTCAAGTTCCCCTTGGGGCACCGGTTCGTCGAGATCCACGGAAAGACAGACGAGTTTGTGGCAGATACCTGCAGGGTTTAGTCACGCCTAAAGGATCGTTGTGGGACTGCCGATATGCAATCTGAGTTGTTTCTATCCACCTGCGTGCCGGATAAATGAAGGGCATCATATTCAATCTTCTTGAAGATGTTGTGGTGAGCAATCACGGTGTGGATACTTGGGACCATCTTTTGGCCACGACGGCATTGGATGGGGCCTATACTTCGCTGGGTGGCTATCCCGATGAGCAGATGCAGGATCTTGTCGGGGCTGCGTCACGGAAGTTCGGTCTGACTGCATTTGAAGTATTGCGATGGTTTGGTCAGCAGGCGATCCCCCTGCTGTTTGAGCGCTATCCGGCGTTCTTCAGCTCCCAGCCCGCAACCCGTCCTTTCGTGTTGAGTGTGAACCATATCATTCATCCTGAAGTGCGAAAGATTTATCCCGGCGCAGATGTCCCCGCTTTTGAGTTTCGCCACGCGCCGGACGGCGGCCTCATGATGGGCTATCTCTCCCCCCGTCGACTATGTGCCTTGGCTCAGGGATTCATCGAGGGAGCCGCACACTATAGCGAAACGGTGATTTTCGAGCATTGGGAATGCATGCATAGAGGAGATAAGAGGTGTCTCTGTCACATCTCGTTTTCGTCCGATCGGAGCCATTAAATCGTGCGATCTGCTACGGAAGATTTCGCGGAAGAGACGCGGAAGTGGAAGTTCCGCTCGGAACGCGACCGCCGGGCGCGTCTTGAAGCGGAAGCTATCGCCGAACGCGGGTTGCGGGAGCTGTACGAGAAGAAAGTCCAGATTGAACTGCTGGGCAACATTGCTGTCTCCGCCAACGAGTCCACCTGCGTGGAAGATGCGCTGCGCTTTGCGATCGCAAAGATCTGCCAGACCGCCGGCTGGCCAGTAGGCCACGCCTACTATGTCCGTTCCCTTGTTGAAGGCAAACGTTTAGTGTCCAGCGGTATCTGGTATGGCTCAGAGACCGAAGGTACTCGAGCATTCCAGATTGCATCGGAAGCGACGGAGTTCGATCCGGGCGTCGGGCTGCCCGGACGGGTACTCTCCTCCGGAAAGCCGGCCCTCATCCTCGATCTTTCCCAGGATGCCAACTTTCCCAGAGCCGAAGTTGCGCATAGTGCAGGTATACGGGCGGCCTTCGCCTTTCCGGTTGTAGCCGGCAGTGACGTTGTAGCCGTTCTGGAGTTCTTTGCCAATACGGCGCTGGCCCCGGATGGATTCTTCCTGCAACTGATGGCGCAGATTGGTACCGTGTTGGGAAGAGTCGTGGAACGCAGCCGGCTCAGCAAAATAGTCGATGAGCGAAACAGAAATCTGCAGTCTGAAATTGTCGAGCGCCAGAAGGCGGAAGAGGCTGCGGAAGCCGCCAATCGCGCCAAGAGCGAATTCCTCGCCAACATGAGCCATGAAATCCGCACGCCGCTCAACGGCGTCATCGGCCTGACCGGCATCGTGCTCGACACCGAGCTCACGTTAGACCAGCGTGAATGCCTCGAAACCGTCAAGTTCTCGGCCGATTCGTTGCTTACCGTGGTCAATGACATCCTCGACTTCTCGAAAATCGAAGCGGGAAAAATCGACCTCGAAGCGATCGATTTCAACCTACGCAATTGCGTGCAAGATGCCCTGAAGATGTTCGCGCTGCGCGCCGACGAAAAAGGACTGACATTACTTTGTGACCTCGCTCCCAACCTGCCCAGAATGGCCCGAGGTGATTCTGGCCGGCTGCGACAGATTATTCTGAATCTGGTCGGTAACGCGATCAAGTTCACCCACAACGGTGAAGTCGCGCTAAAAGCTGAACTTGAGAGTAGCGAGCGAGACGAACTCACGCTTCGTTTTACGGTCTCCGACACCGGGATTGGTATCCCCCAGGAAAAATTGGGATCCATCTTTTCGCCCTTCACCCAGGCGGACTCATCGACCACGCGCAAGTATGGCGGCACAGGTCTTGGCCTCACTATATCCGCCAGGCTGGCGGCGATGATGGGGGGAAGAATCTCGGTGGAGAGTGAGGTTGGACGAGGCTCCCGTTTCTGCTTGTTCGTGCGTATGGAGGCGCCCGCGAAAACAAGAGAATATGACACCGTAGCGGTGCCGGAGTCATCGATTTCGGAGGAAGCGTTGCCCCGCGAAGTCACCGCGCGCAGAGGGTTACGCATTTTGTTGGCCGAGGACAATCGTGTGAACCAGGCGGTCGCATCGCGGATTTTGGCAAAGTTGAGCCACATCTTAGTCATCGCTAATAACGGCCTCGAGGCCATTGAGCAGCTCAAGCAACAGGCCTTCGACCTCGTGCTCATGGACGTTCAGATGCCCGAGATGGACGGAATCCTGGCTACGAAAATAATTCGCGAGCGTGAAAAATTAACCCATGACCACATACCGATCATCGCCATGACTGCCCACGCCATGACGGGGGACCGCGCTCGCTGTCTCGCCGCAGGCATGGACGGGTTTGTCACCAAGCCCATCAATCCTGAGGAGGTGGACGCGGCCATCCTCACGGCACTCCATGACGCGTTAGAAGCCCGCCGTGATACGGGCGTCGATCAACACGTCGATAAACAAAAGCAAAAGCCGATTGAAGAGAGCGAGCTCCTTTGGAATCTGTCAACGACTTTGGAGCAGCTCGGTGGAGATGAAACGCTTCTTCAGGAGGTGATCGATATTTTTCTCGAAGAGGCTCCCAAACATCTGGCAGCCTTGTGTCTTGCCGTTGCACAAGGCGTGGCGAAAACAGTGGAGACAGCTGCCCACACCTTGAAGGGAGAGCTTGGTTACCTGTGTGTTCCGGAGATATCGCAAAGAGCCAGCCAGATCGAAGAAATGGGTCGCAGTAGCGACATCCGGGGTGCCGCTGCTCTTCTTCCGCAATTCGAAATCGATATCCGTAATCTGTTCGCTGCGATACGCGGTGCGAAACCCCTGGCTGGGAACCCCGCGTGACTTGGCGAACCGAATTCGCCGATGAGCGAAATATGGAAACCCTGCCATCGTCAACCTTTGTGACGGACGGCTTCCATCGGCTACGACGCGAGCAACCGGGCGCACGAGCCCAAAGCACGGTGCCGCGATGAGCGGATGGGTGGCCTTGGGCAATGGTATGGCCGGGTTTGCAGTAGGTCTTTTCCTGCACGCGATACCCGGGTCATGGTGGCCCCGATGGCTGCGGGAACTCGTTGGGAAGAAGTGAACGCTTCCTGGCCACGGCGCCCAACTCCTTCCGCTGTTTACACAATCCCTTTTTGTTGGTTCACCGTAGCTCCGCGGTCCCTAGCGGGCGGCCAACTCCCACGATAGGTATACTGTCAGCCGGTCAGTAGGTTAGGCGGCCGCTTGTCCATCTTCAAATGCAAGCTTGGACCAATGCCAGTAACGCGACCGAAAAAGAATGCGGGGAAGACCATGTCGAAATCTACACGAAATTGGGCCCGAGCCGCTTTGATGAGTTTTGTCTGGTTCTCAGTTGTGAACGCACAGCAGTTGACCCAGTCGCCTGCCGGAATGACGATAACCTCCAATGGAGTGACCTTGGAGGTGACAGCTCTACGCGATGACGTGCTTCGCGTGCGCATGTGGAAAGGCACCGCTGCGCCCGAAGATGCCTCCTGGGCTGTTCTCCCATCGGCACGTTCCAGCCGGGTTGCAGTGGTGGCAGAGTCACACGGGTTTGCCACCGGAAAACTCCGCGTGACGGCGGATGATCAACTGCAGCTAACCGTATCCGATCTTGCCGGTAACGTCATCCAGCGCGACGCAGAGCCGGCCCAGTGGGACGGAGCGAAATTCACGGTGAGCAAGCAAGGCACGTGGAACGACCATTTCTTTGGATTGGGCGACAAACCAGGACCACTCGATCGGAAGATGGAAGCATTCACCCTGTGGAACACCGATTCCTTCGGCTGGCAGGAGTCGACGGATCCTATCTACAAAAGCATTCCCTTCTTCATCGATATGAATCACGGCCGTGCCTTGGGCGTGTTTCTCGACAATACCTGGAGGACGAATTTCGATTTTGGCCGCGCCGATCCGGATCGTTACACCTTCGGTGCCTTGAACGGTCCGTTGGACTACTACCTCCTGTACGGTCCCGAACCGAAGGAAGTAGTTTCCACCTGGTCGTGGCTTACTGGGCCTACTCCGGTGCCCCCCATGTGGGCTCTCGGCTTCCAGCAATCGCGCTATAGCTATTTTCCCGAGTCGCAACTGAGGGAAGTTGCTGCAAGGCTGCGCAAAGACCGCATTCCCGCTGATGTTCTTTGGCTCGATATCGACTTCCAGCACGAAAACTGGCCCTTCACAGTCAATGAGAAGGCATTCCCCAACTTTCCCGGCATGGTGAAAGATCTCGCACGAGAGCAGTTCAAGCTTGTGGTCATCACCGACCTGCATATTGCCCGGCAGCCGAACGTCGGCTATGCACCGTATGACACCGGGGTTGCGGGTGATCACTTTGTAAAGAACCCGGATGGCTCTACCTTCGTGGGCAAGGTGTGGCCTGGCCCCGCCGTCTTTCCGGATTTCACGCAGGCGCAGACACGGCAATGGTGGGGATCCCTTTATAAGACGTTTGTGGACGATGGGGTCGCTGGATTTTGGAACGACATGAACGAACCTGCGGTGTTCGAGACGCCCACCAAGACCATGCCTGACGATGTTCAGCATCGCATCGACGAGCCCGGCTTTCGCAAGCGCACGGCCCCTCATCTGGAAATCCACGACGTGTATGGCATGCAGAACGCGCGCGGCACTTATGAAGGCCTGCTCGCCCTTCGGCCGAACGAGCGGCCCTTTGTGATGTCTCGCGCCAGCTTTGCCGGTGGTCAGCGCTACAGCACTACCTGGACTGGCGACAACAGTTCCACCTGGAATCACCTGCGCATGACGGTACCGCAGATCGTCAACCTTGGACTGAGTGGCTTTTCTTTGACTGGAGCGGATGTGGGCGGCTTTGCCGGTTCACCACCGGCTGATTTGCTTACCAAGTGGATCGAAGTATCAGCCTTTCAACCCATCGATCGCGACCACTCCGCTAAGGGAACGCGCATGCACGAAGTATGGGTAGACGGCCCTCAGCAAGAAGCGATTCGCCGCCGCTATATTGAAGAGCGATATCGGCTGATGCCCTACTTGTACACCGTGGCTGAGGAAACGTCGCATAACGGGTTGCCGATCAATCGGCCGCTCTTTCTCGAATTCCCGCACGCCACCGAAGATGGCACTCCCTTTGACCTGACAACCGGCGGAGCTGAGTTCCTCCTGGGCAGCCGCATTCTCATTGCACCGAATCCGTCCCCAGAGGAAGTCGCTGCTTACGTCGTGCGCTTTCCACCGGGGGCCTGGTACGACTACTGGACCGGCGAACGGTACATCCGGGGAGGTCCCGGCGGATCTCTCGATGCGGAGCAGCGCGACCTGGTACTTGCGCAAAAGGAGCTGAGCATCACACCGAAGCTGGAGCAAATGCCGGTGTACATCCGCGGAGGCAGCATCCTTCCCATTGCCCCACTCACGCAAAGTACTTCTCAAACTCCCACCGGTCCGCTCACTCTACGTGTTTATCCTTTGGCCCCAGCCCTAAACCTGCCGGGAGAACAGTGTGCTGGGGAGGTTTATAGCGACGATGGCCACACCTTCTCCTTCCGGCAGGGAGAGTACGCGCGTATTCGCTTCACCTGTGCCGTCGCGGCAAACGGTTCGGTGTCCGTGACCATCGCCAAGCAAGAAGGTACCTGGAAGCCGTGGTGGCGCTCGTACCGGATTGAAGTGGTGGGATGGAAGCCCAAACAAAGCCGCGGGACCGACAACGGTCGCAGCGTCCCTCTCACAATAGCGGAAGGACGGTGGGGAGTGACCGTGGCGGCCGACGGCGAAGCAAGGCAGGTCGAGCTACGTTAGCAGCGGCGTGCGCGAGTCCTCCCTTAGGGTCGCTCCAAGGGGCTGTGCTACTGTTCTATGGGTCATGACACCGAACCCGATTTCCCGCCGCAGTTTCCTCATCTCGGGCAGCGCTCTGTTGGCGGCGCCACTCGCCAAAGCCGAACCAGCTCCCACCCAACTCACGGCCGCCCAGGTGGTGGAACGAATTCGCAATCACGTGGGCGTTCCCTGGCGGGCGGAGACGGTCGATCGCATCCTCGCCGGAGATCCGGATACGGTGGTACGGGGCATTGCCGTCACCATGATGGCCACGCTCGATGTGATCGAGCGCGCCGTGGCTGCGGGCAAGAACATGATCATTACCCACGAACCAACCTTCTATGTACACCAGGACACGACCAAAGAAATCCAGGACGATCCCACCCTCAAGTACAAACTCGACTTCATCCGTAAAAACAACGTAGCCGTTTTTCGTTTTCACGATCACTGGCATGCTCATCATCCGGATGGCATTGCTGTCGGCATGATGCAGCAGCTTGGCTGGGAGAAGAATGTCGATCCCGCTGACCCGAAGCGGTTCGTTTTTGCCGGTGAACCGCTGGCGCAGTTTTGCCAGGGAATACAAACCCGCCTGAACGATCGCACCATGCGCGTCATTGGCAAGCCAACGATGCCGGTCAAGCGGGTAGCTGCCAGTTGGGGTGCCGCGGATCGGTTGACCACCATTCCTCTATTTGCCCGGCCTGATGTGGATGTACTCGTTGTCGGGGAAGCGCGCGAGTGGGAACTAGTGGAATACGCGCAAGACAGTATCACCGCCGGCAATCAAAAGGCACTGGTCGTGTTAGGCCATGTCGTTTCAGAACAGGGCGGCATGAAGTACTGCGCGGAATGGTTGAAGTCTTTCGTGACCGAAGCACCGATCGAATTCGTTCCGGCGAGGGAGCCTTTCTGGAACCCGAGCAATCCTGTTGAAAGCTAAGAGGGAGCTGCATTGACGCCCATCATCACCGGAATTGCCTGGCACATGGTCGGTGCCGCATCAGCTGCCTCGTTTTACGCGCCCATCAGCAAGGTGAAGCGTTGGACCTGGGAATCGACCTGGGCCGTGGCCGGCATCTTCTCCTGGGTCTTGCTGCCCATTTGCGTGAGCGCCATCTTGCTGCCCGACATGCGCGCGTTCTACGGGTCACTTGACTCATCCGTCGTGCTCAAGGCCTTCCTCTTTGGCTGCATGTGGGGTGTCGGCAACGTGAGCTACGGTCTCACCATGCGCTATCTCGGGATGTCCCTGGGCATCGGGGTGGCCATCGGTGTCACTCTGGTCGTAGGAACGTTGATTCCGCCGCTCGTCCACGGGCAGGCCGCGGAACTTGTGACTACGCGCGGCGGCCAACTCACTCTCCTGGGCATTGTGGTTGCGCTCGGTGGCATTGTCATCGTGTCCTTGGCTGGGCATCGCAAAGAAATTGCTCTGGGTTCGGAAGTCCGCGAATTCGATGTGAAGAAGGGGCTGCTGCTCGCCGTCATGTGCGGCATCTTCTCCTCCGGCATGTCTTTTGCCATCGATGCAGCCAAGCCCATACAAGCTGCGGCGCTTACCGTAGGAGTGAACCCGCTCTACAGTGCATTGCCAAGCTACGTCATCATCATGGGTGGGGGAGGCCTGATCAACTTCGCCTACTGCTTCATCCGGCTCGCCTTCAAGAAAGATCTTTCGTTAAGGGCCGATCTCGCGCTGCCCGGCGCTACGTTGTTTAAGAACGGATCGCTAGCGGCTACGGGCGGCATTATGTGGTATCTCCAGTTTTTCTTCTATGCATGGGGAGCGGCCAGCATTCCGGCCAGCTTCGCCTACGTGAACTGGATGCTGCACATGAGCGGCTATGTGTTATTTGGCGGGATCGTGGGCCTCGCGTTAGGCGAATGGGCTGGTGTGGGCTCCAAGCCTGTTCGCCTGCTCTGGGCCGGCATGCTGGTCATCATTGCCGCAGCCAACATCGTGGGTCTCGGCATGTCCTAGTTATCCGGAAACGGCAATCTCCAGTTGCTCGCCCTCTTGCAGTTGGACGGGGTCTTCCAGAAGAACGGTCGTCTGTTCCCTGTTCTTCTCTAAACGAGCGGTTATCTTTTTTGCCGCAACCTGCGCCGTGGCGCGGGAGCCGGGCGCAGCAAACGTAAACGACTTGCATGGCAGCGTGCCCGCGAGCGGCTTGATCGCGAGCTGCACCGTGCCGGACTGCATACGTTTCAGAGTGTACGTTCCCCAACCTGTACCCGTCGCCCAGAAGCATTGAAAATGCTCATGCGGAAGCCGCGGCAGGGCAATCACATGCGCGCGATCGCCTTCATAGTGGAACCCGCTCAGGGCCACCACGCTCGACCACGAAGACATGGCCCGGGCGTAGTGATGGCCGCACTCCGCCTCATCCCAGGGGTTGCGCTTAACGCCGTCATATCGTGAGCGAAGATTTTCGACGTATTCCACTCCTTGTGGAATCATCCCCGAGTAGAACATCAGCGCAGCGGTGGAATGTTCCAATCCTGTAAATGTCTCAGAGTAATACGGAAATGGAATATGCGGGCGAGGCGCCTTTCCGTAGTCGCATACCACCACGGCGGCCTCATCGTTCAGAGCAAACGTACGCTGCACGGTGTCATGGTCCACCAGGCTCCGTTTATAGTTGTAGCGATAGATTGAGTCCAGCGTGGTACGCACGTGCTGTGGAGAAACCAAGGGCCCCAGTCCGGCGATATCCGAGAGATATTGTCCCAGTAGCTGATCGATCAGGCAGCCGGCGCCTACTTGATACTCTGGCTGTTCCGTATTCTCGCTCCCCATGCCACTGCGCAGTTGAGGCGAAATCTCGTCGGGACGAAAGCCGCGAATCTGCTGGATATAAAACTCCCCCCGAAAGAGATTGTCGTCGATCCAGCGGCTGCCCCGATCGAACAGCCTGCGATACTCGTTGGCGGAAGCATCATCGCCGGCGGCGCGACCCATCTCTTCGGCCGCGCGCAAAGCCCCTAGATAGTAGATTCCGCATAGGGGATTGGGCCCGTAGAATTCCACGTCGTAGGTGTTGTGCTGCACTCCGTCCAGCACGCCGTCGCGGTTCGCGTCCCAGCCTCCAGGAATCCAGGCGAACTCTACCCCCTTCTTCACCCGAGGCCACATCCTCTTGAGCCAGGCGTCTTCTCCGCAAAGCTTCCAATCCAGGTATGCGTGGATGATCTGGCCCATCTGTCCGTCGGCGGCCGCGATGTGGTATCGCTCTTTCCCGTCGGGTAGCAACTGGCGAAAACGCATCCCGCCCTGGTCGTCCATGCTGTAGCCGAAGGCCGCCTCGCGCAGCGATCGCGCAAACGAGGGAAACAGAAACGCAGTGGCTGTTTCGTAATTCCACACGTGGGTGCAGTTCCCGAAGCAACAACCTCGATGGTCATCCGAGCCCTCGAATCCGTGAAATTCCCCGTCCGCAGTGCGGAAGCAGGTGGTGGTCGCGAGGGTAGAGAGGTTCGCGCTCGCTGCTTCTTTCACCGCTGCCGGCAGCGTGCTGGCAGCGAGGGCATCGACGAAAGTTCGGGTGCGCCTTTCTAGCGAGGGCAAATTCGTTGCGGTGTATTCAGCCACCGCCCACGCGTCTTTGAATCGCGTGGCATAGTGATTCCCGATGATGGTCTGGCCCTCGCCTGCGGGAAAATCCCACCCGCACCACTCCGGAGTGCGGTTGGGAAAATGCCAGGCCAACAGGAAAGTGAACTCGGCGGAGCCGCCCGCCGGAATTAGCTTCTGCTGGCACAACGCGCCCACGGTGCTGCGGGATGCGGGCTCGTTCAACAAAGCCCCATCTTGCGAGAAGGCATCCCAAAACAACATGGGTGAATTCCACCAACGTCCACGCGGCCAGCCGCGCCAGTGCGTGGTCTGTGCCCCTGGGCTCGAAACCACAGCGAGGGCGAAGCTACCCTGCATCGGGTCAACGCCGGTCAAGCTGGGGTTGGTCATCAAGATGCCTTCCAACTGGTCGGCGGTTTGGTATTCATTGACGCGTGGATCTTCGCTCCCGCGCGCCACGTCCACGTTCACAGGCGCCTTGACCGGATTGTCGATGGAAAACGCAATGGCAACCTTTGCGCTGGAAGCCCGCGGGTTGCTCACCCGATAGCGCAAGATGGCTACTGGCAACCCGGAAGCGTCCGGATCATGAGGGATGAAGGGCGAAAACGCTTCGAGCTCGATCTTGACCGGGAGGCTCGGGTCTTTGAATTGCAGGTGGGCCAACGGATACTGCGCGGTAAACTCCGCTGTCGCGATGCGGCTTAGTCCCGGCGAATTGTTTGCACCCAGTCCGTCCTGCCCTTCAAAGGGAGGCAATATCCGTGCTTCGAGCACCCGTGTAACAGGTTCTGCATTCCCTGACTTGATCCAAATCGAGGGAAACGCGTACTGCGGAGAAAAGCCCTTGTTAGGCCGGTTGAAAATCTCCCAATCGCGCAGCTGGCCTCGTCCTCCCAGCGCCAGGCTCCCGGCAGCGACCCCACCCAGCGGGAAAGCCAGCATCTTGAGCTGATTGCCCGAGAAGACCCGAGGAAACGAAATCTTCTCTGCTGCAGCGTGAAGATGTTGCGGAGCGTTTTCGCGCTCCGCTTCGGCAAAAGGAGACCAGTGGGGAATCTGTGTAGCAGCGCCGACTGCGCCCGCCGCCTGCTTGAAAAAATCCCGACGCCCGATACGATACTTGCCGGCCATCGGATTAGTGTAGATGAGCAACCCGCTGATTGACCTCGCGGGAAACTTTGCTCATGTCGTTCTTCTGCAAATGGTAAGTATCGACCAGTAGGTCGCCGCCGACATACACTTTGGCCAGGTTCATGGCATTGCAGGCCAGCACTACGGCAGCGTAAGGATCAACCACCGGCCCGCGCTCCACCAGTTTGGGATCGACAATGAGAATGTCGCCAAACTTGCCCACCTCCAGGCTGCCCACTTTGTCTGCGATTCCCAGAACCTCCGCACTTCCCATGGTGTGGAAGCGCAGCACGTCAATCGGCTGCAAAATCTTGGCACTCTCATACCGGGCGCGGATGACGTACAGGCCCATGCGCATATTCTCAAACGGGTCCGGCAGGTCCGAGCTGCCTTCGCCATCCACACCCATGCCCACCTTAATCCCCATCTTCCGATACTTGGGAATGTCCGCGATGCCTGAGGCCAGCCGGCCGTTCGACATGGGGTTCCATACCATCCCCGAGCCCGCAGCGGCCACGGTTTTAAGAATTGCGTCATCGGGGTGAATGAAGTGTCCAAAACTCACGTTCGGACCAAGGATATTGACCGCCGTGATGTATTTAAAAGTTTCGCGCTGCTTCTCCTGGTTTACCGGGGATTCAAGGAAATGAATTTCCGAGTAGAGATGGTAATCGCGGAGGAACGAAGCATCGAGTTGCATAGCTTGCGCCGTGGTGATCCATCCTGAGTAGGCCATCTTCAAAACGGTGGGCCGCGACATATCCTTCCTGGCAAAGGCCAGAAACTTTTCCAGGTTTGCCCGTCGAACCTCCGGGGTTGAATTCCCGGAAGGTTCGTAGGAATGAATAAAACGCATACCGGAATCGAGTTCGGCCCGCCATTGATACTCCTCGAAAGCCTCGTCATCCTTCCGGGCGTAGGCGAAGTTGTAAACCGACGTAATTCCATGCACCAGGTGATCGAGTGCGCCCTGCAGGGTAAACCAGTAGTAGTCTTCCGGCTTAGTGCCAAGCTCGCGCGTTTCCAGCGCTTCGACCCAACCCGTCAGTGCCGGGTACTGGTAAACGTACTGGTCCGTAGCCAGCCCGCGAAAGGCGCTCTCCGACAGGTGGCTGTGCGCAGAAATAAATCCAGGGAGAACGAACTTTCCCTTGGCGTCATAAGTAGTTCGCGCGGTAGTGCCGGCCGGCGGGTCGCCTTTGCCGACAGCCTTGATCTTGCCGTCATTGCCCACCAGGACGTAGCCGACGAAAGGTGCCGTCTCTCCCGGCCTCATGGTCAGATTTGTACCGTTGACGATGAGGAGCTTGTCGACGGCGAAACCGCGGCAGGGAAGCAGCGAGACGGTCAGGACAACCGCACAAAACCAGCCCCATCGACCAGAAGAGGTCATGCTCTCGGATCCTCCTGTTATGTAGGGGCATAGACTAACAGACTCGATTTTCCAGCTTGCCGAAACCTTCACTGACCCTTGAGAGGTTAAAGTACGTGTGAGAACTCATTTCCAAACTGGGTTCAGCCGTCCCTCCGGGCCTCAATTCGCAAATCCTGGTTCTCACACACGACGGGTGCCCCAGCCTGCCCCGGCGTGCCGTGGGGTCTCGCTTTTGAGACCTGGGATCCCCCTAGTAGATTCTCGGTCGCATTCCTCGCACTAAGCCTGATGCCGTCGTATCACCTCCAGCACCTCTTCTGGAGCCTCAATCTCCTCAACTGGCCTGGGCACTTTCGCACCGGCCAGGAGAAGTGCCTCGACCGTGTGGGGATAGTCTCCCGCGTCGCGACGCCATCCATGTTCAGATCCATACAGCGCCCAACGCAATGGAGTTCCCTTGAATTGCTGCTCCTCCGCTTCCAGCAAAGCATGGTGAAGCAGCAATTCCCGCACCATCTCCGCATTGCCGTGAAACGCAGCCCAATGCAGCGGGGTCTGATCATTTTCACCCTGGACGTTCGCCGGCCACCCGGCAGCTAACATCATGCCCACCGCCCGTGCATTGTTACGCACTGCCGCGCCGATAATGCGGCGAAAGGCCCTGGCGGGCTGCTTCGCAATCAAGTCCGGATGCTTCGCCACCAGGCTCTTCGCGAGCGCTTCGTCGCCCACCTCGCAGGCCACCGCGAAGCGAAGCCCCAGGCCACTCCGCTGCATCAGCAGCTTGAATACTTCTTCATGGCCGAACTGGTGGGCCAGCATGTGGGCCGTCCTCGTCCACCCAAAGCCGAAAATGTAAATACATCCCCCGCTGTCCGGGTTCTTCTTGGGAAAGTCTCTCTCGGAAACATTGATGCGGACCGAGTCCGGATCGTCATCAAGATGCTGTCGCACCAACTCGAGATCGCCGACCGACGCGGCCATAAGGATATCCGTCTGCGCGCCGCGAGAGATCAGATACCGTGCGACCTCCGGCCGCCGGGGCCACAGTGCGGCCATGTATTGCGCAGCGGTGGACTCGTGATCGATGTCCCGTGCATCGATCTCCGCACCATGGTCCAACAGGTATCCCGCAATTTCGATGCTGGCGGCGAAATGCAGCGGTGTTTGGCCATCACCCCCGCGAGCATGGACCAGCCCGGCATCCGCCTCGACCAGGCTTCTCAGCCGGTCGAACATACCTAGGCGAGCAGCTGCATGAACATCCACGTAGGCCCCACGTTCGATGAGATAGGGCGTGAGTTCCGCGCTGGACGTATCGAGCACGCCGAACCCGCCCGCCCACCATTTGGTGCGCGCATTGATGTTCGCGCCGGCGCTGAGCAATGCGTCGATCATCTGGCGGTTTTCCTTATGCACTGCTGCGATCAGGGCCGGCGTATCAAAGCTATAGTCGGGCAGCGGTTCATCCAGTTTCGACTTCAACGCCGGATACTGCTGAAGAACCTGCCGCAACAGCGTCGCGTCGTTTGCTTTGATGGCTGCGGTCAACGCTTCCATTGGGTCATCGGAAAGAGCCCCGACATGGACTTTCAAATTCGGCCAGTTGTCGAACCCATATTCGCGGGCAATCACGTGTTGGGCGTCGGCAAGTTTAGGCGCGCCGGTTGACGGCTGTACCTGGGCTTCGCGAAAGCGGTGAATGGCCTCAGGTTGTGCCTGCAGGGATCCCCGCAGCAGAAGCCTGGCTTGTTTTTTCAGATGTTCAAGGTTAGGGCGTGCAGGTAATTCACGTAGAGACATGAGTCACTCCTTCTTGGTCGCCCGTGGTCCGCTGCGTCGGGCAGAAGAGAGTGAATGTGGGGTCGAACACGACTGCAAGGTGGGATAGTCCCTTTCCGCGGACGGGGTGCACCCTTGACGTGCAAATCCAATGTATCAAATCCCCCTTACTTTCGGGTGCGGCCACTCCTTGAACCATCATGCGACGCTACGAGTGAGCCAGCACAGCTATTGATGCAGCATGACCGCCCCCCTCCGCGTGGAGGTGTACTGCCTGAGCAGCATTTTGGGTAAGTTCCCTGTATCGCTCGGACCCGGGGTGAAAATAGCACGCGATTCCGGTGCCATATAAGGCCATGGTTTGGCGGAAAGCCACAGTCCGGAGTAAAACCAAAGCTGTGAAAATGAGCGGCCCTTCTATGGCGTCACAGCTCTCATGCCCTGTATCAGGGCCCGACTTTAGTCGGGCCGCAAAAGGCTGAAAAAGAATTGGGCTTTAGCCCCTGAGGTACTTTTCCCAGGAAGCGTATGGGCTTTCAGTGGTTAGAAAAGAACCGCAGGTCACCCAACACAATCAGTCCCGAAGGGACGAGACAATCTATAGCCCGGCACGGGAGTGCCGGGTAGGATTTTCACGCAAAACGAGTCCCGAAGGGACGACACAATTCGGGTTGGTGCTGCGGTGCCGGAAAAATGACGTCCCGCTCTTGAAGCGATCCTCAAGATACGCTATTCCTTAGAGCAGACGATATCGGTACGCAGCGGCTTCTCACGCAACCGCGCTTAGCCGGCAGTCGCCCGTAGTTTCGGCCTTCTGCGTGAGCAAAGGACAGCTTTCCCGCTGTCCGGTAACCCACTCTATCCCTGTCTCAAAATCACCTTCACCAGCCGTCAGCGCCCCACTGCGGCTATCAACCCCTTTTGCAGCAGCAGAGAAATCAATCTCCAACCAAAACCGAGGAACGAGACGACCTATGCCCAAAAATATTGCCTGCCCCGGCGTGCCGCGGGTCACCGACCCCATCACCGATCAGGAAATCGCCTTTGCTCACCTGGTCCTTTCCGGAACCATGAATGACCGCCGCGCCGCCGAAGCTGTCGGCCTCCCTGCCGACTCCGCCGCCTACATCAAATCCAAGCCCCGCGTCCGCGACTACATGATCGAGCACCGGGCCGCCGTCAGGGAAAAGCTGGTGGATCAGGAAGCAGACCTGCCCCGCCTGCCCCGGCCTGCCGTGGGGCCTGCCGTGGACGGGCTCCGCAAGCTGAACATTGGCCGCGGCCAGATCCTGGACCGGCTCTGGGAACTCGCCGCCCTCAGCTCCGAAGCGACTAGGGGCAGCATCACCGGCCAGATCAAGGCTCTCTCCATGATCGTAGCCATCGAAGGCTTGATCCCGTCCGCCGCCAAAAATGACCGCCGCCTCTTCCCATCCGTAACGCAAAACACCTCCACGCCTCTCCATGCGCAAATCGACAACTCCGAGAGCCAGCGCAAGGATCAGCCTGCCGCGCCCAGCCAGCCGGTCGATGCCGCCATCCCACCCCAGCCCATCGCGGCCCGCATCCCCGAGTCCCTGCTCGCCCGCAATGCGGACCAGTTCAACCCTTTCGTCATCCCGCAACCGCTCAACCGGCCTTCCGCCGCAACCAACCTTTTTGATTTCGCTTTGGAGACCATCAACTCCGTGAACTTGCCCTATTCCGCCAACCTGAACTACGGTGCCCAGAGCCGCTGAAGTCGCAAAATACCCAAATTTTATCGAATTTTATAAATTATCCCGCGCCACGTCGGCCCTGACCCTCGAGTCCCGGAGTCTTCGGAAACCTGTTAGAGACACTCCGGTGTCCCGCTATCCACGTACGCCCCCCGTGTACCACATAAGGTGTGAGTTCGGCGCTGGACATATCGAGCACACCGAAGCTGCCCGCCCACCATTTGGTGCGCGCATTATGCCTTACCTTTGGTTCCGGCCACTTGTGAAAAAGCACTGGCGAAGGCATAGAATGGGTCCGCTCCCTATAGACTGAAGGCGTTCCCCCGTCCAGCTGGACCTGGGCTTTTACCCAGGCCTCGTGAGGTGAGTCGTTTGTTTATGACCATGGGCTACCTCCGCAGGGGTGCGTATTCGATGAGTTTTGAACGAAGTAGAACCCTTTTCCAGTGCTGCCTCGCCGCGCTGGCACTTGCAGGAGTCCATGCCTTGGCCGAGTCGGTTTCTGTGGGGACCAAGCTGGAGATACGTCTTCAGCAGCCTATCAGCTCCTACGCTACCCAGAAGGGAACCAAGATCTCGGGCGTCCTGGTCGCTCCACTGACCGAGCGCGGCGAAATGCTCCTCCCTCTCGGAACCACTGTCGAAGGTTCCGTCGTGGCGGTCAGGAAAGTGGGCCTGGGGGTTATCCACGAGACGGCGCGCCTCGATCTGCAGTTCGACCGCGTTGTCCTCTCCAACGGGGATAGCGTTCCCTTGCAATGCAAGGTAATGGAGGTGGAGAATGCCCGCGAGTCCGTGGATGCCCAAGGCCGCATTCAGGGCATCCGCTCAACCGCCACGTTGAGCAACCGTGCCTCGGGCTTCGTCGGCAGCCTGGCCTTTGGCGATCCGATTGCGGCCATCTTTACCACCGCTGCCTCGGCATCGGTCCTGCGATTTTCAGAGCCGGAGATTTCGCTTCCCGCAGGCACAGAATTGATTGCCGAGCTCACCGCTCCCATCGTACTTCCCAAGACCGAACCGATCCTCGTTCCCCCGATTGCCACCACACCCGCAGACAGGGCGGATTTACTCAAGCTGGTGGAAGAGCTGCCGTTTCGGACCTATACCGACAAAAGCCATGTCCCGTCTGATATCACCAACCTTATCTTCATCGGCAGCGCAGACGAAGTTCAGCGCGCATTCGCCGCCAGTGACTGGGTGCAGGTCGACTCCCTCACCGCGGAGTCGACCTACGCCACCATTCGCTCCGTAGCCGAGAACCAGGGTTACAAGAGCGCTCCTATGTCGACCTTGCTGCTGGGTGGACAATCTCCCGCTTACGCCTATGCCAAGACGCTGAACACCTTTTCCAAACGTCACCATCTGCGCATCTGGGTAAGCTCACTGCCGTGGGAGGGCCAGACCGTCTGGACCTCATCCTCCACCCACGACACGGGCATCGGATTTTCCAAGAAGAACAAAACATTCATCCACCTCATCGACAGCCACATCGATAACGAGCGTGCCAAGGTGGTGAATGACCTCATCTTTACCGGGTGCGTATCCAACGTTCAGTTGGTCGCGCGCTCGTGGATCCCCAAAGATGCCAAGAATGGAACCGGCGAAGATCTGATTACAGACGGAAGGATTGCAGTGCTTCAGCTGAACGAATGCCGCATTGCCCAAGACACAATTGAAGAGGATGGAAATACGCTGCGGGTTCATGGTAACCGTGTAGAACGCATTTCGCGACAGACGACGCTCACCCTCAAGAACAATATTCTTCGCGACAACGTCGGTGTCATGGCCTATTCCGGAATTCGTACCGGCATCTCGGCATTCAAGAAGAATGATACGGCGCGGGCCCAGAGAAGCATGGATATTGAGGGGGATGAATACACCATCAACGGAAAGACCGGGCGCAAAACCGATTATGCTGTCGATCCGGACGCCATCGCGAGCAGTGGGACGCGAAGCATAGAATACGACCGTTGGAAGCCGCCCTCCATCGAGATCGGTTTTCGAGCCTCCTGGCTGGGCTACACCGGCGGCGATGGCGGGGGAATTGGTTTCATCCTGGATTCAATCAACCCCCCCGGAGAGCAGGTTGTCATCGCCCTCGATAATTCGCTGCACAATGGTTGGAATCTTGGCGGGTCTGTGACCATCAACCCGCATAAATATTTCTCCCACGAATTTAGCTACAACCGAAGTTTCACTACCTTCAAGATGGAGTTGGGTGTGGTGGATAACGACACCACGAGCGGCACCGTGCAGAGCGCATTTGCCTTTGCCAACAGTGGGCTGCTCACTTCCCAGATGTCCTATAACCTCCTTATCAACACTCGCCCGAAGACGTCGCGAATGCGTCCGTACTTCGCCATCGGGCCGGCCTTGCAATTGATGCATTTGGATGACGCCCCGATCAAGAAGGCCCCTAGCTATTGGAAGCTGGGGCTCAGTAATATCGGCCTTCTCAGTGCTGCCTATAACTTCGGGTCCACGCCGCCGCTGGAAGGCGGCGGTATCTTCCAGGTAGGCTTCAACTACGGTGGTGGCGTACGCTATCGAGTCACGCCCCGATGGATGATTCGCCTGGACTATCGGGAAACGCTCACCTCGCAACCGGACTTCTGGACTAAGTCGAAGACCAGCATCCTGAACGGGATTGTGTTGGATAACGCGACCCTGACGTTCGTGGGCCCGGTATTTCAGGGAGTCATGCGACAGCAGCGTGTTGGCGGCGGAGTTTCTTTCACCTTTTGACATGGCCCAAAAATGCCGGCCGCCCAAGCGTACGTTGGCCGATGCGTGGGGGCCGTATTTTCCAAGGGTGTCAACGCACGAGTTTTCCCGAGCCACCGAGCCTTACCCCGGGTTCCGCGAAGCCCTCTTTCGCCTCGACATCACGGAGGAGGACCGGGCCGATGACACGGCGGTCGATTCACGGACCATCAGTTCCGGCTGCATCACCACTTGCTGGGCATAGGGCGCCTTAGGATGGTTGATCCGGTTGATCAGGCATTCAGCACCTGCTTTGCCCATCTCCCGAAGCGGCTGGCGGATGGTGGTCAGGCTCGGAATATGGAAGGGAGCGCTGAGTACATCGTCAAAGCCGATCACCGAAACGTCGTCGGGCACTCGCAGTCCGGCTTCATGCAGAGCTCGAATCGCGCCAAAGGCAGCGATATCGTTAAACGCGAAGAGCGCGGTGAAATCTCTCGTGCGCGAGAGCAGCGCTTTTACCGGGCCATATCCGAGGGCAGGGGACCAGCTGTTCTCCGTTAACCTGATCAGCAGCTCCGGGTGAAGTTCCATGCCGCAGACGCGGGCTGTGTCCAGTATTTCCTTCCAGCGGTAGTCCGTATCGACCGTCTGCTCCTGGCCTTTCATAAAGGCCACTCTGCGGTGTCCCAGCTCGACGAGATGTTTGATCGCAAGACGAGCAGCCAGCCTGTGGTTCAGCTGTATGTTCGTTACACCGGGGACAGCCTGATGCCCCGAAATCGAAACGATCGGCACCTGCACTTTAGATGGCGCCGGAGTATTCACCAGCAGCAGGCCATCTACTGATCGTTCCAGCAACATCTTCGGATATTCCTCAACCAGCTCCGGCTGCCAGTAGTGCGCGGCCAGCAGGTAAAAATAATTTGCTGATACGAGATACTCTTCGACGCCGTTCATCACCAGCGTAAAGTAACCCTCGCTCATTTCAGACACCAGCACGCCGACCGACATGCTCCGTTTCTTACGCAGCGAGCGCGCGAAGTAGTTTGGCCGATAGTGGAGCTCACTGGCTGCCGCGAGTATGCGCTTTCTCGTTTCGAGGGGGATCGCCTGTGCAGCCGGCGAGTCGCTCACCACGACAGAGACTGTGGTAAGCGAGAGACCCAGGTGGTTAGCCAGGGTTCTCAACGTTACCTTCCCGTTTTTGTCAGTTGTTGTTTTCTTACTAGTCAACGGTAACTTCCAGGATGTTTTAAAAATTCGCTGAGGGAGTGTCGCATCTTAATTTGGCCCTGTCAAAAGAGAAGATTGGAAGAATTTCGACCTTCTGCTTCAAACCAATGGAATCCTCATCGCAAGTGTTTTTTAGGGGATAAAAGCCCAGCTTGACAGCTCTACCAGGAAAGCGTTCTACTTAGCTGGTTCTGTTAACAGAAACGTTTATTCCCTTTAAAGAAACGGTTCTGCAAGTTTGACAGTACTGCTCGCGCTCCGATAATCTCGGTTGCGGTCGAATTCCTGGTTCCGCACGCTCGTGAACCAGCCGGAGTAGACCGAAAGACCTGCCAAACCACGAACGCTACGGTTGAGGCAGCCAAGACACTAAAGACTCGTTTTTGACCCTTTGGAGGATCTATGCGACGCCCCCTGCAGTTAAGGCAGTGTGCTGCCTTCTACCCGACCGATTTCATCTCATGCCAAAGCTCTCAAGCGATTCCAGACAGTGATCGCCGCCTTCTGAAGCCGAGTCTGATCCTGCAGCTCGCATTGCTAGCGCTCCTTGCGGCATTTTTCCCAGGCGCCACGCTGCATGCTCAGACAGGTTCGATAACAGGCACAGTGGTAGATCCTTCTGGTGCGGCCATTCCTGGAGCCCAGGTCAAAATCATCAACCAGGCAACCGGCGATTTGACACGTGAAGCGACCTCCGACGGAAGTGGCAATTTTCGCGCCTTGAATGTGCCCCCCGGCACTTACAAGATCACCGTAGCCGCTCCTGGTATGCAGGAACTGGACCGGAACAATGTGGTCCTCGATCAGGATCAGAGCCTGGGTCTCGGGCAGGTGGCCCTGACGCTTGGGCAAGCCTCGCAAACCGTGACGGTTACCACCCAAACCCCGTTGATTGACACCGCGACTTCCAGCAATGCAGCCGTCGTCGATCAACGTCAGGTAACAGAACAGCCGCTGAATGGGCGGGATTTTGAATCCTTGCTGACCACCCTCCCCGGCGTGGTGACTAATAACAATTCGCAATTTCGGCTGGTGTTCAATCAGACCGACGATTTCTACGTCAATGGAATGCGCGGTACAGCGAACAATTTCTTCCTCGACGGCATCATCAACACCGACGTAGGCGCAAACGACGGCGAATACACCGCCCTGAGCCTCGATGCAGTCGGCGAATTCAAGACCCTGACCGGAAACTTCAATGCCGAGTACGGCCGTAGTCCGGGCGTCATGATTCTGATCAATACCAAGAGCGGTGGGGAACACTTCCACGGTACGGCCTATGAGTTCAACCGCAATACGGACTACAACGCCAACGACTGGTTCAGCAACCATAACGGGGAGGCCCGGGCCAATTTGAAGTTCAATCAGTTCGGCGGGAACATCGGCGGTTACATTCCCATTCCGAAAATCTCGCCGCGGGACAACAAGAAAGCATTCTTCTTCTTCAACTACGAAGGGACCCGCGCCAACCGGCCCAACGGGAACCCAGGCGGTGCAGGAAGCACCTTCTACACCATGCCGCTGCCGTCCATGCTTGGTATTGGCACTCCTAACGGACAGGCCGACTTGTCACCCGTCTATCGCTCGGGCAATATGTGCGATTTCAACGGAACACAAACCTGCACCCCGATTCACGACACCAACGGAAACCTGGTGCAGAACGGCCAGGTGTTTATTCCAGGAACCGTCAAGTACAACTCGGTCGGCGAGGTAGCTACGGGAACGCCCTACGTGGGAAACATCATTCCGTGCTTCGCAGTTCAGCAGCCAGTACGCCGCGATGATCAAGTACTTCACCCCTGGCTATCGGGGAAGCTTCAATAACCCCATCTACAACAACGGCCTCGACGACGAGCAACAGATCAACTTTCAGGACACCTACACTTTCACCAAAAATCAATACGTTGCCCGTGTCGATTACAACTTCGGGCCGAAGGCCAATGCGTTCTTCCGTTACGTAGATGACCGCCAGCAGGAGAGTCAGGGCTTCGGCATCTTCTCCGGGAACAGTTTCCCCGTCCTGCCCCAATACCGCAAGAAGCCAGGCAAGAGCTATGGTTGGAGCCTGGTGAATGTAATCTCCCCGACCCTGACCAACGAAGCCACGGTGGGCTGGTTGCACTTGACCCAGGTTGTCGATATCGTTCCCGGCACCTCCAAGGCTCTTTACGACAAGGGCACCCTGGGCTTCAACTTCACCGATATCTATCCGTCGACCAACACCCACGACCTGGCCCCGAATATCAATACCGGCGACGGCTACATCAACATCAGCCCCTTTCCTTCCGGCTGGACTTCCACCGGCAACACGGTGGTCGCCACGGATGACGTAACCAAGATCCTCGGCAATCACGTGATCAAGTTCGGTCTCTTCGCCGACTTGAACGAGAACGGCCAGGAAGGAACCTGGACCGAAAATCCCAACCTCAACTTCCGGGCAAGTAATCAGAACGCGAATAACAGCAACTCCGGCATCGCAAACACATTGCTGGGCAACTACACCACCGTGAGCCAATCGAATATCTTCGCTTTCGGTCACTTCCACTTCTTTCAGTACGAGGGCTACGCTCAGGACACGTGGAAGGCGACGCCCAGGCTGACGTTGGATATGGGGCTTCGCTACGAGTTTGTTGGGCCCACCTACACCGTTGGCCAGTACCATCAGTACTACTTTGTGCCCGGCGCCTACAACCCTGCGAACGCGGTATCGATTAATACCGCGCCGAACATTCCTGGCCAGGCGCCCACTCAGGGTTCCATCATCCCCGGCTCCGGAGATCCCTACAACGGTATGGTTCGGGAAGGCACGAACGGGTTGCCGAAAGGTGGGGAGAACTTCCGCTGGAACAATTTCGGTCCGCGCCTCGGCTTTGCTTACGATGTCTTCGGCGATGGTAGAACAGCGTTTCGCGGTGGCGCAGGCGTCTTCTTTGAGCGCTACCAGCAGAACGTCTTTAATTTCGGCGGCATCAGCAATCCGCCTACCGTCTACACGCCTACGATCTATGGTGGCAACATCGGGAACATCTCGCCTGCGTTGGCCAATGGAGCTCCTCTGACTCCGTCGGGTGGCATTCTCTCGACCGGACCGGGCGGGAAATATTCCCACCACCTACGGTTACAATCTGGGCATCCAACAGGAATTGCCATCCAAGATGGTGATGGATATCAGCTACATCGGCAATGCCAGCCGGCATCAGGTATACGTCGACGAATTGGAGCAGCTGCCCCTCGGGTACACCACCAGCACACCACATCCTCTCCACCGTCAACAACGTGACCAATGCGATCCTGCCCTACAAAGGCTACAGCTCCATCCACTACAGCCGGTTTGGTGCCAGCAGCGTCTATAACGGCCTGCAGGTGAAGGTGAGCCGCCGGTTCAGCAACACGTTGACCATAAACGCGGATTACACCTGGTCAAAGGTCATTGATCTCTTCGATCAGGACAACGAAGCAGACGTCATTCCCGACTACACCCAGCTCAAGAATTTCTATGCTCCTGCGGGCTTTGATCGGCGCAATGTCTTCAACTTCCAATATGTCTACGACCTGCCGCAATTCAAGGGATCCAACAAATTGGTGCAACTCACCGCCGGTGGTTGGGAGTGGTCCGGGGTGACCCAGCTCTGGAGTGGAAGCCCCTGCCTCAAAGGTGACAGTCCGACGGATGATGGCTGCGATCTGAACGTCAGCAGCGGGCGGCAAACCTGGGCAACGGCAGGCTTTGGCCATATCCGTCCTGACTACATTGGCGGTGCGATCAAAACACTCCCACAGCCACAGTCAGCCGGCGGGACAGAACCCCATGTGGTTCAACCCGGCGGCCTTCGCCGTCACCGGCTCCAGGCAGCTTCGGCGACTTCCATCGCAACTCGATCTACGGTCCTGGGATTTTGAACTTCAACATGTCGCTGTTCAAGAACTTCAACTTCACAGAAAACACGCGCATCCAGTTGCGGTTCGAGGCGTTCAACGTCTTCAACCACACCCAGTGGGCAAACGTGAACAACAGCTTGTCTGCGCCGACATCTGGAACGCCTATTCTCCGGAAGCAACGCCGGCAGTTCGGGCCAGATCACCAGTGCTCGCGATCCTCGCCAGCTGCAGTTCGGTGGCAAGTTCTACTTCTAGCCTCACTCCTCGATGGCCGGACCCACAATCATGGGTCCGGCCATTTTTTTCGCCGGGGCGAAGACTGCACTAGACTGATGAAGAAGATCTGTTCATGAAGCGTCTCGCCTCGGCTGTTGCAATCGTTCTGCTATCGACCGCGTTCACCGCATTAGGGGCGGCGCCTGACACAGCCAGGCAGACATTCGAATCCGCTATGCAAGCGCTGAACGCCGGCGACTACCCGGCAGCGGAGGCGGGTTTCAACAAAATTCTGGCTGCCGATCCGCGCAATGTAAGCGCACTTGCGAATCTGGGTGTGCTCTATGCCAAGACCCATCGCTACGGAAAAGCCATCCAGGTCTACCAGCGGGCTCTACGCGTAAGTCCTCAGCTGCGTGAAATTCAACTCGATCTCGGTCTCGCCTATCTTAAGCAGGAAGACTACGTCCACGCCCTGCCGTATTTCCGCGAGTTGCACACCAGATCTCCTTCGGATCATCAGGCCACGATGCTTCTGGCCACCTGCCTCACTTTCAGCGGCCATCCCGATCAGGGCCTAAGCTTGTTGAAGCCGCTAACCGGCACGGAAGATGCTGATCCCGCCGCACTCTACCTGCTTGGCGTAGCCTATGCGCGCGCCGGGCAAGCGGAACAAGCCCAGGATGTCTTCACCAAGCTCTTTGCCAACAGCGCAACGCCGGCCCAGGCAAATTTCCTGCTGGGTCAGGCCTATTACGATGCGGCTCAATTCCACGAAGCGGAGCAAGCCTACCAGGCAGTGCTGCAGGCGGATCCCTCATTGCCCGGAGCTCATCGCGAGCTGGGCAAGGTATACATCAGCCTGCAAAAAAATGACGATGCGGAAAAGCAGCTGAAGCTGGCTATCGAAGCCGATCCGCAGGATGCAGGCGCCGTCTATTTTCTGGGCGCGCTCCTGGTTCAGTCGCAGCGCTATGCGGACGGCTTGTCCTATCTTGAGAAAGCGCAAACCATGACGCCAGATTCCTGGGCCACCTACTTCTACATGGGGAAAGCGCACTTTCAGCAGCACGAGACAGCGGCTGCTGTGCGCCTGCTTAGACAGGCGGTAGACATGAACCCTGAGGACCCCGGATCGTTCTACCTGCTTGCCAGGGCCTTGCGTTCCGAGGGGCATACGCAGGAAGCGGACGCAGCCATGCAGCACGTGGTGCAACTGCACACCTCGTCACTGGACGCGGAGAAACACGCCTTGAAAGACGCCGGTGTCGTGGGCGCCCGCTGACCTTACGGGTGCAACACCAGGGTTCGTTCCAGGCGGAAGGTCATCACGGTTTCCGCCGGCACGCTGATTTCTTTACCGCGGGTGAAGAGTTGGGTAAGCGCGCCGCCGCCGGCTCCCGCCAGGGCGCCAATACCGGCGCCTTTTCCTCCCCCAAACACAGCCCCCATCAGAGCGCCGATCCCTGCACCGCCACCGGCAAACTCGGCCGTGCGGCGGTTAGCTCCGAGGCCGCTTTTATTGCTTTCCGTAACCGCAGAGCTATCAACCCGGTATTGCTCGCCATGGACGTCTACGGAGTACAGATCCAGTACTAACTCCGGGCTGTGCACTGCGCCTCCGCTGCGGACGTTGCTCACCACCAGCTTCGCGCGCGTGCCCGCGGGAATCGCTACGCTGCCGGAGCTGCCATAAACATCCCGCTCAATGGTTGCGGGATAGAGTTGGCCGGAAGAGTCCTGCCCTGATCGGACACTATCGTCCGTGCGGATAACGATGTCTGTACCTTCAGGAATGATCACCGTGGGGATGTGATGCGCCGCAGAGGGAGCCTGCGACCCCGTGAGCACAAGCGAGCTGACATCGCGTAAGGGGAACTGGTAGTCGATCCCTCCGCTGCCCTCGAATGGAATCATTTCCGTTCCATTCAATTGGCCGGAATAGGTTTTTCCATTGCGCAATGTCAGGTGGTCGGCAGCGTTTGAAAACACCAACGACTGCACGTCACCGACCGGGATGTCATAGTGTATCCCCTGGTTGTCGGTGAACGAGAGGGTTCCGTTTCCAGCGGGAGCGTAGTGTCCGGAATAGCTGGTGCCGTCATGCAGAACAACGATGTCAGCAAAAGAAGGAACCGCGGCAGACAAAAGGGCCCAAGTCAAGATTTGCGCTAGCACTTTCATTTCGGCTCAACCCCTCAACGAGATTAAGCGCTAGGGTACAAGAAAGCCAAAAAACTAAGAACAAATTTCGAGTCCCTGGTTCGATCCGGAAGTAGTACAGGACTGGTAAGGGTCGAAGAGAACTGCAGGTGCCCCACGTCGCCAAATCAGTACTCCGAAGTGATCCTGACGAGTCGGCTGGACGTTGCGCAACGCTTCATGCGGCTTTCGATAACGAAAAGCACGCACACGGGGCGCTGAAAGCGCCCCGTACAGGAAATCCGGATACGTGGGCCTAAAAGAGGCCGAGCCTTCGACCGTTTTCACTGGACGTCCACGCCAAGCTGTGCGGAACCAGCGATTTCGCTCTTCCCTAGAACAGCAGCTTCAACCCAAACTGAATCTGCCGAGAAGTAGTCGCCGTAGCGCTGATGACTCCAGCCGTCGGGGACTCAGCAGCAGCAGCCGTAGGAGTCTTCGGGTTCGGACCCGAACTATAAACAACCGCGTTCGGCGTAGTGAAGTTGGAATGGTTGAGCACGTTAAAAAACTCAGCACGGAACTGGGCGCGCAGCCGCTCATGGATCGTCGTGCTCTTTGCCAGGGCAAGATCCAATTCCGTAAGCCCAGGCCCCGTGAGCGAATCCCGGCCGACGTTGCCAAATGTCCCCGAAATGGGCGCACTGAACGCGGCAGGATTGAACCACTGCTGCACCGTCTTGCCGTAGAGCGGTCCACTGAAGCCTGCAGTCCGGTTGGGGCGCACCGGGTTGCGCGTGTCCCCGTTGCCGGTGGGGTTATAACCCAGCTGAGGCGAGAAGGGGAAACCGCTCTGCAGGGTCGCGATGCCGCTGAGCGACCACCCTCCAATCAACTCCTTTGCCACCGGGTTTGCCAGCAGCCCCTGGCTGAACGGCAGTTCCCAGGTGCCATTGATCGCGCCGGCATGCCGAATATTCGTGGCTGCAGGTCCGTAGTCAAGTCCAGGGTTTCCCGGATACATCACGTAGGCCGGAGTATTTGCCGACACGCTGGTATTCCACGCCGAACCGTTATCCAGATTGCTGGCAAAGGTATAAACCCCCCGAAGCTGCAGCCCATGCGACAACTGCCGCCGCACATCGACCTCCAGGCCGTTATAGTTGCTCACGCCCTGCCCAATCCACGACGTGGTATTCGCGACGTTGGGGTTTGCCTTCGTCGTTGACGGATAAAACACAGTTCCCGGAGCGAGCGCAGCAGGGCATCCCGGAGCCGGGCAAGTCACCGTGGCTGGCGTGTTCTGGTCCTCGGAAAGTATCTGGTGGTATCCGTGCGAACCCACATAGCCGATCGTGAGTGAGGTAGCAGGGGCGACCTGCTGCTCAATCTTGAATGTCCACGCCAGCACTGTCGGGGTAGCGATATCCGGCTGCACATTGCTGGGTGAGATCTGGCCGCTGCCGGTGGACGATCCACTGGCGAGGCTGGCAAGCTTATCCACCGTAGTATTGCTGAACGACAGGGTGGTGTTGAACGGCGCCGTCTGGTCAAGCCGGTAATCCAGCGTGTCCAGCAGCGCGCGATGGACGCCGAAGTTCGCCCGCACCGCCGTCTTGCCATTCCCAAACAAATCGTAAGCGATACCAATACGCGGCTCCGGCAGGAACTTTGCCCGATTGTCAGAGAGAGCGGAGCTGCCGATCGTGGGGTTCGTATGGATCACCCCATTGGTGAACCCGTAGTTCGAGGCGCGGCCGTGGACCTCGTTCCAACCGTTGGTCGATTCAGAGCGGAAGCCGGCGCGAAGCTCGAGCCGTGGCGTCACTTTCCAGGCGTCTTCGATAAAGCCGGCTGCAAAAAGAGACCGCCAACCCAGCTCCGTAGGCGAAGGCACAATCGTAAAGGTCGCGACGCTGCCTTTTAAGAACGAACTCAGCGTCGAGAAAGACGCCTGTCCATACTGGTTCTGCGCCAGGTTGTCGTTGGATTGCAGCCGTTGCAGCCACACGCCGAACTCCACCTGGTGCCGCCCGTGGGTCCAGAAAACGTGCTCATCCACGGTAAACAGGTTACGTACGGCCTGGTTATTGCTGCCGGTGTTCGCGCCCGCAAGCGTGACCTGAGACGCCCCGTTCGATGCCGTGCTTCCCGAGATCACGACCGCGCCCACAGGCTTGCCGGCAATCCAGCCAGGCACCGAACCAGGCGCCTGGCCGGTAAAGTAATAAGCTCCTCGTGAGAAGCCAATGCGGAGTGTATTGAGCAGATTGGGTGAAAAGACGTGCTGCTCCTGCGCGCTCAATACCTGCTCCCGCAGCCGCTCGTAAATCGTCGAGTAAGGATTCTGCGAGGGAGTGTTGGCGTCACTGTCATCCGCGGTATAAACACCAAAAAGCAAATCGTTCGCCGTCAGGTTGGTATCGATCCGCGTGGTTCCAAAATCCTCTCGAACATGTTGCGGCGGGTTGGCGAAGGCTTCTGCGATCCCACTTGGCGTGCCGTTCGGGTTGAGCAACTCCGGACCGTTGGCTACCGGCCACAACGCAAGCAGCGGCTGCACGATCGCGGAAGCAGCCGCGCGCGAGGCATTATCCGGAACAAAGCTGACCGCACTCAGTCCCAGATGTTGGCGGTAACCTTCGTAGTTACCAAATCCAAATAGCTTGTCGTGGCGCAGCGGGCCGCCCAGGGCGGCGCCAAAGTCATTGCGCTGAAACTCCGGAATATTGGCCTGGTCGAAATAATTCCGCGCGTCCAGGGCGCTGTTGCGCAGGAACTCATAGACTGAGCCGTGGACCCTATTTCCACCCGACGCGGTAATGATCGATACCTGCGCACCCGTGCGCTTGCCATAGTTCGCGCCATACGTATCGCTGACCACGTTAAACTCGCGGACTGCGTCCACGCCCAGCAGCTGCCCACTGGTACCGCCGGGGGTCACGTTGATGAGCGAGGCCCCGGTGTACTCGATTCCGTTCAGTAGGAAGAGATTATCTTGCGGGCGCCGGCCGGAGACGGAGTACATATTGCCGACCGAAGAGTTGGATGTGCCCACACCGCCCGAACGTTGGGTGGTGTAGCTCACCGATGCCGGGTTGAGCTCGATAAGCTGGTCGAAGCTGCGCCCATTGAGTGGCAGCTCCTTTACCTGTCGCTCATCGACCAGTCCCTGTGTCTGGAGAGTAGAAGTATCAACGACCGCCGGCGTGTCCACAACCGCGACAGTTTGTTGCACACTGCCGACCGTGAGGGCAAGGTGTAGCTGAACATTCTGGCCAACCGTGAGCCCGATTCCTGTTCGGCTCAATGGAGCGAATCCATCCCGGGAAACGGTCACGGTATATACGCCCACAGCCACCGAAGGTGCGGAGAAGGTTCCGCCGTCTGCGGTGACAAATTTCCGTTCGCTGCCCGTCTCGTCATTGCGGATGACCACTTCAGCGCGCGCGATCGCAGAGCCTGCGGGATCGACTACGTCTCCGGAAATGGTGCCGCCCACCATCTGTGCCCGGGCGCCGGTGGCAATCAAAATCAGGATAGAAAGAAGGCAATTGGGAAGTGCAAGCCGCAAGTCACGCATATACGAACTCCTGGAGATTTTTTCCGGAAAAGGCGGGAAAACAACTAGCGGCAACAACAAAAACAGAAGGAGCGCTGCAAGAGGGAAGCGCGTGGTGCAGGCCGGCGTAGCTGGGGAGCAAAGCTCAAATGAGAATTTCCCTGGTGAGGTTAGTAAATAAAGAAACTGCTGCTGATGGGAAGGCTACGAGAACTATCGCGAACAACAACAGCTAGCCGGCGCTGAGGAAGCGCGGCGACAACGTACGAAGCTGTTTGGAGCGAAGGTCACATGAAGAGGCTACCACAGGAAGCCCCCCGCGCCAAAGTACCCGAACGGGGAGCTAATCACCTCAGACCCGAAATGAACTTACTTGAGAGACGCATAGGCATTTCAGGCTGCGGGAAGATTTCTAACGCGGCTATCTAGATAAAGGCTTTAGCCCGAATGAGAGCGACTATCTCCAATTGAGTCCCGTAGGGACGGCTGACCTTAGCCCAGGACGCAGTCCTGGGTTGCAAGCGTCCTGAAAAGTCCCGCAGGGACGACTGAAACGTACCCCGGGCACATTCCTGGGTACGCAAACCAGGTCGCAAATTCCCCACCCAGGAATAGCGTCCTGGCCATATGTCCCGGATCTCGATAATTAGATATACGCAATGAGGTCGATTTCTACCAGCGAGTTTCCGGGAATGCCGCCGGCAGGTGCAACCGTGGTGCGCACAGGAGGCACTTTACCCCAACGGCCGGCATAGGCCGTGTTCATTCTTGGCCAGTCTTTGATGTCGTTCAGATAGACATTCACTTTGAGCACCTTCTCCATCGAAGACCCGGCACAGATGAGGTTCTTCTCCAACTCGTCGAGAACATGCTTGGTGTGTTCTTCGATCGTGCCTTCGAAGTGCGCGCCCACACCGGCGAGGAAAAGCAGGTTGCCGTAGGAGACGGCGCTCGAAAACAGTGGAGGAGCCGCGGGAGCGTTGTCCGCATTTGGATTGCACGAGTAGGCCTTCTTTTCGAGCGCGGTCGTTTTCTTTGCCTCGGCAGCGGCGCCGAGCACGGTGCCCCCGGTTGCGACCACGGCCGCTTTAGCCGCGTTCTTCAGAAGACCTCTTCTGGACTGCGTTCCCATCGAAATACTCCTTTTCATTTGGTTTCGTAGCGTTCAGGCATTGGAATAAGCGAGAGCGTGAAGACCCCGGCGTCCGAAGCACGTTGCAATGATCAACCCGAGCGTGTTCCTATGGCGATGCTTTTCGGTCCGCTCACCAATGCGACTCTCGTTTTGCAGTGTAGCTCACCCGTGACGCGGTCGGTTGGCAGCTGGTAAATCGACCCTGTGCTGCCATCCAGAATATAAATGCTTCTCCCGTCAGGCGCAGCGATGCTAAGCCCGGATCGACATCTTGTGATGAAAGATGTTGTTCGGGTCATAGCGCCGCTTCACTTGTTGCAGAAATGGGTAAAGCTCCCCGGTGCCGTAGTAAACCTGCGGCCAAAACGCATACGCGAGCATGTCGCTGTCTGGATAATTGATGTAGCAACCCTCGTAGTATTCGTTGGGGTAGGGAGTGCCCGCATACTGCGCCTCAACCTCCTGCGAGTAAACATCCGTGTAGAACTCTCGCATCCATTGCAGGCGGCTCGCGTCTTCCTCCTCCCGATCCCAATATTGCTGGAACTGGACCTTCATGATCGACGATCGTTGCCAGACAGACGTGGTTGCTGCCAGATCCTTCGCGTTGACCGCGCCTCCGTACGAATCCACCGCCATGACCGAACCCCGCATATTCACGCCGGGCACTACTCGCGTCAGATGCTTGTAGATGCACTTCGCTTCCCTCGGCGTGAAGTTCCGCTTCATGTAAGACGACTTGTAAGCCGCCCGCCCACTGTGCTCGCCGCCGCTATCGCCAATGGTCGCCTCCAGCCACAGCAGCCGGTCGATGCTGTATCGTCCCGTGTGCTGGCGGTCCGCCGGGGTGCGCGGCGCGAAACCGCTGGTCGCCCGGTACGCCCGCGCGTCTCTCCACCGGGTCAAACTCCACAAACCGGTCCAGGAACTCGTCCAGAGGCTTCAAGTCGTCGCAGCGGCCGTCCGGATTACAGAACTGCAGCCCAAGCCCAATCCGGCCCGAAGAAATGTGCGTCAAGCCGAGCCCGGTAAACAGACCCCATGTGTCCCGCTCGCAGCCCCGCTGCGCCATGTAATCGCCGAACGCCAGAAGCAGGGCAGTGAATTTGTCCTCGGTCATGCTGGGCCAGTCAAACGAGAAGTGGGCATTGGCAACTTCGAACGGAGCGACCGGCAAGCGGTCAAAAAGAAAGCCGGTCACAATCCCGAAGTTCCCCCCGCCACCGCCGAGGCAGGCTCGAAAAAGATCCGCATCATGATGCCGGTCAATCTTCCTGAGCGCCACGTGCCCTTTGTTATCGACGGTGAGGATCTCCACGGCTGAGACCCAGTCGACCGTCAAACCATGGAGTCGCGAGAGTACGCCGTAGCCGCCCCCGGTGATGTGCCCGCCGGCGCCTACGTTGTAGCAACTCCCTCCCGGGATGGTCACTCCTCGTCGCTTATACAGGTCAACGTAGGCTTCGCCCAGTTGCTGCCCGGGGCTGATGCGATAGCGATCCCCATCGCCGGGCAGGGCATCGCTTTTCAGCAGGCTCAGATCCAGCAGCATCCCCCCGGGATTATTCACCACAAAATCCTCATAGCAATGGCCGCCGCTGCGCACGGTGGGCCGCATGCCCGCGTTGACGGCCCGCTGCAGGGCTTCAGCAGTCTGCTCCGCGGTCTCGCACAATTCGATCTCGGCAACCGCATCTGCTGCGTTGCCGTCCCAGCGAAAGTTGCGGCTGCGGTGCAACAGCGCATACCGCGGATCGCTGGGAGTAATTTTGATGGCCATCAATAACTCCGCGAAGTCCTCTGTTTATGTTCTACAGAATACCGGAACTGCCCTCGACGAGACTTCTGCTCCACGGCCGGGCATTTGATACCATCAGCCCTTGTACGCAGGAGCGGTTGATGGAACTGATCAAGGACAAAGTTGTCATTGTGACCGGGGCAGCAGCAGGAATCGGCGCGGGGGTCGCAAAGTTGTTTACCGAGGGCGGAGCCCATGTGTTTCTCGTCGACCTTGACGGTCCTGGCGTTCAGAAGGTCGCAGCCACTTTGCAAGCGGCGGGCGGCTCGGCGTTTGGTTTTGAGGCCAATGCGGGTAGTCGCGATGCCATGGCAAAAGTGGTCGAGGATGCGGTGAACCGCTTCGGACGCATCGACGTTCTGATCAACAACGCCGGCATTTATCCTCGGCAGCCCTTTCTGGAGATGACAGAAGAGCAGTGGGATGGAATGCATGACATCAACCTCAAGAGCGTCTTCCACTGCACAAAACTGGTAATGCCCCACATGGTGCGGCAACGGGCCGGAGCCATCGTCAATATCTCCTCCGTCACCTTCTTTACCGGATTGCAGAACCTGACCCACTACATCGCTTCGAAGGGAGCGATCATCGGCTTCACCCGTGCCCTGGCCAGAGAAATTGGGGAGTACAACGTGCGCGTAAACTGCATCACTCCGGGAGCCATCGAAACCGAGGGAGAGCGCAAGCTCATGTCCAAGGAGGAAGCAGACAAGGTGATGGACCAGCAAAGCCTCAAGCGCCGCATAAGCCCGCTAGACCTGGCCCGAGTGTGCCTCTTCCTCTCAACAGAACTAAGCGACGCCATGACCGGCCAAACCCTCAACGTCGACGGCGGCTGGATCATGTACTGATCCGTTCCACGATCTGCGGTCTTCTCAGCCCCCCGACCCATCATCGGAAAAAGTCGATGGGTGCCTCGTCTCGCTTTTGAGACCTGGGATCCGTGCAACCGATCCCAAATGGAAAACCCTACTCTCCCGGCTTCCTGTACCTGCAATAGGCGATCGGGTGCCCCACGTCTCGCTCGTTTTTCGCGAGACGTGGGATGCCACGGCCCTCGACGCGCAACTCTGTCCGTTGTCATTAGGAGCATAGCCGACCTGCCCGGCGTGCCGGGGAGGGATCTGCAGTTTCCCTCAACCAGCATCGAACCCAAACAACGGCCGCAAATATTCAGAGCTGAGAGCAAGCGCCCTTTTCCGTTGTTCCAGACTCCCTTCAAACTCCCTCTCCTCCACTTCCACGCAAACCGGTCCGTCATACCCCGCGTTCGCGAGTGCGCCCAGAAACCTCGCCCAGTCGACATCCCCCCTCCCCGGCAGCTTCGGGGTATGAAACTCAAGCGGATAAGCCAGGATGCCCACCTCATTCAACCGTTGCCGATCGACCGTCAACATCCTTCAAATGAACCCGGAATATCCGAGACGAAAACTCACCAATCGGGGCAATATAGTCCATCTGCTGCCAAACCATATGCGACGGATCGTAATTGAGCCCAAAGTAGGCGCTCGGAATCTCCGCGAACATGCGCCGCCAGATCGCCGGACTTGAGGCCAGGTTCTTCCCCCCGGGCCATTCGTCGGCAGTAAAAATCATAGGGCAGTTCTCGATAGCAACACGAACCCCGTGGTCCTCAGCATAAGAAATCAGATCGCGCCAGACAGATAAGAAGCGCGGCCAATTCTCTGCAACGGACTTTGTCCAGTCGCGCCCCACAAACGTGCTCACCGCTGTCAGTCCAAGCATCCTCGCGGCGCGAATGACCAGCTTAAGGTGAGAATTCGTAGCCTTGGCCTCCTCCAAATTCGGAGTAAGCAGATTCGGGTAATATCCCAAACCACTGATCTTCATCCCGTGCGCACTGGCGAGGCTCAACACCTGCGAAGCGTCCGCCTCGTCAAATTTGCTGACGTCGATGTGGGTGACCCCCGCATAGCGGCGATCGGCCTTGCCCGGAGGCCAACACATCAACTCCACGCACGAATAGCCAGTAGTTTTACCCAGCGCGAATACTTCTTCCAGCGTAAGGTCGGGGACGATGGCGCTCATGAAACCAAGTTGCATAGTCTTCGATTCTACTGTGCCCACTCAATGCCGTTGAACTCAAAACGGATACAATGCAGGCACTCTCCCCCAACCCATCGGCCCGTTTCCATTGTGATCGAGGAAGCCTATGAACATCGTTGGAATCTTTTCTGCCTCGTCTTTTTTGTTAGTGCTCCTCGCGCTCTTAACCTCCAGCCCGGTCGGGCGCGCCGAGGCTACAGAGAACATGACCCCTCTCCTGCTCACAGTGCAGGATGCTCCCATCCCTTTCCTGGGCTCGGACGGGCAGGTACACCTGGTTTACGAACTGGGGATGACCAACTTCTCGAGTGCGGAAATTGCGGTAGAAAAAGTCGAAGTGATGAGCGAGGGCGCCACCCTGCAAACACTCGACACCGCCGCTGTTGCCGGGCGCCTTCAGCCCGCCGGTCAGCGCGATTCCACGGGAACGCTTGCCAAAGGCACGCAGGCGCTGCTCTTCCTCAATGTCATGCTTGCTCCCGGGGCGAAGGTTCCCGCCAATCTCTCCCACCGGGTCTCCCTGAGGGTAGACGCCGCCCCTCCAGGGCATCAGGAATTCAGCGAGACGGGAGGCGCCACCACGGTCGATCGTCAGTCAGTTGCATTGATTGGTCCGCCACTGCGGGGAACGCATTACATCTCAGCCGACTCATGCTGCGACGCCACACGCCACACTCGCGCAGCCCTCCCCGTGAACGGCCGCGTATGGGTCGCGCAACGGTACGCGGTGGACTGGGAGCAAACCGACGCCGGCGGACGCATCTATACTGGCCCACGCGAAAAACTCGAAAGCTACGCCATCTTTGGCCAGCCCGTTTTAGCGGTCGCCGACGCCCTCGTCGTCGATGTCATTGACGGAGAGCCGGAGCAAACCCCAGGCAAATACCCCACCAACATCCCTCTGGACAAAGCCGACGGCAACGCCGTCATCCTCGACCTCGGTAGTCGCCGCTATGCCCTCTACGCCCACATGCAACCGGGCAGCATCAAGGTCCGCAGTGGGGAGAAAGTTCACCTGGGCCAGGTGATCGGCCTGGTGGGTGACACCGGCAATTCCATAGTGCCCCACCTGCACTTTCAGGTCACAGATGGGCCTTCGTCTCTGTCCGCAAATGGACTTCCCTACGAAATCAGGGAGTTTCAGGTCACAGCCGCAACCGCCGGCACCAAGGCCTTCGATGAGGCGGAGTCGAATGGAACCCCGCTTCCGGCCACGCCCGTTGTCCCCCCGCAAGCCGTCAAGCAGGCCATGCCACTAGACCAATTGATCATCAGCTTCACGGCGCATTAAATCTTTCTATGTCAGAAAGCCAATCGCCAGAACTGAAACCACGCTGAGATACGCCACGGGATAACCCCATCTTCCCATAGTGTGCAGTCGCACCGCCAGCAATCTCCTGTCGTATTTCTGAAGGATATACACCAGCGTGATTTCGAAAATCCCCAGGAAGCAGAACACGAAACTGGCAATAAAAACAGCATCGAGAAATGTAATGTAGCCGATTCTTGGAAGGTCTCGTGTAACGGTGAATTGGAAGGCGACCAGCGATAACAGCATGGTCATGGGAATCTTCACAATCCAGTCGAACTCCTTTACATCGATCCAGAAAACAACCATCGGGATGAGGGTGATCATCATTAGCGGTAGAAAGATCTTCCACAGGTAAAACCCCGATCGTCTTTTGGCAGTGATTTGGAAGAGCGCCTCATGCGTTTCTGGCTGGAAAGGGTCGCGAACCAACTTGTTCGTTGTGTATCTAAGATCCCCGATCTGCCATGCCGCAAGCTCTGTGTGTTGATCGGGAGTGATTCCCGTTCCCGGGAGCGCTTCGGAGGCAAATTGAATGTTAGAAGCTGCGGAGAGGAATGGCTGAAATTCAAAAACCAGCACTTGGGTGTCAAAAGGAAATTTTCTTAGCTCAAAATTGTTGGAGTACACCCCATCGAAGCGCTCGCGGTAAGTCACGGTTCCGTTGCTGTCTGCTTCCAGTGAATATTGGTTTGTCTTGTGGGAAATAGAATTTGCGCCCTCGATGGCCGGAGCCCAGATATCTCCCAGGCGGAAGGTGCGCGGTTTTCCTGGCAACGCGAGACGGGGATCCTGCCACCGGCCAGTGACAAACCCACCCACCTCAAACGTCTCCCTGGTTTCATCAATGGCAACAAAGTTGGTAATGTACATCCCAACCGAGATATCTACAGGGCCGTGATCACTCGGAGGAGGCAGGAGAAGATCTACCGCGGGTTTGGTGGTTACTCCATTTGCTGCCTGGCCTGGCATAGTAAAAGACAAGGCGAGCGTTAGCAGTGAACACAAGCGGTAAAACAGATTTCGCCTCATGAAGTCTTTACAGAACGAAGTGTCCCACTCTAACAGATGCGGTTTAGAGCTTTACCTCCTGGAACCTGGAATTCCATTAAATTCCTTTGAAATGCTACAAGCCATTCGCTGTTTCAGGAGCTGGTGTTTGCCGCCACAGTCGATAGCTGGCCCAGGCCGCGAACGTACAAACATCGCGAATCCCGCCATCTCTAAGCTTCTGCTCAAAGGTGGCGATGGGCAACCGGACGACCTCCATGTCGTCCTCTTCCGGGTCGCGCTCGTGCGGGCCTGGCGCCAGTTCTTCGGCCACAAAGATGTGTTGGCGCTGGCGGACGAAGCCATAGGCCATCCACAACCACGGCAACTCGGTCATGCGGCCGGCAGTCAGTCCGGTCTCCTCACGCAGCTCGCCGCGCGCCAGGGCTTCCGGCTCCGCGTTGTCCGATGCCCAGGCGCCCTGCGGTAGTTCAAGCATGCGTTCGCCCACGGTGTACCGGAACTGCTCCACCAGCCATATGTGATCGCCATCGATCGGCAAGATGACTGCGCCGTCCGGCTTATCAACCACGCCGTAGATGCCTTGTGCTCCATTGCTGCGCTCAATGGCATCCTCGCGCAAACTGAACCAGGGGTTTCGATAAACTTCGCGGGACGAGAGCGTGCGGATGGTCATCCCCTAGGATGGCAGGGAAGAAGCAGACGGAGCAAGTGCGAGGCGCAATCTAAAGGCCGTCGGCCTTCAACGTTTGCAGGTATTCCGCAAGGTGCGCGCCAACCGCGTGCAAAGGTTCGCGAGTTTTTTCTAACCGCGACATCATCACGGCTCCTTCCAGGCTGGCGATGACAATGGATGCGACGGCGGCCGGATCAACGCCTCCTCGCAACTCCCCGTTCCGCTGTCCCTGGCGGACAATATCGCTGATCTTGGCGCGCCACCGGTCGAGGGCCGCACGGGCTTTGCCGCGGAGGAGCGGGTTCCCGTCATCGCTGTCGACCGCAGTGTTGAGTAGCGGGCACCCACCGGGAAGAGTACGCGGCGGCTGCTTAACAAAATTCTCTACCAGCAGCAGAAGCTTCTCCACAGAACCTGCACAATCCTCAAGTCCGCGCCAGCGTGGCTCGCTGACCGTCTCCCACGCATAGTCGAAGGCGGCCGCCGCGAGATCCTGCTTGCTCGCAAAGTGCCGGTATAGGCCGCCCTTCTCAAGACCAGTGGCCGCCATCAGTTCAGACATGGACGTGCCGGAGTAACCGTGCTGATTGAATACAGCAGCCGACTGCTCTACGATGCGCCGGCGGGTAGCTTCACCCCGGAAGGATTTTGTTGTTTCTGCTGCCATTCTTTTGCGACCGATCGGTCTCAGTATACATCTCAGTCGTATCTCGCTCAAAAGGAGGCTGACACGGTGGCTACCACAACTGCGGAATTAAGCGCCGTACCGGCCTCATCGAGCACCAGGCAAGTCAATCCGTGGGCAGTGGCCTTGACGGTCACGCTGGCCACGTTCATGGAACTGCTGGATACGTCCATCGCCAACGTGTCGCTGCCCCACATCGCGGGCGGCCTGGGGCGAAGCTTTGATGAGACCACGTGGGTCCTGACCTCCTATCTGGTGGCCAACGCCGTAGTACTGCCGATGAGTGCATGGCTGAGTCGTGTTTTAGGGCGAAAGCGTTACTACATGATCAGCGTGGCCCTGTTCACCGCGACCTCATTCCTCTGCGGCATTGCGCCCGGTCTTAACTTTCTGGTCATCTTCCGCGTATTGCAGGGGATTGGTGGTGGCGGCCTGGCTCCGGTCGAGCAGGCAATCCTGGTCGACACCTTCCCCGCGAACAAACGAGCCGCCGCCTTCGCCCTTTATAGCGTGGCGATTGTGACCGCCCCAGCCATCGGCCCACCGTTGGGTGGCTGGATCACCGACAGTTTCTCCTGGCGTTGGGTCTTCTTTATCAATGTGCCGATCGGGCTCATCTCTCTCTTTCTCAGTAGCCGCCTGGTGAGCGACCCGCCCGCATTCAAAGCAGAGGTAGCCGAGGCCAAGCGTCTGGGCAAGTTGCGAGTGGATTACATAGGCATTTTGCTGATCGCGTTGGGCTTCGCATTCCTGGAATTCGTACTCGATCGTGGCCAGATTGACGACTGGTTTGGCAGCTCCTTGATTACCACCATGTTCGTAGCAGCGATTGTGTGCCTGGTGCTTGCTGTCTGGTGGGAATTGCGCGTACCCGATCCCGTAGTGGAACTTGGGCTGCTGCGCGAGCGAAATTTCGCGTTTGCCAACATCTTCTACTTCCTGTTTGGCTTTGTCCTTTTCGGCAGTACGACCATGATTCCCGAGATCCTGCAGAGTTTGTACGGCTACACCGCCACCGATGCGGGTCTGGTTTTGGGGCCGGGAGCCGCGGTGATCACCGTGCTGGCCCCTTTCGTCGCCATATTGACGCAGAAGGGAAAAGTCAGTCCGCGGTGGTTGATTGCTTTTAGCTTTTTTGTGGTTTCGCTCTCCATGTTTTATTACAGCGGATTCACCCTGCAGACCAATTACACGCACTATGCACTGGCGCGTGCGCTACAGGGCTTCGGCTACGCATTCTTGTTTGTGCCGGTCAGTGTGCTTGCCTATTCTTACCTGCCTCCAGGCAAGAACAATAAGGGCTCGAGTCTGACCAATCTCGCCCGCAACTGGGGCGGCAGTTTCGGAGTAGCATTCATCACCACCGTGCATGAGCGGCGCACCGATCTCCATACCGACCGGTTGGCGCAGAGTGCTGATGTAACCTCGCCGCTGTTTCACTCGCGAATCGATTCGTTAACCAGGACCTTTGAGCACCTGGGCTATTCGCATTTCGATTCGGCGCAACACGCGCAGGGCCTGCTCTACAACCAACTGAACCAACAGGCGAGCCTGATCGGCTTTATGGACTGTTTCCGCATGATGGCCATCGTAGCCCTGATCGGTATTCCCCTAGCCCTGGCCACAAAAAGCTTCCGTCCCGGAGGCGAAGCCTCAGGCGGCCACTAAGCTTCACAACCGAGCCCATTGTGAAACCCCAACCGGCAACGGAACCATACGTGAAATTCCTACCCCGCAACAGAGCCTGGGTGCCCCACATCTCGCTCGTTATTCGCGAGATGTGGGATTCCGCCGCTCTAACCCTCAAGCTTTACAAACTGCTTAAAAACCTGCGGGGTTCGGTCAGGTAGGTACGGGCTTTAGAGTCTGCGTGAGAACCGCCCTGGTGACTTGTATTTTTGAGTTTGTGAGTTCATAAGGGTTCATGTCACGTTTTTATCCTTATTCTCCCGAACAAGGGTATCTGGTTCCACCGCACGTAGCCGAGGAACTGGGATCGGACCATCTTTGTTTTTTTATCCGCAGGGTAGTGGGTCAGCTTGACCTGAAGGCATTTACCAAGAGTTACAGCCATGAAGGCGGCCTGTTGTATGCGCCGGAGCTGATGCTGAGTGTATGGCTGTATGCGTACGCGACGGGGATGACTTCTGCGCGGCGTTTATCGCAGCGTCTAGTGGAAGATCTTGCGCTGCGTTATCTGTCCGCAGGGGCGCGGGTGGACAACTGGGCGTTGAGCGCGTTTCGACGTCGTCACGCGCTGGCGCTGAACGACGCGTTCACGCAGGTACTGGAGATGGCGCGCAAGTTGGGTTTGGGCAAGCTAGGCCGGGTAGCGATTGACTCGACACGGATTAAAGCCAACGCCAGCCGCGATCGTGTGGATACGGAGCAGACGCTGCGCAACGAGCGGGCCAAGTTGCGCCGCAACATACGCCGCTGGCAGCAGGCCTGCGACCAGGATGACTCCGAGCCGGGCGGACTGACAGTAGCCATCGAAGATGCCGAGCGCAAGCTGGCCGAGCTGCCGCGGCGTCTGGAGCGGCTGCGCAAGAGTGGATTGAAGAAACGGTCACGCACCGATGAGGACGCACGCTTTCTGCGCACCCGTCGCGGCTTTGAGCTGGGCTACACAGGGGAGCTGGCCATGTCGGAGGATCATCTGGTCCTGGCCCAGCGGGTGACGCAGGAGCCAACCGATAACGCATCTTTGTCGCCTATGGTGGAGCAGGTCAAGCTTCAGTGCGGCTCGCCGCCGGAAGAGGTGTTGGCCGATAGTGGCTACTTCTCGGTAAAGAACCTGGAGTGGCTGGAGGAGCAAAAGATAAATGCCTACCTTCCCGACTCGAACATGGCGCGGGCGTTGAACCTGGGGAAAAGATGCAAGGGCAGGGCAAAGGCGGCGGCGCACAGGCGTATGCGGCAAAAGCTACGAACTTCGTCGGGAAGGCAAGCCTATTCCCAGCGCAAGACCATCGTCGAGCCCGGCTTCGGGGTATTGAAAGAGCAGCGCGGCATGCGCCAATTCCGCACCAGAGGAAAAGAAAAAATCGCTATTGAGTTCACCTTGGCCAACATCGCCTACAACCTCACCCGTATCTACTCGTTCACACACTCCGATGAGCACCAGCCCGAGGCGTAAACCTTGCCAGGGTAGTGAATAAAATGGCAACTCATATATCCATACACTTGAAACGCCATTGCAACCCTCGTACACTCACCCCACTGCTCTCCGCCTAGAGGGGACGCTCCAAGACCATCCACTCCGTTCTCACGCACACTCTTTAGCCCGTACACAAATCCGTCAAAATCACCTGGCCTTTGGGCCCTGAGGCATGCGTTCTTCTTTTTACGTTTGCCCCGACCCGTTTGGGCCCCCACCCCACGCCAGCCATTTAATCTGGAACCCTTGAGGCTGAATGGACTTCCAATCGAAATTCGATCAAAGGCCCTCCTCCCCGGACAATCTTGCACCGGAAATCCTCCAGGAAGCAGCCTCCCAACTCAGCTCAGCGCCTCTGCGCAACTCGGCGCGATTAAACGGTGGATTTAGCACCACAAACATCTTGCTGGAATTCGCAGACGGCGACCGTTGTGTCCTCCGGCTTTCCTCTCAGCACGAACGATTGCAAACGGAAGCCGATTTATTGCACTATCTGTCGCATAAAGCGCCAGAAGTGCCGGTGCCAAAAATACTATGGCGTGCGTCCGAACATTTTCCTGGTGGTCTGGGAGCATTCGCCATGACGTATATAGATGGCCATCTCCTGGCGAACATTGAGGACAGCCTATCCACCGCAAACTGCAGAGACATCTGCGAACAACTGGCGCTGGCAGCAGCGCGGATCCACAACCTCCGATTTACCCAATGTGGCCTGCTGGGACCAGGACCCAAAGTAACGGAGCCCTTCGCAAGCTACGCCACCGGCACCGTGGGTTTCATGCAATCCTGTCTCGACAACGCAAATCTGCAACGCCGATTAGGTCCGGAAAGATGCTATCGCCTGCATCGCTGTCTTACCCAGCGGCCAGACCTGCATGGACCGTCCGTGACTCACCAACTCTGCCACAGCGATTTCAACCAGAAAAATTTCCTGATACGCCGCAACGCCAACGGGCGTCATCATCTGGCAGCTGTGCTCGATTGGGAATTCGCCTTCTCCGGATCGAGTGTTATAGACATCGGCAACCTCTTAAGGTTCGAGCATGAATCGCCCGCTGTCGAAAGTGGCTGGTTTGCCGATGCCTATCGAGCGGCCGGCGGACATCTGGATAAAGCCTGGAGAGAGCAGGCCCTATTCGCTGACCTGCTCGCCCAATGCGCGTTCCTGATCGCCCCCGAAGAACTACCAAACACCTTCAGAACCGCGATCGGCGTGATCGATTGCACGCTCGCTGCGCTGGATTCCCACTCTTGAAATGATTGCCAACCCCCGCCACAGATTAGTCCCATCCGCACTCGTCAAATCGACGCGACCCCACCATCCACGAACAACTCGATCCCATTCACAAAACTGGAATCGCTCGAAGCCAGAAACAGCGCAGCCGTCGCGATCTCCTCCGGTCGTCCAATCTCCCCCCGGGGAATCAGCGAAGCGAAGTACTTCTTCGCGTCCGGCCCCAGCGGATCAAGAATCGGCGTGTCGATGGTTCCCGGACTCAACACATTCACCCGTATCTTCCGGTCCTTCAACTCCAGCAACCACGTCCGTGCGAACGACCGCACCGCAGCTTTGCTCGCGCTATAAACGCCGAATCCCGGAAATCCCTTCACGCTCGCGATGGATCCGTTCATGAAAATCGACCCACCATCGTTAAAAAGCGGCAGCGCTTTTTGCACGGTAAACAGTGTCCCGCGCACATTCAGGTCGAAGACATTATCGAATTGCTCCGGAGTAATCTGCCCCAGGTTCGACAATTCACCCATGCCTGCGCTGGCAAACAACACATCGATCTTTCCCTTTGCCTTCTTGACCGTGTCATACAGCCGATCCAGATCGTCGAGGTTGGAAGCATCGCCCTGAATGCCGGTGACATTCCGCCCAATCGCTTTCACCGCCTCATCCAGCTTGTCCTTGCGTCTGCCGGTAATGAACACATACGCGCCCTCTTGCACGAACAGCTTCGCCGTCGCCAGCGCCATGCCGGAAGTTGCCGCTGTAATCACTGCTACTTTTCCATCCAGTTTTCCCATTGCGTTCTCCTCGAGTTGTGGGTGGTTTTAACCGCAGGCGGCCGCGGCCGAGCGCGTATCTGCCAGCGAAGCCAGACCTGACTTGGATCATTGAGTCGAAGAAAAAGTTTCGGCTACGCGTTGCCCCATGCGAGCCCATGCTGCATGGGGCAATTGTCTTAGCGGAGTCCCCCGCCGGTGAGGAGCTGCTCCCCGGTAAGCCAGCCCGAATCGTCAGAAGCGAGAAACACAGCAACCGACGCAATATCGCCGGGCTGCCCAATACGGCCAAGTGGCGTTTGAGCGACCAGGGCTTTCTCGAAATCAGTGCCGAGGAAGCCCGCACTCTGCGTGCCTTCGGTCTCGACCATACCCGGGTTGAGGGTGTTGACCCGGATCTTCTTCGGTCCCAACTCCCGGGCGAGCACGCCGGTGATGGCATCGACGGCTCCCTTGGTGCCGGTATAAACCGAAGACGCAGGAGGGGTGACGCGGCTCACCACCGAGCCGACATTGATAATGCTGCCTCCCTCGCCGATGTGTTTGAGGGCCGCCTTGGTCGTGAGCAGCAAGCCAAGCACATTGATGTTGAACATCCTGTGGAACTGGTCTTCCGTGACGTCTTCAATCGGTGAGAACTCGTAGACCCCGGAATTGTTGACCAGGATATCCAGGCGGCCGTAGTTCTTGATAGCGGCGTCGATGATGCCTTGAGCTTCGGAGGCCTTGGAGACGTCGCCAGCGACGGCGACAGCCTTGCCGCCCGCTGCGGTAATGGAATCGACCACTGTTTTCGCGCCCGACTTGCTCGATGCGTAGTTCACAACCACGGACGCGCCTTCCGCGGCCAACGACTTGGCGATGGCCGCTCCAATACCTTTGGATGCGCCCGTAACCACTGCTACCTTACCCTGAAGTTTGCTCATATGCGATTCCTCTTCGAAGACTCTCAACCACTTGCTGATCGTTAAGATGGAGGTCGCCGCGTCCAGGATTCAATAGTTCCGAAAATATGGACTATTGAACAAGCAGCCATGTGAATGTAAGATGAAAACCATGCGGCCCCTATTCCACCCTTCGATCGAAGACATTACCGTGGAAGGGATTCTTCACGCGCTCTCTGATCCGGTGCGCGTCGCGATATTCACTGATATTGCAAGCTCAGCGTGTTCGCAAAACTGTACCAATTTCGTAAACGTAAGCGAAAGGCCGATACCCAAATCGACTCTCTCGCAGCACTTCAAAGCGCTGAGAGAGGCAGGCTTGATCCGTGGGGAACGCCGCGGCGTCGAAATGCAAAACACTTCGCGTTGCACAGAAATCGATCAGCGCTTCCCCGGCTTGATCGCGTCTATCGTCAACGCCCATAATATTCAGTCGCGAGACAAAGCGGCCAATCCCAGCAGGCGCAAAACCGTCAAGCGCAATACAAAACGCCGGTAGCTAGTTAAGTTCTCTTATCCAGATATTTCTATAACTGATCGGCTCACTCTTATCGCCGTGTGCCTGGAGTTTGATCGGTGCGCTCGTATAGGCCTTGTAGAAGGGCTTGCCGATATACAGCGTCTGGCCTTTCAACTCAAAGTGATTTTCCACCAGCACGCCGTTGAAGAAAACCGTTGCGTACGCCGGTGTCTTGACCGACCCGTCCGCGTTAAACGTAGGCGCCGTCCACGCAATATCATACGTCTGCCACTCTCCTGGCTTGCGCGTCGGGTTCGCCAGTGGAATTGCCTGCTTATAAAGGCTTCCAGCCATGCCGTTCACGTAGGTCTTGTTTTCGTATGAGTCGAGTACCTGCAGCTCATACCCGTCATCGCCGGACCCGGTCGATGCCAGGAAAACACCGCTGTTGCCCCGTGCCTGGCCGCTCCCGGTGATGTTGGTGGGAACTTTCCACTCCACGTGCAGTTGGTAGTTCGTGAAGCTCCGCTTGGTCTCGATGCTTCCGCCCGCCTTGTTCACGGTCATCACGCCATCGGCCACGTCCCATTTAGCCGGCGATTTGTCACGGTTCGTGACCCACTGATCCAGGTTCTTGCCGTCGAAGAGTACGATTGCATCCGAGGGCGCGGCCCCGCACGTGGCGCCGGGAGTCACAACCTTGGGAACCGGCTCCCAAATCTCCGTTTCCTCGGGTTTCGGTTTAGCCGGTGTTTGCGCAAAAAGGGGAGCGGTTACGGCAATCAGAGCCGCGCAGGTGAGAAGGCTCGAAAATGGTAAGCGAATCATTAGAAGAAAATACACCCATCCGCGTCCATCTGGCCAAAACCGATCTCTACGTTGCCGGCGCACCCGGGGTATAGCTTTGGAATCCGGCAACCGCCATCCCCCGTTGTGCCTCGGGGTTCTTCATGAAGGTGTCCCACACGAAAGACGTCCGTGCATTCTCTGCCATCAGCATCGTGATGCCTGTATCGATGCCGACAATGTCTTGGTCATACCAGTTCTTTAGCGGATTGAAAGCATCGACGAACCCATAGCGACTCCAGGCCTGCGGGTAGCGAGCCCGAATGTTCTTCAACACCCGCATGGTCGCAGCGGGCTGAAAGGGAATCGAGCCCCCCGCGGCAGCAGGGACCACCGTTCCATCGATCGGACCCATAGCCGGCGGGCCACCCCAAATCACGTAGCCTTTATCGGAGTCTGACGCCGTAATCCCCCACAGGTCGTCGCTGTAGTCGGGAAACTGCTTGCCCAATTCCACGCAGAAGCGGCGGTGCACATCTGTAGCGATGGCCGAGTTCTGGAAATAGTCGGCATACTTGTCCCGCTTGCCCCTGAAATCGAACCAGGCCTGCGAGATACTGATGAACAAACAGCGGCGCATACGAGCCAATGTAGCGCTCCCCGTCATACTCGAACGTGATCCGTGGCCACGCCGACCACGCCGACGGGTGCAGGGGATGAGTGGAAGAACCCATCCCCAGCAGGTAGATCATCATCAATTCGCTATAGCGGTCCCACTTGTACGGCAGAAATCCGAACTCTGGGGTCCAGCCCTGGGACACCAGTGCGGTGTCTTCTGAGAGCCAGGTCCAGTCCACCCGGTCAAAAATGGCATGCGCCAGCTGGATGATGTCGCGATCGTCAAAGTGCCGGCGGCACGTGAGTATTCCGCACAGCAGAATGGCCGTATCGACCGAAGATACTTCAGAGTCCCAGATTCTCTCCCCGGTATTGATGTTGGCAAAGTGATAGTAGAATCCGCGATGCGTTGGCAGCGTTCGCCAAAGGAAGGTGAGCGTTGCTATCACCCGCAGGCGCGCGTCCTGGTGGGGAATGAACCCGCGCTTTTCGGCAATGCATATCGCCGTCAGGCCAAAGCCGGTCGAGGCAATGCTGGCCACGATACCTGTATCCGTGGTGCGTGCGTTGCAGCGGTCTTTAATCAAGCCGGTCTGCGGGCTCGCTTGCTCCCAGAAGAAGAGGAAGTTGCTCCGTTCAAGGTCGTCCAGGAACTGCTCTTCTTCCGGCGAGAAGGGCGTTTGCGGAGACGCGGCTTCCTTATGCTTCTTATCAGCCGGAGCGGTCCCGGCCTTCTGCGCCAGCCCAGCAATATCCATCCACGGGGCGAGAGGCAGACCCATGGAGATGCCGGCCATCTGCCTCAGCAGCCGGCGCCGGGATCTGAGATGCTCGCGAGAGTGGATCATCGTGCGAAGATGTGGTGCGCGCCTTTCGTCAGATTCATCCACGCTCCTTCAGGTCTCGCTCATCGCACGAATTCCCTGCGACAATGGAATCGATTAATTGAATAATAGATGCAGGGGCGATCCAACAGAAGTGACTCCTGGGTAGCGTGAGCTCTCCACAGGCGCTCCAATTGGTATGGCATGACGAGAAAGAAAGTTATCTGGACCATGATCGCAGTCGTCGCTGCCGCGGTTATCGGGCTATTGCTGTTCCAGCGTGCGCAGCGGTTGCGGCTTGTTCAGGAGCGCCTCTCGGTGCCCATTGAGGGTGCCGTGATCCAGCGCGATGCTGATCCCAAGAAAGAACTGCCAATCGCCGGTGTGGTCATCACCGCATCTGACGGCGTGAGAAGCGCCGCCACCCGGTCCGACGCGGCCGGCTATTTCAAGCTCGTCCTGCACAAAAGGGTATTGTCCGACCTTCCCATCAAAGTCACTTTCCGTAATCCACGTTACGAACCCCTGGATTTAACCGTGCAGACGGGACGCTTGAAGACTCCGGAACAGCTTTATGTTGCGGCGATGGTACCCCTTGTTCCTCAAGGTCGTCGTCCCTCCAGGCCCGAGGTCACCAGCACGACCCGTCCGTCCCCCATCCCAGGTCTCAAACATTCGCGTGAGATATACGCTCAACAGCCGCACCCAGACAAATGTCGGCTTCGCAGTCAGGACCTTCCAGGTGGTCAACCAGGGAAATGTGCCCTGCGATCATCGCTCACCGTGCTCACCGGATGGGAAGTGGAAAGCGACCTCCCAGACTGTGTCGCTCGATGCGGGGGCGGATAATACGTTCGGCAATATAACCGCCTCATGCATAGCGGGCCCCTGTCCGTTCACGCGCATTGATTCAAGCGGGTTCATTCATGGCGGGCGCAACATCAGCGTGACCGCCCTGAACTGGTCGGACACGGCTACCTTTCTGACCGAGGCCGAGGTGTATCACAACGCCATCAGCTCTGAGGTGCGCGAACTCTACCCCGTGATCTTTGGCCAGACCCTCAACTTTACCCTCCCCCCAACCCAGGAAGGCGTGAGCCTTGAGGCAGACGTTGACGGCGCTCCTATGGTCTTCCCCCTGGGCCCGAATCTCTCCTTGAGCTGGGCCACCTGCAACGTCCGAACCGGCCCCGAACAAGAAAAAACCACGGTCTACCGTTGTGAGCTAAAGCCCGGATTTCGGTTCTAGCCGCACCGCCAGGCTGCATAAATCATTTCCGAAGATCGGGAGGATCGCTACGGTCCTTTGCTGGGTGCTTGAGAGACGCAATCTGCGGAACGGGCGATTCTTTCCCGAATCACGGCGCTGCTGCCCTGTATCAGGGCACGACTTTTAGTCGGGCCGTAGGCCTAAAGAAGATGTGGGCGTTTAGCCCCTGAGGTACGTTCTTCCTTTTCCGATCTGTACAAATCGCCTTTCGCACCCTGTTTATCTCACCGCAGCTCCGTAAGCTCAATACGCTTGTCAATAAGGTCATGGACAAGGACGGAGTTCTGCAGACGTTGCGTGCCCATGAATCGGAGCTTAAGGCTGCTGGCATAGTCCATCTCCGCGTGTTCGGCTCTGTTGCGCGGGGTGAAGCTTCCCATTATTCTGGTGTCGATTTGATGGCTGACCTAGATGGCAGCAAGAGGTTTTCTCTCCTCGACATGTCGAGCCTCGAAAACCGCCTGTCGGATATTCTGCAGGTTAAAGTAGACCTCGCACTATCTAAATCCATGCGGGAACCCATTCGCCGGTCAGCCGAGCGAGAGGCTGTTCTTGCCTTTTAGCGACCCTACCATCACTTGGCTGATATTTACGAAAGCATTGTTGCGATTGAGAGTTTCGTCGAGGGCATCACCTTCGAAGAATTCTGCGCGGAAGAGAAGACTGTGGCTGCCGTTGAGCGCAAACTCTCAGTAATTAGCGAAGCCGCTATCCGCCTTGGTGAGGAAGGTCCACGGCTATGCCCGGATATTTCATGGCGAGATGTTCGTGGCATCGGCAACTGGCTGCGGCATCAGTATGACCGGGTCGACCGCGAAACCATTTGGACGACCGTCGAGCGGGATTTGCCGGCAATGAAGACCTTCGTTTTCCAGGTTCTGGAGCGGGAGCACAAAAAGGCTCCTTGAAATACACGTTGGCCCTCTACAAGCCACAGTGGTACACCAGATGGATGCATCGGTTGCCACTTGCGCTCGTCCTCAGTCTCCTCGGTTCCATCAACCTCATGGCGCAGGACAGTCATCCCACGACTGCGTGGAAAGCCGGCCAATTTGTCATAGACACCGCCCACCTGGTAGGCCGCTCCGACATCGTCCTCGGAGAGCCCAATGCCGCGCCCGCCGAAGCCATGCCCATGGGCAACGGACGCCTTGGCATTGCCGTCTGGTCGGCCGAGGGATTCACCGCGCAGCTTAACCGCGTTGACACTCTGCCCCATCGCGATTCTCCCGGCCAGGTAATCATTCCCGGCCTTCGTGCGCTCACCTCCGCGAAAGATTTCAGCGGCCGTCTCGATCTCTACAACGGAACCCTGATCGAGCACGGCGGTGGAATGAGCCTGACCGCCTATGTTCAGGTATCCACCGATACGTTCGTCGTCGACGTAACCGGCGCCGATCCCAACCTCAAGCAGACCGCTGAATTGAGGCTCTGGACGCCCCGCACGCCCGAAGCCACGGCCTCTGCAAAAACCGGCGTGCTCGCACAAACCTGGGTCGACCACTACGGGCCCGGAGCATCTGGGTATACCTTCGGTGCTCTTGCTGCCATCACCGCAGTAGGCCGCGAAGTGTCTGCAACCGTAACCAACTCCCGCGCGGTAACAGTTAGCTTCAAACCTGAGCTCGATGGACACTTCCGGGTGATCGTCGCCTGCCCTCACTTCAACGGTGCAGCGACCAAGCAGGCCAGCATCGGCGACGCGTTGATCCACGTCAACCCGGCGGAGCACACCGCCTGGTGGCACGCTTTCTGGCAGCGCGCAGGCCTCATCAAGCTCACGTCCGCGGATGGTTCCGGGGAATACATGGAGAACCTCCGCAACCTGTATCTCTACACCGCTGCCGCCGAAAGCGGAGGCCGCTTTCCTGGGTCGCAGGCCGGCATCGCCGACCTTTTCTCCGCCGTACAGGATATTCACCACTGGGACCCCGCTGCCTTCTGGCATTGGAATCTACGCATGCAGGTGGCCGCCAACCTTGACGCCGGCGTGCCGGAACTAAACGCACCGTACTTCCGCCTATACCGGGAGAACCTCGCCAACATCAAGGACTGGACCGTGAAACACATGGCTGGCCGTCCCGGGATCTGTGTCCCCGAGACCATGCGCTTCAACGGCCCGGGAGTCGAGTACGAACCGGATTGGGACCTGTCCAAGCCGCCGATCATCGGCCTCAACTGCGATGCGAGCTTTCACCCTTATTACAACGCTCGCACCCTCTCCACCGGTGCTGAAATCTCGCTCTGGATCTGGCGGCAATATCTTGCGACCGGCGATCGCCAGTTCCTGGCAGCAAATTATCCGGTCATGGTCGCGAGCGCGCAATTTCTGCTTGCCTATGAAACCCAGGGCTCAGACGGAAAGCTGCACACTCATCCTTCGAACGCGCACGAGCAGCAATGGGACGTCACCGACCCCACCACCGACCTCTCCGCCAGGTCGACTTTATTTGCCGCAGTCATGGAAGCGGCCGCTGTGCTGCACACCGATGCCAAACTGGTTGAGCAACTCAAAACCGAACTCACCCGGATTGCGCCCTTACCCCAGGCCGAAAAAGAAACCGCCACCGGTACAAAACAGTCCGTGATCGCTGAGTCGTACACGGCGGGAGCCGCCGAACACAATGAAGAGAACACCGGCCTCGAGCCCGTCTGGCCCTACAACCTGATCGGTGACGACTCGCCGATGCTGGCCCTCGCCAGGCACACGTATGTCACTCGGCCCTACCCCGTTCACCAGGACTGGAGTTTCGATCCGGTGCAGGCAGCGCGCCTTGGTCTGAGCGCGGAGGTTCGTTCGACCTTGATTGCCTTAACCGAGCGATACCAGAAATTCGTGAACGGCTTTGCCAATTGGGGCGGGCCCGCCGGCGAGTTCTACGTCGAGCAGGAAGGCGTTGTGGCCCTCGCTCTGGCAGAAGCGCTGGTCCAGGACTACGACGGCTTGATCCGCATCGCACCAGCTGTGCCGCAAGAATGGAATTTCGAGGGCAGGGTTTGGGTTCGCAATCGCACGCGTGTCGACGTGCAGGTCCACGCAGGCGTGCCAACCACTGTCGCCATCGAAGCCGGAGCCACGGAGACCCTGCGCATCCGCAACCCGTGGCCGGGTCAACGACTGGAAGCCACAGATGCGCAGGGAAAGACCGTTCTCAGCAGCGCCGACGCCACGCTCCGCCTGCCCGTAGTCAAAGGGGAATCGTACCTCCTTAGGCGATCTGGGATGGCAATACAGACCTTCGCCGCCATTACCGGCACTCCAGCCAAGCAATACAGAAAGCTAGGCGCTGTGCAAATCGGAAAATAAGACTTGCTGGTTCAATCTTCGGCACGCGGGAACTCCTCCATGTGCGACTCGCCCTTGCGGCCAAGATAGAGCGCCTTCTTCCCGCTGCGGAACGCCCAATAACCGACGACCCCAGCCGCAGTCGAACACTTCACAAACTCCGGGTAGCGAATCTCATCCGCCTGCGCCCCGCGTATCGCCGCCACCAGGCCAGAATCTGAAAACCTGCGGAACGCGCGAGTTTCCCCGAGTCACGGCTCTGATGCTTTGTATCAGGGCACGACTTTCAGTCGGGCCGTAATTGACGGCAACAAGATCCGGGCTTCAGCCCCTGAGGTACGCCGTCGTCCTTCTTGAGCCACTGGAGGCACGGGCTGGTAGGTACGGGCTTTAGCCCGTACATAAACCAAGCAAAAATCCCGGCCTTTAGGCCCTGAGGTAGGTTTTTCGTCTCATCCTTAGCAGCTTCAAAAATCAGGAAAAAACATTTGACAAGTATTTAGTGTTGTAGTTAAGTATAACAGTAGATCGCTAACCATATGAACTCTCCATCCCCGAAGGGACGCACAAATGAAACCCATTCGATTTCTGCTCTCGGCCGCTCTCATAGGCCTCTCCACCTTGGCCTTCGCCCAATCCGACGCCCAAAAATCCTTCACCCAATTGAAATACCTGGCCGGGTCCTGGGAAGGCACCATGGACGGAAAACCCATGCAAGTTTCGCTGCGCGTCACTTCCATGGGCAATGCGCTCGTGCATGAGATGACGATCGCCGGAAGACCGGATGACCCCATCACGATGCTGTACCTCGACGGAGATCGCTTGCTTCTAACCCACTATTGCGACGCGGGAAACCGCCCTCGTATGGTGGCTACCATTACGCCCGACGGAAAAACCGTGGACTTCCATTTTCTCGACGTCGCCAACTTCAATAGCAAGCAGGTCGGATACATGCAACACGCTGTATTTACCATGCTCGATGCCAACCACCACACGGAGGACTGGACGTTCCTCGCGCAGGGAAAGCCGATCAACGCACACATTGACCTGCAGCGAACGAAATGACTGGAGCCTGTTTGTGGCAAGGAACTCTTGGAAAACGCAATGGATCCTGAGTGGAATGACGGACAGCCGATTTACCGCCAGCTGCACGACCGTGTGGTCGCGATGATTCTCGACGGAGTTCTCAAGGAAGGCGATCCTCTTCCGTCGGTGCGCAATGTCGCCGCGGAATATCGCGTCAATCCGCTCACGGTTCTCAAGGGCTATCAGCAACTGGTAGACGAGGGACTGGTCGAGACCAAACGAGGGCGGGGCATGTTCATCAATGAGGGAGCACGGAGCTTGTTGCTGCAGGGCGAACGGCAGAAGTTCCTGGGTGAAGAGTGGCCCAGGATCTACGCCACCATCCAGCGCCTGGGTTTAAAGCCCAAAGAACTGCTGGAAGCCGGAGCCAACGGCCAGTCGTCCACAGGCGCCAGGAATGACGCTAAGAAAGAGGAGCGCTGAACCATGGCATGCATAGAAGCACACGGACTGCGTAAGGCCTTCGGCGCGAAGATTGCACTGGACGGCATAGATCTCCGCGTCGAAGAAGGCCGCATCCTCGGACTCATCGGTCCCAACGGCGCCGGCAAGACCACCGCGCTGAACGCGATCCTCGGCCTCATTCCCTACCAGGGGAAACTGAAAGTGCTCGGACGCGACCCCTGGACCGAGCGTGAACGGCTCATGTGCGATGTCTGTTTCATTTCCGATGTGGCCGTGCTGCCGCGCTGGATTAGGGTTTCGCAGGCGCTCGATTATGTCGCCGGCGTGCATCCGCGATTCGATCGGGCCAAGGCGGAACACTTTCTGGCCAGGACCACCATAGACCGCGCCAGCAAGGTCAGGGAGTTGTCGAAGGGCATGGTGGCTCAACTGCACCTCGCCCTGGTGATGGCCATCGACGCGAGATTGCTGGTGCTGGACGAGCCAACACTCGGCCTGGACCTCCTGTATCGCAAGCAGTTCTACGATTCGTTGCTGAACGACTACTTCGATCGCAGCCGTACCATCCTCCTGACCACCCACCAGGTGGAAGAGATCGAACACGTGCTCACCGATGTCATGTTCATCAATCGCGGCCGCATCGTATTCAATCGCAGCATAGAAGAACTAGAGGCGCGCTATCTGGAAGTCTCGGTGCGTCCCGAGCAGCTCGCCGCGGCGCGAGCGCTCAAACCGATATATGAACGCGAGATGTTGGGCCGCAGCACCCTCTTGTTCGACCATGTCGATCGCCCGCAACTCGCCGCCCTTGGTGATGTGCGCAGGGCCGGCTTAGCCGACTTGTTCGTTGCTGTCATTGGCAATGAGGCTGGCAATCAGGTCAGCCACGATAAAGGAGCGGCGCGATGAATACGCAATCGGAAGCCATGGCGCCACTCGAAGCCAACGTAACTGTACCTGTGGTGATACCAGCGAGCCGTCGCCTGTACTGGTCGGTGCGGCGCGAACTGTGGGAAAACCGGGCGATCTACATCGCGCCCCTCGCCGTCGCGGCACTGTTTCTGGTCGCGTTCCTCATCGGCGTGATTCATCCGCCGGTCAAGATGCACGATGCGATGGCGCTCGATCCCATGCGGCATCAGGATCTGGTCGAGCAGCCCTACACCTTCGCCGCCTTTCTGCTCATGGGGACCACTTTAATCGTTGCCATGTTTTACTGCCTCGAAGCGCTGTACAGCGAACGCCGTGATCGCAGCATCCTGTTCTGGAAGTCGCTGCCTGTTTCGGATCTCACCACAGTGCTCGCAAAGCTGAGTATTCCCCTCGTCATTCTGCCCCTGGCCACCTTCGCGATCACCATTGTCACCCAATGGATCATGCTGCTGCTTAGCAGCGCACTCATGCTGGCTCGCGGTCAAAGTGTCGCCGCGCTATGGAGCCATCTACCGCTATTCCAGATGTCGCTGATGCTGCTGTTTCACGTCGTGGCCATTCACGGGCTTCAGTTTGCACCGGTCTACTCTTGGATGCTGCTGGTCTCGAGCTGGGCCCGGCGCGCGCCACTTCTCTGGGCCGTGCTGCCGCCGCTGGCCATCGGCGTGGCGGAGAAGATCGCCTTTAACACTTCGCACTTCGCCGCCTTGTTGGGGTATCTCCTTGGCGGCGGCCCGGAAATCGTAACCGGCAAGATGCAGATGCTTCCGCTGACACCACGCGCGGTGGGTGAATTCTTCATCCACCCGGGGTTGTGGATCGGCCTGGCAGTCGCCGCGGCTTTCCTCGCCGCAGCGGTCCGCTTGCGCCGCTATCGGGAACCGATCTGACCGGCCACCTGATTCGATAGGTCTCACAAGGAGAACCGACGATGAGCACTCAATCACCAACAGCTCTATGGGTCGCTGCTGTCCCGCAACGGGAACACTCGTTGCGAAAACTCGCCGACAATGCCCTGAAAGCAGCCGCCGGCTTTTGGTTTGTGGTGGTCGTCCTCGGCCAGCTCGTGTTCGCGTTTGCCGTCGCTTCTTTCTATGGGCTTTCCGCCGTACGCGGCAATTGGCAGCAGTGGAACAGAACGATGACTCACGGTTACGCCGCCGGTCATCCCATGAAAAATCTGGTCGTGGCCATTCATCTGGGCTCTGCCGTCGTCATCCTGCTGAGCGGAGCGATCCAGCTCATCCCAACAATCCGCCACCGCTTTCCATCCTTTCATCGTTGGAACGGGCGCATCTACCTCGTGACCGCCTTCACCGTCAGCCTTGCCGGCCTCTACATGATGTGGTTCCGGGGAACCGTCGGCGATCTGTCGCAACACCTCGGCCAGAGCCTCGACGCGGTCCTGATCATGGCCTGCTCGGCCCTGGCGCTGCGCTACGCATTAGCGCGTGATTTCAAAACCCATCGCCGCTGGGCCCTTCGCCTCTTCATGGTGGTGAGTGCCTCCTTGTTCATCCGCGCAGGAGTATTACTCTCCTTTTTCCTCAATCACGGTCCCTTTGGGTTTAACCAAGCCACCTTTAGCGGCCCCTTCCTCACTTTCATGTCGTTCGCCCAATATCTTGTGCCCCTTGCCGTGCTCGAAATCTATCTGTGCACTCAAGACCGAGCCGGTGCCTCAGGCCGCTTTGCCATGGCTGCGGGCCTCTTTGTACTTACGTTGGTGATGGGTGCTGGGATCGCCGCGGTGACCATGACCACCTTTCTGCCAAACATTAAGCGGGCCTTCGACAGCCGTAAGTCCATCGCCGAGACACTTTCCGCAACCATAGCCACCAGCGGCATCGACCAGGCGACGAAGCAGTACCACATGATCAAGGCGGCTGCTCCCGCCACCTACAACTTCGATGAAGAAGAGCTGAATGCCCTTGGCTACCAACTCATCCAGGCCCACAAACTCAGCCAGGCCATCCGCATCTTCCAGCTCAACATAGAAGCCTATCCGCAATCGGGCAACACCTGGGACAGCCTCGCGGAGGCCTACATGGACGACGGCAATAAAGCCCTTGCCATCGCGAACTATCAAAGATCCCTGCAGATAAATCCCGGGAACGCCAACGCCGCAAAAATGCTGCAGAGACTTAACACCCCCTGACAAGTCCAGACCCGCTGCCAGGCCCCTATTCGAAATGAAGGAGGATACATGGAACCCGTGATCGATCAGAAGTGCTCACTTCCCGCTGAATTCGCCACCCTCTCTCCCACCGCATTGATCTGGCAAGACGTGCTGGCACAAGCCATGACCGGCGAACTCATGGCTGCAATGAACTACACCTCTTTAGCGGAGATCTGTGACGACCCCGTAGAAGTGGCCGATGCCTTGGAGCATGCCGCAGGTGAAAAGGGCCACGCTGCTGCATTTGCCGCCGAGGGCCGCAGAATCGGAGTCGTGGTCTCCGACAACGTAAACGCAAAGCATTGGAAGCGCCTCCGCGAGGCATTCCTGCGCCGCATTGCCGAGCGAGACTTCATCGGTTGCCTGATTGTTCAGGAGATCATGCTCGAATCCTTCGCCGTCGCCAGCTATGCGCGCGTGGGGAAAGTGGCAACGGGCAGTCTGGGTAAGACCTTTGCCGCGATCGCTGCCGAGGAAGAGGAGCACATCGAGCATGCCATGGAGATTCTCCAGGCTGAGCGAGCCCTGGACCCGCAGCTCTTCGACAGTAAACTCTATCAACTTCACCTTGAAGTCATGACCACCCTCGCCGAGATGCTCGCCAGGGATTGCAGAACCGGGCATTGCGAAGTATGTCACGGTAGTTGTGTCAAACCAGCGCTCCCTGACGTCAGCTTAAGTGCAGCAGAGTTGCGCGGAGCCTCTCTCCATCAGTACCTGAAAACACTCGACAAGTTGGGCTTGCCGGGGGAGGTGACCCTCGCATGGGTAGCCCAATTGCCAATCTAGCCCAAGTTGACTTTGCTTTGATTGGGCACCAGGAGAGTTGGCGGGCGGCAGCCGATGTGCTCGCGGCTCTTCGTGGGCCCGGGCGCACGCCGATGCCCGATGAGGAGATCCGCGACATTCTGCCCTGGATCCCGCCGCGGGCCGTGTGTCACGTCGAAATTGCATCCGTCACCGGTACGAAAGCGCGTGGCCTTTATATCGACGCCTTCATCCCCCCCGACCGTCTCGCAGACGCCTATCTGCGCGACAACACCGCACGCGTTCGCGGGGCGGCAGCGTGTGCCATCCAAGCGGGCGCGAAGATCGCAAGTCTTGGAGGTTTCAGTTCCATCCTCATCGAGGGCAATTTCAATCAGCTCCCGGAGAGGCAGAGTACCGTCTTCACCACCGGTAATACCTTGACCGTTGGCTTCGTCGTCCAGGGCGTCCGGAAGATGTGCGCGCTCCAGAGCCGGAACCTGGGCAGATCCACCCTGCTCATAGTAGGAGCCACCGGAGACGTTGGCTCTGGCTGCGCCCGCTGTTTGGCGCATCGGGTAAAGCGTGTGCAGCTTTACGCCCGCAACCTGGAACGGCTCCGCAGGCTGGCGGCGGAGTTGGAAGCTGATGGAGTTCAGGTAGAAATCGCGACCGATCTCCGGCAATTCTCCGCACCGGCCGACGTCGTCATCTGCGCAGCAAGTCTGGCATCTCCTTCGCTTCTATTGGGCACCATTGCACTCGACGCAATTGTTTGTGATGCGGGCTACCCCAAGAACTTGTCGCCCGGAGCGGCGATGCCGCACGCCACGGTTTTCTTTGGGGGGCTGGGACAGGTTACGGCGGGAATGACCTTCACTCCTGATCTTCATGGAATCCTGAATCGGCATCCATTTCCTGACGTAGTCCACGGCTGTTTGCTCGAAGGCATGGCCCTGGCTCTGGAGCACCGCTACGAGCCGTTCTCTCAGGGAAGAGGATTCATCACCCAGGAGAGAGTTGTCGAGATCGAAACCATTGCCGCCCGCCACGGAATCTCTCTCGCGCCTCTCTACAACGCCGAGGGACCGATCACCGCGGGACCGTCCTTCATTCCCGATTTTTTTCGTGATCCTCAAGCGATCCTCCAGCCTTCTTCTACTGGCATGGGGTGAAAGGGTCTGACTCGCGCAAAAAAAATTAACAATGCAGCCAGCTCGCCAAAGCATTTTCTGCATCATAGTTAGGCATCCGGGGAAATCAAGCTGCCCCGATGTCTCAGGAAGGCCCTGTCAAACCCGCTGACTGGATGAGGCATCGCTGGGCCGCAGGCACGACTTAAATCGTCCCGTGTCTGTTACATACACCAAGCACGTCCTTGAATTAACCGGAAAATCACCCTGATCAAGGCACCTTATCCGTGCCTTCATGCTTCATAGCAACGTGAAGGTATTCTTGAAATTCGTTAAGTATTACTGTACAGTGAAGAAATCCGGTTACTTCTTGTAACTGTCAGATTCCGCTACGGCTTGGGGTGGTGACAACGTGGTTTGGAATCCCGGAAAACTCCTCCGCCGGGGTCTGGTTCAAAATGTTGTAGCCCTTTACGGGGTCCAGATCTGTACCTACGCCCTCCCACTCATCACGTTTCCTTACCTCGCGCGCGTCCTGGGACCGGCCGGGTGGGGCAGTGTAGTGTTCGCCCAGGCAATTGGTTCTGTGATTGCCGTCTTCGTGGAGTACGGTTTTGATATGTCGGCGTCACGAGAGACTTCACGTCATCGTGACGAGCCTGGACGACTCTCCGAGCTGATCTCCGGCGTATTGGGTGCGAAAGTCGTTCTCGCCGCGATTTGTATTTGTGGAGCAATCCTGTCCCGTCGCTTTACCCACCATATTGCGCCGTCGCTGGCGCTCTTTTGGTCGAGCACCATCTGGGGTGTCTGTCAGGGCATTAATATGCTTTGGTATTTTCAGGGTTTGGAGCGCATGCGTTTGGCCAGTGCCCTTGAAATCGGAGGGAAAGTCGTTGCGACCTTGAGTATTTTCATCCTGGTTCACAATCCCGACGACGGGTGGAAGGTAATGGCGGCGCAATGCGTAGGCTGTGTAGTGGCTCACGCGATCACCGTTGTCCTCGCCTATCGCGAAGTGGGCTTTGTGTGGCCCACATTTTCCACGGTCTTGCGTGCTCTCCGTCTCGGCTGGTCAATGTTCTTGTTTCGTGCTGCCCAGGGGCTCACTGGCTCGCTCAACGGATTGGTCCTGGGCTGGGTAGCTCCCATCGCGGCTCTCGGACAATATGCCGGGGCTGAACGAATTTCCCGCGTCTTTCAGCAAGGGCTATGGCCGGTAAACCAGGCGCTCTATCCGCATTTGACCAAAAAGATGAACGACAATCGCCACGACGCAATGAAGATGGTCAGGTCGAGCCTTTTCTTGCTGGGTGGTCTCGGTTTGATCTTCGGTCTGATTCTCTTCCTTGGGGCTCCGTTGTTAGTGCATGTGGTGTTGGGCGATGCCTTTCACGGTTCGATAGCGGCATTGCGTGTATTTTCGCTATGGATCCCCCTCGTTGCATTGTCCACGGTAATGACCTTCCAGCTCCTCCTTCCTAACCAGATGGACTACCAGTTTAATTTCGTGATTCTAACCGCGGGCCTCCTCAGCTTTGGCAGCGCTCTGTTGCTTGCTCCCACTTTTCAGGCCGTGGGCATCGCATGGTCAGCGGTGCTGGCCCAGTTTTACACCTTGGTCGCGCTCTCCGTGGTCCTGGCGCGCGCCGGCCTAAATCCCTTTGCCTTTTCCCATAGAAGGGCTGTCGTCACCGTATCCGGCTAGCCTTCTTCAGCACCCGGAAGCTCGCATCCCGAGCAAATCTCAAATCACGCCGTCCCACTAAGACTCGATACACTTCGCAACCTCTCGTCCAACTTGTGCCAAAACGGCGTTACGTTTCGCCTCCGGTCCGGCACACATCGTTAAATACGCTGCCACCAACACCGGCGCCCGTTGGCCCGGCCAAATGATTGCGATATCGTTCGTAGTATTGTCGCCGTTGGACCCCGTCTTATCTCCGACCTGCCAACCACTTCTCAGGCCCGCGCGTATTCGTTCGTCGCCCGTCTTATTTCCCTTCAACCACGCGATGAGCTGTTCTCGCGAAGACGGCGACAGCCTGTCGCCAGTCAGCAACAGGCGCATATTTGTAACCATCGCTGCAGGCGACGTGGTGTCGCGAGGATCTTCGGGCAACGCCTCATTCAACGCCGTTTCGACTCGATCCAACCGAGTGACGGTATCTCCGAGCGACCGCGCAAAACGAGTGATTTCAGGAGGGCCGCCGATCGAGGCAAGCAACAGGTTAGCGGCCGTGTTGTCACTCCGCGTCACGATGGCCGCCAAGAGTTCACGAATCGTCATGGTACGGCCCGCGTGTTCTTGTGAAACCGGCGAGTTGGGTAAAAATCCTGTCGTCTCAATCGCAATCGTTCGATCCAGCTTTTCCTTACCGGCATCGACTCGTTTCAGAATCGCTGCTGCCAGCAACATTTTGAAGGTGCTGCACATGGCGAAGCGTTCGTCCTTACGGTAGCCAATGGAATCGCCTGACCCGGTATCCAGAACCGCGACCCCCAGCCGTCCATTACTCTCTTTCTCCAGCCGGGCAAAAGACTCGACAAGACTCCCAAAGCGTCCGCCCGGCGCGGACAACAGCGGAGGAGCTGTGGCAACCGCGCCAACCATCGCAACCCCACCCGCAACGAAGGTCCTTCGACTGATCATCATGTTTCGAGCGGAACACCGGCAGGAGTCTCCTTCAAGTGTGCAACTTGGTTCTGACCGAGCTGGTCTGTACGGGCTTTTAGCCCGTACACAAATCCACCAGAATCATGAGGCCTTTAAGGCCCTGAGGCATGCTTCCATTTCGCTTCCCCGAAACCATCATTTTCCCGCAGAATGCTATCCCTCCCCAGAAACTCACTCGGTCCGGACAATTACTATATATTCCGGAGCAACCATGACCGACCGATCAGCGTGCCTGGAGCGATGGAAAACGAATAGCCGGCAGGGAATTCCCATCCTTGGCGCGGGTGCGGGGACCGGAATCTCCGCCAAGTGTGCCGAAGCTGCGGGAGCCGATCTCATCATCATCTACAATTCCGGCCGCTACCGCATGGCCGGGCGGGGCTCGTTAGCAGGCCTCATGCCCTACGGGGACGCGAATGCCATCGTCGTCGAGATGGCGCGCGAAGTCCTGCCCATCGTCCGCAACACCCCGGTGTTGGCCGGCGTGTGTGGGACCGATCCGTTTCGCGTCATGGATCTTTTTCTACGGGAACTCAAGCAACTTGGCTTTTCCGGAGTACAGAACTTCCCGACGGTAGGGTTGATCGACGGCCTCTTCCGCGAGAACCTTGAGGAAACCGGCATGGGCTTCATCCATGAAGTGGAGATGATTGCCCGCGCGCATGAGCTCGACCTGCTCACCTGTCCGTATGTCTTCAATGAAGATGAAGCCATGGCGATGGCAAGAGCTGGTGCGGACCTTCTCATTGCTCACATGGGATTAACCACCAAAGGGACCATCGGCGCCAAAACCGCCATCACCCTCGATCAAGCGGTCGACCGCATTCAGTCCATCCAGCAGGCTGCTGTCTCCATCCATCCAGGGATCCTGGTACTTTGCCATGGCGGCCCAATTGCTGAGCCTGAGGACGTTCAATACGTTCTCGACCGCACCCAGGGCGTCTCCGGCTTTTTCGGCGCCTCAAGCATCGAGCGGCTGCCCACCGAACGCGCCATTACCGGCCAGGTACAAAACTTCAAAAACTTGAAACTCCAAACCGAACGCAGCGAAAGGAACAAGCATGTCTAAGCTCCCGGGTCGCCGATTCGTAACCCCAGCTGATGTCGAAACCCAGGTGTTTGACTGGGGAACGATCAAGTGGCTCAGCGAACCGCGCGTCACCGGCACGGAGCGCTTCACTATGGGCGTCGTCCTCTTGCAACCGGGCAAGGGTCACGTGCGGCACAATCACCCCGGAACAGAGGAGATCCTCTACGTCGTCTCTGGCCAGGGCAAACAGATGATCGATGTCGATGGCGAGCAGTGGGAGCCTATCAGTGCCGGAGATATGATTCACATCCCACCCGACATCTTTCACGCCACCATCAACAGTGGTTGGGAACCCTTGAAGTTAGTTGCCGTATACTCGCCGCCTGGTCCCGAAGCCCTTCTGCGCGCGATGCCGGAGTGCCGCGTGCTCACACCGGGCGAACTGCCCCAAATCTGACCGCGATGATTTCGAAGACCATCGCGCTCATCGGCACCTTCGATACCAAAGGCGAGGAATTCTCCTTCCTGCGTGCTCGCATCGAGAGCGCAGGCTTGCGAACCATGATGATCGATGTCGGCGTCCTCGGCAGTTCGCCCCTTGTCGCCGGCATCTCGGCAGCCGAGGTAGCTGCAGCAGCAAGCGAAGACCTCGCCGCACTACGAAGAGAGAGCAACCGCGGGCGAAGTGTAACCGTCATGGCGCTCGGAGCAACCGCGATTCTCCTGCGGCTCCACGCCCAGGGATCTATCCACGGTGTGGTTGCTCTTGGCGGATCCGCTGGTACAACCATTGCCACCGCAGCCATGCGTGCGCTTCCCTACGGCTTCCCAAAGTTGATGGTCTCGACCCTCGCCGCCGGCGACGTCAAACCCTACGTCGGGATCAAAGACATTTGCATGATGCCTTCCGTGCTCGACATCTCGGGATTGAATTCTGTTTCTCGCCAAATACTAAGCAATGCGGCGGCGGCCATCTGCGGCATGGTTGCCGCCGATCCCACCAATCCCAACAACAAACCCGCAATTGCGGCCACCATGTTTGGCGTCACCACGCTCTGCGTGACTGCTGCAAGGCGCATCCTCGAGCAAAGTGGCTATGACGTTCTGGTCTTCCATGCCACTGGTACAGGTGGTCAGGCGATGGAGCAGTTGATCGAAGACGGCGCAATCCAGGCTGTTCTCGACCTTACGACCACGGAACTCGCGGACGAGCTGGTGGGCGGGGTCATGAGCGCCGGGCCGCACCGGCTCGAAGCCGCCGGCCGCAAGGGCATCCCCCAAATCGTCTGCCCGGGTGCGATCGACATGGTCAATTTTGGCCCTGCGGAAACAGTGCCGATCAAATTCCGAACCCGCAAGCTCTACGTTCACAATCCCACGGTTACGCTCATGCGGACAACGCCCGAGGAGTGTGCGGCAATCGGACACATCACCGCCACCAGGCTCAACCGCGCAACCGGACCGGTGACCGTGCTAATTCCTTTGCAAGGTGTTTCCGCTATCGACAAGCTTGGCGGACCCTTCTATTCCCCGGAAGCGCTCGACTCCTACCGCGGAGCCCTGAAGGCGACGCTGAGCCCCGCCGTCAAGCTGGTGGAGCTGGATGCGCACATCAACGACGACAGCTTTGCACGCGCCGCCACAGATCTTCTTTTGCAGTCGCTCGACCCCGAAAGGGCCTCGCGGGTTCTCTAGAAACCTACCAGGGTTTCGAACGGGCCACCGCGATCCCACGCACCTCGTTGGGGTATTGGCCGCTGACCGCGCAATAGAAATGATAGAGAGCACCTTGGTGCGTAATCACCGAAGGTTTGTGCGCGAAGGTCTCGTCGATCGTTCCGCGAGCGCCGGTGTCGATGAGGATCTCCGGAACCTTGACGAAAGAGTACGGGTCGCGGCCCAGCGCAAGCATCTCGCACGCGCGCCCCGGACGTTGATAACGGAAGCCGTAGTAGAACATGGCGAAATCACGACCGTTTTGCACCACGAACGGATTCGACGCGAACCGGCTATCGCGGGCATCGGGCGTGGCTGGTTGAGTTGAAGAGATAGGGTTCACGGCAGGGTAAGTAGCACTACCGCGGGCGCCGTTGCGCAAGATCGGATTGTGTGGATAGCGGGTCCAGTTCTTCAGATCCGTGGAGGTCGCAACCCCTGTCTGTTCGCGCCAGCCTCCCCCTTCGTTCGCCGGAAGTGTGTCGGTCTTTGCGTTGTAGTAGAGGTAGTAGGTTCCATGGTCGAGCATTAAGTCCGGCCGATACAGACCGCCATGCTCCCAGGGTGCTCCTTCCTGAGGGGTGAGGATCGGATCGGAGAGCTCCCAGTGAATAAGGTCTTCTGATGTCGCCATACCGATGACAGCGGCGCCCTCTTCGTACCCGGCGCTCGGGTAAGCGTTCCATGCCCCGACATATTTGCCATGGACCTTGATAGCCTCCCCCCGCGACCGCAACTGCTTGTCGCGCAGAATGGAGCTCAGTGCGAGGTTGTATTTTGTATACGCTGACGCCGCATCGCGCGGCCCCACCAGTGCCTTGCGCGTCCATCGGACCAGATCGGGAGAGGTCGCGAGCCCCGTCTGGTAGCCAACCCCATCCCAACCGATGTAAAGCATTTGGAAGGCTCCGTTGGTGTAGAAAACGATAGGATCATCGATACTGCGCTGGTCAAAATCACCTTTGCGGCCGGTAGCTGACAGCACAAGCTGTGGGTATTTATAGGGAGTGCGATAGGGTGCTGTCTCGTCCACAACAGCCAGCCCGAACGGTGGCGCTATGGATGAGGCCGCACCGAGCAGGGCAGCGTTGCGCACGAAGCGGCGACGAGTACTGTTCATAGCGAGGAGGCGCGTCCGGTGCACTCCCCATACTAACTAGCTGAGACCGTTGAACGAAGAGCATGTCTAAACAAGCTGCGGAAAAACTCAATTACGTGCGTCGATGCGGCATCCACCAGCCGCGAAGGCTCTCGAACAGTCTCACGCGCCCCCGCTCCTCTGTTGTGCTCGCCTGCCGTTGCTTCTTCCCTTTACCGTGCTCCTCGAACTGCCAAGCCAGGGCCTCTGCTGCTGAAGGAGCCGGGCTCCCTGGATGTTTTCGCGAGTACTCCTCAATCGCATTCTGAATGACCAATATGTCCATCGGGCTTAGGTAAGGCATCGCATCCTTCCAACCACACGTCGGCGGTTTCAGTGGCGAGCTTCGCGCGAACAATCACTTCTTCCTTAGGGGACTCCTCAGCGCCGTTCTCATTTGCGCCAGCCGTTCATCGCCACACGCGAGCGGCTTTCCGGAACGCATCGCCTCGTAGAAAAGCCACAAGCTCTCCAACACCAGACTCAACCTCTGGATCAGGTTTTCCCGCCGTGCTGCGTCGGCCACGCGCTTCAAAGCCGACGGTGTCTCTCCTGCAGAGAGTTCACCGAATCGCACCGTGTCCAAATTCATGTCCACGTTCACAAGCCTCTCGAGCTCGGCAGCCATTTTCTTCTTGCTTTCCTTTTCACCAGCAAACTGCGCTGTTCGAGCGCAGAAAAACATCGGACACATCCGGCATGTCTGGAAGAAGCCTTAAGTGTCTGCAGTGTAGGTGGGGCGAGGAGTACAGGTGCAGCGCTCTCGACATCGCGTTCCCTTCCACTAATAACTAGCGTGGGGAAGTAGCAAGATTAAAACACAACTTAACGGGAAGTGGTAGGCAAACTAACTTTTGTGTAAATGAGGTAGGCGTAATTGTTCAGGGCAGTGAGGCATTAAGGGCAACCGAACAGCACTGAAATCACGCTGGACAAGGAGCGCCCCAACTTACCCGGCGATGAACCAGAGTTATCCAATCGGCGAGTGGAGGCGCGGGATGGAATTGAACCACCACATAAGGCTTTGCAGACCCTTCCCTTTTCGTTTTGGGTTCCGCGCCCTCTCTAACAACGCCGGTGTAGTGACGGCAGGGAAGCGATCGTTACAATTCCTGGCTACCGATACAAGCTTCTACGGTAAGAGCACGTCCAGCACTTCTCGTGGTTCTGGACGAACCCGAAAATCGGCATGGGCATCGGCGAACAACACGGTGCCGTCCCGACCCAGGATGTAGGTTGCTGGGAGAGGTAATTGCCAGCTCGCATCCCCGTTTACCAGCGGAATGTTTACCAGGATGCTGCGGTAATACCGCTGCTGCGATGGAGCCACCGCGTAAGCCAGCCCGAACTGCGCGGCGACTTTGCATCCCGCGTCCGTGAGAACGGGAAATCCCAGCCCATGTTGGACTGCCGTAAAGTCGTTCTGGCGGACCGTCTGTGGGGAAATCCCGACCAGCAGCCCTCCCCGCTTGCGCACCACTCCATACAGGTCGCGCCAGGTCTCAAGCTCGGTTACGCAATAAGGGCACCAGCGCCCGCGAAAAAAATTGATCACCAACGGCCCGAGCGCCAGCAGATCGGTGCTCCGGATGATTCGGCCTCCCGCATCGGGAAGCGCGAATTCCGGTGCCTTTGAGCCCACCGGCAGGATTCTATCCTCCACCCCGGCCGCGTAAAGCTCCGCCACCGCGCGCTCGCTGATCTCCAGGCGTTCCGGCTGCACCAGGTTCCGCGTGTTGGCCGTAATCTGGTCGAGTTGGTCTTGCAATTTCGACATGACGACGATCCCCTGGCTCTCCTTGGACGTGTCTGGATCCGGTTTCGTTTCAAAGAATGACCGGAGGTACGTACCGGCTTCGCGTGCCGCCGAAAACTCACTTTGTCGGAAGGGTGCGGCCTTCAGGCCGTGCACAACTGCCGTGTAATGAATCCGGCTTAGCCGCTGAGGGCTGCTATCCCTTTAGGCCCTGAGGTACTACCGCCCCATGCCGCGCATGCCACCCAGAGCGCCCATCATCCGCCTTTGCATGCCGCCGCCCTTGCCCGCGCTCTTGAACATCTTGCGCATCTGCGCATACTGGCGCAGCAGCTGGTTCACTTCCTGCACGCTCGTTCCCGAGCCCCGCGCGATCCGTTTGCGCCGGCTGCCCGAGATGATTTCGTGCTTGTCCCGCTCCTGCTTGGTCATCGAGTTGATGATCGCCTCAATGCGGTTGAATTGCCCCTCGTCCACCTGTCCGGCCATCTGCTGGATACCCTGAAAAGGGCCAATCGACGGCAGCATCTTCAGAATGCTCTGCATCGACCCCAGCTTGCGGATCTGGCGCAGCTGATCGCGGAAATCCTCCAGCGAGAACCCGTCGCCCGAAAGAGCCTTGCGGGCAAACTCCTCCTGCTTCTTCTTGTCCAGCGTCTCTTCCGCCCGTTCGATGAGCGTCATCATGTCGCCCATGCCCAGAATCCGGCTGACAATACGATCGGGATGGAAGGGCTCAAAGGCATCCGCCTTTTCCCCCGTGGCGATAAACTTCACCGGTTGCCCGGTCACGTGGCGAATGGAGAGTGCCGCACCGCCGCGCGCATCCCCGTCCATCTTGGTCAGCACCGTGCCCGTCAATGCCAGCTGCTTATGAAATTCTCCCGCGGAATGCACCGCATCCTGCCCCGTCATGGCGTCGGCAACGAAAAGGATCTCCTGCGGGCTGAGCAGCGCCTTGAGACCCCGCATCTCCTGCATCAGCTCCTCGTCCAGCGCCAACCGGCCCGCGGTGTCGACGATCAACGTGTCGCAGCCTGAATTGATCGCCTCGCGCCGCGCCTCTTTCGCCAGCCGCTCCACCAGCGCATACCCCGGCGCCTCGCCCTTGGTATCGCCCTCATACAGGTTCACCTTGATGGAGTTGGCCACGATCCGGAGCTGCTCCCGCGCTGCCGGCCGATAGACGTCAACCGAAACCAGCAGCGGCCGGTGGCCGCCCTTGCGCAGCCACGCTGCCAGCTTCCCCGAAGTAGTGGTTTTGCCCGCACCCTGCAGGCCGGCCAGCAGGATCACCGTGGGCGGACGGGAAGCGAAGTTGAAGCGAGCCGTATCCTTCCCCAGCAGCGCCACCAGCTCGTCGCGGACGATCTTGATCACCTGCTCGGTCGGCGAAAGGGCCGTCATCACCTGCTGGCCCACAGCCTTTTCCCGGATGTGCTCGATAAGCTCCTTGACCACGTTCAGGTTAACGTCGGCTTCGAGCAGGGCCACGCGGATCTCCCGCAGGGCGTCCCCGATGTTTTCTTCGGTGACGGTGCCCTGGCCACGGAGATTCTTGAACGCCCGCTGCAGCTTGTCGGATAGGTTTTCAAACATGGTGGTATGTACAGTTTAACTGAGGAAGGCAGCCGGGGACCCTACCAGAGATAAGGAACTAACCCCTTCACCTGTTCCCGGTAGCGAGCGTACTGGTCGCCGAATTGTTCCACCATCAAACTCTCTTCGCTCACGGATTTGATCTTCCACGCGATCCCCGCCAACAGCACACCAAGGAAGCAGCGCAGCTCGCCCAGCGCAATCGCCGTTCCCAGCAAGGCGGCCAGAAGCCCCGTGTAGATAGGGTGGCGGACAATCCGGTAAGGCCCAGACTGAACCAGGGTATGGTCCTGCTTCAAAGTCACACTCGAACTCCAGTTGCCCCCGAGAAACAGCCGCGCCCAACCCGCGAACAGCATTCCCGCGATCAACAAAGCGTATCCCGCCGCAGTCGAGCCACTCCCCTTTGGCACCAACCGTTGGTTAAGCCAATCCCAACCCAGTCCGCTGTTGACGATCAGAACATACGCCACCAGCAGCAGAACAAGCTGCAGGATGCGAGATCCGTCGGTCTGCCGTCGGATCGTCTTCTTCCCGAAAACTGCCGGTAGTATCCAGAGCACCCAGAACACGGTCCACAGGGTCGCCAGAATGTTGTGGTAAAAAAACGTCAACGCATGCCTCGGCTTTCTGCCGACCATTGTACGGGCGATCAGGAACTTAGCGGCTCCCTCCAGGAAAATCCATCAAAGCACGCGACTTCAACCCCAGCCGGGGGTCTGAAACCCATAGATCGATTTGTGGAGTTTGCTCGACCATGCCCCTTGCTTCCGGTTGGATGTTCAGTCGCCTTACCCGCCTCATCGCGGGCTGCCTTGTGCTCTCCCTGGTGCAGGAGCCGTTCACCCTGGTAGCGGCTCCTGTGCCCGGTTGGCATGCCAAGAAGACGACTGCTGCCAAGGCTCTGACCGAAGAAGAACGCGCCACCCACGCCCTGAATCGCCTCACCTTCGGGCCTAGACCCGGCGATCTGGAACGGATGCAGGCCATGGGCGTTAAGAAGTGGATCGAGATGCAGCTCAATCCGGAGCAGATCGACGACAGCCTCCTCGAAGCGCGCCTCCAGGCCTTCCCCGCCATGCGCCTCAGTCAGCAGAATTTGACGCAGGCCTTTCCCTCCGCAGGTGTGATTCGCGCCGTGGCCGACGGAAGAATCCCCCTGCCCAAAGATCGCGTGGAACACGCCATCTATCAGAATCAGGTCCAGGCCTATGAAGAAAAGCGTCAGAAGCAGGCCCAGGAAGCGGTCAACCCGGTGAACGACCCAGCAAAGCAGCCGGTAGCAGAGCCCGTTGGCGCAGCCCCACCCAACCAGATGGCGGCCAACGAAAGCCTGATGGCCGACGCGATGGCGCTTGAGGATGTGGCCAGCTCCCCCTCGATCGCCGTCCACGAGCAGAAACTGTATGCCGACCTGGCCTCGACCCGGATCGTAAATCTATCCCCCGACCAGCGCCTGCAGAGTCTGGTGAACATGAAGCCCGGACAGCTGCGCGGTTTCATGAAGGAGCTCACTCCCGAAGAACGCTCCCAGTTGACATCCGGAATGACGCCGCAGCAGAAAGAGACCGTCGTTGCACTGGTAAATCCGACCCTCTTGGTGGCCGGCGAATTGCTACAAACCCGCCTGCTCACCGACGTCTACAGTCAACGCCAGCTGCAGGCGGTCATGACCGATTTCTGGCTGAACCACTTCAACGTCTATCTCAAGAAGGGTCAGCTTGCGCCGTGGTACCTGGTGGACTACCAGCAGAACGTGATTGCCCCCCACGCGATGGGTAAGTTTGAAGACTTGCTGCTAGCCACGGCAAAGAGCCCGGCCATGCTCTTCTATCTCGATAACCACACCAGCATCGGCCCCCATTCCATGGCCGCCATGCGTGCTCAGGCCAATCCGCAAGCCAAGAATCGGGATCCCGGCCTCAACGAGAACTATGCCCGCGAATTAATGGAGCTCCATACTCTCGGCGTCGATGGAGGTTATACCCAAAAGGACGTCACCGAAGTAGCCAAGGTCTTTACCGGTTGGACGATAGACGAGCCCCGCAAGGGAGGAGGGTTCACCTTCAACGAGCGGCGCCATGAGCCCGGCCCGAAGGTGGTGATGGGCAAGACCATTCAAGAGGATGGTGAGCGCGAAGGCTTGGAAGTGCTCCACCGCCTGGCCACCAGCCCGGCGACGGCCCACCATCTCTCCCAGCAGCTCGCCGAGCGTTTTGTAAGCGACACGCCTCCTCCAGCCCTGGTAGATCGCATGGCCAAGACCTATCTGCATTCTGATGGGGACATCCGCCAGGTATTGCGCACCATGTTGACCTCGCCGGAATTCTGGTCGCGCGACGCCTATCGCGCCAAGGTAAAAACTCCGGAAGAATTTGTTCTTTCGGCGGTGCGGGCCACCGGAGGTCAAGTCGATCGGCCGGCCATTGTGTTGAACGCAATGGGCCAACTAGGGATGCCCTTCTACGGCTGTCAAACGCCCAACGGCTACTCCTGGACAGCGGGTGCCTGGGTAAATTCCGGTGATCTTCTGACCCGCATCAACATTGCCCTTGCTCTGGCCAGCCACAAGCTGGGCACAGCGACAGATCTAGATGCCCTGATGAAGATCAAGGGACCGGACGCCGCCACTGCGGCGCAGAAGGAAGCGAAGCTGGAAGCAGTCTTTCTCAACGGGGAACTGAACCCCCAGGCGCGGCAAACCGTCTTGCAGCAAGCCGACGCGCTAGCCGCGCAGGGACCCATGGCCCTACCGGCAGCAGAGCCATTCAAGCCCGGCGCAAAGCAAGCCGGGACCATGCCAATCCGCGCAGCCTTTGTGCAGGTAATGGACCTGGCAACCCCAATCCCGGCCCCAGCCGACAAACAAGCCGCCCTGGTAGCCGGCCTGCTACTGGGCTCCCCCGACTTCCAAAAGCGCTAGGATCAAATCTCTGTCCGTGACCACCGACCCTGGGTGCCCCATATCTCGCTCGTTTTTCGCGAGATATGGGACTTCACTGCTCTATCCTTGCCCGCGTCCGTGCTACCGTTCTCAAGGAAACATCGCCCTTTTCCTTGTCATTCCGACCGGATCGTACCCGAAACATCGCGGTCCAGGAACCACTTTCTATCGAACCGTGGCCCATTCCTTTGTGATCCCGAGAGCCTGTGACTTCTTCGATCTTTTCGTGGTTTCTGCATATCCAATCAGCTGTGTTTCAAGTCCCCCACACAAAGCCGTCATCCTTTGTCATCGCGACCGGATCGTACCCGAACACCTCTGTCCAGGAACTACTTTCCATCGAACCGTCGCCCTCTCCCTTGTCATCCCCACAGGAGCGTACCCGGAACACCTCGGTCCAGGAACTACTTTCTATCGAACCGTTGCCCTCTCCTTGTCATCCCGTCGTACCCGAGGGACCTGCGGTTCCGCGGACCCTTCATGGAAATGTTTTTCAACTTTGATGACAGGAAAATAGCGCAGGGATTGTTACCGAAGAACTCCACCTACTGAGGAGAATTATTAGCAGGCGGAGCAGGGCTAGTAGGGCTGCTCGGCGATCCGAAACCAGACCCGTTATTGGAACCCGAACCATTGCTGGATCCAAACCCCGATCCAGAACTAGATCCAAATCCAGACCCCGAACTGGCCCCAAACCCCGACCCATTATTAGATCCAAATCCGGGCCCCGAACTAGACCCCAACCCACCACCAGCGCTGCCCGAATTAAATCCAGTGCCGTTAGTAGTACCAGTTCCGCCATTGATACTGCCCGCGGCCGCGCCCCCAGCCATGGCATCCATAGCCATCTGATTTTGATCGAACACAAACTCCCATTGGTTGTAGTGTGTCTGTTTCCGATAGACCTTGATCGACTCCCTCTTATCCGTCAGACCCACACCAACAATCGGCGCGCCCCCAACCGAAACCCCCGGTGACCCAAAGGCGCTGCTGCTGCCCCCGGTCGTTTGTACCCCACCGATATTGTTCGTGCTCGTCCCGGCAGCACCATTCGTTGTCGTCCCGCCGATGCCAGCGGACGACCCGAACCCACTGCTGGAGCTGGAGGCAGTGCCCCCAATCGGCGACGTGGAGGAGCCGCTATTCCCAAACGGCGAACTCGACGACCCGGACCCAAAAGAAGACCCGCTGCTGCCAAACCCAGACCCCGAGGACCCCAGTGAAGAGCCGCTCGCGGAAGTCCCCGGAGACCCCACCGAAGATCCAAAAGGCGACGAAGACGCCCAACAGTCCCCGATGCTGGTACTAGCCCCGGTAGGCGTTATCCCATTCTGCTGCACGGTTTGGCCGAACAATCCCATGGCCGGCACCTTTTGCTCGCCATTGTGGATGATTCGCCAATCATCCTTGCCGGTCATCGGATCGAGATACCGCTTGCGCAGAAAACGCTGATTGTTGCTCTTCACCAGCTGATCAATCGTGTTGGGATAGCGTCCGAACTTGTTGTAGTACATCCGGACTGCGCGAGCGTATTGCTTCCCACGCTGGATCGTCTCCTCTTCCTTATCCCGTCGGATGGAATCAGCAATCTTCGGCGCCGCAACCGCCAGCGCGATCATGATCAGCAGGATCATGAAAAGCACGCCGAGCAGCAAGAAACCCTCTTCCTGCCCCGTCCTGCATTGCGATTTGGAAACCCGTCTCATCATTGGCGAAGTGGTAGTGTCTGCGTGTTGTGATACGGAATATCTTCTACTTGGACGGACACCGCGTTGATTTTGACTACCCGATAGCGCCGGTCGACCACATCCCCTTCCGATGCGATGAAAATATCATCACCCTTCAGCAGGAAAACCTGCTTCTGGCCGGTCTTTTCCGCCGCATAGCCATAGAAACCCAGGTTGATGGGCGGCGGTGGAGGAGGAGGTGGCGGCCCGGTATCCATCGCCGCCTGGCGAATCGGTGCAATCGGTTTCGGAATCACCGGCGGTGCCGAGAACTGGGAGAAGATATTGCGCCCGTGGCCGGTGTACTCGAGCGACTCGGCCTGTCGCATGATCTCTGGATGCAGCGTAGGGTCAAGCGCAGCCAAGCCGCTGACCTTGGCGGCTTGGTGGCCCCCATAAGCCGGAGCCGTCGTGTTCTCCTGGGCCGTCTCGCCGGTGGTCGTAGCCGGCCGCGTCACGGTGACCACAGGAGGCGGCGCTGGTGGGGCTGTCGGCGAAGGTCCGAACGTCTGCCAGAGAAAACGAATCAGCAGAATCAGCATCACCCCGCCCAGCCCGGCTGCCAAATAGACTTTCTTCTTGTCCTCGGTACCAACTTTGAGGGCCATCAGCGCTCTTCCTCCCCTGACGGCACTTCGTCTCCCTGCGTGAGCGGAACCAGCTGGTTCAAATTGTTAGCGTGGAGATAAGTGTTGAGCTTGAGACGCAGGTTCACCAGCCCGCCCTGCTGCCCGGTGAGCGTAAGCCCGGTGATAAGAAAGAAAGTCTTGCTCCGTTCCAGCCCATTGATAAAGTGCATCATCGGCGCATACTCCCCGCTAAGGCTGGCATCCATGCGCACCTCGGCCAAGCCGGCGATGGCGGGAGTCGGCGTGTAGGCAAGGCTGGTCAGGCGAACATTGTTCTTGCTCTCCAAGTCATGGATGGTTGCGGAGATGGTGGAGTACGCGGCAGGGAAGCGTGCGGTGTAAAAGTCATCCGCCTGCGTGCGGGAAAGCGAAACCTTTTGCGGCAACCCCCGCAGCGGGGTCATTTCCAGCTGCAGAGCGCGATAGGCAGTCTGCTGCTGCTGCAGTTGGTCTGGGCTGGCATTCCGCAAGGTGCTCCAGGCGAGGAACAATCGAACCGCGAGCACCAGGTTCAGAATCAACAGCAACCCAACCCCGGCGAAATGCAGGTTAAGTAGGCTGATCAGCTTGCTGCGCAGCGGCTTCATGTGGTGGCCGCCTTTCTGGCGGGCCGTGGCGCGCGGACAGTTTTGCCCTGTGGTTTAGCCTGCTTCTTCGCCGCCTGCTTGGCTGCGGCCGGCTTCCCCGCTGTATCCGGTAACGGGTTGTACTCCGCAAGCAAATCAAAGTTTACGTTCGTGGTTGCGCTAACCTGCTCGATCTGGCGCCCGTTCTGATTGCTTTCCGCCGTCTCCCGAGCCAGGCGGGGCGCGATGAACCGGTGTGAATGCTCCAGGTTGCGCACCAGGTCGACTCCACGATCATGAGCTCCGCTCACCCGGAGGCGAATCGTCACTTTCCCATCTTTGGTAGGCACCGGATCGATGGCCAGCACCTGCACGCCGCTGGGCAGCACGTTCTCCAGGTCCATCATCACCGCGGTCCACGAGAATGCCTTGCGGGCAAAAAGCTGGTTAAGAAACTGAGACTGCGACAATACCGAAGCATTTTGCGGTTCCCGCATCGACGCCTGAAATACCTGCCGCTGGTTCTCGATCGCATGGATCCTTTGCTGCACCGCGTCCAGCCGCGCCTGGGCCTCAGCCGCCTTGCGCTTTTCCGTGGCCAACAGAAGCCACAGCGGCACAGCCACCACCGCCAGCAGCACAATAAGCACCCGCAGTCGCAGGTAAACCGGTCCCAGCTCGACAAACGGCCGCGAAGCGAGATTGAGTTGGATGCGCATCAGTTGGCCAGCGCCCCCACCACCCCGGCAAGGATGCCGCCGGGCATAGCCGTGTTCTTGTAGGGCGTGGGCACCAGGTCACGTATCGGGATCCTCTCCTCGCCCAGCAGATGGATAAGCTCTTCCGGGCCCCCTAGGCCGCAACACAGCAACTGTCGCGGTGGCGAGTCCAGCGTGTCCTCAAAATAAGCAACCGCTACCGTGACCGACTGCTGCAGCTCTTCGGCGGAATGGAGCGAGTTTTCCTGGGGAGTCCATTCTTTTTCCGTGAGATCGAGCGTCCGGTGCAGCAACAATTCACTCTGCCGGGTAATTGCGGTTGTTACCGAGCTGCCATTGCGATTGATCACCAGCGACGGCTCCTCCGAGTTCACCGCGGCCAGCGCTGCCAGGGTGCTGGGCAGAACCACGCCCGGCTCGTAGCCTGCTTCGCGCACTGCGCTTTCATACTCCGCCAGAACCGCAGCCGGGGAAACCGCGACAATCACCCGCACCTGGCCCGGCTTGCTGGGCATCACCTGGTAGCTCACCCCCGCATCTTCCACTTCAAAAGGCACCAGCTTGCGTAGTCGAAAACGAATAATCGGCAGCGCTTCGGCAACCTTCGCCGGCAACTGGTCGAAATCCAGCAACAGCACCCGAACCGCAGCGTCGGGGATCACCACCGTGATTTCACCCTCTTTTAGGCTGACCTCGTTCAACGCCTGCCGCAACGCGCTGGCCACCGCCGCGCGGTCGCTGAAGTTGGGCGTGTGCAGTCCGGCGGCGAGCACCCCCGGACGCAAGGGAGCAAACGCAGAGACAATTTCCTGTTCGGCCTCCCCCGGCCGGCCGGCCACCACGCCGGCGCTGGTGATCTCGCACGCCAGGCGGGGACGCAGCGCGTTGGCGGCGGACGGGAATATACGGTTGGCAATATTCGAAAGCATCTCTAGCGGAAGGCCTCGATAAAGGTCACCTTGTTGATTTCCTTCAGTGTAGTCAAGCCTCGGCTGGCGCGGTCAACCGCGGATTCGCGCAGGAACTGCATGCCGCCCTGCTGCGCCAGTTTGCGCACCTCGGAGGCCGGCTTCTTTTCCAGAATGATCTCGCGAATGGGATCGGTCAGTTCCAGAAGTTCGTGGATCGCGGTTCGCCCGCGATAGCCAGTCCCGCCGCATTCAATGCAGCCGGCACCTTCGCGAAAGTCGAAGTCGCGCCACAACTCCGGATCCAACCCGCTGTTGCGCAGGAATTCATCGTCGTACCGCACCGGCCGCGTGCAGTGTTCGCAGATGGTGCGCACCAGCCGCTGGGCCAAAATGCAATTCAGCGCAGAGACGAAGTTGTACGCTTCCACACCCATGTTGAGAAAACGGCCCAGTACGTCGACCACGTTGTTGGCGTGGACGGTGGTAAACACCAGGTGGCCGGTGAGCGCGGAATTAATCGCGATCTGTGCCGTCTCCTGGTCGCGGATCTCACCCACCAGGATCTTGTCCGGGTCGTGGCGCAGAATGGAACGCAATCCGCGGGCGAAGGTCAGCCCCTTCTTCTCATTCACCGGGATCTGCGTGATGCCACGAATCTGGTACTCCACCGGATCCTCGATGGTGATGATCTTGTCCTCATCGCTCTTGATCTCGTTCAGTGCCGCATAAAGGGTGGTGGTCTTGCCGGATCCCGTAGGGCCCGTCACCAGCACCATGCCGTAAGGCTCGCGGATATAGCGGCGGAACCGGCGCAGGTCGTCCTCGCCGAAACCCACCACGTCCAGCGTGAGCTTGCGGAACTTCTCGCTCATCGACTCCTTATCCAGCACACGCAGCACAGCGTTCTCGCCGTGCACGGTAGGCATGATGGAAACGCGGAAATCGATCAGCCGTCCCTTGTAGCGGACGCGGAAACGCCCGTCCTGCGGTACCCGGCGCTCGGCGATGTCCAGTTCGCTCATGACCTTGATTCGGGAGAGGATCGTCGAATGATGCTCGCGCGCGATCGGCGCCATGGCCGGCTGCAGCACACCGTCGATGCGGTACTTGACCACCAGCGAGTCGTCATAGGTTTCCAGGTGAATATCCGAAGCGCGGCGCTCGAGAGCGGTAAAGATCGTGGTATCCACCAGCCGGATGATCGGGCTGATGTCCTCTTCCGACGTGAGCTTCTCGATCGAGATATTCTCGTCGGCATTGTCTTCGGCGGAAATGACGTCGAACGTGAGGCCTTCGGACGCCTCGTCCAGTACCCTTTGCGACTGCTCCGTCTTCTTGAGCAGGTCCGTGATCTGCGACAGGGTGGCCACGCGGGTGATAACCCGTTGCCCCAGCAGGCCGCTGATCTCGTCCAGCACCATCAGGCGGCTGGGATCACTGACCGCGATGATCAGGCGGTCTTCCATCTGCTCCAGGGGCACGAAGTTATAACGAAACATCATGTCGACCGGCACGCTGCGGAACAGCTCGTGCTGGATGCGGAAGTTCTTCAGGTCGACAAACTCGCAGCGATAGCGATGCGCCAGCGCCTGGGCGCGCGTGGTCTCGTCTGATTCCGATACAGTCGTGGTGACAAGTACTGTGTTGTCAGCCATAAACAACTCCTCAGGGCAATCTGAACAAAGAGGCCTAGTGGCCTCCCATGGTACTCGCTTGTCCGAGCGAGAAGATGGGCAGATAAAGCGCAATCAGGATCACCACCACCACCGATCCCATCACGATCAGGATGGCGGGCTCGATCAGCGCCAGTGCAGCGGTCAACGCTGTCTGGACGTCTTCTTCGAAAAACTCCGCGACTGAATTCAACATCTGCGGCAAGGCCCCGGTCGATTCCCCTACATCAATCATTTCCACCGCAAGGTCCGGGAAGACGCCGGTTTTCTCCAGGCTCTGCGCCAGGCTTTTTCCTTCCCGCACCGTGCCCACAGAAGCCATAACCGCCTGGGCAATAGTATTGCTCGAAATCGAGCGCGCCGCTGTCTCGAGCGAAGGCACGGGCGGCAATCCGCCGGTCAGCAGGCTGGAGAGCGTGCGCACAAAGAGCGCAACCTGGTACTTTCGCCAGATATTGCCGAACACCGGCATGCCGATACGCATGCGGTCGATACGTGCCGCTCCCGCCGTGGTCTGGCTATAGCGGAACAGACCGTAGACGATCACTGCGATGCCTGCCAGCACCCAAAGAATATAGTGCTGAAAGTTGTTGCCTACGGACAGCAGCATCCGGGTTGCCGCGGGAAGATTGGTACCCAACTGGTCGTAAAGCATGGCAAATCGCGGCACCACGAAGCTGATCAGAAAAACGAACAACGCCACCACCATAGTGATCAGCAAGCACGGGTATAACAGGGAAGCCATCAATTTCTTTCGGAAAGAGAGAGAAATACGCTGGAAGGCAAGATAGCGTGACAACACGTCTTCCAACTGGCCGCTGCGTTCTCCGGCCAGCAGCGTAGTGGTGTAGATCAGCGGAAAGCCACCCTGCGCTTCAAAGGCCGCCGAAAGCGACTCTCCCGTGCGCACCCGTGCGGCTACATTTTCCAACTGTGCCCGAAAGGTCGGGTTCTTTTGCCCTTTCACCAGCATGTCGAGCGAGCCCAGAATCGGCAGCCCCGCCCGGACCAGGGTAAGAAACTGCTGGTTGAAGATAATGAATGCTTCCAGGTTGGCGCGTTTGCGGCTGCCCCCCACGCCGCGCATGCCGCGCGGCCGGACCGAGTAGACGTAGTAGCCGGCTTGCGAAAAACGGCTGCGCAGTTCTTCCGCGGAGCCGGCCACTTGCACCTGCTCCTGGATGCGTCCCCGCTCATCCGCCAGCTTGATTACGTACTCTGCCATGGGCCCCTTACCAGTCTACCGGGATACTCCAACCGGGTGCGCCGGAAGCATTCCCAGCTTACCAATCTGGCCATTGGGACCGACGGCCCATGGCAAGCTGAGAGCATTCCAATTGCCACTATCGAGCCATTGCCACGTGACCCCATCGTCGTAGGAGATATCGGATCCATTGCTGCCCGCCGTGATCCAGGCCTTGTCCTTCGCGTCCCAGGCCACGGCAGAACGGTACCCATGGGGCAGTTTGCGGGGAACGCTCCAGTGTTCTCCTCCGTCCGACGTGTATGCCGCAGTGCCCGCTGTCTCCTCTGGTTTGCGATAGTCTCCACCGACAGCGATCCCGTGCTTTTGGTCGCGAAACGCTAAGGAAAAGACGCCGGAAGAGTCATTTCCGCTTGCCAGCGGGGTTTGCGCACTCTGCCATTTGACTAGGTCGCTGGTTCTGAGAACCCGGGCCTTGCTGGTTCCCAACCAGACCCATCCTCCGCCGGCCGTCATGGCGCTATTGCTGGCGGCAAAAACAGACTCCCCGGGAAGCGGCAACAACTCAGCCGCCGGGCTCCAGTTTTTCCCTCCATCGCGCGTCTCAAGCAAGCCAAACCTCAATGTAACGCCTTGCGCCGGATCGCCATAGATCAAGCCGTGCTGCCGATCGAGGAAAATCAGCCCATCCCAAAATCCGGCAGGATCGGGGTTGGTCAGCAGCAGCTTCCAACTGCTGCACCCATCCGTCGTCTGATAGAGGCGAGATTGCTCACCGGTGCCACTCGACAAAACCAAAACATGGAGCGCATCCCAAGCCCATATCCCACGAAAATCCAGCTTGCCGGCGCCGGCTGGCATAGCGCATTGCTGCCAAAGGTATCCGGTATCCTCGCTGCGCAGCACCGTGCCCCCAGTGCCGCTGGCCCAAACCACACCCCCGCCAACCGCATGGACACCTCTTAGGCCAGCAGACGACCCGCTATCCTCAATCTCCCAAGGACCGCTCTGCGCCGCAGCCACCAAGGTTGCCACCACGGCAAAAACAAGAAATTTAACGAATCGCATGATGGGCGTCGAATACCACGATGTTATGTGATGGCTTGCGGGCGCACCCAGGGTGGTAAAAGCCCTCGGTCCGGCAACCACTTCCGATCAAACCGTCGCCCCTTCCTTTGTCATCCCGAGCGTACCTGGATTTCCTACCTCATAGCTCTCACTGCCGCCACGTATGTGGTTCTCCCAAGAGAACCACACGCACTTGACCGGAGCCGCAACTCTCGACAGGAAATCCGGGGAAACCGAGGGATCTGCAGTTACTCTATGGGCCACCGATCTGTGATCGAAGAAACTACTCCCCCCTTGTCATCCCGACCGGAGCGAAGCGGAGCGGAGGGACCTGCGGTTCCGCAGGCCTCTACTGGAAATGTGTTCGGACCCCTAAACCGGAGGCAACCCATCCACCACCGGAACCCCCGCCGGCGGCTGAAACAAAAACTCCGAATCCGGAGCCGGCGCATCCGCCACGCTGTCCTTAAACGTGAACGCAGTCTCCGCACCATCCGTCTCGGTAATCCTCATCGAGTGAATAACCCCCTCCGAGCTCACCCCAAGCACAATCCTCTCCACCCGCTTCTCCATCCCCTTGGGAACCCCAGACAACAGCAGCCCATCGGGTCCGGACGAAACCGTCAACCCCTCGAGCTCCTTCTGTAATTGTGTATGTCCCAGCAGAAACCGAAGCGGCGAACGTAGATCATCCAATTGCGTCGCCTGCACCCGTTCTACCTGCGCATCCCCCGGGGAATAGAACCACGCATACTTGCCATTCAGCACAAACACTTTCCCCGCCGGATGGCTATAGCTCCAACGCATCTTTCCCGGTTTGCGCAGCAGCAGCGTGCCGCTCTCCTCCCGGTCAATGCCCATACCGTGAAAGCTCTCGGTAAAAGCAGTCCGCAGAGAATGAAGGCCGTTGTAGTACTTGTCCACGCGCTGCGCCAGCTGCTGTGCGGTATCGGCACACGTGCCCGCCCGCGGAAACAGCAACAACCCCAGCACCAATACGCCCTACTGAATTGCCTGGGTGCAATTCGTGCCGCCCGAAAGATCTGCCTTGATCTCCCCGGCCGAGTCAATGCAGAAGCCACGGTGACCCGACTTTCCTATCGATTGGGGAACCGCGGTCGCCTCGTACGAGGTGTACATATCCTGGTTATTCACGTTGACCTTGTTGCAGTTGACCACATTGAACGTGTACCCGGACTTTTGCCCCGTGGCCAGGTCTCCCTGCAGCACTTGGGCCGCCGTCGGGCTCGGTGGACCCGAGCTAGGATTGCCGCCAAGCGCGCTCAAGGAGCAAGCAAAGCCGTTCGAGGGAAAGTTGGTCTGGTACTGGATCTGTGCCTGGTAAATCGCACGCAGTGATTGGATGGCCGAGGTCTCGTCCGCTTGCGCCTTCATGCTGATGAAATTCGGGATGGCAATCAACATCAGAATGATCATGATGGACATCACGATGAGCAGTTCCATCAGGGTGAAGCCGCGCTGGCGGTTGCGTTGGGTCGAGCGGGCAAAGCTGATCTGAGTCATGGGTATTCTCGATTCCTGCAGCAACAGGGCGGTCTCGCCCCGTCTGACCGCTACAAGTCTATCAAGAATAAGTAAAGACGCAGCCAACAGCAGTAACGCTCAAGGCGCAGATTCAGCAAGCTAGCTGAGCGCGGCTCACCTTGAGCCCGTCGAGCCGGCCCAGCAGGGTGACCGCCACTTTATCCGGGTCGAACAGCGTGTTGGCCATCTCCATGACCTGCTCGCTGGTAACGTTTTCGACCTTCTCCATAATTTCCTCGACGCCGAAAAAGTGCTCAAAATACATTTCCTGCCGAGCCAGGTTCGACATCCGTGACATGGAGCTCTCCAGGCCAAGAATAATGTTGCCCTTGAGCTGGTCTTTCGATCGGCGAAGCTCGTCTTCCGGCAGAGCCTCGCTCTTCAGCCGGCGAAACTCGCACATAATCAGATCAATCACTTCTAAGCAATGCGCCGACGAGGTGCCTGCGTACACGCATAGCGAGCCCGTGTCTCGATAAGGGTTCAGGTCACTGAAGATGGAATAAGCCAGGCCATGTTCTTCACGCACTGTCTGGAACAACCGCGAACTCATGCCTCCGCCCAGAACCGTATTGAGTAGCAGGGTCACATAGCGGAGTTCGTGTGCGATCGGCGGCGAAGGCACGCCCAGGCAGAGCTGTACCTGCTCCAGCGCCTTCTTGGTGCGCAGCACAATCTTCGAGGCGGTACGCGGCGCCGTCTCTGCAAGATCGCCGCTGCTGGGCGCAATGTGATCGAACCGGCGAGACACCAGGTCCACGAAAGCATCATGCTCCAGGTTGCCGGCGGCGGAGAAAACCATGTTGTTGCCGGAGAAGCGCTTGCCGTAATAATCGAACAACGTCTTCTGTTCAAACCGGCGCACGGTTTCCTTCGTACCCAGGATCGGCTTCCCCAGCGGATGGTCCTTCCAGAAATTCTGGGTGAAGATCTCGTGCACCAGGTAGTCGGGGTTGTCCTCATCCATTTTGATTTCTTCCAGGATGACGCCCCGCTCGCGCATGATGTCGTCGTTATTGAAAACCGGATTCAGGACCAGGTCTGAAAGAACGTCGAGTGCCGTGGGAACGTGCTCATCGAGTACCTTCAGGTTGAAGCAGATGGTCTCTTTGCCGGTGAACGCATCCAGGTTGCCGCCGATGGCGTCAACCTCACGCGCAATCCGTTTCGCGGACCGTGACTGAGTGCCTTTGAACACCATGTGTTCGACGAAGTGAGAGATACCGTTCACTTCCGGCAACTCATGCCGGGAGCCGGCTCTGATCCAAACACCCATGGCGACCGAGCGGATGTGTTCCATGCGCTCTGTCAAAATCGTTAAGCCGGAGGGAAGGACCGTGCGTCGAATGCTGCGTTCTGTCACCATTTAAGTGTAGCGGCTTTCCCCGGGGTGCAACGGATTTCCTACAGCCAACCGGATGCTATGCTGCGAAAAAGGCCTGGGTACCGAGTCGATGCCTGCTGGGGAAAATCTCGTCCGAGTATTAGACAGCCCACCTCTGCCCGGTGTAAAAAATCTTTTTGGCCTTTCCCGTCAACAACTTACAGAGATGATGTCCGAATTCGGACAGCCCCCCTACCGCGCCGGGCAGCTCCTCCAGGCCATGTTTCAGCACCGGTCCAGCTCCCTTGACCAGGTCAAAACCTTGCCCAAAGCACTGCGCCAGGAGCTGGCAGATGCCGGCTGGACCATCGATCGCCCACGAATTATCGAGACTTTTCGCTCGGTTGATGGTACCGAGCGCTACCTGGTTGCCGGCCAGGACGGACAGACCGTGGAGACGGTCTGGATGCCCGGTGGCGACGGAGCCGAGCAGGGTGACACCCGCGAAACCGGCAATCTGCGAGCCACCATCTGTGTCTCCAGCCAGGTAGGCTGCGCGGTGAACTGCCAATTCTGTCTCACCGCAAAACTCGGCCTGCAGCGAAATCTCTCCGCGGGAGAAATCGCCGGTCAGGTGATTGCTGTGTTGCAGCGCCAGTCCGTGCAACTGGGCCGCGACCGCATCAACCTGGTCTTCATGGGCATGGGCGAGCCCTTCCTGAACTACGACGAGTTCATGGCTGCCGTCCGCTTGCTGGTGAACGAAGCATCGCTCGCGGAGTCGAGGATGACCGTTTCCACCTCTGGCATAGTTCCCGGCATCTTGCGTTTCGCCGCGGAGCCCGTGCGGCCCAGGTTAGCCATCAGCCTGAACGCGCCTGACGACACGATCCGCGAAGCCATCATGCCCATCACGCGCAAGTGGAAGATCGAGGACGTCATTCAAGCGGCCGGTCAACTGCCGCTGAGGCCGCGGGAGCGGGTGACGTTTGAATACGTGCTCCTGGGCGGTCTGAACGACACCTTGCATCACGCCGAGCAACTGGCAACATTGGCGCGCAACGCACCCATGCCGGTAAAAATAAATCTGATCGCCTGGAATCCCGGCCCGGGAATCGCCTACGCGATGCCCGAGCCAGAGCAAGTATCCGCCTTTCAGCAGAAACTCATCGCAAAGGGCGTGCCCGCTTTTCTACGCCGCCCAAGAGGCCGAGACATCTACGCCGCCTGCGGCCAACTAAAGCGAACCCTGACCGAAATCCAACCCGCACTCCCCTAAGGTGCGGGCTTCAGGCCCCTGAGGTACCTTCCGTTAACGGACCAAATCGAACCCAAAGGTTCTGGACGGGTGCCCCACGTTCGCCCAGGCGTACGTGGGCCGAAAATGATGGGCGAAGCACAACAATCGCTTTCTCCCCGCTGTACCGGCAACAGAAGATCGGGTGCCCCACACCCCGATTTCCTGTGAAGTTTCGTGGGTCCTGTAAACCTCATGCGCCTTTCCTTAAAGAAAGGCGCACGCGCAGCTCTTTCTGGGGTTGCGTGCAGGAAATTCGGGGTATCTCGCTCGTTTTTCGCGAGATGTGGGAGACCACGGTACTCGATGTGCAACTCCATCGGCTGTCACAAGAACCCCCACCTACCGCCGGCCACCAACCCCCAATCGCAACACCGCATCCGCGACGCGATCCGCCGCATGGCGAAGCACATCCCCCTCCGCCGCAAAATCCCCAGCAATACACCGCACCCCAAGCTTCTCAATCTCCTCAATATCCGCAACAATCGGAGAAGCCCCTTCGCCCGCATACCGATCCAGTAAAACCTGAGACACCGGCGCCGTATTCACCAACGCATAGTCAAAAATCGGCCGATGCGCATGTTCGTAAATCCGCTCAATATGCTGCGATGCGGTCAGGTTCAAGCTCTCATTCGCCTGGGTCATCAAGTTGCAGACGTACACCCGAACCGCCTTCGAGGAACCCAGCGCCTCCGGAACCCCTTTCACCAGCAGATTGGTAATAAGGCTGGTAAAAAGCGAACCCGGGCCAACCGTAATAAGGTCTGCGCACTCAATCGCCTCCAATGTCTCCGGCAGTGGCTCAGCATCCACCGGATCGAGCATCAGTTCCACAATGCGCTGTCGGCTCGCCGTGATATCGGTCTCCCCGCGCACCAGGGAACCATCATCCATGCGAGCCGCGAGCGACACATTGGCGTTGGTTGCTGGATAAATATGACCCCGCGTCGCCAGAACCTGGGAGGACAATTTGATCGCCTGGGCAAAATCCCCCGTGATCTCCACTAGCGCGGCCACAAAGAGGTTGCCGAAACTGTGCCCTTCCAACCCTTCCCCGGTGGTAAACCGATGGCGAAAGAGCCGGGAAATCAAATGCTCATCTTCCGAAAGAGCCACCATGCAGTTGCGCAGGTCGCCCGGTGGCAGCATATTAAAACCGCGCCGCAGTCGACCGCTGGACCCGCCATCATCCGTGACCGTGACCACCGCGGCCAGATCGGATATGACGCAAGGCGCATCCTCGCAGTCGGCCAACGACTGATGCGGTGACGCGACATAGCGGCGTAACCCGCGCAGCAAGGTGGAAAGTCCAGTGCCGCCGCCGATGGCTACCGCACGAATGCCGTCAGGTCTTGGGGTATTTCGCGAGACGATGGCCTTCGCGGACCTTGGCTTGACCAAGGTAGGGGACAGAGTTTTCACCATAAAGCCATCACACTGCTAACCTGCGCCAGAAATGGAACTTGCGGCGACCCCCGGAAAGCGGGTCCCCGGCAAGCGAAGATTCCTGGCGTTCAGGGAACTTCTGGGTAGAGTAATTCGGTGAAACGAGGATCATCGGCCATATCCTGGAAATCTGAATCGCTGCGCGCCTGGATGCGGTTGCGAGGGCTTAATTCAATCGCTCTTGCCAGGTGCTCGAGGCAGGGTTCAGCCAACCCGGTCATGCTTTCTAAGATTGCCAAACCGTAGTAAGCGTAGTCGGCATCCGGGTTGGTTTTGAGAATTCCCTGGAACTGATCCCGGGCTTCTTCATAGAATCCGGTATTCAACAGGGAAATGGCGTAGTCGTACTGCTCCTCTGGACTGTTAAACGAAAGCCCACTTTGTTGTGCACGGCGCTGGCACGCCGCAAGATATACCCGCACCCGCTCCAGAATCTCCACCGGACCGTCCTGGCTGAGCTTCTCAAAAACCTGCCGCGCTTTGTCGTACTTGCCTTCGTGCATCCATTGCAGCGCAGTCTGGTACTCGTTCAGCGACTTCTGGTGTGAAGCGTTAGGCATAGGGCGCGCTTTGCCCTCGATGGTGCGAGGGTTGCGCCGAGCGGGGATACCCTGACCTGTGTTTTGCATAAACCCACTCTTCTTTCAATGTGTCTACGTAAGTCGAAATTCTTAATGCAATTGCCTATCAGATTCGTCTTTATACCCACCGGGGGCGGCTACGTCAACCCGGCAAGCCGTGGCATCCTTGGTCAAGACTGTAGCACGGGCGCCGGTAAAGGCGTGATTATCGGGAACTCCGGACCGGCCGCGAGGACCGGATCAGGAATGAGACCCCGGTCCGTACACTGCCGGGTTCAAGGCAGGATCGTTGTACATCTTGAGCTGACGGTAAAGCTTGAAGCCTCGCCGGCCCTCCAGCACTTGCTGCCACAGCCGGTCCAGAGCCGCAGCCAGATCGTCACGCTGTTCGGCCAGAATCCGCAGCCGTTCCGCATTGCGCTCGGCGTGGCCCGGAGGCGCACCCGGACGGTCGATCTCTTCCCGCGTATGAAAAAGCTTAAGCGACAGAATCGAAAGCCGGTCCAGGATCAACCCGGGAGACTCCGAATGTAGTTCCGCTTCAGGAGCGGGAAGGTTTTGCTGGTTGAGGAATTTGAGCAGTAGCACATCGCATTGCTCCGTGAGATCATTGCGCCGCTGGTTGGCGTCATCGATGAAGCGCTTGGTCCGGGCTATGTCGTGGTCGCTGGCTTGCGGCGTGCGGGCCGTATCCTCTGCGTGCCAAAGCTCGAAATTGGCCAGGTGTTGCTCCGTCACCGCTCGCTCCAATCCGGTCAGGGACGGCAGCACGGCCGGTGTCTCATGATGCCACGTGATCGTGCACTGGTCTTGCAGCAAAGTGATCTGAATGGAGCTTAGAGAAAGGGTGTCAGGCGGACGGACGGGCATGGTTTAGGCACCGGTAAGGAGCGTCGAATGAGGCACCTGGGGGCTACCCCCGCCGGCCAGGTTCTCGGTAGCTCCGAGACGTGGTGAGCTCGGTGGGAATCGAACCCACGACCCACGCATTAAAAGTGCGTTGCTCTACCGACTGAGCTACGAGCTCAACTTCTACTTGATTCCAAAGTACCACAATGAAATTTCGAGGTATGTTAGGGAACTGAACCTGAGGAAAGAATGACAGAGACGCCGGAGGATATCGCAGCCCTTTACTCCCGTGCGCGCATTGAATGGACCCGGTACTGGGACTTTTCTGCGTCTCGAAAGCAAGTGCGGAAACAGCTCCGCCTCGGAGTCGTTCGTGAGCCCCTCGAATGGCCGAGCCAGCCCAAAGAAGAACCCCCGCAGGTGCAGCTTCAGGAGATCAACAGCGAGGAGCCGGAGCATCAGGACCCCCAAGCTCAGGAGGCGCCCCAAGTCCAGACGGATTTCGTCCAAACGACGGGGGTCCAGGCGACTGAAATGGAACCTCAGCCAACGCAACCCGACGAGATACCGCAAGCTGCCCCGCAACCCGCCACACGTTGGTATGCCTTGCGCTCCATCTTTGCCCCCGCCTCGGTAGATCCGTCTTCATTTCCCGCGCCCGAACAGCGGCCGCCCATTATCGTCGTATTCTCGCTCGCCGGGGGCGTGGGAAAGACCTGCTTGGTCGCCACCCTGGGGCGTCTTCTCTCCGCCCTCGGCGAGCACGCCCTGCTCATGGAAACGGCTGCCTGCGGGCTTTTACCCTTCTACTTCGGCTCGCGCGAATTAAGGCCGGGCGTAGTGCGCACTTTCTTCCCTCCCGGCTCTTTTGGCGAGGAATGCGACGCGCCCGTGCAAATGTTGAACCTTCAAGGAGATGGGCCTCCGCTCGAGGACAATCAGTTTGACCCGTTGCTTGGGGAACTGCTGCGCGATGGCCGCGGAGCCAGCCGCATCGTGGTTGATGTGGCTACAGCGAACCGCACGTGGGTGAGCCGTCTGCTCTCGCTACGACCCACGCTCCTGGTGCCCATCCTTCCCGACATGAGTTCGGTCGCCTGTCTTGGATCGCTCGAGGCGTTGGTCGCCAACCCCTCTGCTGAGGAAAAAGCCTTTTACCTGTTAAACCAGTTCGATGCCTCATCGTCACTGCACCGGGACGTGCGCGCCCTCCTCCAGCAGCAACTGGGTGACCGGCTGTTGCCTTTCGTGTTGCGTCGAAGCTCTCTGGTGAGCGAGGCTCTGGCGGAGGGAATGACGGTGATCGATTACGCGCCAGGTTCGGACGTTGCCGCCGACTACCAGGATCTCACCGCTTGGCTGCGTAGCCTGGCCGCACCGGCGATCGCTGAGAGCGGTCTACGTTGGAGCGAGCGATGAACCATCGAGCCGCCAAGCTTGCTGCGGTTCTCACCTTGACCGTGTGCATCCCCTGTAGGGCGAACGTGCAACCGTCCACAGAAATCGAGCGCGGCTTCCAGAGCATGTACAACCTGCAATTTGACCAGGCCCATCAGGACTTTTCTACCTGGGAGCATCTGCACCCGAATGATCCGCTCGGCCCCGTTTCGCAAGCTGCCGGCTATCTCTTCGCCGAGTTTGCCCGCCTCGGCGTCCTGGAGAGTCAGCTCTTCACCAACGACAAGACCTTCGAATCCAGGGCTAAACTGGCTCCTGACCCCTCGGTTCGGGATGAGTTCAACGGCGCCGTTAACCGCGGAGATCAGCTGGCGGACGTTGCTCTCAAGCAGCATCCCGACGACAGCAACGCCCTCTTCGCCAAGGTCCTGGCACTGGGCCTGCGCTCGGACTACGTGGCCTTGATTGACAGGCAGGATTTTGCCGCGTTGCGCTACATGAAGCAGGGTCGCATTCTTGCGCAACAGTTACTGCGACAAAAACCCGACGACTATGACGCCCTGTTGGCCGTCGGCGTAGAAAACTATCTCACCGGCATCAAGCCCGCCCCGGTGCGTTGGATGCTGAGCCTGGGGGGCATCGACCCGAACAAGGAGCAGGGCATACGGGAGCTGGAGCAAACCGCCGCCCACGGAAATCTCTTAAAGCCCTTTGCCAAACTCTTGCTCGCAGTAGCAGCTCTCCGCGACAAGAACAACACCCAAGGCTGTGATCTACTCCACCAGCTGGCACTAGCCTATCCGCGCAACACCCTCTACCGCAACGCCGCCCCCGAATGCCACTAAACCAGGAGGTAATGGGACGGGTGCCCCACGTTGCCAAACCGTACATGGGAATGCATCGACGACCGAATCGAAGTAAAAAACCGCAGATCTCTCCACTCCGCTACGGTCGAGATGACGTATCTGTTTCGGTCCGGCAACCACTTTTTATGCAACCGTCGCCCTTTCCTTTGTCATTAGGAGCGAAGCCGAGGGATCTGCAGTTCGCTCCCCGACAAAGCCGTCATCCTGAGCGAAGCGCTTCGCAGATATCGCAAACAGAGGGCTTGATAGCGCGGAGTCGAAGGACCCCGGCGATGCTTGTTGGCAGATGCTCCTAGGGGCTTTCCGGCCGCAAACTATACCGGAAGATAAAAAAGTCACTGCCAAAATCACCGCTTACCCTTATCAATAGGAACCACCTGCACCGTGGCATCCCGAATCTCCGCCAGAAACCGGTTGATCACCGACCCGTGCAGAAGAATATCGAACCGGGACCGTACCGACTGCCCAAACACCACATGCGAAATGCTCTCTTGTTGTGCAAACTCGATCAACGCGTCCGCGACATTCTTGTCTTTTAGCACCACCACCTGCGCCCCCAGCTCTCGCGCAAGACGCTGATACTCCTCCATGCGTTGGTACTCCTCCGCGTTTCTATGCCGTGCATCTTCATCCGGGGATTCCACGCGCACCGCGTACCAATTCGTGGCCAACCGGCCGGCAATGCGGGCTCCCACGCGCAACAGGCGTTCGGCGCCTGCACGGGGAGATAAACACACCATCACCTTCTCTGGAATAGGAGCCTGTTCCAGCCCCTGGCTGCGCCGATATTCAGCCGCCTGTGACCCGACCTCTTCAGCCGTCGTGCGCAGCGCAAGCTCACGCAACATACTTAGATTGCCTTTACGGAAAAAATTAGCCAGCGACTGCTCAATCTTCTCCGCGGCATAGATCTTGCCCTGCTTGAGCCGTGAACGCAGTTCCTCCACGGTGACGTCCACATTCACAACTTCATCAGCCCGCTTCAGAAAACTATCCGGGATCGTTTCCCGGATCTGGGTATCCGCGGAACGCGAAACTGAATCGTTCAGAGTCTCCAGATGCTGGATGTTGACCGCGGTCATCACGTTGATGCCGGCGTCCAGCAACTCCAGCGCGTCCTCATAGCGCTTGCGGTTCTTCGATCCCGGCACATTCGTGTGCGCCAGCTCATCGACAATACAAAATTGAGGATGCCGGGCAAGAATGGCATCGAGATCCATCTCTTCCAGAACCACCGACCGGTAAGGGATGGCGCGCCGGGGAATGACCTCCAGGTCCCTTATCTGATCTTGCGTGTCCTTTCGCCCGTGCGATTCGATTAACCCAATCACCACATCGATGCCCTGCTTCCTCATCAGGTGGGCATCCTCGAGCATTTGGTAGGTCTTGCCCACGCCGGGTGCAGCGCCGATGTAGATGCGCAACTTCGCCTTCTCTGGAGCGGCAGGTAGGATGTCGGTCGAGAGTTCTGTCATATCCCTTGTAAAGATGAAAACACAGGCGAGAAAGCGTTAGCCGATCTCTATGGGGTGCCGTGTCGCAACCGTGGTGGCGACGGGAAGGGTAAAGGTGAAGGTGGCTCCATGGCCGAGTCTGCTTTCCACCGAGACTTGGCCGCCGAGCAATTCGACTAATCGGCGCACCAGGGCGAGACCCAGACCGGTTCCCTGATCGTGCGCCGCGTTAAACCGCCCGAAGATGTTTGCCAGTCGCTCTGCCTCGATGCCCCGGCCCGAGTCCCGCACGGAGAAATGCACCGTTTCCTTCTGCTCCTTTGCCTGTAACAGGATGGTGCCGTTCTCTGGAGTGTAACGGACAGCATTGCTCATCAGGTTGTCCATGATGCTGCGCAAAGCGCGCCGATCTCCATTCACATAAGAGAGGTCGGCGAATGCTTCGATCTGCACATCGATGTTCTTGGCGCGCACTTCCTCCCGCGTGCGGGAGCAGGCGTCGCGCAGAATATCGAGCGGCCGGAATCGATCCATGCGAAGTTCGCGCCGGCCGGTGTCAAGTTCGGAGACCTCGATCAAATCGGACATGAGGTCGTTGAGGCGTTCCGCATCTTCTTCGGCTCCATGCAGCACATCCGTCTGCAACGGCCGTAATTCGCCCGCGAAACCCTGGGACAGGGTATACAGGCTCAAGCGAAGCTGCTCCAGCGGCTGGCGCAATTTCTGCGATGCCACGCTGAGGAACCGAGTCTTGAAGCGATCGATGTCCTGCATCTCGGTAATGTCCTCGAGCACGCTGACCGCTCCCAGCAATTTGCCATCGGCATCGCGCATGGGTGTGGTGCGCAGCCGATAGCTGCGTTGTCCCTCCCCCAGCTTCATCGGCAGCATGGCCGCTTCATCCTCGCTGGCGATGCTCTGCCGCATCGAGACCGCGTCCCGTACTGCGCGCAGAATCCTCTCGCCTCCCGGTGTATTGGTCAGGGCCATGCGATCCGCGGCGGCTTCCCCCAACACTTCGGTCGCGGCCTGGTTGAGTTTCAGCACATGTCCTGTCGCGTCGGTCACGATCACCGGCTCGAAAATCGATTGCACCACGGCATCCGAAAGCTGCTGATCCATCTGCTTGCGGCCATATTCTGTATCGCGCAAGTCGCGAAGCCGCACCGCCATCCGGTTGAGTTCGGTGGCAATCGTGCCCAGGTCATCCCGGGTACGCCATTCGATGCGTTGCTGTAATTCGCCCTGGCCAATGCGGCGCGCGGCGGCGGCGGTTCGCCGAATCGGGCGGATGATGGAAACCAGAAAGCCGATCGTGATCGCGATCCCGCTCAGGACGGAGGCAGGCGTGATCATCGTGGCCCGCCGGGCAAGCGCTGCGCGCGTCTCCATCGCCGAGGAGAGGCTCGCATGGTGATCAAGAGCGGCTGCCTGATGAAGGGACAGTGAATCGTGCAAGCCAACGGCAAGCAGAAGAGCGAGAAGGAGAACGTAACCGAAAATAAGCCTCTGATACAGCGTCAACATGAACGGCCTCTCCGCGCGTTTTCCCGAATATTATTTTGCGCCTTCCGGGCCATGAAGCAAAGCTCCGCCCAGCCGGCAAACCCGCACCCGTGCATTCATAAAGGGACAAGGGAAGACCGTGCCCGCCTCGGCAGGCAACACGATCCACGTGACACCCAGGGGCTGAAGCCTAGCCAACCGCTGCTCATCGCTGGCGCGGTTGAGCTGCTGTGTGGCCATCGACCCTTGCCACCACAAAGCCGACGCTTCGGGAAAGTTGCTGGCGATTCCGCCATCTTTAAACCAATCGGCGACCGCACTTCTTTCCGCGGTCGCCCGAAATCCTTGAGCATCCTCCCCAGGGCTCTCAATGTAATCGTTATCGAGCGCGAAGCTCGCATCGCGAGGCGTGTTGTCGCGAACCCAGAGGAAGGCTTCTTGCCACAGATTGCGTGGCCTTAGCCCCGGCCATTCCACCTGGTTGGATTCTGGATAGGTGAGCCTCTGTCCGGCGAACAGAGCGGCCATCAGTAATAAATAGACCAGAGCGATCGCACGCCTGTGCAGCAGCGCCCATCTGCCCAACATGCCGCCTACCAGCAGGACGCCGCAGATGTAGACAAACTGGAAAGCGCGCAACACCTGTAGCCGTGCCAGCAGCAAACTTCCGCTGCGATGCACAAAACACAGGGAAATGACCAGCGCGCAACTGCCCGTCAACGTAGCGGTGATCGCGAGCGCGCGAGCGGCCCATGGCAAGCGGCTACGGAAGCCGGCAAACCCCAGCAGGAGCAGCGGTATCACCAGGCCCGGATACTCATACCATCGCCAGCTGGAGAGGAAAAAGTAGGAACGGCTGAGGGCCGCGCGGTTATAGGCGACGCCGGCGTCTGCAGGATGCGTCGCGAGGAAGATGACTCCAGACAGCACCCATCCCACCCCGAGCATCAGGGCAAGCCCACGCCACATCCTTCGCCGGGCAAGAGCAAGCGTGAGCAGGGTGATGACTGTGTAGCCGGCCATCAAGGGATGGAGCAGCGCCGTCAAACCCAGCCACAGGCTGGACCCCACCCAGTGTTCATCGAGCACGGCCGCCAGTGCGAAAAGACTGAGCGGCGTGGAAAAAGAGCGTGCCGTGACATAGGGATCCATGATGGAAAGCGAAGTGCCGGCAATCGGAAGACTGAAGCAGCAAGCAGCCAGCAACAAAGCTCCCCAGCAGCTGCGCCGGTCGGAGAAAATACGCGTGGCCACCTGCCACGTGCCCAGCAGGAACAGAAAGATCGAAGCCACCTGGCAAACCAACAGCAACACCGGCAACCCGCCCCAGTGGAGCATGGGAGCCAGAACGTGGGCGAAGATCGAGAAACGAGTAGGCGACGTGGCGAACACCCCGTCTGATCGGAAGAGGCTGGGATTCGCCAGCTTCTCGATCCCAGTCACATAGACCGCGCCATCATCCGCCAGCGGGTGGTAACCATGGACCAAAAGCACCATCGGTGTAAGCACCGCGATCGTACCCAGGGGTGTATCCCAGGCCAGAGGAAATCGGACGGGTGCCCCATGTTCGCCTCGGCGTACATGGGCCGAAAAAGATGGGCGTAGCCCTACGATCGCTCTTTCCATTTCAGCCCGCACATGAACGGAGGAAATTCCTCAGGCTTTTGGACCCTGGACCACGTTTGTCACTTCTCAACTCTGAAACGATGCTACGCGGGTGGCATTTGGGGGATTTAGGGCGCATAGGGCGCTTAAGGCGCACACTTCCACCCAAAGTGCGCATAGGGCGCTTAAGGCGCACACTTCCACCCAAAGTGCGCATAGGGCGCTTAAGGCGCACACTTCCACCCAAAGTGCGCATAGGGCGCTTAAGGCGCACACTTCCACCCCGCGCCTCCTCACTTCTGCTGGTAACGTCCGAGGACATCTTCGAGCGTCACAACCCCTTCCAAAATCCCCTTGCTGGCTCGATTCTGAATGGGCAGGACCGGCCAGCGGGCCAGGTAGGGGATCGCGCTATCCAGCGGCAAATCCGGAAAGAGGAGCGGTGTCCGATCAGGCTTGATGGCGCGCTCCAAAAGCGTATCCGGCGCCTGCGACGCCATCATCGAGGTTAACTCCCCGCAATTCATGGAGTACCACGACCCATCGCGAAGCTTAATCAGCAACATAGGGGAATTGGCGGGTGCCACCTGTGCGCTAACCTCTTCCAGCGTTGCCGTGCCGGGGAAGACGGGCAGGTTCACCGGGCGCAGGGCATCCTCCAGATGCAAAACGCTCTCCTCGCGCTGCTCCTCCATCGAAGGCAGATCGAGTCCGTCCTGGTGCGTGAACGTCTCGAAAATCGGAGACGGCTGCAAACTCCGGGACACCAGGTACGCGATGGTATTCGCCAGAATGACCGGAAGCACAATGGAGTAATTGCCGCTGACCTCGAGGACCATGAAGACGGATGTCAACGGGACCCGTAAGAACGCCGCGAACAGTACTCCCATGCCCACCAGCGCATAAGAACCGACGGAAATCGGAAAGGCGGGGAAGAAGATCTTCTCGAAAGTACCGATCGAGGCCCCCAGCATCGCGCCAATGAAAAGCGTAGGCGCAAACATCCCACCCGGTGTACCGCTGGAGAAAGAGATCGTTGTGGCCACAATCTTGAGCAAGGCCAGAGCAAGAAGAAACTTCCAGGTGAATTGGCCGTGCATGGCCTGATCGATCACGTTGTACCCGGGCCCCATCACCTGCGGGAAGCCGAAAAAAGCAATAGCCCCCACAATCAGACCCGCAATGGGTGACTGGACATAGCCGGTCCAGCGGGGAAGATTGCGAAGACGAGGCCGGAAGTATCCCAGCGCCTTGGAAAAGAGCAGCGACGCGACACCACCGGCAACCCCAAGAACCGTGTAAGCAAGAAGTTCCTGGGGGCCCTTCAGCGTGACCACCGGGATGCGAAACATCGGCTCCGCGCCCCAGAACGCACGGGCCACAACCACACTGGAAATCGCAGCCAGCACGATCGAACCGAGAACCGCCGCGCTCCACCGGCCAATCACCTCTTCCACGACAAACAGAATGGCCGAAATGGGGGCGTTGAACGCCGCAGCCAGGCCCGCTGCGGCGCCAATCGGGGCAAACATGCGCAACCGTTCCCGCGAGAGATTCAGCCGGCGGCTGACCATCGAGGCCACGCCCGCCCCGATTTGCAGCGACGGGTCTTCGGGTCCCAACGAAAATCCACCACCGATCGCCAGGGCGGCGGTGATGAATTTCCCCAGAACTGTCCTGAACGAGATGTAACCGTTGTAGATATAAAGCGCTGCCTTGGTCTGATTGATGCCGCTGCCGCGGGCCGCGGGAAACACCAGCTGAACCAGAACTGCGACCAGCAGCCCGATCCCCATGGGCACAAAAAACAGGCGGAACTGTCCCGGGTGAGGTGAGGATCCGAGGGTCAGGACTTGGATCCAGTTAATGGCTACGCGGAAACAGACCACCATCAGGCCCGAGATCACGCCGATGAAGATCGAGAGAACCAGGAAAAGCCGCTCGTCCCGGTTGGGCGCCAATCTCTGCACCTCGGCGGGATTGGGCCGGTAACGCCTCTCCGCCGCAACCTCCCCCGGATCGGCTCCCGGAACCACGCCGGGAACGGGTTTCATGCCGGGCGTTTCTGTGGCCGTGCTCATTCTTCCTCCACTTGATCGGGCGCCTGGGCAATCTTCAGCAACAAAGCGTCGTCCCCAGTGGGAGCCCCGCAAACCTGCTGCGTAACGAGCTCAGTATCGTAGATAAGTTGAGTTTGCGTTTCCGCCAGCTCAGGATCCTTCGCGAGTTCGGCTAAAGAAACCTTCGGCGGCAACTTTTGCCAACGCTCCACCAAACCTTGCAACGGGTCGACCGCGGGAGGAGCCGTCACCTGATTTCCTGCAGGCTTGGATGGCTGGCGGGAGAAACGGGAGGCCAGGTTTTGTAGCGGGTTGGAGGAGACCGTGGGCGCCGGCGCCGCGGATGGGGTAGCCGGCGCTGCGGCCTTTGCGTTCACACACGTCGTCAGCCGCGCCATGGCAAGTTTCCGGGCCGTAAGAATGCGGGCGTCGCGTTCGGCCGGCTTTAAACTGGACGATGGATAGAGCGCCAATATCCGCGATGCCTCATTCAATTGATTGCGGCTTTGCTGCAAAGCGGCAAACGCGCTCTTATCTGAGTCTGCTTCAGTCGCCGGGAGTTCCAGCGCGCGCGCAAGATAATGTTTTGCTTCCAGGTAACGGCCCAGCTGGAATGCGGTACGCCCGGCTCCGTCCAGAGCCTCCCGCAACGAGGGATGGCGGTGCAAAATCGTCCGGTACACATGAAAGGCATCGCTGGGGTCCTGCGCCTGCTCCATGCTGCGGGCAATCTCCAGCTGGACGCTGATGTCGTCCACCGGAGCATTCCCCGAAGCGACCAGCAACTCGCTGCGGGCCTGGTTCAGGCGATGGTTCGCGATGAGGTAGTTGATGAGCTCAAAACGGACCTCCCGCCGGCGCACGTAACCATCCCCCTCCCAGTTACCGTAAATTGCCTTTTGAAAATCCTCGATCGCCTGGCTTTCGTTCCCTTGCCGCGCAGCCAGCCGGGCAAGTTGCAGGTTGATCAACCCGTTGCCCTGCTCAGATTCCAGCAGTGCGTTGAAATAAACAGTTGCTTCCTGCACCCGGCCGGCGGACGCGAGCGCTTCGGCAAGCTTGATGGCCGTGCCACGATCGTTGGGTGCATAAGCCAGCGCCGAGCTGAGGGCATCGACCGCCGCCTGCGGCTTGTTATCCCGCAAAGCCTGGTCACCTCGCTGCAGCCATCGCGCGGCCAGCTCAACTTGATGGGAGGCGTAAGATTGGTAGAGATAATTGGTCAGGACGGCCAACAAAGCCGTGATTGCGAACAGGGTGACCAGGGACAAGGTATCTGCGAAGATCAGACGGCGCCGCTCGATCCGGTCGTTGGCGATCACAGGGGGCTTTAAAGCGAAAAACGACATCGCTAAACCAGTTTACTTGGATTCCAACATCCTAACTCCGTGGATTGTCCGCATTGCTGGGAGTGTGCTCACAAATGAACCACGATAGTGGCCCTGAGAACAACCTCGCGCAGGCCTTCAGCCTCGACGAAAAAGAACAAGCTCTCCACGCGAGATTGAGTTCGCTCAAAAGCGTAATCGTGGCCTATTCCGGTGGCGTGGACTCCGCTTACCTGGCTTACGCGGCCCATGCCGTCCTGGGACCGCAAATGTTGGCGGTCATTGCCGATTCCGCTAGTCTCGCACGCTCACAGCTGAGCGATGCGCGCGAGTTCGCCCGCGAACACGGCATCCCTTTGCGAGCCATCGAAACCCACGAGCTGGAACGGGAAGAGTATGCGGTGAACGGACCCGATCGTTGCTTTCACTGCAAGGATGAGCTTTTTAGCATGCTGGAACAGGAGCTTGAACGCACCGGCTTTGAAGCTCTCGCCTATGGGTTAAACCTCGATGACGGAAAGGACTTCCGTCCCGGCCATAAGGCGGCGGCGCAGCATCGGGTCGCGGCTCCGCTAGCAGAGGCGGGGCTGACCAAAGCCGATGTCCGTGCCCTCTCCCAGCGCGCAGAATTGAGGGTCTGGGATAAGCCGGCTTCGGCATGTCTGTCGTCGCGCATGGAGTACGGCCGCCGGGTGACCCCCGAGGCGTTGCGCATGATCGAGCAGGCAGAAGATTCTCTGCGCGGTCTCGGCCTTAAGCGGTTCCGCGTGCGCCATCACGGCTCGATCGCGCGCATTGAAATCGCGGAGGAAGAGATGGCAGACGTCCTGCAGATGGGGAGGATGAAAGCCATGGCCGCAGTCGTGCGGGCCGCAGGATTCCGCTACGTCTCGCTGGATTGCGAAGGTTACCGCTCCGGCTCGATGAACGAGGTACTTCCCATTGAAGTCCTGACCGGCTTTCAAAGCGGCGGGGCCAAATGAGTGAGAGCATGCGCATCGGCTACCTGGAATGCTTTGCCGGAATCAGCGGCGATATGCTCATGGCCGCCCTGGTAGATGCGGGTGCTCCGATCGACTTGCTGCAGCGGACCGCATCTTCGCTCGACCTCGGCGCTGCATTACACCTAACAAAGGTGAGCCGCAGCGGCATTCAGTCCACCAAAATCGATGTCATGGTCGACGGCCGGTTGCATGAACCGGTCCAGCCCTCTGGGCCGGTCGAGCATGAGCACCACCACCACCACGACCATAAGCACGAGCATTCCACCCATCCCCATGAGCACGAACATGGCCGCAGCCTGCCTGAGATTCGCCACCTCCTCATGCATGCAGACCTGACCGAGCGTGCCCGCGACCTTAGCCTGCGCGCCTTTGGCCTGTTGGCCGAGGCCGAGGGTCGCATCCATGGCATCCCGGCCGAGAAGGTCCACTTTCACGAAGTGGGTGGGATCGATGCCATCGTGGACATCGCCTGCTCCGCAGCGGCGGCAGATGCGCTCGATTTGGACGCTTGGTATTGTTCCCCGGTGAACGTCGGCAGCGGCTTTGTAAATTGCGCTCACGGACGCTTCCCGGTACCAGCCCCGGCCACGGCGGAATTGCTGAAGAACCTGCCGACCTACTCCGCACACGTGCAGGCAGAACTGGTCACCCCCACCGGCGCGGCCTTGCTGCGGGCATTGGATTGCCGCTTCGAATCGACTCCCATGATGCGCACCCGGGCGATCGGTTACGGAGCCGGCACGCGCAATCCGGAGCGCTTTCCCAACGTGCTGCGGGTGAGTATCGGCGAGGTAGCCCAGTCGTCGCGGTGGATTGGGGAGAAGGTAACGGTGCTGGAGTGCGCGGTGGACGATCTGAGTCCTCAAGTCCTGGCTCATACCGCTCAGTTGGCGTTGGAGCGAGGCGCTCTCGATGTGATGAGTGGACCGGTGACCATGAAGAAGGGTCGCCTGGGAACTCTCCTGACGGTGCTATGCAAGCCCAGCGACGCCGATCATTTGCAACAACTGATCTTCCGCGAGACCACCACGTTGGGCATCCGGGTGCGCGAGGAAAATCGCGTGATCCTGGCCCGCGAGATCACTCCCGTACAAACCGACTTTGGCGTGATCCACATCAAGACCGGTTCCTGGCAGGGTGAGGAGTGGAATGCAGCGCCCGAGTTTGAGGATTGCCGCCGCGCGGCAGTGGCCTTCGATGTGCCCTTGAAGACCGTCGTGCAGGCGGCGTTGGCCGCGTGGCGCACACGGCAGGTAGGGCTCGACCCTACCGGTGCAAAGTTGGAAGCTGGGTCCCGATCATGAAAACCGAGACCATTCTCGAAATGCTGCAGCGGGTGCGCGACGGCGGCCTGCGTCCGGAAGAGGCGATGGAACGCCTCGCCAACCTGCCCTACGAGGAAGCAGGGTTCGCCAAGATTGACCATCATCGCCAGCTCCGTGTCGGCCTGCCCGAGGTCATTTACGCCGGCGGCAAGACGGCTGAGCAGGTGGGGGAGATCTTCTTTCGCATGGCCGCCATGGGGGGCGATGTGCTGGCGACGCGCGCCGATGAAGCCGCGTTTGCTGCGGTGAAAGCGCTCGTTCCGGAGGCGCAATATCACTCCGTGGCCCGTGTGATCGCCCTGCGGCAGACATCGCTAGACGCCAACCAGGGCGGCGGTTCGCTGGCGGTGCTTTGCGCGGGAACCAGCGACCTTCCAGTCGCCGAGGAAGCCGCCGTGACCGCCGAGGTCATGGGCGCCCAGGTGCGGCGGATCTACGATGTGGGCGTCGCCGGCCTCCATCGGCTGCTTGCGCACCGCGAGGTTTTGCGCGAAGCCGAGGTCGTGATTGTGTGTGCGGGCATGGAGGGCGCTCTGCCGAGTGTGGTCGGGGGCATGGTGGGAGCGCCAGTGATTGCGGTGCCCACAAGCGTCGGTTATGGCGCGTCGTTTGGGGGCATCGCAGCCCTGCTGGGCATGCTGAATTCATGCTCACCCAATGTCACCGTGGTGAATATCGACAACGGGTTCGGCGCCGCTTACGTCGGCTGTATGATTCTGCGCCGGATCCACCTCGGAACCCGGGAGCATTCTGTGTATAACCAGGCGAGCTGATTTTCCGGTTGCCGCAGTTTGCACCAGAAATGTATCTTATATTCTCCTTCAGGAGAGCCATGGCATCCACAGTTTGGAAGGGCTACATCTCGTTTGGCCTGGTGTCGGTGCCGGTGCGCCTGTACGCCGCGGCGCGTGAACAGCACGTCAGTTTCAACCAGATTCACGAACCTTGCGGCTCCCGCATCAAGCAGCAGACCTTCTGTCCGGTGTGTGACCGCGTCGTGGAGCGGAACGAATTGGTGAAGGGCTACCAGGTCGACCGCGACAGCTACGTGATCGTCTCCGGCGAAGAGCTGAAGACCCTCGAAGCAGATTCATCGGAAGCGATGGAGATCGCCCAATTTGTCAGCCTGGAGCAGGTCGACCCCATCTACTACGAGGCTTCGTACTACTCGGCTCCTGAAGATCCGGGCAAGCGAGCCTACGGCTTGCTGCTTCAGGCAATGGAAAAACTCAACGTAGCCGCCATCGCCAAAGTGACGCTGCACCAGCGCGAGCAGATCGTCCTGATGCGGCCATATCACCAAGGCATCGTCCTGCACACGCTGTATTTTCCAGCTGAGGTGCGGGAGATCGCCGAATACGGCAAGACCGAGACCATGAACCTGCAGAAGCCAGAGATGGACTTGGCGGAACAGTTCATCCGGCAGCTCACGGCCAAGTTCGAACCCGAGCAGTACAAAGATGAATACCAGCAGCGGGTCCTGGACCTTATCGAAACCAAGCGGGCTGGTCAGGTCGTCGCCGGTCAGCCGCCTAAACCTAAACTAGCCCCGGTGATCGACCTGATGGAAGCTCTCAAGAAGAGCATCGCAGAGCGGGGCGCCCCCACCGCGTCGCCCGCACTGGTGGAGGCGGACAAGAAGAAGGCGCCCAAATCTGCTCCGGTAGCAGACGCCAAGCCAGCCCGCCGCCGCAAGACGGGTTAGTGCTCCTCACAAGAATTCATTTGAGCGGAAAGCGAGTTCTTTTCCGAGTTAAGAGCTTGACCCAACAGTCTTAGCTGGCTAAGACTGTAAGCACCCCACATGGTCATGACATCCATTCACCGCGAAATCGGCTTGGTGATGCTGCTGCTCTGCAGTCTGCACATAGCGAGTTACGGCCAAATCATCCCGGTGCAGCCGGTTGAAGACAGTATCAGCGGCACTGTCCTCGATGTGAACGGTGGCGTGATCCTGGGCGCGCAAGTGACGTTGCTGGCCGTGGATCATCCTGTCAGCCGCACCGTCATGTCCGATGATAGGGGCCAGTTCAGCTTTCCCGAATTGACGCCCGGGAGATTCAAGCTCACCGTCACCTCGACTGGGTTCGAGCAATACACTTCGGCAGAGATTGTTTTGTATTGGGGCGAAAAATTGATATTGCCTGAGTTCCGCTTGTCACCTGCGGCAACCACCGCGAACGTTCAGGTCTCAGCGACGCAAACCGAGATAGCTACCGAACAGCTGCAGGCTCAGGAGCAGCAGCGTGTCCTGGGCCTCTTCCCGAACTTCTATAGCAGCTATATCTGGGCTGCAGAGCCGCTGTCTGCCGGACAGAAGTTTCAGCTGGCGGGGCGTTCCCTCGTAGACCCGTTTTCCTTCGTGGGAACGGGTATTTTTGCTGCCGCTGAACAGTGGCAAAATACTTTTCCGGGCTATGGTCAGGGCGCGCACGGATACGCCAAGCGCTATGGCGCTGCCTACGCCGATGAGGCACTAAGCAGAATGATCGGCAGCGCGATCTTGCCCTCCCTCCTGCACCAGGATCCCCGATATTTTTATCGCGGCACCGGGAGCAAAAAAGCGCGAGCGTTCTACGCCATCTCTCAGGCGGTCATTTGCAGAGGAGACAACGGAAAGATGCAGCCAAACTACTCCTATGTTCTGGGGAGCTTCGCCGCCGGTGGTCTTTCCAATCTTTATCATCCTGCCGGAGATCGCGGAGCGGGTTTGACGTTTGGCAACGGTTTTCTCAACGTGGGCGCGCATGCGATCGATAATCTGGCGCGTGAATTCCTGTTTCGCAAACTCACATCCAAAGTTCCGGACTACGCGCAGGGCAAACCGTAGCCTGTCAACCCGATAGTCCCGAAGGGACGGCTGACTTGCTGAACTTAGCCCAGGACGTAGTCCTGGGTAGATCACGAAACGTGATTAAAGTCCCGCAGGGACGGCTGAAGGAGGATTGCGTGGCGGCCTATTTCCAGCTGTCCCCTCGCGACTGAGTTCCAACTTCGGGACAACACAAACCCTAGCCGCCAGCACCACCAATGTGATCCAGAGCAAATCCGCTACAAACAGATGCGTAATCTGGAGCCACAAGGGAGTAAGCAGCATCACATCCGCGATCCCGAGGACGCACTGCAGGCTCAGCAGCGACAGCACTCCAATTGCGAGTTTGCGTTCTTTCGGCCGGGGGACGCTGCGCAGCAGCAGCCAGCAAATAAACAGGCCGGCGATCACGGCAGTGACGGGGTGAAGAAAGCGCAGCTGCTGCAACCAAGTGCTCCCACGCGCGAAATCCTGTGCCAGCGCGGCGCGCACGGACGTGGCAGGGAAGAGCGTGTCGCTCAGCGCAGCCAGCGTCCCGCTCATCCCTACCAGCAGGATGGCCACGAGTCCGGCGACAGCCTGCGGTAGTTGAGTAAACCGGACGCTCCGCCGATGGAAGTCCTGGCCACCCGAGAGAAAGTGCGCACAGAGCGCGAGTGCCCCCAACAGCAGCAAAGTGTTGGCCAGATGCAGCGAGAGATAAACCGCGCGTGCAGGGGAGCGGTTGTCCGCCGTCAACCGCAGCAGAACCAGCAGGGCGCCGAGCAGCGCCTCGTTGAAAATGAGCACCGTCGCCGCGACCACCATAATGCGAGCCAGATGCCCAGCTAACGTACTGCGAAATACCCAAACAAGCAGAAATACGATCGCAATCACGGTGACGCCGCTCGTCATGCGATGGGCCAGCTCGATCAGAGTCGCGAGCCGCGGATGACTCTGTACCACGACCCCATTGCACAGCGGCCAATGGGCCCCACAACCGGCACCGGAGCTGGTGGCGCGGACCACGGCCCCCCACAGAACCACCGCCACGTTGTATCCCAGAACGATCCAGGCAAAACGCGGCAGCAGCCTCGAGGTGCGCGAACTCCTGGGCGTTGCGGTAGCCGAAGTTGGAAGGGCGTGGGCAGAACTCATCGGTAACCCTTTCCCATCTTACCCGGCCAACTCCTTGGCGCGTTGTGTCGCCCGCATCACGGCTTTGATCAGAGTGACCCGAAGGCCGCCCTCTTCCAGTTCCAGAATGCCATCGATGGTGCAGCCTGCCGGGGTGGTGACCGCGTCCTTCAGCAGCGCCGGATGGTAGCCGGTCTCGAGCACCATCTTGGCTGCGCCAAAAGTAGTCTGAGCGGCTAGCAGGGTCGCGACATCGCGCGGAAGGCCGACCTTGACCCCGGCTTCCGCTAGCGATTCCAGGATGATGTAGATAAACGCCGGCCCGCAGCCGGAAAGACCAGTCACGGCGTCCAGGTGCTTTTCTTCGACCACCACCGTCCGCCCTACAGTGGCAAAGAGATGCGCGGCGAGGTCCATCTGCTCCTGGGTGGCGAACTGTCCGCGGCTGAGCGCAGCGATGCCCGCTCCAAGCATGGATGGTGTATTGGGCATGGCCCGAACCACTCCGATTTCCATGTCCGCAGAGTGTTCGATGGCCGTGGTCCGCACCGAGGCAGCAATCGACATCAGCAACTTTTTGGGGTGGAGCGCGGGACGAATCTGCCGGACGACCTCGGGGACCGTGATCGGTTTGAGCCCGATCAGGATCAGATCTGCCGACTCAGCAGCGGCTACATTGTCCGTCGATACATCAACTCCCCACTGGGCTGAGAGCTGCCCGGCGCGCTCCTCGTGTTCCACCGTCGCCACGATCTGCTCCGGCTCAAGTACCTTCGACTTGAGGAATGCCTGGAGCAAAATGCCGCCCATTTTTCCCGCTCCCAGAATGGCTACTTTAACGCCCGCCAGCGGTTGGCTGGCAGTGAATCCGCCCATGATGTCTCCTCTTACTTTTGTTCTTTTTGCTGCGCGATCCAACTGTCGACGCGTTGCTCCAGAGTATCGAGGGGCAGAGCGCCGGAATCCAATACTTCATCGTGGAAGGCCCTCAGGTTGAACTTGTCGCCCAGTGCCTGCTGCGCCTTGGCCCGTAGCTCCAGGAGCGCGATTTGTCCTACCTTATAACCAAGCGCCTGGGCCGGCCACGCGATATAGCGATCGACTTCGGCCTGTACGCCGCTTTCCTCGACCGCCGAATGCTCGTGGAAGTAGTCAACCATCTGCTGCCGTGTCCAGTGCTTTGAATGGACACCGGTATCGACCACCAGGCGGACCGCGCGCCAGATGTCGCCTTCCAGGCGGCCGTATTCGCTGTAAGGATCCTGGTAGAAGCCCACGTCCTTGCCCAACTGCTCCGCGTACAGACCCCATCCTTCGGTGTAGGCGGTGTAGCTGAGGTATTTGCGAAACTCGGGAACGCCGGTCAGCTCCTGCGCGATGGATATCTGCAGATGATGCCCAGGGAGCCCTTCGTGATATGCCCGGTCCTCAACATCAGCGAGCGACCGCGTTTCAAACTGATAGGTGTTGACATAGACCGTGCCAGGCCGGGAACCGTCCGGCGAGCCATGTTCGTAGTAGGCTGCCGCCTGATCCTTTTCGATATATGTGGGCACCGGCATGACGACCACCGAGGCTTTGGGCAGACGCCCGAAAAGCTGTGGCAGTTTCGGGCGCATGCGATCCAGATAACCGCGATAGGCGTCCAGAAGCTGCTCTTTGCTGGTTGGGAAGAGCTTCGGGTTATGAGTCGCAGCGTTCTGCAACGCCCTAATATCCGCAAAGCCTAGCTTGTGGGCAAGGGCTAGTAGCTGCTCCTCGTCCTGCTTCACCTGGTTGACGCCGATCTGGTGGATCTGCTCCGGCGTCAGGTCGGTGGTGGTGCTTTGCTTCACCAAAAAGCGATAGTAGGCGTCGCCATCAGGGAGAGCCCATATTCCTGGGTCGCTGCGGCCGCCGGGAATGTATTGTGCCTTGAGAAACTTGCCGAAACGAACATAGGCAGGCGTCACCTGCGCGGCGATCGCAGCTAACAGCTCCTGCTTGATGCGTGCCTGTTGCGTGGGAGAAACGGAAGCAGGAAACTTTTTGAGTGGCTGGGCGAACGGTCCGTCTTCCGGCTTTTTGTTGGCGATGTCGTTTACCTGCCCCAGAACCTTTTCCATCAGGTAGGCGGGCGGTTCGCGATGGTCTTCCATGCCGATCGACATGTCGTCGGTGATCTGCTGAAAGGCGACTGGCGCCTTCTTCAGGCGGGCGATGTAATCTTCGTAGTCCTTACCCGAGTTGAACGTGAGTCGAGGGACAAGCTGGGGAAGGGAAACTTGCAAACCGTCGAACTGCGTGACCGGCATTTCCCACGGCTTGAACCTGGCCTCCTGCTGATTTTGGATCAGCTCGTGTACCAACAAGTCCTTACTCAACTGCTCCTGCGCGGACATGCCGGTTGTATCTACCTCGGCCAGTCGACTGAGGAATCCTCGCCCCCGCGCGAGCGAGTCGTTATAGGCCTCTACGGAGTAGTCCCGCAGTTGATCGTTGTACCGGTTGTCGCCGATGGAAGATGCAAACTCGGGCTCGTGCTTGAGTTGATCTTCCCAGTAATCGGAGAAGATGGCGTTCAGCGTTCTTACGCGACCGGTAACGGGAAGGTCTTGCGCACTACCTCCGCTGATCGTAAGCGAGAGGAAGACGAACACGATGGCGATAAGGTTGGGTATACGTGACAAACGGATTCCTGGGGTTGCTGGAAGCTGGCCCCGGATTCCAGTGTGGATGGGTGAGATTGCGAACCCACACGCAACGACTGGATGGGCCCCGCACATAGGAATCAAGGTCTATGCGCAGTGTATCGACATTTCGCCTGGGCGAACAGGGCGGGGCGTCAACGGCAGTTTCCAGCGAAGGAACTCAGTCGTGAGAGATAGCGGGTGTTGCCACCATTTCTTCGTGCTTTACGTCCGCGGATTGCATAGGCATGGCCAAGTCGGCTTCGAGCATGCGATAGAGCGTGGATCTGCTGATGCCGAGTTTGGAAGCGGCGCGCGCTTTATTGCCATCGCACAACTTCAGCACCTGGAGAATGTGCCGCCGGATCACTCCATCGAGGGTGAAGTTTTCGGGCAAGGCCGGCTCGCCGTCCTTGCTGCCGGCTGGTTCGAGCGGGAGGATAACCAGATCGATGGGACGTAGCCACTGGGCTTCGCTGGACAGGCACGCCGCGCGCACCACACTCTCCAGTTCGCGTACGTTCCCTGGCCAGAGGTGGCGCAGCAGAATGGGGAGGGAACCAGGACCGAGCCCCTGCAGCGGTCGCTGCTGTTCCCGGGAAACGGTATCGATGAACATCTGCACCAGCGCCGGGATATCTTCTTTGCGATCGCGGAGGGGCGGTAGCGCGAAGGAAACAGCGCTTAAGCGATAGTAGATTTCCGGCAAAAAGGCGCCTGCGAGCACCTGGGCGCGCAGCGGCCTGCGAGCGGTACAGATCAGCTGGGATGGGGAGGGTTGCACGCCCTGCTTTTCTGCAGAGAGGGACGTCTCGAAGGAACGAATGTAGCGTAACAACTGTGCCTGGGGCGCAGCTGCCAATTCGTCGATGTTGCGGATCAGCAGGACCCCTTCGCCCACCCGGCGAACGGCCGCGCGCAGAGCCTCGGAACGAGGCTCGCTGCTGTTGGGGTCATCGGCCAGGAGTAACCCGGACGCTTCTTCCACGACCAGCGGGCCTGCGGAAGCATGCCGTGCCTGAATATGCCTGGCAAGCAGGTGTTTCCCGGTGCCCGCTTCCCCTTCAATCAGGACCAGCCGTACTCGCGGGCCGATCTGCTGCAGTTGCTCACTCACCCGGCGCATCGCCAGCGATCGCGAGACTAACTCGGGCAATGGGCCGCCCGGAGGCCGCCGCGAAGGCGCCCAACGACCTTGTTCCCGGTGCGGTTGCAACGGCTGATTGATCATTCCCTGCTCCTCTACTGCGTCTAAACAAGCTTTGAAAGCGCTCTTAGCGGTTTATCGGCGGTGCAGTAGAAGAGTTGAGGCGGGGATATGAGGAGGTAACAGGGCTGCAAAAATCGTTTGAAGTGAAGGGTATGGGCCGCCAGACAGCGCTCGCTCAAGAATGCGGTTTCTTTTCCGGGTTTCACGCGGAGAGGCCGTACCCAGCGCAACACGCCGGAAGGTTTTTCAACCCTTGGGTCGGCGCACCCCGGAAGATACCGAGTCGGAAGCGATGATTCCATCTCGAATGTGGACCACGCGGTGGGCGTACTCTGCGATGTCTGGCTCGTGGGTGACCAGGATGATGGTGTTGCCTTTTGAGTGCAGCTCATCGAAGAGCGCCATGATCTCGTCGCCGGTCTTCGAGTCCAGGTTCCCGGTCGGTTCATCCGCCAGGATGATCGAGGGCCGATTCACCAGTGCCCGCGCAATCGCCACCCGCTGGCGTTGACCACCAGACAACTCATTGGGTTTATGGTTCATGCGCTGTTCCAGGTTGACCGAGCGCAGCGCCGCTTTGGCCCGCTCGATCCTCTCCTCCGCACGGCGTGCCGTTGTAGATCAGTGGCAGTTCCACATTATGCAGAGCAGTGGCACGCGCCAAAAGATTGAATGTCTGGAACACGAAGCCGATTTCGCGATTGCGAATGCGCGCCAGCTCGTCGTCATTCAGTTCACTCACCAGGTGACCGTTGAGCCAGTATTTCCCTTTGGTCGGAGTGTCCAGGCAGCCGATCAGGTTCATCAGCGTCGACTTGCCCGAGCCCGAGGGACCCATGATGGCAACGTATTCATTGTGCTGAATGCGCATGTTGATGCCGCACAGCGCGTTCACCACCTGGTCCAGGCCCATGGTGTAGGTCTTCCACAGATCCTCGACCACGATGACCTCTCCCTGGGCGCCTTCACGGGCCATGTCGGCTTGCGCTGCGCTGGTGGTTTCGAGTGCCATCTTTTGCTCCTGTCTCGCGGTTGTTACGTTTACGAAGATTCCGTGCTCTGGGTTGCCGCTGCATTATCACGCTTTAGTTTGACGTCGTTCTTGAGCGTTCGCAGCACTTTGTAGGGTCCAATGACAATTTCATCCCCTTCTTTCAGCCCACTGGTGACTTCGATGTCCGTGGCGCCGGTGATACCGGTGGAGACGGGGACAAACTGCGATTCAATCTTGCTGCCATGGGAGCGCAACAGGAAAACTCCCTGGGTCCCCGGATCCTGAATGCTGGCCGAGGGGTTATCCCCGTTGGATGCAGCGTTCACGGTCTGCATCGAGGCACCCGACTTCAGGGATGCTGGAGTGCGCATGGCCAGGGCCTGAATGGGGATGGTCAACACGTTTTGCCGGCGAGCGGTCGTGATTTTGGCCGTGGCTGAGAGCCCCGGACGCAGTTCCGGGGACGGATTTACGAGCGTGACCACTACCTTGAAATCCTTTGCCTCTTCGGTGCCGGTGGTGCTTTGGCTGCTGGCGATGCCGGTGGAACGCAGAATCGCCTGGTCGCCAACTTCCGTCACTTTGCCCGCGAAGACCTTGCCGGGAAGAGCATCCACCGTCACGTCCACCGGCTGCCCCATGGCGACGTTCACGATATCGGTCTCGTCGACCTTAACCTCCGCCGTAATGACGGACAGATCCGCCAGCGTCATCAGTGTGCTGCCCTGAGCATTCTGAATGCCCACCACAACCGTTTCGCCTTCCCGTACCGGCATGTTGGTTACGATCCCATCGAACGGGGCTATACTGACGGTCTTGTTCAGTGCATCGATGTTGCCGGTGAGCGTGGCCTGCGCCGTGCCCAGCTTGCCACGCGCAGACGCGGTCTGGGCCCGAGATTGCACCAGGGCGGCTTTGCTTTGCGCCAGGGTGGCGACGTCGGTGTCGTAGGCTGCCTTTTTGGAGTCGTATTCCGACTTGGCGATGAGCTCTGCCTTGTACAGCGCCTGCGCCCGCTGCCAGTCCAGCAGCTTTTGCTGGAGATCGGCCTCCGAGTGGGCCACCGTCGCTTCTGCTGTCTTCTCCGCCGCCAGGTAGGACGAGATGTCCGTATCCGCAGACCGAATGCTGGCCTCCTGCGCTTCCACGCCGGCCTTGGCCTGCACACTCTCGACCGTGGCCAGTACCTGCCCGCGCTTCACGTGATCGCCTTCCTTCACGTACAGGTGGGTGATGCGGCCGAAAGAAGTAGCTCCGATGTTGACGTAAGTCTTGGGTTTGATCTGGCCGGTCCCGCTGACGACGGAGACCAGGTTTTGCCGAACCACCTTGGCTGTGAGCACCTTGGTATAGCCCGATTGGGCGCGGACGATGGTGAACCCGGCAATCCCCGCCGCCACCAGGACCGCACCTGAGATGATCAGTATCTTCTTAAGTTTCATGGGTAGCGGTATTCTCCGCCCTCGCCTACATCATACGTGGACCACGGGCAACAGGTTCCCGTGCTTTTCGCTCAAGTACCTTAAATTGCGGTTACCGGAAGGCCCTACCGGCTGGAAGATAAGGGGTCGAAATCACATTCCCCGCTTGAATTCGCGGTTACCGAACCTTAAACTTGTTGTGCCGTACGGGGAGTATCGCGCAACCTATGCTGAGGGTTAATTCCACCCTTTTTCTGCTCTTGTCGTTGGGCCTGCCATCCATGGTCATTGCGCAAACTGCGCCGTCGCAGGCCAGCACGCCGAATACCTCTTCTAACGCAACCCAGGATACCCAAAGCACCCCAGCTAATCAGGATCCGCTGAAACGGCCGCTGAGCGATAAAGAAAAGTTCAAGCAGCAGAAGGAGCTGCGGAACGAGCTCAAGGGACCTTACAAGAAGTGGGTCGATGAGGACGTGCGCTGGATCATCACCGACCAGGAACTAAAGGCATTCAAGAGCTTATCGAACGACGAAGAGCGGGACAACTTCATCGAGCAGTTCTGGCGCCGGCGCAATCCTGACCCCGATTCTCCCGAAAACGAGTTCCGCGAAGAGAACTACCGCCGGATCGCTTATGCCAACGAGCATTTTGCCGCCGGCAAGCCGGGTTGGAAGACCGACCGCGGGCACATGTACATCGCCTACGGCAAGCCGGACAGCATAGAGTCTCATCCCAGCGGCGGCTCCTATGAGCGGCCCATGGAAGAGGGCGGCGGCGAGACGTCGACCTTCCCCTTTGAAACCTGGCACTACCGGTACATCGAAGGCATCGGCGAGAACATCGATATCGAGTTCGTCGATACCTGCATGTGCGGCGACTATCACATGACCCTGGACCGCTCGGAGAAGGATGCCCTGCTGCACGTCCCGGGAGCCGGCGCCACCCTGGGCGAGCAGATGGGAACTTCGAAGCGGACGGACCGCTTCAACGGCGGCCTGGAAAACCTTGGCGGCGGTCCTATGGCCAGCTCGAACCAGGCAAAGGAGTTTGACCGTCTGGAGCAGTTCTCCAAGCTGCAGGCTCCGCCGGTGGTCAAATTCAAGGATCTGGAATCGTTCCTGGTGAACCACAAGGTCCTCAACGGACCGTTCTTCCCCTTTGAAGTCCGCACCGACTACGTGAAGGTCACCGAGGATACGGTGCTGGTTCCGTTGACCCTGCAGATCAGGAACCGCGACATCACCTTCAACACCAAGGACGGGGTCGCCAAGGGTGAAGTGAACGTCCTGGGGCGGATCGCGACCATCACCGACCACGTAGTGCAGACCTTTGAGCAGACCCTGGAAGTGGAGGAGCCGAGCGAACTGCTGGGCAAGGCGCTCGACCAGGCTTCGGTTCACTGGTGGGCTCTGCCCCTGAAACCGGGCCGATACCGGGTAGATATCGCGATCAAGGACGTAAACAACCCCGACCACGTGGGTACCTGGGCGCAAGGGATCGTGGTGCCCAAGTATGACGATGAAAAGCTTTCGGCGTCTTCCCTGATCCTGGCCGACAAGATGGAGCAGGTGCCGACCAAGCAGATTGGCACCGGGCAGTTCATTCTGGGTAACACCTACGTCCGGCCGCGGGTCAGTTCCGGGCCTTTGGTTGCCGTCAATTTCCATCGCAGCCAGAAGCTGAACTTCTGGATGCAGGTCTATAACCTGGCGATCGACGACAAAAGTAAGCAAAATGCCGCCACCATTCAGTACCAAATCATGGATATGGCGTCTAACAAGGCGATCCTGGATACGTCGGAGACCAGCGCCGCGTTGGGAGACAACAGCGTCAACTCCGACCAATTGACGGTGAGGAGATCGGTACCCCTGGCCAGCCTGCAGCCGGGCAAGTACCAGGTGACCATCACGGTTAACGACCACGTATCCAAGCAACAGGTAGCACAATCGGCCCCGTTTACGGTTGACTAGGCCTCTGATAAGCTCAAAAGAGTAACGTGACTGGCCGGGGTCGGGCCGTCCGGCGATCGCAGGACTGGGTTACTGCAATGCGTTTGAGTGAGTAGCGTATTGAGTGCGTAAAAGGTATTGCCAAATCGCAGCTTTGATGGTGATGACCGTGGCCGGGCTCTTGTCCGCCTCGGCCGCGCCTTTTCCTGCAAGTGTCAGCGGAGTAGTGCGCGACGCGCGGGGCACTCCACAAATGGGCGCCATGGTCGAGTTGATGGCTGCCAATGCGACGGTGGTTGCCCGGGTATATACCAACATGCGCGGCGCCTTCAGTTTCGATCACGTTTTTCCCGGAACCTATCAGATAAAAGCGACCGGCGACTCCTTCCTCCCAACATTACGCGAAGACCTCAAACTTGGTTCCCGTAGCAAAGTGATCGTCAATCTCACCCTGAGCACACTGTTTGAAGCCATTCAATGGCTTCCGGCTCAACCCAAGTCGCCCGACGAGCCAACGGATGACTGGAAATGGACCTTGCGCTCTTCCAGCAACCGTCCGCTGTTGCGGTTGCTTCAGGATGGCCCGCTGGTGGTGCTTTCTGGCGATGACCACGGCTCTGGCCCTCAATTGGCAGCCCGGGTCGAGGTGACCAGCCCCTCGCGTTCATTTGGTCAGGGCGGACCGCATCATGCCTTTGCTATCGAGCGCTCCAGCGCAGTGGGCGGCCATCTCATTTTGCGCGCTAACCTCAGTCCTCGGCCCGAGCAGGGTTCCGAGTACATGGCGGGATATCAACTCGCCCTTGGACCGGAACGCCAGATTCGCAATGTGGTCAGCGTGCAGCAAATGAACGCTGTTGAAGGCGCAGGCAACCAGGGTTTCTACGCTCTAAGGTTGCGCAGCGCTGAGGCGGTAAACCTGGGTCCTAATGCGTCGATGGAACTGGGCAACGAAGTCCAGTCGGTGCATGGGGCTTCCGAGACGACCTCTAGCCTTCCGTTCGTCAATGCCTCTTGGCATGACGAGGGCATCAGCGTTGCTTACCGCGCCGCCACATCGCCGGAAATGCAGAATGCCGGAAACGTGGCCGACAGCGCCACGCTGGCCCCGATGTTTTCTGAAGAGGGTGGCAGGGTACGTATCCAGCACGGTCTCCATCAGGAACTGCGGTTTGAGGACAACACCTCGTCGCGTCGGGCTATGGTGGCTTTCTATCAGGATGAAATCCAGAGCCCGGTTATCGGCGGGAGCGGATGGGTATCGCAACAGGATCTGACCACTGGGGACATTTTGTACGATCCCGTTTCGCAAGGCTTCCGCGTCACTGGCCCTGGCTACACCACTGGCGGAATCAGCGCCGTGGTTGCGGAAAAGGTTGCTGGGTCGACCTGGGCGACTCTCTCCTATGCCAACGGCAAGGCGCTTGCCTTCGACGGTCCGGAGTCTGAGGTCACTGTTGCCGAAGCAGTGCAACGATTAGCCCAGCGCAGAACAGAAGCCGTCACGGCGTCGCTCGACGGCCGCGTAGTGCGGACGGGAACCAGCTGGCATACTTCCTATCGCTGGCAGCCGGTGGACACGGTGACCCCGGTGGCGTTGTACGACAGCTTCGGGCAGGGCGCGTACCTTAACCTGCTGGTCCGCCAACGCATCCACTGCGGTCATTTGCTACCCAATGGAACAGAGGCGCTGGTGGATGTTCGCAATCTGTTAGCGGAGGGATATCGCCCCTTCCTGACGCGCGATGGAAGCACACTGTATTTCGCCCAGAGTGAGCGGTCGATCCAGGGCGGTCTCTCCTTCTCGTTTTAACCCGCACCCGCACATCGACAATTGAACGTAAGGCTACGAACGAGCTGCGTCGATTATGTTATATTTTGCTTGGGCATGAGACGCGCTCAGTGCGTTTGTCTCCGAATGTTGCTGAACATTCGGCCTTCCCAGCCCTTCCGGACGCGTAGCTCAACTGGCAGAGCATTCGACTCTTAATCGACAGGTTGGTGGTTCGATTCCACCCGCGTCCACCATTGCATACGCTTGGTAACGCCTTCAAAGGCGGCCGAAGAACATAGCGGTGAAGCTACCGCGGAAGTCCGTGAGCGATAATTTTTCGATTCTCGCATACGGGTTATAGAGCTCGATGGTGGAACCCTGGATGCCCATGACGGCGTAGCCGTGGTGAGCTGTGACCTTGGTGGCATCGTCTTTAGATGCCGCAATGGTCGGGACCGTGCCTGCGGCCTTTGCAGTTGCGTTAATCTTTGCGAGATCCGTGTTCGCGTCGATTGAAAAGCCGTCTGGTTTCGAACCGACGAGGACAGTCCAGAACTCGTTTACGGTGTGTTTGGTGTCGTCGTCGAGGTCATCGTAGCTGCCAATCTTGACCGCGTATGCCTTCTCGATCACACACGGCCATAGCGCCTTCTTCGGTGAACCCATGTAGATCATGTCCACGTCGGATCCATCCGTGTACTTGATGTAGAACACATCGCTGATCTCGATGGAAGTCCCGAGGTTTACGGTGAAATATCGTTTCACGACAATCTCTTTTTCCGGACGTTTGTAGTCGGGGTCATCCAGCTTGGAGGATAGTGTCGCCAACACCTCTTTCGAGAAGGTCGTCTTGACCTGGGTGTTGACGTATTCGGTGATCAGGCTGTCGATGCGCTTCCTGCCGCCTGCCGTATGAGCCATGGCAGCCAGGATCGCGGCTACCGGGCAATTCGCGAGCTCCCCCTGTTTGACGTCGCGCTCGGACGGAACGTCCTTCCCAAGATCCCAGCCTATTGAGCGTGCCTGTATGATCGTGCTGCTTCCAGCCGCCGGCGGGGGCATCGGCAGCTCCTTGAATGCCTTCGTTGCAGCCTGCGATTTCCCCAAATCTACCTGTTGGAAGTCCAACGGCCCGGGGATGCGCCCGCCCAATGTCCCCTCGAATCTGCCGAGCGGACCAGGAGATCTCGCCGCGCCCTTGTATTCCAAAGCCATAGGACTTCCCTCAGCATCGACGCCGGCAATCGGAGGTGATTGTAGATCAAGTGGCGCCACACCGCTTTTGACTCAGCTCAGTTCTGACGCCGATTGAATAAGACCCCGGATGTAGCCGTAGTCGTAAGCGAAGGATTGCAGCCGGGTGGTCGGATCATTCGGGGTTTGTGGCACGTGATCGGGCATGAGCATGTATTGGTAGCCCACCTCTTTGTAGACCTGGAGTGCCTTAACAAAGTCGACGTCGCCATCGTCGGGATAGGTTTCGACGAAATCATCGCGATGCCCGCGGATATTGCGGAAGTGCACGTTGAAGATTTTGTCGCGGGTGCCGAAGTAACGGATCACGTCGAAAATCTCGGTGCCGGGGCTGGCTAGCATCTCGGATACAGTGCCCTGGCAGAAGTTGAGCCCGTGGTAGGGATTCTCCTGAATGGTGATGAATCGCTTGAGTCCATCGACTGTGCCCAGAACGCGCTCCACGCCTTGATACCCGGGGGAGAGAACACTTGGGTCGTCGGGGTGCAGGGCCATCCGAATTTTGTGCTGGCTGGCTACTGGGATTACCCGGTCAAGGAAGTACGTGATCCGCTCCCACGCCATGTCTGCGCTTACGTGGCCGGCACGTGTCAGGGGCGTTTTCGGTTTTGCTTCCGCAAGTTTCCAGGTGCTGTAGGTCGCGTCTCCCCGTCCGGGCGAGCGGCCAGTACGCAGGTCGCCGACAATTTGCAGGTTGTATTTGATGGCGGGAATGCCGGCAGTCGCGCAGTTCTTGATCATGGTCTGAAAGTCTTCAATGTCGCGGTCGCGTTGAGGGCTTTCGCCCAGCATGATGGAAGCATGCTGATCCTCGTCCACCGAGATGGAGGCCAGAAACGGCGGTGTGGTCATGTCCACTTGAATGCCGTTGGCCTGCGCCAGATCCTGCATGCGATGCAGTTCTTCCACCGTGGCGTAAAGACGTCCGTCCGCGATGACGGGATAGCCGCAGATATTGCGTACGCCATAACGAGCGAGATATTTCAGGTGCTGATCGTTCGTGGGTTCGGATTGGCAGCCAAGCTTCATCAGGACAGGTTTTTTTGCAGGCTTCTTCGCGGTTGGCGCAGCGAACGAAGCAACAGGGTTGAGCGCCAGCGCCGCGGCTGCAGCCGAGGAGGAGAGAAATTGCCGACGGGGGAACTGCTTCATGAGTGTCTCCTTGCTTGAGGTGAAGATGAACCTCGCGTTGCTTTTTACGAATGCCTCAACAATTCCATTTCGCTTCCGGTGAGAAGAAATGCGCCGATTCCCTTGGGATCATCGTCCACCACGGGAGCGTGCAGATAGTAGTCATAACTCCCGTCATCCGCAGGACTGGCGCCGAGGGCAATATGCGTAACCGTGCCGGTAATCTTCACTTCTCCCGATTGACTCGTACGGACAAAACGTAATCGGGTCGCCTTCCATGCACGTGCCGCAGCGATCCCGTAAGACTTGGGCAGGTAGCCTAAGCGAGCACCCTTCGCGAAGGCATAAGTAAACATAAGCACCGAGGATGACTCGACGTAGTTCCCCTTCGCTCCGGGCTTATCGAGGATCTGGTACCACAGATTGCTTTGCGGATCTTGGGCTCGGCTGACCGCCGCGGCGGCTCGATGCAACATGGCGAGCAACACTGCGTGATGGGGATCGTGCTCGGGAACGTACGGTAGGGTGTCGACCAGCGCCATTAGATACCAGCCCATGCCGCGGGCCCATAGGTTGGCTGACGTGCCTGTGCTGACATTTGCCCATGGAGCTGTGTGCGATTCGTCCCAACCGTGATACATCAGCCCGGTGTTTGCGTCGCGTGTGTGCTGTTCGAGAAGCGTGAACTGCTTCACGATGTCGTCCAGATCTTGCGCTTCATGGAAGGTAACTGCATACTCGGCATAAAACGGGGCGAGCATGAACTGGTCGTCGAGCAACATCAGGTTCGGCGTGGCCCTGGAGTGCCATACTCCTCCGGATGCGGTACGAGGTTGGCTGGCAATCTGCCGTCGAAGTCTTTCCGCGGCGAGTTTGTATTTTTCCTTGTGGTTCAACCGATAGAGCGTCAGCAGTTGGCGCCCGATGAGGATATTGTTCAGTGAATATGCCTGCGAATCGTAGCCGGCGATTGTGCCATCGGGCTGCACAAACTGGTCTACGGCGTGCTGCAGATAGGTGAGATAACTCGGGTCGTTGGTCGCGCTCCAGACTGCATTCATGCCGGCGAGTACGATGCCCAATTCAAATCCCCAGCTCGTTGGCGTCCCCTTCGGGCTGAGGTGACCTTCAGGCCAGCGCGCCATCACCTGGTTTGCCACGCGAACAGTCAGAGGCGGTCCTTTTGTCTGCGCCGGTAACGCGGGGGCAGCAGCGATCAACAGGCAGACGGCTCCGCGCGCCGTGCGGCAGAGCAATGCGGTGATCAGGCCTCGGATCATAGCCAACCTTTACGCAACAGTCGTGGAACGGGTCTCCAAAGTGTGAGTCGCACGGCCGTCAGCGGCGAGTAGCGATTCGATCGCCGCACCAATATTAAGAATGCTTTGGTCCTGCATGGCCAGGCCTGCGATCATGAGCCCCGCCGGCGCCTCGCCGGGAAAGTGGCATGGGACCGACAGAGCACAGCCATTCAGGAAATTGATCACGCTGGGATTACGCAAGATCATCGCATTGGCTGCGAAGTACGCGGCATCGGTCGATTCGAGATCTGCAATACGTGGCGCCATGCACGGAACGGTGGGCATGAGGATCGCGTCGTAGGAGGCAAAGGTGCGGGCTGCCTCGGCAATGATCTCGCGCCGCGCCCGTGTGAGTTCAGCGTAGTCCGCTGCAGTGATCTCTTTGCCCCGCAAAATGCGTGAAGCGATCCGCGGGTCATAGCGCGATGCGTGGGTTTCCAGCAGGGAGCGGTGCCAGGGATACGCCTCGGCGGCGGCGAAGCCACCCTTTTGATTGGCAACAGGAATCTGGTCGAGCGACGAAAAAGTAACGTCTTCGAGATGCGCTCCGCTGCGTGAGAGAAGTGCTAATCCGGAGGAAAAAGCTGTAGCAACATGACCATCGAGCCCATCCAGCACGTAGCCTTGAAGCACAGCAAACCGCAGGGTCCGGATGTCTACCGGCTGCATGGGTTGGTGAGCGATCCCGGCCAACACCGCATCCATGCGTGCGCAGCAAGCGACCGTGGGCGCCAGGGAGCCGACGGAGTCGAGCGTACTGGACAGTGGCAGCGCTCCATCGAGGGGTATGCGCCTGGCGGTGGGCTTGAAGCCGGTGAGACCGCACAGTGCGGCTGGGATGCGCACGGAACCGCCAGTATCTGACCCGACCGCTGCATACACCATACCGTCAGTTACCGAAACAGCCGCACCAGACGACGAACCTCCCGGAATGCGTCGGTTCTTGCGGTCGTAGGGATTAGACGGCGTGCCATAGTGCGGGTTCACTCCCAAACCAGAGAAGGCAAACTCCGTCATATTCGTATGCCCCATCACGATCGCGCCTGCTGCCCGCAGTCTGGCTACGGCCACGGCATCCGCTTTGGCAACGGGAGCTTGGGCAAGCACAACCGACCCTGCGCTGGTGGGCTCACCGGCAACGTCGAAAAGGGCTTTGACAGAGATTGGTAAACCAGCGAGTGCTCCAGCCGTGCGATGGATGTCGAATTCCTTAGCCTTCGATCGCGCGGTGTCGGAGAAGACGCGGGTAAAGGTGCGCGCCCCTTCTCCTGAAGGGTCCGCGATAGCGTCGAGGGACGATTCCACGAGATCGCTGCTGCGAAGCTCCCCGGCAGCGAGCCCTTTCAAGGTGTGCGCAATGGGCAGCAGCTTCTTCACTCCGCACGCGCCCCAGGTTCGTCGTAGATGTGAATCTCCAGCAGCAGGCAGCCATTCTCTGACTTGAACGGACCATGAACGGTGCCCGGGGGCCGGCAGGCGTAGGTGCTCGGGGGGAAGCTTTCGCCTCCATTGCCCTCCGAGTCATTGCCGACGATCAGGTCCCCTGAGACCAGATAGACTTCTTCCCAGTAGTCGTGGACAAACGGCGCGGTGGTATAAACGCCGGGAGCAAAGCGCAGATGCCGAGTGCGAAAGCCGCGCTTATTCTTCTCATCCAGAAAGCCCGCGAGTATTTGCTGCTGAATCCCTTCTGGATATCCCGGCGGCGTATGCCATCCGGTGCTCAGGTCGACGGTATAAAACTCCTTGTGTTCTTTCTGGATTGCCATGGACCGCTTCCTTCTTCAATCGTTGTAGGGGAGTTCTCGCGTGCTGTACCGATGGCGCAGCTTACGGCCAAGGACAGGGTCTTCCAGCTCGATGTGAAATTCGGCCGCGGGCCCGATCGGTAACAACAGTGGCATCGTGCCGCAGAACATCACTGTGCCGACGGGAAGAGTGGTATCGCCGCTGGTGTAGCGCGCGATGAGATCCTGCGGAGCGAGCATGCGCGTCACGACGCCCTCCTGATAAAGCCCCTTCTGATGATCGCGAGTTACCCAGGAGCGAAGCACGAGAGCATCCCAGTGGTCTTGCAACTCTGCAAACGGCCACAGCTCGCGAGAGATGGGTTTGGGACACATCTGCTTCGACACGGTAACCCCATACGACTCCACTTTACGATCGGTCTGGTCTGAGCCCACTCCCACGTACAGACCCTGGGGAAGAGAAATCAGCACGAACTCCACTTCGCCGCTGCTATCCGCACCGGTCACATCGATTGTTTCCTCGGTCGTAAGCAGGTTCGCGCCAACCCGGTAAAAACAAGGAACAGTGCGTGGACGCGCGACCCCGATCGCTTGCAGTTCGGCGATGTGGTGCTCGACAGTCGCGCTATCCCGGCCGGTCCATCCGGCGACCACTAGATCATTTATTCCGACCACTGTTGGCTTGTTATGAAGCAGAAACTCGGGCATTCGTAGTTAACTCCATCCCGTGGGAGCAAAGTCAGAGAGAGAGCCGTCCGGTGTGGGCACCTTTTCCAACTGGCTGCGGGCGTAAGTTCCATAGCGGCCGCGATAGAAAAGCAGTGGGTCGGCGGGCGGGCCAAGGTGCATCTGCGTCACTTCACCAAAGAAAGTACGATGATCGCCACCGTCAATCTCCGCGTAGCGCGAGCACTCCAGTTGCGCCAGTACATCCGCAAAGAGAGCGCACCCGTTGGCTCCCTCGGTGTAAGGCGCAGTTTCCCATGAGGCGCTAGACGGCCGGGCAAAGATATTAGAGAGAGTTTCCTGGGAGTGGGCGAGGATATTGACGGCAAAGCAATGCGTCCGCTGAAAGTGTGGGAGAATCCTGGCGGTTTTGCCGAGCGAGAACAGGATAAGCGGCGGGTCCAGCGACAAAGAGCCAAACGAATTTATGGTTACCGCGACGTGCTCTCCAGCGCTCGTGCGCGTAGTCACAATGGCGACGCCGGTCGCGTAGCACCCGAGCACATCTCGTAAACCGCGCATGCCGATCTCTGACATACAGAGCCTCTATGCCTTCATACCCTGCAGATCATAGGTGGACATGAATTGATCGACCATCCCCGTGGCCTGTTCCCAGTCGCAGGTGCGGAAGGCGTGGCCTCGTGTAACCATATGCGCTCCTGCATAGAACATCTCGTACTGCAGATGGCGGGAGCCAAACTCAGATCCGACAGCATCCCATGCGAGCTTGAAGAACTTTACCCGGCCCAGCGCGTCCGTGGCCGGGGAATGCTGCGTCTTCTCGATTAAGCTTGCAATCTCGGGATTGGCAAAGTCATTGGCCGAAGAGGGAAGCATGATCATACCGCCCCCCGCGAGCTCACGGAGTTGATTGGTGAACTTGGGATAAAGCTGCTGCGTGAGCACCATCGCGGCGTAGAGGCGGCGGCCATTGGGCACAAAGTACTTACCGTACTGCGAGCCGCTCACCTCCATTGACTCGACCAGCCCCTCCACCATCGATGCTTCCGCGGCCATTTGGCCAAGAGTTTCCCGCACGGCAGGAATAGCGATAATTCCATTTATCTCGGCAATCTTGCTCGCCAGGCCGAGCAGGAAGCGCAGTTTTACCATGAGCCGTATCTGGCATTGATAGTTCTGGTAGACATGGGTGGGAGCGGCATACCACTGCGCTGCTGCCATGCGCACGTCGTTGTGGACAAACACGCGGCTCCACGGAACCTTGACGGAATCGAAGTAGAGCACACAGTCATTCTCGTCGTAGGCGGAAGAAAGTGGGTTATCGAAGGTCGACGCAGCCGCAGCCTCGAAGGACTTTCTGGAGAGCAGTTTCACTCCCTTGGCGTTCAGCGGAACCATTGCCGTGAAGCTGTATTTCTCCTCGCCTGGTCTCAAGGGTTGAATAGACGCCACCATAACCTCATTGGCCATTGGACAGCCGGTAGCCAGCATTTTTGCACCCTGCAGGGTGATCCCTTCACTATCCTCATCGACCACACCGGTGGCGGCAAAATCCTCTGCCTGGTCCCCAATACCTTTGCTGCGATTTGCTTGAGGACTGATGATGGCATAGGTCAGATATAGATCATGGTCGCGGGCATATTCGTAGTAATCCGACAGTGCCTGGCCATATCTCTTGCCATGCTGGCGGAAAATATCAAGTCCCATGTACATGCCGGAGACTGCCGAGGCCACGTGATCGGGAGAGCGGCCGAGAAACCCACAGGACAGCGTGGCCCAGGCTTCGAGCGCGGCACGCCGCTCCACCAGTTCGTGGTAGGAGGTAGGAAGCTGCCACATGCGGTTGACGCATTTACCTGTTGCAGGAGAAGGAAAGGTCATCTTCTTCTGGTTCTCTGCGGAAGCCTGATAGTCGTACATCGCAGCCACGGAGCGAATGCTGGAGCGGAATGCAGGATGACATACGTGATCTTTGACAAGCTGGCCATCGAGGAAGATCTGGCGCCCATCGCGAAGACTTAAAAGGTGGTCTTTTCCATTCTTAGACATGCAGAACTCAAGGGAAGAGCGGGCTTCGTTCTCTCTACGACGTGGCTGTAGCATAGGTTTGAAAAAGAATGTAGTCAAGTAACTTAATTAAGTTTATTATTGACCGCAACAAGGCCGAAGGTTATGGTGCCCTCATCAAATGGCGCGGGGAAAAGGCGATCAGGGAACGGTTTACCTGATCAACGAGCCTCATCGCGTGGGGTCGCCGTTTCCGCTTCGCTGGAGAAGGAGCCACGGTCCAGCAAAAAGAAGGACGCTCCGTTTCGCCTGGCGTTGTCGGCCTCTCTCGCGGAGCTGCTTGATGAGGGCGGCAAGACGGATCATCGCTTTCGCCAGTTGCTGTATGACTTCTCCACTCTCGGCGCTTCGCTCGAAGTTGCCCGGGCATATCTCGCTGCTCAGTTGGGGATTTCTCCTCCGCAGTACAACATTGCCATGATTGTGGCGAATCACCAGAACACTGGTGGAATCAGCGTGACAGACGTTGCCAAGCGGTTACACGTAAGCACCGCCTTCATCACTTTGGAAGCGGGAAGCCTGGAGCAGGCTGGGCTTATCGAGAAGAAGCCCAACCCGAAGGACCGGCGCGGCATATTTCTACGCTTGACCCATCGTGGGGAATCGTTGGTAGAGCGCATTGGGCCGGAACGGCAGAGAGTGAATGATCATTTATTCGGCAGCCTGTCGGCAAAGGACTTTCGACGCCTCTCAGAGACTCTCTCTTCGCTGATTGATGACTTTGCGTACACGGTCCGCCTTCTAAAAAGTGCGCGCACTGAGCGAGCGCCTGGCCTTTCTGCACTAGGAGAGCTTGACCCTTTACGCGAGACAGCAACTAAGGCGCAGTTCGAGATTGTCTGAGGGGTTCATCGTGGGCCGGATCCACGGATGTTCCCGGCACAAGTACGGGGTGGGCCCGGGAAAGGGCGATAACGCCTACGCCACCTTTGCAGGTGCCGAAGGGCTGAACCCGCCATCGTAAGACGGCCCCTGGGATCTTGCAGCTACATCATGCTGAGGTGCGCAATATGCGATGTTCTTATCCGCATGTCAAATCCGGGCACGTTGTCCTGCTGTTTGCGTTAACGTGCTGCGGCGCAACGGCTCAAGATGCGCTTGCGCTTGCTTCCACCCCGCCTCATGCCGCCGCCGCCCCGGCGTTCCGTTACGCGTGGGGGAATCCACACCGGCAACCGGTGGGGTTTCGACGCTCAATCCGCGGCGACTACCCCGTGGCGATGGCGGCACGCGAGGGTGATGAGCCGCGGCCGCTGGATTATCAGACGATTTGCTTCTTGACTCTCATCCTGTTCGCGGCTGCGATTCCGGTACATCACTACTGGCGTAGGGTTCAGTCGATGGAAGGACACATCGGGACTTTGCTGGAGGAGCGCGACCGCATTGCGCGCGAATGTCATGACACGCTGATGGCCGGCTTCTCCGCGATCTCCTGGCAGTTGGACGCGACGGCAAAGATCTTCCGCGACGGGAACCTCGAGTCCACGCCCGCGGCAAAATCCTGCGAACTGGTGCGCACCATGGTCTCTCAATCGCAAACCGAGGCACGACGCATCATCTGGGATTTGCGCGCTCCCGAAGATGCTACTAAGTCTCTCTCCAGTTCGCTGGCCAGGGTGCTTGATGCAAACCACTTATCTCAATCGGTCACCACTACTTTGCATGTTGAGGGTACCGAACTGCCGCTGGCTCCAGACTGTGTCCATCACTTGGTCTGCATCGGACAGGAAGCGGTGACCAATGCCATCCGCCACGCTGAACCGAGTTGCGTACAGGTTCGGCTCAAATATGAAAGTGACGCGCTGAGCCTCTCTATCCACGACGATGGACTAGGCTTCCAAGCTCTGGAAGAGGGCAGGTCGCGCCACGGGCATTTCGGTATCCGGGTGATGGAGGAGCGCACCCTTAAGCTTGGAGGGACGTTTCACTTGAACACCACCATTGGAGCAGGAACGGAGATCAGGGTTCGGGTCCCAGTCCGGGCGATGCGGCCATCAAGCCAGAAACAGCATCAGCTAATGCGGTGGGTGAGAGCATGAAACAGATCCGTGTCCTCCTGATAGAAGACCACTTCCTTGCTCGCGTAGCCCTGCAATCGGTCCTTGCCGGTTACGCGCAGATCGAGGTGGTTGGCGAGGCCGGCGATGGAGAAACCGGCATCGCGATGTATCGACAGTTACATCCGGATATCGTGGTCCTCGACCTGCGTTTGCCGCAAGTCAGCGGCTTCGACGTAATCAGTAGACTTCGCGCAGAATTTCCCGGTGCCCGCATCATCGTGCTCTCCAACTATCGAGGCAGCGAAGACATCTATCGTGCTGTGCACAACGGCGCTATGGCATACCTGACCAAAGATACGAACGGCGAAGAACTGCTGGACGCGATTCGCAACGTTCATTGTGGGTTGCGCTATCTCCCACATCCCATGCTCCATCGTCTTGCCGAGCGCACGCCTGCGTCCGATCTTACGCCAAGGGAATCGGAGGTCCTTATCTGCATCACCCGGGGCCGCAGCAACCGGGAAATAGCAGAGGACCTGCGCATTGCCGAGAAAACGGTGCGGGTCCACGTAAGCTCGGTGCTCGACAAGATGGGAGTTCGAGACCGTACCCAGGCCACCATCCTGGCATTGCAGCGCGGCCTGATTCATCTTGAATAGCTTTGCTGAGAAATCTGGCTTCAAGATGGAATTCCCTTGATGCCAAACCTGCCGTGCTTGCTCTTCTGTTCGCGAGCATCGGCGCACCAACAGAGGAGACTCACATTATGGAGATCAATACCCGTCGCAGCTTTTTTGGCAAGATTGCGGCCATAGCGGCTTTCGTGGCCGGAGCCCCAAGACTTTTTTCTCAGCAGACAGCCCCGGCTGTCCGCCCTCAAGGTTCGGCGGCGCCGATGACGGCCTCCGGCGATGACAGAGCTCACCGTGCCGCCAGCCACACTCACAATGGAATCTACTACTTCAGCGGCACCGGATCGAATGACGGCTACCCGAAGGAAGATCACGTCCTGGTGACGGATCCCTTCGAAAAGCATGTGACGCGCACCATGGACGCGCTCAAAAAATCGGTGGAGCGTGCAGGATGCACGATGGATAGCATCATTGATGCCCAGGTATTTTTCTGCCTGCCGCATGCCGACGGAGTTTCCTTGCCGACCGGAAAAGCCCGCTTTGACGCCTACAAAGCGCAATACGATGCATTGAACAAAATCTATCGGACCTACTTCAGTCCGGGTAATGCACCTTCCCGTGCGTGCATGGCCCTCGAATGGATTCCAGGAGATTCGCTGATCGAGATCGTCGGTAGCGCACGGGTTGTTAACACACCGCCAGCCACACCTGCCGGAGAGTAGAGGGAGCTATCGATGAACCTGAAATTTGGCTGGAGTCGCCGATCCTTTCTGTCGCTGCTGGGGATTGCCAGCGGAGGAATGCTCGCCCCTGCTGAGTTGCGGGCTGCCGGAATGTTCGGTAAAAAGCCCAAGGCGCCCATCCCTGGGGTCGATGGCTCCCCGATCGTACCGATCACCAGCGGTTTGGGATCGGGAGATATCTACGAAGAACTTGGCTTAACCCCTCTTATCAACATTAATGGGACGGTGACGGTCATCGGTGGATCGGTGATGGCGCCTCAGGTCATGGAACTGATCCGCCGGGGCAACGAACATTTCGTGCTGATCGACGAACTCGAGGTCGCGGCCGGAAAGTTTATCGCCAAGCTGTGTAAGTTGCCCACGGGTTACACCGGACTAGTGACGGGTGGCGCGGCCGCGGCTATGGTGGTTGGTTACGCCGGCATGATGACCGAAGATCTTGAGCCCCGGCTTCATACCATCCCAGACGTGAGTGGCTTTCCCCGAAATGAGGTCATCATACAGAAGAGTCATCGATACAATTTCGACCACCAGATCCGGCAGACCGGGGCGAAGTTGGTCGAGGTCGAGACACGCGAAGAGATGATCGCAGCAATCAATCCCAAGACTGTCGCTATTCACTTTACGAATATCCTGGCAGATCGGGGGAAAGTCAGTGGGCCGGAAACCGTTGCCATCGCGAAAGAACACAACATTTACAGTTTCAACGATTTTTCGGCAGACGTTCCACCGGTTTCGCGGCTCTGGGAGTACCCTGCGCTTGGCTTCGACCTGCTGACGGTCAGCGGCGGCAAGGACATCTGCGGGCCGCAGGCGTCGGGCATCCTGATGGGCCGGGAAGACTTGATCCATTACGCGCTGCTGAATATGAGCCCTCAGGAAGACCGTATCGGCCGCTGTTGCAAAGTGGGCAAAGAGACGATCTTCGGCCTGCTCAAGGCGCTGGAGATTTTTGTTAACCAGGATTATGACGCGACGCTCAAGATGTACGACGCGCGCGCCCAGGTAATCACAGACGCAGTCAAGAAGTTCGGAGTTACTGCGCTTCCACGAGAATTCAATCCCCAGGCACTGGGCAACGTCACCCCACGTTATTCCTGGCATATTGACTCGTCTAAGCTCAAGATCACCGGGCCAGAGGTCATGCAGAAGCTGGCCGATACCCGTCCGATTGGAATCGGCAGCATGGGCGCCAGTTCGAGCGGCATGCGTGGACGCAACCCGGACGTCCCTGCCAATCCCGCTCCGGCCCGGCACAACGGGCGCTTCACGGATCCGAGCACCTTCGGGTTTGCGGTTTGGCAGATTAAGGAAGGCGAAGACAAGATCATCGCTGAGCGACTGGTCGAGATCTTCAGCGAAGCGCCCAAGGCCTCATAGCCTGCCAGGCTGCGAGGCTTGATAAACGGAGAGAACGATTATGCAGATCGCTTACGAGCCGTCTCGAGAATGCGGCGCAACCGGTTGCCCACGATCAGGTCTTCTCCCGGCTGCAGGGTCATGGAAATGATTTGCAAATGATTTGGGCGCTTTGTCTGCGATTTCTTGGGATCCGCGCCTTCTTGGACTGCGGGCACCAGGCTAGGATTCGTGTTCGTCAACACCTCAATACGTGGATCACCTTCGCGCAGTTGCTGGTCGCATTGAGCCACGGTCAAACCAAATTGTTCTTCATTCCAATTTACGTTCAGCGTCGGATAGCTATTACCCTCCTGCGGGATTTCTATGGAGGTAGTCACGCCGGGCACAGTGGCGACAAGTTTCTCAATCCGTTTGACGCGGCTTTCCCACTCTTTGTTCAACGCCGCCAGATCCGTGCGAGACCAATAGTCCACCGCAGCAAGAATGCCCATGATTTCTTCCTTGCCAACCTTCATCGGTCTGCAAACGGAGCCTTCCCATGGGCTGCTGTTGGCTAGAGCCGCATCGATCAAATCTTTTCTGCCTAACAACAATCCGGAACACTGTGGCCCTCTGAGACCTTTTCCGCCACTGAAACAATAAAGATCGACACCCATCTTTGCGTATCGCGTAAGGTTGTCAAACGGGGGGATACCCGCGGCGTCATCTACCAGCAGCGGAACCTTCGCCGCGCGGGTAACCTCTAAAGCCTTCGACAGGCGGTCGTCTCGCCAGGTGGTGTAGACCATCGCCGTCTGTCCATTGATGGCCGGCTGCAGGTCATCCACGCTAGCCGCCAGCACCAACTTGCCCCCGGCAAGGCGAATCGCGTTATCGAAAGCGCTCCGTCCACCCAACATCACGACTTCATTCTTCAGCCCCGTTGTATCGGGCAACTGCCAAATATTCTTAGGATCGCTTCCGGCAATGCAAGCCGCAGTCGCCGACGCCATCGCACCCGCTGAGCCCGACGTCACCATGCCGGATTCTGCCCCGGAAAGCTCCGCAAGCCTTCTTCCGGCCGCGCGCTGCAACTCAAACATGTCGACGAATTGTTTGGACGCCTGCTCCGCTGCTTCGCGAACTTCGGGCAGTTCCAGCGAACCACTCAGATACGTCCACGTCCCCCGGCCGTTGATAAACGGTCGAACACCAATGCTGGAGTAGATGTTCGCGGACTTCGCTTTTGCCGCCGCCACGGTATCCGCCAGGCTTCGCGACGCTATGGTGAAAAAAAGCGGAGCCGCCGCCATCATCTTGAGGAAGGATCGCCGGTCGTTCAGGTCGTTTGGGATTTCAGGATCAGGCAACATAGTGCTCTCTTTCCTTGCGCAGTTGTTTTGGCTGGATCAACTGAGTGCTTCGGTTGTCTCACACAGCAATCATTGAGATCTGTTCGTCCGTCGCAATCTTTATATCAAAGCTGTTTTACAACGTCGTTCGCGCCGATTGCAATCGGCGTTGGATCATTGTGAAGTATACCCAAATGGATTCCCCATTTGAGCATGTCGAAGACCTACACCGCGGAGAGACTTTTTGTGGTGACCAGTTTGTGATTGACGTAGTTATAAGGAGGAATGCGGTCACCCTTGATCATCGCCAGTCCCAGATGGATCAGCCGCGCACCGTAGGTGTTTACTTCATGCGAGACCGACCCGATAAACGGTGAGTTAGCCCTGGTCATCTCTTCGAGAGCTTCGGGAATGCAGTCCTGGCCGACGATGGCAACGTGCTTTTCACGCTTGGCTTCACGGACTGCCTGTAACGCTCCCAGAGCGCTGGTGTCCGTCGCGGCGGCAATCAGCAGACCGCGATCCTTGGGGTGACGACGTAAAAAATCAGCCATCAGCTTGTAACCGCGGTCACGCAGCCCGCGCGCATCCATGCGCACGAACGCTTCGATCGGCAGGTCGGGCAGCACCGAACGCACCCCTTCAAAGGCGCCGGTGATCCGGCTCTGCACCAATGGGCCGGCTTCTTCAATGTCGAGGCCGATGACCCACGATGCTTTGCTGTCCCACTTTTGTCGAGCATGGATAGCCAGATACTCACCGGCCTCAAAGCCGGCACGATAATTATTAACTCCGAAAAAGATGGCGTGCGGATGCGGGATCTCGACCGCGATCAAAGGAATGCCCGCGTCCGCAATCTTGTCCGCCACGATTGGCGCGACCTGTTGCTCGATTTGAAATTCGATGACCAGGTCGACCCGGTTGGCGACAAACTGCTCCGCATTGCGGATCGCCGTGGCGGCATCGTAGTGGTTGTCGAGGATCATCAAATCCACGCCGGAAGAGGCCGCGGCCGCCCTGAGACTCTCCGTAACTGCCTGCGAGAAGGGCAGGTCTTCCGACTGGCCTCCAAAGCCGAACCGTATCTTTCGCGGACGGGTGGCCAACCGGTACAGGCCATTCTCAGTTTGCGCGACATAGCCGCGATGGACAAACGTCTTCAGGATTCGATAGACAGACGTTTTGGAGATGCGAGTTCGCTGGTAAAGAGCCTCCAGCGCGAGCGGCTCATCCTCTGCCTGTAACAATTCCAGGATGTCCAGCGCCTTCGACAGGATCGGAATGTGGTACAGCCGCTTTAACCCAGACTTAGCCAAGCCTCTCCTTTTGAGCCTCTTTGCTCATCACTGCTCAAATTCAATACAGAAACCACGATCAGTATAACGTCCGCCCGTGTCTTCTTACTGCCCTCGGCCGGGTTGGGAGGTCCCGGATCGCAGGAACCCCAAAGCTCGGCCAGAGGGTGGCGGCTGGAAACTTGATTCTGCCGTCGCCACCGTTGACATCAGCATGCTATATTTGCTCGCGCAATAAAACCAATTGAGGAACTATTTCACTTTTGGTCATAGACCAGGCCCGGCACCGTGAGTACGAAGGGAAAGACCTTTTATGACGACGCATTGCACACTCAGGAAAGTTGCAGCGGCCGCTCTTTTTGGAGCATTGGCTGTACCAGCCTTAGCTCCTGCTCAAACTTCGGCGGACCCGCTGGAGCAAGGCTTTCTGAGTCCCCCAAGCGGAGCGAGGCCGCGTGTCTGGTGGCACTGGATGAGCGGAAACATTACCGAAGAAGGCATCGGCCTGGATATGGAGTGGATGAAACGCGTAGGACTCGGCGGAATGCAGAACTTTGACGCCGCGCTCAACACTCCCAAGGTGGTAGAAAAGCGCCTGGTCTACATGACGCCCGAGTGGAAGGAGGCCTTCCTCTTTGCGACCAAAAAGGCCGATTCTCTGGGTCTCGAATTGGCCATTGCGGGATCTCCTGGATGGAGTGAGACCGGTGGTCCGTGGGTTGAGTCGTCGCAGGCAATGAAGAAGTTTGTTTGGAGCGAAACCGCCGTCGAAGGCGGCCATCCATTTAGCGGCGTCATCGCCAAGCCACCCATGGTGACCGGGCCTTTTCAGAACCTCGCGCAGCAAGATCCGATGGGAATGATGGGCGGTCCCGGCCAGCAGCCTCCGCCCCCGAAAGACTACTACGCAGACAGCGTCGTGATTGCTTACCGCGTACCGGATGCGGAGATCTCATCGTCGCCCGCGGAGCCAAAGGTGACCTCCAGTAGCGGGCATGTGGATCCTACGATTTTAGCCGCCCGCGACATGATGAAATCAACCGACCTGCCCATTGCCCCGGTAGGGCAGAAGTCATGGATACAGTTTGAGTATCCAGAGCTGCACACAATCGACGCAGTCACCGTTGCTATGGGCGGTCCGCGCGACCCGTTCGCGCAGTTTGGGGGAGAGACAGGTCATGGACCAGTGGTCGAAGCCAGCGACGATGGGCAACAATTCCGCTCTATCGTCACCATACCAACGGCTGGCGCGGTACAACATACCATGGCCTTTGCCCCGGTGACGGCGCGCTTCTTCCGCCTCACTTTCACCACATTCGAGCCGCCGAAATCCCTGCTCGGGGATATCGATCTATCTGACCTCGGGGTTGCGGGCATGCCTCCGCCGCCCACGGATTATCACATCTCGGAATTTGAACTGCACTCGGGTGCGCGGATCAATCGCTTTGAGGAAAAGGCCGGATTTGCAACTCTGCCGGATCTTTATTCGTTTGCCACTCCATCCGCAACTGCCGCCCAGGCGATTCAGAAGACAACCGTCGTTGACCTTACGGCCAAAATGCATCCCGATGGAACGCTGGATTGGACGCCTCCGCCAGGACACTGGATCGTTCAGCGGATGGGTTATTCGCTTACCGGCATCACCAATCATCCGGCCTCGCCTGAAGCCACCGGCCTGGAAGTGGACAAGCTCAACCGTGCCCACGTGAAAGATTACTTCGAACACTACCTCGACAATTACAAGGGTGCGGTGGGTCCACTGATGGGCAAGACGGGCGTTCGATTTGTCGTCACCGACAGCTGGGAAGCGGGTACCGAAAACTGGACCGATGACATGCTTGCCGAGTTCGCGACCCGGCGTGGCTACGATGCGCATCCCTGGCTCCCCGTGCTTACCGGTCACGTGGTCGAAAGCGCGGAAGCCAGCGATCGCTTCTTGTGGGACTGGCGTAAAACACTCGCCGATCTTGTAGCCGAAAATCACTATGGGCAAATTGCGCAGTCTCTGCACGCGCGAGGCATGGGCCAATATGGCGAATCGCATGAAGAGGGACGGGCCACCATTGGCGACGGCATGGAGATGAAAAAAGCGGACGACGTTCCCATGGCCGCCATGTGGACGCAACGTCCCGGCGTGAACGCGGAGCAGTATGGCTACAACGCGGATATTCGCGAGTCTGCCTCCGTGTCTCACATCTATGGGCAGAACCTGGTTGCCGCCGAGTCTCTGACTGCAGCAAGCGCACCCTGGGCATGGTCCCCGGCGACCTTAAAGCCCACTGCCGATAAAGAATTGGCGGTAGGTCTGAATCGATTTGTGATTCATACCTCCGTGCACCAGCCCCTGGTGAATAAAGCTCCCGGCCTCGCCCTGGGCCCCTTTGGACAGTGGTTTACCCGCAACGAGGTTTGGGCCGAGCAGGCGCAGCCCTGGATCACTTACCTGGCGCGCAGTTCGTTTCTGCTGCAGCAGGGACACTTCGTTGCGGACATCCTCTACTTCTACGGGGAGGATTCCAATCTCACCGCAATCTTTGCCAGCAAGTCGCCCGATGTTCCTCCTGGCTACAACTTCGATTACGTGAACGCCGACGCGTTGATTCATAAGCTGTCGGTCAGGAGCGGAGCATTGGTTACGGCGAGCGGTATGAGCTACCGCGTGCTGGCCCTCGATGCTTACAGCCAGCACATGTCCCTTCCCGTGCTGCGTAAGGTTCGCGACCTGGTACTTGCCGGTGCTACCGTTGTTGGCGCGCGCCCGGTAGACGACCCAAGCCTGGCCGATGATGCGGCTGAATTCCATGCCATCTCGGATCAGCTCTGGGGCCAATCGAAGACCGGCAAAGGCAAGGTCTACGGCGATCAAAAATTGGCGGACGTGCTTGCGGGCATGAAGGTTCCGCCCGATTTTGCATACTCCAAGCCGAAAACCGACACCGAGGTTTTGTTCGTGCATCGCAAGCTGCAAAACGCTGACCTCTACTACGTCGATAACCGGAATGACCGGGTGGAACAAGTGGATGCGACCTTCCGCGTCGAAGGGAAGGCGCCGGAACTTTGGCACGCTGACACCGGCATGATGGAGCCGGCAGCTTATCGTATGGCAAACGGCAGTACGACCGTGCCACTCCATCTGGATCCATACGGGACGGTCTTCGTCGTCTTCCGCAAACCGTCGAAATCTCCTTCTCTCGATCTCCCTGCAAAGACGTGAGAGCACGATGGCAACGGTAGAGGGCCCTTGGGACGTGAGCTTCGAAGCTGGCTTGGGAGCACCGGAAAAAATCACTCTCGATAAGTTGATGTCGTGGAGTGACAGCACAGAAGAGGGCGTTAAGTATTTCTCCGGTCACGGCACCTACACAAAAACCGTGGATGCGCCCGCAGACTGGTTCAAGCCCGGCGCTCAACTCTGGCTTGATTTGGGCGACGTTAAGAACCTGGCTGAAGTGACGGTCAATGGAAAGGCGCTGGGGATCGTATGGAAGGCTCCTTATCGTCTGGACGCGACGGGCGCCATGAAGCCGGGTGAGAACAAACTTGAGATCAGGGTGGCGAATCTCTGGGTAAATCGGTTGATCGGAGATGCGCAGCCGAATGCGGCGAAAAAATATACCTTCACCACGCACGATCCTTACAAGGCAAATTCGCCCCTGCTTCCCTCTGGCCTGCTTGGAGCTGTGCAGGTGATCCGCGTATCCTCACAACAACCATGATGCAGAGCAGGTATCGGCATTTGCGTATAGGGTTGGTCGGGCTGGGGCTTGAGGCTTATTGGAGCCAATTCGCTGGGCTGGAAGAGAGACTCAAAGGCTACGTAGACCAGGTCGAGAAGAAAATTTCAACCATGTCGCGGGTGGTGGTGAATCTCGGCCTGGTCGACACGCCTGAGAAGGCGGTGGATGCTGCCCACAAGGCCCGGCGCGAAGACATTGAGATCCTGCTCGTCTACGTGACCACCTACGCACTTTCCGCAACCGTCTTGCCGCTGATCAAACGGGCAAAGGTCCCGGTGGTGTTGCTGAACCTGCAGCCTGAAGCTGCAATCGACTACCAGCGGTTCAACGCGATGGAAAGCAGAACCGCGATGACCGGCGAGTGGCTCGCCTATTGCAGTGCCTGTCCGGTTCCAGAGATCGCGAATGTGCTCCGCCGGCTGGATATTCCATTTCACCAGGTCACCGGAATGCTCCACGACGATCCGGCTTGCTGGCAGGAGATAGACGAATGGCTTCGCGCTGCGGAAGTGGTTCACATGCTGGCGCATGGCCGTCTTGGCTTGATGGGTCATTACTACGGAGGCATGCTCGACATCGCTACTGACCTGACGCAGGTGAGCGGAAGGTTTGACTTGTATATCGAAATGCTGGAAGTGGATGAGCTCACTGCGCTGCGCAACACTGTCAGCGAAGACGACGTGCAGAACAAGCTGGCGGACTTTCGTGCATTCTTCGCAGTCGGCGATGATTGCCCGCAAGCCGAGCTGCTGCGGGCGGCTCGCACTGCGGTGGCGCTTGATCACTTGGTCAAACAAAAAGACCTTGATCTGATGGCGTACTTTTACAAGGGAAGCGGGGTTTTCGAAAATGAGGACACGATCAGCTCGATCATTCTCGGCACATCGATGCTTACTGGCCGGGGAGTGCCGGTTGCGGGAGAGTACGAGGTCAAGAACGTGATCGCGATGAAGATCATGGACCTGTTGGGGATCGGAGGCTCCTTTACCGAGTACTATGCGGTGGATTTTGCCGCGGACCTTGTTCTTATGGGCCATGACGGCCCGGGTCACATCGGCATTGCCCAGGAAAAGATCAAGGTGCGCCCGCTCCGTGTTTATCACGGGAAGGTGGGTGCGGGCTTATCCGTCGAGATGTCGGTTAAGTATGGGCCCGTAACCCTGCTTTCTGTGATCGAGGATAAGGACACCGGCTTCGCCCTGCAGATCGCGGAGGGTGAAAGTGTGCCAGGAGCCATTCTGGAGATAGGCAATACCAACAGCCGTTATAAGTTTCCGTTGGGTGCGCGCAAATTCATAGAAGCCTGGAATTCCCATGGTCCGGCACATCATTGCGCCATCGGGGTAGGGCACGCCGCTGCCCAGATTGAGAAGATTGCAGCTTTGCTCCAGATGCGTTCCATCCGAGTGTGCTAGAGAGAACAAACCGCAAACCTCTTCACTCCGTTGCGCACTCTAGATGAGCATTCCCACGAAAGGTCCGCTACACTGCAGATCCCTCGGCTTCGCTCGGGATGACAAAGGAGAGCGGGACCTCTCTATGGAAATTCGTCTCAGGCCTATCACATACCGGAAAGGTTGAAAAAACGCCTCGGCCCAGCACGACTCTTTATGGACCGTCGCCCTCTCCTTTGTCATCCCGAGCGAAGCCGAGGGATCTGCAGTCTCAACGGACCTGTCCTGGACACACGGAATCTTGTCCTGCCACAAATTCTGCAACTAGAGCGCAGCCGTTAAAATTTGCTGGGCCCAGTGCGCAACTGTGGCCGCCGCAACGCCTTCCGGACGAGGATCCTCCAGGGCCGCCAGCTGCACGGCAAAATTTCCAATCGTCGCACTTTCCACGGCGCCACACCGTACCTCCAAACCCGTCGCTTCCTCCGTCAGCCGGTTCAGAAGCGTGTTGCGGCTGCCGCCGCCGACGATATAAATCCGCCGAAGTTTCTTTCCCGTAATCTGCGCCAGACTGCTCACTATCTCCCGATATCGAGCGGCCAGACTATGAAGAATGAGACTCGTCATTTGTGGTGCATTTTCGGCGCCGGCTGCCAGAGGAGCAAACCCGCGGCGCTTGAGTTGTCGATTGATGCGCGCCGGCATCTCTCCGGGTAATAGGAGGTCCGGATCATCCACGTTAAACAGAGCAGCAGGAGGTGGAACGTGCTCGGCGGCAGCGATCAGCTCAGGCACCGTCCAGTCAATCTCCGCGGCCCATTCCGTCATGCATTGCCGCAGCATCCACATGCCGTTGACGTTCTTATGAAAACAAATGCGGCCCCCGACGGCGCCGAGGTTTGTGAAGTCCGCGGCCTGTGCGTCTGGTCCGTTGCTTGGCTCGGAGAGTAGTGTCCCCACCAACGACCAGGTGCCTGAGCTGATGTAGGCCCAGTCGTCGCCGCTGTCAGGTATGCCCGCGATGGCGGAAGCCGTGTCATGACAAGCAGGCGCAATCAGCTCCGCGCCTTCGAGCGCCGACAGGCTGAGCGCATCTCCGTTCAATTTTCCAATCACGGTCCCCGGTCCTACGATCGGAGCCGCTGCGGCTTGCACCAAACCCGCCGCGGCAAAGATCTCGCGCGACCAGCTGCGCTTCTCCGCATCCACAAGCTGGGTGTGGGTCGCGTTCGTATATTCAGCCACACGCCTTCCGCCGAGCCGATGCAGGACATATTCCGGTAACGTGAGCCAGGGCTTTTCCTGCAAATCATCCGCATCTGCGCAGAGTTGGTAGAGCGTATTAATGCGGCTCATCTCAATGCCTGTGATGGCGCGAAGACGAGCCGCAGATATTCGTTGGAAGACCTCTGGCTGCGAGCGAATGGTTCGTTCGTCGCGATAGCAGAAAGGGTCGGCGAGGGCTTCACCATCCTCGTTCAGACGAACGTAGTCCACCGCCCAGCCATCCGCGGCGATAGAGCGGATGCCCTCGCTCGCAATCTCCGCGCACTTGCGCAGGCCGATATCCATCTGCTGCGTGATCTGGCGCAGGTCCCAACGGATCTCGCCATTGTGGCTGACGGGAGCATTCGCATGACGGTGAACCAGCTCAATATGCGGCGACTCATTCAACCAGCGAAGCAACGAAACGCGGCAGCTCTCCGCGCCCAGATCGATCGCAATCATCGCGCGCCGGTCTTTGGGACAGTTCTCGCTCATCGGAGATAAGCCTCAGTCAGACCTCCGTCAACCGGGATCAGGTGGCCCGTCGTGCAGGGCGCCTGCGGCCCCGCCAGGAAGAGGATGGCAGCGGCGCAGTCCTTGGGATCAATCGGCTGATGGGTCAAGGTTCTCTGGGCATAGAACTGCGCCAGCAGCGTACGCAAGTCGTCATCGGAAGCGGAATTATCAAACGGGATTTTGTATTTCGTCAGCGATGCCTTCACGCGGTCGCGAGGAAACATGGTCGATCCCTTAACCACCGTCGCTGGACTAATCCCGTTCACCCGGACTTTTGGAGATAAAGTGACGGCAAGTTCGCGGATCAAATGGCTGACCGCAGCCTTGCTCACGTCGTACGCTTCACTGCCGCGTTTGGCAACGACCGCATTTGCCGAACTAGTGAGTACGATGCTGGTTTCAATCCCCTGGGCCTCGAAGATCTTGGCTGCTTCATCTGCCAGCAGATAGTTGGCGGTGACGTTGATCTCCAGCGTCGACGCCCACTGTGCGTCGCTGATCAAACCGTCAGGCGAGGAAGGGAACAGCGCAGCCGTATTGATCAGGATGTCGATACCTCCATAAGCGGCAATCGTCGCGTCCAGAGCCGCCCGAATTGCGCCACGATCACGGATGTCAATTTTGGTGGCAATCACCGCCTCGCGGCCCGCGATCGCCTGTGCTTCGACAGCAACCTTGTTTGCCGCATCTATCTCGCGGTCGGCAACAATTATGTGCGCCCCGCGCGCGGCGGCCATCAGCACCACCTCGCGCCCAATGCCGCTGGCTCCTCCCACCACCAGGACGACGCGACCGCTCAATTCCTTGGCCGCGGGTTGCCGGCGTATCTTTGCTTCTTCCAGGGCCCAGTACTCAATCCGAAAGGCCTCGGAAGCCGGCAGTGCTACGTAGTTGGAGTGCACCTTGAAGGCGCTGGTCTCCGCCGCAGGCCCTGCCTGGGGCAGGATCGCGGGGCAGGTACCGTCATCCAAATGCCCCGCGCCTTCCATCACGTGAATGGCGTTGACATAAAACTCACCGGTGATCCGCGCCTCAGCCTTGTTCTTGCCGAAGCTGAACATGCCGATACCCGGCACCAGTACAACCGTCGGGTTGGCGTGGCGCATCGCGGGCGAGTCCGGCAAGGCGTGCTGCTTATAGTAATCCGCGTATTCGTTGCGATAGTTCTCCAACGCAGCTGTGGCAGCGGGAAGAATTTGGGCCGCATCCTGCGACGGATCCCAGTCCACAAACAGCGGCCGGATTTTCGTACGGATGAAGTGATCAGGACAGCTGGTGCCCAGATGCGCCAGCTCCGCCGCAGAATGTGAATTGATGAACTCCAGGATTTCCGGGATATCCGTAAAGCTGCCAATCATGCGCTGTTGGCTTGATACGTTGCCGCGCAGGAAGGGCATGAGTTTGGTGGCAATCGCCTGCCGCTGCTGGTGAGGTTTGTACTTTGCGCCGCCAAACGGAGCAATGCTCTTCCTGGACCGATAGCTCTCGATGAACTGGCCAATCTGATCGATGATGGTAATGGTATTCAGATACGAATTCCGTTGCGTATCGCCCCAGGTAAACAGGCCGTGGCCGCCGAGCACTACGCCATCGCAGCCGGGCACTTGCTTCACGGCGCGTTCGAGCATCAGGGCAAGCTCAAAGCCCGGCCGCTGCCAGGGAATCCACACCAGCTTGTGGCCGAACTGCCGGTTGAACTCATCCATTTTTTCCTTACCATTGGCCGATGCTGCGAGCGCGATGCCCCAGTCAGGGTGGAGATGATCTACGTGCGGGAAGGGAAGAAAAGCATGCAGGGCAGTATCAATCGAGGCTGCCACAGGATTATTGCCGAAGGTGCAGAGCGGATACAAGCCGACGATCTCGTCTTCAAACTCAACTCCACGGTAGATCTTTGAGAGGGCAAGCACCTTATCCATATACAGGGTGGCAAAGCCCTCGACCTTGATGCTGCCCAGGTCACCGCCACTGCCTTTCACCCAGAGCACTTCTTTCTTCTGGCCGTCCAGCGGATCGGTGCCCTCGAGTTTCGAGCTGGTATTGCCGCCGCCGAAGTTGGTAATACGCAGATCGGACCCTAGCAAGTTGGAGCGATAGCGCAAGCGTGCTGCGGGATCAAGCGTTCTGGCGTAGGTTTCATCCCAAAGATCGGAAAGATACTTGAGGGGCATACTTTTCTCCTTGTGTTGTCGTCCGCCATCACGAGGCGTTTTGTCCGCACGAACGTGGTAACTAATTCAATAGACAAAGTATTTCACAATGTCTCCCAATTCACGTAGGATAAGTGCGCTTGCTCGAATCCCTGAACCGAGGTGAATGTGGGTCCTAACCCATTCATTGGCGTTATCTATCACTGGATAGGCGGCCTCGCTTCTGCCAGCAATTTCATCCCTTTTCGGGGAATCAAGCGCTGGTCGTGGGAAATTTTCTGGATCATCCAGGGCCTCGCCGCGTGGATTGTTGCCCCCATGGTCTTAGCCCTCCTGCTGGTCCCGCATCTGTTCGCCATCCTTCATGCAGCGCCGTCTGCCAGTATCTACTATGCGTGTTTCTGGGGGGTAATGTGGGGGGTCGGCGGTCTCACTTTTGGCCTCTCGATTCGCTACCTCGGTATTGCTCTGGGATATGCGATCGCCCTCGGTTTTTGTACTGCATTCGGCACCTTGATGCCGCCGATTTTCAGCGGTCAGATGTCCTCCATCCTGCATGAGACCCCGGGGCAGGTGATCCTCGCCGGGGTCGGCGTGTGCATGCTGGCGATCGCCGTCAGCGGCCTGGCCGGTTATTCGAAAGAGCATGAGATTTCCGCCGAAGACCGGGCGGAAGCTGGGGAGCGTGATTTTTCATTTGCCAAGGGTCTCGCCGTAGCCATTTTTGCCGGCATCATGAGTTCGTGTTTTGCCTACGGGCTTGCCGCAGGCAAACCCATTGCTGAGATCGGACGCGTCCAACTGCTTGCCGAGCATCGCCTCGACCTTTGGCAAAATCTTCCCGTCCTGGTGGTCGTTCTCTGGGGTGGTTTTCTTACCAATTTCCTGTGGTCTCTTTTCCTGATTATCAGGAATCGTTCCTTCGACCAATTCGCTGGAGCACCCGGCATCAATCCGATGGGTGCTGTCGAGGTCACGACCGCAAAGTCATTGGGTGCGGAGGCGGCTTTGCTCGAGCCTGCCAGCCGACTTACCGGGCCGACGCTGGCAAAGAATTACGTGCTCGCCGCGCTCGCCGGAGTCATCTGGTATTTCCAATTCTTCTTCTATTCCATGGGACAGACCAAGATGGGCAAGTACGACTTCTCCAGCTGGACACTGCACATGGCCAGCATCATCATCTTCGCCACCCTGTGGGGCGTGGCCCTCAAGGAATGGAAGGGAACCAGCCGGCGAACGAAAGGGCTGGTGGCACTGGGATTGTTCCTGCTGGTCGGCTCAACCGTAGTGGTGGGCTACGGGAACTATCTAAAAGTACGTTGAACCGTCAGGCGTAACTTGCGACAGCACCCTGGTTTGCCGCCGCCCGTTCCTTGGTGATCTGTTCGATATAACCGCTTTCGCGAAGCGCCAGCAGCGGATCTTCCACCAGCCCTTTGGATCGCCTCCAGCTCTTCACGATCGGCCGCACATCCTGCCAGAAGGCGGAGCGGAAGCATTCTTCTGCTTCTACCAGCTTGCATTCTTCCTGCAGGACTGAGAGCCGCGCTTGATCGACCAGGGCGGCTTTGGCGTAAATTTCCTGCGCCGTGCAAACCGTCTGCACCATGGCTTCCATCTTGCCCTTCATATTGTGGCTTTGATCGATCATGTACGCCACATCGACAGGGGCTCCTGTCTCCCACTCGTAGTTGCGGATTTCGTGGAAGATCCGGAACACCTGGTAGGGGTCGATCGATCCCAGCGTAAGGTCATCGTCGGCGTAGCGCCGGTCGTTGAAGTGAAATCCGCCTAGCATTCCAGCACGCAGCAGCCAGGCGACAATCTGCTCGATATTCTGTGTCTGGTAGTGGTGCCCGGTGTCGACCAGCACCAGTGCCTGCGGTCCCGCGGCCTTGGCCAGCAGCAGAGCCATGCCCCAGTCTGCTACGTCGGTGTGGTAGAAGTACGGCTCAAACGGTTTGTATTCGATCAGTAGTCGTTGGCCGGGACTCATGGCCGCATGCGTTTTCTTGAACGCTTGCTCAAACCAAGCGATGCGGTGCCGCATACTCTGGGTTCCGGGATAGTTTGATCCATCCGGAAGCCAGGGCGCTATATCGCGCGAATTCAATTTATGGGCGATGGCGACGCAGTCCAGCAGATGATCCAGTGCTTGCTTGCGGATTGCGGGATCGGGATTGCCCAGGGCCCCGAATTTGTATTCCTGATTCTGAAAAAAATTGGGATTAATCGAACCCGCGGCGACGCCGCATTTGCCGGAGAGTTCCTGCACCTGAGACACGTCTTTAAGGCCGTTCGGTAGATCCCAAAGGAGATGCAGGGCAACCGTCGGGCAGGCTCCCGTTAACTGGTTGACCATGCCGGCGTCGCTGAATTTCTCCGCCAGGTTGGTCGCTGCCGCAGGCTGCATAAATTTGCCGAACCGGGTTCCCGTGTTCGCGAACCCCCACGAGGGCAATTCGATCTTGAACTGATCGAGTGCCTGCCAAACAGAGCCTTCCATGTCCAGTGCCATAGTGTCCCTATCCGCGAAACCGTACCGAACTCTTCAGTCAACGTACCTGTGCAGGCGGACCATCCACCTGGAACAGCCCAGAGCTGTTGCATTGCAATAGGGTAACAGTTTCTATCCAAAATTTAGATATGTCAATAACTCAGATATATCAATTACTGGTCGAGCAATTTTCAATAGGGGAATATGCCACGCTGCGCCAGGGGAAGGCAGCACTTCGGCCTACAAAGCATTCTACAGTCGGCGGTCTTACTGCCCAGAAACCCGAAACGAATAAGTACCGGGCGGTAGTTCGTAAGTCGCACTCCCCTCCGCGTTACTGACCAGGCGGAGCTTCTTGCTTTTGGAAACCGGCTCTCCGTCCAGCGTGAACTTATCCTGTTGGTTCGCCGGTAACGGCATGTTTGCCTTCGCGTTGGGGGGAATCGTGACCAGCCAGGTAACCGTAGTACCCTTCATCGACCACGCGGATCGTATCTCGCCGTAAGCGGATTGGTAGCGGAAGTCGAGACTTCCCAGGCGGGCATCGAAATTGGGATGAAGATAGATGGTGTGGAAGCCGGCGTCCGTGGGCAGAGCATCGATCCCGGCCGCGTAGCGATAGATCCAATCGGCCACAGCCCCGTATGCATAGTGGTTGTAAGAATTCATACTGGGGTCGCCACGCATTTGATCGCCGTTCCAGCGCTCCCACATGGTGGTTGCGCCGTGTCCGACCAGGTATCCCCAGGAGGGATATTCCGTATTGAGCAGCAGGCGATAAGCAAGGTCGCCGTGGCCGGTATCCACCAGCACAGCCAGCAAGTAGGGAGTCCCCAGGAATCCGGTTGCCAAGCGCCCGTGATTGGCTTCTATCTTGGCCACCAACTTGTTGGCCGCCGCGGCCCGCAACGAGTCCGGCACCAGCTTCATATTCAATGCCAGCACATAGCTGGTCTGGGTATCGCCGCCGGCTGCCTTCGCCTCGGGGTTGTTGATCTGTCCGAAAGGAGACGGGCCATTATCGGCCCCTGGAATAGACCCGTCGGCATGGATGTACTCGGCGGCAAACGCGGTCTTGATCTTGCTGAATAGTTCAGCATATTTCGCTTCATCGTCCGTCTTGCCCAGGGCATGCGCCATCTGCTGCATGAGCGTGACATCGTAAGCCCAGTAGGCACTCGCAACCAGAGGCTCAAGTGTTGGACCCTCGGGAGAAAGCCAATCGCCAAAGGGTATGCCGTAGCCCGTCTTCCAGAGGTAAGAGGGATTGGCCGCCTCGATCGCCGCCAGGTATTTCTCCATGGCATCCCAGTTTTGCTCGATGACCCGCGTGTCTCCCGATTGCAGCCACGCGGTCCAGGGAATGATGACGCCGGCATCGCTCCACCCGGCGCCGAATCCGGGATTGGGTGTATCGGTCCCCGGAGCGAAAATGCCGTACATGGGCGTGCCCACCTGGGTGTTCCTTATATCGCGAGCGAACTTTTTCGAGAACTGCGTCAGGTCCATGTTGTAGGACGCGGTGCGCCAGAATACCTGCGCGTCCGCGGTCCAGCCCAGACGTTCATCACGCTGTGGGCAATCTGTAGGCACGCCGACAAAATTGGAGCGTTGCCCCCAAAGGATGTTGCTCCACAGTTGATTGATCATAGGGCTGCCGGAGTGCATCTGCACCGTGATGGGGGCGTCGGTGTACATGGCCACCGCCTTCACGGCGTTGAGGTCTGGTTTGTATCTCAGGCCCGTCACTTCGACATAGCGGAAGCCGTGAAAGGTAAAGTCCGGCTGGAATTCCTCATCGCCCTTCCCGGAAAGAATAAAGTGGTCGGTGGCTTTCGCCGTGCGCAGGTTCTCAACATAGAGAGTGCCGTCCGGATTCAGCACTTCAGCGAAACGCAGCTGAACGTCTGTACCTGCAGCGCCTCGCGCTCGCAGGCGCGCGACGCCCGCCAGGTTTTGGCGAAAGTCGTAAATGTACATACCCGGCTTGGGGTTCGTGATCTCCGCCGCGGTCAGCGTTTGATGGGCTCGGATTGGCTGGAAGGATTGCGGAACGATTTCCGGTTCCTTAGGGCTGATCAAATCGACCGGTTTCCAATGCGCATCGGAAAAAGCTGCTGTGTCCCAACCCGCCTGTTCCTTGCGCGCGTCGTAGTCTTCGCCGTCGTAGATCTCCGCCTGAGAAATCGGAGAAATGTCGGCTTTCCATGTCGCGTCGGTGGCGATCCACTCAATCGAGCCGTCTGCATGCTCAATCCGAAGCTGCGCTTTCAAAGCCGGCGGAGTGTCTCCGTAGTTGTATCCCTGACGAAACCACATCAGCGGCGTTGTATACCAACCCGGCGCCAGCCAGGCCGCGATCGCATTTTGTCCATTCTTCAGCTGCTGCGTAACGTCGTAGGCCTGGTAAGGCACGTGAGCGCGGAAATCGTCCCATCCTGGAGACAAGACCTGATCGCCGACCCGAGCGCCGTTGATCTGCACGCGATAAGCGCCTAACGCAGTTACATAAAGGCGCGCCGAGGTTACCGGCCCGCTGACCGCGAAATCGTGGCGAAGCAGTTTCACCGGCCCGGTGCGCCACGGGTTCCCCAACGTGCCCGCGCTCATCGGCGTCTTTGGGAGCACGTAGGCCATCGCATTCTGCCACGCGGAATCGTCGTAATTAGGGTCATACCAACCCTGAGCCGCATTCAGCTTGGCTTTCCATTCTTTGTTGCTGGCAAAGACGACGACACTTCCATCCGTCATCTCGACATATAGGCAAGCGCTCATCGGGGTGTGGCTGATTCCGGGAGGCGGTGTCCCATCGGCCGAGGGGGTTCCGTACAAAGTGACCCCGACGGCCAGCAGGTTCTCACCAGTCCGCACGTCTGGGGTGACGTCTTTGAGCAGGTAGGTCTTCCAGGGCGCTTGCTTCCATGGCGGCAGTGGTACCGTCTCCAGCACCTGTTTGCCGTTTACCCACGCTGCGGCGGTGTCTTCGCCCGTAACAAACAGGTCCGCATGTTTCACCGGCCCGTTGAGTTGGAACTTGAAGCGAAAATCGTGCTGCGTGTCGGCGCCGTTCTTGGAGTTGTCGGTAATGCCGTCTGCGTTCGTGATCCATGTAGCCCCCGATTTACGAACCGCGCGATGCTCCGGGTCTTCGTAACCGATCCACTGGGCTTTCCAATTCTCCTTAAGCAATCCTGTTTCCCACCAGCTCACGTCGCTTGCCGGATAAGGCTTGCCGTCCTTATCCCAAGCCTCCACGCGCCAGTAGTAGCGTGTGGAAGCGGCCAACTCCGGACCGCCGTACACCACGTCGACAGATTTGTCGGAAGTGATCCTTCCGCTATCCCAGATGTCCGGCTTGCCGCCGGTCACCAATGCAGGCTTACTGGCTACCTCGATCCGGTAGGCAGTCTGGCGTGCCGCGAAGCCGGGGTCTTGAAGCTGCCAGGAAAACAGAGGCTGGCTGGAATCGATGCCCAAGGGCTGTGTGAGCGAGTCGCAAGTAAGATGGCCCGGTTTCCCGGCGGCCGAGGCGGCGAAAGCGGGGGCAAGGCAAAGGATTGTGGCAAGCCCTGTTACCGCCAGGACAGCGTGACGGATTGCGCGTGGCACAGCGTTGCCGCCGTTGGGAGCGTTCGATGAGTTCATGTGCATTCGGCTGAAACTATCGAGTTGGCGAGGCGGCGATGTCAATAGGAAAGTGCTGTCCCTTTCGAATCTTCAGGTGAATCGTCAATCATGCAGCAATTTCCCTATTTGGAACTGTTGCTCTATTGCTTTTCTTCTGTATCATAGGTGCGGTTTGAGAAGTCCCGCACTTTAAACCGTGTGTAGGCAAATACGGAGAGCCACCTTGATCTATCGATTCACTCCCGTCGCGCTGGCTGGGAAAGCTCTTTCTCGCCTTGTGTTGATGGCAATCTGTTTCTCCGGCTCTGTGCGCGCCCAAGCGGTGAGCAAGCCGAATGAAGTGACCGTCGACTGGAACAAGACGGTGATTGTTTCCAGGTCTACACCCACGCTGCAAGTAGTCGTGAACCCGATGCTGCGCTCCGGATCGCCCATACACGACGCATCTTTCCAGGCCGTCCAGAATCTGGGCGCCGACTACGTCCGCTATGTTCCCTGGCTACCCTATCCTAGGCTTGGTGTCGCTGAGCTCGAAGCGCCAACCAAAGAATCGACATCCTGGGACTTCTCGCTTATCGATCCCATGACCAAAGACTTTCTGGCAGCAACGCAAGGTCACAGCACGGTGATGAACTTCAGCACCATTCCCGCCTGGCTATTCAAGACCGACAAGCCGGTTACCTATCCGGCTGATCCCAACCAGGTCTACTGGAATTACACCCAGGGCACGGAATTGAAAGACCCATCCGGCAAGGATCTGGGTGATTACTTTGCCCGGCTGGTGAGCTGGTACACCAAAGGCGGTTTCACCGACGAAAACGGCAAGCAACATTCATCCGGCTACCATTACAGCTTTCCCGTTTGGGAAGTACTCAACGAGGTAGAGTTCGAGCACAAAACCACTCCGGAGCAATACACCGCGCGTTACGACGCGATCGTCAGCGCGATCCACGGCGTAAGTCCGGACACAAAATTCATGGGCCTGGCGCTAGCGGATCCCTCGGCCGACCCTCAATACTTCGAATATTTCCTGAACCACGCCAATCACAAACCAGGAATTCCGCTCGATTACGTGTCCTATCACTTCTATGCCAGCCCCACGCCCCAGCAGGACATCAACAGTTGGCAATACACCTTCTTTGACCAGGCAGATCGTTTTCTGGCGACCGTGCGCTACATCGATGCGATACGCCAGCGGCTCTCCCCGCAAACCAAGACGGATACGAATGAACTGGGAGTGATCCTCGCTTCCGATGAGGCGGAGATAGCCGAAAGCAAGGCGCATCCCGACACCATTCCAACCCTGTATTGGAATGCGGCCGGCGCCCTTTATGCATACCTGTACGGTGAGCTGGCGAAGCAAGGCGTTGAGGTGATCGGAGAATCGCAGCTGGTCGGTTATCCCTCACAGTTCCCCAGCGTCAGCATGATTGACTGGAAGAACGGCAAGCCCAACGCGCGCTACTGGGTGTTGAGCCTGTTGAAGGATAACTTCCACCCAGGAGACCAGTTGGTGGCGACCACGCTCTCTCACCACAGCGACATCGCAGCCCAGGGTTTCGTTACGCCTGCGGGCAAGAAGCTGTTGTTAATCAATAAGCGAAACCGAGTCGTCGAGGTCACGTTGCCCAGCGACGCCCAGAACGTGGGTCTTCTCACCGTCGATGAGGAGAGCGGGGAAGGTCCGGCGCGTGCCTCAAAGCAGGAAGGGGCCCACCTGAGCCTGGCTCCTTTCGCCGTGGTAATCGTAAGCGTCCCCTAAAGGCCCATTTTGCACGACGGCGAAGATAGGTTGCGGCTATAGAATTGCTGCCAATTGAAGGTGGATGAATATGCGGATCCTGGGGCTGGCGGCTGCTCTTGTGCTCTGTTGCGCGGCGGTTTCCGCAGAGAAAATCGCCAAGCCGGGCGCAGACCCGATTCAGGCGGAGCTGATGGCCGATCTGCATGCCCGCCTGCTGAAGGTGGGCGGAGCCGTCTACGCGCGGGTCACCGTCGAATGGCGAAGCCCCACGTGTGTTCTCCGGAACGGGGCGGTCCTGGAGGCGCATGTGGTCTCGGTGGTCCCCAGTATCAAACCGGTCAAAGCTTCCGAAGTGGGCCTGGCCTTTACCGGGGCGCAGTGCGGGGACCAGAAGATGGGCGCTTTCAATCTGCTGCTTTCCGCGATCGCGGCTCCGCCGGAGAATAGCGATCTGGGCCTATTAAGCTATAGCTTGCCGGTTCGGGCTATGTCTGGTGTGTCAGGGCTAGTGGTTCTCAATAGTATGCGTATCAGCAATGATCGTACTTTGGAGCTGGCGTCGCCTGAGGTCTATCTGCTCCCGATGATCCCGCGCATGGAGATGGGTGATGTCTACCGGATCAGGGGATTGAAGCTGAGCGTGGGCACTGGGCCAGAGAACAGTTCCATTCTGACATCGAAGGACCACGACGTGGCACTGGAGAAGCACTCCCTTCTGCTGCTGGTTCCGGCACAGTGGACAATTGCCCGAGCATCAGGCGAACCAGGCAACGCCCAGCCAGAATCAAGTGAACCCGCCAAGCGTATTCCCTTTGTAACCAGCGCCTCTGCGCTGCCGGCACGGCTGCCCGTCAACGACATCGATCTTTGCGTGCCGCCGCAGTGCAACGTGGCGTTGCCCTCGGGCAATGTGAGCGATATGGGGCACGCCGCAGGCACCATTTCCATCCGCGAGTTGGGCTATTCTCCGCGCCCCCAAAGGGACGCGTTCAGCTTTGTCCACGATGAGGTGCTGGCCTATCTCGGTCCCAGGGAACTGCTGGTCGCCTTCAACCCGCACGAGCTGGTGTCAAGAGATGCGCCGGGGACAGGCTCAACGGTTCGCATAATCCGTGCTGCTGTGGTGGACACGGAGACACACCGGGTCACCCATACCGTTGACTGGGAGATGCTAGACAACCGGCAATACCTCTGGCCGCTGGCGGGTGGCCGTGTGCTGGTGCACGTCGGTTCGGAGCTCCGCGTCTATGGCGAGGGACTGCAGATTCAGAATCGAGTTCCCTTGGACGGCCCGCTGGCCTTCGTGCGGGTGACGCCCGATGGCGGCTTTATGGCGGTAGGCGTGCTCCGTGAGCGGCACACGCCGGAACTGCATGCCGCACTTCGCGAGAGCCTCAATGGCGATCCGGAAGAAGACGTCCGGATCCTGGTTCTGAATCGCAGCTTTGAAACCATCGCCCAATCAACGGCAGAGTCGAACCTGATGGCGCCCACCCTCCTGAACGAGGGCCAGGCTACGCTGGCAGCCCAATCGAATATGCGTTACCGCATCTCTATGGTGACCTGGGACAACCACGCCTCGGTCCTGGCCCGTTTCATCTCAAGTTGCACGCCCCAGCTTTCCAGCATCGCGCCGGACCTTATCTTCCTGGTGAGCTGCGAAAAGCAAAATGGGGGCCGCGAGTACCGAGTGCTGCGCGCGAATGGAAAGCTAGCGTTGAAAGGTGACTCGACTCTGAATGAGTGTGGACATGCCGCCGAAGGGAGTGCCAACCAGGAGGCGTTCGTGGTGAAGATCGTGGAGTCGACTCTGCCCGTGCCTCCAGGGTCGCCCATGAGCGCGTCGCAATTCTCCTCCGAAGAGTTGCGCGTCTATCGCGCAGCGGATGGTAAGCGGCTGCTTAGCGTGCATGCCGCTCCACCGTCCATGAGCCGCGACGGGTACGCGCTGGCGCCGGATGCTTCCCAGCTCGCGGTGATGACCCGCGAGCAGATCGTCGTCTATTCCGTGCCCGGAAAGTGATCTCGCGGCATTGGCGTTTCGCGCAGACGTTTACGCCTTGGGCGGGGCGCTGATGACTAGAGTGAAAACCACCGATGCAGTCTGCCCGGATGAGCCAACAGTGATTACCGGCATGTAAGTACCTGGCACGGTCGTGGTGTTGGCGATCAGGGTAAGCAAGCCAGAAGGATTGGATTCTGATGCTTTGTAGTTATAGGAAACTCCGGCAGGCAAGCCGGCGATGGTAAACGTGGCTGTTTCGGTGGGGGCTACGATGGTCACCGGGACGTTGACTGCTGCCCCGTTCGGCGGCAGGGTGACAGTAGCATTGTTGACCGAGACAGAAAGGTTGATCGGCGGAGGTGAAAAGCTAGTCCCACCGCCGCAACCGGTCAAGGCGAGCAGGAATACTGCGGAACGGAGATTATTGAACCTCTCCATTTTGCAGCACCTGTTTTGTTACCTCTCCGGGTGTGCTCGTCCCTTGCTGTAACGCAATCTGGCTCCGCAGACGTTGAAATTGCGCCAGCGCTTTTTGTTGCTCGTCTTTGTTGCCGAGGGCTCGATCCGCCTGCGCCAGACGATACCACGCAACCTCATCGTCGCCATTGAGTGCCACCGCGCGCTGCAGATGCGGTAGGGCGAGATCGGGTTTCTGCTGCGCCATGAGGGTTGTGGCTAAACCTACATGCGCTTCTTCAAAGTCAGGATAGTACTGCAGCGCAGATTCAAAGAGCTGTTGTGCCTGGTCGAGCTCATTCTGTTGGCGATGGATCTCAGCTAGCTCGTAAATGGCGTTGGCGTTGCCCGAGTCCAATTGCAACTCCTGCTCAAACTCCTGCACTGCTTGCGCCTTGTCTTCCGGCATATGATTCAGCTGCCAGCGGGCCAGGAAGGTCCGGCCGATGCGATAGTGGATGTTCGGCCGATGCGGATCGAGCTTTAATACCTCGCGGTATTCGCCAATGGCAAGGTTGGTCGACCCTTCGCTCTCGAACGACTCGGCAGCAGCCTGGTGGCGCCATATTGATGTAGGCGCCACGACCTCCAACTTATGGAACGTGAGAAAGGCGTAATTTCCGTAGACGCGCCCAGTGTGGTAGAGGATCTCAGGATCGTTCGGATACAGTTGGTTCAACTGCATGGCCACATTCACCGCATCCTGGTCACGCTGGAGGCCGGTATAGGTTCTCATCAACTGCAGACCGCACATACGTTTGGTTGCTGGATCAGGCGGGTGCTGGAAGCCCTTCTCGAGCCCCGGCAAGGCCTCCTGGTATTCTCCTGTCTCTGAAAGTGACATCGCCAGCAAAGTGCTCGCTCGTCCCAGTGCTGGCTTCAACTTCAATGCGCGTCGCAACTCGGGTACCGCCAGATCGAATTTCTTTTCCTGGAAGTAGACCAATCCGAGTGTGGCGTGAATTTCGGCGATATCAGGATCAATGGCAAGCAGCTTCTTGAAATCGCTCTCTGCTTCGTTGTAGTGCCCCGCAGCCAGCGCCTGCTGTCCGGCTTCAGAATATTGCTGCAGGAGCTGTTCCTGGGAACCCTGCGCCGCCATGCTTATGGTCCCATTTAATGCCAGCAGCGCTAAAGCGGGTAAGGCAACAGTCCTGATTCTAAGAATCATGCAGGAAGTGTATCTCTTACCCAGAAAGCTCCGCCACGCCGAGTAGGCGTGGCGGAGGTGAAATCTCCCGACGACTTGTGAGTCAGAACGTAACCTTTCCACTGAACTGGAATTCGCGGGATTTCGAGGATTGAGTGATCAAGCCAAATTTGGAATCATTCACATTATTGTCAATCGGCGGTGTTGCCTCCCGACCCGGCAACCAGCAAGCCGCCGACATCACCCGCATACTGGTGATGGTTGAAAGCGTTGAATGCATCCGCCTTGATCTGGAATCTGAGCCGCTCGGTAATGTCGAACTGCTTGCCAATACCAATATCAAAGTTATTAATGCCCGGCTGGCGCAGGGTGTTTCGCCCGATGGTTCCGTATGTCCCGAGTCCGGGTTGAGTAAAGCAGGCCGTATTGATGCGCTGGAACTTCGCCGTCAGATTGCTTTTGATATTACAGCCCGGGACAATATTCGCGTGCATAAACTGGCTGTCGTTCACACTCTGAATATCGTTGCCAACAATGGTGTAGGGGAAGCCGTTCTGGAAGGTGGTAATGCCGGTTGCCTGCCATCCGCCAATTGCCAGGTCTTCCACCCGATTGACTCCGCCCCCGAATTTCTTGCCGCGGCCAACGGGTAGCTGATACACATAACTGGCGACGAACCTCTTATCGACACTGAAGTCTGACGGTCCGTAGTCCAGGTTTGGGTCATGGTTGTTCTCGAAACCCTGATAGCCGGCACCCGTAGAGCCCACGCCGGCTGCGGCCGACTTAATGTCCATGCTTCTGGCCCAGGTAAAGACTGCAGTTGCTTGCAGATCGTGAAGGCGATGCTCGAATTTGATGTTGGCCGCGTTGTAGTTGGCGTAGCCGTGGAAGTCGCTGTTAATGTAAAAGCCGTTGAAGTTTGGATAGGGCAAGCGGCTAACCGTGGTGCAGGGAGCTTGGCTGAGGTTGATGTAAGCGCCGGTGACCGGATCCGTTGCCTGACAGAACGGCACGCTCGCCGCCGGCACTGGATATGGCTGCGAAATATTGTGTCGATCGAGCAGATGCGTTGATTTCGTGCCGATGTAGTTAATCTCCAGCGTTGTGTTCTTTGCCAGTTCACGCTCGCCCGAGAGCGTCCATGACTGGACGTATGGATCCAGCGGATTCTCCGACTGGATCACGGCGATGAACGACAGCGTGGATTCAGGGAAGGGCCCAAGTGTGTTGTAACTCGGGAACAACTGATTGGTTAACTTGGGAATTCCGGCAACCGTCGTCGGGGCGAGACTGTTGCGGATGCTATACGGATAGATATCTGCCGAGTCATCGATTTCGCGTCCTTCAAAGGAGTCGAAGAAGATGCCGTAGCCGCCGCGAACAACGGTCTTGTCATCCACGCGGTAGTTTATGCCGAAACGGGGGGCAAAGGGGTATTTCTGGCCACCGCGGGGTGAATTGCCGCAATAGCGGAGGATTGGGCCCCCATTGATGCCCACTCCAGGCGCCACTCCGTCGGTCGACAGCTTCGGATCGGCGTAGCAAAGACCGCCTTGCGGGTTGGTGGTGTCGAGCCAGAAGAAATGGTTTTCAACTTCATACGGCGCCATACGGAAGTCCCAACGAAGGCCGTAGTTAATGGAGAGCTTCTGGCTAACCTTCCAGTCGTCTTCCACGTACGGCCCCCAATAGTTGTAGACGTGGTCTTGTGGGTTACCGGCCTGTGTCGTCGGGCTCAAGGGACCGGGCACAAATCCACCTACGCCGTTGTAATAGCCGGTCAACATGTCGGCGATGGCGTTGCCGGTGCCGCAAAGTGGCTGGCCACCGTTGATGGGTGAAGCGGGGTTGCCGCAGGTCACAAAGTTCTTTGCGCCCGTATTGGATTGAAACGTCCAGTCACCGTAGAAATCATCGTCGAGATTGCGAATCAGATGCCAGCGACGATAGTCGAGGCCCAAGCCTATGGTGTGCTTTCCGTGAACCGTGGTGAACGAATCGGCGAACTCCCAGTTGGGATTATCCGATCCGCTGTAAGAGTTGACCGGACCACCGCCGCTCGAGAATTTGTTACTCCCGAAGCCAACATTGGGCCAGGTCTGCTGAAGAGCGGTGAAAACCTTAAAGGTCCCCGAAATACCCAGTGCGCTGACCACGGAAGCTGGCGGAGCAGCCGAACCCTCTGGGGCCTGAGCGCGCAGCTTGCCGAAGCGGAAGTTGTTTACATTCTTTCCGCCGATGCTGATGGTATGCGCTATCTCCCACGCGTCTTCGGTTTGGATATATTCCTCGATACCGTAGTCGATGGATCCGGAGTTGTACTGGGTATGGTTGTTGTAGTAGGCGTGAGTGTAGCGGCCGAAAACTGAACCGTACCTGCCAAGGTTCTGATCTCCCCGGTACGTCTGCTGGTTCATGACCAGCGGACCGGGAATATTGGTGATAAAGTTGGTGACTCCCTCCGGTGTGTTGGCTATATTCGGTGCAGACCAGAAATGATTGGCAACCGCCACCAGCCCTATTCGGGCGGTTTGGAAAGCGGTCGGAACCTGGGTTCCCCAGTCATTGAGCCCGGTTGTCGGGTCCGCCGGCAGGCAGTCGTAGCCCGCGTTTTGTACCGCGGTGCAAGCAGGTGTTCCAAACGCAGGCAGCGGACCTCCGGCGTAGCCAGTTACGGCCGGCACGGTGGTGGCGGAAAAGTCGCCCGCCTAATTCCGCCGCAGTGGGCACAACGTTCTCCACTCGGGCGCCGTTATTCATGCGCCAGCCTTCGTAATTGGCCATCCAGAAGGTCTTGTTGCGTCCGTTGTAGATTTTAGGGATATAGACAGGACCGGATGCAACAAACCCGAACTGGTTCAGATGCAGAATCGGATTCTCGGTTTTTACGCCGGAGATGATATCGGTCGCGGTAGGAAACGGCGAGCTATCAAAGGCATTGTTGCGGTTCGACTCGTAAATAGCGCCGTGGAGGGAATTTGTTCCGCCCTTGCTGACGATGTTGATCTGACTGGCGCCGAATCCATTTTCAGCAGGATATATGCCGCTCTGCACTTTGAATTCCCCGATTGCGTCCTGGGAAAGGATCACCGCAGGGGTCATCAACGCTTGATCGGTATTTACCAGCCCGTCCAGGGTATAGTTGTTGCCCTCGGGCCGGCCGCCGTTGACGCTGATGGCGTTGCCTTCACCCTGGCGCATGGTGCCTTGCTCGCCACCTACCGTCACCGCGCCCGGACTGAGCAACAGAAATTGCACGAAGTTGCGGCCGTTCAAGGGAAGGTTCGCCACCTCCTCGCCGCTTATTTCCTGGGACAAGGCGGCATCGTCCGTGTTCAGGTTAATGGCCTGCGCAGCGACTTCCAGCGTTTCCGTCACCGCTCCCGGTTTCAAAGACAGATTGATGCGGACCTTTTGGTCAACCGCGAGGATGAAGGGGTCGGTCACGGATTTTTGAAAGCCTGCTGTCTGGGCTGAAACCGTGTACGTACCGGGGGGCAACGAGGGCGCGTTGAAATCTCCCGCAGAATTGCTCTCTGTGTTGAAGGCGACGTTCGTTCCCGTGTTGGTGACGACAATCTTGACGTTTGGAAGAACTGCGCCGGTACTGTCGGAGATGGTGCCGAGGATGGTGCCGGATGCGCCCACCCCCTGCCCGAAAGCCATGTTGACTGCGACAACGGCGAGAACAAAGAAGATACTAACCCTTCTCAATGACATACGACCTCCTCCCAAAATGGCTTGCTGTTGCCGCGATGAGTGGTTGTGCCCCCACCTTCCGGCCGCTTCGAGGGTGCGCATGCTCAAACGCCGGGAAGCGAATCGCCCGGGCTCTCACACGTCACCTGGATGCCCACACTGAATACGCGCCCGAAAATATAGGTGTCAAAATACGAATGTCAAGGGAAAAGAAATTTCTCAATAGAATTTACTAAACCAACTGGGCAACTATTCCAAATCGGGCGACCCGGCCTAAGCGGTGAGAAGTGGCGAGTCAGAGCCGGGAGTTACTAATTTGCTAAGTCAGATCGGTAGACGGCAGTGCTAAGTTTGCACCGGGGCAGGTTAGAGCCTTCAGGAAGCGACAAAACTCAGGCAGGCTACGGCATAAGGCAAAAGCTGGATGCGCCCAGGCCCCTGCCATTCGCGCCACCAACCGTTGAAATTCTGTTCATCGAGCAAAAAGACAGAATGGATGGGTAAATCTCCCTCCAACACCACGTCTTGCTTTCGACCGGTAAGGTTTGCCAGCCATGCGACACGCCGTCCTTCACGATCCACGCCGGCGACCGCAGCTATCTTGCCTGCTTGGCTCGAGTTGCACTGGTATCGCGGATTTCCACCGAGTTCTGCAAGTCCGCGCGCAGCGTAAAACGCCGGATGGAGTTGCAAATTCTCAGAAACGCGCGCGCGGGCCAATCCCAGGCGCCCGCTCAGACTGCCAACCGTCAGCATCCGCAGCGCTGCGTCGGCGGTCTCTGCGACGAAGCCAACCATCCAGGCCGCAGCGAACAAGCTTGTTTGTCTTGGGTCGCAATCCGTCATCGTAACCCGGCCGTTGGCCGGGTTGTCCATCACCCGCGCTCCGTAAGGGTTATGGCGCATACCGATGGTGGAAGGGCCAATCCAGTAAGGCTTCTCGTTGCCGATGATCGCCCGCGCCGATCGCACGATATGCGGCAAGGCTTCCAGGCTCTCCATAACGCTCAAATCGTCCGCTGCATGCACGATCGGGCAGGTGCAGTGGGAGACGAAATCGAGCCATTCGACGGGCGGACGCTTGCGATTGAGTTCTGTGAAGTAGCTAAGCGTGCCTCCGCCTACTGCGACGCCAGGAAAAGCGTTCCGTGCTGCCTGGTAGATTTCGCCGAGCGGCGGGCATGGCGGCCAGGCGCTGCCCGGCAGGGTGGATTGGCGGTCCACAGCGGGCGAAACGAGAATGCCTGTGAGACGCAGGCTGGCGGCGGCCACCATCTCAGCCACACCGGCCAACTCTTCATGCACATTACCTTTGGCGGGCAGCACCAATTCGAGAACAAGTTCTGTCTTGTCGATCGCCGGAACACCCTTGGCAATGTCTGTGAACCCCCGCAGGTCGCTCTCCCCGTGTCCCGCGGTGGGATCGAAGTGAAACAGCAGAAGTTGCGGACGCAGGTTGTTGAGTAAGCTGGGGTGAGCGAGCGCCTCCTGGATCAGGTCAGGATGAATAGACACGCCAATGCCAGGAAAGGCACCCTCTGGGCCGGCGATGTGGATGCGGACCGGGCCGCCTGGTCGAGCCGAGGGTTCGGCGGTCGACCCCTGGCTTTGCGTTATGTTAAGTTCCACTGACTGCCGGTTTACGACTCCCTGCTCCATCACATAGGGCCAGGGCAGAGAGAGCGGGCGGACGTAGGTCTTGTACGATGCATCCGACCAGTTGCGCTGGTCTTCCATCTCGAACACGTCCCCATTCATGCAGCAGCGCGCTGTGATGGAGGAAGTCACCTGGTGCTGGATGGCGCGAATGTCTTTGAACGGCTGCGCGGGCAGATGAGCTCGGGAAAGTTTGTCTGCTCCTGCGAGCCGTCGACATGCTCCACGACGGCCGGCTGCCCGGCAACGCCCTCGATAGGATGCAGCACGGCAAACCCACAGCGCGCCGTGCGGAAGGGGGTCAGCGGTTGGGCGAGCACTTCGAACACGAGATCGCCCTGAGTATCCCCTGTAATCCGAGCCTGGTAATCGAGCATCTGGGTGGAATCAGCGGAAACACAGCGTGCCCGATATGTAACCGTGAACGACTTGCTGTTCTTACGGATGAGGCAATCGCTGATTTCAGGATTGAAGGTTCCCCAGTCTGCATTACGTACCACGTAAGCAATCGCGCGCAAGACCTCGTGGCCCTCGTAACGGATCGCCCGCAGATTTCCCGCCACAAACTCTACGGACAGTGGACCCGCCTTCAGGGCGACACACTTCGGTGCTTTTTCCTTCGTCCCGACGCGCCGCTCGATCAAGCTTGTTCTCATGCTTCACCAATATGCCCTGCCTTTATACCCCAGCATGCGGTTATTTTCCTGTTCTCACGCAGTCTTTTTAGCCCCCGGCGTGAGTTCAGCCGTCCCTGCGGGACTTATAGTGCGATCGTTGGGTTCGATGAAAAACTCGACGTCGAGAGAAAGTCGACGTGGATTCTCTCCATCGAGGAGACGACGTTGCATGCTCCTTGACACAAATGCCGCAGCTAACCCATGATTTGATGGCTCTGACTACTGGTTCCAGGGAGGCATTCTTCTTATGTTCGAGGGAATGTCGAGGCGATCGTTTGTGAAGGCGCTGGCCGCCAGCGCAATGTCCAGCTCGACGATCAAATCCAGCCTCGGACAGGAGCGAGTGGCCGCGTCCAACGAACCCACCGAGTGGTCGTACACCAGCGGAAAGCAATACTCCGACCCCTTCAATCAGGTCGATCTGGACGCCATCACCACGCTACCTTCCGGCCAGCAAGAGCGTATGCCGGCTTTCTGGGCCGGCGGCTCCGAATGGAGAGTTCGGTATGCCGCGCCTGCACCGGGGATTTACAAAATCCGGTCTGCCTGCAGCGACACCAGCAATCGCGACCTTCATGATCGTGCCTCCGTCCTCAACGTGGAGCCGTATACCGGTCAGAACGCCCATTACAAGCACGGCCCCCTCAAAGTCGGAGAAGATGGTCGCCACTTTCAGCATGCCGACGGAACTCCTTTCTTCTGGCTCGGGGACACCTGGTGGATGGGGCTGTGCAAACGGCTTAGCTGGCCGGATGGCTTTCAGACTCTGGCCACCGATCGTGTGCAAAAAGGTTTCACCATGGTCCAGATCGTGGCCGGTCTGTATCCCGACATGGAGCCCTTCGACACCAGAGGAGCAAACGAAGCGGGCTTTCCGTGGGAGCCCGATTTTGCTCGCATTAACCCTGGGTACTTCGACATGGCCGACGTGCGCATGCAGCACCTCGCTGATCGAGGTCTCGCTGCCTGTGTCGTTGGGTTTTGGGGATACTTCATTCCGCGCATGGGCATGGCCAAGGTTAAACAGCATTGGCGTTATCTCATCGCCCGCTGGGGCGCTTATCCGGTTGTCTGGTGCCTGGCGGGAGAGGGAACCATGCCTTACTACCTTTCCAAAACCAAGGAGCAGGATGCCGAAACACAAAAGCACGGCCTGACGGAATTAGCGCGCTATGTGCGGGCCACCGATCCCCGCCATCATCCGATCACCATTCATCCTTCAAAGAGTGCGCGACTCTGTGTGGACGATCCTGCGGTGCTCGATTTTGACATGCTGCAGACCGGTCACAACGATCGGCAAAGCGTGCCCAACACCATCGAGACCGTGAATCATTCGCTGGCAGCGACACCCAAAATGCCCGTGCTGATTGGCGAGGTGTGCTACGAAGGCATCGCCGAGGCGAGCCGCCAGGAAGTTCAGCGATTCATGTTTTGGTCCGCGCTGCTGGGTGGAACAGGCGGACACACCTACGGAGCCAACGGCATTTGGCAAGTGAATACACGGCAGCAGCCCTACGGACTTTCGCCGCATGGTCATTCCTGGGGCGGCCCGGCATGGGATATCGCCGCGCAACTTCCAGGCTCGGGGCAGCTCGGATTGGCCAAAGGTCTCCTCACCCGTTATTCCTGGTGGAAGCTGGAACCCCGTCCAGAGCTCATCGAACCACACTGGAGCGCCACCGATTACTGGCAACCCTTCGTCGGCTACATCCCCAAAGAAGCTGTGGTTGCGTTTTGTCCCTCAGGGTTCAAGCCAGTCACCTTCAAGAATCTTGAGGCAGCAAACTATCGCGGTTTCTTCTTCAACCCAAGCGACGGAACGGAAACACCGATTGAAAACATCCAGCCGGATAGCAGCGGTGCATGGAAGCCGCCAGAATTTCCGATCTTCCGCGATTGGGTAATTGTCCTTGAGCAGAGAGCATGAACCCATTCCGTATCGCCTTCTCCGCAGATTTTTGCGACCAGCAAGGGCAACCAGTCTTTCCTGATATTGGCTTATCACTGCTCGCGGGCGTTCCCCGCATAGCACACGAGTTTGTTGCAGAATATCGCGATGAATATTCTGCTCAACAGCTCGCAGACTATGACGTCCTGATCTCACTGAAGCCTAAGGTGACGGCGCAGTCCCTCGCGGGAATTTCTCGCTTGTGCGCCATCGGCCGCTGTGGTGTCGGCTATGACAACGTCGATCTCGAAGCCTGCACCGAACATGGAATCGCTGTGTTCATCACGCCCGCCGGAGTCGTGCGCCCGGTAGCCGAATCCATTGTGCTTCTGGTGCTGGCTCTTTCGCACCATCTGCTGCGCAAAGACCGGCACGTGCGACGAGGACTTTGGGCCGAAAGCACCCGTGCGCTCGGGCGGGAGCCGCGGCAGCGTGTGGTGGGCACGATTGGGCTGGGCAACATCGCCTCCGAGGCGATTCGTTTGCTGCGAGTCTTTGACGTAAGCCGATTTCTGGCCTTCGATCCATATGTCTCGCCTCATAGGGCTTCAGAGCTTGGCGTGGAAGCAGTCTCGCTCGAAGACCTGCTGCGCCAGTCGGACTACGTTCTCGTCAATTGCCCGCTCACGCCGCAGACCCGCGGCTTGCTGGGTAAACCCCAGTTCGCGCTGATGAAAACAGATGCTGTGCTCATCAACACAGCACGAGGACCCATCGTAGACGAAGGCGCCCTGATCGAAGCTTTGCAGACTGGCAGGATCGCCGGCGCCGCACTCGATGTGTTCGAGAAGGAACCCCTCAGCGCCAGCTCGGCCCTGGTCGCGATGGAGAATGTCATCCTGACTTCACATTCCATCGCCTGGACCGAGGAGTTATTCCGCGATATGGGGCGCATCGATTGCCAGGGCGCTTTGGCAATCTATCGCGGAGAGGTGCCGGACCATGTGGTGAATCCCAAGGTGCTGAGCAGTCCTGTCTTTCTGCAAAAGCTCGCGAAACATAAAGCTGCATTTTCGGCAGGGGGCAATACGACATGATCAATTTTTGCCAAAGGCTGCGCGGGGGCGACGTGCTTTTAGGCCAGATGGTGCTCGAACTCTTCACACCGGGCATCGGGCAAATGCTCGCAGCCGGCGGATTGGATTTCGTGATCTTCGATATGGAGCACGGTCGTTGTGACATATCCCTGCTCGCGGAAATGGTTGCGGGCTGCCGCGGTAGCGATATCTATCCCATCGCCCGCGTTCCTGACGTGGCCTATGCCCCTCTTTCGCGCCCGCTGGACATTGGCGCCCGCGGGGTCATGGTGCCGCGCGTGGAAACGAGGGCGCAGGCCGAGGACATTGTCAGCCAGCTCAAGTATGCGCCGGTAGGCAGACGGGGAGTGGCCCTGGGTATCGCCCACGACCTCTATCGCGCCGGAACCGCGGACTTCTTCGCCAAAGCGAACGAGGAAACCTGCATCATCCTCTTATTGGAAACGGTGAAAGCTTTCGAAAATCTGGATGCGATTATTTCCGTGCCTGGTGTGGACATTGCCTGGGTGGGACATTACGATCTCACCGTTTCCATGGGCATCCCGGCGCAATTTGAGCATCCGCGATTTCTCACCGCGATGGATCAATTAGTCGCGTCGTGCCGGCGTCACGGTGTGGCTCCCGGATTCCTTCCACCTTTGCCGGAATTGGCCGTGCATTGGATCGGCAAAGGTTTTCGCGCCCTCAGCCTGGGCAGCGATATTGGGGTGTTTCTCGACGGCGTGCGCAAATTTCGCGCACATGTGCAATCGAGCGGTGCACCGTGAGGCGAAGATTATTGCTGCTTCCCGCGCTGCTTGCGGTGATCACCTGCGTTGCGGCGGGGCAGGTCCGCCGCGCGCAAACGCAGGATGGAGTTTTCGAGCAGACCTTTACCTCTCAGAAGTCCTACGCTGACCCATTCAATGAACTAGACGTCGACGTTATTTTTGCGAAGGGGGGAGAAACCTGGCGGGTGCCGGCGTTTTGGCGCGGAGGCAACCAATGGACCGTTCGCTTCGCCCCTCCCACGTCTGGTGAATACACCTATCAATTGGAGAGCACAGACAAAACCAATCCGGCGCTCAACGGCCACGAGACGCGCGTAAGTCTCGCCGCACGACAACACGGCATGCTACGTGTCGCCGCCAACAAGCGCTATTTCGAGCACACCGACGGAACGCCGTTCTATTGGCTGGGGGACACATGGTGGACCGGTTTATCTGACCGGTTGAGTTGGGATGGTTTTCAGAAGCTCACGGCAAACCGCAAGTCCAAAGGTTTCACCGTGGTTCAGATTGTCGCCGGCCTGGTTCCCTCGAATGAAGAGGAGGCGCCGGTCGATCCCGGCTTTCACAATGAAGGTGGCGCGGTATGGGACCCCGCGTTCAAGCAGATCAACCCTAAATATTTCGATTTCGCAGATCGAAGAATTCGGCTGCTGGTAGATGCCGGAATCGCGCCCGCGATCGTAGGCGCCTGGCATCAGGCCCTGGGTCAGATGGGCGTCGGCAAAATGGAAAAGCACTGGCGATACATCATCGCTCGCTACGGTGCCTATCCCGTGTTCTGGATCGTGGGCGGCGAAGTATTCGATCCGCCGGCAGAGATGGGAAGCAAAGCCCCGGGCATCGTTCTCAACGGCAAACTAACCGATCTGCGATCGCCGGGCTGGACCGAGGTGACGCGATATATCCGCGCCACCGACCCTTATCATCACCCGCTTACGGTCCATGAAATTCCGCCTCCATTCAACATCCCTCTGCAGGATGAGTCGCTGACGGACTTCGATCTTTTCCAGCCCAGTCACATGGGATGGCCGAGCATTGCGGTGGAGGTCGCACTCCTGGACATCTGCCGTTCGCGATTCGTGGTAAAGCCGGAGGTGGTCGGCGAGATTGGCTATGAAGGCATCGGCGGAACGAATCTTGAGGATTTCCAGCGTGTCTCCTTCTGGGAGGCCATGCTGAACGGGGCAGCCGGCTACACCTACGGCGCCAACCCGGTGTTTGAGGCGTACAGTGCAGACAAGCCATTCCAGCGAACGAAATACACCCTTCTGACCTGGGAAGAGGGGATGGATCTTCCCGGCGCCTACCAGATCAGCCTGGGAGCGAAGTTGCTTCAGCAATACTCATGGTGGCAATTTGAGCCGCATCCGGAGTGGGTCGCACCCCGAGGCACCACACTGTTGGAACCGCGAGGTGAGAGAAGCGGTTCCGAATTAGGTTCGTTTGATTCCATTCTTACCGACGAATCCCCTCAACCGTCCGGCACACCGTGGTCGTATCCGGCCGGCGAGTGGAAGGCAAAGAACGGCAACATATTCCAGCCTTATGCTGCCGGAATCGCAGGGAAGATCCGGTTTATCTACGTGCCCTGTTTGAGCCTGTTTTGCCACGCGTCCCCAACTGTGCTCGGTCTGGAGCGAGGCGTTCGCTACCACGCCTATTATTGGGAGCCGACAATAGGCGTCAAATTTGATCTGGGGTCGATCGAGCGTCCCTCGCCTGGCGCCGTGCTGCTTACCGACGAATCACCCGAAAACGGCAAGGTGACCGCCGATGGCGCCGTTTCGGCCATCCATCCAATCAGCGACCAGGACCTGGTGGCGAGCGTTGCGGGTAACAGCAATGGGAATGCCGGGCTGATTCTTCGCTATCACGATGCCGGCAACTATCTCACCGCGGTTTATTCGCCGACCGCTAAAGGGGTGTACCTGCTGGATCGGGAGAAAGGTATTGACAGCGACCCGCTGGGAAGAATGCCTATTGGCGCCATGGGGCCGAACTTTGTCTTGAGTGCCGAGGTACGAGGACCGTGGGCAGCAGTATCCGTCACCGATGGAACCAACACTTACACATCGAAGATCGTTACGGTCAGCAATACCACTGCAGGGGCCGCGGGGCTCTGGCATGAAAGCGGAAGTCCCTCGCAAAGCTACACTCATTTCGAGTTGAGAAAAAGCCCAACGCTGGTGACGGATGACCACCTGGAAAAGAAGCTTTATGACGCGCGGGGAATCTATCGCGGCGCATTGACGGGGAAGGGCTGGGACGATTTTGGCAGGGAGAAAATTCTCCTGCTGGATGCGTATCAACCCGGTCCCTTGCCGATGCCGCAAGATTGGATTCTGGTTCTCGCCAACGACAAATGAATGGTCTTAAGCATCCATCTCGATCAGCATTTTGATGTTGGCTCTTCCCACTTCTTCAAAGCGTGTCAAATGGTTCCAGGCCTCTTTGAGTGGAAGCACTTGCGAGACCAGAGGCTCCGCTTGCAGCCTGCCGTCGTTCATCATCGCGATCACGATCGGGAATTCGTCGTTGTAAGCATTCGTAGTGGTGATCGCCTTCTCGTCGCGGAGCACGTCATTCCAGTTGAACTCGATCGCGTGGGGTATCACCCCAGAGAGGCAAACCGTGCCTCCCGGCCGGGTAACGCTGAGGGCCGTGTTGAGCGCCGCGCCGGAGCCTACGCATTCAAAGGTATAGTCGGCTCCCATTCCGCTCGTCAGATCTAAGATGGCCTGGCGAGGATCTGTTAGTTCCGCCTGGATGAATGCACTCGCGCCTAAATCCTCGGCAAACTTTCGTTTTGCGGAAGACTTCTCGATGACGTAGACGTCCACGACTCCACAAGCGCGAAGGGCCTGCAGGGTACATAAGCCGATGGTACCGCCGCCCACGATGGCTGCCCTGCTGCCCACTTCGACTCGTGCCCGACGTACCGAATGCAAGGCCACCGAAAACGGCTCAACCATGGCCGCCGATCGGAAGGAGACGTTCGGTCGCAGTACATGGCAGCAGTCTTCAGGAACTGCCGCGTATTCCGCATATCCACCATCTCGGGCGAAGCCGATGGTGGCTGCGGCCGGGCAATGTACAAAGAGTCCCCGGCGGCAGAACTCGCACTTCCTGCACGCATCCACCGCGTTCACCGCAACCCGATCGCCAACGCGAAGCCTCGTCACCCCGGACCCAAGCTCAATCACTTCGCCCGAAAACTCATGCCCCAGAACAAGCGGTACGGAGCGGCCCGTCCTCTTGTGGGGAGTGGCCGCCACATACAGTGGACCATTCACGTATTCGTTAAAGTCGGTATGACACAGGCCGGAGTTCTTGATGCGAAGCAGCACTTCGCCCGCTGCCACCTGAGGGTCTGCGAAATCCTGGTACCGCAGGTCTTTTGTCCCGTGATAGACGAGTGCTTTCATCGGCGTCACTCCGGCTAACAGCCTATCAGACCGGATTTGACCACATCACGAGGCACGCAGCTCCTGGCTCCAAGCTGAGAAAGAGGTTTTCGACGAAGGGCACGGCTTCAGCCGTGCCGTAAACGTTGACGGCTTTAGCCGCGGAGGTACGCTTTTCGAGGCCTATAGGCAAAGTATCTCTTGTCGCGCTTGAGTTCACCGCAGACGAAGTCCCTTGAAGCTCGTCAGACCAATCCCGCATAAGGCACACACGCATCCGAAAACAAGCTTCCCCACGAAGCATCAAGAGAAAGCCATCGCTGCGTGCTGAACCAACTTGTCGGTAACTCCGGAATATGCAGCAATCCATGGCCGCCGGCGCAAATCAGCTCCGTACCGTTCCAAGCCAGAAAATTTCGTGAGGCTTCTCCCACGCGGGCCGGGTTGGAGAGCACACGAAGACACACCGGGCACCGCCTTCGCTGATCCTCGAGTATCCACCGAAAGGCGAATAGAAACCCGAAGTATGACAGCCCGAGCTGGATAAATTGCGTGCTCGTGGAACTGAGAGAAGGAATTCCATAGGCAACATCCACCGAGCTCAAACACACCAGCGGCACAACGAGCAAAACCTTACTCAACAGAAACAACCAGCGTCTCCCGCAGACCACCCAGGGAAGGCGTCCGCTAAGGCGCGGGTACTCACCAAGAGGCAAAGCTGTAGTTGCTGGCAACGTGATCACAGCAACAATGAGCGTGAATAGAAAGATGGAGAAAGGCAGCCGCGACCGCTGTGCCAGCGATATGCAATCGAAGCGATCATTGCTTCCATCTTCGTTCGAGACATTCATGGTTCGCCAGCCATCCATGTGGCGTCGTCCTGATGTCCGCATCTGGCCCACCACAAAACCCTTGGCGTTCCGCGGCAGCATATCCAGGTGTCGCTCGTCCTCCAGCAACCACGCATCGACCTGGCCCGGCAACTGCGACGAGTCTTGCGCGATCACGCCTGCGATCAAAACTCGTTGCCCACCAATCTCAATATGGTTTCCAATCACGCCGGCATCGCTGCCGAAACGCGCATGCCAGGCAGCCTGGCTCAAAAAAAGCCTCGCCGCGTACTGACCGCTTGCTTGTTCGCCGCTGCGAGGCCAGGCCGGCAAATTGAGCAACTGCAAGAGGTTGTCGCTTGCCCGGCCAATCGTAAGTTCGGTACGTTGATGCATGGCAACATGCACTCGCTTGCGTACCGGTTGATAAAACGCAAGGCCGGTAAACAAATGCCGGGTGCTCAGCTTCCACGATCGATAATCCTGGAGGGGTATGGTCGGAAACTGTGTGCCGGCATAGCCGCCACTTGCAATCACCACCAGTCCATCCGCGTCCCGAAACGGCGATGGACTCATAGCCTTGCGCGCGCCCGGCAGAGACAAAAACACCACAAAGCCGACCGCCGTCCAGACAGCTAAGGAAAAGGAACAGCGGGACGCAGAGCCGGTCCGCAGGATTCTGCGAGATAGGGAACGCGGGTTATGCCATCTCAACCAAAAAGCATCCTGAAACGCCCCTAGACAGAGATCGGTTACCTGAGCCTCGCGATCCCGCAAGTGCCATACATGCCAAACCTCCGCCCGCCACTCGGCCAACCACTCCGCTCGTTCTCTGCCCGGCACCAGCCATGAGGCGAATCGGAGAAGGAAGAGAGACATCGGGAGAGAGCGGAGCAGCAGGCGGAGGCTCATGCGTTCCTGACCTCTGGATCAGAGATCATTTTTTGTAAGAGCGGGTAGCGCTTCTGCATCGCCTCCAGGGTGGTTTCCCCGGAGCGAGTCAGTTTGTAGTACTTCCGTAAAGGCCGCTGCTCGGCATCGGCGATCGATTGCTTTTCCCACTTCGAGAGGATAAGTCCGTCGCGTTCCAGGCGGCGCATCGCTGGATAAACCGTTCCGCTGGGCAGACCTGTCGCTTCCATCACGCTGAAGCCGTAGATCTGGCCGGCATGAATCGTCTGCAGGATCATGGCCGCGGTATGGGAAAGTTTGGGTTCGGGGGCCATGCTGAGCAGTATATCTATGTAGCATACTGTTGACCAGTGAAAGATAGTATGCTACATAGGGTATAGCGATCGAGGTCCCAATCCGTGCTCGAACTCGAAAACCTTTCTAAAAGCTATCGCGGTATCCCAGCCATCTCGAACGTCAACTTCCGGGTAGACGCCGGCGAGGTGGTCGGCTATCTGGGAGCCAACGGCTCAGGAAAATCAACCACCGTCAAGATCATCACCGGGCTCCTGCAGCCGAACGAGGGTCGCGTGTTATTCCAGGGCAGGAATATACGCGACAATCTCGGCAGTTTCCGTGGCGCGCTCGGCTACGTGCCGGAAGAAGCGCATCTCTATACCTATCTCTCTGGATTGGAATACCTGCAGTTGGTGGGCAGGCTGAGAGGTCTGCGCGAACGCGAGATCACCATCAAGGCCCACAGGCTATTGCAGTTGCTTGGCCTGGAGTCGTGGCGGCATTCGCCGATTTCCATGTATTCCAAAGGTATGAAGCAGCGCGTGCTGATTGCCGCAGCGCTCATGCATGACCCCCAGTTGCTCATCTTCGACGAGCCGCTTTCCGGTCTCGATGTCCTTTCCTCGCGACTGTTCAAAGATCTATTACTGGAGCTGACAGCGGCAGGGAAGGCCGTACTCTACATCTCTCATGTTCTTGAAGTCGTGGAGCAGATCTGCAGCCGCGTTGTTGTCATCGCGAAAGGGAAAATCCTGGCCGACGCCAGCCCGTCCAAACTGACCGAGCTCATGGAACTGGCCAACCTCGAAAGTGTCTTTGCGCAACTGGTTCAGCAGGAAGATACGAAATCGCTAGCCCGCGAAGTAGTCGAGGCCATCAAGGTGCGCAATGTTTAGCGGGCTCCGCATCTTCGCTCCGCCGGAATTCCCCGTGCTGTCACTCGAAGTGCAAGCGCACCTGCCTGTGGTGGAGGCGCAGGAACAAAGTCAGTTCCGCCTTCTGGTTCGTCATTTTCTGGAGCGATTCTTCAACAACGATATGGTCTCGGCAGATGGGGAAACCAAGGCGCGGCTTCTCCAGGTGGTGTATGCGATCGCTCTTCCAGGTATGGTCGTCGCCTTGTTCTTGTTCCCCTTGTACCATGCCCCCCTCGAGCGGCCCTTCTGGTCACAGGTGAGCGACCATTACTTCTATGTCTTGTATTCCTTTGTGGCGGTAGGGGCGGTGAGCATCTTTGCCTGGGACTTGCTCTTCCCGGATCTGCTCGACCTTTTTGTTCTCTCACCCCTTCCCATTGCCGGTGGAAGACTCTTTCGGTCCAGGATTGTGGCTGCCGTACTCTTTCTCGGTCTGTTCCTGCTCGGCAGCAACGCGCTCGGGGCCATATTTTATCCCTTGTTATCCGATTCGCCAGGTCTGGCACGCCACCTGCTGGCCCACGTGCTCGCGGCTCTCATCAGCTGGCGCGTTCGCTGCAGCGTGGGTACTGAGCGTACAGGGAATGATGGTGGCGGTGTTGGGTGTACACCTTTGCCGCACCATTGCCCCTTTCCTGCAAGGCATCTCGATGATGCTCCTGTTGACCATCTTCTTGCTGTTCCCGGTCACCTCCCGGTTCCTGGAGGCGTTGGTGAATTTGCCCGCCGCCCGATATTTTCCGCCATTCTGGTTTCTGGGAATCTACGAAACCCTTCTCGCCGGCTCCTCCTCTCCACCTGTTTTCAGCGGCCTCGCAAAAACAGGTTGCCTGGCAACAGCCGTCGTCTTCGCCTTGACCATCGTCTCTTATCCGCTTGCTTATCGACGTAGAATGCGATACCTGGTCGAAGGATCTGAGGACGTCAACACCCGGAATCCCGCCCTTATTCCACTCCGTCGTCTGCTCCACGCAACCTTGTTGCGCAATGCAGTGCAGCGCGGAATTTATCACTTTATCAGTTGCTCTTTGCTGAGGACCCAGCGGCATCGTGTCTACATGGCCATCTACGGTGGTCTCGGCCTCGCTCTCTTACTGGCATGCACGGTGCTCTTGAAACTTTCTCCTGGTCATCTCGGCTTCGCTCTGTCGCCCGATGGTTTGCTGGCTGCAGTCCCCATCGCCGCTTTCTGGGCGATTGCTGGATTGCGCACTGCATTTCTGTCTCCTACCGATAAGAGAGGTCGGTTGGATCTTTCGCGTGATCCTGGGCAAGCCTACTTCGGCTCAACTCGATACGACCGTGCTGTGGATACTGCCGTGTGTACTCGGTCTGACCCTGGGCGTGGTCGCATTGATCAACCGCGTGGCGCCCCTCGAACTCCGCGGCTGGAAGTCCCTCGCCTGCCAGTCACTGGTGGCGATTGGTCTTTGCCTCCTGCTGACTGACGCACTGTTTCTCAAAGTCAGGACAATCCCCTTCACCGGAGAAACAAAAGCGCCCACAACGAACCTTGCGTTCATACTCCTGCAATATTTCGGACTTTTCCCGCCTCTGGTGTTGTTTTCGGTCGGTCTCGAACCTTGGTTAGAGGCGAGTGTGTGGCACGTGCTGGGCATGGTAGCGGTCATAGCCGCGGCGCATCTCGCAATGCTCAGAATTCACAACAAAGATGCCGAATATCACGTGAACCTGATTGACATGGATGAAGACGAGGAGGAATTTCCCCAAAGACTCGGCCTTCGCTACTGAAATTCTGGAACCCCAGTCGCCCTGCCTGCGTATTTGCCATCATAGGCCCGGCCCGGGCGTTCACTCGCGGACAGAACTGCCCAGAAGCGAACAGAAAGAGACTTGGATTCCTTCGGTAAGTGCAAATAACACGCAAAGCGAAGCTGCTTGCGAGCGAACAAAACGGTTGGACCGTCAAGTGCAGTGAAGATGTAGGGATGGGTGCAGCCCATGAAGAATCTCTTCCCACGAATTTGCAGCTTACTGGCTAAGCAAGCCGTGCTGCTCACCCTCAGCCTCGCTTTTATCTCACTCGCCAGTGCACAGTCGACGGGAAGCCTGCGAGGCCAGGTATTGGATCCCAGTGGCGCCGTAGTTCCGGGAGCATCCGTCACCCTTACCCAGGGAGCGACGGTGCTCAGCGTGCAATCCGGCAACGACGGTACCTATATCTTCAAGGCCGTTCCTCCAGGCTCCTACTCCATAACCGTCCAGGCAAACGGATTCGCTACCTTCAACAAGACCACCATTGTGGTCGCCCTGGGGCAGGCTCGCCAGCTGAATGTATCCCTGGTCATTGCTGTTCAGCAGCAGGACATAACAGTCACTGATCAGAATTCTGGCGTGAGCGTAAATCCCGACGAGAATTCAAGCGCGCTAGTAGTGAAGGGGAGTGATCTCGATGCGCTCTCTGACGATCCCGATGAGTTACAGAACGAACTTCAGGCGCTCGCCGGACCCGCGGCCGGTCCGAGTGGTGGCCAGATCTACATTGATGGCTTCACGGGAGGCCAGATTCCCCCCAAGTCGTCCATCCGGGAGATCCGCGTCAACCAAAATCCTTTTTCCGCAGAGTTCGACAAGATCGGTTATGGCAGGATCGAAATTCTCACCAAACCCGGCTCAGATAAATTCTCCGGGCACATAACCTCGCTGGGCAACGACTCGGCGTGGAATACGGCCAATCCGCTGGTCCAGCAGCAACCGAGTTACTATCTGTATTTTATCCAGGGCGATGTCAATGGACCTCTGACCAAGAACGCCTCGTACTTCTTCAGCCTGTTTCACTTTGACCGGCAAAACCAGAGCATCATCGATGCGGTCAACCCGGAAGATCCGAGCACAAATTTCAACCAGGCCCTCCCCAATCCCTCGTCTCTCCTGGTCGCGAATCCTCGCGTTGATTTCCAATTGGGCAAGAGCAATACATTGTCGGTTCGTGACTCATACGTGCGCTCGGTCGCAACCGCCAATGGTCCGGGCCAGCTCAACCTTCCTGAACAGGCGTACAACGTAAACAATCAGGAGAATGCGATCCAGGTCAGCGACACAGTGGTCGTCAACCCGCGCGTAATCAATGAAACCCATTTCCAATGGCGCCGCGTGCGCAACAGCCAGGTCGCGTCCTACTTCACTCCGACGGTAACCGTTCAAGGAGCCTTCACTACCGGAGGCAGCAACTCAGGCGTGGCGCGCGATCACCAGGACATCTTTGAACTGCAGAACTACTCGACGGCAACCGCCGGCAGTCACACCATACGCTTTGGCGCCCGCCTGCGCGCCTATCGCGACGCCAACTACTCCACCGCCGGTTCCAATGGAAACTATCTCTTTACTTCGATCGATCAGTACCAGGCGCAGACTCCCGCGCAATACCATGCCACCGTGATTCAGAATCCGTTAGCGCGGGCAATTCTGTTCGATGGCGCCCTCTTTTATCAGGACGATTGGCGTGCCAGACCCAATCTCACCATGAGCTATGGACTGCGCTTTGAGACCCAGAATCGCATTCGCGATCACGCTGATTGGGGGCCGCGTTTTTCCGTCGCCTGGGCGCCTGGGCACATGGGTAAGACTCCTCCAAAAACAGTTGTGCGCGCGGGTTACGGTTGGTTCTACGATCGTTTTACGGTGCCGAACTCATTTGCCTCCTCCACCGGGACACCCTACCTCGTGCAGGCCATCCACCAGAACGGCATCAATCAACAGAGTTACGTCATCAACGATCCTGACTTCTATAATCCTAACGCTGCGGCATCGCCCAGCAGCCTGGCGAGTTCTGCCACGTCCATTCCTTCCTTCTACAACATCGATCCTCACTTTCACGCGGCACTCAGCATGCAGGGTGGCGTCGGGGTCGATAAGCAAATCAGTAAGAAGCTCATGTTCAACGTGACCTATCTGTACACCCGCGGCGTTCATCAGTATCTCACCAACAACGTGACCGCGCCGGAATTTGATCCGTCCACCTATACAGTCGTAGGCCCGCTTCCCGCGGAATATAACTATCAGTTTCAGTCTGGCGGCATTTACAAGCAGCACCAGGTAATCGTCACCGCCAACACGCAGTTCCGCCATCTCTCCGTCCATGGTTCCTACACCTTCAACGAGGCCCGCAGCGACACGCAGGGAGTGAACTACGTCCCCTCTGTGGCTCAGAACCCAGGCCTTGATTACGGCCGCGCGGGCTTCGGCATCACCAACCGTCTCTTCCTGCTTGGTACTTACTCCGCGCCGCATGGAGTCGTGTTTGCGCCTCTGTTGGCGGCTCAATCCGGCACACCCTATAACCTCGTCATCGGCAACGATCTCACCGCGAATAATCAGTTCAACGCGCGGCCGACGTACGGCACTTGTGGTGCCGCGAACGTGATTTCTACGCCCAATGGCTGTCTGGACACCGATCCAGTGGGTAAGGGGGAGAAGATCATCCCTTATGGTGCCGGCCTTGGGCCCACAAATTTCGTGTTGCACATGCGGGTTAGCAAAGTGATCGGCATAGGTCCTCGCATCGAAGGCTCGAAAGGCGCACCGGGCATGCAGGGCGGCGGGAATGGCAGCGTGAACGGACGCGGGCTCAGCGGTGGGCAAGCGCAACCAAAGCTTGATGCCACCGTCGCCCGGAGGTACAGCCTGACCCTGGTCGGCGGGGCCCTGAACATCTTCAACATCGTGAACCTGGGCACGCCCAATGGCACCCTTGCTTCACCGCTGTTCGGTCAAACGCAATCTCTTGCCACAGGCCCATTCGGGTCGCCGACACCGGGCAACCGCTCTGTTTTCCTTCAGGCTATTTTTACGTTCTAAGTGTTGCGCAGATTTTCGCTGCAACTCCGGTGCCGAGCTGACCGCTGCGTGCGGACGATCGCTCCGCCGATAAGGATCGCAAACATATCAGCGACATCCCATGTCAATCTCGACAGAGCCCAGTGTCCCTGAACCACCCAGCTCACCGCAGCGGTGGCAGTCAGCGCAGCAGAAATCAAACTCAGCGTCGTCGCGGCTGCCATCTCTCTGTTCTTTGCCACTATGGCGGCAATACAGCCCTCAAACAAGAAAACGATGAGGTATCCGATGTCGAGCCCTGTCGAGGCGAAGAATACGTACACGTTGAAATGATGTTCCGGAATTTCGTATCGAACAAGAACTGCAAATATTGTGGGCTCCACCAACCTCCAAAGCAGCCGGTGCCCTAACATTCCTCCGGCCACACCGGCAGAGGTCAACCACGGAGCAGCACGGTACGCGGTATAGATCAAATGCACGATGGTTTTCAAAGACTGTCGCCAATACCATCGTCGAGCGAAAACAACGCCCGCTCGATGAGTAATCTGGGAGAATTCCTCAAGCAGATCACCCATGATCACTTCTGCATTGTCCGGAACAGTGAACAGGTTGACGAGCCAGACGGCAAGACTTGGAGGCTGAAGGGAAAACGATGGAGACGTCATGAGTAGTTCTCGATCAGGCCGAGGCCTTCGCTCATACTCTTGAGTGCACGTTGCGTGCGGTTCACAGCAGTCACTCCCTTAGCTGTGACACGAAAGAATCGTTTCGAACGTCCGCCGCGTTCCGGCGTGGGGTCGCCTCGGTAAGACTTGACGTACCCTTTTGTCTCCAGGCGATCGAGTGTGGCATACACGGCGCCGATGGAAACCTCACGGCGAGTACGCAATTCAATCTCCTGCCGCACCGTGACCCCATAGGCGCGTTCTTCAAGCTGTAGGAGAGCCAACACAACGATGTGTTCGAATTCGCCAAGATAATCGCGGTCAGCCATTATCTATACAATATAGAATAAATAGTGACAGCGCTATGGTGGGTCTCGGACCTAGGTGCCCGCAAACCGCGCGAAAGGATTGAAGCCTTATTTACTGAGGGGTTCCGCTGCGTGGGTGGGTTGTTCGATCGAGGTGGCATGGCCCGGCGAGTGAAACAGCCAAACGCCGACGGCTACTACCAGCGTCACCACAATGACCACCCCGAGCAGCAATCGGGCGACATTGGAAGGACAGAACTCTCCGACGCGTGCCATAATCCCTCGATTATAGCCACCAATCGTTCTCGACGCGGCAGCAGCCAGACAATATCCGTCAAAACCCCAACCGGCCAAAAACTGCCGCACGCTCAGAGGGAAATCGTTTTTGCCCGGGCGACCTCCGCGCTGCCTGGATGCATCTACCTTAGGGCCCGGCTACGGTGTGGGCTCAACCTTTGGGGGCTATTCCTTTCATTCCATGACCTCACATCGGCAATTTGGCCACTGGTTTACACACGCCGCGACTGGCTTTGCCGTGACAGACGTTCATGGCAACGTGGTGGATGCGAATGAAGCTCTGGCACGAATCGTGGATCGAACCCCAGCGGAAATCAGCACCGCGAATCTCTTTGAGTTAACCCACCCCGAGGACCAAGCGCGGCACCGCGGCCTGCTGGAGCAGCTCCTGGCCTCTCAGATCCCAGGATTTGTCATTGAGAAGCGCTATTTGCGTCCCGATGGAAGTCCCGTCTGGGTCCGCAACTCGGTGAGCGTCGTCAACGACGATCAGCACAAATCATGCCATCTGATCTCCATCTGTGAAGACATTAGCCAGCACAAGCGGGCTGAGCAGGTTCTGGAAAAACAGGAGCAGATGGCCGCGATTGGGAGATTGACCTCTTCCATCATTCATGAGATCAACAACCCGTTGGAAGCGGTCCTCAATCTGATTTTCCTGGCTCAACGGGCGGCCGATCTCGAGGAAGCAATGCCCTTTCTGAGAGATGCGGAAGAGGAATTGGGCCGGGCTTCCGAGATCACCGCGCAAGGGCTCCAATTTCACCGCCAGCCTGCGTCCCCCGCCTCCGCCAACGTCATCCATATCATGCAATCTGTCCTGGCTCTCTTTAAGGAAAAATTTCGCACGGGCCGGGTCGGGGTCGAACTGCAAACACAAGACGCACCCGAACTGCTCTGCTTCGCTGGGGAATTACGCCAGGTCTTTGTCAATCTGATTGGGAATGCTGTGGAGTCCCTGGAAAATGGGGGCCAGATAACAATCCGGGTCAGGCCTGGCACCGACTGGTATGCCGGGGAGCGAGGGGTTCGCATCACCATAGCCGATACCGGTTCCGGCATGAGTCTGGAAACTCGGAACCATATGTACGACGCCTTCTATACCACCAAGGGTTCAGGAGGTTCTGGTCTTGGTCTGTGGGTGACGGCCAGAATAGTGCGCAAGCACCGTGGTCGTATCCATGTCCGCAGTAGAAGTGGATCGCAACCCGGCGGAACTGCATTTACCTTGATTTTTCCCTATGCCGGCGCGGAAGGTAGAACTGCAGGTCTCCAGGAACACGCTGCTTGACCTGCGGCTTTCCTTGATTTACGTGTAAGTAGGATCAATCACGGAACGCACCGCTTGCACCGAGTCCGCGGGGAACTGGCCCAACCGGGCGTGTTCCCGTATCGCCGCCTCATCGGGAGCGATATAGACGCAGTAGACCTTGTCATCTGTCACGTACGACTCAATCCATTGAATCTGCGGACCCATCCCCTTCAGCACATTGCACGATGTTTGGGTAATGGCCGCCAACTGCTGACGATCCAGTGCGCCGGCTCCCGGTATGTTGCGTTCAATGATGTATTTAGGCATAGAGATCCTCAAGTCCACCAATGTTACACGACGCCCATGGCGCGGCTCGATGGGATGCAGATATTTCGGCGGGATTCGTCAAAATCGCCCTGGCCGCGAGCAGCGCCGGCCGCATCCAAATTAAAGGAAAGGACTTGCCATGCAAACGCAAAAGCCATCTGTGAAACTCGAAGATTGGGCGGTAGTGCCAGCTCCGAACTCAGGGAGCTATCAGGCATTGCGGCCAGGAAATTTCCTGGTAGGCAGGGCTTTCGGCCATCAGAGGATTGAAAGAGGGAAGTTTATCTTCACCTCTCCCATCGTGCGTGTCGATCCTCAGCAAAGGATGGTGGAAACAAAGAACACGTGTTACTCGCTCGGCGAGGCGAGCTACGAATATAAGGCGTGGAGCCGAGAACATGGGCAAAGCACGGCTGCATAGCAGGGCACCCGCTTAGCGCGACAGTAATGGTGGAAGGACTTCCGTAGCCGGTCCCAAGGCAATCTCGTCGAAGGCGTCCGCGTTCAAAGGCTCTTCGGGGCCCACATAAATGGTACGGATGCCTCGCTGGTTGGCGATGTGGACGAACCCCGCAGCAGGATAGACGGAACCGGACGTGCCCACCACCACCAAATGCGTAGCGCGATCCAATTCACGGTAAATGCAGTCCATATCCAACGGGATTTCGCCGAACCATACGATGTGTGGGCGAACCGGCGCGCCGCACTTCTCGCACCTGGGCAGGTTGTTTGCCTCCTCATACAATTCCTGATCCGGGAAGGGCACCTCGCAGGTTACGCAACGCGATGCAAAGAGACTGCCGTGCATGTGGTGGACGCGAAGCGAACCGCCGCGCTCATGCAGGTCATCCACGTTCTGGGTGCAGAGATAAAAACGATCGCCTAATGTTTCTTCGATCTTCGCCAGGGCCACGTGTCCGGCATTAGGCTGGGCAGCGAGCGCATCGCGGCGGCGCATGGAATAGAAACGCCACACCAATTCAGGATCAGCATGCCACGCCTCGGGCGTTGCGACCTGGTCCACTCGATAGCCGTTCCACAACCCTCCGGAGCCTCGGAAGGTAGCCAATCCGCTTTCCGCGGAAACCCCTGCGCCAGTCAGGACGAAGAGCCGGTCATGCGGGGTCATAATCATGGCGAGAGTGGGTCAGCTAATTAGCTGCCGCGACGTGTGCAGGTATCGTAGCAGCTGCTGTCGGTACACTGCCTGGGCGTTTCGCCCTCGCTTGTTCTACCGGTGGCATGGCCGTCCGGCACACCGCCGGCACATTCTTCATCTGTTTGGCGAACACCAGGTAGCTTGGCGTATCGGGCCGCAGAGTCACCCAGTAGCTCGACGCTGTAAGCAGTGGCTTTCTCTGCGTTAGCATCTGGTTTTCGAGAATTTTCACCCCGCACAGCAGGTTATTTTGGGGCGTCAAAATTGTTTTGGCGGGAGACTTCTCGGCCAGACCCTTATCCTGTTCCCAGTTAAAGTCGCAGCCGTATCGCTTTGCGTCCATATAGGTCAGTTGCAGCAGGCCTTCTTGCCGTACCGTGCGTTTCGTAACCGCGTCTTGTACCGCCACTTCGGGTTCTGTATGGCGTACATTCGTTGTCGGTTTCAGACCCGCTTCCGCCCCCGCGAGTGCCTGGAAAGTGTAGGCCCAGAAGGCGCGTTTATCGGCTTCACTCAGGCTGGCGAATCGCGGGCAGAACGTTCTGACACCGCGAGCGACTCTCGGCGACAGCATCTCGGGAGACAACGCCTGCTCCACCATCACATCCCATTGCGGATCCCACGATTCCTCTCCCAGCTCCTCTTTCTTTTCTGCAATGGGAGTAGGCGGAGCTTGTTTCAAGGCCGGGCTGGGAGGTGAGCTCGGCTGCGCGGGCTGCTGCGCCACCTGTCCTCGGCAACCCCCAAGAACAAGCATCCAACATAGTGGAAATCCAGCCATGGAAACCGTCCGCATCGTTACTTGGATGCCGATTTTCCCCGCGCGAAAGGCATAAGGGAGTAAAAACTACGGAGGGTTCAAAAGAGTCTGCACTTGATCCGCCACCAAAGTGTGTGGTCCTGGACGGGTGCCCCATGTTCGCCCCACCTGCCCCGGTGTGCCGTGGGGCGTACATGGGCCGAAAAAGGTGGGGCGAAGCCCAACGAACGCTTTACCCCTGTCACAGTGAACGGACTATTGAGACTACGGCATCTTCAGGAACTCCGTTGGCGTCAAAGCCCGGCGCGTAAATCGCGCCTTCAGGATCGCACCCTTGAAATGGTCTTTGAGGTTAATGCGGACCCCCACCGACGAATGCCCTGGCCGCTGCGGGACCAGCTGCACGCTGCCCTCACCCTGCAACTCATCATCTACATAGTTGCTGAGCGTCTTCCCGTCATAAACCGCGGTCACGCGATACCACTTACCCAGCGGATGCACCTTCTCACAATTCAGCAGCGTCTTCGATTGACCACCTGCCATCGCAAAGCTGTCCAGGCACCACTGGCCCTTGACAATCCTTATCTCGAACAGCAGCCGATCATCGATATCCTTTCCCGTTGCCGGGTCCAACACCGAAAGATGGAAGAACCGCTGTGCCGGCGCGCCATCCGCATCTGGCCTGAAGATGACCTCCCAAGTCCACGTCGCAGCCCCCGCCAGCGGATGCACAGGAACAAACAACGCATCGTCGACTCCATTGAACTGAACCGCCTTGCCTAAAGGAGTCTCGATCACCAGTGGATGGCCGAGTACCTGGGTTGCATATCCGCCCACCGAGGACGTCTGATCGAACATCCAGACGTCCGTGTTTTGGCCCCTCAGGAGCGAGCAGGCCAATACCAAAACCACAATTCCAATCAACGCCGGCTTTTTCAGAAGTAGAATTTCCCCGCTAATTGGATGACGCGCGTCGCAAATCCACCGGAAAGCCCATTATTAATTCTTCCGTAGTTCTGCGATGTGATGTTCGTGCTGATGGTCGAAGGATCAGGATTGTAGTGTTTGAAAGCGTTGAAGAAATCAGCGCGCAATTGCAGGTTACGCGACTCGCCCAGCTTGAACCCCTTGGTCGCAGAGAAATCATCGTTGAACAAACCAGGCAAACGGACGGCCCCGGTGCGCGGCGATGTGCCAAACTCCCCGGGCTGCGGAGCCGTGAACGCCGCGGTGTTGAACTGCATCATCGGCGTCCTGTTTCCACGAGCTAAATTTGCAATTTGACCGGGAACCACGTCCGGACGGGAAGTTTGTCCGGTTCCGGTATTCGACGTGCCGGAATAGGCCACGTTGGAAGCATCTCCGGATACCGCGGTCACGATCGTCGAAACCTGGAACCCATCGAGTAACAACTTCTTGAGTCCGCTGGTGCTTTGAAAGAAGGGGATATCGTAAAGCACGGTTCCGCTAAACCGGTGAGGGATGTCGTAAAGCGAAAGCGATCGATCATAGCGTGGGTTGTAAGGGTTGAGCGGGCCGGCGCCAAAATTGCCGCCACCCACAATGCCGCCAATGTCTCCCGGCCCGGAAATAGATTTAGACCAGGTATACGCCACCAGGGTGTTGAGCCCGTGCCCGATGCGGCGTTCCAGCTGGGTCTGCAGCGAGTTATAGCTGGAGTTGCCGCGAGAGAAATCACCCTGCACCGGACGCAGGAACGTCTGGTTTGGACGCCTTGCGTTGATGCTGAGCGTGGTGCTCGCAGGATTGATCGGGAACGGCATGTTGACATCGTTGTAGGAGATAAAGTTGTGCGTCCCGCGCGCGCCCACATAGGCGATCTGGCCGGTAAATGCTCCAGGCAGCTGGTTCTGGAACGTAAGGTTGAACTCCTGCGTCATCTGGTCCTGCAGGTGCTGATCGATCGAGGTGTCAAACGGGTAGGTCAACGGTCCGCCAGTGGTCACCCCGGGAAAAGGATTGCTGAACAGGATGTTGGGTATCTTCTGCGCCGGGTTGGACGCAGTCACACCGGTGTTGCCCGTAAGTTGTGCGCCAGCCTGTGCCTGGTCACCTTCACCCATGCTGAAGGGTGCGTTGTCGATTTCCGGCGTGAAGTAGATACCGTACCCTCCACGCACTACTGTCTTGCCGATGCCATACGGTTGCCAGGCGAAACCAATGCGAGGCTGAAAGTCGTGGTACGTGGGTTGCAGAAGACCGCGCCCGTAGGGAGAAGTCGCCGGGGTCACGGCCATCGAAGGATTCAGCCCGTTCGGTCCGTTGTAGATATCGGCGTACTTATTGTCGTCCTGGGTGTAAGGCGCGAAATGATCCCAACGAAACCCGAGATTAAACGTAAGGGTCTTGGTTACGCTCCAGTTATCCTGCACCGAATAAGCCTGAATGATGCTAGAGATGTTGGTCCGGGTCACGGTCGGATTGATGCTGTCGCTGGCGATATAGCCAAGCAGGTAGTCAACCAGCGAGGACCCGGTGTATTGGCCGGTAAAGTTGAATGTGCCGTGAGGATCGCGCGCCTGGCTGAAGTAGTCGGTACGCCGCCCAATATTCACTCCGAACTTCAGGTAGTGCCTGCCCCACTGGTAAGAAAGATTGTCCACAAACTGGTTGATGCCGTTGGCGCGATTGCGCGGTCCGATGTTGCGCAAATCGGCAAACAGCCGGTACGAACCATCCGGCCCGCTGATCGAGATGTTGGGTCCCCCAAAAAAGTGGGGATCGGAAGAAGAGAAGGGAATCTGCATCAGGCCATTGGAAATGTTGAACTTCGGATTGTTCGTGGTTCCAAAGGTCTCGAATTCCTGGAAGTTCTGGTGCCCGTAGCGAAACTCGTTGACGATCCTGGGCGAGAAGACGTGGATTTCCGATACTTCGATCAGATGATTGAAAGCGTCGTTGTTATCCTCATCGTTGCCGAAGAATGAGGGCCCGTTACTATAGGTCTCGTCGTAAATGTAATGTCCGCTGACCGTGTCTTTACGAGTGAGATTGTGGTCCATCCGGCCGATGTAATCATACTGATAATTCAGCGTGTTCACCGGTGTGGTGTTGTAGTTGCTAGTCCTGCCCGCATTGGGTACATTCGGCGCTGGGGTCACCTGAAACATGATGGCAGATCGGGGATCCACGGTGACCTGGTCTCCAATCTGGTATTTGTGCCCGGAAATGGGATCGACGACGTTGAGGGGCTTGCCGCTGGACGAGGTGAGCGCGGTCGCGTCGAGAATTCCCGCCCGAATGCTGTTATCCGGAACGATCGCCTGCTGTACATTGGCGCCGTTCAGCAGCTTGCCGGTCTCCCAGTTGAAGAAAAAGAAGGTCTTATCGTGCCCGTTGTAGATGTGCGGAATATAGAGGGGGCCGCCGAAGTTCGCGCCGAATTGGTTGCGATTCAAACGCGCGGGCGTGGTGTCTTTTTTCGCGACCGCGTCGTAGGTCTGGGTGAAGGCGTTGTTGCGATTGAACTCCCACAGCGTACCGTGCAGGTTGTTGGTTCCTGACTTGATGATGATGTTCACATTGGCGCCGGCCGCGGCGCCGGAATCGGTTCCACTGGTGCTGGTGTCAACCCTGAACTCCGCAATCGCGTCGACTGACGGCGAGAAGCTATACGTCCAGGCGTCGTAGTCCATAGCCTCGGTCCCATCGATGGAGAAGAGGTTCTGTGTGTCCCGTTCTCCGTTGACTTGGATGGCGATGGTGCCCCCAGTCGCGTCGGTGGTAGCAATCGACCCGCGGGCTCGGCGGACCGTGATGGAACCTTCCACTCCCGTGTTCACCCCTGGGATCAGCTGGGCAAGCTGGACAAAGTTACGGCCGTTGAGCGGTAACTCTACAATCTTCCTGCCGTCGATCACCTGGCCGACGGCCCCGGTTTCGGTTTGCAGCTGCGCCGCCGCCGCGCCGGCTTCAACCGCGACCGTCTGGCTCACTTGACCCACACTCATTTTGAAGTCCTGGCGTGCCGTCTGGCTGGCGTCCAGGTGGATCCCGGTAGCTTTCTGGCTCGCAAACCCGGAAATCTCCACGCTGAGCGAGTAGGTCCCGACAGGGAGAGCAGGGATCGTATAACCGCCGTCGTTATCTGTGACCGTTGAGCGGACGGTGTTGGTGGCCGCTTCCGTCGCTGTCACCTTCGCTCCTGCCACGACCGCGCCTGTCGCATCAGTCACGTTGCCCACAATGGTGGCGTTTGTCTGCTGTGCCTTAGCGGTGACAAGTCCGCCCAGGGTAAGAAGCGAAATAGTGATAAGCCGGATAATGGCGGTGGGTATTCCCCGCGAGCTGGATGGAGCACTGGTGACAGCGTTGGTTAATTGCATCGTATGGTCCCCCAAAAGAAACGTTCTCGTAGCCTTTAGCCTTTTTCGGCTGCAACCGGTCAACGCTCCGCGCTACAAATGCCGAGCTACACCCGGATTGGAAGTAAATGTTTTCTCTTTTTGGCTACGGTCGGGATTCTTCCAGCCGTGGCTTGCGGGTGTCAAGGACATAGTGAAACCGTCGTTCCGCCCTGCGGGACGCCCGTTCAGGGAGTAACTCTCTTGACAGGGCGGAAACGATGGAAAAAATGGCTGTCCGGCCCTACTTGGATCCAAAGGAAGCCGTGGGCCGGGACACCTATCAAAAGAACAGCTTGGACGCCCACCGCTATGAAACCCCGTCGACCCGATCCGCCTATCACAATCTGCCGACGATTGGTGGAGTGCAACAGGGAGTGGGGCCAACGTTCTGTGCGACGGACCTTGCCTACGAGGCCAACGACCGGACGGCACAGCTCGGAATGGAGTTCGCCAAAGCATACCCGCCCGAGGCACGCTTGAAGAGTTGGCGTCGGACAGTAATTGTAGTCGAGATCAGCGACAGTTACTTCCTGAACAAGCCCGTGTCAGACAAGGCCATTCCACCAACGCTGATAGCCTACGACGCCAGCCTACGGACGCCAACCGTCGAGACCATATCGCTCGACAACCCAGAGCTAAAGCGAAACTAGGACCCGCACATCTACCGCATTCAACTACGGACCCCGGGCGCAAAGACCGTCGGCAAATTGAAGCTGATTATTCGACCCGGGTTTGATTGAATCCTTCTTCATCGAGCACCGTTGGTAACTCGATAGCAACCGAACCCGACTGGAAAACCGGCTCTCCCCTTTGTCATCCCGAGCGAAGCCGAGGGATCTGCAGTTTCCTTTTCGGTCCCAACAGACCCGCCGCAAACAGGACGGGTGCCCCACGTTCGCTACAGCGTACGTGGGACGAAAACGGCGGGGCGAAGCCCCACCAATGCTTTCATCCGAAAGTGCAACCAATCGATGAGGAGACCACTGCCCTCAACCTACAATTCTCGGCTCCAGCAAAGAATCAAGTTAAGATTCCTTCTGAGGGGAGGCACATGAGTAAAAGGCTCTTATCGATCCTGCTCCTGGCAATCATCCCCCTCACGGCCCACGCGCAGGGAGCCCTCTTGGTCGTCACCAAGCAATCCCACGCCTTGGCGATCGTCGACGGAGCAACACTCCACGTCCTCGCCCGGGTACCCATCGGCGAAGACCCGCACGAAGTCATTGTTGGACCCGACAGAAAAAAAGCCTATATCTCCAACTACGGCGAGGGTACGCTGCATACGTTAGCCGTAGTCGACCTCCAGGGTCAAAAACCACTGCCTCCGATCGACCTGACTCCCCTGCGTGGCCCACACGGCCTGACCCTGCACAACGAAACCCTCTGGTTCACCGCCGAAGGATCGAAGGCCTTAGGAACCCTGAATCCTAAAACCAGGCAAGTAGAAACCGTGCTGGGCACCGGACAGGACAAGACCCACCTGGTCTGGGTTTCAAAAGACGGCCACAAAGTAGTCGCCTCCAACGCAGGCTCAGGTACCATGAGCATCTTCGATCGTACCGAGGTGAAGCCAGTGACGATTCCCGGAGCGCCGCTCCCTCCAGCCGCCTACACCGTTCCCGGTTGGAGACACACTCTGATCCCGGTAGGCCAAGCCGCCGAAGGATTCACCGTTTCCCCTGACGAACGAGAACTCTGGGTGGGCAACGCAGACGGCGCCATTGCGATCATCAACCTCGCCACCGAAAAAGTGGAAGCATCTCTCGCAGCAGACGTGCGTGGAGCCAATCGTCTAGAGTTCACGCCAGATGGCCGCCTGGTGCTGGTGACCACCCACACCGGCAAGGACCTGGTAGTGATGGACGCACGCACCCGCAAACTCATCAAGCGAATCCCGATCGAACAACGTGGCGCATCGGGTATCCAGGTGCAACCCGATGGCTCCCGCGCGTTTGTAGCCTGCCCGCGCGATCACTATGTGGCAGTGGTCGATCTCCGCCAGCTCACGAAGGTAGCCCAGATCGACGCAGGCCGCGAGCCAGACGGCCTCGCATGGTGGGCTCGCTAAACAGCCGGCGCATAATCCTCGCGATAGGGAGTGAAGATGTCCAGCACTTCGGAATCTTCCTGCGCGGACGCCTGATGCACAACGTCGCCCGGTACCAGAAAACTGTCCCCTGTCTTCGCCTCAAAAACTCCGCCAGGATACTCAAAAGTAAGATGGCCGCTGATGATATACACCAACTGCTCGTGGGGATGGCTATGCTTCGCGCCGACCCAACCCTTCTTCATCCTGTGCCGCACCAGCATCATGTCGGGACTCCACGACATGAGTTGCCGCCGGAGCCCCGGCTCGGGCTGGTCCATCTTTTCATCCTGTGAAGCTGTAACCTCGATTGCCGACATGCATTCTCCTCAATTAAGCTGCACACGATTATTCATCTGGGTGATCTCAGGAAGGCTGCCCCCGGGCTCGATCGTGACACTGCCGCCCCTCCAGTCTATCCCCGCTGGTAATGTAAGCGAGACAGTGGCAGTTTTAGGATAAAGATCGAGAGGCGCCTTGAGCGCGGAAGTGCGGCCCGCGGCCAGAACCTTTCCCTGGCTATCGCGCAGCACAATCCTCGCCGGGGGAGCCTCAATCGAGCCCAGGCTGTGCACCGTAATCATCATGCGCGAGCCATTTACCTTGATATCCTCGCGATCGATGCCCAGGTCGGGGCGCGACCAATAAGGCACGCCGGGCTTTACCAGCTTCAGCTCCAGGACGGTCGCGCTACGCGGAGCAAACGTGAAGGTAAGATCGCGGCTGCGCTCAAAATCTTCTGTGCGCTTGTTGCCGTTCTGGGTGATCTCCCACTTGCCCGGATCAATCTCCCAACCCGTCATGTGCGCAGTCACCGGTTGCTGATCCAGGTTGTAAGCCGTGATACGGATGTGATCGGGCGTTCCCTCAGGAACCAGGATTGCGACACTCTGATCATTCGCGGGAGCATCGAAGCGCCAGCTCACCACGTTGCCGGGATACACATAGTTGCGCATCAAAGCGACCCCACCCAGCCGAGCGCGCTGCAACTCGCCATTGTTGAAATAAACGCGATCGATCCAGAGACTGCCCTCGCGATTGATAAACTCCCGGTTCGCGTCGGTCTCAATCTGTGACCGATAGAGCTGGTTGAGATAGTCGGTGTTCCCGCTGAGCTGCCACGCAAAATGGAGGTTGGTCTCCCGCGTATTGCCGGCATCGTCTCTGCGATCGGCAGCGCCCGTCGCCACCACCTTCTTACCCCACGTATCGCGAACCTTGAGGATGTCGAGCGCATCCGAGTTGATCGACCGCAGTGCTGCAAGTGGATCATCTTCGAACCCCGCCAGGTACTTCTTATCTCCCGTCCAGCGATACGCCGCCCACAGGATAAACGCAGGCTCTTGGCTGCCCGGAAGATCTTCGTTCGTATGGAAGTTGACCGAATAGTGCATGTGGTACTTGCCGTCGGCATCCAGATGACGATGGGCGAGGAAACCATCGGCGATCTCCTCAATCATGGTGCGCGTGCGCGGTGTGCCGTTGAAAAGCACCAGCGAAAGAGCGGGATGAAACACCATGTACGAACGCGACTTGCCCCAACCCCAAACACCACCCTCGGCCATCTTCGTGCCGCTGTAGTACGACGAGCGAACCTGTCGCTGCCCCGCGGAGTTGATGCCCGTCAGCCATTCCAGCCGGCGCGAACTCTCCATCGCCCGCTCCAGCTGCTTGGGGCTGCCGAAGTCCAGCATCATCGCCTGCCCCAGCACGTTAAGCCCGTCCTCGTAGCTATGCAGCTCGTCGTACTGCGCTGTTGCCAGCCCATTGGCGAACATCTTCTGCGCGTACATCTCGTCCAGTGTCTTGAGGAGAGAAGCCTTGAGCTTGTCGGGAGTGGATCCCATGAACGCCAACCCAGGCCACCAGTTAAGAAAGTCGCTGTCGTCGGAGAGCCCTCCGCCAAACTCACCGTTCGAGATTTGCCGGTTGTCGACATACCAATTGATAAGGCGCTTCAGTTGTCCAAGATCTTCCACCTGCAGAAAAGCCCATTGGGGCACGCCCGCGGGTGCAGAAGGAGGAGTGAACGCCGGCCCAGGCTGATCGGGATTCATCTCATGCCAGTACTTTCGTCCCAGGTCATTCTCCGGGTCCACGCGAAGTAAATCGCTGATATCTGCATCGAATCGATTGAAGATGTTGAGCTTTCGCGAACTGACGCTTTCCTCCACCAGGTTGGCATAGTTGTCGCGCACCTGGGTAAGGCGATCAGCGGTGTGCTCCGGAAGCGCGTCGTTCCATGGCTTGAAGATAAGCCGCAGATGCGCGCCTTCGAGCGACCCGGGTCCAAACTCCGGGCTCGCCGAGGCAATCGTCAAATACAGACTCTTGCCATTGGGAAGAATGCGATCGCGGGTATCGAGAAAAAGTGTGTACGGCTCACCTGGCTTAACCGAGAAGCTGAAGTCCAGCATGTCGCGCATGGGCCAGATCGGATCTTTGATCTGGATGTTCATCGGCACATACTCGCCGTGCGTCGGCTTCACCTTGAGCGGGGGGAGATCGATCGCAATGCCGTCCAGGCCAGCATGCAGATTCTGCCAGTCGTAAGCCAGGCCGCGGCTGGTCCCCGTTGGCAGCGCGCGAAAGTCCGCGGGAATCAGGATATGCACGATCGGGAGCGATCCAGCCTGCTCCATTGGCTTACCAGCATTGGACGCTGGCGTCGCTACCATAGTGGCACGCTGCTCCGCGGGAAATCGTCCATGGATGTAGTCAACCAGGGATTCCAATGAAGGATTGTCCTGCACTCCATGGCTGCTGAGGTTGTAGCGCAGAACAGCTACACCGGCAGGCTCAGCGCCGGGATGAACGTAGTACGCGGCAAACTCACCGATCGGCCACTCTTGCTCCACATTCGTAAAGCGAATCTTTTCTCCCGTGATCGGCTGATCAAACTGATGAGTGGTGCGCTCCTGGCTGCGAGGGCGCTCGAAGAGCGTCTTGGCCAGCATAGGAGAAGTATCGTGTTGATCAGGATCGGTGACAGCGCCGGGTCGTCCTGTGCCGGCGGTTAACAGCGAAACATTACCCCAAGCACCACCCTGAATCTCCAGGTGATTCCACGGCTCGTTCGGCAAATAGAACGTCACCGACTTGCCCGAGAGCGAGTAGCAATCCCAATCAGGAAGCTGGAAGTAGTCGAAGCGGCCAACCAAGCGAGAGCGGTTATAAACGCCAGGCCAGGTGGTCTCGCGGATGCCATCCGTGCCCTTCCACCACCACCGTTTCAGATCGTAAGCATCATGGATCTCGATCTTGCGCACGATCGTGTGCATGTCAGGAAGCGGAGCGGGGATATCGCCGCTGCGGTTCCACCCATACCGGAACCACCAATCCTTCTGCCAGTCAGCGGCTGCGACCGGAAGGGGTGGAATCGATTGTGGCGTCTCATTCTTCGCCAGCGAAGCGATGTTGTCGTCCGACAGCATGCGGTCATAGATGCGAAGCTCATCAATGTCACCGCCGCGATCATAGTTGTACGAACTCTCGACCCCTGTCGGCCCGATAATGCGCGAGTGAGGGCCGAACTGATCGAGCGCGGCGTCGAACATACCGGTCGCCGGTTTCTCACCGGCAAGCTTGCCATTGACATAGAATCGGATGCCGGTCATCTCGTCCCATGCGAGCGCCAGGTGCACCCATTCGTTGCCCTTAGGAAAATTGGGCATGGTGTAAGACACCCGCGTACGTCCCAGGTTCACGTCAGTAACAAAAGCGTCGAACCCGTGCCCGTTGTAATCAATGCGGAGCCATACCATATCCCAACTGGAGTGGTCGCCATACCCAACGCGAAACACTGGAAACTCTGTCGCATCGACCGGATCCCGTGAACGCCAGTAAAAAGAAAGTGTTCCGCGCTGAGAGTAAATATTTCCCGGAGCCCAATACGAAAGCAGCTGATCGTTGCCGCATTGGAGGTAGGAGCCCTTAGCTCCGCCCGGAAGTATTTTTACGTCTTTGAGGAAATTCGGCTCTGCCTTGCCTCCGGCGGCGTAATCCGCGCGAAAGCCGTGATCACCTGACAAATAGAACAACAGCCCCGGCGAATTTCCGGGTTCGTCAGCGGCAAGCAATGTAGCAGGGAATAGCCACAGGGAAAAAAGCATCAACAGGGAACGCATTGGTTTCCGCCCTCTCAGCGTGCCATCCATCCACCATCCACCACCAGCACTTCACCCGTAACGTAATCGCTGGCTGGCGATGCCAGAAACACTGCTGCGCCCGCGATATCTTCCGGCTCCCCCCATCGTGCGGACGGGATGCGCGCCAGTATCTGGCTGTTGCGGACCTCGTCCGCGCGCAGCGCGGTGGTATTCTCCGTGCGAAAGTAGCCCGGAGCAATCGCATTCACCTGCACATTGCGCGCCGCCCACTCATTGGCCAGTGCCTTGGTCAATTGTGCAACCCCGCCCTTCGATGCAGCGTAGGCCGGCACACGAATGCCCCCTTGAAACGACAACAAGGACGCGATGTTGATGATCTTGCCTTGCCGCCGCTCCAGCATGCTGCGGCCGGCCAACTGGCTCAAGCGGAAAACGCTGTTGAGGTTCACCTGAACCACCGTCATCCACGCCTGCAGGTCGTGTTCTTCCGCCGGCTCGCGGTAAATGGTGCCGGCATTATTCACCAAAATATCCGGAGCACCCATGGCCGACGACACCGCTTCGTACAGTCGATCCGCGCCTTCCGGTTGGCTCAGGTCGGCGGCGAAACTCTGTGATTTGTGGCCTAAGGCACGAATCGCTTCGCTCGTTTCCTCCGCGGGGCGACGATTCCCGTGGCACGCTACCGATGCTCCAGCCTCAGCCAGCGCAACAGCAATGGCGGCGCCAAGTCCGGTGGCAGAACCCGTGACCAGCGCAAGTTTTCCGTCGAGACGAAACCTATCAAGAATTCCCATCGTTTACCGATCAGTATTCTTTGGTGTCGCAAGCAGATTGTCAACGTCCGCGGGCTATCAGTCCCGGCATGTGGGACAATACCAGCAAGGGCTCTATGTCCGGACTAGTACAGATCGGTTCCCAGCCTGCGAAACCCATCTCGGCGTGCGCGCCCGTTCCCCCTTCTCATGCAGTGTTTTGGCTGCAGACTGTCACCCTGGCCTGGATGCTGATCGAATGCGGGGTCTCCCTCTACGCAGCAGCCGCTGCGCACAGCCCATCGCTGCTGGCGTTCGGCTCCGACAGTTTGGTCGAGCTGCTGTCCGCTGCAGTCGTGCTGTTGCGATATGGCTCTCCCAAATCCATCTCCGAACAAACTACGGCGCGCGTCGCAGGAGCTTTGCTTTTCGTTCTTGCGTTCGTAGTCGCGTCCACCGCTTTGCTCTCTTTAGTTCTTCGCTGGCGTCCTGAGCCTAGTTACCTCGGCATGATCATTACCGTGGCTGCTTTGGTGGCCATGCCGATCATAGCCACGTTGAAACGCCGGGAAGCACGCCGCAGCAACAACGTTGCCTTGGCAGCCGACGCGGTTCAGTCTGCCACCTGCGCCTACCTGGCCCTGATCACCTTGACAGGACTGGCCGCGAACGCAGTGTTCCATATTTCCTGGATTGATTCCGTTGCTGCTCTGCTTGCCATTCCGATCCTAGTTAAAGAGGGAACTTCGGCATGGCGGGGACATGTTTGCGGTTGCTGCTGATGCCGGTTACCCTCGTTGTGAACATCTATTTACAACCCACATACTGCTGTTCCAAAAATGCACTGTCGACAAAAATTAAATATCCGTACCCGGAAAAGCTGAGGTAAACTAGACCAGTCTTTCAGGATAGAGCGCTATGTCAATCAACTCTCAAACCCGTAACTTCGTCCCTCAAGTCCTCCCTGCCGGGGTATCGGACTTTGTCGGCTTGAAGGAAGTAGGGCGCCCCTAGCGCACTTCGTTAGCGAATTTACGAAGGCCCTGAGGCGCAGCCTCAGGGCCTTTTCTCTTTCCCCTGGGGACAGCTTCCTTTGTTGAGCCATTCGGCTTCAGCTCATCGTCGAGGTGCAGATGCCTCGCGATCTACCAGTTGTCCTGGTGAGTGATCTATGCGTGTTTCCCGAGGTAATCAAAACGTAATGCGTGACGTGCTGGCCTTTCTCTTTCGCCATTGGCGACGCGAGTCATGGCTGGTGGCGGGCGTCGCATGCTCCATGGTGGTGGCGACCATTGCCGACTTGTTCATGCCGGTCTTCGCAGGCCGCATGGTGGACGCGATTGCCATGCACAGTGGAACCCACCAGCAGGCTTTGGACGCCGCCATCTCCGCGTTGGCCACCATGCTCTTGTTGGGCGCCATCCTGGTCGCTGGCCGTCACTTATCGCTGATGGGCATTAGCCGGCTCACGATCCGATTGATGGCACGCTTGGCCAGCGATGCCTTCTACCGTTTGCAGCGTTTCTCGACCGACTGGCACGCCAACAACTTCGCCGGCTCGATCGTCCGTCGCGTCACCCGCGGCATGTGGGCGGTGGATCTGATGGACGACACACTGTTGCTGGCCTTGCTGCCGGCATCGCTGGTGTTGGTCGGCAGTGCGTTGGTGCTCGGCGCGCACTGGCTGTCGATGGGCTTGATCGTGGCCATTGGCGCGACCCTGTACGTCGGTTTGTCCATCGCGCTATCACTGAACTTTGTGTCCCCTGCGGCGCGGCTTTCAAACGCTCAGGACACACTGGTGGGTGGATCTCTGGCAGATGCTGTGACCTGCAACGCGGTGGTCAAGTCCTTCGGTGCCGAGGCGCGTGAAGATGCGCGCCTGGCCCGGGTGCTGAACAAGTGGAGTCGCCGTACCTATCGCCACTGGACCAACGGCACCTGGAGCGGAACCACGCAGATGATCGTGTTACTGGGTCTAAGAGGCTCAGTGACCCTGTACGCGATCTGGTTGTGGTGGCAAGGCCGGGCCACGCCGGGTGGAGTCACGTTCGTGCTCACCAGCTACTTCATCGTTCACGGCTATCTGCGCGACGTAGGCCAGCATGTGGCGAACCTGCAGCGCAGCGTGAACGAAATGGAAGATCTGGTCGAGATGCACGTGCTGCCGCTGGGCGTGGCCGATCGTCCGGATGCCGAGCCGATTCGCATCGACAAGGGAGAGGTGGTTTTCGACCGCATCACGTTCCGCTATGGTGCGCATCCGGATCCGCTCTTTGACAACTTCTCCCTGCGCATCGAGGCGGGAGAACGCGTAGGACTGGTCGGGCACTCCGGTTCGGGCAAGACGACCTTCGTCAAGTTGTTGCAGCGGCTCTATGACTTGAACGAAGGCCGCATCCTGATCGACGGGCAGGAGATCGCTCGTGCAGCGCAGGTATCGTTGCGTTCGCAACTTGCCTTAGTGCCGCAGGAGCCGTTGCTCTTCCACCGCTCGTTGGCGGAAAACATTGCCTACGCGCGTCCGGAAGCGACGTTGGCGGAGATTGAGCGCGCGGCACAACTGGCCAACGCGCACGACTTCATCATTCGTCAGCCGAAGGGCTACGCCACGCTGGTGGGGGAACGGGGAGTCAAGCTCTCTGGCGGTGAACGCCAAAGAGTGGCGTTGGCTCGTGCTTTCCTGGCCGATGCGCCGATACTGATTCTGGACGAGGCCACCTCCAGCCTCGACTCTGAATCGGAAGCGCTCATCCAGGAAGCGATGCAGCGGCTGATCGTGGGCCGCACGGCCATCGTCATCGCTCACCGGCTCTCGACGGTGCGGATGCTCGATCGCATCCTCGTCTTCGAGCAAGGCCGTGTGGTCGAAGAAGGAACCCACGACGACCTCGTCCGCCGGACAGAAGGCACGTACAAACGTCTCTTCGAGCGTCAGGCCCTGGGGCTGTTTGTCTCAGAATCTGATCTGGATGAAGCAGAGGAGCTAAGCGCCTAACAATTGACCGGCGTCCTGTACAGGCAACGGAAGATGGGTGCCCCACATCTCGCTCGTTTTTCGCGAGATGTGGGATACCACGGTACTCGATGTTCAACTCTATCGGTTCAACCCCTGTCCTCGGTTCTGGACGGGTGCCCCATGTTCGCCCAAGCGTACACCCGGATTTCCTGTCGAGTTCCCTGGCGTTGACGAACTTCATGCGGCTTTCCTTGATGAAAGCCGCACACGCATCCGTTGGTGGCGCCCCGTGCAGGAAATCCGGGACCCTGGGCCGAAAACGGATTCTTCAAATGCTTTTACTCCATGGGCAACGGCTGTCGCTGTTCACCTCAATCACTCAAGGTTTCCGCTCACCTTTAGGATCCCAAACAGCAACCCCTACGCGAGAATCAGCGCACCCGTAATACATAAACCACTTATCCTGAAAGAAAACCAACCCTTCCGCAAACGTAGTCCCCGCAGCGTACTGCCCGCTTTGTTCCCATGACCTCTCAGGCTTGAAAAACGGCCTATCCGTGCGCGCCAACAACTTGCGAGGATCATCGGCCGAAAACAACGCCTGTCCATCGGAGTAAGCACCACCAGCAATTCCAGGCGCTCCATTCTTCTCAGCATTTTTCCCGTTGTAAATAAGCACAATCCCATGATCGGTGAGAAGAGAAGGCGGCCCCACCTCAGGGAACGCGCTGTCAAAGTGTCGTGGCCGGTTATGCAGCAACACGACAGCTTTCCCCGATTTATCCTCGACCGGCGTCCAGTGAATCAAGTCGGGAGATGTCGCCAGGCGCACCTGTGCCTCTCCCCAGTACATCCAATATTTCCCTTGGATCTTGGCAGCAATCAGACGGCCCCCAGTGAGCCGGGTAACGATGCTGGCAGATTTGTAGTCGAAGTGCTGATACTTCTCCCCCACCAGCGCCGGTCCATGCTTGGTCCAGTGAATGAGATCAGTGGAAGTTGCGATTCCAATATCTGTGGCCTGCCGATTCCACTGCGTGTAGGTCAGAACGTAAGTACCATCTTCGCTCTCGACCACGCGCGGATCTTCGACCCCGCCCGGCCACTCCCGGTCTTTCTGCGAATCATTGTCTGGATAAAAAACCGGAGCCGGCTCCTTGGTGAAGTGCACCCCGTCCTCGCTCGACGCCAGGCCCAGCGCGAGACGTGTGCATGCCAATAACCATCGCCCCGGAGTCGTCCTCTGCGCGATACAGCACATATACCTTTCCATCCCGCACGATCGCCGCAGGATTGAACGTGTGCAGCGCCTCCCAATGCACAGGTTTGCCAAGAATAGGGTCGGTAAAAACAGCCTTCGGATTCGGCTCGATGATAGGTGCATCGACGGGGCGCACAAAAGGCCCCAGTGTCCAGCCCTGCGTAGACTGCGCAAGCAACGAGGTCGCCGCCCAAAGGAAACCGAGGGGCAGCAAAACCTGATGGGAGAACCTTTTACGGTCGATGGAAGCGACCCTCCAGAACAGCCTTCGCCACAATATGTCCATCCATTGCCTTCATCACATCCGCTTGGGTGGCGTCGGGCCCGAGACTCAGCTTGGTATCCAGCGCATACAGCTGGTACGTGTAGTGATGATAGGGTCCGGGTGCCCGCGCGCCCATACCCATGTAGCCCACCTTTTGCCCCCGGTTCAGCGCCTGGATCGATCCATCCGGCATCTGCGCTTGCGCTGGCACTCCCTCCGGGAGCTCGCGCGCCGTGCCTGGAATATTAAAGATCATCCAATGCAGCACCTCGTTGGTGGTTTTGTTCAGCGCCGTATCCGGATCGATGCAGGATGATCGCAAAACTGACCACCCCATCCGGCACATTGGTCCACGTCAGCTTAGGGGAAACGGCAGCCCCGCTTTCCGCTGCCTGGGTGTACTTGTTGGGAATGATTCCGCCGTCATCGAACGCCGGCGTCGTCAGCGTCAGTCCAGGCTTAGCCATCGGTGGAGGAGCAGCCGGAGCCTGCGCCATCGCTCCCATGCTGCCCATCAATACCGCCATCAACACTAACTTTTTCATCGTCGCTCCTTTACTTGCTGCTGCGATAAAAAACGTGCCAGATCTTCCCATTCTGGCTGTCGGTAATGAAGAGGGTGCCATCTGGAGCTTGCGCCACCCCATCGGCTCGCGCCAGCGCATCGGTAGGACTCATCAGCGGATCCTTGCCCGCAAATCCGCCGGCAAAAATCTCAAACTTGCCCGATGGTTTCCCCCCGGCGAACGGCTGAAAGGTCACATTCGAAGGCGCCTGCGGCAGCGGGGCTCGATTCCACGAACCATGGAAAGCGATGAACGCGCCGCCCTTATAGCGGGCAGGGAACTGGCTGCCGGAGTAAAACATCACGTCCACCGGCGCCCAGTGGGCCGGATAGCTGGCCACCGGGAGGGCAAACGCGCTGCAGCGTCCCACCGTCTTGCCGTCGCCGCCGTACTCCGGGTTAAGTAGCAGCTTCTGTTGCGTGTAATCGAAAAAGCAATACGGCCAGCCGAAATTCAGTCCCTGGGTCGCGCGGTACATCGGCTCCGCAGGGCGGGTCGCATTCTCTTCCGCCGTAAACTTCCCCTCCCACAGAACGTCCAACTGGTCCCGGCTGTTCATCACGATATAGACCGCGCCATCGTGCCAGGTGATCGCCGGTTCCTGGCGCAGTCCGGTGACAAACTTCTGCCCGTCCGCCTCTTTCTGGTGCAGCTTGTTTTCATCAAATTTCCAAATGCCGCCATGCGTTTCCAGCAACGGGCACGGATCCTGCCCGACAATCCCTTTTTGCCGGTCCTGCGACTGGCACGCATTGGAGGGAGATCCGATATTGATATACAGCGACCCCTTGCCATCAAACGCGATGCCTTTGTCGTGATGCTCGTGCTCCTTGGGCAGATCCTCGACGATCACCTCAGGCGGCCCGGCGGGCTTAAGTTGTCCTGGGGTCATCTTCCATCGTTCGACCGAATCCACTTTGGCCACGTACAAATAGCCGTTGCGCAGCGCAATCCCAGTGCTGCTTCCGTCGCCGAAGTATTCTTTGGTCTCAAAGCGCCCGTCGCCGTTCTCATCGCGCAGCGCGACCACGCCGCCGGTCTTGCCCTTGCCGCTTTGCAGCGCGACATACAAATCGCCGTTGGGTGCAACCACGGCATGGCGTGCCGTCCCCAATCCGTCCGCTGCCACCAGCGCACAAAATCCCTCGGGCAGCGTCAACCCCGCGTTGTCTGGATCGCAGGCATAAGGGATGGCCGCATGTAATGCCACACTCGCCATGCAACACGCTGCTGCCACCAACAATCCAATGATCGAGCGTTTTGATCTCATTCCCTATCTCCGGGCTGATGTTTAACGTCAATATCGATTGGGATTTGCCGTACGATTAGGTAGTGTAATCTTTTTCAGGAGCCGACACGGTGCTTGCGAAAAACAACGTCCTACTTTGCTTCGCTCTCATGTTCAGCGGATTCTCTTGCCAGGCTGTTTACGGGCAGGCAACTGCAGCACCAGCAGCAGCTGGCCTGTACACAGCCGACCAGGCCCACCGTGGCGAGACCATGTATAAAGCCCAGTGCACATCGTGTCACGGCGAAGCGCTCGATGGCGTGGGTCCTTACCCGCCGCTCAGCGGTGACGACTTCCTCACCAAATACGAGGGTCAGCCTGCGCTCAATCTCTACAACTTGATTCAGAAACTGATGCCGGCCACGGCCCCAGGCTCGCTGACCCGCCCGCAAGCCGCGGATCTTCTCGCCTATATCCTCAGCTTCAACAAGTTTCCCGCCGGGACAAAGGAATTTCCGACCGACGAGGACAGCCTGAAGACCCTGACCCTCCCCAAGCCCGCGCCCAAGCCTTAGTGGGCCAAAGCCTGCGCAATGGCATGTTCTGCGAGAGGCGCCATCACCTCGTACCCTTTGGCTGTCGGATGAACGCCATCGGATGATAGGCCCGGAAGCATGGCGCCTTTCGCGTCTGCCATGGAGCTGTAGTAGTCCAGGTAGACATACCCATTCCGGGAGCAGAAATCCTGCAGCCACTTGTTGAGCTCCCGGATCCGCTCTACTGGCTGAATCTCCGGTTTCCATGGGTAAGCAAATGCCGGCAGTGATCGAAGCAAACACGACCTTGATGCCGTTTTGCTTAGCGATCTCGGCCATCGATGTGTAGTTGTCTTCGATCATCTGCTGCGTAGAGGGGCCGGTGTTGCCCGCAATGTCGTTCGTGCCCGCCAGGATAACCACCGCTGCGGGATGCAGATGGACCACATCCTGCTGGAAGCGCACCAGCATCTGCGGGGTGGTTTGCCCGCTGATGCCCCGGTTCACGTACGGCTTGCCCGGGAAAAACATTCCCGTTGTGGGCGATCGTCCCCACGCGTCGGTGATGGAATCTCCAAAGAAGACTACTCGCTCCACATCCGGCGCTGCCGGTGGCAGCGCCTCATTATCGGCACGATATCGAGCCAGATCCGGCCAGTCCTGCGAACCGGTCTTCTGCGCCCACAGGTATCCCACGCACAGCAAGAGCGCCGCAAATCCAAAGACTTCTCTTCACCTTCATAGTTACAGGTGATACCAGTGGTCGGCTCCAAACACAAGTCCGAGCGTGATGAGTGCAATCACGATTTCTCCCACCGCGCCCACGATGAAGGGCCGCGCTCCCTGCTTGCTCAGCTCACGCAGGTTCGTGCGTAACCCCACTCCGGCAAACGTAAGCAGGAAGGCCCAGCGGGACAGATTGCCCACCGCAGCCAGTTGCGGCTTGGTGAAGAAGCCCACCGTAGCAAGCAGGGAGATCAGCAAAAATCCCAATATGAACTTGGGAAACTTACGCCATAGAAATGCGCCTTTGTTTTGCACTTCGGCGGCCTGCCCTTTCCCCGCCCAGTAGATCGCATAACCCAGAACAATAAATCCGATGGTCGCATTGCGGCATGTCTTGGCTAGGACCGCGACCTTGCCGGCCGCGTCGGAGTAGAGTGCCCCGGCAGCGGTCGCTTCCGCCGTATTATCCACGGCCAGCCCGGCCCACAGCCCGTATGCGCGATCGCTCAGGTGCAGGGCGTGCCCCACTACCGGAAAGAGAAAGAGCGAGAGGGCTCCCAGCAAGAGAATTGCCGCGATGGCATAAGAGGAATCTTCCTCATCCGCATCGATCGCGCCTTGCGCGGCGATGATGGCGGAGACTCCGCAGATTGACGATCCGACCGCCAGCAGGCTCACCAACTTGGGCTTGAGTTTGAATACCCGGCCCAGGTAAGTCATGAACGTGAGGGCCAGGGCCAATTCAATCGCGATCAGCACCAGCGAAAGCCCGCCTAGCCGCCGAACATCCCCCAGCAGAAAGCGCGCCCCTAGCAGCACAATCCCGGCCTTGAGCCAAAATTCATACGTAGCCACCCCCGAGCGAAAGATGGCCGGAACGCCGACCGTATTCGAGATGACCAGGCCAATGAGGATGGCCCACAAAACATACTCAATATTCGGCAGCACCAAGTGATGCGCTTTACCGTAATGCGCGATGAATTGCTCAATGAATTTGCCCGCATAGCCGACCACGGCCAGCAGCACGATTCCAGGGATGAGCGCTGCTGGGCTGGCTGGCGATGCAGTCTCGGGCTTTATCGCGGGAACGGATGTTCTGACTGTGGAACTGGCCATAGGTCTTCCTCTTTCTTGCGAGCACAGTTACCAGGGAACGGATTTCACGATACCGAAACGGACCAGCAGCGCTGCTGCAAGGGCCAGAATTGCGGCCCAGGTATCGAGGGAAATGAGGCGAAACGGCGATCGATTGGCCATGTAAGGGGTACTCCTGTGCAGCATGATTTGTTAAGAAATTTCAGCGGGAAACGGAGAAGCTAGCGACAACAACAGGCGGGGAGCCCGTTCATGATGCGTGCGGCGATAGGCGCGGCAGGGTGCACGAACTCGAAACTAGCACAGCCCGCCAAGCCGATGCAAGAAACGGTCCGGCATTCACTCTCTATCGAATGGCGACCCTTTCCTTGTCATCCCGACCGGAGCGGAGGGACCTGCGGTTCTGCGGGCCCCCTCGTGGAGAGGTTTTCAACAGAGCGCAAGGCAATAGCGGGATCTAGTGCCCCACTAATTCGAACTGATCGAATAACGAACCACCAGGCCCTCGACATAGGTCACATCCACCCGACGGTCCCCGCTTGTATATTCAAACACTTGCGTTTTCAAACCATCGGGTGAAACCGACTGCGACATCTGCTTTCCCGGCCCAAAGAGATTCGAAACTTCACCCATCTTCATACCCCGCTTCAGCTGAGCCGTTGCCGGAATCCCGCTATCACCCGCGGTATTTTCCATCGCGGCTGGGGGAGGAGGAGGTCCTGGAGGAGGTCCCGCCTGCTCGGCAGCAGGGAAGCTTACGTAGTCCGCCAGCAGCTTCATCACTGCATCGGGATTCTTCTGATCCGGCGGTATGGAACCCGGCCACCGCAAATTGAATCGCGACCCGCCGCGCAGCCGGTCATCCGCTACCTTTTGTGACTTAATCTGGCTCGCGACCATCGCAGCGTCCTGGTTATCGGCTTCCTGGCGCTGGCGCCGCGACCGTTCACGATCAAGGTCACGTTGTAGTCTCCGCCGCTTATCTTCATCGGTAGTGTTGGCGATATCTCTTTCCAACTGCTTTTCGTAATCGCTCTTATCGACGGACTTTGGGTTAACCGTCGTGCTGCTGTCATCAAAGAAAGTCCCGAACCCGCCCCCATCCAGTTGAAACTCGATCCGGTCGTTCTTGACCACGAACCCCGTAACGCGAGCCGTATCCCCTTTGTGGATGGCAACCCCATTGGCCTTCAGCCGGCTGGAGTACTGCTTCCAGTTCATGGGGTTGTCCTTGTTAAAGCTCAGATCCACGCCCTGCTGGGTGCCAGGCATATCGATCTTCAGCACCACTTCCTTGCCGGTGAAATAGTTCGATAACGCATCTGAATCTTGTGCGCACAGCGGCAATGCACAGAGCGCCAGGGCAAAAAAAACTACGCGCGTAGCGAATCGAAACACGGCTGCCTTCTCCTGAGGGGACGGCCATGATCATAAGCGAGCCGTACTGTCCGCTCAATAAATTAGTGAGCCAGCCGGTAGACCTCTGAGCCTGCAAGCAGAAACGCCCCCGTACCGAAAACATAGCTCGAAGCCGCCTTGTAATCCCCGGGTGCAGCGCCCACCGGCTGGACACACCCCAGCCGGCCATCCTCGTAAATATGAGACAGCAGCCCTTTCCATGCCTTCTCCACCACAGGCTGGTATTTCGCGCGATCGAGAATGCCCGAGTTGATCCCGTAAGCAAAGCCAAAAACAAAAAAAGCAGAACCTGAATTCTCCGGCAGCGGATACGCATCCGCATCCAGCAACCCGGGCCTCCAAAGCCCATCCGTACCCTGCAGCGAAGCCAGTTCCTCGGCCATCTCTTTGAACTGGGTCACGTACTTTGCTCGCGAGGGGTAGTCCTTCGGCATTTCCGCCAGCACCTTGGCCAAGCCGGCAAATACCCATCCATTGCCGCGCGACCAGAAGATGCTGCTGCCATTTGCCTCATGCTTTTCAAGAAATGATTTGTCGCGAAAATAGAGGTGGTTCGCAGGGCTATACAACAACCCGGACGTGATCCACCATTGGTGGTCCATGAAGTCCAGGTACTTGCGGTCGCGCGTCGCCCGGCTCAGTTTCGTGAACACAGGCGGGCCCATAAAGAGCGCATCGCACCACCACCACAGAGGCTTTTCCGGATTATCCGGCAACGCCATCACCGCGTCTTCGCGCTCCCGGATAGGCGCCAACATCGCCGGATCGTGATGCTCGAAGTAGAGATCCAGGTAAGTCTGGCCGATAGCCGCGTCATCGGCATTGGGCACCCGTGGACCCGGTTGCCAGTTGAACTTCCGCGCCATCTGCAGCATGGCCTTTTGATATTTCTGCCCATTGGCCGCCTTGGGTACGGCCATGAATCCGGTGTACATGGCGGCAAACGTCCAATCCTGGTTGAACCCCGGTTCCGCCCGCGCCAACTGCCAGTCGGCGACCTTCTGCATGGCATGGCTTACGTTTTTTCGAGTCAGCTCCGGCGAGAGATCTGTCGCCAGCGGCGGAGGGGTCGCGGGCGTGTCGCCTACCCAGGGCACCTTTTCGGCAGGTGTAAGTTGTCCCCACAGGCCATGGGGAATGAACAGGATAGCGGCAGCAAGACCCACCCGCTGGATAAGACGAATCATAGATCGGACGCTCCTCTGGCGAATCTTATATCACCAGCAACTTGTCCTGGCCGCGAGGGTTCTTTCCTGAAGTCGAGGTGTGTCTTGCAAAAGCCGCCGCGTTGGACGACGAGTCACCTGCTGATCTGCACCCTTGCTCTCGCCCAGGTCTGCGAACCCCTGCCTTCCTTTGCCGGCAAAAAGAAAGATCCGCCAACGCAAACGGTAACGGTCAAGCTGCCCGCACCGCCCAAGCTAAAGCAGATTCAGGGCGATGAACGCATCCTGCATGCGCTGGATCGGCTAACCTTTGGCCCCCGTCCCGGCGAGGTCGAAGAAGTGAAAGCCATGGGACTCGATACTTGGATAACGCAGCAACTCCATCCTGCCGATATTGACGACACCGCGATGGAGAAGAGGCTGGAGCAGTTTCCGGCCACGCGGTTATCCGAAGAGGATCTCACCCGCAAATACCCTCCCGGAAGCGTCATTCGCCAGGTTGAGAACGGCAAGATGTCCGTGCCCCTGTTCAATGCTACCGAGCGGGCCATTTATGAAAACCAGGTAGTCACTGATCGAAAGAAGCAGGAGCAGGACAAAGCCAAAGCGAAAAATCTGCCTCAAGAAAACAATCCGCCGCCGCCCGTCGTACCACCGGAAGAAGTATCCAGGTTGCTAAGCCTCGCTCCCGGCCCGCGCATAGCGAAATTGCTTTCGCTCCCCGCGGGCGAGTACGGTCCGTTGCGTCACCAGCTCTCTCCTGTACAGCGCACCTCCCTGGAGGACGGCATGTCCCCGGAACAGCGCGAGATCCTGATAGCTCTTGATAATCCGCGGCAGGTGGTGCAGACCGAGTTGCTGCAAAGCCGGGTGCTGCGCGCGGTCTACAGTCAGCGGCAGCTGCAGGAAGTGATGACCGACTTCTGGTTAAACCACTTCAATATCTTTCAAGGCAAGACCGGCGAAGAAATCTACAGCCTGGTCCCGTACGAACGTGACGTCATCCGGCCCAACGCGTTGGGCAGCTTCGAGGTACTGCTTTACCAAACGGCAACCAGCACCGCGATGATGACCTATCTGGATAACGCCGCCAGCACCGGCCCGCACTCGCTCAATGCGATCGGCGGACCGGGACGCCCGTTTCCACCCAAGGGAGGGTCGCCCAAAGGGCTCAACGAGAACTATGCGCGTGAGCTTATGGAGCTGCACACCCTCGGGGTCAATGGCGGTTACACCCAACGCGATGTGACCGAGGTGGCCAGGGTCTTTACCGGTTGGACCATTGAGCAACCGCCCAAGGGCGGCCCGCGTTTTGTGTTCGACGAAAGCCGTCACGAGCCGGGCATCAAGCGCGTGCTCGGTGTCAACATTAAAGAGAACGGTTTCAAGGAAGGTCTTGAAGTACTGCACTTGCTGGCCACCAACCCTGCGACCGCCCATTTTATTTGCCGCAAGCTGGCGGTGCGCTTCGTCAGCGACGATCCGCCGCAAAGCCTGGTTGATCGATTGAGCACGGTCTTCCTTGCTTCGAACGGCAACATCGGCGAGGTGATGCGTTTTCTGCTGCAATCGCCGGAGTTCTGGGCTGTCACTTCCTATCGCGCAAAGATCAAAACTCCCGAGGACTTTGTCATCTCCGCCGTGCGTGCGGGTGGAGTCGACGTCCAGGACGCCAACGTCGTCGTAAAGGCCATCGCCGATCTAGGCCAGCCCCTCTACGGGAGGCAAACGCCGGACGGCTATTCCATGTTGTCGACCCCCTGGATCAACAGCTCGGCATTATTGGAGCGCATGAACTTCTCCCTGGCCTTGGCCGGCAATCGGCTCAGTAAAGGCGTCACCGCGGACTGGTTGAGCCAGCTTGGGGCCGCCTCATTAGTTCCTGACCTCGAAGAGCGCAAAATCGAGAATCTACTTTTACACGGTCAGGTATCCGAAAAAACTCGGGCCTTGATTCTGCAACAATTGCAGACCACTTCTGCAACAACACCCCAGCCGCAGGCAAGCGCGACGCCAGTAGCGATGGCCCCGCAAACCCATCAAGCCGCCGATCGCGAGGCCGCACTCACGGCAGGCTTATTGTTCGGCTCGCCCGACTTCCAACGTCGGTAGCTGCAAATTCGAGCCCCGAAGGAGTTTGTGTCGTAGCAAGGTCCAGAGGCAGTCGGACGGGTGCCCCATGTTCGCCCCAGCGTACATGGGCCGAGAAAGATGGGCGCAGCCCAACGATCGCTTTTGCCATGCGACCCGGAAGGTCCAATTTCCGAAGCTACGACACATACTCCGTAGGGACGACTGGAGGCAACCCGAAAATTCTCCTGCCTCTCACTACTCAATCCCCAACCGATGCTGCATCTGCTCCAGCGACACACCTTTCGTCTCCGGATAATATTTCAAAATAATAAAGAAATGCACCACCATCATCGCCGCAAAAAACATAAACGGGTAAGCCCCGGAAGACCCCGCCATAATCGGAAACACCAGCGAGATGATCGCGTTGGTCAGCCAATGGGAAGAGCTGCCCAGAGCCTGTCCCTTCGCGCGCACCCGATTAGGAAATACCTCGCTCACATATACCCAAATGACCGCACCCTGAGAGATGGCGAAACACGCGATATACGCCATCAGCAGCCACACCAGCCAATGCAGGTGCTTGTGGGTCATAAATACATATGCCACCGCGCTCAGACAAACCGTCAATCCTGCCGTCCCCGTCAGCAGCAGCTTCCTGCGCCCGAATTGATCGATCACCGACATCGCCAGCAGGGTAGCCACGAGATTCGTTGCTCCCACGGCCACTGCCTGCAAAGCCCCGGAGACCTTCGTGGCCCCCGCAAGCGCAAAAATATCGTTCAGGTAATACAGAACAGCGTTGATTCCAGATAACTGGCAGAACATGCCCATCGTGACCGAAAGAAAGATGGGAAACGCATACTGGCGAGAAAACAAAGGGTCGGTAGAGGCCACTCGCTCCTGATGAATGGAACCGATAATCTCCTTAAGCTCCTCTTCCGCTTTCGGAATCCCGGTAAGGCGAAGCACAGCTAACGCCTCATCCATTTGCCCTTGCATAGCCAGCCATCGGGGACTGCGCGGAATATCAAATAAAGCCGCCAGAAAGAGAGCCGCCGGTACAGCGGAGACCCCGAGCTGCCAACGCCACTCGTGAGCGCCGAGCTGCATACTGTCAATCCATGCGTTCGATACGTACGCCAGCAGGATGCCGATCACAACGTTCAACTGGAAGCAGCCAACCAGGCGTCCCCGCCATGCGGGCGGCGCGATCTCCGCGATATACATCGGTCCCAGCACCGAGGATCCCCCGATACCCAGTCCTCCGATGAACCGAAAGAAGATGAGCGCAGTCCAGTTCCAGGCGAAAGCACACCCCAAGGCCGAGATCACATAAAAGATAGCCATCACCCGAAGGCTGTCCCGGCGTCCGAACCTTTGTCCGGGAATGCCGGCCGTGATGGCCCCGAGGACGGTGCCCAATAAAGCGCTCGAGACGGTCACGCCCAGCATCGCGGGTGACAGTTGATACGTCTGCGTTAAGGCATTGGTCGTGCCCGAGATCACCGCCGTATCAAAACCGAAAAGCAGCCCGCCCAGCGCGCCGACGACCGTGCTCTTTACCACGTGGAAGTTGATGCTCATGTGTCTCCAAAAAGCGCCGTCAGAACCTCCCAAGCTTACATTGCCCTTGACTGCGCCCTGTGCATAGAATCGCAGGCATGAAGATATCGGCGCGTAATCAATTGCGAGGTAAGGTAGAATCGGTCGATTTGGGAGTAGTCACCGCGAAAGTGGGGGTTCGCGTAGGAGAAAACCTTATCGAGAGCGTAATCACCCGGCAAAGTGTAGTAGACCTCGGCATCAAAGTCGGAGATGAGGTGACAGCCGTCATCAAGTCAACCGAGATCATGTTAATGGTGGACTAGCTGCCCGGGCGCGCTCCAGCAGCAGGGTACGCTCGCGTGCATTGCGGGTGAGTGCGGCCGCCGCCTCAAACTCGGCTCGGGCCTCGTCCCACCGGTCGAGCTTGGCCAGCAGATCGCCGCGCACGCTCGGCAACAGATGATAGTTCTTCAGTGAAGGATCAGCAGTGAGCTCATCCACCAACGCCAGCCCCGCCTGCGGGCCAAAGGCCATCCCCACCGCCACCGCACGATTGAGTTCCACAATAGGTGAAGGGTTGAGGTGTGCCAGGGCAGCGTAGAGTGAGGCAATCCGCGGCCAGTCCGTATCGCCCGGCGTGAGCGCCCGCGCGTGACAAGCGGCGATGGCTGCCTGGATTGCGTAGGGGCCAGGCACCGTACCCAACCGCTCTACCCGCTCCAACGCGGCCAGGCCACGGCGGATCAGCAATTGATCCCACTGCGCCCGGTTCTGGTCCAGCAGAAGAATCGGCTCGCCGCCTGGTCCTACGCGCGCCCGGGAGCGCGACGCCTGGATTTCCATCAGCGCCACCAGGCCATGAACCTCAGCCTGCTCGGGAACGCACTCGGCCAGGATTCGACCCAGGCGGAGCGCATCCTCACAGAGCGCAGGCCTTAGCCAGTCGTCACCCGATGTCGCTGCATACCCTTCATTGAATATGAGGTAGATGACCTCCAGGACCGGCGACAACCGCTCCGCCAGCTCTCTCCCGCGAGGCACTTCGAAAGCAACCCGTGCTTCGCTGAGGGTCCGTTTGGCCCTGACAATACGCTGCGCGATGGTGCTCTCTGGTACCAGGAAAGCCCGCGCGATTTCTCCCGTCGACAACCCCCCAAGCAAACGCAGCGTAAGCGCCACCTGGGCCTCTCGGGAAAGCACCGGATGACACGAGATGAATACCAGCCGCAACATGTCATCGCCAACCTCGTCGTCCAGTGCACTTACCAGGTCCGGTACGGCCATCTCTTTGGACGCAATCTCTCGGCCGACTTCGTCGAGTTTGCGTTCCAGCCGCGTGTTGCGGCGGAAGCGGTCGATAGCGCGATGCTTTGCCGTCGACATCAGCCAGGCACCCGGATTATCCGGGATGCCCGACTCTGGCCACTGCTCCAGCGCGGCCACCAAAGCATCCTGTGCCAGGTCCTCGGCAACGCCGACGTCCCTCACCATCCGCACTAAGCCGGCGATGAGCCGCGGCGATTCGATTCTCCAGACTGCATCGATGGCGCGATGGGTGTCGGCTGTTCTCACAGCTACCCATCACACCATCTTCAATCCGCCTCCGCAACCTGGGCCGGGTTAAGCCGGACTGTGTTTACCCGACTGCATCTCAGAAAATCCGGCCGCCGCCTTCTGCACGTCGGCAGGGAAATCGGACATTTCCTGCACCTGACGCACCTCGATGGTGCAATCGTCGCCGGGGCACCGTTTAGCCCATTCGATCGCTTCCTCTCTCGATTTCACCTGGATCATCCAATACCCGCCCACCACTTCCTTTGCCTCGGTAAACGGTCCGTCGATCACTTTCGCCTTGCCGCCTGCAAACGTAACCCGCGCCCCCATGGAGGGTGGATGCAGTCCGTCGAGGGCCAGCAGCACCCCCGCCTTCTGCAGTTGCTCGTTGTACTTCATCATCGCCGCCACCGCTTCCGCACTCGGCACGGCTCCAGGCTCCGCCTTCTCATATCCTTTGGGGATCATCAGCATCATGAATCGCATTGTCGTTGTCTCCTTCTGAGTGAATTCCTGACTCTACTGGAACGTCGAACAAAGAAGAACGAAATCGACACCCCAAAAACCTTTCCTGAAATGTTTTCTCTACAAAGGTTTCATGGACCTGCGGCCCACCTGAGGTGATGGAAAAACGCTTTTGCGTCCAGAAGCCATTCCGAGCGGAGCCGAGGGATCTGCGGTTCTGCGGATCTTTCCTAGAAAATATTTTCGATCGAGTTGTCATCGGTCCCTGGCCCACCAAAGGTGACGAAAAACGCCTCGGTGCAGCAACCACTTTCTAAGGAACCGTCGCCCTTTCCTTTGTCATCCCGGAGCGGAGCCGAGGGATCTGCAGTTCCGCGGACCTTTCGTGGAAATGTTTTTCGACCGAGCGTAGCGCAGGAATAGGGGTCTCAGCTGGTACGCCCTAAGCAGCCCTCTTGCCACCCGTACCCTTCTTCGCCCGCTCCTTACCCGCGACAATCTTCTGATGCAACAACTCCTTCGCCTCTTCGAGCACCTTCAACCGCTTAGCCGGCAAATTCTTGCCCGCACGGTTGATATAAAAAATCAGCATTCGCATTCCAGACGACGGCCCTTTAGGCGACACACTTTTCGAAGCCAATTCACGAGCGATGGTCCTGGCATCCTTATTGAACAGCCCAGCCTGCGGATGCGTGGAATCGGTTGTCACTGTAGCAGACCATTTCCGCGTTCCGTGAGAACTCTTGTGAGAAGCATCATGTTTCTCGGGCATCCTAACCTCCACCTATTCTCGGATGCAGGACGCCCGCAAAACGGTGATCCACAAGCTGCCGCGCGAGCTCCGTTCAGGCTTCGTAAACCTGGCGAATCTCGGTTTCACCATCGCCCGCTACCTTAAGAAACTCTTTCACGAACTCGATAGCCTCCGTCTTGGACGCAGCCCGGATCAAAGCAAAGCCGCCCACGACCTCCTTGGCTTCGGTGAACGGGCCATCTACCACGTTGAACGTTCCGTTGGAGAGCCGAATCCGCGCCCCCAGAGCGCTCGGCAGGCACCCCTCGGTTGCGAGCAGCCGGCCCGACTTCATCCAGGCCTCAATCAGCTTGCCCATCTCGGCGATGTCGCTCTCGGTGGGAGGGGTGCCCTCAGGTTTCGCAGACTTGTACAAGCACAAAAATTTCATATCTCTTCTCTCCTGTTTTTAGTCGAGCCAGGTTCAAAATTTCGGCTCTACTTACGCGTCGAACAAGCAGAAGCGAAATCGACACTCGCCAGGTTATTTTTTTGCTAGCCGCCGGCCACCGCTGCAATTACCAGAAAAGGCTCTGCTTCGGCCACCACCGCATCGGGCAGGGGAGCGTCCGGCGGTTCGTGCGATAGGTCCTCCGCGCAGGCGAAGAATCGTAGGAAGGGCCGGCGCTGCTGCGTCACGTGATCACGGATGGTTCCCCGAAGAACCGGATAGGACGCCTCCAGCGCATCCAGCACCGAGCGCTGTGTCACCGGCCCTTCCACCTGCAACTTCACCTCTCCGCTCACGTGCGCCAGCGTACGCAGGTGTGCCGGCAGCAAAACCCGAATCATGACAGGGTCTGTACCTCGACCGAGAGCACTGCGGGTAGGTCCCGCACGATCGGTGCCCAGCGATCGCCCGCGTCAGACGACCCATACACCTGTCCGCCGGTGGTGCCAAAGTACACTCCGCATTTGTCGAGTGAGTCGACCGCCATAGCGTCGCGCAGAACGTTCACGTAACAGTCGCGTTGCGGCAGACCGTTGCTCAATGCCTCCCACTCGTTGCCGCCCGTTCGGCTGCGAAACACCCGCAGTTTTCCATCCAGCGGGTAGTGCTCAGTATCGCTCTTGATAGGCACCACATAAATCGTCTCCGGCTCATGGGCGTGCACGTCGATGGCGAAGCCAAAGTCGGTGGGCAGATTCCCGCTCACCTCTTCCCATGTGTCCCCGGCATTATCGCTGCGCATCACGTCCCAGTGTTTCTGCATGAACAATACGTCGGGCCGAGAACGGTGCATGGCAATGTGGTGCACGCAGTGGCCAACCTCCGCTTCCGGATTGGGGATATGTTCCGATTTAAGCCCCCGATTGATCGGCCGCCAGGTTTCGCCACCGTCATCGGTGCGAAAAGCCCCCGCGGACGAAATGGCAATGAAGATCCGCCCTGCGTTGGCAGGATCGAGAATGACCGTGTGCAGGCACATCCCACCCGCACCCGGTTGCCAGTGGGGCCCTGAGCCGTGCTTGCGAAGACCGGAGATCTCCTGCCAGCTTTGACCGCCGTCGTTGGAGCGGAACAGCGCCGCGTCTTCCACCCCCGCATAGACCGTGTCCGGATCGTTCAGCGAAGGTTCGAGATGCCACACTCGCTTGAACTCCCACGGATGCGGCGTGCCGTCGTACCACTGGTGCGTGCCGGCAACTCCGTCATACACAAATTTGTTGTCCACCGGCTGCCAGCTCTTACCGCCATCATCGGAGCGTTGGATCAGCTGACCGTGCCAGCCCGTCGACTGCGACGCATACAGCCGATTGGGGTCAACCGGCGACCCCTTCAGATGGTAAATTTCCCAGCCTGCAAAAAAGGGACCACTCACGTCCCACTTTTCGCGCTTGCCGTCAGACGACAGAACGAACGCGCCCTTGCGCGTGCCAACCAGTACTCGCACCTTACTCATCATCCACTCCTTATATTTCTCTTTATTGCCAACGCCACGCGCCTGACCTGGGCAGCAGCGGGGTGGAATCCCTTTCCCTCCATCTCCGCCTAACCTCTGCCAGCACTGCTTCCCGGTTCTGCTCCATGGTCTCGATCACCGCGCATGGTGCCTCGGTAGTCTCATAATGCGCCCCCCAAATCAACAATTCGAGCAGCGACGGCGCAAGATCGATCCCTTTCTCGGTGAGCCGATAGTTCAATCTTCTTCCGTCCGTCTCCGCCCGCTCGGAATAGATGATTCCGGCCGCTTGAAGCTTCTGCAGCCGGTCGGCCAGGATGTTGGTTGCGATTCCCTCGCCGGCCTGGTGGAATTCCTTGAATGTTCGATAACCCCGAACCATCAGGTCGCGGACGATCAACAGCGACCAGCTATCGCCAAAAACCTCGAGGCCCACACTGACGGGGCAACCGGAGCGGCGCTTCGACCTGGGCTTGCCAAGCACATGAAAACAATAAAGAAGTTTACTTGTTAATTGCAAGTAATCGCTTCAGCTATTGCTGATTTCAGTCCTGGAGCTAGTCAACCCTTGCTCAACCCTGATACCATCCGCCTGCATTAGTTTGCGACTCGTACATTAGGGGATTCCAAAACAAGATGTCGTTTCCTTTCGGAGGCTGTAATGCACCAACAAATAAACTCGTCTTGGGAGTTGCTTAGACGCGCTCCTTGGCTGTTGACCGCGATACTAGCTTCTTTGGTCCTTCTGTTGGCCCCGCTTTCCCGCGGGCAAGCAGTATCGGCGACGCTGCTGGGCAACGTCACCGATAACACCGGCGCGGCAGTGCCTAACGCGCAACTCCAGATACTGGAAAGCGGCACGGGCATTGCCCACGCCGGGGTGACGAATGAGAGCGGCAACTTTACCTTTCCCGATCTAACGCCGGGGAACTACACGGTAAGCGTCGAATCCAAAGGCTTCAAGAAGGAGACGCGCGCAAACGTTGACGTCGTGGTTAATACCGCGACGCGCGTGGATTTTTCCCTTCAGCCAGGAAGTATAACGGAAAGCATTATCGTGACTGCTGCGCCCCCGATCATGCAAACTGACCGTGCCGACGTGAGCGCAAACATTGAGTCGCACACCCTGCAGACGGCGCCGGTGGCGGTCAATCAAAACTTTCAGACATTACTGACTCTCGTGCCTGGAGTCGGGCCTCCGGTCTACCAGCACTCCCAGTTTTTCAACGCCGCAAGTTCCATCCAAACCGAAGTAAACGGGACACCGCGGATGGGCAACAGCTATCAGATTGAAGGCATCGATGACGATGAGCGGACGGGGCTCCTGCAGATTTTGATTCCGCCGATCCAGTCGATTCAGACCGTGGACGTCTCTACGGCCAACTACGATGCGGAGCTCGGCCGCGCTGTCGGCGCCGTGACCAATGTGAGCATCCGGTCCGGCACCAACCAATTTCACGGTTCGGCCAGCGAGTTCCTGCAGAACAGCGAATTCCAGGCGCGCTCCTACTTCAACAAGGGCGTGGGGCATCTGGCTTATAACTACTTCGGCGGCGGAGTCGGCGGCCCCATCATCAGAGACCGGCTCTTTTTCTACGGAGACTACTATCGCTCTCCCGACCACGAAGCCAACTCGAATATTCTCACCATTCCTCCAACCCAGTGGTATACGCCCAACTCGGCCGGCTTCATCGATCTGAGCGGTCCATTGACAAGCACCGGCAAGGGTCAAGTCTACGATCCGGCGACGGGAGACTCTACTGGAGCCGGCCGCACGCCTTTCGCTAACAATCAGATTCCTTTTTCCCGCGTGAATCCCGTGTCCCTCGCGCTCTTGAAATTGTTGCCTGCGCCCAACGCGAACCTGGGCACGAACCTGACGGCCCCGACGAATAACTTTTCCATCAACCTGCCCTTCCAGAAGACGACCACCCGATACGACATCAAAATCGATTATCAAATTACCCCGAAGGATCACCTGAGCGGCCGATACAACCGCCAGGACGTCAACATTTTCCAGGCGCCCGCTTTCGGGGCCGCAGGCGGCGGCGCCCGCGCAAGAGCGCGTTTGCGGGTACCGGCAAATCTGGTATCTACAGCACCGGGTATGAACTATGATCGCGCCTTCTCCGGGACTCTGCTGACCGAAGCCCGCATCGGGGTGGCAAATTATGGCAACAGCGCTACTCCCAGCGGCTATGGAACCGACTATGCCACCCAGGCCGGAATTCCCGGTGTCAATATCAGCCAGTTCACCAGCGGCCAGGTGGGCATCCTTATGCAGGATTTCACCAACAGCACCAGCACTCCGCTCATCGGATACTCCGCCTCGCTCCCCTGGATCCGCGCAGAAACCAACATCGATGGCGTAAACCACTGGACCAAAATCATCCGCAACCACACCATCAAATTCGGCGTCGACATTCGCCGCATCCATGACGATCTGCTCCAGGACCAGACGTTCAGTCCCCGCGGAGCCATTACGTTCGCAGAAAACAACACTTCCAAGCTCGGCGCTTCCACCAATGTCGCCAATGAGATGGCCAGCTTTCTCCTGGACGTTCCTTCGCAGGTGGGCCGCGACATCAACACCTTTTTCCCCGCATATCGGCAATGGTGGTTCTTCGCCTTCGCCGGCGATAAATGGCAGGTTACGCCTAAGTTGACCGTGGATCTGGGGCTTCGCTGGGAATTTTATCCGCCGGCAACCCCCAAGAGCGCCGGAGGCTTTTCCAACTATGATCCGGCAACTAATTCCCTGGTCATCGCCGGGATAGGTTCGAATCCTTCCAATCTTGGATTGCAGACTAGGTATAGCTACTTTGCGCCGCGCTTCGGGTTGGCCTATCGTGCCAGCGAACAAACTGTAATTCGCGGAGGCTTCGGTATCAGCTACACGCCGTTTGAAGACAATACCTACGCCTATAACTACCCGGTGCGGGCAAATAACAGCTACCAACAACTCAACCAGTACGGACCCGCACTCGAGTCCGACAACGTAACGCCGATAACTTTCCAACTCGGCTTCCCGCCGCCGGTCGACATCAAAATTCCCGACAACGGCATCATCAGTCCTGCGCCTGCTCAGGCGTATACACTCATCCCCAAGGACTATCACAACCCCTACGTGGAGTCCTGGAACGTGGCGGTGCAACAGGCTTTGCCGCAACAGTTCACGTTCCAGGTAGCCTACGTAGCCAACCACGGCGTTCACATAGGCTCGTCACAAAATATTAATCTTCCCCCGGCGCTCGGCCTGGGCACGGCGGGCGAACCGGAATACATCGCCTTTAAGCGCAGCGCGGCGACCACCGTGAATTTCCTGGGCTTCTCCTCGAATTACCAGTCCCTCCAGTTGCAATTGAACCGCCGCTTCGCCAAGAGCCTGGGGATGACCACCTCATTTACCTGGGGCAAGGGCCTCGGCTACCAAACCGGCGACGACGGCAATCTCTACTTCTGGATCGATCAGCGTCACAACTATGCACCCAACGATTTCGATCACCGGCTCAACTTCGAGGAGAGCTTGATCTACAACCTGCCGTTCGGTCCCGGCCAGCGTTGGTTGAATACCGGCATCGCTTCCTCGTTGCTGGGCGGTTGGCAGCTATCCGCCATTGTTTCTCTCTATTCGGGCTTACCCTTCAACGTGAGCGCCAATGCAGGAACGATCAATACTCCGGGACAAAGCCAGAATGCAAATCTTGTTGCCCCCTTTCATGTGCTTCACGGTATAGGGACGGGAAACAATTGGTTTGATCCTGCTAGCTTCGGCCAACCTGCCGGCTGTCCCAAGACGGGAGCGTGCCCTATCGCCTACGGTAGCGTGCTCGGGAATGTGGCCAGAAACGCGTACTACGGGCCGGGATACATTCAGGACAACCTTTCCGTGTTCAAGACTTTTGCCATCTGGGAAAATGTCTCGCTGGAAACGCGGGCGGACGCCTTTCAGTTGAGCAATAGCCCGCAATTTGCCAGCCCTCAAAGTTCCATTACCAGCACCACCTTTGGAAAAGTGACCAGCACCATTGGCAGCGGCACAGGGATTAACGGGATAGGAGGCGGCCGTTCGATCCAACTCTCGGGAACCGTGCGTTTCTAAAATGGCGTTCTAACGCGCGCCATCGCTCATGATCATGCGGCGGGGAACCGAGCGGGAAGATACAGGCCTCAGGTGATGCTGCAACACCAGGGCCAGGGCTCCCCGCAGGCGGGCCATGCCGCAGTCTGCGGTGGTGATAATACGAGGAAGTTTCGCGTTCAGATTCCCGGGTAATTCTTCGCTCAGGATGCTGGAGAAGTAAGGCCATGCGGATACGATATCGCCGGCAAACAAAACCACCTCCGGCGAGAGTCCGGCGAGAATGGTTCGCAGTCCGCGGGCGAGCTGCACAAACTGATAGCGCACTGCAGCCACGGCCTCAGGCTTTTGATCCTGGGCATCGATCAGCAAGTGACGATAGGTGAAAGAGGCGGGCGCCTTTCCCTTCGCCTTGCGGTAGTGGCGCAGAGCGGCCTGGTTGGAGGCCACCGTTTCCCAACAGCCACGGTTGCCGCAGCCACAGAGGAGGCCTCCGGCCTCCACCGACATGTGCCCAAACTCGCCCGCCATGCCGTTCCAGCCGGAGATTAGGTGCCCTCCGGCTAGAATGCCGGTGCCCAGGCCTTCGGAGACGTTAATGGCGACCGCGTCCTGCACCCCCGACAGGCTGCCAAACCAACGCTCGGCCAAAATGATCAGGTTGGCCGCATTCTCAATCTCGACCGGCAGCCCGGTTCCATTCCCGATCGCCTTGCCAATGTCGAATGGGCCCCAGCCCAGGTTGGGCGCAAATGCCAACCGCCCGGTAACCCGATCCACTCGCCCTGGCACGCTGATACCCACGCCCTGGATGGCTTTTCTGGGCTCGGCGCTACACACCCGTTTGATGGCCGCCAGAAGTTGGGTGATCGACGGTTGAGGCCGGGAAGAAATCGGGACATTTTCCTGAACCAGAAATACGCCGCTGAAGTCTGAGACAGCGACGATGGCGTTGTCCGGGTGCAGGTCAAGGATGACCACTCCCAGTTCATTGTTCACTTCCAGCATCAGCGGTCTTCGCCCGTGTTTACTGAAGCCGGTTTCTCCTTCGCAAATCCAGTCGGTTGCCAACAGTTCTTCTACGATGGCGGAGACTGTGCTCTTCTGCAGGCCCGAGAGACGAGCCAGATCGGCCCGGGAAACCGCCCCGGCAAGGCGAATGAGTTCAAGGATGATGGTTCGGTTGGTATCTCGCGCGGTTTCGCTGCTTGCGGCTTGGATGGCCAATCGTGGAACATGCGCCAACTGGCGGAGTGCACGTTCGTTCATTGGGCCAAACTCATCAATTTGCCAGGGCCATTCTAACCCATCCCGTATTCATCACCCTCGAACGGAGGTTGTCGCCCAGACCCTCAATCGTTGCTCTTACAAGGGTAAGACAACTGTTTTGTGTTGCCGGCACTCGGTGGCAAACTCGCTTACCCGTTCGGTGCCACCCCTTACGGCGACTCTCCATTGCTATATCCTTATTCCTGGGGGAAGGCTGCACAATTCTCTCCCCGCGAACGTCATACAGGAGAATGCTCCAGGCATCGACTTTGACCACTCTCGTCAGCCCTCTGCCCGCTGTGACGATTACCGTGTCTCGGTTCGCCATGCGCGATCCGTCGGTGAACTGTGCTGATTCGCGGCGCGATGTACAGTCACCGTTTCAATTGCTGATACTCGGCCCACTGAGGCTTCATCTTTGCCCTGCATGACGGTCAGCGGGCCCTCGACTTCTCTTGTTCCTCAACGGGCTAGTACCTGCAACCCCCGTATTTGTCCAGCATTTCCTCGCCTGGCCGCTCCAATTGCTCCTCATCGCGCACTGCCCGTTTGGGTGATCGTTGGCCCCTGTCTCAATGCTTTACGATCGCTGGAAGCGCGTATGACATCGATTCGTTTGATAGGGTGGGCCTTTCCCGTGGCCTTGCTGTTTGCGGCCTCCTTCTGCCCCGCGCAGACCGCCGGGGTGCCGCTGACCCTGCAACAGGCCATCGCGCTGGCGCGTGCAAAGAATCCCAATCTTCTCTCCGGGCAGCAGCATGTGATTGCCACCAAAGCCAGCGAAGTCACAGCCGGTCTGCGGCAGAATCCGAGCCTGACGCTGGGGGGCACCGACGTGACCCTGCCGGCGAACAACCCTGGCAACCCTTATTCCTACTCGGCCAACCTCTCTCGCCTCTTTGAACGAGGCCAGAAGCGGCGCTGGCGGCTTGACCTTGCTCACTCCACCACCGACGTCACCCAAAGCCAGTACCAAGACACGGAACGGCAGACCATCTTCGCTGTCAAACAGGCCTTCACCCAGATGCTGGCCGCGAAAGCTGGGCTGAAAATCGCCGATGACAACCTCCAGAGCTATCGCAAGACTGTCGAGTTGACTAAGCACCGCCTCGACGCGGGCGATATCAGCGCCACCGACTTTGATCGCATCGAACTCCAACTCGCCGAGTTTGAAGCCGACTACGACAATGCAAATCTGAATCTGGAACAGTCCGCCGATCAGTTAAAGATGTTGTTGGGCCTTGACACGCCAACCCCAGCATTTGACATCACCGGCACCCTCGATCCTCCTCAAGTCGCTCTGACCGAGGCGGACGTAGAACAGCGCGCGCTTGCCGAGCGTCCTGACTATCGCGCCGCCCAGCAGTCTCTCCGGGTGGCTGAAGCCAACGTCAAGCTGGCGGAAGCGTATGGGACCGCCGACCCGACCCTGGGCGGCGAATACGATCGCTCCGGGAATGACAACTCGGGCGGCTTCCAGGTAAATATTCCCTTGCGCATCTTCGATCGCAATCAGGGCGAAAAAGAACGGACCCGCTATGAAGCGCAGTCCACCCGCTTCGCAGAAATCGCGGCACGCAACCAGGTGATCAATGATGTAGACCAGGCTTGGGCCGGCTACCAAACCGCGCAGCGGCAGTCACAGCGCTACAACGGTCACTATCTTGCCCAGGCTTCACGCGTTCGCGACAACCTCGAGTTCAGCTACCGCCACGGAGGCAGCACACTGCTCGACTACCTCGATGCTCTTCGCGACTACCGGCAAGTCAATCTCGATGCCTTGAACGCCAATGTGCAGGTCTGGCTTGGTCTCCACCAACTCAGCTACGTCGCTGCATCGGAGATCGTTCCATGACGAAAGCATCTTTCCTCGGATCGTCGTTCACATTTTGGATGGCTGCCCTGTTCCTCCTGGCCTGTCTCGGCTGCCACGACCAGGCGCCGACGGCCGTCGATAACGCTCCTCCGAAGTCGCCCATCGAGGTCGCTACCGTCCATCCGCAACTGGTTACGGATAGCCTGGTGCTCGCGGCAAAGGTTGAGCCGGACCCGACCCGAGTGGTTCATGTCTACTCCCAAATCACCGGACGCCTGGTCGAACTCTATGTTCGCCCCGGCCAGGAAGTGACCAAGGGCCAGGACATCGGCCTCATCCAAAGCAGCGAAATATCTTCCGCTCGAGCCGATTACGATAAAGCGAAAATCGAGGTAGCCCGGTCCGACCGTCAACTGGATCGCGCCAAGCTTCTGCTGCAACATGAGGTCCTCGCCCAACGCGATTACGACGACCTTGAAGCCGCGGATCAGGCCGCGCATGCAGAGCTGACCCGCACCGTACAGCGCATTCACATGCTCGGCTTTTCTCCCGATGGATCATCGGACTCGGTGGCTCTGAAGGCGCCCATCAGCGGCGCCGTGCTGGAAACCGGGTCGGCGACCGGCGAAATGCAGCGTTCGCTCGACAATGCCAATTCCATCGCCACCATCGCCAGCCTCGATCCAATATGGATTGTCGGCGATGTCTTTGAACGCGACCTGAATACCGTCCGCGCAGCGCAGTCGGTCGACGTAACCTTTCCGGCCTATCCGGGCGAGACCGTACGGGGCAAGATTGCCAATATCTCCGATGCCATGGACCCCGCCACGCGCACCCTCAAGGTGCGCGTGGTCCTCCCCAACCCCAGGCATCGCTTTAAACCAGAAATGTTCGCCAATCTCTCCATTGCGCGCACCGCCGCTCCGGAGTTTGTGCTGCCCACAACCGCGGTGGTTCACGACGGATTCTCCAGCTACGTCTACCTTCAAACCTCTCCCGGGAAGTATGACCGGCGCCAGGTAACCACGGGAGCTTTGCGCGGCAAAACAGTCGTCGTAACCTCCGGCCTGCAAGACGGCGATCAGATTGTCACTGCCGGGGCGGCGCTCCTGCGCCCGCCCTCCGGAGACTAAGCATGAAGGCATTGATCCGAACCCTCCTGGGGTACAGCGCCATCGTGCTCATCGTCTTCGTCGTCTCGTTGGAGGTGGGCGTCTACGCCTTTTCCAAACTCGACATCGAAGCCTATCCCGATCCCTCTCCACCCTTGGTCGAGATCATCACCCAAAACCCCTCCTGGTCTGCGGAAGAGATGGAACAGCAGGTGACCGTTCCCGTGGAAGCCACACTGAACGGCACCCCGCACCTCGACCAGGTGCGCTCCATCAGCATCTTCGGCCTCAGCGATGTAAAGCTCTATTTCAATTTCGACAGCGACTACTTCCGCGACAAGCAGGAAGTCCTGAACCGTCTCCAAACCTTGGCCCTGCCCAACGGACTGCAGCCGCAGCTCTCGCCCTGGTCGCCCATCGGCGAAATCTACCGTTATCAGCTCACTGGCGGCGGCTATTCGCTCAATGAGCTCAAGGCCACGCAGGACTGGCTCGTTCGCCGCGAACTAAAGCAGGTTCCCGGCATCATCGACATCACCACGTTCGGCGGCACCACCCGCCAATATCAGATCGAAGCCGACCCCAACAAATTGCTGGCCATGAATGTGACCCTGCCTCAGGTCCTCAACGCCATTCAGAACAGCAATGCCAACGCCGGAGGCAACTATCTCACCCTTGGCGATCAAAGCATCAACGTACGCGCCATAGGCCTATTGAAGAATATCGACGATATCGGCTCTATCGTAGTTGCCGAACGCAACGGCGCTCCGGTGCTGGTGCGCGATATCGGCGAGGTCAAAGAGGGGATTCAGCCCCGGCTGGGAAAGGTCGGCCGCAATGGCGACCCGGACGTCGTGCTGGGCATCGTCTTACTGCAGAAGCAGGAGAAATCCCTGCCTGCACTCGAGGGCCTGAAAAAGAAAATTCACGATTTAAACCGCGGCAGTTTGCTACCTCCGGGCATGCACATCAGCACCGTCTATGACCGCACCAACCTCATCAACACCACCACCAAAACCGTTCGCCACGTCGTCTTCTCCGGCCTCTTTCTCGTCACCCTGGTGTTGATCTCCATGCTCGGCGACTTGCGCATCAGCTTCATCGCCGCCATCACCATTCCGTTTGCCGTGCTGTTCGCGTTCTCCATGATGGTGCTCACCGGGCAGTCAGCCAACCTGATCTCCATCGGCGCCATCGACTTTGGCATTCTCGTGGATGCCTCCATCGTCGTGTTGGAAAGCATCTATCGCAAACTCTCCCGCCGCACCGAGCACGAAAACAACATCGATCTCATCATCGAGGGCGCAAGCAACGCTTCCAAGCCCGTGCTGTTTGCCACCTTGATTATCCTCGTGGCCTTCATCCCTCTTTTCACCATGCAGGGAGTGCCGGGCAAGATCTTCGCGCCCATGTCGGTGACCTATGGGTTTGCCCTGACCGGCGCGCTCATCTTCTCCCTCATCTTTGCTCCTGTGCTCGCCCAACTGATTGTTCCCACCCAGTTGAAGCAGGAGAGCCACGAGACCTTTCTTGGCAGCTTCCTCCGTCATCGCTATGACAAAGGACTGCCGCGCGTTCTTGCCCACCGCCCCCTCACCTGGGTAGTGGCCCTCAGTTGCCTCGTTGGCTCCGGCATAGTCTTCACCCTGGTGGGGGGAGAATTCATGCCTCCCCTGGAAGAAGGCAACCTGTGGATCCGCGCCACGCTTCCCCAGGACATTTCCTTTGACGCTGCGGCCAGGATTGGCGACGAGTTGCGGGCCCAGATTGCCAAGTCGCCCGAGGTTACCCAGGCTGTCTCCCAAATGGGCCGCCCCGATGATGGGACCGACGTCGTCACCTTCAATGACGTGGAAGTTTCCGTCGCTCTCAAGCCGCCCAGCGAGTGGCGTCCCGGTCTGACCAAGAATGGATTGATCGATGAGATAAACCATCGCCTCTCCCTCATCCCTGGCATGGACCTGAACTTTTCCCAGAACATTCAGGACAACGTTGAGGAAGCGATGTCCGGTGTGAAGGGAGAAAATTCGCTCAAGCTGTTTGGCGATGACTTTGACACTCTGTCGCGCCTGGCTGACCAGATCACGGGGGTGATGGGAACCGTGAAGGGCGTCGCCGATGTAGGCATCTTTCGCATAGGTGGTCAGCCCAGCCTGCTCATCCGCATTGACCGCGCCAAGGCTGCGCGCTATGGTCTCGCTGCTGCTGACGTGAATGCCACCATTCAGGCAGCGGTGGGTGGTGCTGCTGTCACCCAGATCATCGAAGGCGACCGCAGGTTCGATCTGACTGTCCGCTTTCCGGAGCGCTATCGCAACGGGCCGGAAGCGATTCAAGGCATCTTGCTGCCGACGCCTGACGGAGGCCGGGTGCCGATTGGCCAGATAGCGGATGTAGAAACCCGCGACGGCGCCTTCATGATCTATCGTGAAAACGGCCGCCGCTACATTCCCATCAAGTTCAGCGTGCGCGGCCGCGACTTGGCCACGACCATTCAGGACCTCCAGCGGCAATTGGCCGACAAGATAAAACTACCCTCCGGTTACAACTACACGTGGGCCGGGGAGTTCGATAGCTTACAGAAGGAGCAGCGCCGTCTTGCCTTCGTCATTCCCATAAGCCTGGTAGCCATTCTGGTCCTGCTCTACATCCAATTTCGCACCTGGAAAGACGCGCTCATCGTCCTTGGCACCTTGCCCTTTGGGGCCATCGGGGGCGTACTGACCCTGTTCCTCACACACACCAACTTCAGCATTTCCGCGGCCGTCGGCTTTACCTCGCTGACCGGAGTAGCCACCTTGGGAGCCGTCGTTTTTCTCTCCGGCATCCGTCGTGCCCAGGCCGAAGAAGGCTTTGACGAAGGGCTCAAGAAAGGCTGCAGTGACGAAATGCGCCCCGTGGTCATGGCGTGCATGGCCGCCGGCCTGGGCCTTTGCCCCGCTGCCCTCGCCAACGGAATCGGTGCCCAGGCGCAACAACCGCTGGCTCGCGTCGTTGTGGGAGGCATGCTCACCACCGTCATCGCAATCCTCTTCATGATGCCCCTGCTGATCCACCTCTTCCGCACGAAAAACGATGTCTGACTCAATCACGGTGCACGGTGCCCTTATGCTCTTGGATCTGAGATTGGGCCTGTCGTAAGGCGCCGTCGAGGGCCGCAGCTGCCGGAACTTTGATGTCGGGCTGGACGCCGACTGCTTCCCAATCGGCTTGGCCGTACGGATTGACCGCGCGGTTTTCGGGTATGGCCACGCCGTAGTGGTCGTCGATGCGATGGAAGACACCCGCGTGCGCACCACCGGCCGTGACTTCGCCGACGATGGTAGCGCGCTTCAACATCTTCAGGTTGTAAGTGAACTGCTCCGCGGCAGAAATCGTGGTGGACGAGGTGAGGATATATACGGGCTTGTTTGCGAGTTTGCTGCCGGGAACCGGGGACGATGTCCAGGATCGCGCCGTTGGAACTCTTCTGGGATCGAACATGTATTCGGGGTGATCGAACAGATAGGAAGAGATGAGGGAGACCATCTCGGCCGTTCCACCGCGATTGTCGCGGAGATCGAAGATGAGGGCATTGACATCGTTCAAGGAAGCCATGGCACGCGCGGCGGTCGGGCCACAACCGGAAGGATCTTGAAAAGCGTCCAGCTTGAGATAGCCGATATTGTGCGTGAGTATCTGAACCTTTTCGAAGGAGCAATTGTCCCTTTGCAATGAGGCCGGCATGCGCCCCTCTGCCCGTAACGCTTGAGGAGGAGATGTCGCGATATAGACGACCTCCAGGTGCAAGTCGTGGCTTACTTCGCGCATCTGAGTGGTGAGCAGCGCTGCGAAGCTCTTGTCCGTGGTGGCGCCAGCGTCGTCGCCGCGACGCTGGTGCGCGAGCAGTGCGTCAGCCGTTTGATGTGCGGTCGCTGGATCGAAGTAGTGCTGCTCCAGGTTGGCGACGACCGCGTCGAGCACACGCTGACGCTCGGGAGCCAACGAAGAACTGCTGATGGAACCGGTGCTGGCATGCGCGACAGAGTTCGCGGCGGCAAACTCATTGGGAGTAGCTCGGGGAAGAGTTTGCCTCGCAGTGGACCTCGCGTCTGCTCTTGCCGCCGAAGGAGTATGAAAAGTACCAGTCGGATGGAGTGATACCGCGAGCAGGCCGATCACGGCGAGGGTGATCGCGCAGCCGGATAGCAGCGCAGCGGGGCGAAGGGGCTCGTCTTCGAGAATCAGGAATATCGGCGCGCCTATGGAGTTTGCAACCGGCGCAGCGGCTAACCTGGGTTGCGCGTTGATGTGCAAACACGGAAGCGAGATGGCAAGATCGAGGAAGATGTCAAACCAGAGTCGCGTTCGGCTCAGGAAGCCGGTCTCTTCGCGAAGTCGGTCACGGAAGAGTTGCAGCGCATCTTTGCCGTACGTATCCCGGAAACTTGCGGGATAAAGCCGGAGCAGGCAAGCGTATATCTTCTCAGACATGTTCCCCTCTCAAGATTTTTTTGGCGCGTGCAACACGAAGAAGATCAGCCAGACGTTCTGCTTCAACGCAGGCAAGTTGGCGTCCGGCTGTGGTGAGACGGTAGTAGCGTCGGCGTTCGTGATTGATCGAGGAGTCTTCGCGCGAATCGAGTTCTCCAATCAGTTTGGCTTCCAGCAGAGATCGGATGGAACTGTAGAGAGTGCCAGGCCCGAGGCGCATGCGCCCGCCGGTCTGATCGGCGATCGCGCGCATGATGCCGTAACCGTGAAGATCTTCGCCGGCGAGCGAAAGCAGAATCTGAAAAGCGGCGGATGGGAGCGGATCAAGCTTTTGCTTTGGCATAATCGATGATCAATATATCGATTATCGATCATAATGCCAAGACGATCTACCGTCCAGTTATTTTGCGCTGATGATTCAGTCCTGTATTGGAGGCTGTCTTTTGGTTCTGTTAGAGAACCAGGGCTCACGAATTTAGTCCCGTAGGGACGGCTGAACTTAGCCCAGGACGCTAGTCCTGGGTAAAAATGCAACATGATTAAGTCCCGAAAGGACGGCTGAAGGAGGATTGCGTAGCGGCCTATTTTCCGCGTCCCTACGGTACCGAGTTCCGAAATGGAGCACTCACCCACGTTCTACAAACGCAATTTCGAGACGGCCCATACCGCGGCTTTCGTCCCACCACTCCTCAACCAAAAGATTGAAATCCTTCTCCACCCTCGGGATGATGGCATCTCTCTCAACTTCATATAGCCTCGACCTGCCGCAATACTGCCTCGCATTCCCGCACCAGCGATCGGATAGGAAGCCAGCGCATCGGTGACGTAAGCTAGCGTGGGAGTGCGAACATACGGCTATATGAGGAGTAGAAGCTGTCGAAGACCGGGGAACCGGAGCGGATCGCGACAAGTCCGGCCCGTCCGTTGCGCGATCCTAGCCGCCCTCGCATTGCTGCTGACTGGATGTCACCCCTCCGGCCTACCCAAGCCTGACACCAAGGCATATCTGGACGAAGTGACAGCCTTCTACGTAGGCTTGGCCGCGCTGCAGGTAGGAGACGATGTGCGCGCCGACACCACCCTGGAACGGGCAACGCAACTGGCGCCCGGGGAGCCCGCCGGCTGGGCAAACTGGGGCCTGCTCGCATTACGTCAGGGCAACTTCGATGCAGCAGCCAAACGCTTAGGCCAAGCGCAAAACCTGGCGCCGCAAAACAACCAGCTCCATTACTTGTCAGGTGTGCTCGAGAGCAAACGGGGCAATCCCTCCCAGGCCATCGTCGAACTTCGTAAAGCCGTGCAGATCAACCCCCGCAACCTTCGCGCCATGTATTTGCTGGCGCAGGAAGTAGAGCGCCAGGGCGACGCCAACGGAGAGGCTGAGTTCCAGCAATTGCTGCAAAAGATCCTCGCCGCACAACCCGGCAACCCAGCGGCCTTGCTCGAGCTGGGGCGAGTGGCTGCAAAGCGGGGAGACGCGCAGACTCTGCACTCCGTCGTAGCCAACCTGAACGCCCACGCAGCGACCTGGCCGCCGGAAGTGCAACAACAGTGGACTGCTTTGCAAACTGCGGCCGCCGGCCCGGATCCTCGATCAGCCGCGGTACGCATCGCGTTTCTGCGCAACTCACTCATGCGCGTGCCGGAGTTTCGCCAAAGCCTGAACCTCATCCAGCCTACCGCAGGCAACGAGGCCACACCGTTCACCCGGTTTCTGCTTTTGCCCTCGCCGGCGTTTACTCCGCCGCCTGCCGACACCGCGACCAACTTCCAGACTGGACCCATGACCGGTCTATCACCTCGAAAAGACAACCCATGGACCTGGATCGGAGCAGTCTCGCTCAGCGGCGCCGGCGCGCCCGCGATCGCCGTCGCCAATAGTCAAGTTGTGAAGCTGTCGACCGGCGCGGAGCTTCCTTTTCCGGGAGGATCCGCTAACACACCGCTACAACCCGAGTCCATTCTGCCTGTCGACTTTAACTACGACTTCAAAACTGACTTGGTGCTGGCAGGGGAAGGCGGCGTTCGCTTCCTCCGCCAGGAGAGCCCAACATCCTTTACAGACGTAACCGCCCAGACCAAGCTGCCGCCCGCGTTGCTCCATACCGCATACACCGGCGCCTGGGCCATTGATGTCGAAGCGGATGGAGATATGGACATCCTCTTAGCCACGCATCAAGCATCTCCGCTTGTCCTGAGAAACAATGGAGATGGAACCTTCACCCCGATCCATCCATTTAGCGGCATCGAAGGTCTGCGCGGATTGGCTTGGGTCGACCTCGATGGCGACGGCAATCCCGACGCAGCCATGATCGATGGCTCTGACACTCTGCACTTCTTCCATAACCAGAGAGGGGGTGTGTTTCACGAGCTTCCGCTGCCTGCGAACCTGCCGCACGTAAAAGCAGTGACCGTCGCTGACGTGAGCTCTTCGGGAACCCTTGATCTCGTAGCCCTCGAGCGGACAGATGCGCAGACAGGTGCGCTCGTCGCGATCACACGCGGGGACGAGACGTGGAAGGTAGCCCCGTTGGGGAACGTACCCCACCTTGCAGCAGAAGTACGTTTGCGTGCCGCAGACCTCGACAACAACGGAGCCGTCGACCTCTTATCAGTACCCGTCGCGCTCAATCCTGGCGATCCCCCAGGCGCCTTCGTCTGGTTAAACAACGGGGCTCAGAAGTTCACGCTGCTGCGCGCGCCCACAGGTTCCCCGCGCACATTTGCCGTTGCCGACCTCAACGCCGACGGAAAGCTGGACTTGCTCGGCCTGTCCGCAAACGGAGAACCGCAGCAAGCCCTCAACCACGGGAGCAAAAACTATCACTGGCAAATTCTCCGTCCCCGGGCCCGTGTGGCCACCGGCGACCAGCGCATCAACTCCTTCGGCATCGGAGGCGAGATGGAACTGCGCTCCGGCTTGCTGGTTCAAAAGCAAGCGATTAACTCGCCCCAACTTCACTTCGGCCTGGGAGAGCAGAGCACCGCTGACGTTGTCACCATCCTCTGGCCCAATGGCATGCAAAACGCCGAGTTCGCTTTGAAAGCCGATCAGGAGGTGCTGACCGAACAGCGCCTTAAAGGCTCCTGTCCCTTCTTGTTTGCCTGGAACGGCAAGCGGATGTCTTTCGTGAAGGACGCCGTCCCATGGGGCTCGGCGATTGGCTTGCAAATTGACTCCGTGGGATCCCCGGGAATCGCAGCCACCGAAGAGTGGTACAAAATCAGCCGTGATCAACTAGTCCCGCACGATGGCTACTACGATCTGAGGCTGACCGGTGAGCTATGGGAAACCTACTACTACGACTATCTGAAATTGATGGTCGTCGACCATCCCGTCGGCACCGAAGTCTTCACCGATGAGCGGTTCGTCGTCCCCGCGCCCAAGCTCGCCATCACCACCGTCGCGCCGCCCCACAACATTGCGAAAGCAACCGACGATCAAGGCGCCGACGTAACCGCGATCGTCAGCAACCTCGACGGCAACTATCTCGATACCTTCGGTCGGGGACAGTACCAGGGGCTTACCCGCGATCACTATGTCGAGGTAGACCTGGGCGACGATGTGCCCGCGAGCGGCCCTCTGTGGTTGATCGCCAGGGGTTGGGTGCATCCTACGGACTCCTCCGTGAACGTAGCCATCAGCCAGGGGCATCATGAGAAGGCGCAACCGCTGAGCCTCGAAGTCCCAGATGGCCACGGCGGATGGCGCACCGCCCACGCAAACCTGGGCTTCCCGGCCGGCCGCAAGAAGATCTGCCTGATCAATTTGGAGAACGTCTTCCTGCCCGGCACCCCGCGTAAGTTGCGCCTGCGCACCAACCTCGAAGTCTATTGGGATCAGATACAGTGGGCCCTGGGCCTGCCCCAGACGCAAACAAAAGTCACCCGCTTGGACCCGTCGCAAGCCGACCTTCACTACCGTGGATATTCCGTCGTCAACCAAGCCAACGCCTCTTCTCCCGAAATGCCCAACTACAACCGCATCGCCGCCACCACCCAGATCTGGCGTGACCTCGAGGGCTACTACACTCGCTACGGCGACGTCCGGCCGCTATTGTCAGCCATCGATGATCGCTATGTGATCATGAACGCCGGCGACGAGATCAGCCTCCGTTTCCCCGAACAGCCTCCGCCCCCTGCTGGTTGGGTGAGGGATTATGTGATCGCCGGAGACGGCTGGATTAAGGATGGAGACTACAACACCGTGGAGTCCCGCACCGTACAACCCTTGCCCTACCACGCAAAGACGCAATACAACCAGGCTCCGGGCAGCCTGGAAAGCGAGTGGGTCTACCGTCAACATCCGCAAGACTGGCAGACCTACCACACTCGCTACGTAACCCCCGAACCCCTTGACCAGGCACTCAGGAGCAACGAGGCGCAATGAAAGCAAGCCGCACGGCGAGAGTTGTTCTAGCCATCCTGTTCCTGGGGATGTTAGCCACGCCCCTGGCCATCCGCCAGGTTTCCGCGCGGCGCGAAGAGGCCCAGGCAAAGCTGGATGAAGGCCAGGCGATTGCGCGCTACGGCTTCCATCTGCAGGAGGTCTCGCAACAGGCCGGCATTCATTTCGTTCACCAGCCGCCGACCCTGGACGCCAAGCTGGAAGGCATCATGCCCGAAGTCGCTTCCATGGGAGCCGCGGTATCCGTCGTCGACTTCGACCGCGATGGCTGGCCTGATCTTTACGCGACCAACAGTGCAACCGGCAGCCAGAACCACCTCTACCGCAACATGCACGACGGCACCTTCCAGGATGTTGCTCCGCAGATGGGCCTGGCCGACGTGAACCAGTCGGGAACCGGGGTCTCCATGGGAGCCGTCTGGGGCGATTATGACAATGACGGTTACGAAGACTTGTTTCTCATCAAGTGGGGAAAACCCGAGCTCTTCCACAACGACCATGGCCAGGGATTTACCCGCGTAAGCGATGCTGCTGGTCTACCCCCGTGGATCAATGCAAACACCGCCGTCTGGTTTGACTATGACGGCGACGGCCTGCTCGACCTCTTTGTCGGTGGCTACTACCCGGAGCAACTGGATCTATGGCATTTGCGTACCACGCGCATGATGCCCGAAAGTTTTGAATACGCAAAAAACGGCGGCCGAAAGTTCTTGTTTCACAACCTGGGCAATGGCAAGTTCGAAGAGGTCAGCGAAAAGGCCGGGATCAGAAGCAATCGGTGGGCACTCGCCGCATCTGCAGCGGACTTGCGCGGTACCGGCCATCCCGACCTCTTCATTGCCAACGATTACGGCGTCTCCGAGCTGTACCTCAATGACGGTGGCCACTTTCACGAAGCAGGCGAAGCGACCGGAGTCGGCTTTGCCCCCAAGAGCGGCATGAATGTTGCCTACGGAGACATTTTGAACCAGGGCAAGTACGCCATCTATGTCTCCAACATCTCGCAGGAGGGAGTCCTGATTCAGGGCAACAATCTCTGGGTGCCTCAGGAGGGGGCGACCTTGAAGTACGAAAACCTGGCCCGCGGCATGGGCGTGGAACTCGGTGGCTGGAGCTTCGGCGCGCAATTCGGCGATCTGAACAACGATGGCTACCTCGATCTCTATCTCACCAACGGCTACATCTCCCTGAGCCGGACCCGAAGCTATTGGTATGACTTCTCCAGGGTCGCCGGCGGCAACAGCAAAATCATCGGAGACGCAGCCGATTGGCCCGCCTTCAACGGACGCAGCCTGTCCGGCTACCAGCAGAAGAAGGTCTGGATCAACGACGGAGCCGCAAAGTTTGTCGACGTAGCCCAGGCTGTGGGCGCAACAGATATCTATGACGGCCGCTCGGTCGCGATGGCAGATCTGTGGAATCGCGGCGTCCTGGATGTAGTGATCGCCAACCAGGGCGGCCCATTGTTGATCTACAAGAACACCGTGAACCCGCAAAACCAATGGGTCGAATTTGCCCTGGAAGGAACTAAAAGCAATCGGAGTGCGATCGGCGCGCAGGTCACCCTTTACTGGAACGGGCAACAGCAAATACAGCACGTCTCCGGCGGAAGCGGGTTTGCCGCGCAGAACGATCGGCGGCTGCATTTTGGCCTGGGCAAGAATCCCCAGATCGAAAAAGCAGTCATCCGCTGGCCATCCGGCAAGGTCCAGACCGTCGACAACTTGGTCGCCGGAAAGCTCTACAATGTCAAGGAGGCGGAATGAGTCAAGGCGTCAGTATCCCGCGACCGGTACAGCCTGAGGCAGCTTGGAAGCGCTTCTTCAGCCCCTCCAACCGCTATCTCTCTCCGCTCCTGATCTCCTGCGTCCTGTTAGTGGGCCAGCTTTCCTACGGCATCCTTGAGAGTTACACCCGCACCTTGTTGGCGATCGCCACCAGCCTCATCGCAGAGGCGGTCTTGTCGCGCGTCTATATGGGCAAGTGGCCAAACCTAGCCAGTGCCTACATTACCGGCATCAGCGTCGGCATCCTGGTGCGCTCTCCCGCCTTCTGGCCCTACGCTCTTTGCGCGCTCATCTCCATCACCTCGAAGTACGTGCTGCGCGTGCACGATCGCCATATCTGGAATCCCTCCAACTTCGGCATCGTGGCCATGTTCATCCTCGCCTCCGGAACCGTGGCCGGCCTAAGCATCCAGTGGGGCAACTTTGTCTGGCCCATGATTGTGATCTGGACTTTGGGGTCGGCAATTATCTATCGCCTGCATCGTTTCCATATCAGCGCCACGTACGTTCTGTCTTTTCTGGGATTCGCGTTTCTGCGCAGTTGGATCACTGGCGACCCTTGGCGCTCAGAAGTCTCGCCCATCACCGGGCCCATGTATCAGCTCTTTATCTTTTTCATGATCACCGATCCCAAAACCACCGTGCGTTCGAAATTCGGCCAGTGCGTGACCGTCTTTGCCGTGGCCGCGGTCGAGATGGTGCTCCGCCTTCACCAGGCGGTCTACGCCCCGTTCTACGCCCTCTTCCTGGTTGGGCCGACAGCCATGCTCATCGAAATGTGGATGGAGTCCCGTCGTGCCCGTCTTCTGGTCGCGCATGCCTAAAGGTAAGGTACGCCGCTGTCTCATACTCTCATTGTTAGGAACCTTGGTGGCAAGCGCAGCAGCGCAACGCCCTTCCGGCCCGATTCGTTTTGTCGACGCCACCGCTGCCTCTGGCATTTCCTTTCGTCACCATAGCGGTGCTTTTGGAAAAAAATATCTTCCCGAGACCATGGGAAGTGGCGTCTGCGTTCTGGATTACGACAACGATGGTTTCCAGGACATCCTGTTCGTAAATTCGATGGACTGGCCCGGCCACGGCTCAGCGAAAAACTACCCCGCCCTCTACCACAACAACGGAGACGGAACCTTCACCGATCGCACAAAGCAAGCGGGCCTGGCAGTTGAGTCGTACGGCATGGGCTGCGCTGTCGGCGACTATGACAACGACGGCAAAGACGACATCTACATTACCGCGGTCGGCAACAACCACCTGTTCCACAACCTAGGCAACGGCCGCTTCGCCGACGTAACCGCCCACGCGAAACTCGCGGGTGGAGGATTCTCCAGTGGCGCCGTCTGGTTCGACTACGACAACGATGGCAAGCTCGACCTCTTTGTCGCCCACTATGTGGACTGGTCGATCGCCAAAGATCAATTCTGCTCCCTCGACACAAAGAACAAGTCCTACTGTACCCCCCAGGTTTACAAAGGCGAGAGCGCGAGGCTTTACCACAACCGAGGAGACGGAACCTTCGAAGATGTGACCCAGCGCGCGGGGCTCCTCGATCCGACCAGCAAGTCTCTGGGCATAGCACTCGTGGATTATGACGACGACGGCTGGCTCGATCTGCTGGTAACCAACGACACCCAGCCCAACAAGCTCTATCGCAACAACCACAATGGCACTTTCTCGGATGTTGGCGTACAGGCCGGAATCGCCTACAGCGACGCCGGAGCCACCCGGGCGGGCATGGGAGTGGATAACGGCGATTATGACAACTCCGGCCATCCCGGTCTCATCATCGGTAACTTCACCAACGAAGGCATAGCGCTGTATCGAACAGACGGTTCAGGCTTATACACCTCCGCTTCCGAATCCACGGGCATTGATCGCTGGTCCCTGCAGTCGCTCACCTTCAGCACCTTCTTCTTTGACTACGATCTGGACGGCTTGCTGGACGTGCTGGCGGTCAACGGTCACGTGGCCGACGACATCGCCGTAACCCAACCCCATCTAAAGTATGCAGAACCCCCGCTGGTATTTCGTAATCGGGGCAAAGGTCAATTCGAAAACATGTCGACCCAGCTAGGCCCAGCGCTGCAGCACCCCATCGTGGGGCGCGGCGCCGCCTACGGAGATTTCGACAACGACGGCGATCTCGACCTGGTGATCACAGAAGCCAACGGCCCCGCGCGCCTGCTCCGCAATGAAAACGGCAATCAGGACGACATGCTGCGGGTTAAGTTGATCGGAACCCGTTCCAACCGCGACGGTATTGGCGCGAAACTAACGCTTCAGGTCGACAAGAACCTCCGCCTGCAGCGCATGGTCAAGACAGGCTCCGGCTATCTGTCACAAAGTGAGTTCCCTATAACCTTCGGCCTTGGCAAGCCCGACCCCACCCGAAAAATGCACCTGAGCATAGCCTGGCCCAGTGGTCACAAAGACACGCTAGAAAACCTGACACCCAATCAATCCATCACCATACAGGAAGGAAAAGGAATCCTCGCCGCTCACCAGGTCGCCTTCCAAAAAGCGAAGCGATAATCCCTGTCTCTGCGAATGAACCCTGGGTGCCCCACATCTCGCTCGTTTTTTGCGAGATGTGGGATACCACTGCCCTTGACTCAGGATTGCAGTTCTCTCCCCAGCAAGCAATCCAAACCAAAGCACTACTCTCCCTTTGTCATCCCGACCGGAGCGGAGGGACCTGCGGTTCTCTCAACCGCCCACCAAAGTTTTCCTGCGCGACTGATAAAACCCTGACCTATCCAACATGGAAACAATCGCCTCCCGGCTAACCCCCAACTTCGAACCCGCCTGAAGCAAATCCTCGGCGCACACTGGATAGCAGTTGCGAAGCGCAGGATCACCGAACCGCCCCACATTAAACGGAGCAATCACCCGCAAAACCTCATCCGTAAACGCCCGCGTATCATCGACCCCGCGCAAGTCGTGCGCGCGTTTCAGCAGCCCCCGCGACGCCGGCCCAAAACCCGGATGCTCACGCAAAAGAAACTCAGTTGTTAACTCAGCCTTCCCCAATCGATATGCCGTTTCCGCAAAACTAACCGCCGCAAAATACAACAGAGACACCGCGGTAAACGCAGGAAAATTACCCATGGTCGCGTACAGCGCGCCAATCAACCGGCTGGCCGCCAACAACTCCCCATCCGTTTGCTCACCATAGTCCTGTAGCTGTCCATCAAGCTCATCCGACTCCAAATCCCGATCAAGAATCCGAGCCAACCTCTCAATACCCATCAACGTAAGCGCAAACCCGGTGGAGAGCAGAGGATCAACAAACCCAGCCGCAGACGGCAACATCGCCCATCGCCGCCCCGCAATCGCTGAGCTGCGAAAACTGACAACCGGCATATACCGGAACGGCTGGCAAGCCACCGCCCCATCGAACTGTTCTTTCAAACCAGGCACGTGATCGAGAACCCGCTGCCAGGCCGGTTCGCCGTCGCTCAGACCAAGCTCTCTGGCCACGTCCGAAGACGCCACGACGCCCGCACTCGTCACCCCATTATTGAAACGAAGCACCCACACCCATCCACCATCGAAGATGTGATGAACTGCCGCATCATCGACAGGAAAAGGATCATTCCCCCCCGTTCGCGTTCGACTGACTCCAGTGAAGTGGCTATACAAGCTTTCAGTAGCAGGCATGCCAGGCAACGAATCCTCACCCAGACCCAACGCGCGATGCAAAAAACCGTGTGGGCCGGTAGCATCAATCAGAAACCTGGCCCGCAGACGGAACTCCTTCTCCCCGGCCCACCCACCGAGATCCGCCCCACCCTCTGACAATTCCAGGCTCTCGATCCGCACCCGGTCCCGGTACTCGACCCCGACTGCCCCTGCTTCTCGGGCCAGGAACTGATCCACCTCCGCCCGATACCAATGTGTATCCGCGATGGCATCATGAGGGCTGGCCGCCACCAACAACTGACCCGCCTCGTGAAAAAAACTAAACCCACGCTTCAGCCCGCAAGCAACCTGCGGATAAGTCTGTTGCCAGCTGCCCCATTTGGCCAGTGGAGCAATTCGCGGCAGGTCATACCTCGCACTCAGCCTCTCGAGCAGCAGATTGCTGAGCGGCGTAGTCGACTCGCCGATCACCACGCGGGGATGCCTCCCTTTTTCCAGCAGCACCACCGAGAGCCCAAGCCGATGAGCAATCATCGCCATCAGGCTGCCGCCAAAGCCGGCCCCCACGACCACCAGGTCAACTTCGCGGTTCAACCAGCACCGCCGCACTGCGCACAGTCGATCCTCTCCAACACCACTTGCCGCAGGTTCATCTGCCGCAGACGCCCTGCCCGCTCCGCGTGGCAGCGAGCGCATGACTCGCGCAATCCCCAAAGGTCCGCAAAAACCCGGCCCGCTTTAAGTCCCAATCCGTACTCCATCGCCGACTCCAACGTATGCAGGGCAGGCAAGGCAAACTGCCCATTTGCCATCAAGTCATCCATGACCCCATTCCCCGCACGCGTAGGAATCAGTGTCGCAACTGTCGCACCATGCTCCATCGCAAAATCTAATGACCGCGCAGCCCAGTACAGCGCCTCCGCAGCCGCCATATAAGGTGGTTGAACCAGGATAAAAACTCGCAAATCGATCTCGTTCCGCCGCAAAAAGTTCGCCGCGCGCGAGAACTGATCCAGCGTCATCTGTTTGTTAAGCCTGGCGAGAACATCGGGATGCGCCGTTTCCAGTCCCATCGCCACCTCCAGCCTGCCGCGAAGCATGTCGCGGAACCGAAGACATCCATCACCGGTGAGCGCCGGATGGTTCTCCACAATCACGCGATCGAAGCGATGAGTGCGCTCCGCGATTGCGCCGTAATCCCCGGGAGGAATCGCATGAGGATCAAAGAAGCTCCCGCTGTTGTAAAGCTTCAGTTGCTTTGCCGGCGGAAGCTGCAGCAGCGCATGATCGATCTGCGCCGGGATCGCCCCCACCGTCACCATTTCCGTCAGCGTGTTCCGCCACAAGTCGCACATCACGCAGCGGAACGGGCATTCCTTATTCGTCAGAAAAATCGTGGCAACCGGTTCAACCAATCCTCCGGCAGCACACTCCTCTTCTACAAAAAACTCATAGGGAACATAAGCATCGCGTAGCGCACGCGCTGGACGCCGGCCTACGATCCAGGCATCCACCGCGGAGCTCATGAGTATAGCGAAAGAAACTTCCGCCGATACTCCGCCTCGCGAAAGGGAAGTCGCGACTCCAGTGTCTTTTCTGAAACCGCTCCATGCTGGAAGCGCCGCTTGCAGAACACCGGCATATCGAAGCCGGTGACCGCCTTTACCCCGCGCGCCACGATATCGCCCTTCAGCGCGTATAGCCGTTGCACATCGTACCCAGTAAGAGAAATGAAAGGAACGCCCTCTGCCACAGCAATCACTGACGGTTGCGTATACGGGCTAAACCCAACGAATCCGAAGTGATGAGCCGGAGCATACGTTCTGCAATAAGACCGGCTAAGCCCGCCGCTATAGGTCAGCGAGTGTTTAATCTTCCCCACACCCCAGCCTTCCTGGTACAGCATCGGATTATGGATGACGCTGCGGATCGTCAGTTCAGGGTTCTGCTCGATGGGATAATCCTTGAGGTTCTCATCCCCGCCATCGCCATCAATCAAGTAGCGCCATTCCGGATACCGTTGCCGCAATCCCCGGCATAACGCCATCGCCATGGTGGCTGACTGAATATCGAGCGCCTTGTAGTCTTCCACCACGCGGATGGTCTCATCCACATCGAGCGACGCCTCATTCACCTCCACCGGCTCAAGAAACAGCCCTAGTCCAACAGAATCCAGGAAAGCACGCGCTTGGCCCGCATCGGGACCATCGCCCACCTCCAGCACAAAAGCCTTCAGCCGCGACGGATTCAAACCTAGCTGTAGCATCACGTGGTACGTCGTAAGAAACACGCTCCCGCTATCGACGCCGCCCGAAAAGCACACCCCAATGGGTTCATGGGCAGGCACCCGAGGCAGCCACTGCGCCAACTCGTTCGCCAGTGCACCAATATAGGCCTGCCCGATTTGATCAAGATCCGTACTCAGCACCGCCTGAACGGGCGTAAAGAAACGTGTATAGACCGGGTCCGGATCCGGACAGCCAATCAGTTGGAGCTCCACCACGTGGTGCGCGGGAACCATCCTCGTATAGCTGGGATGAAACTGACCATCAAGCCCCTCCGCCTTCAACCACTGGTAAATCGTATCGATGCGCGCCGCCACAATCAGCACCGGCCCTTCCTGGCGCTTGGCCAGAAAGTACCGCAAGGGACGGTCCAGCGATCGGGCCATCTTTACCGTCTTGCCTTCGCGGGCGACCAGCGCAAACGATCCCGCAATGCGGCCCACAGCCTCCGCCGTCCCGTACAAGACAGTCTCTCTAGCCTCCTCGGTCGTGGTCCGATAGAACTGGTTGGCTTCTGGCTCCGTAAGATCAACCACGCGCTCAATGTACTGCTGTTGCATAGTTTCCCCAGCATAGCGCATCTTCAACGCCCTCGGTTCTCCACCAAAAGGTTGACCGGCGTTTCAACCTCTGGGAGGTTGACCGTCCCACACCGTTCAAAGCACTCTTACGCAGACCATATGAAACGAAAAATTTCTACCCTGTTCCTCTTTCTGGCGGCCGCAACCAGCACTCTGCTTTCCCAGGACAATTTCTTTGCCAAATGGGAGGCCCGAACCAGCGCGACTCAGGCCAAACAACCCTCGTGGCCGCCTCCGGTCGTTGCCCCGTATCCCATGCTGATCCAGGTTTTTCGCGCCGACTTTGTCCGTCAGATCACACCCACGCTCACCTCCACCTGGAATTACGGGGCGAGTCGAGGCCTGAATCTGATCCCTGGCTTCAACAGCGAGGTCGACGTTTATTACGCGCCCTATATTCAGCACAACACGCCCAAAGTGAAAGACGGTTTCGGGGACGTAGGCTTCCTCTACAAGTACCGCATTATCTCGCACAACGAGAAGACGGGTAACTTCATGTTGAGCGCTCAGCTCGTCGCGACCATTCCAACCGGCAGTCACAGTAATGGCAGCCCTGATTCCTCGGTCGCGCCGACGCTTCTCTCTGGCAAGGGCTTCGGAAAATTCGACGTGATTTCCTGTCTCGGTGGAAACCTGCCCACGGAGGAGACCAACAAGCTAGGTCGTTCCATCGCCTGGAACACCACCGCGCAATATCATCTGGCCAAATACGTTTGGCCTGAGCTGGAGTCGAACACCACCTACTTTTTCGGCGGGAAAAACGATGGCAAGAAACAGAATTTCCTAACCCCCGGCATCGTCTTCAGCAAATTTAAATTGCGTCCTAGCGACGAGAGAAGCCGCACCGGTGTTGCGTTTGGAGCAGGCATGCAGATTGCAACCTCGCAGTTCCACACCTACAACCACGGGCTCGCCATTACCTCGAGGTTTGTCTTCTAGGCCGCACAAATTTTTCCGAACCAAGGCGCATGGCCCGGATGAAGGTGTGTGAGAACCGGGAATATGAGTGCCACTGCAAACGGCGCTGCTCGACTATCTGCAGATCACCCGGCTCGTTGAGTCCCGTAGGGACGGCTGAGAACTGTCCATGATGGCGTTGCGGCTTATGGAAACCGAGTTCTCACCCCCGTCCCCTCCCACCTAGGCCACCACCCGGGAAGAAGGTTCCAGCCACCGGCAAACCCGGTAAAGCACATATTCCCCCGCCCGAAACAAATCCACCAAACCACCAAACAACAAAGTCTTGCAAACCCCGCGAGGCCGGAAACGTGAATAAATCGAGTTGAGGCTCCAAGCCGGCACCGTATACACATCCCCCGCCTGCAAAACTCCGAACCGGTTCCGGATGGGTGCCTCGTAGATCACTCTCTCGATGCCGCGATTGAAAAACATGGCCAGCCCGAGAACCCGCCGGCTATACATCGCTGCTCCCAGATAAGAAATTCTCCTCCCCCCATGAGACTCGACAATAAGCCGAGACCCTTCGGCTGCATGCCTCAGCGCCGCCGTCACACCGTTTGCAGTCATGGGATCCACCATCGTTGCAGCCTCGCCCACAATCACCCAGTTAGGTCCAGCGACCCGGCCATGCATGCGGCAAACAAACGACGTGACCGAAGGCGAGATCGTCGGACAAGACTGCAAAAGCTCTTCGAAGCGCGGAAAACGGCCCAGCTTCTCTCGCAAAATATCTTCCACCGTCTGTCCGTCCTGCCGCCTGGCCTTGATGGTTTCGCCCCTCGCGACATACCCCACGCTCAGGGTCTCGGGGTTGATCGGTATCTCCCAAACCCATTCCATATACGCCGGCCTCACTCCCTCGGCGTACAGGGTAGTCCCTTGGATCGGAGCGGTGACAGGGAAGTAGCCCCAGATAGCCACCTTCCGCGGGCCTGACTCATACGCAGGCAGCCGGAACGCCCGGGCAAACAAGCACGCCGCGCTCCCCGACGCGTCAATAAACCACGGTGAAGAAAGTTTGTTGCCGAGTTGTGTGTTCGCCGCAACAACTCGTCTCCCGCTCGTTTCCACCGAGGTGACTTTATCCTGCAGAAACCTAACTCCCTGGCTAACCACTATTTTCCGTAGTAGTTGATTCAGTCGTCCCCGGTCTACATGCAGCGTGCGCAGTTCTACGTTGAAAGGCGGCCGTCCCAGCCACTCGCCCGGGATATAGCTGCGGTTAACCCCGTCGCCCAACTTCAGCGTGACGTGGCGTTTGTACGTCGCGACCTTCTCCGCAATCAGCTGTTCCATCGTCAGGCCTAACACATTCAACAAACCAGGCGCGGACCAATCCAGCGACTCGCCCACAGAACTGGTATCGGCCAAGTCAGGCTCGACACACAAAACCCGCAGGCCGGCCTTCGACAGATGAATCGCTGCCGCCATGCCGGCCAGGCCTCCGCCAATGACCGTCACATCGATCGTACTTACAGGAATCGCCATGCAATGAATGCACCAGCATACCGCGAGCCACTGGGTGGAGGCCCACATCAACCTTTCGGTCGAGGTGAAAGTCCGCGCAATGACGCTAGAATGCGACTGCGCACCACGGGACTCGATACGACAAAGGAAAGAGGTCGAAAGTTTTGATTGTCCGTCTCCGCCCGATCGCGCTCATCGCAGTCCTGCTGTTGTTGTGGCAATTTGCCGTCACCCGAAACCCCATCCACATACTGCCAACACCCTGGGGAGTCGTCACCGGCATTGGCGACCTCTTGCAGCACGGCTTGCTATTCAAGTACGTCGTTGCCTCGCTCTTTCGCGTGACTTGGGGCTTCGCTCTGGCCGTTGTCGTCGCCGTTCCCCTGGGCCTGACCATCGGCTGGAATCGCCGCGCAGAGATGGCCCTCAATCCCTTGATTCAGATTCTGCGTCCCATCTCCCCGCTGGCCTGGATCCCGCTCGCCATCCTCTGGTTTGGTGTCGGCGATCTGGCTGCCATCTTTCTTATCTTTTTGGGCTGCTTCTTCCCCCTGCTGCTGACCGCCATGAATGCGGTACAGGGCATTCCTGCGGTCTACATCAATGCCGGCCGCAATTTTGGCCTCTCGTCACCAGCTCTCGTCTCTCGTGTCCTCTTTCCCGCGGTCATTCCCCAACTAATCATCGGCATGCGGATCACCCTCGGTGTCGGCTGGCTGGTAGTCGTCGCCGCGGAAATGATTGCCGTGAGCTCCGGGCTCGGCTTCTTGATCGTGGACGCGCGTAACGCCGGCAACCGTTACGACCTCGTGGTCGCCGGCATGGTCATCATCGGCCTCATCGGCCTGCTGTTAGATATAGGAATGCGATCTTTGCAGCAAATGAAGTCGCTGCGGTGGAGTTACTCGGAGGATTAGTGACAAAAAGCAAGCTACAGGCCGAGCACATCCACATGGTGTTCACGCGCGATGGCAAGAGTACCTCTGTCCTCAATGACATCAGCCTCACCGTTGAGGAAGGAGAGTTTGTTTGTCTTCTCGGCCCCTCTGGTTGTGGTAAATCAACCCTGCTGAGCACCATGGCTGGCTTTCTTTCCCCCACCAGCGGGGAGATCACCATCGACGGCGAAGCAGTCCACGGACCCGACCCCCGTCGCATCTTCGTCTTCCAGGAGCGCGGCGTCTTTCCCTGGCTCACTGTAGAGGGCAACATCGCTTTCGGCCTCTTCCATCTGCCTGCAGTAGAACGGCATCAGCGCGTCGCGCACTACATCAAGATGGTCGGACTCGAAGGCTTTGAAAAATCCTATCCGCCCGCACTCTCTGGGGGCATGAAGCAACGGCTCGAAGTAGCGCGGGCTCTCGCTGTCAACCCCGACATGCTCTTTCTCGACGAACCGTTTGGCGCCCTCGATTCCATTACCCGCCTCGTCATGCGCGGCGAATTGTTGCGCATCTGGGAAGCAGAGCGCAAAACAATTATCTTTGTCACCCACGATATCGACGAGGCCGTGCAGCTTGCCGACCGCGTGGTGGTCATGAGCGCTCGCCCCGCCACTATCCAGCAAATCGTCACCATCGATATCCCGCATCCCCGCGACATCAGCTCCCAGCGCTACCTCGAACTGCGCGACGGAATTTTCCAGCAGATCGGTCTGGCCCACAAAATATGAACTCCCTCGCCGAACCCAAAAAGTGGGAGAAGTTCTTCTGGCCACTCCTGGTCACCGCGCTTTTGCTCGCGCTATGGCACTACTCTGTCGTCTGGACAGCCACGAAAATCTTCCCGTCGCCCCTCGATGTGAAGAAGGGAATTGCCGAGCTCATCCGGAAAAAGCTCCTGTGGCGCGACATTATCGATTCCCTTCGTCGCGTGGCGATCGGCTTTGGCGCTGCGACCGTCATCGGGATTCCTCTGGGCCTGACCCTCGGCTGGTATCCCGCGGCCAACCAGGTCGTTAACCCGGTCCTTCAGATTCTTCGCCCCATCAGCCCCATCGCCTGGATTCCCGTAGCCATCATCCTGCTCGGCGTAGGCGACCACGCAGCCACCTCGCTCATTTTCCTCGGAGCCCTTTTCCCCATCATCGTGGCCTGCGTCGACGGAGTTTCGAATGTGCCCTCCGTATTCCGCCTCGCTGGCCGCAACTTCGGCCTCGGCCCTTTCCGGCTCCTTACCCAAGTGGTCTTTCCCGCCGCCCTGCCCAAAATCATCGTCGGCTTGCGCATCGCGCTCGGTATCGCCTGGCTTGTAGTGGTAGCCGCGGAAATGATCGCCGTCGATTCCGGCCTCGGCTACCTCGTCATCGACTCGCGCAACTCCGGCAAGCGCTACGACCTGGTCGTCGCCGCCATGCTGGTCATCGGCCTCATCGGGCTCATTCTCGATACCGGCTTTCGCCGCCTGGAAAAAATCAAATCCGTTCGCTGGGGATTTCGCGATGAGTCTTAAAACCAAAATCGGCTTCGGCATCTTCGGATGGCTCCTGCTCATCACCAGCCTGCACGCTTGGCTGAACATCAACTGGGGCGCGGTCCTGAACGACTATCAACCGCTGGCAAAACGAAAAATCACCGTGGCGTACCTCCCCGTCACCTGCCAGCTCACCTGCCCGGTAACCGACTACATCTCCAAATACTCTCTCTCTGGCGAAATGTTTCTGCCCAGAATGTTTCAGGGCTTTCCGGAGATGAAGGAAGCGCTCATCTCCAACCGCGTGCAGGCTGCCTTCATCGTCGCCCCGTTGGCCATTGCTCTCGTTTCCCAGGGAGTGCCCATCAAGATCGTCTACCTGGGGCATCGTTACGGCAGCGCGGTCGTGGTCCGCAAAGACGGGCCCATCAAAACCTTTGCCGACATGCGCGGCCGCACCATCGCCATTCCCAGCCGCTTTTCCGACGAGCGTCTACTGGTGTTTCGCGCCATGAAGGTTTGGGGCATCAAGCCCAGCGAAATCAAGATGGTCGAGATGGCGCCACCCGATGTTTCAGGCGCTCTGGCGGCTCACGCCATCGACGCATTCGTCATGGGCGAGCCCTTTCCCTCCCAGGCGGAACTGGGTGGCTTTGGCCGCGTCCTCTTTCAGGCCCGCGAGTACTGGCCCGACTACATGTCCTGCATTCTCGTCGTCCGGCAGGATCTCATCGACCGCCGTCCTGAAGTCGTGCAGACCCTCGTGGATGGCATCGCTCGATCCGGCCTCTGGCTCGACACCAGCAAGCCTCACCGGGAAGACGCCGCCGACTTCGTCGGCCGCTTCTACTACAACCAGAAACCGGCCTTGCTTCGCTGGGCTCTCACCAAGCCAATGGACCGGGTCACCTACAGTCCCCTCGCTCCGCGCAAAGCAGACTTCGACATGGTGCGCGATCTCATGATCGAAACCGGCGTCTTGAATAAGAAACTCGAATTCAGCGACTACACCGACACCCGCTTTTCCGACCAGGCCAGTATCCAGACACCCTGGAGATACGAGCCCGGTACCGCAAACGCCCGCTAAGGAGGCAACAAAATGTTTCGCAGAAGGTTTCTGCAACTGGCAACGATGGCGAGTGTGGGGGGCTTGGCCCCTCTCGAAGCAGTGTCACCTGCCGCCACCCAGACGGTGATTTATCGAGTGAAGGGATTCACCTGCATCACCTGCGCCACCGGCCTCGACACCTTGCTCAGTCAAGAAAAAGGCATCGCCTCCAGCAAATCCACCTATCCCGAAGGCAAGGTGACGATCTCATTCGATCCCAAGCGGACGACCGAGCAAGCCATCGTTGCCTTCATCACCGAGCTGGGCTTCACCGTGAAACCAGACCAAAAGAGCTAAATCGAGGACCGACATGTACGCACAGCAAGCCGCCCTACTCGCCGCATCGCTCGATCTTCAGCAGCCGCCGGTTGCCATCTCCTTTACAGACGCGATTCCCGCCGGCGTAAAAGCCCACTCCGGCCGAGTCCCTGCAGGCTGCAAATTCTGGCAAGACGCCGCGAGCGAAGCTTTTGCCACCACCGCCGCAGACCACAACCTCTGTGCCATCGGGGTATACACCCACAACCTGCAAACCTCTCCAGCCCAACAGACCGATCTGATGGACGCCCTCAAAGTATTCGCCGATTTGGACTATGTGTGCCCAGAAGACCTGGCCCAGATTCCCGTTTTGGCAACGCAATCGCGGCACGTCGTATATGCCCCGCTGGCGTCGTCTCCATTGCCCCCGGACGTAGTGCTTCTACTGGTAAACGCCAACCAGACCCTGATCCTCACGGAAGCGACCCAGCAGGTAGAAAACCAGAACGCGCCGGCCATGGGTAGGCCCGCCTGCGCCATCGTGCCCCAAGTCATGAACACCGGCCGCGCGGCTTTAAGCCTGGGTTGCTGCGGAGCCCGAGCCTACCTCGATGTACTGACTGACGACGTAGCCATCTTTGCCATCCCCGGAGCCAAACTCGAAGCCTACACCCGCCGCATCGCCGCCCTGGCCAAGGCAAACGCGGTACTAGCAAACTTCCATCAAATCCGCCGCCGCGCCATCGCCGCCGGAGCCACCCCCACCATCAAGGACTCCCTCGCCGCCTTGGCCATATAAGACACTTTCGGCCCAATGAACGGTGTCGGGAAGAATCGAAGGGTGCCCCAGGTCTCGCTTTTGAGACCTGGGATCCCAGCAAACGATCCCAACTGGAAAAAAAGCCGCCCGTCCTTCTCGGTCCAGCAACCACTCCTTACGGAACCGTCGCCCCTCCTTTTGTCATCCCATCAAGCGAAGCCGACCTGTCCGGCGTGCCGAGGAGGGATCTGCAGTTCACTCCACCCACGACAAAAGACTCACTTCAGCAATCACTGTCTACGGAAACCGTGCCCCTCCCCTTGTCATCCCGACCGGAGCGAATCGGAGCGGAGGGACCTGCGGTTTCCCCAACCCGCAACAAACACTTAGGCCCACTACCCAAAATTCTCCCGATTTTAATCCCCCAGCGCCTCCCACCCTCCAGCGTGAACCCACTTCTGAGAGAATCCTTGCATCGGAAAAATTCCCCCCGAAAGATACCAAACCGCCGGTGGGGCATCTAACCCGAAAGTCCCAATAGGGCAACGGAGCAAAGCGATGGCAACGGCAGTCAAGTTACAACCTCTCACCCAACGAGCCGCCTGGAAGGCCCTCGAGACGCATCACGAAGAAATAAAAAACACGCCTCTGCGTTCGTTGTTCTCGAGCGACCCCCAACGCGCAGACCGCTTCAAAATCGAAGCCGCCGGCTTACTCCTCGACTACTCCAAAAACCGCATCACCGATCGAAACCCGCAAGCTCCTCCTCCAGCTGGCCCAGGAATCCGGCCTGCGTGAGCGTATCGACGCCATGTTTCGCGGCGAAAAAATCAACATCACCGAAAACCGCGCCGTCTTGCACGTAGCCCTGCGTGCCCCCAAAGGCGAATCCATCATCGTCGACGGCCAGGACGTGGTCCCTCCCGTCCACGCCGTGCTCGACAAGATGGCGGCCTTCTCCAACCGCGTCCGCAGCGGAGAGTGGAAAGGCCACACCGGCAAGCGCATTCGCAACGTCATCAACATCGGCATCGGCGGCTCCGACCTCGGGCCCGTCATGGCCTACGAGGCGCTCAAGTTTTACAGCGACCGCAACATGGTCTTCCGCTTTGTCTCCAACGTGGATGGCACCGACTTCGCCGAAGCCGTCATCGACCTCAACCCCGAGGAAACCCTCTTCATCGTCTCGTCAAAAACCTTCACCACTCTCGAGACCATGACCAACGCCCACACCGCGCGCGACTGGGCCATCAAGGGCCTCAAGGACGAGTCTTCCATCGCCAAACACTTCGTCGCCGTCTCCACCAACGCGACCGAAGTGAAAAAATTCGGCATCGACACCGCCAACATGTTCGAGTTCTGGGACTGGGTCGGCGGCCGCTACTCCATGGACTCCGCCATCGGCCTCTCCACCATGCTGGCCATCGGCCCCGACAATTTCCGACGCCATGCTCAGCGGTTTCCACCAGATGGACGAGCACTTCCGCACCGCGCCCTTCGAGAGCAATCTGCCCGTCATCCTCGGCCTGCTGACCGTCTGGTACACCGACTTCTTCGACGCCCAGACCATGGCCGTCCTCCCCTACGAGCAATACCTGAAGCGCTTTCCCGCTTACCTGCAGCAGCTCACTATGGAAAGCAACGGAAAGCACGTCACCCTTGACGGAGAGCACGTCAACTACGACACCGGCCCCATCTACTGGGGCGAGCCCGGAACCAATGGCCAGCACTCCTTCTATCAGTTGATTCACCAGGGAACCCGGCTCATCCCCTGTGACTTCATCGGCTTCTACAAAACCCTCAACCCCCTCGGACGCCATCACGACATGTTGCTAGCCAACGTGTTTGCCCAGGCCGAGGCCCTTGCCTTCGGCAAGACAGCAGAGCAGGTCAAGGCGGAGGGAACCCCCGACTGGCTGGTGCCGCACCGCGTGTTTGAGGGCAACCGCCCCTCCAACGTCCTCATGGCAGATAAGCTCACCCCGGAGACGCTGGGCAAGCTGATTGCTCTTTACGAGCACTCTGTCTTCACCCAGGGAACAATCTGGCATATCGACTCCTTCGATCAATGGGGCGTCGAGTTGGGCAAGGTACTGGCTCAGCACATCATTGCCGAGATTGAAGCTCCCAAAGAGCCGGCCTTGCAGCACGATGCATCCACCACCGACCTTATCCGCCGCTACCGCAAGCAAAAGTAAACGGCACACAGACAAGAACACTAACTGAAAGAGGAGCGATTCGATGCAATTAGGAATGGTGGGTCTGGGAAGAATGGGCGCCAACATGGTCAAGCGCTTGCTGAACAACGGTCACACCAGCGTGGTGTTCGACCGCTCGGCGCAAGCGGTTCAGGATCTTGAAAAGCAAAAAGCCGTAGGGGCCTCCTCGCTCGCCGACATGGTCGCCAAGCTTTCCAAGCCGCGTGCCATCTGGCTGATGATTCCCGCAGCCGTGGTCGACCAAACCATAGCCGAGCTCGCGCCTCATCTCGAATCCGGCGACATCCTCATCGATGGCGGCAACTCCTATTACATCGATGACATCCGCCGCAGTTCCGAGCTCGCGCCCAAGGGTATTCAATACGTCGACGTGGGCACCAGCGGCGGTGTCTGGGGTCTCGAACGAGGCTATTGCCTCATGATCGGCGGCCCTACCGCTGCCGTCGAACATCTGGATCCCATCTTCAAAACCATTGCCCCGGGCGTCGGCGACATTCCCCGCACCCCTGGGCGGGACAAAATAGGCGGCACCGCCGAAGAGGGCTACCTTCATTGCGGCCCCAGCGGCGCCGGCCACTTCGTCAAGATGGTGCACAACGGCATGGAGTACGGCATCATGGCCGCCTATGCTGAAGGTCTCAACATCCTCCACCATGCCAATGTCGGCCAAAAGAAGGGGGTGATCGATGCCGAAACCACGCCCCTCCGCGATCCCGAGCTCTACCAATTTGACTTCAACCTGTCGGATGTAGCCGAAGTATGGCGCCGGGGCAGCGTCATCTCCTCCTGGCTGCTTGACCTGACTGCGGCCGCTCTGACCAAGAGCCCCGCCTTAGCCGAGTTCGCAGGCCATGTCTCCGATTCCGGCGAAGGCCGTTGGACCATCAAGGCAGCCATCGACGAAGGTGTGCCCGCGCCCGTGCTCACCGCATCTCTATACGAACGCTTTAGTTCCCGAGGCGAAGCCGACTTCGCAGACAAGTTACTATCCGCCATGCGTTTTGAGTTCGGCGGCCACCTCGAGAAAAAACCTTAGGGTGCGCCCAAAGGTTGCGGAAAAACTAGCCTGCAATCGGTGCTAAAACCTGAGGGAAACTCAGTTCCAGCACGCTTGCATCTGTCCCGGCCACGGACCCTGCGTGCCCCATATCTCGCTCGTTTTTCGCGAGATTTGGGATTCCACCGCTCTATCGTTGCAACTTTGGATTTTGTTTCGTCCTGCTAATGTGCGGGCGTGGCCTCGGGTGTCACCGGGAGCCCCAGATCGTTGAACTGCTCCGAGTACATGTCGGAGTTCAACTGGCGCACGTCCGCCGGCCCATTCGCAACAATAGCGGTGAAAATACCCCGGGCCTTCGCCCGATCGTTATCACCGATAAGCTCCGTGGTCCCCGGTTCTTCATGTAAACCGCGGCCATGGAGCGAAGCGTACAGGGCCATGGACCGTGCTCGTTGGGCCGTGTCGACAGCCACAATCAGCACCAGGTTGTCCTGCGCGTGAGGGACCACCGTGGCGCCGCTTACCTCCGCTTGAGCCATTAGGATCGAGATCACGCCCAGTGGCTGGCTAGCTCGAAAGCTGATCAACGATGTTTTCCCCGCCGGATTGCGGTCGAAGACCAGAGCCTGTTCCTGGTGGTAGTACTTCGCCAAAAGCGCGCCCAACTGCCTTGCCCGTTCGTTCGGGCAGCCATCGATCATACCGGAGTTCTCCGATTGGCCCTTCCACACTCCCACAGCACCGTCGATTTGCGCTTGCTGGCAAAGATGTTCTGCCAGGTAATGCGCAGCAGCCAGGTAGTGCAGCTGTTCAAAAGAACCCAGTGAGCCTTCAGCGCAAGACATGGTCAAAAGACCTTTGTCGCTGGGGCTCACGAAAACAATACTCTGGGCCAAAAGCCCGGTGAACGACGTCAGGAAAAACATCCAAGCAGCAAGCGCTATTCTCCTCATCGACTGCGTTTCTCCTGTCTTTCTCTAAGCAATAAGAATAAGCTACCAGCCTTTTCCTCGACGACAAGACCGCTCGCTCTGCGTTGCCAAATATGGCTTCACAGTGAGAAAAAACACTCTAGACAAGGGCACCCCTTCAGCCGTGTCCCCATGAGCTTGCGGCTCACCCAAGGAGACGAAAACCTCGTTTTCGACAGTGCCGTAAGAGGCCATGTCGAGGAGGCTTTTAGCCCTTGAGGTACGCTCTTCGCGATAACGGGAACGCTCGAATTCTTTCGGAGCCACGGCTCTAAAGCTTTGTATCAGGGCACGACTTTAGTCGGGCCGTAAATGTCCAACAAAGATCCGGGCTTCAGAGTCTGCGTGAGAACTCGAAAAACTGGCAACAGTCATATAGCTTTTGAATCACGATCTATATGAACTCGCATTGATTTTTCCGGAAATCTTGGTTCTCACGCAGACTCTTCAGCCCCTGGGCATTTCGAGGCTATTACCTGCAGCGAATTTCCTGGACGGGTGCCCCTCGCCTGACCTGCCCCGGCGTGCCGAGGGGCGTACGTGGGCCGAAAACGATGGGCGCAGCCCAACCATCGCTCTCGCTGAATCGAGTGAACTCATCTCGGATAGGAAAAACGAGCTAGCTTTCCGTCTCGCCCTCAACCTTCGCCTGGGCGCCGGGTTTCAAGCGCTCATACACACTTCCTGACTGCACACGGCTAGCCACCCGCTCAAAGAACTGGGAACGCAAACCAGGCTTCGAAATAAAAAGCTCGGTGCACGGTTCCAGCGGCTCGCAGTACCGTCTCAGCAACAACGAGGAGCCGGCGACAAAGTTCATCAACTCCTGCTTAAGGCCAATCTCATGTTCCAACAGGAACGCTCGCATCACCGCTGAGAGCGATTCCTTCTTGTAGTTCATATCGTTCATCTGCAGGTCCACATAGGTCACGCGATTGCGACGCCAACCAGTGACCATGCTGAGCCATGGTCCATCCGCCAATCGCAGCCCCATGGAAAAAAACTCCGATTTGCCTCGCAGTAGCCGATAACGTGCCTGGTAAAACTCTGTCACACGCTGGGGCACCGACTTCTCGTGCAATTCCAACATCGCCTCGAGGCATTGGTCCGGGTCCAGTGCGGCGACGAACTGCACCTTCATACTTTTTTCCAATTGCTGGCGCTTTCCCGCCAAGCTGCGCCGGGTGCGTGGGCCGAGGCTGGCCAGCATGCCCTCGTAGGTGCTCGCGAGCGGGAGCTTGTGCTGTACATCGCTCCCGACAAACCTCTTGAAATGATTCGCCGGGCCCATGATTTCAGTACAGCGATCAACCGGAGCTTTCATGCTGATGCTGACCCCATGAATCCGCCACTGTTTCAAAAGCGCCTGGGTCGCCAAATGTACATAGTGCACGTGGAATGCTTCCGGGGCAACAATCAGGCTCTCCCCTACATAATCGCCGCCGCGGAACAGTCCGAGCCCGACGCCATATCGGGTATGTTCATAGAAAAATGCGCAGGCTTTCAGTTCCTGATCCTTGCGAATCAGCACTGCGGCACACCGTCTGTTGGGCACCGCCTGGGCCGCAAAGAAATATTCAGGCTCTGTGGTCAGATCGTCTTCCTGGTGACAGCGCCGCCGCAGCTCCAGAATCTCTGCCAGGTGCGAGTGGATTGCACGGTTGCCTACAAGCACGTGCGTGGATCTTGGGCCATCCAGAAACACGGAGTCGGGTTTCGGCTCATTCCATACCGTGCTGGTATTCAACTGTTGACTGTTATCAATCAACCCGCTTGAACTCACGTTGTTTCTCCCGCACCAAGAAACTGTCGCGCCTGTGCTAGCTTGTCTGGTCGTAATCAGGTATGTACAGCAGCAGCAATGATCAATTACACAATAGTGTTACAGCCACCGTTGACTGACTCACTTCAGGCCACTCCGGGCTCTTTAAGTGAAAACCGTCCATCAGCAGGGGACTTGAAAACCGAGTATAGCACTCTGTCATCATCAAATAAGCCGGAAATTATGACCCTTTGGAGTAGTTGAAGCGGAGGAAATCGGCTCCCAAATCGTCGAATTCGTACTGTGATTGCTCTTTTTTGCGACACGTATACCAGTGCTGAACACAACCAATGCCGCAAATGTTCTGCATAAGTGACAGCACTTGCAAAGGTTAGTGTCGATCCCGCCGCATAACCGCGGTTGGTTGTCGGCGCGCCGCCTGTTCAGTGCTGCTGGCGACGGTAATGAAACGCCGTGGTCCAGAAAAGCGCGACCAGCAATCCATCGCAACCCAGGCTGGTCCATGCGGCCCCGCGCCACGAATACTGCGGCAGAATCACCACGTTCAGGCCAATATTGATCAGGGCGACCATCACTTGGATCCCCGTGCGGATGCGCTGTAGCCCGGCACCCGAGAGCGCATCTGCCATGAAAGAGTGGAGGCAGCGCAGCAACGGGATCAGGGCCAGCCAGCGCACCGCCGGAAGCACTCCCCTGTACTGGTTTCCCAGAATCTGCGGCAGGATCGGAGCAGCCAGCCACAACCCCGCAGAAGCAAGTGCGCCATAGATCGAAGTCTTCGCAATCAGTGACAGTGCGTAGGGATAGGTTTGAGCCATTCCACCCACCCCCTTGCGGAAGAACTCAGGATAAGCAGCGGCGGCCAGCGACCGCACCGGCGTCATCGTCACATCGATCACGCGATAAGCAGCACCGTACACGCCCGTGGCAGCCAGCTCCGCCAGTCTGCTTAACATGATCTTGTCGATATCGTTATAGATCGTGGTCGCCGACCCGGCGACACTAAAGAACACCCCTTCCGTGGCGTCTTCCCGTAACGCGCGCAAGTCGACCACGGGGCGTCCCCAAAGCTGTCCTCCCTTTACCAGGGCGTACAACATACCCAGCAGAGTTGTAAGCAGATAAGTGAATACCCAGAGGTTGAGAGTAACTGGATGCACAGTAGCTACTAAAGCAACAATGCCGCCCAGCCGCAACAAGCTGACCACCACACTTTGAATCGACGTCTGTTTCATCCGGTCCGTGGCGGCAAAGCCAAACGCTGCCAGTTCCGTCACTTTGAGCAAGACCAGGTCGGAAACGCAAACGATCGTAACCACAACGGGTACCGTCTTCAGGTGCAGAAGTGCGCTCAGCCCGACCCCAAGGCAGGAGAGAAAAGTTCCCGAGAGCACAGTAAGCAGGATCCCGTTACCCCAGCAGATCGAGGCTTCCCGTTTGCCTGAGCGAACATTCTTGATGAAGAGATTCGCCGTGCCCAGCCCGGAGAATGGTCCCAGAAGAGCAGCCATCGCCACCACGGTCACGAATGCGCCATAGGCGTCCGGCCCCAGTGATCGCGCGATCAGCACGAAGTACGCCGCCTGAATGACCAGCCGGAAACCCTGTCCGATAGTGAGGTGTGTGGTGTCCCTGAGCAGCCCGCGACTCCTCATACGGACCAATACGCTCACAAACACCTCTCCGATCGTGTCGCATTAGAGTACGACGGTTTTCCCTTCAAAAGACGGGATAAGCGAACCTTAATGTCCCAGCAATTGTTGTCCTGTCAGGTCACCAGGAAAAGCTGCTTCATAACGGGCCACGACTTTCAGGTAGGGCAGCAAAGAATGAAAGGATAATTAGGTTTTTAGGGCGTGTTTGAGAACCATGATTTAACGAATTGAGTCCTAAGTTGACCAATTTGGTCAGCACAAGGAGCATTCACTGGCCTTCAGAGGCGTAAGGAAGGTTATCGCAGGAAGGACACGGCTTAAGCCGTACGGTAAATGGCCTACGAGCTTTACAGCTTTAGAAGCCACTGAGGATATGGCCTTCCCTCTCTGTTCCACCTTTCCGCCGCCTCTTCAGCCGCTGCAGTCCCGCAGGGACGGGATAACCTGTAGCCCGGCACGGGAGTGCCGGGTAGGCTGAGGTTTATGTACGAGTCCCGCAGGGACGACACAATGAGCAGTCCGGGTGGGCGGTTGGATTAAAGTGCGAACATGGGGCACCCGCCCAAAACCAATGACCGTGGTTTACGAGATTTAGTCTGCCGCTTCCGTCTCCAATCTAATTTGGACGGGGACGGCTGGAAATAGGTCACGAAGCCATCTGGATAAACTGTCGTCCCTGCGGAACCGCAGCCCGCAAGATTGGTTTGGAATGACAATGTGAAAATAAACAACATCAAGAGACCACCTTTCCATTCACAGTGCGATCAAAACAACAACGGAACCAACGAAATCGAAACTCGACTGGTATGATGGTAGGTGGCCGTGGGTGTCGCACACAAAACCCGTCCTGACCTGTCCAGGCTCACCTTTGTCTTCCTGGGATTGGCGATTTCTGTATTTACCTGGGGCCTTCAATACAAACTCTCCCTTTACGATCCCCCTCACTCCACGTCCCGTGAAATTCCCGAAGCAAAGCTGCTCTCGAGAAATGAACAGCCAACCGCCGGTGAGGGTCTATTCGTAAGTAGCACGGAAGATTGGTCCCTGCTCGGGCAAGTCGTATCGTTCGGTCTGCTGGTCTTTGTCTTACTGCGGTTTAACCTCGCCGCCCCGCGATTCGAATATCAAGCCCATAAAACGAAGCGCCCGTGGAGCGTTTCTTGCCGCCCAAATTTGAACGCCTTCTTTTTTCGTCCCCCTCCCGCCCTTACCTAGTTCCTCTTCCCAAAACACCAGAACGAATCGTTTCAGGCCGAAACCCCGGTTGTCGCGAGCGCGTCCCTGCGGGTATTGTGCGTTATCGTGGCTTCGACCATCACTAAATTTATCGAATAGGTGCATTGCAGATATGCGAAAGCGAATCTCCTTGATTCTCGCCGTGGGGTTGGCTCTGCCTGTCCTCGCCAGTGTGATTGCGTGCAATTCCAGGGACAACACGATTGCCGCAGAAATCCCGTCGGCCACCGTAGCCGCGGTGAAGCAGGGAAGTATCGTGCATACTCTGAACCTCGCCGGACAGTTCCAGCCCTTTCAGGTCATTGATGTCCACGCGAAAGTCTCCGGATACATCCGGCACATCTACGTGGACATTGGCGACAGGGTCCGTCAGGGCCAGGTCCTGGCGGTTCTGGAAGTACCGGAACTGAGCGCTCAATTAAAAGGCACAGTAGCGGAAGTTGCCAGCCGGAAAGACGAGATCGCGCGCGCCCAGCAGGAAGTCCTGCGCGCCCAGTCCGAACACGCTTCCCTGCATGCCAATTACACCCGTCTGAAACAGGCCTCGGCCAGCCAGCCCGGCTTGATCGCGGAGCAGGAACTGGATGATGCTCAATCGAAGGATTTGGCTTCGCAAGCGCAAATCGATGCAGCCAAGTCGGCCCTCAGCGCCGCTAGGCAAAACTTCGATGTCGCCGGCGCCGATAACGAGCGGGTCGAGCGCTCTGGAGAGATTACACCCGGGTCGTGGCGCCCATCGACGGCGTAATCATCTGGCGCTACGCCGATACCGGCGCCCTGATCCAGGCCGGTACTGCCTCCGATGTCCAATCCCTACCCGTGGTGAAGCTCGCTCAGAGCAGCTTGCTCCGCCTGCGCCTTCCCGTTCCCGAGGATGCGGTCGAATTCATTCACGTGGGGGCACAGGTGAACGTACAGGTCGATGCTGTCCACCGCACCCTGGTGGGCAAGGTGGTTCGATTTACCAGGGATATCAGTCTCGCCACCCGAACCATGCAAACCGAAATCGATGTCGAGAACAAAGACCTGTCGCTCACCCCCGGCATGTATGCCAACACCACCCTCGAGTTGGAGCGAAGAGATCACGTCTTGACCATTCCCGTGCAAGCCGTCCTCACCAACGGCAATCAATCTTCTGTTCTCATCGTCGACAGCCAGAACCATGTGCAGCCGCGGAACGTTTCGCTCGGTCTGCGAGGTTCCAATCTGGTGGAAGTGACGAGCGGATTGGCTGAGGGAGACCGCGTGATCACCGGCGGCCAGTCGAACTACCAGGCAGGAGAAACCGTAAAGCCGAAGCTCGAACAGTTACCGGCCGTCGACGTGAATGAAGAGAAGTCAGGGAGCGAATAGGAATGCCTAAGTTCGCTCTCCAATATCCGTACTTCATCATCATGGTTTGTATGGTGATCATGGTGGTAGGCATCACTACCATCGCCGGCATGCCGGTAGACCTGTTTCCAAAAATCGATATTCCTGTGGTGGTGGTGGCGACGTTTTATTCCGGCATGCCGCCGCAGCAAATCGAAGCGGATATCACTGACACCTTCGAGCGCTTCTTCACCCTGGGCAGCAACATCGACCACATCGAATCACGCTCGCTCACCGGCGTGAGCTTGATCAAGATCTACTTCAAGCCGGGAACCGATGCCAACGCGGCGTTGAGTAATATTGCCAATCTCGCCATGGCGGATCTCCGCCGGTTGCCCCCCGGCACCCTGCCTCCCGTGGTGCTCGGGATGGATGCATCCAGCCAACCGGTTTGCCTGGTGACCTTGAAAGGGAAGGGCCTGAACGAGACTAACCTTAAAGATCTCGCACAGTTCCAGGTGCGCAACCAGATTGCCAACGTACCCGGCGCCTCGGTACCCCAGCCGTTTGGCGGACGCTATCGCCAGATCATGGTCTATGTCGATCCGCTCAAGCTGGAGGCTCACAACCTCAGTCTGATGGACGTGGTCCGGTCTGTAAACGAGTCCAATCTCATCCTGCCTGCCGGTGATGTTCGTATCGGGCCCAAGGATTACAACATTTACGCCAACAGCCAGGTCCCGACTCCGGAACAGATCAACGACCTGCCGTTGAAGTCGGTCGGCAATGCCTCCGTCATGGTGGGCGGATATCGGCAAGGCGGAAGACTCAGGCACCATCCAGACCAACATCGTTCGCATCGATGGCCAGCGTTCGGTATATGTTCCCGTACTCAAGCAAGGTGGCGACAGCAACACCATCACCATCGTCAATGGCATGAAAGCCGCCATCAAGAACCTGGTCGACATTCCCGCCTCGCTCAAAACCGCTGTAGTCTTCGACCAGTCCCTGTTCGTCAAATCCGCCATCAAGAACCTGATGAATGAGGGCGGCATCGGACTGGTTCTTACGGCGTTGATGATTCTGCTTGTTCCTGGGCAGCGTACGCGCTACATTCGCGGTCCTGCTTATCTATTCCCCTCTCTGCGCTGGCGGCTTTTATTTGCATTCGCGCCGGGGGCGGCTCCATCAACACCATGGTCCTCGCGGGGTTGGCCCTGGCTTTTTCCCGCTTGATCGATAACTCGGTCGTAGTTCTGGAAAATATCTTCCGCCATCTGGAGATGGGAGCGGCGCCGGAGGTGGCGGCCGAAGTCGGCGGCAAGGAAGTGCAATTGGCCGTGCTCGCCGCGACCTTCACCACTGCCATCGTGTTTTTTCCTGTCGCTCTTCTCTACGGGGTGAGCCGGTACCTCTTCACCGCATTGGCCCTCACCGTCGTATTCGCACTCTTTGCTTCTTACGTCGTGGCCATGACCGTTGTGCCGCTCTATTGTGCGCGATTTATCAAGTCTGCAGGTGCCGAACATCTAAAGGCGGTACAGGCTGGCGGTACAGCCGCCCCGGCGACCGCTCCCAGGCGATCCCTTTTTCAACGAATTGTTAGCGGCTTCAACAACTGGTTCCAGAGAATGCTGGAGAAGTATGTCGTGGTGGTGAATCGCTCCATCTTGCGGCCCGTCGCAACCGCCCTCAGCATCCTGGGGTTGGTCCTTCTTAGCTTCGCCCTGTTTCCTTTACTCGGCAGATCCTACTTTCCCCGCACAGATCCTGGCCAATTCGTCATCAACATCCGCTGCCCCAGCGGAACGCGCATCGAGCTGAGCAACCGCTACGTCGCCCAGGTCGAGCAGGAGATACGCGAAGTCGTTCATCCCAAAGATCTGGGTATGATCGTCTCCAACATCGGCATTACTCCCGATCTCTCAGCCATCTATACCAGCAACTCGTCCATGGATACCGCGTTTGTCCAGGTGAGTTTAAAGGAGGGCCACCAGGTAGGAAGCTACGAATACATGGCGCGTGTTCGTAGAAAGCTGGCCGACGACATGCCCCAGTTAACCACCTACTTTCAGGCCGGGGGGTTGGTCGATTCGGTAATCAACCAGGGGCTCCCGGCGCCCATCGATGTGCAGGTAAGCGGCAATGACATGCATGAGTCCTTCGCGATCGCCAGCCAGATCGCCAACCAGGTAAAGGGTCTGAAGAATGTCAGTGATGTGCTGATTCCTCAGAACCTCAGCTATCCGGGCCTTGCCCTCAATATCGATCGCGAACGAGCCAGCCTGATTGGGTTATCGCCCAAAGAGATAGTGGACAATGTCATTACCGCTCTCACCTCGAATGGCATGATTGCGCCGAGCTACTGGATCGACCCGAAAACCGGCAATAACTACATGCTCACCGTGCAGTACTTCGACCAGAAGATTGCCCACATGACCATGGATGATTTCAAGCAGATTCCCCTGCGAGCAGATAACCAGCCCAATTACACTCCCTTGCAATCCGTCGCAGATATCAAGGAAATCAACACTCCCACAGAGGTGGATCATTATCAGATCCGGCGTGTCATCGACGTCTATGTGATGCCGTCGACAGAAGCGCTTCAAGGTGTGAACCGTGAGGTCAATAAAGTAATCGCCCGTCTGCAAAAGCCGAAGAACGTGCGCATTACGGTGCGAGGAACTGTAGTCAGCATGAACGAGTCGTTCTTCCGCTTCGGCGTTGGCCTCATTCTCTCCATCGCGCTCGTATATCTCATCCTAATGGCTCAGTTCGCCTCCTTCGTCGATCCATTCATCATCCTCATGGCCATTCCGCCCGGGCTGTCCGGAGTGCTCATCATCCTCCTGCTCACCGGCAGCACCTTGAATGTGATGTCGCTCATGGGCGTGATCATGATGACTGGCATTGTGGTGTCGAATAGCATCCTCATCGTCGAGTTCGCTGGACATCTTCATCAGGAAGGTTTAGCCATCGCGGACGCGGTCGTGCAATCCTGCAAGATTCGCCTGCGTCCCATTTTGATGACCTCCCTGGCCACCCTGCTGGGCATGATTCCCATGGCGCTGGGTCTCGAGGCTGGCAGCGAGCAATACGCCCCACTGGCTCGCGCCATCATCGGCGGCCTCGGCGTTTCCGTCATTGCCACAGTCTTCCTGGTGCCCGCCGTCTACCTCATCATCCACAGAAGGTACCAGCCAACTCCGGCGAACGAAGCGGGGACCCATGCCTAAGTTCGCGCTCAGATATCCGTACTTCATCATCATGGTTTGTATGGTGATCATGGTGGTGGGCATTACCACCATTGCCGGCATGCCGGTAGACCTGTTTCCGAAAATCGATATTCCTGTGGTGGTAGTGGCCACGTTTTACTCCGGCATGCCGCCGCAGCAGATCGAAGCCGATATCACTGACACCTTCGAGCGCTTCTTTACCCTGGGCAGCAACATTGACCACATCGAATCGCGCTCGCTCACCGGCGTGAGCTTGATCAAGATCTACTTCAAGCCGGGAACCAATGCCAACGCGGCCCTGAGTAATATCTCCAATCTTGCCATGGCCGATCTCCGCCGCTTGCCTCCCGGCACGCTCCCGCCCGTGGTGCTCGGGATGGATGCTTCCAGCCAACCCGTTTGCCTGGTGACCCTGAAAGGGAAGGGCCTGAACGAAACTGACCTTAAAGATCTGGCACAGTTTCAGGTCCGCAACCAGATTGCCAACGTCCCCGGGGCCTCCGTGCCCCAGCCGTTTGGCGGGCGCTATCGCCAGATCATGGTCTATGTCGATCCAGTGAAGCTTGAGGCTCACAACCTCAGCCTGATGGACGTGGTCCACGCCGTCGACGACTCCAACTTGATTCTCCCTGCCGGAGACGTCCGCATTGGATCCAAGGATTACAACATTTACGCCAACAGCCAGGTCCCGACTCCGGAACAGATCAACGACCTGCCGTTGAAGTCGGTCGGCAACGCCTCCATCATGGTGGCGGATATCGGCAAAGCGCAAGACTCGGGCACCATTCAGACCAACATCGTTCGCATCGATGGCCAACGTTCGGTATATGTTCCCGTGCTCAAGCAGGGTGGTGATAGCAACACCATCACCATCGTCAATGGCATGAAAGCTGCCATCAAGAATCTGGTCGACATCCCCGCCTCGCTAAAAACTGCGGTCGTCTTCGACCAGTCGCTGTTCGTCAAATCCGCTATCAAAAACCTCATTAAGGAAGCAAGCATCGGCCTGCTTCTTACCGGCATCATGATCCTGGTTTTCTTGGGCAGTCCCAGAGCGACGTTCGCCGTCCTCCTGTCCATTCCTCTCTCCGCCCTCATGTGCCTGCTGGTGATGGACGCACTCGGCGGATCCATCAACACCATGCTCTTGGGTGGCTTGGCCCTGGCATTTTCGCGCCTCATTGATGACTCTGTCGTTGTCCTGGAAAACATCTTCCGCTACATGGAAATGGGAGTAGCTCCACAGATCGCGGCCGAGAAGGGCGGCATGGAGGTTTCGCTCGCGGTGCTTGCCGCCACCTCGACCACCTCCATCGTGTTCTTTCCCGTTACCTTCTTCGCCGGCGTCAGCAAGTACATCTTCACTGATCTCGCGCTCGGCGTTGTGCTCTCGATTTTCGCGTCCTATATCTTCGCCATGACCGTGGTGCCTCTCTACTGCGCCCGGTTCATTCGCATCGCCGACGAGGAAGTCTACGACGGGCCTAAAACCCCATCGTTCTTCCGCAGGTTCGAGATCAGGTTCAACCAGTCCTTCCGTCGCATGCTCGATTATTACGAGGTTCAGGTCACCCGCGCGCTCAAGCGTCCCGGCTTGACCGCCGCGGTCATTGTTGCCGGCGTGGCTGCCGTCCTCCTTGGCGTGTTCCCGTTTCTTGGCCGATCGTATTTTCCTCGCACCGATCCCGGACAATTCGTGATCAACATCAAATGTCCCAGCGGGTCGCGCATCGAGCTGAGCAATCGATACATCGCTCAAGTGGAAGATGAGATTCGTAAAGTAGTGCCTCCTCGCGATCTGGACATGATCGTCTCCAACATCGGTATCACTCCCGACCTTTCCGCGATATATACCAGCAATTCCGCGATGGATACGGCGTTTGTCCAGGTCAGCCTGAAAGAGGGTCACGCCGTCGGCAGTTACCAGTACATGGAGCGAGTCCGCCGCATTCTCGCCTCCGATATGCCTGAACTCACCACCTACTTCCAGGCCGGCGGATTGGTCGACTCCGTGATCAATCAGGGCTTGCCCGCGCCCATCGACATTCAGGTCAGCGGCAATGACCTTGACCAGTCTTTCGCCCTGGCTCGCCAAATCGCGACCAAAGTCAAAGGCCTCAAGAACGTAAGCGATGTATTGATTCCCCAGGACCTCAAGTATCCTGGCCTGCAGCTGAATATTGACCGCGAACGCGCCAGCCTCATTCACGTGTCCCCCAAAGAAATCGTTGACAACGTGATCACCGCCATGACCTCCAATGGCATGATCGCTCCGAGCTATTGGATCGATCCAAACACCGGCAACAACTACATGCTTACCGTTCAGTACTTTGATCAGAAGATTGCCCACATGACCATGAACGATTTCCGGCAGATTCCCCTTCGTCCCACGGGGCAGATGGACTATACCCCGCTCCAATCCGTCGCCGACATCAAGGAGATCAATACTCCGACTGAGGTGGATCACTATCAGATCCGCCGCATCATCGACGTTTACGTTATGCCCTCCACCGAGACCCTCGTGGGTGTCAGCCGGGATGTCAATAGAGTTATCAGCCATCTGGACAAACCCAAAAACATCCGTATCACGGTTCGCGGGGCGGTGGTCAATATGAACCAATCCTTTACCCGGTTTGCGGTCGGTTTGCTGTTATCGATCGCTCTGGTCTACCTGATTCTCATGGCACAGTTCACCTCGTTCATCGACCCCTTCATCATCCTCATGGCGATTCCTCCTGGGTTGGCCGGCGTCGTTCTGATTCTTCTCCTCACCCACAGCACCCTGAACATCATGTCCCTCATGGGCGTGATCATGATGACGGGCATTGTCGTCTCCAACAGTATCTTGATCGTCGAATTTGCCAACCTGCTGCATGAAGAGGGTAAGTCCCTGCTGGACGCAGTAGTGCAGTCTTGCAAAATTCGCCTCCGGCCTATCCTGATGACCTCACTGGCCACACTGCTCGGCATGATCCCCATGGCCCTCGGACTCGAAGCCGGAAGCGAACAGTATGCTCCCCTGGCGCGCGCCATCATCGGCGGCCTGGGTGTATCCGTCGTGGTTACGGTCTTCCTCGTCCCCGCCGTGTACCTCGTTGTCCATGGCCGGCGGGATAACCAGAATGCAGTTGCACAAGAGGCATAGAAATTGAAGATAAAAACAGAAAATCCATGCCCTCACGTAGTCGCGTTCCTGTCACTTTGCGCCTTCGCGGCTGCCGGAGCACAAGCCCAAACGGCAAACACCAATCAGTCGTTGCCCGATGCTCCGCGAACGCACCTCCTCGCTCTGGCCAGCCAGCCGGGTGCTCCCGTGGCGCCGGGCGTTCCAAATCAGGCGGCGCCGGCGGCCGCCTCTCTTCCCCAACTGAATCGCATGCAAGCCGAACAGATGGCCATCAAGAACAACCCCAGGATCAGCGTTGCCCGCCTGCTCGCGTTAGCTCAGCACCAAGTCGTCCGCGAGTCGCGAGCCGCCGAATTGCCAACCGCCACCGGGAGTATCACCGCAGTGGACGCCGAAGATGGCTCACGCCTCTCGGCCGGAACCATCACTGCGTCGCGCCTCTTCGAACACGCGGCCGCGGGCGGCAGCGGCACCCAGTTGATCACCGATTTTGGACGAACCAGAAATCTGATCGCTTCCTCGAAACTCCAGGAAAAGGCTCAGAACGCGAACACCCTGGCCACCACGGAGGACATCGTCGCTGCCACCGATCAGGCATTCTACGACGCACTGCAAGCCCAAGCGCTGCTGCGTGTGGCCCGGCAGAATGTCGAAACCCGGCAGACCACCCAAACGCAAGTCAACCAGATGACCAGGAACAATCTCAAGTCAACCCTTGATCTAAGCTTCGCTGATGTCAACCTCTCGCAGTCCAAATTGTTGCTTCTCGATGCCCAGAACAATCGCGATTCCACCATGGCGGCTTTGGACGCGGTGCTGGGTCTGGATAGACAGGTCGCTTATCAGTTGGAGGACGAGACGACCCCCTTGCAGCCGCCGCCCCCTGATGCCGATGCACTGGTGCAGCTTGCGTTAAAGCAAAGACCCGACCTGCAGGCGTTGAATTACGACCAGCAAGCGGCGATTAAGTTCAGCCATGCCCAACGCGATCAGATGTTCCCCACCATCAGTGCTGCGGGAACCGCCGGCAGTGTGCCCATTCGTCCCCCGCAGTACTACACCTCCAACTGGTGGGGTGGTATCGGGGTAAACATGAATATCCCCATATTCAACGGCTTCTTATATTCCGCCGAAGCTAAGGAAGCGGCTCTTCGCGCACAGGCCGGCGCAGAGAGGAGCCGCGATCTGCGGGACCGGATTGTGCGCGATGTTCGTACCGCGTGGTTGGCCGCCAATACAGCATTCCAGCGCGTCAGCGTCACCGCCGAACTGCTGCAACAGGCGAACCTGGCTCTGACTCTGGCTCAGACACGCTATCAGTTAGGGTTGAGTTCCATCGTCGAGCTCAGCCAGGCGCAGTTCCAGCAAACCGACGCCGCCATCGGCAACGCCAATGCCCAATATCAATACCGCCTCAGCCTCGCTACCCTGAACTATCAAATTGGCGCTACCCCATGATCGAGAACTTGAAACTGAAACACCGCCTCCGCGATTTTGACTCCCCTGTTTTTAGGAGGCCTTTCCCATGACCCTGATTGGCGAGAGACCGGAGTTGGATTTAAATGCCGTCGTCTATGGAACGGATCTTTCCGTCTTCTCCCAAAACGCGGGCCTTTATGCGGCCCTCGTCGCCAGTCATTTTTCGACGGCGTTGATGGTCGCCCACGCCTTCACTCTCTCGCAGGCTGCCATGGAGGTAGAGATCGATCCATCTTTGGTAAGCCAACAAAGAAAGGATCTCGAATTCCTTTTGTCCCGCAAGGCCGCCACCCTCTCCCATCCTGCCGTCAAGGCCACGCCGGTCTTGTTGGAGGGTGATCCAAAGCACGTGATCCCGGAGCTTGCCGCCGCCTTGGCGCCCTCCCTCGTCGTCCTGGGAACTCACGGGGGAGAATGGTTGGAGCGGGAAATCATAGGCTCGGTTGCCGAGAGCATTCTCCGCTCCACCTCGTGGCCCGTTCTTACCGTGGGCCCCCAGGTACCGTCAGCGGAGGAGAAACGGCCACTTTTCCGGCACATCTTGTATGCCACCGATCTCACCCCCGCAGCCGCGGGTGCGGCCGTCTACGCCGTTTCCTTTGCCAAGGCATTCCGCGCGGACATTGACGTACTGAACGTCGTGCAGAGAGAAGCAATCGATCATCCCGACCGGCTGACCGATATCAGAAACCGCTTTTACCTCGCTCTCGACAACGTTGTGCCCGACAGGGCGAAAGACTTCTGCAATCCGAGAACCTTTGTAGAAGTCGGCAACGCACACCGCCAGATCCTCGAGCACATACGCGAACGCTCGGTCGATTTGTTAGTGCTCGGTATCCGAAAGTCTTCTCATCTCGGCATCGAGACCCGGACCTCTCGGGCCTTTCAGCTTATCGTTCACGCGACTTGTCCCGTTCTTACCATCGTGGGATAGTGTGCCACCCGTCATCACTGGAACCGGAAATGCCCAGGCCTGGAAACCAAACCACCACACCGGCGTCCATTCTCTAGGGAACCGTCACCCCTTCCTTCTCATCCCGAGAGCCTGTGACTTTTTGGATCTTTTCGTTTTTCCGCAAATCCAACCAACTGTATTTCAAGCCCCCAGCAAGACCGTCATCCTGAGTGTGATATGGGCCTTTGGCCCACCTAAGTGGATGAAAATCGGTGAGAGGAGGGCCTAGGATGGAAGCCGGTGTGGAACGGTAAAGGTCGTCTTCGCTCTGGATTAAGTGAAGCCGTTCCTGAGTGTGGCCTGGAACGCGGGTTTTGAACCAATGTTTGTGGCGTCATCCTCCCCTGGTGGGGAAGGGTGATAGCGCGTGACGGTGCGTAACGATTTTTCCGCGCGTTCTACCGCTTCCACACCAGGAGGTGGGTATGCCGTATACGGTAGCAGGAATCGACATTCACAAGAAAGTGCTGATGGTGGTAGTAGTGCAGCAGATGGACGGCCGGACAGAGCAGTTGCAACGGCGACGGTTCGGCACGGCGAGCAGCGAGTTGCAGCGCTTAAGGGTTTGGTTGGGGGAGCAAGGGGTAGAAGAGGCGGTGATGGAATCGACGGCGCAGTACTGGAAGCCGGTGTGGTATGAGTTGGAGCCGCACCTGCGTTTACAGTTGGCGCAAGCGTTTTCCAATCGGGCACCGCGGGGGCGCAAGCACGACTTCAAGGACGCGGAACGGTTGGTGCGGCGTCTGCTAGCCGAGGAGCTGATCTTGAGTTTCGTGCCCCAGCCAGAGCAGCGCGCTTGGCGCATGCTGACGCGGGCCAAGGTGCAGTTGGCCCGAGACCGGGTAAGGCTGCATAACCAACTGGAGGGTCTACTGGAGGAGATGCGGATCAAGCTGTCCAGCGTGCTGAGCGATCTGCTGGGAGTGAGTGGACTACGCATTTTGCGGGCTTTAGCCGGGGGTGAGAGCGAGGCGAAGAAGTTGGCGGCCTTGGGCGATGACCGTTTGCATTGTAGCGAGGAGCAACTGGTGGACGCATTGCATGGGACCTTCCAACCCATGCATCAGAAGCTGCTCACGCTCTATCTGGATCGTCTGCAATTGCTGGACAAGCAAATCGCCGAGCTTAACGGCGCAATAGCCGAGGCGATGAGCGAGCATGGGGAGGCGGTGGTGCGGCTGGCCGAAGTACCTGGCTTTGGTGCCGATTCGGCACAGCAAGTGATTGCCGAGGTAGGGGTGCAGGCGAGCACGTTTCCTTCCGCGGCCCAGCTGGCCTCCTGGGTGGGCACCAACCCCGGTCGGCAGGAGAGCGCCGGGCAGAACCAAAGCAGCCGCTCGGCGAAGGGCAATAAATACGTTCGCCGCATACTGACCGAGGCCGCGCAGGCTGCGGTGAAGACCAAAGGCAGCCATTTTCAAGTGGTGTTCCGCCGTCTGCTGCCACGGCTCGGATATCAGCAGGCGCTTTGGGCCATCGCTCATCGCCTGTGCCGACTAGTCTGGAAGATCCTCCATGAGAAGGTTCGCTACATCGAGCAAGGAGCACAACGTGATCCCAAGGCACTCAAAAAACGCTTGCAAAGCATGGCTCGCTCTCTCCGCCAGCTAGGCTATAACGTCAGCCTCGACATCGCGCCCACCAACTCTGCTTCTGCTACGAGTTGATTTTCGACGGAGTGAAGCGCCTCGCAGATCTATCGCAAACAGAGGGCTTTAAGCGCGGAGTCGAAGGCCCCCGGTGATGCTTGTTGGCAGATGCTCTTGTGAGCTTTCCGGCCGCAAACTACAACGGAAGGTAAAAAAGTCACAAACTCCGACCGGAGCCGAGGGACCTGCGGTTCCGCTGTTCAGGGAACAAACGGTCCCCCTGATCCTCGCTTGCGGCAAATCCTTTATCCTTTGGTGTGACCCTCAAAGGAGTACCCCGCTTGTCCTGTCGCAGTCTGGTGTTGTTGTCGCTGGTGGCTTTTTCAGGGGCCCTCCGAGGCCAGACCCCACCCCAGGAACAACCCCAGCCCATGGGTGGCGTCAACACTGGTGGAACCCACGCCCCGGTCCTCGACTCCGAAAAGCGCCCCATCACCGCCGGCGGCTTCGTAAAAACCGGTCCCATCATCTTCCAGGACATCGCCGCCAAAGCCGGCCTCACCACTTGGCATCACACCATGGGTACCCCCAAAAAACAATTCATCCTCGAAGCCCCGGGTTCAGGCGTAGCCCTCCTGGACTACGACAAAGACGGCTGGCTCGACATCTACATGGTCAACGGCTCCACCTACGACGCTCTTTCCGGCAAAGCGGAGTCGCCCCACGCCGCCCTCTTCCACAACAACCACGACGGCACCTTCACCGACGTCGCCGCCAAGGCAGGAGTCACCAACGACCGCTGGGGCTTTGGCGTAGCCGTCGGCGACTACGACAACGACGGTTACCCCGACCTCTTCGTCGCCAACTACGGCAAGAACCGCCTCTACCACAACAACCACGACGGCACCTTCACCGACATGGCCGAAAAAGCCGGCGTCCAACTCGGCAACTGGTCCAGCGGACCCACTTTCGGCGACTATGACGGCGATGGCCGGCTCGATCTGTTTGTCTCCGGCTACGTCCACTTCGACCAGGATCAGCTCGCCAGGGCTGACGGGAAAGGGCGTGGCGTCCAACTTCTGCCAATTCCGCGGGGTCAGCGTCATGTGCGGCCCGCGCGGCCTCAAAGGCGAGCACGACCATCTCTTCCACAACAACGGCGACGGCACCTTCACCGATGTCAGCCAGAAACTTGGAGTCGACGATCCCAACGGCTACTACGGATTCACCTCGATCTTCGTGGACCTGAACAACGATGGCAAAGTAGACCTTCTGGTGGCCGACGACTCCACCCCCAACTACCTCTACATCAACAAAGGCAACGGCACCTTCGAAGACGACAGCTACGCTTCCGGCTATGCCCTCAACGAAAACGGCCGCGAAACCGCATCCATGGGTGTCGCTGTGGGCGACTACCAGAACAACGGCCGCCTCGGTCTCTTCAACACCACCTTTTCCGACGACTACGACGTGCTCTACCGCAACGACGGCGACGCCAACTACACCGATGACAGCTATGCTGCCGGAGTAGCCGAGCCGACCGTGCCCTTCTTAGGCTGGGCCACCGAGTTCATCGACTACGACAACGACGGCTGGAAAGACTTGTTCATCGCCAACGGCCACGTCTACCCCATGGTCGATCAGAACAACTGGGGCACCACCTACGCCGAGCGTCCCCTGTTATTCCACAACCAGCTCGGCAAGAAATTTGACCTGGTGCCGGCGGTCGAAGGCACTGGGTTGGCGCTGGTCATCCCTGCCCGCGGTGCCGCCTTCGGCGATCTCTTCAACGACGGCCGCATCGACGCTGTCATCAACAACCTCGACTCCGTGCCCGTCCTGCTGCGCAACGTGAACCCCGATCACCATCATTGGGTAGAGCTAAGCCTGACCGGCGGACCCAAGAGCCCCAGGGACGCCGTCGGCGCCACCGTGTATCTCACCGCCGGAGGCATCAAGCAGCGGGGCGACGTGCTCAGCGGAGGCAGCTTTGTCTCCAACAACGACCCCCGCGTTCACTTCGGTCTGGGCGATGCGGATAAAGTGGATGCAGTGGAGATTCACTGGCCCAGCGGCCTGAAAGAAAAAGTGAACCTGCCCGGCGTGGACAAAATTTTCTCCGTCGAAGAAGGCAAAGGCGTAATCGGCCAGCCGGAAGGCTCACTGATGGACACCAACCTGCAATATCCCCATCGCCGCTACGATCCGCTGCGCGGCCGCTGGGTTCTGGTTTCGCCTCACCGCACCCAGCGCCCCTGGCAGGGCGAAGTCAGCCGCACCGATGCCAAGCCCGCCGTGCACTACGATCCGGAATGCTACCTATGCCCCGGCAACACCCGTGCCGGCGGCAAGAAGAACCCGCCCTACACCAGCGTCTTTGCCTTCACCAACGACTACGCCGCCCTTCTCCCCGATTCGCCCGGTATCGCGGAAACCGGCGATCCCCTTCCTGCGCGCCGAGACCGAGCGCGGCATCTGCCGTGTCCTGTGCTTCCATCCCGACCACAGCCTGACCCTGGCGGGCATGCAAGTGCCGGACATCGTCCGCGTCGTCGAAGCCTGGACCAAGGAGTTCAAAGAACTGGGCGCACGCCCGGAAATCCGTCACGTCCAGATCTTCGAGAACCGCGGCGCCATGATGGGCGCCAGCAATCCCCACCCCCACGGCCAGATCTGGGCCACCGAACACATACCCGACGAAGCCGCCGCTGAGGTGGCCAACCAAAGCGCATATCACAACCTGCATAACGCCTGCCTGCTCTGCGACACCTTGAAGGTCGAGCTCGAGCAGAATCAGCGCATCGTTTGCCAGAACGAAGAATTCGTCGCCCTGGTGCCCTTCTGGGCGGTGTGGCCCTTCGAGACCCTCGTGCTTAGCCGCGCCCACCTCGGCAGCCTCCTGGAATTCAAGCCCGCCGAGCAGCGCGGCCTGGCGGACATCCTCAAGCAGCTCACTACCCTCTACGACCGTTTGTTTGCCACCAGCTTCCCCTACACCATGGGATTTCATCAACGTCCAACCGATGGAGATCTTCACCCGGAGTGCCATTTCCATGGCCACTTTTATCCTCCCTTGTTGCGTTCGGCGACGGTGCGCAAATTCATGGTCGGCTTTGAAATGCTGGGCATGCCGCAGCGGGACATCACCCCCGAGGCGGCTGCCGAACAATTACGTTCCGCAGCTGGCGGCTAAATTGTTCACGTGTTGCCGCTGGCCCGCCGTTTTGCCATTGTTTCTCGCGCCTGTACGGAAACGCCCAGGTTATCACCGTCGACCACGGGCCGAACGCAGCCGCGCAGCAGGCTAAACCCTACGTCGTGATGGTTTCGCTCGACGGCTTCCGCTACGACTACGCCCGCAAGTACGGAGCCAAACATTTGCTGGCTCTGGGCGCGGACGGCGCAATCGCGGCGGAAGGAATGATTCCCGCCTATCCTTCGCTGACCTTTCCCAATCACTACACCCTGGTGACCGGGCTCTATCCTGAACACCACGGCATTGTCGCCAACAACTTCTACGACCCGGCCCGTAAGGAGCGTTACTCCTATCGCGATCCCGCAACCAACAGCGACGGAACCTGGTACGGAGGGGAACCCTTGTGGGTTCTGGCGGAAAAACAGGGTATGCGCACCGCCTGCTTCTTCTGGCCCGGCTCTGAAGCTGAGATTGACGCCGCCCGTCCTTCCTACTACCTCAAATTCGACGATCGCTTCCCCGACGAAAAGCGCATCGACCAGGTAATCGCCTGGCTACGCCTGCCCCCGGAACAGCGCCCGCACTTCATCACCCTCTACTATGCGACCGTCGATCATGCCGGTCACCAGTACGGCCCCGACAGCCCGCAAACTGCCGCCGCCGTCCAACATGTCGACCAGTTGCTGGGCATTCTCTGGGCAGATCTCGCGCAACTGCACCTGCCTCTCGATCTGATCGTGGTTTCCGACCACGGCATGGAGCACCAGCAGGGACCCTGGATCGATCTCTCCCGCTACGCCGATCTACAAAACTTCACCACCGTCGGATCGCTCCTCTACCCCAATTCCGAAGCAGCCGCCGAAAAGGCCTATCAGGAACTCAAAATCAAGACCGACGCCTTCACCGTCTATCGCCGCAAGCGCGTGCCTGCGGCTCTGCATTACGACACCAATCCTCGCGAGGGCGATCCCGTGGTCATCGCCAACGGGCCCTACGCCATCCGAGCCAACGGCGATGCCGCAGCCCCTCCGCCCGAGCCAGGAGCGCACGGCTATGACCCAAGGGTAGTGAAATCCATGCGTGCCTTCTTCCTGGCCGTAGGCCCGGACATCCGCCCCGGTTCGACCCTAGCCCCCTTCGAAAACGTAAACGTCTACCCCCTCCTGGCCAACCTCCTCGGCCTGAACGCCCCCCAGGTAGATGGAAGCCTCAACGTCCTCTCAAAAATCCTGAAAAACCAACCAACCGAAGACGGACCCTCGGGACCCTAACGCACGGCCGACAAATCAAGGAGGAACACCTCGGCCCCCCTCTGTACGCGCCAACAACCCCCGGGTGCCCCATATCTCGCTCGTTTTTCGCGAGATGTGGGATACCACAACTCTGAACCGAAAGAACTGAGTCGTAAAAACCGAACCAGATAAAAACAATCCCATCCGGACCTTCGCCCCAGCGCACATGGGCCGAAAAAGACGGGGCGAAGCCCTTCAATCGCTTTTCCTGAATCAACCAACAAATCCCCAATCATCTGTCACTCATGAAAGCCGTGAACCACCTACTCAACAACCCCATCTGGAACGCCCTCTCCACGGACCAGTCCTACCTCGCCCAGAGCAACCACCTAGCCAAGCGCTTCCCTCGGGACGTAGCACCCTTCGGAGCCATGCAAGCCCAATCCCCATCCGAGTACGAAGCGCTGGCACAAATCCTCACCGGAGACACCGCCGCCCTCTTCCTGGATTCCAAACCTGTTCTCCCCGATGACTGGCAGATGCGCATCAGCGGAGACATGTATCAGATGACTTTCGAAGCCCCACGACCCGCCAAGCCCAACCAGATCATCCGCAAACTGACCCAAGCCGACGTGCCCGACATGCTAGCCCTCACCAAGCTGACCGAGCCAGGCCCCTTTCTCCCTCGAACCATCGAACTCGGCGCCTACTACGGCATCCACGAATCGGGATCACTCGTAGCCATGGCAGGGGAGCGGCTTCACCTGACCGGCTTCACCGAGGTCAGCGCCGTCTGCACCCACCCCAATTTCCGGGGTCGAGGCTACGGAAACGCCCTCATGTCCGTGGTAATTTCCGGCATCCTGGACCGCGGGGAGACCCCATTCCTTCACGTCAAGACCGACAACCCAGCCATCGCGTTGTACAAAAGACTCGGCTTCCAGATACGGGCGCAACTCTACCTGGCGGTCATCCAGCAACCCGTCCTGCAACAAACCAAATAAAATCGCGAACGCTATTGACGGAACCCGAATTCAGCCCCAACCTGAAATCAGCAACACATCCAGTGCAGTAGACAAAACCGGCTTAGTGCGCATAGTTCGCTTAGTTCGCACATTTCTCCAAAACCAGCCTACCCCCGCCGGACCGCCAGACAACCGGGCCTGCCAAAACACCCTTGCCGGCCGATTTACAATCAAGCATGATGCCCCCGACCGACGTAACCAGCAAGCGGTCCAGTGAAACCCCGGCTCTCCCCGACCGCTATGATCCCGCGGAAATCGAAGTCCGCTGGCAGCAGCGGTGGGATGCGGACCCTGAGCTCTATCGTGCCGAGCCCCCGCACAGCGGCAAGCCCAAGTACTACGTCCTGGAGATGCTGCCCTACCCCTCGGGTCAACTCCACATGGGCCACGTCCGCAACTACTCCATCGGCGACGCCCTGGCCCGCTACATGTGGATGCAGGGCTACAACGTCCTCCATCCCATGGGCTGGGATGCCTTCGGCCTCCCAGCCGAAAACGCTGCCCTCAAAAATCAAACCCCGCCCCGCGAGTGGACGCTCCAGAACATAGCCCACATGCGCCGCCAGATGCGCCGCCTCGGCCTCAGCTACGACTGGCAGACCGAGATCACCACCTGCCTGCCCGACTACTACCGTTGGACACAGTGGTTTTTCCTGCGCATGTTGGAGCACGGGCTTGCCTTTCGCAAACAGAGCAAGGTGAACTGGTGTCCGCTCTGCGCCACCGTCTTGGCGAACGAGCAGGTCATCAACGCCTGCTGCTGGCGCCACGAAGACACTACCGTCGAGCAGCGCGACCTGGAGCAGTGGTTTCTCCGCACCACCAAGTACGCGCAAGAGTTATTGGACGGGCTGGACCACCTGCCCGACTGGCCGGAGAAGGTGCGCACCATGCAGCGCAACTGGATCGGCCGCAGCGAAGGCGCGACCATCGACTTCATCCTCGATCCAACCCCCGAGCCTGATACCGGGCGAGACCGGGGCAAAGTCCCCCAGCCCGCGCCGGAGCACTTCATAGCCGGATCCCCGCTCGCCCCCGACGCCGTGCGTATCCCCGTATTCACCACCCGCGTGGACACCATCTTTGGCGCCACCAGCCTGCAACTCGCGCCTCAACACCCGCTGGTCCAGCAATTTGCCCAGGCTGACGAGCGCCTGGCCGGGGAAGTCGCCTCCCTGGTCGAAGAACAAAAGAAGGCTCGCGAAGCCGGCGATCCCGGAGCCGTCGACAAGCACGGCGCCTTCACCGGCCACTACGCCATCAACCCATTCAGTGGAGAGCGCGTGCCTATCTGGGTGGCCAACTACATCCTGTTCGAATACGGAACCGGCGCCATCATGTCGGTACCCGCACACGACGAGCGCGATTACGAGTTCGCCAAAAAATACGGGCTCGAAATACGCATCGTGGTTTTGCCTCGGCGCACCCATGAGCCGGCCGAAGGTCAGCCGGAAGAGCACGTATTGCCCTACACCGAAGAAGACAGCCTGCTCATCAACTCCGGCGACTACAACTCCTTGGGGTGCCAGGAGGCCCAGCAAAAGCTGGCCGCGTTCGCGGAGAAACACGGCTTCGGAAAAACCACAGTTACGTTTCGTCTGAAAGACTGGGGAGTCAGCCGCCAGCGTTACTGGGGCGCGCCCATCCCGGTGCTCTATTGTCCCAAGGATGGCATCGTGCCCGTGCCCGATGACCAGCTCCCCGTCCTCTTGCCCGAACAGATCGAGATCACCCAGCAGGATGGCTCCCCTCTGAGCCGCGTCCCCTCGTTCGTGAACGCGACCTGTCCTCGTTGCGGAGGACCGGCCCGCCGCGAGACCGACACCATGGACACCTTTGTCGACTCGTCCTGGTACTTCTATCGCTATCCCGATGCCCACAACGCATCCGCGCCCTTCAGCCGGGAGAAGATCGACTACTGGTTTCCCATCGATCAATACATCGGCGGGGTGGAGCACGCCATCCTGCACTTGATCTACTCCCGTTTCTGGACCCGGGTCATGCGCGACCTGGGCTTGGTGGGCAATGACGAGCCGGCCACCCGCCTCTTCACCCAGGGCATGGTCATCAGCAATGGCGCCAAGATGTCCAAGTCCAGGGGCAACGTGGTCTCGCCCGACGACATGATCGCCCGCTACGGCGCCGACGCCGCCCGCATGTACTCCCTGTTTGCCGCGCCACCCGACCGCGATTTGGATTGGCAGGAGGATGGCGTGGCCGGGGTCAGCCGCTTCCTGGGTCGCGTATACCGTTTGGTGACGCGCTATCGGGACGTCGTCCGCAGCCGCGCCGGTCAACCGTTAGCCGCGCCAACCTCTCCCCTGGCGCAGGCGTTGCTGCGCAAGCTTCACCAGACCATTAGCAAAATCACCCAGGACTTTGCCGGCCGCTGGCATTTCAACACTGACATCGCCGCAGTCATGGAACTGGTGAACGAAATTACCGCGGCCGAGCCGGGACTGGCGGAATTGCCGGCCGAGGCTTCCGCACGGTTGATGGCCACCATCGTGCCGACTTTGATCCTGTTGTTGGCCCCCTTCGCCCCTTACCTGACGGCAGAGCTCTGGAGTGAGATCGGCGGCACAGGCGCCCTGCTGCGCCATCCCTGGCCAACCTTCGATCCCGATCTGGCCAGGGAGGAAGAGCTCGAAATCCCGGTGCAGGTGAACGGCAAGCTGCGCGCCGTCGTTCGCCTTTTGCCCGACGCTGGCAGTGAGGCCATGCAACAGGCAGCGCTGGCCGAACCCAGGGTGCAGGCTGCCATCACCGGCAAGCAGGTGGTCAAGGTGGTAGTCGTCCCCAACAAGCTGATCAACATTGTTGTGAAGTAGGCCTCGTTGTGGTCAACAAAAGCGACCGGGGAACTCAATCTCTGCTCTACATCTGCGCCGATTGCTGGAAGCGCCCGGGCCTGTTGGGCAGGGAACTCCTCTGGCGCTGGGGCTTTGGCATTCCGGCAGCCGCTCTCCTCTGTTATCACGGCGTCCGCATTGCATCCGGAGTCACTCCCGCCTTGGCCGGCCTTTCCCTGAGCGACCCCATGCAAGCCGGTCAGCAGATCGCGCAAGCGGCTGCGGCCATCAAGCCGGAGGTGGAACATCTCACCTTGTGGCTTGGGCCTTTGCTGGCGATTGCTTGGGCCATTGCCTCCGGCCTCGGCCGCACCGCTGTGCTCAAGCGTCTGGACCCCACCTTGCACGCCGCACCCTTCACCCTGATCCTGCTGCAATTGCTGCGCATGGCGGCGTTGATCGGTGTCTGGCTCGGCTGGTATTGCGCTATCCAATGGGCCGCCAACGTGACCCTGAGCAGCGCCACGCCTAACCTGGTCGGCTGGAGCGCCTGGGTCATCTGCCTTTCGCTCGGCATCTTTGTCCTCTGGGCCCTCCTGAGTTGGATTTTTTCCATCGCACCCTTACTGGCCATGCTGGAAGGCAAAGGAGTCGTGGGCAGCCTGGCCAGTAGTCTTCGCCAAGGCGCGCTGACCGGCAAACTGGTGGAAGTGAACTTGGTGTTAGGCATCGTCCGCCTTGCTCTGATCGTGCTCGCCATGGTGTTCTCTGCCATACCTCTTCCTTTCGAAGCAGACATGAGTGGAACTGCCCTCTACCTTTGGTGGGCCTTCGTCACCATCCTCTACCTCGTTGCCAACGATTTCTTTCAGGTCGCAAGACTTGCCGCATTCGTACAATTCTGGCGAACGTATTCCCTTCTTGCCCACCGAACGAAATCCTGAAAAACTAGTACGTGGATACTTCCTCGATCGTCATCCTGGACTTCGGCAGCCAATACACACAACTCATCGCCCGCCGCATACGAGAGCAAAACGTCTTCTCGGTAGTCCTTCCCTGTACAGCTTCTGTCGCCGAGATCCGGACGCATCATCCCATCGGGCTCATCCTCTCCGGCGGACCCTGTTCCGTCTATGACCAGGACGCGCCCGTGGCGGACCCGAACATGCTGGCCATGGGACTACCCATACTCGGCATCTGTTATGGTCTGCAGTTCCTCACCCATCACTTAGGCGGCAAAGTACGCTCGGCCGATAAGCGCGAGTACGGGCCCGCCCAGGTCTCCATCGTTCCTGGCCAAACCGAAAACCCCTTGTTTGCCGGACTGCCCCCGTCGCTCGACGTCTGGATGTCCCACGGAGACGAAGCCCTCGACCTCCCTCCCGGCTTCTCACTCACCGCGCGCACCGCCAATGCGGTTGCGGGTATGGCCGATCCTGCACGCAACATCTGGGCCGTGCAGTTTCATCCCGAGGTCCGCCACACTCCTCGGGGAACCGAGCTGCTGCGCAATTTTCTCTTCAACATCTGCCACGCCCAACCCAACTGGACCCCGGCGCACTTCATTCAGTCGACCGTGGCCGCTATCCGCGAACAAGTAGCGGACGGCCGTGCCATCTGCGCCCTTTCCGGAGGAGTCGATTCCTCCGTGGCTGCCGTGTTGGTGGAGCGAGCCATTGGCAACCGGCTGACCTGCGTCTTCGTGAACAACGGTGTGTTGCGCAAGAACGAGTTCCTGCAAGTCCAGCAGAACATGCGCGATCGCCTGGGCCTGCGGTTAGTAGCCGTGGATGCAAGCGATCGTTTTCTCTCCAGGCTCGCCGGCGTCCTCGACCCTGAGCAAAAGCGCAAGATCATCGGCAATGAATTCATCTCTGTCTTCGACGATGAAGCGATGCGCATTCTCGATCAACAGCAGCCGGGCGCGAGCGTCGCCTGGCTGGTGCAGGGCACTCTCTATCCCGACGTGATCGAGTCTTCCTCCGTCAAAGGCCCATCGCAGACCATCAAGAGCCATCACAATGTGGGCGGTCTGCCGGCAAACATGAAGTTGAAGTTGATCGAGCCGCTACGCGATTTGTTCAAGGATGAAGTTCGGCGCATCGGTCGAGACTTGGATATGCCGGCCGAGATCCTGGAGCGCCAGCCCTTTCCCGGGCCGGGACTGGCCGTGCGCATTTTGGGAGAGGTCACGCCCGAGAGGGTAGCCCTGCTGCAGGAAGCAGACGACATCGTGGTCAAGGAAATTAAGGGAGCCGGGCTCTATCAGCAGATCTGGCAATCTTTCGCCGTGCTCCTCCCGGTCAAGAGTGTCGGGGTGATGGGAGATCAGCGCACCTACGCCTACACCTGTGCAATCCGCGCAGTACATTCCGAAGACGGCATGACTGCCGACTGGGTCCCGCTGCCCTACGATCTCCTAAAGAAAATCTCCAGCCGCATCGTCAACGAAATCCACGGCATCAACCGCGTAGTCTACGACATCACGTCCAAACCACCAGGAACCATCGAGTGGGAATAAGGAGGAATGCGCGAGTTTTCCGTGAGCCACTGCTTTTGATGTTCTGTATCAGGGCACGACTTTTAGTCGGGCCGTAAGGGCCCAACAAAAATCCGGGCTTCAGAGTCTGCGTGAGAACTCGAAAAACTGGCAACAGTCATATAGCTTTTGAATCACGATCTATATGAACTCGCATTGATTTTTCCGGAAATCTGGTTCTCACGCAACTCTTCAGCCCCTGCGTTTCTCCAAATTCTGTTGTTCGCCATGACGAAAAACATCCGTTGAGAATCACCCAGGACCATCCTGGGTGATTCTCTAACCCTAAGCCAGAGCCAACAAATCCGCAGCCGTCACCCCAACCTTGGGGAACCAGGAGTGCGCCCCCTCCAGGCTGTGATTGACGTTCTGGATATTCTTTACGCCCTGATCGTTAAGCCAGTCTTCAAAAGCCTTGGCCCCGTTCTTGGCGTAGATGGCAATCCCGTCTTTCCAGGTAGCACGGCCGCAGAGCACACCGTTGAACGTCGTACCGCTCTCCACCGCCAACTCCAGGGTTTCGGTGAAGACGGCATTGCTGACGCCCGCGGACAAATAAATAAAAGGTTTGTGGGTGGTCGTTGCAGCATCCCGGAAATGCTGCAACGCCTCGCTACGCGTGTATGCGGACTCGCCCTTGAACGCCTTGGTCCCCTGGACAAACTCCATCTGCACCGGAACCTCGACCTTGAGCACATCAATCAGGTATTTTTCTTTGCCGAATTCCGACATCGATCCGGAAACAATGTCCGGCTTTTTCTTCGCATACCCCAGCGACTTCTCGCTGTCGCCATGCACGTCATACCCTACAAACTCGAGGAAGAAGGCGATGTCGCAGGCACGGCATTCGTCGCCAATGCGTTCAATGAAGGCATGCTTCCGGTCGTTGATTTCGCTCTTCTCAAACGGAGTGTAGTAGAGCAGCACCTTCACGCAGTCCGCGCCTGCTTCTTTCAGCCTGCGCACTGACCAGTGGTCGAGCAGATCGGGCAGCCGGCCCGGCGTGTCCGCATCGTAGCCAGTCTTCTCGTACGCAAGTAGCAGTCCTTTGCCATGGCGCCGCTTGGTAGCCGGCAGCCCATACTCAGGATCGAGCAGGATCGCCGATGCATACTTCGTGAGCACTTCGGTGACCAGTTCCTTGAACTCAATCAAGGCAGAATCGGGCAGATCCGAAACGCCCTTCTCTTTGGCCAACGACTTCTTCAACGATCCGCGCTGGTCCATCGCCGCGGCAGCGATCACCCCGCGCGCATCCGAGACGGCCTTCAGTCCCGCCAGTTTTCCTGCTGTCATCTTGGTAGTTGCCATTTGCTCATTTCCTCTCAATGATTGCCATTGTTTCCCGGGGCTCATTCTAAAACATTCGTGGAGACTGCGATGGGTGGGGCGAACATCGGTGCAGTAAAATCATTTGGCTCTAGGCCCTGAGGAATCTCTTCCTTTTCCTCTGCACAAATCATCCCTTTTCGCTAGTCTGCAGGGCGGCGAGCGTAGCACGCTGAGCTTCCACCAGTTCGATGATCCCGCGCTGCGCATGATCCATCATCTCGATTAATTTTTCCCGCGGGAAGGCGTTGCGCTCCGCCGTCGCCTGCACTTCCACCAATCCGCCGGCCTCGGTCATCACCACGTTCATATCGACGTCCGCCTGCGAGTCCTCTTCATAAGCCAGATCGAGCAGCGTAACTCCTTCCACGATGCCCACACTGGTAGCCGCCACCAGTTGCGTGAGCGGCAGCTTCTTTAACGTTCCCGCCTCCACCAGCCGCCGGAAGGCAATGGCCATCGCCACACAGGCGCCGGTGATGGCCGCAGTGCGGGTACCGCCGTCCGCCTGCAGCACATCGCAATCCAGGATCACCGTGCGTTCTCCCAGGGCCTGCATGTCGACCACCGAGCGTAGCGAGCGTCCGATCAGCCGCTGGATCTCATGCGTCCGTCCGCCCACTTTGCCACGCTCCGCTTCCCGCGGGCTGCGCGTGAGGGTGGCCCGCGGCAGCATGCCATATTCCGCTGTTACCCATCCTCGTCCACTGTTCTTCAACCAGCCGGGCACTCCGGTCTCGATCGTGGCGTTACACAACACCCGGGTGTGGCCTACTTCAATCAACACTGAGCCCTCGGCCATCGAAGTGTAATGCGGGGTCAGGCGCACCGGGCGCATTGCGTCGGGAGCCCGGTCGTTGGGGCGGAAGAAAGCCGCCGTCGATTTCTGCTGGGGATTCATCCCCTGATTGTATGAGAGCTTTGGCTGCCGTTCCCGTTTCAGAACACGTCCCAAAATGGAATTACCATCCTAAGCTGCAGAGTTAACTGAAGTTATCGAGCCTGCAACGACCTTGGCCGTTCCCAAATGGGAATAGGCAAAAACCAGACACACCGCCCAGCCCTCAGCCCCCTTTCTGCAACTCCTTACCGTTTAATCACTTACCTCTCTCTTTCTCTCCCCCTCCCCTTTGGCCCCGCGCGTGCTCTAGCACCAGCACCAGCACAAACACCAGCACCGGCCAATCCGAACGAGCTCTCACGAGTCCGGAGACCGCTGCGGAAACGACAACGGAACCCGTCCATCTTGCAGCCATGAAAGCAGTCATCAGCACATGAACATTCGCGAACAACATGAGCAACATGAAATGACCAACATGAAAAGGAGTAAAGAAATGAACTCAGGTTTGCAACTGGTGGAGCGGAACTTCTGTGTGCCCGCCAAGCGGTTAAGTACAGCATCTGCTGAGGCTTTGGCGCATCATTCGCCCGGCGCAGCTTTTCCACCTCAGCGCATGCAAGTTGGCGCAATATCGGTCGATACAACAGGCAGGGAAGTTTCCGGCCAGAAAGGAATCTGAGTACAATGGCGATCACTGTTCCAGTTACATTTCCCGTGCCAACTATGTCGCGACCCGTGGAGCGCATCGGCAAGCTTCATCTGCTCGTGGTTGACGAGGATGCCGCAATTCGTTCGGCGTGCTGCGAAATAGCTACCGACCTCGGCTTTGTTCCCCAGACCGTTTCGAGCATTGACGCCGCTCGTACCCAGCTGCGCGATCAGGGCATCGACATTCTCCTGCTCGATCTGCGCGCCCCTCTCGAGGAAGGCCTGGGCCTGCTGAACGAGATCAAGGCCCTCAATCCTGGCCTGGTGGTCGTCGTCATGACCGCCTTCGCGACCGTCCCTGCCGCCGTCGAGGCAATGCGCACCGGGGCTGCGGACTATCTCACCAAGCCTTTTGCCATGGAGGAACTGACTGCGGTGCTGGAGCGCGCCGTGGAACGCATGATGGAGCGGCGAACCCTGGATGGCGAGAGCCGCCGCTTGCGCGAATCCCTGCGCTCTCCCCAGGGCCTGGGCAACATGATTGGCCGCAGCCCTGAGATGGACAAACTCTATCGCATTCTGGCCAAGGTGGCGCAGAGCTCCCATCCCGTCCTCATCCTCGGAGAAAGCGGTGTGGGGAAGGAACTCGTGGCCCGCTCCATTCATTCCAATGGCCCCCATGCTGACCGTCCGTTTGTACCCATCGATTGCGGGTCGCTGGTGCCCACACTGATGGAAAGTGAGCTCTTCGGTTACGTCAAAGGGGCGTTCACAGGCGCCAATCGTTCCAAAGAAGGTTTGCTGGCATCCGCCGAGGGAGGAACCGTCTTTCTCGACGAAATCGGCGAGCTCCCGCTGGATCTACAGGCCAAACTGCTGCGCGCCCTGCAGGAAAAAGAGGTTCGACCGGTGGGCGCCACCCATCGCGTGCCCATCAACGTCCGCATCCTTGCCGCCACCAACCGCAATCTTGCCGCCATGGTGGAGCAGGGTCGCTTCCGCAAGGACCTCTACTACCGCCTCAGTGTCGTCAACCTGCGTATCCCCCCATTGCGCGAGCGCAAGCAGGACATTCCGCTGCTGGCCGCACACTTCCTGGAGCGGCTGTCCCGTGAAACCGGCACCGCCCATACCCTGAGCGATGATGCTCTGCGCACTCTGGTCGAGTACGAGTGGCCGGGGAACGTACGCGAGCTCGAGAATTCGCTCGATCGAGCCTGCACCCTTTCCTCCGGCCCGATCATCCATCTCGGCGATCTGCCCACCCAACTGCAAAACTTTCACCTGCAGAACCGGCGTCCGGTCGCAGTCGCCCCGTCTGCGCTCAACCCTCCAGGGTCTGCCCGGGGTCCTGTTCTACCGTTGGCCCAGTTGGAAAAACAGGCAATTCTCGAAACCCTGCGCAAACTAAATGGCGACAAACTCCTGGCCGCCCGCCTCTTGGGCATAGGAAAGACCACCCTTTACCGCAAGCTGAAGGAGTACGGTATCGGCGCTCCGGAAGCAGAAGAAAATGCCCACAACAACGGCTCCGCTTCCCCAGGACTATAGAAAAGACAGACAAAGATAGAAAAGTAGACGCATGAGCCAAAGTAATTCTGTGCGGGGTGGATTCCGATCCGCTTCCAGCAGCAAACCCGTCCCAGGCAAACCTCAAGGAGGTAGTCGTGAAATCACCGCTGCAACATAGTGTCCTCATCATCAGTCCCATGTCCGATGCGACCCGGATCGCCGACGCCCTGAGCACAGCCGTGGGTTGTCCGGTAAAAGTCGCCGCCAACCAAAGAGCTGGCGTGAACGAGCTGCGCCACCGCGACTATTCCGTGGTCGTCGTGGACGACTGCACCGCCGAAGCCAATCCCGCGGCCACCGAGATGTTATGGCAAAGCCTGGGTATGGCGGTTCCGGTGCAGATCAACTTCGCTTTTCATGGTGGTCCTCGCCTGGCCCGCGAGGTACAGGCGGCGATTGGGCGCCGTGAGCAACAGCAGGTCCGGGCCATGCGGGCCGCTGCGTCGCTGCTCGAAAGTGAATTGAAATCCACCGTAACCGGGCTCCTGCTGCAGTCGCAACTCGCATTGGCCGAACCCGAGGTAACCCCAAAAGTAGCCGGCAAACTGGAATTGGTGGCAGAGCTTGCCTCCAGTCTTCGCCGCACCCTCGAGCACGCCCAAGCCTAGCCCTCGGCAACCAAGGCAAATCCGATCTTCCCCCGGACTAGGAGCAGCTGCTCATTTTTGCGGAGCCTGACGGGGGAATTTCGCCTTCCAGCTACAGTCTGGTACGGCTGAAAAATCCGTGCCCTTTTTTCCGTCAGCGCGACTTCGCTCATCTGGACCTCCGCCCATCCCCTCAAAATCTCCTTTCCACCCTGACTACACCCCCGTCCGTGGCGCCACATCGCCGCTGGCCGCATCCTAAAGAACTGTTCAGAGTTGGTGTAAGCTTAATGCGTTCTCAACGCGCGGCCGGCTCCGTCGATCCATGATCGTGCATCATGATTGTCCGGGGTTTGCAAGGTTTGCTGGATCGCTGCACCTTCGATCCGAATCAATTTGAAATCGACCCCGGGTCGGCAAAATTGAGTGCAATCCAGGGCTGCTCAGCATCTACTGCACAGTAACTTCGGCTCACGCGCTGATTCAGGAAAAGCTGGAACATTTGGGCTCGGCATGACGGCGCAGAAACCTTTGCATCAAGGGAGAGAATCATGAACAAGCACACCTTATCGAGCGCAATCCACTCCACTGGCGTCCCCACGACCGGGCAGGCCACGTATGGATCCGCCGGCATGCTTTCGCTCGCATTGAGCGGATTGCTGTTGCTGGGCGGATGCAATAAAGGCCCGGCTCCGGCCGCCCCCGCTGCAGAGCCTGCTCCCACGACCCAGGCAGCTGCACCTGCGCCTGCCCCCGCTGCAGAGCCCGCCGCCCCGGCTCCTGCCGCGCAGCCTGCTGCACCCGCACCTACGCCTGCCGCGGCTCCTCCTCCGGCTCCGGTGGCCGCCGCGGCGCCCGCCCCCCCGCCGCCGCCCAAGCAATACACCGTTCCGGTCGGCACGCCTGTCGTGGTTCGGGTGGAGCAGACGATCAGTGCTAAGAACGCCAACGTCGGCGATAGTTTCAGCGGTGTTCTGGCTCAGTCGGTAGTGGTCCACGGCGTCACGGTCATCCGCTCCGGTGCCCCGGTCACCGGTGTGGTCACCGCTGCCAAGGGGCAGGGTAGGTTTAAGGGCTCTGGAGATTTGGCCATAGCCATCAAGAGAGTCGGTGACTATGCGGTCAGCACCACCGCGTATGAAGCCACCTCCAAAGGCAAAGGCAAACGCACCGCCGGGTTCATTGGCGGCGGTGGTGGTGGTGGAGCGCTGATTGGTGGTCTGGCCGGCGGCGGCAAGGGAGCCCTGATCGGTGGCCTGCTCGGAGCCGGCGCGGGCACTGCGGGCGCTGCTCTTACCGGCAATAAGGACATTACCGTGCCGGCAGAAAGCGTCGTCACATTCAAACTTGCCGAGCCCATTACGGTTACCAGGGGGCGTGGTTAACCCCCACTCCTGTTCCGGAAGTGGGATTGCCCGGACGCTCGAAGTTGCAGATACTTCAGAGCATAATCAGGGTAACGGGTCGTAGGGTCGTAGCTGCTGATGTGCAGCCGTTCTGGAGCAACGGCTGCACGGCGGAGCTCCCTGGAATTCAGCTCCGGAGGCAGAATGGAAAGTGATCCCGCAAGCATGGCGGAGCATAAGCACACCAACCGCTGGATGACTATGCTGGCGCTGGGCCTGCTCGCCATCTGCCTGCTCGCCTGCTTGTATATCCTCATCGGATTTCCTGCGGAAGCGCAAACGGTTGGCGGCTCGAGCATCGATCCGGCCACGACCCAGGTCCCAGCCTCTCCCACCCCTTACCAACCCAGGCGCCAGCCGCTGGCAAGTTACGCAGCTCCGGTTGCTGCTGCAGCCGCATTGCAGCCTGCACCGGCAGCTTCGCATACCGACGCAACTTCGGACGAGATCCACGCCGAGATGAACCAGAGCCGCGACCAGTTACGCCAGTCGCAGGAGGCCTTGCAGCAGGCAGTGCAGGCCCAGCACCGGGTCCGCACCACGTCCGCGCTTTTCCTCGGCGTCTTCGCCATCATCGCCGCATTGATCGTGATCCAGGTCTACCAGCAGGCGCGGGCTTGGGACAAGGATGCGTCCCGGGCCGTGGCCGAGGTGGAAGCCGTGGCTACCGAGCTGAAAGCCCTGCGCGACGCCAGGACGGAAGTGAGGAGCACCTTGCCCGCATTGTTGCAGGAGGTGGGAGAGCATCCCTTGAGCTTCCAGGAAGAGGGCAACGCCTTCTCGCCCCGCGCCCAGGCGATCATTGATGATATTGACGACCTCTCCTACGTGGGCCAGGGTCGCATTGCTTTTCAGGATCTTTCCTCAGGACCGGAGGCGGCGGTTTTCCTCAACGGCCTGCTGCTTTCCGCAGTGGCCCATCTCGACCGCTCCGATCCCTGGACAGCCTTCGCCCGTCTGGACCAGTTTTTCTCCCAGATGACTCGCTTTCCGGACGCGGTGGAGCGCCGGCGCATTGCTCAGGCCTATTCTTACCGGGCGCTGGCTGGTTACACCGTGCTTGAGGCCCAGGACCGGGAACCCTCCTGGCAAAGAAAAACCGAGCGGGCCCAACTCGAGGCTCTCTCCAAACAGGCTTTCGCCGATATTGCCCATGCTGCGTCGGTGGATCCCGAATGGCGGCATACGACCTTTGTCGAAGCCTTGCTCTGCAGCCGGTTTTATGTTCCCGAGGAGACGGCCGACAACAGCTCGCGCAGCGACCTTTTTGTCCGCGGCTTGCGCCGCGCCGTCACTCTTTACAAAGGATTGATCGAGGAACGCTCCTATCGCGGGCCTTCGCGCCGCAACCTGGCACGCTGCCTGAAGCGCATCGCGGAGCAGACGGGCGAGAAAAGCGATTTCTCCGATTTCGGCTATGGATTGAACGCCTTCCCCACCGACGAGGAACTCGCCGACGAGGCGCTGGCTGCTCGCCAGCCCGCTTCCCAGGACCGGTTTTTATGGCAATGGCTGTTGGGCGATGAGGAGTTGTTCGCCAACGTTGAGCGCCTCAACCTCGCGGAGTACCGCGCCTTCTGGATCCGCATGCTGGATACGAAAGTTCATCTCAGAAACTGGAGAGCCGACCTGGCTGAGCTTCAGCGCATCCGCCCGGCGATGAAAGAGTGGAGCGTCCAGTTGCTGCAGTCCGATCCACCCATCACCCTCTCGAATGCGATATCGCGGCGCCAGGAAAGGTTCGATAGTCCCGCGTCCGGAGCCTGATGCTGTGGAAAGCGCCCGGGCGTAGCGCAAAAGTTACTAGCGTACAAGCTGGCAATTCCATCCTCTCCTTCGTATCATTAAGGGGCGCCTATCGTTGATAGGGCAAGTAACTTGAAGGAGACATCGATGACTACCAAGACCGTTGAAGCGCCAAACGGGACCGCAAAACGCCGCAAACCGGCCGCCAAAAAGCAGACCCCCGCAGCAGCCCCGGCCCCCACCCGGGAGGAGATTGCTCGGCTGGCAGAGAAGTATTGGGCGGAACGTGGCTGGCCCGAGGGTTCGCCCGAGCAGGATTGGCTGCGCGCTGAAAAAGAACTGAAAACCGCCTCGTAACTGTGCGGGAAGGCCAGACCTTCCCCGATTCCCAGTCCTCGCCTCACCTCGACAGCAGCCAGTTCCGCAGCAAAGACGTGCCTTCACAAGGCGGAACGCGGCCTGGGAGGGGTTTTTCGGGCTGCTGAAAATTGCGGTTTTGCATCGGGGCACGACTTTTAGTCGGGCCGTAAGGATTGAGAACACGTCGTCTTTGCTATCCCGCCCAGCACTTTTCCACAGCCGGTTTAGCCCGTACCGACAAACCAAGCAATCATTAAGGCCCTGGTACACCTTCCCACTTCATTTCTGCTGAATCCGGGGTACTTCTTTTTTTAAAGGGCCCGTCTAACTTGCAGGGAACAAAAGCCGGGTAGCGAAGATGGAATGTATGGCATGGCGAACGTCGGGCCGAACGTACATAAACTCTCCGCGGCCCGTAACACCCTTCCCTGTCCGGTCACACTTCGGTGATCTTGAGACTTTGCTATGTTGAGAGATACTTAACACCAGGGAAAAGCAGACTGTTTCGCTCTTCCCCACTGATTTTTTTGTATTCTTTTCTGCCGCGTCTCGTGACTCATGAAAAACGAAGTGCTCGACATTCTGATTCTCGGACTGCTCGTGGTGCTCTTTGCCTCGATCTATCGCAAACGTGCGTCTGCACGCCTGCGCTACTGGGTCATTAGCTGGATCCTGGTCCTGCTGCATTTCGCGGCGCTCCTGGTGCCCGCCGCATCGGTTCATGCGCAGGCGCTGGTCGACAGCCTGAGCATCAGCGCCTTGATGCTTTCCGGTCTATGCTTCCTTTTCTCCGCCTCCGCCATCTTCCAATCGCGGACGGGTCGCGCTCTGGCAGGATTGGGCATTGGGGTTCCTGCCCTCTTTTACACCAACTATCTGATCTTCGCGGGTTCGCAATACTGGCCCCTTTACCTTGCCTCTGCCACCAGCTCTCTGGCCGGCGTGATCCTGGCCTGGAGATTGTGCCGCGGCCGCAGCCGGGTGTGGGGCGTCATCACCCTGGCCTTTACCGGGGGCGGCCTCTGGACTGTGGTCTCGCTTCTTCGGCACCAGCCGGATTACGGCATTTCCGCGTTCCTGTTTGAAATTTTTCTCACCTTCGCCGCCCTCTATTGGTTCGATTTCCGCCGCACTTCTGCCGGTGTTCTGACCTCCATCCTGGGCCTGGTGGCGTGGGCTGCCGTGTTTCCCGTCGGGTTGATCTGCGATTACCTGGTACGGGCTGGGCAAATTCCCGCAGAGCTGTGGAATGTGCCCAAGTATTTTGTCGCTTTCGGCATGATCCTGACCATGCTGGAGGATGAGTTCCGGGCCGTAGGGCGCGCCACGGAGCATTACCGTCTGCTCTTTGCCGCCAACCCGCACCCCATGTGGGTGCATGATCCCGAGACCCTGCGTATCCTCGAGGTCAACGATGCCGCAGTGACCCACTACGGCTACTCACGCGAAGAATTTGTCAGCATGACGCTGCCTGATTTGCGTCCCACTGAGGATGTGGAAGCGATTCTCCGGGAAAATTCGGTCCCCAATTCCACCAAGCTGACCGGTCCCTGGCGCCATCGGCGCAAGGATGGCTCTTATATCCAGGTCGACATGGCGTCCCATTTCATCGACTTCCAGGGACGGAAGTGCAGTTTCGTGCTGGTACAGGATGTCACCGACCGGCAGCAGTTGCATGAGCAGCTGGTTCACCAGGCACACCACGACCTGCTGACTGGACTCCCGAACCGGCTCTTGCTGGAGGATCGCCTGCAGCAAAGTCTGGCCCAGGCAGCTCGTTATGGGCAACAAGCCGCAGTCCTCTGTCTGGACCTGGATCGCTTCAAGCAGATCAATGACAGTTTCGGCCACGCTACCGGCGATCTCTGCCTGCAGCAGGTGGTCAGCCGGATCTCTGCGCGCTTACGCGCCGTGGATACCTTTGCCCGTACCGGCGGGGATGAGTTTGTGATCGTTCTGGGGGAGCTGGCCAACCGGCATAGCGCCCTGATGGTCGCGCGCAGCGTCCTCGAGAGTATCAATAAACCGATCGAAGTCGACGGCACTTCCTTCGATATCTCTGCCTCGATCGGGATTTCGATTTATCCCGAAGATGCGATGGACGCGGCTCAGCTGCGCCGTTTGGCCGACGCCGCCATGTACCGTGCCAAGCAGGCAGGCGGGGGCCAATTTCTAATGGTCTCTACCCAAAGCGCCTCCGCCGACGAGGTCAGCGAGTTGGAGCGGTTCATGCGCTCCGCTCTGAAAGACGATGGCCTGGAACTCTACTATCAGCCTCAGTACTCCATGGCAGGCAACCTCTGCGGACTGGAAGCTATGCTCCGGCTGAACCATCCACAATTGGGCACCATCGCTGCCGAACGCTTCCTGCCCGTCGCCGAGGAGCGGGGCCTGATCGTTCCCTTAGGAAACTGGGTCCTGGACGAAGTGTGCCGCCAGAGTATGGAGTGGCAAGGCCAGCACCTTGTTCAGCTGCGCATATCGTTTGCTGTTTCTCCGCTGCAGTTTCTGCACTCCGACTTCTCTGCTCGGGTGCTCAGTGCTGCGGCCCAAAGTGGCCTCGATCCGAAACTACTGGAGTTGGTCGTGACCGAGAACACGGTCATGCGCAACCGCCCGGAGGTGGCTTCGCAGATGCGCAGTCTTGCTGCCCTGGGAGTGCACTTTTCCGTCGCCGGCTTTGGCAGCAGCTATTCCTGTCTGAGCCACCTGCATCAGCTGCCCGTCAGCACCCTCAAGATCGACTGCTCCTTCGTCGAGCGCATCTCCGACCCCAACGGGACCTATACCATCGTCCAGGCCATCATTGCGTTGGCCCATAGCCTTGGCTTTAAGGTGGTCGCGGAAGGCGTGGAGCGCAGCGACCAGCTGGAATGCCTGCGCGCGTTAAGCTGCGATTTTGTACAAGGGCTTCTTCTCGCCCCGGCCGTGCCGGCCGCGAATCTTCCCAAATTCTTCGCGGCCGCCAATGCCCAAGTCGTCAGGCCCTCGCGGCGCGTGTCCTGAGACCCCGCACTACGGTTCGGTGATCACTCCGCACGCGATTCTTCCGCCCGCGTTGCCCGTAGGATCGGTCATCATATCGTCGGCCTTCTCATGGATGATGAACGCCGTGCCCCCGTTTGCGAAGACCGAATTCTTTGCGTCCTTCTTCAGAGAAATGCTTTCCGTCATGAAGGTCATGTGGTCCGTACCGTCGGCCATCACCTGCAGGTTCATCGGCATGTCCCCGGCATGAGGACCCTTGGGGTTCTTGGTCCCATGCTCTTTGCTGTCGGGATTAAAATGGCCGCCGGCCGTCTTGAAATCAGGCCCATCGCATTTCGCGCTCGCATGTACATGGATGGCGTGCTCGCCTTCGGGTAGATTCTTCAGATCCAGCTTGACCTTGACCTTATTGCCCGCGGGAGTAAGTAGGGCTGATCCTGCATCCTGACCGTCACTGGTTTTGAAGTCCACTTCCAAACCTTTGTTTTTGTGCATTGCCGCCGATGCTGATAGCGCCAACAAAACCGGTAGCGCTGCTATGCATACTCTGTGCAACCTGGTCATGATTTCCTCGCGTCCTGGCCGGCGATTCCGGCGCACCGCTAGCATAACCGATCTCCCGATGCGAACTGGTAAACTTCCTTTACGTAACCGTAACTGCGCCTTATGTTTTGTCTGATAACGATCTAAGCCGCCTATTATCAAGGTAATGCACATCAAGTGTTATGTACGCCCGGAAGTGCCGAACCTAGAGTGATAACAACACTTGAGAGAGCGGGCGCGCCATGGTTCCTCGCATTTTGATCATTGACGATGAAGCTGACATCCGTGAAGTGACCGCACTCAGCCTGGAAACCATCGCCGGTTGGCAGGTCATCCTGGCCCCTTCGGGGGCGCAAGGCATTCGTCGCGCTTCGCTCGAACAGCCGGATGCCATTTTGCTGGACGTGATGATGCCCGACATCGACGGCCCGACAACCTATCAGATCCTGAAGCAGAATGGGAACACCTCTCATATTCCGGTCCTTCTGCTCACGGCCAAGGTGCAGGGGCAGGACCGCCGTAAGCTCGACGAGCTGGGAGCCGCCGCCATTCTTTCCAAGCCCTTCGATCCCCTCACCCTGGCCGACCAGATCTCTGAGATCCTGGGCTGGGAACGAGGTGGGTTTTACAAAAGTGGTCCCTCAAGCGCCGTTACCCTAGCCGGCGATTAGGCCGCTTTTCCCGCTCGACAATTTCTCTCGCACTCACTCCTGGCCGCGAGCTTTCAGGGAGTCGCCGCTCTCCTGCTTTGTATCAGGGCACGACTCTAGGATTTCGAGTTTCTCCTGGAAACGTGGAATTCCATTCCCAAACAGAATTGTCATCTCGACCGGAGCGCAGCGTAGTGGAGAGATCTGCGGTTTCTTTTTCGGGGGTTTCTTACACTCCCCTTTTAACCGCCCGGCTCTTTCCGCGCCGGGTTTTCGACCCTCGAACGAAGATCCCCGCTAAACCTAAGTCGTCGGCCGCGGCTTGACCGCCAGAAATACCGGCGGCAACGGATTGCCATTGATATCCGTGAGTTTCGGGTCGATCTGCTTCGAGTCCAGCAGAGTCGTCGTGTCGATCACATGCAACTGGTTGTCGCCCGTAGTCCCGGCAAAAAACAGCGTGTTGTCGGGGGAGAAAATTCCCGCTACCGGCGCAATCGCCTTACCGGTCAGGGTGACGCTGCTGAGTGTGCCCGGAGAACCCGCGGTGGCGGATGGTTTGTAAACCGGCAACAACGCACCCCCGGAAGGCGTCGTCGTGGCCGCGCTCCCGTACATGACGAAGGCTTCGAGAGAGTTAGTCGCTGCCACCACTTCGTTGATGTTCGTAATCCCGTAAGCCCCCAATGAGAACTGATTCACCACCGGAGCAGGATTAAACGTAATCCCCGTGGTTTGCCCATTGCCATTCGTCGGACAGGCATTGATGGGAACCGTAATCGAAAGATCCGTCAGCTCCGCAGGACTCGCCGATGCGCCGATAATATGCTTGCCATCCGTGGTTGAAGCCACGTGGTCAGAGACCGCGGCCACCGTAGCCGCTTCCGGATAATTCACCACCGGATTTACCGTGGTGTCCGGGCACTCTCCGTACGCCGAGGTCGTCGCACCGGAGAGAAATACCGCCGCAGCCGGAATCGTTACCCCAAGGTCTGGCGAGCAGAACATGTTGTAGGTGTTGTTGGGGTTCGCCGTAGTATTGGGCGGATAGCTCGTCGGATCCTGGGGAATCGGGCTGGTGGTGTTGGTCGCCGGGCATATGCCGGTTGTGGGTGTGGCCTGATTGGTTGGCAGGGTTTCCACCGACCACCCGGTGAAGTTGTTGTGGATATAAAGCACCCCACTGCCCACGATATAGACCGTCTGGCCGTCGGGCGCAAACGCAGCCTTCTGTCCGATCCCGGCGAATGACGTATAGGCCCCGGACGATGGCGTGTACAGGTAAAGGACTCCGCGCAATTGATCGTTAACCACCACAGAAGAGTTGGTGGGTGAAACCGCGAGCACCACGCCCGGCACATTGGGCACCTCGGAGGCCAGGCTGTTGGTTGATGCGGTATACGTCATCAGCTCTTTATAGCTGCCGAAATAAAGCGTTGTGCCCGTGGGATCCAGCACCATGGAATTGGGTGAATAGGGCATCTTGATCTGGTTGCCGATGGTCCCGGTCGAGAGATCGATAGGCACGAAAAACGGTGAACCGGGGCTGGAGACCCAAATGAAGTTGCTGTTCTTGCCCGGGGACGCGATCTGCACAAAGTTGCTGAGCACCGGAACACCCGTGCCCAAAGTCCCCATCACGTTGATCGGGGCCGGATTGCAAGTGGTCGGCTGGCAGATGGCGGTGATCGCTGAATTCGAGGGAAAGGATGCCGTGACTCCGCCGGTGGCGCTGACCGCAATACTGCCCGGGTTGGTGGACACGTAGCTGAGTGCCAACCCATTGATGGTGTTGCCATTCGTATCCGTTACCGTTGCCGTGAGAGCCAGGGGGGTGTTCAACGTGACGCTGGCATTCGTGGCGCCGGTTGAGGCCACACTGAGCGCGATCTTGGATGGCGGGCAGGTATAGAAATAGCCGGCGTTACTGCTGGTCTGCGCAATGGTGCCGGTGATGAGCGTAGAGCCAGGAGCTTGAGCTGTGGCGACGCCATTCTGGTCGATGGTGACCACGCCTGCGCTTGCTGAGGCATAGGTGATATGACCGATTAACGCGTTGCACTCGGGAACCGTGGCCGCACTGCCGTCGGTCGGCGCCGGCGAGCACAGTAAAACCGGTTGCCCGACGGGAATCGTCGCGCTGGGACACGCACCCGTGGTCCCGCTGGACGAGCAATAGGCGGTGGCATCGAGTTGCCTGGTCTGGCCCTGGGAAAGACACTGGGGCGCGCTCGTGTTCCCGCTCGTCGGACCCTGAATGGAAATGCTGGTGAGTGGAGGATGGGAGTACACCGCCACCTGGTTGCTGGTAAATCCGGCGGCGCTGGCAGTCATATACGCGACGCCTGTCTTGTTGGTGGGGAGGCAGGTGGTGTAGTCGGCGACTGCGGGGGTGTGAAGATTCCAGGTACCGCCGCACACCGCGCCCGTGGGCGATACGTCGGCGATTGTCCGGTCGGACGTGCCGTAGGTATAGGTGCTGACCGACGCTGCGCTGCCCTTGCAGTCCTGCGCTGAAGGCGCTTGCAGTTGCGAAGTTTGCGAGAACGCTACCGATAACCCCGTGGTCTGCGGCTGCAAAGCAATGGAGACTGGTTGGCCGATGGTGTAGCCGAATCCGACGCCGTTGCAGAAATTGGAGTTTTTGTTAGCACAGCCCTGAAGTGAAAGACCCACGGGTACGGTAAGAAGAAGCAAAACCACAAAAGTCAAAAACCGCTGCATGAAACCTCCCCGCCGGGTGTCGCCGATCCCGGCGGTTGATGAACTACTAAAGCGAGTCTCCGGCACGGGTACGCCGGGGCCGCTGTCTTTCCTGTGGCTTGTCCGCGAAGAAAAGCCACGCCTTGCGCATTTCGGTGGTGCCTCAGCAATCGGAGATCGCTCGCCTGCCTGACCTGTTCCACCAACCAGCTCTGCTCCAGGCTGACTCTCCATTCTTGGGAGCGCGACTGTGCGTTGCCTGATCGCCGGCACCGTAGACACCGCTTCGATGCGCGTGCAGAGTTGTGCGTGGTCAACGTCCTAAGTGTAGAAGGGACTGCGCCATGAGGCAACAGGTGGCAACCTAGCTTTGCGGTGGCATGTATTGTTCGAACCACGCCAAAGCCCGGGCCAGCACATCCCGGCGATGTTGCGGCGAGTTGAAGCGGTGGCCCTCATCGGGGTAAACCACCAACTCGGTGGGCACATGCTCCGCCCGCAGCGCATGCCAGAACTCGAACGATTGGGGCGCCGGACACTCACCGTCCCGGTCCCCAACCACCACCAGGGTGGGCGTCTTGACGTTGCGGATGAAGTCGATAGCCGAGCTTTTGGCATAGACCGCAGGGTCTTCATAAACCGAAGCCCCGAAAAACGGGGTCATCCACTGATCGATCGAGTTTTCCCCGTAGTAGCTTTGCCAGTTGGCGATCCCGGCCCCGGCCACGGCCGCGTGAAAGCGCTGCGTTTGCGTGACCGCGAACATGGTCATGAATCCGCCGTAGCTCCACCCGGTGATGCCGATGCGCTGCTGATCAATGGGAAACTTGGCGCTCACCGTGTCTACCCCCGCCAGGATGTCGCGCAGATCGCCGTAGCCGAAATCCTTGCGGTTGGCCTGCGTAAACGCCTCCCCCTCGCCATAGCTGCCACGTGGGTTAGGCATCAGAACAAAGTAATCCAGCGCGGAGAAAGCGATGGGGTTGTAGCCCAGGTCCGGCCAGCGCGGCTGCACTTCGCTCGAAGGCCCGCCGTGCACGCTGACGATGAGCGGGTATTTCTTGTTCGGGTCGTAATGTGCCGGGTAAAGCAGCCATCCCTGAACGGGAAATTTGTCGCTCGTCCACTCCAGCGAAGCAGACTTACCCCAAAGAGGCTTGAGAACGTCGTTGTAGTGCGTAACCGGATGCCCCGGCGCCTTCAGGTCGCCCAGGTAAACCTCCGGTGCCTCCGAAAAGGAGCTCTTGATGTACGCGATATTCCGATGCTGGTCCAGGGAAAGGCTCTGTTCCAGCCCTCCATCGCTTACCGAAGCGGGAAATGTTTGCAACGCGGTGTTCTTTCCCGAGTCGGGGTCAATGGAACCTATCTCCACCACTCCGGATTTGCTCCACGACACCAATAATCGCGGTTGGGCATCGGCGAGCCAGTGAATCCAGACCGCGGTCATGTCCCCCTCCGGGGTCAGGTCTTTCGCCTCCCCGCCCTTTGCCGACACCATATAGATGTCGCCGCCCGTCGCTCCCTGATCGCTCATCAATCCGCCGATGAATGCGATTTTGTCGCCGGAGGGCGACCAACGCGGCACCGCAATCTGCAGCCCATGCAGTGAGCCTGGGGTGTGTACCGGGTCGAAAATGGCGTGCGCCTGCCCATCGGTGAGCGCCTGCGTATAAAGCTGTGCCACCCACCAGTTGTTTTCTCCGGGCGGGGGTGCGCCCACGAAGGCGAGCTGCCGGGAGTCGGGCGCCCAGTCATATTCATAGACATGCAAACCGGCCGGGCTGACCTGGCGGAATTCACCCGATGCAGCCTCAATCACAGCGACGCGCTGGATCTCCAGTCCCTCCACCCCGATAACACCGGCGGGCGGTTTCATCGGCGCAAGCGCTCCGGCCGGCCGGGTCGCGCCTTCGATGTACAGGCAAGCGATATGCAGGCCGTCGGGAGAGAAAGCCAGGCTGGTGACGCCGCCATGCAGGTGGGTAAGCCGCCGGGCCGAAGCCCCGGAAGCCGCAGGGTTAACCAGGTAAACATCCAGCTGATCGGACGAATTCGATGGGGGATTGCAGTCGGAGGTAAAAGCGAGCGATTTGCTATCCGGCGACCAAGCCAGGTCCTCTTCCATGCAGGCGGCCCCAGTCCCGGCGGTCAAGCGGTGGGGGTGGGAAGGGTCAGCCGTGGGTGCCACCTGAATCTCAATGCCTGATCGGCCATCCACCGCCCAGGCAATCATCTGTCCGTCCGGGGACAGCGAAACTTGGCGAATCTTACGCGTCTTCTCCAGTTCTTCGATCACGCTGCCGATGCGGGGATCGGGAGGCGTAGGAGAAGCGGCGGCGCTTCGCCCGATCATCAACCCAATCAGAAGTGCAACGCAGGTGGGCGCAAGAGCGCGCAGAAGGCGCGTAAACAGTGAGGTTGGGGGATACGCAGACATTAGCAGGGATGCTAGCACACCCCTCTTCACGGACTGTCTAGAACGCCATCGGTCCAGGACTTCAATTGCCAGCAGACCCCGGGTGCCCCATATCTCGCTCGTTTTTCGCGAGATGTGGGATACCACGGCTCTAAACCGTTTCTACTGAAGGGCGAAATGCATCCCAAATTTCGAGATAGGCTCTGATCAGCAAAACCGAGTCCCGCAGAGCCTGCCCTGAGCTTGTCGAACGGGGACGGCTGAAAGCGGCAGGGAATGCCGCCTGTCGTTCAAAACCCTCCCCTTGGTACCTTGTTCGGGCACTAATACCCTCTAACATTGACGCCACGCGCCCCTCTTGATATCTTAAAAAGGTTCCGCATTAGCCAGTAAAGTGCGTGCTTGAACGATGTGCTGTGGCATTCCGCAGCAGGCGCTCTTCAAAACTGGCAGCAATATCTTGCGGCCCACTCATCAGGGTCCCTTCAAAACGCTCGCGTGATGCAGGGGAACAATCGCATCGGCCTTTGCGACACCTTCCACCTGGGAAGGCTATGCGGGCCGGAACTTCGAAACGGAACTGGCTTCTTTTCTTGTGCCCGGTTTTCCGGTGCCTGATCCGGCACGAGGGTGGTAGCGCGTGAGCGCCATCCTCTTCGGCTGAATCCAGAGAGAAACGCGCGGTCACCGTCGAAGTTCTGTCAAGGCTTGTAACAGGCAGGGGGCAGCAGCCGCTGGCTCGTGCACCGGTAAACGCCAGGTTCAGGCGTGGTTCCGGTGATGTGCGGCAAACGGGTGTTTTGCGTAGTTTTTAAGGAGTCAAGGTTTGCCTACATTCAGTCAGCTCGTGAGAAAAGGCCGCGTTGCGGCGCGCTACAAGACGGCTTCGCCTGCACTGCAGGGTTCGCCCCAGCGGCGCGGTGTCTGCACCCGCGTCTACACGCAAACCCCCAAGAAGCCGAACTCGGCGCTGCGTAAGGTCGCCCGCGTTCGCCTGACCAACGGTGTGGAAGTCACTACCTATATTCCTGGTATCGGCCACAACCTGCAGGAGCACTCGATCGTGCTCATCCGTGGCGGCCGTGTGAAAGATCTGCCCGGTGTGCGCTATCACGTAGTGCGCGGCACCCTGGACTCGGTCGGCGTGGCCAACCGCAAGCAGAGCCGCTCCAAGTACGGCGCCAAGCGCCCCAAGACCACGGCTAAGTAGTACAGCCAGCATTCAAAGTAGAAGGGAACTATGCCGAGAAAAGGACATATCGCGAAACGGGAAGTGGCTGCGGACCCGGTTTATAACTCATCCCTGGTGACGAAGTTCGTCAACTCGATGATGTGGGACGGCAAGAAGTCGACCGCCCAGGGCATCTTCTATCAGGCCATGACCAACCTGGAGCAAAAGGGTGGCGACGAAGCCTTGAAGCTGTTCAAGAAGGCGGTTGAGAACTGCAAGCCCCTGCTCGAAGTCAAGACCCGTCGCGTGGGCGGCGCCAACTACCAGGTGCCGATCGAAGTCAATCCTGAGCGGCGCACCTCGCTCGCCATCCGCTGGCTGGTTACCTACGGCCGGGCCCGGGGCGAAAAAGGCATGATCGACAAGTTGACCAGCGAACTGCTGGATGCGGCCAACGGCCGCGGCGCTGCGATGAAGAAGAAGGAAGATGTTCACCGCATGGCGGAAGCCAACAAGGCGTTTGCGCATTACCGCTGGTAATTGCAATTAAGAACTAAGGGCCCAATACCGCAAGGCAGCGGGCGTAAACCTGAGCAGCAAGAAGAATCGCGAGTCTAACGTCTCGCGCGAGAGTGAGAGAATACCGTGCCTCGTCAAGTACCACTGGATCGTTGCCGGAATATCGGAATCATGGCGCACATTGACGCCGGAAAGACCACAACGACGGAGCGCATTTTGTTTTACACCGGCATCACCCATCGCATCGGCGAAGTGCATGAAGGCACCGCGACGATGGATTGGATGGAGCAGGAGCAGGAGCGCGGCATCACCATTACATCCGCTGCCACCACCTGCACCTGGCGTGATATCCGGATCAATATCATCGACACCCCGGGTCACGTGGACTTTACCGCCGAGGTCGAGCGCAGCCTGCGCGTCCTCGACGGCGCCGTCGCCTGCTTTGACGCCGTGCACGGCGTAGAGCCGCAATCGGAGACAGTGTGGCGCCAGGCCGACAAGTACGGTGTGCCGCGCATTTGCTTCATTAACAAGATGGACAAGATGGGCGCTGATTTTGAGCATGCCATCGACACCATCCGCAAGCGGTTGAATGCCCGTCCGGTAGCCATTCAAATTCCCATCGGCCAGGAGGCCGGTTTCAAGGGCGTCATCGATCTGATCGAGATGCGCGCCATTCTCTGGCACGACGAGACGATGGGCGCCAAGTACGACGTCGAAGAGATTCCGGCCAACCTGCTGAAGAAAGCGGAAGCCTTCCGCATGCAGCTGGTCGAGTCCGTAGCCGAAAACGACGACGAGATGCTACACAAGTTTCTCGAAGGCGAGACCCCGACCGCTGCTGAGCTGCGCAAAGCGCTGCGCGGGGCCACCATCGGAATGAAGCTCTTCCCGGTGCTGTGCGGCAGTGCGTTCAAGAACAAGGGTGTGCAGACGCTGCTCGATGCGGTGGTCGAGTATCTCCCCAGCCCGCTCGATGTTCCTCCGATCGAGGGCCACAATCCGGACAACATGGAAGAGGTCATCCTCCGCCATGCTGACGACACGGAGCCTTTGACCGCGCTCGGCTTCAAGATCATGACCGACCCTTTCGTCGGCCAGTTGATCTTTGTGCGCCTCTATTCCGGCCACCTGAAGACCGGCGACACCGTGCTCAACCCGCGTACCGGCAAGAGCGAGCGCATCGGCCGCCTTCTCAAGATGCATGCCAACAAGCGGGAAGAGATTGTCGAGATCTATGCCGGTGACATTTGCGCCTGCGTAGGGCTCAAGAATCTGGTGACCGGCGACACCATCTGCACCGATAAGTCGCCGATCGTGCTGGAATCGATCGACTTTCCGGCCCCGGTCATCCACGTTGCCGTGGAACCGAAGACCAAAGCCGATCAGGAGAAGATGGGTATGGCGTTAGCGAAATTGGCCCAGGAAGATCCCACCTTCAAGGTGCACACGGATCCTGACTCGGGCCAGACCATCATCAGCGGCATGGGCGAGTTGCATCTGGAAATCATCGTCGACCGCATGATGCGCGAGTACAAAGTCGAAGCCAACGTGGGTAAGCCCCAGGTCGCCTATCGCGAGACCATCCGCAAGAAGGCTGAGGCGGAAGGCAAGTACATCCGCCAGACCGGTGGTTCGGGCAACTATGGCCACGTGAAGATCCGTGTCGAGCCCAATGAGCCCGGCAAGGGCTTCGAGTTTATCAACGACATCAAGGGCGGCGTGGTGCCCAAGGAATACATCAAGCCGACCGAGCAGGGCATTCGTGAAGCGCTGCAGGGTGGAGTGCTGGCCGGCTACGAGATCGTCGACGTAAAGGCGACCCTGTACGACGGCAGCTACCATGATGTCGACTCCAACGAAATGGCGTTCAAGATTGCCGGCTCGATGGCGTTCAAGGAAGCCGCCCGCAAGGCGACGCCGGTGTTGTTGGAGCCGGTGATGTCGGTCGAAGTCGTGGTTCCTGAGGAGTACATGGGGACCATCATCGGCGACCTTAACTCCCGCCGTGGCCGCATCGAGGGCATGGAGCACCGTGCCGGATCGCAGGTCATCAAGGCCAATGTGCCGTTGAGCGAAATGTTTGGCTATGCCACTCACATGCGCTCCTCGACCCAGGGCCGGGCCAACTACTCGATGCACTTCAACCGTTATGAAGAAGCGCCCCGGTCGGTCTCGGAAGAGATCATTGGCCGTAACCAAGGCAAATAACCAAGAGATTTAGCAGGAGAGGGACGAGATGGCGAAGGAAAAGTTTGACCGGTCCAAACCGCATGTGAACGTGGGAACGATTGGGCACATTGATCACGGCAAGACGACGCTGACGGCAGCGATTACGAAGGTATTGTCGAAGCACAATCCGAAGATCCAGTTTCGTTCGTTTGATTCGATCGACAACGCGCCCGAGGAGCGGGAGCGCGGCATCACGATTGCGACCGCGCACGTAGAGTACGAGACGGCCAACCGTCACTACGCGCACGTAGATTGCCCCGGTCACGCGGACTACATCAAGAACATGATCACCGGCGCAGCCCAAATGGATGGAGCGATCCTGGTAGTGGCGGCGACCGACGGTCCCATGCCCCAAACCAAGGAGCACGTTCTGCTGGCCCGCCAGGTAGGCGTGCCCTACATCGTGGTGTTTCTGAACAAGTGCGACGCAGTCGAAGACGAAGAGTTGACCGACCTGGTGGAGATGGAAGTCCGGGAACTGCTGTCGAAGTACAACTTCCCCGGCGACGACGTACCGGTGATTCGCGGCTCGGCCCTGGGTGGGTTGAACGGCGAAGCACAGTGGGAAGCCAAGATCGACGAGTTGATGGATGCGGTGGACAAGAACGTACCCCTGCCGGCGCGTGCCATTGACCAGCCGTTCCTGATGCCGATTGAAGACATTTTCTCCATTTCCGGCCGCGGCACGGTGGTCACGGGCAGGATCGAGCGGGGCAAGGTCAAGGTGGGCGAAGAGTCGGAGATCGTGGGCTTCCGGGAAACCCGCAAGACCGTCGTGACCGGCGTCGAAATGTTCAAAAAGCAGCTGGATGAAGGACTTGCCGGTGACAACGCGGGTCTGCTGCTGCGCGGTATTGCCAAGGAAGACGTGGAGCGCGGCATGGTCCTGGCCAAGCCTGGTTCGATCACCCCGCACACCAAGTTCAAGGGCGAGATTTACGTTCTGAGCAAGGAAGAAGGCGGCCGCCACACCCCGTTTTTCAACGGCTACCGGCCCCAGTTCTACTTCCGTACGACGGACGTGACCGGAACCGCAAAACTGCCGGAAGGCACAGAGATGGTGATGCCGGGTGACAACGTACAGCTGGAGATTGAGCTGCACACCCCGGTAGCGATGGAAAAGGGCCTCCGTTTCGCTATCCGCGAAGGCGGACGCACCGTAGGCGCCGGCACCATCAGCGAAATCATCAAGTAATCACAGCGGTTGGCCCACTCATACGAGTGGGCCAATCCAGAAGATTCGATAAGTGGCACGAAGGGATTTGAGATGGTAGGACAGAGAATTCGCATTCGACTCAAGGCGTACGACTATCGCGTACTTGATACTTCGACCGGTGAGATCGTCGAAACAGCAAAGCGCACCGGCGCCCAGGTCGCGGGTCCCATTCCGCTGCCTACCGTAAAGAACAAGTACTGCGTGCTGCGTTCCCCGCACGTAGACAAGAAATCGCGCGAGGCCTTCGAAATCCGCACCCACAAGCGGCTGATCGATATTCTCGAGCCCACGCAGCAAACCATTGACGCGCTGATGAAGCTGGATCTTCCAGCCGGCGTCGATGTTGAGATCAAAGGCATTCGAGAAGTAAGGAGAGCACCATGTCGGTGACAGGGATTCTGGGCAAGAAGATCGGGATGACGCAGCTGTTCGATGACAAGGGTGAAGTGCACCCGGTCACCGTGCTGCAGGCGGGGCCCTGCGTGGTGACCCAGCTGAAGACGCTGGCTGGCGACGGCTACAGCGCCGCGCAAATCGGCCTGATTGAGTTCGTGAAGGGTGGCAAGGTGAACAAGCCGATGGCCGGCCACTTCGCCAAGAACAACGTTCCGCCGGTCAAGCTGATGCGCGAAGTGCCTCTCGAGGCAGCAACCGCGGACAGCGAGAACGGGGCACTGAAGGCAGGCGACAAAGTCCTGGTCGATATTTTCGAAGACGCCAAGTACGTCGACGTGATTGGCACCAGCAAGGGCCGCGGGTTTGCCGGCGTTGTGCGTCGTCATCACTTTGGCGGCGGCCCCAAGGCCCACGGACACATGTTCCAAGTGCAAGGTTCGATCGGTGCTTCTTCGTTCCCTTCGCGCGTGTTCCCCGGACAGCGTATGCCGGGGCATTTTGGAGCGAAGCAGATCACAGTGCGGAACCTGCGCATTCGCGGTATTGATCTGGACGAGAACCTGTTGATGGTCGAAGGCGCCATCCCGGGCCCTCGCGAAGGATACGTCATGATCTCCAAGTCCAAAGCGCCGCCGCGTGAGCGTCGTGGCTTTGGTGGTGGGGGCACAGTCGATCCGTTGAAGGCCTCGAAGAAGGCTTCCGGTGGCAAGCCCTCAGGCGCAAAGAAGAAGTAGTCGGTTTTGTATCAGGGCACGGCAATAAGAGGGTGAACCTGGTTCGTGAAGGAAGATAGGTCGCTTTGTATCAGGGCACGACTTTAGTCGGGCCGTACGGACTTGGAGCATCTGAGGGCTTTAGCCCCTGCGGGCTATTTCCCGGATGCAAAGTCCTAAGAGGAAGAAGATGGCACACATTGATGTAGTCAATCTAGGTGGAGAGACAGTAGGCTCGCTGGAGCTGGCGGACGAAATCTTCGCGCCGGAACAAATCAACGAAGCCCTGCTCTGGGAAGCAGTGAAGCACTATCGCGCTGCGATGCGGCAAGGCACCGCCGCCACCAAGAACAAGAAGCTGGTCTCCGGTTCGGGCAAGAAGTTGTGGAAGCAGAAGGGAACCGGCCGCGCCCGTGTGGGCTCGGTACGTTCCCCGATCTGGCGCCACGGCGGCACGGTTCACGGACCCCAGCCCCGTAGCTACGATTACGCCTTCCCCCGCAAGAAACTGCTCGGCGCCCTGCGCTCCGCGCTGGCCACCAAGCTCGCCGATGGCAAGCTGACCGTGGTCGAAAGCCTGGAACTGGCAAATGCCAAGACCAAGGCCTATCGCGTAGCACTCGACAAGCTCGATGCCAAGCGCACCACCCTGTTGGTGGAGGGCGGCCAGGAACCCAGCCGCAACCTCCTGCTCGGTGCGCGCAACCTCGACCGCGTGGAGTTGATGGTGACCAAGGAAGTGCACCCCTACGACCTGCTGCGCTACGAGCGCGCGATTTTCTCTCGCGCCGCCATCGAGCAATTGCAGGAGACGTTGAAGAAAACAGTTTCCCGGCGCAAGCATGCCGATGCGGAGGTGGCCTGATGCCGACTGTCTATAACGTGATCCGGCGACCCCTGATTACTGAAAAAGGTTTGGGCGTAAAGGAAACCGAGGGCACCCTGGTGTTCGACGTAGCTCCCGATGCCACCAAGACCGAAGTCAAGCAAGCCGTCGAAACGCTGTTCAAGGTCAAAGTACACAGCGTGCGCACCGCGAACGTCCTGGGCAAAGAACGGCGCCGGGGTAAGTTCTCCGGTTTTCGCCCCGATTGGAAGAAAGCCTACGTTCGTCTGCAGCCGGGCGAGAAAATGCCCGACTACGTCAACGCGTTGTAAGTGAGCTAAAAAGATGCCGATCAAGACATACAGACCGATCACACCCACGCTGCGTTTCCAGACCACTCTGGTAAACGACGACATCACGACGAATCGCCCCCACAAGCCGCTGCTGGCAGTGAAGCAGCGTACGGGAGGCCGTCGCAATTCCGGCGACCTGACGATGCGTCACCATGGCGGTGGCCATAAGCAGAAGCTTCGCCTGATCGACTTCAAGCGGGACAAGTTTGGCGTGCCCGGCAAAGTGGCCTCGATCGAATACGATCCCAACCGCTCCTCGCGCATCGCCCTGGTGAATTACCTGGACGGCGAAAAGCGCTACATCATTCAGCCTGTCGGCCTCAAGGTCGGGCAGACCATCATGAGTGGCCCGGAAGCGGACATCCTGGTCGGCAACGCACTGCCGCTCAAGAACATTCCCTCCGGCACCACCGTCCACAACGTCGAGCTTCGCCCCGGCAAGGGCGCGCAGATGGTGCGCTCCGCAGGCGCTTCGGCGCAGCTGGTTGCGAAAGAAGGCGACTACGCGCTGCTCAAGCTGCCCTCCGGAGAAACTCGCAAGGTGCTGGTAGCGTGCATGGCGACCGTAGGCCAGGTAGGCAACACCGATCACGAGAACGTAGCCATCGGCAAGGCAGGACGCAACCGCTGGAAGGGCATTCGCCCCACCAACCGCGGTGTGTCCATGAACCCGGTCGATCACCCGCACGGCGGCGGCGAAGGTAAGACCTCGGGCGGCCGTCATCCGGTCACCCCATGGGGCCAGCCAACCCGTGGTTACAAGACACGCAACAACAAGCGGACCGACGCCTTTATCGTCAGCCGCTACAAGAAATAGTCAGGAGTAGCGAAGATGGCACGTTCGACAAAGAAGGGTCCGTTTATCGACGGCCACCTGATGGTGAAGATAGAAGCGATGAACGCGACGAACGACAAGAAAGTCCTTCGTACCTGGTCGCGCCGCTCGACCATTCATCCGGATATGGTGGGCCACACCATCGCGGTGCACAACGGCAGAAAGTTTATTCCCGTCTACGTGACGGAAAACATGGTCGGGCACAAGCTGGGCGAATTTTCCGCCACGCGGACATTTAAGGGTCACTCGGCAAAAGCGGCCGAGTCCTCTGCCAAGCCGCGCTAATAAGGACTTAAGGGAAGAAGCCAATGCAACTGGAAACACAGGAATTCCGGGCCGAAGCAAAGTTTCAGCGGGTATCGCCGCAGAAAGCTCGCCTGGTGCTGGAACTGATCAAGGGGCGCAAGGTGGGCGACGCACTGGAGACAGTGGCCTTCACCAAGAAGGGTGTCGCGCCGCTGGTCGAGAAAGTGCTGCGCGCCGCGATTCAGAACGCCAACTATCTCAGCCAGGAGCGGGACCTCGATGTGGATGTCGACAACCTCTACGTCAAGACCGCGCTGGCCAACGAAGGACCACGCATGAAGCGCATCCGTCCTGCGCCCATGGGCCGGGCCTTCCGCTACCAGCGCAGGCTGGCGCACATCGTGATCGCGGTCGCGGAGCGCAAGCGGGCTGGGTTGGTCGAAACCGCGGAGGGGGAAACAGCTTCCCCCAAGAAGCGTTTGTTGAGGGGCGCGGCAAAGAAGACTGCGGCCAAGAAGGCCGTAGCCAAGAAGAGCGCAGCAAAAAACTGGAAGAAAGCCGCGAAGTAGGTTCGAGGAAATTATGGGACAAAAAGTTCATCCTTACGGCTTTCGACTGGGTGTCAACAAGCCATGGCGGTCACGCTGGTTCGTCGAGCGCGACTACGACAAGTTGCTGATCGAAGATGTGCACCTGCGCGCGGAGTTGAAGGAAAAGCTCAAAGCGGCCGGCGTCAGCTCGGTCGAGGTCGAGCGTCCGGGCAACAAGCTGCGCCTCATCATCCGCACCGCGCGTCCGGGCATCGTGATCGGCCGCAAAGGCGCCGAGATCGAGAAGCTCAAGACCGACCTGCAGAAGCGCACCAACCGCGACGTGTTCATCGACATTCTCGAAGTGAACAAGCCGGAGTTGGACGCACAGCTGGTGGCCGAGAACATCGCCCTGCAGCTGGAAAAGCGTGTCGGCTTCCGCCGCGCCATGCGCAAGGCGGTTGACTCGGCGCTACGCTTTGGCTGCAAGGGCATCAAGGTCCGCGTTTCCGGGCGATTGAACGGCAACGAAATCGCGCGTTCCGAGTGGTATCTCCAGGGGCGGCTTCCGCTGCACACCCTGCGCGCCGATATCGACTACGGCTTTGCCGAAGCGCGCACCACCTACGGCGTGATCGGGGTCAAGACCTGGATCTATCGCGGTGACATTTACGAGCAGAAACGCCGCCAGCCGCAGCCGGCCGGCACCAGCGGAGTGTTCTAAGCAAGTTTGTATCGAGGCTAATTTTTATGTTGATGCCAAAGAAGGTTAAGTTCCGCAAGCAGCAGCGCGGCCGCATGAAAGGCAAAGCCTGGCGCGGCTCCGAGCTCTCTTTCGGAGATTACGGGCTCAAGGTTATGGAGTGCGGCTACATCACCGACCGGCAGATTGAAGCCAGCCGTGTCGCGATGACCCGCTTCATCAAGCGCGGCGGCAAGATCTGGCTGCGCCTGTTTCCCGATAAGCCGGTGACCAAGAAGCCCGCCGAAACCCGTATGGGTAAGGGCAAGGGTGCTCCGGATCACTGGGTAGCCGTCGTTCGCCCGGGCAAGGTGCTGTTTGAGATGGAAGGGGTATCCCCCGACATCGCGGCCGAAGCCATGCGCCTGGCGTCGAACAAGCTGCCCCTTAAGACGCGTTTCGTCATGCGCCATGACGTCAAGATCGCGGCAGTAGTCAAGTAGAGAGAAGAGCCATGGAAACGGAAAAGATTCGTAACCTCAATGATGACGAGTTGGTGCGGCAGGAGAAGACCACCGCCGAGCAGCTCTTTCGCCTGCGCTTCCAGATGAAGCTGGGGCAAAACGAAGGGGTAAAGAAGCTGCGCGATCTGCGCAAAGACGTAGCTCGCATCAAGACCATCGCCCGCGAGCGGGCTCTTGGTCTGAAGGGCGCGGCCGTAAAGCCCGCCGCAGAAGCGGTTGCGAAAACGAAAAAGGCCAAGCCGGCCAGAAAAGGGGCTCGTTAAGCCATGTCGGACGCCACAGGAACCAAACCGGAATCCCGCCGCAACGAAAAGATCGGCAACGTCGTTTCCACCAAGATGCAGAAGACCATCGTGGTCCAGGTGGAAATGCGCAAGACCCATCCCAAGTACAAGCGCGTGATCAAGCTGAACAAAAAATTTTACGCCCACGACGAGCAGAACTCCGCCCGCGTCGGCGACGTAGTACGCATCAAGGAAAGCCGCCCGTTGAGCAAGCTGAAGCGCTGGACCCTCGAAGAAGTCATTCGCCGTTCCTCGCTGCCGCAAGCCGAAGAAATCGCGACCCCGGCAGTTTAGGTAGGGCCGGAGGTCAGGCTGGTAGGTACGAGGCTGGTAGGTATGGGCTTTAGCCCATACAACCGCAAGCGAGAACGATTTGCGCTTTAGCCCCTGAGGGACGCTTTTTGATCGCCCTCTGGTGGACACCAAGGAGAGACAAGTATGGCAGTACAAATGAGAACCATGTTGGAGGTCGCCGACAATTCCGGCGCGCGCAAGCTGCAGATGATCCTGCCGCTGGGCGGATCGAGCGGCAAGAAGGCTGGCCTCGGCGACGTGATTACTGCCGCCGTCAAGGAAGCCTCTCCCGACGGCCAGGTCAAGAAGGGCGTGGTCGTCAAAGCCGTCGTAGTCCGCACGCGGAAAGAATATCGCCGTCGCGACGGAACCTACATCCGCTTTGACCAGAACGCCGCGGTACTCATCAACGAAGCCGGAGAGCCGGTAGGTACCCGCGTATTTGGCCCGGTCGCCCGCGAACTGCGGGAAAAGAAATTCCTGAAGATTGTGTCGCTGGCCCCGGAAGTTATCTAAAGCAAGGGCGCAATCGGAGAAGAGGAAGTCATGGCATTGAAGCTACAACGCAACGATACGGTGGAAGTGATTACCGGCACTGACAAGGGCAAGCGCGGCCGCGTGCTGCGCGTCCTGGCGGATAAAGACCGCGTGTTGGTCGAGCACGTCCGCATGGTCAAGAAGCATGTCCACCCCAACCCGCAGCGCAACATCAAGGGCGGCATTGCCGAGCAGGAAGCAGCCATCCAGATCTCGAACGTGATGTTGGTCTGCAGCTCCTGCGGCCCCACCCGCGTGGGACACAAGTTTGAAGGCGACACCAAGGTTCGGGTGTGCAAGAAGTGCGGCCAGACCCTGGCCCCGAAGAAAAAGTAATCACGCAACGGTAAACGGGTCGTAAGCAACCCACTCCGGGACCGTGAAAGAAAAGAGACGGCTTTATGGCAAAAGCAAACGCAAGACTGAAAGCAAAGTACCACCAGGAAATCCGGCCGGCACTACAGAAAGAACTGGGCCTCGACAACCCGATGGCCGTGCCCCGCCTGGAAAAGATTGTCCTGAATATGGGCCTGGGCGAGGCCACGCAGAACGTCAAGATCATGGATCCCCTGGTCGCCGACCTGGCCTCGATTGCCGGGCAAAAGCCGGTGACCACCAAGGCTAAGAAATCCATCGCCGCCTTCAAGGTGCGCGAGGGCATGCCGATCGGCGCCATGGTCACTTTGCGCGGCGACATCATGTACGAGTTCCTCGACCGCCTGGTTTCTGTCGCCCTCCCCCGCGTTCGCGACTTCAAGGGCGTATCGACCAAGAGCTTTGACGGACGAGGCAACTACACGCTGGGCATGCGCGACCAGCTGATTTTTCCCGAAGTCGATTACGCGCGCGTAGATAAGTTGAAGGGCATGAACGTCACCATCGTGACCACTGCCAAGGACGACAACCAGGCGCGTGCCCTGCTGCGGCAGTTCGGCATACCCTTCCGCCAGACTGCGTAGAGAGGATTCAAGGGAGACGAATGTCAACAACAGCAAAACGAGTTAAAGACGAACGGAAGCCAAAGTTTTCCAGCCGCAAGCACAATCGCTGCAAAATCTGCGGACGGCCGCGCGCTTACCTGCGCAAGTTTGGCCTATGCCGCTTGTGCTTCCGCCAGTTGGCGCTTCGGGGCGAAATCCCCGGTGTCGTCAAGTCCAGTTGGTAAATTAGGCCCCGTGTAACCACAACATTCCCGCAGGTTCTGCGGCCCTGAAAAGAGGCCGGAGCGAACGGGGAATGGAGGAGAGAGAATGAGTTTGACTGATCCAGTAGCCGATTTTGTGACGCGTATCCGCAACTCCATCCGTGCGCGCCACCAAAAGCTGGATGTACCGGCGTCGAAGCTGAAGACCGAGATTGCCCGCATCCTCAAGGAAGAAGGCTACATCGCCAACTACAAGGCGGCGGAAGAGAATGGCCGCGCAGTGCTCCGCGTCTACCTGAAGTACGGCGCCAACAATGAAGCCGCCATCCGCGACCTGTCGCGCGTTTCACGCCCCGGCTGCCGCGTCTATGTCGGCCGCGATGAAATCAAGCGCGTCCAGAGCGGACTCGGCATCAGCATCATGACCACGCCCCGCGGCGTGATGACCGGACGGCAGGCACGGCGCGAAGGCGTCGGCGGCGAGATTCTCTGCGAAGTCTGGTAAGCAGTTGGCTGCAGTGGAACGGTCCCCTCCGGGACCGCGACTCGCAAGCCGTGAAGGGTTAAGAAAAGTATGTCGCGTATAGGGAAGAAACCGATTCCGTTGCCTGCCAACGTGAAGTACACCGTGCAGGGCAACACCGTTCTGGTCGAGGGCCCCAAGGGCAAACTGACCGCCATGCTGCCGACGGGTATCAAGCTCGAGAAGCAGGATAGCAACCTCGTCGCCGTACGGGAGAAGGAAGAACTCGCCGCGATCCATGGCCTCACCCGCGCCCTGGTTTCGAACGCTGTTGAGGGCGTGACCAAGGGCTGGACTAAGGAGCTGGATATCGTGGGCATCGGCTATCGCGCCGAGCTCAAGGGCAAAGGCATCGTCGTCTTCACCCTGGGCTTCTCTCACCCCATCGAGTTTCCTCTGCCCACAGGGATTGACGTCGCCATCGATCCCAAGCAGACCCACTTAACGGTCAGTGGTATCGACCGTCAAAAGGTAGGCCAGGTAGCTGCCGACATGCGTTCCCTGCGTAAGCCCGATCCCTACAAAAACAAGGGCGTGCGTTACACGGGCGAGCGCTTGAAGAAGAAGGTCGGCAAAACCGGCGCGAAGTAAACCGAACGGGGTCGCAGGGCGGCTCCGCTTTTAGGAAAGGAAATATCAATGCTTCCGATAAGACAGAGAAATTTGATTCGCCAGCGGGTGCACTTCCGCATTCGCCAAAAGATGACGGGCACCGCGGAGCGTCCCCGGTTGAACGTCTACCGTTCGCTCAACCACATCTACGCCCAGATCATCGACGACGCCAAGGGCGAGACACTGCTCTCCGCCTCCAGCCTGGCCGCCAAGGTGAAGACCGGCGGAAACGTGGCAGCGGCCAAAGAAGTGGGCAAGCTGGTGGCCGAGCGCGCCATCGAAAAGGGAATCAAGCGGGTCGTCTTCGACCGCGGCGGCTATCTCTACCACGGGCGCATCAAGGCCCTGGCAGATGCAGCTCGCGAAGCCGGTTTAGAATTTTAAGTTTTTGGGGATAGGCGCAGCTAACAAGCAGCGCAGAAGGATCGGAAAACAGCATGGCAATTCTCAAGCGGAAACTGGACGCCGGGCAGTACAACCTGAAGGATCAGGTGGTGTCCATCAATCGTGTCACCAAGGTAGTGAAGGGTGGTAAGAACATGTCCTTCGCAGCCCTGGTGGTCGTCGGGGACCCATCCGCCGGCGTAGTAGGTTTCGGTTCCGGCAAGGCCAAGGAAGTACCGCAAGCGATCCGCAAAGGCATCGAAGCGGCCAAGAAGAACCTGGTCCACGTGAACCTCTCGGAAACCACCATCCCGCACCAGGTGCTGGGCCGCTTCGGTTCCGGGCACGTGCTCTTGAAACCGGCGCCGGAAGGCACAGGCGTCATCGCGGGGGGTGCAGTACGAGCAGTCATGACCTCGGTCGGCGTGCAAAACATCCTGACCAAGAGCCTGGGCTCGGCCAATCCGCACAACGTGGTCAAGGCCACCTTCGACGCCCTGGTGCAATTGCGCGATCGTAACGAAGTTGCCGCCGCGCGTGGCAAGCAGCCACAGGAGCTCTACTAATGGCAAAGGCAATGATTCGCCTGCAGTACTACCGGTCCAAGATCTCGACCCCGGTCAAGCACAAGCTGGTGGTCAAAGGCCTGGGCTTCACCCGTCTGAATCAAATCGTAGAACGTGAAGACACACCCTCGATCCGCGGCATGGTCAAAGCCGTGCCTCATTTAGTGCGGATCGTAGAATAGCTACACACAAAGCGAGTCGGACTGGCCAAGCCAGCCGGCGTTTAGCGAGGAAACAATGGCAAAGAATCTCTCCAATTTAAGGGCGCCCAAGCAGGCGAACTCCAACAAGAAGCGTGTCGGCCGCGGTATGGGCTCGGGCATGGGCAAAACTTCCGCCCGCGGGCACAAAGGCCAGCGCTCCCGTTCCGGCTCCCACATGATGCGTGGTTTTGAAGGCGGCCAGATGCCCCTCCACCGCCGTCTGCCCAAGCGTGGCTTCACCAACATCTTCCGCACCGAATACTCCGTCATCAACCTGGGCCGCATCGCCGAACTCCAAGCCGAGGGACACACGGAATTCACCCTGGAAGCCTTCGCCGCCAAGGGCCTGCTCAAGAAGCGCAACGGCCTGGTCAAGGTATTGGGTGACGGTGAGTTGACCGGAGCCGTCACCGTGCATGCCCACAAGTTTTCCAAGTCGGCCCAGGAAAAGATCGAAAAAGCCGGAGGCAAGGCAATTCTGGTCGCCTAGCAAAAGGTCAGAGGAAATCGGACGGGTAAACCAAGTTCGCCGAAGAGCCTGCCCTGGCTTGCCGTGGGGCGTACATGGGCCGAAGAAGATGGGCGAAGCCCTGCGATCGCTTGAACCACCGGACCAGAAAATCCCCGGGGTACGATAGAAGATGCCCGGGCATGCAGGATATTCTGAACGATGCATACAACCAGGGGCGCACGACGGCTCCCTGAGGTACGCTGGGCAAGAGAAACGGGGGCACCGCCTCTGAGGTATCAACCGTATGTTTGAGAAGATTGCCAACATCTTCCGGATTCCGGACCTGCGCAAGCGGGTGTTATTCACGCTAGGCATTCTGGCCGTCTATCGCCTGGGCTCGCAAATACCGACCCCAGGAGTCAACCTCAAGCTACTGGCCCAATTCTTCGACCAGCAGGCAGGCAGCGCCCTAGGCTTAGTCGACCTGTTCAGTGGTGGAAACCTTCGCCGTCTGACGATCTTCGCCCTGGGCATCATGCCCTACATCACCGCCTCCATCATCTTCCAGCTACTGACCGTGGTCTACGAACCGCTCGCCAAGCTGCAGAAGGAAGGCGAATTAGGCCGCCGCAAAATCACTCAATGGACCCGCTACGTCACCGTTGTCCTGGGAGCCGTGCAATCCCTGGCCATCGCCCTGACCTTGTCCCACGGCTCAGGCGGAGTCTCCTACGTCCTGAACCCTGGACCGGGCTTCATCCTGATGACCATGATCACCCTCACCACCGGTACCGCCTTCATCATGTGGCTGGGTGAGCAAATCACCGACCGGGGCATCGGCAACGGCATGTCCCTGCTGATCTTTGCCGGCATTGTCGTCGGCCTGCCGCGAGGCATACAAGATCTGATCGACAAAGCCAAGACCCAAGCCTGGGGAGCCTTCACCGTCCCGGCGCTGATCATCCTCGTAGGCATGATGATCGCCATCGTCGCCTTCATCGTCTTTGTCGAACGCAGTGAACGCCGCATCCCGGTGCAATACGCCAAGCGCATCGTGGGCCGCCGCCTGATGGGCGGCCAATCCACCCACTTGCCGCTCAAGGTCAACTCCGGCGGTGTCATGCCCGTCATCTTCGCCAGCTCCATCCTCTCCGCGCCGCTGCTCTTCGCCGGCTCAGGATACGTCCGCAACAGCGGCTTCCTCACCCGCATTTTCGACGGCCTCCGTCCCGGAGAACCCTGGTACGAACTGCTCTACATGGTAGGCATCGTCTTCTTTGCCTACTTCTACATCTCCATCGTCTTCCGCCCTGATGACATTGCCGACAACATGCGCAAGTACGGCGGCTTCATCCCCGGCATCCGGCCCGGGCGCCGCACCTCGGACTTCGTGAACGATGTCCTCACCCGCATCACCCTGGTGGGCGCCCTCTACCTCATCGTCATCTCCCTGATCCCGCAGCTCCTGATCAGCGGCATCCACCTCAACGACCTCTGGCTGGTCGGCGGATTCTTCGAAAAACTCCCCACCTGGGTCACCCACGGCCTGAACGTGAGCTTCTACTTCGGTGGAACTTCGCTCCTGATCGTGGTCGGCGTAGCCATGGACACCATCAACCAGGTCGAGTCCCAGCTGATCATGCGCCACTATGACGGCTTCTCCCCCCGCAGCGGCCGGGTCCGCGGAAGGCGGTCGTGGTAAAGCCCGTAACCGTGGCGGAAGGTTCACAAACCGGGCCGTCTACGAAAGAAACGCAAATCATCCCCGGCCCCATGCTGCTGATGGGCGCCCCGGGCGTAGGCAAGGGAACTCAGGCCAAAGGACTTATGGCCGCCTGGGGCATCCCCCAGATCTCCACTGGCGATCTGCTGCGCGAGCACCGCACCAACGGCACCCCATTAGGGCGCACAGCGACCGAGATCATGGACTCCGGCAAGCTGGTCCCCGATGATCTGGTGAACCAGATGGTCGCCGAACGCCTGGCCCGGCCGGATACGGTTCGCGGCTACATTTTGGACGGATACCCCCGCACCCTGGCCCAGGCGGAGTGGCTCGATCAAAGGCTGGCGGCCATCCCGGAAGGGCTTCCGCTGATTGCGATTAGCATCCAGGTAAGTTATACTCAGTTGTTGCGTCGTATCACGGGTAGGCGCAACTGTCCAACCTGCCAGCGCATTTACAACGTCTACCTGCAGCCGCCGAAATTCGACATGGTGTGCGATGTGGAAGGCACACCGCTGGTCCAGCGCGCGGATGATGTCGAGTCGGTTTTCCATGAACGTATGCGCACATATGCGGCGCTAACGGCGCCGGTGGTGGAGCATTACCGCGCCGGCAGTCGATTCGTGGAAGTCGATGGCGAGCAGCCGGCGGGTGAGGTAATGGCGGGCATCATGGCCGCGGTTTCGCGACTCAGATCCCAGACTTAGAAAAGTGAGTGGAAACAAGGCCAATGGCCATCATGATTAAGACGCCGCAGGAAATCGAAAAAATGCGGCGCAGCGGAGCGGTAGTTCGTGAGGTCCTGGAGCATGTGCGAGCGCTCGTCAAGCCGGGCGTCACGACCCTCGACCTGGAAAACGCAGCGGAGAAGAAGATGGCTGAGTTTGGCGCCACCTCCGCATTCAAGGGCTATCGCGGTTATCCCTGCGTGCTCTGCACCTCGGTGAACGAGCAGGTAGTCCACGGCATTCCCTCCAAGGAGCGGGTGCTCCGCGAAGGGGACATTGTTTCGATCGACACCGGCGTGGTGTTGGACGGCTACTACGGTGACTCGGCCATCACTGTTCCGGTAGGAGCCGAGGTGACTCCAAAAGCCAAGCGCCTGTTGGATGTGACCCGGAGATCGCTCGAGACGGCCATCAAGGTAGTCCGGCCGGGAGCAACGTTAGGCGATATCGGTGCAGCGGTACAGGAAGTTGTGGAAGCGGACGGCTTCAGTGTAGTCCGGGAGTTTGTGGGCCATGGAATTGGGACTCGGATGCACGAAGATCCGCAGGTTCCCAACTACGGGCAGCGGGGGATGGGAACCAAGCTGCGCGCGGGAATGGTATTAGCCATCGAGCCCATGGTGAACGTGGGCAAGCCGGGTGTTCAGGTGTTGAGTGATGGCTGGACGGCAGTAACCGAAGATGGAAGCTTGAGCGCCCACTTTGAGCACACCGTGGCGGTGACGGCCGAAGGCGCTGTGATTTTGACGCAGTAGGGTAAAGAAGCTAGCGGGATATCTATCGCCGGCAGAATCGGGAATAACGTTTGTCGAAGGAAGACGCGATTGAAGTAATGGCAACCGTCGTAGAGACGTTGCCCAACGCGATGTTCAAAGTCGAGCTTGAAAACAAGCACCAGGTTTTGGCGCACGTATCGGGACGCATGCGAAAGAACTTTATCCGCATCCTCCCTGGCGACCGGGTGGCGGTAGAGCTCAGTCCATACGATCTGACCCGAGGCCGGATCGTATACCGCTACAAGTAGAGAAAGGTTCAGGATCAAATGAAAGTAAGGGCATCCGTAAAAAAGATCTGTGACAAGTGCAAAGTCATCCACCGCCGAGGAGTGGTCCGGGTGATCTGCGAAAACTCCAAGCACAAGCAACGCCAAGGCTAGTCGATAACAGTCCCGAAGGGACGACTGAACTTAGCCCAGGACGCAGTCCTGGGTAGCAAGGTGAGTGAAGACCAGTCCCGTAAGGGACGGCTGAAAGGTCTAACCACCGCAAAGGAAAAAGCGGACGGGTGCCCCAAGTCTCGCATTTGAGACCTGGGATCCTCCTAGTAGAGCCGGACGAAAAATCCGTCGGCAGAACAACTGAAGGGTGCCCCACATCTCGCTCGTTTTTCGCGAGATGTGGGATACCACAAATCTAAACTGAGATTTTTTCCTCAGTAAAAACAGGCACCGAAGAGGCTAGTTAGCCATAAAGGCTTGCGTTGAACCTCTCCGACAAGCCTCAACCCGCTGTCCTAAGACAGCAAAAACCGCAAGAAGCGGCGAAGCCACTTCGAGCAAGCAAGAAAAAGGATCAGTTATGGCACGTATTGCAGGCGTCGATCTTCCTCGCCACAAGCAGGCAAGAATCGCGCTGACCTACATCTTCGGAATCGGAAACCCGCGCGCCCAGCGCATCCTGGAAACGGCCAATGTCGACCCGTTCAAAAAAGTCCAGGACCTCGGCGAAGACGAGGTAAACCGCATCCGCCAGGTGATTGAGAACGAAGGCGACATCGAAGGCGATCTCCGCAAAGACGTCTCCATGCACATCAAGCGGCTGATCGACATTCAGTCCTACCGGGGCCTCCGTCACCGGCGCAACCTCCCTGTCCGCGGCCAGCGCACCCACACCAACGCGCGCACCCGCAAGGGACCACGTAAGGGCACAATCGCAGGTAAGAAGAAAGCGACGGCGAAGACCTAATGGCGAAACAAGAGGAAAAGAAAGGCGCCGCCGGCAAGGCCGCCAAAAACAAGAAATTCAAGAAGCGCGAGCGCAAGAACGTCCCCTACGGATTGGTCTACGTGCAAGCCTCCTTCAACAACACCATCGTGACCATCACCGACGGCCAGGGAAACACCCTCTCCTGGAAGAGCTCCGGCTCGCTGGGCTTCCGCGGCTCCCGCAAGGGAACCCCGTTTGCCGCTCAGCAGGCAGCCATGAACGCCGCCAACCAGGCGCGCGATCACGGTCTACGCTCGGTCGATGTCCGTGTCAGCGGTCCCGGCTCCGGCCGTGAATCCGCCGTGCGCGCCCTGGCAGCAGCAGGACTCGACGTCCGCTCCATCCGCGACGTCACGCCGATCCCGCACAACGGCTGCCGTCCGCCGAAACGCCGTCGCGTATAGCGACGCGCGGAAACGTATTAACGCCGCGCCGAGTATAGCGGCACGCCGTAAAAATAAATCCGCTGGACCGGGACGAAGGATTCAATCCGTAAACCGGTCGGCCTCTGAAGTAAGGAGAATTACGTGGCAAGATACACCGGACCCGTCTGCCGCCTTTGCCGTCGCGAAGGCACCAAGCTTTTCCTGAAAGGCACCAAGTGCTTTTCCGAAAAGTGCCCCATTGAGAAGCGCAACTTCGCCCCCGGCCAGCACGGCCGCGACCGCAAGCCCAAGATCGTCGGCTACGGTCTGCAGCTGCGTGAGAAGCAAAAGGCCAAGCGCATCTATTTCACCCTGGAAAGCCAGTTCCGCGCCTATTACGAGAAGGCCTCGCGCTCCCAGGGCGTCACCGGCGAACTGCTCCTCCAGCAACTCGAGCGTCGCTTAGACAACGTAGCCTTCCGTCTCGGCTTCGCCACCTCTCGCCGTCAGGCGCGCCAGATCGTGCGCCACGGCCACGTAGAAGTGAATGGCCGCAAGGTCAACATTCCTTCCTTCCAGGTGAGCGTAGGCGACGACATCAAGATCCGCGAAAGCAGCAAAAAGCTCACCGTACTCGAAACCTCGACAGAATTTGCCGGTCATCAGCAACCGCCACGGTGGCTGCAGGTCGACCACGCCAATCTGTCCGGCAAGGTACTGGCGCTGCCCAAGCGGGAAGACGTCAACCTGCCCGTCAACGAGCAGTTGATCGTCGAACTTTACAGCAAGTAGTCGCAGAGTACAGATTCAATCAACGAGGAGTAACAAGCACGGCCGGAGCAGAATGCTTCGCGACGGCGTGCATGGAGAGGATCACAGATATGCTTTGGAGAGGATTCCAAAAACCGAAACGTCTTGCAGTCGACACCGACACGCTCACCGAAAAGTACGGTAAGTTCAGCGCCCAGCCCTTTGAGCGCGGCTTCGGTACCACCATCGGCAACGCGCTGCGCCGCACTTTGCTCTCGTCCATTGAGGGCGCGGCTGTTACCGCCGTCAAGATTGAAGGCGTACTGCACGAGTTCCAATCGATCACCGGGGTCGTCGAAGACGCCACCGACATCATCCTGAATCTCAAGCAGATTCCCTTCAAGCTCAACGGCGAAGGCCCGAAGGCTCTCTACCTCCGTGCGGACCAGCCGGGAGTCGTCACCTCCGGCATGATCGACGCCGACGGAGACGTCGAGATCCTGGACAAGGACGTCTACATCGCGACCGTGAGCGAAGGTGGCAAGCTCGACATGGAAATGCGCTTAAAGCGCGGCCGTGGTTACGTTTCCGCAGACAAGAATTTCGACTCCGATCTGGGCATCGGCTTTATCCCCGTGGACTCTGTCCACTCGCCCGTACGCAAGGTCAACTACACCGTAGACGCCGCCCGTTTGGGTCAGATCACCGACTACGACAAGCTGACCATCGAAGTCTGGACCAATCGCTCCGTATTGCCGGCTGATTCGTTAGGCCTGGCGGCGAAGCTGCTCAAGGACCACATGAGCATCTTCATCAACTTCGAGGAAGAGATCGAAGCCGAGAGCGCGCACGACGAAGGCCGCATGCAGTTGCGCAACGAAAACCTCAACCGCTCCGTGGAGGAGTTGGAACTGAGCGTACGCAGCTACAACTGCCTCAAGAACGCGAACATTCAGACCATCGGCGAGTTGGTACAGAAGACCGAGCCTGAGATGCTCAAGACCAAGAACTTCGGCCGCAAATCCTTGAACGAGATCAAGGAAATCCTGGCGCAGATGGGCTTGTCTCTGGGCATGAAGATCGACGAGCACGGCAACGCAGTCCCTGGCCCGACCAGCGTACTGCCGGCCGCAACCTTGGCCGCGAGCTACAACCGTTACGACGACGAAGAAGATGACGACGACGAAGACCTCGAGGGTGTAGACATTCCCCTCCAGTCGGAGCCGGAGAACTTCTAGTCATTCGCGGTGACCGGTGAGGAAGCTCACCGGCCACCGCAAAATATCGCAAGAAAGAGAAACCCATGCGCCATCGCAATGCAGGCTACAAACTAGGACGCAACACCAGTCATCGCCGAGCCCTGTTACGGAACCTGGTAACGTCCATTCTTCTCGAGGACCGGGTGGAGACGACGATCACCAAGGCCAAGGCTGCGCGTCCTCACGTCGAAAAGCTGATCACCTTGGGCAAGAGAGGCGACCTGCATTCCCGCCGCCTGGCCCTTTCCTATTTGCAGACCCGGGAAGCCGTCTCCCGCCTGTTTGACACTGTAGCCCCACGCTACGGAGACCGCGCCGGCGGCTATCTCCGCATCGTCCGCACCGGCTTCCAAAAAGGCGACGGAGCCGAAAAAGCCTTCATTGAGCTTTTAGGATCGGAGCACGAGCTGGACGAGAAGCGCCAAAAGCGAGCCGAAGCCAGAGCCAAGCGCCGCGAAGAAATCGACAAGGCCATGGCCGAGCAGCAACCACCAGACGGAAGCGGCAGCGATACCAACGCTTAACGTCCGTCGGAAAGTCCGTGAAGCCCGCGCCTACGGCGCGGGCTTTGCTGTGGTGCGCCCGGCAGGGCGCACTCACTTGGAGGTGCAAGTCCTCTACATACCCGGCAAGGGGAAGTGTTAGCTGAACGGCAAGGGTGTCCACCGCGAGGCGGAATCCGGAGGAAGCCGTAGGCAAAGCGCTGGTCTGACGAACAGCCAGCGGATATAGGCGACGCGATCGGGTGAGCAGGCCAATCTATGCAAAGCCCAGTACTTGCACGGAAGGTCGCGGCGTAAATCCGACAGACATAAGCGTGAAGGTGAGTGCGTAATACCCGGGGAGATCTGGTGGTTTGCCTTCAGGCTACCGTCATCGCGAGGTGAGGGGATGAATCACCAGAAGTCAGCAGCGGGCATATGTAGGTTGCGTAAGCGACCGAAGGCCCAAACGTGAAACACGGGAGTAGGACAGCAGATCTCGATGCGAGTCAGAGAAGCAGAAGCTTACGAAAGTAAGGCCAGCGCGGAGGTAGAGGGGCGGAACCCGTCGAGGGCCGTGTCTGGTGCCGAGACTCGTACGGCGACTGGTGGGGAAACGAAACCGGAAGCAGCGCAGGGACTTTTGGAAGCTGCGCTGGAACGCAGCAACATGATGGGCGCTTACCAGCGGGTGGTGGAAAACAAAGGCGCGCCGGGATTGGATGGACTCACGGTCCTGGAGTTGAAGCCTTTGCTGCAGGCGCACTGGCCGAAGATAAAACAGGCTCTGTTGACGGGCGAGCACATGCCTACAGCTGTGCGCAAGGTGGAGATACCGAAGCCGCAAGGCGGGGTACGCATCCTGGGCATTCCCTGTGTGCTGGACCGCCTGATCCAACAGGCACTTCATCAGATACTGCAACCTCTGTTCGATCCCGGGTTCTCTGGATCGAGCTACGGTTTTCGTCCCGGACGCAACGGCCACCTCTTTCTTCGCCCTTCGCGTTTTGTATCAGGCCCAGCGTTACGCTTTTGCGTCGAGGCTCTCTCGCCTTCAGCACTTTGTGTCAGCTCGCCTCTGGAGTCACCGCCGCAATATTTTGTATCGGGAATCACCGCCCTAATGTTTTGTATCAGGGCACGACTTTAGTCGGGCCGTTACCGGCCAGCAAAGATTCGGGCTTTAGAGTCTGCGTGAGAACTCGAAAATCTCACAATATTCGTATTACTCTCGGCCAATTATCAACATAAAATCGCGTTGATTTTGCCAGAAATCTTAGCTCTCACGCAGACTCTTTAGCCCCTGCGCCTTTTTCTTCGCCAGATAACTGTAACAATAGGGCCACTCTTCAGCACGCTCGACGAGTCCCGCTTTGACAGGATTCTGAAAGATATACGCGCGATGTTGCAAAAAGCTTTGCCCATCATTTATCCGCACCTCAGAAAATCCCCGTTGCCAGAATTCTCCCTGATATCCAAACTCCCTCTTCAGACGATACGAAAATCCACCCTTAATAAGCTGCATGGCCTTTTCGACGCTAACCTCGCTAGGAAGAGTCATCAACAGATGCAAATGATCCGGCATGATCACGAAGTCATGGATCTGAAACTTATCTGCAGCTACATACGACCGCAGCACGTCGATGAGAAGCACTGCATTCCGTTCCGACTGCAATAAGCGTCGTGCCATGCTGGTTGTCGCGTTACGAAGAACACCCGTGCGCTGCTCAGAACTTTCTCTGGACAAGCATTTCGTGCAGGATGTGCCATAGCAGGCGCTAAAGCCCAGTTTCTCTTTCCGTCCAGTGCGGCCCGACTAAAGTCGTGCCCTGATACAAAACTCCCCAAGAGCTTCTCCGTTGTAGCCCGCACATAACTATTTTGCAAATGAATTCGGCCTTATTTTTAGCCCATTTCGCCCGGCCGCTTTGTATCAGGGCACGACTTTAGTCGAGCCATAACAAGTTAAGAAAGAATTGGGCTTTAGAGTCTGCGTGAGAACCAAGATTTCCGGAAAAATCAATGCGAGTTCATATAGATCGTGATTCAAAAGCTATATGACTGTTGCCAGTTTTCGAGTTCTCACGCAGACTCTTAGCCCCTGAGGCCCTCCTTTGCTAATTGATCAGCGCCTCTGAAGGGTACTGGCTTTACGCGGTAGAACCCTCTGGGAGCAAGGCCAAGGCTCAGCGTCCTCACGTCGCAAGCTAAAAACCTTGGGCAAGAAAGGCGACCCTATCTTGAGACCGTTGCGGCGGCAGATATCCTCGCTACGATTTACACTAGTGCCCGATGGCAGCGACTCTCGAAATACGCAAGTCACCGAAGGAACTGTCAATCCGGGTCATGGAGCCGCGGAGTATCGGACCGATTTTGCTGAACCTGTCCGTCGGAGGTGGACTCGGGTTCATGTTTCTTCCAGTCCTATCAGGTGCGGCCCGAATTCTGGCAGGAGGGGCGTTGGCAGCCGTCGTCGGGGCCAGGATGATTTCGATTTTCCGAGGCGCTGACGTGCGGCTCTACGTTACTAACCTTGATTTCGTCAGCACAGGTCATTCGCCCTCTGGCTACCGGCCATCTACTATCCCACGAGCCGACGTTTATAGTCTCGCGTTTCGCGAAGCAAACCCTGGAGGCGGTGAGTTTCCCGATCTGCCTCAAGGACTCTATCTCGAACACAAAAGTTCCACGCCATGGAATGCAACCACCTGCGTGCTCCCTCACGCAAACGAGGTGCAAACTGAGGAGGTCATCGAGGCCATCCTTGACGTATTTCCAGACACTGGTACGCTCCCGCAATCCACCGATGACAAGCCATATCTAACATCACTGAATCTAAGCCAACCCGCACGCAAAAGTTGACTACGGGAGAGATGGCGATAGGATACCTATCTCCCAGGCAGACCGACGCGTGACGGGACGATCACGCCACAAATGAGCGGCGAGCAGTTTCCTGCCTCCGGCAACAACATGTAGTGCAGTAAACGTTGCCGATGGGCCTATGGATTCCAGAAGATCACGTCATGTGACAGCGTACTCTTTTACCAGCTAGCCGGATTGCTGCAACACGGAAAAAATACGGCGATATCATACCTGTTGCAACTGCGCCGGTCCGGAAAAGATAACGATCAATCAGGGTCAAGGTCGAAGCTGGAAAGCCCTTCGATGCTGTCAACTGAAAGGGGAGGCTCGTTTGCCACGATGCGGTTGCCGATCACCTGGATCACGTCGGACTTGGGTGCGAGGCGCGAGCGGTGAACCCCCCTGATGTCGATACCAGCGCGAATCAGAACATACGCGACAAGCTTAGCGTTCTCCGGAGGGATTCTATCTCCGAAGACGATGTCGTTGGCGGGAACGTCCGGGACGAGCGGCGGGCGTTCTTCGACCCGAAAACCGAAGTCGGCCAATGCCGAGCGAACCTTGTTGCCATCCACGTCCTTCGGATAATACTGAACAGTCTCATTCCACACCCTCGGCGGGTGCTCCGAGAGACGGAGCGTGCTGATCTTGTCATCCGCCTGCACGCTCCGCGTGATCCGTGCAATATCGCCAGAATCCTTGGGAAGCTTGTCACCGGCCCACCCGAACTCCCGCAGCAGAGGGTTCAGAGCGCTGATAATCGTCTTGGTGCGATCGATCTCGCTCTGTAGCTGTAGGTTAGAGGTCTTTAGCTGATCTGCCGTTCGATTCAGCCGGTGCACACCGAAGGCCGAGACAGCCAACCAGCAGGCTGCGGCACAGGCCATGGCGGCGGTGAACACCAACGCGGAACGCTGCCTTTTGCGATCCTTTTCGGCAATCTTCGCAAGCCCTTCGCGAAACGACTGTTCCTGCAACGCAAGGGGGCTATCGCCGGTCTTCATCGCTTGATAGTCTCCTTCAAAGCGTCGTTCGCCATGCTGAGAAGCGCAGTTTGATCCTCGGCAGAGAGATGGTCGAAAAGGCGGAAGCGGTCCAGCATGTAACGGTAGGTCGCAAGGCGTTCTTTCCTCGGCCCCATTTCGCGATACGGGAACACCGAGAGCAGGCTCACCGATAGTCCGCCGAGCTGGATTACCTGACTACCCGATGGGTTGCCACCGGGAAGAAGCCGCAATGTCGCGAGGATTAAGATCACGACGCCACACAGGATCAGTACGAACATCCATCGCTTCCACAACAGGATGGACTCCGCTTGGATTCGCACCTGGTCCTCAAGGAGCGGGCAAAGATTCATTGCTGAGGTCGTCGCCTCTCACAGATTTTATTTAGCCATGATTTAACGCCGCGTCGCTAGCGCAGTCAATAAGCTTGCGAAGCGCAGGCTTCCGCTTCTCTCAATGAGGTGGAGTGGAATGTTTCATGCCTAACAGTGAGGCACAAGTTACCGGACTATAAACAATGACTTCCGGTTGGCTGAAGGAGTTCGCGGGCGAAGTCGTTAAGGGGCGAATCCGGCGACAGTAATCGCCTGCCTTGCGGTAAATCGGGGCTAACTACTTAGTTATTCTTGAACGATAGGGAGTAATCACGAGTTTAATACCCGCTGTTCCACATAACTATTTCCCACGATCATAGACGGCGGCTCCCGAGAGTATTACTGTTGGACATAAGACAAGATTCCTATGCCAAACTGGTCGCATGGAGGTGCCCGGTGGTGGACTTGCCCTCTCCGGAGGATTCGTATCCGCCTGTCAACCAGGCAAGATGCTCAAATTAATTACTTGAGCATCTTGACCATCTTCGTGAAACAAAGGACTTATTTGGCAACCTTGCCAAATCCCAATCTGCAGGCAAATGAATGTCCCTGCCGCTGAAAGTGGTTGCGGAAGTAATAGATTCTGTGATGGCATCCTTTGAGCTCGGCCCGTGCGACATGACCGTGCGCAGGCTGCAGGCCCATGACTCCTCCAATCCCACGTCTCGCCGGGGCAGGCGGGAGAGGTCTGGACTCTTTCGACGAAACCTGGGAGGGACGGTTACCTTGATGTGCCGCTCTTCGGCCTCTTTTCGGCCCGGCTCGCTCGTCGATCAAGAGGATATCGGCCCGGACTTCGAGGGCCATCGTGATCGCCGAACGCCACGGCGGCATCTGGCGCCTGCGCAGCCTCCACACCCGAGGCAAAAAGCGTTTGCAGCCGTTCAAAGCTGCAGATCCCGCCCGACGGCGTGCGTGCCTCCAACAACCCGCCCGTATAAAGAGCGCATCGATCGCCAGGCTGGAACTGCACGAGGGGGTCTCCTCATATTCCGTCGCAGGATCGATGCGCAGTGGCAAAGCGCCGGGCAAATCAAGCGCTGGAGACCGTTGAAACCCGCCGGAGTCCGTAGCTTTTCGTGAGCCCGTCGCACCGCCGCACCCAGAATTTGCTCGACGAATTCCTGGTGGATAGAATTTATCTCGTTGCGTTCGGCTTTATGGACCCTTCCCAACGGTCACGTTTGCCAAGGCCAGCGCCACTTGATCCGGGTATGACCGCTCCGAAAATGTTTGCTACCCTGGCGAGGCTATGTTGGAAGAAAATCTTCACAGAGAAGAGGTTGATCGCTTCATCTTGGAGGAGATTGACAGCGTCCCCCATCTCGAGGCGCTGCTGCTCTTGTGGAAAAGGCAGCCGAATCAATGGTCGTTGCAGGATATGGCCGACGCCCTCTATATCGCTCCTGAGGCTGCCGAGTCGATCTTGCTGGATCTGAAACAACGTGGTTTCGCAAAACTCCAATCTGGAAGATACTCCTTCCATGCCACCGGGCAGAGAAATGAACTGATCGCGAAAGTTGATGCCACCTATCGCCGGGAATTGGTCCGCATCTCTACCATGATTCACGCCAAACCTTCAGCAGCCGTGCGGGCGTTCGCGCGAGCGTTTCGATTCACAAAGGATTGAAATGGCAGCATTCGTTTACATCCTCGGCGTTTTGGTGACATTGGCGTGTTCTGTGCTGCTTTTGCGCGCTTACAGAGCCGTCCGAAAACGCCTTTTGCTCTGGAGCGGCATTTGTTTTTTTGGCCTCGCCATCTCGAATCTTCTTGTCTTTATTGACCTGGTAATCTTCCCCGCGATTGACCTCTATCGCTGGCGACTATTGACCGCCGCCGTTTCCATGCTCGTCCTTCTCTATGGGCTCATCTGGGAGGGCGCACAATGATGAATGGATTTTTGGTGGGAGTGATCGCGACCGCCTCGCTGGCGGCCGGTCTCTTCTTTCTCCGTTTCTGGCGGGATACCCGCGACTCGTTGTTCCTTGCCTTCGGCATTGCTTTTATCATCGAAGGAGTAAATCGAGCCGCTCTCGTTGGGGCCGAACATGCCAATGAAGGGAACCCTTGGGTTTATCTGGTTAGGTGCTTCGCCTTCCTTATTATCCTTGCCGGCATCGTCAACAAGAACCGTCGCGTTCGTATCAAACAGGCTCCTGGGGACCGACAGAGCCTACCCTAAAGAAATAACGATGGTTGCAATATGGAAAACCTGACGCGGCCAGAATCGAAAGCAAAGCGTGACTCTACTGGTCGCCGAATTTGTTTTGGACTTCAACAACATCATCCGTCCCCGCCTTAAACCTCATAGACAGACGTACCCCACCGTTACACAACCTCAAGCAGTCGCCAACCGCGTCAGCGTGACCACCGTAATGTCGTCATCCTGGCCGAACGCAACGGCGGCCTCCGAGGCCTGCGCAGCATCCACACCCGAGGCAAAAAGCGTTTGCAGCCGTTCAAAGCTGAAGATCTCGCCCGACGGCGTGCGTGCCTCCAACAACCCGTCCGTATAAAGAGAACACCGATCGCCAGGCTGGAACTGCACGATGGTCTCCTCATATTCAGTCGCAGGATCGATGCCCAGTGGCAAAGCGCCGGGCAAATCAATCTCTTTGTCGTTGAAGTAAGGCGCAGGGTGCCCGGCGCTGGCCAGGGTACAACTGCCGTTGGGGGCCAGTCTCAGGGCAACGCAGGTTGAGAAGCCGCCTTCAAGACGGCCGTGCAGGCGACGGCTCAGTCCGGCGAGAATTTCAGCCGGACGGCTGGTGGTTTCTGCAAGTGTGCGCACAGCACCCACAATGAGCGACACAGCCATGGCGGCGCGAAGGCCCTTCCCGCTCACGTCGCCGAGGATGATGAGTGTCGATCCGGCTGCCTGCCCATCCAAAGGAATGATCTGAAAAAAATCGCCGCCCACTTCGAGCGCGGGCCGATAGGCGCTGGAGACGCTGAACCCCGGCAGGGTGGGTAGCTTGTCGGGGATGAGCACCTGTTGCAGCTCGCGGGCGCTGTGCAGCTCCTGTTCCAGGACGGCTTTGCGATTTTGCTGGTCACGAATGTAGTGATACACCGTGTAGATGATCGAGCAGAACACGAGAAAATCGAGAAGAGTGTCTGCGTTAAAGGAGACAGGGCCTAAATGGAACAGTGATGAAGACAGATGGTCAGCGAGAGTCCAGTGGGTGAATCGCTGGCCCTGACGGACGGTGACAACAATGACCGCCAGGAGCTGGGAAAGAGACGCGCTCAAAGCAAGCACCCAGCGCGCGGAATCAAGTTTCTGGCGGAAACCGTTCGCCACCAGCACCAGCAAATAAAGCTGACACGGTTCAATGATGATGGTGAGGATCCAATCAATCAAGGCGCTCGAATGTGGTGAGATCCAGTTCGCGGGCACATAGGTAAGACAGCCGTCAAGGAACGCACCCGTCAGGCTGACAATCGCAAGAATCTTTGCCCACCGAACCAGCCCGTGACGGTTCCGGAGGTGAAGCATCTCGATGAGAAGAAACCAAAGCGCGACATTGCGCAGCGCCCACAGCGGTTGCAGCAAGAACTGGCTGAACTGGCCGGAGACCGGAAGGCGCATGGTGTAGATCGCCGTCCAGATCACCGGGCAGATAGCGAAGATGGAAAACCAAAGAAGTAGGGATTCGCTTCTGCGCCGCAGCCACAGGACGAAGGCTGCCAGGGCTACGAGAAAGTAGAGAATGTTCCGTGCGTTGAGATAAAGATTGCTGCGTAGAAAACCGTAGTTCCAGGTGCCGATATAGCCGGCAATCGATTGGGCATCCCCCACCAGGGGCGTCTGAGAGATTCCGCCGCCACCCCCGGCTGCACTGGAGCCAAGCGGTCCATTCCAAACCCGAATGGCCAGCGTACCGGATCGAATGTCAGGCAGGGTGAAGGCTGCCGGTGCATTCACAGCCGGCGACGATGGGTGCGGTGGCAACTTTCCGTACCGGCCCACCAGCCTCCCATTCCAGTAAACTTCGCACGCGTCTGACAGGCGGGGCAGCAGCAACTGAAAGCCGGTTTTGACATCAGGCGCGGGTGTGATGCGAAGGTTCAGCCGGTACCAGGCAAAGCCCGAATAGGCGTAGTGTCCTTGAGCGCCCCATGGACGATCGGCAAGTATCGTCTCCCAACCGTTTTCGCCCGGAGTGTCGTGGAAGCCAGGTTCGGCCCAATCCAAGTTATCGCCGATATGAAAGCGCCAGGGTCCGGAGAGTTCGACCGTGCCCTTGCCCAGTCCGTCGATCGTGACCACAGGGGAAGTCGATAAGGCCTGCGCGTAGGCAAAGGGAAGAGCGAATCCGAATAGCGGGAGCCCGAACAGCAAAAACGCGAATGGCCAACGAATGCGCATCTGCAATGAATTGTACTTCCGGCCAGGCGCAGTCAAACCGAGCGTCCACCCCAGGTCATCGCTATCTGCGATCGCCGTGAAATCCGGCTGGGAGGATCGGGCTGCGGGGAACTGCCGGACGGATGAAACGTACCCCAATGAACGGCGATGACGGCGCGGCGCTCTTAGTCGGGTTACTTTTCGACTCCCTGATTCTCATCTGCATGCGGAAAGCCCCCACGAAAGTATGCACGCGCACGCTCAGTCCGAACCGCAGCCTGTGCTAACCCCGGGGACGCTCCTAGTAATCTGTTGCCAAACGGGAGGAACACGATCATGTTGATCGCCCACGAGGGTAAACATCCAAAGATAGCGGCCTCCGCTTGGGTAGCACCCGACGCCACCGTATGCGGTGACGTGATCATTGGACCGGGGGCCCGTGTTCTTTACGGAGCCCGCGTCATTGGTGAGGGCGGCGGAAGGATTATCATCGGAGCAAACTGCATCATCATGGAGAACGCAGTGATCCGCGGCAGCCGTCGTCATGCTTGCACGATTGGCGATCATTGCCTGATTGGCCCCAACGCACATATCGCCGGGGCTACCCTGGAGGACCAGGTATTCGTTGCAACGGGTGCGGCCGTCTTTCATGGAGCCCACCTTGGCAAGGGAGCTGAAGTGCGTGTACACGCAACAGTGCATCTACGAACCAGGCTGGAGCCTGGAGTGACCGTGCCCATCGGCTGGGTAGCCGTTGGAGATCCGGCTAGCATCCTGCCCCCGGATCAGCACGAGCGAATCTGGGCTATTCAAAAGCCTCTGAACTTTCCCGAATGGGTATATGGGCTTGATAGGAGTACGCCGGACCTGATGATTGAGGTTACACGGAATCTTTCTGACACTCTTGGGGCGCACTCGGGCGATGTCGAACATGGAACCTCAGAGTGACTGACGGACAGTATCTAAGGAGATAAGCGGAGATGCTACCTATCCCCCGTACTAGCGCGTTCCGTCCATTTGCCTCGTCGCGCTTTCGCGAAGCCGGAGAAGCTGCTTCAGGTGATGTTGCCCATGCACCAGATGAAGCTTTCTCCACTGCGGCGCACACAACGGGCCCAGAATCGGATGGTCGAGCAGGGGGACCCGGCTCCCGAAGCGCACTTCGCACTGCCCGATGATCGCATCCATCGCCACCATCTTCGCCCCGATCTCGTTGCGCACCGTCTCTGGCGGCAAGCCTTTCGGCACTACCATCGCAGGTGCTTTGCGTCCGGCAGGCATGTAACCGAATCCTACGATGACCAAAGTCAGCGCGCGCTGCGCCACGGAGGCCTGCGACGCCAGCGGTTTTCCTTGGCTCACGACCCTCTCGAAACCCTTGATCGTTCCCGTGTAGGTGAGATACAGATGTTCCAACAGCTCGACTGCGCACCACTTGCCTGGTGGATGCCAGCTTAATTGCTCGCTGGACATTCCTTCCACCACCGACTGCAGAGATTCTTTCAGCTTGTTCAGGCGCGGGTCCATGGGAACTACTCTCGCATGGCGAGTCGTCTTTTTGGCAGCAAAGCCGTAACCTGGTCAACTTCATCACCGCGCTGAATGCGAATCGCTTGACGAAGCAGATGGATAGCCGTATCGCTCTTGTCACCCAGGATTTCTTCATCCGCCTGCTCAAACGTCTGCGTGATGACGTGACGGACGTGTGGCTGCACGAACGCCTGAAGCTGATGAAGCGCATTACCAAATGTTCTGGCCACAACAAGGATTGTAGTCGGGAAATGCCGCCGCTGGAATCGGCCGGCTCCGCGCCGGTGCCCTTAGGCTACCGTTCCCTCGCCTCCGGCAAGGCGGCCGCATCCCACACAGCTCGAATCTCGGCGACATGATACCTATCGCAGCGATCCAAACCGGGAAGTTTCAGAAGCGAGTCCATTGACACCAGCAAAGCGGGAGTTTCGACCTGGGAAGAATTACTCGATCGGGAAGAATTACCCGATCCGTACACGGAATTCGGGCCAGTGCTGATTTGGAATTACGCCGATCGTGCGCTGCCCAACGCCAATCGATGCTGAGTCAACCTCTTGCGGCAATCTGCGCGGAGATCCTGGTTTGGTAGACGGTTTGGCACGACGCTTGCGGGTATCTCTAAATTCGTGACCGCGTCGCGGGCGAATAAACAAAATCTTTCGGATCCGGCAAGCCATTTCGAACATTTCGGCGGCAGGTCAGCCGCTGATACGTTTGCAGCAAACTGGCGCTCGCAGACGGGCGGTTCCCGTTCACGCTTTGTGGTCGGGCCGTATGGCGAATCGACTCGCGTGAACTGGGTAGAGAAAGCCGTCGTGCATGAGACGGCGATGCCTGTCGCGTTAATCATCGGGAAGCATCTTTATGCCAGGGACGCACGGTAAGAGAAACGTTCAACCACAACGCACGATCAGACTGGTCTTCAACCTGGCGAACTGCTGCGTTTCGACGTTGTGCTCCGCATCGGCTGGGGACTCATCACCAAGGAGACCTAAATGTTCTTCCATCGCAAAGAGCTTATCGTTCCTGTTGAGGTAAAGAATCCGGACCCCACCTACGCCCAGTTCTTGTTACAGCAGTTCGGCGGCGCCACCGGCGAGCTCACCGCTGCCCTGCAATACTGGGTGCAGTCCTTTCACTGCGACAATATCGGCATCCGCGACATGTTGCAGGACATCGCTCTGGAAGAGTTCAGCCATCTCGAAGTAGTCGGCAAACTCATTGAACAGCACACCAGAGGCCTCGACAAACTTGAAGCCGATGCGCACGCCAGCCCGCTCTTTGCCCTGCGCGGCCGAGGGCCACACTTTGTGGACGATTCTGGCGTCAGCTGGACCGCCTCGTACATCAACGAAGGCGGCGACGTCGTCCGCGACCTCCGCGCTGATATCGCCGCCGAAGGTGGCGCCAGAGAGACCTACGAGGCACTGTTAAAGCATGCCAAAGATGCGGGGACAAAGAAGGCGCTCCATCATCTTCTAACCCGCGAAATCTCGCACACAAAGATGTTCATGAAGGCGCTCGACTCGCTCGGCAAACTCTCAGAACCAGCTTTCGGCAGCGTCAAGCCGGACGAAACTGTCAACGTCTACTATCACATGTCGACCAATGGATCGCCGCAACGCGGCCCCTGGAATCAGGAGCCGGAATTCACCTACATTGCCGACCCAGTGAAACAGATTAGCCAAGGGGAAAGCGTAGGCGCCGGCGCCAAACGATCGGCATAATCGATACCGCTCCGGTGCAGCGCCTCATCCTTGACCAAGCACGGTTTCGCAAAGCGATGTGGCGCTGCATCCCTGCGCCATCGGAACTATTCGGGGCCGGGGAACTATTTGGTACCAGCCTTGCACTGCATACCGCCCCTTCTAACGTGACCTTGAAGGGGCTTATGGCACGCGCTCTAAAGCAATAACGATGGCTACAAAAGGAAGTTGTGGATTGGAAAGAATTACGCGCCCTGGAAGAATTACTCGATTTGCAGAGAGAATTCCCTCCAGCGCCGTTTCGCAATGCCAGGACGCGCGTGCCACCGAAGAGCTAATCGATTCCAAGTCAACCCCTTAGCGAAATCTGTGCAGAGGACCCTCGGTTTGGCACGACGGTTGCGCAGCTATTGGAAGCCTCGCGATCGCACCGTGGATGTGCGGATGCGGAAGTGTAGGAAACCCACGGAGGATTTTTCATGAAAACGTGCACACCGCTCGTGACAGGCCTATTCGCCTTGGCAAGCTTCCCGCTTTGGGCGCAGCAGCCACCCCCAGCGAATCAACCCAGCAGCCCCGCCAATCAGCAAAGCCCTTCAAGCACGGAGCCGGCGCCACCAAGTAGTTCGTCCATGAGTCCAGAAGCACCCACCGCACCGATGAGTCCGGTCAATGGCCAACTCGTGAGCAAGCTGGACTCAAAGACCGCCAAGAATGGCGATACCGTGGTAGTCCAGACCAAGACGTCGGTAAAGACTCCGGACGGAACCGAGATTCCCAAGGGATCGAAACTGGTGGGGCACGTGATCGCCGCGCAGCCGAGCCAGCCGGGCCAGAACTCCCAACTGGCGCTGCAGTTTGACCGCGTCGAGTTGAAGGGCGGCAAAACCATGCCGATCCATTCGCAGATTCAATCGATCTCTCCACCAAGCGGGGCAGCATCGGCGAGTGGGGCTATGACCGGGTCTCAAGCGGCAGGATCATCTAACCCGAGCACGAGTCAGGCAGACAACAATGGCAGCGGCGCGGCGCCAAGTGCGGGCGGTGCCCCCGGACCAGCTTCTGCTGCAAACGGTGGCCCGGCTCCGGGGACGGTCGTAGCCAAAACCGGACAGATAGCGATAACCACCACGTCGATCCCCGGGGTCTTGGTGGCGAACAACGCACCAGGGCAACGAGATCCAAGGATGGCTGATGCTTCCAGCATCCTGCTGGGGGCCAGACAAGATATCCAATTGGATGGCGGCACGCTGCTCGTGGTTGGGGTCGCTCCGTCTGGAGCCGGAGCGCAGTAAGCGGCCTCGGCGGCAATGGCCTTTTGCAGTTGCCTCAGGACTGAGTGCGGAGTGGGGTTTCGTCCCCCCCGCGCTCAGCCTTTGTGCGCACCGACGAACCGGCTCTCAAGCATGGCTGGGAGATTCGACGGAGGCCTTCGTATGAGATAACCGGCGAAACGTGCCCCAATGAGCAGCTTCGCTATGAGCGAAATATCTCTGAAGGAAGAGCATGGCTTTGCCTCTCACTCTCGATAGAGCCACCGCGTTAGGTCAAGGTTGTGCTTAAAGTAAGACTTGGGCGGCGCTGCCGAGGCGTTGAACACAATCAGCGGAATATCCAATTCATACCGGGATCCATGGCTGCGATAGTCGTCGGGCAACGTGTCCATCGCCTGCGCCAGTTCCCCGAACACTGTGTTCTTGTCTCCGAACACGCACAGATCCCCGATGCGAGAGCCATACAAACTGAATCTCGATACCGCCTCTCCTCGGGTAAGTACGGTTTCAACCCCGGCAAGCGCCTGGATAGATTCCTTGACCTTCTTCCTATCCTCAGGGTGCTTAAGATATATCCAGGCCGCTCCGCCCAGGCCACGGTGATGTTTGACATACCGGTCTCGCTCCGCGGAGATCGAAATCCGGATCGGAATGCCCCACCCCGCCAGCGTCTTGTCGAGATCGTACGCGCGAGTCTTGTGGTTCATTCCGTGGTCCGCGGTGAGCAGGAATTGAGCATCCGGTGCTGACTCGTACGCTTCTCCCAGCAGAGTATCCATCGTTTTGAGATGCTCCTTGGATTCTTCCGCATCGGGAGCCCAGGTATGCATCGGATAATCCGTGGTATGCACGTACAAACACCGTAATTCCGGTTGGTGCTTCAGAATGTAGATGGCCGCGCGAACAATCCAGTAGTTGATCTCACGGCTGTAGATCGGCGGAGCCGGCCCCAGCCGACTCACCCACTCTGCAGACGGTTCTTCCGCGGTGAGCGAGGCGGCGGTACCTCGGCGCAACAGCGAAATGGTTTTCTTCTTGCTCGACAGCAGAGCTGACGACACGCCGAGTCTTGCAGCATGTTCGAAGAGTGTAGGCGCCAGGAGCAGGTCGGCAGCTTCCATGTACTCTTCATGATCCGCAGTCATGTCGAAGTAGGAGTTGCCCGTAATTCCGTGCTCCCGGGGAAAGCATCCGCAGCAAATAGATGCATTGTTTGCATTCGTAACCGATGGCATCACCCCTCTCACTTGCTGATACACCCCATCGCGCTGCCATCTACGCAATGTTGGCATGTCGCTCTGCCGGAGGTAATCCAAACCAAACCCATCGAACATGATCACCACTGTTCGCTGCGGCTTGTTCCCCCGCCTTCCGGCTGCAGCATAGACAGGCCCCACACCACCAAAGGCGGCGGACGCAATGGCCAGTTTCATGAACTCTCTTCTGGACGGTGGCACAGCCGTAAGCAACCCCAGCTTTCAGTCTAGCCGCCGCCGGGGCCATCTCCGGCCGTGGATGCGCTGCGCGCGTCCGTGAACAGGAAGATCGCGACAGACGCACACAGAAGCGGCCCCGCGATGCTGAACAGAGCCCGGCCAACAGTGCCGGCGGAGCCACCATAATAGGCATCGAGGGCAAACGCCGTAACACTGGTCGCGGCCGTGGCCACCCGCCAATCTCGCGGAAGTCGCCCCAACCTCAACAGCGACAACGGCAAAAGCCAAAAGAATATGTACCAGAGATTGCGGTCCCCCATCACGAGGAGAAAGTGCTCCAGGTACGCCGATTGCTGGTGAAGGTCCAGTCCGAAACGCAGGGGCGAGCGAAACACGTGCGTAATCTTCCACTGCAGTACAGCCAGTGAGCTGAGCCCGGCAACCCACGAGGTGACCATCCAGATCGCCGCAGTGGACGGCCTGCGTAGCCTCCTTCGAGAGCAGAGCCACCACGAGAGGCTAAACACCATCAGAAACGGCACGAAAGATTCCTTCGCGGTGGCACCGGCGACCGCCCATAGTGGCAGCATCCAGTAGTCCTCTTTGCAAAGACTCCAGACCAGCGCCATCAGGAAAAAACCTTCTCCCGCATCGATCATTCCAGCCAGTCGGAGGTTGGGAACGGCGAAGTTGAGCAGGTAGATCAATGCAGAGCCGAGCGCCACAGCGTAGCTTCCGAGCTGACCCTGAACCACAATGACGAGAAGAGTTACGGTAAGAGCAACGAAAAAGGAATTCACCACCAGCAGGCCGAACATGATCGGGTCCCATGTCCCGACATGATTTTTTGCCATGCGATAGATAGGCCTTGCAAGATAGGGCACGAGAACCCGGAACTGCATATGCTCGTTCAAATCTGGCTTAGGGGCCGTCGTGACCAGACCCGCATAGATGACAACGTCATCCAGGCCCCCGGGGCCTTGCCGCCAGTCGATACGGTTCAGCACAGGGTATCCGAGACCGCAACAAATAAAGAAGAAGATGAGAAACAAGAGCAATAGTCGTGAGCGCGGGACACCCGCTGGTGGATCGACCGTATCCGGGACTATGGTTTGCACGGCACTTGCTCGCATTCTCACCCAATTCCACTCGTTTAGTCAGCTTACTATTCGTCCCCAGGATCCTCCGGGATACGCCTCTGCGTGACCGAGGTTTGTCTCTCTCTTGGCAATGACCAAGGCACACAACAACAGGTCTCTTGTCTCCCATGGAACTCCTATCGTCTGGGGGCGACGAGGGTCTGGCAGGCAGCCTGTTTTCGTGTGACAATTCGTGAGGTCGGAGTGGCACGGACAGACATGAAAACTGAGTATCGAAGCAAAGTAGGAACATGGTTCCGCGCATGGATGATAACCATCCTGGCCGGAGCCTTTGCGGGCTGCGTGCCGTTATATGCCCAGGGAGCCAAGGTTAGCTCACCCGCCGAGCTCGCGCGTATCGCGGACGCTCTCCAACCCGGCGAATGGGTCTGGGCCCCGTCCGTCGCACCCACCGGGCCTGTCCTCATCTACGTCGATCTCTCGCGCCAGCGTGCCACGGTCTACCGCAACGGAGTGCGCATCGCCGTCAGCACCATCTCGTCCGGTAAGCCCGGACATGAAACTCCAACCGGCGTCTTCACCATCCTGCAAAAGGACGCCAGTCATCATTCGAAGAAGTACAACAACGCGCCCATGCCTTTTCAGGAGCGCCTCACCTGGGATGGGGTAGCGCTCCACGCCGGTGGCCTGCCTGGTTATCCCGAGAGCCATGGATGCGTTCACCTTCCTTACACCTTTTCGCAGCAACTTTTCGGTATCACTACGCTCGGCGCCACCGTTGTGGTGGAAGGCAATGCTGCCAATCACATCACCACAACAGACGCAAGCCTGCTGGCTCCCATGAACGTCACCGGCCAGAAAGTAACCCAACAACATCTTGGTGGCGCCGAATTTCGTTGGGAGCCTGACAAGTCCCCGGCCGGCCCTCTGACCGTCATTGTTTCCAAGCATGACCAGCGGATCGTGGTCCTGCGCAACGGTGTCGAGATCGGCCGCAGTGTGGCCGAGATCAACGACAATGATCCCGGCTCTCACGTCATCAACCTGACCCGCGGTGCTGATGGAAAAACCCATTGGATCTATGTGGGTCTGCCCGGTCACGACGACGACAAAGGCCGGGAACTCGACGAGGCCACACTCAACCGCGTCCACATGCCGCGTTCCTTCTTTGAGGACGTCAGAGCCGCACTGCTACCCGGCGCAACCATACTGGTCACGCAATCAAGCGTAGGCGCTCTCACCACCGGAGAACACATAACGATTCTCGACAGCGTCGTGCCTACGACTTGAGATTCACCCTATGAAGATGTACGACGCGGCGGCTCTTACACGCTGCGGAAAAACTAAATGCCGAGGGTACTGGAAGGTAGGTACGGGATTCAGCCCGTACCTGAACCCGGCAGAATCGTTAGGCGTCCAGGCCCTGAGGTACGCTTTGCGCAATAGTGGTAAATCTCCCCGCCTTCACTCGACGGGAAGCACAGTCGTCATCCCCGTGAGCCGGAACAACTCCCGAATCCGAGAATTCACCCCGGTAATACTCAGCCGGACCCCTTTGCTCTGACACCGGACATAATGGCTGACCAACATCCCAAGCCCAGTGGAATCCATATACGGAACCTCTGTCAGGTCAAACACGTGCGCATGCGCATCGCCCTGCGCCGGTTCGAAAATATTGCGAAACGCATCAGGAGACAGCGAGTTATACATATCTCGCCCGGTAAATGGCCCGGTCAACCGAAACACCGTACCCAGCGTCTCGCTTTCACCGCGTTCGATCGTGAGTCTTGCGCTCTTCCATATCTGCGTTTCCATCGATGCACTGCCTTCCCTTCAATCCTCAACGAGCATACCCGAGCACTTCCGCCGCGAGAAGTTAACCGGGTTGACAACTCCCAACCACGCCCATATCGTTTGAAAACCCTTCCGTCGATGAACCGCCCAATCCATCAAACCGTGGTGCTCGTCGTCGGAGCCGGCCCAACCGGTCTGCTCCTCGCCGCCGACCTCAGTCGCAGAGGCGTGCCCTGCCACGTGATCGATGCCCAGCCCGCGCCGCTCCACTGGGATCGAGCGACGGTCGTTCATCCCCGCTCCCTGCAGATCTTCGAGTCCCTGGGCCTGGTCGAAAAATTTCTCACTGCCGGATGCAGGCAACGCGTGGTCAGAATCCATTCCGCCGGCGAGCTTCTCGGGACCATCGACCTCGCTGGTTGCGGCAGCATCTACGGTTTCAATGTTGGCCTCTCTGAGGAAGTCACAGAGTCCATCCTCACCGCCTATCTCCATCAACACGGTGGCCAGGTACGTCGATCGTCCCGCTTGGCCGGGCTGACCATCACCTCGGATAACCGCGTCGTCGCGGACATCGAGCGCGACGGCGATCGCTACCAAATCGAAGCCCGTTGGGTAGTGGGTTGCGACGGCTTCCGCAGTGCAACCCGCAACCTCGCAGGCATTAGCCTTGAGGGCCACGACACGTTGAAGCCCTGGGCCGTCTTCGATGCGTCTGTGCAGCCCTGGACCCAGACCTTCGAAGCGACCTTCGTCTACCTCGAAACCCTTCCGGTCATCCTGACTGCGATTCCCGGCCATCGTTGGCGAGTCTACCTCCTGCCCAACTCAGAGGACTCTGATCTCGTTGCCGATGCCACGTCTACCTTGCGCGCCTACGTACCCTCCGCCTCGTTCGTGAACATAGAGAATCCCGGGCGTTTCCGCTGCCACACCAAAATAGCGACGAAGTATCGCTCAGGACCGATCTTTCTAGCCGGCGACGCAGCTCATCTTTGCTCTCCCGGCGAAGGACACGGCATGAACTGCGGCCTGCAGGATGCCTTCAATCTTGCCTGGAAACTGGCTCTTGTCCATCAAGGCGCCGCCCACGAAACCCTGCTCGATAGTTACGAAATCGAACGCCGGCCGGCTGCCCAACTCGTCATGAAGTCCGGCGACGAAATGGAAAACATGCTGGTCACGACCGATCCGAAGGAACGCAAGACTCGTGACGACGCGATCAGGACCGCACTTGCCGATCCGGACATCCAGCAACACGATAAGGTGGCCGAGACAGAACTGAACATCGACTACGCTCACTCCCCGATTGTCTTCGGGGACGCCAACAGCTCCTTCCCCGCCGGATATCGCTTACCCGACAACATTCCTGTGCACATGCCCCAGCCCGGCCCGTCCAGCCTTCACGCACTCGGCCATCGCGCAGGCAGCACTCTGATCCTTGTAGGTGGACCCAGCGCAAGCCCATCGGCACTATCGGCTCTTCACTCCGCTCTGCAGGAACACGTAAAACATTCGACCCTGTTCGAAGCCGCCGTGGCGCTCTCTGCCGGCGCCAACGTCCCAGACTCCATCGGACACCTTGACTCCGCCGCGGCGTCCCACCTGGGAATGGAAGGAAGCACACTGCTCGCCATCCGGCCCGATGGCTATGTAGGGTTGCGAGCCGACCGGGATCACCTGGCCGCGCTGCAACGTTACTCCACCTTCCTGCAAACCGGCCACAGTTGAGCCTTAATACGGCCGCTGTCCAACTGCGGTAGTATGGTCGAGCCGCCCGCCAAATGTTCCAGGAGAGTAAGAATGTCGCTTCGTATCAACGATACCGCTCCAAACTTCACCGCACAGACCACGCAAGGCCCGGTCAATTTTCACCAATGGATCGGCGACCAATGGGCCGTGCTCTTCTCCCATCCCAAAGACTTCACTCCGGTCTGCACCACAGAACTGGGATACATGGCGAAAATCGAGCCCGAGTTCACCAAGCGCAACGCCAAGCTGATCGGCCTTTCCGTGGACCCCGTCGAGAACCACAGCAAGTGGGCCGTGGACATCGAAGAAACCCAGGGCGCCCGTGTGAACTACCCCATGATTGGCGACACTGACTTGGCCGTCGCCAAGCTATATAACATGCTGCCCGCGGACGAAACCGGAACCTGTGAAGGCCGCACCGCAGCCACCAACGCCACTGTCCGTTCTGTCTTCATCATCGGCCCCGACAAAAAGATTAAGTTGATGCTGACCTACCCCATGACCACAGGCCGCAACTTCGACGAAATCCTCCGCGTATTGGACTCCATGCAGCTGACCGTGAAGCACAAAGTAGCGACGCCGGCCAACTGGAAGCAGGGGGACGACGTGATCATCTCCGGCTCCGTGAGCGACGAGGACGCCAAAGCACTCTACCCCGACGGCTGGAAAACCCTAAAGCCGTATCTCCGCGTAGTCGCGCAGCCCAACTGATCCCCCGAAGGTCAAATCGAAAAGCGCCCCAGGTCTCGCTTCTGAGACCTGGGATCCACGGCAACGTGTCCCGCCGGGCCGTGGACACATATACAACACCAACCCGCTCCTTTGTCATCACGAGAGCCTCTGACTTTTTTGATCTTTTCGTGTTTTCTGCATATCCAATCAGCTGTATTTTCAAGCCTCCACAAAGCCGTCATCCTGAGCGAAGTGCTTCGCAGATCTATCGCCAACAGAGGGCTTTAAGCGCGGAGTCGAAGGACCCCGGCGATGCTTGTTCGGCAGATTCTCCTGGGAGCTTTCCGGCCGCAAACTACACCGGAAGATAAAAAAGTCATAAACTCCGACGGATCTGAGGGATCTGCAGTTGCACTCAACCAAAACCAATGCTCTTTAGCCTCTGCGCCTTTTTCCTTACCGGGCCAGCATAGCGCAGGCGATACAATTCAGCCCGTTCGACCAGTTCTGTTTTGACAGGTTCCTGAATGATCCTCAAACAGTACTACCTAGGCTGCCTGGCCCACGCCTCCTACCTGCTGGGAGACGAGGCCACTGCGACCGCAATCATCGTCGATCCGCAGCGCGACATCCAACAATACGTAGCGGACGCAGAAAAACTAGGCCTCCACATCCGCCACGTCTTTCTGACCCACTTCCACGCCGACTTCATCGCCGGCCATCTGGAGTTGCGTGACCGCTGCGGCGCAACCATTTACCTCGGCAGCCGCGCCAAAGCGGAATACCCCTTTGTCCCCATGGCCGATGGGGACACACTCGACTTTCCCAACCTGCGCCTGCAAGTCCTGGAAACCCCGGGCCACACCATCGAGTCCATCTCCATCCTTGTCTTTGATCCGCAGAAAGACCCAACCACCCCGCACGCCGTCCTCACCGGCGATACCTTGTTCATCGGCGACGTAGGCCGGCCAGACCTGCGAGCCTCGCTGGGCTGGACCGCCAACGATCTCGGCGCCCATTTGTACGATTCGCTCCACAACAAGCTCTTGCCCCTGCCCGATGAAACCCTGGTCTACCCCGCGCATGGAGCGGGCTCTCTCTGCGGCAAGCAGCTTTCCTCCGACACAGTCTCCTCGCTTGGAGATCAGCGCCGAATGAACTACGCCCTGCAGCCAATGGCTAAAGACGAATTCATTCGCCTTGTGACCGCCGACCAGCCCGATGCTCCCCAGTACTTCACCTACGACGCCATACTGAACACCCGCGAGCGGGTAACCCTAGACACCAACCTGGAGAGGGTTCTGCACCCTGTGGCGCTTGACGAAGTGCTTCGCATGGGAAACGCGGGAGCGCAACTGCTGGACGTCCGGGATGCGGCAGAATTTGCGAAGGGCCACCTCGCAGGCAGCATCAACATCGGTCTCGGCGGCCAATACGCCACTTGGGCGGGCACGTTATTGGATCGCGCAAAGCCGATCGTGATCATTGCCGAGCCGGGAAGGGAACAGGAAGCCGCCTTGCGCCTGGGCCGCATTGGCTTCGATCAAGTGAGCGGTTACCTGGAAGGTGGCATGGTCGCGCTCGCCGAACGGCCAGACCTGGTGTGGCCAACAGAACGGGTCACCCCGGCGATGGTAGCGGAAGAACTGGCGAGCGCCGAACCGCCCCTGGTTCTGGACATCCGCAATCCCGGCGAATGGAAAGCCAAGCACATCCCGGAAAGCCTGAACATTCCTCTCAACCACCTGCAGGAGCGCCTTGCGGAAATTTCCCGCGGTCGTCGCATCGCCGTCCATTGTGCGGGTGGCTACCGTTCCTCGATTGCTGCCAGCATTCTGCACCAGAACGGCATCACCAATCTCATCGAAATGGCCGGCGGCCTCGCCGCCTGGGACGCCGCCAAGCTGCCGGTCGTTTCCGAGAGTGACATTCTTTCCGGGGGACCATCGCCAGTCTGAAACCTACCAGCGGGCTCTAAGAATGCGGTTCACCCCTCTCTTCAAATAACCCGCATACATCGACGGCGTGAGCGAGCGGAGCCTGCGAATCTTTCGCACCAAGAGCACGAAGACGCCGCCTCGCAGCTTCCAGGCTCTTCTCGTTTGCTGATCGATACTTTGTCGTTGTTCCAGCCAGGGCGCCTTGCGTGGCGTCTTGGACAAGGACGGTGTATTCACGAAACTCAAGATATAGGCGTAACGATCAGTACTTGATTCGTTATTGGTAGAGCAATGGAGAGTTCTCTGCCCGTGTATGACGCAATCGCCTGCCTGCAGAGGAACGGTGACACACTGATCCTGATTGAAGCTGATCGCGCACTCAAAAGAGTGCGTATGGGTATCACCATGCAAGCTGCGATGTTCGAGCATCCCCATCTGAGGGGAGCCGGGCACGTAGATCATGCAGCCGTCATTGGGGCCAACGTCCTGCAATGGCATCCAAAAGGTGAGGGTTGAATGTTCATAGCGGGGATCGAAATAAGCCTCATCCTGATGCCACGGCGTGCCCGAGCCGACCTTGGCGCGCTTGAGAAGAACGAAATTGCACCGCAAAAAGCAGTTGGGTAGTAGCTCGTGAGCAATCCGGGTTGCGTTGCGCACATACTCTGTTTCCAGAAGCCAGCCGTTATAGTTGCTCGGATCGGTCAACTGGATCGATGTTGGAGCATCTGAGCTGGTTGAGCTCTCCATGGTGTCGAACAAGGCGCCCTCTTTTTCGCCGACACGGCTGGCAATCAGATCTGCAAGCACCCTGCGTATCTCCGATAGCTCAGCGGATGGTGAGATGCTCGTCACGGCGAGGAAGCCATTGATTGAAAAGGATTGAAGCTCCCCCTCAGAAAGGAACGCAGCCGTAGCCTTGCAGGAGTTTTCCTTCACCGAAGTCTCAGCAATCATCGAGATCACCACCATTCAGGCCCGGTATTGATCGCTCACCCGGTTTCCACCCATCGGTATCGCGTGGACGCACTTCGACACTGACGCACGCAGTATCGCGGACGCGGCCAATGGGGGAAGGGTTGGTCGCAAGCTTCTTACCTGAAGCACCTGGTCAATCGAAGGAGTTGGGCCGGGTTGCCAACGGGAGGAGACAATCCATGGCGATTTCCTTACGTAGAGTTAGCCTGGAGGTGCGGAGCCTGTCTATCGACGTCGAGCCCAAGTAAGTTGGTCTCTCTTATAACAGGCATATTCACATTATCAATTGTTTCTTTCGTAACCCTCCTGTGGTAATCACCGATGTTTATTAACTCACTATGGAGAAACCAGGGGAAAGACTCTGTAGCGAGTACAGTGGCCGATGAAATGCGCAACGTATTGGGATGGGCCACACTACTTGAAGCAGCAGAAAGTTGAAGAGACAACGTTAAGGAAAGTTTAGGGGACAAAATCTGAGAGGGAGGACGAAGACGGTGACGGTTTCCAACCACCTTATCGCGCGGGCCGCTACTGCACTGATAGATGTGCGACGGGCTCCCCAGGCCGAGCTCGGCCCTTTGCTTATGGCATCGATAGAAATCGCACAATCTCGTGCATGACCCGAGTATTTTGGTCCGTTTGAAACAGAAACTGAGCGTGCGCAGAGCCATCGAGAACGATGAGTTCCTTCGGTTGAGGAGCTCTTTCATATTGCGCGCGGATGCCCGGTAGCCGCGGGCCACTGTGATTGCGGTCCTCGCGGGCGACAATGAATAGGGACCGCGACTTCAACTTTTCCGCGGAGAGGTTCGGGGCCGCACCGAGAAATACAATACGATCAATTTCACCCGCGGGCGACTGAATCGATGCGTCACCGGCAGCCGCACCGCCAAAGCTTCCTCCCACCACCGACACTGATTTGGCGCCGTGCGCTTTCAGGTAGTGAACCGCGGCAATCACATCGTTCTCAAACGGCGCAGTATCGAAGTTCGCTTGGCCCGGGCCGGTCGAGCAGCCGGTTCCGCGAAAATCGATCGCCAGGATGCGAAATCCCTTTGCGCCCAGAACCTGGGCCTGCTCCCGCCAGCTTTCTTTGGTGAGTCCGCCACCGTGAGCAAGCACGACCCCGTGGGCACCTTGGCCATAGAGATCGGCACAAACTCTTCCGCCGTCTTCGGTCGGAAACGACATGGTTTGTGCGGTCGCCGGTGAGGTAAGGAGAAGGGCGAGTGACACGGCGCAGAAGCCTAACATGCGGGGATTATACGAGGAAACCCCAGGAACCGAAGTACGACGGAGATTTGCGGGACGAACGAAGAGCGCCCCATAAGCCGTGCAGCAAAGGCCTACGCGTTCCACGGTCTCGGCGGCTGAGGGTATTGGAGGGTACGGGCTTCAGCCCGTACTTAAACCAAGCAGAATCGTTAGGCCTTCAGGCCCTGAGGTACGCTTTTTTCCCGGCCCAGAATGCCCGACTCCCAGGTCACTCAGCTCTGAGAGCTTCCACGGGATTCACCGACGCCGCACGGCGAGCGGGCAGATAGCTGGCGAGCACTGCCGACGCTACCAGAACGATGAGTACCGTGACATAGGTAAAAGGATCCAGCGGGCTCACCCCAAACAACAGCGACTTCATCAGCCGCATCAACCCGGCAGCTGCGGCGAGACCGATGGCTACGCCGATTCCCGTCAGCGCCAATGCAGAGCGGATGAACATCCACCGTAGCCGCCCCGTTTGTTCCCCCAGCGCCAACCGGATTCCGATTTCACGTGTGCGCTGCAACACCGCGTACGAGATCACGCCGTAGATGCCGATGATGCCGAGCACAAAGGCCATGGTGCCCGCGATACCAAGCATCACCAGCGTGAACGAAATTCGTGCCAGCGATTGGCTGTAAATCTCCTGCATGGTCCGCAGCGAGGCCAGCGGCAGGCTCGCATTTACCGACCATACGGCTTGCCGCATCTCGCTCAGCAAGCCCTCGGTTCCGGCCCGATCACTGCGCAGAACGAACGTCACCGAGCGCACTGCGTCAAAGGTATGGGGCCCGTACATGCCGTACATCATGGATGGCCAATAGACGATGGCGGGCGCTTTGTCCTGAACGCCGTTCTCCCGGACGTTCTCGACTACGCCAATCACCTCACGCCAGGGCATGTCTGGAAACTCCCGGAGTCGCTTGCCCAGCGCCGCAGAGGGAGTGCCCCACGATTCGCGGGCGAAGTTCTCAGAAATGATCGCGACCGGCCTCTGCCCGTAAACCTCCGTCCATGTCAGATCGCGTCCCGCAACGAGCCTTGTGCCGGCCGTCCGGAAATAGTCGGGAGACACATATTTGAACAGCCGTAGGGGAGTCACCTCACCCATTTTCTCCCCCTCGATAGAAATTCCGTTCCAGTTGGATACGATTCCTTCCATCGGCGCGGCACTTGCGAACCCCACGGACGTGACGCCCGGAATCGCGGCCAGTCTGTCGGCAATGCTGTTTTGTATTCGCACGACCTGTTGCGGCTCGGCAACAAGAGTAGCGGGAATGGAAATGCGCATCGTTTGCACATGCTCCGGCTGGGAGAACCCTGGCTCGACATGGCGCAGCGCCTGGAAAGTGCGAATCATCAGCATGGCGCTGACCAGCAGTACCAGGGCCATCGCCACCTGGGCCACAACCAGCAGATCGCGTGAGTGTTGCCGTTCCCGGCTAAGGCTCGCGGTTCGCCCGGCGCCGCGAAGTGCGACGGTTGTCCGCGCCCGTGCATACCGAAACGCCGGGATGGATCCGAATAACAGGCCTGCAAATAGCGAGAGGGCGAGGGTGAACCCGAGTGATCGAACATCCAGGGAGATTTCACCCAGGCGGGGCAGATTCGCGGGACCGATCGCCACCAGAAGCCGCAGACCCTCATAGGCGATCCCGACTCCCAGCACCCCGCCCAGCAGCCCGAGGCATAGGCTTTCGAGCAGCAACTCCCACGCGATGCGGCCTCGTCCCGCGCCCATCGCGGCCCGAACGGCCAGCTCCTGCTGACGGGCATCCGCTCTCACCAGCAACAAATTCGCCACATTGGTGCAGGCGATCAGCATAACCACGCCAATGGTGCCCATCACCAGCCACAGCACGTTGCCAATACTGCCAATGACCTCCTCTTTCAGAGGACGAAGGGCTGGTGTGATCCTCCATTGCTCATAAAACGAGTGAGAATCGATGCCAGGGCCGTTTGACCAGGAATCCATCCAGATCGGCAACATGCGCGCCACGTCCGCATTGGCTTGCGCGATTGGAGCTCCCGGCTTGAGCCGGGCGCATGCCCTGGAACCCGAAGCCTGCCAGAATTTGTTTGTTGCGGTCAAAGCCCAGCGGCACGAGCAGATCGAAATCCGCATTTACTAACCGGAACCCCTGGGGCATCACGCCGACGATCTGCCGTGGTTGCGAATCGACTTCGATGCTGCGTCCAACGACCGATCGATCTCCGCCGAAGCGGCGCTGCCAGTAGCCGTAGCTCAGCATGACCGCTTTGGGACCATGAGGATTCTGCTCCGCGGGCAGGAGCCAACGGCCAAGCAAGGGCGGCACACTGAGCGTTTGCAGCACCCCATCGGTGATTGAGGCAGTGTGCACCTCATGTGGCTGGGCAAGCCCGGTCACATTGGCTATGCCCGCGATCCACACGCCCAATGATTGAAACATCCGGTTCTGCTCCGCGAAGGTGAAATACATGGAGGGCGAAAGGCGAAGCCCACTCGAGAAGTCCGCCAGCCCCGCTGCGCCGGGAGCGAGGAGACGGAGAGCTACCAGTTGCTCTGCCTCCGGATAGGGAAGGGGCTTGAACAGCACGCTATTGAGCACACTGAAGACTGCCGTGTTGGCGCCGATCCCGATGGCCAGGGTCAGGATGACCGTAGCGGCGAATCCCGGTGATTTTCTCAATCGCCGAAATACCAGCTTCAAGTCAGAACCGAGAGATTCCACCAAGGGCATCCGCCATACTTCGCGGCTGCGCTCTTCCAGCAGCGTGGTGTTCCCGAAAGCGCGGCGGGCAGCTTGTTCGGCCTCTTTCCGGCTCATGCCTTCGCTCATCAACTGCTCCGTCCGTTCGGCGAGGTGAAGGCGCATTTCCTCGGCGAGATCGTCGTAGATTTTTCTGCGGCGGAAGATATCAGGTAGCCAGTTCATGAGAAGTTCCTCTTAGGTCGCCGTGGACTTTCCCGGGTTGAGGACCAGTGCGATGCCTTCGAACATTTGTTCAAAGCTGGAAATCTCCTGCTCCAGACGGCGCAGCCCGGAAGCGGTGATCTGGTAAGTTCTCACCCGGCGGTTGGTGGAGGAGACGTCCCATCTGGCCTTCACCAGATCTGCCTTGAGCAGCCGCTGCAGCGCCGGATAGAGCGAGCCTTCCTCCACCTGGAGGAGGTTATTCGACCGTTGCTGGATGTGTTGCACCAGCGCATAGCCGTGGGCGGGTTGGCGGCGAAGCGACTGCAGGATCATCATTTCGAGTGCGCCAGGGAACAGATCGCGGGCGGTGGATTTGGTCATAGGCATGTTCGCAACAGGCATAGACTAAACAAGTATGAGGATTGCAGTCAAGTGCCACGCCGATCAGCCGACCTGGGAGAATGGAAGTTATGGCCGAACTACACACAGTAAAACTGACGGAGCAGGTGAAGGCCGGTGGATGCGCCAGCAAAATCAGCCCTGCGATCCTCGACCGGGTGCTCTCGCAGCTTCCCAGGCAAACCAACGAGAATGTCCTCGTCGGTTTTGAGACTGCCGACGACGCCGGTATCTACAAGCTGAGCGATAGCCTGGCCCTGGTGCAGACGGTGGACTTCTTCACCCCCATGGTCGACGATCCTTATACCTACGGGCAGATTGCCGCCACCAATGCGCTCAGCGATGTCTATGCCATGGGCGGCACTCCCATCAGCGCGCTGGCGGTGCTCTGTTACCCGGAACACGGCGACCTCGACCTGCTTGCGGCCATCATGGCGGGTGGTCTTTCCAAGATGGTTGAGGCCAATTGCGCTGTCATTGGTGGCCACAGCGTGAAGGATGCCGAAATGAAGTTCGGCTATGCGGTCACCGGGACGATCCATCCCGACCGTGTGCTGAAGAACAAAGGCGCCCAGGTGGGCGATGTTTTGTTCCTCACCAAGTCGATTGGCACCGGCGTCATCACCACCGCCATCAAACGCGGGCTCGCCCGGCAGGAGTGGATTGATGCCGCGGTCAAGAGCATGACCACTCTGAACAAGAACGCGGCCATCGCCATTACCGAAGCCGGGCTGCGCGTTCATGCCATGACCGACGTGACTGGATTCGGCCTCGCCGGGCACTCGCGTGAGATGGCGCTGGCCAGCGGCGTTGCCATTGAGTTTGAGATCGATCGCATTCCTCTTCTGCACGGCGCCTTGGAATGCGTGCAGGCAAAGGCGATACCGGGCGGCCTGGTCGCCAATCGTGACTTCGCCGAATGCCTCGTCGACACACGAGCCGCAATTGCGCCCGAGGTGTTGACGCTCTTCTTCGATCCCCAGACCGCCGGCGGACTATTGATTTCGATCGACCCACGCGATGCTGCGCGGCTGGAGCAGATCACCGGCAAGACCGGAACGCCAGCCATGCGCATTGGCCAGGTCGTGGAACGCGCGGATGGTAAACCGATCCGGCTGATCTGAATCGACAAGGCCGATCGGTTGGGTCAGCTGGTCTACGCGTACTGTCGAAGGGAACCGCAGCTTTCCACCGTGCGTATACCTGGAAATCCGCGCGCGAGCGGGGAAACGCAGAGGTGTATCCGCTGAGAGGCTAAAAAGGGGGGTAAGCATGTACGCTGACTTACGACTTGCCATGCGCCAACTGCGTAAGGCGCCCGGGTTCGCCATAACCGCAGTGCTCACCCTCGCCTTGGCCATTGGCGCCAATGCGGTCGTGTTCAGCGTACTGAATGCGCTCGTGCTGCGCCCCCTGAACGTGCCTCACTCCGAAAACCTGTTCATGGTACAGCGCGTCTTCTCCCAGGGAGACAGTCCCTCCCAGTCCTATCCCGATTACCGCGACCTGCGCGATCGCAACCACAGCTTCGAATCCCTGATGTCGTATGACATTACGGGGGCCGTTGGGCTCGATACCGGCAGCAAGAATCCTTCTGTCGTGTGGCCGTACCTGATCAGCGGTAATTACTTTGACTCTCTGGGCGTGCGGCCCTATATTGGCCGGTTTCTCCATGCCTCTGACGAGCACGGCAAGAACAGCGTGCCTTACATCGTCCTCAGCTACGCCTATTGGCGCAATCACTTCAACAGCGATCCGGCCGCGGTGGGCCGCGTCGTCCAAATCAACAAGCATCCGTACACCATTGTCGGAGTGGCGGCCCCCACCTTCCGTGGCACGGAACTCTTCTTCGCGCCGGACCTTTGGGCGCCCCTCGTTGACCTTCCACAGATTGGCGGGTGGGATCCGGTGGAAGAGCGAGGAGACCATTTCACCTGGATAGTCGGCCATTTGAAGCCCGGCGTCACCCCGGCTGCCGCCGCATCGGACCTGAATATCCTTGCCGCTTCGATGGCCAAATCCAATCCCAAGGAGGATGAACTACTCAAGTTCTCCCTGGCGCGGCCCGGGTTGGTGGGCGATACGCTCGGCCGCCCGGCGCGGGCCTTCATGGCCGGGTTGATGTTGTTGGCGGGTCTCATTTTGCTAGCCGCGTGTGCCAATCTGGGCAGCGTGTTCGCGGCGAGGGCGGCCGATCGCTCGCGCGAGATTGCCCTGCGCATGGCTCTTGGATCGAAGCGCCAGTACATCCTGCGCCAGCTTTTCACCGAGGCAATTCTGGTCTCCCTGGCCGGAGGAATATGCGGCATGGTAGGGGCGGTTGTGATCTTGCGCGTGCTGAGCACCTGGCGGCCTATCCCCGGCATTCCCATCAATGTGCCCGTGAATCCGGATGTGAAGACCTATGCCCTGGCGTTGCTGCTTGCCCTGGTGAGCGGCTTTCTGTTCGGCCTGGTTCCGGTTCGCCAGGTATTGCGCGCGGACCCCTGGCAGATCATCCGCTCGGGATCCTCGGCCGCCGGCCGCTGGCGCCGCTTTACACTACGCGATGCATTGCTTGGGATGCAGATCGCCATCTGCGCGGTGCTGATTACTGCCTCGCTGGTGGCAGTACGTGGCCTCGCGCGTTCGCTGCAAAGCAATTATGGTTTCGATCCCCACGGCGCGATGCTGGTCAAGACGGATCTGCATATGGGCGGCTATGACGGCGACCAACGAGTGCAGATGCAGCAGCGCATGCTTGATGCGGCGGCAGCTATTCCAGGCGTCACCGCAGTAGGCTACAGCGACCGGGTGCCGCTGGGCATAGGCGGTAACGACTCCTCCGTCTTTGCCGACAGCACCACAGACTACCGGCCCAAAAATACCATCGCCGATGCGCAGCAATTCGGTGTCTCACCGGACTACTTCCGGGCAGCCGGCACCGCGCTCCTGGCCGGGCGCACCTTCACCTTGCACGACGAGGCAAAGGCTCCCCTCGTGGCTGTCGTCAACCGCGAATTTGCGCGCAAAGTCTTCGGGTCCGTCGAGAAAGCAATCGGTGGTCATTACAAGCGTTGGGGCGGCGCGCGTGTGCAAGTGGTGGGAGTGGTCGAAGACGGCAAGTACGAAACACTGACGGAAACCCCGCAACCGGCCATGTTCTATTCGTTTTTGCAGGAGCCCTCCGGCACCACCTGGATCTTCGTCCGCTCACCGCGCGCCCCGCAGGAGATCGCGGGCGCACTGCAACAATCCCTGCGCCGCCTCGATCCTGTATTGCCTCTGGAGATCACGAGTTGGAACACCCAGCTCGATTCCGCGCTCTTCGCCGCGCGTGTGGCCACGGTGGCTTTGGGCGTTCTGGGAGTGCTCGGGGCTATGCTGGCAATCACCGGCATTTTCGGTATGGCATCGTACGTGGTAAGCAAGCGTCTCCGCGAACTCGGTATTCGCATTGCGCTCGGTGCAAACCGGCGCGAGGTGATTGGTGCTGCGCTGGGAAGGGCCTTCCGGCTTTTGGCGATCGGCTCCGTCGCAGGCATAATCCTGGGCGTGCTCGCCACCCGTGTGCTTTCTTACATCGTTTATCAGGCGACGCCCAAAGACCCGGTCGTGCTTGGCGGCGTCATCCTGGCCATGCTGGCGGTGGGGCTGGTGGCCGCCTGGATTCCCGCGCGCCACGCTCTCGCCGTCGATCCGATGATCCTGCTGCGAGAAGAATAGTGGTAAATGTAACTATGCATGAACGTGTACCGACCTGGTTCACGTTCTCGCGTCAAGCTCATCAGTTTGCTGGAGGCGTCGAAGAGTAGAGCCCTAAGAGACTTGCTTCTCCGAGAATCTCGTTCTGCTGCCCGGCACGAATCAATGCGTGGTAGAGTGTTTCACCGTTTGCCGGGAAATTCGCAGAACCCGGAAGAGCAAGTTTCGTCTTCAGGGCGTAAACAGTAAAGACATATTTGTGTGTATCGGGTGCAACATTTGCCGGCGGACATGGCCCGTCGTATTCCTGTCCGAGGCCGAAGTCGTTTTCAACCTGGAGGCCGTAGGCGCTGCCCGCTTTGCCGGCATTTTCCGGAAGCTGGGTCACATTGCCGCCGATGTTGTACATGCCCCAATGAGTAAACGAGGCGGTGACATCATAGAGGACCACCACGAACGATTGCGTTCCCTTCGGGGCGCCCGTCCAGGAAAGCTCAGGCGATTCATCGTATCCTGCTGCGCCGGTGGCAGAGCAGGTATTCACTCCGTTGGCCTGGTTGTTCAGGATCGTGGAGATGGGAAGTGTGGTGCCGTTGGAGAAGGTCGAGCTGTTTAATTGGAATGATTCCTGGGCTGAAGCGCTTGCCGTCAATATGCCGAGCGCAAGTGCAACACCCAGACCAACTCGCTGGCCGTGATTCATGGTCATCTGGATTCCCTCATGCAAGCTGTAATAGCTGGAGCCTGCTGCGCACCCTTCTATCAATTCCTCAGCAAAAGGGTCAAGTGAATATCAAAACAAACACGGTGGCATGCTATCGCCCGCGATGGCCCCGTGCGTCGACTGAGTGCTGCACATCTTTTCAGCCGAGAACTTGCTACAGGGACTGTTCTCCTTCACGCCGGTAAGGTTGTCTTCCAGGAAAGAGCCCCCTTCTCTGGACGGGTGCCCGATGTTCGCCAAACCTGCCCCGGCTTGCCGTGGGGCGTACATGGGCCGAAAAAGAAAGGGCGCAGCCCCTTCCAACGTTTCTCGTTTGCGGCCAAAAGGATGTTTGTAAATCATCGCCGGCATGCCGGAACCGCCCCAGCGACTGCCCGCACGAGGCGGGATCTTTTTGTCGGGAATCTGCGTATTCCCTGTTAACCATCCGGCTCCAGAAGCGTTTTACAGGGTGAAGCTTACCAACGGAGGCATACACATGGGCGGGGACACTATACCGGTCATCGCAGTCTTTTCCACCATCAGCTGGGTTGCGTGGGTGCTCTTTTCTTCCATTCGCCGCTACAAAGTAGCCCAGCTCCAGGCAGATATTCAAAGCAGGCTGCTGCAACGGTTCGATTCTCCCAATGCTCTCTTGGGTTATGCCCAGAGCGAGGCAGGCAGCCAATTTATCAAGAGCATGGAGATCGATCGAACCACGCCGTACAACCAGATTCTCAAGGGGGTTCAGGCTGGAATAGTATTCATCTTTTTTGGCGCCGGCATGTTGCGGCTTCACGCCTGGAATATCGGCGACGAAGGCCCGCTCGTCTTCGGTACGCTCGCCCTCGCTCTCGGACTCGGATTTGGCGTGGCCGCGCTAGTCTCATACTTCCTCTCCCGCACCTTTGGTCTCTTAAGCCGATAAGCCGGAGGTGGCAAAGCAACCTGCCCGGCTTGGTGGGACAGTTTGTTCTCGGGCGCAATGAGGAGTCGTCAGGGATGGAAGAGCAAGCATTCCACGCGCTCTATGCTGCTACAGCGAAACCGCTTTGGGCATACATCGCGCGCGTGTCCGGACGTCCGGACGTAGCGAATGATCTTGTGCAGGAAACCTACTGCCGCTTCCTGACCTCCCAAGTAGCTGATCGAGAACTTGCGGACACCAAGCCCTACCTGTACCGCATCGCGACCAATCTCTTGCGCGACCGATGGCGCAACGGCGAAGATATGACATGGTCCGAACCTGCGGAAATCGGCTGCGAACGAGATCTCGATACTCAGATCGACATGCGCGATTTGATGCAGCAGCTCAAGCCCAGGGAACGCCAGTTGCTCTGGTTAGCCTACGTCGAGGGCATGACTCACAGCGAAATCGCGAAGTCCACGGGACTGCAATCGATGAGCGTTCGCATCTTGCTGCTTCGTGCGCGCCGAAGGGCGGCGGAGTTGCTGGGACGAAAGGAGAGAGCCGTTCATGAAGTGTGAGAGAGAGCAGCAGGTTGTGGAAGCGACGCGCAACGGAGGGTGGACCTCCTCGCTGCGCGCTCACGTCCACGACTGCGCGTTATGCACCCAAACGGAGTCGATTGCGGTAGCGCTGCAGGAGAATGCTGCAAAGCTGGAACGTCAGCTCGACCTTCCGCCGGCCGCGATGATCTGGCGCCGCGCCGAGAACAGGCGGCGTGTGGACGCGCTGCAACGAGCCACTCGCCGGCCCTTTCTCATCGTTGGCGTGCTGAGTACTCTATACTCCGTCGTTTTCCTGCTGTGGGGGCTCTTTCAGCTGCCTCAGTCCGTCTACCGGCTGTTCGTCGCGCCTCCCGGACTGACCGGGGATGTGGCACTCGCGGCCGCAGCGCTGTCAGGAATACTCGTCGTTGTGGGATCGTGTGTATGGGTACTTGAGAACAGGCGTTGAACGGAGTCTTCGCAGATCAGCCGGCGCACTCGGTTCGCGAGTAGACGCCGGCTGACAGTACCCAAAAATCAGCCCGCGTATATTTGTTGAACCAGTCGATCGTGCGCTGCCAGGCAAGATCGGCCGCGGCTTTGTTATAGCGCTCCGGCGTCGCATCACAATTGAACCCATGCACAGCCCCAGGGTAGATATACCCTTCGTGCGTGACGTTTGCCGCCGTCAACGCCTTATCGTACGCTGGCCACGTCGCTGCCAGCCGTGTGTCGAGTTCTCCGTGGTGAACCAAAACCGCCGCTTTGATTTTCGGAACATCTTCCGCGGTAGGAGGCCCGCCATAGAAGGGCACAGCCGCCCCTAAATCAGCTCCTAGCCGGACGGCCAGCATATTCGAAACGCCGCCTCCGTAACAGAAACCGGTAACGCCGATCTTTCCCGTGCAGTCGGGCCGCGCTTTCAGCCACAGGGCCGCAGCCACCATATCTTCGCCCATTTTTTTTCCATCGATCTTGGCGAACATCTGGCCGCCTTTGTAGTCGTCTCCAGGAAAGCCGCCCAGAGAGGTGAGTCCATCCGGCGCAAATGCCATGAAGTTGGCCAGGGCCATCCGCCGCGCGATGTCCTCAATGTGAGGGTTAAGACCCCTATTCTCATGGACGACGATAATGCCCGGCAATTTCGTAACCGTCGCAGACCGTGTGTCTGCACTTACAGGCCGCACGAGATATCCCTTAATACTTCCGTTGCCCTGAGGCGACGGCACAGTCTCGTAGGTGGCCTTGATCCTGTCATCGGTCCGGGACACCTGCTGGCCTAGAGCATAATTCGGCATCAACGCTTCAACAATGGTCGACGCCGCCAGGCCCCCCACAGCCAGCCTCTGCACGCCGTCTAGAAAATCACGGCGGCTCATTTCACCATGAATAAAGCGGTTGTAGAGTTGTACGGCCTCGATCGGTAATTTGGGTTTCGTCGGTTCCATCGCTTTCGCCTCCTGCGGAGAATATCACCGAGAGGGTGGCCCATTCGAGCCATCTTTTGGCTTAGGTGGGGAACTCACCCTTCGCACCTCAGCGAGCATGCCGCGATAAAACTCAAGCAACCGCTGATGTCTTTCTTTTGCCAGCTTCTGCCCGGTGCGCGTTTTGAAGCTCCCCGCTAACGTCAACAACTTCTTGGGAAAATGATCCAACGCGTTTCGCCCGTCATCCAGCGGGCGTGTGTTTCCCTCGGGATCGGCTAAATCATACAGGCGTGAGCCCAGGCGGCCCGCGGTATAAAAACATCGAGCGATGCCGCTAAAGCCGATGGCGTCCAGGCGATCTGCATCCTGCAGGATGCAGCCCTCGATACTCGTCGGCGCTACTCCAGCCGAGAAGCTATGACTCTCGATTGCGCCGGCAACGGTGTCTATGCGCAATGGCGCCCACCCAAAAGCTGCCAGGCGAACACGCGCCTCGTTTGCCGCGAGCAGTGACGCTTTACTGCGCAAAGGAGAATCCTTCGCAACCTGAATACAGTCATGCAGCAGCACCGCAGCCGCCAGCACTTCAAGGTCGCCGCCCTCTTCCAACTGAATCGACTTGGCGTTACGCCAGACCCGCACGATGTGGGATAGATCGTGCGCTCCGTCTTCATCGTCCGTGAGGCTATTCAGAAGCTTCGCTGCGAGCTGATCGAAGGGATGGAACATCGGTAAGGTCATGCTCCAGCATAGTCATGGCTCCGCGCTCACCCGCCGACGATCAGCCTTGCCTTGACAGTAAGACATTACTTATATAAGATAATACTTATGAATGCAGGAGAGAATCTCGACTCCGCTTTCTCTGCCTTGGCCGACCCCACGCGGCGAGCGATTCTCGCCCGTCTCGCTAAAGGGGAGGCCACGGTCAACGAACTGGCGGAGCCGTTCGAGATCACCCAACCAGCCATCTCTCAACACCTCAAAGTGCTCGAAGACGCGGGACTGATTGTCCGCCGTGTCGACGGAACGAGACGGCCCCGCCGTCTCGTGAAGGCGCGCATTGACGCTATGGACCGATGGCTGGCGATGCTCCGAAAAACCCTCGAGCAAAACTACGACCGGCTGGACCAGGTTCTGGCCGCTCTGCCACTACAACAGAAAGGGGAATCGCGATGAACAAACTCGAACTCAAAACAGAAGGGGATAAACACATCATCGTTCGGAGACGCTTCGCGGCGACTCCGGAACTCGTCTACCGCGCCCACACAGATCCGGCAATCATTCAGAAATGGTTGCTCGGTCCTGAAGGTTGGACGATGCCCGTTTGCATCAGTGAGGCCAGGCCGGGCGGCAAGATCCGTTACGAGTGGACCAACGGCAAGGGCGGTGGGTTCTACCTCACCGGGGAATATGTCGAACTCGAACCCTATAGCAGAATCGTCCATGTAGAACGGATGCACTTGCCGGATGCTACGCCCGACAACCTTGCGGAAACACGATTCGATCCGGACGGCGCAGGTACGTTGATGACGATCCGTATGACACTGCCTGACGCGCAGACAGTGGCCGCAATGCTGGCGAGCGGAATGGAACGTGGGATGGAAGCGAGCTACGCGCGTTTGGACGCGACTCTTTAGCTCTATTCCATGCGGAGCGCTCTCATAGGGTCAACACCCGCTGCGCGGGCGGCAGGCACCACGCTTGCCGCCAACGCGAGCAGAGCCACGCCCACTACGGCCAGAAGATAGCTCACTGGATCTAACGGCTGCACCCCATAGAGAGACGATGTCAACGCATGGCCCACCAGCATCGCTGCGGGAACACCGATCGCCACTCCGGCCGTGGCAAGCAGCAGACTGCTTTTCAGGATCATCCATACCACTTGCTCCCGCCGCGCGCCAACCGCCATGCGCACACCGATCTCCGCCGTTCGCATGCTTACTCGGTACGCTAATGTTCCATAAAGCCCCGCCGCCACCAGAACCACCGCCAGAAAGCCGAAGAACCCGGCCAGCCGCGCAAACAGGACCTGCCCCGGAAATCGTCAGATCGTATTGTGCGCGTTGCGTCATCGGCTGTATCAGCGGCAAGTTAGGATTCATCTCCTGCAACGCCTTGCGCACCGAAGGCAAAATGGCCAGCGGTTCACCGTGAACGCGCATTTCCACACTCATAGCCCCGGTCATCGGAATTTGCGCATACATGTACCAGGCCATGGGAATGGGATCTTCATGGATGCCGCGGTATTTATGATCTTTCACTACCCCGACCACGGTCATCTGGTAGCGCCCGTCTGACGTGCCAATGGTGTGCCCCAGCGGATTCTGATGGGGAAAGAAGCGTTTCGCAAATTGCTCGTTGATGATGCCGGCGTGAGGCGAAGTCGCGGTATCAGAATCGGAAAAATCGCGCCCTGCCAGCACCGGTACGCCGAGCGTGCGAAAGAAGTCCGGCCCCACTACGTTGCTGCGCACCGTTCCCGATGAGCCGTCAGCCACATCCGTCGACTTCCCATCCACCCTCATCGAGTCGTTATCGGACCACCCCGAGCCGAGGCGTTCTTCCATAATTGTCACCGACTCCACCCCTGGCAGAGCGCGCAGCCTGTTCATCAGGTTTACATAGAAGGCGACGCCCTCAGGAACCGACTGGATGTTGGGTTTCACTCCAAAGACCACCAGGCCTTCGATCCGCATTCCCAGAGGCGTATTTTGCAAATTGCGCAGGGTGCGAATCAGCAGTCCTGCGCCCACCAGCAGCACCAGGCAGAGCGCCATCTGCAGGGCAACAATCACTCTGCCCGCGCGTGATTTGCCGGTATCGGTATTCGCCGCGGCCGCCGATGTCTTCAATGCCAGCTGGGCTCCGCCGGCCAGCGCCACACGCAGCGGCGCCAGCGCCAACAGTAATGCGGCCATCGCCAGCACGCCGAGCGTGAAGAGTAATACTGTTTTGTCCGGCGCCAGGCTCGACTCAATCTGCGCCCATTTGCCTAACAGACGCGTTGCCACCTCGGCGAAGCCCCAGGCCAGTGCGCCACCCGCCGTCACCAGGATCAAACTCTCCGCCAGCAACTGCCGCAGCAACTCACCGCGCCCCGCACCCAGCGCCTGGCGCACAGAAAACTCACGTTGCCGCGCCCCATTCCGTGCCACCAACAGCATCACCACATTGGTCAGGGCAATCAACAGCACCAGTCCTACCATGGCCATCAACATGCGCAGCGGGTCGCCGTACATTTCGTCATACCCGGGAAAATTCTTCGCATCGGCCAAGCTCAGGACGGGCGGCTTCTCTCCCGCCATCGGCGTGCCCAGCCCTGCATAGGCTGCCCGCTGATAGACCGGCTGTAACCTCGTCACCACCTGCGCTCTGCTTTTGTCCGGAGCGAGGCGTCCAATCAGCCGCAGGCACCACCATGTTTGGTTGGCAATGTAGTTCTTCCCATCTTCCAGAGGATTGCCCCACGCATTCAGTTCCGGGCGGCTCTGCAGTGGAATCCAGAAGTCGGTGGAGCCACCGCCCTCGACACCCTCAAAGCCTTCCGCCGCTATGCCCACAATCGTGATCGGTACCCCGTTTACGTACAACGCAGTTCCCAGAACGTCCGGGTTGCGGGCAAACCTTCGCGTCCAGTAGTTGTAGCTGATTACGGCGATTGGCGCATGCTTCGTCTCGTCTTGCTCGCTGAAGCCGTGGCCGCGCACCAGCCGTACGCCCAGGCCTGAGAAGAACGTACCGCTGACCATGTCGCCTTCCGCCTCTTCCGGTTCGGCGCCATAGCGGACGGCAACCTTGCTGCCCGAGAGCGGCACATACGCCATCAGCGGTGAGAACGCGCCGTCTTGCTTTCGCAGCGCATCGTAGGTCGGGTAGGAAAATGTCTGGTTGGAGTCGATGGTTCCGGTTCCGTGGGGCGGGTTAGTCGTCCTCAGGTACACCAGGCGATCCGGATCGCTCACCGGCAGTGATCGCAGCAACACTGCGTTCATCAGGCTGAACACAGCCGTGTTCGCGCCCACTCCGAGTGCCAAGGTCACAATCGCTGTTGCTGTAAACCCGGGACTCTGGCGCAGCGACCGCAACCCGAATCGCAGATCGCGCAACAGCTTTTCCAGGCCCACCCATCGGCCTTTCAGGTAGAACCGCTCCTGCGCCGCGCGCACGCTGCCGAACTCGCGTCGCGCCCTCCACCGTGCCTCGTCCTTGCTCAAGCCGCTGCTTTGCAGTTCGTCGGCTTCCAGTTCAAGGTGCGTTTTAATCTCTTCTGCAAAATCCTCAGCACTGCGTTTGCGCCTGAACATATCTATGCTTCCTCGCCTTGCGGCCCGCTTCCGGAATCCAGAATCAAACCCATTGCCCGTGTCAGGCGGCGCCACTCGCTTGTCTTTTCCGCAAGCTGCTCGCGACCCATCGCGGTGATCGAATAAAAACGAGCTTTGCGGTTGTTCTCGCTCACGCCCCACTTCGCGCGGATCCACTTCTTGTCTTCCAGTCTCTGCAGAGCCACATAGAGCGACCCGTGGTCAACCAGAAATACCTCTTCCGACTGACGTTGAATCAACCGCGCTACGCCCTGCCCATGGCAGGGTCCCAACACCAGCGTCTTCAGGATCAGCAGGTCCAGTGTGCCCTGCAGCAAAGCAATGCGCTCGTCGTCATTTTCTCGGGTAGCCATTCGACCCAAGTATTCGCCCCTTTGGGTCGACTGTCAACCCAAGCAGAAAAATTCAGCGAGTTCATCACACGCTGAGTCCCGAAGAAACGGCTGGAAACTTAGCCCAGGACGTCAGTCCCATAAGCATTAACCTAATGGAGGGTGTTTTCGTCGAGACTTCCGCAAAACCGTCATCCTGAGAGCCTGTGACTTTTGCGATCTTTTCGTATTTTCTGCATATTCAACCAGATCTATTTTCAAGCCCCATAAAGCCGTCATCCTGAGCGAAGCGCTTCGCAGATCTATCGCAAACAGAGGGCTTTATGCGCGGAGTCGAAGAGCCTGTCCTGAGCGTAGCCGAAGGAACCTCGACGGTGCTTATCTGCCTATACCGCTGGTAGCTTTTCAACCACGGAAGCCCGCTGCTCGCGGACCCGCCACGGCCTTTCCCTGGACCGAGAACATGTGCGAGCCGCCGGAAGAATCCTGTGTTCTGGTTTTTGGGCCTGGTCGGTTGAAAAGCTCCGAGCAGCATGGGTAGATTAAGCACCGTCGAGGTTCCTTCGGCTACGCTCAGGACAGGCTCTTCGACTCCGCGCCACAAGCGCTGTGTCACCCGATCGATCCGTGAAGCGCTTCGCTCAGGATGACGGTTTTGCGGAAGTCTTGACGAAAACACCCCCCATTAGGTTAACGCTTAAGGGATGTCAGTCCTGGGTTGGATTGGAAGGGACGACCAGTCCCGCAGGGACGGCTGAAAATCGGACGCAACGCAATCCGGGCAGCCGCCCGCTGTGCCTTGCGGAACTCAAATTTGGACACTCTTTCGCGAAACTAGTCGACGCGTTCTAGAAAGCCAGGCCGGTCTCAACCAGCACTGGGCTGCCCCCAACCTGCAAACTCCCTCCAGGCAGGGATCGCACGTTGCCCATAAGATCACGGACGTCGGTATATTGTTCTGGCACTGGATAGCTCACCGTTTTGCTGGAGTTCCAAAGGACCAGCGCCTGGTACCCGCCGGCCCGCTTCAAAGTGCAGCTCCAGGTACCTCTTCCATCAGGCGCGCACCCCGATGTCATCGACGCCCCGGCCATCCATTGTTGAACGATGTTGTACGCTGCCACATCCGAGTCCGCGCCAGTCGCCGGACTCCATAACCCGCCCCACGTGCCGCCATCGTATGCGTACCAAACGAAGCGGCTTACCCCGGCGGACCATTGTAGAAAGTAGTACTTGGCCATGAAAGCTGCCCGGTTTCCGCTTCCCTGAAGTACATCATCGGGATCTCCCGCCCAGTCAGCTTCCGTATCCCATAGAGGTTTGCTGGTCTGACCGTGCGCCCTCATCAATTTCTGGTATCGAGACACGACGGGAATAATGGACTCAGCTTCCGTATTGCAGTAGCCATGGAAGGAGATGATGTCTGCGTACTCTCCTCCGCCCTTGGCGAGATAAGTGTCGAGCCATTTCGGACCGTCTGACGCGTCGACCGTGGGTGTGATGATCTGCGCTGCCGGGTTGATGGATTTGATGATTCGGTAAGCATGCTGCGCCATCGTAAGCAGCGTCTGCATGTCGCCGCAGTAGTACTCCGGATCCTGCGGCTCGTTCCAAAGTTCCCAATAAGTGATGCGGGGACCCACGTGAGAAGCAATCGCAGTTACGTAGTTATCCCAGTTGATTAGGTCGGCCGGCGGGGCACACTCTCCGGGGCCGTAGGGACCGGGTGTGTCCGGTTTCGAAGATGCCCACTGAGGTGTTCTTCCAAAGGTGTAGATCACCTCCGCGCCACGCGCCTGGTTCAATTGGACGAAGGCATCAAGATGTTCAAACTGGTACACCCCGGCGGAGGAGTTGATCTCCGCCCAGTCAAGCATGGGAAACGAGTCCCATGTCCTGGTAGTTCCGTAATTGAGTGGAGGATTCACGTTCTCGGCATCGAGAACCGTCATGCCAAAGAATGTGCGCGGAATAACGCCGTTATCTTTATAGGTAAAACTGCTACCGCAGGAAGTGAAAACGCTTGACAGCAGAACAACCAACAACGACACCCATAGTTGTCTAAGCGTGCGAGCAATAGTCACCACCTGGCTCCGATCGCCAGCTAAGACTAAGGCACGCGTGAACGCGAAAGAATCCCACAAGGGTGGATGCGGAAGCGCGCTCAGGGCCACCCTGGATAACCAAGTCGTCCCGAAATCATCCTGATTGAGCTGGAACGCCCCCTATGCGAGCACAAACCCAGCCGTATGCAACCTTGAAAAGTCCCGCAGGGACGACTTAAAAAGTCATCGTGGGAATATCGCGAATCTTCTCTCCTTCACCCCATTTGGCGAAAACTTTCGTATCCTTATCCCGCACTAAAATTCAGGAGGGTTGCTGATGGACATACAAAAGGAATTGATAGCTGAGTACGACCGTGAACTTGCATCGACGCGAAAAATGTTAGATGCGATTCCCGCAGACGCCGATCTGAACTGGAAGGCCAGCCCGAAATGCATGACGCTTGGCCGTCTTGCTGCTCATGTCGCAGAAACAGCCGGAGGATGGGGAATCGACACGCTATCCAAAGATGGCCTGGAATTCGACATGGCCACCTACAAGCCGTGGAACCCTGCAAGCAAAGCGGAAATCCTCCAAAAGTTCGATACCCAATCATCGCAAGCCAAACAAATTCTCGCGCGCCTCGATCCATCCAAATGGAACGAGAACTGGAAGATGACCGCGGGTGATCAGACCTGGATCGACGACTCACGCTACGTCGTCTTCCGCACCTGGGTGCTGAATCATCTCATCCATCACCGCGCGCAACTAGGCCGCGATCTTAGGGCGCTCGGCGCTCCCATCCCGGGCATGTACGGTCCCTCTGCCGACGAAGGCTGAGTAAGCCTGAACAGGAATCCGTTTTCCCTGCATCCATTCCCGGATCTGAGGGATCGAATACTAGCTGGAAGATCGAATCAAAAGGGGGGAATGTCGCATGGCCAACTACACAAAGGATGTTGACGCTATCTCTCGCCTCTCGAAGGAACAATTTCGGGTCACGCAGCACAGTGCTACCGAGCGGCCCTTCGAAAACGCCTATTGGGATCATGACGCGCCCGGTCTCTACGTAGACATTGTTTCCGGAGAGCCGCTTTTCTCGTCTCTCGACAAGTTCGACAGCGAGTGTGGCTGGCCCAGTTTCACCAAACCCGTAGACTCCGAAAACGTCGAGGAACGGGTAGACAATACTCATGGAATGAGCCGGACTGAAGTCCGGTCGACCCACGCTGACAGCCACCTGGGCCATGTATTTGACGACGGTCCCAAGGCTGCCGGCGGTCTTCGCTACTGCATCAATTCGGCGTCCCTGCGCTTTATCCCCCTCGACGAGCTGGAGAGCGAAGGCTACGGTGAATATGTCAAACTATTTGAGTCAAAGAAGGAGAAATAAAATGTCCCCATCCTATGAAACCGCAATCCTCGCTGGTGGCTGCTTTTGGGGCATGCAGGACCTTTTACGCCGCTACCCCGGTGTCATTTCGACCCGAGTGGGATATTCCGGCGGGGAAGTCCCTAACGCCACCTATCGCAATCACGGGACCCATGCCGAGGCGATTGAGATCGTGTTTGACCCGCAGAAGCTGACCTATCGCAAGCTGCTCGAGTTCTTCTTTCAGATTCACGATCCCACCACCATGAATCGACAGGGAAACGACCGTGGAACCAGCTATCGCTCTGCGATCTTCTACACCACGGAGGAGCAGAAGGGGATCGCGGAAGACACCATTGCGGATGTCAACGCCTCGGGGATCTGGCCCGGAAAAGTCGTGACCGAAGTAGCCGCAGCGGGGCCTTTTTGGCAAGCAGAGGCCGAGCATCAGGATTATCTCGAACGCTATCCAAACGGCTACACCTGCCATTACATCCGGCCAGACTGGACCCTGCCCCATCGCGCGGCCTAACTGAATCCAACCACCCCAAAGAGCCCACACAAGCCGGCGACGGCTTGCTGGGCTCGACCGGTTTTTATGGTTCGATGTTTAATGAACCGTCGAGGCTACAACGGCAGAGGCGATGACACCCGTAGCGACCGCGGCGAGGACGTAGTTGCCATCGACCGACCGCCATTCATAACCGCGTGGTGGAGGGTTTAGGTGATAGTGCCGGTAGTCGACTGGTTGTGCCCGGTGCCAGTCTTCCGGTTTCATGTGATAGCCCTTTTTCCATTCATCATGGCGAACATATTCGTCGTGATGTTCGTCGTGACGGTCCTGGGCAAGCGATAAAGGCCCCATGAGGCTTGCGCTTAGTGTAGTGGCGGCTAGAACCCTGTACATCCTTCTCATCCAGTCTCCTCGCACATCCAGTCAATATGGATGCCCGACGGACTGGTGGGGTTTGCTGCCGGCCGTAGTCGGGCACGATACCCTCCTCCGAGCCGAGACCGCTGCGGGGAGGCAGATACGTTACCCCCATGCTCAATTTGTGGAATCTTCTGGACGAATGGACGCCATCGTGTTTCTCATATCCATAGGGACTCCTAGCCAAGATGATTTCATCGATAGCCCGGCCGACGTGTTTCGCAAGGGCGAGTTTATTTTCTTTTAGTGGAGTTGTGATTCGCGGAATGCGTGCCCGATCTCTAAGGGTTCGATTGCTCGTAGCCCTCATCTTCTTCCTGCCGTTCTTCGTGCACAGGCTGCAGGCGCAGACCGCACCCCTTCCTCAACTGCAATCCGCCGACCCGTTCATGGACGACCTGTTCCACCGGAGCCGCTCCACCGGCATGGTTGTCGTGGTTGTCCGCGACCATGAGACGTGGATGCAAAGCTACGGTCAGACCTATCCCGGCTCTCACCAGAAGCCCAACGCTGACTCCCTTATCCGTCTTTGCTCGCTGACCAAGATCATGACCACGGACCTGCTGGTGAAGCTGGTCGCTGATGGCCGCGTATCCCTCTCAGATCCCCTACAGAAGTTCGCCCCCCATAATGTCACCGTGCCTGTCCGCACGGTGCGTGGCGAGATCGGCCGCCCGATCACGCTGCGCGATCTGGCTACCCACACCGCTGGCTTCCCCCGCGAAATCGCCTATCCAACGGGCGATTCCGGCCACTTCACGTTTCCCGACTATAACTTTCGCTGGCAATGGCTCCCTGGCTATCGCCTGCGTTTTCTTCCCGGAACCGCCGCACACTATTCCAACATCGGGTACGACCTGCTCGCAGACGCTTTAGCCGCCGCCGCCGCCAAACCCTACCCCCAACTTTTTGCCGACCGAATCGCCAAACCCCTCGGGTTGCGGGATACGACGGTGAGCCCCACCCCCGGCCAATGCGCTCGCCTCCTTATCGGCGCCCGGAATGAGGGACGCTGTACCGACACGACGGCTGCTGCCGGGTCGGGAGGTATGTATTCGACAGCGAACGACATGACCCGTTGGCTGAAATACCTTCTCGGTTTACCCGGAGTTCCCGTACACCAGGATCCTGCCGCCACTGCTACCTACATCCCTGCTTCGGAACTCCGCTGGACTCAAGGGATTGGCCGCGCCGGTGTGCCCAACGGCATCGGCCTCGGATGGGTGCACCTCAACCAGCCGGATGATCCAGCCATGATCATTGAGAAGACCGGCGGCGGCGCCGGTTACACAACCTATATAGCGCTCAATCCCGCCCGCCACATTGGCATCTTTGTCGCCGCCACCCAGAACCTGCATGCGGGACCTGAGGTCTTCCGCGAGAGCAACGAACTGCTGATCTATCTCGCCGGGCTCACACCCGTGCTGGGTGATTCCATGGACCTTGCTGGGAAAGAGAATCATTCAGACGTGGAGGTAAGCGATGCAACCGTGCGCAATCCCCACAAGCCTGGGCCACGTGTTACCGGGCAGATTACGCACACGAGTGTTGTTGCTGCAACAAAATAGATTCCGGCCCTATCCGGGATAGGCGGAAGTCAGAGCTTCTACCTTTCACAGAGGCGAAATTCAAATCCGTGGAACGCCCGATTTCCTTAGGAGTCGCGGCTCTCATGCTTTGTATCAGGGCACGATTTTAGTCGAGCGTAAATGCCCAACAAAGATTCGGCCTTTAGCGCCTGCGCCCCTTTTCAATTCAGACTACTATGTAGTATTCTACTCGATGTGGAATTATGCGGACATTGGCGATTTCCTCGCACCGCCTCGCGCTGATCGACATATGCTGCCGCCGTCTAACCCTATGAATAAGCCCGCGAACCAGGACCGTAGCTTCATCCGGATGACGGATTTTCTACGACGGATGCCGCGGCCAGTTCTCATTGCGTTGCTCGCGCTGGCTCTCGGCCTTGGCGTCAATACCGCAATCTTCGCTCGTAGCTACTTTAATTTCCTTATGCCATACCCAGATTCAGACCGGCTCGTTGTCCTGCGGCCAGAGATGCTGGGTCGTCAAGAAGGGGTCATGAGCGAGGACTTTATCGAATGGAAACAGAAAACCACCGTCTTTCAGGACTTTGGGGGCGTCGACGGAAAGACCCTTTAGCCTCATCACACCAGAAGGTTCCATAAACGTGGCTGCAAGCGTCGTGACCCCTGGTTTTTACGAGATGATGGGCGATCGCTTTTCTCTCGGCTATGACTTCATTCCCGAAGATGCCTCGCCCGGTAAGGATCAGGCCGTGATCCTTACCCACTCCATGTGGAAGCGGCTAGGGGCCGATGCCGCGGTTATCGGAGCGATGCTATCGATCGATGGCAGGCCGTATACGGTCACAGGAGTCCTCGCTCCTGGACCACGCGATGACGGCGCGCCAGTTTCTGTACCGCTTGTCGTCACGCTCGGCAGAGAAAATCAAGATGATCTACGCATGAACGTCATCGGGCGACTGAAGTCAGGAGTGAGTATCCGCGAGGCTCAGGCAGAGTTAGATGCAATCGTGGCCGGCATTCCGCACAGCCTCTCCAACAGTAATCGGACCTGGAGGGTTTCCGTCGAGCCCATTCGGGGAGCCTTACTCTCCAATGACCGTAAACTGGCAAACTGGCTCTTCCTGGGAGGAATAGCCTGCTTCCTTTTGCTGGAAAGTGTGAGCGTCGTGAATCTTGTTCAACTGTGTTCGGATGCGCGGTACCAGGCCGACCGATGACCCAATGATGGACCCCACTATTCGGGCAGTGCGAATTCGGCGCTAACTATTCCGGTGGTGGTTCCGCGACGGCAGCAGCGCTCCGGTAGGGCGGACGTGGCTTCTTGGGGGCCATGACGTACGAGTACGGATCGTCCTCCGGGGGCAGTTTTCTTCCGAAGAGCCGCAAAACTCTGTTGAATGCCTTGCTGAGGAGATGCATGAGGACGTCACCCCTGTGACACATGTTACCACCTCGCAAAACTGAACCTGGCCAGTTGCGGATCGTAGAAGCCGTGGTGTCTCACCGGCCCCCCGGGCCGCGTTCAGCGCGATTCCGCGCGCTCTATGACCGCCTTATCATGGCGGCAAACCCCTCTTCTGTCTCGCCAAGAATGTTGCGAAGCGGATAGCTCAACGTTGCTTTCACTGGACCTCGTCAGGGCGCCACGAGCTCGCCGCAAAGTGCTATTCACTGCGGCTACCGATGTTTGCAGAGTCTCTGCCACTTTTGCGGCGGACCACTCCAGCACCTCCATGAGAACCAGAACCGCGCGTTGCTTGGGAGCGAGCTGTTGCAGTGCGGCGACGAACGTAAGCCGAATACTCTCACGCATGATCGCGCATTCCGATGGATCGGCATCCGTGGCAATTGCGTAATCGTCTGCGATTGGCTCGATCCAATGCGTGTGCGGGCGTTGGACGAGCTCCTCCGGCGACGGCGAACCAGACCCAGCAGCTGGACCTTCTTCCATCGGCCTGAACCCGCGTCCCCGCTTGGCGATTTCGTCCAGGCAAACATTCGTGGCGATGCGGTTCAACCATGTCCGGAGCGATGAGCGGCCATCAAATTGATGAAAACTTTTCCAGGCACGAATGATCGTTTCCTGCAAGGCATCCTCTGCATCTATGGCGGACCCGAGCGTACGGTAACAATGGCCGGTCAACGGCTTGCGCTGTGCCTCAATTTGATGGAGATTCATTTTCGCCGCCACTCCAGCATTTCTCCATCTCTCCGGCGCAATGCTGGGATCCAGAAGAAGTGGAGGGTAACCGTTACCAAAAAAGACCAAGTCACACCTACGAATTAGCTGGTATCCTCGCTAGCGACTGGTTGACATTCTCGATACTGGAGGCGGTTAAACCTAAGTCCCGCTGTTGATGCAAGACTTCATGCTATTTGAGGAGTGAAGCAATGAAAGGCTGGTTTGCTTTTGCCATGGTTTGTGTCCTGGTGCTCGTACTCGCATGGTTTGGCTGGAATAGCTACAACGGGCACACAAGGCCGGCGGCTGACCCTAATGTCGCAGATGCTGCTGCTGATGGTGGTCTGCGAGCCAGCATCGTCGCCACTCCCGCTCCACTGACCGCGCAGGCCGGGAATATCTCTGCTGTTACCATTTATGCCACGCCCGCAGCCAATCACTACTACCAAGTCTGCGTGGAGTTAAATGTTACCCAAGCGGCAACCACAAGCTCTACAGTTCCCCAGCCTCAGCTGGCTTACACGAGCGCCGTTGACGGCGTAGTCAAAGTCGCCAACATCGGATTCAGCAATGGTCTGACTGGGAACGCTACCTACCTATCCAACATAGGGTGCGCTGAAATCTATGTGAAGGCATCCACAAACATTCAATGGGCGACTGTCAATTACCTTTCGGTCGGCGCGAGGCCTATGCAATACTCTCTTTCCGGAACTGTTCAGATGGTCCAGTGACCCTAAAAGACAAGAGCAATGCTCTAGCCTGGCTGAAAGATAGTCAGCCTGTCACCCAAGCGTCTTAGGACGGCGGCCAACACGCAAATTTGATCTAACCGGTGCTGTTAGAGAGGATAAGGCCGGCTGAGTGCGCGCAAATTAAAGCCATCAACCCCTGCGACAACCTGAGCGAACCTACTCAACGTGATAATTAGGTGCCTCGCGAGTAATGATCACGTCGTGGACGTGACTCTCCCGCAACCCGGCACTGGATATCCGAATAAAACACGACTTCTCCTGCAACTCCTTAATCGTGTTACACCCCACATAGCCCATACCGGACCGCAAACCACCCACTAGCTGATACACCATGGCCTCCAGCGGTCCACGGTGAGGCACGCGGCCCTCAATCCCTTCCGGCACAAACTTGGCCAGCCGGTTTTCCCCGTTCCGTTCGCGCGCCACCACGCCCTCGGTCGAAGGTTTTTCCTCAATATCGCCCCTCCCCTGAAAGTACCGCTCCCCGGACCCCTGCGACATAGCCGAAAGGGAGCCCATGCCGCGGTAAGTTTTGAAGCTCCGTCCCTGGTAGAGAATCGTCTCCCCCGGACTCTCGTCAACTCCGGCAAACAGCGAACCAATCATGACCACGTTTGCGCCCGCGGCAATCGCCTTGGTCACATCCCCCGAGTACTTGATACCCCCATCGGCAATCAGGGGAATATTGTGTTCGCGGGCCGCCCGGTAACACTCGCTGATGGCGGTGATCTGCGGCATCCCGGCGCCCGTTACCATCCGCGTGGTGCAGATGGACCCTGGACCGATGCCTACCTTGACCGTGTCTGCTCCAGCTTCGATCAGTGCCTTCGCCCCTTCATAGGTCGCCACATTGCCCGCCATGAGCGCCACGTCAGGAAAACGCTTCTTGACTGCACGAACAGCTTCGAGAACGCGAGACTGGTGGCCGTGCGCCGAATCAATCGTCAGCACATCGACCCGAAACCGAATCAACTCCGCGGCGCGTTCCAGATAGTCACCCGTAGCCCCAATGGCCGCTCCTACCCGTAGACGGCCCTGGTCATCTTTCGCCGCGTTCGGGTACTTCAGCTTCTTCTGGATGTCTTTGACCGTAATCAGCCCCTTGAGCTCATAGTTGCCATTGACCACCAGCAGCTTCTCCACCCGGTGCTTGTGCAGGATCTTTTCGGCCTCTTCGAGCGTCGTCCCCACAGGAACCGTGATCAGGTTCTCCTTGGTCATCACATCGCCGATCGGTATGTCGGTGCGGGTCTCAAATCGCAGGTCCCGGTTGGTGAGAATGCCCACCAGTTTTTTACCCTGGGTCACCGGAACCCCGGAGATTTTGTACCGTCGCATCACCTCCAGCGCATCGGAAATCAGCTGTTGCGGCTCAATGGTGACCGGGTCGACGATCATTCCACTCTCCGACCGCTTGACCTTGTCCACCTCGCTCGCTTCCTGCTCGATGGTCAAGTTGCGGTGGATCACCCCCAATCCGCCCTGTTGCGCCATGGCAATTGCCAGCCGCGACTCGGTCACCGTGTCCATGGCAGCCGAAAGCAGTGGGGTATTCAGGGAAATCGACCGAGTGAGCAGGGTCTGCGTACTTACTTGGGCAGGAACAACATCGCTGTATGCGGGGACGAGCAGAACGTCGTCAAAGGTAAGAGCTTCCGGTACTGGTATCTGAATCATAAAATGGCGTTATGGTTAATCCTATAACCAACAGGAGACCCACGCCGACCGTTGAATTTCATCGGAAATCGGCGTATTCTTACGAAGCAGACGAATTTGTCCCCTGGCTTCGCCTTTAGCACTGCGGAGAAACACGGAGAAATGAGTGGGCGAAAGCCCACTTTTCTTTTGGTGCAGCCCGGATTTCCTGCCACGCGGCAATCACCAACGGCAATGTATGCGGCTTTCCGCAAAGAAAGCCGCATGAAGTTGGTCAAAGCTAACAATCTTGACAGGAAATCCGGGGGCCCGGCCCCGTGGCGGCATCTTCAATTGAAGCGGTAATTATGGGTTTAAGTATCGAAGAAATCCGTCGCACGGCGGATCGGGTGGCGGCATCGCACGGGCTGGACGTGGTGGAAATCGAATACCTGGGTGGCAGCAAGCATCGGATTTTGCGGGTATTTATCGAGCAAAACGCAGAGCAACGCGCCCGCCGAGCCCAGGAGGCGGGCGAACAAAACCAGTTGGAGCACCTGGGAGCCGAAGGTATTCCGCTCGACCAGCTGGCTTGGGTCACGCATGAGGATTGTGAACGGTTCAGCCGGGATTTTGGCACCGTCATCGACGTGGAAGGGCTCGTCCCAGTGGACGATTACACCCTGGAAGTCTCCTCCCCGGGGTTGGATCGAAAGCTGGCAAAACGGGCCGATTACGAGCGTTTCCAGGCCAGCCTGGTGAAGGTGCAAACCTTCACCCCGGTTGCAGGCAACCGTCATTGGTCGGGGAGACTCACAGGGGTGGGGCCGGAGGGGATCGTGCTCGACCTGACGGCAAAGAAACAAAAAACGGGCAAGAAGGGGCCGGCGCCGGTACAGACCATCGAGATTGCTTTTGCCAATATCGAGAAAGCTAACCTGGCCCCCGAATTCTAGAGCGAAATAGGTAAAAGAGAAAACCATGGCGAGTGTTCTTTATCAAAGCATCGAAGCGTTGAGCCGGGACAAGGGAATTGATCCGCAGATCGTGGTTTCCGCGGTGGAAGATGCCATCGCGCTGGCCACTCGCAAGTACTACAAGACCCAGGAGAACATGCGGGCCGAACTGGACCGGGAATCGGGTGAGATTCGGGCCTACGTTTACAAAACAGTAGTGGAAGCTCCCGAGCAGCTGGAAGATCCGGTCAACCAGATCACCCTCGACGACGCCCGGGCTCTGGCTCCCGAAGTCGAAACCGGCGGCGAGATCCGCTATTACAAGCCGACCGACGTCCTGGGCCGCATCGCCGCCCAGATGGCCAAGCAGGTCATTTTCCAGAAGGTCCGGGAAGCCGAGCGCGACACAGTCTACAAGGAATACGCCCATCGCCTGGGCGAGGTGCTGAACGCCACCGTGAAACGCCTCGAGCTGCAGGACGTAATTTTCGATCTGGGAAAAGCCGAAGCCAGGATGCCCAAGCGGGAACAATCGCGGCTCGAACAGTTCGCCATCGGCGAGCGCGTTCGCGTAGTCCTGCAGCGGGTGGACCGCGCCGCCAAGGGCCCCCAGGTCATCGTTTCCCGTGCCGTGCCGGAGCTGGTGCAAAGCCTCTTCCAGAGCGAAGTGCCGGAGATCTACGACAACACCGTGGTGATCCGCGCCATCGCCCGCGAAGCCGGCGAGCGCACCAAGATCGCCGTCCTCTCCCGGGATAAGGATGTAGACCCGGTCGGCGCCTGCGTGGGCATGAAGGGCATGCGCGTTCAGTCCATCATTCGCGAACTGCGCGGCGAGAAGATCGACATCATCGAGTTCAGCGAGGAGATCACCACTTTCGCAGAGAAGGCTTTGCAGCCCGCCAAGGTGAGCCGGGTAAGCATCACCGACCTGGGAGAGAAGCAGATCGAAGTCATCGTCGACGACTCCCAGCTTTCCCTCGCCATCGGCAAAAAAGGCCAGAATGTGCGCTTGGCCGCCAAGCTGTTGGGCTGGAAGATCGACATCAAGAGCGAGGAAGAGAAGCGCCAGGAAGTCGAGCAGCAGATGCAGGCCATGAGCGGCGGACCTTCGACGCCGATCGAGCAGGTAACGGAGTTGGGTGAGCAGATCATCCAGAAGCTGGTAGTTGCCGGCATCACGACGGTCGAAGCGCTGGCCGACATGACGCCCGAGCAGCTGGAAGAGATTCCCGGCATCGGAGAAAAGACTCTGGAGAAGATCAGCCTGGCGGTCCGTCACTACTTCGGCGAATACGAGCCCGGCGAAGAGCGTCCGGCTGCTGGCAGGAGCCTCGGCCAAGTCAGACGAAGAACTGGTCGCAAAAGCCCGGGCCATCGAAGACGCCCAGGTGGGGGAGGAGCTCGACGCCCTTACTCTCGATCAGGAGGGCGAGCGGGAAGCTCCGGATACTGCCGATGGATCAGGCCGGCTGAGCGATGACGTCACCCGGATGCGCTTGGAAGAACTCACCGAGTCGGGCCCCGATCTTGACGAGGTCGGTGGCATCTCGGAAGCCCCGGGGCAGGAGGACGTCAGCAGGACACTGGCCAGCCACGTCCCAAACTATGAGATAGCCCGGTCGGAGACTGTAGATGAGGGCAGCGTGGAAGAACCTGGTCAGGAAACACTGCAGGATCGGAAGGTAGACGAAGGTGGAGTTTAAATACGCCACCGCGTGGTTGAGTAACGCAATTTCACGTTTTCAGAGGATAATAAATAGACCTGTCAATCCCACGGCTGGTGAGGTTGCAATGAAAGTCTGATTGGCTGCGGGTACGACACAAAGGGACGGATGAGCAAAGTTCGGATTAACGATTTAGCACGCGAATTGGAAGTGAAGAGCAGGGCGATCCTGGATGCTCTGACGCACGTCGGCGTGACCGAGAAGAAAACACACTCCAGCTCGCTCGAAGAAGACGAAGCAGAGCGGGTGCGCCAGCACTTTCAACGCAGTGGGAAGAACGGCGCCGGGCCGGCGAAGGCCGCAGACAGCGAGCCGAAGCAGAAGATCGACTGGTCTCGCGTTTCGAAGCCGGGCGACGTGCTCAAGGCAATTCAGCAGCGAAAAGACGAAGCTGCCGCCATGGCCCAACGGCCTCCCGCTCCCCAGGCATCTCAGCCTCAGGTGGCTAGGCCAACGCCTCCCGCTCCGGCACGCCCGGTAGGTTCCGGCGGTCCTGTGGCCAGTCCGGCCGTAGGTGTTTCGCAACCGCCGTCAGCGTCTGTGCCGCGTCCTGCTCCGAGCGCGCCACCGGTCGTCGCAGCTTCGACTGCACCTACACAGCCGCCGGCCCCTGTCCAAACTGCGCCCAGCCAGGGTCAACCCGGCCAGCAGCGTCCCAATTTGGGCGGACAAATTCAGCGTCCTCCCTTACCACCGCCGCCTGCGCCGCGAAGGATCGTTCCTCAGCCGCGGCAAGAGCCGCGGATCGTAGTCGCGCCGCCGCCCACGCCGGCCATCGCTGCGAAGCCGCCCGCTGGGCCCGTCGTTGCCCGGCCTCCGCTTTCGGGCACAGAAGTCCGCCCCCCGGTAGCTGCGCCAGGCATGTCCAGACCCGCAAACCCCGGTACCGGCACAACTGCGGAGGTGCGTCCGCCGGCCGCTGCCGCCGGTGTGGTAGCCGCAGCCGCTCCCGTGCAGTCCCGGCCCCAAGCACCGCCTCCGGCTCCCAGTGCCCCTGAGCCTGTGGTCGCGGCCGCTGCCGCGCCGGCCGCCGTGGTCGCAGAACCGGTAACTCCTTCAGCCCCGGTCCCGCCGGCACCCGCGCCGCGGCGCGTGATTATGCCCCAGACCGGGCCGCGCCCGGTCTACACCGCCCCACCACCTCCTCCGGTTCCCCAGCAGGCGGCGACGCCTTCCAACGTTCCCCAGCCACCAGGAGGGGTCATCCAAAGAGGACGGCCCATCTTCGATCGTGGCCGGCCCGGCGGTGGACCCGGCGGCGGATCGGGATACCAGCCTCGTCCACAAGACGGCCCCGGTGGTGCCCGCCGGCCCATGCACCCCACGCGTACCCAACCCGGTGGAGCTCCCGGCCCCGGCGGACGGCCTGGATTCGGCGCCCCGCGGCCCGGTTTCGGAGCTCGCCCTGGATTTGGCGCACCCCGGCCTGGAGTCGGTGGCGCCGGTGGCCTGACGCCGCCTCCAGGCGAAGCTCCGCGGCCACAGAGAGCCGCTCCGCAGCAACGTCGCGGACGTCAGCAATACCCGAAGACCAAGGAAGGCCCAATGAAGGGCTTTGCGCCCCCGCCTCGTTTCGGCGGAGCGCAGGTTCCCCAGGAGCCGGTGCCGATCACCCGCACCATCACGGTCACAGAAGGCATCAGCGTAAAAGACCTGGCAGAAAAGTTGGGTGTGCGCGGCAAGGATCTGATCGCATCGCTCTTGATGCGCGGTGTCTTTGTCACCGTCAACCAGTCGCTCGATGCAGAACTGGTGAAGGATGTGGCCTCGCAGTTCGGGGCCGACACCCAGGTCATCACCTTTGAGGACGAGATGGCCAATGAAGCCCTCGAAAACCTCATGAGCAATGAGGATGTCAGCGAGATTGAAGTGACTCGTCCACCCGTCGTTACGGTGATGGGCCACGTCGATCATGGCAAGACGTCATTGCTGGACGCCATCCGTGAAACTGACGTAGCGTCGGGTGAAGCCGGCGGCATCACGCAGCACATTGGTGCCTACAAGGTTCGCATTTCCAAGCCGGACTCACCAGCATTCGGCCGGGAGATCGTCTTCCTCGATACCCCGGGTCACGAGGCCTTTACCCGCATGCGCGCACGCGGAGCCAAGGTCACGGACATTGTGGTCATCGTGGTTGCAGCGGACGACGGAGTCATGCCCCAGACGCTCGAAGCGGTAGACCATGCCAAGGCCGCTAACGTGCCGATCATTGTTGCCGTTAACAAGATCGACAAGCCCGACGCGCAGCCCGACCGCGTGAAGCAGCAATTGGGCGATCGCGGATTGGTTCCGGAAGCATGGGGAGGTTCCACCGTATTCGTCGACGTCTCGGCGAAGAAGAAGCAGAACCTCGACTTGCTGCTGGAAATGATCTGCCTGGTCGCCGACTTAGGCAATCTGAAGGCTAGCCCCGATCGGCCGGCAGTAGGTACAGTAATCGAAGCCAAACTCGATCGTGGACGCGGCGCCGTAGCCACCGTGCTGGTACAGAACGGAACCCTGCGCGCAGGCGACAGCTTCATCATGGGCAACACGTTCGGCAAGGTGCGCGCCATGTTCGACGATCGCGGCCGGCCCACTCAGGAAGCCGTACCCTCAACCCCGGTAGAAATCCTGGGCTTGGAAGGCATGCCCGACGCCGGAGACACCGTACTGGTCGTGGCCGATCGCGACAAGGCCAAGGGCATCGCGCAGTATCGCAAGATGAAGGAGCGCGAGTCCCAGCTGGCGAAGTCTTCCAGAGTTTCGCTGGAAGGTTTGGCCGAGCAGATCAAGCAGGCTGGCGTTAAGGAACTGCCACTGATCCTTAAGGGAGACGTGACCGGATCGGTCGAAGTACTGGCCGACTCCTTGCAGAAGATGTCGACCGAGAAGGTGCGCATCAAGGTGCTGCATACCGGCGTCGGCGCCATCACGGAGAGCGATATCCTCCTGGCCTCCGCGTCGAATGCCATTGTCATCGGCTTCAACGTGCGCCCCGAGCGCAAGGCCGCCGATTTGGCAGAACAGGATGGCGTCGAGATACGCCTGCACTCGATCATTTACGAGCTGCAGGACGAGATCAAGAAAGCCATGCTGGGCTTGCTCGAGCCGACCATCAAGGAGAACTACGTTGGCCGCGCCCAGGTGCTCAACATCTTCCGGATACCCAAGGTCGGTACCATTGCCGGTTGCCGTGTAGTCGACGGCTCCATCAAGCGCGATGCGGAAATTCGCCTCATGCGCGATGGAGAACAGGTCTTCAAGGGCAAGCTCTCGTCGCTCAAGCGCTTCAAGGACGATGCCCGCGAAGTCACCAACGGCATGGAGTGCGGCATGGGCATTGCCAACTTCAACGACATCCAGATCGGCGACACAGTCGAAGCATTTGTAACCGAGCGTGTTGCCGCTGAGCTGACTGCTCAATAGTCAGCCCATGAACCTGGAACAAATCCAGTCCGCTCTTCGCGAGCAGCAAGTAGACGGCTGGCTCTTCTACGACCATCACCACCGGGATCCGATTGCCTATCGGATCCTGGGGTTGAGTGACACCCTGCACGTGTCGCGCCGCTGGTACTACTTCATTCCCGCCGAAGGGCAACCACGCAAGCTGACCCATCGCATTGAGAGCGGAAAGCTCGCGTCCCTGCCTGGCAGTGGGCAACTCTACTCATCCTGGCAGGAGCTCGAAGCTGGGCTGCGCACCATGCTCGAGCCATACAAGAAGCTGGCCATGCAGTATTCGGCGCGCAACGCCATCATGTACGTATCGCTGGTGGATGCAGGCACGGTGGAAGTGCTGCGGGACATGGGTAAGACCATCGTCAGTTCCGCCGATCTGGTCAGTCGCTTCGAGGCTGTCCTGACCCCGGAACAGATCGCCAGCCACTACGAGGCCCAGCGGCACATCGACGAAATAGTCAATGCTGTCTGGAAGCACATCGCTACGCGTCTACGCTCCGGCGGTGCTGTTCCGCTGAACGAATACGAAGTGATGGTGTGGTTGCAGAAGGCAATGCGCCGCGCGGGAATAGCCGAAGGCTACGGGCCGAATGTGTCTGTAAACGCCAACAGCTCCGACTCCCATTACGAACCAACGTCCGCATTCTCGAAGCCCATCAACGAGGGCGATTTCCTGCTCATCGACATCTGGGGACGCATGGATCGCCCGGGGACCTGTTTCTACGACATCACCTGGACCGGAGTAGTCGGACGCGATCCAAACGAAAGGGAGCGCCAGGTTTTCTCAGCAGTGGCGCAAGCCAGGGATGCGGCCATCAAGACGGTGCAGGATGCGTTTGCCGCCGGCAAGCCGTTAGCGGGGTGGCAGGCCGACGACGCAGCCCGCGCTGTCATTCGCAATGCCGGCTTCGGAGACTACTTCACTCATCGCACGGGGCACAGCATCTCTACCGAGACCCACGGGAACGGCGCCAACCTAGACAACCTAGAAACCCACGACGAGCGCCTGATCCTGCCTTACACCTGCTTCTCCGTGGAGCCGGGCATCTACCTCCCTGAATTTGGAGTACGCAGCGAGATAAACATGCTGACCGAGCCCGGCCGTGCGGTCGTCACCGGCCCGATACAGACCGAATTAGTCCGCATCTGACGAAGAAGCTCGGGAGGCCAGCGGGGGAGTGTGATAACTCCACTTCCAAGCTAAGTTCAGCAGGGACGGCTGAAAAATAGGCCGCGACGCACTCCTGGGCAACTTTCAGCCGTCCCTTCGGGACTCAATCATGTTGCATGGATGTACCCAGGACTGGCGTCCTGGGCTAAGTTCAGCCGTCCCTTCAGGACTAAACTTGGAAATAGAGTTCCCACACACCCGCTAATGCCGGATGAAGTACATGAGCCAGCTGGCTGCGATCACAGCCGCCAAAAACAACACAAAGCAATAAGCTCCATACCGAACCATCGCTTTGGGCCTACTACGTTGTGTAATACCGAAGATGATCGACGCAAACGTAGCGAACAGAATAACCGCGGCGAAATGAGAAGGGGCAAGGGTCATGGCTTTCTCCCCACGGCGATGCTGTGCGCGTCCACAGCTGAGATCAGGTTCAACAACCCCGCGACCACGACAAATTTTGCGCCGTAGTCCGCCGTGACCACCTGCACCGGCGTCTGCCCAAATCCCAGTCCGTGGCCAACCAGATAAAGCAGGCCCGAACCCAAATCGCCCAGAAAACCCAGCATGTCCAGCAGGTCGGCCGTATTCGGCGCGTAGAGCCTGGCGCCCATCATCATGCCCAGGACAAACATGCAGGTGATCGAAGCCAGCACCAGGGCACCGCGGCCCCAGCGTTTGAGCATCAGGTGACCCGCTCCCGGTACCAGCCAACCAGCAATCAATGCCATATATCCCAACCGGTTAGCCTTGGAGGCTGCCGATTGTTTCCCCGCGTCTGCTCTTTGCGCCATCCCTTAAGAATACACCGGCGGTGGTTACATTCGGGCTCTTGCGCGGCGCTCCCAAACCATCGCATCGAAGGTTTGGCGGGTGACGAATCCGTTGCGATGATAAAGTGCCACCGCTTCGGAATTCGCCCGCGTTACGGTGAGCGTGAGCGCCTGAAATCCGTGGCCGCGCAGCGTTCGTGCGCAGTCGGCCAGCAGCCACGCTCCGAGGCCGCGGCGGCGATACTGCCGGCTCACGCAGATCTGGGTCACGTGACCCACATCTGCGCGCACCCGCGAACACAACAGCAAGGCGGCAAGCTCATCGCGGCCCCGGTAGGCGAGCACACGCGAGGACGCAGGGTCGAACAGTCCACAACCGGGGAAACGCACGATGTTGTGCAAAAACCGCAGGGAGCCGGCAACCGACCGGTATTGGTCGTTGATGATCGCGTCCAGGTGGCCTTCATAAGCATGTGCAATGAGGTGGCCGGCCGCGCTGAAATCGCTGTCTTTCCAGGCCCGCAATTCCAGTCCATCCATCCGATCATTCGGCGGCCCTTCGAACACGTTTGCGGAGCCTAGCTCGAGCTCCATAAACAGTCTCTCGTAAATCTGAAACCCGGCTTTGTGCAGGGTATCGGTATGGGTGCCATGCGGACGCAGCAACAGTTGCGATTCAATGCGGTCCACCCCGGGAGAATGTTGCAACAACTCGATCATATGTTCGAGCAACCGGCGCTCTACATCCGCGGTCAACTGTGGATTGCCGGGGGAGGGCATCGCAAAAACATCCCCTACCAGTGCTTTTTCGCTCTCGTAAACACAAAACACGTACCCGCAGATACGGCCGTTTTCAATGGCTACATAGCCCGGTAGAAGGCGGGAATCGAGGTACTGCAGCAGCAGGTTGGCGGAAGCGTGAAAGTCCCAGCGGAGACGTTGGTTCCAGACAAGGCTCTCCGCCTCCAGCACCGGTTTGAGATTGCTGGCGGAAAAATGTCGCAAATCAAGAATTTCGAGATGCAGGGCCGGAGTCATCCGCGTTTGAAAAGGAGTGTACGGTACAAAGCCATGCCAAGGAAACCCGGGGTCGTCCGCGAAACCATCTACGGCTTAGCGAATACCTGGTAAACCGCAAGATTTTGTGCGGGATAGGAAAACAAAGGCTGGTAGGAGCGGCCGGCCAGCAAACTGCTCAGTTGGCCGGAATACATTTCGCGGGTTATCAGGATGTGCTCTCCCGGCGAAATGCCATCCTGATCATAATTTCCGACCTTTTGATTGCGGTAGAACGAAAGGCCATATTCCACGTCGCGCCGCACTCGATAGACAGCTACGACCTCCTTGGGCCGGGCAATCTGGCTGATGATGGCAGCCAGGGGGCGGGCAGAGTAGGCGGCGTCCAGCAGGCGGATGTTTTTCTTGGTAGCGGAGATCGCGGGAAGACCAAAAAACGGGCCCACCCCGAAGATGAATAGCAGCATGACGACCAGCGGCACCATGGTGGCCACGCGCAAACGCTTGACCCCAAAGCGGCCCACGACGACCAGGATGAGCAGTGCCGCCGCCACGCCGCTGGAAATCGCCGGTAGCAATATGTTGACCGGCGGCCGGACTCCCGGATGAACAATATGCCACGGGAGTAGCAGCACCAGAATGATGGTGACCGCGGACAGCGCGGCGTGCAGCAAGAGCAGCCACACATCCAGACCCTTGTGACGGATGCGATTGATGTAATCGCCTGTGAGAATGGTAAGCGGGGGGATCGACGGCAGGATGTAGCCGGGCAGCTTGGATCGGGAAAGGGAAAAGATGACGATGGGGAAAAGCGTCCAAAGCACCAGGAACTCAGGAAAGGCATCGCCCCAACGGGTATGGCCGATGTAGTGGTGCTTCGCCGTCCGTGCCCGCCACTCGGCGATCGATTGGCGAATCGCTCCCACCAGAGCGCGCAAGGCGATGACGGACCACGGCATAAGCGCCAGCAGCAGGATAGGGAGGTAATACCAAAAAGGCTGCTCGTGCATGTAACGGTTGGTTGCGAAGCGTTCCAGGTTGTGTTCGAGGAAGAAGATGCGCAGGAAGTCGGGATTGCGCCGCTGGACCGCTATATACCAGGGCAGCACCATGGCGAAATAGAGAAGCACCCCGGGAATCCAGACCGTGCGCCGTAACAGCGACCACTCCTTCCGCAAAGCGGCAAAGCTGAAGATGATGCACCCGGCCATCACCGGAGCCACGGGGCCTTTGGCCAGCGTGGCCACGCCGACAAAGAAATAGAGGTCGAAGAGCCAGAATTTCTTGTCTGTCTCGTACCACGCATACCAGCCAAGCATGCCGATGCAAAAGGGAGCCGCCAGCTGCATATCGGTGGAGGCTCCGCGAGCGAAGCCAACGATGCCCGCGCAGGACGCGGTGATCAGGGCCGCATCCAGCTGGCTCCCCGGCCGGAAGCGCCGCAAGTGCAGATAGATCAGGGCGACCAGGATGAAGGCGAAGCTGGCCGAGGGAAGACGCGCCGACCAGTCGTGCACGCCAAACTCCAGGAAGGCAAACATGGCCCGCCAGTAGTAGAGGGCAGGCTTCTCCAGCCAGGGGTGGCCCCACAGAACCGGGGTCACATAGTCATGGCGGAAGAGCATCTCCCGGGCAATCTGTGCGTATCTGGGCTCGTCAGCGCCGACAAGTCCGAGGCCATCTCCGCCAAAAACCGGCACCAGGCCATAGAACAGGAAAAAAGGGGTAAAGACGAAAAGGCTAATCGCTTCGAGGGTGTCGTGCAGGGCAGGGAAACGGGCCTTCAAGGCACTCAGACCGGCGCTCGGCCGAGTGACAACTCGAGGCGTACCCAGCATTGCGTTTTTCTCAGCCATCGATTTGCCAGGTATCTACGCGCACAAGGCTATCAGATTCATCGTCCTGCCGAGAGGATGGCGAACAGCTCGATGAAGCAGCGCGAAAACTTGGGTTTTACGCAACGCCGTTGACCGCGGTGGCGGCCTCCATCTCGCTGCGGAGGTATTCCAGGATTCGTTCCGTGGCTACCGGGAGCGGCCCGTCGAGGGTGCAGCCGCTGGCACTTTCATGACCACCCCCGCCAAATCGCTCGGCGATGCTGGCCACGTTCACCCGCCCCTTGCTGCGCAAGCTGAGGCGAACGTCGTGATTGCGCAGCTCGCGCAGAAAAACAGCAACCTCGATGCCGGCGATCGCGATGGCATAGTTGACGATCCCTTCGCAGTCCTCTTCGGCTGCGTGGGTGCGGTCCATATCGTTCTCCGACACCCACAGCCAGGCCAGGTTCCCATCGTGGTGCAGGTTCTTGAGCGCCGCACCCAGTAGATGCATCTTGGCCGCGGGGTTGGAGAAGTAGACGTCCCGAGCGATTTGTACCGGGTCGGCTCCATGGCGAACCAGGTTGCGCGCGAGTTCAAAGGTATGGGCGTCGGTACCCTCGTAGGAGAAGGATCCGGTGTCGGAAAGCATGGCGGTATAGAGGCAGGTGGCCATCTCGCGGGTAATTTCGATGCCGGCGGCGCCGATGAGATGATAGACCTGCTCCGCGACCGCGCATGCGCTGCTGTCGATCCAGTTTACGTTGGCAAAAGTACGGCCGCTGGTGTGGTGGTCAATGTTGATCAGGAAGCGGTTGTCCAGGCCATCGAGGCCGCTGCGCGGGATGCCATCACACTCCAGCAGGATGACGGCGTCGTAGTCGCCTTCTACACGGCTCCAGTGCCGTACCAACGCCGCGCAGGGCAGGGAACGGTAGATGCGCGGCACCCGGTCCCCCAGTGCCATGTCCGCGTGTTTGCCCATCCGCTGCAGCATCATCCAGCAGGCAATCAGTGATCCCACAGCATCGCCATCGGGCCGGGCATGCGCAGTCACCAGCAGGCGATCGGCTCTGGCTATAGAGCTGAGGATCGCATCGATGCTGGGAGTGGTTTGCGGGGTGGGTGGCATGATAAGCCGGTGGGAAAAGGCCCTTACTCCTTGGATTTAGCGGTGGTGACAGCCTTGGGGAGACCGTTTTTCGCGTCCGCTTTCTGCGTTTTTTTGGTGCGCCCGAGCAGTTCGTCGATGCGCAATTTCAGGTGCTTGGATTTATCGATCTGGAACGACAGCTCGGGTACGTGCCGTACACCCATGCGCTCCAACAACTCATGGCGGATGTAGCCGCGGGCTGCGGTCAGCGCCTCGCGCGTCTTCTCCTCTTCGACCTCACCCCCATCCACGGCGATATACACCCGGGCGGATTTGCCGCCAGGGTTGAGAACCACCTCGCTGACATACGCGAAACTGATGCGCGGGTCAGCGAGTTCACCCACGATCATGCCGCTGATCTCTTCGCGCAACGTTTCCGCTACGCGATCCCGATGGTACTTTCGTGCCCGTGGTTCCACCATGAAAAAAGTCCTTAGCTAAACCCCTAAGATTATCAGAAAGCGCCTTGAGGGCCTACTCCTCCGCTTCCTCTTCCAGGAAGCTGCACCAGGAGTCAGCCACCTGGGCCCCCAGGTCGTTGGCGATGCGCACCGCCGCATCCTCAACCTGCCGCATCAGGCCGGAAAGATAGTCACGGGAGCGGGAGATGGCAGTCACGCCGATCGTCGCCGACTGCCAGGTGACCGCCTCATCCATTTCGGCAATGGAGATGTTGAACCCGCGACGGAGCTTCTCTTTGAGGCTGCGGACAACCTGGCGGCGGTCCTTCAGCGATTGGGCTTGCTCAATATGCAGTTCGAGGGTGAGCGAAATGATAGCCACAACGTAATTGGATGACCCCAAGTCCCGTATACAGGGAACGAAGAGGTCAAGCAATAGTCAGTCATGTGGCTGCCGGCGAGGGGGCCCGTTTGATTTCGTATGGAAGCCAGACAGAGCGTCGAACGCCAAGAATGGCAGCCAGATACAGACCGAAGAGAAGCAGCAGTTCGAGATTCTGTTGCCTAAGTAGCAGGATAAAGAGCAACGGGTGGTGAAGCAGGCGTTGCCATGATCCGTTCTGGATCAGAAGTAGCTGCACCCGGTACTGTACGGAAATCACCGCGAGAACGGTCAGAACGGCGATGAACCCGCCCAGGATACGACGCTTCTGAAAAATGACGGCGACAGCCGGTACGGTCAAGAGAAGCAGCCGGGTGTCGTAAAAGCGGTGATACATGGGCATAAGCGAGAGGATTGATAAGGCGGCGAGGGAAAGAAAATGCGTTTCCAGGGACGCGTTCGACCATGGGACCGCAATGATCCAAGCTGTCAACAGCCCTAGAAAGATTGCGTAAGCGATCGAGTTAAATGTACGCGCTTCGACAAAGAAGATGCTGGTGAGAGTCTGCAGATTTGTATCGCCTATGGCTTCCTGATTCGCCTGCCTCGGGTCAGCGCTGCCCCCCGGCCCCGTCGTCGCTCCGAGATTGGCGCGAAGCGTTGAAATCCAGTTTGCGCTTTGCGGATGCAGTCTGAGAGATAGACCCGAGCAGACAAGAAGCGTGAGGGCTCCTGCCAGAGCGACCGCGGCGTAGCGCCGATACGGTTTCTGCGTCAAAAAATAAAGCGCAAGCAGGCCACCGATCTGAGGCTTGATGGCCAGGCTGAGCATCAAGAGGAATGCACCGAGACCCAGGGAACGCCCCCGCAGAAAAAGGCAGCTGGCGATGATCACGAGAGCGATGGCGAGAGTTCCCGGTTGACCCACCACCAGCAGAATTCCGCTTGTAGCCAGAATCAGGGATAGAAGAATGGTAGCGAGCCAGCGTTGAGACTGCGGACATATGGATAAAACCAGAACTGCGGAAATGACCAACAGGCAGCCATTCAAAAGGAACCAAAGGAAGCGCGCCAGGGAATAATGAAACACCGTCAACGGAGTAAGTACCAGGAATGTTGAAGGGGGATAGACGGGTACGTCTATTTCCCATGAGGGCAAGTCACTAACAGCGCCGCCCCGCTGAAAAAGCTGTTGTTCCAACTGCGCTGTGTCGTAAGGATTGCAGCCTTCGAGCAGGCATCCAGCCCCGGTGTAAACGGGAACAAGATCGTGCGAAAAACGAAACGCTCTGAGTCCTCCCACGACAAAGAAAATGATGGCGGAAAAACCCAGGACGACCAAGTGCAGGTTCGCTTTTGGCAATTTCATTCGGCGGTTGATTGTGATGCCTATGGTATATCTGAATGAATCAATCTTCAAAGGGCTACGCTATCCGCAATCCACTGCAACAAGTTAGAGAGCGCTTCCATCCGTTGTATTACGCGCGCAAATCAAGCACCGGACGATTTGCGATCCGGATGGTGGACTTGCCGTTTTGGCTCTCTATCCCCGATGTAAAGTTCAAGGTACGTGGCCGCCTGGTGACTCACGGCTTGGCTTTTGCCGCGATCGGATCTCAGGAACCTGGATCTGAAGCCCTAGCGCTCGCATGTATCGATCGGCTCAAGCTTGAGTCCTTCTGGGATGTGGGCGCGAACATCGGCTATTACACTTGGCTGCTCAAGTCAGCCTCACCTGGACTTCGGGCAGTATTGTTTGAAGCCTCCCCGGCAAACGCCGAACTCGTCCGCGCAACGCTCGAAAGAAACCAGCTTCCCGATGTCGAGTTGATCGCAGCAGGAGCGAGTGACCACCGAGGCGATGGCTACCTGCGAGTAGATTCTCTTGCCGGCGCTACGTCGACCCTGGATCGTTCAGAACAGACATTTGAGGAGCAGCATTTTGGCATTCGCGCAGGAACAACCCCTATTCGACTGGTCACCATCGATGACGAACGCTCACGCCGTCCCCGAGTCGACTTTCTCAAGATCGACGTAGAAGGCCATGAAGCAGCCGTATTAGAAGGCGCCCAACATACGATCCTTTCTGATCAGCCGATTATTTTTGTCGAATGCTTTCATCCAGAGCACGAGTGCTTGAAAGGTCTCGAGCGGGAGGGCTATCGATTCGTAGATGGCGACCGGCTCAAGCCACAGGTCAACACCGATACCACAAACTATTTTGGCTTCCCGGGGAAGTTTCATCCCCAGATCGATCTGCTCCTCGACCAAGCTCGCAAACGCCACCATGGCTGAGATTTCCGGGATTAAGAAGATCAACCATCCAGGGTTTCTCTTCGCTCGTTCGGCAGGCCTTTGAGGGCCGTTCGCGAAATGGTCTTTCGTAGCGTTTCAAGCGGCCCGGTTACGCGAGGGCCGTTTCCGCCGCAGCGATGAACTCGGCCGGTTTGATCGCTGCCAGTGAACTGCATTGGATTAATCCCCGGCGGCAGGCTTCATTCCCTCTCAGTTGCAAGCATGGGGAACACGTCGGCTGTCGGAACAAGCTCGCACTGCGCGGTCCGGTTGGCCGAAAGCGGTGAGGGTGGGCAGGGCCGAAATAACCGACCGCCGGCACGTCGTACAACGATGCCAGGTGCAGGGCAAAACTGTCAGGCGCGATCACCAGGTCGGCTGCGGAGATCTTCGCGAAGAGCTCTGCAACGGATTTTTGGCCGTAAGAAACGACCCGCTGGTCAAGCGCGAACTCCTGCACGGCGCTGGACGCCCCGTGGACCACAATTGTGTGCTCGGGAAATGCTTGCCGGAGACCGCGGATGATCCCGGTCCATTGTTCGTCAGTAAGCTGCCGGGCGCGCCAACCCGCTTCTGCCGCGCAATAGATGTAAGGATCGTCGGGCGGCGGGCTCGGCGGCAAGGCAAAGTTGCTTCGATAACTGGCGAGCGGCTGAAATTGTCCCTTAAAGTCCAGCAATTCGAGCTCAACTTCGCCATCATGCTTATCTTCGGGACGGCGAATTCTGCCGGGGCGGTAGATCATCCTGACGACTGCGGAGAGCCAGGGGCGGACGCTTGTCCATTCGAAGAAGCCGCCTTCCGCGTAGAGAAGGCTGATCCCTTGAACCCATCCCATTTTTCGTTTGCCGCGAACCACCAAAGAGAGCACCAGCGTGGTACGGCTGTCGTCCAGAGCGAAGACCAGGTCGGCCTTTGGCAGGGATAGCAGGGCGCGAAGCATAGGCATCTTTGGGTCACCATGGTCGACGACCACCAACTTGAGGCGCGAGTCAAGCAGGGGATACACTTGTCCGCCCTTGCGGTTGGTAATGATGGTGACTTCAGCTTTGGGATACCGCCGGCCGAGTTCAAAAAGAAATGGTGCTTTCAAAACGTAATCGCCAAACGTGCGAAAACTCAGCAGGGTAATGCGCCGGATGGCACTGTCGGACATGAATGTTAGCCTTAACCATTATAGTGCGCTACGTCTTTCTAGATCGCGATGGAGTTCTCAACCGCAAGATGCCCGAGGGCGTCTACGTGGGTGAGTGGGCGCAGTTCGAATGGCTGCCGGGAGCAGTCGAAGCGGTGGCTCGTATGAAGCGCGCGGGCTTGACGGTGATCGTGGTCAGCAATCAACGCGGCATCGCACTGGGCATAATTACGACCGCGCAGTTGGCAGGTGTGCACGAAAAGATGCAGGATCACCTGGCGCGAAATGACGCACGGTTAGACGCGATCTATTGCTGCCCCCACGACTACGGGGAGTGCCACTGCCGTAAACCGGATACTGGTCTCTTTGAGCACGCATTCCAAATCTTTCCCCAAGCCAATGTGCGAAACAGCGTGATCATCGGCGATTCTCTTTCCGACATTCAGGCCGGCCAACGGTTGGGCATGAAAACCATCTTCATCCAGGGAGAGCCGGATCGCCAGAAGGCAGGAGCCGATGTTGCCGCCACCCTCGCGGATGCGGTCGCCGGCTCTTTGCTCCAGGCGGTCGAAGTGCACCTTGGGCTCACCGCGCCCAGCGGACGAGCAAATGAGGTAGAACAGGCCTAGAGTATCTCGTCCCTACGGGACTGAGTCGTGCCCCGATGTTTATCCTCTCCTTCCTTCAACCGCTTCCTTGAGGTACTCCACGACCTGGCGCCCGTATTGCCTCCAGGTATAGTTCTCTGTCACGGTTCTCATTGCGTTTCTCCCTATAGACGTGCGCAGAGCCTCATCCGAGGAAACCAGGCCGATGGCCTCGGCGAGAGAGCTGGCATCATTCACCGGTACGTAGATCGCACTTTTTCCGTGCTGGAGAGGCAAGCCGCAATTCTCTGTGGTGATGATGGGCAGACCGGCAGCCGCAGCCTCCATACCGGAGCGCGACGAACCTTCGGCAAAAGTCGGGAAGACAAATAAATCGGCTCCGGCAAAGGCTGCAGCGACCTGCTGCAGCGGGGCGAACGGAGTATGGCTAAAAAATATCTCGTCCCCCGGCTGCAGACAAGGCGCTCCATTGCTTAGGTTGCCCATCAGCTCCAGGCGGATATCGAGCCCCGAGCGGCGGCACTCGCCGAACTGCTTCCAGCAGGACTCGCACACCCTTGCGTATGTCGAAATTTCCGGTAAACAAAATCCGTACCGGCCCATCGATCCGATAGTCGTGCTTCAGGTCGAAGAACTCTTCTCGAACTCCCAGGTAGGCGACCCGCACTTTATCCGCGGCATAGCCCTGCTCGATAAACGTCTTCTTTACGAAGTCGGAGTTCACCAGAAGCAGGTCAGCATCGGCGCAATCGCGCAACACCAGCTTCCAGAGGTCTGCCCGCGAGTCATAGCCGGCAGGGAGACCGAAGCGGGCGAACTCTTCCCGTAGCGCCGTCATGCATGAACGCTGGATGAGCGATGGAATGATCAGTAACGATGGCCATGCCGTTCTTGCGAGCCTTCTGGATTGCGCCGGATTGGCCGGCTCCGCTGCGCACCAGCAGCACATCGGCATTCTTCAGATATTTTCGGCTGCCCCAGGCGGCCAGGCGGAACTCCATACCGTACGCCAGATCGAGCGGAATGACCCGGGTACGCTGGATCAACTTGATGAAAGTCCCGGCGACCTCAGCCCAGGCCACGGGAGTGACGGTGGCCCCCGGAATCCGGATCTGCCTTGCAGCCATGCGCGCCGCCAGGTGTTTCTCGCCGAGAAACCTTCCCAGCAAGTCCACCAACGCGGTTTGATTGTCTTTGGGTACCCAGCCGGTAAGGAAATTGACTTCGACTCCGGCAGCGGCTAAGGCGCGGGCTGTTTCGTGGAAGTGGAGCTTGCCAAATCCCGTGGCAATGATTGCTTTCAAACCCTACTCTTCTACATCCACGCGCGATTGGTAGTAGTCGTTATAGGCACGACCGTAGTACTCGGCGTAATCGGAGGATTGCAGATCCACGGCATTCAATACCACGCCCAGCAGGTGGGCTCCGGAACGCAAGAGGATTTCGCTGGCCCGCGCGACCACATTCCGCGAGGCTTGTCCATAGCGCAGCACCAACACCACGCCATCACTGATGGACACCAGCACCGCCGCGTCGGTTACGGTGAGAACCGGCGGGGTATCGATCAGGATGAAGTCGTAACTTGCGCGCAATCCCTCGACCAGCCTTTGCATTTGTAGCGAGCCCAGCAATTCTGCGGGCATTGGGGCAATCGGGCCGGCAGGCAGGACGTGCAGGGAAGGCACACCCGGTATCGTCGCGATCGCGTCCTGCAATTGGGTCTTGCCAGTCAATACCGAGGTCAGTCCCACCTTGTTGGCAATCCTAAAGCGCAGATGTACAGATGGCCTTCTCAAGTCAGAGTCGATCAGCAGCACGCGAGCGCCATTGAGCGCAAACACGATCGACTCCAGGGTAGTGACCGAGGTCTTACCTTCTGAGGGCTTGGCGCTGCTGATCAGGATGACCTGGGGTGGCGTTCCTGCGCGGGAGAGAAGGATGGTGGTGCGCAGCGCGCGGTAAGCTTCGGCCAGCCGCGACCAGGCACCCGGAAGGGGTGAGGTAGCGTCCCTGACGAAAGTTTCCGGAGAGAGCAGCTTGGAGTCCACCTGGGGAACCACCCCCAGCATGGGCAGACCCAGCCTTTCCTCAATGTCATAGATGGTTTTGATATTGGTATCCAGAGCCTCGACCAGGAAGGCCAGCACCAAGCCGATACCGAGGCCGCACATGCAGGCCAAGCGTCAGGTTGACCGACTTGCGCGGGGAACTGGGGAAGTCTGGCGCATCGGCAGGGTCGATGCGCCGGATATTGGTGGAGTGCAAGCCGGCGATGATGCCCGCCTCCTGCAGCCGCTGCTGCAGCCCGTCATACAGCGCTCGATTGGCTTCGTATTCCCGGCGGGCCAGCGAGTACTCGACCGCCTTCGAGTTACCCATGTAAGCGCTGCTTTTTTCCTGATCTAATCTGCGCTGCAGAGCATCCTGATTTTCCTTGGCGGCGTTTACTTCCTGCTGCGCCCGGGCAAGAACCGTACCTTGTTCCACCTTCATGCTCTGCTCAACTTCGGCGAGTTCCGAGCGATTCTGCAACAGGCGGGGATTCTTGGCTCCATATTTGGCACTCAAGTTGGCATTTTCCGCCTGCAGCGAAGTCATTCTTTCTTTGAGCCCCAGCAGGACTGCGTCTCCGCTCAGGGTGGCCAGTACCTCGGGCGGAGCACTTTGCAGCGTGATCAACTTGGCCTGGGCAACCAACCGCTGCGATTCAGCCGCGGTCACATCGTGGCTGATGTCCACTAGCCGCGAAAGCACAATGCTTTGCGTCTGATCGATGCCCACCAGGCCAATATCTTTCTGCACCGTGAGCATGTGTTCCTGGCTTGCCTCCAGATGATTCTTCAGGTCACCTAGTTGCTGCTGCAGCCAATTGGAGACCTCCTTGGTCGCCGCGTAGTTCTCACTGAAGTTGTGCTGCACATAGTTGTCGATGAGGGTGTTACAGATGACCGCGGCAAGCTCCGGATTGCGTGCAGTAAAGCTGAGGTTAAGAATATTCGTGTGCCCAAAGCGCTCGGCTGCCAGGCCCGCTTCAAACATTCCGATGAGCGCGTGCCGATCCTGAATTTTGTCCAGGTCCCACACACGATTGGAACCCGGCGGGAGGAAATCCTTATTTTGATTGAGGTGCAGAGACTTGATGGTCTGAAGCGCCAGCGTGGAGCTTTTCAGGATGGCGATCTCAGTATCCAGTTTGGTGACGTCGATGTAGCCGCCATCATAGCCTCCGGTATCCACACGGAACTGATCGGCGGTGTCCTGGGTAATCTCGATGTTCGCCGTGGAGAGGTATTCCTTGGGAGAGGTAGCGTTCTCGATGTATCCGGCACCCGTGCCGAGCAGGGCGCACACCAGCACCAGCCAGATATATTTCTTGCCAATCAGGAGGAAGTGCTGCAGCGTCTGACCGTCGTTCAGTCCGAGGCTGAGAAAGGAGCGCTCGCGTTCGCCTGGTTCGCGATACTCGGGGAGTACGACCGGCTCCGATGGTGGGGGATAAATACTCATGCGTTTGGAGTTTCACCGAACCAGTAAATTGGATGAGTCTTGAAGTGGCGGCGCCTTGACCTCAACCTCCACCTGCCCGAAAGTGGTCGGATTCATTCCCTTTAGAATCCAAATTATAGAGTGCTGGAAGCCGGTTCACCAATCTTTCTCTACCCTGGGAACCAGTGTACTTAGCGGTTTCGCGATTGGTCTTCAAGAAGTTACTGGCTTCTGCGCACGCGCGCCCGAATTGCGGATTCGACCGCGCCGGGATGGGTAAGAATGCGTTCCACCCGGAACAGGTACACGCGTAGCGTGTCCAGGGCCGTCCATCGACGTCCGCGGGAAAGGGAAAACATGCGGTCCGCGTCGGCTTTCATCATTTCACTGTGGCGTCGCGAGCCGGTGATGGACTGCGCGTGAATACGAAAAATCGCCAGGTCCTGATTGACATACTTGACCTTGGCACCCTGCCGCACCATATCCACCAACAGTTCGCCATCCCAGCAGGAACGATTGTTGACGTTGAATCCCCCCACCCTCTCAAACGCCGCGCGGCGGAAAAACGTTGACTGCTGTAGCCAGGTGGCTCCTCCATAGAAATACCGGTCCAGCGTAAATCCAGCTGCCCGAATGCGGCGGATTCGCTTGCCTTGGGCATCGACAATGAAACCGTTGCCCATCACGATGTCGCAATCGGGGTCTTGCTCGAACACCCGGTTTACACTTTTCATCGCCCCGGGCAGGAGCGCGTCGTCAGAGTTCAGGAACCCGAAGATATCGCCTGAGGCTTGCTGAAAGCCTTTGTTCAAGCCGTCCGCAGCCCCCTGGTCTGGTTCGAAAATTGTGCTCGCCAGGCGGCCGCGAAAGCCTTCGATCAATTCCCGGCTTCCGTCTGTTGAGCCGGGGTCCACCACGATGTATTCGATGGCAGGATAATCCTGTGCCAGCACCGAGGTGAGGGCTTCCTCCAGGTACTGCCGCTGATTGAAGGAGACGGTAACGATACTGAACTTCATCGGCACGTCGCTACCCTGGGCTCTTCCTGGGAAGGGGATTTTTACAACCATTTAGCGGGTGTAGAAATATGCCTGCGTGGCGAATCCGATGGCGGCGGTCAAAGCAGTTTTCCCGGCAGCCTTGAGTATGCTTGGCGGAATAAAGAGAATGTCGTCGGGCTGCATGGTGATGTCGACCGTTCGTCCTCGTAACACGTCTTCGAGTTTGACCTTTTGCACCACCCTGGTGCCATTGCCTGAGCTTCTCAGCAGGAGCGTACGATTCGCATACGAGTTCGACTTGGTTCCCTGGGCCAGCGCAATCACCTCGGAGACGGTGGTGTGGTTGGATTCGCATATCGGGAATGCTCCCGGCCGGGCTACATTGCCACCCACGTAGACCACGCCACATCGGCTTACCAGGATGGTTTCCCCGGTCTTAATTTCCAGTTCGGCGTTGTCATTCTCGCGCAGCGTGGGATCCCACAAAACCGTGTGCGGGTTTTTCATCGAGCCGGCGGGAAATATCTCTACTACGTGCCCCGCCCGGTCGGTGATACCCCCAGCCTCGGTGAGCATATCAACCAGCCGCTTCTTTCCCGCCAGGGGGTAGATGCCGGGACTTTTTACCTCGCCCATCACGGTCACGCTGTAACCGAACTGTTGCGTGGTGACAATCACGCGCGGATCTCGCAGGATCTGTTCTTGCAGAAAGAGGCGTGCGATTGCTTTGGCTGCCTCGATCGAAGTCATTCCTTCGATATGAAAAAGCCCTGCGTAGGGAATCGCGATTTGCCCCGCGGGCGAGACCGGCATTCGCACTGAGTATTCCGGGGCATCGAACACTTGCACCTCCACGATATCGCCCGCGTGGATAGGTCCATAGCCCAGTCCTGCGCTCAAGGAGGGTCCCAAGGGGACGGCGTCTCTGGAGGAGCGCGCTGCCCCATTCACCCCGGTTGGGGTCGACGACTGCGACTGAGGGAAAATAGGCTCGAGAGGCGTGTTCGCTGAGGGGTTACTAGGAGCAGGAGTGATATAACCGGCCCCGAACTCTGCGAAGACAGACCACCGTTGTCGTTCTGTGCCTCGGCGTGGGGAGCCCAAACCACGCCCAGGGAGAAGAGGGCTGCGATCGTCGCCCCAAGAACGAGGTGACAGGCACCCGTCTTTGCTCGGTGAAGGTTTGGCAAGACAGGCTGCATCGTTAAGCGCATTTCTCCTGTAGGTCTACCCACACACTAACAGGAGAACCGGGCGAAATCATTCCTGCCGAGGGGTGTGGAGTTCAACTTATTACGTCGTCGCACTGCTTTGTTCTCGTCCCACGCGTTGCTTTATGGGCTGCGCCGGAACGCCCGCGTACACCGTCCAGGGCTCCAAATCTCGCGTGGCCACCGACCCTAGTCCAAGCACGGCTCCCTCGCCGACGTTCACTCCCGGAGAGACAGAAGCGCGCGCACACACCCATGAGTAGGCGCCGAGACTCATGGGAAAAGAAATGAGCGGGAACGCCGGGTCGTTGTAGTCGTGCGTAGCCCCGCAGATGTAAGCCTGTTGGGAAACAATGGCGTGCGATCCCATGGTGACGAGGGAGGGGTTATATATTTCCGCTTCGTCCCCCAGCGTTACCCCATCGGCGCACATCAGGTTCCAGGGAGCCCACACGCGGGATCTGGGATAGAAATGACAATTTGGCCCCAACTCAGCGCCGAAGCCGCGCAGCAGAAAAGCGCGCCAGGAGTGAAAGGGTCGCGGTGACGGGCGAAACAAAAGAGTCCAGATGATGGACCATGCCAGCCTGCCCATGCGGTTCGACACGGAGAACGAAGGCCTCAGGTATGGATCGTCGGGTTGGGCGGCTCGGAACATCTGTACTTCACGATGACATCACAGAGGAAAGAATATCCAGGTTCCACAAAGAGAGGTATCCCAAACCTCACTCCCTTGGCGGGAGGGGCCGCTGGAATACCTCTGATTTGGCGAGAACAGAACTTGAAGGGGGCGCTTTCGCTTACCGAACCCGGATGAGAACGCCGAAGCTGAGAGTGTACGGCTTGAGCTTGGTATCGATGTACACGCCGGGCTGCCCGGGCAGGAATCCCGGTGGATAGTAGTGGTTTCCCAGATCCCAAAATTGGTACTGAAAGTCGACCATGCGGAAATTCAACCATCGATTCTTATGGTAGTCGACCCCCCCGCCAAGCTCGTAGACGATACTGTTGTCCGTCTGACCCGTACCGTAAGTAATGTTTCCCGGGCCGATCATGAAGTCGCCATAAGGCCGAAATCGCTTGTAGATGTAGTGCAGCTCGGGGCCGAACATCAGGGTTCGCTGTTTCCCCACGGCGGTGCCGGCGGAATAGGTAAACCGAGCTCCCACTGCCGGTTGGCCAAACACGAACCGACCCAAACGGAAATCGGCACCGGCAGAAAAACCCTGGTTCCAACCATTCGCGTCTTCGAAGCTCGAGGGCGGTGGACTTGATGGTGGATAGTCGAGAGCAGAATTGAAGTCGGTTTTGACCAGGGTATAGGTCCCATAGACATTTATTTGACTTCCGCCACCCTTGATCGCGGGTACCACTTGGGCATCCGCCGCATTTGGCAGCGTGGCTCCCGCCACGAGGACCGCCAAAGCCAGTGTTCTAGAGAGGAGTCGCATGTTAGCCGCCCGTGAAATCAAATGTTGATACCTTCGGTGTCTGGAGATCGGAAAGCCAGGGAAATACGGCCTTTTGCTCCCTGGTTAAGGTTTCCATTTCATCACGCATAGTACGGACATAATTAGAGCATGCGCTGCATCCAATCGTTTCTACCAAGTAACCTCTCTGGTTACAAATCCAACAATAGTTGCAGCGCTAGTACACAGTATGATGCCCAAAGGGCGGCTTGCGGTGTGGTTCCCAATCCGGAACTCTCATCGAGAAACCCACTCTCGAAGCTGGAAAGAACGAAAACCTCGCTACGGTTCCTTTTTGTGACAGCGCGAAGCTCGCCTATTTTGCAACGGTTCTTCCCTGATGCACGTTCAGGGTAATCAAAACGTACTCGTCTGTCTAGAAGAGAAACAGTGCTGTACCAAGACAGAACAGTGATAACAATTAGCGCGCAAGGTACTGCATCAAATAGACGCAACCGGAACGGCGACTCATCGTGGTAGGCTTTACCCGGCAAGAGTGCGTGCAGCAGTGACAGATTGCTCTGGCTCTGGCAAAAACCTCAGCCGGAACCTTTAAGGGTAATAGCACGAAGAGCACGCAAGACCTCATGAATCTTCACCAGGGTCGCGCGACCTTAATTCGCGAGGCTCACTCCAGCGTGAATGCAGCGTTTCATAAAGCATCGATCCTGTTACCGTGTTATTGATGGGAAAGGCAACCCGTCCGGGGAGGTGCGCCTGACCGTTCCATGGTTTTCCATCGCCAGCTGGAGTTTTCATGCCTAAAACTGCTTTGCTCATCGGTGCCGGGCCCGCGGGCCTCACGGCCGCCCTGGAATTCCTTCGCCGATCCGACGTGCATCCCATTGTGCTCGAAGCCAGCCACGAGATTGGTGGCATCTCGCGCACCATCCGGCATAACGGCAATCGTATCGACATTGGGGGGCACCGGTTTTTCTCCAAATCAGACCGGGTCATGAACTGGTGGATGGATTTAATGCCACCCGAGTCCAGCGCGGATACTCAGCATGCGTTGCGGCACCAGAATAAGCTGCGGACCCTCAAGACCAACGACTCGGGACTCACACCCGAAACCACCGACTTGGTCATGCTGGTACGCCCGCGCAAGAGCCGCATCTACTTTCTGCGCCGTTTCTTCGACTACCCCATCAAGCTGACCGGTGACACGCTGGGTAAGCTTGGCCTGGTGCGCACCATGAAGATTGGTGTCAGCTACCTGTTGGCACGGCTCTTTCCCCGCAAGGTCGAGAATTCGCTCGAAGACTTCCTCATCAACCGCTTCGGCCGGCAGCTTTACCTCACCTTTTTCAAGTCCTACACGGAGAAGGTGTGGGGCGTGCCCTGCGAAAAGATCAGCGCGGAGTGGGGGGCGCAGCGCATCAAAGGGCTTTCGCTCACGACCGCCATCCTCCATTTTCTTAAGAAGGCCTTTGCCTCTCAGAAGGACCAGGAGATCCAGCAGAAGGGCACGGAAACTTCCCTGATTGAGAAGTTTCTCTATCCGAAATATGGGCCGGGTCAGTTGTGGGAGCATGCGGCCGACCAGATCCGCGAGCAGGGAGGAGAGATTCTTCTCGGGTGGCGCGCCACCAGGCTGTTCGTTGAGGGGGATACGATCACCGCGGTGGAGGCGGTTAGCGATACTGGACAACGGCGCCGATTTGCAGCCGATTATGTTTTCTCCACCATGCCCGTACGCGAACTGATTGACGCGATGGACACCCCGATACCCAGCGAAGTCCGGGAAGTGAGCGACGGCTTGCAATATCGTGACTTTATTACTGTCGGGCTTCTGGTCAATCAACTGACGGTGCGGGAAGCCGATGGAGGTCCTCTCAAGGACAACTGGATTTATATCCAGGAGCCGGATGTGCTGGTGGGGCGGCTGCAGATCTTCAACAACTGGAGCCCCTATCTGGTCGCGGACCCCAGCAAGACCTGGATCGGCCTTGAATATTTCTGCTATCAAACCGACGCCTTATGGAAGATGGCAGACGAGGATTTGAAGAAATTTGCCATTGCCGAGGTGGAGAAGATCGGCATTTTGCGGGCCAGCGACGTAACCGACGCACACGTGGTGCGCGTGCCTAAGACCTACCCGGCCTATTTTGGGACGTACGACCGGTTCCACGTGATCCGCGAATTTCTGGATCACTACCAAAATCTGTACCTGGTTGGCCGAAATGGGATGCACAAGTACAACAATCAGGACCACTCCATGCTGACCGCCATGACCGCGGTCGATAACATCCTCGCCGGGGTCCGCGACAAGGACAATGTCTGGTCCATCAACACCGAGATGGAATACCATGAAGAGGAAACCAAGGATGAGGCACGGGCTTCAGGCTCTCCCACGAAGAACACCGACAGCGTAGAGGCGACGGTTTAAGCCCTGGATTTCCCGTAAGGATTTCCCGTAAGGCTTTGCAGATCAGCGAGATTGGCGGGCCTCCCGCGCGGGGGCGGTGGCCGTAATCGCTAGCGAATGCCGGGCGATCAGCTATTTCGGGAACTTTCCGGGGTCTGAACGGTTATGCCCGGTGAAGATAGTAGAAGGGGTTGCTGTTGCAGATTCCGCAGCGTCTCGACCGCTGGTTCGTATCGATCTTGCACGATTTGAGTATGGCTTTCCCCCAAAATTAATAGTTACATCAAATAATTGATGCCAGGCGGAGTCCAGAAAACAAGATGAGCGAATCCATTGCAATCACGGTAGTCGGATCGGGATACGTAGGTTTGGTAGCGGCCGCATGCTTTGCTGAAATCGGCCATCGGGTCTTATGCGTCGACAACGACGAGGACAAGGTAAACAAGCTCAACCAGGGGCTGGTCCCGATTCACGAGGAGTTTCTTCCCGAGTTGCTGGGCCGGCACCGGAGCAGCGGCGCCGTGCAGTTCACCACCGATCTCGGCCATGCCACGCAGGCGTCGCAGGTCATCTTCATCGCCGTAGGTACGCCGCAAAGCGAGACCGGCAACGCCGATCTGTCCTACGTCGACGCTGTAGCCAGCGAGATTGCCCGTTCGATTCATTCCTACAAGGTCATCGTCGAGAAGAGCACGGTACCGGTTTACACCAATGACTGGATTCGGCGCACGATCGAGAGGAATGGTGTTTCGAGGGCGCTCTTCGATGTGACGTCGAACCCCGAATTCCTGCGCGAAGGCACTGCGGTCAAGGACTTTCTGCATCCCGACCGTATCGTTCTCGGCGCCGATAGTGAAGCCGCGGCGACGCTCTTGGCGGCCATTTACGAGCCTCTCACTTCCGGCAGCTACTACGAACGCTCAGACGCCGTTCCGGGCCATCGGTCCGCGGCCGATCTGCCGCCGATTTTGCAGACCTCGACCAAGGCGGCCGAGATCATCAAGCATGCCTCGAATGCTTTCCTGGCCATGAAGATCTCCTTTATCAACGTGGTCGCCAACCTGTGCGAAGCGGTGGATGCCGATGTGGAGCATGTAGCGCGTGGCATGGGCATGGATAAGCGCATCGGCAAGCGATTCCTGAGCGCCGGCATTGGTTATGGCGGCTCTTGCTTCCCCAAGGACGTGGCTGCTTTCCGCTACGTGGCGCAACAACTGGGCATCGACTTTAGCCTGCTGGAAGAAGTGGAGAAGATTAACGAACTGCAGAAGGAGCGGTTCTTTCAGAAAATTCGCTCCGCGTTATGGACGCTCCGTAAAAAACGTCTTGGAGTGCTCGGCCTCTCATTCAAGGGAGGGACGGATGATATCCGCGAGTCTCCCGCGCTCGAAATCATCCGCATGCTGCTGGATGCGGGCAGTTCCATCTGCGCTCATGATCCGGCCGGGATCGAACGGGCGAAGATTGAAATGCCGCCCCACGCCAACCTGCAATACACCGAAGATCCCTATGCCGCGGCGGACAACGCCGATGCCTTGCTGATCCTGACGGACTGGGCGGAATTCAGCCGCCTGGACCTCAAACGGCTGCGCTACACGCTGCGCTATCCCATCATCATCGATGGCCGCAACCTGTTTCGACCCCTGGGTCATGCAGGATCTGGGCTTCACCTATCTCAGTGTAGGCAGGCCCTCCCAGCACACCTCGGTCGAATCCGCGTCGACCAAGCGCTGGCCGTAAAACTTATAATCTTAGTGTCCGGGGCGATTCTGTCCGATCGACCCCAAGACGGGGGGAAACCGCATTTTGACGACTCATCGTGTCCTGGTCACCGGCGCTGCCGGCTTCCTCGGCTCTCATCTGTGCGACGCCCTCCTTGCTGAGGGCCACCAAGTGGTGGGCGTGGACAATCTGTCCACTGGGCGTCCTACCAACCTGACGCACCTGAAGAACGAATCGCGATTCAGCCTGGTGGAGCAGGACATCTGCCAGCCATTTGACCTGGGACCGATCGATTATCTTTTCAACTTCGCGTCCCCTGCCAGCCCATTCGACTATGCCCGGCTCGGTCCCGAGACCCTCAATGTCGGCTCCCAGGGGACCAGGAATGCTCTGGACCTGGCACGCAAGTATCAAGCCGGTTTTCTGCACGCTTCCACCTCTGAGTGCTACGGGGATCCCGACGTGCATCCGCAGACGGAAACCTATTGGGGCCGCGTCAACCCTATTGGCCCGCGCTCGGTCTACGATGAGGCCAAGCGATTCTCCGAAGCGCTCATCATGGCCTACCACCGCTACTATGGCGTCAATACTCACATGGTGCGTATCTTCAACACCTACGGGCCGCGCCTGCAGCCAACCGATGGGCGCGTCATCTCCAACCTGATGATTCAGGCGCTGCTCGATGAAGACCTCACCATCTATGGCGATGGCATGCAGACCAGAAGCTTCTGCTACGTGTCCGATTTGATCGCCGGCATTGTTTTGCTTTCCCGTTCGAGCGAGCATCTTCCTGTGAACATTGGCAACCCAATAGAGTGGACCATCAAGGACTGTGCGCGCGAGGTGTTGGCGGTCACTGGTTCGCGCAGCAAGGTTCGCTTCGAACCCCTGCCGATCGACGATCCCATGCAGCGCTGCCCCGACATTACCAAGGCGAAGAGTCTGCTTGGGTGGGAGCCAAAAATTCCTCTCCGCCAGGGTCTCGAGCTGTCCCTTGAATATTTTCGTGCTAGCCTGCCCACGCGTACTTAGATAGAGATAGAGCGATGCTGAACGATTTATCGCCGATTCTTGTCACGGGCGGAGCTGGGTTCATCGGCTCGAACTTCGTGCTGGATTGGCTCGGGTTGGTGGGCACTCCAGTGGTGAACCTCGACAAGCTCACCTATGCCGGCAACCTGCAAAACCTGACCTCGGTCGAGCAGCATGCCGGCTACCATTTTGAGCAGGGCGACATCTGCGACCCGCCGTTTCTCGATCGTTTGCTCGATGGCTATCAGCCCCGCGCGATTCTGCATTTCGCGGCCGAGAGTCACGTGGACCGCTCGCTCTCAGGGCCCGAGGCGTTCGTTCGCACCAACATAGAGGGCACCTTCCGGCTGCTCGAGGCCACGCGTGCTTACCTGGCGAAAGGCTCTCCCGAAGACCGTAAGAAATTTCGGTTTCTGCATGTCTCCACCGATGAGGTCTACGGTACTCTCCGCCCTCAGGATCCAGCCTTCGAAGAAACCACCGCATACGCACCCAACAGTCCCTATGCCGCATCCAAGGCGGCCTCCGACCATCTGGTGCGCGCCTACGTTCACAGCTACGGGCTGCCGGCGGTTACCACCAATTGCTCGAACAACTACGGTCCGTATCAGTTTCCAGAGAAGCTTCTGCCGCTGATGATCACCAACGCGGTGGCCGGAAAACAGTTGCCGGTGTACGGTGATGGCCGCCAGGTCCGCGATTGGCTTTACGTCGGCGATCATTGCTCTGCCATTCGCGCGGTGCTGGAGCGGGGGGAGATCGGTGAAACCTACAACATCGGCGGCCGCAATGAGCAAGCCAATCTGGATACGGTGCACTTGCTCTGTAGTCTGCTCGATGAGATGCTGCCCAATTCTTCCCACGTGCCCCACCGCAACCTGATCCACTTTGTGACTGACCGGCCCGGCCATGACCGGCGCTATGCCATCAACGCAGCTAAAATCGAGCGGGAGCTCGGTTGGCGTCCCGCAGAGACCTTCGCCACCGGTTTGCGGCGCACAGTGCAGTGGTATCTTGCCCATCAGGACTGGGTCGAGCAGGTGACCAGCGGGGCCTACCGTCAGTGGATCGATCTGAACTACGCCCACCGCGGGAGCGCTGCGCGATGAAGGGCATCATCCTCGCCGGCGGTTCCGGGACCCGGCTTTATCCCGTGACCCATGTGGTCTCCAAGCAATTGCTCCCGGTGTACGACAAGCCGATGATCTACTATCCCCTGTCGGTATTGATGCTGGCCGGGATTCGGGAGGTCCTGATCATCTCTACGCCGGCGGATACGGCGCTTTTTGAGCGGCTACTCGGATCCGGCGAACAATGGGGAATGTGCTTTCAATATGCCGTGCAACCGTCTCCGGACGGCTTGGCGCAGGCCCTGATTATTGGTGAGCAGTTCGTCGGTGGTGCGCCGTGTTCGCTTATTCTTGGCGACAATATTTTCTATGGGCATGATTTTGCCCACAGTCTTCAGCAAGCGGCACAGGTCCAGGATGGTGCGGTCGTCTTTGCCTATCCGGTCTCTGATCCGGAGCGATACGGAGTGGTAGAGTTCGACGCTTCCGGCCGTGCATTGTCGATTGAAGAAAAGCCGGAGAAACCAAAATCACGCTACGCGGTTACCGGGCTCTATTTTTTTGACGGCGAAGCCTCGCAGATTGCCCGGCAGATCGCTCCGTCTGCGCGCGGAGAGCTGGAGATCACCGATGTGAACCGCTGGTATCTCGAGAGAGGAAAGCTACGGACCCAGGTTCTGGGTCGTGGCTTCGCGTGGCTTGACACGGGGACTCACGACTCGCTGATCGAGGCGGCTATTTTTATCGAGACTATTGAGAAGAGGCAAGGACTCAAGATTGCCTGTCCGGAAGAGATCGCATATCGATTGGGCTGGATAGACGCTGCAAGGCTGGAGAAGCTGATCGCCAGGGTTGCGAAGAGCGGGTACGGAAGGTATCTTCGCTCGGTGCTGGACGAAAGGGTTTTTTAAAAAGGAAACCTCAGATCCCTCGGCTCGGCTTCGCCCGGGATGACAAGGAAAGGGCAACGGTTCCATAGAGAGTGGTTGCCCTTTCCATGGAAAAAACGCCTCGGTCTAGCAACCACTCTATGGAACAGTTGCCCTTTCCTTTGTCATTAGGAGCGTACCCGGATTTCCTACTTCACCGCTCTCACCGGGGCCGCTTATGTGGTTCTCCTTCAAGAGAACCACATGCAGTCGATCGAAGCAGCAACTCTCGACAGGAAATCTGGGGAAGCCGAGGGATCTGCAGTTTCTGCGGACCTTTCATGGAAATGTTTTTCTAGAGGGCGCAGCTGAGACCTACGGCCGCGGACGCAATCGCGCCAGAAACTCCTCTACCGGCCTGGTATTCAGCACATCCGCTTTCGTCAGCCAGGCGCGTCGTAATTGCCGGACCCCATAATGCATCGCGTCCAGATGGGCGACCTGGTGCGAGTCAGTATTGATCACAATGTTGCAACCGAGCTCTCGAGCGCGTCGCAGGTCGATGTCGCACAGATCAAGCCGGTCAGGATAGGCATTGTGCTCCACCGCCACGCCACGCCACGCCGCCTGCCTGAGCACAGCCGTCAAATCCATTTCGTAACTATCCCTGCGCAGCAATAACCGCCCAGTCAAATGGCCAAGAATTCTGATGTAGGGATTCTCCAACGCCCGGAGAAGACGCTCCGTCATCTGCTCTTTCGGCTGCTGGAATAGAGAGTGAACGCTGGCGATCACCACGTCCATTTGCGCCAGCACATCCTGGGAGAGGTCGATCTCTCCATCGCCCAGGATGTCCACTTCGATCCCGGTCAGAACCCGGATGCGGCCCTCCATCCGCGCATCCACTTCGCGAATCTGTTTCATGTGCTCCAGTGCGCGCTGATCGTCGAGCCCATTCACCATGGCCAGATTCTTGGAGTGATCGGTAATCGCCATGTATTCATATCCGCGCGCAATCCCTGCTTCTGCCATTTCGAGGATGGTGTTTTTCCCATCGGTCGCAACGGTGTGCATATGCACATCGCCGCGCAGATCACCGGTTTCAATCAGCCGAGGCAGACGATGCTCAGCGGCAGCTTCGATTTCGCCCTGGTTTTCGCGCAGCTCTGGCGGAATCCAATCGAGCTCCAGCGCCTGATAGATCTCTTCTTCGGATGCGGCGGCTACGACGGCGCCATCATCCAGGCGTGCCAGCGCATATTCGCTTAAGGTGTAACCACGCTTTAATGCTCGCTGGCGCAGCCAGACGTTATGCATTTTCGAACCGGTGAAGTATTGCAGGGCTGCGCCATATGACGCCATCGGCAGTAAACGCACATCGACCTGCAAGCCGCTACGCAAACGGAAGCTGACTTTGTTCTGGCCCTTCGCCAATAGCTCGGCAATAGGAGGATAGGCCGCGGTGTACTCGACTGCCGCAGCCACATTTTCCTCGGCGCAAGCCGGCCCCGTCACCAGCAGATCCAGATCGCCGACGGTTTCCCGTCCACGGCGCAGAGATCCGGCCGGCATCACCCGTTCTATCCCAGGGAACTGCTCCAGATAAAGGGTCACTCGTTCGGCTGCAGCTTCGGCGTCGTCGAGCAGAAAGCGGCCGCTGTTTTTGTGATATTCCGCGATACCACGGGACAACTTCTCAATCAGCTTTTGTCCGAAGCGGGGCAGAGTGGCCAGCTTGCCGGCGTCGATTGCAGCCTGTAGCTGTTCTATATCGGTTACCTGCAACGCCTCGAAGAGAAGAGACACGGTCTTCGGCCCCATCCCAGGCAGCTTCAGCAACTCCAGCATGGTGGGCTTATATTTTGTCAGCAATTCGTCGCGTAACTTCAAGCTTCCGCGAGTCTCAATCTCCAGGATGTTCGCTGCCATGCTCTTGCCGATTCCCTGAATGGCAAGCAGCCGCTCGGGCTCGTTCACCAACGCGCCGAGCTGTTCAGTGCTGTTCTCCACTGCCTCCGCAGCCCGCCGGTACGAGCGGATACGAAAGGGATCGCCCGCCGCAATCTCCAGCAGATCAGCAGTTTCGCCCAATAATTGCGCGATGGATTTGTTGTCCATGCAAAGGACATTAAATCACTTTGTAGAGGACAAGAAAGACTGAAAGGTCAGCACGGCCTTGTCCCCACATCTCGCCTGGGAATACGGGCGAGATGCAGGGATGCGTGTTTCTGCGGCACATCCACAGTGTGAGACGCCTAGGCTACTTCTCGAACTCGAGTTACGGAGTCGGCTTGAGGTCCCTTCTGCCCCTGGACGATGTCGAATTCCACTTCGTCACCTTCCTTTAAGCTCTTATATCCATCGAGTTGAATCGCGCTGTAGTGAACAAACACGTCCGGGCCATCATCCCGACCAATAAACCCATAACCCTTCGCGTTGTTGAACCACTTGACCTTGCCTTTGTATTGAGCCACTAGCGGTCGACCTTCCTTGATGCGGATCGAGCATGAGGAGAACAAACTGCTCTCCTTTACAGACGCATCAAGGGCGCGTTTGGTTTTCCCCAAAAGTCGGCTGAATTGCGTGCGGCCTCCGGGAAGGTGGCGCAACAACTGCCCTATTTTCTGTTCTTTTTCTTTTCAGCATCCCTCAGGCGGGCATAAAGCATGACTGAAATCAGCGTTTTACCGTCGTGGATCTTCCCTGCATCGATCATCTCGACCAGCTTGGAAAGTGGCATCATCTCTATTTCAATTTGCTCGTCATACTCCGGCTGCGCGTCTCCCAGAGTCAGACCCTCGGCGAGGAACACCTGCATGAATTCACCCAGGAAGCCGGGACTGGCGAAGTAGCGGATCATTTTTCGCCAGCGTTTTGCCTTGAATCCTGTTTCCTCCAGCAGCTCACGCTTCGCGGCCGCCAACGCATCTTCCCCCTCTTCCATTTTTCCCGCCGGAACTTCCAGCAGAACTTCTTTAGCGGCATGACGATACTGGCGCTCCATCACGATCATGGGATCCCGCTTACTTTTCGCATCATCCACTGCCAGGACGACCACCGATCCATTGTGTCGGATCACGTCGCGCGTCAATTCCCGTCCGTTCTCAATGATTTTGTCGGTGAATACGCGAAACAGGGGACCTTCATAGCTCTTGGTGGAGGAGACCACTTCCACGTTGGGGTTGTTCTTGCTGGATGCTTTTTTTGCCATGCCACTCCTTCTCTATGCCGGACATTTTTAAAGTACCATCCGGTATGCAACGCAGCGTTTCCATCGTCGGCCTCGGCAACTGGGGCAGCTCTCTGGCGTACGCACTCAGTGCTGCGGGAGTCAGGTTGCAGGAGATCATCCTCTCTGGCGCGCGCTCTGGTGCTGGTCGTTCCGCGTGGGCCCGTGCTTTGCCGTTGACCACGCTCGATCGCGCTCAGCTCGAGGCGGACGTCCTCTGGCTCTGTGTTCCCGATGCCGCCATCGCCCGAGTCACCAGCCGGATGGTGACTCGGGTTGGGAAGCGTGGGTTCACGGGCCAAATCATCGTCCATTCCAGCGGCGCACTCAGCGCGCAGGTGCTGCAGGCGGCTGTCGTTGCTGGCGCTTCCGTGGCTTCGGTGCATCCGGTGATGAGCTTTGCCACCCGCGTTCCGGTTTCCCTGCAAGGAGTGCCCTTTGGCGTGGAAGCGGATGCCGCCGGCCGCCGTATCCTGAACGCGATCGTGCGCCGGATGGGTGGCCGGCCTTTTGCCGTTCACACCGGCAGCAAAGCGCTCTACCACGCGGTCGGCGTGTTGTCATCGCCTTTGCTGGTCAGCCATCTGGCTGCGGCCCACGAAGCGGCCATCCGGGCGGGGTTTACGCCCCAAAAGGCGAGGAAGCTGATTGAGCCCATTGTCCGGGCCACCCTGGACAACTTCTTTCTCCGCGGTCCCGGCAAGAGCTTTAGCGGGCCGATCGCCCGGGGCGATGTGCAGACAATTGATCTGCATCTTCAGGCCCTGAAGCCCCATCCTATGTTGGCGGGGGTGTACCGCTCGCTGGCTCTGTATGCTCTCAAAACGTTACCCGCTTCGGGCAAGGAAAAGCTGCGCAGTTCGCTGCGGCGAAAATGATGAGAAACTACAACAGGACAGCCTAGGGAGCGATTTGCGATGGTGGAAGCGGCGGCCATGAAGACCGAGTGTTATCCCATCTCCCTGCTACCTGGGCTCAGCCGCCTGTTTCTCGACTATGCGGACCGGCGAGAGGCGTTGACTCCCTTCTACCCCGCGAGTGCGTATTCCACCGAGTGGATGACCACTCGTCCAGTTCTTCCCCCCGCTAGCCGCGAGACTCTTTGTGATCTGCTGGAGCAGCAAAACCGGAGTTTCAGTGCTGCTGATCCGGTCTTTGAGAACATCGCCCGGTTGCGCAACGGTGCCGGCGCGGTGGTTACCGGTCAGCAGGTGACGCTGTTCGGTGGCCCGCTCTTCACCATCTTCAAAGCAGCGACGACCATTCGTAAAGCAAAAGACGCTTCCATCGCCGGCAGCCCGCACGTGCCTGTTTTCTGGCTGGCGACCGAAGACCATGATCTGGCGGAAGCGGACCACGTCACCTTCCCCGACCGGCACGAGTTGAAGGCGCTGCGCCTTGCCTCGGAAGCCGGCAATGGCACGGCAACCGGTAAGGTCACGATAGGGAAGGGCATTGGCGACCTGCTGGCCCAGGCGTCAGAGATTCTCGGTCCGGGGCCGCTACTGGATCAGCTCTCCGCTTGCTATCGTGAAGGCCAGAGCTTAGGCCAGGCCTTCGCGCAATTCATTTCCCAGACGTTTGCCGCGCAAGGCCTGGTGGTGCTGGATGCCTCTTCCCGCGGCTTCCACGCTCTGGGCAGCGATGTACTGCGCCAGGCAATCGTGCGCGCGGATGAATTGCGAGTTGCCCTCAACGATCGCGACCAGCAGTTGGCGGCGGCCGGTTATCATTCCCAGGTTCTGGTTCCAGCGTTGTCCAGCTTGCTCTTTCTGTTCGACAGCAGCACGGGTGCACGGGCTCCGTTGCGGCGCACCGCTGAGGGAGGATGGCACGCAGCGAGACAAAACTATTCCACCGCTGAGCTGTTGGCCATACTCGATGCGGAGCCGGAGCGCCTCAGCCCCAACGCGCTCCTCAGGCCAGTATTTCAGGATGCCATTCTACCCACCGCCGCTTATGTGGGCGGCCCCTCCGAAGTTGCCTATTTCGCTCAATCACAGGTACTTTACGAGCGCATCCTTGGCCGCACGACTCCTGTCCTGCCGCGTCTTTCGGCGACGCTCATCGAGCCCGCGATTGCCAATCTGCTGGCCCGCTACGACGTGTCGCTGCCCGACGTGATCCAGAGCGCCTTGAAGGACCCTTTGGAACTGGCTCAGCGCCTGGGTGCGCGGTCGATTTCCGCGATTGGCAAGCGCAAGCTGGCCGCCGCCGGCAATGCTCTCGATACGGAACTTTCGGCACTAGCCACTTACATGCATTCGCTTGACCCCGGTCTGGGCCGGGCTGCCGACGTGAGCAGCTCCAAGATGCGCTACCAGATGAACCGCATGCGCCGCCTGGCGGCCAACTACGAACTCCGGCAGGATCAAACCCTCGGCCGCGATGCCGGGCTCATCGCGCTGAATCTGTTCCCCAATCGCCATCCACAGGAGCGGCTCCTGGGCGCTGCATGGTTTCTGTCTCGTTACGGGGAAGCGCTTCCCGGGTTGCTGGTGGAGCAGGCTGGACAGCAATGCCCCGGACACAAAGTCCTCTGGTTATAGCTGTCGTTAGGCCCGGGTGAACCTTAAATGTTTTAGAATGTTCACAGCATGAAGGCTACGCCCGTAAAGCCATTCGACATCACCTGTCCTGATTGCGGGGCGATCCTCAAGGTTGACCCCGAAACCAGGGCTATCCTTTCCCACACCCCGGCGCCGCGTAAGCGTACTTTTGAGGACTTTGAAGCCGCGGCCAAGGCCATGCGCGAACAGGACGAACGCAAGGAAGACATTTTCCGGCAGTCCGTCGAGGCCGAAAAGAACAAACAGCAATTGTTCGACAAGCGATTCGAGGAAGCGTTGCGCAAGGCAAAGGAAACTCCCAACGAGGGACGCCCTCTGCGTGAATTCGATCTCGACTAAGCATTTTTTCGCAAAGGTGTAGGCCCGAAGCCGCAGAAGTCCACGCAGCTTTCTGCCAAAGAAAGCTGCACCTAACAGTTGTTCAATGGTTCACTGAATTGCGAAAAATGCTCTAAGCATTTCTCCGCATCTATAACAGAGTCGCAAGCGAAAGAGAGAGAGAGCAATGGGGATCACACACATTCCGCAGCAAGTAGCATCGACTGTCCAGGACGCCGCCGAGGGCCTGAAGTACCAGGGAAACCGCCTGCTTGATCAGGGTTGGGACAAGAACTGGGTACGCACAGTGGCTGCCGGGTCGCTGGTGACTGGAGCCGTGCTGCTGGCCAGTGGAAAGCGTAAAGCCGGATTAGCCGTTGCGGCGGCCGGAACCATCTTCGCCCTGGTCGAAGATCCCGAGGGCGTCAAAAAGGTCTGGAACAACATCCCCGACTATCTCGATAGTGGTCACAGCATGTTGAGTCGTTTTGAGAAATTTGTGGGAGAACTCACCAGCCAGGGCGAGAAGCTACGCTCAGTAGTAGAAAAAATGGTTCGCCAGTAAGCTCCTCGCTTAAGCCAGCCCAGGACGCAGTCCCGGAAGCGGAACGTGATGGGAATGTTTTTTTTCAAACTTCCACAAGATCGTCATCCTGAGCGCAGCGCCTCACAAAGATTTAGCGCGTGACACAGGGCTTGGGCGCGGAGTCGAAGGACCCCGAGGGCGCTTATCCTACTCGTGCCGTTTGTACCCTTTCAACCACTGAAGACCACACCTCGCGGCCTCCGCCACGATCTTTCCCGGGGCGGCCGAGAACGGGCCCGATCCGCTCCCTACTTACCCGATACCCAACTGTTCCCGCGCCTTCTGACTAATCCGGTCCGGCGTCCACGGCGGGTCCCACACCAGATTGACCTGGGTGTCGCTAATCTCCGGAATACCCGCCAGCCGGTTCCGCACCTGTTCCATGATGGTTACGTGAGAAGGGCACCCCGGCGAGGTCATCGTCATCTCGACCTCTACGCGCTGCCTGGGAAAGGCCCGTTTGGAGTTGGCGTCCGGGGTCACCATGACCTTATAAATCAATCCCAGGTCGACGATATTTACCGGAATCTCCGGATCGTAGCAATCCCGCAAAGCCTGCATCACGTCTTCTTCGCTGAGCGCCATCCTAGTTCTTCCGCTCCACCAGGTACCGTGCCACCGCCTTCAGCCGGTCCGCGCGCTCGCCATAGCCGGTCAGCTGGGCAAACGCCTCATCGACCAGCCGTTCCGCGTCCTTCACACTCTGGGGTACCCCATAGACCGCCGGCCAAGTCGCCTTTTCGCTGGCTACATCCTTGCCCGCCGTTTTCCCCAGCTGAGACGAATTCTGGGTTACATCCAGCACGTCGTCCATGATCTGAAACGCCAGCCCGGCTTTACGTCCAAACTCCCGCAGCCGCTGGATGTCGTCCACGCCGCCACCCGCGTAGATGCCTCCGGTGATCAGGCTAACGCGGATCAACGCACCGGTCTTAGCACGATGGATGGCTTCCACCAACTCCGGGGTTGGCTTATGCTCCTCGGCTTCCAGGTCCATGACCTGCCCACCGATCATGCCTTCCACCGTACCCGTAGCCTGGGCGATGGAACGCACAATCTCTACCGTCTGCGGAGCAGAGCTCTGCAGGCTGGCGAGCACCTCGTAAGCCTGGGTTTGTAGCGCGTCCCCCGCCAAGATAGCGATGGCTTCGCCAAAGACGACGTGGCAGGTTGGTTTGCCCCGGCGCAAATCATCGTTGTCGAGCGCGGGCAAATCGTCATGGATCAGGGAATAGGTGTGGAGCATTTCGATGGCTGCGCCCAGCTCTTCTACCCCCGGAGGGAGTTTCCCGGAGCCGCAAATCATTTTGGCGGCTTCCATGCAGAGCACAGGGCGCAGCCGCTTGCCTCCGGCAAAAACGCTGTGCCGCATCGCCCGGTGGATGGAGACCGGCGCCTGATCCGGGCCAGGCAAGAGACGATCCAGAGCCTGATCGATCAGCTCCGCACCGCTGCCCAGAATCTCCCGCACGCTTGGTTGCATTTTGGTAATCATACCCGACGCTGCCGGCGCTCCAGCATGCTCACGATGGCCAGCGCCAGTAAGGAGAGCGCAGAAACCAGGCGCCCAGCGAGGACGTCCCTGGTCGCGGCCCACTGGACTTCGATCACGTGACTACCGGCCGTGACCGGCACCGTCATCAGGCCATCGTCCCGGATCGGGCGGCCCTTCACCGGTTTGTCATCGACGGTCACCCGCCAGGAAGGATAGTCCATCAATTTCAACACTGCATAACCCGTCTCCGGGGTCACGACGCTCACCATCCAGTGCTCAGCGTTCCATCGTTTCACGTTCACCTTCGCCGCGATGCTGCCCGCGACGCCGGCTTGCCACTCTGGGTTATCTCCCTTACTGCTGTCGGCGGTGTCATCCTGGGCGCCAGGCAGCACGCGCACCAGCGGCAGATCCTGTTGCACGGCTGAGTTATCGGCTCCCGCCGGCGTGTACTCGTCGGTGCCCTGCGTGCCTTGCCCCTGGCGGAACCCGGCGATCTGCGCAGCGACCGCATCCTCGTCATCGCAGGGCTGGAAAAAGAGCAGGCCGCCGCCGATGGCCATTACGGCTATCAATAGGGTCGCCAGGATCGCCGTACCTCGAGGGATCTTCTTCACCGCCATGCCCGCGAGCACGCAGGTCACCACGCTTAACGCGAGCGTCCAACGCCACGGAAACTGCAGAAACTTTAAATGGGGTGTGTGCTTCCAAATGAGATAGCTAGCGGGCAATTGGAGCAGCAAAAGGATGGGAAGCAGCGCCGTGAGCACCACCCGCACCCGGCCTCGGCTCCGCCTTCTCCATGCCAGGTACGCGGCGATCGATGCCACGGTCACTTCGACGATAAAGATCCAGGAAGCGGTCCACAGTACCTGGTCATGAAACGCATTTTTGGTATGCGCGAAGAGGAAGCTGTCTTCGACCCGCATCCCCGGGATGATGGCGCGATCGATTTGTACCCATCGCTGTTCGAATGCAGCGGGGATGATGTAGAGCGCGGCCAATCCCAGCCCTAACGCAATTCCGCCCACTGCGCGAAGAGCCGGCCATGGCCTGCCTTCCGCGATCCACATACCCAACGCGAGCACTGCCAGCAGATAGCTGCCCATCACCGCGGCCGGCGAATTCGTGAGCCACAGGGCAGCCACCGAAAGGCCGAGCGGCGCAATCGAAGACCGTTTCCTTAAGGCAAACAGAACCACGAACGGGAACCATGCGGCTGCCAGCAATTCTCCCAGCGCTGAGCGTTCATAGGCTACGAACATGGCATAGGGATTGGCGATATAAAGACATGCAGCAAAACTGGCGGCGGCTGGTGGTACCCATTCCCGAGCCAGCAGGTACATACTGGCACCGGCGCCCAGCAGCGCCAACAGCACAAACAACACCGGGGCCGCACGCCAACCGCTGATGGTTCCCAAAAGACCACCCAGCAGCCAGGAAGCAGGGGGATAAAAGATCAACCGCGGCTCACCCGCGCCGAAGTTGGCATCCTGTACCCAGTGCGGATAGGCAAGGCCGTTATGCCAGGCTCGCGCCACCTCCATCCAGGAGAGCAGGTGGAAGTCGAAATCGTGGCCGCACGAATTGCCGCGGAAGACCAGCGTTCCGGTCGCCAGCAAGGCCGTGCAGACGATCAGAAGGCTTCGCCTTGGTGAAGAAGACGTCAACCCGCGATTTCTCCTGGGCAGGGTCGCCGGCGTCACGGCACCAGTTGCAAGGTGTGCCTGGTGGATGCCGCCACGGTTCCCTCCGTAAAGGGCATGACAAAGGTTTTACCGCTGTACCAGTCGGGAAACTGGTCAAGATAGTAGGCGCTGAGTGGATCGCCCGACTCGCCCATGACGATGTTTTCGGTCGATCCATCGATGTTGCTCCAGTCCACGGTGAGCCGCTGGCTGGCGCCCAGCAGGCCTCGTACGTGGTCGACGGTAGTTTCGTCGCCGGCCAGCGGATGGGGGCCGGTACTGGTCCATTTAAAGAATGGAATCATCCCATACAAAGGGTGTTTCACATCGAGGATGTGCCGGCTGCCATACGTCCAGTCGCGCAGAGAAGCCGGAGCATGATCGTCGGCCATGCCCTTTTTGACGGCGGATGCGATCAGGTCATCCCAGCTTTTGTACTGCGCGGGAAGCCACTCCGGTGGGGCCTTTTCCACCATCTCCTCCTGCACAAAGTTCTTACTTTGCCAATCGTAGAGCCGCCAGTCGGCGCCCAATTTAGGCTCGAGGATCAGCGGCCAAAGTGATCGCCGGGTGGCGTCCACGATCTCCGCTGCCACCGAATCGGTAGTGATCACTCCGTTCCAGGTGCGCAACAGGTCTGCGGCCTGCCGTAATTTCGCATCCGCTACCGTCGAGCGGTCGATGGCATAAGCACAGCGCTGCGCCAACTCCCGGTCAACCTCGGAAAAAGTGTCGTTTTGCAGCGTGAGCATATCTGCCGGCGTGAGTTTGGTATGGCTGGAAAGCCACTTCCAGATGCGCTCATTCCTATAGGGCGCGTCCCAGTTAAGAGCCAGCGGGTAGGAATAATCATCGGGAGCGATGCGCGCGTTGGCGGTCGCGACAATACCGCTATCCGGGTCCAGCACAGTCGGCAGCAGCGCGAACGGAACGTATCCTTGCCACTCGTGCTCGCTGTCCGCCGGGGTTCCCGTCTCGACCACCGGGACCGCGCTCAGACCCGCCGGCCGAATGGGAAACAGCCCTACCGCCTGGTAACCGATATGACCCTGGTCATCGGCATAGGCCACGTTTTGCGTCGGCCCCCACCATTCGCTGGCAGCTTGGCGGAACTCGGTCCAGTTGCTGGCCGCATCCATCCCCTGCAACGGAAGGCCGTGCAGGTCAGATGCATACAGCACCCACTTGAGAGCCATCATGCGAGTCTCATGGGGCAGAAGCGGAGTGATCACCGGCCCGTGTTCGGTACGCTCCGCATCGACCAGCACATCCTTGCCAAAGCGCACGTGGATGTGTTCCTGGTCATGCTCCGGCTGGCGCCATCCGTTTGCGGTCCAGTACTCACCCTGGCCGTTGGTTTTTTCAACGTAAACGTCCTGCACATCTCCATTGAGCGTGGTAAAACCCCAGGAAATATGTTCGTTATGCCCCTCGACAATGAAGGGAATCCCTGGCGTAGTGACCCCCGCAACGTGGAAGGTTCCAGCCTGCAGGTCTTCCATATGCCAGATATCAGGGATCGAGTGCTCCAGATGCATGTCGTTCGAGAGCAGCGGCTTTCCGCTGGCCGTCCGGGCGCCGCTCACTGCCCATTCATTGGAGCCGGGCTTGCAGCTGTCGCAGTTGTCTGATCCCAACTTGAGGATGGCCTTGAGCCGCAGAAGGTCTTCGAGGCTCGATTGCGACTCGTCCTGGGGAGCTTCCGGAACGTTCTGCTGGGGAGCCGTCAGGTCGGGCGTTGACTGCGTGGGGGGATGGTCGCGCCAGGTGCTGGTCGGATACAGCTCCGCCGCCAGGTTAGGCGGCAGCTTGGCCTGTATTTTCTCCCGTTCCAGCTTCCACGGGTAAAGAGTGTCCAGACGGGCAACCATGTTGAGAGCAACCAACCAGGAATCGACTGGCTGCCACGGCCGGGGCTTATAGCCCAGCAGCCGGAACTCGGCCGGCAGGCGGTCCTGATGGCTCGCAATGAACGCATTAACGCCCCGGGCGAAGGCTTCAAAGAGACGCTTCTGGTCTTCGGGCATGGTCGCCGTCAGGTGCTCCGCTGCGGGTCGGATCTGCAGGATGCGCTGCACCTTATCGTGTTCCACCACGCTGGGCCCGAGCAGCTCCGCCAACTCGCCAGAGGAGAAGCGGCGTGCCATATCCATTTGCCACAGCCGGTCCTGGGCCACGACAAAGCCCTGCGCTTCGAGCAGGTCTTCCATGTTGGCCGCCTGGATATGGGGAACGCCATGGCCGTCGCGCCGAACCACTACCGGAGCGGACAGTCCGGGCAGTTGCAGTTGCCCGTCGAGCACCGGCAGCTGCTCCCGCATCGCGCCCCGCAGCCACGCGATACTGGCCACGACGCCTATTGCTGCAACAATTAACAGGCTGATTACCAGGCCGGCCGCAATCCGCACCCACAACGGCAGTTTTCGCCGCCGCGCGGCACCCATTCCAATGCTCGCCATCATTCCATCTCGTCTTCCAGCGCCCATTGTCTCATCGCCGTGCGGATTTCTGTTCCCCGCAGCTTGACAGGCAAGCGCCTCCCGGCAATCCTAGTCATTCGTCTTCGGAGAGGAACTTAACTGTTTGAAGGTCTGCGTTTTCTATCACGACCGATGCTTTGACGGGGCCTGCTCAGCTTCGCTCTTCATGCGTTTCCACCGCGAATGCATTCGCCCGGACGCGCAATACGGCTATCACGGACTGGTGCATCGCGCTGGAGCCCTCTTCCAGGAGTCTGATTTTATAGGCGACGAGAATGCCATCGTCGACTTCAAGTACAGTGCTTCGCCCCGTATTACCTGGTGGTTCGATCATCATCTGAGCGCCTTTCTCACCCCCGCGGATCAACAGCACTTTCTGGAAAGCCAGCGGAACGGCAGCGCGAGCAATCGTCACTTCTACGACCCAAAATACACTTCGTGCACCAGCTTCATTGCTCACATCGCGCAGACCCGTTTCGGTTTTGATCCGTCGCCGGTGGCGGAGCTGATTCACTGGGCTGATATTGTCGACGGGGCACTTTATGAAAGCCCCAGGGCCGCTGTCGAAATGGCCGAGCCCGCCATGAAGCTGACCATGGTGATTGAATCCAGCCAGGACCCGGAATTTATTCCTAAACTGATTCCGCTGCTCACGAAAATGAGTCTGGCCGAAGTGTTGAAGCAGCCTTTCGTAGCCGACCTTCTTCCGCCGCTGCTGGAGCGCCATCACAAGTCGCTGGAGATGATTGGTGAGCGCACCGAATTGCTGGATGGCACGCTTTACTTCGACATTACCGACCAGCCGGTGGAGGGATACAACAAATTTGTTCCTTACTTCCTGCATCCTGAGTCGACCTACAGTGTGGGCCTGAGTAAATCCAGTTTCCGCACCAAGGTTGCGGTGGGCTCGAACCCCTGGACCAAAGCGCGGCCAGAGGAAATGCTGAACCTGGCCCAGATTTGCGAACGCTACGGCGGTGGAGGCCACGCCCGAGTGGGCGCCATTTCGTTTCCGCCAGACCAGGGCGATCGGGCACGCGCTGCGGCCGCTGAAATTGTGAGTGAGCTGCGCGCCCACAACCCGTTTCCATGATGGGCCACTCTGAACGAAGAGCACGCTTTTAAGGGGTAGAGAAGATCCGTAGGTTACCCATGCAATCAGTCCCGAAGGGACGAGACAATCTGTAGCCCGGCACGGGAGTGCCGGGAAGGATTTCACGCAAATCGAGTCCCGAAGGGACGGCACATTGGGAGTTCTCTCGTGTCCTGAGGCGACCACTCTAAACGAAGGGCACGCCTTCAGCCGCTGAGGGACGCTTTGCCAGACCTGTCGGTCGTCACAAGCTAGTCCAGCGCCGCACGAGAAGGATCTACTGCACGTCACCACCAGAAAGGCAAACGAATGAAACTTTATCGCACCGCCGGCGGCTACATCGTCGAGCACCAGGACCGATTCTATGCAGGCGCGGACGCATCCTGGGATCAACTCATCACCCGCGGAGATCTCGAAGCCCATCTGACAAAAACTCTGCCGCAGCTGAAACCCGTTGGGGCATCATTCGCAGACATCGAGAACCAGCTCCTCGCGCCCATCGGCAGCCAGGAAGTGTGGGCCTCAGGAGTCACGTACTATCGCAGCCGCAACGCCCGCATGGAGGAATCGAAATCCGCGGGCGGCGGGGATTTCTACGATCGCGTCTACGCTGCGGAGCGCCCGGAGCTTTTTATGAAAGCGACCCCCAATCGAGTCGTCGGTCATCGCGGCAAAGTAGCCATTAGAAAAGACGCGACCTGGTCGGTACCTGAGCCAGAACTCACGCTCTTGGCCAATCCAGAAGGAAAGATCGTGGGCTACACCATCGGCAACGATATGAGCTCGCGAGACATTGAAGGCGAGAACCCCCTGTACCTACCGCAAGCGAAAGTCTATGACCGAGCCTGTGCCTTAGGCCCGGGGATCCTCATTGCCGGCGAACCGATCCCCACCTCAACCGAAATCCAGTTGCAGATCCTGCGCGCCGGCAGGGCGGTCTTTGCAGGCTCCACCGCGCTGACAGAATTGAAGCGCTCATTCAGCACGCTGCTCGAATACCTCTATCGCGACAATACGTTTTCCAACGGCTGCTTCCTGCTCACCGGGACAGGCATTGTCCCCCCGGATGAGTTCACACTGCAGCAGCAGGATGAGATCCACATCACCATCACGGGCATTGGAACGCTGATCAATACGGTGGGATAACTACGATTTGGGCGCGGTGATCTTATACGTGACCTTGTCCGATTCAAATCGGCCGCTGGGTGCCGCAATGCCGGCTTCCTTTAGCTTCTGGTCGTCTTCCGGTGTGGCGCTGGGTCCGTTGTAGACCACGTGGAACTCATAGGTCCCATGCGCATTGGCATCCACGCCCATCGCCAGCGGACGCCTTACTTCATAGTCCTGGCCAGCCTTCAACGTTATCCACTTCTTGGCCCGCTCGCGAATGTCCGGCAACCCGCTGCCATCCACTTCGAGGCCGCAATCGGTGGCGGGCTGCGCCTGGCTGGAATTCTCCGGCACGAACTTGACCTCCAGAGAAAATGCGCCTGGGGCACTCTTGCATAGCAGGGGTGGATCGGGGATGCGTAACACATGGCCCGATTGGTTCAATACGTGGATCACCAGGATGGGCTGCTGCTCCGGGGCCGCCATGTCGAGCGAAGCGGTCAACTTCAAGTCGGGTTTGTTGGTCTGCTTGGCGCCTGCGCCGGACGCCAACAACACCACAGCGAGTCCAACTATCCCCAGAATTCGCATCGGAACTCCTCAGCCATGATCCTAGTACATTTCACCCCCGCGTTATAGATCACTTAGGTCGTTCGAGTTCGAAACGGTCAGTCGTGCGCACGTATGTGAAGCCGGCCATGCGGCCGACCGCTCGCAGCTTGTCCGGATCGATGCGGAAGTTGTCGATGTGATCCTCCCGTACGTGAAAGCGCAACACTTCGCCCAGCACCAGGCTGCCTCCACCCGGCTGGTCGCTCACCTCCACGATCTGGCGTAGCCGGCATTCCATGTGTATATGGCTCTCCGCGACCCGAGCCGGCTTGATCAAATCGCTTGCCACGGGAGTCAACCCGGAGAGTTCGAACTCGTCGACCTCCGGACCCACCGTGGCCGCGGTGGCATTCATGCGCTCGACGAATTCCTCCGACACGATGTTGACCACAAACTCCCGCGTCGCCATGACGTTGCGCAGCGTGTCTTTCGCCATGGGTGGAACAGGACGCAGGATCGGACAAAACACAACCACCGGAGGATTCGAACTACAAGCCGTGAAATAGCTGAACGGTGCGAGGTTGCGTATGCCGCCCTCGTCAATCGACGAGACGAGGGCGATCGGCCGGGGCACGATCGCACCCACCATCAGTTTGTAAATGTCCGCCGTGGCGTGTTCAGCGGGATCGATCGCCAGCATGCTCAAAGGTTGCCGCGCTCAGCCTGTTCGCGCTCGATGGCCTCGAAGAGTGCTTTAAAGTTTCCTTTCCCGAAACTGCGGCTGCCCTTGCGCTGGATGATCTCGAAGAACAGCGTCGGCCGGTCTTCCACCGGGCGGGTGAAGATTTGCAGCATGTAGCCTTCATCGTCACGGTCCACCAGGATGCCGAGTTTCTCCAGTTCATGCACGGGTTCATCAATGGCGCCGGTGCGTGCCTGCAACTCCGTGTAGTAGGAATGCGGCACGCGAAGAAACTCGATGCCCTGCTCCTGCAGCCGGCTCACGGTGTGCAGAATGTCGTTGGTGGCGAGCGCAATATGCTGGACGCCCGGCCCGTGATGGAAGTCGAGGTACTCCTCGATCTGCGACTTCCTCCGGCCCTCCGCGGGCTCGTTCAGCGGAAATTTCACCCGCCCGTTGCCGTTCGCCATCACTTTCGACATCAACGCGGAATACTCGGTCGAGATGTCTTTATCGTCGAAGTGCTGGTAAAGAGAGAAACCCATGACGTTGGCATAGAAATCCACCCAACGGTTCATCTCATTCCAGCCCACGTTGCCGACTACATGGTCAATGTGCAACAGCCCTGTGGGACGAGCCAGGTGGTCGTGCCCCTTGCCCACGTAGCCAGGCAGGAAGGGACCATGGTAGTTCTTGCGCTCGACAAAGGTGTGGATCGTGTCCCCGTAAATCGCGATGGAAGCCATCTTTGTTTTGCCGTGTTCGTCTGAGGATTCGAATGGCTCCTGCACGCTGCGTGCGCCTCGTTTGGTCGTTTCTCTCCATACCTTCTTGGCGTCGTCCACCCACAGCGCGACGTCGCGAACACCATCGCCGTGCAACCGGATGTGCTCAGCGATCTCGTTGTCTGGCCGCAGAGGGGTGGTGAGTACAAGGCGGATCTTGCCCTGTTGCAAGACGTAGGAGGCACGATCCCGTTGACCGGTCTCAGGCCCGGCATAGGCGACCAGGCTAAAGCCCATCGCCACGCGATAGAAGTAGGAGGCCTGGCGGGCATTCCCCACATAGAACTCAACGTAGTCGGTGCCGTTCAATTGAAGAAGATCTTCAGTAGTCTGTTGCTCCTGGTGCGTAAGTGTTGTCATAAATACTGGGTTACTCCTTGGGTCGCCCTACTCTGTCAGGGCCGGAAGAAAGATATACCTTTGGTGCGGTACTTGGATAGGTCCCGGAAAGTAGAATTAACTGAGTGGATACGTCCCTCCGAATCGGCGCCGTTTTCAGACGCCGCATCTCATTAAGATGCGCAGCAGAGAGGGAATGTGCTGAGACGCGTCTGATATATGTGGGAGCAGGAAGAGGAAGATCATGGCTATCGGTTCAGCAACGCTCGGGGCAGCTGAGCCCTTTTTAATCCAGCAGGATTGGCTGGCCTATACCCCGGAACAACACGCGACCTGGGCGGAACTCGTAGGCCGCCGGATGCCCCAAATTGAGGCACATGCTTGCGAGGAATATCTCCAGGGCTTTGAGCAGATTGGCCTCAAAACCGATCAGATTCCCAACCTGGCCGATGTAAACCACCGGCTTAGGCCCCGGAGCGGCTGGAGAGCCACCCCGGTCAGCGGGTTTCTTCCTCCGGACGCGTTCTTTGCCATGCTGGCGGCTCGGCAGTTCCCGACCACCACTTGGCTGCGGAGCCGGGAATCGCTGGCCTACATTCCCGAACCGGATATCTTCCATGACGTCTTCGGCCACGTTCCCATGCACGCGCATCCCGTCTTTGCCGACTTCCTGCAGCACTATGGTGTCGTCTGTGCGGCCTTGACCGACAAGGATGCCCTGGAGAAGATGGGCCGGCTGTTCTGGTTTACGGTCGAATTTGGCGTGATCCGGCAAAAGGGAGGCTACCGGCTCTACGGAAGTGGTTTGATCTCCTCCCAGGGTGAATCCACCTATGTGATCGAGGGCCGCCCGGAAATCAAAGACTTCGACGTGGACCAGGTTCTCAACCAGGAGTTTTCCACCTCGGAAATGCAGCCCGTGTTGTACGCTGTGGAGTCCTTCGAGCAGATCTACGAGGCCACTCGCGAAGCAGAGAAGCGGCTTTGCCGGTAGGCCACCGGCCGCGAAATCCTGGTATTTTCTTCAAACTGTCACGGTCGATGGTGCACAATTTTTGAACAAGGGGGTTTTCTTGCCGCGCATCCACTTTCAGCAGCAGCTCGCAGCACTCAAAGACAAATTGCTGGCCATGGCTGCGCTCTCCCAGCAGGCGGTGTCCTCCGCGGTAGATGCCTACCTGCAGCGGGACGCTGGACTGTGCCAGTATGTCCGGGAGAATGAGACTGCCATCAACGCGGCGCAGCGCGAAGTGGACGAGATGGCCTACGAACTACTGGCCCAGGAACAGCCGATGGCCATCGATCTGCGCTTTATTCTGGCGGTGATCAAGATCAACGGCGATCTGGAGCGGGTTGGCGATCAATCGATGAGCATTGCCATCCGCACCCAGGAATTGCTGGCCTATCCCGCGGTGGAGCTGCCGGTGGATATAGCGCAAATGGGCGAGTACGCCTCGCGCATGATTCGTTCGGCAATCCAGGCGCTACTGGACGCCGACGCGCAGTTCGCGGAAGCCGTAGTGGTCATGGACGATGAAATTGACCGCATGAATCGCGTGGCCCGTGGCGAGCTCATGAAGGTGATGGAAGGCCAACCGGAGATCAGCCTGCAAGCTCTGAACGCGATCATCATTGCCCGAGCCCTTGAACGCATAGCCGACCACGCCACCAACATCTCCCGCGACGTCATCTTCTGGATCCGAGGCGCCGACATCCGCCACCAGGTAAGTACCGCCGTCGACTGAAGAGTCCCGAAGAAATGACTGAAAAATATCCAGGCCCTCTAAAGTCCTCATCTGTCCCCGCCGGGTCCGGCACGGCTGAAGTCGGGCCGTAAGAACCTTCGGCTATAAGGGGGCAGAAAAGAAACCCCAGGTCACCCGAGCCAATCAGTCCCGAAGGGACGGGACAACCTGTAGCCCGGCACGGGAGTGCCGGGTAGGATTTCCCGCAAATCGAGTCCCGAAGGGGACGACACAATGAGGAGCTAAGTGCAGCCCAGAACTGCCCTGCCACATGCTATGTATTGACTTGAATGGGGTGCGGGGTTACGGTTGTTATATGTCCCTGTACTGTCGCCGTAGCGCTGGTTGTTGCTTGACCCCATCTGGCCGTACGGGTGCGTCCTAAGACTAAAACGAATCATCATCTTCGGAAACCCGGGTGTCGGCAATCAGCGACGCACCGGGTTTTTTCATTTCAGGGGAGATTTATCGATGGCCGAGGTTAAGGAAACAAAAGCCCAGCGAATGGAACGACTTAAGCGGGAGAAGAACCCATGGGAGGCACTGGACGAAGTGCGTGCCTTCGCCGCCGCTGGCAGGGAATCGGTGCTCCCCGAGTGGGCGTCTGCCTATTTCAAATGGTGGGGTATCTATACCCAGGGAGACGGGGCCGGCGCGCTCGGCGGCAAGGGGGGCGAAGGTAAGGCTACTGAATATTTCATGATGCGCATTGCCCTACCGAATGGCATCGCGACTTCCGAGCAGATTGAGCTGATCGCGGATATCGCCGCCAAGCATGGCCAGGACTTGGTCGACATTACCGTACGGCAGGCGATTCAACTGCACTGGCTCACCATCGAAGCTCTTCCCGATATTATCGACCGTCTCCAGGGCGCAGGGCTCTCCCCAAAGGGTGCGTGCGGCGATGTGGTGCGCAATGTGACCGGTTGTCCGTTGGCGGGTCTGGATGCGGATGAAGTCCTGGACGCCTCACCCTTCGCTCTGGCTGCGGCCAAAGATCTGAACGGCAACCCCGACCTTTACAACCTGCCGCGCAAATTCAAGGTCTCGATCACCGGCTGCTCCGTGTGGTGCTCCTACCCGGAGATCAATGACATCGGCTTGACCCCCGCCGTGCGAGTGAACGGGAATAACCGCGAGGCCGGATTCTCTGTCCGCGTCGGTGGTGGCCTCTCCGCTGATCCACACCTTGGGGTACGCTTAAACGCTTTCGTCCAACAACACCAGGTCGCGGATGTAGTGCGCAAGATCACCGAGCTCTTCCGCGATCAGCAGGGATTGCGTGAGAGCCGTGACCGCGCGCGCATGAAGCATCTCTTTCTCCGCGAAGGATGGACCGCCGAAACCTTTCTGGCCGATCTGAATCGCAGGCTGGGCTACCAACTCGACCCCGCGGTAGAGGAAGCAATTCCGGATGATATCTATCGCGATCACGTCGGCATCCACAAGCAGAAGCAGGAGGGGCTGTGCTACGTGGGCCTTTCGGTGCTGCGCGGGCGCATGACGGCATCCCAGTTGAGCGCTGTGGCTGCCCTGGCGAAGCGCTACGGCAACGGCCAGCTGCGCACCACAGTCATGCAGAACCTGGTGGTCGTGAACGTGCCCTCCCACAAAGCCCAGGAGCTGGTCCGCGAGCTCGAGGTACTTGGCTTACCGGTAGAAGGTTCGGCCTTCTGGAGGGGCGCGATTGCCTGCACCGGAACCGAATTCTGCAAGCTGGCGATTACCGAGACCAAGGGTTTTACCCGCTGGATTGTCGATGAACTGGAAGAGCGGCTACCAGGTTTCGATCAGCAGCTTAAGCTGCACGTAACTGGCTGCCCCAACAGCTGTGGCCAGCACTGGATCGCCGACATCGGCATGGAAGGCAAGAAGATCAAGCACCAGGGCAAGCTGGAAGACGCCTACTACTTCTGCGTCGGCGGTTCCGTCGGCCTCCATCAGCAAATCGCCAGACCCGTTGGATACCGATGCCTGGCAACCGAAGTTCCGGATGCGCTCGAGCGCCTGCTTGGTGGCTATTTGCAGGCGCGCAAGCCAGGGGAAAACCTGCGCGCCTACTTCGCCCGCACCAGCGATGAGCAGTTGCGCGAGCAGCTCGCCGGTGCCGTGTTCGAGGCTGTGTCCAGGGATCTCGCTCCGGTCGGGGGTAAGCACCTTGAGTGAGAGTCCTGCTCTTTTTCCGCTGTTTCTAAAGCTGGAAGGGAAGAGATGCCTGGTAGTGGGCGCGGGCTTGATTGGCTTGGAAAAAGTCGAAAGCCTGCTGCGCTGTGGTGCGTCGATCCGCGTGATCGCGCCTCAGGCTGTAGCGCGCGTCCAGGAACTGAGCGCGCAGGGGCAGATCAGCTGGCTGGCTCGCGCTTTCGAACCCGCGGACGTAACCGGTTGTGATCTCGTCATTGCGGCCAGCAATGATCGCGGGGTCAACCGAGCGGTCTTTGAAGAAGCCACCAGGCAACGCATCCTGTGCAACACCGCCGATGACCCGCCTCTGTGCGACTTCTTTTTTGCCTCGACCGTGCAGCGGGGCGATCTGCAGATCGCGATCTCGACTGCCGGGCAGAGTCCAGCGTTGGCCCAGCGCCTAAGGCGGGAAATCGACGCACAACTACCCGCCGACCTGGGGCCCTGGCTGGCTGAATTGGGCCAGCTGCGGCGCGAGGTCCTGCAGGCAATGCCGGCCGGGCTGGCACGGAAAGCACTCCTGCATGAGCTGGCACACCGCGAAGTATGTCGTTTGCCTGCCTGCCCAGCACGAAGCCTGGCAAACGCAGAAATCAAGCACGAGGTCCCGCAGTGAGCAAGGCGGAAGCCGGCAAGGTCTACCTGGTGGGTGCGGGTCCTGGCGATCCCGAATTGCTCACGCTCAAAGCCGCCCGCTTGTTGGCGGAGGCCGGCGTTGTTCTGCATGACGACCTCGTCCCGCAGTCCATCCTCGATCTGGCCGGCAAACAGGCGCTGATCATCAGCGTAGGCAAGCGATGCGGGCGCAAGAAAATCACCCAAGCTGCCATCCATGACTTGATGATCGCGTCGGCGCGCAGAGGTTTGGCGGTGATCCGGCTGAAATCCGGAGACCCCATGATTTTCGGCCGCGCTGCAGAGGAAATGGATGCCCTCCGTGAAGCTGGCGTGCCCTTTGAAGTGGTGCCGGGAGTGACTGCGGCATCCTCCGCGGCCGCGTTTCTAGAGGCTTCGCTCACCGATCGCAGAGTCTCTTCGCGGTTGATAGTGTTGAGCGGCCATCATGCCGCGCGCACGGTACCGGAGCCGGAACTGTGGCCTGGCACGTTGCCCACCGATGCAACCCTGGCTATCTACATGCCGGGCCAACACCTCTCCCAGGTTGCGGCATCCCTGCTGCACAGCGGGCTGCCTGCAGGGATGCCGTGTGTTGCCGTCACCGATGCATCGCGCCCCGAGGCCACCTACACCGCGTCACCGCTGAGCGGCCTCTCGCACCTGCCCACGTCCTTCGCTCCCACCCTGCTGCTCGTAGGGCGCGCGTTTGAGGCCTTGCTCACAAGAGGCATGGAACCCGACTCTCTTGAACATGTGTCCATGCTCGCCTCCTCCATTGCCGCCGACGCGGACTGAGCACTGCAGAAACCGAAGATCTCTCTCGACGCTACGCTACGCTCCAATCGAGATGCCCGCCGCAAGATGATGAAAGACGCCTCGGTCCGGCCGCCTCGGTCCGGCCACTACGCTCCTGCCGCCACGCTCTGGTCACTACTGTTCGGCCACCACTCTTTATCGAACCGTTACCCTTTCCTTGTCATCCCGACCGGAGCGAAGCGGAGCGGAGGGACCTGCGGTTCCGCGGACCTGTTGTGGAAATGTTTTTCTTGAGAGCGCAGCGGAGTGGAGAGCCCTGCCCCGGCGTGCCGTGGGATCTGCGGTTCTCCTTCCATCCCGACTTTGTTGCCATCAAATCAGCATCGGCGGCGCCTAATTTCCGGCACGTATACTGACGAAACATGCAGATCATCACAACGGCCACTGCCTTCCCCCCGCATTACTTCTTGCAAGAAACAGTGGTGGAGGCCCTCAAGGGCCAATGGAAGCAAGGCCTGGAAAACGCAGCCGTATTGGAAAGGCTGCATTCCCGGACGGGCGTCGCCGGCAGATACTTTTCTCTTCCTCTCGAGCAATATCCCCCTCTGGACACCTGGGGCAAAACCAACGACGTATGGATCGACACCGCGGAACGTTTGGGAGCACAGGCGATTGAATGCGTGCTCAGCAAATCCGGGTTGGACCGAAAGCAGATCGGCGCCTTCTATTTTGTCTCTGTAACCGGAGTATCAAGCCCCTCGGTGGATGCACGGCTTGTCAACCGGATGGGTCTTTCCCCGCAGATCAAGCGCAACCCCATCTTTGGCCTCGGTTGTGTAGCCGGTGCTGCTGGACTGGCCCGCGCCGCCGATTACGTGCGTGCCTACCCTGACCAGTGTGCGTTGTTGCTTTCGGTTGAGCTATGCTCGCTAACCTGGCAGCGAGACGACTTTACCGTCGCCAACCTGATTGCTACCGGTCTGTTTGGAGACGGAGCGGTCGCTGTATTGGTGGCCGGGGACCAGGTGAAGTTGTCAGGGCCTAAGATCCTGGGAAGCGCCAGCTCTTTCTATCCCGACACCCACGATGTAATGGGTTGGAAAATCTCGGAGAAGGGATTTCAGGTTGTGCTCTCGCCCGACGTCCCAACCGTTGTACGGGCCAATCTGGGCCGCGATGTGGATGCTTTCCTCACCCAGCATGGAATGACCCGCGACCAGGTTCATTCCTGGATCATGCATCCCGGCGGCCCCAAAGTGCTGGAAGCGGTCGCGGACGCGTTGGACCTCCACAACGGCGAACTCGAGTTGTCGTGGGAAGCACTGCGGCGTGTCGGCAACCTGTCCTCCGCTTCGGTGCTGGTGGTCCTGGATGAAGTGATGACCCACCGCCGGCCCAAGCCGGGATCGCGCAGCATACTCGCCGCAATGGGTCCCGGGTTCTGCTCCGAGATGCTATTGCTCGAGTGGTAGAGAGAGAGCGGCAGAATGATCCGCTGTGATGCACTGATCGTCGGTGGTGGACCTGCCGGCCTCGCGGCTGCCATCGCACTACGGCAAAAAGGTTTGGATGTTCTGGTTGCGGATGCTCTTCGCCCACCCATCGATAAGGCCTGCGGCGAGGGGCTGATGCCCGATGCACGCAGAGACCTGGCAGCGCTCGGCATTCATGCCGGGACCCGCGATGGCGCCGCCTTCGATGGCATCGCATTCTTTTCCCGCCATCACCAGGCGGCTGCGCAGTTCGAACGCGGCAGCGGCATCGGCATCCGCCGTTTGCAACTTCATTCGCTCCTGGTTGCGCGCTGTCATGAGCTGGGCGTGCGGCTTGCCTGGAGTACACGAGTCCAGGTTGCGGAAAAGCAACCGGTGCTCCTCGACGGCGAACCCTGCGCCTATCGCTACCTGATCGGCGCGGATGGCCAGTCCTCCCGTGTTCGCCAAGCTATCGGTTTAGGCCAGGGCAGGATTTTCAGCCGCCGTTTCGGCACCCGCTGTCACTACCAGGTGAAGCCTTGGTCTCGCATGGTGGAAGTGCACTGGGGAGATTTAGGGCAGGCTTACATCACCCCTGTAGGTCCGGAAGAAATCTGCGTGGCTACCGTCGCCCGCGATCCCTCCATCAGGATGGAGCAGGTCCTTGGCGGCCTGCCGGCGCTGCGGCTGAATCTAAAGGGTGCACGCGAGCTCAGCAGAATGCGGGGAGCGCTGACCACTACCCGTAAAATGCGCCGCGTCACCCTCGGGAAGGTCGCACTGGTCGGCGACGCTTCCGGCTCCGCCGACGCCGTTACTGGCGAGGGCATCGGATTGTCTTTCCGCCAGGCCCTTCTGTTAGCCCAAGCCATCGCCGCCGAAAATCTGGAGATCTACGAGGCCGGTCACCCCTTGATTCAGCGCATGCCGCATCTCATGTCAAGAGTCATGCTCCGCATGGATGCTTGGCCCTGGATGCGGGAGCGGGCCGTGGGTGCATTCTCAGGCCAGCCACAACTCTTCGCCCACTTGCTCGCACTGCACCTGGGCGAGCAGTCACTCGGAGATTTCCTGCTTCGGGACGCGCCCGCGTTGGGGTTGCGGCTTCTGGCATAAGGCGAGGAACATTGAGAAAAATAAGCAAGGCAAGCTTCATCACAGCGTTGGTCTTCCTCATTGGCCACCTGGCACAGGCACAAAACCGGAGCATCAAGGTGGTGCTCGATCCGGCGCAGACTGAAATTCATTGGAAGCTCACCGGGCTACATTCGGTTCATGGCACCTTCAAGCTGAAGAGCGGCGAGTTTCTTTTCAATCCAAAAACGGGCCTGGCCGAAGGCGAAATTCTGGTGGACGCAACCACTGGCGAGAGCGGAAACGCAGCCCGCGACAAACGAATGCACGACCAGGTTCTGGAGAGCAATCGTTATCCGGCCATCTTTTATCATCCGACCAAAATCAAAGGGACGTTCCAATCTGGAGAAGGCGCGCAGGACCTGACCGCGGAAGGCGCCTTCAACATTCACGGAGCGGATCATCCCCTGGAACTCCCGCTCAAAGTGCAAATCAGCGCAGACACCGTGACCGCAACTACGCGGTTCACGGTGCCTTATGTCGAGTGGGGAATGACGAATCCCAGTAAGTTCCTGCTCCATGTAAGCAAGCAGGTGGAAGTCGAAGTGAGTGCGAAGGGCACGATCAAAAAAACAGAGTGAAGATGCGATGGTGAGCACCATCGCACCAGAAGAAATCCAAGCGAGCCCAGACCTGCTACATGTAGAAGGTCTTAATGGCGTCCCACGCGTAGATACCGATGATCGCGGCGGTCAGAATGCTGGTTACGCCGGTAAATACTCTCAAGAACGGTTGAATTTGGTTCAACTTGCGAATGATTGCGTCATTTTCCTTATGCTGACGGTCGGAAATGTCATCCAGGAATAGCTGATCGTCTTCGTAACGGGTGATAGTCCCCCGATAGAGCAGCAGTGCCAGCAGGCAGACGGCAAATACCGCCCACACTATCCACAAAGTTGGAACAACATGCATAATTACCTCCCCAGGAGTCTCCCTGAAGTCCCAGATACCGGGCGGGTCCGGAGTTCGGCGGGCGCGAAGGGTAGGAGGGGCTTACGGCAAGCAATATAGTCCCGCCGGGGTAGGGTTGCCCAGAATTTTCGCGTTTACCGGCGAGATTCCGGCAACTCGCCGGAACCAAAGTGGCTCTCAAACTGTGTGTACTTGAGGAGTAAGACATGAACGGCAAACGTCATAGAAGTCTTTTGGCGGTAGCGGCCATCCTCGGCGTGACCTCCCTTATCGCTTGCACCCCGCCGTCCGATGACCAGCGCCTGAAGGAGCAGGCCGCCCAGGCGACCGAGCAGGCAAAACAGGGATCCAAGCAGGCTTTGGCCGACGCCCGGGTCGTTGCAAAGAACGCTGAACAGGCGGTAAATGATGTAGCTGCAGGGGTTAAGCAAGGGATCGACAACAAAAGCACGACCTCCGATCGCCTGGATCTGAATTCGGCCTCGGGCGCCGATCTAACCGCACTGCCCGGAATCTCCGTGCGCAAAGCCAGGGAGATCATCGACCACCGGCCCTACGCGTCCCCGCATGACCTGGTTAAAGATGGGTTGCTGACGGAGGCGCAATTTGAAGAAATCGCTCCAAAAGTTACCGCCCGCTAGATGAGTCCGGGGGAGTGGTTGCCGCATCTACTGATAACGGGATTCCGGCTTTACTCACCCGGCATCCGGGACTAAACTACTTAGTACAGGCAGCAAACGGAGATAAAACACGATGTCAAGCGTCGCCGAACCGGTAACAAACCTCAATCCCGTATCGATGCCCCTGACCCTGTCGCCGCAGGCGGTCGCGAAGGTACATGAGATCATGGCTACCCAGGATCCATTGCCTGCAGGCCTGCGCATCGGCGTGGTCGGTGGGGGTTGCTCCGGATTTCAGTATTCCATGTCTTTCGAGAACCAGGCGGGCATGATGGACAAGGTCTTCAAGTTCGACGATCTGAAGGTCTTTGTCGACGCCACATCGCTGATGTACCTCAACGGCTGCGTGGTCGATTACGTCGAGACCCTTGAGGCTGCTGGGTTCAAGTTCGATAACCCGGCGGTTAAGAGCACCTGCGGATGCGGTTCCTCCTTTAACGTCTAACCTCTTCGCTCAGTTGTTCCGAAGGGCTCCGCTAAAATGCGGAGCCCTTTTTTGCGTTGGAACACAATATTTCTCTTTCCGGTCCGTCTTCACACTAGAACCTTGATGTCGACCTTGGATCAGTTAATCGCGGAGCAGGATCAATCGATCGCGCAGGCGATGGAACGCGATGGCGGACGTCTGCGCAATTACATTCGCAAGCACGTGGTCGACCTGGAAACTGCGGAAGACATCCTGCAGGAAGTTTTCGTTGAATTGGTGGAGGCCTACCGGTTGCTCAAGCCGATCGAACAGGTAAGCGGCTGGCTGTTCCGCGTGGCAAAAAACCGGATCATCGATCGCTTTCGTGGCCGCAAGCTTGAGTCGCTCAGTCAACCCAGGTATGGCGAAGATGACGATGTGGCCGTCTCGCTCGAAGACCTGTTGCCCTCGCCGGATAGCGGACCAGAGGCAATCTATGCGCGAAGCCTGCTGCTCGACGAGATTGACGAAGCGTTGGAAGAGATGCCGCCGGAGCAGCGGTCCGTATTTATCGCGCATGAATGGGAAGGGTACAGCTTTAAGGAGTTGGCCGTAGAAACCGGAGTGAGCGTGAACACGTTGTTATCGCGCAAGCACTACGCAGTGCAGCATCTGCGGCACAGGCTGCAATCGATTTATCAAGAGTTCGTAACGAAATGAGGCAAGGCATGAAGAAAAGATGGTTTTGGAAGATACCCGGGGTTCTCCTGATTGTAATCGCGGCGGTTGCAGTATTCGGGGTCGCCGTGCAACACCTGTGGAACTGGCTGATCCCTGCGATTATCGGCTGGCATGCGATTAACTTCTGGCAAGCGATTGGCATCCTGCTGCTGTGCAAGATTCTCTTCGGCGGCTTTCGTGGCCGGGGCGGCATGCACTGGCGCCATCGCATGGGTGCGCGATGGGAAAAGATGTCTCCGGAAGAACGGGAGAAATTCGCCCGGGCCATGCGAGGCCGCTGTGGCTATCGCGACTTTCAACCTGAAGAACAGAAGGCTTGAGGAATGTAATGGACTTCGACGCCCCCGCGATTGCGATGCAGATCGTTGCCGAGTTGGAGACGGAAAACGCCCGGTTGCAGAGGCTGGTGGCCGAACTGTTGGCGAGAAACCAGCAGCTGCGGCAAGCCCTGGAGGCGGCACTCCGGACGGGATCTATTGTCGCCAACGCGAGATAGTTGCTATTCTGGGACTCCTTTGAGAACCCCACGTCCCGCTCTATTCGCTCTGACTTTGATCGCGGCTGCGTCCTTTGCGTCGGCGCCGGCGACCTCCCAGGAAACGCTACCCCTCTGGGCCTATCCTGGCCATTTCTCGTCGACCCCTTCGGCCGCTGCCGCCCGCGCTGAGGTAGAACACCTACCCGGCAGTAAAGCAACCTACACCAAGGGTGAGATCAGCGATCTGTTTGTGGTGCCGGATTGGTATCCCGATATCCATCCGCCGATGCCGGACATCGTCGCCCACGGGCATAAACCCGATGTATATGCCTGCGGCCACTGCCACCTGCCCAACGGCCAGGGGCGCCCGGAGAATGCCAGTGTGACCGGCCTGCCCGCCGAATACATCGTGCAGCAGATGGCCGACTTCAAGAGCGGAGCGCGCAAGGGTTCTGACCCGGACATGCTCTCCGTCACCAACATGGTGAAGTTGTCCAAGTCGATCAGCGACGAAGATGTCAAAGCCGCCGCTGCCTATTTCTCCTCTTTCAAGCTGAAGCCATGGATACGCGTGCTTGAGGTGGAGCAGGTGCCGAAGACCAAGCCGGCTGGCGGCATGATGGTGGTGGAGGACGGCGCTGGCAAGGAGCCGATCGGCGATCGTGTGATTGAGGTCTCTGAAAACCTCGAGCACACCGAGCTACGGGATCCCACCTCAGGCTTTATAGCCTACGTGCCCAAGGGAAGTCTGGAGAAGGGCAAGGACCTGGTCACGACAGGCGGCAATGGAAAAACGATGGCCTGTACTATGTGTCACGGTCCAAACCTGAAGGGAACGGGAAACATTCCCTCCATCGCCGGTCGTTCACCCAGCCAGATGACGCGCCAGATCATCGACTTCCAAAACGGATCCCGTAACGGCTCCATGGCGCCGATGATGAAAGGCGTTGTCTCCAAGCTGACCATCGAGGACATCGTAGCCATCACCGGCTACCTAGCCTCACAAGAGCCCTGACGTTCTCTAGAAAACATTTCCAGGAAGGGCCCGTAGAACTGCAGTTGACCGAAGCTGCAACTCTTGACAGGAAATCCGGGGAAGCCGAGCGATCTGCAGTTCCGCGGACCTTTCTTGGGAAAACCGGCTCGCCTCTCGCACTGAATTGTCATCTCGAGGAGCTGACTTGCCTGCGGCAAGTCGAGGGAGAAATGGCACGGCAAAGATCGCTGTAAATGCAAGGCCCGGAGGGCCGACCGCCAAACGTCAGCCCAGCCCGGAAGGGCTGGGAAAATCGAAGCCCGAAGAGGAACCGAGCGCCGTAGGCGCGGCACTAAACCGATCGGCCGCTCCCGCTGTGTCATTAGGACCGGGGTAGCGCAGTGGAGAGATCCGCGGGTGTCTCCACCCAGCAGTCACTCACCACTGCGCCTTCCGTTTAATTTTCCCCACTACAGCTTAGCCGGGAACTCCGCCGGTCCAGTCGCCTTCTTCTTTCGCCCGAAGAATTCCAGTGCCGACTTCACCAGCACATAAAGCACGGGAATAAAGATCAAATTCAGAACCGTCGAAACCAACATCCCGCCGACGACGGTCGTGCCTACGGAGCGGCGTCCAATCGCACCCGCACCAGTGGCGAAATAAAGCGGCAGCACGCCGAGAATAAACGCAAACGACGTCATCAAAATAGGCCGCAAGCGCAGCTCAGCGGCTTCAACCGCCGCATCGAAAACGGTCTTGCCCTGCGCCCGGATCTGCTCTGCGAACTCCACGATCAAAATCGAGTTCTTCGCAGAAAGCCCGATCAGCATCACCAACCCGATTTGACAATACACATCGTTCGGCAAGCCGCGCAGAGTCACCAGTCCCAGGGCGCCCAACACCGCTGTAGGCACCGCCAGCAGGATGATGAACGGAAGAGCAAAACTCTCATACTGAGCGGAGAGCGTAAGGTAAACCACCAAAATTCCCAGCCCGAAGATGAGCACCGCCTTACCGCCGGCCTCGATTTCCTCGAGCGATAACCCAGTCCAGGAGTAGGCCATTCCCTGGATCATGTTCTTCTTCGCCAAAGCTTCCATGTTCGCCAGGCCTTCTCCCGTGCTGTAACCAGGAGCGGCAGAGCCATCAATCTCCGCCGAGCGGAACAGATTGTAATGGCTGATGACCTGAGGCCCGGATGCTTGCGCCACGGTCACCAGGTTGTCGAGTGTCACCATTTGCCCGGTGTCGGAGCGCACGTAGAACTTTCGCAAGTCTCCAGGCGTCATTCGAGCCGATTGTCTGGCTTGTACATAAACGCGGTACGACCGGTTGTTGTAGTTGAAATCGTTAACATACGCCGAACCCATGTAGACGTTCAACGCGGAGTTGATCTGGCTGATCGGGACACTCAAAGCTTTTGCTTTCACGCGATCGATCGTGATCAGCAGTTGAGGATCGCTCGCCGTGTAGCTGGTGTACAGACCAACCAGTTTATGGTCTTGGCGGCTGGCGCCGATGATCTGATGGGCCACGCGATCCAGATCCTGCAACGTATTACGTCCCAGATCCTGCAGCTCAAAAGAGAATCCGCCGAAGTTCCCCAGGCCCTGAATGGCCGGTGGTTGGAAAATGGCCACCAGGCCGCCGGGCACGCCGAAGAGCTTAGGAGCCAAGTAGGCATAGATGTCCGCTGCCGAGTGGCCTGGGCCCTTTTTCTTACGCAAATCGACCGACTTGAGCGGAACAAAGATCAAACCATAGTTCGAAGAGCTGCCCCCGCTCAAACTGAATCCCATGACGGCAAAGGTTCCATAGACATCCTCATCCTTGCGGATGATGTCCACAGCCTTTTGCGCCACGTTCGAGGTGTAGGTAAGCGACGCCCCGGGCGGGGTCTGCACAATGCAAATCAGATAATTCTGATCTTCCGTTGGTAGAAAGGCGGTCGGCGTGTGCTGATAGAGATAGACCGTAGCGGCCAGGCCGCCGATAAACAGCAACAGCACTACGTACTTCAACCGCAACACCTGCTTGATCGCTTTGCCGTAAAAAACCGTGCATGCGACAATCGCGCGATCGATCAACCCCAGCAGACCACGTTTATGCTTCTCACCGCGCAGGAAGATCGCAGCCAGCGCCGGGGACAACGTCAAGGCGTTAAACGCCGAGATGGCAATGGAGAAAGCGATGGTCAGCGAGAACTGCTTGTAAAGAATGCCAGTCGTGCCGGGAAAGAAGGAGACCGGTACGAACACAGAGATGAGCACCAGTGATGTAGCAACCACGGCGCTGGTGACTTCAGCCATGGCGACCGACGTAGCCGAGTGTGGATCGGTGTGATCCTCGTTGATATGGCGCTGCACATTTTCGATGACCACGATCGCGTCATCCACCACCAGGCCGGTGGCCAGCGTGATGCCGAACATGGTCAACGAATTGATCGAAAAGCCGAAAATCTTGATGAACGCAAACGTACCGATCAAAGACACCGGAATGGTGATCGCGGGGATAATCGTCGCGCGCCAGTCGAGCAGAAAGAGGAAAATCACCACGATGACAATGATGATGGCTTCGCCCAGCGTGCCCACCACTTCGCGGATGGAGTCCCCAATGACAGTCGTGGTGTCGAATGGGATTTCGTACTTCATCCCTGGTGGGAACGATTTGGCCAGGTCGTCCAGGGCGGCCTTGGCCGCCCGGTCAACGGCGAGCGCATTCGCATTGCTCAGCTGCTGCACACCCACACCGATGGCATCCACGCCGTTGTAGGCAAGGTTGGTGGAGTAGGTTTCGGCGCCTAGCTCCGCGTAGCCGACATCTTTCAATTGAATGACGCCGCCGGGAGAACTTTTTATGACGATGTTGTCGAACTCCGACGGCTGAGAAAGTCTTCCGATGACGCGTACCGGGATCTGGTAAGTCTGTTTCTCATCCGAAGGGGGCTGGCCCACCTGGCCGGCCGGAATCTCCACGTTCTGCTCTGCCAACGCATTGGTCACGTCGGCGCTGGTCAAGCCGCGGGCCGCCAGGCGCGCGGGATCCAGCCAGAGACGCATAGCGTACCGGCGCTCACCGAAGATCACCACATCGCCTACGCCGGGGATACGCTTGAGTGCGTCCTTCACATAAACGTCGAGGTAGTTGCTGATAAAGAGATCGGAGTAGCGGCTATCTGGTGAATAAAACGCAGCCGCGAATACGAAATTCGAGTTGGCCTTGGTGATGGTGATGCCGGTGTTGTTCACCGCCTGCGGTAGGCGGCCGGTCGCGGCGGACACGCGATTCTGTACATCGACTGCGGCAATATCCAGGCTGTAGCCCGTTTGAAAGGTGGTCGTGATCGCGCTCGTACCGTCATTGGAGCTGGTGGAGGAGATATAGCGCATCCCCTGCACACCATTGATCTGTTGTTCCAGGGGAATGGTTACGGCGGACTCCACCGTTTGTGCGTTTGCGCCCACGTAATTGCTGGTCACCGTAACCTGCGGCGGGGCCAGCGTTGGATATAAGGAGATGGGCAGCGACGGGATGCAGACGGCACCGGCGAGAATGATCAGCAGCGCGCAGACTGTTGCGAATACCGGCCGGCGGATAAAGAAATCAACCACGAGAACGCTCCCTTTAAATTAAGCCGCCCGGTTGCCGGCTGATTCCTTTGACCGGCGCAGCGGCTTATGAAGCTCAGAGGCTGTTACTGGATGTTTAGCCCAATGGCTGTACTGGGGCGCCATCGATCAGGAACTGCGTGCCCGACACGATGACCTTCTCCCCGTTCTGGAGTCCGCCCAGAACCGCATAGTCGTTGCCGACAGTGTCGCCGACGGTGATGGGTCGCTGTTTGGCAACATACTTACCGCCCTGGCTCGTGGCCACGTAGACGAAGGTCTGGCCACCCAGCCGCACAACCGCCAGCACAGGCACTACCGGGATGGACGATGTTGCCCACACCACCCGCGCCTTGATCTGTTGCAGGTTCCGCAGCTTGCCCAGGTCCGCTTTAACCGGAGCCTTCGCCAGGATGCCCTGCAGTCCGTTGTCCACCTGCGGCGAGATAAAGTCGATCGCGGTGTGTTCCAGCACATTCTCCTGGTTGTCGAGAATGACCACCGGCAGGCCCTTGCGGATCTGGGTCACGCGCTCCGTCGGTATATAGATATAGGCTTCCAGGTCACGATTTTCGTCGACCGTGGTAAGCAGGGTGGTGGCAGATACGTAGTCGCCCAGGTGCGGCGGTACGTCGCCGACGATCCCGTCAAAGGGAGCTGTGATGTGGTAGTAACCGAGCTGCTTTCTTTGGCTCTGCGTGGTTGCGACGGCAGCCTCGTAGTCGGCCTGAGAGTTCTTATAGGACTGTTCCGCCTGGTCGAAAGCGTCGCGGCTGGTGACTCCCTGATCGAACAGGTCATGTTGGCGCTTCACTTCAATCTGGTTGTACTGATACACCGCCAGCTTTTGTTGTTCCGTGGCTTTGGAGGAAGAGACCACCGCCTCCTGCTTGGCTGGGTCAATCTCCATCAATATCTGACCGGCATGTACCCGGTCTCCGGAGTGGACATAAATCCGGACCAGGTTGCCGTCGACCTGCGGATTGATGGTCGCTGAGCGCCGCGACTTGATCGTCGAAACGTATTCATCATATTGCGGAACAGGAGCCGCCGCGATGGTCTGTGTTTGCACCGGCATCGCTTGCGGCGCGGCTTGCGGCGGTGCTGACTTGGCGCAGGCTGTAAGCCCCAGCACGGCGACAGAGAGACAGGGTGCGATCCAAACGGGTAGCCTTCTCAAAACTAAATCCTCAAACGCAAAGGATGCTGCAGACGCATTTGCGCTTCTTTATCTGCAGGTTGACAGACATCTTTCGTTCCGCTGCTCGATCTGGGAGCAGGAGAATTTTATTCAAATAGTGACACTTGGATGTGACGACCGGAGAGGTTGCTTCACTAATTTTAATGCGTTCGCGCGAAGGTTGCTTTTCAGCCTATGACCAAAACGATCTTGCCCGTATGGCGTCCCGACTCCATGAGCCGGTGGGCCTCGGCTGCCTGTTCCAGTGGAAATGCCGAGTCCACGACAGGGCGAATCTGTCCACTAGCGAACAGTGGCCACACTTCCTGCTCTACCGACCGAGCCAGGGAGGACTTTTCTTCGACCGGCCGCGGGCGCAGGGTGGAACCTGTGACCACCAGCCGCTTCATCATAATGGAGCGCAAATCCGCCGTAACCTGGCTGCCGTGGGAGGTAGCAATATGCACCAGCCGGCCCCGGGTGGCGAGCAAGGCGATATGCCTGGGGAAGTAGTCACCGCCGATCATGTCGAGGATCGCATCGATCCCGTGTGGCTGGGCCCAGTCGGCAAGCGCAGCCGCCCAGTCCGTGTGGTAATTGACCGCGATTTCGGCGCCGAGGCAGAGGCAGAAGGTGCATTTCTCGTCCGACCCGGCGGTGGTCGAGACGCGGGCGCCAAACGCCCGGGCCATCTGGATGGCGGTGGTACCAATGCCGCTGGACCCGCCCTGCACCAGGAACCGGTCGCCCGGGAAGAGGCGGCGCGGCTCGAACAGATTGGCCCACACGGTGATGACCGCCTCAGGAATGGCAGCTGCGTCCCGAATCGATACGCCGCTGGGTACACTCATGCATTGACCTTCCGGTACAGTGCAAAACTCGGCATACCCGCCCCCGCTGAGCAAGGCACAGACGCCATCGCCCACCCGCCAACGCGAGCTGGTGCCGGGGCCAAGCTCGGCAATATGTCCAGACACCTCCATTCCCAGAATGGGAGAAGCTCCAGGCGGAGGCGGATAGTGCCCTTGACGCTGGAGGAGATCGGCGCGGTTGACCCCGGCCGCTACAGTCCGGACAAGCACCTCCCCGGTACCCGGCCTGGGGATGGGCATGGTTGCTATGCGAAGGGCCTCAGGCCCGCCGGGGGCAGCGACGTCGATGACGCGCATGGACTCAGGCAGGGCAGTCAGGGCGTTTCTCCCTCGTTTGCCGGCGACAGGGTACGCAACCGGAAGGGATTGAAGTCGGTGCGAGTATCGAACGCATCCACGCCTTCCCGGCGTTTCAGCCACGCCACCCCCGCATAGGTGAGCGGAGTCGCCAGCGTCTCGTAGGCCACTTTGATCAGGTAGGAAGAGAGGGTCAACCGGATCAAGGTGGGGCGGGAGACAGTCCCGGCAAAGGAGATGAACATGACCAGGAAGGTATCGAACGCCTGGCCGACGATGGTGGACCCGATGGTGCGGGTCCAGAGCCAGCGTCCGCCGGTGAGCAGCTTGAGTTTGGCCAACGTAAAGGAGTTCGCAAACTCGCCCGTCCAATAGGCGATGAGGCTGGCGGCCACGAAGCGAGGCACCACTCCAAAGACTGTCTCGAACGCCTGTTGGTTATGCCAGCCGGGGTCTGCGGGGAGGGCGACGGCCATGGCGCCGGCGGCGCTGAGCAGCGCGGAGGCAAAGAAGCCGATCCAGATAGCGCGCCGCGAGGCTTGATAGCCGTAGACCTCGGTGAACACGTCACCAAAGATATAGGTGATAGGGAAAAGCAATTCTGCGCCGCTAATGGTGAGCGGTCCAAGCCGGCAGACTTTCTGCGCGACTAGGTTCGATACCAGCAAGACAACGACGAATATAAGGACCAGGGTATCGAGGTACTTGTAACGGGCCATGAGGACTCTGCTTTAGGGTACAACGGGCCGTTGAGGGTTGGAGCGGGTCGAAACAACGCGAAAGGGACAAAACCGAGGAGATTGCGGAGCGTACAGCTTTTGACACGCCATTTCCGAGTTGCTAGAGTTGAGTCTGGTCGACTCCGGCCGGCCCGAAGGCTGCGGGCCAAGCAACGTCCCCGTCGTCTAGCCCGGCCTAGGACACCGCCCTTTCACGGCGATAACACGGGTTCAAATCCCGTCGGGGACGCCAAACTCTGGCAACTACTCAGCTCAGATTTCGCCCTTGATTCGTAGGTGCAAAAGAGACACCGTTCGGTGCCCCTTTCGCAATCTCCGATCATTCGAGATCCCCCATTCGATAGGACTGCATATTCCTGGGTCCGGTGTTCAGCTGATCCGGCATCGCTTATCTTGAATTTAGAAACGACTCAATGAGAGTAGAGCGGACGTGACCCGACGCGGGCGCGGGCAACGCGCACTTGAGAGTTGTCCTTGAAAGGTGTGCAATCCAAGATATCGTGAGACCGGATTCACCTGAGTTTGAGAAGCGAGTTCATCGCGCTGCGGAAGCCGCTCTGGCCCGTCAGCAATATGTCAGCGCAATCGACGTGCTGTGTGGGATGGGGCTATTGGCGCCTGTTCGCGTCGATGATTGGCGGAAAGGGCGGATAGATTTCCTCGAGCGGGTGATTCAAGGGAATCTCCACAAGATTTCCTCGTCCATGGCGATCTTCCGCCGCTGGGCAACAGAGAAGGGACTCAAGCCCAGTGAAACCGGCTACGTGCGTCACACGCGGGGCGGGACCGTGCCCTTGCAATTCTCCAAGAGCGGCGATCAGAAGATCGAGAAGAGCTACAGCACGCACTATGTTTCGCCGGCGCTCGGTGAGCAGAAACTGCAAAAGCTTCAGGAGAAACTCGAACGCGCTCCGCAGCCGGTCGTATTCCGGATCCTGCGCGACAGCGAATGCTCGGAATGCGGCGCGGAGATTGAGCAGGGTTCCTTGCTCTCAAAAGAAGGCGAGCAGGCACTTTGCCTGGCTTGTTCACACTTCGACGATCTCGAATATCTTCCGTCGGGCGACACGGCGCTGACGCGACGAGCTTCGAAGTACAGTGGACAAGTGGCCGTGGTGGTCCGTTTCAGCCGGTCGCGGGGGCGCTACGAGAGGCAGGGCATCCTCGTTGAAAGAATCGCACTGGAGAAAGCTGAGCGGGAGTGCGTGGAGGACGCCGATGAACGTGCGGCGACACGGGTGCGTGCGGCTGAACGCCGGCGCGGGCAGGATCGAGAATTGGTTGTTCGGATGGCGAAGGAGATCGGAAATCTGTTTCCTGGCTGTCCACCTCGAGAGGTGATTGCCATCGCCGAACACACAGCCGTCAGAGGAAGCGGCCGCGTCGGCCGTTCGGAGGCGGGCCGGAATCTGGGGGAACGCGCGTTGACTCTGGCGGTTGCCGCCGCGGTTCGCCACAACCACACTGAATACGACAAACTGCTGGCCAGTGGAGTGGATCGCGAAGCGGCTCGCGAGCGAATCACCGGAGAGGTAGAGGAAATACTTGCGGCCTGGCGAAGGTATCTCCGCTAGGGTTTAGCCCTTGCGTGCCCACTGCGTGCCCGCCTATCGATCGTGCCCGTCCTATCGATAATGTTGCGAAAAGGGGTCTTTCACGGCGATAATACGGGTTCAAATCCCGTCGGGGACGCCAACAAACAAAAAGACTTATCTGAAAACTCGCATTCACGTCGCGGAGCAGCTAAGCTATTTTTTTGGCCTCCAGGGTTTTTCGACCGCAGCATCTCCTCCACTTTTGCTGTGCCGCGTGTTTTTGCAGGCATCCCCCGCCCTCATAGCTGCGTTGCTGATTTTGCTTACATGTATTACAATATAAGCAATATTGGCGAAAGTGCTTCCTATGCCAAGAGTACCTCAAACAGCAAAGGCGTCGACCCGGGCATTTGTGCTGGATGTACCAGTCCCTGAGGGCACCGACCCAGCTCTCCTTCCCTCCCTGCGCCGCAGTATCGAGCAGGCTGTGAGATTGATGGTGTCTTCCGGAGAGGTGGCTGTCATCCGGAAAGCCGACGAACTCGCCGAATTGTTGACCGGTTTGATAAAGCCCGAAGTCGGCCTGGTGGAGGAGCGACTACATCGACTTCAGACCATCCGGGAGATCTTCAATGAGGAAGAATGGCTTACAGCGGAAATGCTGAACCGTCTGCAGCCGGATCCTCCATCGAACAAATCGCTCCCTGCAAGTGATTGGAAACGGCGCGGGAGGATTTTCAGCGTGACCTTCGGTGGCAAGGAATATTTTCCGCGCTATGAGTTCGATGCGGCGTATCAGCCGCTGCCGGTGATCCGCGAACTCGTTGCGGCCTTCGGCACTATAGCTGACACATGGAAGATCGCCTCATGGTTCCACTATCCCAATGGCTGGATCGCGGAACCGGGGCCAGAGGGCAAAACCGTTCAGCCGGTGGCTCCGAAGGATGCCCTAGACCGTCGCGATGATCTCATAATGGCACTCGCGAAACGTAAAGGGAGCTACGTTGCGTGAGCTGCGGAATTCCCAAGCCGGGCGTCTGAGCCATTCACTCTCGTGCCTGTCACGAGAGGGGATGTCCGGTCTGGTTTCACGTCTACTGCACGAAGAATCACCCGACCCAAGCAACTTGAACGTCCAGCCATGTTTCTTGGCCTCGATCACGGAATTATCCTGCCAGCGAATGGCGCCCAGGAGCACCTCGCCTATAAGTGACCAGCCGATGCTAATTTCCGACGGTGAATTAGGTGGGCCGGTTCGCGCTACAATGACGCTACTCCCAAGCAACATTGGCGCAACTTAAAAGATCCTATATATTCCAAATATATAGGTGAGAGATGTCAGCAGCCCACACATTTCAAGTCGCTGAGCCGGAACTCTTCAATCCGGAGTCGGGGCGCCTGGACGCTGCCCGAATTGCACGCGAGCTGAATGTCCCGGTAGGTTTCATTGCGGAAGCGATTGGTCGCAAGGCTCCAGGTGTTCGCAAGAAACCAGACGCCAGCAGTCTTCAAAGTGAGCTGCGGAGGATCTACCGCATTTGGGTGACCCTGGTGCATCTTTATGCTGGTGACAAGGCGCATGCGCGCATCTTTCTGAACGCCCCCAACCGGCACCTTGAGAATCATGCTCCGATGGAATTCATCCAATCTGGCGACCTTGCCCCGTTGGAATCATTCATAGATGCAATGAATGTCCGGCAACCGGTCTGAAGAATAGAGATTGCACTCCCTCGAAAAACTCATACCAGTACTGGAAAATGCCCCACTTGCCTCCTACTCGGGCTTTACCTTCCGTGTGATTTCCGACCGATGGCGAACATCGCCGCTGTCTGCTATCGGCGCTCTCGAGCGCGGTGGACGATTCAACGCCCCCGATGCTTTCTCAGTTCTCTACTCTGCGGACAGCCAATTGACAGCGTTGCGTGAAGTGGAAGCGCTCTTCGGGGACTCCGCTGGACGGTTGCGTGGTGTTCCCCGCAATCCCGATCTCGTTCTTACGCTCGAATGCACTCTGCTCCGGGTGCTGGATCTAACGCTCCCCGATTTATATATTGAACTCGGCACGGCACAAATGCGGCGACACTGATACCTATTTGCTACCCTCTTAGTGCGCAATCCTGGGCCAATTCGGAACTGAGCCGCATGAACGGGGGCCCGCAACACATGCCTAAGCGTGTACGCCAATCAACGTATCCCTGCCCCCCGATGACAAGCAACAGAGCACTACTCTGGTTACAAAAAAAAATCCTTTAACCCTCTCGACGAAGCCCAAAAACCGTACTACTGTGGGAATAGCAACTACCATCAGCGCCGTCTTGCGTGACGGTCCTGCCTGGCTTTGCACTGGTCTACTCTGCCCGTGCATCCGCCGCCAACCACCGCGAAAGCATCAGCCCCTGCCGGCATGATGACTTCGGTGTAGCAAACGAGAATGTGACGTCGAAAGCGACGGATTACGCCTTTCCGCAGAATTCTCGCGTCTCTTGGGGCGCCTGCGGAGAGCACAAATCACCGCGTAAACAGGGTGCGCTCAGTGCGTCCTCTTGATTGAGCAGTTTTGACAACTTGGAAACCACCATCGCGAGCCGGTGCGGCGCCAGACTACACGGATGCCCAGGCGGGACGTTTGCCAAATGATCGGTAAGAGGCGGCAAGCCGTCACGTCAGAAGGGGCTTATAGCGCTTTTAGAGCAATTTATTTTTGTCGGGCTAAAGCGCCTGAGTGAGGACCCCGATTCAGAAATGAGTCTCAGAGGGATAGGGGGTAGGCTATTACCGCGTTGGTAAAAGGGTCGTCTGTTCCCGGCATTGAGCAAGATGCTCAAATTAATTAGTTTGAGCATCTTGACCATCTTCGTGAAACAAAGGACTTAGCCGCCAACTTTGACCACCTTGGGTAGCATTTGATCATCTTGCCGGCTCCGTTTGCTCGTGGCGTATGTCGGCCCGTTTTCTGATTTGCTTCCTGCCAATGTTTAATGTGCCTCTATCTGTTCCTGTTCGTCCTGCCCGGCATCCTGGAATCGCTCGCGTATGCCATAAAACTCGTTCCGAGGAGCATCGACCCTGGCATTGCCAATACAATCGCGATCAATCCGGGAGAAATTATGGGTGTCCGTCCTGAGACTGAAGTCTTGTCGCGGGCGGTTGATTCCTCAGCAGATTGCCGGTGGCGAATTCAAGGTTGACTGCCTCCAGAAATAATTCCGATCGTGCCGAGACACTGGATAGTCGAGCTTGGGCCAGTTGCTTCTCCGCGGTAACAACATCGACCAGATTCTTGACTCCATATTTGTACGCATCGAGCGACGCCGAGTAAGACGCGTTGCCGGATTCTAGAAGCGCCACAGCAGCCTCTTGCTTGCGCAACGCCGTCCGGAATGCTATGTAAGCGGTCCAGACCTCGCGCGTCGCCTCATCATCTCTCGTCGTAAGTTCGTCCTCTGCCTCGCGCCGTTTCGATTCGGCGATCAACAGTTCGTTCTTGCGCACACCTCCGTCGAAGATGCGCCAGTGGACGCCGAGTTCGACGGACCAGGTAGGCTCGCTCGCGGAACCGAGCTGGCCGTAATCCGAGGCGGGCCACACGGAGGTCTGCGCAACCGATCCCGAGAGAACGATCTGCGGCTTGTACTCTGCCCTCGCCGCACGAATGCCGGCCTCGGCAGAGCGGATGCGCAGAGCTTGTGCCATGAGTTCAGGACGATTCGCCATCGCGCGATCGATCAGGCTCTCGATCGACATGGTGAGTCTCTCCGGCAACGGCGCACTCCTCTGGCTGTCAATCACTACGTCGGGAGAAGGATCAGCTCCCACCGCTTCCGTCAGCGTCACGCGCGCAATCTTTTCGTCCCCGTCCGCGGATTCCTCGTCGAACACAGCCTGTGACGTCTCCGCCCGGGCGTTAAGAACATCGGGAAGAGTTGCAAGTCCGTTGTTCAGTCTGTTTTCCGCCGCATCCTGCGTGGTTTGCGCAGTCCGCAATATGTCCTGAGCGGCCTGCAATCTTTCCTGTGCGGTCACCAGCTGGTAATACGCACTGGCGACGCGAAACGCAAGGGCTTGATTTACCTGAATGATGTCTGCACCCGCGGCGAGCTTCTCCTCTTTCGCAGAGTCCACGCTCGCTCCACGTTTACCAAAGTCGAAGATCAGATATTGGAGCGCGACTTCAGGCCGGACGATGGGTATCTCAACCATGACGTAGCCGCGAGGAGCCAGGGGTTTCGGGAAGGGATTGATCAATCTCTCGTCGCCGAAAACAGCTAAACCCTCTAACTCGGGATAATAAGCAGCTTCTGCCAAACCGAGTTCGCGTGCCTTCTGTTTGGCGCGCTCCCAGATCGTGCGCGTGCTGGGATTGTGATGCTCGGCAACGTCAATCAGCTCGGCCAGGGTGTAGGGGTGAGCTGGATCGAGAATCGCTTTTCCTTCGCGAGGGGTTTCGCGAGCGGCGCAGTCGGCGACAGCCGTTGGAGACGACACTTTGCCGGCACATTGCCCCATACTTCGCGTCGCGGAGAAGGCGAGAAGCAGCCACAAAAACAGAAGATTCAAGAATGGGTTGTATTCGATCAATCGAAACCTCTTCCGCTTCTGCCATGCCCATCTTGTCCGCTTACGCCGAACTGGAAACGATTCTTTCGCGTGCAGGAGTTATTAAGGCAGAAGT
>CAVUYJ010000006.1:0-793870 GCA_963745725.1 uncultured Acidobacteriaceae bacterium
TCGGCCAGAATCTGCATGGTACGGCGGATATCCCGCTGGGAATAAGGCAGGTTCTTGGCGGTAGACAGGAACCTGGAAGCCAGCTCGTCAGTCATCAAGCCATCTTCCTGCGCTTTCCGAACGGCATGCCGGATATTCACCATCGCTTCCGAGACGGCCTTATAGCCCGACTCCGCAGGCCCATGCGCGACAGCGACTTCGTCGTCGTCTTCCAACTGCCCGGATCTGAACCATTCAAAAATCTCTCCGATCCCCGTCATGCCGAACGGCTCCAACTCGACGGCGCGCAGCGCACCTATGCTGGAAGCCCCAAAAACGTGAACCCCGCGCTCCATGGCGTAAAGAATCTCTTTGTGCCACACGGCCGGTACGGTGTCGAAGTAGCCGTCGATAATGCCGATGAGGCGGGGCCGGTGGGCCAGGGCGCGCAGAACGTCCCCTTGCGCCACCGGCGGGCAATACAGCGCATCGAGATGCTCCTTCGCTTTTTCCAGGGCGAGCGTGGGACCCAAGAAGATTACTGCTTCCATGACGCCCTCGACCGCGCCCGGGGGCCGGGGCGGTAGCCTTTTGCATGCGTGGGACCTTCGAGACCCGGCACAATCACCCGCGCTACCGATACCGGAAGTCCGGGATAGGAAAGGTCGATCACCACCACGTGTTCGATCAAAATCCGCCTCAGGCAATCGAGCAAGTGGACCAGGTCTTCCGCCAGAGCCGTAGATTTGAAGGTGGGAGCCGAGAGGAAGTCCACGGTTGCTTGAGCATCGTTCGCCAGTTTGCGGTAAAACTGAATGGCATCCTCGGACTGCGTCGTACCGTATTGGGAGCGATACATATCATCCCTGGAACCCGCGATCGACGTTAAACGGGATTGAGCGGCCTCGGTGAGCGCCCTCGACAACGCGACGGCGCGGTCAGAATCACACCCTGACCCGGAAGAAGCCGGCAGCGGCCTTAACAACGAGTCGCTCTCCCGATCGGAAATAATGCACATAAAAACGGGCAACCCCACATCGCTGCCGATTTCCCATACCATCACCGCGATGTTGGCGTTCTCGAATTGCGCCAGAAGCCAGCGGCATGGGGATCGTCGATGCTCGCGCAATCTACCCGCCGGTATGACCAATGGTCCGGCGTGGCGACTTCCCAGAGCGCCTGAGCATCCCGTTCCACCAGCTCATACAAGCCGTGAAGAATGGCCTCCAGGAGGATGTTTCCCGAAGCCAAACCATTTGAGCCGCTGACAAAACAGCCGCTTCCCGGCACGAAAGGCACGGTTGTGTTCACATGGACCATCTCATACGGCACCCATATCGGCCTGCCGCTGAGGAGGTCGGAACCCATCGCCCATGGAATCGGGCGGCTGCTTGTAAAAGCGCTCCTCTCGAGTAGGGGCAGCAGGTCCGGATCGCAAACCAGCGCACCGCTTTTAAGGTGCGCGTAGGATTCAACCCGCGTGAGGCATGAGTTGAATTCCCCATGCCACTGTTCCGTGGACTCCATAAGAGCCGAAACCTTGGCGGAAATGTTACTAAGTCCTTTACCTTGCGAAACAGCCAGAGAACGGGAGTTTGGACGACAACTCATGTACACAGGGATACCGACGCGATCCAACCCGGTACGTTCGCCAGACGCGTGATACCTAGGGAAGGGAGGAAAGGACTCATTCGGGCCCAGGTTGTTTCGGGCGAAACGGTCCTATGTGTCCCATCAAAATGAGTTTTTACGGATTCCGACTTGAGGAGCGAATCAAGGTTCAGCACAATCTTTCGAAAGCCGGAAAGGGCAGCTCCGCGGGGCCGAAGCATGCCCGTCCTTGTTAGCAGTCAACCTAGAAGAGGCTGGGGCACATTATGGTTGATCTGGTCGTTGTTTTGACACCACCGGCAACGCCGGTCAACTGCTCCAGCGACAGTCCTTCCCGTGAGTAGACAACGCCACAACTGGATCGGTGGGAAGAGCCTTGTGCTTTTCCGCTTCCCGCAGTTCGTCTTCGGAAACCTGACACAATTCAAGCATTTCGGGACGAACAAAATACCGCTTGCCGCCGTGAGTAATCAGCAAACCATCCATCGTCTTCTTCTCCTTCATCCACGACCGGATTTGACAGCCGCGACCATGAGCACCCAACTCTACAGTGCGATTTCGGGAAACGCAACAGTCTATCTATAGGAAAAACAAAAATCGTTTTCAAGGGACAATGCAGCGGATTCCGAACGCGCTGGCAGCCAAGTCGATCGTCGCGATTTACTGGAAGTCGGGCCGCTTAGAGGACTTGCCGCGCCATCATGCGGGAGAACAGGCCGTTGCCGGCGGCCAATTCCGAGAACGAGCCAGTCTCAATCACCCGCCCGGCGTCCATCACATAAATCCTGTCGGCATTGCGAATGGTGCTCAGCCGGTGCGCCACGATGATCCGCGTCACCTTTAAATTATCAAGACTGCGGCTGACGACGGCTTGCGCGCGGTTGTCGAGCGCGCTGGTAGCTTCATCGAATAACAGAATTCTTGGCTTGAACACCAGGGCGCGCGCAATCAGCAGGCGCTGGCGCTGTCCCATAGAGATGTTATTCGCGCCCTCGCTCACGAAAGTGTGCATGCCCATGGGGAACGATTCGATATCCGGCGCGAGGCCGGCCTGGCGCGCTGCATCCCAGGCCTGGTCGAGCGTGATGGCCGCGCCCGCGGCGATGTTCTCGAAGATCGATTCCGCCATCAAGTTGCTGTTCTGCAATACCACGCCCAACTGGCGGCGAACGCCAAGGGGATCGAGTCCGTCAAGGTCCTGGCCGTCGAATTGAACAGTTCCCGACGCAGGCGTCTCAAATCCCAACAGCAGTCGAAGCAGGGTCGATTTCCCGCTCCCGGAGGGGCCTACGAGGGCGACGAATTCTCCGGGGTTAGCCTCGACAGTTACGTCATCCAGAGTCAAACGTCCGGAATTCTGGTAGCGAAATGTGACGTGCGAGATAGAGATCGCGCCTTCGAGACTTCCGGGCGCCGATTTGCCGGCGTCCATCTCCGGCTGCGCGGCCAGAATCGGCTCCGATCTTCGCCAGAGATTCAAATCGTGTAAGACCTCAACGGTAGTGTTGCTCAAAAACGCCACCGAGCTGATGAACACACCAAAGGCGGCACTGAAAGCCAGGAAATTTCCGGGGGTCAGGGTTGATGGGGAATCGCCCGCGCTCCTGAGCAGGGTCGTACCCGCAAGCAGAAATATCATAGCCGTCGCTAGAGTAGGGATGGTCTGGTTGAGGGCGCCGACATGGTCCTTGAGCCGCTGCACCCTTAGATTAAGCTTCTGTTGTTCGCTATAACGCTTGCCCCAGTAGACGAACGCGAATCGCTCTGTGCCCGAAACTCGCAGCTTCGAAATTCCGTTGATCAGTTGCACCGTAATTCCAAACAGACGTCCCTCCAGTTCTTGCAAGGGACGCAAGTGCCGCAGCATCGCAACTCCCGAGACCTGCGTCATCATCAGAATGAGAGCGCCTGCGGCAAGACCGGTCACAGCCAGCCGCCAGCTGTAATAGAACATCAGCGCCAGGTTGATCAGCGAAACGAAGCTGCCGAAGATGGCGCGCATCCCCGTCGTACTCAAGCGCCGGAAAATCGTGCTGATGGCCATGGCGCGCGTGACCAGATCACCGGTTGAGTACTGGCGCAGAAACGAGGGGTGGAGCTTGAGCAAGCGGTCCCAAACCGCCGGTTGGGTAACCGAGTTCATTGCCGTCGAAATGCGTGTGGTCACGACGGCCTCCAGCAGGTCGAATAGGGACTTGCCCAGCGCCGCAACGATTAACCCTAGTCCCATTTGAAACAGCAGAGAGCGGCTGGCATCGGGAATGGCAGTGTCGAACAGTACTCCGGTGGCGATGGGCACAACCATACCGAGGAGAGCGCCCGCCAGAAGTGTAGCCAACAACACCTTGAATTCATGCCCCATCGCGCGGGTGCTGAACCGGACAAGATCAATCGCCCGATGGATTTTCTCGGGAAAGGGGCGATAGAAAATATATCCGAAGGGCTGGAGCGCTCTGGCTGCAGGAGCGTCGACAAAAATCTGCGCCCCGCTGGAAGGATCGAGCTGCAGGTACCTGCCGCCAGCTTGGGGCAGAAGGGCCTGCGGTCCTCCATCTTGCAGCGCGAAGCCAAGAATTGCCCCGCAATCCTTCTTCCACCATTCGCCCTCGAGCGTCACCCTGCGCGACTGGATATGCGACGATCGCTCGATCGCGCGTAGCGTCTGCTCTTGCGTCCACGCCGGATCGATCACTCGTGGAGGCACGACCTGAATGCCGCAGATTTCACCCAGCACCCGCAAAGCGGCCACCATGGGCGGCCCTCCTGAAGGTAGCAGCCTTGCCGGACCGCGAGCGACGGAAGCCAGCGCGGTGAGGGCGTTGTGGGTTGCGTCTGCCTGTTGCTGCTCGCGCTGCTTCAGGCGGCTGGCGAGACTGCTCGGCTCCGGGTCATTGCGTTCGGGCGGGCTGATTGCGCTCAAGAGGGTACCTCCGCAACCAATGCATTACCCTCCTCCGCGATCAGTTCGGCGTAGGCGCCCCTCCGCGCCATCAGTTCTTCATGCTTTCCGCGTTCTACCACCTTGCCCGCGCGCAAAACAATGATCTCATCGCAGTCGCGAATGGTGCTCAGACGCTGGGCGATAATCACGCAGGAACATTTTCGTTGCCGCAGATTCTTGCCGATCCGAAACTCCGTTTCCGTGTCCAGCGCACTGGTGGCCTCATCCAGAACCAGGATCGACGGATTGTTCACCAGCGCCCGCGCAATCTCCAGCCGTTGACGCTGACCGCCGCTCAAATTGCGCGCACCCTCCTCCAGTTGCGCATCGTAACCGCCGGGCAGGGAGTTTATGTCTTCGTGAATGCAGGCATCCTGGCACGCCGCAAGAAGTTCCTGATCGGAAACCGCCGAAGACCAGAGTGTGAGGTTGTCGCGCACCGACCCTTCAAAAAGAAAAATATCCTGCTCCACCAGCGCAAGGGAGATCGACAGCACGCGTCGCGGAATCTGCGTAAGCGCTTCGCCATCGAACAAAATCTCGCCGCCCCACGGCTGGTAGAGACCGCACACCAGCTTGCCGATCGTGGATTTCCCCGACCCGCTGGGTCCGACAATGGCTATTCTCTCGCCCGGTTTTAAGGAAAAACTCAGATCCTCGATCAACGGCGGCGAAACCGAGGTGTAGCCGAAGCTGAGATTGCGTACCTCGAGGGCTCCCGTCAATCGCGCTTCCTGTTGCTTGCCGATTGCATCGTCTTCCCGTGCCGCTGGATCCTGCTTCTCGAGCAGGATATCGTCGAGCCGGTTCATGCCTCCCTGCAATTCCTGGATCGCGCCCCCCAGCCCCAGGAGATTGTTCAGCGGCTGCAGAAAGCTCGCCATCAGGCTTTGAAACGCCACCAGCATGCCAATGCTGAAGTAACCATTGATGACTCGCACTCCCCCAACCACCAGGATCAATGCCACGGTCAGCGCGGAAAGAAACGAGGGCAGAACGCCCAGCGATTGATTCGTGAGATCGAGTTGCTGTTGCACGTTGATGGCTTTGGCGTAGGTGCCGGCCCAGCGTGCGAAGAAGTCCGATTCCAGGCCCGATGCTTTCAAGGCTTCGATGCCCTGCAGTCCGGCGATGGCGAGGCCGTAGCTTTTGCCGTATTCCACCTGCAGACGCTTGTTGGCGTCGATTCGTGACCGGGCAATAAACCGCAATGCGGCGAAATTGGCCGCTGCGCACGCCATCCCGATGGTGGCCAACACGGGATCGTAGCAGTACATCACGATGGCGTAGAACACGATCATGCACAGGTCGATCAATGTCGTGGCCAGTCTGCCCGAGAGTAACGACGCGACTTCGCTGTTAATTTCGACCCGGCTGCTGACTTCTCCCGCGTAGCGCTGGCCGTAGAAGCTCGCCGGCAATCGTAGAATCAGCCACATGAAGTGGCTCGACATGACCACTGCCAGCTTGATCTTGAAGGCACGAAGGAACTTGAGCTGCCAGATCGTCAGCGCGCCGCGCAGCAAGGCCGTCAGCGCCATTCCGATCACCAGCGGGCGCAGCCAGTCGTGCATTCTCCGGACGAGCACGTCGTCGACAAACACCTGGCTGAAAACCGGTACCGCCAGTCCCGGCAATACCAGCAGCATCCCAAGCAGCACACAAAAGGTAAGTGCAGAAAGCGAACCCTGCAGGCGCTTATAAAGTGCAGGAAGGGCCTTGGGTTTATGACCGTCTTTCTGGAAGTAATCGCCCGGTTTTAGGAAGAAAACAAGTCCCGTATACGATTCGCTGAACTCCTGGAGCGTTACCCATCTTGATCCGCTGGCCGGATCGTTGAGGTAAACCCGGTTGCGTTTCCGGTCCACACCTTCCATCACCAGGAAATGGTTGAAGTTCCAGAACACGATGTTGGGAAACGCGGTGTCGGCGATGTCATCCAGATCGTTGGCGTGCGCGGTGGCCTTCAGACCATAGGAATGAGCCGCTTTCAGAATGTAAATGGCCTGACTGCCGTCGCGGGAAACGCCGCAGGCCAACCGCAGCTCAGTCAGTGGAACCCAGCGTCCGTAGTAGGCAAGGATAATGCCGAGGGCGGCTGCTCCGCACTCGACCGCCTCCATTTGCAGGATCGTGGGCGTGCGAACCCGCTTGCTTCGGAAAATCCCCATGAATGGCAGCGCTTTAATTGCCCCCAAGCGCGCCTCGCAGAATCGGAAGCAGGTAGGTGATCGGAGCGCGCGTTTCCACCGTAACGCGAGCGCTGGTGGTGGTACCCGCGGTTATCGGGATCTGCGGCCCCTTCGATGACGACCATCGAAACCCGCTATAAGTCGATCGGTCCTTCTCTAAACTAACCAGCACTTCGATCTGTGGCTCGTTGCGCAACATTCGCTCCGCGACCTCGGGGCTTCCCAGCATCACCACTGCTCCCGCCTTCGTCACAGGAAACGCGGACACCGACGAGACGCCGCCCACAATTCCGCCAAACCTTTCGCGCTGAACGCTGTCCGGAGTGATCTGGATCCTCATGCCGGGGCGAATCTGCTTGCCTTCGCCCACCGGGAAATAGGCGATGCAAACCAGACTGCCGGCAGCTTCCTGCAGTTCCACGGACGCCAATCGGGAGCCGGCATTCACGGCCTGTCCCGGATGGGCCGCGATTTCGACCACGCGGCCGCCGTATTCGCTGAGGACGTGGGTATCGTTTTCCAGTTGAACCTGCGCCACCTCAACGTTCCGGCGCAACTCCAGAATCTGGTTTTGCCGCTGGTTGCTGGACTGCGACAGCGAGCGCGATAGTTCCGTGCGTTGCGTTTCGATCCGATTGATCTGGCTCTCGATGTCGCTGCGCTGCGTGTCCATCTCCGAAATGCGCACTTCGTTGTCGAGGCTTTCTTTCTCGGTCTGCAGCAGATCGTAAGACACCTGGGGTTCGATTCCTGCGTTAATGGACTCATGCAGTGCGTCTAACCGCTTTTTGAAAACGCCGCGCAATGCCTCAAGGTTGTGAATACTTTCGTTCAAACTCGCGATCTGCATCTGCAGGTCTTTTTGGTGAGCCGTCGAATCGCGGTCCTGCTGGTGCGCTTGCTGCCCTTGCAGGGCATTTTGGTTGCGGTCCTCAGCCTCCAGCACTGCCAGCCGGGCGCGGTCTTCTTCCAGTTGGCGCCGGACGGGCGATTCATCGATGACCCCAATCAGGTCGCCTTTCTTGACCTGGGCGCCCACCTGCAGGTTGAAATCAGCCAGCCTGCCGGCTGCCTGCGACTGAATCTCCACGATCCTGTTCGGCCGGATGATGATTCCAAATCCGCTAACCGTTGTCGGCAACCGTCCCCAAATACACCAGGCAATTAACACCGCACCAAGTGTGAGCAGAATCGCCAGGAAGAACCAGTCTTTCGGCGACACGATCCGGATGAGTTGATCCAGGCGCTCCGGAGACGACATCCGTTCGAGCGCCTGCTTTCGGAATATACCTTGCCGTTCTTCAGGCATCTTGATCTTTTCTTGGACCACCGAGAATCCGGGGGCACATTATTCGCCACGCAGCCGTTTCATCATAAAGTCGAGGCGTGCCCCCGCCAGCGCCAAAGTCGCCAGCATGGTCGGCCCGATCTCGTCTCCCATATCCAATTGCTCCTGATCGATGGAAGCCCGCCCGTAGCCGAGGGAAGTGACGGTGTTGCGCAATCGATCGGCGAGAAAAACCGCGAGCGCGCGATAAAACCGGGCGGCGAACGGCGGGTCGTTGAGCCGATCTCGCAGAGACGCCACTGGAATGGAGAGCACCAGGGAATCCTCCAGCGCGACGACGCTCGCCGAGGGCGGGCGCGCGTCCACAAACGACATCTCTCCCACCATCTCGCCAGTCCGCAGCTGAGCGATCTCCTTGCCTCGCAACGCTCCCGACCGGACCGCGAACGCTCCCTCGACCACGACGTAGAGATGATCGCTGCTGTGACCTTCCTGGATCAGCATGCTGCCGGGAGCGATTCGCTCGCGTTTGCCGGCGGCGATCATCCACTCCACGTCGCTGTCGTCCAATATGCCCAGAATGAGAAGAGCTTTCCGCATGTTCCGGCTTTCCCGCAAGTCTCAACCACTGAGTTTCAGGCGATAGTACAAACTCATTCGCTTCGCAACCCGGCATGCGCGACCCAGAGAGCGATGGGCTCCTCGCAGAAGTTTGCCCCGATTTCGTGCCGACGACTTCGACAAACATCTTAACAAGAGGAATTACGAAACGGGAATTGGTTAGCCCGATCCGGTAGAAACCTTGGCGGCCGCGTGCGTGATGCCCCTTGCCGTTCGAGACCTGGACCTGCTTGCAGATCGGCCGGATCGCGCATCAGGTCGGGATCCCCAGCCGGTCGAGATCGGTAATGTTCGCCACACGGGTGCTGCCCATATCAGCAAACAGTGGCTTAATCCGCGCCAAGGTGTCGAGCGGTGTTTCAACGCGACGCGTGCCTTCCGGGTAGGTGACGGGCAGGCCCGGGGTCATGAAATCGGCTCCCAGTGTTGCACCGACCATCTGAACTGGCAGGTACAACGAGTAACCCCGAACACCAGGTTACTCAATCTGTGCCGCTTTCCCCTATGCGTCCCGATCGACCGCCTGATAACGCAGGAAGAGGTAATCTGTGGCACTTTTTGCGCTGATAAGCTTCCACCAGGGAGCCGTCGCCGGAGAAAATTGAACGTTGGCAACCAGGCCTGGTCTGGGGTGCACTGCGTCCCTCCCCGCAATCTGAGGCGCCACTGTCAGGAAAAGTTCATCCATGAACCCGCCTGCGAGAAATTCACCAAAGAGGGTCGGGCCGGCTTCATGTAGCAGCAACTCCACTCCGGCTTCTTGCCTGAGCAACGTAAGGATCGCGGAAGGAGATATGCGCTCCTCTGCCGTGGAAAGTGCCTTCACCTCAACTGAGGCGAGCGCGTCCGATCCACTCTGCCACAACCTCCGTTTGCCTGCTTTCGTAGTCAGTATGAGCACCCTGGTTCGCGGTGTATGAAACACGGCGCTGGTGAGGTCCAATCCGCCCGTTCCCGTGACAATCACTACGAGTGGATAGTCCAGTTTTCGGAGTATCTCAGTTCGATACTTTTGGTATAAATCTTTCGCTGCCGGATACACAGCTTCCGGGAGCCAGGAACCATGCGGACCGACGGCCTGAAGCGTCCCCGAGCCCACTACCACCGCGTCTGCTGAGGCCCGCAACAGACCCATAATGAACCGGTCTTCTTCGTTCGAGTTACTGATCTGAGCTCCTTCCGATTGGCCCGGCAAATTGAAGCTCACGACTCCGTCGAGTGTCGACACGAAGTTTGCGATGCAATAGGGACGTTCGTCCGGAGCGGGTGGAAAGGAAAGATTTCCGTCGTATCTGGCGTGAAGACCCTCGGGCAGGGCCGTTTCAGAAGGCTCAGTGGGCTGAGTTGCGAACAGCGTGCGAATAGGCTCCATAGTGAAAAGGCTACTTCAATCCGGAGGGAAAGCGGGACAGCGTCCCGCAAAAGAGCCATGACCGGCCCAACGTCCCGGCGACCCATCGTGTGATTCCTACCAGCGCATTCTCGCCCCTCTCGCCTCGTCCAACATAGCGATAAACCACGCGCAGTTCAGCAAAATACCCTGGCAGAAATCGAAGAACGGCGAGAGCAAGGAAAGGTAGATAGAATCCCGATGCGCGACGGCATACAAGCTTCCCGTCATCACATTGATCAGAACGGCAGCCGTCGCCTCAGGTGAATAAGCATTGGTAGATGCTTTGGCGCGCGGCAGCAATTCCTCTTTGCAGGCGTTCGTCTTTGGTGTTTCTTGAGCCCAGGTGCCGGGTGTGCCGGTCAGGCTTTCAGCATCTCCATCACATTGGCCGGTCGCAGCGGCATTTTACGCATCGGCTTTCCCGTTGCATCGAATACGGCGGACGCAATGGCGGAAGCGGCAAGCGCGTTCGCTGCCTCGGATCCCTGGCCGTATTGACCAACCTCAGGCCGGTGCAACATGACGATCTTGATGTCTGGAACGTCAGCCATAGTGGCAATAGGATACGAAGACCAGTTGGCAGTGGTAATGGCACTTTGATTGAAGTTCACTTCTTCGTGCAGGGCAATACTGATACCCATGACCGCGCCGCCTTCCACCTGGCGCTTCAGTTGTTCCGGGTTGACGACGATACCGGGCTCAACGACCACGGTGTACTTTTCCACCTTCACGACACCCGTCGCAGGCGTGACGGACACTTCGCACGCGCAGGCCCAATAAGTTCCTGACCGGAACATGGCCGACATACCCTGGCCACGCACGATTGCCTGACCGCTCGCAGCAGCTTTAGGGGTCTTCCTTGTTTCCCACCCTGCCTCTGTCTGCAAATGCCGCAACACGTTCAATAGCCGTTCGTCTTTTGCATGGTCGATGCGGAACTGTAGCGGGTCAGCCCCCGCCAGCGCCGCGGCTTCGTTCATCGCCATTTCCCGGGGAAAGTTCTGCTGAAACTGGCCGGGGGTACGCATGCTGTGATCGCGCAGGCCCACCGCCAGTGGAGACTTTTGCTGGCCAACCTGGTACGTCCCGTGGCAGCGTTCGTCGAGATTGGCAACTGCATCGTAGAGCCACTCGTCAGAACTGCCGTTGGCAATGTTGCCGATCGGGCCGCCCTTCTCAGACGGTGCGGGCATCGTGGGCAGACCCGCAAGCACGGCTCCGATCAGGCGATCGTCCTGCATGGCAGGTTGGTAGTGATCGATCTCGTAGGCTGTAATGCGGCCGTGTTCATCCAGGCTGATGTTCACATCGGCGTAAGCTGCCGGCGACTGCGTCGACCACTTCATATCGTCCTCGCGCATCCACTGCACGCGAACCGGCTTACCCACCTCCTTCGACAACAACACCGCTTCGTCTTCAGCACCAGCGTTGCCGCCATTCGATCGGCCGTAGTGTCCTGCGCCGGGATAGGTCTTTACGGTTACTTTGTCGAGGCTCGTTCCCAGCATCATGGCAAGCTGGCCACGCAACGCCTGGGCGTTCTGGGTGTGCGTATGGACTATCACCGAACCGTCTGGCCGGTAATCGGCCACGGCCATGGTGGGACCAATCGGAGCGTGCTTCCAGTACGGCAGCTGATAGGTGGCCGTCAGTTTGTTCTTCGCTCCCTGTGTGCCGGCGGTGACATCCCCCTTGGACTTGCGGCTCTTCTGCACCGGGGCAGTCTTCCAGTCCGATTCATTCCTCAAGCTGGCAAAAAGATTGTCTTTACCCGGCAGCCCTTTCCAATCACTCCATTTGGTTGCTTTGGCGACCTGGTACGAGGCCTGAATCGCCTCCCACTCGGTGGGAGCCACCACACCCATCAGGTTGCCCTTGACCACCACGCGGGTGTTGGGAAACTTTGTTGCATCGACCGTGCCCGCCTGAACAAGTTGTGATCCCAGCGTAGATGGGTGCACCACCCGCGCATGTAACATGCCCGGCAGCTTGACGTTGGTGACCCACAACGTATCGTGCCGCACTTTTTCGGAAACTATGCTGTTCTTGAACGATTTGCCCACCACGTTGAGTTCGCTCGCGGATTTCAGCGGTGGGTCGCCGGTGATGCGAAGGCCGAAAATGCTGGTAAGGTCGCCGCTTACCGGAATGGTCAATTTCAGGTCCTGGCCTTTGACCAATTCGCCGTAGGTGATTTCCTTGCCCCCGCCCGAGGCCTTCCCGTCGGCGGTCCGTACTTGGTCTTTCGGCACACCGAGCCTTTCCGAGGCAAGCTGGAGAATAGCCTGCTTGGTGTACGCCGCCGCCTTTCGTATGTTGGGAGTTCCTTCGCCCAACAGGCCAAACGTGCCACCGCCCTCCGGCGTGGTATCTGTATCTGCCGAAACTACAGTGGTGATGGCTTCGAAGGGCATATCCAACTCATCGGCTACGATCTGGCGGTAAGCGGTGTAGATAGTCCCTTGGCCGAAGTCGCTCTTGCCGGTGCGAAACAGGACAGTATTGTCCGGCCGAATCTCGATCCACGAGGCCGGGAGCGATACGTCGAACGCATCGCCCTTGATCATCGCAGCAGCTTTCGCGCTTCGTCCGCGAAACACGCCGAACCCTACCACCAGCGCACCGCCGGTCTTAACGAAACTGCGGCGGCTGAGCCGCGCACCGCACACATCCGTCATCTGCTCATAAGCTTCGCGAAGGTGTTCCATTAGACCTCTCCCTCTGCCATGAGCTTCGAGGCATGGCGTACTGCATCTTTGATCGCGATGTAAGTTCCGCAACGGCACAGGCGGGGTGACACGCCTCCGGTGGTGAAGGCCTCGCTGATTTCCGCATCCGTAGGGTTCGGCTTATGCTCCAAAAGTTCGGTTGCCTTGATCATCATGCCGCTTTGGCAGAACCCGCAAAGCGGAACCTGTTGTTCGATCCACGCGAGTTGCACGGGATGTAGCACTGGGTTCGCCTGATTTTGCGGCAGGTGCTTCCGGGCTGCCCAGCGCGCGGGCAATCCTTCGAGGGTGGTGACCTCCTTACCCACCGCCATGGAAGCGGGAGTAATGCAGGATCGAACCTCCTTACCGTCGACCAGTACGGAACACGCGCCGCATTGCGCGAGGCCACACCCGAACTGCGGGCTGTCAATTCCCAGCTCATCCCGCAACACGTAGAGAAGGGGAGTGTCTTGTGGGGATGTTACTGGCAGGCTCTTACCATTTACGGTCAGATTCATCACCGAGGTTCTCCTTTCGGCTTGGGCCCAAAGGTTCCGGCGAAACAACGCGCCACGCCCGGGGCGTCATCGGTCTTAACAGTACAGGCTAGCGCAACTCGGCAAAAACGCAAGCTGCCTTTCGCAATTGGCGCACCTTGCATCCATTTTGGCGCACTTAGCCGGTATGCCGCCGGTATGCCGCCGGTATGCCATGGATGGTTTGGACCGCACCCCTGAGTGGAAACAAGCCGTGCCCCATGATTAAGAGTGCCCATATCTCGCTCGTTTTCGCGAGATGTGGGATACCACGGTACGCGACGCGCAACTCTGTAGGTTGTCATCAGGATCGGGGTCACGAACCTCCGCTTCCGCCTAAGCAATGAAAAACCCCTCGGTCCGGCATCCACTCTCGACGAAATCGGTGCCCTCTCCTTGTCATCCCGACCGCAGCGCAGCGGAGCGGAGGGATCTGCAGTTCCGCGGACCCCTCGTGAATCCTGAACTCCTCAGCAGACGACAATTCTTCACCCGCCCTTTCCCCAAGACGGCTCGATAGTTTTATGACTTGAGTATTCTTGCTCCATGACAGTGTTCGGGTTGCTCACAGAGACGGCGAAAGCAGACAGAGATCTCCTCATGAAAAACGATGAGTCGGGGGATGATTTCAATAAACAACGCCTGGGGGGCGGGGCTATGGGCGTGCGGCGGCAATGAGGCGCACGCCGCTCCGCCAGAGTGGGACCGCGAACAGAAGGGAAGAGACGGAGAGCGCAACGCCAAACTCCCCGGCGAACCACGCCGCGCGTCCTGTTTCCACCGTCATCGAATCGAACAGCCATTGAATGATGGCATTATGGCAAGCATGGAGCATCGCCGCAGGCCATACGGAGCCGGTTTTCAACCGTAACCAGGCGGCCATCACACCCGTAGCAAAAATCATGATGGTGAAACACGGGATAGCTACCCATTTCGGTGCCGCGCTGGCGTAAGGGCCGAACAAAATCAGTGGATAATGCCAGAGTGCCCAGATCCCTCCGGTGAGCAGGACGACGCCGGTGAACCCGAATCGTTGCGCTAACACTGGAACAAGGAATCCTCGCCAGCCGATCTCTTCGCCGGTCGCGGAAACGCCGCTCTGCAGAACCCCGAATGTAGCGATAAGGGCGGCGTTAAGTATACCGGCGCCCCATCCTATGTGCAGTGATCTTTCGCTTGCTCGCAGAAACCCTGCAAAGTCAGCGGGAGCAAGCCCGGTAGCCCAGACGAAGAGATAAGCACTGGTGGCATACCCAACCGGAAGAAGATACCCCCACGCCATGGCCCGCGTCCCGGGCCACGCAAAACCCAACGACCGGAAGGGAATTCGGAACAAAGCGCAACAGGTGAATGCCGCGAGGGCAGGCGCCCACATTTGCGTGTGGATGACAAATCCCCGGCCGATGTCGAGGCTCTGCGCGTGCAGCAACAACCACACCCAGGGTGCCGTGAACACAACCGTGAGAACAAGATAGAGAAAAACGAGAGGGGAAATGCGCTTATCGGAACGCAGAGGAAGCAAGGTTGGACCGATCGCCTCGTTTGATGATTGGCTCGCACTTGTCGTCAAGGCTTCGTTAACGTCATTCATGCATGCGTGACCGATTGCTAAAACGGCGTTTCAGGAATTTGTGGTCAGAACTGGATTTTATGTGGGAACTGGGGATGCAGGGACTCGAAAGATCGCTGGCACGCCTGGGCATAGAATCAGGTTCCACTTTTATCAAACATGAGAACCTAACCGCTCCACAAGTTCGGCATCGCACTCTCGCGAGAATGCCGGCCATCTCCGTTTCCGTTCGCAATAGGTAGGGCGGCAAGCCTGAGCCGCCCAATCCATCCAATTCAGTTCCTTTTAGAGTAAATCGGGAACCGTTGTCCTGATCGTGACCCGTGTCGCCGTGACCATGCCGGTAAATGACTGGAAGATCTTTCCCGTCGTATCGTATGCATCCAGCGTGAAGGTGCCGGAAAAGTGATTACAATCCGAGGCCAATGTGATGGTTTCGGTGATGTGCGTCGGACCTTGGGGCTCCCCGATCCCATTGTTCGTGGCATTGGGGAACTGGTTGGCGAACCAGGGAAAGTGATTCAGGTAATACTTCGATCTGCCCGTCTGTTCCCACACACCAAGGCAGAAGTTCCCATCCTGCGGTGGCCGCATGGAATTCATGATTTCCGTTTTGTCGGCATGCCACACTGCCAGGGCATCGTCGATGACTGTGTCGGGAATATCTTTCCCGTTGCTGGTTTGGGCGGTGAACGTTACGTGCCACATCCCCACGATCGATGGACCTTCTTCCTCCTCGCCGCCCATCGCGGTTCGCGTGACGTACGCTCCACCGATTTGTGGATGCCACGCCGCTGGTTTCGCTTGTTTCACCGGCATCCCGCACTGTGCCAGGGCGCTCGGAATCATAGCCCACGCAAATACCAGCGCGCCTAGAGCCGGAACCAACCTCCGATTACTTGTTCTCATGTCCTTCTTCTCCTTGGCCGGAATCGCCGGCTGACCACGAAACTGGACCACGATTCGCGCCGGCGCAATGAATAGAGGGTGAAGCCGGAGGTGAAGTTTGGGTGAACCGCCAAATGCTTTTAAATCTAGCCTTTTCCTGCGACACTGAGTCATACTTCCCCCGCGCAGGAGGGTTCCCTGAGCGGCCCCGTCTATCAATTCGGTGACTTCTGGCTTGACTGCGGAGCGTTCCAACTCCTCCGCGACGGCGACTCCCTGCGCGTCGAGCGTAAGCCCATGGAGCTGCTCATCCTGCTCGCCTCCCGGGAAGGTCAACTCGTCACTCGCAGCGAGATCGCCGAGCGGCTCTGGGCAAGCGAAGTCTTCGTCGATACCGAACACGGCATCAATACCGCTATCCGTAAGCTCCGCTACCTGCTCCGCGACGATCCTGACAATCCTCAATTCATCCAGACCGTTATCGGCATGGGCTACCGCTTCATCGCCCCCATCACCACTGTGCAGAAACCGTCATCCGAAGTTCTTCCGCCAGATGCTCCTTTGGTGGAAGCTGCTTCGATGGATCCGGTCCAACCAAAGGAAGCGATTGCGGCAGAGGCGCTTACCGGCGCCCCAACCCTGCCCACCCCGAACCCCCGCTATCCGGTCTGGGTTGGCCTTACCGCCCTGGCCGCCTTACTCATTACCATCCCCATCGCTACCCGTGGCGCGTACCCCCTGGGTGAACGCCTGCTCCATCGCAACGCGCAACCTGTCATCAACTCCCTGGCTGTGCTCCCCCTCGACAACCTGTCCGGAGATTCCTCCCAGGACTACTTCGCCGATGGCATGACCGACGAGCTGATCACGATGCTCGCGAAAGACTCCAGTCTCCGCATCGTCTCCAGAACATCGGTGATGCAGTACCGGGGGGCTCACCGGCCGCTGCCGGAAATCGCACGAGCGCTCCATGCGGATGCCATCGTGGAAGGCTCCGTGACTCGTTCCGCCAATCAAGTTCATATGACTTTGCAGCTGATCCGGGCGGATACGGATTCACATCTCTGGGCCGACAGCTACCAACGCGATGCGAACGATGTTGCACTGCCGGACGAGGCGGCAAAAGCTATTGCCAACCAACTGCATCACGCAGTCCCGGCCGTGAAGGCCAACCTTTATGTAAATCCGGCAGCTCATGATGCCTACCTGCACGGCAACTACCTTTGGTTCGGCGACCACATGGAGGAGTCGGGAGCCTGGTTCCAAAAGGCGATCGATCTCCAGCCCGATTATGCGCTGGCCTGGGCGGGACTTGCCGACTATTACGGGGAGGGTATCGCCACCGATGTTCTCGACCCTCGTACCAGCATCGTTCCGGAAGAGCAGGCAGCCGAGCGCGCGCTCGCACTGGATCCGAACCTGGCGCAGGCGCACCAGGCCATGGGTGCCATGTTCCTCATCGATCGATGGGATTGGGCAGACGCCGACCGGGAGATTCTCCGCGCCATCAGCCTCGATCCGCAGAACGGCGAGCTGTATTACCTGCGGGCCTGTCTGCTGCAGGCAGTCAACCGTCATGCGGAAGCCATCGAGTTGGGGAAGAAGACGATGGAAATTGATCCGTTCTCACGGCCCTACGCTCTCGCCGGGCTTTACGAGGGCGCGCGCCAATTCGAAGCAGCGCTCAAGGAAATTCGCCTGCGGCTGGAAGCGAATCCCAACAATCTCGATCTCCTCGGTCTGGAAATGGATACGTTGCGACGTATGGGCAACTACAAGGAGGCCGTGGACGTCTGGGCCAGGTGGCATATTCTGACGGGAGATCCTCAGTCAGCCGTGAACCTGCGGCGTGCCTGCGATCGGGGCGGAGCCCGTGGCTTCGTTCGCTGGCAGCTTGGCCGGCGTCTCCTTCAGTCGAAGAGCAGCTACGTGTCTCCTGTCGAGCTGGCGAGTTATTACGCACAACTTGAGGACAAAGAGCGGACGCTCGCTCTGCTCGAGGAGGGTTACCAACAGCATGCCATAGACACTCTTTGGATCCAGGGGGATCCCGCCTACGACTTTCTCCACTCCGATAGCCGCTTTCGCTCGATCGTTCAGAGGACAGGAGTAGCGCCGGCCTATTAGGTCAGCCCCTTCTGTCCAGACCACCTAGATCTCCTTCATTCAGGTAATCCAATCTTTCGCAGCATCGCGGAGAATCGCGGATCTCCGCGCAGATTCTTGTAGTCAGGGTCGAACTTCAACAAAGTCAGGACCTGCCCTTCACGTGCCTCGTAACCCTTCTCCAGCAACTCAAATGCCTTGTCCGTTTGGCCGGCCATAGCGTAATCACCGGCCAGGCCGCTCGGCGATGCGTACTCCCCGGGTTGTTTGCTGAACTCCAGGTCACGCTCCAGGTTCTTCTGCCAAAATCCCTTTTCTCCTCCGTTTTTGTAGGCACTCTCCATGACCATCGCCTCAGCCGCCGCCTCTTCGGGACTGGAGCCGGTAAGCACCTCGCTCTTTTCCCGCTCCTTGATCGCCTCCTCATATCTTCCCGTCGTCGTCAGGAACAACGAAAAATATTCGTGCGCGAGTGCAAAGCTGGGATCCAAGGCGATCGTGTGCTGGAATTGCCGGTACGCGCTTGCCTCGTCGCCAGCCAGCATGTAGGTCACGCCCATGAAGTTGTTGATAGGTAGCGAAAGGGGATCAATGGCCATCGCCCTCTGGTTTTCAGCAATAGCTTGCGCCTTTCGGCCCATGGGCATGAGGAAGCAGTTGGAATAAAAAAAATGGGCGTTGGGCGAGTTCGGGTTGAGGTCGATGGCCTTCAGAAATTCTCTTTCTGCTCCTGGAAAGTCAAATTCGTAGTGCGATTTCTCCATCCCCAGGGCAGCGTGCGCTTCGGCAAGCGAGGGATCCAACATTATTGCCCTCATCGCTGCGGCCTTTGCCTGCGGAAAACTATCCCTCGCGGAAATCGGCGCGACGATATTGCTGATGTTGTAGGCGTCGGCCAGGCCGGCATAGGCCAGGGCGAAGTTGCCGTCCTTGGCGGTAGCTTGCTGAAAATACCCAATGCTTTCCTTAAGGGAGTCGGGGGTTCTTTGGTTCCAATAAAAGCGGCCCTTTAAATACAAGTCGTAGGCCTCGGGGTTCACGATGTGCTTCCTGGCCAACTCGATCTGCCGCTCTGGTGTGAGATTAGCCCTGACCTGCTCCGCGATCGCCCTGCCAAGCTCGTTTTGCAGGTCAAGCAAGTCCTGCAGATCACGATCGTAGTTCTGTGCCCAAAGGTGAGTCTGGTCGCTCACCCGAATCAACTGAACGCTGACGCGGGCTTTGCCCCCCTCCCGCCGAACGCTTCCCTCCAGGACGTAGTCGACGTGCAACTCACGGCCAATCTGGCTGATGGTCTTACCCGTGTGCTTGTAGGCCATGGCCGAAGTGCGGGCGATCACTCCGAGATTTGCTGGGCTGAGCTGGCCGAGGTCGGTAATCGTCTCCTCGGTTAGCCCATCGCTGAAGTACTCCTGCCCTGGGTCATTACTCAGATTCTGAAAGGGCAATACCGCAAGCATCGCGCGCTTAGCGGGGGAATAGCCCGGGGAAGAATGCCTGTGCACGACGTATGCAATGGTGAGAAGCAAAACCAGGAAAGCGGTGACGAGAACAACTCTCTTTCCTCGCTGCCTGTGATCCGCAGCATCTGGCGGCCGCTCAACTTGTTGCGGAAGTCCCGGCGCGTCGACCGCAGCGGGGCCTTCAATCTGTGTCCCATCCCCTCGCACTTCCAAGCTCGAGCGAAAACCATCCGCCGGCATCGTTTCGGTGACTGGAGCGATGAACCGATACCCCCGCCGGGGCAAGGTTTCGATGAATCTCGGATTATCGGCTGAGTCGCCAAAGGCCGTTCGCAGCTTGCGGATGGCGGTGTTCAGGCCCTCGTCGAATCCGACATAGGTATCGGCTGGCCAGAGCCTCTCCCGCAACTCCTGGCGGGTGACCACATCTCCCGGGTGCTCCAGCAGCGTGGCCAAAACGCGAAAGGGTTGTTCCTGAAGCGGTAATCTCCGCCCGTTCTTGTGCAATTGGCCCGCGGCCAGGTCAATCTCGAAAAGGCCGGCCCGCAATCTGCGGCCGGAACTGGTTGGCGAATCCATAGGGTCACCGTGACCCGCTGCCATGTTATCTCAGTTACCCAGTTCAGGAAATCACACAAATCCATTGCCAGCAGCTTCTTAGCAAGTCAGGAGCGGGTTAGGTGCAGTCGATTGACTGGGTCGTCGGAGGTCGCTTAGAAGAAGCATCGCAGCTAACTGCGACGGAGGAACTATGAACAGCAAGATTTTCACAAACGGAGTAGCATTCGTGCTGCTTACACTCGGTGCTGCCGGGTCAGGATATGCGCTAAGTGATACCGAGGGATGCAACGCCAAACTTCTTTCCGGTCATTACGGATTCACACTTCAAGGCACCAAATTCGCCGTCCCCGGCGTCACCGGCCCAACGGGTCTGCAGGTAGGCGTCGCCATGGCCGACTTCGATGGCGAGGGGAGCTTTGAACAGATCGACTCGGTCACCATCGCCGGTACAGCCGTATCCAACTTCACGCACACACCGGCCCACGGTACGTACACGGTAAACCCCGATTGCACCGGTACTTTCACCATCGACTTCACCGATGGCAGGCCGCCTGTGGTCACAAACTTCGTAGTCGTGGAGGACGGCTCCGAAATTGACACAGTGGTCACTAGCGTTGCCGGCAAGGAAGGCATCCTCTCGCTAGGGAGTATTGGAAAGAGAGTCCACACTTGGCGGTCTTTTTGACCACGAAACAGGGGTGCCCAGGTCTCGAGTTTTGCGACCTGGAATCCTCGACTCTTTCGCAAGATGGGGGGCTCAACGATGACGAGGTCATTTTCGACTTCATGCAACGTGAGAAGCATATTGTTCCTGATTTTTCTCTCTGGCGCTCCCTTTGCTTTGCTGGCTCAAGCCAACCAGGCATCCTGGTCGAATCTAAGTGTCTTGCGGCCGGGACAGAGGATTCAAGTCGTCGGGATGACCTCGAAGAAACATTCCGGAAACTTCGTGAGCATCTCCGATACAGCGATCTCATACCGGGAGACGAATGGCGAGCAGAGTATTCCGAAGCAAGACGTTCTCAGCGTGAAACTCATGGAACACCAACACCGGTTGCGCAACACCCTCATCGTGGCGGGAGTGGGGGCTGGTGTCGGAGCCGGAATCGGCGCAGCGCTCAACAAACCGTGCTCCTCGCAAAGCTTCTGTTTGGATGCTGGCGGAGCCGCCCTGCTGGCAGGAGTTGGCGCGGTGCTCGGGGGCGTGGGGGGCGCCGTCGTCGGGATTCTTTTGCCCTCTCACAGCACGATTTACCAAGTCACCAGGTGAACTCAAGTTATGCTGGTTCTCCTCTGGTTAAGCATTTTCGCAGTGTGATCGCGTGGCTACACGATTAGCGAGAAGTTTCTGCCGTCACGTGTTTGCCGAAAATCGGCACACATGCCAGAAGAGCTGGCAGAAGCCAGAAAGCGTTATGCAAGCCGACTTCCTTTGACAAGAAGCCAATGGCGGCTGGTCCGGTCAGCATGCCCGCGTAACCGGCCGTAGTGAGGGCGGCAACGGCCAATCCCTTTGGCATCGTGTGTTGCGTACCCGCGAGTCTGAACAAGATAGGCACGATATTTGCGGCTCCAAGGCCCACAAAGACAAAACTGACAAGTCCGATCCATGCGACCGGAGCGAGAATGAGGCAGCACAGACCTAGAAGCGCTATCGCTCCACCAACTGTCAGCACGATACGGTTCCCGAATCGCGCTACGATGCCATCGCCGACGAAACGACTGAATGTCATCGCGATGGAGAAGAACATGTATCCCAGCCCTCCGTGCGCAGCAGCGACCAGGTGTTCGCCGACAAGCAGAAGCGCACTCCAGTCGAGCAGAGCCCCCTCAACCAGGAATGAGATTGCCGCGAAGATAGCGATGACGAGCACGACACCTCTCGGAACGGCAAAGAGAGGTTGCCGCGCATGCTCTCGATTCGAGAGCATGCGCGGAAGGGCCACAACAATGAGCGAAACAAGAATAATGGAACAGAGAATCGTGCTTGAGCCAGGTGCGATGCCTCGAGAGAGAAGAGCTGTCACGATTCCAGACCCGAGAAATCCACCAACGCTGAAGAGTCCGTGAAATCCAGACATCAACGGCTTCTCAGAAGCGTGCTCAACATCGACAGCGTGTAAGTTCATCGCGACATCGAGCGATCCCAAAGACGCCCCGAAGGCGAAAAGCGCTACTCCGAGTGCGATCGGCGACGAGACGATGCTCAAAAGCGGCAGAACAACCGCCATGCCTAATCCACTGGAAAGTACGATCGGCTTACTACTGAAGCGTGCACTGAGATTTGCCGCAAGCGGCATCGCAACGATGGAACCTGCGCCCAAGAGGAGCAGAACCAGTCCCATGGTGTCATCGCCAAGATGGCAGCGAGTCTTTGCGAAAGGCACTAAGGGAGCCCAGCAAGCTACGCCGAACCCTGCCGCAACGAACGCCAGCCTGGTCGATAGCTTCGCGCGTGATAGATACAAATCCTCTGACGAGAATTCCCGCTCTCGGTTGTGACGAATGAGACGCAATCTACGCTTGCCCGAGGATGACTTTGGGGCCGGCATCGGAAAACTTCGACACAATCTCCTCCGATGTGCCAGCTTCAAGAACGATATGGTCAAGGACTGCGAGTGCCGCCACCTGAAACGGTGCGCGCGTCTCCACTTTGTCCATAGTGACAAGCGCTGCGGTGCGATCGCTTCTCGCAATGAGCGTGCGTTTGAATTCGGCATCCGCCATATGGAACGCTCCAATGCCAAGAGACACTGAGACCGCGCAAGCTCCGAGGAAACACAGATCAAAGCTCAAGCGTTCCGCTTCGCGGAACGCAGATAGCCCGATGGCCGCGCCGGTTTCACGTTCGATCTCTCCTCCCAGAACAATAACTTTGAAATTCTTTCGCTCGAGTAGGGCGCTTGCGATGGAGATCGAATTTGTGGCGATGGTCAGAGAGCGATCGGGCGGCATCTCTCTGGCCAAGGCCAAGTTGGTACTGCCGCTGTCGAGGAAGACCGTCGATGCTTCAGACACTAGGCACAATGCGGCCAAGGCGAGAGCGCGCTTCTCTTTGGAGTCGTTCAAGAGTCTGTGCTCAAGCGGACCTCCATCCGGCGATATGGGAAGCCCGCCACCATAAACCCGTTTGCACTTGCCCTCAGCAGCCAACGCCCTCAGATCGCGCCGGATGGCGTCCTCAGACACCAGGAACTCCTTTGCGAGCGCGGTGGCATTGACAGGTAGACCGCGCTGTAGTCGACTTTCAATCTCGTTTCTTCTTACTGCACCCGATACAACGTGCATGAACAAGAATATAACATGCAAAGCGTTCTTACCGAGCCATCTATCTTCCAGCGGCATTCATTCGATTTGACCGGCTTGCCGCGGGAGCTTGTCGAACGGGGACGGCTGAAGTTAGCCCAGACCTGTCCAAATTGGATTTGAAAAGCGCCTTCAGCAACCACTCTTTCCTCGCATCAACCCTCCCCTTTTGGTCATCCCGAGCAGCCGACTTGCCTGTGGCAAGTCGAGGGAGAAATGACACGGCAAGATCGCTGTAGATGCAAGGCTCGGAGAACCGACCGCCAAACTTCAGCCCAGCCCGGAAGGGCTGGGAAATCTGAAGAGGATCCGAGCGCCGTAGGTGCGGCACCACACTCTTTGTTTGTTCATTAGGAGCGTACCCGGCTTTCCTACTTCACTGCTCTCACCGGTGCCCCTTATGTGGTTCTCCTTGAAGAGAACCACATGTTGGAGCCAGCGCTGATAATGTTGGCGGGGCAACCTCGAAGGCTCAAAGGTGCTTAGAAAGGTTCGATGAATGATCGATGGAATCGCCTGAAGCCGTCTACCGTCGTCTGCTGCTGGAGAACCAAGCTCGATTGGCTCTCCAGCAAAAACTGGACACCGGGCTTGCCTACGCCACGATGGTCGTGTTCCTCGCAGGAGCCATCGCAGCAATCCCGCTGCTGCACTCTCCAGATCTGCGGAGTCTGCTCCTAATCCCCGTGGTGATTTTCGTGCCGCTGGCAGTGTGGCATGACCGTGTACTGCGCGCCATCCGTGAGAGAAAGCGAGTGATTGAATTTTACGAGCGTGGAATCGCGCGCCTGCAACACAGGTGGGCGGGAACCGGAGAAACGGGAGATCGCTTTCTGGATCTCGCCCATCCGTACGCGCGGGATCTCGACATTTTCGGCAAGGGGTCGCTATTCGAGTTTCTCTGCACTGTCAGAACTCGGGCTGGCGAACAGACGCTCGCCCGGTGGCTCCTGCATGCGGCTCTGCCAGAGGAGATACGCTCGCGGCAGGCGGCAATCACGGAGATGAAGGACAAGCTCCGCTTTCGCGAGAGCCTGTTCGTCGCGGGAGAGAGTGTGCGCCTGGGAGTTCGGCCTGACGCGCTGGCATCATGGGCAGAACGCGGGCGGATGTTCCCGCGATGGCTTGCGCCGGCATTGGCGCCTCTCGCTATGCTGTGGGTAGGTGCCACAGCACGTGCGCTGTTTTGTCTACTGCAGTGGCTGATCGCTGGAGGCGCTTTCCCGGCGGACTCGCTGCGCCCCGCGTTGCTGATGTCGTTCGTGAACCTCGGGGTCAGCCTCGCCCTGCGGCGCCGTGTCTCAGGATCTGCCCAAGCAGTCGAGGAGGCCGCCGAGGACCTCAGCGTCCTAGCGGAAGTTCTGCAGGTGTTGGAACAAGAGACATTTGCCTCCGCCCGACTGCGGAGCCTGCGAGCCTCGCTCGATTCCGGAGACTTACCGCCCTCTGCCGCGGTGAAGAGGTTGAAGTGGATCGTCGATTGGTTAGCGGGACGCCGAAATCTGCTGGTTCAGATGTTTTCCCCATTCATTTTCTACAGCGCAGAATTGACCATAGCGGCGGAACGTTGGCAGCAGAGGTTCGGCTCTGCGATTCGCGGCTGGCTCTCTACCGTGGGCGAGTTCGAAGCATTATCCGCGCTCGCCTGCTATGCATGGGAGCATCCCGCAGACGTGCTGCCGGAGTTTGTCGAGCAGCGTGGTTGCTTTGAGGCAACGGGGCTGGCGCATCCGCTGTTGCCCGTCAGCACGGCAGTAGGCAACGACCTGACGTTAGGCAGCAAACTGCAGTTGATCGTGGTCAGTGGTCCGAACATGGCAGGTAAGAGCACGTTTCTACGGGGCGTGGGAATCAACGCGGTGTTAGCACAGTGCGGCGCGCCGGTGCGCGCCACGCGGCTCCGCCTTTCACCGCTTGCCGTGGGAGCCTCCATCTGCGTGCTGGATTCACTGCAAGGGGGCGTCTCGCGTTTTTACGCGGAAATCAAACGCCTGAAGCTTCTCGCAGACTTGGCAGAAGAGCCGCCTGCGCTTCTATTCCTGCTGGATGAGCTGCTTTCGGGAACCAATTCGCGAGACCGGTTCGACGGAACGCGGTTCGTGGTTCGTGCGTTGGTGCGCCGGGGAGCCATCGGAATGGTGACTACGCACGATTTGGCCCTCACTGAAATCCCGCAGACGATGGGCGAATTGGCGCAAAACTACCACTTTGAGGACAGCATCGAGGAAGGCCAGCTTAAGTTTGACTACCGGCTGCATCCCGGAATCGTGCGCACCAGCAACGCGCTTACCCTGATGCAGGCGGTAGGCCTGAAGTTGGAGGAATAGGTCCTCGCAAATGTAGTCGGCGATTGTATTCAATTTGAGCGCCGCCCGGGCACATGCGTCTGTTGCGCGAGAAAGCACATCACGTCATGACTCTCTGTGACGAGCGTGAATATGCACGAACAGGTGGGCAATCATCCGGCGCGTAGTCAAGAGGACTGCTGGCTGCCCTGCTCTCATGTCTGGTGGTGTTCAACGCCCTGAATGCAGCGACGTTAGACGCGCAGCTTATTCAGGCGAAGGATGGCGTGCCACTGCCTGCTTTTGACGTGGCACCCGAAAAACAAAACAATGCCGGTAGCGACGGCACGCATGTACTGTCCAAGGATGCTATCGACAGTGTGGAAAATCTTCCGTTAAGAGAAATTCTCAAGATCGCTTGATGTCGCCAAGTCGGATGCTCAGTCACGGGTGGAGCAGCCGCCGATCCCTCACAAACCGCTATGCATCGAAGCCATAGGATTGAAATGAAGCCGTAGAAATCCGGCTGTCGTTTCGTAATAGAAGGCGACTCGGGGATTCAGAGGCAGGCCCTCATTAGCCGAGCCGAAGCAGGTGAACAACGGGTTGACCTGAGCCGTCGCGCTCGAGTCCGTTTGATCTGCCTTCAGCGTTGTTCCTCTTCCATCAAGGTGGCATGAATTGCAATTGCCCTTACCGTTAAACAGGTTGAAACCTGCCATCTCGTCCGCAGTGAGTTTGTATTTTCCGGCCAGGAAAGCGTCGAATTTCGAGGAGAAAGCGCTGACCTGCACAGACTGCTCGAATGCGTCAATGGAGCGGGCCCATTGGTCATAGACGGTGTTGGCGCGGGTGCGGTCTTGCGGGCTCATCGGAACCGGCGTGGCGCTCCCTTTGAACACGGCGGCCCCGCCAGGGGTCGCGCAGATCTTCCCGGTTTCGCGCGGGAAGTTGATTGCGAATGAGCCCACGCCCCATACCTCTTCGAAGAGAGGTCTATACACAGCGGTGGAAAGCCGAAAGGCTACGCAAGCAACATCAGGGAGGCCCATCTCCTGAGCATCGACGGGAGGACCCTGTGCCTGCTCCGCGTCGGGAACTCGAAGCCTATATCCGGTGGCGCGTGAATCCCAGAAGTTTCCGCCGAAGAACAGCCCCTGTTCCTGGTTGTACTGCAGTGGTGGGAAGAAGGGCGCATACGGATGCCGCTGCGCTGTTCGCTTGCCCGCTCGAAAGTGTGCGGTTCCAGGATAGGCAATCATGGTCAGGTTGACCGAGGGAATCGGTCCACTCAGGCCTGCATACGGCATATGGCAAGACGCGCAGGCCAGATTTCTGTTGGGTGAGATGTTCTTGTCGTAAAGCATAAGCTCACCCAGGGTTTCAATTGCTTCCGTTCCGGCATTCTGTATGACTGGCGGCTGCCCTGCGAGAATCGGCGCCGGCAGGGAGTGCCATCGCGCAATCGCCCGGCTTTCGATGACATCCACCTCCCGTAGAACCCGGGCTATCTCAGAGCTCAAGTCAGATGGGAGGATTTCTGGAGGGTACGGATTGTAGACCGAGGCCGGCGGATTCTTACCCGCCGGCTGAACTCGGCCTTGCGCCAAGGTTGTCCGAGCGCCCGCGATGAGCACGGCGACGGCGATGGTAGAGAGGATCAGAAACGCGATCCATATCTGTTTTCGCCTCACGCGCTACCCCTTGTCTTCGCTTGGAAATTGACTAGGTTTCATCATCCGTCCTACCCGCGATAAATCCGCGTTGGTTTGTCCTTGGCTGATGGTTCCAGTCTGACCCTCCAGCCAGCCTTCCTTCAGCAATCACTGCAGCGCCGGATGGAGCGAGCCCTCTTCCACCTGGAGCAGATCGTAGGAGACCTGCCGTGAATGGTTTGCTTCCATTCATTCATCGCGGAGCAGAATCATTGGATCAACGGCGAGGGCACGTCGAGCGGGAACCAAGGCCGCGACGACGCCTACACAGAGCATAGTAACAATGACACCGCCGAGGATGACCGGGTCTTTCGGCGTGGCCTGATACACGATGGACGAAAGGACACGGGTTGCCAGTACACCGAGGACTAGGCCGGCGATCGATCCAACGGCGAGCAGCCGGAAAGTACGTCCGAGCGCCGCTCCCAGCACCTTGCGTTGATCGGCGCCAAGGGCTATGCGGATGCCGAGTTCACGGAGGCGCTTGCTCACCGTATAGGCAGCCATGCCGAAGATGCCGGTAATGGCAAGCATCGCGCCCAGCAAACCAAGCACGCCGAGAGAAACGGTGGCTACGCGAGCTGCGAAAAGGGCGGAGTCCAACTCGCTGTTCCAGGTTCTGATTTCCAGCGGCAGCGCCGGATCGAGGCTGCGCATCGAGCGTTGCAGGGCCGTGGCGATCCCTTGCGGGTCACGTTCCGATCGAACTATCAGCCAGGTCTGGCTCGAAGCGTGCTGAAGGAAGGAAAAAAACATAGCGGGCTTGGGGTCTTCGGTGAGGGTCTGGTACTTGCCGTCTTCCACCACGCCGATGACTTCCGCCCGCTTGCCGCCCCAGAACCGGAAGTGCTTGCCTACTGCGTTATCGGAGGACCCGAAGACCTTGCGCGCAAATTCGCGATTCACCACCGCCACCACCGGAGCCTTCTCTTCATCGTGCATAGTGAAGGAACGGCCAGCCAGAAGTGCCGTTCCGGCAGCCCGGAAATAGTCGGGCGAAACCTGGAAATTCTGCGCATCGGCTGCGGCGTTGGTTGGACGGAAATCGCTGGTGGTGTCGGTGAATACGTCGGAATCCCCTCCGCCGATACTGAGCGGAAGCCGATCACTATATCCCACCGCCGTGACACCCGGGATCGCTGCGGCAGCCTCGAGCATGCGCTTCTGCATCTCTACGCGCTTGTCGCCATCATATCCAGCCATCTTCAGATCGGTCTTTACCAGCATCACGTTCTTAGGCTGAACCCCGTAGTTGTTTTGGAGCGAACGAGCCAGGCCTCGGACGGCGACGAGCGAAGCGGTGACTAAAACCGAGCAAATGGCGATTTGCAAGCCAAGCAGAACGTCGCGCAGCGTAAATCGGCGCGTGCTGCCCACGCTTGTGCTCCCTGAGCGAATGATCTGCCATGGATCCGAGCGCAGAATCTGGCGGACGGGGACTAACCCGAAGAACAGCCCGCTCAAGACCGCCAGCAGAAAGGCCAGTGCGTAGGTGTTCACATCCGGGTTGACCGGAATATTGATGGGAACATTCGGAATCGGCCGCCAGGTGCTGAGGACACGCAGAATGACCACGGCTCCCGCCATGCCACAAATCCCTCCAGCCACAGAAACCAAAACAGCTTCCGTGAGAAGCTGCCGAAGGATGAGCTGGCGGCGCGATCCGAGAGCCATGCGGACCGCGATTTCCCGTGCCCGATCCGCCGCCCGCGCGGCGAACAGGCTACCCAGATTGGCGCAAGCGGCAAGCAGGATAAGACCTGCCAGGAGCATGAGTCCGAACATAAAAGCGCGCGTGGGGCGACCCAGGGTATTTCCCGCGAGCCCCGGCCGGGACAGGGAGAATTTCAGGCCGTCGTCGGACTTGGGATAACTTTTCGCCAGCGAATTGGCAATAGCGTTCAAGTCCGAAGTTGCCGCGGCCGGTGTGATTCCGGGCTTGAGATGTCCGATCGCCCAGGCGTTATGGTTGCCACGCTCCTCGAGCGAAAAATAATCGGTGATTTGCGAAGAATTGACGATGGGAGCCCACAGATCGGGCGCGAAAAAAAGTTCGGTGCCCCGGAAGTCCGGCCGGGCAACGCCGATGATGGTGAAGGGATGCTTGTTGATCTGCACCGTCCGGCCCACGGCAGCGGGGTCACCATGAAAATAGCTGTGCCAGAGCGCATAGCTCAGAACGATCTCGGGCACGCTATTTGGCCCATGTTCTTCCGAGGCATGGATAAATCGCCCAAGATAGGGCTGAACGCCCAGGGCATCGAAGTAATTACCGCTTACGGTATAGGGCCAGACCACGGAGGGATTTCCATGGCCGGTATCGAGCCCAACCCCGCCCATGATGTTGTAGAGCACCAGCGAGTCGAAGCTGCGGTTCCTGTCACGCAGGTCGCGGTAATCCGGATACGACTCCGATGGAGACGTATCCGACCCATAGGCGCGTTCCAACATGAACAGCGTTCCGGGGTGCGGCACGTTGAGCGGTCGCAGGATTAACGCATTCAGTACGCTGAACACGATTGCGTTGGCGCCAATGGCGAGTGCCAGTGTGAGCACGGCGGTCAAGGCAAATCCAGGCGCTTTCCTCAACTGTCGTAGAGCGAGTCGTATGTCCGCGTTCATGCTACCTACCCCTCGTTACGCATCGTTGTGTATTTTCCTCGGGTTTCCGGGGCTTGTATCGGTGGTACGCACCTGCTGTGGCGGCGGTTCCATTGGATGTTGCCAGTTCCTGGCCAGGGACAACTGCGGGATTCGTCGTCAGGTCACGAATTCCTTGTCCGCGGTTTCAAATCTCGAGAATACGGATCTGGCTGCAGTCCTTCTCGATATCGGCAATATAGTTTTGAAACGCAGGCAATCGACGCAGGTTGCTGAGAGAGGGGTCAACGCGAAAGAACGGCCAACAGCGGAAACCTGTGCTCACCGCGCGATCCATCCATGCAAGAGCCTTGTCGTCCTGGCCCAGAATGGCGTGGACGCACGCCACCTGGTAAAGCGTGTGATGGGTATGACCGAAAGAGCGGGGCGACTCGCACGCTCGTCGCGCGCATTCGAGAGCTTGCTCCAATTCGCCTCTCTGCGCATGAAGCATTCCTTGAAGCGAGACGAAAAGAGGTTCTTCGGGAAAATCGTCGAGAGACTCGCGAAGCATCTTCCCGGCGGTTTTCAGGTCGCCCATCAGTAGCAGCGGTTGGGGTCGAAGCCATAGGGCGTACTTGCTTTCCGGAGTTTCGCGAAGCCACGCTTCGCACTCGCGATTGGCAGCCTCGAATTCGCCTGCCCAAAGGTGGGCCAGGCCCGACCACCGTACCCAACTATCGTGCGGGTTGACGCGATGGGCCTGCTGAAATGCCAGCAGGCCCTCCTGCATGCGGCCGATGTGTGAGAAAACCAGTCCCAACTGCCCGTGTGCGCCATCCACGTTGGGATGCAGCTCAATGGACTTTTCAAATTCCGCAACCGCTTCGCGGAATGAATAGTTTTTTGCTTGACTCCAGAAAATGTGCCCTTTCGCCAAGTGGCCTTCGGGCAGGTTGGGGTCCAGTTCCAGAGCGCGACACGAGTGGTACTCCGCCTTTTCCGCCCAGATGCCCCGGCCATCGTGGATCTTGTACCGGTCCGCGTAGACACGTGCCACGGCTGCATGCGCAAGAGCGAAGCCGGGATCCCGCTCAATAGCATTCATCAGGTGCACGGTAGCGCGATCCATCACTTGTTCGGTGTCGGAAAAACTGAGCTTCAGCCCTTGTAGATACTCCTCGTATGCGTAGTGGTCTGCGCTGTAACGCTCCCGAGCTTTGAATGTTCCCCCGGCCAGATTGGCTTTCAAAGAGCGAGCAACCTGACGGCCGATTTCGTCCTGGACTTCGAAGATGTCGTCCAGGGTCAGGTCGTACTTTTCCGAGAGGACGATCCTGCGACGCTCGGAATCGACCAGCTGCACGGAAACTCGCCATCGTGCCGCCACTTTTTGAATATTGCCCTGCAAAACGTACCGGACATCGAGTTCACGGCTTACAGTGGCAGGATCGGCTCCCCCCAGATACTTCAACATGCTGGAGGTGGGTGGAACCACGAAATCCTCGAGCGCTCCGAGCGATGTGATCAGGGAGTCGGCAAAGCCCAATGACATCGATTCCCGTTCCTCGATCGCGTTCAGAAACACGAAGGGAAGAACGGCCAGCGTGGTCTCTCGCGAAGGAGCGTATGCAGCCCTGTTTTGTTGTCCCCTGTCGACATCGCGCTTCAGTCGCTGCAGGTCGCTACGAACTTCAGAGGCGTGCTGGTAGCGAAGATGGCGATCTTTCTCCAGACACTTGTGGATGATGTGTTCCAGTTCACGCGGCAAGTCGGGATTCAAGCGGGATGGGGGCAGCGGAGTCCGGTTTAGGATGGCGTCAAAGATAACTCCGGGACTTTCGCCGCGGAAGGGCATCGTGCCCGTGGCAGCCTCGTAGAGCACTATGCCGAGAGAAAAAAGGTCCGTTCGCGCATCGATTTCCTGCGCGCGTACCTGCTCCGGAGACATATAGGCGACAGTTCCCAAAGCCTCTCCAGGGGAGGTGAGGTGTTGCCCTTCACGAAGGCTGATGAGAGTTTCCGCGGATGCCTCCTGTGGCATGCGCTTTGCGAGGCCAAAATCAAGGACCTTCGCGTGGCCACGCTCGGTGACGAAGACGTTAGCGGGCTTTATGTCGCGATGGACGATTCCTTTGGAGTGGGCAGCATCGAGTGCGTCGGCCATTTCGATGAACAGGGAAAGGAGAAGGTCGGTTTCCAGGGGACGCCCGGCAATGCGGTGTTTGAGCGTCATTCCGTCGAGAAACTCCATGGCGATGAAGGCTTGGCCCGCCTCGCCGATGTCATAGATGGTGCAGATGTTGGGATGGTTCAGCGCTGACGCGGCGTCGGCTTCCCGTTGAAAGCGGGCGAGCGCCTGCGGGTCCTGTTCAACCGCTTCGGGCAGGAACTTGAGAGCGACAAACCGATGCAACCGCGAATCTTCGGCTTTGTAGACGACGCCCATTCCGCCGCCGCCCAACTTCTCGATGATGTGGTAGTGCGAGACGGTACGCCCGATCATGTAAGCAGTCCCAGCTTGAAGTACCCACAACCCGGTGAACGGTGGCGACTCAATGGTACCGCATGGCTAACCTTGCCACCGCATCGGATACGAGAATGGCTCAGGAGTTGGCCGCCGCGAACAGGTGGAACACAGTGGGGGTGATGCGGTACAGGAGATGCCGTACAGACGGGGATTAGTTGTTGGATTAGTCGTCAGATGGCACTGGTACTTTGAGAAAACAGAGCTTGCTAAGGATCGAATGTGAGTTCATTTTGCCTTCGATCCCTAACGAGTTCTTCGTGGAGACCTCGCTTTTGTAGCGTCAGCAGTTGCTGCATCGCCTTCTCCAGGCGTTGAATAAACTGGACATTCCCCAGGAGCTGCCCTGTGTGTATGCGCTGACGAATGAGGGCGAGCGCCTTGAGTCGGGCTTACTTTACAGCGAGAGACACCGTCCCCGTTTGCGTAATGGCGCCGGAAGTACCCGTAACAGTAATGGTGTACGAACCTGCGGTGGTCCCGGCATTCCCTCCACCGCCACCGCCTCCACCACCGTTGCCGCCCCCGCCGCAACCGATTGCGCCTCCGGCAATGTAAACGAGAAGTACGAGCACTCCAAGAGTGCTCCACCACCTCCGCCGCCGCGCCGGAGTGCCAAGGAGCAGGACGCACGCGAGGGCTGTGCCGCCCGCCAGCGGACGGAATGACCCTCCGACCCCATTGAGAGCGGAGCTGGCTGCAGTGGTGTTCACCGTGAGGGTTGCTGTTTGCGCCGCAGTTCCGCTGATGGTCACAGAGGCTGGAAGGCTGCATGTCGCAGGATCGCTCACGGCTGCGGGAGTAATGGCGCAAGTCAGGCTGATGGTGCCAGTGAATCCGCCCGACGGCGTCAACGTGATCGCGGATGTGTTTCCCGCCGTTGCTCCGGGAGTTACGCTGACAGCTGGGCCAGTAATGGAGAAATTGGGGTGAGGCGGCGGCAGGTCGATGGTATAAAGCGCGCTGGCCATGGGACTGGAGGAGTAGCCGCTGGCGGTGGCGATCGCCTGCAGCGTTTCCGTAGACGAAACGGTAATCGGGCTGCTATAGACGGTCGAGCTCGTGGTCGGAGCACTTCCGTCAGTGGTGAAGTAGATGGTGGCGTTCGGAGCGGTGTCAGTGATTGTTACCGTTTGCGCTGCCGTGTAGGTGCCCGCCACCGGGCTGAAGACGGGCTCGGCCGCAGGAGTGGCAGCCACGTATTTCCAAAGGTCGTTGAGGTACCCTCTGGAACCGCCGGAATTGTTGCCCCCGAAGACCCAGATATTTCCTTTCTGGTCGGCCCAGCTATTCGCTGCAAATCGAGCGCCAGGAGTGTTGGTATCGGCGGCAATGCGCAAGGTGCCATATACGGCGAGGCCGCCGTTGTTGACCCCGTTCATCCAGCCCCACTCGCTGCTGGAAGTGTTGAATTCCCAGAGCGCGTCGGAGACGATGAGTCCATCCGGGGGATTGCCGAACCCGCCGAATAGCCAGAAGTTGCCAATGCTGTCCGTAACACCGGTTGCCCCGTACAGGGCGCCGGGAAGGTTAGCAGCCGCCAGCGTTCCTTCTATGCCTGAAAAGCCCAGCGTGTTCGAAGTCAGGTAGCCACCCATCCACGCCCATTCGCCGGTGGAGGTCTTGAACTCCCAAAGGTCGTCGAGAGCTCCATTAAAGCCGAACTCATCGACGCCGTAGCCGCCAAAAAGCCAGAAGTTGCCCAGAGTGTCCGACCAGCCCACGGAAGCGCTGCGGCCCGCGGGAATATTGGCGGGAGCGAATACTCCCAACGGTCCGGCGACACCCTGGATGCCGTAAAACGTCCGGGGGTTGTCGAAGTTCAAGAGTATGCTGCCTCCATCGACCCATGTCCATTCGCTGGTGGCCGGGCTGAACTCCCAAAGGTCTCCCAGGTCGCCGATATCCTGCAGGGAATCGGCACCGTTGCCCCCGAACAGCCAAAGATTGCCACTCTTATCGACCCATGTGACGCTAGAGATCCGGCCACCCGGAATGTTCGTGGTGGAGGGCACACCTAAACTTCCGTAGGTCGGAGGACTTGCACAAATAACACTCTGGTTGCAAACCGTTCCTACGATCTTGCTGCCGCTCGCCCAAGTCCATTGCCTGGTGGAAAGATTGAACATCCACAGGTCGTTGAGGTATCCCGTGTTTCCAGCGGAATCGAATCCGAATCCTCCGAATAGCCAAAAATTACCGCTTCCGTCCGTCCAGCTATCGGCCGAATAGCGGCTTCCCGGCAGGTTGCCGGCAGCAGGCTTGCCGAGCGTGCCGTAGACGCCAGGGAAACCGAAGGTGGAAGAAGATACGGTGCTGTTTCCGCTCATCCAGGTCCATTGATTTGTCGAGGTATTGAAATTCCATAAATCATTGAGGTCGGCGAACGTGCCAGTCGAGTCGAAGCCACTTCCTCCAAAGAGCCAGAGGTTGCCGGCCTTGTCTGTCCAGGTCGCCGCCTCGCTCCGGGCGCCAGGAACGTTTGTATCGGCAGGCGTGCCGGGTGTGCCGTACACGCCGGGCTGACCGCATTCCAGTTGCTGCGATGAACAGGGCGCAGAAGTGTTGCTGCCGCTCATCCACGTCCATTCTCTGAGGGATGGATCTGGCCAGATGCTGTAGGTTGCTTGGGCTACGTTGCTGTTCGCGTAACCCGCCGCCACGGCGATGGCCTTGACTGTTTGCGATGCGGCGATGGTGATCGGGCCGGTATACAAAGTAGAACTGGTGGACGGGGTTCCGCCCGGCCCGTAGAATTCTGCGCCGGTAGTGTAATAGATGGCGGCTCCAGGAGTGGTGTCGGTGATGGTCGACGTCTGGGTTGTGCTGTAAGTTCCGGAAGCCACGCTAAAGACCGGGACCGCGGCGAGCGGCAAATTGACCGTATACACCCCTGTTGCCACGGAGCTATTCGTATATCCAGGGGCGACGGCAGTGGCCTCGATTGTCTCGCTTGCGGAAACCACGATGGGAGCGGTATACGGAATGGCGGGGGGATTTCCGTTGACAAGGTAGGAGATGCTTGCTCCCGGTGTGGTGTCAGTGATGGTTACAGTCTGCTCGGAGGTATAAGTCCCCGACCCCGGCGATAGGACGGGCGTAGCAGCCGGGGTCAGGCCGGCAGTGGGGGGCTGGAACTGCCAAAGGTCGTTGAGTAAGCCGTAGTTGCCGGCCGAATCGTAACCACTGCCTCCGAATAGCCAGATCTTGCCGGTGCTGTCGGTCCAGCGGATGGCGGACTCGCGGCCGCCGGGCGTATCTCCGAACGCGGCGGTTCCTAACGTGCCATAGTGACCGGGAAGAGGTCCCTCGCTATAAGGGAATGCCTCGCTGCCGGTCATCCACGACCATTGGCCAGTGGAGGGCTGGAACTCCCAAAGGTCGTTGAGATCGCCATAGAAACCTGATGTGATCGAATCGTAGCCCCATCCGCCAAAGAGCCACAGATTGCCTTGCTTGTCAGCCCAGCTGACAGAATGGTAGCGGCCGCCGGGCGTGTTTTGAGTAGCTGGCACCTGTAACGTGCCATAAACGCCGGCCTGCCCGGGAAAGAGTTGACCAGCGTTTATGGTTTGGCTGCCCGCCATCCATGCCCATTGATTGCTTGCCGGTTGGAACTGCCAAAGGTCGTTGAGCCAGCCGAAGGTATTGGCCGAATCGTCGCCATCTCCCCCAAAGAGCCAAACGTGACCACTACTGTCCGTCCAACTAACCGCGCCTGTGCGGGCGCCCGGCAGGTTTCCGGCTGCGGAGAACCCCAAGGTACCGTAGACGCCGGGTTCGCCAGTTACATTGAAGGGGACGGTGCTGACACCCGCCATCCATGCCCACTCGTTGGAGGAGGGAATGAACTTCCATACGTCGTTGAGAATGGTGTCATTGTCGTTGGAAGGAGCGCCATATCCCCCAGCTAGCCAGAGATTGCCCTGGCCGTCAGTCCAACTGACCCCGCCCTGTCTGCCGCCCGGTATGTTCCCCGCGGCGGGTGTCCCCAACGTCCCGTATATGCCGGGTTGCCCTTGGAAATTGGCGGGAACTGTGGTGCTGCCGCCCATCCACGCCCATTGCCCGGTCGAAGGATTGAACTCCCAGAGGTCGTTCAGGTCACCGAATCCCCCTGCGGAATCGTAACCGTCACCGCCGAAGAGCCAGAAATTCCCACCGCCGTCCGTCCATGTGAAGGCATTGCTGCGACTGCCCGGAATATTTCCCATCGCAGGGGTACCCAGGGTGCCGTAGACCCCAATCTGGCCCGGGTCAGAACCGGAGGCCTTCGTGCCGTTACTCAACGAGTTGCTTCCGCCCATCCACGCCCATAGGTGAGTGGTGGGGTTGAATTGCCAGAGGTCGTTAGGGTAACCAACGGTGCCCTGCGAATCGTAGCCGAATCCGCTGAAAAGCCACAGATTGCCCTTGCTGTCTGTCCAACTTGCCGCTCCCACTCGACCGCCCGGGGTGTTACCGGACGCCGGAGTCTGCAATGTCCCGTAGACGCCGGACAGGCCGCAGTTGGGGAAATTGGATGTGCAGATCGGCACGGTATTGCTTCCTGTGATCCACGTCCATTCGTTCGTCTGCGCATTCGCTCCGCGGCCCAGCAAGCCAAGCACCATCACGGCTACAGAAAAGAATTGCCGGTAGCCGAATCCCCGTTTCCCATGAGAAGTCCTCGCAGCGGTCATACGCGGTCCTGCAAAAACAAACACTCGACAAGTTTTCACACACCTTCTCCTGAAGGTTCGATCGTTCGGCTGGCTGGGGGACGGCGGTGCTCTGTTCAGACGGAAGAGACATGATCGCCTTCAATCGAAGAGCACGGATGAAGAGGTTTGGGGGTGAACCAAGGCACATTATACCAAGGGCAAAAGCTCTTCCGGAAGCGGTCGCTTACAAGTAGCATTCCGCTGATACCGGTAGCACAAAATCGCCAAGTCATCGGCGATTTGGTGCAAAGGGACCTTGAACCTGGAGTTCCCGCTCCACATCAGCATCGCGATCAGCCATCGTTGCCCTCGACCAGTCCTGAACCAGCCGGTGCTCTTCGCGCTTCCGCTTCTCGCTATTCCGTTCGCAGAGTCCGCATCGGGTCGGTGCGCATCGCGCGAGATGCCGGAATATACATGGCGATCAGGGAGACCGCCGCAAGTAGGACCGCGGAGATCCCAAACACAGCCGAATCAAACCGGTGGAGTGGAAATGGAGATCTGGCCAGCAATCGGTTAAGCAGCAACATGGCCGGTTCGGCCAACGCAATTCCGCTGATCAATCCAATCGCGATACTCTTGACGGCCCGCAAAAGAACCAATCGGAAAATCTCCGCTCGACTTGCGCCCAGCACCATTTTGATCCCAAACTCACGGGTCCGTTGATTCACCGCGAACGACAGGACACAGTAGACACCCGTAACGGCCATCAACAACGCGATCGAGGCCACAACCAAAATAATCTGCGCCGTCGTCGTCAAACTCTCAGCCTGATCCTCGAGCGACTCCCAGATTGTTTGTGGCGCAATCGTCTGCACCGGATCCAGGCTCCTAACTGCCTCTCGTATGGCGTTCTCTAGAGGTTTCGCGCTTCCCACGAAGCGCACGTAGAGGCTTCCGCCGAGGGCGGATGGGCCGCGAAGCGTGTAGAGACGCGGCCCGTCGAGACGGCCGAACCGCTCCGAACGGGTATCCGCCACTACACCCACAACCGTCAGGTAGCGATTATCGGGCATAACAACTTTTTGGCCGATCGGATCGCTCCCCGGCCAGAACTCGTTGGCGAACGCCCGCGAAACCACTGCCACTGGCGCTGCACCCGTCGAAGTTGTATCCGTGGAGAGAAAAAGGCGTCCTCGCAGCACGCGGATACCGAATGAGGAAAAGAAACTATCCGACACTTCGTCGACGGAGGCAGGCTGCCCGGTTCCCTTGGTTTGACGCGGCAGACGAATTTCGTCAGGAGGAGATTGGCTGAATGGTTCAAGGCTCGCATACGCAAGGGACTGTACACCGGGGAGCGCAAGGATCTTTGTCTCGAGTGTCCGATAGAAGACCTGAGCTTGCGGCCGATTTTTTTCAGACGTGTTCACACGGAGGGGTACAGCAACCGTCTGATGGATCTCGAACCCGGGATCCACGCCCCTAATGAGTCCGGGCATCCGGCCGAAGATGACCGCTGCGCACACAAGTACAAAGCCCAGCGCAATTTGTGTAACCATGAGGCCGCTGGTTGTACGGGAGCGAACGGTGGCGGTGCCCTCACGGCCCTTGAGCGCTGTCAGCAGATCGAGTTTCCACGCAGCGCGAATCGGCATCAGCGACGACAATACGGTGGCAGTCGCCATGAGAATCGCCAGATACCCGAAGACGCGCCAATCAGGACCGAGGCGCGCTGCAAAATTAGCTTGACCCCGCGCCATGATGTTCAGGATCATCAGCGGCACGCGGTAAGCGAGCACCATGCTGAGAGCTCCGCCGATGCAAACGGTAAGCAGGCTCTCCATCAGCAGCATACCGGCGAGCCGCGATCGGCTCACACCCAGCGCCAGGCGAACCGCGATTTCACCCCTGTGGGCAATGGTGCGCGAAAGAAAAAGCGTGGCTACATTACTGCAGGCGAGCAGCAGAATGAGCGCCAGTGGCCCTAGCATCAGCATCAAACCTAGCGCTGCCAGTTCATGAATGGCAGGGTTTTCGATCTCCGATCCGTCGGTGACCACCAGAAAGGTTTTGCGATTGAAAGCAAAAACCTTCCGCTGCACGTAGGCCCTGTCCTGCTGGCTCATGATAGCCGTCAATTCGGCCTGTGCATCGGCTCGAGTGAATCCGGGACGCAACCGTCCGGTCATGTTAAGCCATGGCTTGTCAGGGCTGTCGAGTAGATCTCCGGAATGGTCAAGTTGAGGCGCCAGCGTGTAGGGAAGAAAGATCCCGGCAAGCAGCAGATTCGCGGCGTCAGAAGGTACAACACCGATTACCGTCACGGGTACGCCATTGAGGTTGATGGCCTTGCCTACGATTCGTGGATCGGCGTCAAATTGGCTCTTCCACAGCGTCTCGCTCAGTACGGCCACCTGTGCTCCCGCCCCGCGATTGCACTCGCCCGAGGCAAAGAACCGTCCCATCCGCGGATGATCGATTCCAAGAACGTGAAAGTAGTTGCAGGTTGCCAGCAGTGTAGTGATGTACCTGCTTCCCTGTTCAAGAAATGCGGGATATTGTCGCCATGCCGCCACCTCACGCAGGGTGTGAGAACGGCTGCGAATGGCATCGAAGTCTTCTGTCGTAAAGGAAGCGTTCGTGTCAGATCCTGCAAACCACCCGGTGTATCGGGGACAAATCTGAACGAAACTCGCCGGGTCAACCCGCGTTGGAACCCTGAGAAACATCGCATTCACAATCGCGAACACGCCGGTGTTCAGCCCAATTCCCAAGGCTAGGGCAAGCACGGCAACACTGGAAAGCAACGGCGCTCGGCGCGCCGAGCGAAGCGCGCGACGGAAATCCTGCCATAGACGCTCCATCGTCGCCCATTCCCAGGTTTCGTGAGTCTGTTCGCGAACCGCGACAAAGTTTCCAAAGGTCCTCAGCGCGGCAAAGCGTGCTTCCTCTTCGCCCATCCCACGGGACTGATTCTCCGTGGTCTGTCGTTCGATGTGGTCCCGCAGCTCTTCGTCGAGATCCTCATCCTGGCGGTGGCGCACGAGCAGCGAACGCAGACGCAGCGGAATTGTGTACAGCCAGTTCTCGAGTCGCATCTCACACCTCCGTCAACCGTAATACCCCTGAAATTGCCGCGGAGATACGTTCCCAGCTCGCTGCCTCCTCTTCAAGGTGCCGTTTACCCAGCCGTGTAAGCGAGTAAAACTTCGCCCTGCGGTTGTTCTCGGTCGACTTCCACTCTGCCCGGATCCAGCCCTGATGTTCCAGCTTGTGGAGAGCCGGATAAAGCGATCCGTCGCTCACCTGCAGCACGTCACCAGAAACCTGTTTCAGTCTCTGGCTGAGGGCCCAGCCGTGAAGCGGCTGTAGGGCAAGAATCTTCAGAACCAGCAGATCTAAAGTGCCCTGCACGAGATCCGTAGGCTTGCTCATCAGCTCTCCTCGCGGTTACCGAGAGAGAATAGCCTAACTCCCCTCGGTAAGCAAGTGGAGCAGTTGCTATCCGTGCCCTGAGTTGGCGCGCACAGGCCTATGCACTCATCGAGCTGCGTCCGTTGTTGCATCGAGGCGACATCTTGTACAGTCGACGCATGGCGCTCAAACGGATGGATAACGTAGGAATCGTCGTCGATGACCTCGGAGAGACGATTGATTTCTTCCGAGAGCTCGGCCTTGAACTGGAAGGGCGGGCCACGATCGAAGGTGAATGGGCAGGACGTGTCACCGGACTTGCCGGCCAGCGCGTCGAGATTGCCATGATGCGCACACCGGACGGCCACAGCCGTATCGAGCTCTCCCGCTTCCTGACGCCGCCTGTCGTCGCGGATCACCGCAACGCCCCAGTGAACGCTTTAGGCTACCTCCGCGTCATGTTCGCCGTGGACGACATCGACGAGACGTTGGGCAGGCTTCGCAAGCGCGGCACACAGCTCGTAGGCGAAGTAGTCCGGTATCAGGACTCGTATCGGCTTTGCTACATCCGCGGGCCTGAAGGGCTTCTCATCGGACTCGCCCAGGAACTCAACTGAGCGCGATCAAGACGGGACTGTCACTTTAGGAAAAAAGAGTCTGCGAACCAGGCCGCTGCACCACCTCACCTAGGGCTGACTTTCAGCAGCCCCACGGGCGCTCCCTTGTGGCCACCTTCCTTCCGTCCGGGCTTTCTAGGGCGGGGGGCCATCCGTTCGGGGAAACCTCTCTCATCACTTTTTGATCTGCTTGTTGCTTTTGGTTGGATCGGGCTGGTCTACGACCGTTTTCCCGGTTCGTGTCTCGAGGGAACTCAGAAGTGGACGGATGGCGTCCTTCCCTATTTCGAAGACGACCGACTGGGCGTTCCCCTGTGCATCTTTGTATTCGATCGTCACATAGTGGCTTTTGCTCTTCGAAAGGAGAAGGAGAAGACCGCCCACTCCGGCGACGGCGGCCAGCGCAATCGTCTGCCCAACCCGCAAGCTGGCGTGTTGCCCGTAGCCGATGGCGGTTATCTCCGGATAAGGCAGGTTAAAGTTTCCTGCGGTAAATTTGCTTTTGTCGACTGTTTTGCCCGGTTCGTAGTTGAAGGCGAGATGGGTCTGATCGGTGGTGTCGAGAGCTCCGACGGATGTTACCGGAATCTCTTTGACCGTTCCCCCAACGTATCGGGACTTATTGCGATTCAGCCCCGCGAAGGCAGCATTTACGAAAAGAACACAGGTCAGAAGCAGAGCGAGGAACCTACGCATGGTAAGTCCACTATAGATCGGGGCTTTGCCTTAAAGGAATGTCACTAAAGAAGCAAACCGCCAATCTGTCAGAATCTCCCCTGAAGTTACTAGTCAGACGTGAGCCTTGCTCAATGGATGAGTGTCTCGACCAGCGGGATGATAACTCAGACCGACCGTTTGAATCGAGCGGGGGTGGTCCCGGCCGGAACGACGACCAGGGTCTCTTCCCTCTGCGTCGCGAACCGCAACAATGTGCCCTCCATCGTCTCGGCGAGTTTACCGTTACGATATAACGTCACCGAGCCCACGCCCCACGGATTGCGAAGTTGACATGGGCGCCCTGCACGCGAGTAGAGCTCGACAAACTCGACCCGCTGCTGTTTCCAGGAAGAGGTAACGAGAAAGCCGCCGCGCGCGGAAAGCGTATATTGAGCATCCCAATCTTTAGGCCAGGCGGGAAAGACATGCACTACAGGATCGCCACCGGGTTTGGGTGGATTGGATTGCAACAGTGATGCATGCATAGCTTCCGCCATACGGCCCAAACGCTCAACTCCAATGGCGCCCGGACCCTCCCGCAAAGTCATGCGGTTGGCAAGGATCGCCGGCGGCCCGCTTCCAGGCCAATCGCAAAAGGCGCGTTCCGCCCGGACGGCAAACAGTTGATTGGGGAGCAGATGACGCATATCCTCCCCACGCCCCAGATTGGCGGCGGCCGTCGCGTCGGTGCTCAGCTCGGAGACCACCGTATTGGCGTTGACGCCCGTGGAGTACAGAGCCTCGAAAGTAGCGGTACCGATACTGCGTATCGCTGCATCTTCCGTCTCCACGCTGCATAGGTCGTAATGCAATGCGGGGATCATTTTCAGGACGGTAATATCGCCCCTGACGACAGGCGGCAGGCCGGCAATCCACAGCTCGGGGTCACCGGGCTTGCGCACACGAGGCGAATCCGGCAGCGCGTTGGTAGGCAACGGCGCCAATTTCTGATGCACCTCCGCCCATTTCGCTCGAAGATCTGCATCGACCTGCAGTATTTCCGCGGCCCTGATGGCCAAGGGCAACATGCCTTGCATGGCCGCGATCTCTTCCTGGCAATCGCGGGCTCCGAAGACGGGCTCATGATTGTTGACGTTGTGAAGGTGGTACTTACCATCCGGACCCAGGCGGAGGTTGGGGAAATTGCGGTAGAACTCGGCAATGCCCTTCACCATTGGATAGGCTTGCTGGCGCAAAAACAATTCGTCCTGGGTATGTTCGTAGTGCTGCCAGTAGAGGTGGGCGATTTTGGCGCCGGAGCTCAGGATGTGCGTCACCGGACCGAATGGGCCGTAGCCCCGGTCGCGCCACACGAAATGCCCCTCTTTCCACTCGCCCTTGTCCTTCCAGTTCCAGCGCGAGTTGTGCGGCATCTTGGGCTCGGCATAGTAGCGAAAGCTCTCGGATCGTTGGTCCCATGGCTTGGACATCAGATAGAGTTCGCGCATTTCTGCGGCGATGTTGTCCGGCAGTTTCTCGAGTCCGTCGAAACAGACTGTCTCGGGAATGAAAATCCCTTCCGAGCCCCATTGTTGCCGCGCGGCTAACGCGGAAGCTTCGTACATAGCCGTGTACATAGAGAGGACGGGACGCATGAGTTCGGGACGATTGGCCACGGGAAGGGCATTGTAATCGCAGCTTGCGTTGTGCCACCAGTGTTGCATTCCCCACTGGCGCATGTCGCCGTTGGTAAGCCAGAGCATGCCGCCAAAACGCGGTATGTAGTCGCCTCGCGAACTCGCTGCCATCACGTACAGGTAGTAAGTATAGTTACGCTCCACCTCGCTGGCAGAGCTATCTGAGGGGCTTTCCAGGCGAACAAAGGCGCGCGACCAGAAAGCTTGCCACCAGGTGCGATTGGAAGCAGTGAGTGCGTCAAAGCTGTGCCCAGCGGCGGCATCCAGTTCGGCGAGAGCCTTAGCCGCCACATCCTCCTGCGGAACGAAACTGGAGCTGCTGGCAATCAGAATGGTGAACTTGCCGCGTCCCGGGGCTACGCCTAACCGCACCGTGGAATCATTGGCATACTTCGCCTTGGCCGGTCGCCCCACGACTCCGATGGCAACTGCCGAAGCGTTATAGTAATCGCCTTCGCGAAACTCCTGGGTGAGAACAATCCGGCCGTTGCGGATGCCGAGTGTCGATGTGGCGCTATGGTTACGCGATACGATTTTGACGCTATGCCGCTTCGTCATATCGTAGTTCTCGTGCGCGATGTATTGCATTACGTAACGAAGCATGCGGAGGTCTATGTGGATGGGCTCGGGCCGCGGCCGCTGGTCATCGATCTCGACCCCCATCACATCGTGGTCGCTGCAGGCAAGGACTCGCGCCGAAACTCCGTTTCCTTCCACAGTGACCATGCCGTCATAGACGGAAAGGCGCTGACGAAAACCGGGGGTGCTGAACACATCGTCTCCGAAATCGCAGAAATCGATATCGACATAGCCGCAGCCGCTGCCGTAGTCGCTGTGACGTTCGGGAAAGCTATAGGAATCGCGATTTTCGGCGTAGACGTCTACCCGGTTGATTTGAAACCGCAAGGCGCTCGGCGCTGTCCACACCAAACTTCCCATGCGGCCGTTTCCTACCGGCTGGCCTTCCTCGCTCCGTTTCACGGGCTCGGTGTAATCCAGGTCCGCGCGTGAGACCAATTTGCGGAAATCCACGGTAAGCATGGTGGATGGCTGGGCAGCCGGATGTTGGTCAGGGTCCCCTGGCACGGCCGGCAACGCGATCGCCGGAAGGAGGGCGCTGGCGGGGATCAAAGCGCCGGCCGTGATCCCCGATGCCAGGAAGTCTCTTCGTGAATATTTAGCTTTCCCATCGACGCTATCCATGCCTTGAGATCTCCTCGGAATAAGTGCTTCGAATACTGGCGAAAGGAATGCCGCTGTCATTCATTTGCCGTGTGATGGTGTTTCGTCGCATGTGCGCCGGAAGGTCGTATACCGATCCGCTCACCTTTGCGCGTCTTGAATTGCAGAATCGAACCATGAAGTGTTTCCGCCTTGCTCCCATCGCGGTAGATGTCGACCCCTGCGAGAAACGGGTTGCGCAGCTTGCACGTTGCACCGGCCTGCGATGCAAGCTCGATAAAATCGACCTGACCGTTACGCATCGAGGAGGTCACCAGAAACCCTCCGCGGGCCAGCAGCGTGAAACGCGCGTTCCATTGCTTGGGCCACGCCGGGAAAACGTGGAGAACGGGATCTTCGCCGGGCGCCGGCGGATTGCTCTGGAGCAGCGCCAGGTGCAACGCTTCGGTAGCGCGCCCCAGGCGTTCGGCATCCAAAGCTTGCGGGCCTTCGGCCAGCGTCATGCGATTAGCCAAAACATGGCTATTCCGCCGCCCAGTTGATCGCATCTGGTTGGGAATTAAGGTTCGAACCGCGTCCGCCTGGCCAAGCGATGCTGCGGCAATCGCCATTTTCGATAGCACGCCCACCGGCGTGTCTGGCTGCAAACCGTTGGGCAAAAGCTGGTTAAACGTAACTTGCGCAATGGCCAATGTATCGCGGTCGTCGGCTTCCACATTGCACAAATCAAAGAACCACATCGGCAAGCTATTGGCATCCGGCATCATGCCGTTCGGCTTCACTACGGGGTTCAGACCGCGCACGAATACACGCGGACCATGGTAATCGGCTGAGCGTAGAGCTCCGGGGTCGTCGCTGGTGGGGAGCGGAGGCAAGTGGTCGAGAAACTCCCGCCAAACGGGACGCATGTCGCCATCGCTGCCCAGGATCGCCGACGCACGCAGCAGCGCGGCGGTAGCACCCCGCATGGACGCGACGTCTTCATCCGTATCGGACGCGCCGTAGACACCCTCGTTGCTGTTCGCCCAGTGGATATGATACTTGCCATCCGCGCCCTTCTTGACGTTGGGATGATTGCGATAGAATTCAACCGCACCGCGAAGCATCGGGTACGCGCGATTACGCAGCCACTCGCGGTCAAGGGTGTATTCGTAGCGCCGCCAATACAGGTAAGCAATTTTGGCGTTGCTGCCGAAAATATGATTGGTCGCGCCATAAGGGCCATAACCGCGCTCGGTGATCACGTAGCGGCCATCCTTCCACTGGCCGGCCTGAATCCAATTCCAACGGCTGGAGTGCGGGTGTTTGGTGTGTGCGTACTCCAAAAACTCTTTTGAGCGCTGCTCCCATGGTTTCTGGCGGAGATAGAGCTCCCGCATCTCGGTCGCGATCGCATCCGGGAGTTGTTCCAGCCCGTCGAAGTAAACCGTCTCGGGAATGTACATGCCTTGGCTGCCCCACTGCTGGCGCGCGGCTACGGAGCAGGCGTCAAGCATGCCGGAGTACATGTCGAACATCGGGTCCATCAGCTCGAAACGGTTGGCCGCAGGGAGTGCTTCGTAATAGCAACTCAGATTCGCGAACCAATGCTGGGCCCCCCACGTTCGCAGATCGCCTCCGGTGTTCCAGAGCATCCCGTTGAACTTGGGCGGGAACTTGCCGCGCGACGAGGCCCCCATAAGATAAAGAAAATAGTGATAGTTCTGCTGCACGAAATCGGCTGCGCCATCCTCACTGTGGAGTTGGACAAAGCCGCGCGCCCAGAAGTTGTGCCACCAGTCCTGTGTTTCGCGCTCTACTTCCGGCAAGCCCTTTGCGAGCGCGGCATCCAGAGCGTGGAGTGCCGCTGGCGTCACATCTTCATTGGGGTCAAACGTCGCAGCCGAGGCGACAAAGATAGTAAACGGGCCGGCCCCTTTTGCCGCAAGACGGACGTCTGTCTCGTTGATAATTTCCGCCGTGCCGGACCGGCCCGCGACCGCGACCGCTACGGCCGACTTTGAGCAGTAGGTTCCTTCGCGAAAATCTTGCGTGAGAGCAATGCGATCGCCGAGCGCAATCAGTCTCGACGCGGCTGTATGGCTTAGGTGGGGAACCGTTACCACATGGTCGCGCTCAGACTTCTCGTACTGCGCGCCAAAATACTTCATTTCGTAGCGCAACATCCGCAGCAACGCAGAGGTAGGCTGACTCGGGACACGGCGATCATCTACCGTGATCGCGATGACATCCTGTGCAGGCCACGCCAGAACGCGGAGTGACAAGCCATCGCCCTCTACCGCCAGCGCGCCGTCGTATACGGAGAGATGTTGCTTGAAACCCGGCTGCGGGAACGGTTGCCCCCCGAATTCGATATCCAGGTATGCACAGCCGCCGCAATAGTCATTGTGACGCTCGAAGAAACTGTTGGTGGCGCAATTGTTGCCATACACGTCAGCCCGGTTGATCTGCAACCGCAGTTGTGACGGGGTGGTCCACACCAGGCTTCCCATCCGACCATTTCCGACCGGGATGCCTTCTTCGCTGCGCGTCACCGGCTGGGCATAGACGAGGTCGGACTCCGAAATCAGTCCGCGAACATCTGCCTCGGTTAGCTCCGATGGCGCGTCGGCAGCGTTTCCGCCCGGGGCTTGTGGCTCGGCCGTAAGCCCGCCAAACACAAGTCCGCTGGACGCAAGGCTGGCAGTGGTCAAAAACGCACGCCGTGAGAGGTTCTTCATGTTCGCAACCCGAGGTCAACTCCCAAGCGCCGGCTTTGGCCCGGCTTCAATTGCAATTCGGTGGTCTTTTCCCCATAGCGCACTGTGCAGTGTGTGCCGCGTGTGCTGGTAATCTCGGCCTTCGACAGCGCGCCGCCTTTCCACTCCATGGAGACCTCGAATCCTCCGCGAGCGCGAAGTCCACGGACCCTACCCGAACTCCAGGCAGAAGGCAATGCGGGAAGAAGCTCGACCTCTCCGGCGTGCGACTGCAACAGGAACTCGATGGTCGAAGCCATGGCGCCGAGGTTGGCGTCGATTTGAAAGATATCGCCGTGGCCGTTGAGAAGGCTTGGGTGGGTGGTTTGGGTATAGAGCCGTTCCAGATATCCATATGCGACCTGTGCCTGATTCAGTCGCGCCCAGCAGCCGGCCATCCATGCCGCTGGGAATCCTCCGCCGGCCCTGGCCCGCTCCTGTAGCAGTGTCTTCTCCGCGGCAGCTAACTCGGGGGTGCCGCGAGGCGTGATCTGATTGCTCGGGTACAGCGGAAAGTAAGGCGAAGTGTTGTGCCGCGGCGGTACGCCCTTGAAATCCTTGAACCACTCCATCAACTCGCCGCGGCTGCCAATGCGATAGGGAAGCAGCTGCAGCAACCGCTCTGAAAGGTGTTGGCGAAAGAGATCGTCCTGCTTCAAATGGGCTGACGTCCAGATCACGTTGGTGAAGAGTTCACGGATGATGGCCATGTCCAGCGTGCAACCCATCGCCAGGCCGCCCATCTGTTCCTTGCCATCTTTATCGGTGAAGTAGAACATGTTCTCGGGGGAATCGCTCACCGGTGTGATCAGGTGACCGTTCTCGTCCTTGATGAGCCAGCTATCGTAGAACGCAGCAGCGCCCTTCATGATGGGATAGGCTGTGTCGCGCAGGAAGGTCTCGTCGCCGTTAAATACATAGTGCTCCCATAGATGCTGACAGAACCAGCCGCCGGCCATCGGCCAGAATGCGACGTATCCATGCCAATCCACCGGCTGTGCGTCTCTCCAGAGTGTGGTGTTGTGGTGCATGACCCATCCGGGACGGTGGTACATGTCATGCGCCACCTGCCTGCCCATCACCGACATGTCGCGGATGAAGTCGACCAGAGGCTCATGGCATTCTGAAAGGTTAGCGGTCTCCACACCCCAGTAGTTCATCTGGATGTTGATGTTCACCGTGTAGGCCCCCGCCCAGGGTGGAATCCGGTCGACATTCCACAGGCCCTGCAGGTTTGCCGCTTGGCAGCCTGGTCGCGAACAGGAGATGAGGAGGTATCGTCCGAACTGGAAGAAGAGCGTCGCAAAGGCAGGGTCGGAGGCCGCCGTGAATGCTTTGCGGCGCTGATCGGTAGGCAGCCGGCTGGCGGGATCTTCGCCGTCGAGCTGGAACGATACGCGATCGAACAGCGCCTTGTAATCCGCGACGTGCGCATCGCGTATCTGCTGGAAGGTTCGCTGAGCCAGTTTATCGAGCGTAGCTTTTGTACGAATCGCCGGGTCTAGACCTTCACGGCTAGGGCTCTTCGCATAGCCGTTGAAGCTCGATGCCATGACCAGCGCGAGAACCACCTCCGTGGCGCCCGTTACTTCCAAAGCCGAGTCGCTGATGTCCACCTTGCCATCGCATTGCAGTACCCGCAAGCGCCCTTCGAACGTCATGCCTCGGTTGTCTACATCCGCTCCATACAGAATCTGCTTGGCGAATGGTTTTCTTGAACCGTCCTTGTTCCATATCTCGGGGTACTTCCATGTGTCATTTTCTTGCTCGACGAATTCGAGCGTGCGTCGCAGGGCGATGCCAGGAAGCTTTCCGGCGATCACAAGTTCTCGATCACCACTGGCCCGTTGGTACGCGGTAGGATGCTGAGAATCAAAGAAAGCCTTGAAGCTGATGGATCCTGCTTTGGCCGCCGCGATGCGAACGAAGATGGCGTCGTCCGGAGCACTCGCGAAGACTTCTCTCTCGAAGGGGATGCCATTCTGTATATATCGAGTACGCTGCACTGCATCCGTAAGCTTGAGTTCGCGGTGGTACTCGCTGTAAGGCGCCTCCTGGAAGTGCAGATGAAGCGTGCCAAAAGGCTGATAGCAAGGCCAGGAGCGTCCCAACCAGTTACGGCTTACAATCTCATCGGCCTTGATGTATTCGCCCTGTTTCAGTAGCGACACCACTTCGTCGAACTTGGGAGCGATATCGAGCGGCAGAGTTCGCCCGCCTGGCTCTTCTGCATACAAAGTATCTTCATTCAGCATCAACTGCTCGTGGGGGACCCCTCCAAAGACCATGGCGCCGATGCGGCCGTTGCCGAGGGGCGTAGCCTCCAGCCAATTGGAAGCCGGTGTCGCGTACCAAAGCGTGGTCCCAATATCCAGATCGCTGGGTGGACTGGCCAACGGAGTGGACGAGCCGGATGCCATCTGTTCCGCAGTGGCGCCCTGCACAGCGGGTAACATACTGGAAGGCAAGAGAGCTTGCGCCGGGATCAGAGCGCCGGCGGCGATACTCGTCGCAAGGAAGTCTCTTCGCGAATATCGTGAATATTCGTTCTCCTTCATGGTTATCCACCCTGATGGCTTAGACGATTCGATCTTCTCCAGCCTGCGAGTAATGCGTCGATTCGTTCAGAGAATACGCGGCAACCTCAGACGAGGTTCCCGCGAATTCACAGTTCAGCTGTCTAGAAGGTGATGTGGGCGCCAAGTCTGAAGAAGCGCTGATCAATGCCTTCCTGGTCGCGCGCATTGTTGGACGACAGCGCTCCGAAGCCACCCAGGCTCTTAACCGAGTGATCCGGATTAAAAGTGACCAGCGAGATGTTAGCGCTTGGATTGGAAAAGTGGGGTGTATTGGTCAAATTGAATACTTCTCCGCGAATTTGCAGTTGTATACGCTCTCGAATATTGAAAGTGCGCTGCAGGCTTGCGTTCAGGACCTTTACCCCGGGCCCGCGCACGCTGTCTTGCCCGGCATTTCCGAAGCGGGCCGTTGTCACCGCGGCAAAACAAGTCGCATCAATATACGAGGCCGAGGGACCGTGGTATCCGCCCTGAGTGCACGAACCCTTCTTCACACGATCAGCCATCTGGGTGCTACTGGGCGCGTTCAGGGAACTGTTCGATGCGCTAACCGTGAAAGGCGTTCCGGAGTAGGTTTCCAGAATGCCGCTTACCTGCCAGCCGCCCGCAATTGCGGCAGGTACGCCGGTGGTAAGCAGGTGCTGATCCTTTCCAAAGGGAAGTTTCGCCGTACTGCTTGCCGTAAAGACGTATGTGCGATCGAACACCGAAAGCGCACGATTCAGGCCGAGATAGCCAGGCGCATTAATGGCAAGGGTTTCACCGGCTATTTGATCGCAGCACAGGGCAAACGTCTTTGACCATGTGTAGCCGCCATTCAACGTATAGTTCCCCATGCGTTTGGTGGCTTGCAGCTGCAGGCCGTCATACTGATTTCGGCCGACTGGAGTCGCCACATAGGTAACAGCTGTGCGGTGGAAGGGACCATACAACGGTTGGCTCGCCGCACCACCACCCGGCAGGCCGGCATTTGTATCCAGTTTGGTCGGAATTTTAAGTTGACGCGATCCGACATACGCTGCTTGTGTGCTTATGCCTCCTCGCCATTCCTTCTCGATCGCGAGGTTCCACGTTTCCACATAATCACGTGTATTGTGATTCAAAAGGGACACCACCGAATATGTATTGGGCACTGGCACCGTGCCGGAGCTTATGTCGACGGTTGGAACGACCGGCAATCCCGTTACCAGGTTACCGCTCGCCGTGGTGCTGGTGGGAGACGTCAAGGTCGCATTCAGATCGTTGGGAAAATTTGACATAAGATCGCGATTGAAGGCCAGGGGATATGGATCGCGATTGATTCCGGCTCCTAAACGGACAACGAGTGTCGGCTTCACCTTGTACGCAAAACCGAGAGAGGGTGAAAAACCCAGCTTGCCCACGCCATATCCGCAGTCATGAGGATTCCCTGCGACTCCACAAATCATCATGGTGTTGGTAGCCGGCTCATAACGTTCATATCCTCTGTTGTCACGCCCGCCGATGGGGAAGTAATCCCAACGCAGTCCGTAAGAAACCGAGAGCCGTGGTGAAATTAACCACTTATCCTGCGCGAACAGGCTGTATTGGAAGTATTTTGCCTTGAGGTCCATGGGCAGCCGCTCCGCGGTCCCGCTCGAGAAGACCCCAAGCATAAAGTCTGCGTAGGCGTTATAAGCGTTGGAACCCGGTCCACCCGCAACGGTAGAGCCTGAGCCGGTAAAGTTAAAGACGCCGGCGCCGTTTGCCTGGAAGTGATCGAGTATCTCCCGTTCTATGTCGCCGCCAAAGCTGAACGTGTGCGCCCCGTGTGTCCACATAAACGAATGCTGGAACTGGTCATCGCGATCGTTAAAGTGAAGCGCCCCGTAGGGGTTGCCAAAAATCGAGAAGTTCGATACGGAGAATTCCGGCCATCCACTATATAAAAGCGACGGACCATTTGTTCCTGGAATTCCGAGGTTTTGGCCGACATTGGTTCCCAGTCCAACCGGGTTGCCGGAAAGCTCCATCACCGTGGCTGTAAAAAGGCCGTTGTAGATTAAGTTCTGATTGAATACGTAGATAACGCTGGCCGTGCCATTATACGTATCGCCGAACATCGGACCCTGGCGCCCGCCCGCGGAGTTGACGGCGGGGCCCGTTGCTCCCCATACCGGAGCATCGAAGTCATCGAAATACAGCTGGCCGTATCGCGCTTCGACATTCAGCTTCGAGGTGGCTTTCCAGGTTATGTTTGCATCGTATTTGTTGTTGAGGATGGTGTAGGGGCCGGTCGCGTAATAGTTGTTGGCGATCCCGGCATTCGGCAGGTTCGGGAGAGGCACTGAGTTCTGAATTGCCTGTGCGATGCTGCTTAATCTGGTAGCTGGAATCTTGTTGCCGGCAAAAGCCGTTTTTCCCGCGCCTGTTGCCGTGCCCGTCGATGGATCGTAAATTGGATTGGAAGTGCCGCTGAAATCGCCGCTGCGCATTGCAGCCGTGGGGACGCTTGTCAGCGTGCTGGAGGTCTGCGATACAAGCCGTCCATCGTAACTGAAGAAAAAGAAAACGCGGTCTTTGAGTATAGGGCCTCCGATCGTGCCGCCAGGCGCGTTGTCAACCACCTTTGGATTGCGGGTAAGATAAGACGGGAGAAAGAACGGTTTCGCTGTGAGCGCGTTGTCCGAATGATACTCGAAGACTGACCCGTGAATCGCATTGCCGCCGGTCTTGATGTGTACATTGACGCTCGCGCCACCTGCCAGACCTTCCTGTGCGTCATAACTATTCGTGGCCACACTGACAGAGTCGACAGCATCGAGGCCGGGGTTGTAAGCCGCGACGTGGGGCAGCCACACATTGATGGCTGAGGCTCCGTCAATGCGGATATTGTTGGCGTTCCCGAAGGCTCCGTTGGTGTTGAAGAACAGTCCACGACCAGGATTGGCGCTCAGGGAATGCATGTTGACCGGTGGGCTGATACCTGGCACGAGAACCAATGCACTCTGGTAATTGCGGCTTGCGGGAGCCGGGAAATTGGCCAGCTGGCCGCTGCTGATGTCCGTCCGCACCTCGGCGGAGTCTGTTTGCAGGGGCTGTAGGGCGGAATTTACGCTTACGGTCTGGCTGAAGGTGCCAACTGTCAGTACTGGATCAACGCGAGTGTTAGCTCCATCAGCCACTGTCACGTTATTGGCGATTGAGATCTTAAACCCCTGCGCCTCAACACGAATCTGGTAGACCCCCGGGATAAGTGCAGATACGGTAAAAGAACCCGCGCTATCCGTGGAGAATGTTCTTGTCTCGTTTGTCGCTTTGTTGACGACGGAAACCGTGGCGCCGGGCACGGCGGCGCCCGTCGAATCGGTAACTGAACCGCCAATCGAACCGACAATCGACTGAGCACGCACAGGGCAACAGTAAGTTGTGAATAGTACGAGTAGAGCTGCAACCCGGAAACTGGCCAGCATTTTCATCTAATGCCTCCTCCAATGGAATTTCGGCTTACTTGAGTCGTCATTGTGACGTAGACAAATCCGATCGGAGGAGTCCTCTTGGCCTGCCCGCGCAGGATATTCAAAGCGGCTTTGTAAATTCTTGCTTTGACTCCCCATATTTCCTGCACCCAGACAATTGCCTGACCTCAGTGTCGAAACCTGCTTGTTGCCACGAGAATCCGTGGCCAACTTTCGACTGAGATCGCTGACTACGGAAAAAATGCTGCCGTAAGAGCGTCCCACGTATATTCGGCTCAGAATTGGTTTGTCAAGTGAAAACAATCACTATACGACGCGAGTATCAGGATATGATGTTTTTTTTGCCACGACGCCGCTCCGGTAGGACAGCTCTCGAGTGAGGCGCGGCGCCCAGTTCGCAACTCATCCCTCGACGACGGGTGCCGATTCCGGCCTGCTCGATTTTCGCTGGGCACCGCCGAAGCGTGGATCCTTGACCATCGTCGGGTAACGCGAGCGACGGAACTCAAACCCACCACTCGAAGCCTGGCACACAGGTGGCGCTTGATTCGTTAATTGGTTAACCGGTCTCTTGTACTGGCGCGCCGATTCTCGCATAACTGACGCGTGGGTGATCGCGATGGAAACTCAACTTAGTCGTCCAACCTAGTCGTTACCCAAGATAGATAACAGTCAAGGGAGAGACGGGAACAACGCTCGCGTAGCTCACGGCACCAGCGCAACGCAGCCTCGTCGCCTTCGTTGTCCAATCCTAAGTCGCGCGTCACGCCGAAAGGAGGTCCGCCGCTCGCAAGCAGGGAACTCCTTTTTGAATCCGGCCAACGAACTTCTTACGGCAGTTCCCACACCCACAAGACCGACGATTTCGCGCCGCGCACGGCGCCGAGCTCAGGTGCGGCGTTCAACACCCAGTTGCCCTGGAGCCCGGGGTCGCCGGCCGGCATGGCAATATACTGCTTGCCATCCACCATGTAGGTGATGGGATATGCGTTCGGTATGTCGTTCAACCGCCCACTCTCCCACAGCACCTTGCCGTCGCGATCGTCGAACGCACGGAAATAGCGGTCAGGGGTCGCCGCAAACACCAGACCCCCGGCAGTCGTTAGCAGTGCGGACGACTGCGGGACGCGGGTGCGAATATCCCACACAAGCTTCTGGGTATTCACGTCCAGCGCCAGAAAGCGGCCCGGCGTGTCGCCCGACTTTCCCATGCAGTAATCGTCGATCCCCATGTAATAGCGATTCGTCAACGGACTGTACGCGCCCGCCGGGAAGCTTCTGACACCCATGCCGGTCGGACAGTTTTTCACCCCCGGCGGCGGCGGTTCAGAGAGAACCGTCCTGACCCCCGTCACAGGATCGACCGACGTGAGGTCATTCTGCGCGCCCGGATCGATCGCGAACAGGAACTTGCCGGTCGCCGCATCCATCGCCTCGAAGATTCCTGGCTTGCCGACCGTGATCACCGCCTTGTGGTGCTCTCCCCGCACGGTGATCGGCGCGATGATCCGCTCGAAGGGGTAGTCCTGATCGTACGGATCGTGCGGGACGTGCTGGTAGTACCAGACCAGCTTGCCGGTGTCGGGATTCAGCGCCACAGTGGAATCCACATAGAGCGAGTCCGCGCCGAAGGTCCCGCGCGTGATCGTCGACCACGGCGAAGGCGAGCCTGTGCCCCAATAGGTTAGGTTCAGCTCCGGGTCGTACTGTCCAGCCACCCAAATAGCCGCGCCGTCGCGCTTATTATCCGGCAGATTGTTCCAGGTGTCGCCCCCCGGCTCGTTCGCGTGCGCAGTCAAATTGAACCGCCACAGTTCCTTTCCCGTCTCGAGATCGTGGCCGGTGATGTAGCATCCGCCCGGGGGCGAATAACCTGCCACTGCACCCTTATGCTGATTGGCGCTCCCCGGCCCGCAATTGCCCGCCCCCATGAGCACCTTGTCCTTCACCACCAGCGGGCCGCTGTTGTACGTGCGCTCGCTCTTGTAGTCATCGGTCACGACATCCCACACCTTCTTGCCGGTCTTGATGTCCAGCGCAATCACGTGCATGTCAATCGTTCCCACAATGAGCTTGTTGCCGCTGATCGCAAGGCTTCGCTTCGTCCGGTAGAAGCCCGGCAGCGACGGGTAGTCCTCCGGCAACTCGTGGTTGAACTTCCACAGCAGCGTGCCGGTCTTCGCGTCGAGCGCGTCAATCGTTTCGCCAAAGTTCCACAGGAACATGACACCGTCGTGCACCAGCGGCGTGGTCTCGTTGACCGCGTCCGGGCTCGAATCCATGCTGAACGTCCAAGCGACCTTCAGGTCTTTGACGTTCTTGCGATTGATCTGCGCCAGCGGGCTGTAGCCCCAGCCGTTATACGTGCGGCGCCAGTTGAGCCAGTCGCCGGGAGAAGGATTGCGCAGCATCTCGTCGGTGACCGGCGTCAACTTTGCGAGCGGCGCTTGCAATGCCGCAAACGCGGCCTTGGCGTACGGTGTATCGACCGACCGGGGCGGTCGCGGCGGCGTCTGCCCCTGGACCGGTGTTCCGGTGGCCGGGTTCACCTTGGGTGTCGCGGCCGCCTGCGCCAGAACGACGCTATCGACAAGAGTCGACGAAGCCAACAGGGTCAAACACAAACCAGCGGAACGTGCCATTTTGAGCGCGAAAGACATCGACAAATACATTCAGGAGTGTCTCCTCGAAACTTCCCCAAACTCCGGGGTGCAGCGGACGCCCACTTATACCACTGGCAAATTGGAGGGACAAGTTCAAAGACACGGAAAGGAACCACTACTTATCGGTCATCTTTCCTGCGGCACTTAATTGTCGTTTATTTATCAAGTGTTTAGGGAGCTGCTGGGCTCAGCAGAACGTAAGAACGAACTCTAAGATAGCCGGGAACAAGTAGCCAAAACGTTCAAATTGGAACTTTCTAAAAAAATGGGGCGGCCTCAAACCTCAAGGTTTTTCTAGGTCGTTGATCCAAGTGCATCGCTACTTTGTCGAGTACAGATTGGGGATAAACTTGCGACGAGGCGGCGCACCGTACAAACGGGAAATCTCGTTTTGCTGCGATTGGTTCTGGCGATGACCTTGCGTCAACTGCCGCTGCTTGCATCCACTAACACAGAAGTTGCCATAAGCCAGGAAGTAGTTCCGGCAGAACTTGTTTCGTCTGACCCATCTCCAGAACTTAGTCTTAGCCCTTCTAATACTCACGCGCTCGCAACACTTTGAGTGCCGTGAAAAATAGAACGCCCGCCAACAAGACGGAGAAGAGGATCGCATTCCACGGCATGGTGTGCGTGATCAGCGGCGAGTTCCTTCCCATGCCTCGAAAGATGTCCAGAGAAGCGGGGAGTGCGGCGTGCGTAGAAAGCCACCAGAGCCCGGCGGAGGTAAGCATCGTGCCCCAGGTTCGCCACTGATCGTCGAGAAAAGTTCCGAGCAGCACCGACAAAGCATAGATGGCAGACCCGCAGGCAATGAGTGTAACGGCATACCGCAGCATCGTTCCCGAGCCAACGAGCGCCCTCAGTGCAGGAGACAGGAACCATACCGCGCAGCAGAGCACTCCAATCACACCGGCCCCTTCCAGCCATCCAATGGCCGCCCGAACCGACATCAATCTCAGTCGGCTCACTGGCAGGGAAAGGGTGAACAGCGTGGAGCCATGCACCCCTTTCGACGCAACCAGCGAGGGCTGCGTGGTTACTCCCGCTCCCGCAAGGAGCGAGTAGGTCATGACCACGAGCAACGGGTTCGCGACAAGGATGAGTCCCATAACGCCTTGCGTTGTGGCTCCGGGTTTGTGCTGCAAAATTTGAAAGAGACCCACGAAGCCGAGGGCGAACAGCAGCCTGTATCGGGTCTCAAGCCATCCCTTGTGCCATAGCATGTTAATTGCTCCTCACGTGTTCCAGGAAAATCTCTTTGAGTGTTACCGGGAATCGCTCCACCACTATCCCCGGTATGGCTTGCACCTGATCGACGATGGCATCGGCATTGTGGCTGGCAATGATGGAGACCATGCGACCCTCCTGTCGCATAGACTCCACCCCATCCACCCACTGCTTCGGCAGCATCATCGGGTCGGGGAATACCATTTGCAGGCGCTGGTACTGAACCTTCATATCGTCGAGGGAGCCGCTCACAATCATCCTTCCCTGGTCGACGATCCCAATGTGGTCGGCGATCAGCTCGACTTCGGACAATTGGTGTGATGAGAAAAACATGGTGGTTCCGGAAGATGCTGCAATCGCCACCAGTTCGCGCAGCACGTCCTCGGTGGCTGCGGGGTCCAGGCCGTCCGTCGGCTCATCCAAAATGAGCAGTTCAGCGCCGCGGGCAATTGCCAGTAGCAGCATGAGCTTCGACCGCATGCCCTTGGAAAGATCTGGAATCTTGCGCTTGGGTGGCAACTCAAACATCTGCACGTAGCGCTGTTCCAGATCATGGCGCCACTTCGGGAAGAAGGGACGGGTGAAGGCGATAAGCTGCTCCACCGTCATGTACGGGTACAACTCCTTATCCTCGGTGACGAATCCGATCCGGCGGCGTATTTCGACCGAGTTGTCTGCATCGATGATGGGCCTTCCAAACACTTCTGCGCTGCCGCTATCGAAACGCAGCAAACCCATGAGGGTCTTGATGGTAGTGGTCTTGCCCGCGCCGTTCCGTCCCAGGAAACCAAAGATGCTTCCGCTTGGGACTCGCAGATCCAGACCGCGCAATGCGGGCTGGCTGTCGAAAGACTTACACAGCTGGTTTGTTTCGATGATGAAATCGCTCATGACTTCCTTCCCGGTGTTCCGAGTAGTTGTTGTCCCTTGACCTGGGCGAGTTCGTTTTCAAACACTCTACGAAGCTCCTCGTCGGTCAGTCCCAACGACACCAGTCGGCCGATGGTTGACTGCATTACACTTTGTGCCTTGTGAATGAGCTGGGACCTGCCCGCCGCCGATCCCTTGATGAAAGCTCCGGACCCGTGCTTCACTTCCAGTACTCCCATATGCTCCAACTCGCGGTACGCGCGAGCTACGGTGTTGGGGTTCATGACGAGGTCTTCCGCGAGCTTCCGGATCGTCGGCAATTGATCGCCCTCATGGAGGGCGCCCGTTTCCACAGCGTGCTTCACCTGCTCCATAAGCTGGAGATACAGTGGAATGCCCGAAGATTGGTTGAGCCGAAAGATCACGTCCAAAGTGTCTACTCTAGTAACACACTAGACAAAAATCGACTGGAGGTCAAGCAAATCCATTTTCGCGAATGGGTGGGGAGGCTTCCCAAAGCTCAAACCTTGGCCGCGAGGAATAAACCAGACATGCGGCCCCGTGATGCCGGCCGCGTGGAGCGCCGGAATGCCCCCGGCTGAAACATCGAACTTCACAGGCGTCTTCTGGATAGCGAGAATGATCGTCGACTCAGGCACGGCGACGCGCCACGGCAGGAGTATCGGGCGTGGCATCCCCGCTCGGTTCGCGGTAGTGAGCAACGGCAATCGCCGGAAGTCCACGCGGGCCGGACTCGCTTAACAGGCATTTGCGCAACGAGAGAACAGAGTGCACAGTTCCATATAATGGAGCGGCCATCAAGGTGCGGACCGCGACCGGAGAGTAATGGATGCAAATCGGACGAACGGAGAATGAACAGCCGCGAGTCAAGACCATGTGCCCCGATGTAGCGGAGACGGTCAACACCTTCCGCTTCTATTTCCCTCAAAGCCCACTACGCGGCTTCATCGAGAGGTTTTGGTATTGGAAGGGGCATACGGTATCTCATTCTCTGGAACGAATCCTGCCCACTGCTACGGTGGAACTCGTCATCGACCTCGGCAGTGCGCGCACATCCAAATCCGTGATTTCCGGCCCAAGATCCAAGTCTTCAATCATTCGACGAACTGCCCAGGATGAACTCTTGGGAATTCACTTTAAACCTGGCGGCGCGTTTCCATTTCTCAGGTTCCCGTTGGGAGAGTTACACAACATCCATGTCGGCATTGACGACCTTTGGGGAGAAGAACAAGCCAGTCAGTTGTTGTATTTGCTCCATCAAGCCGGGAGAACGGAAAGGCGGTTTCAAATACTTGAGGCTTGGATGATGAAGGCGATAAGCCGTCCCTTGAACCACCACGCTGCGGTCACCTTTGCCATTCCTGAACTTAAGCGGAGCCTCAACCCTTCCATGCGCCAGGTAGCTGCGAAGGTGAACCTCAGCCAAAGGCGCCTTATTCAGGTCTTTTCCAACGAAGTAGGCCTGACGCCAAAACTCTTTAGCAGAATCCAGCGCTTCAATCGGGTCCTGCGTTCCGCCGCCGTTTCAGACGACGTTGACTGGTTAGACATGGCAATGTCCTTCGGATACTTCGATCAAGCTCACTTAATCCACGATTTCCGCGAATTCAGTGGCCTAACCCCCACGGAATATCTTGGGCTTAGAACGGAGCACCTGCGCCACGTCAGGGTTACCGGCTAGAGGTCAATTTTTTACAATCGCGCCCCCGTCAATTCCTTTAAGGTCAGAGAGACAAAGAAAGGTGCTTGCATGAAGTCGCAACCGATTCCCGAAGGGTTCCGCACGGTGACACCCTATTTCACCGTTCAGGGTGTTCCCAGGCTGATCGATTTTTTGAAACAGGCATTCGAAGCCGAAGAAGTACGTCGTTCCGTAATGCCCGATGGCACAGTTATGAATGCGGAGCTTAAGATCGGCGACTCGATGGTCATGCTGGGCGAAGCTCCCAAAAACCGCACTGGTCTCAAGATAACAACTTCGATGCTTTATATGTATGTGGTCGACTCAGACTCTGTGTATGAGCGCGCTGTCAAAGCCGGCGGTAAGACGATTCGTGAACCCGCTGATCAAATTTATGGCGATCGGGTTGGCGCAATTGAAGATCCATGGGGCAATCAATGGTGGATTGCCACAAGAAAAGAGAACGTTTCAGACGAAGAATTGAGCATACGGATGGCCCAGTTCAAGAAGAATTGATTCATGCACCTCTGGATTGCAAAGGCCACGCTGATTCTCGGTATTGTCGCTGTCGTAGCAATTCATGTAGGTTCGTTTGTTCTCTTAAAGGGGACAGATGTGGATCTATCCCCTTGTAACCAAGATCCAGCGCCTGACTTAGCTATTCTTTTTCGCAGGTCACGTGCGTGTTCCAGTCAACGAACGCACCGTGTGGGTTATCCCGCCAAGCCCAGACGTGTAGTTCGAATAGGGCCGGCAAGCCATATCGGTTCGGAGCATCGATAAACTGGAAAACCTGGCCTTCGAGCACAGGCGGCGCTGGGTTATGCGTTAACCAAGGGGCAGACAAAGCAATAAACTCGACCCCGACCAGACGCATCTCGCCCCCCGATGGTTCGTAAATCAGTGCTTGTGGGCGTGTCGCATCGATTTCGCCGCCGCTCACCAGATCACCGTTCACGTAATGCACGCCCATCGCGCCGGCATCCGGCCCGGTGACGCAGCCGAGAAAAGGCTTATACCCCGCGGCCGTGGCCGCGTTCACGTCGACATATTGCTTGGTCGCCTCACGCACTGCCTGCACCAGTTTGGCGGGAACCGGGGACGCGTGCATGTGTTCTGAATCGTTGGTGGCCTGCGCATAGGCAGCCGACGGGAACGTCACCGCGATGGTGCCGAATAATCCCAGACGGATAACGTTCGAAGTTGATTTCTGGAGCAGGATCATAAGGGATGTTGTCATAAGTTCTCCTCGTAAATCGGTTTGTGTGAACCGTTGCTGCCTGCGGCCGGTATGCCGACAAGCGTTGAGTTGTTGCGGAGCGGGATGACCTGAAAGAAGCCGATACCCACCTCAGTCGCCGGGCGATAGGCGTCGGGCAGGGAATACCTGCGTTCGTTCGAACTGCGCCGCGCCGGCCGGTTGAACGCGGGGAAATGAGGGATCAAAAACCACAAAATGACCGGTGCCGCTGATAAAGACTCGTTGGAAAAGCACGGTCGGCAGCACACCATCTTCGTGCTGCCGGGGAAGGTTCTTCGCGACGCGCACAGGGGTTACGAATGTGATTTTTGTCAGGACTCGATTCCCAATCTGTATGTTCGCCGGCGGCACGGCAGCAAAGGTCCGTTGCGCAACGGTTGCGTTGCCTCCCTGCAGAGTCGCGTCATGGATGAGTGCCTGAATTCCCGGCTGCTCGCTGCCAGGAAGCAGGATCGGACCGTCGCTGCCGGAATCCAGAAGGAGCAGAATCGGCCTGGTGCCGGTGCCGGAGAAATGGGCGGAGACAACCGGCGGCTGCGTAAATGGCAATTCATCCTCAGGATGTTGCGGAGGAACAAAGGAAATGCGCTCGCCGCGCACGCTGTCTCGCAGCGTAGGGGTCTCGTCGAGACAAAGCAGTTTGTGCCCATAGTCGACGAGCAGGTCGAAGTGAGCGAGAAAGCTTTGACCGAGAACCCCCCGGATCCTAGGATCGGCGGCCTGAATCGATCGGAGGTCCTGGACGATGGCAGGTGATTTCTCGACCACCTTGGAGTCTGCTTCCAGCGTATCCAGAACAGTTGCGGACGCCTGAGCATAGTTGGCAACGGTGACAAGGCCGACCCTGCCTTGGGAGTTGAGGCTGAGTTCGGAGGCGAGGGCTGGATCGATGACCGTGACCTGGCCGCCGGTGTCCACCATGAAGTCAAACGGGCCTGCATGATTGATCTTCACGGGAATAACAATGAGGGCGCGTTGAACGAACCGCGGGGTTACACTGGCGGTGTTTCCCGGGCATCGCGGCTGGGCTTCAAGGGCGGGAAGGGTAGCCAGCGCCAGGCTCAACGCAACGAGCGACTCAAAATAGAGAGTGGAGAATGGGTGCTTCATGTCGGCCTCCGCCTCGTGGGTTGCGAGGTGAGGGCGACTTTGGCGCTTCGGGCAGGCTACCTCAATCGATGAGAGGTAAAATGCTGGTCAATAAAAGGTCGAAAGAATGTCTATCCAGTAAGTAGTGACTGCTCAAAGATTTAAGGAGCTCTCCCGTCGTTCGGAGATGTGATCGGTAGGGCTAGAGGTCGAGAGGATACTTGCGATGGCAGAGGCGGCGCACCAGCTTCGGCTCCTACGATTCGGAGATTTCGAGGCTGACCTGCGCTCCGGTGAGCTGCGCAAGGCGGGAGTGAAGCTAAAGTTCGGCGGCCAGCCGTTTCAGGTTCTGAGCATTCTGCTGGAGCAGCCCGGCCAGGTGGTGACGCGGGAGGAACTGCAGAAGCGTCTTTGGCCGGACACGTTTGTCGATGTCGACCACAACCTGAACACCGCAATTAACAAGGTTCGTGAAGTGCTGGGTGACTCGGCGGAGAGTCCGCGCTTTGTCGAGACGCTGCCGCGGCGCGGGTATCGATTCATCGGTGAATTGGAGGCGCCGGTTCAGCCTGTAGCCGGGATAGTGTCAGAGCCGGCAATTACGGTCGAAGCGCCTGGCGGCTCGGGCTCTCGTCGAAGGTGGTCGAAGGGATGGTTGAAGGTTGCCGCAGGCGCTCTCTCCATTTCGGTCGTTGCGCTTGCGACCGTCGTTGCGTATCGATGGCATAAGGAGCAGCGTCCGCAGGAGCAGGCGGCATTGACTGCCGTTCCGTTTACGGCTCTGCCCGGAGAGGCGATTTCCCCGGCTTTCTCTCCCGATGGGTCGAGAATCGCGTTCGCATGGAATGGTGACCCCGCACATGGGGTCAAAGGCTTCGATCTATATGTGAAGGCCCTCGGAAGCGAAACTCTTCTCCGGCTTACGCAGCATCCGTCGGAATCGCTCAGTCCTGTATGGTCCCCCGACGGCACGCAGATCGCATTTCAACGCCTGTCCGGAGGTGACAGCGGAATCTACGTTGTCCCCGCGCTTGGCGGCCCTGAAAGAAAATTGCGCCCCACCGGAATGCCCTCCACTAACTTCAATTGGTTCAGCTGGCATAGCTTGGCTCTGATCAGTTGGTCACCGGATGGCAAGTGGATTGCCTTCGCTGATCGGGCGCCAGGAGAAGAATATGGATGGATCTATCTTCTCTCAACGGAGACATTGGAGACCAAACAAGTTCCAATCAGTCCAAATTGCGTTGGCGAAGGTTTGCCGGCATTCTCCCACAACGGCGAGTACCTCGCATACTGGTGTTTCCTAAGCGAGAATGGCGAGGCGGTCCTGCAATCCTTACCAATTCGGGGTAGTCAGCCGAAAACGATTCCACCATCCCGGCGTTTTCCAGATGGGTTAACGTGGTCGGCAGACGATGAGAAACTTATTTATTCCCTCATTAGCATTGCAAATGGGAACACCACATCGGAACTCAGTCAAGTTACTATCGCGAATGGGTCGACGAAACAACTTGCCTTCGCGGGAGGTGCAATGCTACCCGCAGTGTCGGCCAGAAACGGCGAGCTTGCCTACAGCTCTCTTTCCACCAGCTTAAACATCTGGCGCAGGGATCTGCTTCACCCGGAATCTCCAGCAGTAGAACTCATGCCTTCGTCGCGGGCACAGTTCGACGCTCAATACTCTCCAGATGGAAAGCGCATTGCCTTCGGGTCTTACCGCTCAGGCATACAAGGTGTATGGATCAGCGCCGACGATGGAAGCAACCTGGTACAGATCTCGAACCCTCACGAGGAGAGTGGCAGTGCGCAATGGTCGCCGGACGGAAACAAGATAGTGTTTGACTCGCCCCGAGACCACGGGAAAATATATGTAGCGGACGTGGCCGAAGGAAGGCCTAGAAAACTGGTCACAAATATCTCCGGCATTCGACCTCACTGGTCCCGCGATGGAAAGTGGATTTATTTCAGATCCAACGGACCTGACAGAACGGGAATCTATCGTTGTCCCGCCGCCGGCGGAAAGGCCATTGCACTCTCTCAAGATACCGATGGGTTGGTTTCGCAGGAGTCTTTCGATGGGAAGACAGTGTATTTTGCAAGCAGCTCAGCGAGAACAGTGCTGAGGAAAGTGTCTCTGCGCGCATTGCCCGGTACGGCGTCAGAAGGAGGGGATGGATTGCCTCGAGTGAATAACGCAGGGGTTTGGACCCTTTCTCCAGGCGGTATCTATTTCGTTCCGGCCGAGGCGCCCAGATCGCTCCGCTACTTTGATTTCGCAACCAGGCAGGTACGGCCGATTTTTGAAGTGGACAAGTATTTCGGTAGTGGCCTATCGGTCTCTCCCGATGGCCGCTGGATCCTCTATACGCTGGTCGGCGATGTGAACAGCGACATCATGCTCGTCGATCACTTTCAATAGCACTCCTCCATTCACCGTGAGGAACCTGGATCGTGCTTCCACGTTGCGATCGAATGCATGTGGTTCTTAGGAGCGAAATGGGCAAAAATAGCACGAAGAGAAAGTATTCCGTAAGCAGGCTCGAGCCTCTAGATGTGTTTCTCAGCATCCTCCAAAACTGCTTGCGTGATAGAAAATTCGGCGCGTTGCCTCGTGGTCGCCTGGGTTTGGTTCTGGCCATCGTTACGCCCATCCCTCCTCAGACTTCCACAGAACAAGCTTCCAGCCGGTATGTCGGCTCCAGAATCCCCGTCTCCGGAAACATTTCATCTCCTGCGTACCGGAATCCCAGCTTCAGCAGCACCTTCCGCGAGGCCCCATTCTCGGGGTGATGTCCCGCAAAGATCGCCTTCGCGCCTAGCCCCCCGAACCCATACTCGATCGCCGCCCTGCCGGCTTCCACCGCCAATCCCTGCCGCCAGAATTCCGGCCTCAGGTGGTACCCCAGCTCCGGAATCTTCTCCTCAATCCGCCGCGGCCGCAGCCCGCAAACCCCCACATGCCGCCCGTTCGCAAGCAGGAAAATCGGCCAGTACTGCATCCCGAACTCGAGCTGCGTCGCCATCTCGCGTTCCAGCCGACCGCAAATCCTATCCGGGGTGTATGGCCCCCCGAGCAGCCCCATCACTCGCTCATCCGTCCACAACTCCATCGCCAACGGCAAATCCTCCTTACGCCATGCGCGAAACCCAAGCCGCTCGGAAGCGAGAAAATATTCCGATCTCATTGCGCCTTTCCTGGCTGCCAGATTCCCCGGCCACTAATCCCCGGCACCATCGACATCAAGGACCTGCCGCCCGGCCAGCACAGATTCACCATCGATCTGGTCGACGCCAACCACCAGCTCTTTCCCGGGCAGTCCATCACGATAACCTTTATCATGCCCCAAACATCTGAAACCAATTGAAAAGGAGATGCCATGAAAAAGGGATATTGGGTTGTTGTCTATCGCTCGATCTCGGACGACGCAGCCGTGAAAGCCTACGGGGCAGCAGCTGGGCCGGCTCTCGAGTCTCTCGGCGGACGCCTTCTGACCCGGTCCGTCAGCCAGGTTCAGCCCCGCGAAGCCGGATTGCCGCAACGGGCGATCCTGGTCGAATTCGAGAGCTACGAAAACGCTCTTGCCGCGTATGAAAGCCCGGCTTACAGAAAGGCGCTGGAAGCGCTCGGCTCCGGCGCTGAGCGTGACTTTCGAATTGTGGAGGGCGCGTAAGGCCGCGCTCGTAGAGGGCTTCTATCGGGGAAAGGATCTGATCTATGCAGCACGCGTGAGGGCATAGTATAGGGAATCGCACAGCAGTTGGCTTTTGGGGTGATCATGATCGCACAGGAACTGCACATTATTCGTGAAACAAATGACGCCGAGAGCAAGGCTGTATGCAGGGGCTTGGTGTTTAAGTACCAGGAGAAATCTAACGTCCTTACGATTTGGGGACCAGACGCACCAGAAGAAACAAAGACTCGCGCTCCCAAGAAAGATCTCGGTCCAGACGCAATTCAGTTAGGTGCGTATTACGTTGCACACTCCATTGGGAATAGTATCTTACTGCTTGATCCGAATGACATATTCATGCGATTGGAACGTGCAGTAGGTGGGGATGGTTTAAAACGCCTCCAAAAGCTTGTCCTCGTGACGTGTCTGGCGTCTCCTGGGGCCCCAGGTCTTAACACGATGAAGGGCGCGGACGCTTCTAAGCCATGGGACGCAGACGCTCCCGGTTCCTTGATCTTCAACCTGTTGGCGATGCTCAATAACAAGGGGAGCCATCCAAAAATCGGAGCTTGGGACGCGTACATCTCTGCTCTACCCCTTCCCGAGGGAGATGACAAATCGATTTATCGGCGGCCCAAAAAGACCGGCCAACCACTGACTCCGGAAGAGCTTGGACAGAACCAGGGAAGAAAAATCGGACACGAGAGCAGGTACGGGCTGATTGTCCCGGATTACCGTAAGCAGCATAAGCATACCTTTCAAGTCGTCGACGGGAAAGTTGTCGTGGATGATTACTCTGGATGGAAACATTTCAGCTGATCTTCCAGGGCAACGCCCTGGGTTCCGCGACCTTCAAGGGAACCCTGCTAGGAGGCCGGGACAACCATGAAGGCATATAGCGCAACAGGACACCTATTCTCCAATACGTTCGCTGCGGTTGGAAAAGGAAATCGTAGATTTGTGTGTCAGCTGTCCCGCTTTCCCTTAATACGATCTAATTGGCCGGCGCTGTTGCTGCCGCCCTGTTCTGGGTTACATCTTGAGCCAGGAGTTGTTCGATTCTTGCAGTAAAGTCCTTCTGCAACTCTTCATTGAATTGACCACTGGCGGGAGAGGCGAAGCCCGAGTGTACTCCTTTGACGAGACCGTCCCGTCCGACGAAGATCGTCGCCGGCCAGGTGTTGAGATTGACCAGTTGCGGCAACTTTTCTCCAATGTCGGAGGGAGCACCTGCAATCAGATAGGTGTACTGCACACCATATTTCTTGACGAATGCGCGTTGGCGCGCGAGGCTCTTTTGTTGCTCCGGTTCCTCGAAGTCGAGAGCGACGATGGCTAGTCCCTTGTCGCGGTATTTCTTGTCCAGCTGAACCAGATACTGCGCCTCATCATGGCAGTTGGGGCACCAGGTGCCAGTCACGATCGCAAGAACCACTTTGCCCTTAAACTGCGGATCCTCGTTCGATACAAGTTTTCCGTGCACGTCTGGGAAGCTGAAGGCGAACTTCTCGTCCGGATCACGAACCCTGGTGTGCCTGTCGTAGTCCTCCGGTTGTGGCAGGCTTTTCGCTTGAGCTGCATCCGCTCGATAGGCCACCAGCCTGGTGACGGTTACGTCTTGAGCAACAGTCTTGGTTGCGTTTGTTGAGCAGGCGGTCTGATTTGCACTGGTACTGGCGTTGTCCTGAACGGCCGCGGGTTGCGGTCGCGCGCTGGTTTGAAGAATCTCGAGGGTTCCATCTTTCGCCTGGGAGACTTCAATGACGCCGGGCCGCGACCCATCAAAGTGACTGAGCACCCATTTCCCATCTTTGAACGTGCCGCTGTACGCGCCGGTGTCTCCGTCGACACGCAGGATAGACGCCGCGACCTCCGCACCGCGTTGTTGCACAATAAGCCGAAATGCCTTCTCGCCTTTGGAGGATGGACTATCCAGCGGAATTATCCAGGAACCAGCGATCGAGGGCACGTCGGCTGTGGTATTCGCTCCATCCACATGACGCGTAGCCTGGAATGCGTATTCCGCGGTCGAGTTCCTTGACCGAGAGACCATGTCCCCGACGAGTTGACCATCCTTGAGCGTGGCAGTGATCGTCGTTAGATAGTGCTCGACCTTGAGAACCAGTTCGCCATCCTGAAAGCTGGCACTTGTTGTACCGTCGTACGGCCGGAAGCGTCATAGAAGATACCCCTTAAGTCAGGCCCTGATCCGGCAATATCGAGCCGGAATGGTATGACGACCCCGTGGCTGGTCAGGCTGGCGTCCCAGCTGCCGCCGACCGAGTTCGATCCTTTGGTGTTTTGCGTGACGGCCGTTAATGCGCTGAGACTTGAAAAAAGGATTGCGATACCTACACTTCTCGGCGAAGCTCTCATTTCATGCTTCCTTTCTAAGGATTTCTGGCGATTCGGATCTGATAAGCGTGTCCTGGCGCACAATCGGCAGACCCATTGCGTGCCAGGCCTGAAATCCACCAACCATGTCCGTCGCGCGGCTGAGTCCAAGATCCTGGAGAGCTGCGGCCGCGAGGCTAGAGGTATAGCCTTCGGAACAGAACACGATCACATGGAGATCATGATCGGTCGCGACCGGCAGCCGCGTGCTGGAGGCGGGGTCGAACCGCCACTCGAGGACGTTACGTTCGACAACCAACGCGCCCGAATACTGCCCTCGATCGCGCGCTGGCCTTCGGGGCGAATATCGACCAGTATCGCCTCTGTCATGGTTACTGCCTCATACACCTCGTCCGGAGATAGCCGTCGCAGCCGGGCGCGTGCCGCGGAGAGCATCTGCTCTATGCTCAAGGCGCCGGTTCGGTCCGTCGGTTTGAGCTCCGCCGCCGCGCTCCTCATGGACGGTTTCTGTTGCCACAGACGCGCGTCGCGCGGAACCAGCCATTCCCATCCAGTTCGATTCGTTTATCTCGTTCAGTGGAGGCGAATATGCGTGAATATTGATGGCCGGCGCGAGGGAGACGTTACGGACGTCACGCGTGTAGTCTGCACCGAATGCGCGCGGATTGCCCGGATGCTATCACGCGGGTTCGCTCGTCAGGACGATGTTCCTCAAGAATCCCGGTCGCTACGACAAAAGCCCCGAGGACGCACCGTGGTCATGGAAGCCGGTGGATCGCCCGGGCAGCCAGCTGATCACCCATATGTCATAGGCCGGATCCTGATAGAGCCGTTCAAACCAGCGCCCCTCGGCGCGCAGCCGCACCTTATCCATCCATCCCTCAGACGATGCGAAAAGACGATACGATGTCGGCGAGTTCCTCAGGTGTTCTCAAGAGCGCTCTGGAACAGGTCCGGCGGCGATCATTGTGGTGTTGACCTCGCGCACAAGCTGTTCATCGGATGCCATGGCATATCTCCTGGTGGGGAGGCATTTGCGGCGCCGTCATTTCCGGTTGATGCAAACCGACTCTACCGTCTCCCGCGGAGTCGGTTAAGCAGTTGCGTTTGGTGCAAGCGGCGAGTTGCATAGATCTCTCCACAGCTGAACCGTCGCAACAAACCCGGCACGGATGCCGGCTTTTGGACGGATAACGATGGAACGTTTCGGATGAGCTTTGGAGAAGGGGCTTCAGGAATATCTGAAAATGGGGCGGCTCACCCAAAGAAGGGTTGATCGCAGCGACAACAACGAAGGAGGGAAACGCCATAGTTCGACGCTAGCATGACCTGAAGAATCGGGTCAATGTTTGAGCATCGGCCAGGGCGGTACACTCGTAAGCGGGTACACCCGTAACCGGTGTAACATCGAGATCCTTTGTCAGAAGAGCAGGTTGACGACACGGGCTGCCTCCGGTAGCTTTCTTACATGCCGTCGTCTGCTCTTTGCCGTTGTTGTTGCTCCCACATCCAATAGATGGGTGAGCGACCGCACGGTCATTGAGGGAATTCGACGGGTCCACCTCCCGTTTCCACCATCGCCTCAATCCCTGACGTGACATCCTATCGATAGCCCCTGAAGACGTGCCGGTCTCGCGTCTTAAACAAGATTTCAGGCGGTGATGTCACCACACCGCGGGGAGCGTTCCATGAAGCTAAACGGTGTACCGCATTCAATATGGCGACCACGACGAGTGGTGGCGCATTTTCAAAAAGTACCAAATCGCTATTCTCGAACGGCAAAAGCAGCTGGTTGAGGTGGAGGCGGCCACGAAAGCGGGTGCGGCGAGTTGAAAGCAGAATACATTTCATGAAAAGTCGACGCCAAATCATCCAGGCCCTTGCTGCTGTGTCGTTGGGCGCCCTCTCTCCCTTCCGGGGACTAGCGGATGTAAGAGGGAAAGACATCGGGATCAAATTCGGGGCACAGACGAACGCTTGGGCGATCGATCCCCAAAAGCCGGATTCGTTTTTCGAGGTGCTCCACCAAGTCAAGCAAATCGGCTATGACGGATTCGAGACCGGGTTCTTCAACCTGCGCGGTTCTTTCAATGCTTCAGCGGAGACAGCCCAACGCATTGCCGCAACCGGCCTGAACTTTTTCGGCATTCATATCTTTCTCCCGCCTGATAAATGGGATGTAACCACCAGGCTTCCGCCCAATGTTTTGTACGAGCAGGTTGCGCACGGCGGCGCCGCACTGGGAGCGCAACGGCTGATCCTGAGCGGTGCGGCAGCGGCCAACAGCGAGCAGTTGAAGGCCAAGGTCGCTGGAGCTCAACCAGGCAGGCCGAGTTGCGCAGGCCGCGGGTTTGAAGCTTGCCTACCACAATCATTGGTGGGAATTTCAATCGAAGCTCGGCGAGATGGAGGCGCTGTATACACAAACCGATCCCGCCCTCGTATCCTTCCTGCTTGATGCCGGCCACGCCTATCACGGGGGCGCGGATGTGCCTGATTTCTTGCGGCGGCATGCGAGCCGCATTGTCGCGCTGCACTTTCGCGATTATCGCGATGGCCATCTGGTGCCGCTCGGCCAGGGAACCTTTCCCCTGGCAGAGGTTGCCGCCACCCTCCAGCAGCTTCACTGGTCTGGGTGGGCCATCAACGAAGAGGAACGGGAAGACAGCACAAAAGGCGGCCGCGGTTTCATCGAGCCGGCTTACCTAGCGATGCGAGGAGCTTTCTCAACATGAATCGTCGTGACTTTATGCGGGTTTCGGCAACCGGAGCTGTTACCTTCCAGGCCCGATCCTATGCACGCATTCTCGGGGCAAACGACAGGGTTGGCCTGGGGATTGCCGGCCTCGGACGCCGCGGCACAATCGTAGGAGACGCCTTTCTCGACGACGACCGCACACGGCTGGTTGCCGTCAGCGATGTCTACGATGCGCAGGTGTCGCACTTCCTTTCCCGGCTTGGCTCCAAAGAGAAGCCGGCTCAAGGCATCGCCTGGCAGGATCTTCTGGCGCACAAGGATGTAGATGCCGTGTTGATTTCGACCCCGGATCATCTCCACGTCAACATGGCCGTCGAGGCACTCGCTGCGGGAAAACATCTATATCTCGAGAAGCCCACACTGCATCACTGGGACGATCGGTCCAGGCTGATGAAGGCCGCCGGGAAAAGCCGGGTCGTGCTGCAGTGCGGCACCCAACAACGCAGCAGTACCCACTATCTGCGCGCGAAGCAAGAGGTTTTTGCCGAGGGAAAGCTGGGAAAGGTGCTCTTCGCCCGCGCGGTTTGGCATAACTTTCCCTGGCAGCAGCGGTACGTGAAGCCCGAGCCGAAACCGGCGAACCTCAATTGGGACCTCTTTCTGGGGCCGGCGCAGAGCGTTCCTTATGAGACCGTCCGCTACAGTTCGTGGCGATATTTCCCAGACTACGGAAATGGCCTGCTGGCCGATATCCTGACCCACTGGGTGGACGTCGCGCAGTGGATGCTCAACGATGCTCAGCCGCAAGCTGCATCCGCACTGGGCGGAATCTACAACCTCCATGACCAGCGGCAAAACCCGGACACGGTCAGCGCAGTCATTCAATACAACGGATGGAACCTCAATTTTGAATCTTCCGTGTGTTCGATTCGTGATGATAAGCCATCGGTATTTTTTGAAGGAACGGAAGGCACACTGGACCTCTCGCGCGACGGCTATACCTTCACCCCCAACCAGGGCGAAGCGGCCACTGTATTGGTGAGCGAGAGCCTGGAACGCGCGCACACGCGGAACTTTCTCGACGCGGCGCTCGGTACAAAGCCGCTAAACGCCCCCCTCAAGGCCGGCATCGATGCGTCTCTTCCTGTCCAAATGGCGCTTCTGTTCCTATTGGCAACATAAAATAGTCATGGGCTCAGATCTGTCCTGACCCGGAGGAACCTATGCAGATTTGTTGGTTTATCCCTACTACCGGTGATGGCCGTTACCTCGGATCGAGCCATCAGTCGCGGGTTACGGACTATGCGTATCTCCGGCAGATAGCCCAGGCGGTCGATGACCTGGGATTTTACGCAGTGCTGCTGCCGACCGGGAATTCCTGCGAAGATGCCTGGGTGGTGGCGTCCACCCTGATGCCGAGTACCCGTCAGCTGAGATTTTTAGTGGCGATTCGTCCCGGCATCATGACGCCCACGGTAGCAGCGCGCATGACGGCGACCTTCGACCGGCTTTCCGGAGGCCGGCTGCTGATCAATGTGGTGACAGGCGGCGACCCGCAGGAAGCGGCGGCCGAGGGCGTGTTCCTTTCCCACGACGAGCGCTACGAAGTGACCGACGAGTTCCTGCACATCTGGCGCAATGTGCTGGCGGGCGAAACCTATACGTACAAGGGGAAACATTTGCAGGTGGAGAAGGCACGGGTCTATTACCCTGCGCTGCAGCATCCGCATCCGCCTCTTTATCTTGGCGGATCTTCAGAGGCAGCGATGAAGATCGCCGCGGAGCACATCGACTTTTATCTCACCTGGGGAGAACCGCCCGCGCTTGTGGCAGAAAAGATCGCGCGTGTACGCGAGATGGCGCAGAGCAAGGGTCGTACCGTTCGCTTTGGCATCCGGCTGCACGTAATCGTTCGGGAGACGGCCACCGAAGCCTGGCAAGCAGCCAACGATCTCATCAAGTACATCGACAAGGAAACCATCGAACGAGCACATCAAGGCCTGGCGAAATTTGATTCCGAAGGGCAAAAGCGGATGGCATCGCTGGTCCAGGGAAGTGTCGCAAACCTTGAAGTCAGCCCGAATTTGTGGGCCGGCATCGGCCTGGTGCGCAGCGGTGCGGGTACCGCGCTGGTCGGCGACGCGGCCACGGTCGCCCAGCGCATGCTGGAGTATGCAGACCTCGGCATCGAGAGCTTTATCCTTTCCGGCTATCCTCACCTCGAAGAGGCTTACCGGGTCGCAGAGCTTTTGTTCCCGTTGTTACCCGTCAATCCCGATGAAGCAGGTTCACCCAAAAGGAGCGCACACTCCGCTGAGAACTTTGTGGGCAACGAGTTCCGGCCGATCCGCTGAGATGAAACATCCAAAGGCACAATATGCCGCCGGTCACCATCCCAGTCAGCAGGCCTGAGGCCGCCGAACGGCCGTCCCCCCCGCGAGCCCCTTCGGCCGCGCGGTGGATCACGCTCGCCTTATTGTTCACCGTCACTGTTATCAATTTCGTAGACCGCCAAACGGTCTCGATTCTTGCTCCGGTGCTGCGGGACGTGTTGCACCTGACGAATGAGCAGTACGGGCGGATTGTCGCCGCTTTCCAGTTTGGCATGATGACCGGCGAATTTCCCATGGGCTGGCTGATGGATCGATGGGGGGTTCGCTTCGGGCTCGCTGGTGCCGTTGTCTGGTGGTCGATCGCGACCGGAACTCAGTCGTTCAGCCGCTCGGGACTGCAATTGGGCCTCACGCGTTTCTGGATGGGCACCGGTGAGAGCGGCAACTACTCCGGTGGCATCAAGACCATTTTCCGTATCTTTTCTCCCGCGGAGCGCACGCTTGCCATCGGTATCTTCAATAGCGGGAGCATGATCGGAGCAACGATCGCGCCGCCACTGATCGTTTTTCTGGCCCATCGTTATGGATTCCGCACCGCGTTTCTGGTTCCGGCGGCGTTGGGCATTCTCTGGGTGCCGTTGTGGCTCCTGACCCATCGTGATATTCCTGCGCGGACTGAGCAGCCGGCGCAGACTGTGTCGTTGGCGGATCTTCTGCGGCAATCGTCTGCCTGGGCTGTGATGCTGTGCCGCTTCTTCGTTGGCCCGGTGATGCAGTTCTATTGGTACTGGATTCCCAGCTACCTATTTAGCGTGCGTCATCTCTCGCTTGTGCAGGTCGGATTTCTGGGTTGGATCCCGTTTCTACTGGGCGACACCGGTGGGGTCGCTGGAGGGTGGGCGGCCGGGTTCTTGCAGCGAAGAGGCTTTGCCGTCTATACCGTCCGCAGGATCACCATGTATTCGAGCGCGTTGCTGTGCCTTGCCAGTCTAGCAGTGCCGTACCTCGCGAATACAGTGGCTGCGTTTCTAGCCATCGGCATTGCCGTGATGGCCGACAATTTTCTTTCCGCCAACATGTTCGCCGCTATCACAGACTTGTTTCCTGACCATACGGTGGCGTCAGCCACCGGGCTAACCGGCGTGGCCGGCGGCCTCAGCGGTTTACTGTTTCCCTTGCTGACCGGCTATCTGGTGGACCGCATCGGCAATGGCGCCGGTTTTTCTCATGGTTGGGTTCATGCCGTTGATCGGCACAGTACTCCTGTTTGTTACCGGCCGCGCTTATCGGGTGTGAGTGCCGTCGTTCGCAACGGGCAATGGTGAATCATATCTTTACCTTCATGAGCAAAGCAGTGTTTCCACTGGGATAACGCTATTCACGATCATCTCTGTGGCCGGCGATGCGCGCCCTGTTATGCTTACCTGCCTTTGTTGTTGTTGCCGCTCCTAATTTCATTTCACTGAGCGTTCGTGGTGCTGGCGCTCTCTTCCAGAATAATCTGAAAAGCAAGTATTTGCGATGTCGTTTTTTAGCGGTCACCCATGCCGCCATCGCGATAGCGCTATCTTTCTAAACAAGTCCGGCCGTCCCGCTTTCCATCGATCTTACGCAGTCTCGTTCAGCGGCTCGAGTTCCAGCTGCCAGGAACAGTCCGAGAGGAATGTATGTTGCAAGGCAAGCGCAAGAGCCAGTGGCTTTCATCTTCGGATCGCAGTCTTCTTGTTGTTCGTCCATGTTGTTTTGGTCTACGGCCAGGCACGGCAAGCCTGCGCGGTTCGGTAGTGGACGTAAGTAACGCTGCCATTCCTGTAGCTGCCGTGATCGCGATCAACACCGCTACAGGAGTGCAGCGCGCGGCTACCACAAACGAAGATGGCATTTATGTTTTTCCCGGACTACCCATCGGGAGTTACTCGCTCAAAGCCAGCCACGACGGCTTCGCAGCCCAGGAGCGGAACGGCGTTGAACTGCAATAGGCCGCACTGTGGAAATTCAGATCCTCTTGCCCATAGGCAGCGCCAGCCAATCGGTCGAAGTTACTTCCGATGCGCCATTGATTCAAACGACCTCTTCGAGCGTGCAGGCGTCCGTCGATCAGAAGCAGATGCAGGATCTTCCTCTGAACGGCCGCAACGCGCTACAACTCACGACGCTCACCCCCGGCACCGCGTTGACAGCGGTCGGGCACTGAGAGCCGGCCAGCAGGACAACACGGGCTTAACGGTGAATGGCCTGCGGGCAACTGAGAATAATTTTCAGCTCGACGGCGCCATTTACAACGACCGCTTCTTTGATTCGGTGCCGATTTTACCCAACCCGGACGCGCTGCAGGAGTTCACCATCCAGTCTTCCAATTACAGTGCGGAATACGGCGGCGCGGGCGCCCTGGTGCAACTCTCGACCAGGTCGGGTACGAACCGCATCCATGGATCCGCCTATGAGTTCCTGCGCAACACGGTGCTAAATGCCCGCAACTACTTCCAGCAAACACCCCGCCATTCAAGCTGAATCAGTTTGGCGGAACCGCGGGCGGCCCCATCCTGAAGGACCGTACGTTCCTCTTCATTGCCGCTGAAGACCTGCAGCAGCGTTCTTCCCCAAATCCGATTTCCATCACGGTGCCGACCGCAGCGGAGTTGCAAGGCAACTTCTCGGCCCTGCTCGGCAAAGGGATCGCCATCTTCAACCCGGCAACCGGCAAACCCTACGCGGAAACATCATCCCCACACCGATCAACTCGCTATCCGCAAGCCTTGCGCACAAGTACCTGGTGCCGCTGGCATCCGACCCAATTACCGGCGTTTTCAATTCGACGTCGAACTGCGAACATAGACAGCACGCAATACCTGGCCAAGATCGACCAGACGGTCAAGCGCCGGCAATCATCTCAGTGGCCGTTACTTCTATAACCAGGACAACTTCCAGCGGCCGTTCAATGCGCCACTCGGTTTCTACGCGGCCAACCGGTTCCGTAACCAGTCGGCCATTGTCACTGACACGCAAACGCTGGGGCCATCGTTTACCCGCGCTCCCGGCCGTCAGTGCCGGCCGCTTCGCCCGGACGCAGATCCCCATTGCTCCCGGCTTGCAGTCGCTTCAGGACCTCGGACAAAATATCCCTCTCGGTTCCCCGGGGGAGTCGATCTTTCCCGGCATTCGGGCAAACATCTCCGGGTTTGTCGATGTGTTTTCAGGCGGGGCGCTTACCCAGGATTCCACTTCGTTCGACTACAAAGGGTCCGCGGTCAAGCTACTGCGGGCGCATACGCTCAGTTTCGGTGGCGAATTCAGCGCGATCGCATTGATCTCGACGATTTCTCCTACACCCCGGGAGACAACACTTTCAGCGGCGTGCGCACTGCTGCCCCAAGCGGCGCCACGCTCCCGGGCGGAACAAAAACCAGCGGCTCGGCCCTGGCGGATTTCTACCTGGGGCTGAATAGTTTTTTCAGGACAATGGACGCAAGGCCTATCTGCGTGTGAACCGGCCGTCCCTTTCGTGCAGGATGATTGGAAGGTAAGCCGCAGGCTTCTACGCTTAATGCCGGGCTTCCGCTGGGATCCCCCGCCGCCACCGAGAGATTTGAACCAAACGCTGGTCGGCTTCCAACAGGGATTTCAATCGACCATTGCACCGAATGCACCGGTGGGTCTGATTTTCCAAGGGTGACCCCGGTTTGGCAGGTATCGGAATTTCAAAAAGAACTGGAAGGATTTCGCGCCGCGCGCGGGGTTCGCATACAGCCCTGAGGAACATTGGGCTAGGACTGTCTTCCGGGGAGGCTACGGCATCTTTTACGGATTTCCAGAGGAGTTGCTCTATCAGCGGACCGACGCGATGCAGCCTGTGGATCTGTATCTGAGTTACCCGGCGCCCGCGCCTGCCTGGGACAATATTTATGCAGGCTACCCCGGCGGCGACCCGTTCCCACGCTAGCACGTCGGCCCCGTCGGACTTCAAGGATTACAAGTTTGGCGTTGCCCGTTTCCGGTGGAGTGCTCGACCCGCAATCGAAGGTGAACTACACCCAGAACTGGAACCTTACTTTCGAGCACCAGTTGCCGAGCCAAATAGCTTTTTCGTTGGCGTACGTCGGTACCCGTGGATCGCACATCATGGGCTCGCGCCAGTTCAACCCGGCGGTATTCGCTCCGGGGGCAACCTGTTGGAGTCGAAATAGCCCGCTATTTTATACCGGCCTCGGAGCGGGAGCTGGCCGAATCTTACGAATACTCGAACTATCACGCGCTGCAGGCCAGCCTGATCAAACGTGTGCAGAACGGCTTGACCCTTTTGACCAATATTGTGTGGTCGAAGACGATCGATAACACCTCGAGCGGTACCGAGGGCAAGACCGGACCACCCAACCCCTTCGACCTGCGGAGCGGACGCGGCCCCGCAACGTTGACCAGGCAATTCGCTATAACCTCTCGGTCAACTACATCACACCGCACGTGACGTGTCGGGCATCCGGGGTGCGCTGGTCAATGACTGGCAGGTGAACGCGATCGCCAGCCTGCAGACAGGTTTGCCGTTCACAGTGCTGAGTGCACTGACCGGTCGCTGTCCGGCGTAGGGAATGACTACGCCGACATCGTCGGGAACCCTGCCCGGCCCGCGGGTGTGAGCAAGGTGAAGGAGTATTTCAACACGGCGGCATTCGTGCCGGCGACACTCGGCACCTTCGGCAACATCGGGCGAAACAGCCTGCGCGGTCCGGGATATGCGGATGTGGACGCCTCCATCTTTAAGGACTTCCTGCAGGCGGAACGCATTCATGCGCAATTCCGCGCGGAGGCGTTCAACACGTTGAACGAGCAAACTTTTCCAACCCGGTTTCCACCGTTTCCTCAGGAACATACGGACAGATCACGGCAGCTAATTCGCCGCGTGTCTTCCAATTTGGGTTGAAGCTCCTCTTCTTCGACTCAGGGAGCCGAGATTGCTTCCGATTGTCGACCTCACTGAGCTAACGACTAATTATCTTTGAACAGCAGGGAGTAATCACGAGTTTAATACCCGCGCTTCCACATGATTCTTCGCCGGGCCATAGACGGCGGCTCCCCAGCGTATTAATGTCAGCCATAGGACAAGATTCTTATGCCAAACGAAACTTTCCTAGTCCTGGAGCAACTCGATGATCCCACAGCCAGCCCTTTGAACGCCTGAGAACACGGGCGGCCAGACCCAGTGCTCCAATCGAGCTAGCCGCCAGCCCGCGATGGCGTCTGCATCACCACCCTGCGCCTGCAAATTCGACATCGGCGTTCGCAGCTCCAAAGGCGAAAAATCAGGTGCCTCGTCTGGACTTTGCCACATCCGGAGGATGAGTACCCGCCGGTCAAGGAGGCAAGATGCTAAATTAATTACTTGAGCACCTTGACCATCTTCGTGAAACAAAGGACTTATTTGGCAACCTTGCCAAATACCAATCTGAAGGCAAAATGAATGTCACTGCTATTGAAAGCGGTTGCCGGGCTCGCTGCCCGTTCATTTCTATTGCAGACAGTGGCAGGAGTCGAGAATCCTCCAGAGCTGCTGTGCGGTGCCCAAGGCCTTTCAAGTAGTCTTGATGACTCGCAAAGCCGATGAATTTCTCAATGGAGGTTTGACGGACAAGCATGGCGCGGTCCCAGTGTTCTTCTTCAGGACCAATGAGAAACGGGCCGCCCTCGCCGAAGAACAGTATTTCGCCACCGCTCTTCTCAAGGAATGGCATCGTGTGCACCATATAACGTTCGTATGCTTCTGCTCCGCTGATTGGTGCCGCAGGAGCAATGTCCGGGAACGCGGAGTAGTCTGCCACCGCAAGAAAGCGAAGCAGGTTCAACATCACTACCGGGCCGCGAAGCCCACGCTGCATGAGTGCGCGCCCTGCTGCCTGAGTGGGTTCGAGATAGCTCTTCATGTGTTCTATCCTATTCAGCATCGCGTCCACACAAGCCTAAGACTTGTCGGTAGTAATCTTGTGCGTTCACGGTTCCGAATTGCGAGAGCTTTAGGAGTTCACCAACCCCCGCTCCTTCAGCATCGGCGTAATACTCGGCTCCCTGCCCAGCCAAGCTCGATACATCGCAGCCGGATCCTCCGTATTACCCCGCGAAAGCACCATGTGCCGAAGCCGATCTCCATTAGCTCGCGTCAAACCACCGTTGTCCAGGAACCACTGATACCCATCCTGATCGAGCATCTCCGCCCACAGATACGCGTAATAACCCGCCGCATATCCCCCGGCAAAAATATGAGCGAAATAACTGGAACGGTAGCGCGGCGGCACATAGCTGATCGAAAGCTGCGTGCGTTCCAACGCCGCTTTCTCAAATGCATCCGGGCTCTCGATCTTCGTGCCCGCACTCTGGGTGTGCCACTGCATGTCAAGTTCTGCGGCCGCCAGGACCTCGGTCAGCGCATATCCCTGGTTAAAGGTTTTCGACTCCGAAAGTTTCGCCGCCAACTCGGCAGGCATCGGCGCGCCGGTCTCATAGTGCTTCGCATAATTTTCGAAGACCGCAGGATAAGTAGCCCAATGCTCATAGAACTGGGAAGGGAACTCAACGAAGTCCCGCGCCACGGAGGTGCCCGAGAGGCTGGGATAGGCGCAGTCCGCAAATATACCGTGCAGTGCGTGACCGAACTCGTGAAACAAAGTGGTGACATCGCTAAAGCTGATAAGCGCCGGCTGGCCTGCAGCCGGCTTTGGGAAATTGCCCACATTGCAGATCACCGGCAGCGTGCCCAACAGCCGGGATTGACTGACCAGGTTGGTCATCCACGCCCCGCCATTTTTGTTGTCACGTTTGAAGTAGTCGCTGTAAAACAGCGCCAGCGATTTCCCATCGGCATCGATCACTTCGAAAACACGCACCTCCGGCTGATACACCGGGATGTCTTTCCGCTCCTTGAACGTCAACCCAAACAGCTGGTTCGCGGCGTAAAAAACGCCATTCTCCAACACATTGTCGATTTCAAAATATGGCTTAACCTCCGCATCGTCGAAATCGAACTTTGCCTTGCGCACGAGCTTGGCATAGTAGGCCCAGTCCCAGGACTGCACTTCATCGTCCGCGTTCATCAGCTGGCGGATGTCTTCGGCTTCGCGGGCGGCGTTTGCCTTGGCCGGCATAACCAGGTCATCCAGGAACCTCTTCGCGGCCTCCGGCGTTTTGGCCATCTGGTCTTCCAACTTCCAGGCCGCAAAATTCGGGCAGCCCAACAGCTTCGCCTTTTGCATGCGAAGCTGCGCCAGACGCAGAACGGTTTCGCGGGTATCGTGGGCTCCCCCGCGTTCGGTGCGGTTCCAGGAGTTCTCGAAGACCGCCTGCCGCGTCGCGCGGTCCTCCAAGTCAGCAAGGTAAGGCTGCTGGGTCGTGTTCTGCAGGGTCAATACCCAGCCCTCCTGCTTTCTCGAGCTGGCGGCTTCCGCAGCTGCAGCCAGCTGAGCTTCGCTTAACCCCGCCAGCTTATCCTTATCTGTAGTCGCGAAGGCAGCTTCCTGCGTAGCCGCCAGGAGCCTGGTCCTGAAATCGTTCTGCAGGGTCGAGATCTCTTCGTTGATTTTCTTAAGTTCGGTCTTGTCCGCATCGGAGAGGTTGGCCCCGGCGTGCACGAACTCGCGATAATAGAACTCCACCAGCCGCAACGACTCGGCGTCCAGGTTGAGCCGATCGCGCTGCTGGTAAATTTCCTCTACGCGTTGATAGAGCCGGCTATCCAGGAAAATCGCGTCACGATGTGCAGCCAGCTTCGGGGCTACGATCTGTTGCACGGATTGCAGGTCCGGATTGGTGTGAGCGCTGGTCACGGCATCGAACACTGACATCACCCGGTCGAGCAACCGTCCACTCTTCTCCAGCGCAACCAGAGTGTTTTCGAAAGTAGCCGGGCTGTCCGCGATGGCTCGTATCTCCGCCAGTTGTTGCGCCATGCCGGCTTCGATGGCCGGCTGGTAATCGCTGTCTTGGATCCTGTCGAACGGGGGCGCCTCATACGGCAGGCTGCTGGGCGCATAGAAAGGATTTCCGGGGCCGAAGGCAACACGATCGCCGGTCGTAGCAGTCGTGTTGGGGTCAAGCGCGATGCCGCCGGCAGCGTCGGAGTTGGTGTAATGAATCTGTGGCCTCATGTTCTCCTTGCACAAGCACCGAGTGCTCGATTTCTCGATTGTAACGGGATAGTGACTACCCCCATGCCATGAACAATTTGTTCGTTTTGTGAAGGCCCCTCAAACCACAAGCCTGGCTCACCCAAAAAATTGATTACCGGCCGCCATCCAGTTGCATCCAGCGCGCGTAACTTCAGTACCGATGATGCACATTGACCAAACCTCCAGGTCGAGTCCTGCGCCCATCGGAGACAAGTTAATAAAGGGAGACACGCATGCCTACACGCCAGTCCATCGTCGGACTTGCGATGAGCCTGCTGCTGATTACCCCACCCGGAGTATTCGCATCAAGTCATCGCGAAGCACCAATCACAGCACTAGACCACACCGCAGACATCACAGACTTCTACGCGTTTGTAAGCTATGACCATCCGGATCGGGTTACATTCATCATGAATGTGGATCCCTTCCTCGAACCCAGCAACGGGCCCAATTATTTTCCCTTCGATCCCAACGTCCTCTACCAGATCAAGATCGATAACAACCACGACGCTCTCGCCGACCTGACCTTCAACATTCGATTCCAGACACAGGTTCGGGCGCCTGGCTTGTTCACCGGGTTTGCCGGCGCCGGCGCCGGTATCAATGCTCCGAAGAACTCGCCTCCGCCAGTGGCTCCAGGTACTCCTATTGTTCCCCCAGCAATTACCTCACTCGATGGCCCAGGGGCCGCCGGGTTGAGCTTGCGCCAAACCTATACCGTAACCATCTATCGGGGTTCACAGAGAATTCCTCTGACACCGACAAACGGGGCGGCGTTGTATGCCGTTCCCTCCAACGTTGGCCCGCGGACCATGCCCGACTATGAGGCATTGGCGAAGCAGGGAATCTACACCGTTGCCGGCGACCGCGGAGACATTCGCGTGTTCGCGGGTACGGTTGCCGATCCTTTCTTTATCGATTTGGGAGCGTCCTTTGACACCTTCAATTTCCGCACAGGTGCGGGCGGCGGAGTGTTGACGGCAGCGCAGGATAAGGATGACCATCTGAACCTTGCACCCAATGCGGTCTCGGGATTCAACGTAAACACCATTGCCATCGAGGTGCCGATCTCTTACCTCACCAGTGATGGCAACCAACACCCGGCCACAGACCCCAGGGCAACCATCGGTGCGTGGGCGACCACTTCGCGGGCGCAATACTTCGTCCGCAATGGTACGCAAGAACCGGCAAACCAAGGCAACTACGTGCAGGTCCAGCGTCTGGGTAATCCGCTGATCAACGAACTGATCATCGGCACCGGCTACAAGGACACCTGGAGCATGTCAGCGCCCAATACCGACTATCAATTCGCCAGCTTCGATCTCGACCCGACGCTTGCTCGCGTATTGAATGCGGCGTATGGCATCAACATCCCACCACCGCCTCGGACCGATCTGCTTCCGCTGGTTGTCTACGCGCCGCCCATTGCTGCGCCGGGCACGCCGGCAGGTCCCATCGCCGATCTGTTGCGGCTGAACACCGGCGTTCCACCGACTCCGGAGGCTAACCGCAAACGCATGGGTCTGCTCGCCGGTGACGGCGCAGGCTTTCCCAACGGACGCCGGCTCACCGACGATGTAGTGGATATTGCAGCGCGCGCTGTTGCGGGCGTGCTCAATCCCAAATTCAACGTCGCTCCTAATAACCTGATCGGCGATGGCGTCGCTGCTACGGATGTGCCCACACAGGAAACTTTCCCGTATGTGCACTACGCTTACAGCGGCCGCGATAGCCGTCACATCGACCCCAGTGAGACGGGTTGCGGTGATCAGCCGACGCTCACCAGTGGCAATCAAGCAGACCCACCACCGGCAAACCAGGGCGGCAGCACCACCTGCCCTGTGATCTAACTCTGTAAACCTGTCGAAGGTTTCCGGGCACCCACCCTGAGGGCGCCCGGAGACCTTCGCTTTTCCGCAAAGGCGCGTCATGAAACTCACTTCTGCAATCTTTCTCATCGCCGGTTCCGTTCTTCTGGGCAGCGCTCAAGTCCATCCGGTCACGCCCGCGGAGCAACGAATCGCAGCCGCCAGGCAGCAGATCGCGGCCGATCCCAAAGGGCCGGAGGGCTACGACAACCTGGCCTTGGCCTATATCAGCCGGGCCCACGAAACCGCATCGTCCGAGTACGATCGCCAGGCAGCGGAGGCCATCGCCACTGGCCTCGGTCTCGCCCCAAAGGATTTTCAGTTGCGCAAAGCCGATGTGGCCCTCCTGCTTGACCAGCGTGACTTTGCGCGGGCCAGGGAGGAAGCTGCAGAGCTGAAGCAACAGACTCCCGACGATGCAACGGTTCGGGGATACCTCGCGCGCGCGTATTTGGGGCTCGGCCAGTACGACGATGCTTGGGATTCGGTGCAATGGATGCTCAGACTGCAACCCTTCAATGTTCCCGGGTTGCTGATCGTGGCTGACCTCCGCCAACACGATGGCGATCCTGCAGGCGCCTTGGAAGCGCTCAATCGCGCATACGCGGAAGTCTCGCCCGACGAAACCGGCGAACTTGCCGCCATCGCCAACCACATCGCAGCCATTGATATCGACACCGGTAAGTTGGAGTCAGCCAGCCAGATGCTGCAACGTGCCGACGAACTTTTTCCCGGCTATCCGGAGACGGCCAGGAACCGCGCCCGCGTGGGAGTCGTTCGTCCTGCAGCGGACGCGGCCGCTCCTTCTGTGCCTCCGGCATCGTCGGCTGCGCAGAGTCAGCTGCGCTTCGAACAGACCATAGCTGCGGCAACCATTACGCCCGTTGTATTTTCTCCGGTGCCGGCCGCACTGTTGATTCCTCGTGCCACCGGCACCGAGCGTGTCATTCAAACCATGCAAGGCCGGGTGCAGCGTGATCCCAAAGATCCCGCTGCTTATTCGTCTCTGGGCGCCGCCTTTTTTCAGCGCGCCAGAGAAACCGGCGACGTGGAGGATTTTCAGTTGGCAGAGCAAGCGCTGGATAAATCGCTCGCGTTGAACAACGCCGACTTCTCTGCGGAGCCGGCGTATTCGACCATGGCGGAAGTGTGCATGGGAGAACATCGCTTCAGCGATGCCATCGCGTACGCCCAGAAGGCTCTGGCATTGGGCTCCGGAGATCTTTCTTCCTTCGCGATTGTGGGGGATGCCAACGCCGATATGGGTGAATACGAACGAGCGGCTATCGCCTATTCACGGCTTGACAGTTCTGGTGACTCGGCTGCACAGCCGCGCAATGTCTACGTGCGCGACAGCCGCACTTCCTATCTCAAATTTGTCTCCGGCGATACACCGGGAGCGATCCGGTTGATGCAAAGCGCGGTTGCTGCCGGGACGGAAGCACGGCTACCCGCGGAGAATCTCGCGTGGCTCTACTACGAACTGGGCGAGTATGAATCTCAGGCGGGCGATGTCGGCGCGGCCAACTATGCTTACCTGACAGCGCTCAATATTCACCCCGGCGACTATCGGGCTCTGGCCGGGCTGGGCAAGCTGCGCGGAACTCAGGGCCGCTACGATGAAGCGATCAAGCTTTACCAGGGCGCCATCGCCGTTGTGCCTATGCCCATGTTTGTGGCGGAACTGGGAGACATTTACAACAAAGCCGGCAATCCCGCTGAGGCCAAAAAGCAGTACCAGCTGGTGGAATATATCGGGAGATTGGGCCACATCAACCAGGTCCTGCACAATCGCGATCTAGCGCTCTTCTACGCGGATCATGACACCAAGCTGGACGAGTCTCTCGCCCTGGCCCACAAAGAGTTTGAAGTGCGGCACGACATCTATACCTGGGACGCGCTCGCCTGGGCTCTCTATAAGAACGGAAAGTACCAGGAAGCGAGCGATGCAAGCCAGCACGCGTTGGGCCCCGGCACACGGGATGCTCTCCTGTTTTTTCATGCCGGTATGATTGCCGGCCGGTTGGGACAGACGAGTGAAGCCAAGCAGAGGCTGCAAACCGCACTGACCATCAACCCCGCCTTCCACGTGATCTACGCGGGCGTCGCCCGGCAGCAATTGAAAACGCTGGACAACCAGGCTGCGTTGACTGCGAGCCAAGGACAGAATCATGTTCCGTAAGCAAATCTATTTCTTTTGCCTGCTGGCGGTCTCCCTGTTGCTTGGGCCGCGGAGCCTTGCCCATCCCATGGGCAATTTCAGCGTCAACCACTATTCAAAGATCTCCCTGGAGAGCGATGGCATCAGGATTTCCTACATCATCGATCTGGCGGAGATCCCGACCTATCAGGAGCTGCAGCAGGGAAATGTCACCGCGGATGTAGCAGACCCGGCAGTCACGCGCTTTGTCGGACAACGTGGCGCGGAGTTAGGACGGGGTCTTAGTCTGCTGGTCGAGGGCAAGCGTCTGCCCTTGCGCCTGGTGTCCAGCCAGGTGATCTTTCCTCCTGGAGCCGGCGGCCTGCCCACCATGAAAATGGGCTTCGTCTACAGGGCGGCTTACCCGCCCGATCATAAATCGGGCAGCCTGCAGTATGCCGACGACAATTTTCCTGGCCATGCAGGATGGAAAGAAATTGTTGCGGTTGCCAGTCCAGCGGCCAGTTTCATCAGCAGCTCAGTGCCGCAAACAGACCGCAGCGCCGGATTGACCAACTATCCCACCGACCTGCTCAACAGCCCGCCACAGCAATTGTCGGCAGCGATCCAATTCCACTATCCGATTGCACAGGTAAGACCTGCTGCCCGCGCGTTGAAGCCGCCTTCTTCGCCTACAAAGCGGGAGGTAGCGGCCAGCCCTATGATCGCCGCTCCCGCCGCCGTGGCTGAGCCACTCCACCTGGAGGCTAATCAGCAGGCAACCCCGCGCAGCGCGTTTACTGAACTCATCACCACCCGCCGCCTGAGCTTGTGGTTCCTCTTCACCGCCGCGTTCATCGCCTTCGGTCTGGGTGCGCTGCATGCGCTTGAACCGGGCCACGGCAAGACCATCGTCGCCGCCTACCTGGTGGGCTCACGAGGGACGGCGCGGCACGCCCTACTGCTCGGCCTCATCGTGACCGTATCCCACACCGCGGGAGTCTTTGCTCTTGGCGCCATCACTCTCTATGCATCGCGCTCCATCGTGCCGGAGCAGCTGTATCCATGGCTGGGTGTCTTTTCCGGGCTGACCATCGCAGGCTTGGGCGGATACATGTTCCTTCGTCGCTGGAGCGGTCTCGACCTCGATCACTCCCATTCCGCCGGCCAAATCCATGGGCACTGGTTTTCCTCCAGCAAACGGCTGGCTGCAACGCCCGAACCTGACGAACCCGCGAAACCCATCTCCCTCTATCAGCTCTTCGCTCTGGGGATCACCGGCGGCATCATCCCATGCCCTGCGGCGCTTGTCGTGCTGCTGAGCGCCTTCGCTCTGCACCGTATCGGCCTGGGCTTCTTTCTCATCATTGCCTTCAGCCTAGGCCTTGCCGCTGTGCTGATTGGTTTCGGCATGCTGATGGTCTACGGGCGCCGCTTCCTCGGCCGCCTGCGGTCGAACGGACCCCTGACTACACGCTGGCTGCCGGTAGCTTCGGCAGCGTTCATGACCGTGCTGGGCGCGGGCATCGCGGTGCGCGCATTTTTCACCACCGGCATCGACCTGCACAACCTGAGCAAAGAGAGGCTCGGCCCGTTTCTGTTCGTAGGTGGCCTGGGCTTGCTGCTGGGCATGCGCCACTCCACGGATGCCGACCACGTCGTCGCGGTTTCGACCATCGTCAGCAAACAGCGGAGCATCCGCCAGGCAGGCTTGATCGGCACCATCTGGGGACTCGGTCACACCCTAACGATCTTCGCCGTCGGGAGTCTGATCATTCTCTTCGGGGTCGTAATCCCACCGCGTCTCGGCCTCTCCATGGAGTTCAGTGTTGCCTTGATGCTGATCCTTCTCGGAGTGCTGAATCTCACCGGCGTGATGCAGCGCGTGACCTCATATCTCACGCGGAACCGCAAACCCGTCCCAGCCCTTGATAGGGCGGAGACGTTACTCGACCGTACGGTCGGTCGCTTCGGCATCTATCAATGTGTGCGGCCGCTGGTCATCGGAATCGTTCATGGTCTCGCAGGATCCGCTGCAGTCGCTCTGCTGGTTCTATCGACCATTCACAGTCCGGTGTGGGCGACGGTGTACCTGTTGATCTTTGGGGCCGGCACCATGGTGGGCATGATGTGCATGACCGCCGTGATGGCGGTGCCGCTGGCGTATGCGGGAAATCGCTTCAGCAGTATCAGCCGGGTATTCAGTCTTGCCTCCGGAGTCGTGAGTGTTTGCTTCGGGTTCTTTCTCGTCTACCAACTAGGCTTTCTGGGAGGGCTATTCACCAGTCATCCACAATGGACGCCGCGTTAAGGCTCAGCTGCATCCAGTGGGGTAGGGATGTAGATTAGGAAAGGTTTAAGCCAACAACGAAGTCCTCCCCACTGGACGGGTGCCCCATGTTCGCCCCAGCGTACATGGGCCGAAGAAGACGGGGCGCAGCCCCTTCCGCGCAACATCGTCTTCAGAACACCAGCCGCAGAGAAATCTGCATTGCACGAGGCCCGCCTTGTTGGTAGATAGATCCGGTAGTCCCAAAACTCTGATTCAATAACTTCGTCGGTTGACCAAACAATAGATCGGGTAAATACGGATCGATATACCCGAAGTTAGGATGGTTGGTCACGTTGAACATCTCAGCACCAACCTGCAAATTGAGCGAGTCGTGGAGATGGAAGGCTCGTCGCACACCCACATTTTCCTGGGAAGCGCTGAAGCCGCGAACAAGATTGCGCGGAGCATTTCCCTGGGCGTCGCCCAGCGGCAAACTGAAAGCTGGATTGACGACGCCCAATCCGCCATTGAAGATACGGCCTCCGGGATATCCGGGGCCGTGCACATAGAGTGGCCGGTTAGGAATAAGGTCCACTCCACTGTCATAGGTATTGCCGGTAATGGGGTCAAGAAAGAAGTTACCGGAAAGATCGACAGGGAATCCGGTCCTCGCCAGCACCCGCCCATCGATTCTCCAGCCTCCGAATAAATTGCGCATGACATAATTCCCGTTTGGTCTGGGCAGATCCCAAGAAATCGCCGCCTCCAGGTTGTGCCGCACATCAAGATCGGAATTTCCATGAATCAAGGGAAAAGCGGGATCGGTGGATCCGTAGTCCAGCGCATGCGCCCAGGTGTACGACACCAGCGACTGCACCCCCTGCACCAATGCACGCTGGAACTTGATCTGCAATGCCTCATAGCTTGAGGTCAGGCCAGAGGGGAAATGGGTGATGTCTCCAAAAGCCGCGTTTGCTCCACCCACGTTCCTGCGCTGCTCTTGCAGCAAACGCTGGCCGCTGGCGCCCACGTAGGACGTGGTCAGTGTCTGATTCTTGCCCAGCGCCTTTTCCATCGAGATGTTCCATTGCCAGCTGTAGGGAAGTTGTAGATGCCGAGGAAACGCGTACCCGTTGGTGCCGCTATAAGGAGCCGTGCCCGGTGGAGGGACGGCAAGCTCCGACGCTGCAAACGGCACCGGCACGTTGGCGAAATGGAGTGAGTCTGCGAACCCGAGGCCGCTGAAAGCCAGAAGCGCCGGCTGATTTCCCGTATCGAAGAATACTCCGCCACCGGCGCGCACAATCAACTCCTTGCCAGGCTCGCGGTTGGCCGCCCAGGCTGCACCCGCACGCGGCGCAAAGTTAAACCAGCCCGTATGCCAAAGCGGCGTCCCTCTGGGCGCGACCTGTAAGCTGCTGGGAGAATTTACGTCGCCCAGTACGGTGTAGGCATCCTGCCCGTGTTCCCCCTTTGGCGGCGGATCCACTTCCCAGCGTAAGCCGAGCGATAGGCTAAGAGCCTTCGACATCTTCCAATCGTCCTGAGCAAACAGGGAAAACTCGTTGAGAACCGGGCTCGCCGGATCCGTCCTGGTGACCACCAGGGCGGAAACCGAGTTGTTCAACATTGAATCCCTATCGAAGAAATTAGTCTGCACCGACAGCGCTGCGGGATGGATGTTGGAGACGATGCGCCGTTCATCCATACCTACTTTAAAGAGGTGGGTTCCCATCTGGAGATTGAAGGTGTCGCGGAGATTCCACTGGTGGAGAGAAGCGGAAGCGCTATTGGTGTAGCTCGCACTGTCACCGACGCCCACGATGTGAATGTAGGCTTCGCTGTTCACGGAGCTATAGGTAGTGGGAACCCCCAACGCTGTGTTCAGATTGAGGTCGCTCGGATAGTTATAAAGAGGCTCGATTCCTGTCCGAACGTTAGATTCGTTGCCGGCAAGTCCCAGCCTAAGTTCATTGCTGAGATTTGGGGATAACTGGCTGTTGGCTCCAAGGGTGAACGACCGGCTACCAAGTTGATTGGTCGTCAATGAAAGGAGCTGGCGGGTTTGACTATAGCTTGGTGCATCCCCATAGCGGAAGAAGACAGCAAATTTCCGTGAAAAGGTATGATCCAGACGAACGCTGGTGGAATTAAGGTGCGCAGGAAGCGCGAAGGGGTATACAAAGGTGCGGCCCAATCCACTGGGATTGCCCCAGAAATCCTTGGTATTTGTATCCGCACCAAGGAAGCATGCCAGGACCGGTTGCATGGCACTCGGCGCCAGATAATATAGGTCGCTCGCTGGGCCGTACGGAAACGTTTGTGGAGTAGGTTGAGGCAGATAGAGGCCCTCATACGATAAGAAGAAAAAGGTTTTGTCACGGCCGTTGTAGCCGCCGGGTAAGGCAACTGGCGCCCCGAGTGAGCCGCCGAAGTCGTTTTGACTGAATCGTGTGCCGGGGATGAAGAAACCCGGAGTCCCCTGCCCGGCGAACCAATCGATAGCATCGAACACATTGCTGCGGAAATTGTAAAAAAGGCTGCCGTGGGGAGTGTTGGCGCCGGACCTGGTCAGAAAGGTGAATTGGCCCCCCGGAGTTCGTCCGTACTCCGCGGAATAGCTGGAAGTCAACACGCGAAACTCCTGCAGCGCTTCTACTGAGACCAGGCTTTGCGTAGTGCCCAGTGCAGTGGCGCCGGCAGCCGAGCCTGTGCTCACCGTGCGGGAATGACCCGAGATCACCCCTCCGTTAGAATCCGCGGCGATTCCGTCCACAAAGAATGAGTTCGACGCCGGTCTCTGCCCGTTCACGCTAAAGTCTCCCTGCGTCTCGGAGTGCTGACCCGCCGCCTGTGGGTTTTGCGTTACGATGCCCGGCGTCATCGAAATCAAATCCTGGAACGTTCTTCCATTGAGGGGAATGGCTTCGGCTAACTTTCGGTCCACGACCGTGCTCACTGCGCCGTCGGTGGTGTTGAGGGTGAGGCCGCTGGCATCGACCGTGACGGATTCCGCCACCGGTCCCACCTTCATGCGTATCAGCAGGTCTCGAGTGTCGCCGACGTTCAGGATAATTCCGCGGAGTTGCGTCGTCGCAAAACCCTTGCGCTCGATCTGCAGCGTGTAAGCGCCCGGGATGACGCCAGGCAGAACAAAGCCGCCGTCATGGCTCGTTATGGCGTCGTTCTCAGCCCCGGTCTGGGTATTGATGAGTCGTACGCTCGCCCCAGGAATGCTGGCCTTGGACGAATCTTGTACAACGCCCGCTATCGTCGCTGTACTCACCTGCGCTGAGACACGTATTCCGGAGCAGGAAGCCAGAAAGAAAACGAGTGCCCGGATGAACTTGAACCTTTCCATCACCAGGGAGACGCGATTCATCGTGATTCGTCAGGGATCTTTTGTGCATCCCCATCGTTCGCTTGGTGCTTGGCCGAATACGTTGCCGAAGAGCTCAATCCCATGGCGAAAGACTCTATCTCCGTGGATGGTTTTAAGGGTATGCCCTTGATGATACCGGCTACCAGGTCGTCCTGACTGGCTTGCCCCTCACCAGACGCGCTGGAAGCGAAGACATTGCTGACCTGGCGGTCTAATTCCTGGACCTGCTGCAGAAGTCGGCCAGCCGCCTGGCTGAATTGCTGAGGGTTTTCGATGAGGCCGAACCCGCCCGTCGTATCCGGCGTCGCTGCTGCTGGTGCTGAGAGTTGGCCCAATTGAGTGCGGATCGCAAGCAGTTGTTCCTGCAGAGAGGACGCATGCTGATGCAGCATCTCCGTCCATTGCCGCTGCGACGAGACGGTAACCGATCCCAGTTCGGTGGCAGAGAGCGCCCGGCCCAGTCGATCCAGAGCGTAGGCGTGTTGCAGAGCAAGTTGTGCGTGCTCCAGCGCGTCGCGGGAGAATGTAACCACAGCGGAATCCAGCTGTTCGCCGGAAAGGCCTTTCGCTTCAAAGTGACTGCGCAATGTGGCGTCCGCGGCTGACTTCTCCTGGTTGACTTCATAGATCCGCGTAGCCAGGGTCTGAGGGGTGCGAGAGGCATGCATTCGCAGCTCTTGAGGAGAGAACAGCTCAAGGTCGAGAAGCTCGTGGTTTGGCAGCGCTCGCAGTTCAGAGGTCATCTGCGCTCTTAGCGAGTCGCTGGCAATCGCGCCCGAAACTTGAATATGTCCGTCCTCGGTTCTTTTTATTTCAATTGGTTCACCTGTGTCAGCGTGCAGGCGATTTAGTTGATAGAGAACGGCGATCTGCAATTCCGCGAGGACAGGAGCGCTTTCCCCGGTCACCGGCAGATGGGGTGGACGGATTGCCATTGGGTGCAGATCGCGAGCTCCCGAATAAAACGCGGGATCGAACATCGCATCCGGAACCGAGCCACGCGGTTTGCGTTCGTAGATGGCTTGCACAAAGCGAAGCTCATGCACACTGCCTCCCGCGCGCACACGAAGGGCCGCGCGGACGGGCTGAAGCCGCCGGTTGAGGACCATGGCTGCCGACACCAGTTGTGGATGACCTTCGATGGGACCGTCCGTCGCCAATTCGTAACCTTCTTTGACAGCATGCATGCGAAGAGCCTGCCCCGCCAGAGTACTGAAGGCATTGGCCGACAGATCCAGATCCCAGAATTCAGTCATGGCCGGCGAATGATTGCCGTCTGGAGCACTTTTGCCGCCAGGGGACCGCCGCGAGCTGTGTTCGCCGTTCTTGTTTCGCCACTCTGCCGCAAGCATCCGATGTTGTGAGTCATAGAGGCGGCGCAGGTAACGGTCCCCGTCGCCATCTTTCCACAAGTCGACTGTCCCTTGATCCAGTACCTTCCCGCTGAGAGAGACCTCCTGCACACGCACCACCTGGTGCTCGGTTTGCCCGTGCAGCGCCGCAGCCTCGGTCTGCACAGATTTGCTGAGTAGTTTCACGGCTTCGCTGAGAGGAGTGCTGTGCCGGTAGGCGAGGTACCCTCCGGTGCCAAGCAGGGCCGTAACGATAGACATCCAGACAAAGACCGGCGAAGGTGTCAAACCCGCCAGCAGCCGGCCGAAAGCAGCCGAGAGGGTTCTGAGCCGCGACCGGCCGGGTGCGGCCTGGGCATCAGACGGAAATGCCAAGGCCGGAGATTCCTCCGGCTCTTCTTCGATCGCCTGGCTCGCTAACGCTGGATCGAAATAAATAACCTGTCCATTCAGGCCCAGCCCATCAAAAGTAAGGCTCAGCTCAAGCCAGCGATCATCACTGAGCTCCACCCGCTGGGCTCGCTCATGGGAGCCGCCTGGTGGAAACTCGCCCACGGGTAAAAGGGCAAAGCGGACGTCCTGCTCGCTGAATACTTCCACGAATTTTGCATTCTCCACGGGCTCGATCCGGGCTGAGAGCTTGCTGTGTTCCGCTCGCACATCGTGAAAGGCTATGATCTGTCCATTGACAGCGATCGACAGCGTTCTTGGTCGATGCTCACGAACTTTGCCCCAGCGCTGCCGAACCGCCTGCATGGCTTTCAGCGCGTTCTGCCCGGCGCCGCTGTTGCTTCCTTCCGAAGGTGAGCCAAAGCAATCCAGCGGTTCGCGATCCTGAAGTGTAGGTCGGCAGAAGTGTCTATCCACCAGCGAGAGGCAACGCTCGCAGCTCACAATATGCGACAGCAGGGAACCGGAGATTGGCTTGGGTGCTGGGGCCCGATAGTGCGCAAACAGCTGTTCCGGATCAAGGCAAGGGGAAAGCCGGGCTCGCAGGATGCTCTTCCGCAACTCGCTGAAAAGCTCGGGCGCCGGCAACAGGCTCCACGAGAGGGTGGGTTGCGGAGGAGCGTCGCGATTCACCACCCGCAGCTTACCCGGTGTCTCCAGGTACGACATGACCTCCGAACGGGCAATTTTGAGTTTGTTGTAGATCGCTGACATCGGCACGCAGGCCAGATCCGCAATTTCCCGCCGTCCGTAGCCGTGGAAGAAATGGAGAATAAAGTAACTGGCGCTCTTGGAGGATTCTTTTCGCCAAACAGCATAACTGCAGATGCGGCGGAGATCATTTTGTCGCTGTAGCGGATCTCCTGCGGGGGGTCCGGTGAGTGCCGACTCAAAAGAATCGAACTCGGCCACGCTGACGAAATGCTGCGCTTCTCGCGAAGCACGCGCCAGACCGGACAAATATATGTGGCGCAGCGAGGTGTAGAGGTAGCCCTCCAGATTGGCGACGTTGGTCAAATCCGGCTGGCTAAGGGTGAAGTAGAGACAAAGCTCCTGAACAATTTCTTCTGCCTTGCCCGTGTCGCCACGGGTGAGAATCGCGCCCCAGTGCAGCAACTGGCTATACCGGCTGGCCAGCAACTGGTCAGTCGAGATTGGGACGGCGGATTCCTCACGCCAGTTTAGTTTGCGCTGCTCCATCAACCCCTAAAGAGAGCAAAGCCAGGCAAATCTACCCTGGCGCCGAATATTTTTGTTTTCTCACGTTTGGACCAGCAGAAATGTTTGGAACCGGGGGTAAATGCAGCAACCGGACTCCTCTTCAAAAATAGCGATTTGTTTTTGGGAGCCTGTCTTGACACCATCGTTGTCTGTTTCCCCGGTTTCTTCTGCCCGTTCCTCTCACAATCTTCTGAAAAAGGACAGTAAGTCTCTTACCTGGCTCTTCTGGACCGTTCTCCTTGGCTGGTCTGTGCGCCTGATCGTAGTGGCATTAGTGTACAAAGGATTTCTTGATCCGGCGCGGGATCACTGGGAATTTGGCTACGAGATAGGGCGTATTGCGCGTTCCATTGTCATGAGAAAGGGATTTTCCAACCCATACTGGGCAAACACTGGCCCCACCGCCTTGCTCACACCGGTTTACCCATACCTGTTGGCCGGTATCTTTGCCGCTTTCGGTGTATATACCAAAGCCTCCGCGCTAGTGTTTCTGGCTATCAACACCTTCTTCTCAGCGGTTACCTCGGTTCCTATCTTTCTTATCGCGCGAAAATCCCTGGACTTGCGAACCGCTAAAGTTGCGGCGTGGGCCTGGGCATTCTTCCCCTACGCCATTAACTTCTCCGCCGCGACCATGTGGTACCACTCCTTTGTCGCGCTGCTGCTTGCCGTCATTTTCCTGCTGGTTCTCTTGCTCAGGTCCTCAGACCGCCTGACCGCATGGGCAGGTTTTGGGGCGATTGTCGGTTTTGCGGCAATAACCAACCCGGTGATGATAGGGATCGCACCCTTCATCGGTGGCTGGCTTTGGGTCCAGTTGAGCCGAAGACGTATGCGGGGCTGGGCGGCGGTCGGCGTCGGATTGATAGCGACCGTCGTGACGATTCTGCCTTGGCTGGTGCGCAATGAGCGGGTGCTCCATCAACCCGTGATCTTTAAAGACGGCTTCTGGTTGGAAGTCTGCGTGGGCAATGTAAACAACACCCTGCATTGGTGGGATGGTGGTGAGCACCCTTCGGGTAGCGTGCGCGAGAACGCGCTGTACGAACGCCTGGGCGAGTCGAACTATATGGCCGCCAAGCGCCGCCGGGCGATCGCTTACATCACAACCCATCCTGGGCTGTATGCGTTGCGCTCGCTGCGCCATGCGCTCTTTATGTGGACGGGGTTCTGGAGTTTCAATCGCGACTACTTGCGGCAGGAGCCGTTTGATCCTGAGAATATCTGTTTTCTCAGCCTACTCTCGTTGCTTTCGATCACTGGCCTCTATTGCATGTTTCGCGAGGGCCGGGGCACGACGGCCATGCTCTATTGCCTGGTACTGCTGTCATTCCCCATCCCCTATTATCTAAGCCATCTCGATCCCGGATTCCGCCACCCTGTTGATCCGCTCCTGGTGATTCTGGCCTGCTTCGCAGCCACGCGATTCCGGATCCAAATCAGTGTGCGTGGTTATAGGAAAGAAGAGATTGCAGAACTCGCATTGTCCTAGCATGAAGCTTTTGTCGAAGACCAATGCCATTCTGTCGATAGTTACGTTTGCGATTCTCTCAACCGCATCAGGCCAGACCGCGGCGAACTCGGTGACAGGGGTTGTTACGGATCAGAGAGGAGATCCAGTTCGAGGAGCGGCCGTCTCGTTGATTGAACCCGCAGGAGAGAACCCGAAGTCAGAGCTGACGGAGGAGAATGGATCCTTTACCATTCGGGCGGGTCCCGGCATCTTTGATCTTCAGATTAGCGCGCCAGAGTTCGCTACAAGGACCGTGCATGGGGAACTCGGCGCCAATCAGCAGCTCGATCTGGGCAAACTTGTCCTGGCCATTCAAGCTGCCACCGTGGAGGTACGAGTGAGCCTTACGAAGGAGGAGCTAGCGGAAGAGCAAATAAAGGTGGAAGAAAAACAGAGGATCCTGGGAGTGATTCCGAACTTCCTCGTTACCTACGACCGCGACGCTGTTCCTTTGCATGCCAGGCAAAAGTACGAGCTTGCTTTGAAAACAATGATCGACCCGGAGACGATCGGGATGGATTTGGTCTCGTCCGGGGTCCAGCAGGGAACAGGTGGTCTGAATGGATATGGCACCGGTTCGCAGGGATACGCAAAACGCTTTGCCGCATCCTACGGAACGGGTTCCCTTGACACCCTGCTCGGGAGCGCCGTACTTCCATCACTCTTCAAACAGGACCCCAGATATTTTTACAAAGGGAGCGGCACGATAAGGCAACGGGCGTTGTATGCCATCAGCATGTCAGTCCTTTGCAAAGGTGATAACGGACACTGGCAGTACAACTATTCTGGTCTTCTCGGTGGATTGGCGGCAGGCGGCATCTCAAATCTCTACTATCCCCCGGCTAACAGGAATGCTATCGGAGTGACATTGGAGAATACTGCGATCGGGATAGGCTCATCGGCCCTATCAAACCTGCTTCAGGAGTTTCTCATTCGGAGATTTACTCGTAAGGCAAAACAATGACTCTGCGTCTAGTCAGGCTTTCTGCCGCCTGTCGCCCAATAGCTGGGGTGTACGCTCGACGGAAACAGCGGTGCCGGCGGGTCGCTGTCGAATTGGATGATAAAGGCGAACATCAGGCTGATGAGATCGCTGTTCTCTGTGCTGAAATCGAAGCAAAGAACGCGGCCAGCAGAATTTGCGGGATCAGACTTTTTATGGCTACCGCTCGGAGTGCCGCTCAGGGCACAGGCCTTGGCGGCATAGATCGTCTTACCGGCACCGTGATCCGCGGGAGGTATCGAGACCGTGCCTAGTGTAATGGCGGCAGGACGTCCATCGATCACGTACTGGGTTGGTTCGCGGGTTATATTGGCTTCCCCGAATTGCTTGAGCTGGCGCATCAACTGCACACGAGTGAAGGGGCCGAGGGCAGTGGCTTTGCGTAGCAGTTCAGGGCAAGCATGGTCGATTTTGGACAGCACGAAAGAAGACGGGCCGGCCTTGATGGCCGACTCAGCGATCAGAGTTGTCTCGGCACACCTGTCCGCGACGGCATCGGTTCTTACGCTCGGCGGATCAGTAACGGGTGCGAAGTGAGCTGGATAGAAGTACGTGATGTTCAGAGCATCGTCATGGAAGCTTTTCGGCAGATTGGCCCGCTCTTGATCGGTCAGTTGGACCGGACCCGTTGCACAAGCCAGTAACAGTAAAACAATAGACGCAGGATGGGGCACGGTAACTTCTTAGTTGGACCTCACCCATAAAGAGGAGTGCTGCGGCTCGATCTACCCTCGAATTCCAAAAAATCAGTCGATCCCATATTTCTCTGCTAGAAAGGCCTTCACTTTTGAAGGGAGCGTCTCGGCGAGTTCCTGCCATGTAACGACGCTCATCCGGCATCGTAGTTCCGCGCTGGCCACGGCTGAGAGAACTTCGAAGCAAGCCTCGATCAGGTCCTGTCGGCGTTGGTCACACACGACCGCAAAGGATGCTCCATGGGCATGAGCTGCCAGGGCTCCGCGAATCAATTGGCAGGAGCGGTACTTTTCCTTCCGCATCGGCAGGCGATCGACATCAAACACTGAATCGAGATCGCGATAGCGTTGCACCAGGTCGCACCGTGCGGTTTGAAAATCGCCTTCCGTCAACTTGGCTTCGACGAAAAGATTGCCCAGTTTCAGATCCATCTCGCTTCGATCCTGGGCCCCGTTCCTTAAGGGAATCCCAGCCCTCGCGCCAAACTCAGGACGAATGCCGGGTGGGATCGCGAGCAGGGAACAGACGGCCTTGCGGCGAAGCATTCCCGGATAGCAAAAGATGTTCATGAGCAGCGCGTCAGAGCTGTTCGCACATTCGAGTTCGCCTCGCCTGCGATCGGTCTTTCGGGGAAGAAACCGAGAGCCGGTGTAGACCTTAGCCAACCGCGCCTTCCAGGCTGGTTGTCGCAAAATGCGCTTGTACGCGGCAGGGAGAAAGTTGCCGTGTTCCCCAGCTTCGCTTTCTGCATAGACAATGCTGGGTACTGCGCTGTAGCTCATCTCCGCCAGGAAAGCACCCGCTCTCGCGGCATTCCGATGGCTGAGTTCGCAGCGTAACGCGCTCGAGCTGACGGCTTTTGGGATTTGCATCACGCCACCAGTATAGGCGAATGAAAAGCAAATACCGCTACTGGTCGCGGAGCACGTTTGCCGGATCGACATGCAGCGCGCGCCGCACCGGCCCGGCGACCGAGAGCGCGCCGGTAAGCAGAATGGTCAAAGCGACCGCGGTCAGGACGATCGGGTCCTGCGCCGTTGCCTGGAAGACAACCGCTGAAAGGACCTTGCTTGCAGCGACGCCAAGCAGGATTCCTGCGAGCGACCCGGTGGAGAGCAGGATCAACATGCGCCCCAGCGCAGCCGACAAGACTTGCTTGGCCTGCGCCCCCAGCGCAACGCGAATGCTCAGTTCGCGCAGCCGCTTGCTGACCGTGTACGAGGCGAGGCCGAAGGTCCCGGTAATCGAGAGCAGGAGTCCAAACGCGCCAAAAAGGCCGAGGGAGACAGTGGCGACCTGGGCAGGGAACAGGCTCAGTGCCAGCGAACTGGTCCAGTCGGTTGACTGCCGGATGGGAATGCCAGGATCCAGATCGTGAATGACTTTGCGCACGGTGACTGCCATATCGGTTGTGGCCACTCCAGAGGGATCAGGCCGGTTGCGGACGATGAGTTGCGTGGTCGGCATCGGCCGCTGCAGGATGGGGAAGAATGCCGCCTCTTGCGGATCTTCGGCGAGCAGAAAATACTTCCCTGTGGGCACCATACCGACGATCTGGATCGACTTGCCGGTGTTGTCCTTGAAATAGCGGCCGACGGCCTGGTCCGAGTGGAAGAGGCTGCGGGCAAACTGCTGATTCACAATTGCCACCGGAGGGCTGTTGGGTTTGTCGTCAAAGCTGAAGTCGCGTCCGGCGAGCAAGGGGGTTTGAGCGGCGTTGAAATACCCCGGAGAGACATCGAAGAAAAACGTATCAAATGCTTTGTTCGAGTCTCTGAAGTCGCTCGTTTGTTGCGTAAAGACAGGAGTGTCCGACGTGTCGGCGAGGGGCGTGGTGTGCGCGTAGGCAGCCGCTTCCACACCCGGCAGCTTCGACACCTTATCCAGCAACAGCCGCTGAACGTGTTCGGCAGCGTCGCCAGAATAGCCGGCCTCGCTCAAATCGAATTTCGTCAACACAGCGTTGCTTGGGTTGAACCCCTTGTCCATGGTGAGCGATCGGATCATGCCGCGCATGGAGACAAAAGCAGCCGTGACGGTGACGCAACAGAGCGCGATCTGCGCTGCCAACAGAACGTCACGGAGCGCCCACCGGCGGCCCGTGCCGGCTTGGCTTCCTGCGCCCTTGATCGCATCGTTCGGATCGGTCTGGAAGATCTGACGCAGTGGCATCAACCCAAACAGGATGCACGCCAGCACCGAGACCAGGAAGGCCATCAGGATGAGCGAGGGCTGCGGCGTGACCAGGAACTTCATTGGATAGTCGGTTGGAGGATGCCAACGCGCGAGCCCATTGAGTGCCATCCACGCGAGAATGCAGGCACACGCGCCGCCCAGAATCGAAACCACAAACGCCTCCATGAGAACCTGGCGCAGGATGCGCCAGCGGCTGGACCCGATCGCCATGCGGATGGCAATCTCGCGGGTGCGGTCTGCCGTTCGCGCGGCGAACAGGCCGCCAAGATTCGCGCAGGCCGCAAGCAGGACAATACCGGCCAGCAACATGATGCCGCCCAGGAAACGGCGCACCGCACCGCCGACAAAGTCGCCGACCAATCCGGGGCGAGCCAACCTATAGGCCAATCGATCTTCATCCTTAGGGTGTTGCCGGGTTACACGGGCAGCGATGGTGTTCAGCTCCGCCTGAACCTGTGCCTTGGTGATTCCATCCTTGATCCGCGCGATAGGGTATACCCGGTCGTTTTCGCTCCTTGATTCAAGCCAGTTGACTCCATCCAGCGATGCTTCGTTTGCCATAGGAACGAAGATCTCCGGCTGCATAAATTTTTCCGTGCCGTAGAACCCTTCCGGGGTAACGCCGACGATGGTGTACGGATGCTTGTTAATCTTGACCACCCTGCCCACGATGTTGGGATCGCCGCCAAACGTGTTCTTCCATGCCGGCCAGGTAATCACCGCCACTTCTGCGGCGCCGGGGTGATCGTCATCGGCGCGCCGCAGCAGTCGCCCAAGCAACGGCTTGACGTCCATGACTTCAAAGAATTGCCCACTCACCTCGTCTCCCCAGACGGGCCGGGTGCTGCCGTTGATCTCCAGGCCGAAGAGGTCAAACATGTAGGCGGCCACGCCGGAGAAAACCGTACTGTTCTCGCGCACGTCTCGAACTTCGGGGTAGGAGTACGCCGGATATCCCTGCTCTCGGGTTGCAAACGTGACCAACCGATCCGGACGAGGCGCATCCAGAGGCTGCAGGATCAATGCCTGCACCACGCCGAAGACGATGACATTGGCCGCGATGCCCAACCCCAGGATGAAGACAGCGGTCATGGCAAAGCCAGGGGAACGGCGCATCTGGCGGAGGGCAAATCGCAGGTCCTGCAGCAGAGTGTTCATGGGTTCACCTTGTTGCACCGTCTAGAGCAATCCACAAGCCAGCATTTCAGGGTCCGCAACTGCATGAAAAGAGGTAAATCCAGGGTTCCGGGCCAGAACACGGGTGTCCGGTTTCTCCCCGCAGTGTCCATTCCTGAACACAGGCGGCTTATGGCTCATCATTATTTCTGCTTGGCCCCGGCCGTCCTTCTACCGGAAAGTAGATTCATGCACAGCAGAACGGTCTTTTTCCTAGGTCTTCTACTTGCGGCGAGCGGCGTAGTGTCCCCGGCAATTGCGTTGGCGGGTGGTATTGCCTTCGGTTTCACCATGGAGCATCCATTCCGCCCGGAAAGCCATTCGCTCGCCAAGCTGCTGCTACAGGTCTCCGTAGTCGCCTTGGGGTTTGGCATGAACCTGAAGCAGGTGGTGCACGCGGGCCGGTCGGGTTTCTTTTACACGGCCATCAGCATCAGCTGCGCCATGTTGTTGGGCCTGCTGTTTGGCCTGCTGCTTAAGGTAGCGGGAAAGGCGTCCTTCCTGATTACCGCGGGTACCGCGATCTGTGGTGGAAGCGCGATCGCGGCGATTTCTCCGATCACCGGGGCGGATGAAGAAGAGATCAGCGTGTCGATGGGGACCGTCTTCGTGCTCAACTCCGTAGCCCTGCTAATCTTTCCTACGATCGGCCATTTCTTTCACTTGACCCAAAATCAATTCGGATTGTGGTCCGCGCTTGCTATTCACGACACCAGCTCTGTGGTTGGAGCTGCGGCTAAATACGGCAACCAGGCGTTGGCGGTAGGCACCACGGTAAAGCTGGCCCGGGCCCTTTGGATTGTCCCAGTGTCGCTCCTTGCGGCCGCTTTTATGGCGAGGACAGGACACTCACACCAGCAGGCCAAGGTCAAGATTCCCTGGTTTATCTTTCTGTTCTGTCTCGCGGCTGCCGCTGCCACCTACCTGCCGCGGTTCGCCACTGAGTATGGGACCTTGAGTCATCTCGGGAAAGCCGGCCTGACCGCCACATTGTTTCTGATTGGGACAAGTCTCTCAAAGAAAACTTTGCAGCAGGTCGGCGTCCGGCCCTTCGTGCAAGGCGTCTCTCTTTGGATCATTGTCGCCAGCGCCTCCCTGGCAGCGATCTATTTCAATTACATATCTATCTGAGGGTGAGAAAACTGCAGATCCCTCGGCTGCGCTCGGGATGACAAAGGGGGGAGCGGTGTTTGGTCAGCATCCGTGACTGATGAGAGCGTTACCTTCGCGGTCCTACCGGAAATCCGACTCTTTCCTTACCCTCTTGCGGCCGCCGTTCGTCCGGTCGCGCGGGGAGCTAATTGCTCCGCCCGCTCGAGAACAAACCGGTGAAAGGAACGGGGCAAGCCGGCCGGTTCAGGGCCCGCCACCGTGGCCAATGAAAACATCCGCGCAAGGTCCAGCCCTCGCACTCTGGCCAGCTTCAGGGTTCCCAACGCAAGCTGGTTGCGTACTGCCCAGCGGGATACAAAAGCAATCCCCAACCCAGCTTCTACCGCGCTGAGAAGACCCTCGGTCGAATCGAACGTCATCACCAGCTGCAACTTTTTCAAGTCCAGTCCCGCCTTCTCGATGGCCTGTTCGACAATCCTTCGCGACCCTGAACCCAATTCCCGCGTCACCAGCTTCGCCTGCTGCAATTCCTTCACGTCGATTTCCTCGTCCGCCCATTCATGCCCTGCAGGCACCACGCACACCATGTGATCCTGCATGAAAGGTTCCACCTGTACGTCTCTCCTCATTGCCGGACCCTCGATCAGGCAGAGTTGCACCTTGTGCTCCACCAGCGCCTCGAGGATGGTTTGCGTGTTGCCGCCCAGTACGCTGATTTCCACCTTCGGGTTTTCCTGCAAATATCCCGCGATCAGCTTGGGCAACAGATACTGCCCAATGGTCTGGGAAGCTCCCAATGCCAGCCGCCCAGCGCTTCCTCCGGCCGTGGCTGCGACCGCTTCTCGAGCCTCTTCGGAAAGCGCGGCCAGCCTCTCGGCAAAGGGCAGCAACGCAGCGCCGGCCGGAGTCAGCGACACCCGGCCACCCGCGCGATCGAACAACGGGACGTCCAACTCCGACTCCAGGGCTTTGATCTGTTGCGTCACCGCCGACTGGGTCAGCAACAACTCCTCCGCGGCCATGCGGAAGTTGAGACGATGAGCAACGGCGCGAAAGACCCGCAGACGGAAATTCTCCATGACAAGGCTATTATTGCTGCAAGGGAGCAAGATCATGAAAGATCTGTTACTTGTGGGCGCAACCGGCCTGGTGGGCCAATCCGTTTTGCGCCAGGCGCTTGCCGACAGCAGGGTTGCGAAGCTGGTAGCAGTGACGCGGAAACCTCTGCCGCCGCAACCCCGTCTTGAGAATCCCCTGGTCGATTTCGACGCCCTGCCCGCGGACGCACCCTGGTGGAAGGTAGACGGAGGCATCTGCACCCTGGGCACCACCATGCGCCAGGCCGGTTCGCATATTGCTTTTCGCAAAGTCGATGTTGACTATCCGTTGGCCGTGGCCAAATTACTGTACGATCACGGCGCGCAGAGCTTTGCCCTGAATTCCTCTATTGGCGCAAATCCCAAAGCGCGGGCCTTTTATCGGCGCGTGAAAGGCGAGGTAGAGCAGAGACTCATCGCGGGAGGGTTCCCATCGCTAACCTTGGTTCGGCCTTCCGGCATCCTGGGGCCGAGAATGCCCCATCGCGCCTGGGAAGCGCGCACCATCCGGATGTTTCATTCGCTACGGCCGATTTTGCCCCGCCATTACCGGGTGGTCCCGGCCGACAAGATTGCCAAGGCGCTGCTGGAAGCGGCCATCAACGCTCCTCCCGGCGTGCACATTGTCGAATCGGAGCGGCTTTAAATTTCAGACAAAAAAGGCAGCCGCGGCGCCAGGGCAAAGTTCAGCTGCACCAGAATAATGAAGGCAATACTCGCATAGGTGTTGAACACGCAGAGCAGCGCTCCGAATGCATAAAGGGCCTGCGCCACGACGATTCTGCGTTCCACCGCGCATTGCCGGTCGTGGGTAATCTCTTCCCGCAGCAGGCCCGTCCGAGTGGCATAACGCCAGCTGACAAACAGCAACAGGCCGAGCAACAGGATATTGCCCCAATACGCAATGAGAACGGTGCGATAGGAGATAAATTCCGCCAGCAAGCGGGTGGAGAAGGGCATGAGCGACACTGCGAAGAGAAAGGCGAGATGGGTCCACGAAAGATTGCGATCGCTGCGGGTGAAAGCGTTCAGCTGCGCTTGCTGACCGTTCCAGAAGATGCCCAGGGTCATAAAGCTCAGCAAGTAGCTGATGAGCTCCGGCGCCGCGCCGGCCAGTGTGTGCCACAGCTGTCCCTGGCTGTGGATCGCTTCACTAGCGGGCACATGGAGATCCAAAACCAGCAGCGTCATCGCCACGGCGAAGATGCCGTCGCTGAGCGCCGCCAGCCTTTCCAGGCTTTGCCCTGTAATCTGGTTATAAGACGTAGGCATGTGGTTGATTATCCAACATGGTGAAGGAGCGTTTCGATGGAGAACGAATTATGGACAGCAGTCGACCAGTACACAACAGATCGGCTTCTGCCCCGGGACCCCGCGCTGGATGCGGCGCTCAAGGCAAGCGAGGCAGCCGGGCTGCCCTCGATCAGTGTTTCGCCGAGCCAGGGCAAGATGCTTATGCTATTAGCCCAGCTGGCAGGTGCCTCACGAATCCTGGAAATAGGAACACTGGGCGGATACAGCAGTATCTGGCTGGCACGGGCGCTCAAGCCCGGGGGCCGCTTGGTCACGCTCGAAGCCAATCCTAAACATGCCGAGGTAGCGAGCGGCAATATCGCGCACGCAGGGTTCGCCTCCGTGGTGGAGGTGCGCCTGGGTGACGCCCGCGCCGGTATCCAGAAACTCGTGGCGGAGGGAGCGGCCCCTTTCGACCTGATCTTCATTGATGCTGACAAATCGGGCATTCCTCACTATGTGGAGTGGTCGCTCAAGCTCTCGCACCGCGGAACCCTGATCGTTGTCGACAATGTGATCCGCGACGGAGCATTGATCGATGCCAACGACGAGGACCCCAACGTGAAGGGAGTGCGGCGGTTGCATGAGATGTTGGCCACCGAGCCTCGGCTCAGCGCCACCACCATCCAGACCGTGGGCAGCAAGGGCTACGACGGCTTCACCCTGGCACTGGTTACAATGGACGTCACTTAGGAGGCAGCTTTGGAGAGGCGAGATTTTGTCACATCGGCGATTGCCATGGCAGGGGTTGCATTGAGCGGAGGGGAGGGAAGGGCGATGGCGCAGACTACCCAAGAGTTCTATCTGCTGCGGAAGTACTCCTTGCGCAACGGAACCCAGTTGGCGTTGACGCAAAACTATTTCGAACATGCCCTGATCCCAGCGCTGAATCGCATGTCGATCACTCCCGTGGGTGCGTTCAAGCTGGATATTGGTCCGGAGACCCCGACCTACTATCTGCTCATCCCGGCAACGTCGGTGGAAGCGTTGGTTACGCTGGATACCCGGCTGGCGCATGACGGGGAATTCGTCAAAGCGTCGGCTGCGTTTTGGGAAGCACCGGCTGCCACGCCTGCCTTCGAGCGGATCGAGAGTTCGTTGCTGTCCGCCTTTGCCGGTTGGCCAAAACTGGTCGCCCCGAAGACTGGAAAGCGAATCTTTCAGTTGAGGACGTACGAGAGCACCGGCCCTGCGGCCCACATCCGGAAAGTGCAGATGTTCAATGAGGCAGAGATCGGCATCTTTACTCGTGCGGGATTGGCGCCAGTATTTTTTGGAAACGTCCTGGTCGGACACCGCATGCCGAGCCTGACCTACATGCTCACGTTTGAGGACGTGGCTGACCTGAATAAGAAGTGGGCGGTCTTTGCATCCGATCCGGCCTGGAAGGACCTGTCACACCGGCCCGGGAATACGGATGCGGAGATCGTAAGCAATATTTCCAATTTGTATCTAAGTCCGTTGAGTTGTTCGCAGATCTAAAAAAGAAAACCGCAGATCCCGGCACGCCGGGGCAGGCTCTTCACTACGCCATCGCGGGTCGCCGGTGGGAGTCAGCTGCGTCGAAGCCCTCCCTGGCGTCTTCTTTCGAAGCCTCCCCAGGCCTTCGAAGGAAAGGCGCATTCGGTTTCCCGCGAATTAGCAGCGTAGTGAAGAGCCTGACCCGGCGTGCCGTGGGATCTGCGGTTTATCTTTCCCAAACGAAAACCCCTGAGGGGGTGCTTGCTCTTCCCCCAGGGGCTTTTCGATTCACCTTACATACCGTTGGAGCCGGAAGCACTTTCGGGGTGAACCACACGGTAGGTGGTGCCACCGTTCGCCCATACCCGAAGCAGCATGTCCTTACCCGCAGGCAGCTCCTTGACTTCATTCCGGAACTGGTCTGCAGAGGCCACCGGCTTGCGGTTGATCTCGAGAATCACATCGCCGCCTGTCAGCCCAGCATCTTCCGCAGGGCTGCCCGGCTGTACTTGTGCGACTGCGACCCCTTGTACATCAGAGCCCAGGTTCAGCTGCTGACGCACATCGGGAGTAAGATCGGAGATCGCGATGCCCAGCCTGGCGTGACCGGTTTCATCCTTGGCTGCTGCCGCAACTTCCGCGTCTTTGTGGTATTCGCCAACGGTGAGGTCAACCTTATCAGGGTGCCCGTTGCGCATCACTTCCAGCTGGATCTTCGAGCCAGGCGCATCTTCACTCACAATCACTTGCAGATCGCTGCCCGTCTCCACACTCCGGCCGTCGACCGCGGTCACCACATCGCCTTCCTTCAAGCCTGCACGGCTCGCGGGAGAGTTAGGGGTTACCGAAGCAATCAGTGCTCCGCTGTTGCCAGGCAGGTTGAAGAACTTTGCGTTATCAGGAGTGACATCGTTCAAGCCGACCCCCAAGTATCCGTGATGAACCACACCATTCTTGATCAACGAGTCGACCACCGGGTGCACCGTTTGGGTCGGGATAGCAAAACCCGCGCCAGAGAAGTTTCCCGTGCTCGAGATAAGGAAGGTGTTGATCCCGATCAGTTCACCATGAGCATTCACCAGTGGACCACCGGAGTTGCCGGGGTTGATGGCCGCGTCGGTCTGAATAAAGTTCCCGGGTTTGCGAGCGTCATCCGAGAGGTTAGGCCGGCCGACCGCGCTCACAATGCCACGAGTGATGGAGAAGCGGAAGTAGCCAAATGGGTTGCCGATGGCCAATACAGATTGTCCGGGGACCAGCTTGGTAGAGTCACCCCAGGCAATGGTCGGGAGGTCTTTCGCGTCGATCTTGACCACAGCGAGATCTGTAAGTTTGTCGGTGCCGATTACCTTGGCCGGGAACGTTCTGCGGTCATGCAGGGTCACGCGCACTTCCACCGCACCGTCGACGACGTGGTTGTTGGTGATGATGTATCCGTCTGGGGAGATGATCACCCCGCTGCCAATGCCATGCTCAAGCTGCCGTTGGCCCTGTCCCATGCCCGGACCGCCGTGACCGAACTGCCGTCCGGATCCCGGTCCACCAGGTCCGAAGAACTGGGAGAAAGGATTGTCGCCTTCACCTTGACCTTGATCTTCACCCTGGGCTTCTGCTGCTTCTTCATGCCCGCGGGACGTGACAGCAATGTTGACCACTGCTGGTGTAACGTGCGAGGCGACCGCTTCCGTCGCCTGGTCCAGCGCCAGCAGGGGATCGATGCTCGAGTTGGTGATGGGCGCGATGGTGTTCTGAGTGGCAACCGCTGCATTCACATGGTTGTGACCGAAGATGAGTGCTCCGGAGAAAAGGGCAATCGCGCCAGCTGCCAGAGGCACAGCGAAGCGCTTACCGTTAGCTCTTAATAAATTAGTTTCTTTGTTCACAAGTATTCCTCTTTCAGGGTGAAGTTTTTTAAATCTGGAAAGCTATCCAGCTATCAGGTGTGGGTAGGGTTGGAAGAAGCTCGCCGTGAGAGGCCTGCGATTTCTGCGGGACTTCCACGGTAAAGAGAACCAGGGTCATACCGCCGCCGTCCTGGTCTTCGGTCAATTGGACGAACTGGACACACCGGGAAATACGAACCGGCCGCGCTGTATGTGGTTTGGACAGGACGTTCGCGCGTACGCCTGTTTGGCTCACCGCAGGATGGAACACGGCTTCCTGATAGTGGGCCTGAAACGGATCCGGGTGAGTCCGCTCCAAGGGAGTGACAGGAGCGGCTATTGCCACCGCTTCATTGCCGGCAAAACTAACCAGGCCGGGGCAACGTTGCAGCGCGAGCACGCCGGAGAGAGACGCCACGAGGCCCGCCGCAACGAGGCCACGAGAAAACGCGGGACCCAGGTTACGCCGGCGGTGGAGAATATTCTCGACGCGGCCAGCCAACTCTGAATGCCGCTGCCAGAAGCCCGGCGCCAGAGAGGTGACGTGCCGGAGCAGCTTATTCTCAGCAAGTTTGGTGAGGCAGGTAGCGTAGGCGCGCGGATCGCCAGCCGCATCGAGCACAGCATCGTCGCAGGCTTGTTCCCGTTCCCGGCAAAGATGGCGCTCGGCCCAAACCAGCGCCGGATTCAGCGGAGAGATAGCCCGTAACAGTTTCTGCAACAAATTGGTCCAGTCATCTCCACGATCGAGGTGGGCCATTTCGTGCAGGATGACCTGCTTCATGTCGCTGGGCGCCAGGTCGCTCCACAGGGAGCTAGGGACAACCACCGCGGGACGGAAAAACCCAATCACGCTGGGTGCGTCGACGTCATCTGAAAGGCGGATCTCAACCGTACGCTTACCGCGGCGTGCCACCACCGACTGGATCTCTTCATCCAGTGCAGGGAAAGGAACGGGAACGGAGTTGCGCAGCAATGCTCTCATTTGTCGACCGCTTAAAAACAGGCGGCCTAGCGAGAACACGGAAGAGAGCGCCCAAACCAGTTCAAGAGCAAAAGCCCAGATAACATTCAGGTGGAGGGAGAATGTGTGCGGAGCGGGGGAGGGAAGCCCAGGATCAGCACCAAAGAGGCCGCGGCCGATGGCGAAGCAGGGCAGCAAGGCTACCAGCAAGAAAACGATCATCCACAAGGTGAAGCGGGTAGAGGCACGCAAACCGGGCGCAAGCCTGAGCGCGGTCCAGGCTACAGCTGTCAACAACAACCCCTGCCAGGTGCTGGCAATCAGCAGTTCGGCAGGACCGGTCGAGATGAAGTGCCCCAACAAGATTGCTTCCATGGACTATCTACTCCGCCTTGTCGATCGCATCCTTTAGACGTTGCAACTCTTCCGCGGTCACCTCGCCGTCGCCCAGCAGGGATAACATCAACTTTTCCCGCGAGTTACCGAAGAAACGGCTCAGCACCAGGCGCACCTCGGAACTGCCGGCTTCTGCCTCCGCCACGACTGGAACGTAGTAAAAAGCACGGCCTTCCTTGCGATGCTGCACGTACCCCTTTTGCTCCAAAATTCTTATCGTGGTGAGCACGGAGTTATACGCCAGGGCATTCTTTTTGGGCAATGCCGCCGCGATGTCGTTCACGGTCGACTCTCCGCGCACCCAAAGAATCTTCATCAATCTCAATTCCGCTTCGGTGAGCGTGGGCGATTTTTTAGGTGGCATAGCAATGTCCCGAAATTAAGGCTACTGCCCCTCAGGCCAAATGTCAACTAATAAATTAATACTTTGATCCCGGTTACTATGCTCGGGAGATCCGATGCCCTCCGGAGGTTACGTTGTCTTTGCCCACCGACCCGCAATCCAGTGCACGGCCGCCCATCGACGTAATCACCAGCCCCTTTGCCCGCTTCGCCAAAATGGAAGCGGCGGGCGGCATCCTGCTCCTGCTCGCCACCGCCGCGGCGTTGATCTGGGCCAACTCACGCTGGGAGCATAGCTACCACCAGATCTGGTACACCCAAGCCACCATCACCCTGGGCCAGGTGTCGCATTCCGAGAGCCGGCATGAGTGGGTGAATGACGGCCTCATGTCGATCTTCTTCTTCCTGGTTGGTCTGGAAATCAAACGCGAGGTGCTCATTGGGGAGCTCTCTACCTTCAAGCAGGCTGCTTTTCCTTTCATGGCGGCGATCGGCGGGTCGGTTGTCCCGGCGCTGATCTACGTCGCCATCAATAAAGGAGGCACTGGCGCCCATGGTTGGGGCATTCCGATGGCCACGGATATCGCCTTTGCGCTCGGCGTGCTGGCGCTGCTCGGGAGCCGGGTACCCGCAAGGCTGAAGGTCTTTGTCGCCGCGCTGGCCATTGCGGACGATATCTTTGGGGTGCTGGTCATCGCGCTTTTTTACACCCAGCATATTTCGCTTCTCGCGCTGGGCCTGGCTTTTGTAGGCGTTGCTGTTTCTTTTGGCGCCAATTGGCTGGGCATCCGCAATCCGGTGATCTATGCATTGATCGGCGTCGGCGTGTGGGCTGCGGTACTCAACTCGGGCGTGCACGCGACCATTGCCGGTATCCTGCTGGCTTTTACCATTCCGGCGCGAAGCTCGATCGACAAAGCAGAGTTCCTTCGCCAGAGCCGCGGGCTGCTCGATCAGTTTGAGCAGAATGATCCGAACTCCTACCAGGCCCACCATGCCATTCATAAGCTGGAGCGGAAGTGCGAAATGATCGAGTCTCCGTTGCATCGCATTGAGCACGCTTTGCAACCGTGGGTCGCTTTTGTGATCATGCCCATCTTCGCTTTCGCCAATGCTGGAGTACATATTCTGGGCAAGACCAGCGCTACCCTGGCCCACCCCATTACGCTGGGGGTGCTGCTGGGCCTGCTGTTGGGCAAGCCGATCGGCATCACCTTGTTCGCGCGCCTGGCGTCCGTTGTTGGTCTGGGGTCACGGCCCACAGCGGTCACTTGGAGCCAGATCTTCGGCGCCAGCTGGCTTTGCGGCATTGGTTTCACCATGTCGCTGTTCATCGCCGGGCTCGCCCTGGGCGATGGAGACTCGCTGGATATGGCGAAGATTGGAACCCTGGCGGCCTCGATCGCCGCCGGGTGTATCGGGAGCATCCTGCTGCTCAAGAGCGCCAAGATGCTGCCTGAGGCCAAGGTCTAGCGCTTGGTCCGGTGTAGAGAAAGCATTGGAAAAGTATCGTTTTCGGCCCATGTACGCTGAGGCGAACATGGGGCACCCGTCCAAAACCCTAGACCGTGGTCATGGGATGGAAATTATTACCTCGCCGCCCGCCTACTTATCAAAACGTTATGTTGCCGCCAATCTGCAGAAAGCGCGGGGTGTATTGGCCGGTTGCGTGCCCAAAATTTCCATCGGGAAGGTTGGTGTCTACCGCGTTCAGATTCGCCCGATTGAATAAGTTGAAGAACTCAAACCGCAGCTGGAAGTTCACTCCTTCCGTGATTGCGGTGTTCTTCAGGAAGGCCACGTCCCACTCCGCAAAGCCCGGTCCGCGAAACGCGTTGAATGCTTCGTTGCCTTCGTTTCCAAAAGTCGACGGCTGAGGAAAGTTTGCCAGCGCAGCGGCATGCGAAGATCCGAACACGCCGTTCAAATAGGCCTTGCGGCTGTTGCCGTACTTATAGCTGGCCACATCGGGGAAGTCGAAGTTGTCGCCGTCGGCATTGTAATCACCGCTGCCCGACGCGTAGCCGGTGAACTGCCCACTTCCGTTGGTCGATGCGGAAAAGGGAGCGTTGGTGGACACGGTAAAGGGAGTACCTGATTGCAGAATCGCGGTCCCGCTGATCTGCCAGCCACTGGCGGTCCTTCCCACCAATCCGAGTCCTCCGTTGACGCTGGGAAATTCATAGTTCCATCCCAGCGAGAAGCGGTTGGGCACATCCCAGTTCGAGGCGGAATACCACTGATGCGGATTGATGTAGCTGGGTAACAACTGGCTGTCGTCCTTGGACGATGACCGGGTGTAGGAGCCATTGAAGAACGCCTTGTGAAACCGGCCTCTGAGCGCAAAGATGGCCGCGTTGTAAGCCGACACGCGATCATTGGTGGTATAAAGCACTTCGCCAAAACTGGTATTGGGTCGCGTCGGCACCAGGCTGTTGTGAAGGATAAGATCGCCCGGCTGAGCGTTGATGTCCTGTCCGTAAGAGGTGCTGTAGACCTGGCCTCCACCCGACATTAATTTACGTCCCTGGGTTCCTACGTAGGAGAAGCTGGCCACCATGTTTCCCGGCAACTGGCGCTCCACACCGGCAGAGTAGATGTAGGCCACCGGCGTTTCGAGGTTAGGGTTCAGGCCGCCGATATTGACGTGCAGGCCCTGCAGTCCGCCTTTGGGATCCAGTTGCTCCGGCGGCAGTTGCGGGTAGGAAAATCCAAACGGCTTTTGATTGGAGGTTCCTAAAGCGAAGATCGGTGTTGGGGTTTCGCCCCCGTAGAAGGTCGGGAAGATGGCCCCCGGCGGATTGCCGCGCAAGCCCTCATTCAGATTTCCCAGGCTGGGCCAATTGTGAAATAAGCCGGCGCCGCCTTTGACCAGCCACTTGCCATTCCCGGTTACATCCCACGCGATGCCGGCCCGCGGACTGAAGATATCCGTGATCGCGCGGTTCAAAGAATGATGGTGAATCACCAGGAATCCGTTGGCAATTTGTTGTTGCTCTGTTTGTCCCGGGCCGAGATTGAAATTCGCCAGGATGGTTTCCGGGCTGCGGGCGTAGGGATTGCCATAGTCATCCCACCGCAAGCCGTAATTGAGGGTAAGATTCGACTTCACCTTCCACGTATCCTGCACGAAAAGCCCGTGCGTAATCGCGGCGGCGTTCCAGAAAAACTCGACATGTTGACTGCTAAGCGGGTCGTACGCGATTCCGCCCTCGGTGTAGATATTGTTTTGGGCGAGCTGAAGCAGCCCGTTGAATTGAAACGATGGCTGATCGTAGGGGCCGTTCTGTGGCTCCACGTCGTCTCCCAGCAGGCCTTCATACCCCGCGCTCAGGTTATGGGATTTGTAGACGTGGGTCAGAACATCGCGCCAATGGTAGTTATGCTGGATGAAGTCGCCTTGCGCGAATCCCGAGCCAATGCCCTGTCCAATGCCAGTCACTGTCACGGCAGGGACCATAAATAGTCCCTCCGCCGGCTGCTGCCCTTGCACGCGGATGGCGGCAAAGGATGCCTGGTTGAGCGTATTCGGGCTGAAGGTGTGGGATTCGTTAACCTGCACGGCGAATTGAGTGTATTTGTTGGTCGCGTTGAACGCCTGCCGCGGGTTTGCCGTGCTGGTGCTCAAGGGCGTGCGGAAGTACGTGCCATACAGACGGTCAGCCGAAAATGGTTTATCCACACGCACCATGTATTGGGTGCCATTCCGATATTGAGAATCGGTGTAGTTGGCGGAATCGATCAATGGCAGAGAGCAGGGTAGGAAGTCGGACGCCGCTGTGCCGCAGGTGGTGGGGTAGGTTGCCGATGAGAGCGAAGAGACGCTTACATTGTTGACTTTGCTTACGGGGTACTTCGCCAGTAGCTGTGCTCCCAGGTTGTTGGGAAAATTCGCCACGGCAAACTGGGTGAATTGAGGATCTTCAAAGGTGATATTTTCCGAGATTCCGGCCGAGGAGATCGTCGGCTCGATACCGAAGAAAAAAAATGCGTTGTGATGGGGAATGATAGGTCCGCCGATCGTGGCGGAGATGTTATTGCTGTGATAAGGAGCGTACTTATGAGTGAACTCCGTGCCGGCGGATAGACCCTGATTGGTAAAGTAGTCGCTGGCATTCCCGTGGTAGCCGCTGGTTCCGGACTTGGTGGTCATCATCATCTGGATAGAGCTGGAGCGGCCGTAGTCCACGTTGTAGGTGTTGGTTTGGATCGACGCCTCTTGGATGGTATCCGGATTGGGCGTCATGTTCAGAACCCCCGGCCGGATGGAGCTGGTGACATCAAGACCATCCACCACGTACATGTTGCCCACCGCACCCTGACCATTGGCGCTCGCATCCACTTGGGTTTCGGTGGAGTAGTTATCGCGTCCCGAACCCGGGCTGCCGTTGGAAGTCACACCCAGGCCCGCTACGCCCGGGGCGAGCGTCACCAGCGAAATCATGCTGCGCCCAGCGAGCGGAAGGGATGAAAGGGTTTGCGTTCCCAGGGTTTCCTGCAGCCGGGTATCGGCAGTATCAATCGTCGGGGTTTGCGAAGTGACCTGAATGGTCTGGGTGGAGCTGCCGACCGCGAGCTTTACATCGAAATTCAACGTCTGGCCGGTTTCCAGTGTGAGCCTGCTCTGCGCGTCACTGAAGCCCGTCATCTGTGCGTCCAGCTGGTAGTCGGCGGGCGCCAGGCTGTTGAAGTGGTAAGTCCCGCGAGCATCCGACTTGGTCGTCAGGGTGACCCCGGTGGCCGAATTTGTCAGGCGCAGACTTGCGTCGGGCAAAACCGCACTGTTCGGGTCTAGAACGGTTCCGGAAAGTGTGCCCGTAAATTGGCCGTACGCTGCCGGAAGGGCAGACAGCGCAAAGACGCAGAAGCAAAAGAGAATGAGAAACCGTTTCACACCAACCCCCAAGTAAATCAAAGCGAACGCTAGGTTTTCCGTGTTAGCAAGGCATGCACGCCGTGGGTGTTCGCTCACTTTAGAAACACACCCACATCTACGAGGGGCATCTAACAGGAGCCAATCAGACACAGTCAACCAAGTCTTTCTTAACTACATCTTTGAGAAAACTGAACGGATGGGTGTGTATCTAAGTTAGTTACGATCGTCGGGGAAGGTACTCAGCGGGCCGCGTTGGCTACGAAAGAGAGGATGGTACCGTCGGGGCTGGTGATGGAAAGGGATTTCTGTTCCTTACGGATCTTCAGCCCCCGCGTGCGCAGTTGCCGCTTCGTAGCGGAAAGATTGGGCACGGCAAACACAATCCTTGGGGGTGACGTGGTCGAGGTAAATTGCACTTTGTCTCCGGAGGCACCCGGCAACAGAAGTTCCATAGGGAACGCGGTTGGCGCAAAGGAAAGCTTTTCTTTGTAGAAAGCCTGTTGTGCGGCGAGATCCCGGGCGGGCACGGTCGCTTCCACCAAATGATCGGCGATTCGGCTGCTATCCAAATGCTTTCCCCGATCCAAAGAGTGCAATGACTGCGGCAGATATTGGGTATATTCCAGTAGCTGTCCCTCTGGGTCGTGCATGACAAAAAGCAGATTGCCGGCCCGGGCTTGCTTGACGTTTGTAGGCTGCAATCCTTGCCTCACATAGGCGTCGTGCACGCTCGCGATGTCGACGGCCTCAAAGCAAATGTGCAGCAGGCCACCAGCCTGGGACGGGTTGGTTCGGGGATAGAGCTCAATAAACTGGCGGTCGTTGATCTTGATAAAGATCACTGAGGTTTTACCCGCGTCGGTAAACGAGAATGCCTGGGCAAAGCCAAGCGTCTTGTAGAAGTCGCTCGACTTGGCGAGGTCTTCTGCGCGCAGGGCAACATGCGCTATGCCGGCCAGATTCGGCGACTGTGCCCAGCCCACGCAGGCCAGAAAAAGCCAGAGCGCTGGAAGGCAAAGACGCGTGTGCTTCCACATTTTGGTCAGCCTCACGGGTTCCCCTGAGAACTCAGCGAAGTAAAGCCGTCGCTGTCCACAAAACAGGCGCCTGTCCATGAAGATCGCCTGTCAGTTTCGCGCGGTTCAGATAGAACTGTAGGTCATTTGTCTTATTCGTGCCCTGACAAACATTGCGAATATCGCCGTTGGGTTCTAGGTAACTGACCAGCCCCAGCCAGCCTTTTCGCGCCGCGGGTCCGTAGGTCTTGCTCTCCAGCCATCCCTCCTTCACGCCCGTCACCATGGCAAAGGTAAACATGCCGGTGCTCGATGTTTCTGGGTAAGACTCAGGATGGTCGATCAGCTGGTGCCACAAGCCATCCTTGTCTTGATAAGGGAGAAGGGCCTTCATCATCTTGAGATAACCCTCCATGATGCGCGCCCGTTGCGGATGATCTTTGGGCATGTCCTCCAGCACCTCGGCCATACCTGCGGCCACCCATCCATCGCCGCGGCCCCAGTAGAACGGCACGTCCGGTGCGTGATAGAAGAGGCCGCTTGGCTGCTGCAGCTTGTCCAGATACGAAGACATTTCCAACGCCGCGCGGTCCATATATTTCTTGTCGCCGGATGCGCGATAGGCCTGCATCTGGACGATGGTGATCATGTACATATCGTCGATCCAAAAGCGCGTCTGATCGGTCAAGCCATCGGGCCGCGGATTCGCCCACTGTGCATCGGCGAACTTAAGCCCCATGTCGAGATACTTCTTATCCTTGGTGAGGATGTAGAGTTCCAGGGGGACAGCGCCGAAGACGGTATTGTCGACATGCACCGGGTTCGGAACCAGGTTCGCCTCGGGACCGAAGAGCGGTTCAAACCTTTTGACCAGACGGTCTTGCAGTTCCTTGTCTCCGCTCACTCGCGCGAACCTGAGCGCTCCCACCCAGGTCGCCACTTCGGGATACGTGATGTGCGGCGGAGGAAGCGGATGGCCAAAGTTGGTGTGGGGTGTTACCACGAAGTGTTCCGCGACCCGCTTGCCGATCTCGCGCGGGGAACTCCCGGAGGGCCAATCACGAAACTGCTTTGGTTGCCGCTCAGCCTGAACGCAAAATGCCTGGCCCATGACTGCTGCCAACAGCAGAACAATAAACTTGCCACGTCGATTCATTCTTCTTCCTTTGACTGCGCACCTATCGCACCTGCAGCTGTGTTGATTGAGAGTTTGACTTGGGAGTGGGAGAGGAGATCCGTTTACCGGGCGCATGGAAGCAGCAATTCGTACGATAAGAAGTGCCGCTCCAAGCTGTCAAACCGTAAAAACTGAACCGTGCGTTGAGCTGAACTGAACACTATGCGAATGACAAAGGGCGCGGGGAAATCAGCTGCTGTTCAATCTTACTTAAGTCGGCTTTGAGTTTTTGTGGTTTGACATGCTCTTCCGCGGCCCCCTATTCTTTGCCCGACTTGCCGGATGATGCAGGCCGGGCGCGAGGGAGAGTACATGAATCCACCAGTAGAAGCTGAGAAGATGATCTTTCGTAAAACCAATGCTCATGCCGGGCGAAGAATCTCCATTACGCCGGCCAACAGCTCGATGGAATATCTGTCGTATGGGCGCATCCTGCTTAACCTGCTGTGGCAAAGCGAGTCTTTTCAAACCGAAGACCGGGAAACCGGCTTAATCTGCCTTTCCGGGGAAGCAACCGTCACCGTGGATGGGAAACCAGCGACGTTGGGACAGTATGACGCGATCTATATTCCTCGCGGCAGCAGCGTCAACGTCGAAACCAAATCAAACGCAGATCTGGCAGAGTTCTCAGCCATGGTTGCCAATCGCTACCCCTTGCAGGTGGTCCGGTTTGCCGAGGTGATTCAGGACAACGGCTTGAATTTCAACGCCGGCGGTTCCTCCTATGTGCGCCACCTTCATATGCTCCTGGCAAAGAACGTGCAGGCGGGCCGATTGATTGCGGGCTTCACCATCTCAGAGCCGGGCAATTGGACCAGTTGGCCACCGCATGAACACGCTGCCATGCTCGAAGAAATGTATGTGTATTTCAACATGCCCGATCCGGCCTTTGCCCTTCAACTGGTTTACAACGACACCGAATATCCTGAGTTGGTCACGCCGGTGCGTGATGGAGATGCGGTACTGATGCCCGCCGGCTATCATCCGAATGTTTCCGTTCCTGGACACAGGATTTGTTTTCTGTGGGCCATGGCTGCACGGCGCGAGGCGGAAGATCGCCAGTTCGGCGTGGTCAATGTGCAAAAGGGCTTCGATCAGGGTTCAACCGGCATCGAGGCGGGCCGGAAAAACTAGGCCATTCAGGCACGCATGGCAATGGCGGGTGAGCCCTGATCCGATCGGCGCATATCCTCGAGCAACAGCTTCTTGAGCGAGTCTTCGATGGAGAGAGTCAGCTTGCGCGGATATTCCGTCTGTACCATCGCCAGGGCGAGACCTCGCCGGATTGGATGCTTTTCCACCCGATACGTCCTGAGCGATCGCGTTCGCTGGCGCAGAGCGTGTTCCGGGAGGATTGAGTAACCGAAGCCGGATTCCACCAGGCGTTTGATTGCCTCTGTGTCATCGGCTTCCATGACAACGTCGGGAGCTATGCCGACCCGATCAAAGAAGCGATCGATCAGTATGCGTAAAACGGTTCCTTTGGGATAAAGAAGGAAGGGAACACCCGCTAACTCCGACGCTCTCAGGGAAGAAGTGAGTCCTCCCTGGGAATAGCTTCCGGCTGGGCACACGATCAGCAATTCCTCTTCGAACAAGGGTGTGATCTTGATGTTCTTCAGACTGTCCTCAGCGACAGGGAGAGAGATGAGTCCCAGATCGTAACGCCGATCGTGGAGCCCGGCCAGCGTGTCCTCCGTGGTGTTGACGACGACGCGAATGGTGGACTGCGGATATGCGGCCCGCAATTGCTTCAGTGGTTCGCCCAGCTGATAAATCAAGGTGGTGACACCGGTGGAGAAGTAAAACGGTTGGGTGTCGTGCTTGAGATCGTTGTGAAACTCCTGTTTGATCTGGCGGGAGAGATTCACCAGTCTTCGCGCTTGCTCTGCGAGGCGGAGAGCTGCGGGCGTTGGTATCAGCCGCTTTCCATTTCCGCTTCGGGTGAAGAGTTCCGTATTGAGTTCATCTGCCAGATTGTGGAGTTGAAGGCTGATGGCGCCCGGTGACAGATAGACCCTCTCTGCCGCCTGCGTCATGCTGGGTGAGTCAATTACGGCAAGAAAAAGTTCCAACTGGTGGAGGTCGATGGTCGTGTTCTCCGATGGTGTTGCAAACCCGGCAAGGACGGGTTCATCTTACATCGCTAACTATTCCTCAGGACATTTCGAAAGTGCCGCAAAGGTGCGATTTGCGGTCGACGTCCCGGCAGGCGGGACGGAGGCCCGGGACGACGCGTTTCTCTCACCGGCCGCACACGCACCCGTCGGTGGCGCCTCGTGCATGAAATCCAGGTACATGGGCCGAAAAAGATGGGCCCAGGCCTAGGATCGTTGCTCTGTACGTGGAGTGAAAGCATTGGAAAAATATCGTTTTCTGCCCATGTACGCTGGGGCGAACATGGGGCACCCGTCCAGAACCCTAGACCGTGATTAGAGATGAAAATTCTGCCTCAGCGGCTGAGCCGTGGAAACAGCCCCCTGTGCAGAAATCGGTTCACAGGTGAAAATAGATGCCGTGAGCATTCTTCATCAGGACCGTCTCTTTCCCTCCGAACCCACCATTCGATCCATCGCCCGCAGATTGTACGAAACCGTGTGCGACCTTCCCATCATCAGCCCGCACGGACATACCGATGCGCGTTGGTTTGCCGAGAACCAGCCGTTCCCCGATCCCACCAGCCTCTTCATCATTCCCGATCACTACGTATTTCGCATGCTCTACAGCCAGGGCATCGCGATGGAAGATCTGGGCATCGGCAAAAAGGAACTCAACGCCGACGAAGCACGCAAGATATGGATGCGCTTTGCGGAAAACTACTACCTCTTTCGCGGCACGCCCACGCGGATGTGGCTGGACTTCGCTTTCGAAAAACTGTTTGGCCTCGAAGATCGGCTGAGCGCGAGCAACGCCAACGCCTATTACGACACCATCAGCGCCAAACTGGCCACCCCGGCGTTTCGGCCACGCGCACTCTACGAGCAATTCAATATGGAGGTGCTGACCACCACCAACCCGCCGCTCGATCCGTTGACCTTCCATGAGGCGATCCGCGACTCCGGATGGAAAGCGCGCATACTGCCCACGTTTCGCCCCGATTCGGTCGTCGACCCCGAATTCGACGGCTTCCGCCAGAATGTACAGCGGCTGGGAGCGATGCACGGCGAGGATTGCACCAACTGGAAAGGCTACCTGCAGGCGCTACGCCGCGCCCGTGACCGATTCAAGAAGCTAGGTTGCACCGCAACCGATCACGGCCACCCAACTGCCCAGACCGCCGACCTTTCGCAGAGCGCCGCGGCCGCACTCTTCGACCGGGTTATCGCGGGCAAAGCCGATGCCGCCGAGCAGGAACTCTTCCGCGGCCAAATGCTGACGGAAATGGCACGCATGAGCATCGAAGACGGTTTCGTGATGCAGCTCCATCCCGGCAGCCGCCGCAACCACAATCGCGAAATATTTCAAAATTTCGGCCGCGACGTCGGCGCCGACATTCCCATGCCGACCGATTACGTTCACGCTTTGCAACCGCTGCTGGACCGCTTTGGAAACGACACCGCTCTGACTCTTATCCTTTTCACCCTGGATGAATCCGCCTACGGCCGCGAACTGGCACCGCTGGCGGGGCACTACCCCTGCCTCCGCCTTGGCCCGCCCTGGTGGTTCTTCGACAGCCCGGAAGGCATGATGCGTTTCCGTGAGCTGACCACTGAGACCGCTGGTTTCTACAACACCGTCGGATTCAACGACGATACCCGCGCGTTCCTCTCCATCCCCGCGCGCCACGACGTCGCTCGCCGCGTGGACTGCGCTTTCCTGGCCAGGCTGGTGGCGGAACATCAACTGGACGAAGACGAGGCAGCCGAGGTAGCCCACTCATTGGCTTACGATCTGGCGCGCAAGGCGTACCGGCTATGAGTCTCTACTGCCGCCTGGGCGGCCCTGACGCTGAGCTTTCCCCCACACTCCTCCGCGAGGCGCTTTACCGGGCGCTGGACCGGCTCGGTCCGAAACGCAAGGTTTTGGCCGTGCCGCCGGATTTTACCCGGTTCCACTCCCAGGCTGGCCCGCTGACCCGATACGCCTACGAGTACTATGGCGACCGCCTGGGCTGCGTTCTGCCTGCCCTGGGAACGCACACAGCGATGCCGCCGGCGGTGCTCACACGCATGTTTGGGGATATCCCTCACTCGCTCTTTGCGGTGCACAACTGGCGGACCGATGTGGTCACCCTGGGCGAACTGCCGGCCAGCTTCATCCAGCAGCAATCCGGCGGCCTGCTCGACTACACCTGGCCGGCGCAAGTGAATCGCATGATTCCCGAAGGAGGATTCGACCTGGTGCTTTCCATTGGCCAGGTCGTGCCCCATGAAGTCATCGGCATGGCCAACTACAACAAGAACATCCTGGTCGGCACAGCCGGCCCGATGAGCATTCATCGCAGCCACTACCTGGGCGCCGTGGTGGGCATGGAACGCATCATGGGACGGGCGGACAACCCGGTACGGCGGGTCCTGAACCGCGCCAGCGATGAATTTCTGAGCAATATCCCCATCATCTATGTCTTGACCGTAGTCGGCACCAACCCAGCAGGCGAGCTGGTAGTGCGGGGCCTCTTTGTAGGGGACGACCCGGAGTGCTTCTGCCTGGCCGCCGAGCTCAGCGTGCAGGTCAACATCCAGCTGCTGGATAAGCCCATCCACAAGGCCGTGGTCTACCTCGATCCAGAGGAGTTCCACAGCACCTGGCTGGGCAACAAGGCCATCTACCGCACCCGGATGGCGCTGGCCGATGGAGCCGAGCTGATCGTTCTGGCCCCCGGGGTAAAGCAATTTGGAGAAGACCCCACCATCGACCGCATGATTCGCCAATTCGGCTACCATGGGACGCCGGCCACGCTGGAAAAGGTGAAAAATAACCCAGATCTCGCGGCCGAGCTCAGCACGGCCGCCCACTTGATCCACAGCTCCTCAGAAGGCCGGTTCGACATTACTTATTGCCCCGGTGGCCTCAGCCGGGAAGAGACAGAAGGCGTAGGATTCCGTTATGCCGATCTGGCTAGCACCATCGCGCGATACAACCCGGCCAAACTGCACGATGGCTTTAACACCGTCGATGGTGAAGAAATATTCTTCATTTCCCACCCTGCGCTTGGCTTATGGAGCTCCAGGGACCGGTTCGCGGCGGTTTAGGTACCTGCCGGGGCGAAATTCCGCATCGAACAGAGAAGCTGCCCAATAGAAGTAGTACGGAAGGTACCCATGGAATTTCACGTTTCCCGCGAAGCGCGTGACCGTTATGAATTTGACCAGACGCTTTTTGCTTTCAGCGGCAATGTAGTTTTCGCCAACTTAGGCGCCAGCCGCGAGTTCGCTTTCCGCATGAACAAGCGGCGGAATGCGGAAAAAGACCCCACCCAGACGATCAACCCTGGAGCGCTCTACGCCATGGGTCTGATCGACGAGATGAGTCACGCCCTGGTCGATTACTATCGCCAGCGCCTTGATCCCAAGGTCATGGCCGATGCGCTGGGGTGGTTCGACGGGCGCATCGGCAAAGAAGAACTTGATAAGACCATTCTGGCCTTCGTGGAGCAGTTTCCCACTGCCGGGGTCTACCGTGGGGAACAGGCACCTGCCGAGTGGCTGGCAGGCCAAACCGATGGCATCTCCCATCGGGCAGTGGCCTTCGAGGAGATGATGCTGCTGTGGCTGGCCAACGCCAACCCTGCCTTCAAACCCTTTTCCGAGCTATTCGCGGATCAATCCCTCACGGCGGTGACCCGCTATCAACAAATCACCGCTGGGCTGCGTGACTTTTTCAGCACCCGCCCGCCACTGGGGCGCAAAAAACAAAACCTGATCGACATGCTGCGCGGTCCTGCCCTGGCTTCGCCGGACTCGCTCAGCGGACAGATCGCCTACATCGTCGAGCACTGGGAGGAATTCATCGGAGACTCCCTCAAGCGTCTCCTGGTGGCCATCGATGTGCTCAAGGAAGAAGAAGTCGCCATCTGGATGCGCTTTCATCCCTCGGACCTCAACACGGGCCGGAGGCGGAATCTCCCTTGGGATTCCCCAGACAAACGGGGAGAAGTACCGTCCTACACCGAGGCAACCCAGGAAACCGAGCGTTTCAGCCCAGACCAGGAATGGATGCCGACGACGGTGCTCATCGCCAAGAGCACCTATGTGTGGCTGGAGCAGCTCTCGCGGCAGTACGGCCGCCATATTCACAAGCTGGATCAGATTCCCGACGAAGAGCTACGCCGCCTGGCCAGCCATGGGATCAATTCTCTGTGGCTCATCGGGGTGTGGGAACGAAGCTCGGCGTCGCAGACGATCAAGCAGCTCTGCGGCAACCAGGATGCGGTCGCCTCCGCCTATTCCCTGTACGACTACAGTATCGCCCACGATTTAGGCGGTGAGCCCGCGTACCGCAACCTGCGCGACCGAGCTTTCCACCACGGCGTTCGGCTAGCCAGTGACATGGTTCCCAACCACATGGGCATCGATTCCAGTTGGGTGATCGAGCATCCGGAGTGGTTCATGTCCCGTCCGGATAGCCCGTATCCCGCGTATCGCTTCGAGGGCCCGGACCTCTCCCGAGACGGCCGGGTGGAGATCAAGATTGACGACCATTATTACGAGCAGAGCGATGCGGCCGTGGTCTTCCGCCGCCGCGACAAGTGGACCGGCGACACCCGCTACATTTATCACGGCAACGACGGCACCAGCTTTCCCTGGAATGACACGGCTCAGCTCGACTACCTGAACCCGGCGACCCGGGAACACGTGATCCAGACCATCCTGCATGTGGCCCGGCTCTTTCCCGTCATTCGTTTCGACGCGGCGATGACCCTGGCCAAGCGCCACTTTCAGCGCTTGTGGTTTCCGATTCCGGGGACCGGGGGAGCCATTCCTTCCCGTGCCGAATACAGCATGAGCAAGGCTGACTTCGATCGAGCCATGCCGGAAGAATTCTGGCGTGAGGTGGTGGATCGGGTGGCTCGCGAAGTTCCCGGCACGCTGCTGCTGGCCGAGGCCTTCTGGCTCATGGAAGGTTATTTCGTCCGCACCCTGGGCATGCACCGCGTCTACAACAGCGCCTTCATGAACATGATGCGCGACGAGGATAACGCCAAATACCGCAGCGTGATCAAGAACACCATCGAGTTCGATCCCGACATCCTCAAGCGCTACGTGAACTTTATGAGCAATCCCGATGAGCGCACGGCCATTGATCAATTTGGCAATGGCGACAAGAATTTCGGGGTAGCAAGCATGATGTCCACGCTTCCCGGATTGCCGATGTTTGGACACGGGCAAATCGAGGGTTTCACAGAAAAGTACGGAATGGAATTCCGTCGCGCCCGCCACCAGGAAGATCCGGATCGAGGCTTGGTGGCGCGCCATGAGCGCGAGATCGCTCCTCTGCTTCACAATCGCTGGTTATTTGCCGAGAGCGAAAATTTTCTGCTCTACGATTTTTACCGGCCCGACGGCTCGGTGGATGAGAATGTCTTCGCCTACTCCAACCGGCGCGGCGAACATCGGGCACTCATCATTTACCACAATCGTTTTGCCAGCACCTACGGCACGATCCACGTTTCGGCAAGCTATGCCGACAAGGGAGCCGGCCATCTGCGCCAGCAAACCTTAGGGGGCGCGTTCGGGCTGCCCAACGACAGTAACTTGTTCCTGGCTTTCCGCGACAACTCAACCGGGCTCGAGCATCTGGAACGGGCGTCAAAAATCGTTTCCCAGGGCTACTCCCTTGAGCTGCACGCGTACAGCTGCCACGTTTTTCTGAATTGGCGCGAGTTGCGGCCGGATGAGAACTACCGTTGGGACCTGTTGTGCGACTCCCTGAACGGCGGAGGTGTGCCGAACCTGGATGACGCGCTGCAAGCCCTGGAAGTTGCTCCGTTGCACGACTCACTCGTCGCCCTGTTGCAACCCGATCTGGTGACCGAGCTGGCTCAGCTTTCAGAAGCTCTGCCCGCGTGTGGTCACGAAGGCGAAGAGTCTACGCCGGCAGCCCAGCTCATGCAGCGGGTGGAAACCCTCAGCTTGCGCTTCGCCACGGAAGCCTTGGCCATCTATGCCCGCAAGACCGGAACCTCGATCGCTGTCGGCGAGAAGAACCTTTGGCAGTCGATCTGCCGCCAGTACCACGCGGTGATTGAGCTGCCGCCCTGCGAGCGGGAATTTCCCGAGCCGTGGTCGGTCGAGGCGAAGACGGTGTTGCCTAGCGGCGATCCGCCCCTGCATCCAAGCGTGATTTGGGGTCCGGCATTCGGTTACGCTGTGCTCGCGGGCATGGCGGAGGCAGCCGGGGGAAAAGACACGGCAGCCACCGCACTGGCTCTGTTCGATCGCCTGCGGTTGCGCCATGGGTTTGCTCGGGCCTTCTCCGTGGGCAATGAAATCACCGAGGATGGCTGGCGCGCCGCTGCTCGCATGAGGCTCGTTTTCCTCTACCAGTCGCTGACATCTGCCAAGCCAGCCAAGGGCGTAGCCGAGGAAAGCTTTGCTGGATTCCCGCGCGCGCTCTGGGATGACTCCGATGCACGCTGGCTGCTCAAAGTAAACGAGTCAGCAGGGGAGTGGTACTTCAACAAGGAGCTGCACCAGCAGATCCTCTGGTGGACGCAGTTGCCCGGCCTGCTACGCATATCGGCCCCCGCTGAGGCAGAGCCGGTCGCTCATAAAAAAAGCCGCCAGCCCGCGGCACCCGCCACCCCATCCGTCGAGCTCATCGAGCAAAAGCTGCAGGACGCCTTCGAGCAGGCTGAGGAAGCCGGTTTCCGGATACCAAAGAAGGAGGAGCCGGCCCCGAAACCGGCGAAACGCGAAAAAAGAGCCTTGGCGAAGTAAGTAGAAGGGCACCTCCCGGCTCCTTTCCCCACTGTCACTAGTAGAATGACCAGTGGTTGGGGCTCGGAGGCTTATGGCAGGAAAGGCTAAAAAAGCAGTCATTACTCGCACCGGTGATGCAACAGGTCCGATCACGCTGGCGATTGATATTGGTGGCACCGGCTTAAAGATGCAGGCCCTCAGCCCGGAGGGCAAGCCGATCAGCGACCGTCTGCGCGTCCCCACGCCGGAACCCGCAACGACCGACGCAATCCTGGCCGGACTGGACGAGCTCAAAGTAAGCGTCCCCCTCTTTGACCGGGTTTCCGTGGGCTTTCCGGGTGTGATCAAGGAAGGCAAGACGCTCACGGCCGCAAACCTTGATAAGGGATGGATTGGCTTCCCCTTGGCCAAAGCCCTCGAAAAGCGCTGGGGCAAGCCCGTCCGGATGGCTAACGACGGCGCCGTGCAGGGCTATGGGGTGGTTCAGGGCAAAGGGGTTGAATTGGTCATTACGTTGGGCACGGGCATGGGCTCGGCGCTATTCACTCAAGGAGTTTTATGCCCAGGTTTGGAGCTGGGACATCATCCGTGGCGCAAGAAAACGTACGAGGACTATTTGGGCAAGCGCGGATTACTGAAGTATGGTGCCAAGCGCTGGAATAAGCTGGTCAAACTCGCGGTTGCCCAAACCGCGGCAACCTTTAATTGGGACACGTTATATATTGGCGGCGGCAACTCGAAGAAGGTAACTCTCAAGCACGGTTCCGAAATCAAGATCATTTCGAATGAAGAGGGTTTACTCGGGGCGATGGCTTTGTGGAGAGATTGGTCATAGGAGTTGCGGCGTCTCCAGCTTTTCGAGTTTTTAGATCAATCCTGGTGCCCGCAGGCCGTTCGGCACGGAGCAACAGATTATCTCGAGGCCATCACCAACCGGGGCGATATTTATGGACCCGTCCAGGGAGAAATTTTTCGCGCCATCGAGGCATGCGGCGCCGAGCGAGTGGTTGACCTTTGCGCTGGTGGAGGCGGACCCTGGTTAAGCCCGGGCTGGCGTCGCGCGCTGGCCGATCACGCGCCGCTGATCGTGGTCCTCACCGACAAATTCCCCAGCCATGAATTGTCCGTCAGGTTAACCGCGGATCCCACCGTGACCTGCATAAACTTCCCAGTGGACGCTGCCAGCGTGCCAAGATCTCTTCATGGTTTTCGCACCATCTTTTCCTCGTTTCATCATTTTCCCGACGCCCTGGCGCGCGCCGTCCTCGCGGATGCGGTCAATGCCGGAGAAGGATTCGCGATGACCGAGGTGACCTCCCGCACCGTGCGCGCCTTCGCGACCATGTTCCTCATGCCCCTCTTCGCGCTGGTCCTGACGCCGCGCATGCACCCGTTCCGTTGGTCAAGATTGCTACTGACCTATCTCCTTCCTTTTATCCCCTTCGTAGTCTTTTGGGACGGCATCGTTTCTTGCTTTCGCACCAGGACCCCGCAGGAACTCCTGGCATTAACCAGCATCTTCCCCGAATATGAGTGGACCGCAGGGTACGCCTCAGGCCGCTGGCTCGCCCCCGTCTATCTGATCGGCCGGCCCAAGAACTATCAGCTAAATCAGGATTAAACCCGAGCGAATCCTTCGCCACCCTTTGTAAGCGCTATGAACAAGAGGTATCCCTCTCTTGAAGCGGCGAGCAACAGAAACCGGTCCATCCGCTATCTCTCTAAACATTCGCTCGGTTTTCTCTCGGGCCAGTACACTCGTTATTCAACCGACTTGAAAGAGTAGCACCGGTGGCGAACAACATGGGCCAATCCCCAAAACTCGTTGACCAAGAAAGCCACCACACCCCCGGACGCTCCCATCACCTAAGCCAGGAAGTGTGGAACTACGTCTCCCGTTCGCCCCTGCGATCCCTGTGGAATCTCGAAGGCGTCCCCGCAAAAGTGATCGCGAAAAACACCTGGAACTCAATTTTTGAAGATGACCTTCTCGGACGCTCTGCCGAGTTAGCTTTTTATTTCCTATTCGCCTTGTTTCCCACCTTGTTCACGGCCTGTTCGGTGCTCGGTCTCGCGGCGCGCTCGGCTTTTCATATTTACGCACACCTCCTCCAATATTTATCCATCGTGGTTCCTCCCGCCGCGTTGGGCACGGTCCTCGAAGCGTTCAATCAAACCACATCCGCCGCAAGCAGCGGCAAACTAACCTTCGGCCTAGCCGCCGCTCTCTGGTCCGCGTCCGTGGGATTCGTTGCCATTCAGGAGGGCCTCAATGTGGTGTACCGGGTGAAGGAAACCCGCCCCTACTGGAAAGCCCGGTTATTTGCGATCGGCATCACCTTGGTTCTCTCCGCCGTCATCACCCTCATGCTCGCGTCTATGCTGGCGGCCGACTTCTTTGCCCGCCTCGCTCACCATCACCTCTACCAACCTTTGCTGGCTTTACCCGTCGCCGGTTCTCTCAGGACACTAGGCTGGGTGTTGGCTGTGGGATTTCTCTCTCTGCTGTTCGCACTCATTTATTACTTTGGGCCCGATGTAAAGGTAAAGCAATGGCGATGGTTGACTCCCGGCGCCGCCCTGGGCATGGTGGGCTGGCTCCTCGCTTCCCTCGGCCTCCGCATCTACGTCCACTACTTCAACAACTACTCAGCGACCTACGGTTCGCTCGGCACGGTGATCATTCTGCTCACCTGGTTTTATCTCAGTGGTCTGATGTTGCTGCTAGGCGGCGAAATCAACAGCGAAATTGAAGCAGCCGTACAAGAAAAGAAACTGTTGGCAGGGGGCGCGCTAAAACCCGAGATGGTCAACCCGTCGGCCTCGTGATTTTGATCGCAAATCCTTTTCCCATACAAAGCCAGTACCATTTTGCGCATCAAACACCCACTGCGCTTCCTGCATCTCATGGGGGGATGGCGTGGACTGAGCTGCTCGTGGAACATTTCAGAATGACGGCTCAATCCAAGGGCAGGACAACCATAAAGAGTCTGTGGTTTGCCACTGTACTGGTCCTGTGTAGCGGGCTTGCCGCCCAAACGACGAGTCAGCCCTCTGAGCAACCGAAGACCGCTCCGCAGACCCAGGCCATCCTGTCTTCCTATGAGGGCCAGAACGTGACGGCGGTAGAAATCGCCGGGCGTCCGAGTCTCGATACCAGCAAACTACTACCTCTCCTGCCGCAGCACTCTGGAGAGCCATTCTCAAAAGAGAAGGTTGACGAAAGCATCGACGCACTGAAAAAGGCCGGGAAGCTTCGACCAGGTGCAACTGCAGGTCGAACCCGAGGCGAACGGAGTCCGAGTGCTGTTGATCGTAGAGCCCGCAGTCTGGTTTGGCATCTTCGAGTTTCCCGGCGCCGAGAGGTTCAACTACTCTCGCCTGGTGCAAATCGCGAATTATCCTCCGCAGGCCCCTTTCAACGCCGGCGACGTCCAAAAAGACACCGATGCTTTGCTGAGTTTTTTCCAGCAGCAAGGCTACTTCGAAGCAGAAGTGCGCCCCCAGGTAAACCTGGACACTGAGCACAATCTAGCCAATGTGCGCTTCATGGTAAGCCTCAATCGACGCGCCAAGTTCGGCACCGTGGCTATTGCCGATGCCACGCCGGAAGAGGCTGCCAGAATGAGCAAAAGCCTGCAGGGCATCAGGGCGCGAATAAAAGGGGCAGCCATTCGTCCAGGGAAGAATTACCGCCGCGCGACTCTGAACAATGCCCAGAAATATCTACAGAACCAGCTGGAAAAGAAAGGGCAAACTGGCCGCACAGGTGAAGCTGTCGGGAGCAGCCTACACGGCGGACACCAACCGAGCGGATATCCACTTCGACGTGCATGAGGGCTCTACGATACATGTGGAGGTGAAGGGAGCGCACCTTTGGAGCTGGACGCGCAAGTCGCTGCTCCCCGTTTACCAGGGAGTGGGTGTCGATCCCGAGTTGGTGCAGGAGGGCCGACAGTCACTGGTGTCTTACTTCCAGGCCAAAGGGTTCTTCGATGTCACCGTAGACTCCCAGTTCCAGAAGCAAGACTCGCTGGCCACCATCACCTACGTAGTCACCAAAGGGAAGAAGCACAAGGTGACGGCCGTGAGCGTGTCCGGCAACAAGCAACTTAAAACCGACGACCTGACGCCGCTGATCACAGTAAAGAAGTCGCACCTGTTCTCGCCCGGAAACTACAGCGAGCAGCTGGTGCGTGCCACCACCAAGAATCTCCTTGCACTCTATCAATCCGAGGGGTTCAGCAGTGCGCAGGTTACTTCTTCCGTGGCCCACAAAGAGGGCAACCTGTCTGTCGCCTTCCATGTAGTCGAGGGCCCTCGCGATATTGTGAGTTCTCTCAAGATCGAGGGCGCCAATACGTTCCCCGAAGCGAAGTTCGCACCCGGCGGGTTGAAGCTCGCTACCGGCAAGCCCTACTCTCAAAAATTTGTGGAAACAGACCGCGCCAATATTGTCGCCCGCTATTTGCAGGCCGGTTACCTGACCGCGAACTTCCGTGAGACCGCAGCCGTCGCGTCGAAAAACGATCCCCATCACGTCAACGTGGTCTATCACATATACGAGGGCCCACAGGTCTTTACCCAGGACGTAATTACCCTGGGGCGCCAACAGACCCAGCAACGGCTCATTGACAGGGATGTAGCCACGATTGTTCCCAATCACCCGCTCACGGAAACCCAACTGCTCACCGCGGAGAGCCAACTCTACAACCACACTGGAGTATTTGATTGGGCTGAAGTAGACCCCCGCAGGCAGATCACCACGCAAACCAAGGAAGATGTGCTGGTGAAAGTCCACGAGGCTAAGAGAAATACCATGACCTACGGCTTCGGGTTTGAGATTATCAATCGCGGGGGCAGCATTCCCAGTGGTACGGTTGCGCTGCCCAATCTTCCGCCAGTCGGGCTTCCGTCTAATTTCACCACCAGCCAGTCGACCTTCTATGGTCCGCGGGGAACATTTCAATACACGCGCAACAATGTGCGGGGCAAGGGCGAATCGCTATCGGCGACAGCCTTTGCCGGACGCCTGGATCAACGAGTCGCAGGTTATTACATCGACCCGAGCTTTCTCTGGTCGAAGTGGGGCGCGACGACGTCGATTCTCGCCGAGCGCGACGAGGAAAATCCGGTCTACTCCTCGCAGGTGGAAAACGGCAGCCTTCAGTTCCAAAGGTTTTTAGACCAGAAGAAGCACGATATCTTTTTCATGCGGTACAGCTTCAGCCAGACAGATCTGACCCGCATCCTGATTCCGGACTTGGTATTGCCCCAGGACCAGCATGTACGCCTGTCCACAATCGCTGCGAACTTCACTCGCGATACGCGCGACAATCCTCTCGATGCCCACAAGGGCATGCTGCAGTCAGTCGAACTTGACTTCAATACCACCAAGCTTGGCTCCAGCGTGAATTTCGCAAAGTTGATCGAGCAGACGGCATACTATCGGCCGATCTTTCACAAGATCGTGTGGGCGAACAGTCTTCGCATCGGCTTGGCGCAGCCCTTCGCCAACAGCCGTGTACCCCTGAGCGAAGCTTTCTTCACCGGTGGCGGCAACACCTTGCGCGGGTTTCCGCTGGACGGCGCGGGACCCCAACGACAGGTGCAGGTCTGCAGTTCAGGCTCTTCGACCGACTGCAGTTACATCCAGGTGCCGAGCGGCGGAAACGAGCAGTTGATCATTAACTCCGAGGCTCGCATTCCAGTGCCGATCAAGCAGGGTTTGGGATTGGTCGTTTTCTACGATGGGGGCAACGTGTTTCCCACGGTCGGCTTTCACGATTTCACGTCTCTGTATACCAACAACGTGGGCTTAGGGCTGCGCTATGCGACACCAGTGGGTCCCGTGCGCATCGATCTGGGACATAACCTCAACCCCGTGCCGGGTGTGAAATCAACCCAGTATTTCGTTAGCATTGGACAGGCTTTTTAGCAAGCCACGTATGGTTATGAAGGTGGAAGAAACTCGTGACGAAGGGCACGGCTTCAGCCGTACTGTATCAGCGTGCGCTGATGACGCCTTTAGGCCCTGAGGTACGCTTTTTGATCTTTAACCGGAGGGTAGCCACGTGACCATGACAGGGCACAGATTTACCGGTCCGCATGCACGCCTATGGAAAGCCGGGGCCTGGATCTTCATGGGGCTCGCGGCTTTCATGGTGTTGGCATTCGTTGCCGTCACGGTAGTGCTGCACAGCGCCCGGTTCCACAATTACCTTCTCAGTACCGTTCAAAAAAAGGCCAGCGAAAGCATCGGGACCCAGGTACAACTACAAAATTTCGTTCTCCATCCCTCCACCCTCAGCCTGGACCTTTACGGCCTGACAGTCCACGGGGCCAATTCTTTTCCAGACCCACCGCTGTTTCAGGTAGCTCACGCCGAAGTCGGGCTACGCATAGTCTCGGTGTTGCAGAAAAAATGGTATCTGGAGAGTTTCGTTGTCGATAGCCCGGTGGTGAAGGTGTTTACCGATGCTCACGGTGTGACCAACATACCGGCTATCAAGAGCAGCGGCTCCAGCAGCAGCAACATAAGCCTGTTCGATTTGGGCATTCGCCACGCGGTGCTCGACCACGGGGCGGTCTACTACAACAATCGTCAAAGCGTGCTTTCGGCAGACCTGCACAACGTGGATTTCCGCGCCGGCCTTCAATAGCCTGCTGCAGAAGTATTCGGGAAAGCTGAGCTATTCGGATGGCCATCTGGAGGCGAGCGGATTCAAGACGATTCCACACAACCTGGATGCGGAGTTCGACGCGACGCCCACGACCTTTCAATTAACCAATGCAAAGTTGACCAGTGAAACATCACAGCTTGTCCTGACGGCGACGGTGCAGGACTACAGCCATCCGCAGGTCCAGGCGCAATATGCGGCCACTCTGGACGGAAGCCAATTTAGGAAAATCCTGCGAAACCCTGAAGTCCCAACCGGATTTATCCGTGCGACTGGTTCGATCAATTATCAGCAGAGGGCCAATCGCTCGTTCCTTGATACGGTTTTGGTTCGCGGCGATTTAACCAGCAACCAGATCGAGGTGCAAACTCCCACCCTGCGTTCGCAGATAAGAAATATCGCAGCCCACTACTCGCTTGAGAACGGCAACGCGACACTCAAAGATCTTCGTGCCAGCCTCCTGGGCGGTGAGCTCACCAGCTCGGGCATGATGAGCAACATCGACGGCAATGCGCACTCGAAATTCAACGCCCAGCTGCGCGGCATCCAGCTTGCTGCGATGAATGGGGCTCTCAAGTCGTCAGCGATGCCCAAAGGCGTGGCCTTGGGGGGCGTATTGAATGCGGAAGCAAATGCCGCCTGGGGAAAGACGTTTGACGACGTGGTGGCCCAAGCGGATGCGGCCATACACGGGAAAGTGTCCGGCAATGCCCAGGTGGTCCCGCTGGAGAGCGCACTCCACGGCACTTATACCGGCGCCAGCCAACAGCTCGCGCTCAAGCAGAGCTTTCTCCGAACACCACAAAGCACGCTCACCATGAATGGGGTGGTCAGCCGGCACTCGGCCCTGGATGTAAAGTTCGAATCTAATAATTTGAACGAACTGGAAACAGTGGTGGACGTGTTCCGTACATCAACCCCCGGACAGCCCGTGCAGCCGCTTGGTCTTGCCGGGACAGCATTATTTCAGGGGACGGTGCGCGGGTCGACCAGCGAACCTCACTTGACCGGCCAACTGACCGCGTCGAACTTCAAGTTCAACGGGACAGAGTGGCGAGTGCTGAAGACCAATGTCGATGCCAGCCCGTCGATGGCAAGCCTGCAGCATGCGGACCTGGAGCCGGCCTCGCACGGGAAGATTACCTTCGACGCCAGCGCCGGCCTGTATAAATGGGCCTTCACCGATGCCAGCCCGCTGCAAATCGATCTCGATGCCTCGCTATTGGATGTGCAGGATCTGGTGAAGCTATCCGGGCAGCAGGTGCCCGTGACCGGAACGCTAACAGCCAACGTGAAAGTGCATGGAACCGAGCTGAGTCCCATGGGACAGGGCAAGGTTGCGCTAACCCATATCACTGCATACGAACAGCCGGTCACGTCGGCGACGTTGAACCTTGCCGGGACCGGCGATGAGGTTCACGGCGACCTTGGTGTCCAACTCCCCGCGGGTGACGTGCAGAGTAAGGTGAGCATTCGCCCACGGCAGAAGAGTTACAACGCGCAGCTCACTGCGTCGGGCATTCGTTTAGATCAACTGCAGGCGATTAAAGCAAAGAACATCGACGCCAGGGGAGTGGTGAGCATACAAGCGAAAGGAGCCGGTACCTTCGATAATCCGCAACTCGACGCCACGCTCGAAATTCCCGAGGTCGATATTCAAAACCAGAAGATCGCCCAGGTAAACCTGCAGATGAACGTAGCCAATCATCTGGCTGACTGCGAACCTGACGTCCTCCGCGGCGGGCACGGCTATCCGGGCGAACGCTAAGGTTCATCTGACGGGAGATTATCCTGCTGACGCAACGCTCGATACCCAGGCGATCCCGCTGCAACCCATTTTTGCCATCTACGCTCCCGAGCAGGCGGCAGACTTGAATGGCCAAACCGAGGTCCACGCCACTCTCCACGGGCCGCTCAAGAATACGAAGCAACTGGAAGCTCACGTGACGATTCCGACTCTGAAGCTGGCTTACACCAACACCGTGCAGTTAGCCGAGACGGCGCCCATCAAGGTGGACTACAAAGACAACGTGGTGACGCTGCAGCGCTCCGGGCTGAAGGGAACCGATACCGATCTTCAGTTTCAGGGGTCCTTGTCGACCACCAACGCCGCGCCCATGTCACTGGTGCTTCTGGGCACAGTAAATCTGCACCTGGCGCAGGTGTTCGAGCCGGATATCCGAAGCTCGGGCGAGTTAAAGTTCAACATTAATTCCAGTGGAGCGGCCAACGGCCCGGACTTAGGCGGCCAGATAGAGATCGTGGACGCCAACTTTGCCAATGGGGATTTGCCGGTCGGCCTGCAGCACGGAAACGGTGTGCTCACACTGACTAAAGACCGGCTCAACATTACAAAATTTCAGGGCACCGTCGGCGGAGGCACGCTGACAGCGCAGGGCGGGGTAGCCTATCGTCCTGGAATCCAATTTGACTTAGGGTTAGCCGCTAACGGTGTGCGCATGCTTTATCCGCAAGGGATGCGCGAGACCATCAACGCCAATCTCAGGCTCGCCGGCACGACTGACAACGCGCTGCTGGGGGGCCAGGTCAATCTCGCCGATCTTTCGTTTACCCCGGCCTTTGATCTCAACAGCTTTATCAATCAATTCTCTGGCGGTGTTTCTCCACCGCCTACTCCGGGGCTGGCTCAGAATATCCAGCTGAACCTCGGCGTGAATTCGGAAAACAACATCAGCCTGGTGAGCAGGACGCTCAGCATCAACGGCTCGGCGAATCTGCGCGTGCGCGGAACGGCCGCAGAGCCGGTCATCCTGGGGCGGGTGAACCTCAGCGGCGGCGACATTATCCTCAACGGAGACCGCTTCGTCCTCAACGGCGGGACCATCGAATTTGTAAATCCCGCCGAGACTCAGCCGGTGGTCAATCTCGCCCTCAATACGACCATTCAGCAATACAACATCTCCATGCGGTTCAACGGGCCCGTGGACCAGCTGCGCACCAACTACTCCTCAGATCCGTCGTTGCCGGCAGCCGACATCATCAACCTGCTGGCATTTGGAACCACTACGGAGGCGAGTGCAAACAGTCCTTCCACGCCGGCAAATCAGGCGGCGGAGTCGTTGGTAGCTTCACAGGTAAGCAGCCAGGTCACGAGCAGGGTTTCGAAGGTGGCGGGTATCTCCCAGCTCTCTATCAACCCGGTGTTATCGGGAGGAACCAGCCAGGGGCCCCCCGGCGCCAACATCACCATCCAGCAACGCGTCACAGGAAATCTCTTCGTGACCTTCTCAAGCAATGTGGCCTCAACGCAGAACCAAACCATCCAGGGCCAATACCAAATCTCACCCAGGGTAGCTGTGAGCGCAACCCGCGATCAGAACGGAGGCTTCGGCTTCGACACACTGATAAAGAAAACCTGGTAGCAAAAACTCCGAGCTGGAAACACGACGGTGCCCCAGCCTGCCCCGTCGCCTGCTCCGGGGTCTCGCATTTGAGACCTGGGATCCTCCTGGTAGAAGCTGGTTAAGTCCCCTGTTATAACCACAGGTCCAAACCGACTCAGGAAGATAGCCTCCCCCACCAACCCCTGTGGTATGCTGCGCGTGTGTCAGCCGCAGGCCCATTGTCGGATCCGGACCATCCCCGTCATGCTGCACTCGTTCGTGTGACCCACTGGATCACGACCATCGCCTTCTTTGCACTACTCCTTACGGGCGCCGAGATCGTCATCTCTCACCCCCGGTTTTATTGGGGGGAAACCGGCAACGTGAACATGCATCCGCTCTTTACGCTGCCCATCCCCGCTTCCAGAAACACGGTTCCGACTGCCTACGGCTACATGCTGCCTGACCAGAATGGTTGGAGCCGGGCTCTCCACTTTCAGGCCGCGTGGGCGGCCGTGCTTACGGGAATCGTCTATGCTCTCTTCGGTCTGTGGAGCGGCCACTTCCGGAAAAATCTGCTCCCGGCGCCGGCCGATCGAAAGCTGGGCGCATTCTGGGAAGTGATTGCGAAGTATCTTCGCCGTGAGCCCCCAGACGGCGCTCGCTCGTACAACGTGATGCAGAGGACCGCCTATCTCGTCGTGGTCTTCTTCCTGTTCCCACTTGTGATCTGGACAGGTCTCGCTCTGTCTCCCGCGTTTGATTCCGCGGTCCCATTCGCTGTGGACGCCTTGGGCGGCCGGCAATCCGCGCGCACGCTGCATTTTTTCGTCTCCGGATTTCTCCTGCTCTTCGTGGTGGTCCACGTCATCATGGTGGTGGTTACGGGCTTCGGAAGCCGTATGCGGGCGATGATCACGGGTGGTCCCACCGCCGCCCCGGAGCGTGTGCTCGAGCACACCTTGGTAGAAGCAGAGGAGCACTTATGACGCCTATGTCTCGCCGCAAGCTCATCACCTCCGGCCTTGCTGCCGGCGCCGGCGCTGCCGGTCTAACCGTGGCTGCTCGCCTTGCGGATCACTATGGGCTCATTCCGCCCGATCACAAGGGAATCTATGGTCCTGGCGAGACCCTGACCTATGCTGCCCAACGAGTTCTGACCTCGCATTCGCTGGCCCGCGAGTTTCCCCGCAGCATGATTGGCAAGGACCCTTTCGCAAACTATGTCGCCCCGCCCGACGATCAGTTCAAACACCAACAGGCCAACGGGTTCTCCGACTGGCGTCTGTCCATCAATGGAATGGTCGAGCGGCCTGTTTCGCTTTCGCTATCGGACCTGAAGGCCTTGCCCAAGCGCAGTCAAATCACTGAGGTGGCCTGCGAGGAAGGCTGGTCCTACATTGCCGAGTGGATCGGCACGCCGCTGGCCGAGGTTTTGCACTCCGTTGGAACCTTGCCACAGGCTCGCTACGTCGTTTACTTCTCAAGTGATCGCGACTGGTGGGACAGCATCGACATGGCCGAAGCCCTGCATCCCCAAACGCTATTGACCTACGCCATGAACGATGGCGATCTTCCGGTATCCTTTGGGGGCCCGCTCCGTATGCGCGTACCCCGCCAACTCGGCTACAAAAGCGTGAAGTACATCGCGCGCCTGACGGTCACCGACACCCTCAAACCGTTTGGTAAGGGTCTGGGGTCTGCCTCGCCGGAAAGCGGTTATGCATGGTATGCCGGGATTTGAGTCGTCCTCTTTGGTCCCCTCCCCAGCCTGTCTAGTCGGTTGGTCCCCTCCCCAGCCTGTCTAGTCGAGCTCCGCATCGCGCTGGATCAGCGTCAAGCTCACATCGTCCGATAGAGGACTACCGTTCGCATAATCTTGTACGGCTGCGAGGAGCATCATGAGTGTAGCGTGAGCGGATGGTTGTTTGACTCGCTTGCAGCGACGCGGTTAACCGGTCCAATCCGAACTCTTCTCCTGCCCTGTTGCGGCATTCGAGTACTCCATCGGAGTATGCGACCAGCGTGTCACCCGGTTCGAGCACTAACTCTCCTGATACGAAGTCCGCACCATCGAGCGCACCCAGCAACGGTCCGCCTATTTCGAGCAGCTCAGTCCGCCCATTCGCGCGCAGCAGGATCGGCGGGAAGTGGCCGGCATTGCAGTAGGTGATCGTCTCCAGTTCGCAGTCAATCTGTGCGAAGAACGCCGTGACAAACGGCGCCACCGGCTGCAGATAACACAGGTGGCGGTTTATCTCCCAGGCGATTCTTGGCGGGTCAAAATCCGGCCGGCCGTAACTCTGCAAAAGGCCTGCCAGGTGCGTGAACCACATTCCCGCTGCTACCCCTTTGCCGGCAATATCTCCAAGCACGGCAAGAACCTTGGAACCATCCTGGGAGAATGTGGTAAAGTCCCCGGAGAGAAAGCGCGCGGCGAAGACCTCCCTGGCAAACTGCCATTCACCGCAGCGCAAGACTCGCGGGCCGCTGAGTTTTCGTTGGATCTGTACCGCATCGGCCAACTCCGCATGAAGATCCATCCTCTCCCGCAGCAGAGAGTACACATCCTCCTGCGGTGGCGCTGTCGATCTCGGAACCACAATCGTCGACATGACCGTGGGTTGAAGCAGGGGCCGAACCGTGGTCCCATTTTGGTGCGAGCCGCCATACTTCGAGTCAAAAGGCACTACTCGATAGGTGTTCAACATCCACCTCGTTGCGAGTTTGATCGTTCGTTATCCGACGAACCGGTAGCCGGTTCCGTGCACGGTGAGAAAGTACTGTGGCTGCTCGGGATCGGGCTCGAGCTTCTGGCGAAGATGCACCAGGTGGGTATCCACGGTACGAGTGGTTGGGGAAGTCTCGTATCCCCAGACATCCTCCAGCAGGCGATCGCGGCTCAGCGTTTCCCCTGCATGGCAGATGAAGTATTTGAGCAGCTCGAACTCCTTGGAGGAAACATCCAGAACCTTGCCTGACCTAAGCACTCGACAGCGGCGCAAATCCACTTCCACGTCAGCAAAAGAGTGCCGATCCTGATCCTTAGGGAGAACCGCCGTGCGCCGCAGAACGGACTTAACCCGCGCCAGCAACTCTCGAATCGAGAACGGCTTGGTCACATAGTCATCCGCCCCCAGTTCTAGTCCCACGACCTTATCTACTTCCTGGCCGCGGGCGGTGAGCATGATGATCGGGATAGAAGCCCGTTTGGCGCGTAATTGCCTGCATACTTCGAGTCCGCTCATCCGGGGCATCATGACGTCTAAGATCACCAGGTCCGGAGACTCGTCGAGAGCGCGCTTAAGCCCCTCGGCCCCATCGCGCGCTGTGATCACTTCGTAGCCTTCGAACTCAAAGTTGTCGCGAAGGCCAGCGACCATGGCCGGCTCGTCCTCCACCACCAGAATCTTCGCCGGCCTGGGTGCTTCCATTCGTTTTACTTTTGTTTCTTGTCTCATGCGGACACCTGCTGGACCTCAGAATTTTGTACCGGCAATGTGATGATGAATTTACTTCCGCGCCCGGGCGCGCTCTCAACCGCAACCATGCCTCCATGGGCTTGCACGATGTGGCGCACCAGGGATAACCCCAATCCGCTGCCCTTGGTGTTATGCACCAGAGGATCGCCGACTCGATAGAACTTTTCGAAGATTTTGAGCTGCTCCTTGAGAGGAATGCCGATGCCATGATCGACCACCTCGAGGTTGACGTCACCGTTGCGCTGGTAAAGATGAACGCCGAGGTATTTCTCGGTCGCCGAGTACTTCACCGCATTGTTCACCAGGTTCAGCAACGAACGAGCAATCGCTTCCCGATCCACCCGCAGTGGAGGAAGATTGCTATCGATTTTCTGTTCGAACCGAAACCCGTTCTGCTCAATTTCAAAACGATACGAGTCCAGAGTGCTCCGCACCAGGTCCGCCATGTCGGTTTCGCGAAAACTGTACTCCTTCTTGCCCGCCTCGATGCGAGAGAAGTCAAGAATATTGTTGATCAGTGAACTCAAGCGCTCACTCTCTTTGCGAATGATCTCGTAGTATTCCTGATGTTTGCCCGGCGTAGAAATGCGTCCCAACTCCAGAGTTTCTGCATAAAGCCGTATGAGCGACAGGGGCGTTCTCAACTCATGCGAGACATTCGAAACAAAATCGGACTTCAATTTCGCCAGTGCCAGCTCGCGAGCGACGTTTCGATAAGCGAAGATCATGCCTCCGCCCATCAATAGCGAAAGCCCTCCAAGGCTTAAGAAAAGCATACGGGTGACGCCGTTGCTGATGTCGGAGATCGTAGTTCCGAACGGCCTGATCCCCAGACTCAGACCCTGGAAAACACTACCAAACTCGTGCTCCAACTCGGGCGCGCCTCCATCCCAGCGAAGCGAAGCAGCCAAAGGAGCCTGATCTTTTCCCTTCCGAATGATGATCGAGGGCGGGGGATGGGACGGATCGTTCGCATTCTGATCGGGCAATACTTCCTTCAGCGCCTGGGGGAAAAAGTTGTTCCTCAAGTAGTCTTCATCGTAGACAAACCCGGCCAGCGCAGGATGCTCATGCGTCGATCCGCGAGGCAGGAAGTGCACAAAAGACTCATACGACATTTTGTCACCCCTCAATACGGACTCGGAACTGATGTAGACTGCGCCGTCCTTCCAATGCCCCGTTCTTCTTCACCCTGGCGATTTGATCGCCCCCCCACATGTCAAGCACATGTCCGAGCTCGGATGCCATCTCTTTGTGTTCTGCCTGGAATGCAGGATCGGTCATCCGGCCCGGCTGCGATCGGAAATCAAGATTGCCTTTCCCGGTCCACAGAAAGGCATGAGTGATCTCCGGATGGGTCTTCAGAAAAGCATCGAGTTCCTCGGGGTGGTCTACCTCAGGGAATTGCAAGCTGGCCCTCTCGGATGTCTCATAGGCGCGCTCAACGATCCGCTTTTCGGCGATGTTTAGCATGTGTTCATAGTCCATCTGGATTGCGGCTTCCATCACCTTGTCGCGCTGAATGTGCCGGAGCCAGGCGATATTGGCGATGATGAGCGCGGCTGCCGGCAGCATCGCCCCGAGCATGAACACCAACATGGGTGGAGGTTTGCGCCAGACTCGAAGTGTAGGGCTCACCATATGTGCACGTCCGGAGAGATGCTCACTGGATCGAGCATAAGCCTACATATTCGGCGCTATGTCAGGACGGCGCAACAAATTGCAAAAAGTTGTGAACTCAGGCAGGTCAGCCGGCCCAAATTTGCTCCCAGGGAGCATAGTGGCCAACGGCAGAGAGAAAGACATGAATGCCGACGAAGATGACCAGGCCAGCAAGGGCGAACAGGCCAATAGCCATGAGAAAAACATTAACGACTTTCGCGTGGCCACCGGCGAATGTCAGCATAGTGGCCTCAGCCTATCTGCCACCAGGACACTTGCGAAACATCACCAACAGAGGTTACGGCGGGGGCGGAAGGTACACCCTAAAGTGCGGAAAATCGTCGGATTTCGTGCTACTTTTCGGTGCCAACAACAGGGAAAATCCGTCCGCCGTGTCAGCCCTCAGCCGTGAGGGACCAGACCAAGGCCCTAAATCCGCCCAATGGGGGATTAGTGGCGCACACTTTCCCCGGGTTCGCTGGAACAAACTGCTATTGTGTGGGCTTAGGTTTGGTAACAAATCGTGATCGTGAATATATGGGTCAACGGGATCATCACTACTACGTGTACATCGTCGCTAGCCGGACCCACGTTCTCTATTGCGGAGTGACGAACAACATCCGGCATCGGGTTGAGGAGCATCGAGAGGCCGCCATCCCCGGTTTCACAGAAATATACCAATGTAACCGGCTGGTTTGGTTCGAACGCTATCAGTACATCCGGAATGCCATTGAAAGAGAAAAGCAAATCAAGCGGTGGAGACGAGAGAAAAAGATATGGCTCATCGAAGAGACGAACCCGACCTGGGCCGACTTAAGTGAACCGTGGCGGAGGGAAACCGCAGGTCCCTCCGCTACGCTGCGCTCCGGTCGGGATGACAAGGTTTAAGACAGCGTACTCATGGGGCATTTGCGCCCTGAGATTAGACCCAGGGCGGATCCGTGCAGCCAATCCGAGCGGAAACCCTTGTCGTCCCGACCAGAACGGACCGCGCAACCGATTTCAATGGAAACGCCACCCCCCCACCTTGTCATCCCGACCGGAGCGTAGCGTAGTGGAGGGACCTGCGGTAATGTTTAGGTTGAGGGCGAACCCTACAGCTTTCCCTCCGATGCGGCCATCCCGCTAACGCCCATCGGCAACTGTAGCCGTACGCAGAAAATCGTAATTTCCCGAACCGGAGATCTGAATGTTTCCCAGTCTCCTGGTGTGAACCAGCACCGCATCCAGGTACCAGAGATTAATCGACGGCAACTCGGCGGCGAGAATCTGCTGCACTCTGACATAGTCCTTGCGGCGCTCTGCCTGGTCGCCGGAGCCGCCCGCTTCCTTGATCAGAGCATCCAGCTCAGCGTTCACGTAGCGGCCACGGTTGGTCCCATGGGGCGGAAACCTGTGGCTGTCAAACGTGTGAAAAATATCCGGATCCTCGTTCCCGCCCAGCCAGCGCAAGGTATACATCTGGAAAGCGCCTTTGCTGACGTCGGAGAAGAAGGTAGCGAACTCGAAGCTCCTCACCTCCAGAGCAATGCCCACGTCGCGCAATTCCTGTTGCAAAATCATCGCCAGCAGCCGGCTGGTCTCATCGGTAGACGTCTTCATTGCCAGGCGGAAGCGGATGCCATCTTTCCCGCGCTTCCAGCCCGCCGCATCCAGCAGCGCGTTGGCCTTCGCCGGGTCGTGCGGATATTGTTGAACGTCTCCGGTCCACGCCCAGTGCTCCGGGGGCAACAGGCTTTCCGCCAATCGGGCGCGGTCTCTCCACAGCGAGTGAATGATCAGCGGCCGATTCATCGCAAATGCAATCGCCTGGCGCACGCGAACATCGCGCAGCACGCTGTCCTGCGCATTGAAGGTGATGTAATTCAGAACCGTCCCCGGGGCGCTCTGCACCGACAGATCGGGGCGCTTAGCCAGGGCGTACACCATATCCGCCGTCATGCAATTGATGCAAACGTCGGCCGAGCCCTTCTCCAACTCAAGCGCACGTGTAATGGCATCGGGCACGACCGCAAAGCGAACTCTCGCCATATGGGGAAGAGGCTGCCAGGAATGGTCATTGCGTTCGAGAATCACCTCATCATCCTGCAGCTGGCTAACAAAACGGAAAGGTCCGCTGCCGACGGGATGAAGCCCAAAATCGCGGCCGCTCCCCGCAGGGACAATCCCAATCGCGGCGTCGGAAAGGTTCCACAACAAGTCCGCATCCGGCTGCTTCATGTGGATGACGATGGTCGCGGCATCGGGTGCATCGACGCGATCGATGTTCGCCAGCGCTTGCGCCTTGGCCGTGATCACCGTGCCGTTGCGCATCGAATCCAGCGTGTACTTCACATCCGCGGAGGTCAGCGCCTGTCCGTTGTGAAAATGAACATCGGTCCGCAGATGAAAGCGATAGGTGAGCGGATCCGGTGTCTCCCAGCTGGTGGCGAGCCAGGGTTCCAGGTTGAAGTGAGCGTTCTTGCGCACCAGGCTGTCGAAGATCAGGCTCCCGATATGTGTCCGACTGCGCATCCACGCCGATTCGGGGATCGAGGCTGGTGGGGCTGCTCTCAATGAGCATCGTCACTGTTTGCGGCGAGGGCCGTTTGCTCCCGCATCCCGCAAGGCCGACCATGATGCACAGAGCAAACAGCAGCCGGAAGCGCTCAGACATAGGTGATCTCGCCCAGGATCGCCGGCCGCGCCGCACCGGTCGCCGAAGGGATATTTCCCGGACGCCGATGCCACGTCTCATACGCCAGCAAGGCGAAGGCAGCCGCCTCCTTGGCCTCCGCCGGCAGCCCAAGGTCGTCGCTGGCCTGCACGGTGCAACCCAAAGGCTCCAGTTGCTCGCGCAGCATCTGCATCAGCGTCAGGTTGCGCGCGCCGCCGCCAGAGACGATAAAATCCACCGGCGCTTTGCGCATGGTCTTGAACAGGAAGCTGGAATAGGCCAACGCAACGCTCTGTGCGGTCAGCGCAGTTGCCGAGGCGATGGCATCTTCGTGGCTGCCGCCCGCTTTCCGGCATGCCTCGAGAAAGCGGGCCGCGTAGTCGCCGCCGAACTGCTCCCGCCCGGCCGTCTTGGGTGGGCGCGCCACAAAGAATGGCTCGCGCAGCCTGGCGCTTACCACCGGCTTGATCACTGCGCCGCGTGCTCCGGTTTTTCCTCCGCGGTCGAATCGTTTGCCAAAAAGCTGCTGCATCAACTGATCGATCACCATGTTTCCCGGGCCGGTATCAAAAGCCACTACCTGCAAGGGGCCGGCCTTCGGGGGCAGCGCAGTCAGATTGCCGATGCCTCCTAGATTCTGCAGCACGCGTCCCCGCGTGGGGTGGCGAAACAGCACATAGTCGAGCAAAGGGACCAAGGGAGCACCCTGCCCGCCAACGACCATATCGGCGGGGCGAAAGTTCGAGACCACGGGAACTCCGCTCTCCTCCGCCAGCATCGCCATCTCGCCAATCTGCCAGGTGCACGAGGCCTCTCGACCGAGGTATCGCGCGGGCGTGGCCTGGTGATAGATCGTTTGACCATGACAGCCGATCAGATCCAGACGGCAGGGATGGCGCTCCAACGCGACCGCAAGTGCTTCGGAGTACGCCTGGCCCAGGCGCCAATTCAATCGCGCCAGCTCCGCGGTCGCGATGGCCTCAGCATTCATCGCCGCCAGCACCGCGCGGCGCAGTGCGGGCGGAAAAGGAAAGCCCGCGTGACCGAGCAGTTTTAAAGCCGGAGCTTCGGGATCATCGGGGTGCGGGGTGATGCGGGTAAAGGCAACGTCAATTCCGTCCGCGGAGGTTCCGCTCATGATGCCGGCCACCGTCATTGAGGTCAGAGCATCACTCATGCCGGACTCGCTTTCGCCACTGCGTTCGCAAAGCGCTCAATCGCGGCTTGCATTCGCTTGACGCCCGTGCTGGTGGGCGCAGGGGGCAGCCGTTTCGGGCGTGCAGCCGCAACCGCCTGCACCTTGGCTGCGGCGCGTCCGAAGCAGGCGGGCGAAAGCCGGCGAACCTTCTGCCTCCCGCAGTACGGCCTCATACGCCGCAAACACCAAGGCGGGGTCGCGGCAAATCTCCACCACGTCCATGCCCGCCTCGCAGCGATCGCACGGTCGCCTCGGCGATGCCGGTGTAGTTGAGGATGCCGCCCATCTCCATGTCGTCGGAGACAATCAGGCCCTTGTAGCCGATCTTCTTGAGCAGGATTTTTTTAATCCAGTAGCTGGAGATGGATGCGGGTTCGGCGCCGGAAACGGAGTAGGCCGCGTGCGAAACCATCACCATCGGAAGCTGCCTGGCGAGCAGCCGATAGGGCAGCAGGTCTTCCTGCCACAGCAAGTCGAAAGGTTTGCTGATCACCGGGAGTGGCATGGTGCGAATCCACCTGCCCGCTGCCCAGGCCCGGGAAATGCTTGCCGCAGCCCAACACGCTGTGGCGCGCCAGCCCTCTGAGGAAGTGACCCGCGTAGCGCGTGACCTGATCCGGATCGCCGGAGACAACCCGGGTCGTCATCACGGGCTCAGAGGCGGCGGTTCGCAGGTCGAGCACCGGGGCGAAGGTGGTGTTCAACCCCAGCATGCGCACTTCCTGGCCGATGAGGCTGCCATGCACCTCAAACAACGCTGTCTTGTTGGTGGCCGCAACCGCGAAGGGAGACGGCATGGGCGCAATCAGATCGCGCAGCCGGTCGACGGTGCCCCCTTCCACATCGATGCAGCGCAGCAGCGGTTGACTCAGCAGCCTGCATGGCCGAGCGGATCAGTTCATAGGTCTGCGTGGCGGTCTCGATGTTGCGGCGAAAGAGAATGACTCCGCCGGGCCGCAACAGCCGCAGCCAGGCAGATTCCAGCGCGCTCAGTTGCGGGCCTTCCAGGCCGACAACCAACACCTGGCCGGCAGCCTGCGCGCAAGGTCATCAGGCTCACGCATTCCCCCGGCCGCGAATCTCATTCTTGAGCTCTTCGAGAAGGTTCAAGGCCTGCAGCGGGGTCAGGCTGTTGGTGTCGGTCTGCTCCAGACGATCCAGAATGCGCTGCGAGAGCGGCGTGAACATGGTCAGTTGCAGCGGCGCCTCCGTTTCCCGGGCAACATTCCTCTTCTCGGATTGCTCATGCTGCAGCAGCACCTGGCGCGCGCGCTCGATCACCGAGAGCGGCAGCCCAGCCAGCCGCGCCACCTCAATGCCGTAGCTCTTGTTGGCCGCACCGGGCTCGATGGCATGCAGAAAGACAATGCCCTTGGGAGTTTCCTTCACCGCGACGCGCAGGTTCTTCAATCCCGGCAGCTGCTCGGCCAGCAAGGTGAGCTCATGGTAGTGGGTGGCGAAGAGCGTCCTGCGCGCCCACCTGCGCGTGCAGATATTCGAGCGTCGCCCAGGCCAAGCGAGAGCCCGTCGAAGGTAGCCGTGCCGCGGCCCATCTCATCCAGAAGGATCAGTGACTGTGGCGTGGCCGTGTTGAGGATGGTGGCCGTCTCGGTCATCTCCACCATGAAGGTCGAACGGCCGCGAGCCACATTGTCGCTGGCGCCGATGCGGGTGTAGATCCGGTCCACGATGCCCAGGCGCATGCTCTTGGCGGGAACAAAGCAGCCCATCTGGGCCATGATGACCAGCAGCGCCGCCTGCCGCAGATAAGTGGACTTGCCGCCCATGTTCGGCCCGGTGATCAGCAGCAGGCTCGGCCCTCCGGTCTCGACATAGAGATCGTTGGCGATGAATTTGGTTTGCCCCGCGGACTCCAGCAGGCACTCCACCACGGGATGCCGGGCGCTTACCGTCTCCAGCACCGCGGACTGCTCCAGTTGCGGGCGCACGTAACTGCGCAACGCGGCCAGGTGAGCAAAGTTGGTCAGCAGATCGACCTCAGCAATCACTCCGCTGCTGAGGCGAATCCGTGCCGCTGACTGCAGGATGGTCTTCCGCAACTCGCTAAAGATGCGCTTTTCAATTTCTATCGACCGCTCGTGCGCGGTGAGCACCTTGACCTCGTACTCCTTTAACTCAGGAGTGGTGAAGCGTTCCGCATTGGCCAGGGTCTGCTTGCGTTCGTAATCGGCGGGCACTGACGCCAGGTGGGAGCGCGTAACCTCGATCGAATAGCCGAACACATTGTTAAAGCGAACCTTTAAGGAATGGATCCCGGTGCGCTTGCGCTCCCGCTCTTCAATGGTCGTGATGGATTGACGGGCGTTCGCTCCCAGGGAGCGCAGTTCGTCCAGCTCCGCATCGACGCCGGCCGCGATGGCGCCTCCGTCCGCCAGGTTAACCGGAGGATCGGGCAAGAGCGTCTTCTCCAGTTTTTCCCGCAAGTCCTGGAGCAGGTCGAGCCTGGCTGCGCAGGTCTGCCAGCGCGGGGCCTGGAAGCCGCTCTAAGGCCGCGTGGAGTTCCGGGAAGCCGGGCGAGGGAAGCCGACATGGCAGCGGCATCGCGGGGTCCAGCGCTATCGAGCGAAATGCGGGAGAGCATGCGCTCCATATCCTGAATGGCGCCCAGGGTTTTGCGCAGGTGCTCGCGGTCGATCAGGCTGTGGGCTGCGGCGCCGACCGCCTCCAGCCGTGATTCGATCTCCGCCCGGTCGATCAGCGGCCGCACCAGGGACGCCCGCAGCAGCCGTTTGCCCATGGGCGTCATGCAGCAGTCGAGATTCGCGAATAGCGTGGCTTCGCTCGCTCCGCCGGAGAAGAGCGGTTCAATCAACTCCAGGTTGCGCACCGTCACTGCGTCCAATTGCAGGTTTTCTGCGCGCTCGTAGTAGCGAATGTTGTTGATATGTTGCAGTTCGATCTGCTGGGTGCTGCGCGCATAATGCACCACCGCACCGGCTGCGATGGCAGCCGAGCGGGCACTCGCCAACCCAAAGCCTTCGAGCCCGTTAGCCCCCAACTGCCTTTCCAGGAGCGGAATGGCATAATCCGCGGTGTAGACCCACTCCTCGAGGCGGGTCTTGGTGCCGATCTTGTCGATCTCCGCTTCCAGTTGCGGGTCGAGCGGGGGCATTTCCGCGGAGAGCAGCAGCTCGCTGGGCTGGGCCTTGATCAACTCATCGACGCAGAAGCCGACGCTTCCAGGGCCGGTGAACTCCATGGTCGCGGAAGTCGCCGGTCGAAAGATCGAGCAGGGCCAGGGCCGCCACCGGACCGGTAATGTGCAGAGCCGCCAGGTAGTTGTTTCGTTCGGAAGACAGGGTCGGATCGATCGCGGTTCCGGGGGTGAGTACCCGGGTGACCTCGCGGCGGACGATCTTCTTGGTGAGCTTGGGATCTTCCATCTGCTCGCAGATGGCGACCCGGTACCCCTTGCGCAACAGACGCGAGAGGTAGTTGTCGGCAGCGTGGTAGGGAACCCCGCACATGGGCACCGACCGCTCTTTATCTCTTGCGGTAAGTGTAATTTGCAGTTCCCGGGCAGCGACCTGCGCATCTTCGAAGAAGAGCTCGTAAAAGTCGCCCATGCGGAAAAACAGCAGGGCGTCGGGGTTCTGGCGCTTGGCAGCCGCGTACTGGCGCATGAGGGGCGTAGTGGTCGCGTCGGCCGCTGGAGCTGGAGGAAGAGTAGACACGCAAAACGCCAGCATATCGTGAATGACATGCCGGCGTTTGGAAAACGGGAGGAGGGCTGTTTACCTAGGCGACAATCCGGGATTCCTGGTTCACGAGGGCGTCGGAGCCGTGCTGTTTCACCATCTTGTTGTAGATTCCGAGCAAAAGAAATGGGGCGGCCCACTGGCCAACGAACAGGGCATGATGGTCTTTGCCATTGACCTTCAGAAGCAGTGAACCCAGGATCGAGGTCAGAGCCGCGCCCAGGAAAAAGCTGCTGGGCAATTTGGCGGAATAGCTTTCCATCATGGCGGTAGTTTGGTCTTCCGGTATTTCTCCGGCGCGTACGCGATAATCCATTATTTAAATACCTCTCATCGGCTGGGAAGGTACGGCCGGTCAAAAGGATGCACCCTCCTGCGGGCCAAATCCCGAAGTTGAACAGGGTCAAATTAAAGACTGCTTTTTGTGATGGAGAACCACACACGCGGTCGTTTCCAATGCTCCGTGAAGGAAATCGGGTACGCTCCGTCGAAAAACATTTCCAGGAAAGGGCGTCAACACAGAGATCTCTCCGCTGCGCTGCGCTTCGCTCGAGATGACAAAGGGGAGGGTAGCGCTTCCATGGGAGAGCGGCCTCGTCCCTGGATCCGCTCCATATGGAACCGTTACCCTTTTCTTGTCAAGCGGAGCCGAGGGATCTGCACGTTCACGGATTCTTTCGTGGAAATGTTTTTCTAGGGACTGGGAGATCTGCGGGTTTTCCCGGTTTTTCGGTCCCAATCGCCCGTTGAGAGACTCTAATACCCAGACGGTTATACTTAAAGGTTACGGGAATAGGCATGTTTCTATTGTGGTTAAGAGTGGCGGTGGCCCTTTACGCTGTTGCCAGCGTTTCTGCCCTGCCGGCGGTGCTTTACAACCGTCCGGGGTGGAAGAAAATCTGTGTCCCAGCCGCCATTTCTGCCTTTTTCTTCCACTTTGTCTCCCTGATCGAGATGCTTTCCGCCTCGCACCATTCGCTGCCGGTCGGCATGCACGAGGTGCAGTCATTATTGGCGCTCCTGATCTGCGCCGCCTTTCTGCTGGTGGCCCTGCTCTACCGCACCGTTTCGTTTGGCGTGTTTCGCCCTGCCCCTCTCCCTGCTGCTGGTGCTGGGACCGGCTATCGGGCCCGACCACTGGACCTTTCACTCGCCTGAGATCCGCAGCCGCTGGCTATACCTGCACATCATCGCCCTGTTGGCGGCCTACGCAGCCCTCATCTTCAGCCTGATTGCCAATTTTCTTTACCTGGTCCAGGAGCGGCGCCTCAAGAACAAGAGCAATGTGGATTTCCTTTCCTGGCTCCCGCCACTCGAAACCATGGAGCGCATCGCTTCCGGCATGCTGCTCATCGGGTTTCCTTTCATGACGCTGGGATTGCTCGCCGGCTCATTGATCGCCCAGGAGAGTGTCGGCCCGGCCTACTTCAAGGACCCCAAAGTACTGCTCTCGTTCGCCATGTGGGCGCTCTACCTGGTCATGCTTTTCGTGCGCCGGCAGGCCGGCCTCCGGGGAAGGCGGGCCGTCTACCTTTCCAGCCTCACCTTCCTGGTCGTGATCAGCGTCTGGGCCGCCAATCAACTGAGCTCCGTACATAGGTTCACCGCGCCATGAACATCGTCCTGCTGGGGCTGAACCACAAAACCGCACCCATCGAGTTGCGCGAGCGGCTGGCCGTCGCGCCGCAGCAGTTGGAAGAGGCAACGCGCTCCCTGATGCAGGCGCCGGGGGTGGTGGAAGGAATGATCCTTTCCACCTGCAACCGGGTGGAACTGCTGACCAGCCAGAAGCCGGACGCACCCCACCTGCTGGACTTTGTCGGCAACTATTTTGGCATTGACCGGCAGCAGTTGGCGCCGCACATGTACGAATACCGGCAGGAAGAGGCCGTACGCCACCTGTTCCGCGTGGCCTGCAGCCTCGACTCCATGGTCATTGGCGAACCCCAAATCCTGGGCCAGGTGAAGAGCAGTTACCTGGCGGCGCGCTCCGCCGGGGCGATCCGCGGCCACCTGGACAAGGTGTTGCAACGTGTCTTTGTGGTGGCCAAGCGGGTGCGCAGCGAGACCCAGATCGGCAGCTCCTCGGTATCGATTGCTTCGGTCGCAGTGGAACTGGCGCGGAAGATATTTGGCTCGCTCGAGGGCAAGAAGAGTTCTCCTGGTAGGCGCAGGAAAGATGAGCGAGCAGGCGGCTCGGCATCTGGTGGGCCAGGGCGCTGGAACGGTTCTGGTTGCCAACCGCACCCACGAGCGCGCGGCGCAGATGGCGGAACGGTTCGGAGGCCGGGCAATTCGCTTCGACGACCTCTACGCCCATGCGGACCAGGCCGACATCATCATCACCTCGACCGGCTCTGCGCATCCCGTGTTTCCGCCGTGAGCACGCGCAGCAGTTTTTGCAGCAGCGGCGCGGGCGGCCCATGTTCTTCATCGACATCGCGGTCCCACGGGACGTCGACCCCGAGGTCAATAAGCTCGATGGCATCTTCCTCTACGACATTGACGACCTGCAGTCGGTCGCCGGCTCGCACCTGAAGGAACGTAGCAGAGAAGCGGAGTTGGCCGAGGCCATGATCCTGGCCGAGGTGAACAAGTATCAGCGACGGATGCACGCGCTGAATGTCGGGCCGGAGATTGTGCAGTTGCAGCAATCTGCCGAACAGATCCGGCGGGCGGAGCTTCGCCGCCTGGGAGGCCGCCTGCAGAGTCTCTCCCCGGAACAGCAGGCCGCCGTGGAAGCCCTGACAAAAGGCCTGATTAACAAGTTCCTCCATCAGCCACTGCAGGCCATCAAGGCTGCCGCGAGTGATGGGAACGTCGCTGCCGTGGAGGCCATCCGCGAAGCCTTTGGCATCAAGGCCTCGGGCGAGATGGAAGCCGACGAGGACGCATTCGAAGATGTCGACCGCGGCGCTTGATCGGGATCGTGATCCAGAGGACCGTCATTGATCCGCATCGGTTCCCGGGGATCACAGCTGGCGTTGTGGCAAGCGAATCACATTGCGGACGCGTTGCGCGAGTTCGGGCACGAAGTCTCGATAGAGATCATCCGCACCACTGGCGACCGCATGCAAAACATGGCCTTTGCTTCGGTCGGCGCCAAGGGCATGTTCACTCGCGAGATTGAAGAAGCGCTGCAGGCCAACACCATCGATCTGGCTGTCCATAGCCTGAAGGACCTGCCTACGGAATTGGGTGAACCGTTTACGCTGGCGGCGATTCCCCAGCGGGCTGACCCCCGCGATGTGCTGGTCTCGGAGCGGTACGCAAACCTTCGACGCCTTGCCTGCAGGCGCGGTGGTGGGCACCAGCAGCTTGCGCCGCCAGGCGCAATTGCGGGCGCGGCGTCCGGATCTGGAATACGTAGAGTTCCGCGGCAATGTCGACACCCGGCTGGCGAAGCTGGCGCAGGGTAAAGCGGATGCGATTATCCTGGCGGCAGCCGGGCTTGATCGATTGCAGAAAACCGCTTCCATTCGGGAACGATTTGCGCCGGAGGTATTGTGTCCTGCGCCGGGCCAGGGTGCGCTGGCCATCGAGTGCAGGGTAGGGGATGAGCTCTATGCACGCCGCTTTGCAGCCGCTGGAGGATCCCGATACGCGCCACGCCATCACCGCGGAGCGTCGATGCCTGGCTGCTCTGGGCGGAGGATGCCTGGTGCCCATCGGAGCTTATTGCCACCGTAACGGTGACGACTGGTCGCTTCGTGCAGTGGTCGCTTCACCCGACGGCCGACAGATGATCTGTGCTGAACAAACGCACAACCATCCTGAACGCTTGGGAGAGCAGCTCGCGCAGTCAGTTGCTGGACCAGGGGGCAGGTGCCATCTTGGGGTTGGAGGAGAAGCGGGCATGAACATCCGACAGCCCTTAGCCGGCAAACGCATCCTGATCACGCGCGCGCGCCACCAGGCAGGCCGGCTGGCCGAAGCTCTCGAAGAGCAGGGCGCTGAAGTGCTGCGGCTGCCTACGATTGAGATTGTTCCCCCGGAAACCTACGCTCATCTGGACGCGGTTCTGGAAGTGATCGGCGGCTTTGACTGGCTGATCGTCACCAGCGCCAACGGAGCAGCAGCGCTCGCCGACCGCATGCGGTTTCTGAGAATTCGATCGGAGCAATTGAAACATCTACAGATTGCCGCCATTGGTCCGGCTACCGCGGTGGCACTTGGCCATCTGGGCCTGACGGTGTCCGCGATGCCGGAGGAGTACGTGGCCGAGGCCATCGTGGCCATGCTCAAGGACAAGGTGGCCGGGCGGCGTGTCCTGTTGGCCCGCGCAGCCGTGGCCCGCGACGTCATCCCCGAGCAGCTGCGCAAGTGCGGAGCGGATATTCACGTGGTCGAGGCGTACCGTACCGTTATTCCCGCGGATTCGATCGAGCAAGTGCGCGCGTTGTTTGGGCAGGGTAAGCCGTTGCCCGACGCGGTCACCTTCACCAGTTCCTCAACGGTAAACAATTTCTTTGCCCTTCTCACTGCGGCAAAGATGGAGCTGCCGCAGGGATTAAGGGCAGTCTCGATCGGCCCGGTCACCAGCAAAACCTTGCGCCAACATCAGTGGGAACCGGCATGTGAAGCGGGCAAATATGATATCCCCGGGGTTGTCGCTTCGTGTTGCACCCTGATGCAGGCTTTGTAGTCACCCAGTATGTTGCGAATCGCTTACTTCCTGGCTATCTTCGCCGCGCTGCTGCACGCCGCAGCATCCGCGGCCACCTCGGATCTGGTGGTGTACGGCGGAACCGCGGCTGGCGTCATGACCGCTTACTCCGCCTCGCGTGAAGGGCTCCGTGTCGTTCTGCTGGAGCCTGGTGTTCACCTAGGCGGCATGGTCACCGGTGGCCTTTCAGCGACAGACCTGGGACACTACACGATCATTGGCGGGTACGCCCGCGACTTCTACATGAAAGCCGCTGCACACTACGGAATCCACGATCTGGATCGTGCGGAGAATTGGCGTTCTGAACCCCATGTGGACGAAGAGATTTTTCGTAGCATGTTGCAGGATAGCGGCGTTGCTGTTCACTTCCACGAACGCCTGCGTGAACAACGAGGCGTCGACCTGCACGGCAGACAACTCGTCTCGATCACCACTGCGGATGGCAAACACTGGCCGGCAAAGATCTTTGCTGACTGCAGCTATGAAGGCGACCTGATGGCTCAGGCTAAGGTCAGCTATACGTGGGGCAGGGAAGCCTCGGCTGAGTATGGGGAAGACTTAGCCGGAGTCCGCGGTAACACGCCCAAGCACCAGTTCCAATGGCCGCTATCGGCCTACGACGACGATCACCAGCTTCTTCCCGAGATTGATCCGGGCCCGTTGGCCGCGCCCGGATCTGGCGACAAGAAGGTTCAGGCTTATAACTTTCGCCTCATCCTCACCGACGATCCCGCGGATCGTCTGCCATTTCCTCGTCCGCCCGGATACGATCGCTCGCGGTTCGCTCTGCTGGAACGCTACCTAGAGGAATTCCCGCAGTACATGCATCGTGAGCCGGGGCTTCGCGATTTAACCAATCCGGTCATGATCCCGAACCATAAGGCAGACTTCAACAATAACGGTCCTGTTTCTACCGACTACATCGGCCATAGCTGGAAGTATCCCGAAGCCACCTATGCCGAAAAGGCTGCGCTCTGGCAGGATCACTTGCTTTATACCCAATCTTTTTTCTATTTCCTCTCCCAGGATGCCAAAGTACCGGCGAGCTTGCGGGCCGAGGTCAACCAATGGGGCCTGCCCAAGGATGAGTTTGCCGATACAGAGCATTGGCCGAATCAGCTCTACATTCGTGAAGGGCGCAGGCTGGTAGGCGAGTATGTCATGCGTCAGGCAGACCTGCAGACCGAGCGAACCAAGCCGGACTCGATCGGAATGGGGTCGTACAACAGCGACTCGCACAACATACAGCGCGTTGCTATGCCCGACGGGTCGGTGCAGAACGAGGGAGATGTCCAGGTACCGGTGGAGCCCTACGAGATCGCCTATCGCAGTATCCTGCCCAAACCATCGGAATCCGAGAACCTGCTGATCCCGGTCTGCCTCTCTGCCAGCCACGCTGCCTATTCTTCGGTGCGCATGGAGCCGCAGTACATGATCGTTGGGCAGGCTGCGGGCGTGGCAGCGGCGCTCGCGGTCCAGGGTCACCGGGATGTCCACGATGTCGTAATCCCGGAGCTTCAGCAGAAACTCCGCGAACACGGCGCGATCCTTCACCTGGATCAGGAATTTTCCGCCGCTCGTTAAGAATGTTCCTGGAAGCTGATGAATTGCTGGTCTGCCGGATAGAACAAGTGCCCGTCTTCCAGCCGTGCGAATGAAGTCATGCTATGTGGTTTCCGTAGCGAACTACCGTCGGGCTGCACGAAAATGTCTTCCACCGCGCCATTACGGGCGAGAACGGCGTCGCCAATCAGGGATCGGTGACAACGCCAGGGAACTGCCTCGGCGCACATGATCACGGTGTTATCGAACTGTGGTTGTCCCATCAGCCAGTCGATGTGCTCTGCAAATTCCCGGGTTTGCATGTAATCCGCATACCCGCGAAAACTTTCGTTTCGCCAGCCCATGTTGATGCTGTTCTTGTGCGCGGGCCTGCGGCCGCCGAGCCCCTCCCGCCAGAGCGCGGTGATGCCCGCCGCTTCGAGGGAGGCGAATAGCTCCTTCTGACCGAAGTGCGGGTATCTCCGCGAACCAGGATAACGCCGCACATCTACCAGGAGACTGCACCGGTTTTCCTTGAGGGCGCGCAGGAAAACGTTCAGTGGGAGCGTCGAATGGCCAATCGTCATCATAGTGAGGCAATTCTTGACGATACATCAAACACATAGGTAGACTACCGCCGCTCTTCTGAATGGAGGGGTCTCTTCATGAAACCAAAGATCGTAGTCAATTTATGCGGGTTGGCGGGATTTGCGTGGCTGCTGATGGCGGCCCCGTCACTGCAGGCACAGAACTACCGGCTCTATGTCGATAACAGTACCGATAAAACTGTTTCCGTGATCGACCTTAACTCTTTAAAGGTCGTCAACAACATCGACATAGGTGCGGACCTCATTCACGGCCTGGCATTAAAGCCGGATGGCAAACTGCTATTTGTCACCGTCGAGTCGGATCACACGCTGCGCATGGTCGACACCACGACGGGCCAGACCAAGGCCACCATCAAGCTCACCGGCCGGCCCAACGAGTGTGCTGTAACGCCGGACGGCAAGTATGTGGCAGTGCCTATTCGCGATGGAGACAGCGTCAATATTGTCGATGTGGGCCAGCGAAAAGTGGTGAAGGTGTTGCCCATCAAGGAGCCGCACAACGCCGTCAGCACCGCCAGCAATCGCTATCTGTTTGTGAGCTCGATGGGGTCGAATGCGGTCAATGTCGTTGACCTCAAGACCATGTCGTTTTCCGCGATTTTGCCTGCAGGCGGAAGACCACGGCCATACGTGATTTCGTCCGACGGTAAGACGATGTATGTCGCGGTTTCTTTTTTGCATGGGTTCGACATTGTCGATATTCCCGGGAAAAAAGTATTGCAACGGGTTGAGATGCCGGCCCGGCGTTCGGGGCCTCCACGTCCTCGCAAGTTCGAAACGCCGGACACGCTTACGCATGGTCTCGCGCTGACGCCCGATGGCAAGGAATTGTGGGTCACGAGTCTGCTGGATGACAGCATCTATGTTTATGACCTGGAGACCAAGAAGTTCAGCGGTCCCCTCGCCACTGGGGATGGCCCGAACTGGATTGTCTTTTCTCCCGATGGCAAATACGGATGCGTCAGCAACACAGACAGTAATGATGTTTCCATTTTCGACGTGAAGGAACGCCGCGAACTCGCCCGGATCAAAGTCGGCAAGGTGCCGAAGAGGCTCGTGATCGGTACGGATCCTAATGCGCCAGTTCCACGAAGGGCACGGCTCTAGCGGTAAGGGACGGGAAAGAGAACCGCAGATCTCTCCACTGCGCTACGCTCCGGTCGAGATGACAATTCTGTGGGGAGGGAGTTATTGTGTTCTTCCTGAAAAGACAAAATCTCGCTCCAGGGCGAAATTGTCATCTCGACCGGAGCGTAGCGCAGTGGAGAGATCTGCGATTTTTAAAGCTCTCGAAGGCGACTTGCTCTAGAAGCGCAGCAGGTAGCTTACCTTCAGGTAGAGCGTTTTGCCGTCATTCATGAGCTCAGAATACGTGGGCGGCAAAATCGGATCGTTGGTGTCGCACTGCTCGTTCGCATCGCGGGTGCAGAGGGCGCGATCGATGTTGGCGAAATTTCCCAAGATAGCCAAAGTAGACGGCAGTGCCTGGATGCGGCATGTAGGTCACCAGTGCATCCGCAAAGAGCGTTTTGGAGTTTGCCAGGCTGGTGTACTGCGGGTTCGGCAAGGTGGAGATGTACTGGCCGATCAGGTTAAACGACAGCGCCTTGCTCATCTGGTAATTCCAGCGTGAGATCAGTTCGTGGTTGTCGTAGACGACATCGCCATTCTCCGGATTGGTGAAATGCGTATAAACGTAGCTGTTTTGCAGGTCGATCGAACTGACCGGTTTTACTTCCACATTCAGATTGGGTGAACTCATGTTCACCGGCGTGGGTCCCTCGTTGGTGGGCGGCGAATAGTTGATGACTCGTCCGGCGTGAATATCCACCGCCAATGGCCAGATAAGCTCCAGGAGAAGAGTAGAAATTCACTCCGCTGGTGTGGCTCTCATATTCCACATCCTGAGTCAGCGCAGGATAATCGACAGGTCGCAAGCCGGTCCTGCCCCAGGGAAACGTACGCGGAAACAGATGTTCGATATTTGAAAGAGACGCTGTAGGAAGGATTGATGTAGTAATCCAGCGGCGTCCCGGTATGATCCCAGATTCGTTCGCCGTAGACACTGGGCCCGTGCGACAGAATGATCCCGTGCGCCGGACGAAAGGTATAGCGATACGAACCATTGGGCTCCCGTACATCGGGCCGGCGAAAGAATCCGGTATCCGTAACATAACCGGGGGAAGTGTCGTCGTACTCTGCCCACCAGTTGCGGTGCAGGCTGGAATACTCAACCTGCTGGGAGAACGACTGGCCGCTGCAGGTCAAGCTGAGCACTTCGCACTCCTGTTCGCCCTGGGTGGAGTTGCTGACGTTTTGCGTTGCAGAGGTCACGGCTTGCCCGGTGAGCGTCCAGCGGTTCTTGATCCGCGCGCGATAATCGAGGCCTCCTGCGCGATTGAATGAATCGAGATATTCCCGGTCGGCATAAATGATGCCGACGTTGGACAGCGTGCCCAGATCGCGGTTGACCCGGCCGGTATAGAAATGCGCGCGCGTGTTGAATTCGGGATCGCCGGGCGGAACAGCCTCTCCGGGCTTCTGTCGTCGACGCCGAGGAGGCCCAGCGCCCATGGTCCAAGCTTTCCTGTAAGACGAGCGCCGTACTGCGGCTTAACAATATTGTTGGTGTAGTAGAGGCTGACCGGAGTCTGGAAGTAGCTGCTGTTTTCGATGAAGAACGGCCTCACCTCCGCGAAGTAGGGAGGAAAGCGTTGGTTGGGGATAGCCGGATTGTCGATGCCTACCTGGCTGAAGTCGGGGTTGACCGTGGTGTCGAGGATCAGGCTGTTATGCAGGATGAACTTTGCATCGAGGCCGGAATAGCCCTGGAAATGTTTGCTCTGGAAGTAGGGATCGTTGGGGTCGATGGTGTTTAGTTGCCGCAGGTTGCGGCCCAAAACATACGGTTCAAATTGAAGGTTTTTGCCATGCTCGATATCGCTGAAGCCGTCGGCTGCCATGTCCTGGGTCAGGCGGCCGGCGATCGCGTGCCGGTTCTGCGGCCAGAAAGCCTGTTCATTGGCATGCGAAATATTCCGCTGCAGGATAATGCCCCAGGTGCGCATCTGCCCTGGATCCGCCTTTTTGAAATAAAGGCTGGCAAAGGGGATGCGCATCACCACCACGTATCCAAACGGCGTGCGCTTGCCCCAGGTGTCCCACACCGTGTCAAACGAGTAGTCGGCGGCGTTCTGTTCGCTGTAAAGACCATCGCCCTGAATGCCGAGGGCATTGCTGTCGAACATGAATGCCCGCCGCTGATCGTCGAACGTATCCAGCATTACCTCGACAAAGTCATCATCTCCCAGGGAATCGCGGGCCAGCATGTGCGCGCGGATAAGCCGTGGCGTCTTGTCTTTGCACACGAACGCCACGAAAAAATATTCTCGCGTGTATCCCAGATAGGCAACGGTTGATTCAGTTGCGGGCCGTCCGTCCTTGGGATAGCGATCGATGAAGTCGCTGATGCGCAGCATTTGTTTTGCCGACGGCGATCGCGCGGTCCCGGTCAGAAAGTCGCCCAGGCGCGGCTCACTTTCCAGCCGGGGAATGGTGACGTGGCCGGGGTGGATGACCGCCGGACGCAACTCAGAAGAAGAGGGAACGCTCGCTACGGAGGGTGTGGGTGCCGAGGGTAGGGAATCGCTCGCAGGAAAATGTGGCACTGTCGATGCGGCGACAGGCAACACGCTGCCTATCAAAAGGCACAGGAGTGGCAGGAACACTTGGCGCAAGGCAGTTGCGTGCATCGTGAAATTAAATGACTCCAGATTTGCGATACGGCGCCGCCGGTTGGTTTTCCTATTTGAACTCTTTTCGGCCGCAAGAATAGGATATCGTATCTGCCGTCTGCACGAGCGAAAGCAGCTAAAATCAGGCCGGTGCGAGGAAAATTGCGATTGAGAATGCTTGCCTTCCTGCTGCTCTTGCCGGCGCTCAACAATCTTGCCGGAGGGCAGCGTCTGCCCACCAACGTCGTTCCTGGCCACTACAAACTGTTCATCGATCCCAACATCGAGAAGCAGCAGTTTTCTGGCGAAGAGACGATCGATGTGCGACTCGCGCAAGCGAGCAAGGAGATCGTCTTAAACTCGCTCAACCTCGAAGTCAGTAGCGCCGAGGTGACGGCCAATGGCAAAACCCAGCAGGCGCTGGTGAGTTACGACCAGGCGGACGAAATGATCCGGCTGATGACTGCGGAACCGATTCCGCCAGGGCCAGCGGCCCTGCATCTTAAGTTTTCGGGCAAACTCAATGCCGGACTGCGCGGCTTGTACCTGAGCAAGACCGCGCGGCGATCCTATGCCGTCACGCAGTTCGAAGGCACATATGCGCGCATGATGTTTCCGGGCTTTGATGAACCTGGGTTCAAAGCCACCTTCGATCTGACCGTCGTGGCCGACAAGCATGACACTGCGATCTCCAACGGCCGCATCATCCATGATGGGCCTGCGGGCGACACGGCTCGCCATATCCTGACGTTCTCGACTTCGCCCAAGATGTCGACCTACCTGGTGGCCCTTGCGGTGGGTGATTGGCAATGCCTGGAGCGGAAAGTCGATGGGGTGCCCATCCGGGTTTGCGCCGTTCCCGAGAGCAAAGACAAGGCGCAATTTGCACTCGACGTGGCCACCCATTCCATTCAGTTTTACAACCAGTGGTACGGGATCAAGTATCCCTTTGGAAAGCTGGATATGCTTGCCATCCCCGACTATGAGTGGGGCGGGATGGAGAACACTGCGTCCATCTTCTATCGCGACACCTCGTTGCTGCTGGACGAGGCAACTGCTTCCGTATTCAGCCGTCGCGCCCATGCGACGGTCATTGCTCATGAGATCGCGCATCAGTGGTTTGGCGATTTAGTCACCGCGGCATGGTGGGATGACATCTGGCTGAACGAGGGCTTTGCCACCTGGATGCAGACGAAGCCGATCGAAGCCTGGCATCCCGAATGGCATCTTGAGGACGATGTGGCTGCCACCACCCAGCAGGTTATCGGCCTTGACTCGTTGAGCGCCACGCGCGCCATCCATGGTGATCCCAAAACTCCTGCAGAGATCAAGGAGATGTTCGACGGCATCACCTATGAAAAGGGTGGTGCGGTGCTCAATATGCTCGAGTCTTACGTCGGCCCTGAAGTCTTTCGCAAAGGGGTGAATGCCTATCTGCGGGCGCATGCAAACGGCAACGCTACCTCGGCTGACTTCTGGCGGGCCGAGGCAACAGTTTCGGGCAAACCGATCGATCAGGTGATGCCCACGTTCGTGCTCCAGCCGGGGGTGCCCATGCTGACCGTAACCACCTCCTGTAACGGGGACAAGGTGGCGTTCACGCAGCAGAGATTTTTTCTATCTCCGGAACGGCTGGATGCTGGTTCTGCGGAGCAGTGGCAGGTCCCGGCCTGCATGAAATTTGGCGGGAGTGACGCTTGCTCGCTGGTTACAGCCAAGACGCAGGAAACCTCGCTGGGCCGATGTCCGGCATGGCTGTTTGCCAATCGAAACGCCAAGGGCTATTACCGCGTCGCTTATACAAAGGAAGAGTTGCATGCGGTGGCCGGGGTCGCAGAGACCCAACTGAACGCTCCCGAGCGGATTGCACTCATCGAGGACACGTGGGCGATGACCCGGGTGGGAAAGAACTCCGTGGGGGATTTTCTCGGCCTGGCGCAGGCGCTTCAATCGGAGCGGGATCTGGCGGCGATCAATCTGCTGGCCGCGGATCTCGAGTACGTCGGTGATTCGCTCGTGCCGGCGAACGAGGCTGGGCGTTTTAGCGACTTCGTTCGCAAGCAGTTCGAATCCAACGGGAACTCCCTGGGGTGGGCTGTGCGTTCGGGCGACAGTGACGAGCAGAAAGCAGTACGCGCAAGTTTGTTGTCCATCCTCGGCCGCACTGGCGATCCACAAGCGGTGGCGACGGCGCGGGAACTGGCACAGCGCTATATCAAAGACCCCGCATCCGTTGAGGGAACCCTAGTTGGGCCGGCCTTTGCCACCGCTGCTGCGCAAGGCGACAGCAGTCTTTACGAACAGATCAGCGCAGCATTGCCCAAAGCGAGATCGACGGGAGAGTACAACACCTATCTGATCGCACTAGCTCAATTCAGCCAGGCAAACCTGGCGGAGAGAACGATCGCACTGGTCGACGCGGGCAAAGTGCGGCAGCAACAGTATCCGTTGCTCTTTGGTGTGTTACTCGCAAATACCCATACTCAGGATGCAGCCTGGGCATACTTGAAAGAGCATTGGAGCGATCTCGCCGAGAAGGTTACATCCTTCGGCGGCAGGGGTGCGGTCTCTGCCTTGGGGAACTTCTGTTCCGAGGAAAAGCGTGCGGATGTTGCTCAGTTCTTTCGGGAGCATCCGGCTCCGGGTGCTCAGCGGACTGTAAACCAGAGCCTGGAGCGCATCGACAATTGCATCGAGTTCAAGAAGCTTCAACAGCAAAATATGGAGTCGTGGCTGCAGGTGCAGAAATAACCAGGATGCCCAAGGCTTATACGGGTGCGTTTTAGGACGTTTCTTCGAAACTCCCCAAACAAGTTAGCTACCCCACTCATTGAGTAGCGTGAAGCAACTCCCATATACGAGCTAGATGATGATCGTCGTGTTCGGCAACGAAATACAAGTGGTCCACGAGGCGCATGGGAGTCTTTAGTCGCGGGTGAGGGATCGCTCGAGCAAAGAGAGACTCATCTAATTCGCCGACGCGCTCCAGCAATCGTCCTCTTGCTGAACGAAACTCTGCCAGAATCTGCGGTAAGGGGCGCGCATTATGTTCGGCCTCGTCGGTCTTGCGATTGTTCAGATCGGTTGGGGTGAGTTGATTGCCGCCCGCAACGTAATCTTCCACCCGCGTCAGCCAGAGCGGTTCGAGATCGACAAGATGACCCGCGTGTTCCTGGGCGGACCACTTTTCTTCAGGTTTCGAGGTAAGGAGCTCGTGAGAGGGGGCGGACAGTACTTCTTCCAGCCTGGCCGGAGTACCCCGCAACCGTGCGCAAATATTCGGATACAGCTCCACAGGAAAGGAAAAATCAAACCTGCGTTCAAACCAGACGGTTGCTTGACTCATCATTGGATAACCGCCCTAGCTCTCCTGTTTGAGGATATGGTCGATCAGGGACTCGTCTTCGGCCAGCAGCATGTTCTCTCCCAGTTCGGACAAGGTGAGACTGCGGCTCTGGCCGAGATCGTCAAAGAAATCGGTTTCGATGGTTGCCGCGAGCTCGCGATCAAGCACGGCGAGATTGACTTCGTCGTTCAGAGCGAAGGAGCGGTGGTCAAAGTTGGTGGACCCGACTACATTCCACAGGCCATCCACGGTCATCAATTTCGCATGGATCATGGATGGTTCGTATTCGTAGATTTCTGCCCCGGCCTGCAGCAGACGGCGTACGCTACGATGACTCAGTCTTCTGATCATCGGATGATCGATGCGCGGACCGGCGGTTAAAATTTGCACCGTCACGCCCCGCTCAATGGCCTCGATCAACGCCTGCCGCGCACTTCGATCGGGCAGGAAGTAGGGGGTTGTGATGCGTATGGTGCTGCGCGCGCTATTGATCAGAGCCTGAAACAGAATGCGTGCCTGGGTGCCTCCGCCATGGGGGGTACTGGAAACGACAAAGCTTTCCACTCCCTCAGGGATCGAGCGAAAACCAAACTGTCTCGAGCCGGAGAGAATCTGTCCGGACGATTCGAGCCAGTTCTCGCAAAAGGCAGAAATGAGGCCGGCAACCGCTTCTCCTTCCACACAGAACACGGTATCCCGCCATACCGGCACTGAGGTGTCGTACAGCCAATGGTCGGCGATACCAGCGCCGCCGATAAAACCCGTTTCTCCGTCTACGATCAGCAGCTTGCGATGGGTCCGGTTGTTCGCTTTCGGCCAGGTATTCCACCGCATTGGGTGATACCAACACATTTGGCCGCCGGCAGCCCGCAAGCGATCGAAGTAAGAGGAACGAGTCCCAAAGCTGCCCAGCGCATCGAGGATGATGCGCACTTCGACCCCGGCTTCCGCGCGTTCCGTCAGTGCGGCAACCATCTCGTCCCCAACTCGCCCCTCCTCGAATTGGTAGAATTCCATGTTGATGGCATCCTTTGCCCGGCGGATGGCCTGGAGATAGGCAGGGAAGAACTCAACTCCGTTTTTCAGCCGCGAAATCCGCGAACGGCGTCTGGTTCCGTCCGTCACCAAGCTGAGGAATTGAATGAATTCCTCGGAGTCGAGCGCGGCGGTGTTTTTGTCCGGCATGGCATAAGGCACGGCTGAGCCAAAGTAGTCGATCACGAAGCGTGCCCCGAGGATCACCACTGCGCCCACTCCGAGCGCGGCCAGGCCTCGTGTAGCCGGGTGTGGTTTGCAGTTGCGGCGGCGGTCACTCATGCATGGCAAATATACAGGCAGGCGGCAAAAGCGGGGACTCTAAATCAGGTTGGGGCACCCGTCCAGAACCATAGGAGTGGTTAAGCGGAATATCTCGCGGCGCCACGAGCCTTCGCCTTGGCGGCTTCTTCTTCCCGGTTCCTTGGGGAAGCATTGGTTTCGAGCGAACGGAGAAGCCGGGATGAGGCCGCGGCCACCTCATCAATCGCAGCCAGAAATGCGGCCTCATTCGCCTTCGACGGTTTGTTAAATCCGCTGATTTTTCTTACGTATTGCAGTGACGCAGCGTGAACTTCTTCAGCGGTCACGGGAGGATCGAAGTTAAACAGCATCTTGATATTCCGGCACATGCTTGAGACCTCAGCTCACGAAAGTCGAACCATAGTTATTTTAAGCTGCGGACAGAACTTTCTCGAACGGCATTTCGTACCACCTACAAACGTCGCCGGAGGTTCTATGCAGACACTTGTCGATGATCTGTGCTATGCGGTACGGCAGTTGCGCAAGTCGCTCGGGTTTACCATCACTGCCCTCCTGACGCTGGCGCTGGGCATCGGAGCAACGACCGCGATTTTCACCCTGGTGTATGACGTGTTGCTCAAGCCCCTGCCCTATAACCATCCGGAGCAGCTGGTCGTCATGGAAGAGCAGGTGGCGGAGTTCCGGGATATCTATCCCACACTGCCCATGAACGCCAACCATCTGACCTTCTGGCAGCAGCACAGCCAGAGCTTTCAAGCGATGGCGGTGATGAATGAAAACTCTCTGCCGCTGGGATTAGGCGGGCATCCGTTGCAGATAGGTGTACTGAACGCGACCCCTGGCATTTTCTCCGTGCTGGATGCGGCGCCCCTGCTTGGCCGGGTGTTCACGCCTCAGGAAGCCCAGACGGGCCACGAGCGCGTCGCGGTCCTCATGGACAGCCTTTGGCGAACCCAGTTTCAACGCGACCCAGGAATCGTGGGGAGGACCATTACCATCAACGGATTCCCCTATACCGTGATAGGCGTCATGCCCCCGTCGTTCCATCTGCCGCACATTCAAAATTTCGCCAGCCAGGACAGCAATCGGCCTCGGCCGGTCGAGGCCCTGCTCCCCATGGCCTTTTCCAAGGAACAGTTGCAGGAAGCGATGGGCGATTTCAACTATTTTGGACTGGCTCGCCTGAAGCCAGGGGTCACTGTAGGCCAGGCGAACGCCGAACTCAACGCACTGCAACATACCATTATGGCCAGTCTGTCTGCGGAGGAGAAAGGGACTCTTTCCGCGACCCTGACTCCGTTTCAGCAATCGCTGGTGGGTAACAATCAAAAGCCGCTCCTGATCTTGCTGGCAGCAGTGGCAGGACTGCTGCTGGTAGGCTGCGTGAATATCACCAACCTGTTGCTGGCGCGAGCGGTCGGCAAACGGCAGCAAATGGCCGTGGCTGCGGCACTGGGAGCGAGCCGCAGCGAGATGTTACACATGGCGATGCGTGAGACCGCCCTGCTTGCCGCGTTGGGCGGTGCGCTGGGCATTCTTCTGGCAACCTTGATTATTCCGGCCATGCAGCGCTACCTTCCCCCGGCGCTCGATTTCCGCGGATCGCTTCATCTGGATTGGGCAGGCGCCGGCTGCGCGATCCTGCTGGCAATGTTGACCACGCTGCTGGCAGGGGCAGCGCCGGCATGGATGATCGCGCGCACCCCACCGCAGGAAGTGCTGCACAGCGAGTCACGGCTGGCCACCGAGTCGCGCGGCAGTAAGCGGATACGCAGAATGCTGGTTGGCATCGAAGTTGCGGTAAGCGTTGCCCTGGTGTTGATGACCGGATTGTTAACCACCAGTCTGCTTCGCTTACTCCAAACAGACCGCGGCTTTGAGACCGCGCGCATTGCGACCGCAATCGTCGATTTGCCCACGAAGTCCTACGCAGACACTGCTGGTAGGAAGGTGTTTTATAAGCGGGTGCTTGACCGTCTGTCTCACCTTCCCGGGGTGGAGCATACGGCAGCTGTGAGCGAGTTGCCGCTATCGGGTGATCGGTGGATAGACATGATTCGAATTCCCGGCGACACAAGGCCTCTCATGCAGGTGCCTAGCGAGCACTTTCGTTGGGTCACTCCGGGATATTTTGAGACCATTCATCTGCCACTGATCGCCGGACGTCTGCTGAGCCCGAGCGACGAGGGCAAACAGTACGCCGTGATCTCGGAACTTACTGCCAAAACACTTTGGCCAGGGAAGAACCCTGTCGGTCTGCCCTTTAGCCGCGCCGGTGTGAAGGAAGACTCATTTACCGTGATCGGCGTCGTGGGAAATGCACGGACTGTTTCGCTGGCTGCTTCCGACCCGATGATGGTGTACATGCCGTACTGGTACCGCGCCGACTCGACGGGAGGGCTGGTGGTGCGCACGCATCAAGAACCCGTGACCATGGCAGACGATTTGCGCAGGGCCATCTGGAGTGTCGATCCTGAGGTTCCCGTGCCCACGGTGCGGATGCTGGGTGGGGTCGTCGAGGACTCGGTGGCGAACCGGCATTTCGAGACGGAATTGCTGATGTTATTCGCTCTCAGCGCTTTGTTGCTGGCGGCCCTGGGCGTGTACGGAGTGGTGACCTACTCGGTAGTCCAACGCGAGCGGGAGATCGGTTTGCGGCTGGCGCTCGGTGCACAACGGCAAAATATCTACCGCCTGGTGCTGCAGGATGGTCTCGTTCCTGTGGTGGCAGGAGCTCTGGCTGGGGTCGGGGTGGCGTTTGCGTTTGCTCGGGTGGTGGGCAGTTTGTTGTTCCAGGTAAGTCCGTACAACTCCGCGATCGCTACCAGCGCCGTTGGTGTGCTGATTGCGTTGGGAGCTGCGGCTTGCCTGCTGCCCGCGCGCCGCGCAGCCGCGGTTGAGCCGATGCAGGCCCTACGAAGGGAATAGGCCGAGCTTCGCGTTCTTATACAGAAAGATTGATCAAACTGCCGGTAGCCTGCCCGTGTTGCACCAGGTAGCCTGCGACATCCTGCACCGCGCTTTGCACAGCGCCTGCGCTCAATGCATCCGAAATTTTGACGACCAGGTTTTCGAGCGAGCTGAAGGCCAGGTTGCCGGTAGAGTTCGAGGCTTCCTGCGCCTGCAAATCCGCATTGACCTTGTTGGCGTCGGCTTTGGCTGCAGTACTGTTTCCCGAGGTCAGGTCTTTGAAGAGCAAGGTGACGTCCTTGGTCACGCTGTTGGTGCTGTTTGTACTGCCGCCCTCCGCTTTCAGGTCTGTCTTGAATTTCGCCAAATCCGTCTTGGCTCCGGAGACATCTCCGTAAGCCAGGGCTTTGAGCAAGTTGATGATGTCTTGCGTGAGCAGATCCGGGGAGTTGCCATTGGCGCTGCTGTTGGCATTGGATCCCGTGCCGGCAGTGGCCGATTTGGGTGGACTGGTTTGACCCGCAGTCAGACTGGTTGTTACGGATGTATCGAGAAGGGAGGCGGAGGACGTTGCTGATATAGGCATGGGTGGCCTCTTTCAGAACTCAACTATCGTCGAACGGACAAAGACAAAACTACTATCGGCAGGGAAGCAAAAGCTGTTCAGGGAACTTTCGATATTTCTCGCGCAACTTTCGCAGGCGGAAAGATGCGGCGGGACACAGACATTACCATCGATTACTGAACGTTGACCGTAACTGACTTCGTGGCACGGCCGTATTGATTAGTGGAGTAGAGGGTATAGATGGTAGTGGCGCCTGGGGTCACCGTTTGCGTGCCTCCGCGCACCGGGCCCACTGCGTCGATGTAGTCGTAGGAGTCATTGCTGACAGTCCAGCTTAAGATAACCGGGGTTCCGAGCGTTACGGTGGTTTGCGAAGTGGTGAAGCTGCTGATCGTAGGAGCGGCTCCAGTCGGCGCGGTGGACGCGTCGTATTCGGTACCCATTTGGACTACGTCGAAATTTGATGCATCGATCGCCTTCAATGCGTTCAAGTCGTTGTCGTCCCAGCGTGCATCGGGAGCTCCCTGGAAGTACATGTTGCTGCCGTTATCGGCGACAATCATGCCGTAATTCTTCATGGCGGTGAGGATCGCCTGGTTGGCAGCACTGAAGCTGGAGATGTTGAAGCTGGCCTTGAGGCGCAGTCGCATTCCCATGATGTTGCTGGTCCCCGAATTATTTCCCGCTCCATGGGTGGCAGGGGCTACAAAGTAGCCGCCGTTGGCATCGCTTTTGGTCTGAGCTACTGTCATTCGGAAGGCGTGATGGATCGCCCCCGCAGCCACTTCGTCGTACCGCACCAGCCCGGGAAAGATGGGGAGTCCGGCGGCATCCGCCGAGGTCCATCCATAAGGTCGGTGTTCGGTGCTGGTGAGGTCCCATATGGCGCCGTTTGCTGCGCTCCACGCTCCATTACAGCGCTGCGTCTGCCAGGTTTCGTAGATCCAGCACTTGTTTTTGTCGATGACGATCAGGTGATCGTCTCCCGTGATGGTGCAGTCCGCAGGGAAACCTTCGATGGGAGCCGTGATGGGAATGGGGTACAGGGTAATGTCACTTTCGCTTTGATAAGTCGTCATGGTGATGGCCACTCCTGGGGTGACACTGGAGTCCACCACCACGTAGGGGATGCCGTAGTTGCCGTCGACGACGTTGGAGAAGTCGGGATGCAAATGACTGCCTGTGAGCGCGCCGATGATAGTCGCTGAGTTGGGATCGACCGCCGCAGAAGCAATATTGGTGTTCCACAGATTGGAAGAGGGAAACGGTACGTAACCATTGAGACTGGCCTCGTTGCCCGTACTCATATTGCCGCAGGATGGCCCGGCGGATGCATTCACGGTGAGACTCAGGCTGCCAGTCTTCGCAAGGGCGGGTGTGCTCGAATCTGTCACATCCACGGAGAAGATTGTGGCGCCCGACTTGGTCGGTGTTCCGGTGATTGCACCGGCGGACGAAAGTGTGAGCCCGGCGGGTAGCGAGGTGCCGCCTACCAGGCTGAAAGCGTAGGGGGGCACTCCACCTGACGCTGTCAACGTTGCGGAGTAGGCCGTGTTCAGGGTTGCGTCGGCCAGCGTTGTCGTGGTCAGGGTTAGCGTCGGGATTGGGCCGGCCGAAATGATGACGGTGAGCGCGGCCTTGGCGGTCTGCGGCGTGGGAGAGGAATCCGTTACGACGAAGGTCAGCGGATAAGACCCAGCCGCAGACGGCGTCCCTGAGATGGCTCCGCCGGTTGCAAGATTCAACCCGGCAGGCATTGTGCCCGAGCCCAGGGCCCACGTATAGGGGGAGACACCGCCGGAGGCCTGGAGCGTAGTCGAGGGATAAGGGGATCCGGCTGTGCCCCCGGGTAAGGAATTGGTCGTGACTGCTAGCGCGGCCGGCGGGGCCGGGGGCGTCGACGGCGCAGCGCTGATCTTGATGCTCAGGCCGGCAGTGGCCGATTGCGATGAAGGTTGGGTTGAATCGGTCACCTTCACGGTTGCGGACCAGGTGCCCGCGGAGTTTTGCGCTGGAGTTCCTGCAATCATCCCCGTTGCACTATTGATCGACAAGCCACTAGGGAGGTTACCGGCACTGTACGTGTAGGGGGTGCTGCCTCCGGACGCCGCCACCGCACTGCTGTACGCGGCTCCCACGGTTCCGCCGGGGAGCGAGGTGGTTGTGACTGACAGGTTAGCTGGCTGGTTGGAATTCGCCGTGCTGGTGCTGCTTGTGCCACTGCAACCGGCGAGAAGCGCCGTTGTCCCTACGATCAGACTCAATCCCAGCTTGCCCATGGTCTAGCCCGTCAAGATGCTAATCCTGAGTCTGTAACAAGGGAAGGATGTATCGATATAGAACTCTACGCCAAAGTTGTAGTTATGAATTAGATAATGGGTAACGTCTGCCGACGAACCGACTGAAACATAAGTTCCCTAGCTAGAGCCTGCCCTGAGCTTGTCGAACTGGGACGGCAAAACTTAGCCCAGAACGCAGTCCCATAAGCCCTAACTTGTTTTGGATGTTTTTCGTCGAGACTCCCACAAAATCGTCATCCTGAGAGCCTGTGACCTTTTTTGATCTTTCGTGTTTGCTGTATATCCAATCGGCTGTATTTCAAGCCCCCCACAAAGCCGTCATCCTGAGCGAAGCGCTTCGCAAAGCTATCGCAAACAGAGGGCTTTAAGCGCGCAGTCGAAGGACCCCGGGGATGCTTGTTGGCAGATGCTTTTTGCGAGTTTCCGGTCGCAAACTACACCGGAAGTTAAAAAAATCACCTACTCCGAGCAGAGCGCGGTGAGTTGGAGATGCAAAAAACAGCGTGTTCTCGGACTTCCGTTGCCTACCAGACAAGTGAGCGCTTTTGGGACTGCGTCCTCGGCTAGCGTCAGCCGGCCCTCCGGGACTCAATTTCGAGATGCTCGTTCTCGCGCAGCCGCGAAAGCCCACGGCGCATGCCGCGGCGGAAGCCGTGCCATGCGCCCAGTAGAGCCTGTTACCCCTTTCGCCGAGCAATCTTCTTAGCTGGCCGCATCCGGACTGCTTTCTTCTTTCCGCCTTTGTTCTTGGCAGCGCTCGAGGTGCCCAGAAGGGCGATGAGCTTGGTGCCGATGGGTGAGCCAAGACCGGTACAGGCATCCCATCCCGGGCCAGCGGAAAATGCGCCGTTGTTTCCCGACACGATGTCGTTAAACGCAGACGCACCCTTCGCTGCATAGATCTGGGGCTGGATAAAACCAGCGCTCCTTCCGTTCTGCTGATTGTTCAAGGCAATCAAACCAGCCCAGAGCGGAGCAACGGCGCTAGTGCCACCGATGACCATGTTTTGGCCATCGACGCGAACCTGGTAGCCGCTCACGGGATCGGCGTCGCCCGCGACGTCCGGTACGCCGCGGCCACCGCCGCTCACAGAAGGCGCCGGCACCTTCGCGTTCGCTTGCCAGGTCGGCAACGGGAAGACGTTGCTCACGCCGCCGCCCGTTGCGCCCTCATTGCTGGCTTGCTCGTTCCAGACCACCTCAGAGGTGATGGTGCTGCCGTTGCCAGTGAGCTTGGTGCCACCACAGGCAAGAACGTGCGGACTGGATGCAGGGAAGTCCACGTTATTGCCCGTAGCTCCATCACTGGAGCCGTTGTCACCCGCAGCGACGGTGATGGTGATGCCAAGCGCGGCCGCGGACTGGCATGCAGCGTCGAGCGCCTGCATGGCTTGCTTGGTCCAGCTGGACTCCGGGCCGCCCCAGCTGATCGAAATGACACTGGGATTGTTCGTCGTATCGTGCACCGCGTCACCGATGGCGTCGATAAACCCCTGGTCGGTGTTAGGTGCGAAATAGACAACAATCTTCGCCCCTGGCGCCACGGCCGCCGCGACTTCGATATCGAGCATGACCTCGCCATCCGAGCCGCTCGCGCTGCCGGGAGAGTTCTTGCCCTTGTCCACCGACACCGCAGTCACTTTCGGTGCGGTCTGTCCCAACCCTTTGAAGAAGGTTGTGAGATCCGCAGCGCGGAAACCGCCACCCAGTTCGATGATGCCGATGGTTTGGCCCGCGGCCGTCGCGCCTTGAGGAAACTGGTAAAGCTGTGCGACTTGCACCGGAGTGAACGATCCGTTTGCGGCAGCGTGGGCCCGGGCAAAGCCTTCTGTCCCGGCTGTATTGGTGTTGATCGCGGAACCCAGGACCCGGAAATGCGGTTGCGCCTGGGGACGGTTGTCGAGTCCGAGAATCGCCTCAACCGCACCGCCAAGCGCAGCAGGTATCTGGATGCTGCCCTCACGGACGCGATACACCTCGCCGCCAAGCGTCTTCTGCACCAGCTTGACCCCAAACGCATGCTGCATGGCGGCCGCCGTACCGGTGAGCTTGACGGTGCGTCGTCCCGGCTCTGGTGTGCCTTTATCGACGGTGAGGCCAAACTCTTTGGCGAAGGTACGCACCGCTTTGATGGCCGCAGGGTCAGCCGCGTGCTTCTGGCGGTACTGGGCGCGCGTGAGGCGGTCTTTGCCCAGGCGGCTGGTATTAATCGGGTTTTTACGCTTAACGATGACAGAAACGGTGATGACGCTGGCGGGTCGAACCGGTGTCTCACCGGTTGCTGCGGGAAGAGGCGCCTTCTCACTCCCGGGCAACACAACGCGCGGCTGGGAGGAAAAGCGGAGGGCAGATTTTTTAGGCGGCATGGGCAGTTCTCCAGTCAAACACGATGCCCATAATATTCCGGTATTCCATCCCAGGGAAGTTCCAGCCATCATTGTTAAAGTTACTTTTACTCACTCGATCGGGCTCGCACCGTCTCTCCTGTCTCGCCGGCCAGATAGCGGCCTCGTGGAACCGGACGCGGTTCCTTCTTTGCCGCTGTAGAATGAAAGCTAGCAATGCACAAATCGATAGACTGGCCGCTCAAGAACCCGCCTCGCCGCCGCCGCCGTTTCATCTTCCTGCTCGTAGTCCTCGCCGTTATCTTCTTCAGCTTCCGGACGGCAGTATCGTACTTTGTCGACCTGTTGTGGTTCCGGTCGCTGAATTATGGGGCTGTGTTCACCAAGACGCTGGCTCTCGAGTGGGGCGTATTCGCTTTTTTTGTCACAGGCACGTTCCTCATTCTCTTCGGAGCCTTTGCGACTTTAAAGCGGACGCATCTGCCCGATTTGCCCAGCAGCCACACCGTTTTTGTGGGGGGGCATCCGGTGAGACTCCCAGTGGACCCGGTAATGCGGCTCCTGGGGTTCGGCGGATCGGCCATTATCGCCCTGGTCACGGGCGCGGGCATGATGGGGGAATGGCCGACACTCGCGCTCTTTCTGTACGCCCCACCCGCCATGGGCAGCGTCGTCGACCCGATCTTTGGCAAGCCGCTTAACTTCTTTCTCTTTACCCTGCCCGCCTGGCAGCTGATCTCCGGCTGGCTGCTCACACTCGCCATCATTGTCTGCGCGGTAGCCGTTTTCTTCATCCTCATTACCGGCGGGGCGGACGCGTTTGCCGGCCGCCGCAGCTATCTCACCATTCCTTGGCGCGGGCTCTCCATCACCTTTGCATTCCTGCTGCTGGTCCTGGCCATGCGGGTGTATCTGAGCCGGTTCGATCTTTTGTTCGAAGATCATACTGTCTTCAGCGGCGTCACTTACACCGACGCGCACATCACGCTCGGGGGCCTTTTGCTGGTATGCGTGGCACTGGTGGCGGGAGCCATCGCTGCGGCGGCCAACGCCATGACGGTGGGGCGAGGACGCTGGCTGCTGGCGGCGATTCTGCCCGCGATTCTCTGCTTTGCCGGCGTTCGTGTGGCCGGATGGTGGATGAGCAGCTTCATCGTCAAGCCGAACGAATTAGTGCGAGAACGGCCCTACATCGCAAACAACATCCTGATGACGCGCCAGGCTTATGGACTCGACCGCTTCTCGCAGCGCGAATTTCCCGCGGAGACAACGGTGGAAGCGGCAGAGGTTGCCAACAATCAAGCCACGTTGCAGAATATTCGTCTTTGGGATTGGCAGGCGCTGCAGGACACACTGCGCCAGATACAGGAAATCCGTACTTACTATGATTTTCCGGACATCGACATCGATCGCTATCAGATTGCCGGCAATCTGCGCCAGGTGATGCTCGCTGCCCGCGAACTGAACGTTGACAAACTACCGGAAAGCAGCCGGAACTGGATCAACGAAAAGCTGATTTACACCCACGGCTATGGGCTTACGATGAACCCAGTCAATGGGTTCACACCGGAAGGGTTACCCACTCTGTACCTGAGCAACATGCCGGTGCAGAGCACCGTTCCGGGTTTAAACGTAACCCGGCCTGAGATCTATTTTGGCGAGCTGACAAACACCGACGTCTACGTCAAGACGCGTCAACAGGAATTCAACTATCCCCAGGGCCAGACCAACAATCTCACGTCGTATCAAGGGGACGGCGGCATTGTGGTGGGTGGATTGCTGCGCCGCATTTTGCTGGCGTACGATCGCGGCGATTTGGGAAAGTTACCTTTCAGCGATGACGTAAATGCACAAAGCCGGCTATTGATGCGGCGAAACGTGCGCGATCGCGTAACGACCCTGGCGCCGTTCCTCAGTTACGATCCTGATCCTTACCTTGTAGTCGGCGACGATGGCAGGCTGTTGTGGGTCATGGACGCCTTCACCACCTCAGATCAGTATCCATACTCCACCCATTACCAGTTGGGCGAAGATTCCATCAACTACATGCGCAACAGCGTGAAAGTGGTGATCGACGCCTACGACGGCTCAACGACTTTTTATGTTTTCGACGAGCAGGATCCGGTTCTAGCCGCATACCGCCGCATTTTGCCCAGCCTGTTCAAAGCCGAGGCGGCCATGCCGCTGGGACTGCGCAAGCACATGCGCTACCCGGAGTTACTACTGAAACTGCAGGGACAAGTGTACGGTCTGTATCACATGACCAATCCCGAGGTGTTCTACAACCGCGAGGATTTGTGGACCGTCGCAAGCGAAGTTGGCATGAGCGAAGGCGGTGGACAGGTCACCCGGCCGATGCAACCGAACTATGTGCTCATGAAGCTGCCCGACGAAACCGGCATGGAGTTTGTGGAGATCCTGCCGTTTACGCCGGCAAATCGTAACAATCTCATCGGCTGGATCGGCGGCCGCAGTGACGGCGCACACTACGGCACCTCGGTGGTCTACAACTTCCCCAAGAACAAGCTGGTGGATGGACCACTGCAGATCGAGGCCCGCATCGACCAAAACGCGCAACTTTCCGGACAGCTGACATTGTGGAACCAACAAGGTTCGCATGTACGGCGGGGTACACTGCTGGTGATCCCTACCGGACGCGCGCTTTTGTACGCGGAACCGATTTATCTGCAAGCGGAGCGAAGCCCGATGCCCGAGCTGCGTCTCGTGGTGCTCGCGCTACAGGACCGGTTAGCATACGGATCGACGTTTGAGTCGGCCTTGGCCGCGCTTTTTGGAGGGGGAAGCTCGTCGTTGACAGCAACGGAGCCGCAGAAAGCAGCAGCTTCTACCTCAGGTACAACCGCTGCTCAGCCTGCTGCGGACCTCAACCCGACCATTGCTGAGGCCGCCCGAGATCTCGCTGATTATCAGCGGTTGACAGCGGAAGGGAAGCTTGCAGAAGCGGGGCAGAAGCTCGAAGATCTCAAGCGAGCTCTCGACAAACTAAATACGCGCCATTAAGGCCGTCTCGCGAAAAAGGCCTGAACCCGCGTGGGATTCAGGCCTTCGCCATAGGTCATCGTTTTATCGGCGATACTGCTCTCCCATCATGTGACGGACACCATCGTCGTAGCCACGCTGAAAGCCTTCCCGGTAGTCGTGGCGAAGCCCTTTGGAAACATTCGGGTGGCGATACTCATCGCGGTTATTGACGTTGGGTGTGCGGTGGTTTTCGTAATCCTTCCTAGCCCCCTCCATCCCATCCTGAAACCCGCGCCGTTGCGCGTCGTTGAACTCCGATGGCGCGTTGTTCCACGCGCCGCCCGGTTGCGGGCCTGGTTGCGGAGCATATTGGGCGTGCATGACAGCCGGCGAACTCAACAGGAGGAATATTGTGCTCGATGTCGCCAAACGATAGAAAGTGTTCATGTGCGTGATCCTTTCTTGCTCTTACGACCTAGGCAAGATAGATGCGAAGGCAGGACCGGATGTTGTCGTGTGCAGGAATTAAGCGAAAGAGCGCCCTGTTATGAAGCACTTACCCAGACTCTTGCGGCAACCAAGAGGAGACTGGTGCGTAGACTGACCTGTTTCTATATTGATCTCTAGGCGGGCGTTATCCGAACGCATGCCAACCGGGCCTTTAAAGTTGAGCGCCTCCGTTAACGTTGGCCCGCATCTTAGGCACGTTCACCGACAGGCGGTGATCAGGCGTCTCGTCGATCGAGCCTTCTGTGACGCAAAGATTTGCTTTGGAAACTGGCGCCAGTCGAGTGTCTGGTGGGCCAGCGCTGAGTGTCGATTTGCTGAGTAGGAGCAGAGCCAGCATGAACAGACGTGGTGGTCTTCGCACTCCACACGTCCTGGCCGGCTGCGAACTGAACAGTGGGAAGAGTCCTCTATGGCACAGCTGAAGCAATGCCCTTCGTTCGACAGCCCTTACGCCTCCCGCTCGCAGCTTTCCCAGCAGGATCGGCCTTCTACGCAGATCGAGCGATGAACATAATGCTCGTCGGGGCCCGCCTTGCCCATGGTTTTGAGGCACCAATAGGTTGTTGTTGATCCCATCAGTTCTATCAGGTCTTCGTGGAAGTCGCCGAAGGCGCCATAGCTGGATTTGCTGCGGAGTGCGTTACAACGGATCTGAACTAGCTGGGTCGTCATGTCGGGTATCCTTAACCGATCGAACTCGGATCGCGCTGCATTTGTCCTGCGGCGAGCAAGATGGTGCGATAAATAGCAGTCTGAAACAGTTGCGTTTTAAAGCCGTTCTGCGAAAGCGGAGTGGCCGGCTGCATCGCTGCCTTGGCAGCCGCCCGCGCCGTTGCTTCATCGATCACGGCGCCGGTCAGAATCGCCTCCGCGGCTGCGGAGCGGAGCGGCGTCGGAGCAGCGACCCCAAGCACAATCGCAGCCTTCCTGCAGTGCGTGCCGTCCATCACCAGGACCACGCCGGCGTCGGCGAGTGGCCAGTCAAAGCTTTCCTTCTCGCCGTACTTTTGATAGGCGGAGCGAGTGCCAGTTTCGGGCGCAGACACAAAGATGCCAGTGATCAGCTCACCAGTCTGCACCACCGTCTCGTTGACCAGGCTCTCTTCCGGCGCCACGTAAAACTCGCTCATGGGAACGGTGCGCTTGCCGCGCTTCGACGTGAGCTCCACTTGCGCGCCCATGGCTAAAAGAGGAACAGCGGTGGAAGACGGGTGCACCATGGCGCAGGTGCTGTTGTTGATGATGGCGTGGTATTGATTCTCCCCAGTGTGGGCATGGCACGCGTTGCTGGTGTCGCCCTTCTTCTTGCAATCGAAGTCGCTGGAGCGAAAGTACCAGCAGCGAGGCCGCTGCATGATGTTGCCGCCCAGCGTTGCCATGTTTCGCACTTGCGGAGTGGCCGCGTGCCCCGCCGCGTCCGACAGCGCCGTATACCGTAGTTGGATTTCCGGATGAGCCGCAATCTCGCTCAAAGTCGACAACGGCCCCAGCCGCAGGCCATCCTGGACCACCGTGATACCGCGAAGACTGTCGATGTTGCGGATGTTGACCAGCTTCGGCGGGGAAACAATGTCTTCCTTCATCAAGTCCAGCAGGTCGATGCCGCCCGCCTTGATCACGGCGCCGTCGCCCAGTTGGCTTAAGGCTTCGTCTACAGTCCTGGTGTCGACAAATGCAAACTTGTTCATGCTTGCTCCTCTTCCTGGGTCTTGCCGAGCGCAGCCAGTACGTTCGCGGGCGTCATCGGTAGCTTCCGCATGCGCACCCCGGTAGCGTTGTAGAAGGCGTTGCCGATGGCGGCAGCAAGGGTGATGATGCCGGCCGACTCGCCAATCCCGGCAGCATCGGTGGAGCTTTGCGCGATGTAGTTTTCGACCAGCACTACTTCGATCTCCGGCACCTCTCGCGCACCAAGAATTTTGTAATTCTCCAGGTTCGCGTTGAGCATGTAGCCCGCATTGCGATCCATGATGCGCTGCTCGAAGAGCGCATACGAGATGCCTTGCAGGATGCCGCCGTTGATTTGGCTGATCACGCCGGTAGTATTAATGGGCCGCCCACAATCGTGAGCGCCAAAGACTTTTTCAATGTGGACGCGCCCGGTCTCGGTATCGACGGCCAGTTCCACATAGTCCACGCCGCCATAGGTGAGGCGCTCTTTGGCGTACTCCGGCACGCGCGTCGCTCGTGCGGACACATCGCCGGTCGGTAGCTTAGCGGCGATCTGCTTCAAGGTATAAGACCTCGACGCATCGTTCTTGAACACCACGCGCCCTTTTTGCATCACCAGGTTGTCAGCAGTCGTGCCAAATTTGGGGGCAACCGCAGCAAAGAGCTTCTGCTTGGCCTGCCAGGCCGCATTGCGCACCGCCGGGGAAATGGAGCCAGTGGTCACGCTGCCCCCGGAATCAGGCCCGATGGGGAAGCGAGTATCGCCGATGCGGATCACAACGTTGGCGGGAGGCAGCCCGAGCTCCTCGGCCACCACCACGGCCAGCATGGTCTTGGTGCCAGTACCTAGGTCCTGGACGGCCGACATCAATTCCACAGATCCGTCGCGTGATATGCGGACTTCGCAGGACGAATCCATGCTGACAAAGCGGTACCAGACCGATTGAGCGATACCCATGCCGCGCTTGACCGGCCCGGCGTCGGCGGCTGCCGGCTTGCGGTTGCGCCAATTGGTCCGCTCCAGAATGATCTGGCGTTCGACTCTGCGGGCTGGGTGCTCGTCAATCTTGTCCCGCAGGGTGAGCGGGTCCATATCCAGCTTGACCGCGAGCTCATCGATGGCTTGTTCAAAGGCGAAGCAGCCCTGCGGGTGGCCAGGGGCCCGAAATGCTGCCCCCGGACCTGCATTGATGAAGACGTCATTCTCTTCCGTCAGCAGGTTGGGGCACTTGTACATATTGGTGGCCGGGCCGGCGGTTCCGGCGCCGGTACCAACCCCGGCGGTTCCGTAGCTGATCAGCTTGATCGCGGTGAGCGTTCCGTCTTTCCTGGCCCCGATCTTCAGCTGCTGATGCGAATCCGGACGATTGCAGACGATATGCTCCTGCCGCCGATCGAGCATCAGCTTGACCGGTGCGTTGGCTTTGCGGGATAAGTTAGCCGCGACGACTCCTTCATTGCCGGCGCCAAATTTGGCGCCGAAACCGCCGCCCATGTATTCGGTGATCACCCGCACCTTGCTCTTGGGCAATTTGAAGACGTCGGCGAATTCCTCGCGAACGCTGGCAGTACCTTGAGTCGAAGCGTAAACCGTCACTTCCTCGGGCTTCCAGTCAACGACGAAGCCGTGCGTCTCGAGCGCGGAATGGGTCTGCACTTCGGTAAAGTATTCGCTCTCGACAATGACATCGGCTTCGGCGAACCCCTTTTCAAGATCGCCGGACAGCTTGCGTTGGGGGCCGTGCACATTCCCCGTCTGCGGGACGTTCGCGGGGCCACCGCCACCGCCCGCGCTGCCTGCTTCATCGGCGGGTCCCGGAAACACCATGGGAGCGTCCGCGGAGCGAGCTGCGGTTCGATCGACGACAAAGGGCATCGCCTCGTATTGCACCTTCACTAACTTCGCCGCATCGTCGGCGATCTGTTGCGAAGTGGCGGCTACCGCGGCGATGGGCTGGCCAGCGTAACGGATCACTGGATAGCGGGAAGGGGATTCTTGCTTTGGGTCGCGCAACTCGGCAACACCATAGACATGTTCAATGACATGCACCGCGCGAACGCCCGGCAGCCGCTCTGCTGCCGTAGTGTCGACGGAGACGATGCGGCCGTGGGGAATGGTGGCATCCACCATGCGCGCGTAGAGCATGCCCGGCAGATGCACATCCGCGGTGTACTTACCTGTGCCCATGGCTTTTGCCGGCCCGTCGTAACGCACGGTCGGTTTGCCGATGTACATGAGCTCAGAGTTTGGTCCCAGCGGCGGTGGCTCGTCGAGCAAAACGTCCCGCTGCTTCTGTTCCAGGCCATTCTGGGGAATGCCGAAGACAAACTTTTCGCTGCGCTTGGGCGCTTCCGGCGTTTCGCTGGGCATCTTAAGCCTCCGTTCCGCTGGCCGGCGTGACCAGGCCGACGCGTTGGTGGGCAACATCCAGGGTCGCCGCAAAGACCTTCGGATAGGTTCCGCAGCGGCACAGGTTGCCGCTCACGGCGTGCTTCACGTCGTTCAAGTCCGGGTTCGGATTGCTCTCCAGCAAAGCGGCACAACTCATCACCATCCCCGGAGTGCAGAAGCCGCATTGCATGGCATCATGCTTTACAAAGGCCGCCTGGACGGGATGCATCTGATCGCCATGAGACAGGCCCTCGATGGTGGTGATCTGGCGGCCCAGGGTATCGATCGACAACGTCATGCAGGCCAGTGCCGGCGTCTTGTCAATCCAGACTGTGCACGCCGAACAGGAGCCGCGATCGCAAACGACCTTGGTCCCGGTAAGACCTATGTTGTCGCGCAGGGTCTGGGCCAGGGTGTCGCGGGGCTCGACCACCACCGAGTGTTCACGTCCATTGATGTGCAGTTTGACCGTGAGGGCGTCCGGCCCCGCTACTTGGCTGGAGTGCGCGGCATCCTTGGCAACACCGGCGAGAGCGTTTGCGGTTTCGATGACGGAGGTCGCGGCGGTCACGCCCGCCCCCTTCAAAAAACCGCGGCGGGAAAACGTGATCTTAGGAGAATCTTTGGGAGAGTCGGCCATAGGAGCCTTTCGGACGATTGGCTAGGTTTTCAGATCGTGGGTCCACGGGAGCCGCCAACAACAGCGATCCATCAAAAGTCACGATACCCATACTTTACATCCGGTAGGCTGGCGCTCGCCATTACGGCGGGGGCGCCTGGGAAACAACGGGTGGGATCTTGAGCGGAAGGAAGGAAAAGGCCCGAATTTGTTACGGATCAGTGGTATGGACCGAGGGAAATGACCAGAATCTCGACCAAAGCGTCCGATTCGTTTCGCCATTGGCGGCCGGTTCCGGCTACCACCGTGACCGAATCACCGCGTTCCAGAACCTGCTCGCTGTCCTGCAGCTTAAGAATGACTCTGCCTTCGAAGACCATGGCGAACTCGTCGGAAATAGAAGGCGTGGCATGCTTACCGGTCAGACCGCCAGGCTTGATGATGAGCATGGAAGCGCGGAACTGGGATCCGTTGGAAAGAGAGCCCAGGGAAGCAATTTCGGCACGTGACCAATCCAGGGCCATGTGGGCACGGTCGCTGGCGCGTACGATATTCACCACATGCTGATTTGCGGAAAGAAAAAATTGCCCCAGCGTTACGCCTAAGGCGTTAGCGATTTTCTCCATCGAAGAGATAGAGGGGGAGCATTGTCCGTTCTCAATCTGAGACAAAAAGCTGGCAGAGAAGTCGGTCCGTTCCGCAAGGGCCCGCAATGAAATTCCCTGTTGTTCCCTCAGAAAGCGTAGAGAGTTCCCAAGAGTCTGTTCAATCATCCTATGGCCAACTCGATTTTGCCGACGTGATCTTGATCACTGGCACACAAAAATGCCAGTTCTTCAGTATACAGAGGTCTTTGCGTCTGGAATCTGCACACTTCGAGTATCTAACGTCCAAATAAACACTATCGTTCGGTTAGCGTTGCGGACTACTCATGAGGGTTACTACGAAAACCCCGGGGCATCAGCCCGTCACGGGCGGTAAGTCGTGGCTACTCCACGTTTTATCGCCCGAGTAGCACAACGGCTCCAGGGTGCAATCGATACACCGGGGTTTGCGGGCAATACAGACCTGGCGCCCGTGGTGGATCATTTCGTGGGAGAAGGCGATCCAGCGATCCTGGGGGATGATCTTCATCAGGTCTTTTTCCACCTGGATTGGTTCGGTGGCCTTGGTCAGTTCAAGGCGCCTCGATAGCCTAAGTACGTGTGTATCCACCACCACGCCAACTGCCTTTTGGAAAGCCACGCCGAGCACGACGTTGGCCGTTTTGCGAGCCACTCCCGGCAGGGTCAGCAGTTCTTCCATGGTTTGCGGGACCTTGCCCGAGTATTCAGCGATGAGTCGGCGTGCTGCACCGTTCAAAGACTTGGCTTTGTTGTGATAGAACCCGGTCGAACGGATCTGCTCTTCGATCTCCACTAACGGGGCGTGAGCAAAGTCAGTCGGGGTAGGGAATTTCTTAAATAGGGCCGGGGTGACCATATTGACGCGCGCGTCGGTACATTGCGCGGACAGAATTGTGGCCACCATCAGCTCCCACGCATTGCGGTGGTGCAAGGCGCATTGCACGTTGGGGTAAGCTTCCGCCAGCCGCGCCAGGATGGCAGCGGTCCGCTCTGGAGCGAGTGGGTCGCGCTGCGGCTTCTTCGCTTTGACCGCCTTCTTGACGGCCTTCTTCGCAGCGACCTTCTCTGGCTTTTTGCTCAGGGCTGCCTTCATCGATGGTTAGCCGAGCCGCGCCAGCATTTCTTCCGGCGTCATGCGAATGCAGGTGAAGATCGGAGTGTCCTTCAGCGTGTAGGGGCTGATCTCGGTTTCCCGCAACTGCTGCACCAGATCAAGAAAATCTTCGGGATAGTTGGTTTCAAACGCCACTACGAACTCCTGGTCGTCAATACCGAAGGAGTAGGTGGTATTCAGCTTGACGCGCGGATAGAGATGGCCGACCCGGATGTGCTCGTTCATGAGGCGTTGGCGTTCCTCGGCGGGCAAGAGGTACCAGGCCCGCGTCTTCCAGAAGGGATAGATAAAGATATACTTCTGCCCGCCGGGCCGGATGCTGCCCCGCGAATCGTGCTGCCCTTCGTGCTCATGCCCAATCAGGTATTGCGAGCGCTTGGTCATGGATAGGAAGCTATATGTGGTCTGCAGATAACCGCCCATGGGCGTTGCCATCAGCTCCGCCGACATCTGGTTGAGATCTTCCGCGGTATAGCAGATGCGCCACAAAACCATATCGCAATCGCCGCGGAGACCCACGGTAGAGTAGGTGAGCGTCAGCAGGCGTCCGGGCTGATTCCAGCGTTTGATCACCTCGGCAAAGGCTGCACGGTGTGCGTCTTTTTCTGCCGCGGGCAGACGGCGCCACTCGGGAAGAACCTTGAAAAAGGTGAAGCCAACGGTCTGCCGCTTGACTTCCTTGGCCGGGGTGGCGCGCTGAGCTTCCGGCGCAACCTGTGTAGGCTCGGCAACATCGGGGATTAGGGCTTCTGCCATGGTGTACTCCTGGTAAAACTCCATGGTAGCAAAGCTGTCAGGGGTGCGGACGGACCCCGAAAATCACGAACCCGCTATACTGCCTCCGGATGACAGAGAAAATCATAGGTCTTCTTGCCCACTTCATCATTGCCGTCATTTCGGCCACGGGCTATCTGGGAATTGCTTTGCTGATGGGGATTGAGTCGGCCTGCATTCCGCTGCCCTCGGAAATCATCATGCCGTTCTCCGGCTACCTGGTGTACACCGGCCGATTCCAGCTTTTGTGGGTGGCCACGGCCGGCGCCATCGGTTGCAATCTGGGGTCTGCCCTGGCGTATTGGGTTGGGGCGCACGGAGGCCGGCCGCTGGTGGAGCGCTACGGCAGATATGTTCTTCTCAGCCGGCGAGATCTGGACCGCACCACGCACTTCTTTCAAAAGTATGGTTCGATCACCGTATTCCTGGCGCGCCTGCTCCCCGTGGTGCGAACTTTTATCGCTTTGCCCGCCGGCATCGCCAGGATGCCTTTGTGGCGATTCCACATTTACACCTTCCTCGGCTCATGGCCATGGTGCTTTGCGCTGGCGTACGTGGGCATGAGGCTGGGCCAATCCTGGGAAACGGATCCCCGTTTCAAGGAGGTTTTTCATCGCTTTCACTTGGGCGTGGAGGTGGTGTTGCTGGCGGCGATCGTCTGGTTCGTATGGTCCCACTGGAAACACCGCGAAAGCGAAACTGCTTCCCAGCAGCCGTGACGACCATTAAGCCTTGCTTTCTCCCCTTTGAGCGGGCTGATTTGCCAAAGCGGAAATGAAAGCCGAGACTGAAAATGTTTGTGATGCGCGCTCCTGGAACGCCTGCGGTCACATAAAAAAAGAAGCGAGAGGATGGACCCGCAAGAAAATGTCTACGCCTACGAGCAGCAGCCAAACGTCTGCTGACAGTTCACCGATTCAGCCCGCCAACGGAAAATTAGGAATCATGATCCCGGGAATGGGGTCAGTGGCTACCACCCTGGTAGCTGGCGTGGAAGCCGTACGCAAAGGCATCGCCAAGCCGATCGGCTCTCTGACCCAAATGGGAACCATCCGCCTGGGCAAACGCACCGATGCGCGCAGCCCCCTGATCAAGGACTTTGTTCCCCTGGCCAAGCTGGATAATCTTTGCTTCACCGGCTGGGATATTTTCGAAGACAACATGTTCGAGGCTGCCCGCGTGGCCAAGGTCCTGGATCGCGATCAGCTGGAGACGGTTCGCCCCTTCCTGGAGGGAATCCGGCCCATGCCGGCAGTCTTCGATCAGTATTACGTCAAGCGTCTGAATGGCACCCATGTCAAGAAGGGCAAGAACAAACGCGACCTGGCGGAGCAGCTGCGGGCGGATATCCAGGCCTATAAGAAAGTGACCGAGCGCCAGGCAATGATCTGGTGCGGCTCGACTGAGATCTTTCTTACCCCAACAGCGGTCCATCAGTCGCTCGCCGCTTTCGAAAAGGGGTTGGAAGAGAACGACATCAACATCGCGCCGTCAATGATCTACGCCTACGCGTCGCTGCAGGAAGGCGTTCCGTTCGCCATGGGAGCGCCGAATTTGACCGTCGATCTGCCCGTGATGCAGGAGCTCTCGCGCAAGAACAGTGCACCCATTACCGGGAAAGATTTCAAGACAGGCCAGACCTTCATGAAGACGGTTCTGGCGCCGGCTTTCAAAGCGCGGATGTTGGGTGTGAGCGGCTGGTATTCCACCAATATTCTGGGCAATCGCGATGGCGAAGTGCTGGATGATCCGGAGTCGTTCAAGACCAAGGAAGAATCCAAGCTGAGCGTGCTCGACTTCATCCTTGCAACCAGAGCTTTATCCCGACCTCTATAAGGACATTTATCACAAGGTGAGGATTAATTATTATCCACCGCGTGGTGACAACAAAGAGGGTTGGGATAACATCGACATCTTTGGATGGCTCGGCTATCCGATGCAGATCAAGGTCGACTTCCTTTGCCGGGATTCGATTCTGGCCGCGCCCATCGCTCTGGATTTGGTACTGTTTCTTGACTTGGCGGCGCGAACGCCGGAACTGAAAGATCTGGGCATTCAGGAGTGGTTAAGCTTTTATTGGAAGTCGCCCATGACGGCTCCTGGGCTTTACCCAGAACACGATCTCTTCATTCAGTTGATGAAGCTGAAGAACACGCTGCGGCATATCAAGGGTGAATCTCTGATCACGCACCTGGGGCTGGAGTATTACGACTAGCTCATGGGGTGTGGGCGTTAGAGGCAAAAGCGTAAGCGTTACGGCAGATCTCGAACGGTTTCTCGTCGGCTTCGAGCAGCTCGCGAACGAGTCCCGTAGGGACGGCTGAACTTAGCCCAGGACGCCAGTCCTGGGTCCATCATGCAACATGATTTAGTCCCGCAGGGACGGCTGAAGGATGCTCAGGATTTCGTCGCGGAGTACTTCCAGCCGTCCCTGCGGGACTCGTTCGCTTCTCATACGCCCTCATCAGCCCAACCGCACCGGCACGGGTGAGGAGCCCCGAAAGCTTGTTATTTCGCAGGGATCTTCACGACGAAATAGGTAAACGTGCCACCAGCGTCGAGCACCAGTTGATGAGGAACACCGGGAGGGATGTGGGCTATGTCTCCCTCCTGTAGCTTCTTGCGTATCCCTTGCTCAATGGAAGCGCCTCTTATCTCACCAGGTGCTGTCGTCGTTGCACTGGCAATCGTACCCCCAGTGACCAGCGTCGCCGTGCCCTGAAGGACCACGAACACATCTCCGAATTGTTGGTGCAGCTCGGCTTTTCCGTCTCGGTCGCGGAAGGCAAGGATGGTAGAGCTGTCCAGATGTTTCTCTAGAATTCCGGTACTGGGTTCCTTTGAGCTTTTCGCCTGTTCACGCATTTGCTGTGCCAGCTGCAATAGTTGATCCGGCGAATACGCGACCGCAGCGCCCGTCTGCGCAAAAGCCATCGAACTCCATATCAAAGTAGCGAGAAGGACTGACAGTTTCATCATTGCGTTATCCTCATGCCGAGCACTCTACCGCAAAGCAATGACCGCCGCATCCCGTCCGCCGACATTTACCATGACTTGCCGGCCGTCCATCGCAACGGTTTGTTTCCCCCAGATATCTTCCCCCGATTGGTAACTCTGCATAAGTCCAACCTTGACGTTTCGAGCGCCAGGCGACGGGTTGGTCACCCACAGGTAAGCGCCGCCGGCGCCCCGGTGGAGTCTGGCTTGCACGGTGTGATCGTCGATTGTCACCTGCGGAGCGACGCCCGCCATGGTGAGAAAAGTTGCGAAGAGATCTTTCGTCGCCGGAGCATGGTGCAGGTAATAGCCTGCGCCGCAGAAAGTCCCAATCAGCAATGTACGGCCCTGGCCAAATTTGTGCTCAACCGCGGCGATGGCCCCGTTTGGGTAGTGTCCGACAGCATTGCCGCCACGCAGTTCGTAATCCTGCCGGAAAAAGCGGCCGTAGATTTGGGAGCCCTTTACTTCCAGCATCAGATCATTGGAAATGTCGGGAGTGAATTGAACGTAATTTTCCCGTGCACCGAATACCTCATCGAGTCCGTAATTCGGCTGGACCGTTCCCACATGGCCATGATCGCCAAAGTATGCGGGCAGGCCCTCGCTGATCAGCGTGCCCCCTTGCTCGACAAACCTGCGTAGCCTGGCTACGGTTTCCTGCTTCAGCATCACGGGGTAGGGAAGATAGATGAGCTTATATTCACTGATATTGTCGAGCGCCACAAAGTCCGGCTGGATGTTCGAATCGAAAAAAGCCTGGTACGCCCCGCGCACGGATTGGGAATAGAAGTCAGTGTCGCCCTGTTGCACATAGTTGAAAAGCTCAGACTCGGGGACAAAGACCAGCCCGACGTCACCCTTGACCGGGTTCGATTTCCAGATCTCAGGATGGCTGTTGGCCCATCGCGCAACCCGGCCTGCCATCTCTGAGCGCGGAGTAGGCGAGCCGTCCATGGCGAAAGGACCGAACGCTCCGAAGAGAGGTCCATCGAGCAGCGGGCGCCAGCGGCAATAGAGAAGACCCTTGGCGCCGGCGGCACAGGAGACCAGGTTCCAGATGCGGACATCTTCAGCGTCAGGTATGCGTCCGTCATCGATGCGCCGGCCGATGACCTGAGGCTGCATCCAGAGGGGACCGCCCTCCGCTTCCGCATGCCAGAACGGCTTGCCTCGCGCTCCGCCCCGGACCAGGTCAACCGCCTGAAACTGCTTCCATGGCTCGTCGCCTTGCCTGGCTGCGATCCAGGTCAGGCCCCAGGTGTCGACTTCCGCAGCCGACCGCCATTCGTTATGGGACGCGGATGCCAGGCTGATCAGGGTTCCTGCGACCCCATGTGCGGTGATGCGGTGCTTGGGATCGAGCTTGCGAAACAGCTTCACTCGCCAATCAAATAGGCTGTACGCGTTGTCGATGCGAAACTCGAGCCAATCCAGGCTGTCGGGATATCCAGAGAAGGACCGGGGTGGTTCTATGTCGTCCCAGCTTTGGTAACTGTAGCGGTGCCATTGTTTAGCGACGGCCTCGAGCGAGCCGTAGCGAACCCGCAGCCACTCCCGAAGCTTTCGCTTGGAGCCCTCGCAATAGCAGTACATTCTATGCGGGTTTCCTCCGAAGGACGTGCCCTCATTCCACAGGTCATATCCGAAAAGCGCGGGGTGATCGCGGTAATGCTCGACCAGGGCCACCAGAAACGTCTGCGCCAGCGCCCGTACTTCGGGGTTGTCGAGGCATAGTCCAGGAAAGCCGCCGGTCGCGCTGCTCTCAGAGACGGTGCTGTTGACAACAAAGTCATCGCTACCCAGATAGCGCGCATGGGGATACTTACGAAAGGCCCACTCCGGAGCACACCCGACCAATTCTTCGAGGATTACCTTGATTCCGTTTTTTGCCGCGAGGTCCATGATGCGGTCGTAGTCGGACCAGTCATACTTTCCTGGCGCCACCTCAATGGCCGACCACATGAACCAGTGGCGGAAAATATTCATCCCCGTCTCTGCTGCGGTTTGATGATCGCGAGCCCAGTCTTCCGGTGGAGGATTTGTTTTCCGGAAGTAGACGGCGCCGTACGGAAATACGGGCGCACTGGAATGGGGGGCCGCGGCTTCTTGCGGTAGTTCCGCGGTATGACCTAACGCAGTCCCGGCGGTTAACAGTGCGGAAGTGCGAATAAAGTTCCGGCGCGTGATGTCGAAGATTTCCGCCATATACTTTTAGCCCTCACCTAGTCGAGCGTTCTTATACAGCGAAATCGAGCGCGATCACTTCGTGCACGCGGATCGAAGGTACCTCGATCAGGATCGCATCTCCGTCCCTACGGTAGTGGGTTTCCACTCCGGCGACCAGCAAATGGGCCTTGGTAATTCTCTTCTCAGCTGGAACACGAATGCGCACCTGCTGGCTGGAAATAGGGATCGCCTCGCGCACTGGCCCTTTCATCATCATTGGATTGGTGAGGTTCACCAGGTGTACGGTCATGGATTTCTTCTGCGACCAGATAGCAAGGTCGAGCACGCCTTTCCCTTCCACCGATAGGGGAGCCGGCTCGTTGTTCGCCCAGAGCACGGCGTTGCGCAGTAACTTTGCGTGATCGGTGTTCAGCACTTCCCAGAAGGTGCGATCGATATCCCAGGGAAAATAGACCACGCGGCCCTTGCCTGCTTCGCGAAGAAAGATTCCCGCGTCGTGAAGGGGGCCGGGCCTCACGAAGCACTCCTCCATCGGTAGGTCAGGATAAGTGGGAACGACGCGCAGTGGCGGCGAGAGACTCTCGCCTGCGGCAGCTACATGAACCCTGTGCACGCCGTTGATGATCCGGTTCGCATCTTCGAGACCCGCCAGCACGGGATGGTATTGGCCGGAAGAGTGATCCTTTTCCAGCGAGAGATATGAGTTGAGCATCGGACCTTCTTTGCTGCCGGCGAAAGAAGCTCCAAAGAGGGATGCGAGCCCGAAATCCTGCCGTCGCACGTCCCCATTCGTCGTACAACGAAGTTTCATAAGTAGCGACGATGCTGCCGCCACGCTCGACAAACTCTCGAATCTGGTCACACTGCGCCGTGGAAAGAGCCGCGATGTTGGGCAAGATCAAGGTGCGAAATTGATCCGTATGCTCTCGATCGAGCAGTCGGTCGTGCACCATCTCAAATGGAATTCTGGCTTCGACGAGTGCCTGATAGAAGCCCAGCGCAGGATCGTCGACCGTGGCAACCGCATTGGGTCCGCCATAAAACGCGGCCGTCTGCTGGGAATAAACCATGCCCACGCGAGCTAGGGATTTTTCGTTGCGGAAGTAATCCTGGTTTGCGTAGTGCCATTGGAAGATCTCTTCCACCACCGGGAACCAGCGCTTGTCGTAAGGCTTGGCATTGAACTTGGTGAAGGTCGGACGAAAATCCTGCGCCATGCCGTCGGCCACCCAGAGCCGGATCTCATCAGCGTTCTGCACGGAATCTTTCCATCGGTATTTGTCTTCAAGGCCTACGCTGAAGATACCGGCGATGGCCTTTCGTCCCATGGTGGATCGATATTCCTTGGCGCTTTTGCCGCTGGCCCAGGGCGCGACGACTCCCGCGCGGCCCTGCCGGTCCGCCAACAGCGTCGGCGCCAGCTCGCCGATGGTCTTCATATCCAACTGGCTCAGCGCGCCGCCTCCAGCGTTGGCGAGGTAGCTTGCGTTGGGATTGATTTCTTGTATCTTGCCGTTCCACAGCCGCCACAACTCGAATAAGCGCTGCTGATGCCAGACGATGTATTGCCGTTGAGCCGGATCCTTGGGATCGCTGGTGCGGGGGAGGTCGAGGCCGGAGAAGTCATGGAAGTTCTTCTGGCAGTGCTCGCAGTAACACATGCCCGATCCTGCCCATCGATTGGTGAAGATGCCATCCACCATGTACTTCGACATGATTTCCTGATGGACCGAGGTCATGAACTCAAAGTTGTAGGGCCCCAGCGCGCAGGTGAGCCAGAAGTCCGGATCTGACGCGTGCTGGCGTTTCTTGCCGTTCTCATCGACGGCCAGCCAGTCTGGATGCGCGTCGTAAACGTCCTTATGGCATGCATGCGCGTCGGTGCGGGCCACGACATTCATCCCCAATTTCCTGCAGCCATGGGCTATATCGCCGAAGGCATCCATGTTTCCCAGCCACTTGCTGCGGTAGTGCAGAGGAATCTGCGTCGGATAAAAAGCTACGCACCCGCCGGCGTTCAGCACGGTGGCATCGGCGTGGATCCGCTGGAAATAGTCCAGCCAGAATTGCATGTCGTAATTGCCAGGATCGTCTTCGACAAAGCTCAGCTGGGCCCAACGCATGGGCCGGTCGTACCAGGTCGTTATCCCTGGACTGCTCGGTGCGGCCGAAAGTCGAGTTGTCTGCGCGTCGGTCTGCCCGTCAAAACCGACAATGCAGGCAGCGGAGAGACCTGCGGCCTGTTTGAGGAACGTTCTTCGAGTACTTTCCAACGGCTGCTCCCTGGCCACCAAGGTGTCGAGTGGATCCGCGGCCATTCTACGTCAAGATGCTCATTATGAGCGTCTTGGCGGCGTGTCGAGACAGCTGTTTGACCCCGACCAAAAGCAGTCACTTGCCACTTCTATTTGTGGCGTGTCACCATCCACACGCAATTCGGGCTCAGCAGGGGTGGACTTCGGCCATGGCAATTCCTACGGAGAATGTTGGTTCGTTACCGCGTCCGGCAAAACTACAGGCAGCACTTCGGCACTACGATCTGGGGAAGATCACACGAGAACGGCTGACCAGGGAGCAGGATGCTGCATGCCAGGATTCAATCCAGAACATGGAAGCGACCGGTTCCCCCATCGTTTCTGACGGCGAACAGCGCTCTTCGAGCTTTGCTACCTATCCCTTGAGCGACACCCTTGCCGGCACCGGGTTGGCGGAAAATCTGGCCCCCGATGGCCAGTGCATGGCCGTATTCGGCGATGGACATCATCGCCGATTGCCGCGGCTGACAGGCGGCCCCTTCAAATACAAAACCTATGCCTCCGAATACCTCAAGCGCGCCATGGCGATGGCCAGGAAGCCGTTGAAGCAGGCGGTCATTGCGCCCTCCATGCTCGCGTTGCTCTATCCGCTGGATGGCGAGGTTCCGGGCTACACGCGGGAGCAATTCTACGAAGATCTTTGCAACGAATGCGAAAAGGATATCCGCCAATGCTTTGCCGCTGGCGCCAAGCGAGTCTCGATGGACTTTACCGAAGGACGGCTCGCGTGCAAAAACGATCCCAAGAATCCCTGGACGGCCCGGTCCATGCTGGCGCAATTTATCGAGTTGAACAACTGCGTCATCAATCGCTTTAGCGCGAGCGAGCGAAAGAACATTGGCATTCATACCTGCCCGGGCGGGGATTGCGACACAACCCATAGCGCGGAAGTGGACTACGCGGAATTGCTTCCCAGCATGTTCATGATGAACGCCGGCTACTTCCTGATGCAGGTGGCCAGCGAAAAAGACAAAGAGCAGGCTTACAAGCTCTGCGGTAAATACAGCCGCGAGGATGCGAACGGAGTGGCCCAAATGTGCTTTGTCGGCGTCATCAATCCGCTCCATCCCCGGGTAGAAACGCCGCAGGAGGTTCGCTGCGATCTGCTGCTGGCAGCCAAACATATTCCCAAGGAACGGCTCGGCTCGACCGACGACTGCGGTTTTTCTCCTTTCAGTATTGATGTCAAACCCAAACATGGCTCACCCGACCTTGCACGGGAGATCGCGTTCAAAAAAATCGCGGCTCGTGTGGAGGGAACGGCAATGGCTTCAGAGAAGCTCGGCTTGGCATAAGACGTTAGACTAGGAACCATGCCCCGAATTGTTCGCTTCAGCGCCCTTTGTGGTTTGCTGCTCTGGTTAGGAATCGGCTACACGCAAGAGGTCAGCTTTCGCATTACACCTTTGCGCCCGGTGCCTGAACTGCGCGCCGAAGCATTGAAAGCGACACCGCCGCTGGAGCAGGGAACTTTCCGCAAGCCGGATCTGGTGGAACTGACCAGGCTTGACCCCACCATCAAGCTCGATATCCGTTATGCCACCACCAATGATTTTCTCGGCACGCCTTTGTATACCCAGGCACGCGCATTTCTTCAGCGCCCGGCTGCGGAGGCGCTGGTCCGCGCCCATCGCGAGCTCAAGGCACAGGGATATGGCCTGATTATCCATGACGGCTATCGCCCCTGGTACGTGACCAAAATCTTCTGGGACGCCACACCCAACGACAAGAAGATCTTCGTCGCCAACCCGGCGGAGGGCTCAAGGCACAACCGCGGCTGCGCTGTGGACCTTTCGCTTTACGATTTGAAAACCGGCAAAGAAGTGAAAATGCCCAGCGGATATGACGAGATGACCGAGCGCGCCTATGCCAACTACCCTGGCGGCACGGCCGAGGAGCGCGCCCGCCGCTCACTCCTCAAACAAGCAATGGAAAGGCAAGGGTTTGCGGTTAATCCTGACGAGTGGTGGCACTTCGACTATAAGGATTGGAAGCAGTACCCAATTCTCAATAAGAAGTTTGAAGACCTATAACTCGGCTCATCCGCGAAAGGCTTCGATGTTCTCCGTTATCCACTGATCCAATGCAATCGCCTTTCGCCCCATGATCTTCTCGACATTGTCGTTGACGCTTGCCAGACGCTGATCACGGATGGCACGCCACAAGGCGACGTGAGCCTCCGTCTCTTCGACGGATCCACTGACTGCTGAATATCGTCGGCGCGCCTCCTCGTCAGAGATGGGTATAAATTTGAGAGTTTTTCCGAGTGCGGCGCCGATCCTCGCCGTCACCTCGGAAAAACTCAATGCTTCCGGTCCGGTGATTGGCACGGACTGCCCCACAAAGTCCTGTTCGGCAAGTGTCTTTGTCGCCACGGCCGCAATATCGTCGGAATGAATGAATGGTCGCCGGCCGTCCCCGGTTGAAGAGCGAACAATTCCTTCGACCTTGATCGACGTTCTCCAGGCAAGCAGGTTCGACATGAATCCGGTGGGCTGGATGAAGGTGAAGGGGACCCCGCTCCTGCGGATGGCGGCCTCGCCTCGCTCATGCCATGCACCGATCGCCAGGCCATGCTGAACGTCCATGGACGACAGTTTCACCAGATGCTTTACGCTCGCATCTTTTGCAACGGTGACTGCTGCTTCGTCTCGAACCGCGATTTGCGGGCCACTGTTGACCAGGAAAAATGCATCGACGCCTTCGAGCGCCGTTCGCAACGATGCGCCGTCCGCCAGGTCACCCACAAAGACTTCGACGCGATCGCCGTGGAGCGATCGTGCTTTCTTTGCATCGCGCACGAAGACTCGCGGCCGATGGCCGCTTTTGATCAAACGGCTCCGCAACTTTCGAGCCTACGTCTCCCGTCGCACCGGTTATCAGGTAAATCATTTGCGTTTTTGCTTTTGGCACAAATATGTATAAAAGCTCATAATTACTAAAGGCTATATTTTTTGAGAATCTCCTGTAAACTCGCGTTTATATCAATGCTTTAATGCAGACGCATCAACTCGTTACGGTGCTTTGTAGACGATTGCTCAGATTAGTGCTAGGCTCTTGTTCATGGTTGCGCGGGCAAAAGCCTCCGTTCGGCGGCGTCCTCAGCAGCGCCGCGCGCAGGATACCGTCGAGGCGGTGCTGGACGCCGTGGTACGCCTTCTGAAGCGCGAAGGCTCGACGGCTATCACCACCAATCGCATTGCTGAAGTGGCAGGGGTAAGTATCGGCTCGCTCTATCAATACTTCCCGGACAAGCAGGCCATTTTTACCGCGTTGCATGCACGTCATGTAGAGCAGATCGACCGCGTCATACAACGCACGCTGGTCGAGAACGCCGCCTCGCCGCTGGAAGAGCTTCTGCGGGCCATGATTGAGGCAATGATCGACGCTCACACGACTGACCCGGAACTCTATGAACTATTACTCAGCGCGGTGCCGCACAAAGCAGACGGAGCGCGGGAGTTCGCCGTGCGTCTCCACGGTGCATTTCTTCTGGCCCTCTCGGCAAGGGCTTCTGAGTTACAGAACCATCGTGATCTCAACCGCGTCGTCTTTATCGTGACCAACATGGTAGAGGCGCTTTCTCACGGAGCAGTCCTTCGTCGACCTGCGAAGCTTTCGCTCGCAGAAGCGAAGGAAGAAGTCGTAAAAGCCGTCCTGGCTTATCTCCAGGGCGTAGACCGATCGATGCAGCTATTTAACTTCCTTGCCTATCCAGAGAGGCTTGGGAGGCTTAGGCAAAAATCCCGCCAGCAGTCCAATCGCCGGAAGATAGGCGCATATCTTGTACACGAAGAGAATGCTCGTTGCGTCGGCGATTCTGCCCAGGATGGCCGCGCCGATGCCGCCCATACCGAAGGCAAACCCGAAGAATAACCCGGAGATCATTCCGACCCTTCCGGGCACCAGTTCCTGCGCGTAGACAAGGATCGCCGGAAACGCAGAAGCCAAACCTAACCCGACGAGAACGCTCAAAACGGTAGTCCAGAACAGGTTCGCATATGGCAGCAGCATGGTCAGGGGTAAAACGCCGAGAATGGAGCACCAGATCACCGTCTTGCGCCCAATGCGGTCGCCAATCGGGCCCCCAATAAGTGTGCCGGCAGCGACGGCTCCCAGAAAAGCAAACAGGTGGATCTGCGAACTCTGTACCCCGACGTGAAACCGGGTCATAAGGTAGAAAGTGTAGTAGCTGGTGAAGCTGGCCAAATAAAAATACTTGGAGAAGACGAGCGCAATCAGGACCGAGATCGCCGAGACAACTCGCCCGCGCGATAAGCCGGTTTCCTCCGCTTGCTTCGTGGACCGCTTTTTCAAATAGCCTAGGCGGGGCTTGTACCAGCGGCTTACCCGCGTCAGCACCAGAATAGCCACCAGTGCCACGAGCGAAAACCACGCCACTCCTCGCTGGCCGTGGGGCAGCACAATGAATGCTGCCAGGAGCGGGCCTATGGCCGATCCGGTGTTTCCCCCAACCTGAAACACCGATTGGGCCAGGCCGAGCCGCCCACCGGAGGCAAGGCGCGCCACGCGCGAAGATTCCGGATGGAAGACCGCCGAGCCCATGCCGATCAAGGACGCGGCCAGCAGCAGCAACGGGAAGGTAGGCGCAATTGACAGCAATAACAGTCCTGCCAGGGTGAAGAGCATGCCGACGGGGAGGGAATACGGCATGGGCTTCCGGTCGGTAAAGTGTCCGATAAAGGGCTGCAGGATCGAAGCCGTCATTTGGAAGGTCAAGGTCAGCAAACCAATCTGGCCGAAGTTCAGATGAAACCCAGTCTTCAGAATAGGGTAGATAGAGGGCAATAGGGACTGCATCGTGTCGTTCATCAGGTGGCAGAAGCTCACCGCTACCAACACCTGATACACCGTCCCGTCTTGAAGCGGAGGGGAACTCTGGACCTTGCTGTTCTCGACAATCTGGGTAGTCATTCTGGCCGCGTAGGATCTCCCTGCTTCTATGCTAGCGTGAGTGCCGCGTATGCGGGTTGTCTGGACAAGGCGCGGCCGATCACGAATGCATTCCGCCAGCCTCACGAAGGCCTACGACCAGGGCTTCCAGAAATGTTTCGCTGCTGGTTCCGGAAGGCATTTCCAGCATGGTTTTCTCTTTCATTTTATTAGCCAGTCGTTCGGCCAGGCTCGCTCGCACATCGAGGGGCAGATCGAGCCGGCGGGCCAGGAAGTTTTCCAACAGCTGCAGATCCGCCTGCGATAGACGGGCCACGCCATCCGCCGGTAGTTCCAGGGTCGTCCTCAGTGCGGGCTGGGGCGGTGGTTCGAGAGACGGGGCGGTGAAGGTCCTGGTTCCCGCTGGGAGGATGGAGGTTTCTGTGGGAACGCTGTGGACGACCAGGGTGCCGGCAACCATGTCGCCCAACCGTTGCTGGCGGCGAGTGGCAAAGATACAGACTGCGCCGATCAGGTAAAAGCCGGGCAGCATATCGATAATCCGAATGAGGTTTCGGCCCATCGATTCGAATAAGCCAATCGGCCGGCCGCTTTGCTGGATCACGCGCAGCCGTAGCATCCGCTTACCCGGGGTTTGTCCGTTCCAGAATGCCTCAAACAGCGCGAAGTACCCCCACTGGAGCAGAAATGGAACCAGGATCATCAGCGCGATCGCCCACTTTGCCGGGTCAGCCGGCTGGGTATGCTGCTGGACGGCCGCAGCGCCCGGCAACGCGGTGAATATCATGATGGTTACGATCACGAAGACTACAAAAGCAAAACCCTGCACAAAAGAATCCACCAGCAACGCGATACACCTGCTGCCGATGCCTGCGAGCGGGAACTCGATACCTACCAGTTCCGGAGTCTCGATGCTAAGCTGATCGCGAAGATCGATGCTTTCCTTGCTCATCGCCGCCACCTGTTGACCGTGAATGGAATGGGACACCATGATATCCAATCGCTGGATCGAGAAGCGTAGAGGTTGTTGGGATCGTTTGCGCGCACTGATTACCACCGTGCAGGCGAGTGGAGTGTCGAGTGTGCCCCCAGCCGAACTGCGCGAGATGGCCTTGCTTTACCGGCAGATCGCCGGCGATCTTTCCGCGCTGCGCCAGGAGCGCAGTGCGCGTAACCTTGAACTTGAGCTGAACCAGCTGCTCGGTCAGGCTCACGGCATTATCTACTCCCGACGCAAGACAGACGTTTTTGACGTTTGGCGATTCTTCTCCCAGGAATATCCGCGGTTGTTTCGTCAGCTACTGCCGTTCACGCTCACGTCTCTCATGCTGTTTCTGGGGGGCGCGGTTGTGGGCAGTCTACTGACCATGGTGCGGCCGGAGTTCGAGCGTCATTTCCTCGGGCCGGCGATGACGCAGACCATTGAGCGACATCAAATGTGGACGGAGTCTGTGAATTCGATGGCGCCCCAGGCATCGAGTGCCATCATGACCAACAACCTGGCGGTTACGTTTACCGTGTTCGCTGCTGGAATCACTGCCGGTATTGGGACGTTGTACATGATCATTTGGAATGGCGTATTGCTTGGCGTGATTTCGACTGCTTGTCACCAGGCACATATGAGCGTGAAGCTATGGAGCTTCGTCGCTGCCCACGGTTCTCTGGAGTTACCTGCCATCATCATCGCTGGAGGAGCAGGTCTTCGCCTGGCTTACGGATTGCTCTTTCCCGGCATTTATAGCCGCCGTCATTCGCTCGCGGCGGCTGGGTCGGAGGCCGTACGCCTGGTGAGCGCGGTGGTGCCAATGCTTGCTGTCGCGGGCGTGCTCGAGGGGTTTTTGTCGCCTTCGTCTGCGCCGGTTTGGTTGAAGTTTGTGACAGCTTTCCTGCTGTTTCACGTTGTTGCTGCTTTGGCTCTGGTCGGCGCCCAGCTAAGCAAGTAGCTATTTCCCATTAGTCTTTCCATTGCAGACTGACTTGGGTGCCCCACATCTCGCTCGTTTTCGCGAGATGTGGGATACCACGGCTGTGACCCTCTGAGTTTTGGCGCTCGATGCGCAATTCAGGTTAAGGTTCGTGGTATCCCACATCTCGCGAAAGACGAGCGAGATGTGGGGCACGCGGGATTTGTTCGAGGTAGATGAACCCGCAGAGCTACCCGTGAAGCTTTGAGAGCACGGGTGCGTCCAGCCTTAACCGTTAGAGGAGATTCGCAGGTTCGCTTTACTGGGCTACAGGAGTGCTTTCTCCTTGATTTCCAAATAACGGTTCAGCACGAAAGAAGTCATCTCTTCCGGGTAGGTCTCGAGCGTCAGGGCTCCGCGCTGGCGAAGCCTGGCCAGCAGAAGCTCTCTCCAGTGCACCATCTCCTGAGCTGCGGCACCTGCGAACATCTGTTGTTGATTTTGTGGGCGCGTCCCAGCAATCTGCCGCAAATCTCGTTGTTCGATGGCGACAAACAAAACCAGATGCCTCCGCATCAGCTGGGCCGCACCTTCCGCGACTTCGGGCTGCATGGACGTCTCGGCGGGATCAGTAAGCCAAAGCACAAGGCTTCGCCGTGGTTGTAACCGATTTAAAGTCACGGTTGCCCGCAAATGATCGGCTTCCGCCGCTTCGCCATGAACCAGGGCAAGCCCGTCCAGGATCTGGCGAAGGTGCCCTCCGCCGCGCCGGGGGGTAATCAACTGCTGCGTGTCGCGGCCATAGGCCAGCAGGCCCACCCGGTCGCCGGAGGCAAGTGCCAGCTGGCTCATGGCCAGCGCAGTGGCGGTTGCATAATCGAGCTTGGTATAACCACCCACCCGTGCCTGCAGCAACCGTCCTGCATCGATCAACAGCCAGACCGCCTGGCTGCGCTCCGTCTGATACTGCTTGGTGATCAGGGCGCCTCGCCGGGCAGATGCTTTCCAGCAGACGTCGCGGAGATCGTCACCATCGAGGTAATCACGCAGTGTCTCAAAATCCCGGCCGAGGCCCCGGTGACGCTGCTTGCGCAATTGCAGTTCCAATTGCCGGTTGCGGGCGAGAAATAAGTTCTGCTCTTGCGTCGCATGAGTTGCCGGGTAAATCCGGACGGTCTGGGTCAAATCCGCCGCCGACCAGCGCTCCAGCAATCCCATAGCACTGCGATAACGCACATAGAGTTTCCCCGCTGGATGATCGCCCCGCTGACGTGGCGTGAAGGTATACCGCAACGTCGCCGGTATGCCCGGATAGCAGGTCACTTCCAGCCACTGGGGAGCCTGTATAAAAGCCGCCGGCAAATCGTCCAACACCCGGCACAAGAGCAACCGGCCGCCGCGCTGCAGAAGCGTCAACTCTACTTCGCTCGCGCTCCCCAGCGCCGCAGCCGAGACCCAGCTCCGCGTGGCCTCGATCAGCCGCGGAGCCGGCAGTAGCCAGCCGTCGATCAAGGCAAACAGCAGCACGGTCGCATCCCACACAACCACGCCCCAAACAAATCGACGGACAAAGAAGGCCGGGGCGAACCACAACGTACCGAGCAGCAACAATAACAGTGTCCGTTTCGTAAACCCGAACGAAAAGCGGCCAACCGGCGCCGCCGGCGAGCGTGCGGGCTCCGCGACCATGGTGGGCGATATCACTGCTTGGGCACCGCCACCGCCGCGAGTATTTCCGCCAGCACGCGGTCGGTGTCGTAACCCTCAAGTTCCGCCTCGGGCTTCAGAATCAAACGGTGGCGCAATACCGGTAACGCCGCCAGCTTCACATCGTCAGGGATGAGGTAGTTTCTTCCTTCCAATGCGGCAAAACCTTGTGCCACCAGCATCAGGCTCACAGCTGCCCGGGGGCTTGCTCCCAGAGTGAGAGACGGCCACTCCCGGGTGCGGCGGACGACAGCCAGAATGTAATCGTAAAGACTGGCTTCGATCCGCACGGCGCGTACCTCCGCTTGCGCGGCAGCCAGCAGGCCCGCTTCCACCGGCATCAGCGAAATCGATTCCAACCCCCCGGGACTGGCATGATGACGCTGCAGCACGACTCGTTCTTCCTCAGCAGACGGATACGAGAGACGAAGCTTCATCAAAAAGCGGTCCAACTGCGCTTCCGGCAACGGGTAAGTACCTTCGAAGTCGATAGGATTCTGGGTCGCGAAAACGGTGAATGCTTCGGGAAGCGCATAACCCGTCCGGTCGATCGTTACCTGCCGCTCCTCCATGCACTCCAGCAGCGCAGATTGCGTTCGCGGAGGCATGCGGTTGATTTCATCCACCAGCAGGAAGCTGGTAAACACCGGTCCCTTGTGCAGAACGAAGGCCTCGCTCGCGCTGCGAAACACATTGGTGCCTAGAATGTCAGCGGGCATAAGGTCGGGCGTCGACTGTACTCGATGGAACTCCAGGCCAAGCACATGAGCCAGCAACTTCACCACCAGCGTTTTCGCAATACCGGGAACGCCTTCGATGAGAGCATGCCCGCGGCAGAGAGCCACGACCAACGTCTGATCGATAAACGTGGTCTGGCCGGCAATGATCTTGCTTAACTCCTGCCGGCCGTGTTGCAGCAGTTGCGAGGTTGCTTTTAATTCGGAGCTTAAGTTTTCTTCCACGGTTGGGTCCCAGTATGGCTAGATGTGTCGCATTTGTCGATGGATGAAATCATCGCAGTCGTGCAGGGCCTGCACTCGCTCGAGCGCAGTCTTCGCCGGCAGATTCTCAGTTTCCATGGCCTGTTCGCATGCAGCCAGTGTTTTGAGCAGCCGCTCGCTGCCGGCGCCAAAATGTTGCGTTAGCGTTCCGCCCAGCGACCCCGCCGATTGATTCCGGGGGATAGCAAACAATTTTTCCAGCTGTTGGCGGAAGTGCTGGTAGGCGCCGCTCACCGCAACCTGGTTCGCACCCGCCGCCTGATACAAAGAGCCCAGCGAGTGGACGAATTCTATCTGCGCGGTCCTCGGCACAACGGGGTCCGGTCGCAGCGGTCCGCTTCTGCGTGCATAACTCCACAACAAAAGAGCAACAACCAGCACCAGTTGCCATCCGATCAGATGCAGCGGCGTGCCCCGCGTGTAAGACAACAGAGAAGGCGAATCGCCGTGCAGCGATTCGTCCCAGAAAACATGGGTGGTTGCCGGCGCACCGATGCTGTTCAGGAAAAAGACCAGGTTATCCGCCTGCTGTAGCCCTGAGTTTTCGAGCGGTAAAGCATCGGCCCACCAGATCACCGTCCCTTTGCCGGCCTTATACGTCACAGCGACGGCGTCACCCTGGCAGGTGTAGGCAACGTGGTGCAGGGGATTCGATTGCTTCCAGCGCGCACCTGGCGTCATGCGAACCGTGCCGGAGCCGGCAAGTTGGCCGAACCCGTTCGCATCGGCGTTGCACTCAGATGGCGGAAAGCGGTTGGCCTCCACCGCATTGCCTGGGACAAGCAGGCCGCCGGCATAGCCGGTCACGACAACGCGAGCTCCCTTGTCCAGCAAGGCCTTCACCGCGTCACGCGAAGAAGTTATGTTTTGCAGGAACGGATCAGCGAAGACGACGGTCGCATGTTCGTCGACACGATCTTCGAGCTGTGTCAGGGAATCGCTCTGTCGCTCCACCTGGTAGCCTGACTGACGCAACAGTTCCAATGCGGCCTTTGCCCCATGAGGCGCGGTTGAATAGCTGGACGGGATTAGGTCCTCATCGTTGTTGCCGGGAGAGAACAATGCCAGTATCAGAATCAGGATCGCCACCAATGCGGCACAGCTCAGCAGCAACATCTTGTCCCGATGATCAACCCCAGCAAGCAATCTCACCGTGCGGCAATCCTTTCCAGGAGCCCGCAGGCTTCGGCAAAATCTTTCTCGCCCGCTTGCCGGCCGCCGTACCAAATGTGCTCAAACGATCTCGTGAGGGAAGAGAGGTCGGCCCGTGTCTCCGGCTTTCCGCTCAACAACCCCAGGTACTCGCGCGGAGTGCGAGTTCTGTCTGCCGGCCACAGACGGCGCGATTCAAGACAGGAAATCGCGGCCCAATACACGTGGTGGATGGCCTCGCGCCAGCGTCCTTCGCGGCCGAGCGATTGTCCCTGTTCCAGCCACTCCTGCCACCGGTGTGCCGACGGGGCTGAAGGGTGGGGAGCGTTCTCCCCCGATAGGCCAAGTCGCTGCACCTTGAGCCTGCGAATAAACCACCAGATCAGCAAGCCGCAGGGAATCGCGATTACCGTGAGCTCTAGAAGATAGATCGCCGAGGGCGAAGAGCCGCTGGGCATCGCCCTGACGATGGAGTTCAACAGCCAGCGCGCAAAGTCGCGCCAGATTCTTTCGAGCAAGGACGGTGCTTTCGCTTGCGGATAATCTCCGCTTTCGAGAATGCTATCCAACTTGCTGCGGATATTCGAAACGTTTCCAGGTACAAATACGCTCACCGGCGGCGCGGCTGTCTCCTGGGTCATTTCCGCTAGCCTGGAACGTGCATCCCTCAGAGTGCTCGAGGCTTCTTTCTCTGCGTTTTGTTTGTTCTTCGAGGTTTGTGCCCTAACGGCGAGCCGCAGCGCATCCCGCAGCCACGCGAAGGTCACGGCTCGCTTGCCGGTGGGGATGGATACCATCATGTCGGGGCCAACGAGGGAGGGATCGCACGTCCCGGGCGCCGGGTTTTGCGCGCAGACCTGTGCCGCAGTGCGTAGGCGATCAAGCTGCTGGGTATATTGATTGAGGCTGATCTGCTGCAGAGGGCCTTCTGCAGCGTGTCCAAGGGTACACGGCAAAGCAAAGGTGAGGGCGCCCAGTAAGATGCGCTTGATCACACGGCGGATCCTGTGGAGGCCACCCCTTGATTGGAGGCGTCCATCGAGGAGCGCTCCAGCATCCTCTCCAGATCGAATCCTTCCTTGCGGACCCGCGCGTCGTAATAGAAGAGAGTCAACCCAATCGAATAGATCGGCTTGATCAACGCACTGCTGAGCGCACTCACGGCGATCGTGTAGGCGGTCATCCCCGGCGAAGCTTGCCCCCGGGCTCGCACCATAAACACGAACATGGGGGTCATCAATGCGCTCACGATGGTGCCCTGGGCAGCCATCACGATGAGTAGAAGCACCAGGATGCGCCCTTTCGTATCCTGCGTCAGGAAGACACTCCTCTTCAGCGACCGCAGCGCTCCCAGTTTTTCCTCAATGCACGCTGGAACCGCAAGCGAATACCTGAGCGTTAACCACAGGCACAGCGGCAATGCGAACAAGACCAGCAAACCGGTCGCGCCGTACACCAAGGTGACTGCATTGGCCTGTCCAAGCGTCCTGGCGCGGGTAGCGATCACCGTCGCCACAACAGCCGCCAGCACCACCACGATGATGGAGCCCCAGGCAACGAAAAACGCCAGCGTATTTACCCAGACATACCGCAGCCAGCCCCGGCGCAATGCGGCGAATGCCTTGACGATGCTGGTTGGCTCGCCATCATAGATTGCAGCCACCGCACGGTTGGTGGCCGCCAGGCAAAGCGCGGCGGCCGCAAACAAAATTGCCCAAGCAGGGATTGTGGATACAGTAGTAGCCCATTGCCGGGCGAGATGGTGCTTGATCAGCCAGCGGACCTCCGCCATTTGGAGCACATTCCACAGGAGCTCGAGGATGGTACTGACACCAGCAATCCCGAGAAACAGGGTGAAGCGGGCACGATAGAGCTGAAAGATCCGGTCCAGGATCTCAGCCAGCCTCAGTGGGCGTAGCTCGATGTCCACGGGAACCACCTCGGCCTGAAGTTGATGGGGCGCAAGAGAATCGACAGCCGCTGTTCAGCAACCGGGCGCGGCATTCCTCTGGTATCGGGAGCGAGCTTCCTCGAGTTGTTGCAGGCGATCGCAGGAGAGGGGTTGTGGGCAGCCCAATTGGCGGGCAACCAGGCAAATATGGGCAAAATGCTCCACCGTTTCCATGCGCATGAACGCGTCTTGCAAGGTGTCGCCGGCGGTGACCACACCGTGATTGGCGAGCAGCACCGCATCATGATCCACGATGAGGGGCTGGATGCTGGAAGCAACCTCGGCCGTTCCGGTGGTCGCGTACGGCGCCAGCGGAATGGAACCGAGCGACATGATGATCTCCGAGCACAGGGGTTCTTCGAGTGCCAGTCCGCAGGAGGCGAACCCGGTAGCGATGGGAGGATGGGCATGGACCACGGCCTGCACATCTGGCCGTTGATGGTAAATCACCAGGTGCATGCCGATCTCGCTGGTCACGTTTCGGCCTTCGCTTACCCGGCGGCCCTGCATATCGACCACCACCATATCTGCAGCTTTGAGCAGGCCTTTGCTCATCGCGGTGGGCGTAGCGAGGATACGGTCCTGGCTCAGCCGGACCGAAAGATTTCCCGCAGTACCCGGCACGAAACCCAATCGATACAACCACTTACCGAAGCGCGCGAGCTGCTTGCGGTGCACCATCTCGGCCGATCGCTCGGTCGAGCTGAGGGCCATGTTAAGAGTTGTCGTGAAGCCACTCTTCTCCAAAGCCGTAGGATGCATACGTCACCAAATCCCCATTTAAGCTCTTCCTCGCAGTTTCTGATGGAAACACACGAAACGCAACAGGGAAAACGCGGATGGCGAGAAATTCAGGGTTACGGGGATGAGTAACGGGTAACATGCCTAAAATCCTCTCTGAACCACCGAAGGGTGGCTTTGGCACCCGTCCAGAGAAGAGGGCCTCGTTGTCCCTGCCGAACTGCGTTTGAAGCCACACTCACCTCGACCACTGGTCTAGTTCTGCCCAACCTCATACGATGGTCAATATGACAACCGGTGTTTCCCTGGGCGTTCTGGAACTCGACGGCCAGCCACTTTCGCTCGACCAGATCAACCTGGTAGCCAATGGCTCGATGGGCGCCGCCATTGCGCCGGCGGCGCGGCCGCGCATTGCGGCGTCGCAAGCCGTGGTGGAGCGCATCGTCACCAGCAACGAAACCGCCTACGGTATCAATACCGGCTTCGGCAAATTATCGGATGTGCGCATCAGCACAGGGGACCTGCAGCAGTTGCAGCGAAACCTGGTGCGCAGCCACGCCTGCGGGGTCGGCGACCCGCTGGAAGAGGCCGAGGTTCGGGCCATGCTGTTGCTGCGCGCCAACGTCCTCGCCAAAGGATTGAGCGGCGTCCGCTACGAACTGATTGAGCTGCTCATCGGCTTACTCAACCGCCGCGTCCACCCGGTCATCCCAGCCAGGGGATCGGTGGGAGCAAGCGGGGATCTGGCTCCCCTGGCACACCTGGCGCTGGTGCTCATCGGGGAGGGAGAAGTGTTCTACCAGGGCGCGAGGATGCCCACCGCCCCGGCGCTCGGCAAGGCCGGTCTCGCTCCGCTGGTGCTCGAAGCCAAGGAGGGCCTGGCGCTGCTCAACGGAACCCAGGCCATGGCCGCCGTGGGTGGTCTGGCCGTGCTGCGGGCGCTGCGCCTGAACAGGCTCTTCGACCTGGCTGGGGCCATGGCGCTCGAGGCCTTACGGGGCACCCCGGTCGCCTTCGATGAGCGCATTCACCAGGCACGCCCTCACCCAGGCCAGATCCAGGCCGCCGCCCATCTGCGCGCACTCTTACGCGACAGCGAAATTCGCGAGTCTCACCTGCTCAACGATCCTCGGGTGCAAGATGCTTATTGCCTGCGTTGCATGCCGCAAGTACACGGGGCGGCGCGGGGTGCCTTGCAGCACGTGCGCGAGGTGATCGAGATCGAAACCGGGTCGGCGACCGACAACCCGCTGATCTTCTCCGGCGACGTGCTCTCCGGAGGCAATTTCCATGGCGCGCCCCTGGGCATGGCGCTGGACTATGCCGCCATCGCGGTAACCGATCTGATGAGCATCAGCGAACGCCGGATCGACCGGCTCATCAACCCCGATGCCAACGAGGGCCTGCCCCCGTTTCTTTCCCACGGCGGCCGGTCTCTCTTCCGGACTTATGATTGCTCACGTCACCGCGGCTGCGTTGTTAAGCGAAGCCAAGGTGCTTGCGCACCCCGCGAGCGTCGACAGCCTGCCCACTTCGGGGGGCAAGGAAGATCATGTCTCCATGGGCATGACCGCTGCGCTCAAGCTGAAGCAGATCGTCGACAATGCGGAGAAGGTACTGGCCATCGAGCTGATGACCGCGGCGCAAGGACTCGAATACCGCCGGCCGCTCAAGGCCGCGACGGAGATCGAGCGAGCGTGGCAATTCGTGCGTACGCTGGTTCCCGCGTTGGAGGAAGATAGGGTCATCGCTGGAGATATCGAACGCCTGGCAAGGGGGATTCGCGATGGAGACTTTGATAGCTGGTCCGCATAAAGGCGCAATCCGCGCACCCAGAGGAACACGCCTGAGCACCAAAGGCTGGCAGCAGGAAGCCGCTCTGCGCATGCTGATGAACAACCTTGATCCCGAAGTGGCCGAAGCTCCGGAAGAACTGGTGGTGTATGGCGGGACCGGTAAGGCCGCGCGCGATTGGCCGTGTTTCTACGCTATCGTGCGCGCGCTCGAGAGCCTGGAAAACGATGAGACGCTGTTAATCCAATCGGGCAAGCCGGTCGGCATTCTGCGCACGCACGCCCAGGCGCCCCGCGTGCTGATTGCGAACGCCAACCTGGTCGGCAAATGGTCCAGTTGGGAAGTGTTTCGCGAACTGGAGCAAAAGGGATTGATGATGTACGGCCAGATGACGGCCGGTTCCTGGATCTACATCGGAAGCCAGGGCATTGTGCAAGGCACGTACGAGACCTTTGCCGAAGCCGGCCGCAAGCATTTTGGCGGCAGCCTGGAAGGGAAGCTGATCGTCTCCGGCGGCATGGGAGGTATGGGCGGCGCGCAGCCGCTGGCCGCGACCATGACCGGCGCCCGCTTTCTCGGCATCGACGTGGATCCAAAACGCATTCAAAAACGAGTCGACAGCGGTTATTGCGATCGCATCGCGACCAGCGTCGATGAGGCACTGGAGACACTGGCTGAAGCCGGCAAGATGGGAACTGCTCTCTCTGTCGGCCTGGTAGGGAACGCTGCTGACGTTCTGCCCGAACTGCTTCGCCGCAACGTCATTCCCGATATCGTCACCGACCAGACCAGCGCCCACGATCCCCTGAACGGATACGTGGCCAACGGCATGAGCCTGGATGCGGCCCTGGCCCTACGCCACCAGGACCGCGACAAATACGTTGCCCTCTCTATGGCCGCCATGGGCAAGCACGTGCAGGCAATGCTGGAGCTCAAGCGCCGCGGGTCGGTAGTCTTCGATTACGGTAACAATCTCAGAACCAACGCCAAGCTAGCCGGCGTCCAAGATGCTTTTGACATTCCCGGCTTTGTGCCGGAATACATCCGGCCTTTGTTTTGCGAGGGCAAAGGCCCGTTCCGCTGGGTGGCACTTTCCGGCGATCCGAAAGACATTCGTAAGACGGACCGGCTGGTGCTGTCTCTCTTTCCGGAAGACCAGGCGCTCAAGCGTTGGATCAAGTTAGCTGGCGAACGCATTCATTTTCAAGGGTTACCCGCTCGCATTTGCTGGCTGGGTTATGGGCAACGAGCAAAGCTTGGCCTAGCTATCAATGAGCTGGTGCGTTCCGGCGAAATCTCGGCGCCGATCGTCATCGGCCGCGATCACCTGGACACTGGTTCGGTCGCGTCTCCCTATCGCGAGACGGAAGGCATGTTGGACGGCTCCGATGCAGTCGCCGATTGGCCCCTTTTAAATGCACTGGTGAACACCGCCGCGGGAGCATCGTGGGTCAGCATCCACAACGGCGGCGGCGTGGGCATCGGCTATTCACAGCATGCCGGCATGGTGGTGGTGGCCGATGGAACGGACGAAGCGGCGCTACGCCTGGAGCGCGTTCTCACGACCGATCCCGGCATGGGGGTGTTGCGCCATGCGGACGCGGGTTACCCGGAAGCGCGGACCTTCGCTCACGCCTCTGGCCTGCGGCTTCCGATGGAAGAAGCCGAATAAGACGATGGTAGAACTGTAGAACTGAATGGTAGAATGGTCGAATGAGCCTCAACATCAAAAACGAGGACACAAATCGTCTTGCACATGAATTAGCCGGCTTGACGGGAGAAAGCCTTACCACCGCGGTTACCGTTGCAGTCCGAGAACGACTTGATCGGCTGCAGCAGAGCAAGAGGGGGGCCTTGTCTGAGAGGCTTTTGAAGATCGGCAAAGATTGCGCCGCTCATTTGAAGGAGCCTTTTCTCACCGTCGAACATGGGGATCTGCTTTACAACGAGAAGGGCCTACCGAAATGATTATCGACACCTCGGCATTGATAGTCATTTTGCGGGATGAAGTGGAGGCGAAAGCGTTCGCGACGGTAATCGCAGATGCGGACCGCCGTCGCCTGTCAGCGGCAAATTATCTCGAGGCCGCGATTGTCATAGATGGCAGTCGCAATCCAATTGCGAGCCGCCGTTTTGATGACTTACTGCGAGAGGCAGAGATTGTCATCGAGCCGGTGACAGAGCAGCAGGCGAAAGTCGCCCGTGAAGCCTACCGCGACTTCGGTCGCGGTAGCGGCCACCGCGCCGGACTGAACTTTGGAGATTGCTTTGCCTACGCCTTGGCAAAGACCTCTCGCGAGCCCCTGCTTTTCAAAGGGGATGATTTCGTCCATACCGGTATCGCTGCGGTGAGGCTCGGCTGATCGGGACCACCATCAGCAAGTACCCGAGACCGCGTTCATCTGGCCGATCTCATCGGACGCGTTCCGGCTTTAACTTGGCAGCCTGGATAGCTTCCAGCATGCCGAGCAATTCAGCCGACTCTCTCGAACGCCGCTGTCCCAACACCCTGCCATCGGCAAGCACCACTGTATCCAAAGTGATTTTATAGTTGTCGGGGCGGCCATCGGAGGAAGCAGAAAGCCTGCGCGCACCCGAACTCCAGCTGGCACCCGGAAGCAAATAGTCTGAAACGTCGCCGGTTGTGGCCAGGGTCTTAGTGGTGACTGACCGGACGAACGCCCCGGTCGCATGATCGAAAAACGATATCTTGAACTCATATCCGACCACCGGTACGGATCCTTTATTGGTCGCTTCGATGGTCAACGAGAGCCGATCGGAATCGCCGCGTTCAACCGTTCCGGTAAATTTCAGCGGCAGAGAATCGTCTCCGCTTGGAATCGGATCGCCACTGACGGAGGCCACCGGTACAGGCGCGACATATTTCGCTTCCGGACTTCCCGCAACGAAGTTCATACCTTCAAGTACGCCGTAGAACTGATTCGATTGGCGTAAGTCCCGTGGTCCCGAGATCGATTGGTCCACGAACCCGACTAATTCCGTTTTGAAACGGAGATTCTCCAAGTCAGCATCTGCGGGCAGCCCGCAAAAGAGCGATTGCCATTTCTGACCGGGCACAATGGGTTCGCCTAGATACGTATAAAGCCCGTAGTGTTCAGCGGTTCGGTCTCCTGGTTCGCGGTAATAGATTGCTACCATAAATCCATGAAGAGGCTTCCGGCCGTGGTACTCAATATCGATATCCACCGCAGCTCTATCACCAAATTTGAGCGTACATGGAATCGAGTCCGCCGCTCCCAGAGGCACGGCCGCAAAGGTCAGGATGGAATCCGATTCTTGCGATGAAGCGGCAGAGGAATCCTGGGCAGAAGAGGGACGACAAACGAAACAGGAGGCCGCCACGATTCCGATGTACAGAAGCGGCTTCATGCTGGCCTCCTACTGTACTCTCACCTCGACCCGTCGTTCGCGTTCACCGTACCCGACACTGCAGGCCGTTTTCACCGTGGAACTTCGTGGGGCTCCATGACCGCCTCTCTGGTCATCTCGCCGTCCACCATGCGCCAGATATGAAGAGGATTTTCATTTCTCAACTCCGCGGGTAGCGCAGCGTCAGGAAAATTCTGGTAACAGATGAGCCGCGTGAAACGGAAGATTGCCTGGCTGCCTACCGAGGTGGAACGCCCATCGGATGTCGATGGGTAGGGTCCGCCATGCACCATGGCATGGGATACCTCGACTCCGGTTGGAAAACCATTAATCAAAAGTCTGCCGGCTTTGTTCTCGAGGATCGCAATCAAATCTCCATAACTGCGCAGGTCCTCCTCGGTACCGTGAATGGTTGCGGTGAGGTGGCCTTCAAAATTACGGGCGGCCTCCAGCATTTGCTCGCGGTTGGCGTGGCGGACTAACAAGGTTGCCGGGCCGAAAATTTCCTCCTCGAGCTCCCCATCCTTCAAGAAAGTCTGGCTATCGGTTTCGAACAGGGCCGCACCGACACCGAGTTCCCGGCCATTACTGGCGATGGACTTCTCGGCAACCACGCTCACGCCATGCCGGCTCTTACGATCGGCGACGCTGCTTTGATAAGCCGAACGTATACCCCCGGTGAGCAAGTAGAACGGCGCCGACTCATCCACCGATTGCCGCAGTTGGTCAACGAACTTCGGAGCGTCGACGCCTTCGGGCAAAAATACCATTCCGGGTTTGGTGCAAAACTGGCCCGCTCCGAGGGTGAACGAAGCATGCAGACCGCTGGCGATGCCCGCAGCACGTTCCCGCAAAGCCCCCGGTAGGATGAACACCGGGTTGGTGCTGCTCATCTCGGCATAAAACGGGATTGGTTCCGGCCGGGCGGCTGCCGTATCCATTAACTGCCTGCCGGCCCCGCGTGACCCCGTAAACCCCCCGGCTTTCACCAGAGGATGTTTCATCAAGGCGACACCAATTTGCGCCCCGCGACCAAAGAGAAGGGAAAAGACACCTTCGGGTAAATTGCATTGCCGGACGGCTTGCTGCACAGCTTGTCCCACCAGTTCACTGGTGCCGGGATGAGCCGAATGGGCTTTGACAATGACTGGACATCCCGCAGCCAGGGCGGACGCGGTATCCCCGCCGGCCACGGAAAACGCCAGGGGAAAGTTACTCGCGCCGAAGACCACGACCGGCCCCAGGGGACGCAGCATGGAGCGCAGGTCCGGTTTGGGAGCAGGTTTACGCTCTGCATCGGGGCGGTCGACCCGAGCCATCACCCAGGAGCCTTCCTCAGCGACCTGGGCAAACAAACGAAGCTGGCCACAGGTCCGCGCAGTTTCGCCCTGTAAGCGGGCTTTGGGCAGAGCCGTTTCCTGCTCCGCACGCTCGATCAATTCGGGAGCGATCGATTCGATATTGGCGGCGATGGCGCGTAAGAACGCCCCTTTCTCGCGGCCGGTCGCTCGACTGTAAACAGCAAAAGCTTCGTCCGCCAGAACCGCAGCCGCGTCAACTTCTTCTGGCGTCGCAGAGAAAAAGTCCGTCTCCAGGGGCTCCCCGGTGCGGGCGTTCGTAGCATGGAAGACTTCTTTGCTCGCTGACCCCGAACGGAAGCCAAGTATGGATAGTCCTGTCAATTTCATGATCGCACTCCGAAGACAAATGGGCGCCAGCGTCCTGCGCAGGTAGCCGCCTCCGGCCAGCTGCGCAGATCCGACGCCATCATGCAAGTATAGTCTTGCCGGCGGACTAGCTATTCGGCTTTAAGCCACAGCCTTGCGGTTGGACTCCGGCTCGCTTGCTGCCTCGCCGATCCGGTCGAGATTGACCCCCGTAGTTTCGATGCGGTACGCCCAGGTCACCACTGCCCCAAGCAGTGAGGCGACAATCAGGCCGTAAAGCAGAAACCGAGTGCCGATCGAAACCAGCAAAATAGGAAATAAAAATGCGGTTGCGACCGCCCCAATCTTGGCAAACGCCGCTGCGAACCCTGCGCCCTTGCCGCGGATTGCGGTCGGGAATACCTCACCGGCCAGAAGGTAAGTCTGCGCATTCGGACCCAGGTTGGTCATGAAGTTGAACAACATGAAGCCGGAGAAGATGAGTATGGTCTTAAGCCCACCGCTGACGTCCACCGAAAGCGATGCCAGCAACAAACCTACTGCACAGCCGACAAAGCCGATGATTTGCAGCCGGATCCGGCCCAGCTTGTCGGCCAGCAAAACGGCAAAGGCGATGCCGACGATCAGCAGCAGGGTGATCATTGCCGCTCCCCGGGCGGCCAGAATGTCGTTAGCGATCAGGTCGCGGAGGCTGCGCACATGGTCAGACTCCTTGCCCAGCGCCGCGGCCAGGATGGTCGGGGTGAAGATGCCGATGCCGTAAGTGCTGAGATCCTGCAGGAACCACGGCACCGAAGCGAGGATGGTCGCCCGGCGGTAGCGCTTCTTGAACAAATCCATGAAGGAACCACCCCCATGGGATTCACCAGCGGCCGCTTGCTGCGACAGCACGATATTTGCTGGGTATTGCGGGGTTCGCTTCAGCAACCGGCCCGCCGCGACCGTGGCCCGGTCGATGGAGCCGCGAGAGTGGAGCCAGTTCGCGCTCTCAGTGACGTAGAAACGGCCGATGGTGACCAGAAGAGCGGGGACGACCGCAGTCGCATACATCCAGCGCCAGGCATCAAGACTAGGCATAATCACCAGCACCGCATAACCGACTGCAGTGCCGGCCAAGGCGCCCACTGCCTGGAAGGCGAACGCGCCGAGCACTAATTTGCCCCGGCTGGTGCTGGGGATGTTCTCGGAAATGATCATGTGCGCCGTCGGATAGTCACAACCCAGGGCCAGCCCGAGCCCGAAGAGACAAATCACCAAGGACACGAAATTTGTGCAGAACACGGCAGCGCCAAGGAACGCGGTGAAGATAATCATCTCCACAATGAACATGGACTTGCGGCCGTACCGATCCGACAGGCTGCCCAGGCCGACTGCGCCGATCAAAATTCCGCACAAGCTCGCGGCACTGATGAAGCCGTTCTGGGCGGGAGTGATATTGAATTGGCGCGCGATCAGCGGCAAGGCGACGCCGGTCATGAAAACCACAAAACCCTCGAAGAACTTGCCGGCGGCGGCGAGCATCCATATGCGCCACTGCATCGTGGTCATGGGGTTGGAGTGCAGCCGGGTACCGTCCGGCCACATCGGCAACTCATCTATATAGTCCTGCACTGTGCGAGGTCCGCCCGCGGGCTGGGCAACATTCGGCATGGTGATCTCCTGTGTGGCGCCTACTGGATTTTGGCGATCTGCATTTCACTCAGAGCACGGATGGGCGTTGGTAACGCGATGAAATGTACCGGTTCAAGGTAGCCGCGCGCATTGCCTCCCTGCGGTCCAATGCACCAGAGGAGAAAGTTACTGATACCCTCCGCCATCTGCGGGTTCGGCTGTTTGGCCGAGACAACGGCATATTCGTAGTTGATCAGCGGATAGGAATCAGGCCCCGGGGCGAACACCAGGGTAAGGCGCTCATCGGGCGGCGTGCGGGGGGTGAGTGCGGCAGCGGCAGCGGTCACCGTGGCCGGGGTCGGAAGCAAGAACTTCCCATCCTGGTTTTCCAGCAGCGCGGTTTGAAGGCCGCCTTTGTCCACATCGGCCTGGAAGCTTGCACCCACATAGCCTAGGGAATACGGGGTGCCGGCAATTGTCTGCACCATGCCCTGATTGCCGGATGCTGTCAGACTGCCCGGTACCGACGGCCAGCCCACCGTCGTGCCGTAGCCGATCTTGCCTTCCCAATTGAAATCTTTTGACGACAGGTGTTGCTGATCGGGGGTGGAGAAGGTCAGGAATTGGGTGAAGACAAAGGTATCTCCCGAGCCGTCGGCGCGACGGACGGGCACGATTGCGTGGTGGGGCAGAGGAACGCCCTGATTGATCGCCGCGATTCGTGGTGAATCCCAGTCGCGAATCGTGCCGGCATAGATGCAAGCCAGCACCGGACCGCTCAGTTTCAGTGAGGCGCCTCTCAGCTCCGGCAAGTTGGCGACCACCGTCTGCGCCGAGATAGCGAGCGGAATGTTAAGGATGTGCGGGTGAGCCATCGCGTCGTTGTCAGACATGTAAGCGTCCGACGTGCCGATCTGCACCTGATTTGCAATGGCCTGATGGATGCCGGCCTCCGAGCCGGTAGCTCCAAGCGTCATGCTCAGGTCAGGATCGACTTTTGCGTATCCATTAGCCCAGGCTTTGAACAGAGGAAGGATGAGGGTGGAACCCGTTTCGGAGACAGTCAGCGAAGCCGAATGCGCGGCGATGGTTAATAACGTAATGCCGGCGGTCAAGACCGCGGCGCGTCCTCGACTGATACGGCCCATTGGACACTCCTTCTGGGGCGCGGGTCGCCGCCAGCCAGTAGATTGCCGATCAAAACTCTGCACCAAAGTAGCAAACGTGTTGTTACGGAATGATGACATTTCGTAGTTATCTGAATCTTGGAGCTTTTGCCCCAGTCCCGGGGCCTAGCCTGCACCTGCGGCTTGGTACCGATAGTTACCCCCCTAGGTCCGTCGACGACGGGATTTTCCTTTCGCCCGAGCTCTCCCATCATTTACCCTCACCCCACTTATGCGGAGATCGCTTGCTTTTCTTTTTCTGCTCCTGGGACCTCTCTCTGCCTCGGCCCACGATTCCACCGATCACTGGTTTGAAGTCCGTACTCCGCACTTCGTTGTGCTCACCGATACCAACGAAAAACAAGCTCATCGCGTTGCCAGCCAGTTCGAACGAATGCGCGCAGTCTTTCACATCATGATGCCGACCGCTTCCGACGGTGCGGGATCCCCGGTGATTGTCCTGGCCTTGAAGGATAAGAAAGACATGCAGAAACTTTTGCCTGAGGCCTATCTCGCAAAAGGGGCGCTGGACGTTGCCGGTTGGTTCATGCGCGCTCCAGACAAAACTTACATCCTTGTGCGCCTGGACGCCCAGGGCCCACATCCGTTCGCCACCGTGTATCACGAGTACACCCACTTCATGACCCGCAATGCGAGCGAGTGGATTCCCTTGTGGTTGAATGAGGGCCTCGCGGAGTTCTACCAGAACACGGACATTCAGGACAAAGAGGTGCTGCTGGGAGAAGCAAACACCGATGACATCCTGTATTTGCGGCAAAACCGGCTCCTGCCAGTGATCACGCTGCTCAAGGTCGATCAGACTTCACCCTATTATCACGAAGAGCAAAAGGGCTCTGTCTTCTACGCTGAGTCGTGGGCGCTCACCCATTACATCGAGATTTCCGACGCGCAAAAAAACACCAATCGGCTCCAAACCTATGCCGCGCTGTTGATGAAAAAGGAAGATCCGATCGCGGCTGCCCAACAAGCTTTTGGCGATCTGACCCAACTGCAGAACTCCCTCAACCGCTATATCTCGCAAGGCCAGTTCATGATGTTCAAAATGAACAAGGCTGTTACCGTGGACGAATCTACCTTTCAGTCTCGCGCCATCCCCACGACCGATGCCGACGCGATTCGCGCCGATGTGCTTGTCTACAATCAGCGGCCTAAGGACGCACAAGCGCTCATCGACTCGGTACTCCACGATGATCCCAAGAACGCGATCGCGCACGAAACCATGGGATATCTCAAGTTCCGTGATGGGGACAAAGAGGCCGCAAGAAAGTGGTACGGCGAGGCGGTGAAACTCGATTCGCAAAGCTACCTGGCGCATTACTACTACGCTGTCATGTCGATGGGACCCAACGGCGAAGGCCAGGATCCGGAGATCGAATCCAGCCTTCGGAGCTGCATGAGGCTAAATCCTGACTTCGCGCCTGCCTACGACGCCCTCGCGATGTACTACAGAACCGACCCGGCTAAGATCAACGAAGCACATCTTTTGAACATCCGGGCCATCATGCTGGAGCCGGACAATATCAATTACCGTCTCAACGCTGCCGCCATCCTCGTGAGCAATCAGCGATATGTCGATGCCCTGGCTGTCCTCAAAGCCGCCGGCCACGTTGCCAAGACGCCGGAGCAGGTGGCCACCATCCAAACCCGCATTGGACAGCTCGAACAATATCAGGCTGCCGTAGCACGGCATCAAGAAGCGGAGAAGGGAACTGCTGCACAATCAGTGTCTGCCATCGTTACAGACACTCGGACCAACACCATTACCAGTAGTGATGGCCGCACCTTTGTGATCAGGCCCTCCACTGCACAAGAAGATCCCAAATATCCGGCGGGCCCTCCCACTGGCCCGCGCCACACGATACGAGGAACGCTGCGCAGTGTGCACTGTGGATATCCGTCCGTGCTTACCCTTAGCGTCGATCAGGGGAGCAATGGCAAGCCTGTCTCGCTGTACCGCAACGACTTTAACCAGATCGAGTTCGCGGCCGCTAATTTCACGCCAAAAAGTGATCTCAATCCCTGCACCGATATCGAAGGTCTGAAGGCAAAGGTGCAATACGCCGAGGTTTCAGATAAATCCGTTGCCGGCCAGATTATCTCGGTCGAGCTCAGCAAATAGCTGCATGGCGGGGTAGTTCTATTTGAAACCGCGCCTGTCGTGGTTCGAAGTCAACGTGTGCAGCAGATTTTCACTTGACTTCGCCTGGAGCAGGTTTCACTGTCGAGTAGATATTAGCGTGCGGTGCGCTGATAAAGGGCCTTCCTCAAGAGACAGAGGTCTTCTGCGCGTATCCGGCGCGACGACTCTATTCGCGAGGAAACAATGGCTACGAAAAAATTGCAAGTTGTCCCTCAAAAGCAAACCCTTGTCCAGGTTCGATTACGACCCGGGGCAGTCCGCCCTCACGCCATTAACAAGAACTCCCAGGCCCACCCCGGTGTCAGTCCGCTGGACGCCATTGCCAATCGAAACACCAGTTTTCAGCCGCTCCCCCGGCCCTTAGGCCTGCCCCCATATCACTACTCGCTGACCGACAATTTTCCCGAGATCGCGCAGAACCTGGAAGGTGCGAAGAAAATGGTGTTCCATGTTCTCGGCGATTCAGGCGGCGTAGTCGACGGCGAGTTTCAAAACAATGTCGTTGCCCAGATGATCTCCCAGCTCACCCCGGGGGACCCCTCATCGCCGCAATTCTGCTATCACGTGGGCGATGTTGTCTATTTCACCGGCAGTCACGACGACTACTACGCGCAGTTCTATGAACCGTATGCTCACTACACGCCGCCCATTCTTTCCATTCCAGGGAACCACGATGGCGAGGTAGACAATCCGGCCCTCCAGACCTCGCTCGATGGGTGGGTTGATTATTTTATGCAGGCTCATCCCGATGTGGATCCAATATCGAAGGATGCCCCACGGGTCGGATTGAATCTGCCCAATCCCTACTGGACCCTGACCACCCCGTTTGCAACATTCATTGGCATGTATACGAATGTGCCTGAAGGCGGGTCGATCGATTCCACCCAGCAGCAATGGATTACGAATGAATTTGCCACCGCTCCGACGAACCTGCCGATCATCCTTTCCATGCACCATCCCATCTATTCCTTCGACGTTTTTCACAGCGGAAGCTCAAAGATGGCAGATGTGCTGGAGAATGCGATCCGGGACACTGGCCGCGTGCCTAATCTGGTCCTGGCGGGACACGTTCATGACTACCAACGCATAGAGAAGACCATAGCGCCATCCGTCCCGACGCCCTTCATCGTAGCCGGGAATGGGGGATACCATAATCTGCACGCCCTGCATTCGAAGGCGGGCGATGTCGCTCCCGACACCGGAGCGGTGTTGCGCTACGGTAACGATACGACCTGGGGATTCCTCACCCTGGTGATCGACGGCAAAACCATCAGCGGATCGTCGACGCAAGTCGATAGGAATGGCAAGCTCTCGCGCGGCGACAGCTTCTCTTACCCGGTTGAGCCGGTCACAGTAGCCAAGAAAAGCGTGCCCACACTGTAAAGCGAACGCAGTACACGAAACCTTCCTCCAGGGCTATAGACCGTCGTCAGGAAAGTAAATCCGCCAGCCATTGACACCCTATCCATAGACAATCTATGTTGTAGGGCAATGGCAAATCGAGCGGAACTCATGCCGGGAACACTGGACATGCTGATCTTGAAAACTCTGACCCGCGCTCCTTTGCACGGGTATGGGATCGCGCAGTCAATTAAACGTGTGTCAGACGATGTGCTGACGGTGGAAGAAGGTTCTCTTTATCCGGCCCTGCAACGGCTCCTGCTGCAGGGCTGGGTGAAGGCCGAATGGAGAAAGACGGAGACAAACCGGCGAGCACGTTACTACACCCTGACCACCGCCGGTCGAAAGCAGCTGGGGACGGAAATCTCGAACTTCCAGAAGATGATTGCCGCGATCGGACAGGTGCTTGACGACCCACAAGAGGCAGTATGAACGCGCTCGGTCGTTTACTGCGGAAGCTCGTGGTTCTGTTGCGACGGCAGAGCTTCGACCGAGACCTGCAGGAAGAGATGACCTTTCACCAGGAGCAGGCAGCGAAGGAATTCGAAGCCGGCGGCGTCCCTCCGGAAGCGGCCCGCTACGCTGCCATCCGGCAGTTTGGCAACGCAACGCTGCTCCAGGAACGCAGTCACGAAGTGGTGGCCTTTCGCGCGGAGACCGTGGCTCAGGATCTCCGATTTGCCCTGCGACAACTACGCAGAAGTCCAGGATTCGCAGTAACCGCCGTTCTCGTGCTGGCTTTGGGTATTGGAGCCAGTACCGCAATTTTCGGGTTCGTGGATGCGCTGTTGATTCAGCCGCTGCCGTACGCGAATCCGAACCAACTTGTGAGCGTGGATGAAAGCGAGACACTGATTCCGCGCAGCAACCTTTCCCGCGACGACTACGACGACTGGAAGCGGCTGAATTCGTCGCTTAGCTCCCTCGATGTGTATGGGGGCACTGGCTTCCTCTTGCGCACCGGTTCACTCTCAGAGCCGGTGCCGGCAGCTCGCGTCAGCGACGGTTTTTTTCGCACCCTCGGTGTAGCCCCGATACTGGGGCGTGACTTCCGGCCCGGCGAGGACCGGCCCGGCCAGCCGAAGATCGCCATCCTCTCCTACGGCACCTGGATGAACCGCTTTGGTGGCCGTCGCGATCTGATTGGGCAGCCCATAAGCCTTACCGGCGAAGCTTACACGGTCGTGGGCGTACTACCCCGCAGTTTTGCCTTCGCGCCCCGCGCCAGCGCGGAGTTGTGGGTGCCCCTGCTGGACAAGAGGTCCGGATGCGAGGACCGAAGAAGCTGCCACAACCTCGACGGCGTGGGCAGGCTGCGCAACGGTGTGGCCGTCGGGGCGGCATCAGCTGACCTGAATAGCATTGCCGCACACTTGGCTCTTCAGTATCCGGGCTCGAACAAGGGGCAGAGCGCAAGTATTGTTCCGCTATCCGAAATTGTCGTGGGCAAACTCCGGCCCACCCTGGTGACCCTGCTTGCCGGGGCAGGACTATTGCTACTCATTGCCTGCGTGAATGTAGCCAGTCTGGTGCTGGTGCGAGCAGAAAGCCGGCGGCGTGAAACCGCCGTGCGGGGCGCGCTGGGCGCCACACCCTCGCGATTGGTTCGCCAGTTTGTCACCGAAGGCCTGCTACTGGCCAGCTTCGGTTGTACGGCCGGCGCAGTGCTTGCCGTCGTCATGATGTCCCTGCTCGCGCGCCTGGTTCCGAAACCAATGGCACAAGGTATGCCGTTTCTCGCCGAAGTGGGGCTTAACCGGCACACCGCCCTGTTTGCCGCAGGATCTGCACTGCTGGCCGCACTTCTGTTGGCGGCCACACCTGCCCTGCGGCTGGCATGTAGAGAGATTCACGAAGGACTTACGGATGGAGGCAAAGGCGCGGGTAGTCGCTTCTGGCGCCGCCTGGGAGCCAACCTGGTCGTGGTGGAATTAACCGTAGCCGTGGTCCTGCTGGCGGGCGCTGGACTACTCGCAAAAAGTTTCTATCTGCTGCTGCATGTCGAAACGGGAATCGACCCTTCGCACCTGGCGACGGTCTACATCATGGCCCCGGAGAGCGTATATGGAAAGCCTGAACAAAAGGTTGCTCTCTATCACCAGATCCTCGAGAAGATTGCAGTCTTGCCAGGTGTGCAATCGGCGGGCATCACCAGCGATCTTCCCTTGCAGTGCAATTGCGATACTGACTGGATTCGCATTCCCGGCAGGCCGTTCCATGGTGAGCACAATGAAGTGCTGCAACGCGATGTAAGCCCCCAATACCTGCCCTCCCTCAAGGCGAAGTTGGTCCGGGGGCGCATGTTTACCGATGCCGACGATGCTAACCATCCCCAGGTAGTCATCCTCAATGAGTCGATGGCGCGAAAATACTTTCCTGGCGAGGATCCCCTGGGCAAGATGATCGGCGATGGCGGTTTGACGCCCAAATCGATGCGCCAGGTGGTTGGAGTCGTCGAAGATGTACGTGAAGGCGGATTGGATGATGACGCGTGGCCCGCGGAGTATTTTTCGATTTATCATGCGCCCGACAACTACTTCGCAGTCGCGGCAAGGACTACGCAGGACGAAAAGCAGTTGCTTCCGATGCTGCTGAAGACACTGCGCGAGATCAATCCCAATCTGGGTGTCTACGGCGAAAGCACCATGAACGAGCAGATGAGCAGTTCCCAAAGCGCGCTGTTGCATCGATTCTCAACCTGGCTGGTCGGAGGATTTGCAGCTCTGGCCCTGATGCTGGGCGTAGTGGGGCTGTACGGAGTGGTTGCATATTCCGTCAGCCAACGGACACGCGAGATTGGGGTGCGGATGGCCCTTGGGGCACAACGGGGTGCAATCCAGCGGCTGGTTCTCAAAGAGGCCGGATGGCTGACTGGCATGGGGATTGTTGCCGGGCTAGCCTGCTCCGTCGCCACCGCACACCTGATGCGCAGCTTGCTCTTCAACGTGCAGGCATGGGACTTTCCGACACTGGCGGCGGTAGCCGCGGTGTTGGGTTTCTCAGCATTGCTGGCTAGCCTGATTCCCGCCCGCCGGGCTTCCTCGGTCGATCCCGTCAAAGCATTGGGCGCCGAATAACGAAAACCCAATCCTCCCTTTTTTCAAAGGTTCTAGTGTACTCAAGGGATAGCGACCGGTCCGCACCCTGCCTATGATCAGACTTCATAGTGGAGTTGCTGATTCGCAACCTCCATGCTGATGTTGATGTGGCCTATTGGCGGCGGACTGCAGTTGTCCATCGGCGGGACCATTAGGCCACAGCCCAACCGGTGGTTCTTCTCCTGAACCTACATCGCTCCGGAAAGTGTCGATGAAGGGCATTGAGGGGAACCGCCGTTAAGTTCCATCCGCCGCCTCTTGGCAGCTGTGGCCGGCGCGCTCTCTCGCAGGACCCCTCTCCAGAATCCCGGATCGAAAGTAGTAGAGTGATCCTATGCGCGCACGACTCTGGCCGGCGGTCGCCGTATCTTTCGGCGCACTGATCCTGCTCTCGATATTCTTTGCGTGGCTGGTCTCCCACCAAGCGGCGCGGATCTACGACCGTACCCGGACCGCCCATCAAATCTACAAAAGAGCCGACGACGCCATCTCAGACATCCAGGCCAACATTAACAAAGTAGCGCTCATCGAGCAGAGCGGCTTCCGTAACCCCAACAGTGTTGAAACCGAGGCCAGAATCTCTGACTTGCAGGTAGCCACAAAAAACGACCTTATCACCCTGATGAACCTGATTGGCAGCAACCAAAAGCCGCAGGTCCTCGCCCTGCAGCAAGGCCTGGACAGGTACTGGAACTCAATTCAGCAAGGTCTCAGCTCGTCGCGCCTGCAGCATGGGCAGCAGAAACTCTTTACCGCTTTGGAGCACCAGCCCGAGAGGGTTCTCGATCTCGCCGGGCGCATCGATGCGCTAAACCAGGCAAGCCTCGCCCGCGAGGAGCAGGAGAGCGCAGGACAACAGGCTAAGCTTCGCCAGTTTGCGGTTGCCGCAACGCTGATGCTTCTCCTGTTGGAATTTGCCATTGCTATTTTCAGCACCGCCTACATGTTTCGACTCGATAACGTCTCGGAGGCGGAGAGAACGCGCGCGGAGAAGGCGGAACAGGAACTTCGCCGCTTGTCCAACCAGCTGGTGCGGGTGCAGGAGGAAGAGAGAAAGACGATCTCGCGAGAACTTCACGATGAGGTGGGCCAGATCCTGACAGGCTTGCGTATGGAATTAGGAACGCTGTCACACTACAACCCGGATGAGGAATTTCGCCAGCGGCTGGAAAGTGTCAAGCGGCTGGCTGAAGAAGCCCTTCGTTCGGTAAGAAATCTCGCTCTGTTGGTGCGGCCGTCCATGCTCGACGATCTGGGACTGGAGCCCGCATTGCACTGGCAAGCCAAAGAGTTCTCTCGCCGGTGCGGCATCCCCGTTTCCTTGAACATCGAAGGCAGGCTCGATAATCTGCCCGAGGCATCGCGCCTGTGTTTGTACCGTGCCATTCAAGAAGCGATGACCAACTGCGGCAAGCATGCCGGCGCCAGCCATGTCACGGTCGTCGTCAAGCAGGATGAATCTCGAGTGGTCGCGTCCGTGCATGATGATGGGAGAGGCTTTGATGCGCTTCTCAAAACTCCTGGCCTCGGATTGTTGGGCATGACGGAACGGGTACGGGCCTTACAAGGGCGTATGTCGGTGTCCTCCGAGCCCGGTTCCGGAACGGAGATCCGCCTGGAGTTGCCGGCTGCGCTCGATCCGGGCGTTTCTTGATGGCCGGATTTTCACAGGGCCCCGGAAGGCCTCCTGTCATTTTGCATGGTCCATAGTGTCTCCACGGGATTTGTTTTGCCCACCCTTCCCCTTAAGGTGTTGTTAGAGCGCAGTTTGCTACTTGCACGGAAGGAGGCCGACGATAATCCTTGTATTACAACATCCAGGAAGACCAGTCGATATTTCGGAAAAACGATGGCCTGCAAAGGGCAAGAGCCAACATGACATTCAAGGTGCTCATCGCGGACGACCACGGTGTAGTGCGCAAAGGCTTGCGCCTGCTCCTGGAACAGTATCCCGAAATGGTGGTCATAGGAGAAGCGGCCAACGGACGCGAGGCCGTGACCATGGCCGCTACCCTTGCTCCACAAGTTGTCGTCCTGGATGTCGGCATGCCGATCCTCAATGGGATCGAAGCGGCTGAACAAATACTCAAGACAAATAGCCAGATCGGCGTGATTTTGCTCACCATGCACGCGGATGAGAGCTATGTGTTACGGGCCCTGCACGTGGGCGTCAAAGGCTACCTGTTGAAGGAGTCTGCGGAAGACGACCTTCTTCTGGCAATAAGATCTGTGGCCCATGGAAAGCCTTTTTTTAGCCGGGCCATCAACGATGTCCTGCTCGAGGATTACATGCGAGTGCTCAAACAGCAGGGGCTCTCGGATACATTCGACCTGCTCACCACACGGGAAAAAGAAGTCCTTCAACTACTGGCTGAGGGAAGAACGAACAAAGAAGTGGCCACGCTGCTGGACGTAAGTCCTTACACAGTCGAGAGTCACCGTACCAATCTGATGCAAAAATTGAATGTTCACAATACAGCTGAGATCGTTCTGTACGCAGTCCGAAAAAGGCTGGTTAGCTAACCTTGGTTCTCCCGGGGTTTCCCTCGAACTGCTGGTAACCGACGAGTCTTGCTGGACACAAAGCAAGTACCAGGCGGGTTTCCACCTGCCGATGGGGCACTATGTTCAAAAAAGGCGATGTATTTGAAAATCCGGTCACGGGCGAACGAGCAACGATCCTTCTTGGCACTCGCGAAACCAGGGGCGAGCGGTTAGTCGTTGAAATCGAACTCCAGGGAGCGGGCTTTGGCTCCGCACTTCACAAGCATCCGTCCATCCATGAGCGATTGAAAGTGGTGAGCGGCCGCGTTGGCCTCATCCTGAACGATGAAATTTCGATCGTTGAGCCGGGCAAGATGATCGAAATTGGCCCCGGAGTGCCGCACCGGTTCTGGAACGCAGGAATCATTGCCGCAAAGCTGACACTGGACATTCGGCCGGCAAAACGGTTTGAAGCATTCATCCGCAATATGATCGGTCTCGCGCAGGATGGCAAGACAGACCCTATGGGCATGCCAAATCTTCTGCAGTTTGCCGCGATCGCTGGTCAATTCAACGATGTGATCCAATTCATGAGCCCCCCACGGTTGGTGCAGAGCTTGCTCTTTCCGATCCTTGTCCCGATCGCAGCATTGCGCGGCTATAAGGGCTCGTACAGCGAATATGTTTTCCGGTCGCCCTCGACGCGGGTTCAGCTTGAAACCAAGACACCCTTATGGGAGCGGTACTGAGGGCGGCAGGGGTGCATTGGAAGGGGAAGCAGGATGCTGACCGACTTGAACCACAACTTTGAATACGCTGAGCCGCAGCGGGACTCCCCCAGGCGCCAGTCTACCTTCACGCCTTCCCACGGTTGGGTTCACACCAGCACCTTCCTGGATGTCCGCATTATCATTTCGGCTTTGATTTTGGGCGTGCTCATTGGAGTTTGCGGCGTGGGCCTCGACCGGCTGGTGCACCATGCGAACAGGCTCTATGTTTCGGATCTCTATACGTGCGTCGTCGCTTCGGTATTTTCGTATCTGCTCATGATCTATGAAAAGCGGAGACGGATGATCATGGCGCGCAGGATGGCGATTGCCGCGGAAGTGAATCACCATATCCGGAATGCGCTGACCGCCATTGTGTATTCCACCTCGGTAAAACGAGATCAGTCACTGCAATCAGTGCTTAGAGACGCGACCGATCGCATCGATTGGGTGCTCAACACCGTGCTTCCCGACGGGGAGGAAAGCCTGAAGTGGCCGGTGCAGGCGCCGCAATGGCGGCCGGGCAACTGGCACGGGGATGGCGAGATTCGATCTTCCCGGAGATAAGCAAGAGAGCCATCGTCGTAACGAGCGTACATCTGTTCGGCTAGTCTTCGCCAGGGAAGTGCTCACAAGCTCCCGGCATCGCTGCCGAACCATCCCGGCCAGGCTTGCCGGGCCGGGCGGGCTTTTCCCTCAGCCCCCTCCTCTGCGGTACCCTCGTGTTGCATGGTAACCAGACACTCTCCTGTAGAAATCCCGACTGCGGTGCTGCATTGCTCGCAGCTAGTCACGTTGGCGGGCCAAAAGCGGCCTCGCGTAGGGGCGGAATTGCGCGAATTGGCGATCATCCGCGATGGAGCCATGCTAATCCGCGGGGACAAGATCGAAGCGGTGGGTCCGCGTAGCGAGATCGAAGCCCGTCTACCCCAAGGCGCTCAGGTCATCGACGCGGGGGGCCGCGTCGTGGCTCCCGGCTTCGTGGATGCCCATACCCACCTGGTTTTTGCCGGCAATCGCGCCGATGAATTTGAATTGCGTTGTTCCGGTATCACCTATCAGGAGATCGCTAAACAAGGCGGAGGCATTCGTTCTACGGTCCGCCGTACCCGTGCCGCGACCGAAAGCGATCTCCTCGCGGTGGCACAAAAGCATGCGTCGTGGTTCCTGCGAGGCGGCACAACCACCATCGAAGCCAAATCCGGCTACGGCCTCAGCGTCGAAGCCGAAATGAAGATCCTGCGTGTCGTGCGGCAAACGGGCAAAACGACTCCGCTGCGCTGCGTACCTACCTTTCTCGGCGCACACGAGGTCCCGGACGAGTTTGCCGGCCGCACCCCTGCTTATGTCGACCTGGTGGTGGAGGAGATGCTTCCCCTTGTCGTGCTGGAGAGGCTAGCAAGCTTCTGCGATGTTTTCTGCGAACCGCACATCTTCGATGAGGCCTCTGCTGCCCGCATACTTGGGGCAGCCCGGCGCCTGGAACTGAGGCTGCGCATCCATGCCGATCAGTTCAGCTGTTCGGGCGGCGCCCTGCTGGCAGCGGCTTTCGGCGCTGCGACCGCCGATCATTTGGAGCATACGGATGCAGCCTCGATTGCTGCTCTGGCGGCGGCGGGCGTGCAACCGGTGCTCCTGCCAGGTTCGGTGTACTCAATCAGCTCCAAGCACTACCCCTCCGCCCGCGCCATGATCGATGCCGGCCTTGGGGTAGTGTTGGCCACGGACTTTAATCCCGGCTCGTCCCCCATCGCATCCATGCCCGTGGTGCTGTCCCTGGCCTGCACGCAAATGAAGATGACCCCGGCGGAGGCCATCACGGCGGCGACCATCAACGCAGCCTGCAGTCTCAACCTCGGCGGCGTGGTGGGCTCCCTCGAAGCAGGCAAGTCGGCTGATTTTGTGGTGCATGAAGCAAGCGACTATCGAGAGATTCCGTATTTTCTCGGCACCCAACGGCCGGCGATGGTGTTCGCTCAGGGCGAGCGCGTAGCTTAACCCCGCTCGCCCGGCAGAGGCTTCGCGCTTTGTGTCCCGGCTGGTACTATTCTGAGGTTCGCGCGGGAGGGTATTGATGCGAAGTTGCGCCCAACGATGGGGGCTGACTACTGTGCTTTTGGGTCTCTTGGGAGTTCCCGCCTACCCAGCAGAGTTGCCCTTTCAGAACCCGTCACTCCCCATGGAACAGCGTGTCGCGGACCTCGTGGGGCGCCTGACGCCTGCGGAAAAAATCTCCCAGATGACCATGACCGCGGCAGCCATTCCCCGGCTAGGCATCCCCGAATACACCTGGTGGAACGAAGGCCTTCATGGCGTGGCACGATCGGGATACGCAACCGTTTTTCCCCAGGCGATTGGCCTCGCCGCAACCTGGGATACCACGCTCATGCACTCGGTAGGAGACACCGTTTCTACCGAGGCGCGCGCCAAATACGCGAACGCCATCGAGCATGGCAATCATCGGATCTACTTTGGCCTGACGATATGGTCTCCGAACATCAATATCTTCCGTGACCCCCGCTGGGGCCGGGGACAGGAAACCTATGGTGAAGACCCCTTCCTCACCTCCCGCATGGGCTTGGCGTTCGTCACCGGACTGCAAGGGGACGATCCCAAATACCTAAAAGTCGTCGCCACGCCCAAGCACTTTGCGATCCATAGCGGGCCGGAGCAATTGCGTCACGAATTCGACGTAACTCCATCGCCGCAGGACCTGGAAGCGACCTATCTGCCTGCGTTCCGCACCACCATCACAGAAGCCCATGCGGCTTCCACCATGTGTGCCTACAACGCTGTCGATGGCACGCCCGCGTGTGCCAGCGACTTGCTGCTTAAGAAGACCTTGCGCGGCGACTGGCAGTTTAGCGGCTTTGTCACCTCCGATTGCTGGGCGCTCACCGATATATGGAAAGGTCACAAATTTGCTCCGGACGAGGAACATGCGGCCGCGGATGCGCTGCGTGCAGGCACCGACACCAGTTGCGGCCCGGAGTTCGCTGCACTCAATCAGGCTCTCAAAGATAAGCTGGTCAGCGAAAACGAAATCGATACCGCAGTGAAGCGGTTGTTCACCGCGCGCTTTCGCCTGGGCATGTTCGATCCACCGCAGGATGTTCCTTATGCCCGCATCCCCATGAGCGAGGTGGATTCCGAAGCTCATCGCCAACTGGCCCGCCAGGTTGCGCGGGAGTCGATCGTGCTACTTAAGAATGCTGATGGAATATTGCCGTTGCAGGCGCGTGGCAAGACCATCGCGGTGATCGGTCCCAATGCTACCGTGCTCGAGTCTCTCGAAGGCAATTACTACGGCCAACCGACGCACCCGATATTGCCGCTCGATGGCATCGAAAGCCGCTTTGCCACGGAAGGCACGGTGCTTTTTGCTCAGGGCTCATCGTATGTTGCAGGTTTTCCCGTAGTGGTGCCGCGCACTGTGTTGCGCTCTGGCGATGACGTCGGACTGAAAGGCGAGTACTTCAACAACGGCGACTGGCAAGGCCAGCCGGTGCTGACGCGGGTCGACAAGCAGGTGGATTTTGATTGGAACGCTGCCGCGCCGGTCTCAGGCGTGTCGGCCACCACTTTCAGCGTTCGTTGGAGCGGTTCGATCGCTGTGCCGGGCCCGGGTGATTATGTTTTTGACATAGCGTCGGAACATTGTTCCCCCTGCGACGGAGCCGATACGTTTCGGCTCTATCTGGACGGCAAACAAGTATTGGAGGCCGGACGCGACGGGAAGCAGTCCTCGGGGAAGACTTCCTACCCCATGCACTTCGGCGATACCGCTCCGCATGCCCTCCGGGTGGAGTATGCCCACAATGCGCCCATGTTCGGTGCCGGGGTGCACCTCAAGTGGCAGCCCGACGCAGGCCCTTTGCGCGATCAAGCGGTAGAGGTCGCCACGAAGGCCGACGTGGTCGTCGCCTTCGTGGGCTTGTCGCCCAGCCTGGAAGGGGAAGAGATGCCGGTTCATCTCGAGGGCTTCAGCGGTGGTGACCGAACCAGAATCAACCTGCCCCAACTCCAGGAGGATTTGCTGCAGGCAATCGCTGCAACCGGGAAGCCGCTGGTGGTGGTGCTGATGAACGGGAGCGCACTGGCCGTCCCGTGGGCGAAAGAGCATGCCGCTGCCATTCTGGAAGCGTGGTACCCGGGCGAGGAGGGGGGAGCCGCCATTGCCGAGACCCTCGCCGGCGACAACGACCCGTCGGGCCGACTCCCCGTAACCTTCTACAATTCCGTCGATCAACTTCCGCCGTTTGAAAACTATGCCATGGCCGGCCGCACCTACCGGTATTTCGCCGGCCAGCCGCTGTACGGGTTCGGCTATGGCCTCAGCTACACCACCTTCACCTACAGCCATCTCAAGCTATCCCAGGCGACTCTCAAGCCGGCAGAGCCGCTGACGGTCGAAGCCGACGTGACCAATACCGGGAAGCGGAGTGGAGACGAGGTGGCCGAGCTTTATCTTCGCGGACCACAGCAAGGCGGCGAGCCGCTGCGTTCCCTGCGTGCGTTTCAGCGAGTAAAGCTTCAGGCCGGGGAGACCAGTCACGTAGTCTTTACCCTGCAACCCGGGCAATTGAGCGAAGTAGATCATGACGGCAAAACCGCCATGCAGCCGGGTGACTACACGATCTTCCTGGGCGGGAGACAACCTGGCCAGGGTGCCGGTGTCGAGGGTCAGTTCGCCATCAGCAACCGCTAATAAGGACGCCCGTAACACGAGCCTCGTTCATTTCAAGGAAGATTCCAGATTCCCAGTCGGCAATCCATCGATACTGAATGCATTTTTCGCGCGCCTGTACTCTTCCAATCCCGCTTCGCCTTTTGCCTCCGCCCATCGCGTCAAGGTGGGCCGCTCGGCAACGTATTCAAAGAGTGGAACGCCATATCCGCAGGAAGTCTGGACCAGATCGATATCGAGCACTACAATCTGGCGTGATCCAGGGGGTTCTCCGTTGTCAAATGCTGAAGCAAGCAGGTCAGAGTAAGCTCGGCTGCCGCGCGGCAGAGCCCGACCCTGTCCATAGAGCCGCAAAATCAAGGGCGCTCCGGCGAAGGCGCAGAACATAATCGTCAGGCGTCCGTGGGCCCGCAGGTGTGCGGCAGTTTCATTACCACTGCCAGTCTGGTCCAGGTACGCCACGCGATTGGGGCTGAGGATACGCAAAGCCGCCCTGTCTTTAGGAGAAATGTTCACTCGACCTTCAGCAGCAGCAGAGCCGGTAAAGAAGATATGCTGTTGCAGAATAAATTCACGATGGTTCGTCTCAATGCACCCGAATTGCTTTGCCATGAATCCCCGTGCTCCAATGTCTCTATTCTAGCGATTCGAGCCCGTCACCCTCCAGCTCAGGCTGAGCCAACCCGGGACTCCGGAAGACTTTCGAACCAAGCGTAGGGGTTCACCAGCACATCCAAAACCATCTATGGGGATTGACCAAGGAGATCACCAAGGCGGCGTTTCACGGGGAAGCCACGGGCCTGGTGATTTCGCGCAAATACTCTGAGATGAAGCTGGCGAACCTCGCAGCCGTGGGCGATGCGCTGCGGGAGATGAAGATCATTTAAATGAAAAAGGCCATTCTGCTTCTTGTTCTTTTTGCTCTCGGTGCTGCCGTGACGTCCTCCGCTGACGAGAATCCGCTGTCCGGCGTGATTGATATTCATGTGCATTGCGCGCCGGATAGTGCTCCGCGGAAGATTGATGCCATCGATCTGGCGCGGATGGCTAAGAGCCGTGGTATGCGGGGTATGGTCCTGAAGAACCACTATGAACCGACTGCCTCGTTGGCTTATGTGGTGCGTAAAGAGGTTCCCGGGATCGAAGTGTTTGGCGGGGTGGATTTGAACCTCTCTGTGGGCGGCATGAATCCCTCCGCCGTGGAACACATGGCGGCGACGACCGGCGGTTTTGGCCGTTTTGTGTGGATGAGCACGTTCGATTCCGAGGCACAAGTACGGTACTCGAAGCAGGACCGGCCTTTCGTGCGGATTTCGCAGAATGGCCAGTTGCTTCCGGAAACCAAGCGGGTGATCGCAGTGATCGCGAAGCAAAACCTGGTGTTGGCGACCGGCCATCCGACGGCGGAAGAAGCCCTCATGGAGGTCCGCGAAGGGCGAGCGCAGGGAGTCAAGCACATGGTCGTAACCCATGCGATGATGTCGCCTATCCATATGACGGATGCGCAGATGTTGGAAGCCGCGAAGATGGGCGCCTATATCGAGTTCGTCTACAACGGGCTCATTGGCTCCTACAAAGAATTCACCTTCAAAGACTATGCGAGAGCGATTCGGTTTGTAGGGGTAGAACATTGCATTCTCGCGAGCGATATGGGCCAGCCCGCAAACCCTCTGCATCCGGATGGCCTTGTTTTGCTATTCAAGGGACTCAAAGAACAGGGAATTACGCAGGCTGAGATTGATCGCATGGCGAAAGAAAATCCGGCTCGTTTACTGGGCCTTGAATAACGAGGGATAAGAAACCGAATGGTGAATGTGGATCGAAGGACCTTTTTGCAGGGTGCTGCTGCCGCGGCGGTGGCGGCTTCTATGAAGGCCGAAGCCGCTACCAAGGAGAAAATGATAGGTATCCAGGTGGGCGCCGTTTCTTTCTTCGATGAGGGGACGGAGAAGGTGCTGGATGAGTTCCAGCGGGACGCGGCGGTGAACACGCTTTTCCTGGCAACCTTTACTTATGGGCGGGGCATCGCTGGACGGCAGGTTCCAGGGCAGCCGCTGCCCGATCATGGCAAGCAGGAATACGACACGGGCACATTTTATGGCGGCAACTACGCGACGATCCATCCCGAGTTCTACAAGGACACGGTCTTTAAGGGGACGCGCGCGACCGACCTGGGCGACTACGATGTGCTGCAGGCGGTTCTACCGGCGGCGCGGAAGCGTGGGATCAAGACCATCTGCTGGTTTGAGGACGTCTTCCGCAAGGATTTGCCGAACATCGATCAACTCCAAGAGAAGCAGTTGTCGGGACAGAACGCGACTACCCTGTGTTTCAACAATCCGAACTACCGGAATTTTCTTCTAGGGATTGTCGATGACTGGTCTCACTCCTACGAAATCGATGGCGTAATGTGGGGGTCGGAGCGGCAGGGTCCGTTTGCCAATGCGTTGGGCGCCAGTGCCGGGGGGCGAAACACGAATCCTCACAACGTGACTTGCTTTTGCCGGTACTGCGAGGCCAAGGCTAAGGAGCGCGGCATCAATCCTGAGCGCGCACGGCAGGGATTTCAGGAGTTGGCAAAGTTTGTGGATGCGGGCCGCCAGCGGCAGAGGCCGGTGGACGGTTACTACGTCGAAGTGTGGCGGTTGATGTTGCGTTATCCCGAGTTGCTGGCCTGGGAGATGCTTTGGACCGATAGCCTGCGCGAGACCTACGCAGCGATTTACAAGCAGGTGAAGCAGGCCAAGCCTTCGCTAGGCGTTGGATGGCATATCTGGCATACCAACTCGTTTAACCCGATCTATCGCGCGGAGCAGGATCTGGCGGCGATCGCGCCGGTGTCTGACTTCCTGAAGATTGTGATTTATCACAATTGCGGTGGCGAAAGGATGGCCGAGTACATCGAGAGCGTTCACCAGACACTGTATGGAGATGTGCCACAGCAGGAGTTGCTGGACTTTCATTACCGGGTGCTGGATTACAAGGAGAAGAGCCTGGCGGAGATTCCGTTTACCGGGTTATCCGCAGACTATGTCTACCGTGAGACCAAGCGGGCACGCGCTGGTCTTGCGGGCACGAAGACCCAGTTGTGGCCGGGCATCGATATTGATATTCCGACGGCGGCGGATCATAGCAAGTGCAATCCGGCTGGGACGAGGGATGCGGTTCTGGCCGCGTTCCATGGCGGCGCGGACGGTGTGATCTTGTCACGAAAATATTCGGAGATGAAGCTGGCGAACCTAAAGGGTGCCCGGCTGGCACTCGAACAGCTTGGTTTGGCCTAGGCTGGCTTCCCCCGCTCGAGCGCGGCGCGATCCCAGTGCGCAAGGTCGGCTGCTGCATCGTAGGAACTCTGTAGAAAGGTGAGCAGGGAATTGTCCGGCGAGGATTCCGTGAGCAGGTCGTCGTACCGGTAAATGAACTCACCCAGGTCCTTGTTGTAGGCGGCCTTTGCGGGCTGGATCGCAGCGTTGTCCAGATCTTTCGGCGCCGGAGCGGCGTAACAATAGAAAGCCGCTTCTCCGAAGCCGCCGTTGCCCGGCCAAAAGCCGGCACTGATCACTTCCTGCGAATAGGCCTCGAGGGTGACGGCGTCCGCACCCTCGCGCGGAGGCGCGGGCCTGCCCGAGAATCGTGTGACCGCGAGGTCGAAGCTGCCCCAAAAGAAATGGACGGGACTGACTTTCCCCACGAAGCTGGAGGAGAACTGTTGAAAGATACGGTCCGCTTGCATCAGGACTCTCCAGAAAGTGTGAGCCGCCTGAGGGTCGTACGACGCGTGCTGGACATCTTCGAGGAAGGGAATTGGATTCTTCAGCTCCACCGGCACGGGATGGATCTCGACGTCGACGCCGAGCGCGGCAAGGCAGCGCCTATATTCGCGGTAGAAGTCCGCGACGGACTGGGCGCGCAGAGGAACAGACAGGGTGGCGCCGGTGCTCATCCTGAATTGCAGTTCATGACTGACAAAGTCGAAGCTGATCTCGAGGAACTCCGAGCCATAAGGCATGGCCGAAGTATTCAGGCCACGGGCGCTCACGTAGAGGGGCACATTCCACCAGTGTTGCTGGAGGGGGCTGAGGGCGAGCCGCGTCTTGCCCACAATCTGCGTCCACATGTGCAGCGTGTCCGCAGTTGCTTGCCAATCAGTCCACTTAAGAGGAGGCCAAATGCCGGTGATCACGATGGATTTATTGGCAGAAAACCAGCATACCGAAGAGAAAGATCCAAAAGACGCCCATGGTGTGCCAGTACCAGGCGGTGCAGTCGACCACTACCTGTCGCAGTTCGATGCGGCGTAGGAAGATGAGGGCCAGCATGGCGCCTGCCAATCCAGCGACGCCAATCAGCAAGTGCAGGCCGTGGGTGCCGGTAATCAGGTAGAAAAAGTGGCTGCTTGGGTTGGAAGCGAAGAAGACCCCCTGCGCCACCAGTTGTTTCCAGGCGATCCACTGGCCGGCGAGAAACAGCGCGCCTAGGAGAACGGTTGCGGCAAGCCAGGGAGCAGCGCGGCGGATGGTGGGACGGCCCAGCCCCAGCCATTCCTCCATGACATCGATCTCGCGGAAAAACTGCCGGCGGCCGACTTCCATCGTCAGGCTGCTGAGCAGGATCAGGGCAGTGTTGATCCACAGAATGGGAGGGATCGCGACCGGGTGCCAATCGATGACCCAGGCGTTGTTGGGAGTGAAATGGCCGCTGCTCTGGCGGGCGAAAAAGGCGCTTACCAGTGCGATGAAGAACATGAGGTCGCTGGCCAAAGCGAAAAACAGCACCATGCGGTAGCGGCCGAGCAGGTCTCGGGGTCCACGACGTCCGGAGGGCCGGTTGTCCCAATTTTCGCCGTCTCCGCCACCACCTGTCGGCCTGCGGGCTACCGGCGGTTTGCCGCCAAATCCAGGGTCTTTGCGCTCGGTCTCAACGGGGGTGCGGGTGAAGGTAGCGGGCATGGAAGAAACTCCGACATTCGAAGATTACTCCTGTTTTGGCCTTGGGTCCCACTGCTATTTAAAAACTAGTTCACTGCTGTGAATCTCTTTGTGCGGTTAGATGCTGAGGAGTGGGCTTTGGGTCTTTGTTGAAGGTGAGAGAAACCACCTTGGACCCGTCCCAGTTCGACAAGCTCAGGGCAGGCTCTGCGGGACTCATTTGATGGTCGCTTACTTCTGGCTACCACTTTGGTCACGAACCATGTTTACGAAGAGTTGATGGACGCGGCGATCGGTTGAGAGCTCGGGGTGGAAGGTGGCGGCGAGGAGCCGGCCCTGGCGCACCAATACGGGAAAGCCGTCTCGTTCTGCCATGATCTCGACTCCGTCGCCCACAGCGGCTATGCGCGGAGCGCGGATGTAGACCATCTCCAGGGGGCCGCCGGGCAGCTTGGTTTCTCCGGTCAGGATAGCGCTGTCGATCTGCCTGCCATAGGCGTTGCGCTCCACGGTGATGTCCATGACGGCCAAGCTCTCCTGCGGCGGGTGGGAGACGTGGCGGGCCAACAGAATACAGCCGGCACAGGTGCCGAAGGCGGGTTTCTCCGCCAGAAAGCGCCGCAAGGATTCGAGCAGGCCGTCCCGCTCGAGAAACTTCATAAAGGTGGTCGATTCGCCTCCAGGGAGGACCAGACCATCCAGTTGCTCGAGCTCGGATGGTTTGCGCACCTCGACGGCCTCGGCGCCCGCCTCCTCAAGGGCCTGGGCGTGAGCGGCGAAGTCTCCCTGAATAGCGAGTACACCAATACGCGGCGGCTTCGCCGCATGCGGATCAGGCATCGGGCTTACCAGCCGCGTGTTTGCAGCAGCTCACCCTCTTCGAGGCCGGCGATTGCCAGCCCATGCATGGCTCCGGTCATCTGCTCGCTGACGTCGGCCAGTACCTTGGGGTCGTTGTAATGCGCGGTGGCAATCACGATGGCCTTGGCACGCGACTCCGCTTCTTCGCGCTCCTCGGGATTGCGAGGCTTCCCGGTCTTCTCGTCCAACTCGACATCGAGCGGGGTGGCGCCTTCCTTCATGAAGATGCCGGAGCCGACAAACACGGCCTCCGCACCCAACTGCATCATGAGAGCCGCGTCCGCGGGGGTGGCAATGCCACCGGCAGAGAAGTTAGGCACCGGCAGCTTGCCTGTCTTGGCTACCATGCGCACCAGTTCGTAGGGGGCACGATGTTCTTTGGCTGCGGCGTAGAGTTCTTCGTCACGCAGCACGGTGAGAGCTCTCATCTCTTTCACGATTTGCCGCATGTGCTTCACCGCATGGACCACGTCGCCGGTACCAGCTTCGCCCTTAGTACGAATCATGGCGGCGCCTTCGGCGATGCGGCGCAGAGCTTCGCCGAGGTCGCGGGCTCCGCAAACAAAGGGAGTGGTGAAGGCATGCTTGTCGATGTGGTGGAGCTCGTCCGCCGGAGTCAGAACTTCGCTTTCGTCGATAAAGTCAACGCCGAGGTATTGGAGAATTTGCGCTTCAGCAAAATGTCCGATGCGGGCTTTGGCCATGACCGGGATGGAGACTGCACCGATGATCTTTTTGATGAGGCTTGGCTTGGCCATGCGGGCCACTCCGCCCTGAGCGCGGATCATCGCCGGCACTCGCTCCAGCGCCATAACAGCGGTGGCGCCGGCTTTCTCGGCAATGATGGCCTGCTCGGTGCTCATCACGTCCATGATGACGCCGCCCTTGAGCATCTCAGCCAGCCCCAACTTCAGGCGCAGTCCGGTTGGGTAATTGCCGTTCGATTCAGCCATCTTTCTGCCTCCCACATGTTCGCGAACACGCTTGTGTCCAGAACCAGGTATCCAGTTAAGTTTAGCAGTTATTGAGCGGGTGAATCCCCGCACGGGTATTCGATAGCACCGCGGGTGTTTGGGCGTGTCCCCGATCAACGCATGCTCTGCGAACACAGCAGAAGCACGCATCTTGAAATTGAGTCCCGTAGTGACGGCTGAACCTCTTACCTGTCCAAATGAGATTGGAAAGCGCCTCGGTTCAGCAACCACTGTTTATGGAACGATGCCCTCTCCTTTGTCATCCCGCCTGCCCCGGCGCGCCGTGGGAGCCGCTGACTTGCCTGCGGCAAGTCAAGGGAGAAATGACACGGCAGAGATCGCTGTAGATACAAGGCCCGGAGGGCCGACCGCCAAACGTCAGCCCAGCCCGGAAGGGCTGGGAAATCGGATGCCCGAAGAGGGTCCGAGCGCCCGTAGGCGCAGCACTAAATCGATCCGCCGCTCCCGCTGTGTCATTAGGAGCGAAGCAGCAGCTCCTCAAAGCAATCAAAAAGCTACATCGTCAAAAAGCCAATTGTTCCGCTAAGTTCAGCCGTCCCTACGGGACTCTTGCCAGCGCCCGCAGGACGAGTCGTGGCGTGGGGTCACTGCGGTATACTCGGACTCAACATGGCGACGAATAAAACCTTCTACATCGAGACTTTCGGTTGCCAGATGAACGTGCACGACTCGGAGAAAGTTATCGGCACTCTTCGCCATGAAGGGTACGCCCAGGTGGATAGCGAAGCGGCTGCTGACTTGATCCTGTACAACACCTGCTCGATCCGCGACAAAGCCGAACAGAAAGTCTTCAACCGCCTGAACGACTACAAGAAGTTTTATGCGTCGGGCAAACGCTTCGTAGTGCTGGGTTGCGTGGCGCAGCAGGAAGGCGAGCGGATCTTCGAGCGCGCTCCCTATGTGTCGCTGGTGTCGGGTTCGGCGTCCTACCGCAAGTTGCCCGAGATGCTGGGTCGCCTGGAAGCAGGGGAGTCGCGGATTACCGGGCTGGACGACCGGCAGACTGAGGAGACCTTCGAGACCGAGTTCACCGCGCGCACCAATCGCCACCGGGGCTATATCACCATCATCGAAGGGTGCGACAAGTTCTGCGCTTACTGCGTGGTTCCTTATACGCGAGGCAAGGAGCGCAGCCGTACGTCCACGTCTGTGCTGGCGGAGGCGCGGCAGATGGCCGACTCCGGATACACCGAGATCCAACTCCTGGGCCAGAACGTCAACTCCTATCGCGATCGCGAAGGTAAGCGAAGCTTTGCGGACCTACTAGCCGCGGTGGGCCAAGTCCCGGGGATTCGCCGGGTGCGCTTCACGACTTCCCATCCGCGCGACTTTACGCCCGACATCGTGGACGCGATCGATGCCGTGCCGGCACTGTGCGACCACGTGCATCTTCCGGTGCAGAGCGGCTCGACGCGGGTGCTGGCGGCAATGCAGCGGGAGTACACCCGAGACGAATACCTGGAACGCATCGCGTGGATCAAATCGGCCCAACGACCCATCAGCATTACTACGGACATGATCGTGGGTTTTCCAGGAGAGACCGATGAGGACTTTGAGCAGACCCTGAGTTTGGCCGCTGCCGTCGGTTTCGATGCCGTGTTTGCGTTCAAGTTTTCGCCGCGGCCCAATACACCTGCCATCTCCCTCGCGGACAGCATCCCGGAGGAGGAAAAGAGCCGGCGCCTGCAAAGGCTGCTGGATGGCCAGCGCGAAATCCAAAGAGCCAATTATGCGAATCACATAGGACAGGTTATGGAAGCAGCGGTTGAGGGATATAACAGTCAGCGAAACCAGGTGATCGGCCGCAGCTCGCAAAACAAGACAGTCAATTTCACGACTGCTCAGCCCATCAGTCCCGCTCCGGGCGGCTATGTTCCGGTCCGGATCACCCACAGTCACCCCAACAGCCTTGTCGGCGAGGCCGTCAATTCGTAGCGCCGGTATAAGGAGCTGACCATGGATGTCGAAATGAAGATCCGCGGTCTGGTCATGGATCCGGCGAGCAACATGCCGATCGTGATCCTAAAAGACGTCAAGAGCGACACGGTTCTGCCCATTTGGGTTGGCATGTACGAGGCGAATGCCATTGCGCTCGAGATCGAGAAATCAGCCACCCCGAGGCCGATGACGCACGATCTCCTGAAAAACCTCGTCCGTGGCTTGAATGCTTCGGTGCAAAAAGTTGTGGTGACGGAGCTTAAGAACGATACATTTTACGCTGTGATCTGGATGGAACAGGAAGGGGAAGTGGTCAGCCTGGACGCCCGCCCCTCCGACGCGCTGGCCCTGGCACTCCGTTCCGATTGCCCGATTTACGTGAGTGAAGAAGTGATTCGTATCGCCAAGCTCGCCCCCAGCATGGCTGAGACTACGCCCGAGGAGCTTCGGCGTTGGCTTGAGGGACTCAATGACGAGGATCTTGGCCGGTACAAGATGTAGGAGCAGCGTGTGTCAAGCGCAGGTCCGAGCCGCGTGCAGGGTGTAGTTAACAGAATATATGTTATCGGACGTAATGCCCACACCTAGGTTGTACAGCAGCAGCGAACACTCCCGCTATAATATCCAACAAGCGCACGGCAGATTGTTAGCTAACCGCCGCCAGTAAAAGAACTGAAACCCACCCCTGAGACCCATTTGCCAGGGCCCCTGGCGCTACGAGGAAGCCGTGTCCAATTTAGACTCTTCAAAGGTTGCGTCTCCCAGCCGCTTCGAATTGATAAAGAGCTATCTCAGCCCCGGAAAGCTGAAGGCCATTCTGACCCAGTCCAGCGCCAATCGCGGGCTGGAGAGGTATCGCCGCGCCGGCATTACTGCGTCTTCTTCCTTCATTGCAAAAGCGCTGAATATCCTGATCAGCTTTCTCTCCGTCCCACTCACGATCCATTATCTGGGTTCGGAGCGATACGGTGTCTGGCTCACCATTAGCAGTCTTCTCACTTGGATGGCGCTTACCGATTTCGGTCTGTCAGGAAATGCACTCGTAAACGTGCTTGCGGAAAGCAGCGGCAAGGATGATTTTGAGGCAGCACGTCAATACGCTTCTTCCGCGTTCTGGGTACTCACCTCCATAAGTATTGTTTCAGGGTTAGTCGCCGCCATAAGCTTCCATTGGATTTCGTGGCGTGGGGTCTTTAATGTTTCCTCCACTGTGTCCAGCCATGAATTGAATGTGGCTTGTGCCATGACGCTGGCGATCTTCATCCTCGGGTTTCCCCTCAGCCTCCAGTACTCCATCTATAGCGCGTACCAGGACGGCTACCTGGCTAACATCTGGAGCATTTCAAGCAACTCCTTTTCCCTCTTCGCTCTGGTGGTCGTCTCGCGTTTTCACGGCGGCCTGCCACAGCTGGTCTTCGCCGTTTCGGGCACCAGGACGCTGGTGGCAATCGGCAATTGTGTTTACCTTTTCCGGCGGTACCCATGGCTGATTCCCTACCCCTCGGCCGTGCGGGTGGCGAGCATTCGGCGGCTCTTCCAATTAGGCGGCAAATATATGGTGACGCAGTTGGCCGCGCTCGGCATCTACCAAAGCCAACCCATGATCATCACCCAGATGCTTGGACCGGCGAGCGTCGTTATCTTTGTCGTCTCTTACAAGATAATCACCCTTCCGATGGATTTGGTTTACATGGCAACGCAACCCTTCATTGCCGCTTTCGGGGAAGCGAAAGCCCGCGGCGATTGGGCCTGGATTCGGGGCGCCTACAGGAACGCGAACCTGGCCTCAACCGGCGTTGGCTTTGCCCTGGTAGCCCTCATGGCCCTTATTGCCAAGCCACTGATCCGGATCTGGGCCAGTCCGGCAGCAGTGCCGTCCACAGCCTTTATCTGGTGGTTGAGTATCTATGTGATGATTGGCATCGCGCTGATGCCTACTAATCAACTGCTGTCGGGTGTGGAAAAGGTGACACCGCTGGCGGTTTCTACGACACTTTGCGCGATCGGCGTCATAAGCGGCGGTATCCTGCTGGCGCACGGGCATGGACTGGTCGGCCTCGCGATGGCCATGGCATTTAGCAAGTTGGTAACATTTTGGCCCATCCAACTCTACGAGGTGCGGCGTATTTTTGGTGGAATCGCACGCGCTGAATCTTGAGATCGCCGCAGAAACTCTTATCCTGCAATAACCTCTCCATCGTTTGATAGTGCGCACCATGCCAAGTGCAGAGTTACTAAGCGACATCGCACGGGCCGGGACCCGCCACAGAGCTGCCAGCCGCTGTTCTATCTTTAGATAGCATCGCCCTATCTTTCGATAGGTCCAGGTGTGACCTGAAAGAGTAACCAACGTTCGACCAAAGACACAGCGTCTCGTCTTGCGGCAGCCTTTTTGCGGTGATATTCTCCGTTCACTTGCTGGACTTTTGTACGCTGCCTTATCCCGTTGACGTATAAAACAAATGGCGATCGAACTTAGTTGGCTCCCGGGACTCCCGAACTGGGCGGCAAGGTTAGAAAGTCTGCCTTCTGTCGCTGACGATTCCGCTCGATGGGCGGAGGTCGTTTCCCTCGCAGGGTCAAGAATTGACTTCATCCAAACCACCAGACTGGATCGCTCTGCGCAAAAGCTCCTTGCCGCAGAGACCCTGAACACTCTGGGAATCAAACCCTTACGCGTAGCTCTCTTAGGCTCTTCCACTCTGAAGCACCTGGTTGCCGGCATTCGTGTCGCCGGGTACCGGCGCAAGCTTTGGCTCGATGTAATGGAAGGCGAGTATGGGATGTACCTGCAGGAATTTCTGGATCCATCCTCGAAGCTGTACAAATTCAAACCCCATGCCGTGGTGATCGCGCTCGACGCGCATCATGTCGCGGAAGGCGACCGGGTGGATGTTCATGAACTGATCGCCAATCTCCGCCATTGCTGGGCGATCGCGAAGCAAGAGTTCGGCTGCACGGTTATTCAGCAGACGGTGCTGCCCATATTCCCGCTGTTGATGGGCAGCAACGAACAGCGCCTGCATGGAATCTCCCCGGGAAAGGCTCCGGCAATTCAATCTGGAATTGCGGGCGGTGGCGGATCAGGACGGTGTTCATCTGTTGGCTGTCGACGATTACATGGCAGGTGACGGAACCAATGCCTGGCATGACGCCGCACTCTGGCACCGGTCGAAGCAGGAAATCCATCCGCGTGTGAGCCAGGTTTATGGAGACCTGCTGGTGCGATTGATCGCCTCCGCCCGCGGACTGTCCTCAAAGTGCCTGGTATTGGATCTGGACAACACCCTTTGGGGCGGGGTGATTGGCGACGACGGGTTACGCGGAATTGCACTGGGCCAGGGCAGTTCCCTGGGCGAAGCGTTTGTCGCCTTTCAACGGTACGTTCTGGGATTGAAACGGCGTGGAGTGATCCTGGCCGTCTGTTCCAAGAATGACGAAGTAAATGCGCTCGCACCCTTTGAGCAGCATCCGGAGATGGTATTGCGGCGGGAGGATATCGCCTGTTTCGTAGCCAATTGGGAGGACAAGGCAAGCAACTTGCGCAAGATCGCCCATGCTCTCAATATTGGCCTTGATTCCCTGGTCTTCGTGGATGACAACCCTTTCGAACGGAATCTGATTCGGCAGGAATTACCGCAGGTCGCAGTTCCGGAAATATCCGATGACCCCTCGTTCTATATAACAGCGTTGGCGGATGCGGGCTATTTCGAAGCAGTGTCGATCACTGCCGAAGATCGCGAACGCAACAATCAGTACCACGCGAACGCCGAGCGCGAACTCCTGCGTGAATCAACCACCGACCTGACCAGCTATCTGCAGAGTTTACGCATGGAGCTGATCTACAACCCGTTCGACCAAATCAATCTGGCGCGGGTGACCCAGCTTATCGGCAAGACCAACCAGTTCAACCTCACCACGCGCCGGTACACGGAAGTGGAGGTGCAGGGGGTTATGACTGATCCCCGTGCGGTCACGCTGCAAATGCGGCTTCTGGACAAGTTTGGGGATAACGGCATCATCGCGATCCTCATTGCCAAGCTCGATGAAAACGGGGATGCGGTGATCGACACCTGGCTGATGAGCTGCCGCGTGCTTGGCCGTCAAGTCGAAGAAGCTTGCCTGAACCTGTTGGCGGAGCATGCCGTGCGGTTGGGAGCTCGGCGGCTGATCGGCGAATATTACCCCACCGCGAAAAACGCTATGGTTTCCGACCTGTATCCTAGGTTGGGGTTTGCGCCTGAGGGGTGTGCGGCGGATGGCGGCCTGAGATTCTCGTTGGACCTCGCCAGCTTTGCCCGCCTCCCAGTGCTCGTTACCATCCATGAGGCGATACATGCAGGAATCTGAGATCTATCAGCGGTTAACAAAAATCTTTCACAACGTAATGGATGATGATTCGATCGTGCTGACCCCGGAATTGACGGCCGCGGATGTCAAGGAATGGGATTCGTTCAATCACATCAATCTGATTGTCGCAACGGAACAGGCATTTAAGATCAAATTTCAGACCGCGGAGCTGGAGTCAATGAAGAATGTTGGCCACCTGGTCGCTTTGATCGAGAAGAAGGTCAACAAGAGCTAGTAGAATTTTTCGTATCGATGACGGTGTGCAGGGGCCTCGATAAGTTCGATCATGGTCCGCATGGGTGTAATGAAGAACTGAATTTGGTTTCCTCCGTAAGCCACGGCCGGTTTGGGGTCGGAGGTAGCGACTGCTCCCGCGGCACGCAGCCGGTCACGCTCTTTCGCCAGGTCCGAAACCAGATAGGCGACGTGGCTGAGGATGTTTTTTCCGGTGCTCAGCGCTTTCGTGACCGGCGAGCTTTCTCCAAAAGGTGCAATTAACTCATAGCAGATGCCTGAGGAGTCGGCGCCAAACTGGACATAAACCTCGTTGACGGGGTCGGCAAACTCTTCTGTCCAGCTCGGTATTTCTAAAACTGCGTTGAGTGCAGCGCGACCGTCCTCAAGCGACGAAGCGATCACCCCGATATGGTCGAATTGCATGAACTCTCCTGTCTTCTCTTAGAACTGGAAATAGAGGAAACGGCTAGGATTTTGCATCAGTAGTAAACATAAGAGAAGAACCACGCTGAAGGAGGCGGCCCAGAGCATACTGGGCCGCCAATTCCAGAAGCCGGTGACATTGCTCCCGTCGATGGCCATGTCGGCTGTGGTATCGCGACGCGCGTACCTGCCCAGGATCTGTTGGGTATTGGGAAAAGCCCAAATGACGATAAGGGATGCAGTCAACTCGAGAGCCGTGCGTAGGTCAGGTCTGGACCAGGTCGCGACTGACAAGAACCCGCCGTGAAGGCCACGACGACCTAAGGGCCCGAGCAGATGCAGGATTGGCTGCGGCAGCGAGATACCGTGAGCGCCGGCCATGGACGCCAGCAGCAACAGCGCGTTGTGGACGTTGGCGGAGCGAAAAAAGACCTGACCGATGATGACACAGAAGAAGGTCAACAGCACACTCGCCACGACAGCCATCGGGGTCGTCGTGTCCTTGGCGCCGCCGCGGGGAATATGTTTCTGACTAATGGTTAGCCATGCCTGGTGAATGGTGAGATACGTGCCATGAAGGAGACCCAGCATGAGGAACTGGAACCCTGCTCCATGCCATATGCCAGCCAAAATCATCGTGGTCATGGTGGGAAAGGCGATCATATTTGCGAAACCTTCAGGTGTTGCGGCGGCCTTTCGCGAAACCTTTTTGCCGCTCGCCACGCGTCTACGGCTTACAGAAAGTGCGATGGGGTTGTACAGGTAAAGGTTCAGATACCGGGTCAGCGTCATGTGCCAGCGCTGCCAATAGGCTGTGATGTTTCTTGATTTATAGGGGGAATCGAAGTTGAGAGGGAAATCGATGGAGAACATGCGAGCCAGACCGATCGCCATATCCGAGTAGCCGGAGAAATCGAAGTACAGCTGCACGGCATAACACAGGACTCCTTGCCAGGCGGCAAACAGGGTAAGTGCGCTCGGATGGGCAAAGGCGGGATCGGCGGTGTTTGCCATGACGTCCGCGATAGCCACTTTTTTAAAGAGTCCCATGATGAACCAGGTGGCCCCGATCGTCATGTCCATGACGTTGATACGACGGCGGCCTTCGGCAAACTGAGGCATGACCTCGCTGTGATGGAAGATCGGCCCCGCGATAAGATGGGGGAAAAAAGTAACAAAAAGAATGTAATTGATCAGCGGCTGAGGCCTTGCTTCGCCCTGCGCCAAATCGATTAAGTAGCCAATCTGGGTGAATGTGAAGAAAGAGATTCCCAGAGGCAGCAGGACGTTCTGCCAGTGGTGATGGAGTACGCCCAGTCTATTCAGGAAGGCCAGGAACGGGAAAAAGTACTTATAGTATCCAAGCAACAGAAGGTTAGCGCTGATGCCCGCGACCAGTACCAGGCGCCTGACTCTGGAGCCTTCCCCCGCCTTTATGATCAAGCGGGAACAGAGATAGTTCATTATGATCGAAGCCGCCAACACAACCAGGAATGCCGGCTTCCAATATCCGTAGAATGCGATCGAAGCGATGGATAGCCAGGAGATCACCGCGCGGTGCCCGGATCGTACCAGGAACAGATAGCCCAGGAGAACAACCGGCAGGAATACAAATATGAACTCGTACGAGTTAAACAGCATGAGATATGCTAAGGCATATTTTTCGCCGATAGCAATTGGAGACGGTGAAGCATTTTATCGGGACTCAGGAATGCCACTCTCGCAACAGCACAAGGCTTTCGCTCCCTCCGTAAACACCAGGGTATAGGATAGTTTTCAGCATGCACCTGTCTGCCACGGTCCCTGCGAATCAACGCGATGCACCTCCTGCATCCTTTGGGCCTTCGGGCTCCAGCCAGGTACATCTTTCGCGCTATTTACTTGCACTGGTTTTACCAACGCTGGCATTCATGTTGGTAGCGATACCCTGGACGCGTTATGCGCGGACGGCTCCCGGTAAGTGGATGATGCCGGCGATGGATTTTCGCTATAGCCTGGTGGATGTTAATGCCGACGTCGTGATCTTTGGTGATTCCACCGGACTGGTTGCTCTGGACCCATCTGTTATGCAACCAGAGTTGCACCTTAGCGTAGTCAACCTCTCCAGCCTGGGATCCATCTTCAACGTTCAGCTGGACGACATGCTGGACCATTACCTCCGGTATAACAAGCCTCCCAAGTTGATCATCGTGAGCCTTAGTCCGTGGAACCTGCGCCAGGAACCGGTCACACCCGAGGATTCGTTTGAAGGTATCGTGATGCTGGTGCGACACGGGACGTGGCCGGAAATTTTTCACTTTGTCGCTGCGCATCCAATGGTCACGCTTCACTTCGAGTTTCAAGTTCTGCAATCACTCTTCACTTCATTCAGACATCAGGATCCGAACTTGCATCAGGAGCTGGTGGAACACCACGGTTTTGCGCCTATCGATCCACCTGCTTTGGAGCATCCTTGCAATATAGCGAAGCCCTATTCTGATCCGGCAATACCGGAGGGGCTGGCTTTCCATTTCTACAAGAAGTACTCATCACCGCAGACCAAGATCCTCGTCTATATGGCGCCCGTGCCTGATTGCGAAGGCTCAGAACAGTTTTCCAGCCCGCACCCTCACGCAGCGTGGCTCGTGCCTTCGGCGATCGTACCCGCAGCAGAAATGTGTGCAGATGGTGTGCACCTGGAGGCCTCAGCGTCTGCCTCGAACAGTCACATCGCAGACCAGGAAATAAAGAAATATCTTGCCGCAACAGGCAATTCCCTGCCCTGATTCTCTATCGGGTGCGCTGCCAGCAATAAAGCTTCGAATCGATGCGTATCATCGAAAATGCCTGACGGGCAGTGCAGTGACCGGTGCGGACAGCTGCGGCTGCTGAAAATCACCTGCCTTGTGCAGGTGCCAACAGTTTGGCAATCGCCTGGGGGCCTGCGCCGGTGGTACAGTATTTTGGCGCCGCCACCGTCGGCCATGGCAGAATTGAACGTGCAGACCGACGAACTCCTTGTGACCGAAAGGCAACCATTTTCCAATGGATCCTACTACACAAGTCGATGATTTTGCGTCCCTGGTGACCGCTGAAAACCCTTTGCACGCTTCGTTTATGAAGCGGTCGCTTGAGTCTATGAGAGAAGACACTCACACGGAGTTGACCGGCTATCTCAATTATTGCCGGTCGGTCGGCTTGTCACTGGAGTATCTGGCTGACAGCTACAATACGATCGTCCGCGATACGTTTCGGGAGGAGATGTTCTTCCACGAGAATAAGCGCTACCGCTGGAGCCGCTTTGATGAATTGGCCGACTCTGTCTATTTCGATGACGCGTACATGCGTAAATATATGTATGGGCTGGCCATCACAGCTTTTCTATGGCCCAATCATGTAGCTTTGCATGATTTCTTTGTGCGCACCTTTCCGCGCGGTCAAACAGGCAATTATCTTGAAATAGGACCAGGCCATGGCTACTACTTTATGCAAGCTGCCCGGCTGGGTAATTTTGAGCGGCTCCTCGGCGTTGACATCAGCGCCACCAGCGTCGCCTTGACGCGAGATATCGTCAGGTACTGCGAAATCGAAAAAAAATGTCGAGCCGAGGTCGTACAGACTGACTTCTTGACCTTTCAAGAGGATATTCAAAAGTACTCTTGTATTGTGATGGGTGAAGTACTGGAGCACGTGGAGGATCCAGGACTCTTTCTTTCAACGATAGCGCGTCTAAGTGGACCCTCCACTCATATTTTTGTGACCACCTGCATGAACGCTCCGGCAGTTGACCATATCTCCCTATTTCGCACTGGAAGGGATGTGGAGGATATCATCGCATCGAGTGGCCTCCGGATGCTTGAGGCCTGTTACGTTCCGTACGTGGGGAAGACGCTGGCAGAGTGCGAAAAGCGTGCCTTGGCAGTCAACGTGGGTTATGTGCTGCGGAAGGCTTAGACCTCTCCCTTTCCTCGACGTCACGCCCGCACCAGTAGAGCTTCCCCCCATCGCAAACGATCCACCGTAGTGGCGAATGACGCAAAGTGGCGTATCCGTCAGCGATGCCTTTAGGAGAAGGATGCCCGGTGCGGCTAGCGAACCTGCCTCGCTACATTGCCGCTGTGGCTGCAAAGTCAATGAATCCATCGTCTTCTCCTCAGATCTGTCCTGCGCTGCTGTTTGTTGGCCAGCGTTGCTGTACACGACTCTCTGCCAAAGCACGAGGCGTTGCCGGTTTGAACGGGGGGATCGGCCGCCTCTGCACTGTTCGAGTGCAGGTGGTACAAACGGTAACTAGTTTTGGTACTCGCCCAGTATCAAAAGATACTTTGACAGGTCGATTCGACCAGTTTTAACTAGCATTCAAGAGACGTAAGCAGAGGCCGTTTCCCCCATACGGCTCGAGAATCTAGCTATATTTGCTGCCTCGGGATTCCCCTTTCGCTTCACTTGGGGTCTCCCCATATCTGATTGACCGGACGGCCCCCCACTTGCGCACTAAAGCTAGAGCGCAGGTTGCGTCCACCACACACGTGACGAGTTTGAGGGCCAAGTGCGTCATCCGAAAAGATACATTCCGACACTGGACGGTTGGCGGGCGCTGTCTGTGATTGGGGTTATCCTCTATCACGGACGGTACGACTTCTTCCCGGGCGCTCCCTGGCTCATGAGGATCGCCTCTCATGGGGAAATCGGAGTGGACGTCTTCTTTGCCATCAGCGGATTTCTTATTTGCGGCCTTTTGCTAGAGGAGTTTACGCGCACAGGCGACATCAGTCTGCGCCAGTTTTATCTGCGCCGGTGTTTTCGCATTCTGCCTCCGTACTATGCTGCCCTGATCGGGATTTGTGCGGCTTCGCTATTTGCTGCGATCCCGATCAATCGTTCCGATTTGCTGGGCTGCTTGATGTTCTTCCGAAATTACCTGCCTGCCGGAATGGACGCACACGGCGGTTTCTACACCGCCCACTTCTGGTCGCTTGCGGTGGAGGAACACTTCTACCTCATTTGGCCGATACTGCTACTGTCTGTGGGAGCGAAGCGTGCGGGCAAGGTGGCGTTCGGGCTGGCGCTGCTGGTGTTCGGATGGCGACAATTCCAGGTGCATTACCAGCTTCTGCCTGACATATTCCCACCGGCGAACCTGACGATCCGTACCGATACCAGGATTGACTCGCTCTTGTGGGGCTGTCTCGCCGCCATTTACTTTCCCGCGATCAAACGGAATTTTGAGCGCATCCGTTTTCCTCAGTTATGGTTACCGATCCTGGCGATCCTGCTGGCCGCCGAATTAACCCACCTGCCCGGACTGACCTTGATTCGCTCGATTCTCCTCCCGGCTCTGGTGCTGAGTACAGTTGTTCAACCGGCAAGTCTGCTCGGCCGCGTTTTGGAATTGCAGCCAATCCGCTGGATTGGCACCCTCTCCTATAGCCTTTATCTTTGGCAGGAGCTTTTCTTGCCCGAACTGCACTCTGTGGCGGCGCCGGGAGCCTTTAATAGCCTGCAGCGATGGCCATGGAACGTCGTGGCGATTCTGCTGTGCGCCACCATGAGCCGTTATCTGATCGAAATCCCCATGACCCGGCTGGGACACCGCCTGAGCGCTTTACCTCCCCGGCAGATGGGCGGAGCGGTCCACTCATCGCCCGCCCTCTCGTAGAGATCCTCTGGTCCTCTCATGAGTGAGGGGGCCGAATCGTGGCCCCGGCAAACATCCTCAAGTCACCCGCGACTGTTTCAGCCACATGGTGAGGACCAGCGCAGCGGCAAAGATAAGCGCCAGCGTCAGGCCGCTCCACAGGCCGTAGATGCCCAGTGGAGTTTTGAAACAGAGGGTGTAGCCGATGGGCAAACCGATAACTCCATAGGCGACCAGGTTAATCAGCATGGGGCCGCGGGTTTTGCCCAGTCCGCGCAGCGCTCCGGTGCCGACACCCTGGATGGCGTCGAAGACCTGGAAGACGGCGGCTACGGCAAGCAGGCCTGTGCCGACGGCAACGGTTTGCCGGTCATGCGTGTACACGTGGATGAGGCTTTGGGGAATGGTTAAGAAGGCAGCCGCTGCCAGGGCCATGAACACCGTACCGATGGCGATCGCCATGGAGCCATTGCGGCGGGCGAGAGCGCGATTCCCTGCCCCGACGGCGTGGCCGACGGAGATAGCCGCTGCTGCGGAGACACCCAGCGGCACCATATAGGTAAGGCTGGCGCAATTCAAGACGATCTGGTGGGCGGCCAGTATGCCGGGCGAGAGCCGTCCGGCCATCAGGGTGGCCAGGGAGAAGGCGCCTACCTCGAAGAGTAACTGCGAGGCCGCCGGCCATCCCAACACCAGGAGCCGGCGGAACTGCGCCGGCCGGATTCCAGGCCAGTGGGCAAAGAGCGGGTGTCCGCGATCACGCTCGTGTTTCCACGCCCACCAAACCAGCACAGCAGCCATATAGACGCGGGCTACGACGGTGGAAAGTGCCGATCCGCGCACGCCCATGGCGGGCAGGCCCAGCTTGCCGTAGATCAGCGCCCAGTTGCCGAACCAGTTCACCAGGTTGGCGGAGATCAAGGCAAAGGTCACTGGCCTTACTTTGCCCACCCCCTGCAGGTAGCGCCGGAAAGCGACGTAGATGAGCAAAGGGAGGGCGCTCAGGTTCAGGAGGTAGATGTATTCCCTCGCGGGAGCGCGCACGGTTTCGGTGATGCCGAGCAACGGAAACAGATGGGGCGCGAACCCCACCAGGAGCATGGCAATGGGGGTATACGCGATGGCCAGGTAGACGCCCTGGGCCAGGGCGCGATGGCAATCGTCAAAGTCTCCGCGCCCGAAGGCCTGGGCGACCAGGGTATCGAGGCCCAGCAGGAGGCCTATGCCGAACAAGGCGGGCGTATAGAAGATAGCGCTGCTGATGCCCACGGCGCCGATGGCCGCCGGGCTCAGCCGTCCGACCATGATGGTATCCACGATCGACATGGCCATCCATCCCAGCTCCGAGAGGACGACCGGGATAGCCAGCAGCAACAGAGCCGCCAACTCGCTCCGGAAGCGGGTGTTGGGGGTGGGTTGCGTGGCTGGAGTGGGGGAAACCATGTGTCTTGTTCACCTTAACTGATCCGGGGGTGAAATTCGGGCTGGGTGGGTTGGGGGCCAATCTTTGCTGAGGGAAATTCAAGATGGTAAAGTCGTTAAGGCGGGTTTGAGGGGCGCGGCCACGCGCTGCTCACAGACCGGGAGAGATGGCCGAGTGGCTTAAGGCGCACGCTTGGAAAGCGTGTGTACCGCAAGGTACCGTGGGTTCGAATCCCACTCTCTCCGCCATGAATAGGGTTGATGGCAGGTTCCACGGTGTCCACGACCCCTGCATCGAGCAAAGTGCAGAATAAGTCACCACCTCCGTAGAGCCAGATATCCCTTGCCTGGCTTTGATTTCAGCGACCGGGGGAACGAATGTGGAGACGGAGTGAGATGATGAGACGGATTGCAGAAGCGTCGCCGCGTCTCAAGGCCAGGGTTGCCGGGTTTTATTTACTCGCCGTACTGACACCTTACAACGTGATCGCCGGCTTCCTAGGAGAAGGATTGCTCATGCTCTGGCTCCTATTGATCGGGGTGAACGGTCAACGATGGAACGCACAGGCCAGTGCACAGGCAGAAAGCCCCTCATAGCGTGCCAGTAAGTCCCTAACTCAGTGGCTTGCCTTCAGCGAACAACAAATCATCACTCGCGAGGTGACTCGGGGGCGGCTGAATCCCGAATCCCGATGACAGAAGGAACGATCGCCAAATAAAGCAGCAACACTCCAGTGAACATTTGTAACGGTTACGTTCCGCCTGTCACCGGGTTGTTTGCAGTCATAACTCATTACTGGCTCCCGGGTCGAATCGCGCCAATTGCCAGGTGGATGATGCTGTTAGCCTGGACGGTCATCCGGACGCGCGAACGCTCGGGATGTGCGGAATCATAGTAAACCTCGCCCGTGTAAGTTCGAAAGCCTCCATCTTCCTTGAAGAAAAACTTCATAATGCTGAAGCTGACGTTGGAATAGACATGGCTGATCTCGTAAGCTATTTAGTCCAAGTTCGGCTAAATCTATTCATCTATCAGCTGCAACACGCCCCATTTGACCATATATTGGGAATTAGGTCCGCAGCCAGAAGGAGAGCGGATGCCCGAGTGATGTACCTCATGCGTTACGGCTTGCGGTGGACCGACCGAGTTCAGATCATCAAAGGTGAAGTGGTCCTGCTCTGCCGCAACCATGCCATCACAGCTGTTGGGATTCAGAACAGCTGTCAATTCCTGGTTGAAAAATGTCTGACCGTCTTCCAGCGCCCCCGTCAAATTCGTAGAGGGGGGCCCTTGCCCGTTTGCCCAGTCGACGCTCGCGTTGATAAGGGCTCTTACTACGTCGACGCCGTTGGCAGAGCCTGCGTTCACAATCAAGTAATTGAAAACGCACTGATCGCCAGGCTCCAGATCGATAGACGGAAGTTGTTGCTCAATCAGATGAGTGGCGCTATTAAGGTTGCCCAGGGATGAAAACAGGGGAAATAGCGGAGGGTCATCTCCAACCTTCAGTGTGCATACGAAATAGTCCGTGTCTGTGTGCTTCGAGCGAGTGTTTTGGATAGTAACCGAATCAACGGAGAAGGAGAACTGTGTCATGGCTATAGTACCTCCGAGGGATAAGTGGACGGGGTGGGCAAGTACGAGGGGCGCCTCAGCACGCTTCCCTACGTCGCGCCAGTTCACGGATCTTGCCCTCTTCAAGAGGCCGAAACTGACAAAGCCGTGCTGGTTTCAATTCTCTGGATAGCCTCGTAATGTGCTCTGGAGGATGGATCGGGAGTGGAGTTGTTGCACCCCACACGAACCCTTGTCGTTGCCTTCACTGTCATAACAGTGACCAGTGCACTTTTGGTCCTCTGTTGTTTTGCAGCCTTTGGGGTCCAGCCCCGGGCCACATCCGCAGCTATTCGCTTCGCCCCCCTCTGTCCTCTCAAAAATGATTGCGTTTTGCGGGCCATAAGGATCCGCAACAGTGTGGGACTTCACAACCGGCGCTAACGTCAGTTCCGTAGACGTACCGGCCACTGCCGGATGCGCAACCATGATCCCGCGCTGTGCACAGGAACAACAAAGTACTGGTACGAGGGCCATGAATAAAAACTTTTGCATATCACTACCTCCCACCCGAATATGCCGAGTGAACGGATAATACGAAACACATCTTTGATTTTCCGAGAGGTAAAAGGCGGATCACAGCTTTTGCTACGGTTTGCTGTGAAATGCGGCCCTTTTCCGTGCCTCGCGCCGGCGATGACTCGCCTGATTTCGCAGAAGTTACCCTGGTCGGCATCTTAGGGCCGTCTCAGCGCCGCATACTGTCCGGGCGACAACTTCAAATAGACCCCGCCCTCACCCTTCGCTATCGCGTAATCCAATAGCTGGCGGTCTTCCGACGTCTGCCAGGCCTCTCCGCGGCGTGCTAGCTCCCTGATCTTGCCTTCGTCTTTAAATGTCAGCGTCTTGGGAGTGGCGTTTTGCAGCCCTGGCTCGAGGAACGCGATTACTCAGCATTGTGAGGTGTGACCGCAAATGAGGTTCAGAAGAGCCTTTTTGGGCAGTACGCCTTGCATGCTGTCCAACCAAACGCAAAACCCAAGACCGCGATCCCGATCCCGATCCCGGCAAGGACTGCCGTGGGCAAACGGGCGCATCGCGGCCTCCCCGAGACATTTTCCCGCACGTGCTCTGGGCGCATGCCCATCCCCACCGCGTATCCCATGGCGCGTTGAATGCCGGGAACTCGCGTAGCGGCTTTCACCTGCCAGGGAGCTTGGATTGGCCCAGGGTTTTCGAACGCGCGCGCTAAGCCTCGATGAGCAAATATCTGGACCGCCTGCGTAACCCGGGTTGGAAGCTCGCGCCGCTTTTGCACTGCCGCCAGCGCCGCCTCCGGAACGCGTCGCTCCTGAAGTGGTCCCGTCAACAAGTTTGACGTCGCAATCGCATCCTGAATCGCAAGATTTATACCCACCCCGCCGGCGGGAGACATGGCATGAGCCGCATCTCCGATGCACAGCAGACCAGCCCGGTACCAGCGACGAAGGCGATTGATTTGTACGGTCAGGATCTGGACCTGCTCCCAATCGCGCAGTTCGTTCACTCGGTCGCCCAGGTACGGAGCGAGCTTGGAAATGTCGGCGCGGAATGCTTCAAGTCCGCGCGATCTGATCTCGTCGTATGAGCCTTTTGCGATGATGAGGCCTGCCTGAAAATAATCCGTTCGATTGATCAGGATCAGCGCCTTGCCGTAGTTCACATTTCCGAGTACCTGAGCCGGATCCTCCGACGTGCGGCTGAGCCGGAACCACAACACGTCAACCGGCACTCCATGCTCGATGACGTGCATTCCCGCCGCTCTGCGCGTAACCGAATGGCGGCCATCGCAGCCCACCACGAGATCTGCGTGGACCCGCACCGCTTGCCCATCGTGCTGCGCCACCACTCCCGTGATGCGTTCGCCCTCGAGTATCAGATCTGTAGCCTCGTGTTGCATGAGGAGTTGAAACGAAGGAAACCTTTTGGCGTGACTGGAAAGAAAGTTCAGGAAATCCCATTGGGGCATGAGCGCCACGAATTTGCACGTCGCAGGCAAATGCCGGAAATCGACCGCATCAAAAAAGGAACCTCCGATGATCACTCCAAGAGACGTGACCTCTTCGTGTGGCAACTCCAGGAACTCCTTGAGCAGCCCAAGCTCCTTGAGAACCTCAAGCGTGGACGGGTGCACCGTGTCGCCGCGAAAATCGCGAAAGAAGTCCTGATGCTTTTCCAGCACAGTGACCTGGACCCCCCGGCGTGACAGGAGGTATCCGAGCACGATCCCTGCCGGCCCACCACCGACCACGCAGCAGGTCGTCCGCAAAATCTCAGGTGCCATGACGGAACCCCCTTCTATTGAAAAGTCGGTCAAAACTCTTCGATGCTCAATCACAGTGCCCGGGTGCCTTGATGGATGCTCAGGCATCCAAATCGGTTTATGAAGATCGAGCGCATCGATTCAAGCATAGCGGAGGAAGCGATGAAGGTTCTAATGCAGATGCGCTCGGCAGAGTCCGCTTCTCTGCAACTTCGCTTGTGTTCCGCCGTCTAAATGCGAGTCAGGCGATCCATGAAGACGCTCGCAATTTGTTTTCTTGTTCTCTGTGCGGCGCTACCAGCGCGGCTATTCGCCCAAGGCACCGACTGCAACGACCCTAACGCCAGTCCGCAGGCAAAATTGAGGCGCTCACTTTCCCCGCGCCGGCGAGAAGCGGCAAATCAATGAATTAAATGTGCGCATCTTGACCATCTTGGCGAGACGATTCGACCCATTTCCACCCCAGGCATCATGTCGGCCCATTCCCCTCCCATTTCCAACCTCAGTCCCGAAGGGACGGCTGAACTTCAGAGCTGTCCAAATTAGCGGAATAGTCGGCTGTGCTTGATGGATTTTATTGGACAAACGAGTGCTGCGACCGGTCAGGACGAAACCAGGTTGGGGGTCGGGAGCGGCAGATTTAGAAAGGTGCTGTCCAAATGTTTGCGATAAGACTCCAGCGTGTAGATCGATTCAGGGCTTTGCGACCGTCAGCTAGGTTTCAGCTGTCCCAAAGAGGGTAAGAAAACTAAAGGGCCAGCCGAAGTTGGTCATGAATTCCAGTCAGGGCAGGCGGGGCCTCAAAAGGACAATCCAACCAGGTCCATAGGTCGCGATATACGAACAACTGCTGGCGCAATAGGGCCACCAGGTTCGAGAGCGACCAATTGAAGGTGGATTTCAATTTCAGATATTTCAAGATCAACATGGCGATCAGCGCGGTCCAGATCTGCGTTTTTAAAGCGTTGGCACTGGTTCCCACGAATGTCTTGACGCGCAAAGACTGCTTGAGGGCCTTGAAAAAAGTCTCGATCTGCCAGCGATCGCGATAGATTTTCGCAATCGTGCTGGCAGCAAAATCCAGTTTATTGGGTCAGAAACTCGAACTCTTTGCCGGTCTCCGGATCACGCACCACGACCCGCCTGGCCGCCACCCCTGTGCGGTAACTGCGGTGGCCCAACATCACGATCTGATCACTCAGAATGTTGCCCTTTTCAGGTACGGGCAACTCCTTGTCAACCTTGTAATAGCTATTCCATCGTTGCCGGGTCACGAAGTACACGCCTTGCTCGGTCAAACTGGCGAACCATTGGTAGTCGGTATAGCCACGATCAAACACCACAATCGTGCCAGGCTCCAGAGCCAGCTTGCGCGCTACCTTGATCTCCGCCTTGTTGGCCGGCTCGATCACCGCGTACTTGGGTAAATATCCGTCGTGGTCCAGCAGCAAATGCAACTTCACTCCACCTTTGGTCCGGCGAAACTTGGCCCAGTCGTACATCGTCACGCTGAGGTCAATCACACTGCCATCCAGGCTCAGCAGCTTGTTCTTAAACCGGAATTTCTTCCCTCCGCGCACCTCCCCGCGACACTTTTCCAGCAGCTGCTCAAATACCGTCTGGTACAACTGCCACGGCCTATGTTCATTCGCGTAGGCCAACGTCGATCGCTTCGGGCCCTTCTCCACCCCCAGATGCCTCAACTTGCCTTCGCAGGCCGCCAGACCTCCGCAGATCTCCCGCAACGACTGCGCTCTGCCCAAATGACAGAACAACATCGCCACCAGCTGACTCCAACTGCTGAATCCGCGTGCATGACGCTCCGCTCTATGCTGGCAAACCGCTTGCTCAAACTCGGCCCGCGAAAAAACTCCCAAAACCTGCGAAAAAATACTGCATACTCCACTCATGGCGGAAAGCTCCTGGTTGAAATTGGTTTTCCTGGAAGAAATCCCAACCTCAACCTAGCAGCTTTTCCGCCTCCTTCTTAAAACCTAATTTGGACAAGTCTGGCTGAACTTAGCCCAGGACGGTAGTCCTGGGTACATCAGGAAACATGATTAAGTCCCGTAGGGACGGCTGAAACTCTTACCCGGCACTCCCGTGCTGGGCTACAGGCTCTATCGTCCCTTCGGGACTGCTTCACAACATCGACCCAGCTCTGTCTCCCACAAGAGCGACCATACGATCATGCTGAACCTTAAAAAAGATTTCCAGCAACCTGCTCGGCAATCTGCTGGATCGCATCCTCGCTCTGGTTACCGAAGCCACCGGAAAGAGTAATCGCCATATCCACCGCGCGTACGTTGCCGCTAATCATTTGTGCGGAATGTGGCAGATGGCATCGCCTTGCTTGATCGCCCACGCCGATGACCTTGGCACTTCCCGTGGGGCATGAGGGAACGTTCCCTGCTCCCACGAAAACCTTGAGCTGCTCTTTCGGGCGTGCCGTCCTCACGAAGGTGCACGTCCCCTGGGTAGCGCTCGCAACGTTCAGGATCACATGTACCTCGCCTCCCAGCACTTTGGCAGCGCTGCCCTCAGTGAGCCACGGACAAGTAGAACCAGCACTGGATGGAGGGAGCGAAGAAGGCGGCGCCGGGTAATTCTGCCCCGAGAGGGGAACAGCGAGAAGCACCGCGCAGAACAACAGCGTTCGACGCATCGGCTAAGCCTTTCCCTTCGCTCGCGCCAGCGGGCCTTGCTTGAGAATCTTGCCGCCTTCCTCCAGAACGTACAGCTGGTTCACGTCGAGGTTCTTGAATTGGTCGACCTGCCCGCTGAGCCAGCGGACTTCGACTATATCCACCCTGGCCGCCTGATCCAGGCCGAAATGCATGCGGAGGTCGTTTTGCGAAAAATAACTTCCGCCGCTGCGGAGCTCTTCCATCTGCACCAACGGCTTTTCCGCGCCGGGTATGTTCTTCGCGGTCACAATGACACGGCTGCCGATGCCCGTGCGGTTGGAATTAGTGCCGACTAACTTGATCTTGATCCAGTTGCGCTTCCAAGTGGAGTTGCAGTGAAGCAGCTGGGGAATGGCGTTGATGCAGTTGACCGCAACATCCATGTTGCCATCGTTGTCGTAGTCGCCAAAGGCGCACCCGCGCGCGGGCGCGTTTTCGAGGATTCCGGGACCCCCCTGCTCCGTGACTTCCTCAAAACGGCCGTTGCGGAGATTGCGGTAGAGGTACTTATGCTCAGCATATTTAAGATCGGTCTTTGCGTTAGCAACTTCGGGATAGACGTGACCGTTCGACATAAGCAGGTCCAGCCAGCCGTCGTTGTCCATATCGAAGAAACCAACGCCCCAGCCGAGCAGCCGGGTGTTGACGCCCAGACCGCCGGGATAAGTGCGGTCTTCAAAGTTGCCATCGCCAAGGTTGGTGTAAAGCGAGTCAGTGTCGCCGGCAAAGTTAGTCTTAACCACATCGAGTTTTCCGTCTCGGTTGTAATCTCCGATCGAAACCCCCATGCCTGCCTGCGGCTTGGCCTCGGCGGATAGCGCGGCCCCGCCTTCAATGGCTATGTCGCGAAAGGTTCCATTTTTCTGGTTCAGATAGAGCGTTGCCGGCGCGGAATCATTCGCGACATAGATGTCAGGCCACCCATCGTTGTCGAGATCCGATGCCGCCACGCTGAGGCCATAAGTGCCAACAGCCGTCCACATGCCGGATTTCTCACTCACGTCGGAGAAAGTTCCGTCGCCGTTGTTGTGGTACAGAAGATTGCGTCCTCCGGCCAGACCCGGTGGTCCGCACGCAACGAGGATACCTTTGTAGGTGCAGGGTCCGTCCTCGGGCTTGGGGGCGGTCGCTAAATCAAAGTCGACATAGTTAGCCACGAAGAGGTCCAGATGCCCGTCGCGGTCGTAGTCGACGAAAGTGCAGCCGGTGTTCCAGCGTGTCTTAGGCCCGGACTGGATAAGGCGGGCCTGCTGGGTAACGTCGGTAAAGGTACCGTTGCCGTTGTTCTTATAAAGCGCGTTCTGGCCGTAGTAGGTCACAAATAGATCATCGTGGCCATCGTTGTTGTAGTCTCCGACACAACAAGCCTGGCCCCAGCCGGTCTTGTGTTCGAGGCCGGATCCGGCCGTCACATCGGTAAATGTGCCATCGCGATTGTTCTTGAAAAGATGACAGCGGGGTTCCTGGCCGGCAGGAAAGCCTTCGAGCCTCCAGCCATTGACGAGGAAAAGATCGAGCCAGCCATCCGCGTCGTAGTCGTAGAAGGCAAGTCCGCAGCCAGTCGTTTCCAGCAGGTATTTGTTGGTCTTCTCGCCGCCGTAGATAGTCTTGACCGCAAGGCCGGCCTGCTGGACGACGTCGGTAAAGCTGACACCCAACGGCGTTCCCTCCAGCGGTGATTTGGGCCCTGGAGGCGGAGGAGCAGGCTTTGCGTCGTAGCTTCGTTCCTGCGGGCCGATCTTCGGTTGTGGCGTTTGTGGCTGTTGTAGCGGCGCGGCAAGAGCCATGATGTCGGTAAAGGAGAGAACCAGGGCGGTGCGGCTGAGAGATCGGATAAACCTGCGGCGATTCAACCTCGGGCTCCTTGTTTCATTGAGGCTTCACTGGCCTGGCGCCGGTTTGGCGGCTGCCTGCAAAAGACTGGAATGCTTGTGCCACGGGACGCTTTCGTTCGAGATTTCAGGATGTCTGCGCAGGTAGTCGAGCGAGTAGGTGGGCGCGGCCGGGTCGATGCGCTTCATGGCATACTGCGCTGCTTCTTTTGCTGCCTGCTGCTTATCACCCATTCTGCGATAGAGAATGGCGAGGTTGTAGTGAGCCGCCACATCGTCAGGGTCGATCTGCTGCAGCGCCTTGAACTGCGCCATGGCGTCCGCGCCACGGTGTTGCTGATAATACGAGATGCCGAGCTCGCGCCGGGCATCCCGTGAATCGGGATACTGCGCAATCACCTTTTCGAGGTCGGCAACCTCTGCCTCGGAATGACGCTCCCTGCGTTCCACCAACGCCATGTAATACAGAGCGCGAGCGTCACCGGGTTTGAGGGCCAATGCTTTTTCCAGCGGCTCACGGGCTTCGGCGTATTTCTCCCACTCGATCAACGTGACGCCGAGATTAATGTAACCGTCTTTGTAGTCCGGCCGCAGCCGAACCACTTGTTCGAAGGAGTGCAGAGCGTCGTCATACTGCTGCTGGTCAATGTAGGCGATCCCGAGATTGTTCCAACGCATCCATTCCGCGTTATCCGTGAGCAGCGCGGGCTCCGCATGATTGTCGCCCAGCGAAAGTGTGCGGGTGCGCGAGGCAAGCTCGACCACGGGATAGGCAGGATGATCCGGCCCGAGTACGTTGTTCAGGTAGCTCTGGCGCAGATGCCGATAGTTGACCCTAGCCGTCACGGTGACCGGGCCGTGTAACTCTTTCGGCAGCTTGAATTCATAGCGGACCAGGGCCGAATGCCCTGCCTGGATGGTGTTGTCATAGGCCATGGAGTGAATGGCCCAGACCTTGTGGTTATCGACGAAGTCGCCGATGACGTCGACGGGGCGATTGGTGAAGCTGTGCGCTCCCGGCTCCAGCGTTCCGTCTGGCTTGAGGAACCCGCTCTCGTAAATCTTGCCGCCCGACGCGTCCTTGACCGTGAACTGCACCCACGCCTCATACAGGTCGCGAACCTCCGGGATGAGGGAGTGACCGATGTTCTTGTTCTGCACCACGACGTAGGCCTCGACCGATACCCCCGGCTTGAGAGTGAAGGGAGTGCTGCCCAGCGGGGCGATGAGTTTGTCACTATCCCCCAGCCGGAGAGCGAAGATGTCGACATTCAAGTAGCTGCCGCTCTTGAGAAACTCGACCGTCTTCTGCAGTTGTTCGTCGAAGCCGTAGTAGAACGGTACGGCGGTGTTGCCTGCCAGCCAGCGGTGCGATGCGAACGTACCTTGTTTGGCTCCCGGATCCGGTAAGTTCATCGCTTCCCGCATCATGTGGCACGCCTGGCAGGATTTGAAATCCGCAGTGTAGAAGCTGAGCGGATTCTCTTGCGAAAACTTCGAGTTTTGCCAGTCGTCAAAAGCGCTAAAGGCGCGGATCCACTTGTAGCCGTTCAGCATCGGTGGCAAATTCGCCTTGTGACAAGCTGCGCAAAACTCGGCGCTGTGGTAGATGTCCTGCATCACCGCTTTGGAATGGCGATCAGGGTGGGCGAGGATCTCCGCATCCGGCACCACGCCAGGAATTCGGTTTCCCTGTTCATCGACCATGACGGCGGGAACGGCCATCACGAAGCTGCCGTTGCCAAGCCGGGTCTTCACGCTCTGGATGGAGTGGCAGGTGGTGCAGGTCACACCGTCGCGATCGAACGAGCGGTCCATGGTCGAGTTGGCGGTGACCGCGCCGGCCAAAACACCAATAGGGTTGTGGCAACTATCGCAGTGGCGTGTGAATTCGATGCCCTTGGTACGGATGAGAATATTGACGCTGGTGCGGTAGAACGGGGTGCGGAAGGAGTTGGAGTGGAGAGCCTGGCGCCACTGGTGGTAGGCCTCCTGGTGGCAGTGCCCGCAGTAGTTAGCATCGGGAAAAGCGCTTGCCGGCAGGAAATCCTTGCCTTCGATCGCTGCGTTGCCGGGTGACGAAATATCGTTTTCGCCGAAGGCAAAATTATAGGTCGTGCGAACTTTGTCGGCGTAAAGCTTGCGATCGGTGGCGGCCATCGCGCGGCTGTCTTCCCTGCCGCGGATCGTGCCGACACAACACACGGCTGCGATCAAGACGATCGCTAAGGAAAGGAAACAACGCCGTGTCACGATACCCATAAGCCGTAGTGCTTCGTTCCGAAGCTGACCCGCCATTTCTGACGATACGACTATAAGCTCCTGGGAAAGCCGCTGTATACGGGCTTGCGGGGGGTTGTCACGACCGTTGCAGCTCGCTTTCGGGGCTATGGAGCCGTGTGGAGTGAGGCTGCCTTTTGCCGTTCTGCGGCTGCATCGGATGTCTTGCCCTGGCGGTCGAACGCGTCGGCCAGCCCTAGGTGCCCTTCGGGGTAGCTTGGGTCAAAGCTGATGGCGTTCTGAAACTCCACGATGGCCTCCGGGACCTTTCCCTTTTGCAGCAGCGAAGTGCCGGAATTGGCCGCGACTTCGGCGCGCTGCCGATTCATGTTGGCGCGCATCAACTCGGCGGCCTTGGCGCGCTCAGCTTTGGCAGCCTCGGGCTTGTTTTGTTTCGCCAGGACCGCGGCCAGAGTTAAATGAGGATCGGGCTGCTGCGGCAAACGCTGGATAGCCTGGTCGAGCGCTGCGGTCGCCTGGTCAAGTTGCTCAAGATGGTTGTAGACACTTCCCAGTGTCGCCCAACCATCGCCGTTCTCGGGTTGCAGCTTAAGCGAAGTACTTAGCTCCCGCGCCGCGTCGGCGTATTGCCCGGCCTGCATGTGCAGGATGCCGAGAACATAGGGGGGCTCCGGCATGGCAGGATCCAGCTGCGCCGCAGTTTGCAACTCGGGGATGGCGGCCGCGATGTTGTCCTGCATCTTCAAAGCCAGACCGAGGTTGTAGTGCAGCTGGGGTGAGTCCGGCGACAGCTTAAGAGCGATTCGCAGCTCAGAAACGGCATCATCGAACTGGCTGAGCTGAATGTAAGCCGCCGCCAGGTTCTGGTGGGCGATAGGTTTGTCCGGCGCCAGTTGGACAGCCTTTTGCAGAAGCGGAACGGCCTCGGTGGCTTTCTGCTGCTGGCAAAGAGCCATGCCGAGGTTGGCCAGGATGTCCGGATTGCCGGGATCGGCAGCAGCGGCATTTTGAAACAGCGGAATCGCTTCGGACATGCGATTCGAGCGCTGTAACGCAAGGCCTAGCTGGTAGGCCGCATCGGCGGATTGCGGCAGCAGCGCGTTGGCGCGCTGAAGTAGCGGGATAGCCTGCTGATCATCGCCGTTCGCGGCCAGCAAACGTCCTAGTTCCAGATCGATGATAGGGTTATCAGGATCGAGTTGGTAGGCCCGCTTCAATTCTTCGTTGAGCTCTTCCGTTGCGCCGGCACGCTGCTCAGCCTTTAACGCCATCGCCAGATGCAGATGGGCGGAGGCAAGCGACGGATTCACGGCCAGAGCCGCATGGAAACTCTTTTCGGCGTTCGGCCAGTCCTTCTGCATGGCGTAGAGCGAACCCAGATCATCCAGAGAGCCGGCATTGCGCGGGTCCTCAGCGACCGACTGCGTCATGCGGTTGATCGCCATGGGAAGCTGGTGCGTCGCCGCCAGCGCTCGCGCATACATGGCCTCGATATCGGCGGGCAAAGCATGCTTCTGGACTCGAGCCGCGGCATCGAGTTTTCCGAGCAGGGTGACTTCTTTGGCGGGCTGATGCAGCCGGTCGTAAGCAATGGCGAGACCCAACTGTGCGTCCGAGTCGCTGGGCTTGAGCGAGAGAGCTTTTTCCAGGACGGGAACGCTCTCCTCGCTTTTGCCCATGCGCAGGAGGGTCAACCCGAGGGCGCGGTATCCCTGCTCCCCGGCAGGAGCGAGGTGGATCACCTTCTCGAAATCGATCCGGGCCATTGCATAGTCGTTTTGCGAGAAAGCTACGGAGCCTGCGTGGTAGGCAATATCCGCCTGCTTCAGAGCGGACGTAGCGTCCTGCGCAAGACCCACGCAAACAACATGGAACCACAGGAAAAGTCCCGGAAGTCCCAACCGCCTGAGGCTAATGTCCAATCCCAACATAGCAACGCCGTGCGCAATCATATCGCACGCTCTTACTGAACCCCCGTGTGTCGTTGATGCTCGACATGGACGGCTCCGGGTGAGACCGGGAAAGGCGGGTGCGCTAACTGAAAAAAAACCCTTAAAGTCTCTCGACGCATTCGACGAACCGTACTACTGTGAAAGTAGCAATTCCTCTTCCGGCGCCGCCTCACCTCGACAGCGCTGCCCGGCTTAGCATCGAACCGCGGGTTCTGTGCCGTCGCCACCAGCTTACCGATAGCACGAGCGTTGAGAGCGCCTTCCGCGCTTACGGCTACATCCTTGCTCGGCCATCGTAAGCTTTTCATTGTTAAACAAAACTGATTACCACGCTTTCCACTCTGTATTCCTACGCCCAGCACGACGGGCAGCGGAGTAAGTAGCTGATTGCGTGATGAGCAGGAGCGCGCCCAGGCGTCCTCTTACCATGTGCAGCTCTTTGACAACTTGACACGACAACATGACCCGACACCGGCCGGCCGGGGGGAAGACCATTATGAATTACTTGAAAAGCAGTCGTCCCACCCCTTTCAACTCGAAAAGGGGGAATTATTGCGCTTATGGCGCTTAAGGCGCACACTTTCCCCGTGCCGGTTCTCGGTCCCCAAGATTGTCATGAACGATCAATCTCGTCGACCGGCGGGGGGCGGCAAGTTAATTAATTAGATGTGAGTATCTTGAGCATCTTGAGGAAACAAAGGACTTAAGTCCCGCACGATCATTAAATTTGAGCACCTTGATCATCTTGGGGAGATGATTCGACCCATTTCCCTCCTTCCATTTCCCCGCCCCTTTTCCAAACTCAGTCCCGCAGGGACGGCTGAACTTGGCCCAGGACGTTAGTCCTGGGTACCTCAGGAAACATGATTAAGTCCCGAAGGGACGGCTGAAAATCTTACCCGGCGCTGCCGTGCCGGGCTATAGGCTGTATCGTCCACTCGGGACTGCTTCGCGGCACCGCCCACGCCGCTCCAAGATCAACATGGTTCTCGCTACGCGCCCCCAACCGCTCGCCACGGAGCTCATGCGGCGGGACGGAAATCACTTTTCACTTATGTTTGTTTCTTGGCTTTTGGGAACCTGATCGGGGCGGATGCACACAAAAAGATCGGTGCTCCCCTGCAGGAAATGTAGTTCACGAACATTGTGGTCGGGCGACGGACCCGAACATCCCTCCGCCCAGCGTCGGGTCGCTATCGTGAGGTAGTGCCCGGTAGGATTGTCAGACGCTGAGCGCTTCATCGCAACGCTTCCCAGATACTGCTGTGCAGGTTTGGCGTCGTTCCATTCTCCGTCCTGCTTAGCAACGGCAAGACTCCACCCATCCGGCGGCTTGGAAGGAATAAGCCTGTACATTCCTGCAGGCACCCTGAGGCTTCCCATCCAAACTGCCGTTCTGCTATAGAACGTAGCGGCGGCCTGTTGCGAGTCTTTCGCGGCATCAGAGGTGCCCCCAAGAAGGTCGCTTCCATCCCTCGTTGCGGAGCTAAATCCGGCCGCCCAAGCTTCACCTGCGCTAATCTCACCAGATGATACGCAGTACCTGGGTGCTGTGCCCGTGAGCTGTTCTGCCCTCTGTCCGCATTTGTAGAGTGAGCCCCACCCGCCAAGGTTCCCGTCAAAGACTCCGGAACAAAAGTCCTCAGGGTCAGGCCCACGCGCAGGTACGGTTGCTCTCATCCACTTCACACATCGGTTCACGTCGGCGGCAGAAGCAACGAACGCATCCTGAGCTATAAGGCTGGATAAAGCTCCGGAACCGGCAAACGCCAAGGAGAGGGTTAAAACCGCCATAGAGCCCAACTTCATAGTTGCCTCCGAGATGCGCGACCATGCATCGAAGATCTGACTGCATAGACGAAAACTCTGCGGAAATCGCTCCTTCTACTGTAAAACAACGACGAGATAGGCAACAACATACCGATTTTCAGCAATTCCTGGGGGAAGGTATCGTGGCCCCCTTCCCTTCAGAACGTCGTTCGTCAGTGGCGCAACGAACAGCGCGGCCGGTAAGTGCTTTATGCCTTCCTCGACTGAAACGCATTGAACGTGGGCCGAGGTTTTTTGGGGACCTAAGCCTCAGTCCGCTTTAGGAGATAGTCCAGACCGCAAACCCTATACCATCGGTATCCATAGGGCTCCAGAAGAATACAGTGGCGGCCATCCTTCTCCGGCTGGCTGTGATCATCTGACAACAAATTGACCAAAGAACATGCAGCTTCGTCTGGTTGATCGATCGCAATTCCGATTTCTTTTGGCTCCGCAGTCATGTTATGAAGGCAAAGCACCGCATTGTTTCTCCAGTCGTAGCGCATCGCCAAAACGGCGGTTGTCCGAGTATTGAGAAAGGTGAAATCTCCCCAACCAATTTCGGGCACTTCTTTGCGCATGCGAATCATTCGTTCCATCCAATTCAGGAGTGAATTTGGGTCGCGCCTTTGTTGCGCTACGTTCACATGCTGAAATCCGTAAGCGCCCTCGCTGATGACCGGCAGAACCGGTTTTTCGCTCTTCGTAAAACCGCCCTGTGGCTCGGTTGACCACTGCATCGGCGTCCGCGCGCAATTCCGCTCCGGAAGCTTAAGGTTCTCGCCCATGGCTATCTCGTCCCCGTACCGAATGACCGGCGTACCCGGCAGCGTCAGCATCAGGCTGTAGGCAAGTTCCAGTCGCCGGCGATCTCCCTGAAGCATAGGCGCAAGGCGTCTGCGAATTCCGCGGCCATACAGCTGCATGTCCGGTTCAGGCCCAAACGCCGCAAAAACTAGTTCTCTCTGTCCATCTTCAAGACGGCCTAGGTCCAACTCATCGTGGTTGCGGAGAAAACTTCCCCACTGGGCCGACGCTGGGCGCTTGCGCGTCGCCTTCATAGCCGCGACCATCGGCCGCGTGTCGCCGCTCGCCAAAGCGTAGAAAAGATTCTGATTGACCTCGAAGTTGAACATCATCTGTAAGCGTTCGCCCTCTTTGCCGAAATACTCCATATCTGTGCCCGGAAGCACATTGGCTTCAGCGAGGATGATCGCCTCGCCGTGCCGCCAGGTCAGAAACTGGCTGAAGGTGCGCAACATGCTGTACTGCTCCTCGGGTTGCTTCTGGTTCGCACCTTTTTTTGCGATCACGAATGGGACCGCATCCATGCGGAAACCAGATACACCGAGCTGCAGCCAAAATCCCATGATCTTCAGAATCTCTGCCTGCACCGCCGGGTTGGCGGTATTCAAGTCCGGCTGAAAATCATAAAAGCGATGGAAGTAGTACGCCTTCGCTGCCTCGTCGTAATTCCACGTCGACTTCTGTACTCCGGGGAAAACCACGCCCGATGCTGCATTCTTTGGCTTTTTCTTCGACCAGATATACCAGTCCCGATACTTCGACGTAGGATCTTTTCGCGCAGCCTGGAACCATGGGTGTTCATTCGAGGTGTGGTTCACCACCAGGTCGATCAGCACGCGCAACCCTCGCTGCTTGCATCCTTGCGTGAACTCCACAAAATCACCCAGCGTGCCGTACCGTGGATCGACGCCGTAATAGTCGGCAACGTCATACCCATCGTCCTTGCAGGGGGAAGGCTGAAACGGCATCAACCAGATCGCCGTCACGCCGATGCCCTGCAGGTAATCCAACCTGCGCATCAGACCTTGAAAGTCGCCGATGCCGTCGCCGTTGGCATCCATGTATGTGGCAACGGACAAGCAGTAGATGACGGCGTTTTTGTACCAGAGATCGTTGATCATGGGAAAATCCAGTCTGCAGAATTGCGACAAGGAGCATTGGTGAGATGCAGAAAACAAGCTGGTGGCAACGCGCGGTGATTTACGAAGTTTACCCGCGCTCTTTTCAGGATTCGAATGACGATGGCGTCGGCGACCTCCATGGCATTCTCGATCGACTCGATTATCTTGCTGCCTTAGGGGTTGACGCGGTCTGGATTACGCCCATCTACCCGTCCCCGATGGCAGACTTCGGCTATGACGTTGCAAACTACTGCGACATCGATCCCCTCTTCGGGACGCTCTCCGGCTTCGACCGCCTCCTCGCAGAAGTTCACCATCGCGGTCTCAGAATGATCCTCGATTTTGTGCCGAATCACACTTCTGACGAGCATCCCTGGTTTGTCGAAAGCCGCTCCTCGCGCAGCAATCCTAAACGCGACTGGTATCTTTGGCGAGACGAGCCCAACAACTGGCTCAGCAACTTCGGCGGTTCTGCCTGGGAGTACGATGCAACGACAGAGCAGTATTACCTGCACTCTTTTCTAAAAGAACAGCCCGACCTTAACTGGCGCAACCCGGAAGTCCGCACTGCCATGTTCGACACCTTACGCTTCTGGCTCCGGCGCGGAGTCGACGGATTCCGCGTCGATGTCATGTGGCTCCTGATTAAGGATGATCTATTCCGCGATAATCCCCCGAACCCCGACTACAAGCCCGGCGGTCTTGAGAGCCACATGTTTCTGCCGTACAACACCTCGGATCGGCCAGAAGTCATTCAAGTTGTGGAGGAAATGCGTGGGGTCATCGGACGAGTTCGCCGATCGTGTTCTGATCGGCGAAATCTATCTGCCCGTACAGCAGTTGGTCACCTACTATGGCAAAGACCTGAGAGGCGCTCAACTTCCCTTCAACTTTCTGCTTCTTCAGTGCCCGTGGAACGCGGTTTCGTTGGCGCAAACGATCTCCCAATATACATCGGCGCTTCCCCCCGGAGCATGGCCGAATTGGGTGCTGGGCAATCACGACAACTCCCGCATCGCGACCCGTGTCGGAGAAGCGCAGGCTGCCGTCGCCGCAATGCTTCTGCTCACTCTGCCCGGAACCCTCACCATCTACTATGGCGAAGAACTGGGCATGGCGGACGTGTCCATCTTGGAGGATCAGGTTCAGGACCCGGCCGAGAAAAATCAACCTGGTATCGGTGCGGGGCGTGATCCTGAACGAACCCCTATGCCATGGGATAGTTCTGTCAATGCAGGATTCACTGCAGGTAGGCCATGGCTCCCCCTAAACACCGACTACCGGCAGCGCAACGTCTCTGCCTTTGATGCCGATCTTTCATCAACCCTGCATCTCTATCGCCGGCTCATCGCTCTTCGCCACAGCTGTCCCGTCCTTATCAGCGGCGCCCTGCAGGAGGTTTCTGCGGAGGGCATGCTGCTTCGCTACCAACGAGTCGACGAGAACTCACGATGGATGGTGCTCCTGAATCTCGGCGACCACCCCCTGCAGGTGGCTACACCCTCCGGCACCGTCGTCATCTCAACAACATCTGCGAAACAAGGAACAGTGGCCTCGGACATGGTTGCACTCGATGCGAATGAAGGCCTGGTTCTGGACTGCAGACCAATTTGAGGTCTCAGCCACGTCATTACCGTATAGGGGCCCATTGCGTCACTGTATTGGTGACAAAAAGGCAGGCACAGCTTTTGGCTATGCCTGCCGCATTTTCAACAACAGCTTTGCCCTACGAATTTCCTCAGCATTTATTGTTGTGGTTGCGAGCTCCAGATCCAGGCGTCGGCCAAGACCTGGTAGTCGATCGGGTTGGTAGGTTGCTGGCCTCCATAGATAAGAACCGGCCCGGACTCCGCATCCGATGCCATGCCAAAAAAAGCACGGCCGGGGGGCGTAGTGCCTGGAGAGATCGCTGTCCAGGTGGTTCCATTCCAGGCCCACGTATCCGAGAGGTACTTGATGTTCGGGAAGACGAGTACGGGTGCTCCACCGAAGAGGAGGATCTGCTGGCCGCCGGAATCGTAGGCCATTCCCGATCCTGAACGGGCCGTGGGGCTGGTGGCGGGTAACTGCTGCGTCCACGACTTGCCATCCCAGGTCCAGGTATCCGCAAGCAGGCCGCTGGCGCCGGAACCGCCGAATAGAACCATCTGCCGCTGATGCGAGCTGTAGGCCATCGCGGGCGACTGCCGCGCTGGTGGAGTGGTGGAAGACACCTTGTCGGTCCAGGTATAGCCGTTCCACACCCAGGTGTCCGCAAGCACTCCGCTTCCGTTGTATCCTCCAAACAAAACCACTTCCTGACGACCCTTGTCGTACGCCATGGCATGCGCCCATCGGGCTGGAGGACTGTTGGGCGGAAATACCTGCTTCCATTGCCCGTTCTTCCACACCCAGGTATCAGCGAGTGCGGCAGTGCCGTTGTTGCCGCCAAACAGAACTACCTCGTCTCGCGACTTATCGAACGCCATGGCTGGGAGCGTCCGCGGAGAAGGGCTGGTGGCAGAAAACTGCTGGGTCCACACGCTCCCGTCACCCAGCCAGGTATCGTTGAGGAGGTCGGCGTCGAAGTTAAAGCCGCCGAATAAGAGGAACTTGTTTGACCCGATCGCCGCCATTGCAGGCCCACTGCGGCCGGCTGTGGGGCCAGTGGCTATCCAGTTCGACCCATCCCACAGCCAGGTGACGCCGGCCAAGGCGTTGCCGGAACTCGTTGTGTTGATGGTCACCGGCATCACCGCGCGCTTTTCTGCCGGGTCATAGGCCATGGGGTTCAAAGCAGAGGGAGCGACCTGAGGGGACTCCTGTACCCAGTTCGCGCCGGTCCAAATCCAGGTCTCCGTTGTGGTGCTTCCATAGGTAATCACCACGATTGCCTTTTGGGCTGCGTCGTAGGTGCCGCCATAGAGGCCGTTACCAGCCGGAGGGCTGTTTTGCGGGCTTTGCTGTGTCCAGTCGCTGCCATTCCAGACCCAGGTCTGTCCCGCCTCGGGATACCCACCGAAAAAAACCATCTGATGTTTTGCGTGGTCGTACGCGAGCACACCGGTTCCCCCCGAAGGGCTGTGCGATGGGGAGAGCTGCGTCCAGTCATTCCCGTCCCAGGTCCATGTCTGCCCGTACGGGTTGCCATTGTTGTCGGTGCCGCCAAACTGCAGCAGCTGTTTCAGTCGCGGGTCATACGCCAAATACCCTGCGGACGGCGGGCTGCTCGAAGGGAACTTCTGCGTCCAATTGCTGCCATCCCAGATCCATGTCTGGGCCGAGGAAACGGAAGTCTGGTTCGTAAGAAAGACGGTTTGCTCTGTGGCAGGGTCGTAAGCCATGGCGCCTGAGTAAAAGCCAGGGCTGTTCTGCGGAAACTTCTGTATCCACCCCTTGCCTTGCCAGATCCAGGTGGAGGCCGCCCCGGTCGGGAGCGAAACCACTTGCACAACTTCGTGCCGTGCTTCGTCGTAGGCGATTGCCGAACCGGATTGAGGCAGAGACTTCTGGGTCCAGTTCTCGGTTGGTGCTGCGGTTGCAGGTCCGACTGCCAGGAGCATGCAGAAGAGACCAAAGGCAGAAATACACGACCAGTGACGCATAGGCACCTCGTTTTTAGTTCTATGGTTTTTTGCGGGGGGGAGGCGCCCCTACGATAATCCATGGCGAAAGATGGCGTCAACCGGATTCAGGGTTGCGGACGGAATCGACTTCCCCGCCCCCCGGAGCGGCTCGGCTCCTGTCTAAAGAGGATCTTCCATTCGCTCTATTGAGGGACTCAAAGAAGACCGGCAATGCACGCCGACCAGGCGCTTCTTACGAGGGCCTGCCGCTCCCCGTCAAAGTATGACTTGGTGAATGCTCCGTTCTCTCCGTTGAGTGCTGTGAGGCGATTGGATCCCAGCAATGCGTGGTGCACTACGCCCGGGAGCTGGATAGTCGATAGGGCGGAACTCGGACGGCTCAAGGCTGCGATCCTTCCGATTGACAGTGACCGCAGTTGTGAGTGATTAGTCCAGGAGGTTACCGTGATGATCCGAGTCAAGTGCCCGTCCGGATTTCCGATGTTTTTCATCGAGCGCTTGCCGAATCACGGCGAGGAATTCATTACTCTGAACGGGCTTTTGCAGGAAGGCTTTCGCGCCGGCATTAAGTACACGTTCCTGGTTTGCTTTCCGGTCACGCCCGGACAACACGATCACCGGGATGGACGAAAGATTGAGGCTTGTTTTCAATATGTCCAAGACAACGAACCCATCGCCGGCTGGTAAGCCGAGATCCAGTACGATCAAGTCTGGCGTATGCTTGCGTGCTTCCGAGATGGCTCCTATGCCATCCTCGGCACAATGAACATCGTAGCCGCTCGCCTTGAGACGTACCTGGAGGCTTTGCCGCATGTCGGGATCGTCATCCACAACAAGAATGTCTGCTTGATTCACCTTGGCACCTGACTTGTACTCTTGGAAACTGGAGCGAGAGCCTAAGAAGACTCCCGGTTGGATTTTCGGCATCCTCCAGGTGAGCTTCATAACCGGAAAGTTGTATCTTGATCGCGAGTTGACCGGGCTAAACCGGAGACAGCAGTACACGGGCCGATGTGCCCTCGTAAGCCTCGACCAAGCAATTCTCCGCGACCGACTTTACCACGCCGTGCTGAACGAGCCACATCTTTGCTTCATGGCGGTCCTGAAAAACTTTGTAGGGATGTTCTGCTGTCTTCGTCAGGGTCACCCAGTAACGTCCCTTTACGAATTTGACAAAGCGCGCCTCACCCATAGTGCCCTTCCTGGCTTGCATATCGGCAACGAGCGGGTGTCGTGTGAGGTCCGGGAGCAAGAAAAAATATCCCACGGCCTCCCCCGATCTCAATCATCTGATTGACAAATCAATCAACTGATTGATTAAATAATTCACAGATGGCGGAATCTCCCAACAACGACTGGTGCCGCGCGCTTCTGGATCCCCAGGATGAGCATGGCAGGCGGCGCACGGCCCTGTTGCAGGCGGCCTTCGACGTAGTCGCAGAGGTCGGGGTTTGAAGGTCTACGCACCCGCGCGGTCGCCAATCGCGCCGGGGTGAACATCGCCACCCTGCACTATTACTTTCCCAGCAAGCAGCACCTGATCGAAGGCCTGGCCCAGTTGATTGGCGCAAAGTTTGTCACCCTGCACGGCCGGCCGCCGCGTCCTTCCGGGCTTCCCGCCCTCGACCGCCTCCGCCAGGAGTTTTCCGATGGCCGGTTTTACCTCAAACACCATCCGGAAATGCTGCTGGTGCTGCAGGAGTTTGCCTTGCGCGGTAAACGCGATCCGGAAGTGCAAAAGACGGTTGACCAGATGAATGCACACTGGCGCGACGGAATCGAGCGGATGGTCCGGGCGGGTGTAGCCGACGGCACCTTCCGCGATGACATTCCTCCCGGCGAGATGCTCTCGATGTTGATGTCGATCTTTGCCGGCGCTGCCGCATCCGGCTGCCGGCCAGATCGACGCCATTGAACGAATTACCGAGACATGGATCCTCTCCGGCAAGGCAAAGAAAAGACTGCAAAAGACATTAGGAGCAAAGAAATGAAAAATCGCACCTTCCAGGTAGCAATCATCGGCGGCGGCATGGGTGGACTGTGCCTGGCGAACGGATTGAAGAAGGCAGGAATCAGCGTAGCCGTCTATGAGCGGGACCAGTCCCCGGACTCACGCCCGCAAGGATACCGCATTCACATCGATCCCCAAGGCAGCACCGCGCTCCACGCATGTTTACCCCAACACCTGTGGGATCTTTTCTCTTCCACAGGCGGGGACTTTTCGCGGGGCTTCAGCATCGTCGACTCAACAACTGCACGAACTCCTCAACCTCGCCCGATCTCAAGCCGGGCTCGGCGGTACAGCAGACACCATTGCCCGGCATCGGTCGATCAGCCGCATCACCCTGCGGCGCATCCTGCTGGCCGGCCTGGAACATGACGTGCAATTCAATAAGCGATTTGTCCGCTATGAAGAAGCTCCCGATGGCGCCATCCGCGTGCATTTTGACAGACGGCAGCAGCGTCCAAGCGGATCTGCTCGTCGCTGCCGACGGCGTCAATTCCGTCGTTCGCAAACAATACCTGCCCCATGCCGAGCCTATTGACACAGGCGTGGTGGGGATAGGAGGCACCATCCCGCTTACCGATGGCGTCATGGCGCTGGCTCCCCATCTGCTGCTCGATGGTCCTGTCATGGTCGTGCCGGCCAGCGCTTGCAGCATGTTTATGGCGATGTGGAAGCGCTCCGGAGAGGCTAGCCAAACGCTACGCCGTCTTGGCATTGAGGGGTCGTTGCCCGGCGATGAGGATTATCTGATCCTGGCACTCGGGGGGCGGCCGGATTTCTTCGGTCTCGACAACCAAGCTGCATCCGCGACCGGTAGTACCTTGAAAGACGCGTTGCGCCGCACCGTGGTGGGTTGGCACCCGAGTCTCCGCAAGCTCGTCGAAATGATGGACGAGCAACAACTTTTTCTCAACCATATACGCACCGCGCCGCCTCCCGCCCCGTGGAAGTCTACGCAAATCACTTTGTTGGGTGACGCCATTCACAGCATGACGCCCTATCGCGGTGTCGGCGGTAACATCGCACTGAAAGATGCGGCGTTGCTCTGTTCACAGTTGCAGCAAGTGCATCGCGGGGAAAAGCCCCTGCTCCACGCAATTGCGGAGTATGAAGCCTCCATGCGAGAGTATGCGTTTGCCGCAGTCGCGGATTCGCTTAAAGCGATGAAGCAGTTTACCGGCGAAAGGAAATATCCTGCCTTTTCCATCTTCAAGACGGGTATGCGCGTGGCAAATGCCATGCCGAAGTTGAGGAGCAAATTGATTCCTGCGTAAACGGCTGTGCGAACGGAAGCCAGTCGAAATGAGGTGACGGGATGATCACTGAGGGTAGCTCACCGGGCTGGTCAGGTGAAAGCCGGGAATGCCGACCTGTTCAATAGCCGTGGGGCTTTTGACTCTTTTGACGCTTTTGACGCACTTTTTGGCGAACCCTCCTTTCAGCAATGTTTGCAGCTTACGTTTGCGTCAGCCGGTTTCGACGGTGGGAGATCGTTGGCGGGGTTCCCATCAAAGAAACCGCTCGGCTTCAACAAAAAGCCTATGTACGCAGCTGGCATCACCGGGTAGTCCTCAGGACGCGGGATATGGGTATGGCCAAAGGTGTACCAGAAGACAATATCCTTCTCTTTGATCGAACGGTCCGCCTCTACCCATCGAATCAAACCGTCGCCGGGGGCGCTCTGGTTTGGGTAGTCTCCGGCGGCGAAGCGTTCCTCCTCGCTGTACGGCGTGACCCAGACATGATGATTCACGAAGCCGGCCCGCTTCCGCCACCAGGCGTTCGGCGATGCGAAAGGAATCGAGTTATCTCCGGGCAGGAACTTATAGCCGACCGGCTCGCCCAAAGCATTGGTTACCTCCGGATTGATGATCTTCCACGTGCGAGCAGTCTCGAAGTTCAATTTCGCCAGAGCCTGTTTTTCCGTTACCAGTTCGGTGGACTTGGTTTGAAAGGCATTTTCGAAGGGGTTGTTTTCGTCCACTGGGTCCGCAAAGACATCAACCTGCTGGACGGTGTTCGCCGCCCCATCGATGTCGAAGTCGAGCCGCATGTTGAAAAAGTGCTGGTGGTTGGGCGCATATAGCAGAGGCGCGATCATCGAGCCATGCCGAGGCCTCTCGCCCTCATGGACGGCCCCAAGTGAAAGAACGCCAGTGAGTTTGATTTCGAACTGAATGTTGCCGTCCTGGTAGAAATACCAGAAGAAGCCGTATTCGTAGTTCTCGACGGTCGCGATCGAGGAGACGACAAGCCGCCTCGATCGGCGCACCTCGGGCCGGTGCGGCAGGCGCCGGTCAGTGTGCTTCCAGAGAATGCCGTAGTCCTCTTCGTGGATGCAAATTGCGTTTGGAATGGTCAGAGCTCCTCCGCGGCTATCGCAGAGATGACCATCGAGATATTCGATATGCCCAACACAATCGCAGCCCAAAGTAAGGCTGTTGGTGCAGAACCCGATGCCATACTCACCCACATCGAAGGCGTTCTTGCGCACCTGGGTAGGACGAGGATCCCCATACGGAACCACCATTTCCGTCAAGGAGCCTCGGTACAGGATCGATCGGGAACGGCCGTGATCATGATAGCGAACGTGGTGCACCGTCAATCCCTCCCTGGCGTTAAAGCCAACGACAAACTCCCAGTTATCCCAGCGGAGCTGTCTGCCCGCAAGGGTAAAGCCGGGACCTTCCGGTTGCGTGATGACAAGAGGCTTGAGGGCAGCCCGTTGCGGCGAGACCCGGTCGGCGGCGTAGTTGCCGGATTGGGGCGGCAAGGGCCAGCGCCCATAGTCCTCGACCCGGAGCACCTGCATGGTGTTCAGATCGACCACTGGGCGCAAACCCTCGATCGGCCGGGCATACCCGTTGTCCGTCGGGTCGCTGCGTAGAAAACAGAGCGGGCGGGCGAGCCGATGAGTGCGGTCTTCCTCCGTTCCATAATTGCCCGCGCTCCAGATGTCGACCATGACCAAAGACGAGTCGGTGATTCCATAGTGCTCCTGGAGCTTGGCCAGAAACTCTGGGCTCGCCAGGACGGCGCGTTCGCACTCGATCTGCTCGTCAAAAGAAAGCGTCGGTTGCGCACCGGCGGGAGCCTGATCGACCGCCATCACCCTTGAGGTTGAGAGATTAAGCGTCACGGCACTGGCTGCATTCGATCCGTTGTCGATCAACACCGCCACCGCGTGGCGTTCCGGCAAAGGTCCTTGCGGCCAGGCGTGAACCAGGGCTTTGTCCGGCTCGCGAAGCATAATGCTCACGATGCGCGATGTGGGGGTGAAAACTGGATGCGCTTTGAGCAGTTGTACCGATAACGCAACCTCCGCCCCGGAGAGTGGTTCGAGAGGATGAATCTTGGGCGCCATTCCGTTTTCATGGAAACCGGATGAACTGAGCGGTTCGGGTGTTTGAACGGGCATCTATTTCTCCTGGACTCATTTTCCTTCAATAACGGCTTAGCCAGCGGGGCCCTTCGAGGACTATTGCCGGCTTGAATGGTCAACACCCCGGCGACTCATGATATCTCGTGTCAAAACGTTTGATCGTGGAAAAGGAGGGGACAATCACTCGAATGGATAGCCAGCCAGTCCGGGCTGATTTCAACGCCGCGACGAGATGCGGCGATAAGCCCTGTTTCAGGGCCGTAAAATTAGCACAAAACGGCCGAGTCCATCCCCGACGAGAGGATTCTAAGGTAAAGGCCCCGCGCTGATCGATCTCCTTGCTGGCGACCCATGGAACGGAGTGGTTTGCAAAGGACGGAGACTTTATTTTCAGCCAGCAATCTCCCCCGGAGCACCTGATGTTCATCCTGAACGGCGATGTCATGGTTCATCGCCACACATCCAGCCCAGTCTCCGTCCTGATCGGACAGACAGGTCGCATTATGGGCAAGACCCCTTTCTCGCGCATCAAGGCATGGAACGCGGACGGGCGCTCATCCGGTGACACGTGGATTCTGAAGTTGCATGACAGCCAGTTCTCAGAACTCCTCGCGGCGATACCGTCGATGACGGAGCGAATTGTCCGGGTGTTGATAGACCGAAATCGGAGATACACGCGAGCGGAAGAGCAGATCGGTAAACTGGCCGCGCTCAACAAGCTTGCAGCAAACCTTGCCCACGAACTGAACAATCCGGCTTCGGCTGCCAAGAGCGCCGCTCTGCATCTTCTGAGCGCCGTGGAAGGCCCACCAGAGCGTGCTCGCTACCAAGTTGGCATCGCGCTGGGAACAGAAGAGCGCCTCAACGCGTACCTAAACTGGCTCTCGAGACTGCGCTCTGCGGTGTCCCACTCCCGTCAGGCTGGGAGTGCTAGCGGATCCCTTGATGCCACATCGCTGGAAGACACCTTGACGAATTGGTTGGAAGAAAAGGGGTTTGCTGAAGCATGGAAACTCGCTCCCATTCTGGCCGAAGCTGATGTCCAGCTCTCTTCGCTTCAGGAACTTGAATACCTCGTACCAACGCACGCGTTGTGCGACGCTTTCAGCGATGCCATGGCTACTCTGGAAAAAGCGGCGTCGGTGCTGTTAATGAGCGAGGCCACCGACAGGATCTTCCGTCTCGTCGCGGCAGTAAAAGACTACTCATACATGGATCGTGAACCGATTCAAGATGTCAATGTTGCCGAATCTCTGGACACCGTGCTTCACCTGTTTCAGCCAAGGCTCGCCGGCATCACGGTGAGACGTTTCTATAGTCCGGACGTGCCGTTGTTCAAAGCCTTTGGGAGCGAACTGAACCAAGCCTGGGCAGCTCTCATAGAAAACTCGCTAGACGCAATGGGTGATTCCGGCACGCTCACCTTGTCCGCGAAGCTGCAGGAGAAGACGATTCTTGTGGAGATCGCTGACACCGGCCAGGGAATTCCTGCCGATTGTGCGGATCGCGTGTTCGAGCCTTTCTTTACAACCAAACCGTTCGGTAAGGGATTGGGGCTGGGCCTCGATACTGTGCAACGAGTGATCCAGAAGCACTTTGGGGCTGTCGCTTTCGATTCAAAGCCAAAGAAGACAAGTTTCTTTGTCCGACTGCCTCTGGATCGCACCGAGGTGTATTGAACCACTATCGGTCAACTGTTGTATGAGCCCCAATGCTGTTTGTCATTTGCCACACCAGCATCCCGCCATCTATCCATGGATACCCTACCCATCTTGCTCATCTCCAACCGATAGTCTTCTGAGTCTGCGATGGCTCGCTTACGGTCGGCCCCGACGCTGGAGAGGAGTTGCGAACCGCTTGACAATATCCGATTTGGATATATCATAAACCGATATAGAGGTCGCGGGATGGCTAGAGACCACCAATTCGATGATGATTTGCTGGAAAATCTGCCCTTGCCGACTGCGCAATTCTTTGTGCTCTTCGCGCTGGCGGAAGGAGAAAAGCATGGTTATCGGATCATGCAGGATATCCGTGAACTTTCTGAGGGAACCTTTTCCGCCGGACCGGCGACCTTGTATACGACGATCAAGAAACTTTCCGATCAAGGGTTGATTAGTGAAACCTCAGATTCGAGTGAGGACAGGCGCAGAACCTATGCCTTGACCCTAGCGGGAAGACGTCTCCTCGGTGCGGAGTTCCAACGTCAACAACGAGTACTCGATCTTGCGCGAAGGAAGAAACTTTTAAGGATCGGAGAACAGAAATGAATCGACTGTATCGAGTTCACTGCTGTTTGTTCGACCGTCTTCTCACGTTTCAAAGCGACGATTTATTGGCTCGATACGAGGACGAAATGCGTGCTGTATTTCGAGATGAGCTTCAACATGCATGGCAAGACGGCACAATTGCCATTTTAAGAGTTTGGTCGGAAATTCTGACTGAAGCAATTGTGCTGACTACTCCGCGCTTTGCTGCTCGACTAGGCCTCGTGCTCGGCGCCGCCGTACTCGCGAGCGGACTCGCCGCCGGAACCGCTCTCGGCTTTTTGCGCCCTTGAACCTTCACCTCTCGTCTATGCGTGCTCCCAGGAAGGATCTCATCCGCAAGGCGAAACATCAGGTAGCCTGGTTCGTCTTCCTAACGGACACCAGATGTTTCTCGAGTGTTCAGGTAATCCGAATACGGAGCCTACCGTGATTCTGGCAAATGGCAGGGGCCTGGGTACTGCCGATGCGTGGGCGTTGGTGCAACAGAAGGTGCCTCCGTCGATTCGAACATGCAGTTATGATGCGATGGGCGCCGGCCGTAGCGATCACGCTCCGGAATCTCATTCCATCGATCAGGTAGTCTCGGAAATGCATGATCTCTTCCAGGCTGCGCAGCTCAAGCAACCTTATGTACTCGTGGGAGCTTCGGCAGGAGGAGTTCTGGTGCGTCGTTATCAACAAGAGTACACACCTGAGGTCGCTGGACTCGTTTTTGTAGACTCAGCCCACGAAGAGATGGAATGGCGGGATGGAGCCATCTCAAAAGAGTTTGATCCAAATTGGAATAATCCAGTATCTCTGCGGGATAACGGGTTTCTTCCAGACAAAGAGCAGCTCGCCTGGCATGCGGATATACCCCTCATCGTCCTCGAACGCTCGGAACGTGCTCCATGTTCTGCGTTTCCCGGGCTGAATCAGCAGCAATGCGACGCTATTAATGATGAATGGCATAACCTCCAGGTTGACCTCGCCCAACGATCCAAGTATGGCCAACTTAGATCAGTGGCCGGTTCAGGTCATCGGATGCATCAGCAGAGGCCTGACGCGATCGAAGACGCAATACAGGATGTAGTCAAACAAACTCGATCTGCGTCCGCGGGACGGTTGCCGTGAGCGATCGACCCGGAAAACTGCTCCCCCAGAAATAGCTCATCGTGATTGCTGCGATTTTCGGAACCGCTCAGTCCAGTCGGGCGTACTCGACCCTGGCCTGTCTGGCGACAGGAAGATCCGAATCCGCCCCCTTCCAGAGAGTGAAGAAATACTCATAGGCCGCTTTAGCCTGGTTCGTTTCGTGTGCCATTGCTTGAGCCCGTCCGAGTTCCAAGTGGGCCAACGCGCCAATGAGCTCGTTTTGGACTAATCCTGGGTGGTTGAGAATTTTCTGAAATTCCGACGCGGCAGCCGAGCCTTGTTTGGCGGCAAGATAGGCTTCACCCCGAAGATAAATCGGGTAAAGTGCAAAGCTCACGTCCTGGGACGTTTGCCCCGTCTCATACGGTGCTGCTCCGGCGAGCGCCTCGATGGCCCGCTGCGCGTCTCCACCGCGAAGCGCGGTGGCTGCCCGTATTGCGGGCAGCGAGTTGTAGCGAACCACCGTGTCCTCAGGAAAACGCTGGCCAAGATCGTCACCGAGACGGTTCGCCCGGGAAGGATCTCCCGCCAACCCGAGAGAGATGGCTGACATCGCGACCACATCTCTGCCCTTGGAGAGAGCCAGTGCGCGGTTCGCCTGCTGCATGGCCAAAGTAAGATTGCCGGCCAGTGCCTCACGGACAGCAGCTTCCGCCTCGTAGGCAGCGGCTGTCTCTTTGTTCCCGCTACGCAGCGCGGAGTCAACGGCGTGGGCCGTCATCTGCCTCGCAAGGCCAAACTGTCCGCCATAGGCGGCGGTATCGGCTTGGTAGCTAAGAACAAGGTCCTCGGAGCCCGGTTTGCCCAGTACTTCTGTCGCCTCCTGCGCCATCCCCGCCCGATCTTTCGCCAGAAACGCCACCAGATAGAGATTGCTGTGCAGGAAAGGAGAATCAAGGTTGCGGCTCTTCGCGTCCCTGGCGATGGCGCGGGCTTCCTGCAACCGGTTCAGATACATATAGTCGATCACCAGGTTGGAATAGTTTTGCACCACCGCGGGATTGAGCCTCAGGGCTTCCTGATTAGCGGCGAGACTCTCGTCATAACGGCCGAGGTAGGTATCGATCGTGGCCAGATTCGAAAGTGCCCTCGCGTCACGCGGGTAGATCCGCGTAAACAGCAGATTCGAGGTGCGGGCCGCCTCGAAGTTCCGCGTCACCACCGCGTCATATACCAGCGTGATCCCCAGTCTCTCGCGCTCCGAGACGCGCTCCCGTAACTGGTAAGCCTTTTGCAGGTTCTCCGCGGCTCGGGATGTCTCGTCGGCGTTGAAATAGACGATGCCTAGCCCCACAAGCGCCATGGCGAACCTCGGATCCAGGCCGATCGCACGCTCATAAAAGGAAGCCGCCTCCGGACCATGGCCCTGCACTTCTGCCTGGTGGCCCAGACTGTACGCTTGGAGTGCTTCGAGCGAAGGGGTGGTGACGTTCTCCAGTGGAGTATCCAGCTTCTGCACCGAGGCCAGCGACTCTCCTAGTTTAGTGCGGATTTCCGCGGTCATCCTCCCCAGCGCGTCGAGGACATGGTTCTTATCGCCGGCTTGTGCCTGAGCGCCTGCCAGCAGATCTCCATCGGAGCAATTGACCGCGTACAAGGTAAGGAGATAGCGCGTGCCCACCTGCGCAATGTAACCGCTGATCACTGCCGCGCTGGCGGTCCGCTGGCAAACCTGACGCGCCACTTCGGAGGTGAGCCGCGTCCCCTTAGGCAGGGCCATCAGAGCAAGCGTTTGGCCGAGGCGCTGCTCAGAGAGCAGGTTGAGAAAAGGCGACTGCTCGAGTTGAATGGAGAGTCCCTGGCGCATCGTCCCGTCGAATACCGGGTCTCCTGTCGTGTTGGCAAAATCGCCGAGTACCACGGTGTCTCTGTCAGTCAGTTTAGGCGTGCGGTGGGAGCGCAGGTAGCCAAAGCCAGCCATCGCCAAGACCAGCACCACAACGAGAGCCGCGATCGCTGAGGCAAAAATCTTCTTCCGTGATGGCCCTGTCTCCCATACCCTCTCCGTCGCACCGGGTAGACTCTCTCCTGCGTCGACCAGCGGGGACGCCGGTTGGTCTTCCGTCGCACCTTCTTCCGCTTCAGGGAGGATCCGCACCTTTTCGGCAAACCGGTAGCCGCGGCCCGGCACAGTAATAATGTAGCGGCGTTCGCCGTCGTGTTCTCCCAGCGCCTTGCGGAGCACGAAGATGTTCTGCGTCAGATTCGATTCCTGGACGAAGGTATCCGCCCAAACAGCATTCAGCAGTTCGTCCTTCAAAACTACTCTCTCGCTGTTGCGTACCAACACCAAAAGGGTCTCGAATGCCTTCGGTTGGAGCGGGATGGGGCGATCCTTGTGCAGCAGCAGGCGTTGTGCTGCGTCCAGCCGAAACGGGCCGAACTCGTATAACCCGTTACTTTCGTAGGCCATAAGCGACCCTGAGAAATCCTGAGAACTTCTTGATGACATTCTAAGGACTTGCGCGGCCCGGCGGGAACAGGATGAGGATCGAAATTGAGGGTGAAAGCTTTAGGTCACCTTAGCGGGCGTACCTGGACTTATGAACCATAGCTGCCGGCGGTTCCATTTCCGGCTGTCCCATGAATACAGAGCACCGCAACCGGGGATTTGATCTCGAAGACGGTGCCCGGGCCAATCTGCCTTGTAAAGTTCGAAAGGTTTCCATCTGAGGAGGATATTCATGAAATATATCTATGTTGTGCTCGTACTCTTGTTGTGTATCTTGCTGACTCCGTTAGCCACCGCCCAAGTGGCGCCGCAAAATGCAACCAACTTCGCCATGATCGGGATCACACGCGGCCAGACGCTCCAAATCAACGTGGTGGCCTATCCGCCGGACCCTTGCTTTGCCCAGCTTGGTTTCCAGAACAGCAGCGGCAATCCTGTCGGCACGACGACCGCAGTGACGCTGCAGCCGGGTCAGTCGGCCTCTCTGGCCATCAACGGCAATAGCCTTAGCAGCGCATTAGGAGCGCGGGTGCAGGTGCTTCCTACGGTGGTGCCCGTGGCGGGCGTCGCCAATGCCTGTAAAGCGTCGGCAGAAATATTTGACAATGCATTAGGAATCAGCAGTGTGCTCGTGCCTGGAGCGGCCGGCTATGCGTCGAATCCAGCGCTCGGCATGTTGGGGGTTACGGAGTTGGAGACGGTACGGTTGAATGTCGTGGCATTTCCCCCTGACCCTTGCGTAGGACAGATCAGTTTTCTGAACAGCGATGGTGCTTTGGTGGGCAACGCATTGATGAATGTGAATCTTGCTGCGGGCCAGTCAACATTTCTGGATTTGCCGGGGAGCACGCTGGTCGGCAAGCTGGGTCAACGCGCGGAAATCCGGCCGGTCGTGACACCGGGCAGTGGTTCCCCGAACAGCTGCGTTCCTTCCGCCGAGGCATATATCAACGGGCTTGGCACGACGTCATCCTACTATCCGCCGGACCCGTGCGATCCATCGAGCACCCTGTGCGCAGCTTTTTGAGGAGACAAGGAGAGATAGGTAACCTTCAAAGGCAAACGAACATTCACTTGCATGCAGCTCGAGAAACAAGCAAACTGTTGGCGTGCACTTGCGTCCCCCGAGCGACGCACATTCACGTTAGTTTCTTGAAGGTGCAGCCATGAGAATGGTCAGCCGTACTTTGTCAGGCGTGATGTTAGTGCTCTCAACCGCCGCAATCCCAATGGCGCAACTCGCCGTCGCACAGATTGGGAGTGGTGGGGGGACCGTGAGTCTTTCTGCCGGTTCCGTGGGAATCTCCCTTGGTGGGGTAGCGAACAAGCCTTACTCCGCAACGGTGAAGAGTACCGTTGTTCAAAAGTTGGCGGATGGAACAACGATCACCCGGGTAAGCACAACCAAGGAGGCGCGCGACTCCGAGGGCAGAACCATGCATCAGACCAGTTTTGATGTGCCCAATGGCGAGCCCGCCATGATAAGCACATCGGTCTTCGATCCAGTTAGCCACACCATGACGCATTGGATGAGCCAGTCCAAGCACGCGACGGTTTTTCACATGCCCGACGCAAAGTCTGTTGCTACCAATCTGCCTCCGCAACAAACTGTGCCTGCCGGCGGACAGAGTTCTAACGGGCCCGCTGACGGGCAGTCTCAAAGCGCAACTGCTGCTCGACTGGCCAGGATAAGAGATAGACAAAGAGAACAGTTAGGAGGGAAAACCATTGCAGGCCTCTATGCGGAGGGTACGCGCATCACCATGACCACCCCGGAAGGCGCGGTAGGAAATGACCGGCCGTTCACCAGGGTGAGTGAGACATGGCGTTCGCCGGAGTTGGATATCGTCTTACTCTCGGTGAACGAAGATCCTCGCACGGGCACTCGTACGAGAGAAGTTACCGACCTTGATCGTGCTGAACCCGATCCAAGCGTCTTTCAGGTCCCGGAAGGTTACACAGTCAAGGATCAGAGTCCCGGTCAAGCGCAATAGTCACAACCAAGAGTGCGCGGCATACACTCACAGTTGCCCTGCCACCATTTTTCCCAGCTTCGTCAGCGCTGCTTGCTGGCCCTTGCCCGCACTGAGAAAGAAGCGCACGTTGCCTTTTCTCGCATGCAACGCGCCATCTTTGTCGAAATACGCCTCGTCACCAATGCCGGAGGCGGGCGTGCTATTGCCGAAAAACATCTTCAACTTCGCGAACAGCGTTGTCGCGTCGCTGGCCGACCCATCGTAATAGATGCGAAACAGCAGTTCGGTCCTTCCGGTATACCGGCAATCCGTACCAGGCCCCGAGCTGGGATAAGGACGTGGCGCCACACTCTTCGATGGGGTGGCGTAAGTTGCACCGAGTGCGCCGCCGACTTGCGCCGGCGTCAGCAGGGAGCACGGGTCGGACGGTTCCGTCGCTGCGTGCGCCGAAGCCGCAAAGAGATAAACCGCAAACAGCGCGGAAGTGGGCAACATCGATTTCACAAACCCGGTCATCCATTCCCCTTCGATCGTTTGAATTCCCGCGAGCGCCGGCCGCTATGGCCCCCGTGCGCCTCAAAAGCAACCAGCTACGTATTCTAAACCACCTATGCTGATGGAACTCGAACTCTGCCCGAACCACTTCACGCCGTTCGGAGCTTGTCTACGGTTCTACTCGAACGTTAAAGGCCGGGGAAACATTTGCGGTGGTTCAGGAGCAGCGGCCAACAACGTAGTCCCACTCAAACCAAGTAAGCACCGCAGAAGCCGGAGCGGATTTCGAACCATCGCGGGAAGCGTGGCGGATTTCTCCTTTCCAATGAAATCAGAAAATCCACCTGAAAAGACGACAGACGAATTATTTGATTTGGGGAATTTGCGCGACCTGCCTCGCAAACTTGTCTCTTGCCGATAGTTGTCCTCTCACACCATGAAGTCGCAGGTCGACTTGCACACGCGCTAGAGCATCCAAAAGACAGTTTGGAAGCTCCAGGTGCTGCGCGGAATCCGGACACTAATAATTCTTTTCGAGACGAGAAAATAGAGTCACAATACCGAACTATGCCTCATGAAAAAAAGGACCCGCCTACATCGTGGACCGAAACAAACCCCGAACCAACATCATCAGAGCAAGCAAACCCAGACGACGCAGCAAAGAACGAGGCGATAGAATCAAAACCAACCAAACCGAAGGTCAAGAAATACGTTGTTCGCTGCAAATATCACACGAATGACGCGATTGCCTACCGCATTTACGCCCAGAACAAAGAGGACGCAGAAGAGATCGCCCGGTTGAGATTTAAGGAGGCGGATAATCGCGGACGCCTACTCGATACAGTGAAGGCGGTCGAGGTCGTAACTGACTGACCACGATACCGCCGGACGGCCCGCATTTATGGGAAGGCTCTCATGCGGGCCGTGTATCGTGGAAATCGACGCCGATATGAAGACATGGGAGCTAATCAGCATCGTTCTCTCGGCTCTTACGGCCGGTATGTTCCATGGACCGTGGATTGCATTGAGCCGGTCCATGAAGACCTTTTCTCCTGAGGTCTTTCTCGAGATCGTAGACCGGATGAACCGTAATATGGAGCCAGTCATGACCGTGCTGATGCCTGGCACCATGTTGTCGATCATCCCGCTTCTGCTGATTTCCTTCCGCCAACGACCGATGGTTTTCTATCTCAGCGCGGTCGCCCTGCTGCTCTTTCTCATCGCGCTGCTCGTCACCGTGGTGGTTGAAGTTCCGATCGTCCAGCAAATCGTCACGTGGACACCCTCGACACTACCGGAAAACTGGCGACAGCTCCGGGATCGTTGGTTGAGGTTCCATGTTGTTCGAGTGATTGCTGGAATGGCGAGCCTCATCTTTCTGGTGGTCGCGGCAATCTTCTAAGGCATCGAGGCTTGAATTCAGGCCGGTGCTTACTCCCAGGACAACGCCTTGCTAGAAAAGTCGAAGTGCACCCGGCGAGCCTGAAGTACGGAGATACCCACAATTCCATCGATCCCAGGGAGGGTGTCGTCGGCAGGCGACGGCAACAATAGGACGGGTACCTCGCGATTCCGGCGGCCGAACATGACATCGGGCAGTGTGGCTTGTTTAACGGGTACGCGTCCGCCCATAGTTGCGTTTTTGAGGCTGCCAACCGTGCGTAGTGCCGGCACCTTTTTGCGCAGGCGCTCCTCATATAGGAAGATGCCTGGCGAGCCCGTATCGACCAGGAGGTGAACCGGCCGATCCTGAACCTGAAGCTCGACCACGAGACACTTCGTCATGGGATCGCCACCCGCCACGTAAGTTTTCTGCGGGGCGGGATCGAAGATTAATGCCCCGGCGCCAAAATCGATGATGACGTTGCTCAATTGGAGAAGATCCATGCCGATGATGGCATCGGCCTTGCCGGCGAACTCGGAATAGCGAGCGAGGTCACCGACAAGCACGACCACGTTACCGGCACGAATGGGACCGAACTGAACTTCAGGGAGGGTGGCCTTTTCCCAGTGAAGCTTTCGATCAAAGTTGAAACTCTGCGCCGTGTGCCCATCCAGGTTCAGTTTTTCGGCAACTCTTTGGCTGACCATGCTGATGGTCGCGCCCGTGTCGAGGATGAACTTCAGCTGGGTTTGGTCTCCGATGCGGCCTTCGACCTGGAGAAGATACCCGGAAGACAAGCCGGAAAGGCAGTTCCCTGCCGGACGCGTCTTCCGACGGCCTGGGTTGATCGTTTGCTTGCAAAGCAGAGGGAAAGAAAAGGCTCAGACAGGCTAGAGAAAGCAGCCAACGATTCATGGAATTCGCCTCGGCCGCGGTGGCGGCGAGGACGAGCTTCCGGCTTACGACAAGCGGCCTCAATTCGCCGCGAATCTCTTCGTCCTATCAAGTTTGTCTGCGTGTAATGCTCGGACGGCGCTAGACTTAGCTTCACCATCTTCTCGAGATCTCTCGGGACTCGGACCCTATCTCACCCCTGTTCGGAGTCACTCATGGGCAACTTGAGACAAAGCCGGTCGCTCGCTTTGAAGATTTCGAAGTGCACCTGGAAACAGGCGAAGTATGGAAGGCAGGCAGACCTCTCAAGGTGCAGGACCAGCCGTTCAGGGTCCTGGCAGCGTTGCTGGAACGGCCGGGACAGATCGTTACCCGGGAAGAGCTGCGTCAGCTGATCTGGCCGGAGAAGAGCTTTGGGGATTTTGACCATGCCATCAACCTGGTTATAGGTAAGCTACGGGCCACCTTAGGCGACTCGGCGGATGTGCCACATCTCATCGAAACTCTCCCCCGCCGTGGCTACCGCTTCATTGCGCCGTTAAAGAACCAAACCGATCCAGTTCCTCCGCCCGCTATCGGGCCGCCTCAGGAAACATCAGTTCCATCTGCTGCGCCGGAGGATCCAGTCAGGCGGCAAGGGAAGAAGTTCTGGCTGATCAATTGGCGGCTTGGCACTCGTTGTCGTAGCCGCTGTGGCGCTGTTACGGATGTTCTCGACGCACCGGGAACATCCGTCAACGGCCGGCGAGATTCTGCCCTTAGTCTCTATGCCAGGCCAGCAAGACTCACCTGCCGTTTCTCCAGATGGCAGCCAGGTTGCTTTTAGCTATTCGGGAGGACCGCACCCCGGCATTTATATCGCCCTGATCGGCGGCGAAAAACCACTGCAACTCACCCAGCATGATGGCGACGACGATCCAGCGTGGTCGCCGGATGGGCGGCAAATCGCGTTTGCGCGCTTCAGCGGTTCCAGCGATCTAAAAGAAACTGTATGTGATTCCGGCTCTTGGCGGGTCGGAACGTCATGTGTATACCACGGCTTCTCCGAAGTGGGCTCAGTGCAACCAGATGAGTTGGTCGCCCGACGGAAAATCGTTGATATTTCCGGAAGCCCTGGATAACAGCGCGAAAGCTCGCCTGAGCTTACTCTCGCTCGCTGACTCGACCGCTCGCCCCTTACTTCTCCGCATAATCAGCAGTTTGATTGCGACCCCGTCTTCTCCCCTGACGGCGCCAAGGTTGCGTTCGCGCGCGGCCCCATGGGCGCTTTTCTGAGCGACTTGTTTGTGCTGAAGGTGGCGGGTGGCGAACCTCTGCGCCTCACTACGGGAAATTCCGGAGGGGATGCCGCCTGGACGCAAGACGGCAAGGAGATCGTGTTCGATTCACCCGCTAGAGGGTTTCGCGGTCTATGGCGCATTTCCCCTTCAGGAGGGACGGCGCAACCGATCGCCACTGCGGGAGCTGCTGTTTCGCCCTCGATCTCACGCAGGGGGAACCAACTCGCTTATCGGGCATGCAAAGCAGTGGGACACTGTTTTGCGGCTGGACCTGAAAGACGCACGGCATGCCCTGGCTCCTGCCGTGCGGCTTCTGTCCGACAGAGGAGTTATCTGGAAGCCCAGCTACTCTCCCAATGGCAAGAAAGATTGCCTTCGAATCCGATCGCATGGGCTATGGGGATATCTGGATGTGCGACAATGATGGGTCGAATTGCTCACAGCTCACCGATCTGCATGGGACATCGGCAACTGCACGCTGGTCTCCCGATGGCCGCTACCTTGCCTTTGAATCAGTAAGCCAGGACTATTGGCAGGTTGGCCTGCTCGAATTACCGGATGGCACGCCCCATACGGTGACGACGTTTCGCGACACGAATAATGGCGCCCCGAACTGGTCTCGTGACGGCAAGTGGATATATTTCTATTCCGGCCACGACGGTGGAGCTTATCAACTCTGGAAGATGCCGATGAGCGGCGGCTCTGCCGTCCGGGTGACGACAAACGGCAGCGTCTATGGGATCGAGTCGAAGGACGCACGGTTTCTTTATTACGCCAAATTTGGCGAGTGCGGGATCTGGAAAAAGTCATCGGATAGCGGCGAGGAAACACGCCTGCCGATTAACGTTTGTGGTTGGTTTGATTGGGACGTGACTCGCGATGGAATCTACTTCCAGAATCCAGATTTTCCGCCGAACGGCCGAATCGAATATTTCGATTTTGCTCGTGAGCAGACCGCACCGATCCTGGCTCTAGACAAACCAGCTTCTAACTTTGGTGGTCTGGCAGTTTCTCCGGATGGCAAATCCCTTATCTTCGGCCTGAGCGAACTCAACGAGTCCTACATCATGGTCATGAAGAACTTTCGCTAATTCGCCGAAGGAGCTTCGATCCGATCGATCACGAGTATGCTGATGGGCTCTCTTTGCGGTTCGAACTTAAGCCCCAGTTGCTCCTGGAGAGCGGTGAATATTGAAGCCTTGCCGCCAAAAGCTGTGCCCTTCGTTCGACAGCCGCAGAGCAATCCTGGACAGTCCTCAGCCGTCCCTGCGGGACTTGACTCGCAAATCGCGGTCCTCGCGCAATCCATTCGTTTGGGATCGGGATTTCAAAGACGATTCTCATTTGCCTGGGGGTAGACCGCCCAGGTAATAAACACTTAGGCTGGGTGCGGCCTGCACTAGTTGCTCCAGTGTTGAATTTGGAAAGCGCTGCAGATAAGGAGGCGCCCAGCCAATCTGGTCTCCGCTCAGGGGCTTTGGCAACTCCTGTTGCACGCCTGTAGCTTTGACGAAAGGCGCAGGGTCCTGGACGCCGGCCACCGAGATGTTGACCAGTCGATGAAGCGCACCGTTTGCGTGGGCATAAAGGTCGAGATGATTTGCTTCCCCAAACTCTGCAAGCAGGACGAGAGGGGCAAGGGCATAAAAATGATAATGCAACGCGCGGCCACCTCGGGCCATCTCCAAGGGAAGTGATCCGTCTGGCTGTATCTGACCGACTCCATTGTCGTACGCCGCCATTGCCCAATCGAAGTCTTTGCGATCGTTGGCTACTACTCCGATGGCGGCCAGCTCCACTCCAGCCCAGTAAAGATGATTGTTCTGGCTATCTCCGTGCCCCGCCTTTTTGTGAGCATCATAGTATTCTTTGGTCTGTTCTCCGACGCTTTGCATCCAGCTGGCGATGACTTGCGTTTGCTGTGGGGTCGCCAAACCAGCCTCGCGACTTTTGAGGTAAGCGATGGCAATTGCGCCAACAACCCAACCTTGAACGTAATAGGCCTGGTTGGAAGACATTTTGCCCGCAAGTGCGTGCTCCTGCGCCAAAGTCAGAATTTGCGTCATTGCACATTGCGCAGCGCTCCGCGAACCTGTGTTGCGGTAGTCGTCCGCTGCGGCGACGACTACCAGGCCGACACTTTTCACTTCACCACTTGATTTGCGATAAGCCTCCTGCCGCACCGGGTCGATGATCGAGTGGGTCGGATCGTCCAGTCTATAGAAGCCGTCGGTTACCAGATCGGGAGCAATGTGTGCGATGGCAGGACAGGAGTACGTGGCCTCAGCTAAGGTGACATGCTTCCCATCCCACGGCGATCGTAGCGGAGCGGCGTAGAGAGCCGGAGCTCCGACAACAAAAAGAAGCGATAGAACTGCGCGGTTGGAACCGGAGATTCTTAACAAACGCCGAACTGGCTTATACATTCCCATTTCCTTTTGGTCTTAAAAGGCGGCCCATGGTGAGCAGCTTGTGAGTAAGGGCTAGAAGAAGAAACGTGCGGTTGTCAACCGTCCCGGAGAATGGGACAGGAGACTCATTCGGCTGCGAATTCGGCCGCGTACGGCAAACATCTCTTGCGGCTGGGAAAATACGACTTTCGAGGCAAATGCGGCGAGGACCGAGCGCGCAATGGGTCAGCGGCTTTCTGATGGGAGTTATGCTGTTACCCAGATAACTTTGTGCTGAAAGCTGGGCTGACAAATGCTCGTTGCGCAGCTCGTAGCGAATTTTCTTTGATCGCATTTCCAAGTTGAGCCGTAGGTTGAGGATAGAGGAGGCCGAATGCGCAAAGCGGACAAGCGTTTCCGAAACGGCAAAGAAGATTCGGTAAGTTTTGTGGTCGCATGTTGGAAGGATTCATCGGAGAACTCGCACATGGCCGCGCAGTGGCGTATGGTCAGGCTCCTATACTGTGTAACGCTGCGAATGCGCGGAATAGGACAGGTGGATCGTATTGCCCTTGGTAGACCGGCGGCGGCTTGAGTTTTAGATCCAGCAGCCCGTAGACCGCAACCATCGCCGAGCGGATGGAATATTCAATCGTGAATGCCACGTCATTGGGGAGTTCACAGAACTGACCGGTAAAGGCCAGGTTGGTCCATCTCTTCGGTATTACGCTCGGTCGATCGCCTTTCTCCCGGCGGAGAAACTGACTGGTGAAGAACGGCATCATGCAGGGAATGCAGGTGGCCGTTGCGAGGATACGCGACGCTTCCGCCTCGATGCGGAGATGACCCATGATTTCCGTCATGATCTCCCGGCCCGAGCAGGCGTACATCGGCTTATTTACGAAGTCGCCGGGTTTGTCAACGAGCAATCCATACCCCCAGAACACTTCGACGTCTTTGGGTTGTCCGATAAAGTGCGGTTGATGTGGTAGCACAATCGAAGCCAGCCAACTGGAGTCTGCAAGGGTGACCAACCCACCCTCGCCTGGCAAGTTACCGGTGATCTCCCGGACGCGCCGGAAGAAGGTTGGATCGCGCAGGGTGGTGGTGAACGAAACAGATTTTGACTCGTCGACGTGGCCGGCAAAGGATGATGGCCGGCCGAATTCCGGGCTCCGTGCGGCGATCTTTTCCCACAGCGCCCAGGGTCCTCCATCCATCTTGCCTCTCAAAACCGGTGGCGCCTCCATCGAACCGAGGCTGGAGGCCTCGGTCCTGGAGCCCAGCGTGACGATTACCAGATCGTTCGCGCCTAAAGTAATCTCCCGAGTACGCCGATTGTGTTCGCAGATGATACGCTTCACGCGCTTGCCAACCGCGTTTTTCTGCGAGGCGACACTCTTCACCCGGGTATTCAATGCGAAGCGCACGTCATGTTCTTCAAGCCACTTCTGGAGAGGCCTGACCATCGAGTCGTAATGGTTGTAGACGGTACCCATGATTCCGTGCAACTGATTGAACCCCTCGAGCATGTGAGTGAACCGCAATAGACAGCGCTTGAATTCCTTGGCGCCATGCCAGGGCTGGAAGGCGAAGGTGGTGGACCACATCAACCAGAAGTTGGTCACGAAGAACTCAGGGTCAAACTGGTCGGCAATGCTGGCCTTGCCTAAGCTTTCCTCTGGTTCCACCATCAAGTGCTTCAGGGTGAGAATATGGCTTTCGCTGAGTCCGAATGCGGGAGCACTCTCCCCGCGTCCGGCGCGCACTAAGCGGGATCGGGATGACGTCTTCGTGGTTTCGTTCCAGTCGAAAATCTCTTTCGTGACCGTCCTGGTTTGATCGAGCGTGGGGATAGACGAGAAGAGGTCATAGGTGCACAGATACTTGCTCTCGAGCATGCGGCCGCCGCAGAGGACGTACCCTTCATGCGGCGAGCCGGTCCCATCGAGGCTGCCACCGAGACGATCGAACTCTTCGAGGATGGTGATGTTGTAGCCCGGAATATTTGCATCCCGGATGAGGAATACAGCGGCAGCGAGTGAAGTAATGCCGCCACCTACCAGATAAACCTTCGTTTCGCCTGCGCCCGCTTCGTCTCCCGATTGCTCCTCGGTCTTTTTCATGAAGGAAAGGCTCCTTTTTATTGCAACAACGGCTGTTCCTGGCATAACCATTTGCCATGCGCGCCGAACCGCAAATGACGCAGCCTTACGATGATGTCCTGCGGCCAGGCGGGACTTATCCGTGCTTACCCTTAACGGCCGAGTCAAGGTCCCGCATGCCACACAAAGCGCTACTTCAGCGAATAGGTAATCCCGGCGCTAAACTGGAAGGAGTTCTTTTTGCTTCCAAATGCAGGATCGTTCAGGAAGTCGTCCAGAGCCGACAGGTTGAAACCCAACCGCTTATAAACCGGAAATGTAAGGCCTGCTGTAGCCAGCGCGGAGTACGCCTTCGGGGTGTTGAATGATGGCGTCACTACCAGGCCCTGGTTAAAGAGAATGCCGTGGGCTAGCTTGGCTATGTAAGTATCGCCGATATTGGCTCCAATAAGATCCTTATCAGGCGTTTTCACCGGCGGTGTTATGCCCGGCGTGAATCCGAAATGTTGTCGCTCGTAGTGAATATCGCCCTTCAGGTCCAACTCTTCCTTAGCCGTCTTGAAGACGACAAACCCCAACCCACCACCGTAAATCTGTTGCAGGCTCAGTCCCTGGGAATAATTGTGATCGAACGAGGTGTCCACCAGGGCATAGAGCCGAGGAGACAGAAACCAATCATGCTCCGCGTCGGCATGAAGGATGTTTGTCTTGGTGGTGGCAGAACCCGGCTGCGAAAGTGATCCGTATGCGGCGGCAAAGTTGGCTATGGTGCGGTAACGCGGATCTAACCAACTTACCCCCGGGATCGCCCGAACAAAACTCGCGGCTCCGGTGAATGTGCGGCTGTTTTGCGTGGCTTCCACATCGGCCACGCCTGCGCTCAAAGCGCCCGTCCAGCCGTGCCCCCAGCCGGGGTGGCCGTTCACGGTTTTCGTGTAGGTATCTTGATCGACCAGATATTGGGCGGCGGGCTGCGCAATCTCTTTCGACGCCCCTTCAGCACCCGTGTCTACTCGAACCTTCCCATCCTCAGCGACCACGACGCCCTGGAGTACCTGGGAGTTGGCTGTCTTTCGAGAGACGCGTTGCCCCTGCTGAATGACGGCAAACTTCCCAGCCGTCTGGATGGACTTGATCTTGTCCCAGGTGAGGGTCAGGTCGCCAGCGCCATCACTATGAAAGGTCACGGTCCCATTGGCCTCGCTCAATAGTTTTCCGGCGAGGTGATCCCCATTTGCGAGGGTAAGCACATCGGGACCGGGCGCCGCGTTAGCCGCCTGGGCCCAACCCTGATAGGCCGGCTCCCCTGCGCAGAAAACAACCGCCAGGGCAAGGATCATGTGCCGCGTTTTCACGATTCGCCACAAATGCTTGAGTGAACTTGTGTAACTGAACATGTCAGCAACCTCTCTTCGTCGTGTTTCTTGCGTTGAACCTGCTACGGCTTTGGGCGGTCCCTGGGCTAATTCGGGAACCGATTTCCTCTTCTCGCAGCACAAGTTGTGGCCGAAAATCGCTAGGCAACCGCCGAAGTGCAGAATGCGCATCGCCGTGCGTCGAGCGCAATGTCGCTTCGGCATTCAGGACACTGCTTCTTGTCTACGGTGGCCGGAGCGGCCGGAGCCTGGAAGCGTTTCATGAGACTGTTGACCGGAAGCACCACGAGGTAATAGACCGCAGCGGCAATCAACAGGAATGAGATCAGGGCATTGGCGAAATCGCCGTACAAGAATTTTGCTCCGTTGAGCTCGAAGAAGAATCCCGAGAAGTCCGGCTTCTTCACCAACGCAGCGATGATGGGCGTGATCAAGTCTTTGACCAATGCGGTAACGACAGAACCGAATGCGGCGCCGATCACTACACCCACGGCCAGGTCAACTACGTTACCCCTCAGGACAAAGTCACGGAATCCTTTAAGCATTTTTGTCTCCTATTTTCCCCTCGCTAAGGAAAGACAACCGGCTGTACACAAAAGTCACATTGACAAGAAATCGAGCTTGCGCGCTCGATTCTCCGCGTCATGTGACTTTCTAGCCGAGCTCGTTGTCTTTGCCCTTAGGAGCAGTGAATATGGCAATTGTCGAGGCGATCATGAACCTGCTAACACGGCAGGTGACAAGTTCTCTGGCTGACAGGCTGGGGGTTTCTCCTCCCGACGTACAGATGGGGATCGGCAGTAGCGTCGCGGCTTTGCTGGCTGGAATCGCGAGCCGCGCAGGCGACTCCGGATTTGTGAGCCAGGTATTCCAAATGGTGAAAACGGCCGATACGCAGAACATCCTTGATACTCTGCCGAATCTCGCGTCCGGCGCCGGGGCGTCGTCTCGAGCCGTAGAGCTGGGCTCAGCGCTATCCTCTCTGCTGTTACGCGGCCAACAATCGCACGTAGAGGAACTGATCGGACTCCAGTCCGTCCTTACCGCCGGCGCGGGCCGCGAATTTATGACGGTGGCTGCGCCTCTCACGGCCGGATTCCTCAGCCACGAGATTCGCGGTACCGGCCTCACCCCTTCTGCTTTCGGCGACATGATTCGGCGTGAGGCAGTGAAGATTCAGGGCTTCCTACCCTTGGGCTTCCCACGGGCCCTTTCCCCGGTTGCCATCCCGGTCCCTCTGATTAAGGCACAGGCCACTGCCGGGGAAAGCATCGGAAGGAAGGTCGTGTACACGCTGGCAGGCCTTCTGCTACTAGTGTTGATCGCCTGGCTGGTGTCGCGCGGGTGGAGTAATCCGGAATCGGCGCCTGCGGCCCCGGTTGCGGAGGTAGGCCCCGCGACCCCTACAGTGGGGCCCCTCGGCGAGTTCATTCAGCGCGAGCTACGCGACGGCACGGAGATCAACGTCCCGAGCTTCGGCATTGAAAACAGGCTCGTCGATTTCATCGAAGACCGGTCAAGGCCGGTGGACACTACCACATGGTTCGACTTTGATCGACTGACCTTCGATACCGGCAAGGCGACGCTGCAGGCTTCCTCGAGCGAGCAGTTACAGAATATGGCTACCATTCTCGAGGCCTATCCCAAGGTGAAGGCGAAGATCGGTGGTTACACCGACAACACCGGCGAAAAGGCAGCGAACCTCAGGCTTGCGCAGGATCGCGCGACGAATGTCATGCACGAGTTGGTTCAGCGGGGTGTCGATGCATCCCGCCTTACAGCCGAGGGGTATGGTGAGGAGCATCCTGTCGGGGACAACTCGACTTTTGCAGGGCGCCAAAAGAACCGCAGGATCGCCCTGCGAGTTACGGCAAAATAGCCAAACTCCACCCAAAGCCGCTGGGCTTTATCCCCTGGCCCAATGTGATGGTCGTGAATCGCTCGTATCCTGTGAAGGCGTTCGCAGGAAAGAGCAATGCAAGATGTGAGAAGCTAGGGGCTACATGAAGGATACTTCCCAACCGCGATCCGCCTCGTATCGTGACCCCGACGAAGCGCTCTTACTGCGGGCCTTGCAGGCCCCTGAAGGGGATCTCCGCGCCTTTGAGGAGCTGGCGCTGCGCTATCAGAAACGTGTAGTCGCCAATTGCCGCTGCATCACCCGGGATCCAAACAACGCCGAGGATCTTGCCCAGGAAGTTCTGGTCAAGGCTTTCTTCGGTCTCCGCGGTTTCGAGAGAAAGTCGTCGTTCGCGCACTGGCTGCAACGGATAAAGATCAACCACTGTTTGAACCATCTCAAGAAACACAAGGATCACACCTTCGTCGACCTGGGTGATCCCGACATCGATGAGTTTGAAGAACTGACGGTAAAGGTAACGGCAGAGCAGCTTGCTGGAGCAATCAGTGAACGGCAGATGATCAGCGCGGTCCTGGACTCCATGCCGAGCACACTGCGGATTGCGCTGGTTCTGTGCGACATGGACGAATTATCGTACGAGGAGGTTGCCCATTCCCTGGGAATTGGTCTCTCCGCCACGAAGATGCGCATCAAACGCGCGCGCGACGATTTCAGGGTCCGGTACGAGAAAGTCAGGTCGATGGTTGCCGTGGCGGGTGCAAAATGAGCAATGGGACCCGTGGTGAGGAAGTCGATCCGGGAGAGCCGGTTACCGAGTTGGCAGGGTTTGAGCATGACGTTTCCGCCAGGCTCATGAGCCGGATTCGACATGCGATCCAGCGCCGCACCACGGCTGCCCAATTCACCTCGTTCGCGTTTGATCTGCCCCTGGTTGTTCTTAAAGAACTCTGGCTTATGTTGGTGGGCCAATTGGATTCGATGAAAATAGAAAAGGACACCCGAAAATGAAGGATAAGCTTTTGAGTGCCTTTGAAAGCCTGGGGAACGCGGTTTTCGCCGCGGTACCGAAGGTCGCCGTTGGCCTGCTGCTGCTGGTTCTTGGACTGCTTGCTGCCAAGCTGGTCGAAGTCGTACTGCGCACCATGTTGGTCCGCCTACGCTTTGACAAGCTTGTTGAAAAGGCGGGGATCGATAAGGCGCTGCAAAGAATCGGTCTGCGTCAGCAGCTGAACCTATTCCTTCCCAAGCTTGCTTACTTCCTGGTTTTGTTTCTATTGGCCAAAACAGCCAGCGATGCGCTTGGCCTGGTAGCCGTATCCAACGCGATTGGGGCTTTCTTCGGCTACCTGCCGAACATGATCGCCGCGCTTCTGCTGATGATTCTGGGGACCACGATTGGCGGGTTTGCGGGGCAGATGGTAACCCAGGCAGCGGAAAGCGCCGGCATCGACTCCGCTGCCACCTTAGGAAGGCTGGTCTCTGCCCTGATTGTCTTCATTGTTGCCATGATGGCGATTGGCCAGTTGAAAATCGACACAGAGATGGTCAGGATTGTGACCACCTTGTTTCTCGGAGCCGGGGCTCTCGCCTTCGGCCTGGCTTTTGGCATGGGCACGCGCGAGATCGTACGCAACATCGTGACCGGATTTTATGTCCGCAAGGTGCTGGTCGTCGGGAAGCCCGTGGACGTTGCCGGGCAAAGCGGCATCTTGACGGCAATCACCGCGACGCACGCAATCTTAGAGAGCGATGGACAAGACATCATTATCGCGAACTCTTATTTCTTGGAACAGGCCAGCAAGCAAGAACGAACTTAAAGGCCGGGAGACATATTGGTGGGAGCTCCCGAAAAAGGGGCGAGGCCAGGAAGTCCCTACTCACAGCGTAGTGCGATCATTGGATCAGTCCTCGAGGCCCGGCGCGCCGGCACCCAGCAGGCCAGCAGAATGACGAGGGTCATGATGCAGGGGACGATAGATAGGACGAGGGGATCGTTGGCACTCAGTCCAAACAGAAAGCTCGCCATCAACTTCCGTAAGAGAAACGCGCAAACAACGCCCAGAATTGAGCCGGCAATCGCCAGTCGCGCGCCCTCCAACAAAATGAGGCGCATCACATCCTTCGATTGTGCGCCCAGTGCCATGCGGATGCCGATCTCTCTCGTGCGCTGCGAGACTGAAAAGGCCATGACCGCGTAGACTCCAACCGTGGCCAAAGACAACGCCATGAGGGAGAACGCGCCCAGAAGGGTAAGGTCGAAATTGCGCAGAGATCCGGAATCAGACAGCAAGGAGTCCATCGTCTTGACATCGTAGGTGGGCACGTTCTGATTGACCGCTGCAACAGCGCCGTTGATCGAATGGAGGAGCTCTCTTTCCGCAAGGCCGCTGCGAACAGCCATGCCCATATTCGCCTCGACCAGCGACCGCACACTGTCGGGGACCTGGGTATATGGATAGTAGGCGGTTGGCTCGACGTCCACATCGGCTCCCCAGTGGCGGACGTCGGCCACCACTCCGACTACGACGCACCAGGAGCTTCCGGCAATCTTCGGCTTCAGCCGTTTGCCCACCGCGCTCTCTCCGGGCCAATATTGGCGAGCCAGACTCGGACTTACGATAGCCACGGAAGGAGAACTCGCTGAGTCCTGCTCACTGAAGGGTCGTCCCTGGAGGAATGGGATTTGCAGGGTACGGAAATAGCCGTCGCCCACAGCGCGATAGCGGGTAGCGATTGCTCCCTCGACGGGAGCGGGCGTTTTGCCTTCCGTCAGGATGGGTGTGGAGGGATCGGTGCCCCCCAAGGGGAGGTCGCGAGCAATGGCTGCAGATTCAACTCCAGGAACCGTGCGGATACGCTCCACCACCTGGCGATAGAAATCGGAGAGGCGTTCCCCAGCAAGCTGTGATGGCGCGGCGATGCGGAAGGTCAGAACGTTCGTGGGAACAAAACCGAGTTCCACGTTTCTCAGCGACCACAGGCTCCTCAACGCAAGTCCTGTGGCAATCAGCAGAAGGCACGACAACGCTGTTTCCGCGATGACGAGGATCGAGCGTTGACGGCTAAATCCGCGGCCCTTGGAAGTGGCACACTCGCGCAAACCGTCATTGACATTGACGCGGGTCGCTTCCATGGCGGGTGCGAGCCCGAAAAGGATTCCCACGACAACCGAAACCAGAACTGAATAGGCGAGGACAAAGCCGTCGATGCTGGTTTGATCGATACGAGCGACCTGAGGAGGATGGATGGCGAGCACACCGCGCAAGAGAAGAAAGGCGGTGGCAATCCCCACCGTCCCGCCGGCGCCAGCCAGGAGCACGCTCTCTGTCAGCAAGTGGCGAACGATGCGCGAAGGCGAGGCTCCGAGCGCGGTACGCACTGCCATTTCACGTTGACGAGTTGCTCCCCGGGCAAGCAACAGATTGGCGACGTTGGTGCACGCGATGAGGAGCACAAAACCGACGCAGCCCATCAGCATAAGCAGGGCGGGCCGTACACCGCTGGTGAAGGCATCATCGAGAGTCTGCACAAAGACGCCAAAACCAACGTCGCTGGTGGGGTTTTCGCGGTGCAGACGAGCCGCCACGGCGTCGAGCTCAGTACGCGCCTGCTTCAAGCCTGTGCCGTCGGGCAGGCGAATGATGCCGCTCAACCAGTGAAGGTTCGGGGAAGAACCGGTTCCGCTGTCTCGCCTCAACTGCAGCAGCGTCCATAGCAATTCCTTCCCATCCAAGCCATTGAACCCGGCCGGCATGACACCGACTACGGTATAGGGCACTCCATCTATCTGGAGCGGTTTCCCGACGATGTGAGGATCGGCGCTAAAACGGTTTCGCCAGAACGCGTAGCTGAGCATGACGAATTGGCCGGCGCCTGACTGGTCGTCGTGCGGAGAAAAGAGCCGACCCAGCATTGGCTGCACGCCCAGAACGGGAAGGAAGTCACTCGAAATTACCCCACCTGAAATGCGCTGCGCTGGCTCACCCGGGCTACTGATATTGAATTGCCACGAAACGTGAGCGCCCATGCGGGCCAGCAAACCGCCTTGTTGCTTCCAGTCCAAATAGTCCTGGGTGGAGAAGAGATTGGCGTTCCCGTTGGCCTGTCGCTGGGATACAAAGAGGAGGCGGCCAGAATTGGGAAATGGCCACGATCTCAGCAGCACAGAGCGGATGACGCTGAACATCGCCGTGTTGGCGCCAATGCCCAGGGCGAGCGTGAGCACCGCCGGAATAGTAAAACGCGGAGCTTTCAGGATCGATCGGGCCGCGTAGCGAATATCCTGCAGCAATGTCTCCATGGAAGGTCTCCCTTAACTTCTGTCCATTTCCTTATCTCCCAAGGATAAACGCAGGAAGGACCATCGCCCTCTCGGCTGCCGCTTTGCTGGAACTTCGTAGAGGCTCCACTTACCGGTTGGTTCCAGTCTTCAAGTTATTTCCCGGTTTCCGAACTCTCCTCATTTTCCTGCCAGGAAATCCGCGTGATTTGGAAAGTCATCTCATGTCCCTTGAAAGCCAATTGAAGGCGCCCTTTTCCTTCCCCAGTCAGGGTCATATTCCAAGGCACAATCATCTCGTCCATGGACTCTGCACTCATTACCAGCATGCCTTGTGAAATGCTTGCTTGGACAATAGGAGCCGCACCCGGAATGGCGTCAAACTCAACCAGCTTTCCATTGCTGTCCATGTTTACGTGTGCATTGGTAATGCTGCCAGTCAGTCGCCCGTTATAGTTCATCAATTCAAGCGTACCAACCCGTTTGTCCTGGGCCATCATCTTCCATATCCCTACGTAGGAAGTGGGATTCGTAGTAGCTTGTGCGACCGAAGGTCCTGTACTGAAGAGTAATGACACCATACAGGCCACTCCCAGCAAACCTGCAGCTGATGCCACCTTTTGGCCGACATTCAAGGATCTCGCTTTCTCGATAAAGTTCATAATGGTCATCTCCAGAAAGTCCACCTCAGAATTTGAGGCAGCATATTGTTTATATCGGACTCCGACTATATCGGCTACCGACTATCTAGTCAATTTCCCTCCGCAAAGGAAGTCTGATCTTCGGAGTGCCCCCATCGAGCCACCGAATAAGCCTTCTACACGGCGCGCGCAAAACCTCACGGGTTGTGAGTGGGAAGGCTACCGCGGTGTAGAAACAGGTGAGCGCTTGCACGATCAAGCTGGTCCGTTGTTCGGAAGCTTCCAACTGACGAATACGCAGATGGAGTTCCGAGGGCATGAGCCCGTTTGCTGCGTCCATCAACTCGGACAGCTCGTGGACCCGATCAATGGCTCGTCCGTAAACGATTGCCGGTTCCGAAGAGCAAGACACAGGACGCATTCGTGAGCACGGCAGGCGCGGAGATCAACGTCAATACCGCAAACGGATTGGCTGAAATTTCCATCACAGAGCTCCGTCCGTCGCCTCGGTGCACAAGAGCGCGCTCCAACGAGGCAACCCTAGTGAAAGCCAGGGTATAACGGGGCGAGAAACTCGGGAAGTAGGCACAATTTTGTTCCCGGGAGGCTTAGATCGCCCGGGATGCATCGTTGGCCGGCATCCGTTGAGTGAGTGCCGGGGTTCTCCCTCTATAATCGACTGAGTGATGCCCCTGGCAGTGTGAATGAGAATCCTTGTACTGAGGAGTTCACAGTGAAGCCGCACTTTGGATGCCCGGTTCAGGCCACTTCAAATGTTTTCTCCGGCAAATGGAAGGTACTCATCGTTTGGCACCTGGCGTTTGGGTCCTTGCGGCATGCAGAATTGCAGCGCCGGCTGCCGGGCGTTAGCCAGAAGGTATTAACCGCGCAACTGCGCGAATTGGAACGCGATGGAGTGATCGCGCGCCTTGATAGCGCGAGCACTTCACCTCGCGTTGACTATTTCCGTACCGATTCAGGGAAAGAGCTAATCACCATCATGGATGCCCTGTGCAGATGGGCCAAGAAGTATCTTGGCATCGCTCCCAGTCTGCCTCCCCGCCCGGACGTGATACCGACGCAACCGTCAGGAAATTAAATGAGCTCGGATCAGGAATCGATCACTCGACTGTTGCAGGAGTGGAGCAACGGCGACAAGACGGCGCTCGATCAACTGATGCCCCTGGTGTATGAGCAACTGCACAAGCTCGCCATGCGCTGTATGCGCTCCGAGCGCCAGGACCATACTCTTCGAGCGACGGCCCTGGTTCACGAAGCGTACGTCCGCCTGGTAAAGTCGGATGTGTCGTTCAAAGATCGGGCCCACTTCTACGCGGTATCGGCGCGATTGCTGCGGCGCATTCTTGTCGACCATGCGCGCTCGCTGCATAGTGACAAGCGCGGCCAGGGCGCAGATAAAACGGCCTTCGACGAGGTGCTTTACGTTGGCCCTCGCACCGATTCGAACATCCTGGCGTTGGATGACGCCCTCACCCTTCTCGCCAGGCACGATCAACGCAAGAGCGACATTGTTGAGATGCTCTACTTTGGCGGCCTCACCTATGAAGAAACCGGTGCAGCGCTCCAGCTCTCCGAAGCTACCGTGCATCGGGAGTTGAGAATGGCAAAGGCCTGGCTCTACCAGGAGCTGGCGCAGACGCCACAGGCCGGGGAACGCAAATGAATTCCGGCGCGGCTCCTGGCACTTGGCAGAGGCTGGAGAAGCTCTTCTATGCTGCATTAGAAATGCAACCGGCGCAACGGGCACAGTTTCTGGATCAAGCGTGCGTGGGTGATGCCGGGATGCGCGTGCAGGTGGAATCTCTGCTGGCCGCCGCCGGAAGGACGGATGGCTTTCTCGACCGGCCGGTTCTTGAGGCCGTCCAGGGAGTGGCGTTTTCCGGAGCTGCTGTTGGCCTGCATATCGGCGCATACAAAATTCTGCGCGTGATCGGCGAAGGCGGTATGGGAATCGTCTATCTTGCTTCCCGCGCCGACGACCTTTACCACAAGCAAGTGGCCATTAAGGTAGTGCGGGCTGGGTTTGGGCTGAACGCAGCCATGCTGCTGCGCTTCGGGAGCGAGCGCCAGATCCTTGCCAACCTTGACCATCCCAATATTGCCCGGTTATTCGATGGGGGCGTCACTGCCGATGGCATGCCCTACCTGGTGATGGAATACGTCGACGGAGTCCCGATCGACCGATTCTGCCAGAGCCGGCAATTGAATCTGACACAACGGCTGCAGCTGTTTTGCGAAGTCTGTTCGGCAGTAGACTACGCGCACAAGAACCTGGTCGTTCATCGCGACATTAAACCCGTCAACATCCTGGTCACGGCAAACGGTGTTCCGAAACTTCTCGACTTCGGCATCGCCAAGCTGCTTGACGAGGAATTGGCCGGGCAAGGTCAGACGCGTACGGTTGACCGCTTCATGACACCCGAATACGCAAGCCCGGAACAATTGCGAGGCGAGCAGGTGACCACCGCAACCGACGTCTACGCGCTGGGAGTTCTGCTCTACGAACTGCTCACGGGTGAGCGGCTCTTTCGGCTCAAGACAGCGAGTCCGTTGGAAATATTCGAGATCATCTGCGAACGGGAACCGGCCGCGCCCAGCGAAGCGCCGATTGCGGACGATTTGCATGCAACACCGTACGGCCGCCGGAGCCTGCGCGGTGATCTCGACAACATTGTGTTAACTGCGGTGCGTAAGGAGCCCTCGCGCCGATACGTGTCGGTAGCGGCTCTGGCTGCGGATATCCAGGCCTACCTGAAGGGCTACCCGGTCCAGGCCCGGACCCATGGCTGGATCTACCGCAGCGGCAAGTTTATCCGGCGTCATAAAGCAGCGGTCGCGGCCACTGCGGCGATGGTGCTGGCACTGATCGCGTTCAGCATCGGGATGGGCCTGCTGGCGCGCCGCGCTACCAGGGAGAAACTGACGGCGCAGCGCGAGTCGGAGTTTCTCGCAGGCGTGTTCCAGGCGGCTACGCCCGACGAGTCTCAGGGTAAGGAGATCACCGCGCGCCAGCTTCTCGATCAGGCGGCGAAGCGTATCAATTCCGAGCTGTCGAAAGAACCGCAACTGCAGGCCCCTTTGCTCGACAATATCGGCTACGCCTATCAGCGCCTGGGCCACTATCCCGAGGCACAGGCGATGCTGCAACATTCCTATGATCTTCGCAAGGACACGGGTGGCAACCAGACACCTGAGTTCGCCTCCACCGAAGACCAGCTGGGCACGGTGCTGCGCCTGCAGGGAAAGTACAAGATTGCCGAGCCGCTCTTCCGCCATTCGCTCGAAGTACGGACAAAAACGCTGGGAGCCAACAACCTGGATGTCGCACAAAGCCTGGCGGACCTCGGGGAATGCCTGTATCTGCAAGACCGATTCGAGGAGGCGGAGCCGATTCTTCGCCAAGCCCTGGAGCTAAACCGCAAGCTTGACCCCAACTCCGGCTTCGGCACGCGCAACTACCTTGCCCTGGTGCTGGAAAGCAAGGGGGACTACCAGGAGGCAGGTCAATTACTTCGCGAAGCTTTGGAGTTGAGCCGTCGCACCGAGGGCACCAGCAGCAGCGACTACGCACTCACGCTACACAACCTGGCCGGGGTTCAGATAGATTCCGGCGATCTGACTGGAGCCGAGGCGACCGAACGCGAGGATCTCGCGCTGCGCATGCGGCTTCTTGGACCGGATCATCCGGACACCGCTTACTCGCTGAACAACCTGGGTTGGATCCTGTTGGAAAAAGGCGATTGGCAGGGGGCACAGCCTTACCTTGCAGAGAATCTACGCATTCTTCGTACACAGCTCGGCTCGACGCATCCGAGGGTCGCGACAGCCACGGGCAACTGGGGCCACATGCTCGAAGAGAAAGGTGACCATCGGGCCGCGGAACAGAACTATCGGCAAGCCCTCACAATCTTGCAGCAGACGCGCGGCAATGAGAACCTGGGCTCGGCTAAGATTCTGGCCTATCTCGGAGCCCTGAAGCTCGATCAGGGCGATGCTCGCGAGGCAGAGCGCTTGAGCCGCCAGTCGCTGGAGATGCGGCGCAAGCTGGCGGGCGCAAACAATCCCGCCGTAGCTTCGTCGCTGATCGACGTGGCTGAGGCGCTCGACTTTCAGGGAAACCCGGGCGACGCGGAGCCGCTTCTGCGACAAGCTCTGGAAATACGCTCGAGAGACTTCCCTGCCGGACACTCAGCATTGATTGACTCCAATGTTCGTTTGGGCGAGGTCCTGCTTGACGAAGGCAAATATCCGCAGGCTGAGCCGATCTTGCGGCAGGCGGCACTTGCCGCGCATCAGTCCCCTTTCCCGCTGTTGCCGTGGCAGGTAGCGGATGCCGACATCGCGCTCGGAACCTGCCTGGCCTTAGAGGGCGACCCGTCTGAGGGGCGGCGCCTGATCCGGCAAAGCGAAACGCCGTTGCGCAGCGATCCCAGCGCAGCTCTGCGTCGAAGGTCGTTCGAACGGGCCGCCCGGGCACTCCCGCAATAGCCGGAAATCTAATTTAAAAAAGTGGCGTGCCGCATGAGGGGATTCGAGAAAGTTCTCCGCTAAAGCAGACAGAGCGGCCTGAAGCATACAGGCCCGGAGGCCTCTCATGTCTGCGATGAATTTCACCAACAGTGCTCGGCAGCTGTTTCTTCTTCCCTCCTTGGCGATCGCAGGATTGACCATTGGCAGTATGCCCCTCGCCAGAGGCGCGACTACCACCACCACGACCTTGACTGCTTCAGCCGCCAGCGTGCCCGCGCAAACCGCAGTCACGCTCACCGCCAAAGTCACGGCCGGCGGTCTGCCCGTCCATGCCGGACAAGTCGAGCTGTGCGATGCGACGGCGAAGTTTTGCGAAGGGTCTGCAGTTCTGGCACGCGCACAACTTGTAGGGAGCACGGGAACCGCGGGTATCAAGCTCATCCTGGCCCCAGGCTCTCATTCCATCAAGGCTCTGTTCGCTGGCACAAGCGCAACCGCTTCCGACCTAGCCGGGAGTGTATCGAGCGCCGTGATCATATCCGTCACCGGCGGTGAGCCCACTACCACCACTCTCCTGGTATCCGGCAATGCCGGCGCTTACACGCTGGTGGCGGCCGTGAACGGCGCGGATACGAGCTCCTTGAGTGGAGTCAACGTCCCCTTTTATGACAAAACGGATGGCGATGTGCTGCTCGGGTCGGCAACACTCGGCGGCAGCAAAACGCGCCAGTCTTTGCAGGCGTTGGGTGCTACCCCAACTGGCAATTCCCCGGTCCAGGTCGCCGTCGGTGACTTTAATGGTGACGGCAAACCGGACGCAGCAACGGTAAACCTGAACAGCGGCACCGTCAGCATACTTCTCGGTAACGGGGATGGTACGTTCAGCGTGCAGCCCAGCCCGATTGAAACCGAGCCTGACTCCAATGCCATCGTGGCGGGAGACTTCAACAACGATGGCAATTTGGATCTAGCAGTGACCAGCGTCTCCACCAACACCGTGGGAATATTTCTGGGAGACGGGAAGGGTAGCTTCACTGCGTTTTCCAATTTCCCCGCGGGACTTGCACCTGTCAGCCTCGCCACTGGCGACTTCAACCGCGACGGTCAGCTTGACCTGGCGGTCGTCGACCAGGACGGAATGGCGGTCACGATCCTGTTCGGAGCCGGCAACGGCAGCTTCACCCAAGGGGCTCAAGCCCCACAGACGGGGTACCATCCGGTATCCATTGTGGCCGCAGACTTCAACGGCGATGGAATCCCGGACCTGGCCGTCGCCAACATGTACGCCAACAACCTGACCCTCCTACTTGGCAAAGGCGATGGCACATTTACTTCGCCGGGAACGCTGGCTACAGGTGTCTATCCCTCGGCGATTGCTGTAGGAGACTTCAACGGCGATGGCAAGCTCGATCTGGCTGTGACCAATTCCTACTCGCAAACCGTATCTATCTATCTCGGCAATGGCGCGGGCGGGTTCAACGCGCAATCGGTTGAACCTGTCACCGACAAGAATCCGGTTTCGATAACGATGGCAGACTTCAACAAAGATGGCAATCAGGACCTGGCCGTCGCCAGCTCGCAGTCCAATGCCGTCGACATCTATCTCGGTAACGGCAATGGCACTTTTGCGCCCGAAACGGTCGTGAACGCGGGAAATTCCCCCTACAGCGCTGTCGCTGTCGACGTGAATGGAGATGGCGCTGCGGACGTGGTGGTGTCAGACGCACTCGGGAACCAGGTAGTGACGTTGATGAACGACATCGATACCTTCGCCACTGCCTCGATCAAAGGCATCGCTGCGCCGGGTCAGCCGATGCAGAATCTACTGGCCATCTTTCCTGGAAATGCTACTTACGCGGGGAGCACATCCGCTACCGTGCAGGTGATGGGAACACCGATTCCGACGACCGTCGCTATCTCCGTCGGAGCGCCCACAGTTGGGGTGTATCAGCCGGTGCAGATCATCGGCATTGTTGCCCCTTCGACCGATGGACTGATTTCGGCGGGGGGCCAAGCCACCCTCTACGACGAGTCATCTTCAGCTGGGAGTCAGCCCGTGCCGGTGATCAATGGAGTCGCATATTTCAGGAATGAATATTTTTCACCGGGCAAGCATGTTTTTTCCATCCACTACGCAGGAGATGCCAACTTCGCGGGGAGCAATTCCGGCACGGCTGCGGTCGAGGTCATCCCAGTAACCACGAGCCAGACCACGCTTGCCACCTCGGCGACTTCTGTCCCCCATGGAACAGTCGTGACGCTTACCGCCACCGTCACCAGCGGTGGCAAGCCGGTGACGCAGGGCACCGTGAACTTCTGCAGGGCCAACGCGGTGTTTTGCGAGGATGTGGTGATTCTTCGCTCCGCTCAGCTCACGGCCAACGGCACGGCGACGGTCAAGCTGGCGCTGCCGGTGGGCTCCAACACCCTCAAGGCTGTTTTTCTCGGCACCGGCGAGATCACAACCAGCAGTTCGGCCACAGATACTGTCACAGTCACAGGAACGTATCCGGTTTCGATTGCGCTCTCTGAAAGCGGCGCGGCCGGAAACTACACCCTGGCGGCGACGTTGACTGGAGGCAGCTGGCAGTTAATGCCGAACCAGCCGCTCCAGCTGATCGATACGAGCAACCACAATCTCGTGCTAAAACAGAGCTCGATCGTTCCCCAGCTGCTCTCCTTGACCCCCACGGCACCCATGCCGGTGATTGCGGCACCCTACGCTGTGGTTACAGGAGATTTCAACGGCGATGGCAAGATGGATGCAGCGGTCAGCTCCCCCAAAACGGGTGCTCTCGAAATTCTGCTCGGCAATGGCGATGGCACTTTTACCGCCAAGCCATCGAGTCTCAACTTCGACGAGGCAGCGGCCCTGGTTGCCGGAGACTTCAATGGCGACGGCAAGCTCGACCTGGCAGTTTGCGACTCTCAGGATGGGTTAGTGGAAATTCTTCTAGGGAACGGTGACGGCACCTTCAGCCTGAAGGCGCAGACTAGCACCAGGGGCGGGGGGCCGGAGGCCATGGTCGCCGGTGACTTTAACGCTGATGGAAAGCTGGATCTCGCCGTGGTGAACACCATTTCAAGTACTTTTGCCATTCTGCTGGGAAATGGCGACGGCACGTTTACTTTTACTTTCGATCCCGCTTCGACCGGCGCAGGAACCTTGACCAACCCCTTTTCGATTGTGACGGCGGACTTCGATGGTGACGGGCATCCGGATCTGGCAATAGCTAACAGCGACAATACAGTGACCATCATTCATGGGAACGGCGACGGCACGTTTAACGCTCTGGCGAACGCAACCGTCGGGATCCCGATCCCAGTCAGGTCGTTCCCAGGAGGGGCGAATTTGGGCGCGATCGCGGCCGGCGACTTCAATGGCGACGGCATGCCCGATCTCGCGATTCCCATTTATGGGAGACTGGAAATCTTACTGAATCAAGGGAACGGCACCTTCATTTCAAACGGGCAGTCGCTCACATCGGGCAGCCACCTCATTCAAAACATCGCGGTTACCGATTTGAACGGTGATGGCATAGACGATCTGGTGATGACTGACAACGCAGACACACTTATCGTCAGTTACTCCATCGGCGAGGGAGTCTACAGCCAGGCCACAATCTTGCTGCCCAACAGCAACGGCGCCGGGATGGTCGCCACGGCTGACTTCGATCAGGATGGTGGGCAGGATCTGTTCGTGAATGAATATGGAGCCGGAGCGGCGGAGGTTTTTCTTAATCGAAGCATCTTTACCTCGACATTCTCCAATCTGGCGGTGCCCGGCGTGGGGAACCATCTGCTGGAGGCCACGCTCGCGGCGGAGGGTTTGTACAACGCCGGCGTTTCTAACACTGTGAACGTCTTGGGCACACCGGTGCAGACGGGAGCGATGGCCGGGCCTTAGCTTAGAGGTTTTCCTCGTCCTTGAAAGCGAACGGTCTGGACTCGTGGAATCCCACGTTTCGCGAAAACGAGCGAGATGCCCAGAATTTCCTGTACGCTGCCCCAGGCATAGCCGCGTGTGCGCCTTTCCTTAAGAAAAGGCGCATGATGAGGTGCTCGGAACCCACGAAGCAGCCAGGGACTTCGTCGACGACGACGCAAAGTGAGTCAGCGGTCGAATTATCGCTTCTTGGCTGCTTTCTGCCTGAGCAGTCTTGGATCGTATTCAAACGGCTCGGTGCGCTCCAGTTCGATCTTCTGAAAATGAGGATGTTGGGGGTTGAGAAGCCAGTTGTTCTCGGTGGGAGCCACCGCGGACGGCAGGATCAAGACCGCAGCTTCCCCATTGCGAACGAACTTGTCTCCGATGACAGCTAAAGACTCGGGAGCCGGGTAGTCCTGCCATCCGCTCGGTAGTTCGTCCGCGCGGAGTTGGAGCTTCCGTAAAGCTTCAGGAACCCGAGCCCGGGCAAGCACCAGGTCTTTGGGTGGGTGATTCGGATCGAGATGTACCAGATACTCGATCATGGCAAGCGAGAGATGTTCCGCGGTATATGCGATACGGGTTCCTGGCGCGGACCAGCGGCCACCGTAACGGTAGCTTCCCTCTCCATCGAATGGTGTCGCGGCAAAAGGCTTCCTAAGCAGGCGATACACGATGGTCAACTGACGCCGCCGTATCCAATCCGGCCCAAAACGTTCTCGACCTGACGGGCTCCAAGCTCGGTGTCTATGATGGCGAGCGGGGCTACACCGCCCAAGGCGTGATTCGGCATCTTAAGCCAGTCGATGGCAGTTTTATGGTCGCCGAGGAAGTTTGCCGCCAGCGAGACCAGCCGCGCCAAACGATAAAGCCGGTCGGATTCGTACCGCGCGAGGCGGCCCTGGCTCTTTCTGCGTTGCAGGCTGCGAAGGGAGAGATCAAGACTGCTGGCGATCTCCTGCAGTGAGAGCCCGGTCGAAGTCAGGGCGGTCACCGCTTCGTGGGGAAATCCTTCCCGGATGGCGGCGCTCAGGTCTTCCGAAGTTCGCACCCGACGCCCAACTCCGGCCTCACCGCCTAGCTGGTCCAAGACTGCTGTTAGTTCATTGACCATTATGTCGTCTATTATACCGCCAAATGGCGCATGGGTGACCCGAGACGAGCTAGGATCGTTAGGTAGGTCACCGATTGGTGGGAAGCGGTTTTGCGAATATCCTGCTTGTGAGTTCGCGTTTTGCGAAGTACAGTGGAAACAGCAAGAGGCCCGTTAGCCTTGCACATTATTAGTCGGAAGAAGTTGTTGACTGCGGCTGAGCAGCATGGAGACTTGGCCGGCCCGCTCGATATCTGGTATCGCATCGCAAAGCCCTCGGGCTGGACTTCCCTGGAGGACGTCAGGCGCGACTTCCCGTCGGCGGACCGAGTCGGCAAATACACGGTCTTCAACATTAAGGGAAATGAGTACCGACTGATCTCGTTGATCTTTTACCGGAGCAAGAAACTGTTCATTCGAGACGTTATCAGTCACACCGAATACGACAAGGGAAGATGGAAAAAATGACGACATCGACCGCAAACCCTATATACGGCAAACTGCTGGCGAACGCGCTCCCCAAGGTCATTCAGACGGAAAAAGAGAACGATCGCTACATGAAGACGCTTCTCGCTCTGGAGCAGAAAGATACCCTGACCCCAGAAGAGAAGGATTTGGCAGACTTGCTCACCCTGTTGATCGAGGACTTTGAAGAGAAGCATTATCACCTCCCGAGGGCGTCGCCGCTCGAGGCAATCGCCTTCCTCATGGAGCAGCACGGGTTGAAGCAAAAGGATTTGGTGGATGTGTTTGGAACCCCGAGTATCGTTTCTGAGGTCTTAAGCGGGAAGCGCGATCTCAATAAGGAACATATATCTCGCCTGAGCAAGCGCTTTCGCGTTTCGCCGGAACTGTTCTTCTAAATCATTTCGATCGGAGTAGCGTGGTGGAAAAATCTCCTCGCACTTTTTCTCATGATGCTATTGGACGGACATAAAGGTGGAAGGGTGGTAACTTGGAACATGGAACAGACCGACCTGGTCTTGCTTTTCAGGCTGTTTACGGTGGTAGCCTTAGCGATAGTAGCTCTATTGTTCGGGCGTGATTTCCGGGGTGGCCGTCCTCGCACGCCGATGCATCCTTCCCCTGCAGACGACTCCGCACTGCTTCGGAAAAGACGCAATAGGAAGAAGGATCTGCAAGGCCACCCTCCATTCATCCACTAAGGTGTTGGTCGCCGGGCGCGGCAATGTTTGTCTAGGTCAAGGCTGAACCGCGCCGATTTGCGCGCTTCCGTTCCGCATCCCATACCTTTTGCTTTTCGATATCCTTTGCAACCTGTTCATCGTCCATCAGGAGCGACCGCATGAACCGAGGGATGCCCTGTAATAAAGGTATTCGCCTGATCCGTCGCGACTGCGAGACACTTCTACGATGATGAGAACGGATGTGACGACTAGAATGAGCACTTGACTCAAAGCCCAGGCCGAATCCAACCACGACTCCTCCGCATCCGGCGATTGCAGGCTTGCCATTGCGCGCGGCCGTTCCGTTTCAGTCGAGCTGCTGAACTTTTCCCGCCCAGAGGTTGTGCTCTCCAACGGGCAGTCGATATAAACCTCGAAGACGAATAACCGTCATCGCAGCGCTCATAGATTCGCGAGATTCATCGGGGCGCGTGCGAGCGGGTTATGGGCGACACAGCGTTCAGGCACGCATCTTTACGCTTCGTTTCTTCGCGAGCATCCATTGAACCTCCCTGCTTTATAAGCATGCGGCTGCTTTCCGTAAGGGCCTTTCCTGCGCGTGCACGCGCAAATCCCGGAATGGCGTCTGCCTGCATGATCTTAAGTTCATGTGAGGTCACGATGGTGAAACATCTCTCCCCCCGCCACGCGCTATCCCGGATGGCGAACGCACTGGGCTTCGGGCTATTTCTGGTGTTCGCCGGGTTGCTGCGACCATCCGTGAGCGAGGGGCAATCTTTGACCGCACTTTCGATTACACCTAGCCAGCCGACGGTGGTGATAGGGGGTACGACGCAGCTTGTGGCAACGGCTACTTACGCGGACGGCTCCTCTCACGATGTGAGCGGCCGTGTTCGCTGGAGTAGTTCCGACGCTCGCGTAGTCAGCATCTCCGGGAGCGGAGTCGCCTCGGGATCGGCTACGGGTAATGCTGCCATCTTAGCGAGTTACCAGGGACAAACGGCAACTGCTATCGTCGCCAGCTCCATCGGCACCGTCCAATGGAGCGGTCCTGTGACCATCACCCAGAGAGGTACTTATTCCGGTAACTGGAAAAGTACCGATCCGCAGACGCCGGCGGTGACCATCGCCACCACGGACCCGGTGGTTATTCAGAACTCGTATGTGACCGGGCCCAGTGACCTGATTGACGATCCCTACTATGGGAATCAACTAACGGTCAAGAACGTGATCGGCATTGGGGTGAACCCAAACGTCAAAGGCCAGGCGAATGGGGTTTTTGTCGGTGCTGAGAACCCGGCTCTGCTTGACGTGGAGCACTGTTACTTCGAGAGTGTGCGGTTTGGGGTTTATGTGCGCGGGTATGGAGGAAATCGTGACGGCACCGAGACGGTTACGATCCTAAATAACCGCGGCCGCAACATCCTTGGGCTTGAGAGTGACGGGAACCACGGCTACTTGCCGGGCGAGAGCCTATGGCAGTGGGCGCATGCATTCCAGTTGAGCAACATGGCTTCCGTACCCGGGATCCAGATAGCGTGGAATGAAATTGTGAACTATCCGTTCCAGAGCCTGGTCAACGAGAACATCAACATGTTCGATGCGGGGGGTACCCCGAACAGTCCCGCTGAAACCCACGATAACTATATTCAGGGAGCCTATGGTTACGATCCGGCGGTCGATTCCTACAATGGGGGAGGCTTTACGACGGATGGCTCGGGAAGCGACACGGTGGCCACGGCTTCCGCCTTCAACAACGTCTACAACAATCAAATCGTGGGCACGGCCAACATGGGCATCGAATTTGGGGCCGGACACAACAATGTGGCCCATAACAACAAAGTGATCGCCAGTGGCTTGCTCTCGAACGGGACGAAGATCGTGGCGCAGAACGTGGGACTCTCTCTCTACGATGTCTATGGAAACATCCCAAACGGGTCAATGTACAACAACAATATGTACGGCAATACGGTGGGATGGATGTGCTGGGCGGCACGATGTGCCTGGGATAGTTATCGGAATGACGAATATTTTCCAGACAATAACGGTTACTATTTGACGAATCAATCCATCCCCGCAAATCCCATCAGCCTGCAGGCGGAAAGGGCCGAATACCCCGCGTGGCTGGCGAAGGTCAGCGCTAATGGAATGGTTGTCGGCCCTGTCGTGGCCTCGGCCAGCTCGAATCCGGGTGTTGGATCTGGCGGGGGGTCCGGTTCTACGATCTCGACGACTGCGTGGTACAACATCGTGAATCAAAACAGCAGTCTGTGCATCGATGCTTCTGCGTGGGGTTATGCAAACGGAACGGTTATCCAGCAGTACACGTGCGGTGCCGCCCAGACGAACCAGGAGTGGCAGTTCCAGCCTACGGACAGCGGATATTACCAGATAGTGAATCGCAATGCCTTGACCAGTGTGGGTGTTGACGCCGTTTTGCAAGTGAGCGGAGGACCGTGGGCTACGGCGAACCAGGTGGGCATTCAACTGTGGAACTTTACCGGCGCGACTAACCAGGAGTGGATGCCGGTTCCGGTGGGAAATGGCGCTTACGAATTTGTGGCGCGCAGCAGTTCGAAATGCCTGGATGTTCCCGGGGCCTCGTCCGCGGTTCTTGTCGCCTTGCAACAATACGATTGCAATGGCACGGCGGCGCAGTCGTACACATTGCAGCCAAAGTGAGGGCTCCCCCCCAATCTGATTGGTTCCCAAACAGTCCCAAGGTCGGCGGATTCCGGCGCTCGTCGCCCAGAAGTCACAGAACTTGCAGTGCATGGCGGCATTGCATCATAGTGACGAGAGGGGAGCGAAAGGATTGCGCATGATACAGATTACCTGGCTGGGACACGCCGCTTTTGAAATTCAGTTTGAGACTGGAGAAGTTTTGGTTTTGGATCCCTGGATTACGGGAAATCCAGCCTACCCGGCGGGCTATGAAATCAAAAGGGCGGATGCTATTGCTGTTTCCCATGGACACTTCGACCATGTGGCAGACCTGGTGCAGTTGGCGAACAAGTTCGATTCCAAGGTAGTTGGCATTTTCGAAATTACTTCCTGGGCAGGCTCCAAAGGAGTGAAGAACACGGTTGGCATGAACAAGGGTGGCACGGTGGATTTGGGTTTTGTAAAACTCACGATGACGCATGCATTGCACAGCTCGTCTATTCAGGATGGCGACCACACCGTCTATGGGGGCGAAGCGGCGGGATATATTTTGACATTCAAGGATGGCCGCCGTGCGTACTTTGCTGGTGATACCGCTATCTTTTCCGACATGAAGTTGTATGCGGAGATTTACCATCCGGAGTTGGCGTTCCTGCCGGTTGGAGACCACTTCACCATGGGTCCGGAAGAGGCTGCGTACGCCGGGCGAATGCTGGGGGTGAAGGAAATCATCCCCATGCACTACGGGACTTTCCCCATGCTCACCGGCCACCCGGAACAGCTGCAAGAGAAGCTCGCAGGCAGCGGTATCCGCGTCCGGACTTTGCAGCGGGGACAGCCCATGAGCTGGTGAAATCCCCGGGGGCCGGTACAGCGCGTGGGGTTCAGGCTTTGCTAGGGGGGATGACCGGTTGTTTTGACGAGGGTATATTGTTCCGGCGTCAGGTCGAGGTAAATTCCGCCGTATCCCCTGCCGAGCGCGTACTCGAGCAATGCGCGGGCCTCAGACTCCCTTAAGGCTTGGCCGTGTCGAGCTAACTCTCTGATTGCTTCCGAATCTGGAAACGTCAATTTCGGGGGCAACGAGATGGTCAGGTCGGCTTCAAGAAAAGAAACCACCCAGCCGCCGTTGAGCAAGACGAACCTCATGTAGACGCGATGGATGGGTTGGGTACGGCCGCACATAGTTTGCCTATCGACGCATCCGTGAACCTTGATCGGTGGCGTCGACACGCCATTTGGCGCCTTGCCAGGCGCGAGGGGCCTTTTCGCAGTTTATTGCGGTGGATTATCCAGCGCGATACGGAAGGCGTAGGCGTAGCCTTGGGCGGGCTTCGATGGCAACTGGATATGCAGGCCATCGGCTTGCAGCTTGTAGGTGAGCGGCGCGGCCGCGCCCAGCAGGGCTACCGATTGAACTTGCCTTCCTTTGAGCGCACTCCCGGCAATGGAATGAATCACGGCTTCATTGCCCGAGGGCCAAGCGAGCTCGATCGCGTAGAGGTTGTTGCCCTTGGTGGTGAAGCGGAAGTCCTCCGGGGTATATTCCTGGGTTTTGGTGTCCTGGAAGGATCCCGCCGCGACTTTGGTCGGCCCTTCCCCGTAGGTGATCCAGGGTCTGGTTCCGTAAATGGCATCGCCATTTACCTTGAGCCAACTGCCGACATCGAGCAATACGTGCTGCACCTCGTCGGGGATGGTGCCATCGGAACGGGGCCCGATGTTCATCAACAGGTTGCCATTTTTGCTCACGATGTCCACCAGCTGATGGACGATGAATTCCGGGGTTTTGAAGGTGTCGTGCTCGATGTAGCCCCAGGACTTGTTGCTGACCGAAGTATCGGTTTGCCAGACCCGGTCGAGCTTCTGGTCGAGCTGGCCGCGTTCGATATCCAGCACGCCCGAATCTTTCTGCATGTCGACCCACTTGTAAGTAATGATCCCAACCGGTCCGCGTTTGCTGGATTCGTTGTAGTAGTAAGCGGCGAACTTTGCCAGATAAGGACGAACGTAGGGCTGCCCAATCCACCAATCGAAAAAGATGATGTCGGGATGGTATTTCTGGACTATCTCGGCATCCCTGGCCAGCCAGTCATTGGCGTACGCGGAGCTGACGTAGGTCCAGTCATCCTCCAGGTTGCTTCCGTTGCCTTCTTTTTTATCCTGCAGCTGAATTTGCGCCGGCCCGTACAAGGAAGCGTTCTGCGGGTCGTTGACGTCGGACGGGATGCTGCGGCCGCCGTCCATGAACCAATCGTGCTCTATGCGATGGGATGATGCTCCAAAGTAAAGTCCCTGCGCCCGGACTTCTTTTTCCAGGTCACCGACCAGATCACGATGCGGCCCCATCTTGACAGCGGTCCAGTCAGAGAGATTGCTGTCGTACATTTGGAAACCGTCATGGTGCTCAAAGACGGGAACGACATAACGCGCGCCGGATTCTTTGAAGAGATGTGCCCAGGCCTGGGGATCATACTTCTGGGCTTTGAACATGGGGATGAAATCTTTATAGCCGAACTTAGTCAACGGGCCGTAGGTGCTTACGTGATGCTCGTTCTCCTTCGAGCCCTGTATGTACATCTGGCGGGGATACCACTCACTGCCGAATGCAGGGACAGAATAGACGCCCCAGTGAATGAAGATGCCGAACTTCGCATCCCGATACCAGTCGGGTACTTTGTACTGGGAGAGAGAATTCCAGTCGGGACGGAATGGCCCGTCGTGGATCCCACGGTCGACGTCGGCCAGGATTGCGCCGCGGGCGCTATCGTATTTTGCGGTCGCCTTCTGCCATACGTCAGCCAGAGACTCCGCGCTGTCCGATGCCGTCGGCGCAGTGTTCGACTGCGCAATCAGGAAAATCGGAGATAGTGTGGCTGCGAGCAGACATAGGGTCCGTACTGGGCGTTGAGCAAACATGAATCAGATCAGCCTTTCTTGACGGATTGTGCTTAGCGAAGGGTTGCGGAAGCGGTTCCAGTGTTCAGGACCAGCACGGTTGCTATGGGGTCCAGGGTCTTTGCGGGCAGCTGGATGTCGATGCCTCCGCCTTTCTGCATGATCTTCAGCGGCTTGTGCTCCGGATCGGCAAGCAGGTAGGCGCCGGTAACGGTCCGCGGGACACTCTGCAGATGAAAGGTGCCGTTCGGCCAGGTGAAGAGCTCGATGTAGATCTTGTCGGCCGTGGTGGTTGAGCGCCAGTTCCAGCTTGGGACGAACTTGGGCTTGCCCTCTTTGTCCTTCACGGTGGCGCTGAAGCTGCCTGCCTCGGGTCCGAAGAGGGTGGAATTGGTTCCATAGATTGCTGCGCCGTTGACCGCTAGCCACTGGCCTACCTGGTGAAGGCGCTCGACCTCAGCCGGTGGGACGACTCCCTTGGAGTCAGGCCCGATATTGAGAAGGTAGTTCCCGCCCTTGCTGGCGATGTCGATCAGGTTGCGCAGCAGGGTCTCGGTGGACTTGAAGTTATGTGTCATACGACTTGTAACCCCAGGTGTCGTTCATGGTCATGCAGGCTTCCCAGTCACGACCGGGATAGCCTTTTGCCGGGATGTATTGCTCGGGTGTGTCGGTGTCGCCTTTGTAGCCTCCACCGAGCCGGTTGTTCCAGATGAGGTTGGGATGCTGGTTGAGCAGGGTGACGATCTCGCCGGCCAGGGCTGGTGTCATGTCCGGGGTTGGCGTATCGAACCAGATGACGACGGGAAAATCGCCGTAGTTGGTCAGCAGCTCCTTCATCTGGGGGATGGCCTTGGTGTGAAGGTAAGTGGCAAAGTCGCCATCCTGGGCCGGGTCCCAATGATGGGTGGGAAGGTCGTGGTGGTCAGTCTTGTAGGCCGCGCCGCCAGGGGCTGTCCAGTCCTGATCTTGCGAATAGTAGAAGCCGAGCTTCATGCCCTGCTTACGGCACTCCTCGGCGAGCTCGCGGATAGGATCGCGATGAAAGGGTGTGGCCTCGACGATGTTGAAGGGGTCGGCTTTGGAGTCGAACATGGCGAAGCCGTCATGATGTTTGGCGGTGATGACGATGTATTTCATCCCGGCCGATTTGGCGAGGGCGACGATGTCATGGGCGTTGAAAGAGGTGGGATTGAATTGCGACGCGAGCGCCTTGTAGTCCTCCACCGGAATGGAGGCGTTGTTCATGATCCATTCGCCGATGCCCGGGATCTGCTTGCCCTTCCAGGTGCCCGCCGGGATGGAGTAAAGACCCCAGTGGATGAACATGCCGAAGCGTGCGTCCCTCCACCAAGCCATGCGTGCATCACGCTGCGCGGCGGTCTCGGTGTCCTGTATGGCGGCGACGGGGTGCGCGGAAGAAACGCCGATATGCTCGCCCTCTACCTGGGCGAAAGAAGGTGGCGCAACATAGGCGAGGAGCATGGCGGTGGTGATGATGGCGGAGTGAACCGATTTCAAGTTAGGAATCCTCGTGTGAATATGACAGGGAAAATGAAGGGCGCACGGCGCACCCACAACAAAAGCCAAGCGCCCGCTCGCTACAAAGCTAAGGACCTTGGGGTTTCGATCATTACAGTGTCTAAGGGTCTTCGAAATAATCCTGACAATTCCGAGGAAACGCGAGAGCGGTCCTGGCGCGCAGTTTGGTGACCGGACGCAGCTTTTTAGTTCATTCGAATTGTACCGGATCTTCTGCATCCCAATCCGAAATGTCCGTCTCGTCAGATTCATTTCTGGACCCTCGTCTCAGTGTCGTGCGTGAAGGGATGGCGCTCGACAATACCACGGCCTTCGCGAACCACGATCCACTGATTGGCGTTCACGCCCGGGATGGTCTCCACGTTGCCTACAGGGCCGTCAGGCCAGCGGATCGTCAGATCCGCCTTTGTGGCGTGGCCCATGCCGAAGTGCACACGGAAATCTCCCTGGGAGATGTGATATCCGCCACTACGAATTTCGTCGATCTCCTTCCGCCGGCCGACCGTCAGGGTTAATCGCGCACCCACCGCGTCCCGCCCGGAAGCGGTCACAGCACGCACGAGCAGCGCGTTGTCCCTGGGCCCGAAGTTTTTCAGGAGAGAGGGGGGCTCGAAGAGATTGACGACAACGATCTCCTGAGAGCCGTCGTTGTCGAGGTCTCCGAGTGCGATCCCGCGGGACGCGTGTTTTGCTGTAATGCCAGGGCCGGCGGTCGAAGACATATCGAAGAACTGGCCGTCGCCCCGATTCCAGAACAATTGGCGGGGCTGTTTGAATTCTTCTCCGAGGTTGTACTTCTCTACGAACGGATACACGTGGCCGGCGGCGATGAACAGGTCGGGCCATCCGTCGTTGTCGAAATCGAGAAAGGCGGCGCCCCATTTCACATACTGGGTGTGCACCGCAAGACCAGCAGCGCTGGTGACGTCATCGAAGGTGTTATTCGCGAGGTTTCGATAGAGCGTATCGGTGTCGTTGGAGAAATTGGTTTTGTAAATATCCAGGCGTCCGTCGCCGTCGTAGTCGGCGGCAGCGGCACCCATGCCGGCCTGCTCGCGGCCATCCTCGTTCACGGCGAGTCCGCTGCCGAGACCCATCTCTTCAAAGGTCCCGTCGTGTTTGTTGTGAAAGTAGAGACTGGGGGTGGAGTCGCAAGCGATGTAGATATCGGGCCAGCCGTCGTTATCGAAATCGCCGGTCAGGACTGTGAATCCGTAATACTCATGCGGCGTCTCGAAGCCGGCCTGTTTGGTGACGTCGAGGAAGTGTCCGTGTCCATCGTTGTGATACAGAGTCATGGTCTCGCCTTTGAGGCCGCGGGGACCGCAGGGGACAGGCATGCCTTTCCAGTTACAGCCGCTGCTGGTGCGCGGCGGTGGCGAATCCTGCGCTTTGAAATCGACATAGTTGGCCACGGCAAGATCGAGATGGCCATCCCGGTCATAATCGACGAACGCGCATCCTGTGCTCCATCGCGATTCTGGCCGATAAAGACCGCGCTCCTTGGTCTCATCGCGGAAGGTACCGTTTCCGACATTGCGCAGGAAGACGTTATGCCCCCATTGGGTGAGGAAGAGATCGACGTGACCGTCGTTGTCTGCGTCGCCGGCGCAGACTCCCTGCCCCCAGCCGAGGTGGCCGATGCCGGCTTTGGCGGTGACGTCCTCGAAGCGAAGTTTCCCCAGGTTGTGATAAAGATGCGGCGTGAAGGGCGGGCCTGTATTGTGCAGCCGGTCACCCTGGACGAGGAAGATATCCGGAAGGCCGTCGTTGTCGTAATCGAAGATCGCAACGCCGGTGCCGGTGTTTTCGACGATGTAGGTCTGATCCAGATCGCCGGAGATCACCGTTGCCGTGAGCCCGGCCTGCGCGCCAAGGTCGCGGAACTCGGCAACAGGCGCTTTCATGCCAGGGGGAAGAGGGCGCATCGGCTGATCAGTGGCATTTCCGGAGGCCATCTGGGAAAGCACCTTTACTCCGATCAGCAGCGGTACAGTCACCGCGACTGTGGCAATAAGCGGAAGAAGCCTTCGGAAAGCCCGCACTAATAGGCCTTCCCTGCAGCGGTACCGGCGTGCTGATTGCGCGCCTCGGCGACGAGCCGCAGAGCGCGCTGAATTTCCAGATCGGCAGGCTTAAGGGCCTTGGCAGCCAGCAGTTCCCTTTCCCCGTCGTCAAGGTTGCCAGCCTGGCAATTGATCATGCCCAATTTCTTCAGAAGGTCGGCCTTCATGGCGCATTCGCTACACTCGGCGATCGCCGCCTTTAACTGGCGGGTGGCTTCGGGCCAGTCATGAGCTGAGGCGGCGACGACACCATTGTTTGCCAGGGTGCCGGCGCTGTCCAGGATGCGCCGTTGTTGCTGTATCTCGGCGTAGCGGGCCATGAACTTGTCCGACTCGGGGCGATCGGTCGGCCGCAAAGCATGCGCCAGGGCAAAGAGCGCCTGGCTGAAATTTGGATCCATCGCGACGGCCTGCCGCCAGGCGGCGATGGCTTTCCCGGTCTCGGACTGCTGCTCCAGGCACTGGCCGAGTAAATACCAGGCCATCACGTTGCGGGGCTGCAGCTTGACTGTCTCTTCGAGCACTCCGGCGGCTTGCGAGAACTTGCCCTCCTGCTTGTAAACGAGGGCGAGGAAATAGCGTGGCTCGGGCATCTGGGGAACGAGTTGGCTGGCGGTTTCGAAGTCAGGTTGTGCTTCGGTGGTGCGGCCCAGGTCGTACAGAATCCGGCCGCGATAGAAATGGGCGACGCCGGATTGTGGAGCAAGGCGGACCGCCTCGCCGGCTTCGACCAGGGCCTCGGGCAAATTGTAACTGTCAGCGAGCGCAAGAGCGAGGTCCAGATGAGCCGCAGCCAGATCGGGCCTCTGCGCTACCACCTTGCGCAGGAGGGCGATTCCTTCGCTCATCTTGCCCATCTGCGCCTTGGCTTTTCCAACGGTGGAGAGAGTGTTGGGATCCTGCGGGGCCAACGCAGCGGCTTTGTCGAGTTCCTGCTCGGCGCTCGGTATTTTGCCCTGCTGCGCGAGGATCAGACCGAGGTTCAGATGGCCTTCCTTATATTGCGGATCGTCTTCCAGGGCCTGACGCAGGAGCTTTTCAGCGGTCGCGAGATCGCCCTTTCTGGCATAGATCATCGCGAGATTTCCGCGGGCGTCGACGAGCTGTGGCTCGAGGTCAAGCGCGGACTGGAGCGACTGTTGGGCGGATTCCATGTTGCCCTCGGTCAATTCGAGCTGACCTAATTCGGCGCGAATTTTGCCTAGCTTCGGGTCTATGTCGATCCCCTGGCGAAGCGCGTCCTCGGCGCCCTTCCTATCCTGCATGGCTTCCAGAGCGAGCGCCAGGTTGTAAGCCGTCCAGGCGCTGTGCGCGTTCTCTTCGAGCATGTGGCGATAAATCTCCGCAGCTTCCGCCGGCTTGCCCGCCTGCAACAGGTCATTCGCCTTGATGCCCTCCGAGGTGAGCTGGCTGTTGCGGAAGTCCGTGTCGGTTGTCTTCCGGAACTGCTCGACGATCTTGTTAGCCTCCTGGTTTTGGCCGAGAGTGCGCAGCACAGCCGCGAGCTGGAACTGGGCCGACTTATCGCCTGGATTCAGCCCGACAGCTTTCCGGAGCTGGGGCAGGGCCTCGTCGGGCTTTCCGAGCTTAGCCAAAACGAACCCGAGCTGATACCGGGCCTCAAAATCTTCAGGTGCTTTGGCCGCTCCAAGCTCAAGTTCAGGCTCAGCCTTGGCGTAATCGCCCAGCCCCCGATAGACCATACCGAGCAGGACGTGCCCCGAGGGATCGGCTGGTTTTTGACGCACCAAATCGCGCGCCGGCGCAAGCGCGTCAGTATATGCAGTTACGTCTACGAGCGCTTTGACCTCGGCGGCGAGTGCGACCGTGTCGGTTGGATCCTGGCGGACGACCACGCGGTATTCATCAGCAGCCTCGCGAAAGCGCTGTTCATTGGCGTAGATGTTGCCGAGCGTGAGGTGCGCAGCCGTGATGCCGGGATGTTTGCTGAGCAAATCGGTGAAGAGGTGGACCGCGTCCGCCACCCCTGCGCCGTCGACTGGCGGCAGCCCATCGGCCTGTCTCGCCTTCGCAGCCTTATAGGTTGCCGTTGCCAAAGCGAGCTGCAGATCGGGATCGTCCGGCTGAATCCGGACGGCTTGGCGCCAGGAATCCAAGGCGGCATCGTACCGAGCTCCGTTGAGTAGAACCTGGGCAAGCCCGTCCAGGGCGCAGACAAGTTGCGGGTTGACTGCGAGGGCCTTGCGAAACTCGGCTTCCGCGCCGGCGGGGTCCGTCAGCGCTGACCCGAGGGCGCAGCGAGCCTGCAGCAGCGCTGGATCATACTGCAGAGCCAGCTGGAACTCCCGGATCGCTGCGTCGGTCTGCTGCTGGCGTTGGCGAACCAGCCCAAGATCGAAATGCGCTTCAGCCGAGCGCGGATCCAGCTGCAAAGCTTGTTCGAAGGCTGCGACGGAACATTTGAGATCGTCTTTTTGGGCGAACCAGACGCCGATCGCGTCATAAATTTTAGAGGGTGGCGTGCCCGCCGGGGCATGGGAGGCCGATGCCGGGGGCTTGCACGAGGGCGGCAGTTGCGCCAAGCCTCTTGCAGCAGGCAACAGCAGGAGAGCGCCGCAGCAAACCAGCGACCGGCATGATGGAACTACCCTCAATCTACAAACCTCGTGGGCCACGCTCTTGCTAATTACCACTGCGTGGCTCGGTGACGACCATTGGGTGATCGGCGGCCACATTGCGCAGCAACTGGCGCGTACCCGAGGGCCAGCGGATCTCGATTTCACGAATGACGCGCGAGCTACCCAGACCGAAGTGAACGCGCGGATCGCTGGATGCGGCATAGCCGGTGCTGGTCGTTACCTCATTGTAGAGTCTCCTGCCATCGTCAGTCGTTACACGAACCTGCGCCCCGATGCCCATCCGGTTGCTTTTTGTTCCGACCAGCTTGAGCAGGATCCAGTGATTGCGCGGCTCGGTGACGTTGCGGAGCACGCTGGCCGGAGCGCCGAGAGCGGTGACCACGAGATCCACACGCCCGTCGTTGTCGAGGTCTCCATAGGCGAGTCCGCGGTGCGGGGCAAGCCGGGTGAAATCGGCACCGGCGGTGGCGCTCACATCTGCAAACTGGCCGTTCCCGAGGTTGCGAAAGACGGAGTCCGGTTCGGCATAGCGAAAATGCTGAGAGATTTGCTCGATGTTGTCCAGTACATTGCTGCGGGCTACCACCAGGTCGTTCCAGCCGTCATTGTCGAGATCTACGATGCCGTTTGACCAACCGGACATGGGCCTGGTGAGATTCGCTAGCCGGCTCTGCTGGCCGGCATTCACGAAGGCTCCTTTACCGTTGTTGAGGTACAGGGGAAAGGTCTCATTTTCGATCGCGGTGTGCCAGAGATCCGGCAGCCCATCGTTGTTCACATCGCGGAAATCGACCCCCATCCCGGCCAGGACATTCCCCTCTTCGTTATAAGCTACGCCTGCCTGCAGGGCGACCTCTTCGAATCGCTTTCCATCGACGTTGTGGAACAGAAGGTTCGGACTGTTGTCGTTGGCGACGAAGACATCGGGCCAGCCATCGTTATCGTAGTCGGCGAAGGCAACGCCCATTCCCCTGCCCTCTAGCTTTGAGATACCGGTTTCCCCCGAGACATCGGTGAACGTCCCGTCGCCGTTGTTGCGGTACAGAGTGTTGGTCAGTGGAGCGAAGCTGTCCGGGTGGCAGTAACCACGGCCGTTAAGCCCCATGCAACTGGGCTCGTAACGGGGATCCCAATCGCAGTAGTTCACCACGAACAGGTCCAGCAGTCCGTCGCGGTTGTAGTCGAACCAGCCGGCGGCGATGGACCACATCTTGCGGCCGTGATGCAGGGCGCCGCTCAGACCTGACCTTGCGGTGACATCGGTAAACGTACCGTCGCCATTATTGTGAAACAGCTGATTTCCGTTCACGTTCGCCACAAACAGGCTAGGACGGCCGCTGTTGTCGTAATCGCCTGCGGCTACGCCCATTCCGTAGCCTGCGCCAGCGACTCTGGCGTGCTCAGTGACATCGGTGAAGGTTCCATTGCCGTTGTTGTGATAGAGGCGGTTGTAATATTTCGGGCCGGTCTTTACCAGGGATGGCATCTCGGCGCCGTTGACCAGATAAATATCGAGCAGGCCATCGCCGTCGTAGTCGAACAGTGCGACGCCGGCGGGCATGGCTTCTGGCTGGTGTTTTTCCGGGGTAGGAGAATTTTCCACTACAAAGTGTACGCCGGCCCGTTCCGCAATATCCTCGAACCTGATCGGGGGCGCCGTTATGTTCTGAGCGAGCAGAAACACACAGGGCACTGCGGCGAAAAGCAGGATGGTCAGTGCCGAACGCATTCTTCACTCGTGAGTCTTCAGTCTGCATCGATCGAAGTGTCTAAGGCAAATGGCATCACTGTCGCGGCACACGGCAGTGATGCCATTGATGAGACCCGGGCTAGTAATTGAACTTCAGAGCCAGCTGCAACTGACGCGGTGAATTTTGCTGGCCGGTGCCGTTGCCCGAGGCGCTGCTCGTTGTGACCGCTCCAAAGTTAGCCCCGCCGAGCGCCGAATTCGGAATGGCGAACATAGGTCTGTTGAAGAGGTTGAATGCCTCGGCACGGAATTCAAAGAATCTCGATTCTCCAAGTCCTACATGGAACCTTCGGAACAAGGACAAGTCTAGGTTCTTGGTCCCATCGGATGTCAGCGAGTTCACCTTCTCATTCCCGTACGTGTACGGTTGCTGCAACGCGAAGGCGTTCACATTAAACCATTGCGCCGGAGTGTGGAGACCTGGTCCAGCGTTCGGCTTGCCGACCACGTTCACGCGTTGCTGGCTGATGGAGCCAACGTTTTCCGGGTCGCCGCTGGCGGTTACGGTGAAGGGCCATCCCGAAGCGATTTGGCCAATGCCATTGAGCGCCCATCCGCCCGCCAGATTGGAGACCCACTTGTCGGAAGATTTGTCGAATGGCGATTGCAGGGTGAATGCCGCCGAAAACGCCTGTTTCTGGTTCAGGTCTGACGTGCCGTAGTCTACCTTCCGGTTATAGGGATTCGTCGAGTTACAGTTTCCACCCAGCCCGCAGCCGTCGTCGTTTGTATGCGACAAGGTGTAGGCAACCAGGAAGGTAACGCCATGGCTGGTGCGCTTGTTGAGAGTGACCTGGAGGGCATTGTAGCGGCTGTTTCCGACGCTCTGGTCGAACCATTGCTGCAACATGTAGGGATACGGCCGCCGGGGCTGGACATCGCCAGGTCCCGGGGACGGGGTATTCATGATCGGCCCCCAATCCAGGTGCCTGCCGACGGAACCGACGTAGTTGACGTCGAGCACAGAATTGGCCGGTAACTCCCGCTCAATGCCGACATTCCATTGGTCCATGTAGGGAGTCCTGAAGTTCGGATCCACCATCCACTGACTTACCTGACTGAAGTCATTGATGGGATAAATCAGCGCTCCGCCGTTGCCAAGCGCCAGAGGATCGTTGGCGGGCGCTGTTGGAGTATTGACATTGAGCCCGGCGTTGTCGAGGGTATTCACTGCCGGCCAGTTGCCACCGAAATTCTGCGAGAGCTGGACCACTGTGGCCCAGGCGTCGTAGAAGCGGCTATAGCTTGAACGGACGACCATCTTGTCCCCGAGGCGGTAGGCCACGCCGAGCCGGCCAGCCCAGTCGGCAAACGAGTTCTTGATCACGCGATGATCGGAGGCCGGATTGACGAATGCGTGCGGGGGAAGTCCGCCCGGAGCAGGCGTGCTCGATGCGGTGTAGATACCGGTCGGTATGCAAGGCGCCCCCTGCGTTGCTGAGCAGTTAGGAGGGAGCGCATTGAGCTCATACTGGCCGGTGATGGGATTAGCATTGCCGGTATAGAAGTTGCCGGCGTTGCCGGTCCCGTAGATCGGTTGCCAAATGAAGTCATTGCGGAAGCCGACATTGACGGTAAGACGGCTCGTCGCCTTGAACTGATCCTGAACGAACACTCCATCCGTCCAGCCGCCGCCCGCTACCTCGAGGATGTTTCGATAGCTGGCTTCACGGGGAACCCCAAGCAACAGGGATGCCCAGGCGTCTCCTCCCATGCCCTGTTCCGACCCGAGGCCCGCGGTCTGCGCGGTCCCGAAAGACGCTCCGGAGTATGCGATCGGCGAACGGAAGTTGTTGGTCTGGAAGTCGCCGCCGGCTTTAATCGTGTGTCTGCCGATTATCTTGGTGAATGCGCCGCCGAACTGCCAGTTATCCGCCAACCCGGTTTCCTGCAGCTGCGAGCCGGACAGCGAAAGATAGTTATCCGCCGACCACTGCGGTGCGTAGAGCTTGTTGTTTAGAGTCATCCAGGACTTCGACATCCCGAGGGTCTGCAACTGCCCAAGAAACGCCGCGGTTTCACTGGGATACCCAGTGCCGGTGATGGTGTCTCCGTAGTTTCTGCCGAAGTACACATCCGAGAAGGCCGTCGGATTGAAGGTATGAGTCCAGTGGCCAACGTAGTTGTGGCCGAGAACATGAATCGTGTTCAACCCGATGACGTTCGTCGTGTTTGCCACCTCCTGGTCGAACTGGCTGTAGCGAAACATGAGCTGGTTATTGTTGCCGAAATTCTGATCGCCGCGAATTGTTCCCGAATCCTGGTTGGTCTGGGCTGGCCCGGACGAAAAGATGTTTGCCCCGTTCACCAACGCGCCGGCATGAGGGAGGAGCGACTGATAAAGCGCCGAGATGGGGCTGATCCGGTCGCTGGGAATAATACCGCCAGGGAACACGGAGCGGGAGTACGTACCGGTTGCCGGATTGAGCGCAGTTGTCGCCGGATCGTAGATCGGTACGCCCAGGGCGCTGAAATCGCCGTTGCGCATGGCATCCGTCGGTGCAAGGGCTCCGGTTGTTACCGCGGACCGGATCCGGAAGCCTTCCCAAGCTGCGTAGAAGAAGGTGCGATTTTTGCCGTTGTACACCTTCGGAATCCAAACGGGGCCGCCGACGGAAGCGCCATACTGATTCTGTTTCAGCGGCGGCAAGGTTGACTCGAAGTAACCGCGCGCATCCATATCCTTGTTGCGCAAGAACTCCCAGAGGGCGCCGTGGTATTGGTTGGTGCCGGACTTGGTGACCACGCTCACGATGCCACCGGCCGCCCCACCGTACTCGGCAAGATCGTTGTGACCCTGGGTTTTAAATTCCTGAATGGCGTCGACAATCGGCGAATAGTTGTACATCCCGAGCATCGTGTTGAGGTCGTTTTCCCCGTCCAATACAAAATAATTGCTGCGGTTGCGAGCGCCGTTCACTGCCGGAAAGGTGAAACTTCCGAGCGAGTGCCCAGCCCACCCGCCTCCTCCGCCAGAGCTCTGGTCGCGATTGATGTTAGCCACGCCCGCCGTGATGGTCAGCAATTGGGTGAAGTTTCGGCCGTTCAGAGGCAGGTCGGTCACCTCCTTGGTGTTCACCACGGTACCGAGTTCCGAGGTTGCAGTCTCCAGCGCCGCCCCCTCCGCTGCGTTCACCGTTACGTTTTGCTGCGCTGAACCGACGGTCAATTGAAAATCGTAGGTCGCGGTCTGGCTTACTTCCAGGGTAATGGATTGTTGTCTCACAGCAGCAAAACCTGTGGCCGATGCCTGCATGGAATAAACGCCGGGGACGACGCTCGGGAAGGCATAAGCTCCGTCGCTGTTGGTGGTGGTGGTCCTCACGACTGAGGTAGCGACGTTGGTAAGCTCGACCTGCGCATTGGGGATCGCAGCGCCGGTCGGATCCTTGACGACGCCGTTGATGGTTGCGTTTGCCTGCTGTGCGATGGCGGGCGGGGCCATCCACCCGGCAAGACTCAAAAGGACGAAAAGCGCGGCGAGAAACGAGAGCCTATTGCAATGCATTCCAATTGCTCTGCACATACTTGCCTCCAGAAGAAAGATCGACTCCACCGGCGTCAACACGACGGTGGCGAACGCAATGCCGTTGAGTTGGCGGCCCCGGCCTGGAATTGAAAACCCAGGATCGAAGTTCCGCCTAGCTCTGTTTAGCGACTACTTAAACGTTAACTTACGTCGACGAACCGCATGCTACTCGTGGGCTTGTAGAGGTGTCAAGCGCTCTACTCAGAATTTGTGATGGCCGTGCATAACGGCATGGAACCTGACGCAGAAGCCCGATGAGAAAAGAGTTCCCGGAACGTTTTTCCAATAGGCGTGCGTCGATTGTATAGTGCCTTTTATGACTGTCCGCATGAAGGATATTGCGAAGGACCTTGGGGTTTCGATCGTTACGGTGTCTAAGGCTCTTCGAAATAATCCTGATATTCCTGAGGAAACGCGAGAGCGGGTCCTCAAGCGGGTGCGTGAGCTGGACTACCACCCGAATATGCTGGCCCGCAGTTTGGTGACCGGCCGCAGTTTTTTGGTGGGCTTGATCGTACCGGATCTTCTGCATCCGTTTTTCGCCGAAATTGCCAAGTCGCTATCAGCCGTGCTTGGGAAGAGTGGCTACTCCCTGATCATAGCCTCGTCAGACGAAGATCCCGAGGTAGAGGCGCGAGAGATCCAGCACCTGGTTGCGCGGCAACTGGACGCTTTGGTGATCGCTTCGTCCGGGAACGACACCGTGGCCTTCGAGCGCATGGATCGTCAGGGACAACACTATGTGCTGATCGATCGAGAATTCCCCGGGCTGTCAGCAAACTTTGTCGGCATCGATGACGAGGCCGCGGGCCGAATAGCAACGGAACATCTGATCGATCAGGGTTGCAAAACCATCGGACACATCAAAGGGCCGCACGTGAGCACGGGCATTCGCCGGTTTGAAGGTTATAAGGGCGCATTATTGCGGGGCGGCCTTTCCTATTCCGACCGTTATGTTGCTGCCGGACTTACCGTCGATACAGAGACGTTCCAGGGCGCCGACGCCATGCGAGCTCTTTTGAAGCAGACGCCGATGCTGGACGGTGTCTTTTGCTATAACGATCCGCTGGCAATCGGCGCCATGAACACGATTCTGGAAGCGGGGTTGCGTATTCCTGAAGACATCGCGGTCATCGGGTGCGGGAATCTGCACTATGACGGGTCTTTGCGGGTCCCACTCTCCACTGTCGATCAACATAGCCAGAAGATCGGGGAACACGCAGGAAATATCCTGCTGAAGTTGATCGGATCGAAGATCCGCCCTGGCAGTACGAGCATCATCCTTGATCCGGCGCTGCTGGTGCGGGCTTCCACGCAACGAACTCAGGCCGTGTGACGGCTTTCCGAGTTAGGGCGGGGAAGTTACCCATGACTGGGTTCTCCGCAGGACTGCCGGCTATCGTGCCGCGCTGACAAGCATAAATAAGTCGGGGGTAACGCTGCAGGCGCCGGGTGAGGAAGACTTCCAGGTGGCGCCGTCCCCATAGGTCAGCGAGTCGAGATCCACATACGCTACAGAAGTAAACCGAAGGAGCGACAGGTCGCTCGAAGCGTGATCGTTTCCCTTCACTTCGAGGACTATGTTGACCCTCTTTGTAAGATCGGGAGTAGTCGCCGCACTAGCCAGAGGAATGGCTCTCCACTTATCGCTGAAGCCGTGGACGGTGACTTGCGCGCTCACGATTTCTTTAGGTGATGGGTTGGTCACGATGAGCTGAACCCTCTGTTCCTGAACCGCTGGGGTAGGCGGGGCGAATGGGCCGTAGTTCGTGTCCCTCTTTAGAAACGAACGCGCGTGGTTCACCTTCAGCCCAACCGGGCAATCGGCGCCCGGGTTGCGCGGAGACGAGAAGCTTAGCGGCGTGGGGTTTGCGCTGCGATGCGAAATAATATCTTGACCAATAGCGCTGGTGGTCGCGAGCACGATGGCGAGCGGCAGGATGGAAATGGATTTCATATTTGCCCTCAGGTCGTACATAACGATGTAACCACGGTACTCCTGTTGATTTTTGCCTACAAGGGTCGAGTCCGCGCTCTGAACGGGCTACGTACGCTCGGGTTCGGGTCTCGGTCACCAGCTTTCCTGAGACGTGGGAGGTTCACAGTCAAGTCCTCTTCAGCCCGCGAGGATCGAGTGTGGTTACTTTAGATTAAAAGCGAGGAACGCCTTGAAACTGTTGCACCACCCCCAGCTAACTCTCCTGGCATCTATCGTTTCCCGATCGCGATGCAAAGCCTTGGGAACTCTCGGATGGCCTTTCCGTCCTTATCGATGGTCCGAAAGTGATACTGCCAGGACGGGCCGCGTTGGTTAGGATAGGGCCAATCGAAGCCATCTTGTCCGGAACAATCCGGGCGTCGCTCGATGAAGTTCAACCCACGGGAATGAGGTGTACTACTATGCGTTTTCTTCCGACATGCGCCCTGCTGTTGTCTCTCTCTGCCGTACCAGCTTTCTGCCAGAGCAACAGCTCTTCCAACTCCAGCACCATGCTGCCTGCGAACGCGAACGATGCGTCGGTGGACTATGCAGCCCTGCGTGCAAAACTCGCTGACCAGAACAAGGTTCTGACCGATCAGGTCAACACCCAGCGCGCGATCGTCAAGAAGAACCAGGAACTGCTGAAAGAAGCGCAGAAGCTGGATGCCTCCAACAAGCGTCTGATGGAGGAGAAGAAGAAGCTGGAAACCGAGAATGTGGATCTGGAAAAGCAGCGGATGGCTTTGAAGGCCTCGCAGAGCCCGACGCAAACGGCTCAGGTCTCGAACTAAGCGCAGTCGACGTAGCAAGACAACGCACTTCAACGAGCTTCCCTGGTTGCGGGAAGCTCGGAAGATGTTAGTACGGACGCCCCCCGACCTCAGACCTGGCCTACGCACCCCATTGGGACTGACAGCGGCATAAGCCGCGGCAGTCCCAGTGCTATTTAGTGCGCTGGTTGACGATCGCCTCATGGCCACGATATTGTGAAACGCACCCCCTGCGTGCACGATCCCCCCTAAAAAACAGAAGCGGCGAGTATGTGCTGTTGGTTTCGTCTGCTTATCCGTCTTTGTTGCTTGCAGTGGCCTGGTGTCTGTTTTGCAGGAATTTTGCACTATGGGTAGCCGGCTCAGGGGAGAGCCTAAAATAGGAACATATGGCGGATATCAAGAGCACCGATCTTGTACAGCAATTTGCCAGTGACAATTATTCCGGCATTTGTCCTGAGGTTTGGGCCGCGATGGAAGCGGCCAACCACGGCCACGTTTCCGGCTATGGCGACGACCCGTGGACTGCGGCTGCCGCTGACGCCTTTCGAGAATTGTTTGAGACCGATTGCGAGGTGTTCTTTGCCTTTAATGGCACCGCGGCAAACTCCCTGGCCCTGGCTTCGCTTTGCCAGTCTTACCATTCGGTGATTTGCTGTCAGTCGGCCCATGTAGAGACCGACGAATGCGGTGCGCCGGAGTTCTTTTCCAATGGCTCCAAGCTGGTGGTCGCAGAAAGCGACGATGGGAAATTGACGCCCGCAGCTCTTCACCAGATCGCGACCAATCGGCACGGACATCCATTTTCCCAAGCCTCGTGCGGTCACGATCAGTCAATCCACCGAGACGGGGCGTGTTTATACCGTCGAGGAACTGCGCGCTCTTTCAGCCGTCTGCGAAGAACATGGGCTGCGGCTCCATATGGACGGAGCTCGTTTCGCCAATGCCTGCGCAAGTCATTGGGTGCTCGCCGGCCGACCTGACATGGAAGAGCGGCGTCGATGTACTTTGCTTCGGTGGAACCAAGAACGGGATGGCGGTGGGAGAAGCCATACTGTTCTTCAATCAGAAACTGGCTGAAGACTTTGACTACCGGTGCAAACAGGCAGGGCAACTAGCATCGAAGATGCGTTTTCTGGCGGCGCCGTGGGTGGGGATGCTGGAAAGCGGCGCATGGCTGCGCAATGCCATTCACGCGAATGAGAGCGCACGGTATTTGGCTGATGGCTTGTCGAGAATTCCGGGTGTGGAACTTGTTTCGCAGCCGGAAGCGAATGCGGTATTCGTCAACTGCATCCGATGAGATTCTCGAGGCTATGCGGCAACGGGGATGGAAGTTTTACACGTTCATTGGAGGCGCAGCGCGGTTTATGTGCTCCTGGGACACGGATCGCAAACGGATCGATGAATTCTGCCGGGATATGCGGGTTTGTGCAGAGATGATGTTGGCTACCAGATCTCGCGGGTGAGAGTGTCCGACTAATTACCGAAGCCATCGAAGGGCAATTTCCCTGCATTTTTCTTCATGAGGTTTTTGAAGCGTTTAAGCGCAACAATTTCCACGAGTGCGATGTGAACGGCTTCCGTTCGCGATTTCGCTCCAAGGATCTTGGCGGCCTCGTCGGCCAAGCGAGTATCGAGTCGAATCGAAGTCATTTTGACAGCCATTGTGGCGACCCTCTGCTATAGACACTAATTAACTTTGGATATAAGAGGCAATAACGTGCGTGGCAACCCAAAAAGACCCGGCGTCATGTTTGGGAAAGACAGAACTTCACTGATGCAGTGCTCGCTGCAAGACTTCAGCTAGATGCATCGCTTCTCTTCCGGTGGCTTGCGCTATCTGCTCGCGGCAACTGAATCCGTCGGAGACGATGGGTGTGTCCGGCTCCGCTGCCCTCACCGCCGGCAGGAGCACTCGTTCGCCAATCGCCTGGGATACTGCGTACTTCTCTTTGGCAAAGCCGAAGGGGCCGGCCATTCCACAGCAGCCAGAATCCAGAGTTTTGAGGTCAGCACCCGTCTTGCGCAGCAAGGTCTCTTCGTCGGTCATCTTCATGATCGCTTTGTGATGACAATGTCCGTGGAGGAGTATCTTTTGCGACAGCTGCGGCGGCTGATAGCCAGGAGCATGTTGTTGCAGGAATTCGCTGAGCAGGAAAGTTTGTTTGCGCAGGCGGCCGGCGCGCGCATCTTCAGGAAACAGATTGAGCAATTCGTCGCGAAAGACTGAAGCGCAGCTTGGTTCCAGAACAACGATAGGCTGGCCGGCGTCGATCTCGGGTGCGAGCGTCTGCAGGATGTGCTGCAAATATTGTTTGGCCTTATCCAGCATGCCGAAGTCGTAGAGCGGCCGTCCGCAGCAAAGATGTTTTTGCGGGACCATGACGTTGAATCCTGCATGCGTAAGTACTTCCAGGGCAGCCTGGCTGGTTTCCGGTTTGTAGTAATTGTTGAAGGTATCCGGCCATAGAATCACACTGCCCCCAGATGCAAGGACCCGGTGCTTGCGCGCCCATCGCTGAAAGCTGCGTGGGGCGAGACGCGGCATCTGGCGCTGCGGAGCGAGATCCAGCGCCTTTTGTACCAAATGCTTTGGAGCAGTGCTCATGAAGTTGGCGATGCGCGGTGCATGGGACCCCAGTTGTGCCCAGCGGTCGATCATGCCGAACGCGTAGGCGTGCAATGGACGTCGCTTGTGTTCGTAATAATGCGATAGAAACTCGGCTTTGTAGGTAGCGAGATCGACGTTCGCTGGGCACTCTGACTTGCAGGCTTTGCACGCGAGACACAGATCGAGCGCCTGCTTTACCTGTTCATTCTTCCAACTACCGTCGATTACCTCGCCCTGCAGGACTTCGAAGAGCATGTGTGCCCGTCCGCGTGTACTGTGCTCTTCTTCCAGGGTCACCATGTAGCTGGGACACATGGAGCCGCTGTCGAGTTTGCGGCAGGCTCCGACGCCGATGCAGCGGGCGGCGGCGTTGGCGAAGGAGCCGCTATCCTCAAGAAACTTGAAATGCGTCTCCGGTTGCAGGGGTTTATAGTCCGCGCCCAGGCGCAGATTTTCTGTCGGCAGGTAGGCATCGACAACTTTGTGCGGATTAAGCTTGTTCTGCGGATCCCAAACCGCCTTGAATTGCGCGGAAGGCGTTCATGAGCTCGGGCCCAAACATTTTTGGGAGCAAGGCCCCGCGCGATTGCCCGTCGCCGTGCTCACCGGAGAGCGAACCTCCGTAACTGACCACCAGGTCTGCTGCTCTTTCAACAAACTCGCCGTATTTGCGAATGCCGGCTTCGCTCTGGAAATCGAAGCTGACGCGCATGTGGATGCATCCATGCCCGAAGTGTCCGTAGAAGGCGCCTTCATAGCCGTATTGATCCATCAGGGCCCGGATATCGCGCAGATAGCGGCCCAGTTTTTCCGGCGCTACCGCTGCATCGTCCCATCCTTCCCATTGTGGAGGCGCTCCCGGCGCAAAGGCGGCCGCCCTCGGCCCGGACTCCCGCAGTTGCCAGACATATCGCGCTTCCGCCGGTGTGTAGAGGCGGGTGTTGGGTGCATCGGGCACTTGCTTCAACCGATCCATGAGTTGCTGCGCGAGTGCCCGCGCATCAGTCCGGATCATCGGCGCCGAATTCCACCAGCACGATGCCCCTGCCCTGGGGAAGCAGCTCGAGTTTGGGGGCACCCTTGGCGCGCAACCCATCCACGATGCTTCCTTCGAAGCCTTCAAAGCCGATGGGATCAAAGCTGAGAATTTCAGGAACGTGATCCGCGGCGATGAAGGCATCGCGATATCCGATGCCGACCAGCGCGCGATGCTGTGGGCTGGGGATAAGCTTTACTTTGGCTTCGAGCACGGTTACGCATGTGCCCTCGGTCCCAACCAGCGCGCGCGCCAGGTTGAATTGCTCGGGCAACAGGTCGTCGAGGTTGTAGCCGGAGACGCGCCTGGGAATCTTCGGAAAGCGGGCTCGTATCAGATCCGCATAGCGATCGCCGATGCTGAGGAGCGCCTGATAAATCTCTGCCTCGCGGCCGCCCTGGCGAAGAATGCGCTCGACATCCTCGTGCGTGGTCGCACCGACGGTCATCTGCGTTCCGTCGTAGAGCAGGATGCGAAGCTCCTCCACGTTGTCGACCGTTTTGCCGCCCAGCAAGGAGTGGGTACCGCAGGAGTTGTTCCCGATCATGCCGCCGATGGTGCAGCGGTTGTGGGTGGAAGGGTCGGGAGCGAAGGTCAGCTTATGAACCTCAGCCTGATTGCGGAGGGTATCGAGCACGACTCCTGGCTGCACCCGGGCAAACCGTTGCTCCGGGTTGAGCTCGAGGATCCGGTTCATGTACTTGGTGAAATCGAACACCACGGCGACATTGCAGCATTGGCCGGCCAGGCTGGTGCCTGCTCCGCGCGCCAGAACCGGGGCTCCGTATTTGCGGCAGGCCGCCATGGCAGCAACCACGTCGTCTGGGTCTCGGGGAACGACCAATCCGATGGGAATCTGGCGGTAGTTTGATCCGTCGGTCGAGTACATGGCCCGGCTGCCGCGATCGAAACGAACCTCCACCCTTAATGTTTTGCTTTAACTCCTTCTCGAGTTCCGCCGCTTGCGGAAAGGTGTCGACGGGTTTGGCATGGGAACTCAGCGGGAGCGGCGTGAGTGTATCCATGCTAGTGGCCGGTAGGGGCGAGGGATTGCAGCGCGGCCGTCACTCCTCCAGGTTGGTGAGGCACGCCGGCCAGCCTAAGGCCCATTTCCACTCCACTGAGGGTTCCCGCGAGCATCAGATCGTTGAAGCTGCCAAGATGCCCGATGCGAAATACTTTGCCGGCAAGTTTGGAGAGGCCGGCTCCGAGAGACATGTCGAAATTTTCCAGGATGATGCTTCGCAGTCGATCCGCATCATGTCCCTCCGGCATGAACACAGCGGTGAGCGCGCTCGAATACTCGCGCGGATCTTCACAGACAATTTCCAGGCCCCAGGCCCGCACCGCCGCGCGCGTCGCCTCCCCGTGACGCTGGTGGCGGCGAAACACATTGGGCAGCCCTTCTTCCTGCAGCATCTTCAGAGCCTCCCGCAAGCCATAGAGCAGCGTGGTCGCCGGGGTTGTGGGGAAGAAGCCATTGCGATTGAAGGTGAGCATCTCCTGCCAGTCCCAATAGGAACGCGGCAATTTCGCGGTTTTGTTGGCGGCCAAGGCTTTTTCGGAGATGGCGTTGAAACTCAAGCCCGGCGGCAGCATCAGGCCCTTCTGAGATCCACCTACGGTCACGTCCACTCCCCACTCGTCGTGACGATAGTCGATGGAGCCGAGGGACGAAATAGTATCGACCATCAGCAGTGCCGGATGGTTCGACCGATTCATCTGCTGGCGTATGTCCGCGATCGACGTGGTGACCCCGCTCGAAGTTTCGTTGTGAACGACCATCACGGCTTTGTAGGTGTGGTTGTGATCGGAGTCCAACCGCGAAGCTAGTTCTGCCACGGAAGCGCCCCGGCGCCAGTTGCCGGGCACATAATCCACGACGATGCCGAACCGCTCCGCCAGCTGACGCCAAAGTTTGGAAAAATGCCCGGTCTCAAACATCAGCACCCGGTCACCCGCGGAGAGGGTGTTTACGATCGCGGCTTCCCAGGCGCCAGTGCCGGAGGACGGGTAAATAATCACCGGACCCTTGGTTTGAAAAACGGGGCGGAGATTCTCCAGGACCTCGGATCCAAGCCTGGAGAACTCCTCGCTGCGGTGATCGATCACGGCGCGATGCATCGCACGCTGGACTCGATCGGGAACGTTGGTGGGCCCGGGAATTTGCAGGAAATGGCGGCCGGAGTGTATCAAGATAGCCGGATTCTAATTGATTGCGACCGGTGTTCGCGACCATCTATAGTGGAGTTCCGTGTCTTCGACCATGCAGCGCCGGGACTTCCTCAAGATCAGCGGCGCGATCACAGCCCTGAGTCTCACCCATCGGGTCCTCGCCGACCCCAGCCAGCGGATTTCTATCATCATTGAGGGTCGGGACCCGTGCGCATCGAGTGACCCGGTCGGTTGGGCCGCCGGCCGCCTGCGGAACGCTTTGGTGGCCAAGGGCGTGGTTTGCGAAATTGTTTCTTCGGTGGATCAAGCTGCGGGTTCTGCACTTTTCCGTCTTGGTGGCTAGTCCAAGCTCTGGTCTCGCCGGAAAATTCCCTCAAGCAGGCGCACCCCTCAGCAATCCCGAGAGCCTACGTCTTACCCCTGGACGAGTGATGGGGGCGCCGGCGATTTGGGTTTCTGCAACCGGACCGAGGGGGTTTGTCTACGGACTACTGGAGTTGACGGAGCGAGTCCAATTCAATGCTGATCTGGCCACAGGACTGCATCTGGCGGGAGCGATCGAAGAACATCCTGCAAATCAGGTCCGTTGCGTTTCGCGGATGTTCTGTAGCGAGATCGATGACAAACCCTGGTACTACGATAAGGACTTTTGGCGGGGCTATCTGGATGTGCTCGCCGCCAGCAGATTTAATCGATTCAATTTTACTTTGGGCTTAGGCTACGACTTTCCTCGTGGAGTAACCGGCGACTACCTCCACTTCCCTTACCCGTACCTGGTTGAGGTGCCTGGCTACGATGTGCGGGTGGTCCGGCTGACGAACGAGGCAGGAGAGCAAAACCTGCCGCCATTCACCGCCGAAGAACGGGAAAAGAATCTGCAGGCGTTGCGTTTTATTGCGGCCGAAACCAAGGCGCGGGGCCTGGAGTTTCAGCTGGGTATATGGACCCATGCGTACCAATGGACCGACAGCCCGCACGCACATCACCGTATCGAGGGGCTCACACCCGAGACGCATGCGGCCTACTCGCGTGATGCCCTGGGGATGATTCTGAAAGCCTGTCCAGAGATCCAGGGGCTCACCCTGCGGGTGCATGGGGAGAGCGGGATCCCAGAGGGCAGCTATCCATTCTGGAAGACGTTGTTTGAAGCCATTTCCGGATGCGGCCGGAAAATCGAAATCGATATGCATGCCAAGGGCGTGAACCAGATCATGATTGATATGGCGACCGCGACGGGTATGCCGGTCAAGCTGGGCGCAAAATATTCCGCGGAACACCAAAGCCTTGGTTATAACCAGGCGGATATTCGTCAGTTGGAGATACCACAGCCCGACCGCATGGAGAGCGGAGTTTTCAGCGTCAGCAACGGCGAGCGCCGTTTTACCCGTTACGGCTACGCTGACTTTCTGCAGCAGGGCCGGCACTATGACTTGCTGTTTCGCTTATGGCCGGGAACGCAGCGGCATTTGCTTTCCGGAGATCCGGCAATGGCTGCGGCTTTCGGACGCACTTCCAGCTTTTGCGGCGCGGTAGGGCTGGATATTATGGAGCCGCTTACCTTCAAGGGGCGAGAGGGGTCCGGAGTGCCGGGCGGGCGGTGTGCTTACGCCGACGTATCGCTGAATCCGAAGGGCGGTGACTGGGAAAAGTTCGAGTATTTCTACCGGGTGTGGGGCCGATGCCTTTATAACCCGGACGCTGATCCGGAGAGCTGGCGCCGATATCTCAAGAGCAACTTTGGTGCTGGGGCGAACTCGGTGGAAACGGCTTTGGCCAATGCCAGCCGCGTTTTGCCGTTGGTTACGTCGGCTCATTTGGCTTCGGCCTCCAACCATGCGTTTTGGCCGGAGATTTATGACAACATGCCGATCGTTCTGGGAAGTGAGCCTTCCCCTTACGGCGACACTCCTACGCCGAAGTGTTTCGGGACCGTAAGCCCGCTGGACCCACAGCTTTTTTCCACCATTGTCGAGCACGCGGGGGACTTGCTCGAAGGCCGTGCCAATCCGAAGTATTCGCCCATTGAAGTGGCGCAGTGGCTGGAGGATTACACTGCAGCTTCCAGCCAGGCCCTGGTAAGCGCACGGTTGCAGGCGTCTTCCCATACTTCTCCGGAGTTCCGGCGCGTGGAAGAAGATGTGCTTATTCAGAATGGGTTAGGACGCTTTTTTGCAGCCAAGCTACGCAGCGGGGTGCTGTTCGAAATTTATGTCAAGACCGGGAATGCGGAGGCCGGTAAGCGTGCTCTGGCGAAATACCAGGAAGCACGCAGTGCCTGGGCGAGCATGGCGGATCGAGCGAATAGGGTCTACCAGCCGGATATCACCTACGGCAACATCCCGATGCGCCGCGGGAATTGGAGCGCGCGTATGGCCGGCATCGATGTGGACATTGCGGCGATGGAGAAGAAGCTGCAAGCTCCGCCGACAGGATCCACTCAGAATGTTGCATCAGCCATTCAGGCAGCCGACGGGTAAACCAAATCGTCCATCAGTGCATTGCATGCACACTCCACCCTCAAGCTTTCATCCAGGGCAGCCGCTTTCGCTATCTTTGTCGGCCTCCGGGCATAGTGAAGCCGTTTTTCTCTACTATCGCCATGTGAACCAGGGTGAGCGATGGGTCTCGCTGGAAATGCAACGTAGCAACAACGGATACGGCGCTGCGATTCCTGGGGATTACACAAATTCTGTTTATCCGCTGCAGTACTACTTTGTACTCCGGCGTGGAACCGAGGCCGCCTGGTTTTTTCCCGCGTTGAATGCCACCCTTTCGAACCAGCCCTACTACGCGATTGCCGAAAGGAGCTAGGCGGATTGTTGGTACCGGCATTGAAAATCGAGTCCCGCAGGGACGGCTGAACTTAGCCCAGGACGCAGTCCTGGGTCAGCAAGCGCCTTTGAAAAGTCCCGCAGGGACGACTGAAAAGGTCAATTCGAGACACGGTCCTGAATTCACGCAGCGTAATTCCAGTCGTTCCTCCGGGTCGAGACTTCGGGGTTGAGACTATCTGTAAAGTTAAGGCGTCTGTTTAAGAATGTACCGGAGCACTCACGTATGAAGTCAGTTAGCAGGACCCGAATGTTTCTGTTGGTAGTCTTCATGGCAACGTGTGCGCTTTCCTTGTCGGCACAACAGTCTGTTCCCGCGCCGCGGATATGGAACCAGAATCCCAACGGTATGCACGTCTACCTGCAGGCTGGGCTGAAGACACATCAAGCAGGCCAGCATGACTATCCGCAGTTTCTTGCAGATTGGAGCAAGATTCTGACCGAACACGGAGCCATCGTCGACGGCTCCTTACACCAGCCGAGCGCCGCAGAACTTGAGAATACGGACGTCCTGGTCATCTATAAGGGGGACGACGGGTACATGAGCGATAGTGCGCGGCAGGCTCTCGAAGCCTTCGTGAAACGTGGGGGCGGGATCGTCAGCCTCCACGATTCTCTGTGCGGGCCAGACCCCGCTTACTTCGCAAGCCTGGTGGGCGGCGCGAAGAAGCATGGTGAAGTGAATTACACGCTGGGCGCCGACATCCCCTATACCATCGTGGACAAGGCGAACCCCATCATGCAAGGGATGTCGGACATTACAATTTTTGACGAAGCGTTCTACAACATGACGTGGGCCAAGGATCCGGCGATCCACTTACTGGCGACGGCGGTGATCCCGGGAACTCCAAGCGCTGGCAAGCACAAAGGCGAAGTGGTGCCTCAGATCTGGACCTATGAACACACCCTCCCAGGCGGGCAGCCCGCGCGGGCGTTTGTATGGATGCAGGGACATACCTATGCCAACTTCGCCAACCCGCAGATCCAAGCCATGCTGCTTCGGGGGATTGCATGGGCCGGGAAGAAGCCGGTGGATGAGCTTGTCAACTACAAGCCTCCGGTCCGAAAGGCAACCACCCCCTACTAGCATGCGACGAACAATCCTCTTTCTCCTCTTCCTGCTAGCGGGTACTGTCTCTCGCGCCCAGAAGAGCCCCTGGCCGACGCAGGACGGCAACTACGTCATCCGGAATTTTCACTTCGGCAGCGGTGAGTCCCTTCCGGAGCTGAAACTCCACTACCTCACGCTGGGTAAGCCTCATCGCGATGCAGCCGGGCACACCGATAATGGGATCCTGCTGCTTCATGGCACCGGCGGGGATGCTCATTCCCTGCTCAATCCGGTTTTTTCAGACGTGCTTTTTGGGCCGGGACAGCCTCTCGATATCACGAAGTTCTACATCATTCTTCCGGATGACATCGGCCACGGCGAATCGAGCAAGCCTTCCGATGGCTTACGCATGAGGTTCCCTCAGTACGATTACGACGACATGGTCGCCTCACAGCACACGATGCTGCTTGAGGGCCTGCACGTCGATCATTTACGCCTCATCCTTGGCACCTCCATGGGATGCATGCAATCTTTCGTATGGGGTGAGACTTACCCGGATTTCGCGGATGCTCTGGCGCCTTTTGCGTGCCTGCCGGTTGAGCTCGCGGGACGCAACCGCATGTGGCGATACATGGCCATGCAAATGATCCGCGACGACCCTGCATGGAAGAACGGCGACTATACAACGGAACCGGTCGAGGGCCTGCGGGGCGCCAACAGTCTTATTCTCGTTGCCGGGTCCGCGCCGCTGCTGATGCAGAAGCGCTTTCCGACGCGCGCTTTGGCTGAGGATTACGCTAAGCGCACGCTGGACTCGATGATTGCGCATACTGACGCCAACAATTTCCTCTACTACGTGAATGCTTCACGCAACTACAATCCGGAGCCGAAGCTCGAGACCATCACGACTCCCGTGCTCTGGATCAACTCAGCGGATGACTTCATCAACCCGCCGGAGCTCGGGATCGCGCAGAAGCTGGTTACGCGGATGCCGCACGCAAAGTTCATCCTCATTCCGATTTCGGATGAAACGCGGGGACATGGCACCCACACGCAAGCCGCAGTTTGGAAGGATTACCTGATTGAGTTTCTTAAAGAGACAGAGAAAAAGTAGCCGCTAATTCAGGCTAAAGACGAACAGAGTATCTCCACCGCCGGCAACGAGATATTGTTTTCCATCCAGCATGTAGGTCTCAGGCCCATTTTCCAGCGAACGCCCCATGGGGAAATGCCACAATATGTCACCGTTACTGGCCTTGAAGGCGATCAGGTTCCCGTTGTAGTCACCGCTAAATAGAAGGTCGCCCGCCGTAGTAAGGATTCCCGGGCCGCCCTGACCGCCCCCTCCCATGACATCGGCGTTCGTGTAGGCATGACGCCACTTCACGTTTCCGGTCTGGTAGTCGATGGCTTCGAGCACATGCTGCGACCAGAGGCCGTGGATCGATCCGCCATATCCCTCAGGATGCTCGCTCGTATCAGTGAGGTAGGTCAGGCTGTAACCGACGTTCGCATTGACATAGAACAGACCCGTCTGTGGGCTGTAGCTCGGCGGCATCCAGTTTGTCCCGCCGCCACCGTTAATGGTCAGCAGGTTGCCATCCACCGTAGGCTGCCTTTGCGGGTCGGGTATGGGCTGACCCTTGGCATCGATACCGCTTGACCAATTCAGCGGAACAAACGGTTTCGAAACAATGTGGGCTCCGTTGGTCCGGTCGAGCACAAAGAAATAACCGTTGCGCGCGGCCTGTGCGAGCAGTTTGCGGGGTTTGCCATCTATCTCCGCGTCGAACAAGACTGGGGTCTCGGTGTTGTCCCAGTCGTGCGTATCGTGAGGCGATCCCTGGAAATACCAAACCAGTTTGCCGGTGTCCGGGTTGAGGGCAACGATCGAACAGGTCCACAGATCGGCCCCTTTTCTGCCCTGCCCCGCCATCACCGGATTCGCATTGCCGGTGCCCCAGTAGAGCAGGTGGAGTTCAGGGTCATAGGTACCGGGGAGCCACGTCATCCCGCCGCCGTGGCGCATCGATGCCTCGTCGGGCCAGGTCTCCGATCCCGGTTCGCCCTTAGAAGGTTCGCTGTTCCAGCGCCATTGCAGCTCCCCGGTCGCAGGATCGTGCGCTTCCAGATAGCCGGGGACGTCGATCGCGTCGCCGCCCACGCCGACTATCACATGGTTGCCGACGACCATGGGTGCACCAGTGGTGAAGTATTGCATCTTCTCGTCGGCCACCTTCTTTCTCCAGCGCTCTTTGCCGTTCTTGGCATCCAGAGAAATAAACCAGCCGTCGGGAGCAAGGAAGTACAACCAGCTGCCGTACATGCCTACTCCACGATTCCCCACCAGGTGTCCGCCCTTGTCTACCCAGTCGTAGTGCCAAAGCTCCAGGCCGGTGCGCGCATCCACCGCATACACGTGATCGGGAATGGTGAAGTAAAGAACTCCGTTCACCATCAAGGGCGTGGACTTGATTTCGGGCTCGCCTACTCCACGCATGTCCCCGGAGATGCGCACGCGAAACATCCAAGCCAACGATAAGCCATGGACATTCGATGCCTGAATCTGCGTGAGAGGGCTGAAGCGTCGACCGGAGTAATCCCCGTTGTAAGTCGGCCAAGCGTCGGTTGGTTCCCTTTGCTGCAGCTTATGAGGATCGAGTGTTTGCGCGACAGATATGGAGGGCAGCAGCGCCAGCAGCAGACAAATGATTAATTTCACTTCAGGGTCACCAGGTAGGCCGTAAGGTCATGCATCTGTTGATTGGTGTACTTATCCAACATCTGCCGATGGAAGAGTAGTTTGTCTTCTACCTGCACCGTGACGCCTTTTTCTAGTGGGATGGAACGGTAATTGTTCTGCGCGTCGTACAGCGAGACATAGAAATCATCGAGATGCTTCAGAGTTCCACTCACCTGGGTGCCGTCCGGTAAGGTTACAGTTGCTCTGGTGATTGATTTTTGCTGCCTGACGCCCGGGTACAAGAAGGTTTGTTGCAGATCAGGCGGCTTCATTTTGGAGCCAATGTGGGCCAGGTCGCCGGTCGTTGAGTGGCAGGTGTTGCATTTACCGGCGCCGTTGAAATAAATTTCCCCTGCTTTGGCGTCACCGGTGACGACGTTCAGAGCTTTGTAGGTTCCGCGGTTTGCAGCGAGTTCCACCTGCAAGTGGAGGAATTCCGCGATGTCGCGCAATTGCTCGCTGGTTAACGAGGGGAACGCCGGCATGCCTTTCGATGGCCGGCCGTCGTGCACTGTCTGCCCGATGAGCTCACCCTGGTTGTCGTCGAGCACCACCGAAGAGCGCAACAGATCGGGAGCACTGCCGCCGCGCGCATCCACCCCGTGGCAGAAGCCGCAGGTGGGCCCGAAAATCTTGGCGCCGTCCGCGGCCATTTTGGGGTCAGGCATCCTGCCTAAGCCGAGAAATTCCCGCGTACGAATTGCTCTCGAGTCTTCCTGTTCCTGCGGTTCCTGCGCCGGGGATGAAGTCGCGGCTGTCAACACAAAGAGCGAGCTCACTGCGACCAAAGTGAACAGACTCACGAAAAAGGGTTTCATCATTGGTTAGACTTCGGCCCCACAGCGGACAGGATATATCGACGTCCTTCTGAATTGTAAGCGACCCAGCGGCAATCTCGATGATGCGGCCGGATGCTTTCCCGGTGTTCAAACCTCGCCCTGCCAAGGATTTAAAAGAATCCAATGTGCCCCAGGCAACGTAGTGTGCTAAATTCCTTTGGTATCCCCGACAGGCAAGTTACGACACGCGCGAGCACGCCGCGCCGTCAGCAGAATAGTGGCTTTAGAAGACTGGGCCCGGTACCTACCAGGAGTTGCAATGCAATCTGGACCCAGGCCCCCAGTGGCCGCCGCATACATGGCAGCGATGCTGTTAACTGTTCTGTCAGCCGGATGCAAAGAGAAACAGCAAGCGCCCGTAGCAGGGCCTCCTGACGTTGAAGTCACGGAGGTAACCCAGCGGAATGTTCCCGTTTATCACGAATGGGTAGCGCAGCTGAACGGCCGCACCAACGCTCAAATCACACCCAGAGTGCAGGGTTACCTGCTGGTTCAGAACTACCGCAATGGCTTTTTTGTTAAAAAGGGACAACTGCTGTATGAAATAGACCCCCGCGCGTTTCAGGTAGCCATCTCTGAAGCCAAAGCACAGGTGGCTGTGGCGGTGGCAAATTTGTCCAACGCCGACACCAACGTGGCGCGCGATAGACCGCTTGCCGCACAAAGCGCCATTCCGCAAAAGCAGCTGGATACAGATATCGCAACCCAGGCCGCGAGCAAGGCACAATTGGACGCAGCCAAAGCACAGCTGGCGCAGGCACAGCTGAACCTGACCTGGACCAAAGTCTACTCGCCGATCGACGGCATCGCTGGGCTTTCGACGGCGCAAATCGGTAACCTGGTGGGCACCACGACAGTCATGACCACGGTGTCTCAGGTAAACCCTATCTGGGCTTACTTCAATATCAGCGAGAGTGACTATCTCACGGAAGCACAGAGAATCTACCAGCTGATCAGCGGCAAAAAAGTAGCAAGCCCGGTACTCGAGTTTATCCAGGCAAACGGCGAGACCTTTCCGCGGAAGGGCCGCATCGTCCTGATCAATCGTGAGGTAGCGGCCCAGACGGGCACCATCCAGGTGGTCGCGGAGTTTCCGAATGCCGACGCGGTGCTTCGCCCCGGGGGGTTTGGACGCGTCCGCTTCCAGACGGGGATGAATGAAGGGGCGCTGGTGGTGCCACAGGCTGCGGTGATCGAAGTCCAATCGATGTACCAGGTTGCCGTAGTGGAACCTGGGAATAAGGCCGCCTTTCGCATCGTCAAGGTGGGCGATCGCGTCGGTACTGACTGGATCATCACCGATGGACTGAAGTCTGGCGACAAGGTGATTGTTCAAGGCTTCCTGAAGGTCAGAGAAGGCACTCCGGTCAATCCCAAACCGTTCGTGGCTGCGGCGGAGCACGAATAATGTCAAAGTTTTTCATTAATCGGCCGATCGTTGCCATTGTGATCTCGATCCTGATGGTCATCGCCGGCGTGATCGCATTGCTGCGCCTGCCCACCGCTCAGTTTCCGAACATCAACGACCCGCAGATTAGCGTCACCGCGAACTACACCGGCGCGGACGCGAACACCGTCGCCCAGTCGGTGGCGACCCCGATTGAGCAGCAAGTCGCCGGCGTGAGCGGGATGAATTACATGTCCTCGCAAAACGCGAGTAACGGCCAGATGGCCCTGACGGTGGATTTCGGAATCGACACCGTCGCCGACACAGACCAGATTCTTACCCAGATGAGGGTGTTGCAGGCGAACGCGCAGCTACCGGCTGCCGTGCTCAACAATGGCGTGACGGTGACCCAGTCGGCGGCCTCGCCGTTGCTGTTGATTGATCTCTCTTCCGACAACAAGGCCTTCGACAATATATTTCTGGCGAACTACGCCTTCATCAACCTCAACGACGAATTAACCCGCGTGCCGGGCGTGGCGTCGGTGTCGATCTTTGGCGCCGGGGAGTATGCCATGCGCTGCTGGGTCAATCCTGACAAGCTGGCTAACCTAGGTGTAACCATCCCGGAAATTGTCAATGCCATGCGGGCGCAAAACACGGTGAACCCAGCAGGCCAGATCGGAGGAGAGCCGGTTCCGCCGGGCCAACAGTACACCTACACGGTGCGCGCCCCGGGGCGGCTTCCCTCCGCAGAGGAATTTGGCGACATCATCGTCCGTGCGGATAGCAACGGAGGCATTTTGCATTTGAGAGACGTCGCCCGCGTGGAACTGGGTGCGTCCAGCTACAGCATCACTGGCCGCTACAACGGCAAGCCCGCGGCGCTGATAGCCGTCTATCAGGCTCCTGGAAGCAACGCGCTCACGACCGCAGCTGCGGTCCGCAAAGTGATGGAGGAAGCAAAAACCCGGTTCCCCGAGGGCTTGAATTATGTGGTTGCGCTGGACACCACACTCGCCGTCAGCTCGGGCATCAAGGATATCGAAAAAACCATTGTCGAAGCTCTGGTGTTGGTCATCATCGTGGTGTTCGTTTTCCTGCAAGGCTGGAGAGCCACACTGATTCCGCTGCTGGCCGTCCCCGTCTCGCTGGTGGGAACGTTCATCATCTTTCCCTTGCTGGGATTTTCCATCAACACCCTATCGCTGTTTGGCCTGGTGCTGGCAGTTGGCTTGGTCGTCGACGATGCGATCGTCGTGGTGGAAGCGGTCGAACACCATATTGAAGGAGGTATGACGCCCCACGATGCAGCTCTACGGGCAATGGAGGAGGTCACCGGGCCAGTCGTCGCCATTGCGCTTATCCTGGCAGCGGTCTTTATCCCGACTGCGTTCATTCCCGGCATCACCGGCCGGCTCTATCAACAATTTGCTGTCACCATTGCGGTTTCCGTAGCCTTGTCGGCCTTCAATGCGTTGACCCTCAGCCCGGCTCTGTCGGCTATGTTGTTGCGACCCAAGAAGGAGTCCCGAGGTCCCCTGGGCGCTTTCTTCCGTTGGTTCAACCGGGTGTTCGGCCGAGCCACCGATGGATATGTCAATACCTGCCGGCATCTGATTCACAAGTCCGGCGTGGCGTTTCTAATCCTTTTGCTGCTGGTAGGCGGGGCCTATTTGTTGGGCAAGAATGTCCCCAGCAGCTTTCTTCCCGACGAAGACCAGGGGTTCATGTATGTAGGACTGCAGTTGCCGCCTGCATCGTCACTGCAGCGCACATCCGCCGCTTCGCGGGAAGTGGAAGATATTTTGATGAAGACGCCGGGGGTACGCTACGTCAGCTCCGTGATCGGTTACAGCCTGCTGAGCGGCGTGAGCACCACCTACAGTTCCTTCTTTTTTGTCTCGTTGAAGGACTGGGACGAACGGAAGACTCCAGATGAGAGCTACGACGCAATCAAGCAGCATCTAGCCATGGCTCTGTCCAAGGTCACCTCGGGAATTGCCTTCTCCTTCCCTCCCCCGGCCATTCCCGGCGTCGGCACGTCGGGAGGATTTAGTTTCGTACTCGAGGATCGATCCGGGGGAACCACTGAGTTCCTGGCAGCCAATGAACAGGCGTTTATTGCCGCAGCCAACAAACGGCCGGAGTTGACTGGGGTCATGACGACGTCTTTGCTGAGCGTTCCCCAGGTTGGAGTGACCGTCGACAGGGCAAAAATCCTTACGCAACAAGTCGCCCTGGGAGACGTTTATCAGACGCTGCAGACCTTCATGGGGGGCGCCCTGATCAATTACTTCACGCGTTTTGGCCGGCAGTGGCAGGTATACCTGCAGGCGGAAGGAAGTTATCGCACGGAACCCAGTAACCTGGGGAAGTTTTACGTCACCAACGCCGGCGGACAGCTGGTTCCGCTGAGCACACTCACGGATGTCAATCGACAGGATGGGCCTGAGTTTGTGACCAGGTACAACCAGTTTCAGGCAGTGCAAATCAACGGAGCGGCCGCTCCTGGTTATAGCTCGGGACAGGCAATCGCCGCGCTCGACGAGGTCTTCAAGGAGACCATGCCGCCGCAAATGGGATACGACTACACGGGCATGACGTACCAGGAGGTCAAATCGGCGCAAGGTGTAAGCCCGACGATGATTTTCGCCCTGTCGTTCCTGATTGTGTTCCTGATCATGGCTGCACAGTACAACAGTTGGACGCTCCCCTTCAGCGTTCTGCTGGGCGTGCCCATCGCCATCTTTGGAGCCTTTGCCGCGCTGTACCTGAGGCACCTGGATAACGACGTGTATGCCCAGGTTGGACTAGTGATGCTGATCGGGCTATCGGCCAAGAATGCAATTTTGATTGTTGAATTCGCCAAGGATGAATACGAAAGTGGCAAATCGTTACTCGAGGCTTCCCTGGCTGGCGCCAAGCTTAGACTGCGGCCGATCTTGATGACCGCCTTCGCTTTTATTCTTGGCTGCGTGCCGCTGTGGTTTGCCAGCGGCGCCGGTGCGGTTTCGCGGCGGGTGCTGGGCACTGCGGTGATAGGGGGCATGCTCATGGCATCTCTCATCGCGATCTTCTTCATTCCGGTTTCGTTCGATGTAGTGGAGCGAGCGGGCCTCTTTTTCAGCCGCGAACGCAGGCCACCTGAGGCAGCAGTGGAGCCAGGGCCGGCAAAATGAGAACTCGAATACTGAGCGCCGCCACGTTGCTGCTCACTTTGTCAGGATGCAAAGTGGGGCCCAACTATCAGCGCCCGGCGGTCGATGTACCCGCCCAGTATCGCGGGCTTGCGCCGGGGATCGGCGGTACCGGCAGCAACCTTAGCGAGATGAAGTGGGAGTCGGTATTTCCGGATCAAGTATTGCAAGGTCTCATCAAGGAAGCACTCACCGACAATTACGACATCCTGATTGCGGCCAGCCGCATTCTGCAAGCCCAGGCGTCTCTAGGGGTAACCCGTTCCAATCAGCTCCCCGCCCTGAACGGTTCGTTCGGAGTGCAAACCACGCGCTCGGCGACTGCTCTTGGATCACCCACAATAGATACGGCAGGCTTGCAGCTGAATTACATCGTCGACTTCTGGGGACAGTACCGCCGAGCCACCGAAGCCGCACGCGCTCAGCTTCTGGCGACAGAATTCGCACGCCACCTGGTGGAGACCACGCTTGTCGCCTCGGTTGCGGCTGACTACTTTCAATTGCGGCAATTGGATTCGCAACTCGAATTTTCACAAGAGACGGTCGTCTCCGATCAGGACAGCCTGCGCATCAACACCATTAACTACAAGGGTGGGGAGTACGCCATCACCGATGTGTACCAGGCAAAGTTGCTGGTAGAGCAGGCCGAGGCAGAGGTCATCACCCTTAAGCAGTCGATAGAGCAGACCGAAAACCAGCTTAGTATTTTGCTGGGCAGAAATCCCGGTTCGATCCCGCGTGGCCTGAACCTTGTCGAGGAACCACATCTCGATGAAGTACCTGTCGGCCTGCCGTCCGCGATCCTGGAGCGCCGTCCCGACATCCGCCAGGCGGAAGAGCTCATGGCCGCGGCAAACGCAAATGTGGGGGTGGCGAAGGCCGCTTTCTTTCCGCAGATCCCGTTAACTGCGAGCTTCGGAGCGCAGAGCACAGCGTTAACCAGTTTTCTTCAGGGTCCTGCCACCTTCTGGACGTTGGGCGGGCAGCTCGCACAGCCGCTTTATGCGGGAGGCAGAATCACCAGCCAGTACCGCCTGGCCCTGGCACAGCGCGAGCAGGCCGAGCTCACTTACAAGCAGACCGTGCAGCAGGCATTCGCTGACGTCTCGAATAGCCTGGTGGGGTATCGGCAGTCGCGTTTGTACCGTATGAAGTTGCAGGAACAGACCGCGACCTACAAAGAGACGTCACGGCTGGCAAATGTTCGCTTCACCGGCGGGGCCACCAGCTTCCTCGAAGTCCTGACCACCCAGCAGCAATATTTTAGTTCAGAGCTCCAAACCACGCAGGCATGGTATAGCGAGCTGCAAAACTACGTGCAGCTCTACCAGGCACTTGGTGGCGGTTGGTAATGTAAGATGTTATTGACTTACTACCATTAGAAAGAGGGAGTCATGATCAAAACTTTAGCCATGGTGAGTGCGTTGACTTTAGCCACCTCGTTGAGCCTTGCGGCCCAGGATGTAGTTCACGCAGTAGACGGGACGGTTAAGAAAGTGGACGCGGGGACAAAAACGGTGGTTGTCGACACCAAAGACGGCACCGAACACACCTTTCACTACACCAGCGACGTCACTGTCGATGGTGCAAAAGATACGGCAAAGGGGACGGTGGACGCAGCCCACGGAATAACAGAAGGCAGCAAAGTCGCCGTGCACTACACAGTTGTGGGCGGCAAGGAAACCGCACACGAGTTCGACAAGATCGGTGACGATGGGTTGAAGGCGACGGACGGCACTGTTACCCATATAGACCGGGGAACGAAGACCATTGCGGTAAAGACTGCGGATGGTTCCGAACAGACCTTCCACATGACCGATCGCGCTGCGAAAGATACAGGCAAGGACGTCGCCGAGGGCGCAGATAAATCGGCCAAGGTTACGGTCTATTACACGGAAAAGGCCGGCGTGAAGACGGCTCATTTCGTCAAGTCCATATTCTGAACGCGCTGGACCCGGATTTCCTGCCACGGAAACGGCCGAGTATGCGGCTTTCAGTATGGAAAGCCGCATGAAGGTCGCCAATGCCACCAATTATCAAAGGAGATCCGGGAAGGAGGGGTGTGATGCGAACGCTCATTGTGTTTTTGCTCGCGGCGAGCGTGGCCTTCGCCCAGGAAAGCCGGCGGACGGCCACCCTCCCTTCGCCGAATCCGGCAGATGATGCCAAGCCAAACAACCCGCAGGTTCCCGACGTCTATGCCGTGAGCGGTCACTTCGACCGCGTGGTCGTTCTGCGGTTTAAGTACCAGACGGACTTGCTGGCCGGCCTGCAGAAGATGGTGAAGCAGGAGAACATTCGCAACGGGGTGATTCTCTCGGCCATAGGATCGGTGCGCGGCTATCAGGTTCACCAGGTAAGCAACCGGACGCTTCCCTCTCAGGACACGTTCGTGAAGAATCCCACCGGATCGGCTGATCTGGTGAGCATGAATGGGTACGTGATTGAGGGCAAGCTTCACCCGCACATAACGCTGGCCACCCCTGACAAAGTGATTGCCGGTCATCTGGAACCCGGCACTGAGGTCTTCACCTTCGCAATTGTGACCATCGGGGTGATGAGTGACGTCGATTTCCGGCGGCTTGACGACAAGAGTTACCGGTAGACGGGCAAACCGGCGGATGGGAGAGAGCACAAAGCGCACTTGTGTTGCCGACGCGGTCTGTTGCTTGACAGCCCGTTTGCACAGCTTATAGAACGGTTGCGCAGTATTGAGGGTCACTTTGGACGGGTTTGGCCTCGAGGGTCGAGTAGCCGTTGTCACCGGGGGAGCTAGCGGGATTGGCAAAGCCGTAGCCTCTCGCTTAGCTGATAACGGAGCTCAGGTGTGGGTGTTGGATCTCGAGGCCGCAACCGCTGAGACAGCTGCCGCCGAAATAACAGCGGCGGGCGGACAGGCCTGGTCTCTTCCCTGCGATGTCGCCGACCCGGAGAGTGTCGCCCGGGTATTCGCAACCATCTCTGCCAAGGGGCCGCTTGACATTCTCGTCAACAGCGCGGGCATCGCACATATCGGTACGATTACCACCACCAGCCTGCAGGACTTTGATCGGATCTTCAGGGTCAATGTGCAGGGCACGTTTCTTTGCATGCAGGCGGCGATCGCCACCATGCTGAAGCAATCCGCGGGCGTGATCGTGAATATGTCTTCGTTGGTTGCGCTCATGGGCATCCCCGACCGGTTCGCTTACTCCATGAGTAAAGGCGCGGTGCGGGCGATGACGTTTTCGGTGGCAAAAGATTTTCTGGACAAGAACATTCGCTGCAACTGCATCTCGCCGGCACGCGTACATACTCCCTTTGTCGATGGATTCATAAAGCAAAACTATCCCGGCAGAGAGTCGGAGATGATGGTTGCCCTATCGAAAACACAGCCTGTCGGCAGGATGGCGAGGCCCGATGAGATCGCAGGACTGGCGGTTTATCTATGCTCGGATATGGCTAGCTTTCTCACCGGAGCTGATATTCCCTTTGATGGGGGCGTTCTGAATTTGCGCGGAAATTAGGAGAACAGATGACACGAAGATGGCTGAGCTTTTCTCTGCTTGCGGTGTTCATCCTTCTTTTGGTGAGCGGGACCCGATTGTTGAGTGCGGAAGCCAAGAATATGACCCCTGAGAGCTCTTACCTGGTTTATGTGGCCACTAACCCGGTGTCCAAGCGCCAAGGGATTTATAACTACCGCTTTGGTCCACAGAGTGGAAAGCTCACTCCGATTGGCTTCGCTGCTGAGCAAGCGAATCTCGGGTGGATGGTAACCGATCCACAGCATCGTTTTCTGTACGCTGCAAGTGAGTCGGATCCGGAGCTCGGAGCAAGCAGCCATGGGAAAGACGGCTCCGTTAGCAGCTACGCCATTGATCGTAAGACCGGCGCCCTGACGTTTCTCAACAAGGTCGACGGAGGGGGAGCCGGATCATGCCACCTGGTGGTCGATGACACCGGCAAGACGCTGTTCGTTGCCAACTACGGAAGTGGAAGTGTCGCCTCGTTCGCGATCAAACCTGACGGAAGCATCGGCAAGCGGATAGGCTTCGATCAACATACTGGCTCCAGCATCAATCCGGTCCGCCAGGAGGGGCCTCACGCGCATGCGGTGGTGTTCTCGCCGGACCGTCGGTTTCTCTTCGTGCCCAATCTAGGTACGGACCAGATCAAGATCTACCGGGTGGACGCAGCCAAGGGTACCTTCACACCCAACGATCCTGCGTTCGTTACGGTGAAGGCGGGCCTGGGACCGCGTCATTTCACGTTTGGACGCCGAGGCAAGTTCGCTTACGTGGTGTGCGAAATGGGATCGAGCGTGGTCGTGTTTTCCTACGATCCGGTAAAGGGATCGTTGACACCGGTGCAGACTATCTCTAACCTGCCTGACGGTTTCACCGGCGTTGATAACTCGGCGGAAATAGAAATGGATCAGTCCGGCCGGTTTCTGTATGCCTCCAATCGCGGTCATGACAGCATTACGGTGTTTGCTGTCGACCCGGCCAAGGGCACGCTGACCAAGGTCCAAGTAGCGCCCACGCAAGGAAACATTCCCAGGAATTTTGCCCTCGATCCAGCTGGCAAATACCTGATCGTTGGTAACCAGAAGTCCGATAACCTGGCTGTTTTTTCCGTCGATCCGCATGACGGTAAACTGAAGGCGACCGGCCAGATGCTGGATGTGCCATCATCGGTCGACATCCTGTTTGTGCCGGTCGAATAGCACTGGAGGCTCTATGAAGCTGTCGAGGCGATCTTTAGTGCAGAATGCCGGTATTGTTGCCGGTGCCGGATTGGTGGGGGTTGGTACCAGTGCCACCGGGCAATCTCAATTGAGTTCCTCCGGCCGAAAGCCGCGGGCCTTGGCCCTTATCGGCGACCGCTACCACAACCCCGACTACATTCGGGTGAGCCTGGACAAGGTCCTCAAAGACCTCGACATCCCCATCGACTACACCATCCAGTACGATCAGATCTCCGCCGGGCTGCTGAAAAACTACCAATTGCTGCTGATCCTGCGCGATGGGATGATCTGGCCCGACGGCTACCTTGGACCCGATGCCTATACGGCCTACGAGGCGGACCTCGAAACGCCCAAAACCTTTCCTGATCCAAAGCCTGTCACCTGGATCAAGGAGGAACAAGGCGCCGCCATCAAAGAGTTTGTGACTGCGGGCAATGGGTTTTACGCGCTCCACAACTGCAGCCACATCTCGCTCAGTTCCAAAGACTACCGTGAGGTGATGGGCGGAGCCTACATACGGTCACCCACCGCTGCGTCCCTTCCAGGTCCGAGCCTCAGAGAACAAGCACCCCATCACAGAAGGGATGAGCTCGTTCATAGTGAACGATGAGCAGCACTACGTCGCCTACGACAAAGACCCCAAATACATCATCCTGGAGGCGGAGAACATCGACGGCCTGAAGTATGAAAACCTGGGAACGAAGTCGGTCTCCGGATGGGCCTACGACTTCGGCAAGGGCCGGGTGGTTTTCACCGCCGTCGGCCATACGATCCACGCGATGTGGAATCCCCAGTACATAGAGATCCAGAAGAAATCAATACGCTGGCTGCTCAAGCAATCGTAACCACCTCAAGGGAAACCGCAGATCCTTCGTGGAGTTGTTTTTCGACAGAGCTGTCATGGGCTCCTGGCCCACCCAAGGTGATGAAAAACGCTTCGGTCTGGCAACCACTCCTTATTGAACCGTTGCCCTTTCCTTTGTCATCCCGATGCGAAGCTGAGGGATCTGCAGTTCAGCGGACCTTTCCTGGAAGCGCTGAATTCCTATCCTCAAACAAAATTGTCATCTCGACCGGAGGAGTCATGGGCCTGCGGCCCACGCAAGGTAATGAAAACCGTCCCGGTCCTCTATCCGCTCCCTATTGAACCGTTACCCTTTCCTTGTCATCCCGACCGGAGCGGAGGGACCTGCGGTTCAGCGATCCGTCGTGGAAATGTTTTTCGACCGAGCGGAGTAGAGAAATCCGCGGTTCCCTTTAAGGTTGGCTCCGGAGGAATTCCATTCCCCTCCAGTATGCAACCGCGCTAAATTAAAGATCTTCCCCTTTGACCACCGGGCCTCGAAATACCTGGAGAAGGGCCATGCAAGGACCAAGCACTACCTTTATCTACCTGGCCGCGGTTTTCGGCCTGCTGGTGATTCCGCGGGCTTTGCAGCGCTTTCGTCTGCCTGCGCCGCTCACCTGCTTTGCTTTTGGCATCATCGTGGCCGGCTTCTTCAAACCACTCATTCATGACAGCGTCATCTCCTATCTGTCGACCCTGGGTATCGCGGCGCTTTTTCTTTTCGCCGGCCTGGAAGTCGATTTGGCCGAACTGCGCCGTCAGATCCCTTCGCTGGCGGCAAACTTCGCCGTGCGTGGCCTGGTCCTGGTGGCTTGTGCTCGCATTGCGGCCATCTACCTGCACCTTGGCTGGCAGGTCGACTGCCTGATCGCGCTTGCCTTGCTCACGCCCTCCACTGGTTTCATTCTTGATATGCTGCCCCACTCCGGGCTCGACCATACGGAGCAGTCAGAGGTTGCGCTCCATGCAGTGGCCGGTGAGGTGACGGCCGTCTTCCTGTTCATGGTGATCTCGCAGGCGGAATCCATCAAGACGCTGCTCGTCTCCGGCAGTGCAATCATCCTGTTGATCGCCCTCATGCCGTTGCTGTTTCTTGCTCTTGGACGATGGGTCGTCCCTTACGCTCCAGGTTCTGAATTCTCACTGCTGCTGATGGTGGGGCTGATCTGCGCGGTCATTACCGAGACCCTGGGGGTCTACTACCTGGTGGGCGCATTTGTCGCCGGACTGGTCGCGCGGTCTCTAAGCAAGCGCATGGCCACCCTGGCCTCGGCAGAGAATCTCGATGCAATCCGGTTGTTTGCCTCTTTCTTTATTCCCTTCTACTTCTTTCACAACGGTCTTGGCGTCCCCAGTGCTGCCGTGGTTTCTGCGTCGTTGCTGTATGGAATTGTGCTTTCTGCGTGCCTCATCCCTATCCGCCTGGCCGTCGTTTGGCTGCAGTCGCGGTTTATGCAGCACCGGGGGCACCGCGGGAGCATCCGTGTGGCCATCGCCCTCACCCCCACGCTGATTTTCACCCTGGTGATCGCCGAAATACTGCGCGAGAACTTTGCTGTCAGTCCTCCGCTTTATGGCGGACTTTTGGTGTATGCAGCCATTAACAGCATCCTGCCATCGCTCACCCTTCCTGCGTTTGCCGAAACCACGGTGGACCCTATCGCCATTGGAGCGTAGCGATAACCATCCGCCGGTCCCTTGGCGCACCGGTCGTCTATTGACGCACTGCACCGGGGGCGCTATCGTTGAGCAATCTGGTGTTCGGGAAGGCGGTGCGAATCCGCCACTACCCCGTAACTGTAAGCGCCGAGAGCTTGAACCAATTTGCTGGAGCCACTGGGATTTACCCCTGGGAAGGCTGTTCAAGATCGACGAAGCGTAAGTCAGGAGACCGGCCGGATGCCCACCAGGGCCGTTTTCAGCTTCGATGGGAGAGCTGGAAAGCAACCTCGCTGACGTAGTTCGCTGGTCAGTCCGGACGCTGCCTATTTATTGGATCCCGCTTCGTGCCAGGTTTGTCCTGCGCCAGAGGCGACGAATGCAGTCAAGCCATCGCAATACGGTGACTCTCCTGTTAGGAGGAGTGCGTAGCGGCAAAAGCCACTACGCACAGCAAATCGGCGAGCGTGCCGTGCGGGTTGTTTTCGTGGCCACGGCGCAAGCCGCTGACGACGAGATGCGACGCAAAGTCGAACGCCATCGCAACAGCCGTCCACCCCATTGGAAAACGGTCGAAGAACCTCTCGCGCTGGCCGAGGCGATCGTCCAGCATGGCCCCACCTGCGACCTGATGATTATCGATTGCCTGACGTTCTTCGCCGCCAACCTGCTCGATGCCAAAGCGGATGAGCAGGTCTCCGTGGATGGTCTTTGTACCGCCCTCCAGGCGCCCGCTTGTTCGGTCGTGCTGGTGTCGAACGAGGTGGGCAGCGGAGTGGTCCCGGAATATCCTTCCGGGCGCCGCTTCCGCGATCTGTTGGGAGAGATGAACCAGAGCGTTGCCCGGGTCGCGTCAAACGTGCTCCTGCTGGTGGCCGGTCTTCCCTTGGTCCTTAAGGGTGAGGTTGCTCCCCAGGTGACTCAATGATTGGGTTTCTGGTTGGCGGCACCGCTAGCGGCGTGGGTAAGACCACCGTGACCCTGGCCATCATGGCATGCCTACGCCGGCGTGGCTTCGTGGTCCAGCCCTTCAAAGGGGGGCCCGATTTTCTCGATACCACCCATCACAGCCGGATCGCAGGTCGAAAGGCCCGCAATCTCGACACCTGGATGCTCAGCCCGAAATCGAACCGCGAAGTGCTTTCCCGGGCGGCCGTGGGTGCGGACGCGGTGGTCGTGGAAGGCATGATGGGGCTTTTCGACGGTAAGGACGGGGTTACGGAAACCGGCAGCAGCGCCGAGATTGCCAAGATGCTCAAGCTGCCGGTCTTGCTCGTCCTGGACTGTGCCAAGAGTGCGCGCAGCGTGGCGGCGTCGGTGCTTGGCTTTGAGTGTTTCGATCCGGATTTGCCGCTGGCCGGGCTCATCCTAAACCGGGTCGCCGGGCTCCATCATTATCAGCTGCTTGAATCTGCGATTCAGGCACGCTGCAAAACGCCCATTTTGGGCTGGCTTCCTCGGGAGACAAGCATAGCGATCCCCGAGCGCCACCTCGGATTGCACGCAGCCGGCGAGTTCGAGATTTCACTCGACACCCTGGCCAACCTCGCTGAGACCCACTTTAAAGTCGATGACATCCTTAAGCTCGAGTTTCCGCTACCACGGGTTGCCATCCCCTCAATAACAACTGGAGAACTCCCACACTTGCGCATCGGGGTGGCGCGAGACGACGCGTTTTCCTTCTACTACGAGGACAACCTGGATTTGCTGCGCGAGCAGGGAGCGGACATTGTCCCCTTCAGCCCAATTGCGGATCGGGTTTTGCCTACAGATCTGGATGCTTTGTACTTTGGCGGGGGATATCCCGAACTTTATGCCCAAAAGCTCAGCGCAAATACGCCGATGCACGACCAGATTCGGGCCTTCGCCCGGTCCGGAGGATACATCTACGCCGAATGCGGTGGCCTGCTCTATCTCTCGCAGCAATTGACTACGGCCGATGGAAGCGTCTATCCCATGCTCGACGTCTTGCCTCTGAAGTTGGAGATGACCAGCAAGCTGATCGATTTCGGATACGTCACCGTAACGTTTACACACGATTGTCTGCTCGGGCCCCGAGGTACCACCGTTCGCGGTCACAGCTTCCACTATTCCCGGATTTGCTCCGACTCCGACGTACCAACCAGCTACCAGGTGGACTTTTCCCTTTCAGGAAAGCAGCAGAAGGAAGGCTTCACGCGCGAAAATGTGTTGGCCAGCTATGTGCATCTGCACTTTGGAGCTAACTCCGCAGTTGCACGGCACTTCGTGGGGGCAATTCGAGGGTCGCGGCAGAGAGAGGGAGCGACCGCATGAGAAGGACCCTGGTGGTTCTGGCTACACTACTCGCCGTGTACCTCGCCACGGCGCAGGCGAGCCGCGTAGTGACCGATGAAACCGGACGCACGGTCACCGTACCCGACCACCCGCATCGGGTGGTTTGCCTGGTGCCGAGTGTCACCGACACTGTTTTCGCACTCGGATCGGGTGATGATGTAGTTGCGGTGAGTGACTACACGGCGTATCCGCCTGCGGCCATGAAAAAACCAAGTATCGGTGGCCTGGTAAAGCCCTCGATCGAGACCATCCTTTCCTTCCATCCTGACTTGGTGGTGGGGACCAACATTCCCGGGTCGACAGAAACCGCGACCCAATTGAAGAGCGTCGGTGTGCCTGTCTATCTGGTCGACCCTCAGGGTCTCCCGGGTATCCTGCGCTCGGTGAAGAGCGTGGGCGAAGCGCTCAATCGTATTCCGCAGGCCGATGCTCTCGACGCCAACCTTAGCCGGCGCATCGCCGCGGTGAAGGCACGCACGGCAGGAAAACCAGTGCCAAGGGTATTGGTTCCCATCTGGTATGACCCGATTATCACTGTAGGCAAGCACGCATTCATCAGCGAGATCATTGAGGCCGCGGGAGCCAGGTCAGTGACCGATGACCTTATCCCCGATTGGCCGCAGATCAGCCTGGAGGCGGTGATCGCCCGAGCGCCAGAGGCCCTGTTGCTGATTCGCGGAGGCAAAGTTTCCATCGATACATTGCAAAAGCGGCCCGGGTGGAGCAGCCTGCCCGCGATCCAGAAAGGCAAGGTCTATTACGTCGACAGCGGCATACAGGAACCAAGTCCAGTCGCCATCGACGCCTTGGAAGAGTTAGCCAGAGAATTTCATCCTTAGGACGGGACGTGCCCGTTCTTCCACCCATCACCACGGCAAGGTATCGAGAAGGCGGTGTGAATCCGCCACTACCCCGTAACTGTAAGCGCAGAGAACCCGGCGAGGACGATAGCAAAGCCACTGGGACAAGTCCTGGGAAGGCAGCTGAGGTTTGTTGACGCGTAAGTCAGGAGAACGGCCTTGCTCCACCAACCCGAGGGGGTACGCAATGTTCGACTTATCTATCTTCCGCAAGTGTTTCCTCAGTCCGCTGTTGTTTTTGTCTCTCCTGCTCACGGCCTTGACAGCCCTTGGCGCCGAAGGTGGTACCTTGCACGGAACCGTGACTGACCCGCTTGGCGCAGTCGTCGTCTCGGCAACCGTACAATTGCTCGATGGCGTATCCGTCGCGCAGGAAACAAAAACCGATGCCGCGGGCGACTATCGCTTCCAGGTGAATAAATCGGCTCGTTACCAGGTTCGCGCGGCAGCGCCAACGTTTCAGACCACCACCAGCAACACGGTCTTCGTGACCGCCTCGGGCAAAGCCCAATTGGATATCACCCTAACCACACAAACATTGACCCAACAGGTCACGGTAACCGCCACGGGCACACCTACGCCCGAGGCCCAGGTTGGGGCGCCGGTCAGCGTGCTGACCGCAGATCAATATCGATACGCAACCGAGGTGCAGGATCCGCTGCGCCTGATTCCCGGAGCCCAAGTCACCCAGACCGGTCAGGTGGGGGGCACGACCGGTTTGTCGATCCGCGGGGGCAACATCAACGCCAACAAGGTACTGGTCGACGGCGTGCCGGCCGACGATATCGGTGGCCTGGTTGAATTCGCCAATCTCGATGCCGTCGGCATCGACAAGGTTGAGGTATTGAGGGAGCCAAACAGCGCCCTCTATGGCTCCGATGCGCTGGCAGGCGTGGTGAGCCTGACGACTGCTCGGGGCAGCACCCTGCTTCCCTTGCTGACCTATTCCGGCGATGGAGGCAACTTCAACACCTTCCGCCAGGTGGGCACACTGAGCGGAACGTTTCGCCAGTTTGATTACTACTCGGCTTTCGCCCGCACCGATACGCGCAACAACCTGCCTAACGATTCCTTCCATAACGGAACCTACGCGGGCAACTTTGGTTGGACACCAAATACGGCCAACGACCTGCGCTTCACGGTGCGGCACCTTGCGGTCGCTGCCGATCAGCCGAATGCCATCCTGCTTTATCGCATTCCCGATGCGGCAAGCGTTAAAGAGCAGGATAGCTACTATAGTGCCGCGTGGAACAATCAGACGACGGAGAAATGGCACAACCAGATACGCTATGGCGGCCTGCGCTTGAACTATAACTACACCGACTTTGCCGCGACCGGAATTTACAATCCGGACGAGGACGTTTACCTGGGCGCTCCGGTCAACATTCAAGGCGCGAACGGGTATCGCGTAAACGGGCAAGCCATCTTCCAGTACGGCACAAGCTACGGCTCAACCTACCCCAACAATTATCTGGCGCCCAGTAAGCGCGACTTTGTATACGCCCAAACCGATTACCGGGTGAATGCCCACATCGTTGCCCTGGGCGCGTTCAAATATGAAGATGAGCGGGGCTCGACGGTTTCTTCAGGCGGGTCGCCCACAGCTATCGAGCGCGGCAATTACAGCTACACCGTGCAACTCGCGGGGGACATAAAAAACCGTCTGTATTACACCATCGGGAGTGGGCTTGAAGACAACGGCCTCTTCGGTTTTGCGGCCACGCCTCGCGCCTCGCTTGCCTACTATCTGTTCCGCCCCACGAATAGCGGCTTGTTCAGCGGAACCAAGTTGAACTTCAGCTTTGGCAAGGGCATCAAAGAGCCCAGCATCTATTACCAGAGCATATCTCTCTTTGACATTCTGGACGCTCTCCCGAACGGCAGCGATTTGATCAAGCAGTATGGCGTTTCTCCCATTGGTCCGGAGACTTCCCGCACCTACGATGGAGGTGTCGACCAGCAGTTTTGGAACGGCCGTGCACGGTTAACGCTGACTTACTTTCACAACGAATTTACCAACGGGGTGGAATTCGTCCCGCAGTCGGCGCTGCTTGCCCTCGGGCTGCCGGCAGCCAGCAACCCGGCAGTGGAGTTTGGGGCTGCCGTCAACTCCCAGGCCTTTCGTGCCCAGGGTTTCGAGACTGCCCTCGAGTACAAGATCGGCAGCTATCTGTTCGCCCGCGGCGGTTACACCTATCTGGACGCTGTGGTGCAGCGCTCTTTCTCCAGCTCATCGCAGCCCAGTTATAACCCGAGCTTCCCTACCATTCAGATTGGCGCTTTCTCGCCCCTGGTGGGCGCAAGGCCTTTCCGCCGTGCACCGCACTCCGGCTACTTTGGGCTTACCTACAACCGCTCCAAGTGGTATGGCTCGTTCACCGGAACGCTGGTCGGCCGCCGCGACGACAGCGATTTTCTGACTGATTCCGAGTTCGGCAATAGCCTGTTGTTACCTAACCGGAACCTTGACGGCGCCTACCAACGCCTTGAACTGGGTGGCGGATACCAGGTTACCCGATCGCTGGCGGCCTACACTGATATGCAGAACCTGTTGAGCGAGCATTACAGTGAAGCCTTTGGGTTTCCCTGCGCTCCCCTTTACCGTGCGGGCTGGGATAAAGGTCAGCTTCGGAGGCGAATCTTGGCGATTGAAATAGCCACGGTCTCCAACACTCCCGCCGAGGTCAGCCCGCATGAAAGGGTCAGGGTCAGCCCCCTGGCTCTTATCGTGCTTCTGACGATTGCGCTCGGCGTCACGACCCTGGTCTCGCTCGCGACCGGGGCTGTGTCTATTTCACCCCGGACCATCTTTGCCGCTATGCTGGGATATCAGCCGCTGACCGAAATGCAGCGGCTAATTCTGTTTCATCTGCGCCTGCCGCGGGTGTTGTCCGCTGGATTGGTCGGCGCGGGGTTGGCACTGGCTGGCCTTCTGTTCCAGGGACTCTTTCGCAATCCCATCGCCGATCCTTACGTCATCGGAACTCAAGGAGGCGCCATCCTGGGCGCCTGCATCGGGATATCCTTCTTTTCCCAGTGGTCAATCTTCGGCTTCAGCGCCACAACGCTGCTAGCCTTCGCCGGCTCGGCGGCGACGATGGCGCTGGTCTACTCGCTAGCTCGATCGGCGGGAAAGACCAACGTGGTGACCCTTCTGCTAGCCGGTTTTGCCATCAGCGTCATGTTTAGCAATTCGACCTACTTCTTCGAGCTCTTTGATCGAACCGGCGACAACAATCGCGTTCTGGCTTCCTGGCTGCACGGTATCATCGGTGTACCAACCTGGCCCGAATTGGTGATGAGCGCGGCTCTCTTCGCCGTGGCAGCTCTAGCTGCCGTTCCCCTGATGCGGACATTGAATACCCTGGTTCTTGGCGACGAGTACGCGCAGCAGCTTGGGATAAGGGTAGAGTCCGCCCGGGTAGCGATCATCTTAATCGGCTCCCTCTTGACCGCTGTCGCGGTCTCCCTGGGCGGCATGATCAGCTTCGCTGGGTTGATTGTGCCCCACATCGCGCGGCTGCTGATCGGTCCGGATCACGTTCGCCTGCTGCCGGTGACTGCTCTTGCCGGGGCTATCTTTCTTATGCTAGCGGATACCCTCGCGCGGACCATCTTTGCTCCCTCAGAAGTTCCCGTGGGCATCCTGATGGCCTTTGTCGGTGGACCCTTCTTCCTGTACCTGCTGCGCAAGATGAAACGGAGCTACACCGTATGAGCTGCCTGTTGCGCATGGAAGGTGTGCAGTTTGACTACCGGGGACAGAAGGTCCTCCGTCAGGCGACCTTCGATCTCGAAGAAGGTAGCTGCAGCGCACTGATCGGGCTCAATGGGTCTGGTAAAACGACACTGTTGCGTATTGCCGCCGGGGTTCTGCGGCCTGCGATGGGAAGTGTTCGTCTGCTCGGGCGGCCATTGGAGGCCATCCCGCTGAAAGAAGTGGCGCGCACGGTCGCACTGGTGCCGCAACAGCTGGAACTGCCGTTTGCCTTTACCGTGCAACAAGTCGTGGAGCAAGGCCGCACGCCCTACATCGGCATGCTGCGCGGACCAGGCCGCAGCGATCGTCTGGCCGTGGATCGAGCCCTCGACCTGGCGGATGTGTCGAGCTTGCGCCATCGCGTATTTAACGAGCTGAGCGGAGGCGAGAAGCAGCGGGTGAAGATAGCCCTGGGCCTGGCGCAGCAACCGCGCCTGTTGTTGCTCGATGAGCCTACGCAAAACCTGGATATAGGCAGACAGGTTGAGCTGATTGATCTGCTGCACTTTTTGCGGGATGAAGGCATCACCATCCTGGCCTCCATCCACGATCTGCACCTGGTGGACAAGAATTTTTCGACTGTATTGTTGCTCAGCCCCGGACACCCCTTAGCCAGCGGCACCCCGGAGCAGATGCTGAAACCCTCCATCCTGGAACGCGCCTTTCAGTGCCCGCCGGACCGTCATCCTCTCCTGATCGAGCGCGCCGAACTTTACCGGAGAGAAGCAAGATGAACACTGAGGTGGAACCAAACATCGAGGAAGTGATCGGGGCCATCACCGCCCCGCCGGAAACGTATCTCGCTCAAGCCAGAACTCGACTCGACTCACTGACCAAACCACTCGGGAGCCTGGGACGCCTGGAAGATCTGGCGGCGCAATGGTTCGCCATCCGCCAGGGAAATATCACTGGCCCGGTCAGCAAGTCGGTCTACGTGTTCGCAGCAGATCACGGCATCACCGCGGAGGGAGTGAGCGCTTACCCCTCGAAGGTAACGCAGCAGATGGTGCTCAACTTTCTTTCCGGAGGAGCCGCGATCAACGTGTTGGCTCGTCTCAACCACGTGGAAGTGAACGTGGTGGATGTGGGTGTCGACGCGGACCTGTTCGGATACGCAGGTTTGCTCGATGGCAAAGTGCGCAGAAGCAGCAGGAATATGCTGCGGGAGCCCGCGATGACTGCGGAAGAAGTAGCCGCAGCGCTCGCCGTCGGACTCACCATGGCAGAAGCTGCCCATGCAAAGGGAAACAACCTGGTCGCCGTCGGCGAAATGGGCATTGGCAACACGACGGCCGCCAGCGTGATGACGGCGGCACTTACCGGGATGAAGGCCGCGTTGGTTACCGGTAAGGGTGCAGGTCTGGATAGCGAGGGCTACACCCGCAAATGCAACATCGTGGAAGCGGTGATAAAGCATCATTTTGCTCAGCCCGCCGGCCCGCGGAAGATCCTTCGCTGCGCCGGCGGTCTTGAAATTGCGGCCATGACCGGCATGATTCTCGGCGCAGCGCGGCGCCAGATGGCCATCGTCATGGACGGCTTCATCTCCACTGCCGCCGCAGCGATTGCCTGCGGCCTCGCTCCGGCGGTGCGGCCCTACCTGTTCGCCGGGCATCAATCGCAGGAGCCCGGCCACCGGATTCTGCTGGCTCACCTGGAGATCGAGCCCATTCTCGACCTGAATATGCGCCTGGGTGAAGGCAGCGGCGCGGTTTTGGCCATGCCGGTACTGGAAGGGGCAATGCGCCTCTACCAGGAGATGGCCACCTTCGCCTCGGCCGGCATCAGCGGAGCCACTGCATGAGCTTGCGCGCTCCGCGCTTCGCGGTAGACATCGCTGGTGGCCTTTCAATTCCTGACCCGGCTCCCGGTGCCCCCGGTGACCTTCGCGCCCGATGGCCTGGCGCGGTCGGTTAAGTTTTTCCCCCTCGTCGGATTGGTGATTGGATCGGGTGCGGCGCTGATCGAGAAACTGCTGGCGCCGCACCTCGGCCGCCCGGGCTCAGCCGTCGTCGTTTTGCTATACCTGGTCCTGATCACCGGTTGTCTGCACGAAGATGGTCTCACCGATGTAGCCGATAGCTTCGGTGGTTGGAATCCCGAGCAACGCCTGGCCATATTGCGCGACAGCCGCATCGGCACTTACGGAGCTGCGGCGCTGGTGTTGTCGCTGCTAAGCCGTGCGATCCTCCTAGTCGAGCTCCCACTTGAGCACTTCACCGCCTATCTGATTTCCGCCCACGTGCTTTGCCGTTGGTCAACCCTGCCCCTCAGCTATTATTTGCCGCCCGCCCGAGAAAGCGAGGGCCAGGGTGCCCGGATCGCGAGCCTGACCTCTGCGTCTTCCCTGATCGTAGGGTCTGTCTTCACCCTCGTTACAGTGATGGTGGCACTTCGTAAGGCGGCCATTGCTCCGGTGCTTTCAGCGATCGCGATTCCCTTGCTCAGCGGCTTCTTTTACATGCGAAAGTTTGGCGGTGTTACTGGTGACTGCTTTGGCGCCACCAATCAGCTTACCGAGATCGCCGTATACCTTTGCGGCGTGTGGACGCCATGAACGGGGTGATGACCCGGGTGCTGTTTATTCGTCATGCGGAGACGGAGATGGCAGGGCGGTTTTGCGGTCACTCCGACCCTGATCTGAATGCGCAAGGGCGAGCGCAGCTTGCCGGGCTGGCTCAAGTGCTATCGACGGAGACGATCGGAGGAATCTATTGCAGCGACCTGCGGCGGGCGCAAAGCACAGCGCAAGCGATTGCCGCCGGCAGGAACGTTCCGCTGACCCTTCGTCCTGCGTTGCGCGAGATTCACTTCGGCAATTGGGAAGGCCTGACCTGGGGGCAGATTGAGCAAATGGATCCTGAATACGCGCAGAGGTGGGTCGATGGTTACCCGCACGTGGCCACGCCCGGTGGGGAGAGCTTCCAGGAGTTTGAATCTCGCGTCCTCGAGGAGGTGCGTCATCTTATCGATCGCGATCAAGAGTCGATCGCCGTGGTGACCCATGCCGGGGTCCTGCGTGTGGTCTTAAGACATCTGCACGGGTGCTCGGAGCAAGCGGCCTGGCAACAAACACAACCGTATTGCTGCGTCGTGCGCTATGAAGCAAAAGGAGAAAACCAATGAGTATTGCAACCAAGCATGGAGATGGCGGACAGACCGGGCTTGCCGGCGGCATTCGCATTTCAAAGGCTGACCTGCGCGTCGAGGCCTATGGCTCGGTAGACGAGCTGAACACCGTGCTCGGGTTCGCCCGCAGCATTTGTAAGGACGAGAAAATTGCCGGATGGACGGAGCAGATTCAAAAGACGCTGTTCCGGCTTGGCTCAGCAATGGCGACGCCTCCGGAAAGCCGCAAACCGCAGGTATACATCACGGCGGAAGACGTCGAGTTTCTGACGCAACTGGTGTATCAGATTGAAGCCACAGAGGGGATCCTCGCCGACTGGTCGTTGCCCGGAGCGCATACTGAGTCGGCAGCTTATGAGATGGCAAGGACGGTTTGCCGCCGCGCGGAGCGAGCCGCAGTGCGTCTGCTGGAGAGCGGGCAAGAGGTGAAGCCGGAGGTGTTGGCCTATCTCAACCGGCTATCCGATCTGATTTGGCTGTTCGGCCGGTTGATCGAGTTGAATGCCGGGATTGATGCCCGCCTTCGCGATGGAAGTAAGGCCGGTCCAAAATGGTCGCGAGCCTGGTAGAACGAAGCCCTCTTCCCTGGACGGGTGCCCCATGTTCGCCTAAGCGTACATGGGCCGATAAAGACGGGGCGCAGCCCCTCCCAACGCTTTTGTTACGCGGCCAAGAGACTGCGGCCAAGAGCAAGAGCCGTTGCGCAATGGAGTGAAAGCATTTGAAGAATCCATTTTCGGCCCATGTACGCTCGGGCGAACATGGGGCACCCGTCCAGAACCAAAGACGGTCACTGGGATGAACCACGCACGCGCCATCATGGTCCTTGGAACCAGCTCCCACGTCGGCAAATCGCTTTTGACGACGGCGCTCTGCCGCATCTTTGCCCAACGGGGCTACACCGTCGCACCATTTAAATCACAGAACATGTCCCTCAACTCCGCAGCAACCATCGAGGGCCTGGAGATCGGCCGCGCTCAGGCGCTACAGGCGGAAGCAGCCGGCATCGCACCGTCGGTCCACATGAACCCAATCCTCATCAAGCCTTCCGGCGATTGCTCATCGCAGGTCGTCCTACAAGGCAAAATCTGGGGCCAAATCTCCGCCACCGATTACCACCAGCGGCGGGTAGAGGAACTGATGCCAGTAGTACGCGAAAGCTATCAGACACTAGCGTCAAACTTTCAAGTGATCATCCTCGAAGGAGCCGGCTCTCCAGCCGAGATTAATCTGAAGCAGCATGACATCGCGAACATGCGCATGGCCACCATGGCGGACGCTCAATGTCTCTTAGTCGGTGACATCGATCGCGGCGGAGTTTTCGCTTCCCTGCTGGGCACCGTTGAACTCCTCGAACCAGAGGAGCGCGAGCGCATTCGCGGCTTTTGCATCAACAAATTCCGCGGCGACCTGAGTCTCCTCGAACCAGGACTCCGCATGATGGAACAGCGCCTGGGAAAACCATGCCTCGGCGTAGTTCCCTACCTGCACGCTCTCGCCTTGGAAGAAGAAGACAGCGTCGGCCTCCCACCGGTCGCGCGCTCCGGCTGGGGACCAAAACAGAACACACTCGATCGTCCGCTACGGATCGCAGTCATCGCGCTGCCGTCCTTTTCGAACTTCACCGACTTCGACTCGCTGCGGGCGGAACCGTCCGTGGATTTACTCTTCTGCCGTTCCCCTAAACTGCTGGAGAACGCCGATATCGTGATCCTTCCCGGCAGCAAACAAACCATGAGCGACCTGGAGTGGATGCTCGTCCAAGGGTTCGATCGAGCGGTGCACCGCCACGCGAAAACCGGCCTGGTGATCGGTATCTGCGGCGGTATGCAGATGTTAGGCGATGAACTGGCTGATCCCGCCGGTATCGAACAACAAGGCCGAATGGCAGGCCTCGGCCTGCTGCCCATCCGCACAGAGATGCAGGCTGACAAGGTGACCCGCCTGTGCTCCGGGGTCATCCACAATCATTCTCTCTTCGGCCAACCAGTGGAAAAAGACCTCGTTGCCGGATACGAGATCCACATCGGAAAGACTCTTTATCAAAATCACGCCGAACCTTTCGCCACCCTGCTGGGTGGCGAACTGGACGGATGCATCAGCACCGATCGTCGCGTGCTGGGTACCTATCTGCATGGCCTCTTCGACGACGATGGCTTTCGCCATCACTTTCTGATCGCTGCTCGCCGCTTTTACCAGTTGGCGCCTCCATCGGCGTTCCACCCATGGACAAAGCAACGCGAAGAATCTCTCGACCGGCTAGCCAGCCAGGTAAGCACGTCGCTGGACATGCATCGCATCTTCGGCTGGGTGGGACTTAAGTACGAATGAGAAACGCGACAACAATCGCTGCTGCATATCTCCTGGATTGGATCGCGGGAGATCCCGAATGGCTCCCCCACCCGGTGCGCCTCATGGGCCGCTGCACGCATTTTGCAGAACCCTCGCTCCGTTGGCTCGGACAAACTCCACTGCAGGAGGTAATCGCCGGATCGGCCCTCACTGCTAGTTTGGTCGGCGGGTCATACCTCGCCGCTGCAAAAGCCACCGCGTGGGGCGGCGCGGGGGCGCAGATTTTGCTGGCCTGGACATGCCTTGCCTCACGCAACCTGATCGATGAGAGTCTTGCGGTCATCCGCGTCCTCGAACAGCCCGCACTGGCTCGTCAACGACTGGCAAGAATTGTCGGCCGCGATACACATGCCTTAAGTGACGCAGAAGTGAACCGCGCGCTCATCGAGACGCTCGCCGAAAGTGCTTGCGATGGAATTGTAGCGCCCTTGCTATATTTGGCGATCGGCGGTGTTCCCTTGGCGATGGCGTACAAGGCTGTGAACACTCTTGATTCCATGATCGGCCACGACGACGAACGCTATCTCTACTTTGGCAAGGCAGCCGCACGGCTGGACGATGTGGCCAACTACCTCCCCGCACGGGTCACGGCCTTCGCCATTATGTTGGCCGCCGGAATCGAACCGAAGGCGGGTTTCGCATCATCCCTGCGTACTTGGTATCGTGACCGCGAAAAGCACAAGAGTCCGAACGCCGGCCAACCTGAAAGCGCCATGGCGGGGGCCCTGCGAGTTCGTCTGGGCGGAGAGAATACTTACCAAGGTGAGCGGATCGCGGCGCCGCTGCTAGGAGCAGACTTCGAGCAGCCCAAAGCCCATCATGCCATGCAAGCTCTTCGCTTGGTCACAGCCGTCTCTCTACTCTGTGCCGCAGTGACTGTCCTCCTGCGACTTCCAAGGGGATAGCTCGTCCTCACCACCAACGATGGGTGCCCCACATCTCGATCGTTTTTCGCGAGATGTGGGATTCCACAGCCCTGTCCCAGCAACTCTTAAAAAAACACTAACTCACCCGAAATGTGACGAGCGGCTCCAAGGCCGGGACGAGTGGCTACTTTTTCGGATATCTGTGGCCGGATTGCGCGACCTGTGTGCCTTTGCAAGCTCCGGGCATGCGTGAGCATAGAGCAAACGACATGTGAGGTGAAGTCATGCCTTTACGTAACTTGCTCAAGATACGCATTCGTTGGATATCGCCGCTATTCCTGCTTTGCCTACTCAACGCGACAAGCGCCGACGCTAATACATCGGGTGTATCCGAACTACAGACAAAAGCGGCACGAGGCTACGTCAAGCAGCAACTAGAATTGGCAGCCGATTACTTCGCCGGCCGAGGAGTTCCAAAAGACATCACACAATCCGCCTACTGGTATCGGAAAGCAGCGGACCAGGGAAACCCGGCCGCACAAGTCTACCTTGGCTATATGTACACCGTCGGTATGGGTGTACCGCAAGATAAGGCCGAGGCCGTGAGATGGTACAGGCGAGCCGCGTCTGCCGGCAATGCAGAAGCCGAAGTTAACCTGGCCGCCCTCTATATCCGTGGAGACAGTGTGAAGCAGGATATTCAGGAAGCCTTACGATTGCTGAAATCCGCAGCAGACAAACGGGATGGCCGGGCGGATGCTTACCTGGGCCTGGCAAGCTATATGGGCACGGGTGGTCCCGTGGACCACCCTGCGGCGGAAGCTTGGTTCAGGATCGGCGCCAGGCAGCACGATCCAGAGGCAGAGTTTTTACTGGCGTCATTTGACGCAAATGAACCCGGTCGCGTGCCTGATCTCGTGAACGAAGCAAGGCTCCTACGGCTTTCTGCCGCTGCTGGATACGTGCCCGCGATGCATGGCGCCGGGCTCTTACTGGTGAACCATCCTGACCTTGCGCAACCGGCGGAGGAAGCAACCAACCTGCTGCTGTCGGCCGCTTACGCCGGCGATTGGCAGTCGTCCGCAACCCTCGGTATGCTGGCGCGGGATGGGCGACGTGTGCCGCAGGATCAGAGGGCAGCCTATCGCTGGTTTTGCATCGCTGTCTTGCAAGGCGGCAAACCGGCGGAGGCTTATTTGCGTCCCGGCCTGCAGCGTATGTCGAGAAGCTTGGCCGATGCAGCTACCGTCGAGCGGGAAGCTGCGGACTGGCGGCAAATCCATCCCAACCACGACCTGTTTGTCTACGCCAACGAAATGAACCCGAAATATTTCCCCATCCAGGAGGTGTATGCTTTGCCGCATACGCCCAAACCGGAGGTTGGCAATCAAACTGGACAACCCAACTAGGCAAGAGACCGAGTCAACCCGTCCGTTTTTCATGCGCCCAGTGGTCTTCCTCTCGGGCTGGCTGGCGCTTGGGATTTTGTTCGGCTTCCAGGAGTCCGTGGAGATGTCCCTGGATGCCTGGAAGGTTCCGATTTATATTCCCTTCGCCGCCTGGACGCTGGAGTTTCTGTTGTGGGGTCTGACCTTCCTCGCGATGTGGCACTTCTTGCGCGCGAGCATTCAGACCGCCTCCACCCGGCAAATGCTTTTGCTGTATTTGCCCTTGAGCATCGTGGTCGGCATTCTCGAAGAAGTAATGTACATCGCTATCTTTCGCTACCAGCATCCGGGCAAGCACTATACTTTTCTCACCCGGCTCGGGCACAATCTGTCTTCCGCATTGGTGACGGACGTGGTCACTTTCTGGATGGGGTTTATTGTTTTCCGCAGCGTTGGCTACTACCAGCGATATCGCGAGCGGGAACAGATGGCCTCGCAGCTTCAGGCACAGCTCGTGCAGGCGCGTTTGCAAGCGCTGCAGATGCAGCTCAATCCCCATTTCCTTTTCAACACCCTGAATAGTGTTTCCAGCCTGATGCGCTCAGACCCCGACGGCGCCGATGAAATGTTGGAACGGCTGAGCAGCCTGTTGCGTATCACTCTGGCAAAGGGGCAGGCTCAACGCATTCCCCTGCAAGAGGAAATGGAGGTAGTTCAACTCTACGTCTCCATCCAGCAGTTGCGTTTTGGAGATCGAGTCAGCCACAGTGTTGAGGTCGCGCCTGAGGCTTGGGACGCCCTCGTGCCGTCGATGATTCTTCAACCCATCGTAGAAAACGCCTATGTCCACGGAATCTCGCGATCTCTCGGAAAAGGAACCATCACCATCAAGGCTTTCGTCGAAGGAGATAACCTGTGCATATCCATTCGCAATGCGGGTTGTGTTCCAGGGTCATTCGGCGACGCCCGGCAACGCAAGGGCGTCGGCATCGCGAACGTGAAGGCCCGCTTGGAGCTGCATTACGGGAATCGGCAAAGCTTCTCTCTCCAGGAGATTGCGCCTGGCGATGTAACGGCCCTGTGCGTGCTTCCCCTGGAGATCGACAAGCGTCCAAGCAGTGACCAGGGGGAGCCCTTGTATGCCGCTTCAAGTAGTGATCGCGGATGACGAAGTTCTGGCCCGGCAGAAACTATTACAACTCCTGCGAGACGAACCGGACATCGAAGTGGTGGGTGAAGGAGCCAACGCCGCGGAAACCATCGACCTGGTGCAGCTCACCCAACCCGATGTGCTGCTCCTGGATATACGGATGCCAGGTATGGACGGCTTCGACGTCATCTCAGCTCTGAGTTGTTCCAGTCCCTCGGACCTTCCCGCTATTATCTTCACCACTGCGCACGACCAATACGCCCTTAAAGCTTTCGAGGTGCATGCGGTTGATTATCTGTTGAAGCCATTCACTCGGGAACGGCTACGGATTGCGCTGCAGCATGCCCGCGAACAGCGCGAGCGAAGGCGTCCCAATGGGGCCGTGCGATCGCAGGAAAAGAAGGGATACAACGATCGCCTGGTCTTCCGCTCCAATGGGCGTATTTTGTTTCTGCCCATTGCGGATATTCGCTGGATCGGCGCCGAAGAAAACTACGTGCGCATCTGCACCGGCAAAGAGAGCCACATGCTGCGCAATACGATGGCTAATTTCGAGACCAAGTTGGACCCCGACGTTTTCCTGCGCATTCATCGTTCTGCGATCGTGAATCTTCAACATGTGAAAGAATTTCGAACGGACGGAAACGAGGGAGAGTGCTTCGTTACCATGTCGGACGGACATAAGTTGCCCGTGAGCCGAGGCTACCGTTCACGTATTACCAGCCTCATCGCCCGCTAGGCAAGTGTTCAATTTCGAACAATAGATCCCGGTTGTGGACAACACCCGGGAGATATCGTTGCCTTAGCCATTGATTTTCGGCTACTTGAGAATGGCCGATCGCATGCAAACAAATGCTCAAGATGCTGAATGACCTAAAGTTCGCATTACGGCAACTGCGAAAGTCGCCTGCATTTACCCTCACCGCCGTCCTGACATTGGCGCTGGGAATCGGGGCAAACACGGCGATCTTCTCGTTAGTGGACTCCATCATGCTGCGCCCATTACCCTTTCCGCAGCAGGACCGGCTGGCACGGATCGAATACAGCGCAGGAGAGACCAGCTTCTTTCCCAAAGGCTGGATCCAGGCTTTGGGGCAGCATTCCGCTTCGTTCGCCGCGGTCAGCGCCTTCGGGGCAGATGCGGAATCGAACGTGGCGGGAACCGATTCGTCGGATCGGGTCTTTGGCGCCGCGGTTATGGCGAACGCCTTGGACACGCTCGGGATTCATCCTGCACTGGGCACCTTCTTTACCCGTGACGAAGGAGTAGCCGGGCGCGATTTAGTGGTGGTGCTCAGCTACGGTTATTGGCAACAGCGCTTTGGGCAGAATCCCGATGTGATTGGGCAAACCGTCCGCATCGACGGCATCTCGCGGCGAATTATCGGCGTCATGCCGGCCGGCGTAAGGTTCCCCTACGGCGACACCCAGTTTGTCATTCCAGTTGCTTTCAAGGGCGGAGATCCCATCGATCCGTGGCGCACATTCGACCTGCGCATATTCGGACGGCTGAAGGACGGTGTCTCGCCGGCCCAGGCACAGGCCGAACTGCACCGCCTGCACGCGGCTCTCTTGCCTCTATTCCCCTGGCGAATGCCGGATACCTGGGCATCGGATCTCACGGTAGTGCCGCTGCTCGAGTCCGAGGTAGGTGCAACCCGGCCGCGCCTGCTGCTGCTCTTCGGCGCAGTCGGTTTGATCCTCCTGATTGCATGCGCGAATGTGGCAAACCTGATGCTGGCGCGCGCTGCCGGCCGGGAGCGCGAGATGGCTCTTCGCGGCGCGCTCGGTGCTTCTTCCGGTCGACTGCTGCAACAGTTGTTATCAGAGAGTGTGTTGGTGGGCGCACTTGCGGGGGTCGCGGGCTTGCTGGCCGCAGCTGCGAGTCTGCAGGGCCTGGTGCGGCTGCTGCCCGCGGATACTCCGCGCCTCAATGAGATATCCCTGCACTGGCCGGTGTTCCTCTTTGCCGCAGCCGCCTCGTTGATGACGGGATTTCTTTTTGGGCTTATCCCGGCATTGAAGATGGCGTCCCCCAACCTGCAGGGCGCGCTACGTTCCAGCGGTCGCGGGGTGGCCGGCAAACCCTCACAGTTCCGTGTCTCGATGGCGCTGGTGATGGGGCAAATCGGGTTGTCGGTGGTGGTCATCACCGCCGCGGGTCTCCTGCTTCACAGCCTCTACAGCTTGTCTAAGGTGGATCCGGGTTTCCGCACCGAGCGAGTCGTCACCGCGGAGGTATCGCTCGATGCAACGGCATGCCAGGAGAAAGGGCGATGCCATGGATTCTTTACCACTCTGTTGAGCTCTGCACAGGGAGCCGCGGGCATGGAAGCGGTCGCGCTCACCGACTCATTGCCACTCAGCGGGCGCGATAACAACTACGTCTACGACGCAGAGGGGCACCCCAGGGATGCGCGGCAGGGCAGCGTTACTTGCCACCAGTCGCACGGTGTCTCCCGACTACTTCGCCACGTTAGGAATGCGGTTGATGCGAGGACGTTTGCTGACGAATCAGGACGAGTCAGGATCAAGCCACGCGGTAGTCATCAACGAAAGCATGGCGGCGCGGCTGTGGCCGCATCAGGATCCCCTGGGCAGGCGCCTTATCGATGTCGCCGATGAGCCTACACCTGCGGTTTGGAAACAGGACGCGGCTTCCGTGGTAGTGGGCGTTGTCAGCAACACTCACGGTGGCAGTCTTGCCGGAGGATTCGGCGACGAGGTTTATTTACCCATGACCGCGTCCAGCGAACAGCCCGTCATGCAGGTCCTGTTGCGCACGCGCGCCGGCACCGCCGAGGCGGCAGCAGGTTTGCGCAGGGTGGTAGCACAGATGGATCCTCTGGTGCCCGTCACGCGGGTTCGCAGCCTGAATGAAGTGGTGGCTGCATCCGTCTCGGCTCCGCGGTCGCTGGCGATTTTATTGCTGTCGTTCGGGGCGTTGGCTCTGTTGATCGGCGGAGTGGGCGTCTACAGCCTGATCGCGTATGTCGTGAGCTGGCGGACGCGGGAGATTGGCATTCGTTTGGCCCTGGGCGCAATGCGCCGGCAGATCGTCGCGGCGATTGTGAAGCAGAGCCTGTTGCTTGCCCTGGGGGGTTCCGTTGCTGGCTTGATAGCGGCCGCTCTGTTGATGCAGTTCCTGCGCAGCTTTCTCTTCGGAGTGAGCGTGCTCGATCCCGTGACCTTCCTTACGGTACCCGCGGTGATGTTCCTGCTGGCTCTCTTCGCCGCTTGGGTTCCAGCCCGCAGAGCAGCCAGCGTGGATCCGATGGAGACCTTGAGGAGAGAATAGAGGCCTATTGGCTGCTGTTCGCAGTCATTTTGCGAATGGTGTTGGTGGTGCTCATGCCGTTAACCGTAGGCACAATCTCGACCCGGCCGCCCCAGGTGGTGATATCGTCTGCTCCCACAATAGTGGCGGTCGTATAGTCTCCGCCCTTTACCAGCACGTCCGGGCGCAAAGCACGAATCAACTCCAGGGGGGTCTCCTGGTCAAAGATGATCACCGCGTCGGTCGATCCTAGCGCAGCCAGAACGCGAGCCCTTTCGTTTTCTCCGACAACGGGCCGAGTGGGCCCCTTCAGTTGCTGTACGGAAGCGTCACTGTTCACGCCAATGACGACCTTATCGCCGAACTCGCGGCATTGTTCGAGCAAAGTAATGTGGCCTACGTGCAGGATGTCAAAACAACCATTCGTAAAGACGATCCGCTCCCCGTTCGCGCGCCATTCAGCCAGCCGGACCAGCATGTGGTCCAGATCAAGAATCTTGTCCGGACCTTTCATCTGGGTAGACGCAGTGAACTCTGCCACCAGTTCGTTGCGGGAGATAGGCGCCGTCCCAGTCTTGGCCACCACGATCCCGGCGGCGATATTTGCCAGGGTGACGGCCGTCTCTGGATCAAGACCTGCGGCCAACGACGCCGCCAGGGTGGCAATCACCGTATCACCGGCGCCGGTTACGTCGAATACTTCACGCGCGCGGGTAGGGGAATGAAAAACGGCATCGGGATACAGAATGCGAATGCCCTTCTCGCTCATGGTGACGGTCAGGTAATCGATGCCCAGCTGTCCGACCAGCTTTTGCGCCGCGGCGAGCAACTCGGTCAGGTTCCGGCTGGGGATGCCCGTGACCAGCCCCAATTCCTGAAGATTGGGGCAAATAGTCGTGGCGCCGGCATATTTGCTGAAGTCCAGCCCCTTGGGATCGACCAATACCGGGATGCTCTGCTTGCGGGCCAGGGCGATGACCGCCTGGCAAAGCTCCGTGCTCAAGGCCCCCTTGGCGTAATCGGAGAGAATGACCGCATCGGCACTGCCGCACCAGCCCCAGCGAGCGCTCGAGCAACGCCTGGTGATCGGCTGCTGCATGCGGGTCAGCGCTTTCTACATCCAGCCGGAGCAATTGTTGATTGCGGGAGACAATCCGAGTTTTCGAAATGGTGGAGTGGCCGGAGAGAACCATCCCGGAGAAGTCCACGCTGGCTGCGGAGAGCAACGCGATCAGTTCCCGCATTTCCCCGTCGTCGCCCCAGAAGCCTGCCTGCTCGACCTTGACGCCCAGACCTACCAGGTTCATCGCTACATTTGCCGCGCCACCCGGAGCACTGGTAGTGCGTACCGACCGGAGCACAGGAACCGGCGCTTCGGGCGAAATGCGGTCGACTTCCCCCCAGATGGAGCGGTCCAACATCACATCGCCAATCACCAGCACGCGAAGGGCGGCAAATCCGCTTTCAATCAGGGAGAGAAGGCGGGACTGTTCTTTCACCAGCATCCCTTCATCATCGCAAATAAGGAGCCGGTCCTGCGACTGGCCTATACTACGAGGAACCTGGGATAGAAGTACCTACCCCACGCAACGGCGTATGGCAAGCAAGTTTCCCCAATTCAGAGACGTCCGGGCAAAGGTGATGCGGATCGTGCGTCCCCACACCAAATGGGGCCGCGTCACTCTCTGGCTGGGCAGTTTATCCCTGCTGCTTTGGATCGCCACGATCTTCGGAGCAAAACTAGGTGGGTGGGCGTCATTTACCACCCTGGTCTTTGCCTTCTTCTCCCTGATTTTGGGCTTCCGGTTCGGTTTCCGCCCGCTCCTCTGGCGGCTGCGCAATCGACTGATCGTCACCTATCTTTTGATCGGCGTTATGCCGATTTTGCTGCTGCTGGGAATGGGCGGCCTCGCCGGATATTTATTTGCCGGGCAGTTCGCTACCTACGTCGCCACTTCCGACTTTTCTTCGGAACTACTGCATCTGCAAGCGGCCAATGATGCCCTGGCCGCGCAGCTATTTCCATTGGAGAATGCGGGCAAACTCAGCGAACAGGTCGCGGGCGAATTGACCCGAGCGTCTGACGAGCGATTCCCTCGGCGAACCGTGACGGTGTGGCGAGGCGATAAGGGTTTCGTCCTTTCCACCGGGGGAGGACTGCTGCAAACTCGTCCGGAGAAATTGCCTGGCTTTATCAGTGGCGACTTCACCGGGTTCGTCGTCGATCAGGACGAACTGCACTTGCGCGCCGTCAAGCTTCAACACATCGGCGATCGCGTGCTGTCCGTGATTTCCGATATTCCCATTACCCCGGAACTGCTTCAACCCACAGCCGCCCGCCTGGGCACGATCACCCTTCTGCCCCTTTCTGACTCCGGCGACGCCAGCCCGCACAACGAGGTGGACGCCGGGCTGGTGCCTCCCCGCTCCCGCTGGTTCGACTTTGTGCTACGCGCCGGCACCCTCTTTGATGTGGTTGACTGGGAGTCGGGCAAGAAGCAAGCCGGTGGCATCGGGGTAGTCACCCGGCCATCCATGCTGTACTCAACCTTGTTCGCCACCCTGGGTGACAAGTTTCTGATCTTTCGCGACATCTTGTTCGCGATTGCGGCGTTTTTCGGGCTCATTGAAGTGGTGGCACTCTACATCGGCATTCGCCTCTCGCGCAGCATGACCGCATCGGTCGGGGAACTCTATCGCGCGACGGTTCACGTGAACCAGGGCGATTTAAGCCATCGCATCCAGTTACGCGGCCGCGATCAGATGGCGGCGCTGGGCCACTCGTTCAACTCCATGACGGGTTCTTTGGCCAAGCTGATTGACGAGCAGAAAGAAAAGCAACGGCTGGAGAACGAACTCAGCATCGCCTACGAGGTGCAAGAGTTATTGTTCCCTCGCCAGGTCACCGACCTCCCCTCGCTGGAAGTCCACGGTGTCTGCGTTCCCGCGCGGACCGTCAGCGGCGACTACTACGACTTCATTCCCCTGGGCAGCGACCGGCTGGTGCTGGCGGTGGGAGACATCAGCGGAAAAGGAATTTCGGCGGCCCTCCTAATGGCCACCGTGCACGCCTTCGTGCGCGCCTATTCGATCGAGCCAGAGATGGCTTTGATGCCCGCCTCGCTGGCGTATGGATCGCGAGAAGATCCGCGCATGTACTACCGCGGAGACGGGAGCGCGGAATCGCAAGTGGCCCCGGCGATGCTGATGACCACGTTGAACTATCAGCTTTATCGCAGCACGCCCGCGGCAAAGTACGCCACCATGTTTCTCGGTTGCTACGACGCGAAGGCCCGTGTGTTGACCTATTGCAACGCAGGCCATTTGCCCCCCATCATCCTGCGGGCAACGGGAGAAGTCTTCCACCTGGCGATCAACGGCACCGTGGTTGGTCTCTTTGACGGAGTTACCTATGACGAGTCGACGCTCGTGATGCAGACCGGCGATATTTTTGTCGCCTACAGTGACGGTGTCACAGAACCGGAAAATGAATTTGGCGAATTCGGTGAGGAGCGGCTGATCGAGTTGATCCAGGAGCATCGCAACAAACCTCTGCCGCGCATCACTGAAATTGTTGCCGGCGCGGTGGCAGACTGGATTGGCACCGTGGAACAGCCCGACGATGTGACCATCGTTCTTGCTCGCTGCACCGGTCCCTCTGCGTAGCCGCTCCTGTTACCATTTCGCTATGAACTATCGCGCACTCGGCCGTACCGGTTGGAAGGTTTCAGAGATCAGTTTTGGCGCATGGGCCATCGGCGGGGCATGGGGCCAGGTAACCGATGAGGAATCCCTGGGAGCGCTTAACCAGGCGATCGACTCGGGCATCAACTTCCTCGACACTGCGGATGTGTATGGCAATGGCCGCAGTCATCGCCTGATCGGGAAGTTGAAGAAGGCTCGCAAAGAAGAGATTATCGTTGCCACCAAAGTGGGCCGGCGTTTGCCCAAGCAGACGGTTGAGGGTTACAGCCGCGCGAACCTTACCTCCTGGGTCGAATACAACCTGCTCGACCTCAACGTAGAGGTGCTCGACCTGGTGCAGCTCCACTGCCCGCCGACCGATGCCTACTATCATCCCGAGATCTTCGGTGTCCTCGACGACCTCGCTCAGGCGGGCAAAATCCGTTTTTATGGGGTGAGCGTAGAGCGCGTGGAAGAGGCTCTCAAGGCCATGGAGTACCCCAACCTGCAGTCTGTGCAAATCATTTTCAACTGCTTCCGTCAGCGTCCGGCGGAGCTCTTCTTTGCCCAGGCCAAGCTGAAGCAGGTCGGCATCCTGGCCCGGGTCCCCCTGGCCAGTGGCCTGCTTACCGGCAAGTTCCGCTCCGATACAAAATTCGATGCCGACGATCATCGCCACTTCAACCGTCAAGGCCAGCGCTTCGATGTAGGCGAGACCTTTTCCGGGGTGGACTACGAGGTGGCGCTGGCGGCAGTCGAAGAAATCCGCGCCTTGGTACCGGCGGACGTCAGCATGAGCCAGTTTGCTTTGCGCTGGATCCTGATGTTCGATGCGGTCAGTTGCGCGATCCCCGGCGGCAAGCGCCCCAGCCAGGTAGCCGACAACGCGCGCGCCTCCGATCTTCCCCCACTCACCCCCGAGGTCATGGCAAGCATCCGCACGATCTACGACGCCAAGATCCGGCCCCTTGTGCATCAACTCTGGTGAGGGGCGCAAAAGACTACTTGATCTTCTCCTTTTATTCTCCTATATTAGTCCTCATGCGTGCTCTGTCCTTCCCCAAGTCTTGCGTGGTTTGCTGCAAGAAGTGCGGCCACGACGTGTTAGCCGGAACAGACAGCTTCCCTGCCAGCTCGATATTTGTGGTGTGCTCCCTTTGCGGGGAGAAGCGGAAGTATCTGCCCACAGAAGTGATCCATGGCAGGCCCCATTTTGCGGTTCGCAGAAGGAGAGCCCGTCTCGTTCCCATCGATGGCCGACGGGGGCCCCTTCCGGCACACCTGGGACCGCTCCGCACTGAGCGGCTGGCTGCCGGCCGGGGCCGCTGATTATTTCGGCAGAGGCGCCAGTTTGATGGTTTTCCCTTCGCGCGAAGACTGCCGGGCTGCATCCAGAATCTGCATCACCACTACGTTGGTCTCAAGCGAGGTCAGGTCGCCGTTTGGCTTCAGAGTCCCCTTCAGCACTGCAGCCAGGTAGTGGAGTGAGCCGTCGTTCGGCGGCGTCAGTGGCGGAGCAACGCTTTCCGTCTCCTGTGCCTGCCCTTTGGTCCGCAGCCGCAGCTTGTCGGGCCCGACCGTGATGGCGTATCCGGTAGCGCCATAGACTTCCATGTCCTTCCGGCTAAACGGCCAGTTCCAGGAGCCCATCAGCACTGCCTGTGCTTTCGGATAGCGCACAATAATGGTCGATTCATCCGCGACGCGAGGGTAGATCTCCGGCTTGTCTGTCTGCGTGACCGCGGTGACGCTCAACGGAGATTCGCCATGCATCAGCCAGGTCACCAGGTCAGCGCCATAGCAACCGAAATCGTACAGAGCTCCATCGCCGTTCTGTTCCGGATCCTCGAGCCACTTGAGAAATTCCGGCTGCACTCCGATCTCTTTGGGCCCTTCATGACCATCGTGGACCACGATTCTGCGTAGATCCCCCAGGCTGCCCTTGGCCACCTCGTCGTAGGCAGCGCGGTTGCTCGCATACCAGGTGGTCTCGTAGTTCACCAGCACCTGGATATGGTGGTCCCGGGCCGCACGGCGAATGGCCAATGCATCGTCCAGCGACATGGTCAGGGGTTTTTCCACCATGACGCTCAGCCCGTGCTGAGCGGCTGCTTCGATCACCTGGCGGTGCTTGCCGATCGAGGTGTAGACCAGCAGCGCCTGGGGATGGCGGGCCGCGATCATTGCCTCCAGTTGCGGGTAGAACATGCTGGGATCGAGATGAAACTCTTCCGCGTAGCGGTGGGAGAGCGCCTGGTCAGCATCCACGATACCCACCAGCTGTACTTCATTCTGTTTTGGAAACTGCTTGAGAAAACCGGAAACATGCCCGTGCTCGAGGCCCACGATGGCTATTCGTAGCGGCGCCTCCTGGGCAGACGCACCACTTGTACCTACAAAAATTAAAAGCAGGAAAGACAGTACAGAAAGGGCAAACCGCATTCTTCCTCCGAGGTTCTATGTCTGTGCGGGCGCCTTGCCGGAGCGGCGTACCCAGACGCCATCTTGCTTTTCCAGATAAATCCACTCGGCCTGCGAACACAGGTTGCCGCACCAGTCGAGGATATAGACCAACGCAGAAGTTTGCGCAATATTGAAATAAACTTCGCTAAAAAAGGTTATGCCCACATAGTCGCCGTACTTCGACTGCAATTCAGAATTGGAGTTCACCGAACGCGAATCCTTAAACTGCGCAACATCGTTGGCAGAGAGCAGCACGTAGGGCCGGGGGAGCTTAAGGCGGCGCGTCAAAACAAGGCGTTCCTTTTTGCGCTGGTTGTAGTCGTTCACCGCTTCCTTAAAACCGGTGGGATTGTCATCCGGTGGTTGGAGAGTAGCGTCCGGGGCCAGTTTGGGATCCATGTCATCTTCATTCACGGTGGTTCTGCCGACGGCCCAGGCCTGGCTTTGACCGGAACCCATATCTTCAAATAGCTGACCGGGCATGAGCATTGCGTAGATGAGGTAGGAATCCGGCAGTCGATCGGGCGCAACGGCCGTACCCGCCGGCTTGGTTTGCGCAGAAACGAGACCCGTTGACCCGGCAATTGCCAGGCAAAGCAGGACCAGGTGATTGACGTGCAATCGCGCTATCCGCCGGATGTGCATGCTACCTCCCGCCAGTGGGGTCCTTGACTATCATGACAGACGCGGATCCCCCGCGAGTTGACGCGGCAGATGGCCCAGAAAAAGATGCCCCCGGTCCTTTAGTGCATAGGCCACACCCGTTCCACTGTTTTGCTGAGCATCCAGTGCTTGTCGTCTGCATTGAGAAACTTCATTTCGTCGCGTACCACCGTCAACCTCTGCGCATAGGTGGCTCTCTCTTTGGCAATCGGCCAGTCAGTCGCCCACATAAGCCGCTGCGGGCCGAATGTGTCGTACAAGCGCTTCACCAGCCGTTGCGAATCGAGCCAGGGATAGTTCTCCCTGGACAACGACCATGTATGCGAGATTTTCACAAAGACCTTTGGATAGCGCACCAATTCCACGAGCGCATCCAGCTTCTCCGGTTGATCCACAGGACAATCCGCCATGTGGTCGATGACGATTGTCAGATCGGGGTACTTATCGATTAATTTCTGGATGTCTCGAACACGGCTGATCGGCACCAGCAGTGTCATGGGAACCTTGAGTTGATCGCAGCGCTTCCACAGAGGAGGCATGAGTGGGCCCTGGATCCAGTCTCCGGTCGCATCGCCGGCCGGACTCAGACGCACTCCGCGAAAGCCCTGCTCTCGAGAAAGCTGCGTGAGATGGTCAGGCGCGGCGGGATCCAGGGGATCTACGCGGCACACCCCTTGAAAGAACTGCGGGTATTGCTTCAGCACAGCCGCGAGATAGCTGTTGTCGTAACGATAGTGGATGACCTGGATGATAACGGTCTTGGCTATTCCGTTGGCCTTCATCAGATCCAGCAGCATCTCCGGAGTAGCGTCGAAATCCGGAACCTTGGCCCCGGGCGCGAACGGAAAGCGAGCATCGTGCTTCCAGACATGCACATGCGGGTCAAATATACGGTAGCTTGATAGCGCTGCGGCCGCTGTCATTTTCAGCATCTTCCGCCGGGTGACTTCATACATAAATCGGTTCCAGCGTTTTTACAACGTAGGCGCCACACCGGTCATAGCTGGTGCGCGGGCCGTTTCTCGTTATGTCGAGATCGGCACAGAGCCAGCTCTTGAAGTGGATGCTGCGCAGCACCCGATGGCAGGCTGGGAAGTCGATTTCGCCATCGCCAAGATCATAGGTGTTGGTGAGGTACTTCGCAGTCAGGCCTGCACGCTTCGCATCTTTGTAATCCGCCATCATCAGCCGGTGTTTGTGCTTCTCCATGATGACGGCTGGATCTCCGCCCCCAAGGTAGACGTGTGCGGTGTCGGGCGAGAAGTAGAACAGCTTGGGATCGGTAAGCGCCATGCAGCGATCGATCTCCTCCGGCGTCTGCACCATCTGCCCAAGATGATTGTGCAGGCCGGCCTTGAATCCCATCTCTCCGGCGGTCTCTCCCAGCTGATTATAGAAACGGCACATGATGGCGAACGCGTCCGCGGATTTGTTCCCGGCCCGCGAAGGCGAGAAGACCACCAGGCGTTCGGCGCCAAAACGCTTGAGAAACGTCATAGCGATCTTGGCGTTGCTCAGAATCTCGGCGTGCTTGGTTGGATCATCAGCAGGGCCATTGAATGAGATCGTGATCACCTGGAGGCCGCGGCGGGACAGTTCCCTTTCCATCTGATCCTGCGTGATGTCGTACTTGGTAAGAATCTGCGGATACTGGGTCAGACGAAGCCCGATGAAGCCCGTATCATGCATCACGTCAAGGATGTCGGTAAACCGGGTGCCGGGATACGAGTTCCACAGGTTAGAGCCCAGTGCCCATTTAACATTTTTGTTGGCCGGCAACGTTCGCGCTGCCTGGGCCAGAAACCCCGCCAGCCCGAGTACAGCTTCTCTCCTCGTCATCACGGAACGACCCTCCCCCTTGGCGCCAAAGAGTGAACTATCGTAGCTGATCCGCTTCCTTGTCAAGCGCCGGAATTCAAGTTGCGAGCTCCAGCAGGCGCCGTGGCGGCCGGAGAGTCTATAAAAGGAAGAGATAGGTGTTTCCTTCAGCCGAGGTGGAACTGCGATGTGGATCGTAAAGCTGGCGCTCGACCGGCCTTATACCTTCATTGTGATGGCGCTGCTGATCCTCATCATCAGCCCGGTGGTGATTCTTCGTACGCCCACTGACATCTTCCCCAATATCGACATCCCGGTGATCTCCGTAGCCTGGCAATATGCCGGCTTGAACGCCGAAGAGGTAGAGGGCCGCATTACTTCGCCTTTCGAGAGATCATTGAGCACTCTCGTCGATAACATCCAACATCTTGAATCGACCACCTACAACGGCGAAGCGGTAATCAAGATCTTTCTTCAGCCGGGCGCGGATCTGGCCAATTCGATGGCCCAGGTAACCGCCGTTTCGCAGCAGCAACTCAAGCAGATGCCGCCCGGCGAACAGCCTCCGGAGATCATCAATTACAGCGCCTCCAGCGTGCCCATCCTGCAGATCGGGCTTTCCGGCAAAGGCCTCAACGAACAGCAGCTCAACGATCTGGCCGGAAATTTTATACGCACGCAGATTGTCACCGTGCCGGGCGCGGTTGTTCCCGCTCCCTACGGGGGCAAGATTCGCCAGATCATGGTCAATCTCGACCCCCGGCGTATGCAGGCCAGAGGCCTCTCTTCCAGCGATGTGTTGCATGCGGTGGCCAGCCAGAATTTAATCCTGCCGTCGGGCACCGCGAAGATAGGTCCGGACGAATATTACGTTCGCCTGAACGCCAGCCCGACCACCGTGGCAGCGCTCAACAATATCCCTATCAAGCAGGTAGGGCCGTCCACCATTTACCTGCGCGACGTTGCCACGGTCAGCGACGGATTCACGCCGCAAACCAACATCGCGCGCCAGGATGGGCAGCGCGGGGTTCTGGTCCTGGTGCTCAAGGCGGGCAACGCTTCGACCATCAGCGTGGTGAATGGGGTGCGCAAGCTGCTGCCGCGCATTGCCTTGACCGTTCCCCCGCAGCTGAAGATGCAGCCACTGCAGGACCAGGCTATCTTTGTGGAGCATGCCGTCAGCGGCGTCGTGCGCGAAGGGGTGATCGCTGCCGCGCTCACCGGCCTGATGATTCTGCTCTTTTTAGGCAGCTGGCGCAGCACGCTGATCATCGCGGTTTCCATTCCGCTTTCTATCCTTACTTCCATCCTTACGCTCAGCTTTTTGCATGAAACTATCAACATCATGACCTTGGGCGGCCTGGCCCTCGCCGTCGGCATTCTGGTAGACGATGCCACGGTCACCATCGAAAATATCGAGCGCTACCTCGAAGATGGCTACCAGGTGTACGACGCGATCCTGCGAGGGTGCGGCGCAGATTGCAGTTCCGGCCCTGGTCTCGACCCTGTGCATCTGCATCGTGTTCCTGCCCATGTTCTTTCTGAGCGGGGTGTCGCGCTATCTCTTCGTTCCTCTGGCGGAAGCTGTCGTCTTCGCCATGCTGGCCTCGTATGTTCTGTCCCGAACGCTGGTGCCCACCCTCGCGCTTTACCTGCTCAAGGCTCACCATGCAGGGCCTACCCGGAATCCTTTGGCTCGCTTCCAGCAGGCTTTCGAACGCGGATTCCAGCGGCTTCGCGCAGCCTACCACCTGCTACTCACCCGGCTGGTTTACCGGCGATTGTTCTTTGTGCCCGTGTTTCTCGGTGCATGCGTCTGCGCATTTATATTGCTCCCCTTTCTGGGACAGGACTTTTTTCCCACCTCCGACAGTGGTGAGTTCATTCTCCATGTAAGAGCCAAGACCGGCACGCGCATCGAGGAGACGGCGCGGCTTTGCGACCTGGTGGAGAACGCGATCCGGCAGTTGGTCCCGCGCCAGGAAATGGGCACCATTGTCGACAACATCGGCTTGCCCTATAGCCCCATGAACACCATGCACAGCACGAATGGCATGATCGGGGCGGGTGATGCCGACATCACCGTGTCGCTCGACCGCAAGCATCACCCGACGGCGGACTATATCCGGAGCTTACGCACGAAGCTGCCGCAGCAGTTTCCCGGCGTGACCTTCTATTTTTTGCCCGCCGACATCATCACCCAAATTCTCAACTTCGGCCTGCCGGCTCCGATCGACATTCAGATCGAAGGCTCCGACATCGAGGCTAACCGCGGAGTCGCCGATCAACTTCTCAAGCAGCTTCGCCGCGTGCCTGGCATCGCCGACCCGCGGATTCAGCAAGCCTTCGATTATCCCAGCTTCAACGTCAATGTGGACCGCACCAAGGCCATGCAAGCCGGCTACACCGAGTCGGATGTGGCGGGCAGCATGCTCAATTCCCTCGCCGGCAGCTTCCAGACCTCACCCATGTTTTTCCTGAATTGGGGGAACGGGGTCCAATACAGCATGACTGCGGAGACGCCGCAGTACGACATCCAGTCGCTGCAGGACCTGCAGGGCATTTCCTTGAGTGGCCAAAATGCGCTGCGGCCAGAGATCCTTGCCGACGTCGCTTCCATCCACCGCTCGCACGAAATGCAGGTGATCAACCACTACAACATCCGCCGCGTGATCGATATTTACGCCTCGGTGCAGGACCGTGACCTGGGCGCGGTCGGCCGGAATGTTCAGCAGATCGTCGATCAGAACCGCAAGCTCTTGCCGCGGGGGAGCTTCATCACCGTTCGCGGACAACTTGAGACCATGCGCGCGTCCTATTTCGGGTTGGTCTCCGGCCTGGGCTTCTCGATTGTTCTGGTGTACCTGCTCATCGTGGTCAATTTTCAATCCTGGCTAGACCCGTTCATCATCATTACCGCGCTGCCCGCGGCTCTGGCCGGCATCATCCTCTTCCTCTTCGTCAGCCATACCACGCTCAGCGTTCCCGCGCTCATGGGCGCTATCATGTGTATGGGGGTGGCTACGGCCAACAGCATTCTTGTCGTTTCCTTTGCCAAGGAAAAGTTGCAGGAGCATGGCAATCCGGTACGGGCGGCGATTGAGGCGGGGGCGACGCGTTTTCGTCCCGTCCTCATGACCGCACTGGCGATGATCATCGGCATGATTCCGATGGCGCTGGGCCTGGGGGACGGGGGCGAGCAGAATGCCCCGCTGGGCCGGGCCGTGATCGGCGGATTGCTGTGCGCCACCGTGGCTACGCTCACGTTTGTCCCTGCGGTGTTCAGCTTGCTGCACCGCGGTCCTGCATCGGGAGATGCGCAGTTGGCAGCGGAGCGGGACCGGGAACCGCTTCATGCATAGGCGATGCCTCACCCAGCCTGACAGGTTCATGGGCAATCTCTTGGGAGCAAGAAGTTAATGACCATTGGTCAGATCAAACAGACGGAGGCGAACGCAGCTCCCGAGGAAGGAAGACTGCAGCAGCCGCTTCCGCTATGGATATGGGTATGCCTGGCGGCTGGGGTTCTGGCCCTCGCCATTGTCATTTTTGCCGGCCTCCATTCCCGCACTACGGCGGAAGCAAAATTGGTTCGGGCGACGGACGAAGATTCGGTCCCAACCGTCGCCGTAGTCCATCCCGTCCCGAGCGGGGCAGCGGCGCAGGAGATCGTGCTTCCTGGTAACGTGATGGCATTTATCGATACCCCCATCTATGCCCGCACCAGCGGATATCTCAAGGCCTGGTACGCGGATATCGGGGCGCACGTGAAGCAAGGCGAATTATTGGCCACCATCAGCTCTCCCGAGGTGGATCGGCAACTGCAGCAGGCTCGCGCGGATCTGCTTACGGCGCAGACCAATGCCGGCCTGGCCCAGAGCAACGCCACCCGCTATCAGGGACTGCTCAGCCAGAATGCGGTTTCCCAGCAGGACACCGATACCTTCGTCTCTCAGGCGCACGCCACGCGTTCGGCAGTCCAGTCGGCCCAGGCCAATGTCCAGCGCCTGGAGGAGATGCAATCGTTTGAAAAAATCTATGCTCCGTTTGACGGAGTCATCACCGCGCGCAACATCGATATCGGTGGCTTGATCGCCGCCGGCCAAAACACGGCGGCCCAGGAACTCTTCCATCTTTCCGCCATCCGCAAACTGCGTGTCTATGTTTCCGTGCCCGAAGCCGATTCGCAATCTGTGCGGACGGGCGCTGCGGAAACGCTAACGCTGGATGAATTTCCCGGAGAGGTGTTCCATGGAGTGATCGTGCGCAACGCGCATGCGATAGACTCCGCTTCGCGCACCCTCAATGTGGAGATCGACGTCGACAATCCGCAGGGCCGGATCCTGCCCGGGGCCTATGCCTTCGTGCATTTGAGGCTGATTGCGCAGGCAAATTCCGCCGCCGAATCCCTCATCATTCCCGCCGACGCCCTGCTCTTCCGGGCAGAAGGTTTGCGTGTCGGCGTGGTGCGAGGCGGTGTGGCCCAGGTGATCCCGGTCACGATTGGCCGCGATTATGGCAGCAAGGTTGAGATCGTCAACGGCCTGCTCCCCACCGACAACGTTATCTTGAATCCTGCCGACTCGCTGGTCAGCGGCACTGCCGTGCACATGACTATTTCCCGTCCCTGAGAAACATTTCTTCCGATTGGGATTTGGCAACGTTGCCAAATAAGTCGTTTGTTTCACGAAGATGGTCAAGGTGCTCAAGTAATTAATTTGAGCATCTTGCCTCGTTGACCGGCGGGGGCAAAGTCTACCCCCCAAGTCTTTTTTGACCCTGGCTCCCCGGAAAGCATCGCGAACGTACCGGGGGCGAGCCTGGGTTGCCAAAGCCATTCGACGGGTTGGGACTGGAGGCCGGCAAGGCAAACGATATCTGTGCCGGTTACGGTTGCGTCTGCATCCGCGGGCAACGGTGATGGCGGGTGAGGCGAGAGGGCATCGTTCCTCAGGGCCTGCGGTGGGATCATTGCTTGCTCCGGGCTGCCTGGGCCAGAAACCCCGCCAGCCCGAGCACAGCTTCTCTCCTCGTCATCACGGAGCGACCCTCCCCCTTGGCGCCAAAGAGCGAACTATCGTAGCTGATCCGCTTCCTTGTCAAGCGCCGGGATTCAATTCCGGTCGCTCCCGTCAACTTGCCTCCGATGGTTGTACCCCTTAGGACGGGTCTACCCAGTCCCGCCGACCACACATCTCTGTAGAAATGTGCGGACTAAGCGAACTATGCGAGGTAAGACCCCACGATGCGGTGGAGTCTCCCTCCGTAAAGGGCGCAGTGGTGGGGTGGGTCTCTTTTTTGGAGAGGCGCAGGGATTAGGTTGCCGTATCTCGTCCGGGTGCAGCTTATTCAATTATTTGTAAAATTCGATATTTTTGGATCCTTTTGAGGTTTGACGGCTCAGCGGGCGGGGGTCGTGCCAAATAAGTCCTTTGTTTTACGAAGATGATCAAGATGGTCAAGATGGTCAATCAATTAATTGATCACCTTGCCTGGGTGGTGGCAAAGGCGTGTATGCGCGCTCATTATACGGAGACGGCGTCCCAGGGGATGGATGTCCAAGCTCGCTGCGGCCAGCCCGGACCTACCCCGCGCCGGAGTCCTCATGTACAGGCTTTCGCTCCGCTGCGGTGTGCTGTTTTCCAAGTTGTCAAAACTGCTCAATCAAGAGGACGCACTGAGCGCACCCTGCTCTCCGCAGGCGCCCTCGCGGGGCGCGAGGAATGCTGCGGACGGCTTGATCCGTCACTTCCGATGTCACATTACGGTTTGCTACACCCAACTCATCACGCCGACAAGCGCTGATAACTTGCCGGTGGCTGGCGGCACTTGCACGGGTGGAGCGCACCGATGCAAGGCAAAGCAGGGCTGTCGTGAAGACCGCTCTGACGTGGATTCTTGATTCCAAAGTAGTACGGTTTTTGGGCCGTGTCCAGAGCGAGAAGAAAATAATTTTGGTAACCATGGCGCGCACTGTTAGCTCATCATCGCGCAAGGAAATGACCACCGACGTTGTTACCACGACACTGCGCAAGACGACGTCCCGCCTGGCCCCCGCGTTACGCCAGCAGCTTTCGCAGATAGGTGTAGCTGGCGCGGAGGCTGTCGATGGGTGAGCCTTGGATCCGATCCTGCTCGATGAAATAGTGCTCGACATCGAGCTTTTTGGCGATCGCGAGAACCGCAGGCCAGTGGATGCCCCCGGTCCCGACCTCGGTGAAGTGCGCCGAGCTGTCGCTCATATCATAGGACGGCGGAAACCCCGGCTTGCGGTCCTTGATGTGGAGCATGCGCACCCGACGGCCAAGCCGGTTCAGCATCTGAACTGGATCGTACCCCGCCTGAGTAATCCAATAGCAGTCCATCTCCAGATACACCAGCTTGGGGTCGGTCTCCTTCAACAGGATGTCGTAACCCGTAACGCCATCGAACTTGCGGAATTCGTAATCGTGGTTGTGGAAGGCAAATTGCATGCCCATGTCGTTCACACGTTTGGCCCAGTCGTTAAACTGCTTTGCCGCGGTGTGAAACCCTTCCGCTGACATCCACTGCGACTTCGGCAGCATGGGGCAGACCACCCACTTGAGGCCTAGCGCCTTCGCATAGTTCATCTGGCCTGGGAAATCGGTCGTCAGATCGGCATACTCAAAGTGGCCGCTTGAGACCGTCATGCCGGCGCCGGTAATGTCTTTGCGCAGTTGTTCTGCCGGAATGGTGTAGGCGGCATGCCAGGGCTCAACCTCCTGAAAGCCGATCGCCGAAATCTGTTGCAGGTTGCTCACCAGCTCCGCTTGGTCGACCTTGTGTTTGACCAGCGTGGAAAGCTGGAGCCCGATCGGAAAATGCTTGCCAGCTTCCGGCCAGAGGGGTTGCGTCAGCAAGGGAAATGCTGCTGCTGCCGTGGACAATTGCAGAAAACTCCGTCGATTCATCGTGGCCTTACTCCATATGAAATGTAATTATGGACCATGTAGCGAAAACCGCCACGCAGCGCGAACTCGTGCTGGAAACGTTTCAAAGTCAAGCGCTGCCTGCCCCCGCAAAGACGCGGGCCAAAACAGAAGACCGATCCGAGCGAGAACCAGGGAACATTATCCTTCGGCGCTGTGTGCAGTGATGGCGTCACCGTGGCAGCCGCTTCACTCCGCGCAACTCTTCATCCGTCCTGTGAATGTCTGGCTCGGCGAATTCGGGGAATGCCCAGTCGCCGTATTTCGCTTTTACCTGGGGCAGCACTGCCTTCAGCACGCCATCGCTGTTGGCTCCCCCTGCTTGCGCCTTGGCAATGGCTGCGCGCAGAAACAACAGGTAATCCCGGAACGTCCGCACATCGCCGGCCTTGCCTGCGTTGTCCCCATGGCCCGGAACGAAGGTCGCCGAAGGGTAATCCCTCACCAGCGTGTCCAATGTCTCGATCCATTCTCTTGTGGATGCGTCGATCAGATTGGGCAGCGTGCGATTCCAGAAGAGGTCGCCGCAGAAAACAGCGTTGGACTCCGGATCATAGACGACGGTATCGCCGCCGGTGTGACCGGGCAAGGCGCGAAGCTGCACCTCGCGGCTTCCGCCGAGGTACAAGGTGGCGCCCTGGGTGTAGGTCACGTCGGGGAGGTGGAGGGCCTCCACCGACGATCGCTGTTCGGCGGTGATCTTGTTGTCAAAGAACTTCATGTTTTCCGTACGTTCCCAGCGTCGGACATTCTGCTGAGCCAGCACCGTTGCCCCGGCAGCAGCAAACACTCCGTTCCCCGCGACATGATCCAAGTGATAGTGCGTATTGACCACGAAGCGCACGGGGAGCGTGCTCTTTTGGCGGATGACAGCGAGGAGTTTTTGCGCCGCCGCCGGATTCTCGAAGGTATCGATCACGAGCACGGCGTCACTTCCGACTACGAATCCGGCATTGGCGCCAGACTCGTCGGCCTTCGCTGCAGGATTGTCGATTGCGGCCCAGGCGCCGTGGTCCAGCGGCTTCAACAGGAAGGATTCGGCGGTCTGGGTGCCGCCGATCGTGCCGGCACTCAGGCAGAAAGCTAAGGCTCCTAAGAAGAAGGTCTTCATATGCCGACCATCTTATCGTGCTGGTGTTTGTCGGACGGGATGATAAGGGAACCAAGATACCTATCCCCGCTAAGCAACGCTAGGAAATGGAGGACACACCGTAAGGCTGCCCCTCATTTCCTCGTTTCGTAGCCCTGAGTATCGCCCTTTATCCAAGCCCACGAATTACCTGGGTGAGGTGCTCTACAGTTGCCTCGACCGATGGGACCAAGAACAGAGCGGTACCAGACTGCCAACGGATTTGCATGCGCGGCTTCGGTTCGGGTATGAGTATCCGGAACAACAGGTTTTTCGATTCCGTCGCTTCCGCTAGACCGATGTGAAGATCAGTCAGCCGCGTCATGCGAAAGCCGATCGACTTGAACTCATCTCGGTTCGGCACGAACTCCAGTCCTGCGGCTCCGATATACATTACCCCACCCACACCTCGAGCCCCCTTGATCCACGTACATAGAAGGGTAGCGACGATCGCGTCTGCCGTGGGTGGAGGGCCGATCAGGCTCTCGTCCGCTGCGAATAGACGATCGGTCCTGTCGCGAACCCGCCGTCTGAATCTGCGCGGAAAAATCGTCCCAAACAAGAGGCCAGCAATGACTGCAATCAGAACCATTTCGCTCAACGTGGGGACGCGTTGAAGGTTAGGTACGGTTCGTTCGCCAAAATACATCAGAACCGCAAAAATGAATCCGAAGGCTGTTCCTAAAAGGATTGGCAGACGTTTCCAATAGCCCGTTTCGTCTCGGTCATAAGCCTCGCGAGGAAGCAGATTTTTCAAGTAGGAGACTCCGTAGTATGGTTGAAGCCGGCCCGACTTCCTTCATGATGCATCACCGGGAGCAGGGCGGGCAGATGAATTTGCTGCAATGGATATGCTGTCACCGTATTTGTCACCCGGCATTTCTGGGTCGGCATCGGCGGCAAACTCGGGACCATCGCATTTGCGGGTACCGCGCTCACCGTGATGGCGGCTCGGCTGACGGGATGGAATCATGCGGATCCTGCCGCTTCTCCCATCGATGGCCTCTGGCTGTGGGCGGTTTTCGGTGTGGCCATCGTGGCCGCCATCGTCACTTTCTGGTTATCGGAGCCCTGCAAGTTCGGGGCGGTGTGTGCCTCGCAGTACCCTCGGCCATCCTGGCGCTGGGCATCAATCTGTTGAGTCCGGCGTGGCAGGTCAAGATGGTTCCGCTCGCGGCTGCGTGGTTCGGCGGGAGCTTTGCCGGCATGACGTCGATGGAGCGCCTCGCCGGCCGGTATTGGATGCTGCCATTGTTGGGCTTGATTTTCGGAGTCCTGTTCGCTGGTTCCGGCCCTCGCGTGCACGGTTTCGGAGGACTTCTTGGAATCACTGCTCTGGTGTCGGTAATGGCAGCATTGGGACTTGCCCGGTGGGGGCCAACAAATGCGATCAGCTCGCCAAAGGATGTCTAGCTGCGACCCTGCTTAGAGATAGCGAGGTAGCGCGGATTCTGCATAGGGTAGCGCGAGCTCGGTCACCTGCACTCGAGCGCTTGAGGGCGGATGAAACGACGCCAGGGCGTGGAGAATAGCGCGTGATTTGTTGTTTAGTCACTATGCTGACGGATCCCTAACCCACCGCTATGTCCGTGCAGTCAACGAGGACATCCTGACAGCACTTCGGTGAGCCCACTGGTGAATATGGGACGATATGGACGATATGGGACACATCTCCCACATCTCCATTTCCGTCTGGTCACTAATTTCCATTGGTGATCATCCTGCCTTTCACCGGTTTTGTCACCGAACCATGCGGGCAGCGCGGGAAAGCGGGTGAATAGGTATCCTGTCACCGGATTAGACCTTCTTCGCCATCGGCCTGCTCCATTATGGCCGATGAGTGTCCCCTATTTTCCCGCCCCCTTTCGCGTCTCACTTTTGGGGTCCACTACATTCTGTCACCGGGTTTCGTCTGATTGGTTCCCCTTCACGCCTCCCTTGTCAATTGGTGCTGGCGCGGAATAGCGCCGGCGAATCAATCTGCCACCACTGTCGCCAATATGCTATGTAGTAAGCTTCCTGACTACTAATCGTCTCGTGCCCAAATGCAAAGTGATTCAGGGTAGCAGTTGTTTTTGTAGGCACATCACGGCTAAGATCGATACCGATCTTGCCGTTGTGCATATCCATGGTGGGACGCCGTTGGCGAGACAGGCGATAGCAGCTATGGCATCTTCGCGAATGCTTGGGTCGGGATCATCAATCAATGGAGCAAGAACGCTTGTCTGCCTGTGGCGTGTGTATGTTCCTCAATACCTCTGCCGCGCTCTGACGCACAACCAGAGCGGCGTTCCGATGGGGCGGATGCTCATATCGCCCAGGCTCCCAATCGTATCGGGGTCTTCGGTGAAGATGTGGCTGATAGAGAGAGCATCCATTAAGTAGAGGGATGGCGAAGAAGCCGAAGCAGAAACTGCCTCTTTTCCTCTATTCACTCTCGCGTGTAGTCCGCGTATGGCGTTCGGATTCCCATTTTCCACCAGACCCATCATCCCGATCTCTCGCAAATCGGCGGACTGATTTGTACTTAAGGTCGTCATGATTTTGTGCAGTGTTTCCGGCGTAGTGCCGTGGAACGCGTCCGGGTTGATTGTCCAGATCGGGACACCCGCCGGGGAGTTCGAGACCAAGGCGTAGACTAACTCAAATGCCAGCTTATCAGGCACACTCAAAGCAGTGTCGTAACGCCATTCTAGTGGCGGTGGAGCGTTTGGCGGATTGATTATTGGCCGCACAAGCGGGCAGCTTTGTATCTTTGGACTGACAGAAAAAGAGACGCTGTGGTCGCTTTGCTGGTCGAGGAACCAGACGCCATACTCGCCGGTATCAGTGACCTCTCCAGGGCCGCCTGCACAATTACGCAATTCAACCGTGTAAACCGAATGAGCCAGCATCGTGCCCTTGATCACGTGATCTATCGTGAGTTGTGCCGCATTTGGACCGTCAGGCTTTAGGTTGCCGACCACAATCAGTTGACCCGAGTTCGCGAGATACCCCACAGAAGGCATCCCATCAGGCTCGCAAAGGGCTGATTGCGCGCATGGAGCGAAAACCAAAACCGCAAACATTGCGAAAGCACTCCGTGATAGCACCATGTCACCCCCTTATGGATACAGCGTAGTTTGTCCTACATAGCCACCGTGGTCCAGCCAATGCCCCTGATCACCCGCGAAAACCAACTTGAATGCTCGCGTCGTAAAGGGACGTCCGATATAAACGTTCTGGGCGCCATCATATACAAGAGTAGTGCCGAGAGGGGATTGTGGATTCTGCGCGAGAGGCGAACAGGAGCGTGGTGGTGGTGGTGGGCCAGCAGAGAGTTCGGCAGGGACTTGCGCATGATAGCAAGACTCACCTATGTTATCGAACCAACCCCCGTCCGCGCCCGTTTGCCACGCTCCATTATTCGTCGGAACTCCGCAGTTTAGAGTGCCTGACAGGTCGAACTGGAATCCATTTGGAACTGCTCGAACCCTCCCGCGTTCGACATTTGCGCTCCGCAGCTGTCTATGTCTTGCCAGTAAAAATTAGATTGATATCCAATGTAGATGTTATTAACTGCAATATTATCAACGTGCTGGCCCGTAGTAGGACTCGTAGCTACAACCTGATGACCATCTCGCAGTATGATCCCGACCTGTACGGAAGGAGCACCGCCGGCGCTATACTGTAGAATCGCTGCGGCACTACACGAGGCAACCGCAGTAGAGTTCGGCGTCAAACTTACAGAGGCACAATCGACCCCTTGTACGCCGCCCGCGCAAGACATGTTTAGGAAGCCCGGATGACTCCCGGTGAGAGTCCAGTGTGGCGTTCCACTGGCACCGTTTAGATTAGCAGAATAGGACACAGCCGCCGGATAGGAATTCGCGCCTGGGCTTGGGTCATAATTGTTCAGGTACATGTCTGAGCTGCCAGCTATGGTTGGAGATTTGTGGTCAGACGGGACTGGAACTTTGCGCGGAGCGCTAAACCGGCCGCCATCCTTCTTAAGCCTCGAAACCCGTTGACAGACATAACGTAACCTTCACATTTGTCCACCAGAGGATTGCCCCTTTGCATGTGGTGATCGTTCCGTCACCACGATTTCGTCACCAGGATTTCGGTCACCAGCATTTCAACTACGAAGAGAAGTCTCCTAGCTCGATAGAGAGGATTCAACAGATCGCAAGATTTGTCGTCAGACGGGACCGGTACTTTTCCGGAAGCCTGCACTAAGTGTCAACTATTTTTAAGATGAAATGTGTCGCCATCGCTTCAGTTAGTTCTTCCCACTTTCCATCCCAGCTTATTTCGACCTTCACTTGTGGAGAATCGGATTCGTTGGCCTTCGCCTGAACCCAGACCTGGAATCGAGACTCTCCATTCCTCACCTTTTTTAGGCTAGTTGCGGCGGCTATTGGATGGAGCGCGACGACTCCTTCAGGATTGACGCTTGCCAAATCGTAGTCAGCTGGCTTACCAACGTGCGTCGGTTGGGGGTAAGCGGATGTGTACTTCCACTTAATGGATCGCCATTCCACTCCCTTAAAATATTGTAACCGATATGGATTCATCAATTCAAATCAGGTGTACGCCAATGTTAGTCGCCGGTGACCAACGGCGGTTGTTCGTCACTCTTATCTGATAGAACCTGGCGCTCATTTCCTTGCCATCGTGTTTCCATTTTGCCAGTTCGCCTTGAGGGTTCGGCAGTGTCAGTTTCAGTTTCGGACGAAAAAATCGCTTGCCAAAGAGGGCCACGAATACCGCGCCTATCGTCCCACACGCCACGAGTCCATTAACCACCATGTACCAGACGAATTGGGAATGCGTCATGGTCAACGATTATCGCACTGTTGAGGCCGTGGCGTACCACAAACCCAGATAGGCTTTTTCGGGGATGGTGTTGCCGATGACAGACGGGCTGTTCACTGAATAATTTCTGCTTGGCTGATAGGCGCGTAGCCGAAAAGAACTGTGGCATCCGGTCTGTCAACGCCTTTCCTGTCAACGCCTTTCCAGCTCTCTCATCAATACAAAATCGTTCATCCAGCGCAACCAGGCAAGAGGGCGTTTACATAGCCCTCACGCTATAACTGACAGTTGATCGTCCCGTCGGTCACCTCTTTTTCGCGCTTCTTCATCGATTCCCTACAGTTTCTTGAAACGGAGTTTGTTGATCTAATTCCGTTGGATTTCTGTGTATAAGGGCGAAGGAAAACAGCCGCCGTTCTCGTTGCAACTGCTAATAGTTCGGCAGACATTCGCTGTGGCAATTTCTCTCATCCAGAAATCGGGAAAATATCGTAACATGCGACTCACAGGCGGCCCCCGGCCAAAACGATCTTGCGGAGACGTCTATGAAACGTCCTTGCGGTTGTCATTCTTCTGATTTTAGTAGTCGCTGCAATTCTTGGTTTTCGCTGTTACACAACGGTCCGTTCTCCGGGATTTGACCCCGAACGGCGGGACCATCCAACCCGACGGCTATGCTGCTTTAGGAACTATCTCGGTGAGCTGGCAATGATCGACCGTAAGGTGGTTTTTCTCCTGTGTGTTCTCACTGCCGCCTGTTTGATTTCGTGCGGAACCATGCACGCGGAGCCCCTTTCATCCGGCCGCGATTGCACCGCCTACCCCTACGCTTCGCCCTTCCCACCTGCGTCGCCGACCTACATGCACCGGTATCACGGGATCGATCAGAGCTTTCTCGAGATGGAGAGCGGGGTCGGACCCGTGACTCCATCGGAGTACGCGATCCTCGATGCGCTTCTCGACGAATCGAAACAGAGGCTGCGACCGATTCCAGCGGATCTCGCGCCCCAAGACTACGATGTGTTTGCGGTCGATGCTCTGAAGACGATGGACTGCATTCTGGTACGGCATGGGTTCGTTTATCCGGGTGTGGGGCTGGTGCAGCTTCTGAGCGACGGACTCGACCTGACGAAGTTTTCGGGAATTTATCTGGAGAGGCTGAAGAGCAATCTCACAATAGTGCTGACTCGCCTTCATCGAAAAACGGAACTCCGGCCCCTTTTACGTCGTGGACTGCGACATCGCTTCCTTTCTCTACCTTGGCATGGGTGAGCTGATGGGCTATCCCCTCGCTATGGTCGATCTGCCAGGCCACAACTTATCCACTGGAAGCGCCCGGATGGCACGTTTCGCGACTTCGAAACGATGGACTGCAAGGAGACCGACGACCAGTACTACATCTCCGGATGGGGTATTCCGCCGTCCTTTCTAGGAACGCCGGGAGTGCTCACGACCATGACTCCGAGTCAACTGACGGCCTACGAATACTTTGGAGTGGGACTCTCGTACTCGTGGAAGCATAACTATCCGCAAACCATCGCAGGCTACATGAAGGCCGTCTCGGTCGACGCAACGCTCAACGACGCAGCCAACAATCTGTCCTGGTTCTATGCCGTCAATCCTCAGCTGGATCTTCGCGATCCCCAGAAGGCAGTTGCCTATGGGAAACAGTCGACGACCATCTTCGCCAATGGAGACTCGCTCGACACCTTAGCCTGCGCGTACGCTGTGGCGGGCGACTTCACGAGTGCCGTCCAGACAGAACAAAGAGCCATCGATTTGGGATGGACGCCCCAGCATTCGGACCTGTCGGGCGACATGGCGAAACTCACCCAACATCAGCTGTGCGTGGATGCGCATTTTGCGCAGGACACCAATCCGTTCCGTCAGGCATCGGATCCTCCCGTAGCCGCTCGCAGCAAGGTCGGGGATGAGGTGCGGTTGAAACGATAGCGTTGAGGGGCGAATACGGCGACAGGATACGAGTGCGTCGGAGATAGATTTGAGACTGCACCAGGAATGCGTTTATCTTGAAGGGAAAATCGCGTAGGGTTGCTTGGTCAGACGGGATTGGTACTTAAGAAAAGATTCTGCTATGGGTCGAAGGCAGCTCGTCTTGCTTCGTTTGTGACTATCTTTTGGTGGTCCTCGCTTCTGGAGCGCTATCCGGCGCTGCGTCAACTTCTCCAGACCTCCATAAATCCTGAGTTCCCAGCGCCTGCCGGTATGCGTGCGTTGGCGGATGACAGCCAACCTCGCTTCTGTCTCCCCTGCTCTTAGGTATTCCCGCCAAGTTGTATGCGTCCATAGCTTGTTCCTTGTCGCCATCGTCAGAGCATCGTCGGCAGCGGGAAGTGACAGGTTGCGCTGGACCAGGGCAACAACCCGCCGCCAATACCAAACCGGATCTCACCGGATTGAGTTCGGTGTAGCGCAAGGCCTCCCAGAGATGCGACTGGTCAAGCGGGCAGGAGTAGTATCTTCCCTGCCACACGTGCCCGTTCGATTGGTGAATCGCGTTCCAGTAGGAAGCGTAACGCCCGTGGGTCTGCTTCAGGGCTTGTGCTAGCCCGTCTGCTTCGTGAGGAACCGCGATCAAGTGGATATGGTTTGACATGAGGCAATATCCGACGAGGGCGACGCCATAGAGGCTGATGTTCTCGCGCAGCAATTTCATTAAGAGTTGCGATCAGCCCCCGCCTCCAGGACAAGCGCCTCCTGTTCGCGCTGCGTCACATGGTGCGGTATTCAATGGCAACCACGCGATTGAATCGCCCCTTTAAAGGAAAAGATATCAGGAATTAGTCGGGCATGCTGCCCGTCCACAAGGTGAAAATGCCTTCATGATCCGCCGGTGAGGCTGAAGCTTAAGAAGGATGGCGGCCGGTTTACCGCTTCGCGCAAAGCTCCAGTTTCGTCTGACCACAAATCTCTTCATCGGAAAATGCTCGCCAGCTTCCGGCCAGAGAGGTTGCGTCAGCAAGGGAAATGCTGCTGCTGCCGTGGACAATTGCAGACAAACTTCGTCGATTCATCGTGGCCTTACTCCGTCTGGAATGTAATTATGGACCATGTAGCGAAAACCGCCACGCAGCGCGAACTCGTGCTGCCGCAGAGGTCGAGGAGATAAGAGGGACAAGCGTCTTCGTTTCCCCAAAGGTACCAGTCCCGTCTGGCGCATAAACTTCTGGCGCATAAACTGCCGGCCTCGTGTTCTGGAGCTTCGTACAACGATCAGAGTGCGGTCTGTGTAAGAGTGCCCGGTGGTTCCCCTATACGCTTCTCCGCTCGTGCCGACTCCGTCGCCCACTGCAATAAGAGTGCGGGGCCACTGAGGGTGAATTTGCTCTTGGGCGCATGGTTGGTTTGCAGGCGGCCTTGTGCATCGACTGCTTCCACGGTGATAGAGGAAAGGTCCTCACTGTCGGCGTCAGTACATCGCGATCAGCCGTGAGGCCAAGTCTTACCGGGGCGCCCGTGGTCTCGAAAACACTGGTGGCGACTTCCTGATCGCCATTCATCCCGCCGCCTTGAGCGTGCCGGGTGCGTACGGCGCGGTGAATGGAATTTGTGACCAGACAAGCAAGTTTTGTGGCAAGTAAATTTCGTTCCATCACTTGCTTCCGGGGACAAAGTCACCGTCCTCCGCGATGGAAACAATATCGCGGGAACCGTGCAAGACGCGAATGACGATAATTTCTTCGGGACGTGGAAGGTATAGATCGCATACTTCTCGTAAAACATTACTCGTAATTCAGGTGCGAGAACAGGACGGGGCGCGCCAGAGAACGGGGCCTGCAGTGCCTGGTTAAATCGGCTCTCAATGCGGATGAGAAAGTCTGTGGCCAGGATTCAGAGGCTTCTTCGGCGAAGTAGCTCCAAATCCCAGCAAGGTCTATTTCTGCCGTCTCGGTAAGGCGAAGGCTGCGCGGTCTGCTAATAGGTTCCTCCCGCGCGCGATAATGCGCTCAGCGTCAAACTTAGCGAGCCGGCCCTCGGCCACATCCGCCAAACTACGGTCAATATCGGCCTTGAGCTCGGCGAGTTGACCCAAGCGGAGCTGACGCTTCATCTTCCAATCCCGCAAAGCCTCGCGAATGACTTCGCTGGAAGAAGCATAATCTCCGCCTTCAACGGCACCCTTTACTAATCCTGCCATATCGGCAGGGAGCGTAATCGTCAGCCGCTCAAGATCAGCCATACGGTGGTCCCCCTGATTCACTCTCCGTGCATACTTTATCATACTTTATGGGGCCGAAGGGACAACTGTAGACATGGAAGTTTCGTGGACAGACGAACTGCCACTTTGGAAAACGGGACCACCTTAAGGTTCAAAGGTTAGTTCGCCTTGACTGCGATCGAAATGCGTCACTCGGTCCGCAGCGCCTGCACCGGATTCACCGAAGCCGCACGCCGTGCGGGAAGAATGCTTGCCACAAGCGCGCACACTGCGAGCATGACGATCGATCCATCAAGAACGCCAGAGCAGGCTCCAATACAGCAGTTCGCGTCACCGTAATCACACTGATGTCGTCTTCCTGCACCGAGCCTCTGCGCCGCGCCGGCCACTTCAGACGCAGACCTCCCCTTCCGCAACAATTCGTGAACCCAATTCGAGTAGTCATGGGCCTCAGGATACTTGATCCGGTCTAGTCCAATCCGCGAACGAGGCGCCCAAGGAACCTGAGGGCGCGACGGAACAATACTTTACCGTGAAGTTTCGGGGACGTGAACTCTCGGATATCGCTCCTTCACGGCCTGTGATCGTTCCAGTCTGTCAGGGTTGTTACCATGGCACAGCGATCACTAGCCATCGCTACTGCTCCAGGATGGGAACAGTAGCGATGGTTTGCAGTCAGCATGTTTCAGCGTCCTGTCTGCAGTACGGCCATTTCTATGGCTGTGTGTGACTTTTTGGACGCAACTTGCGATTGCCACTCCGCCTTCGAGCGGGCGAACAGCAGCTGCGTAGAATTTCCAGCGACCGAGACGGAACGCAGGTAGTACTTGTCTCCATAGTGCGTGAACACTGCTTGACCGTGCGAGACAGGCAGTCCGTTGTAGGCCGATTGGATCATGGCGAGTCCACCGCCGGCTGTGCCGCGAATCAGCATGGTTTGCGCGCCACTCAGGGAGAGGGTGTACACGCCGGGCTGGAAGTGCTGGCCAGATACCGTTTCAAAAGCAAAAGGCACATTCACCTTGGCATCGAAGGATTGGCTCTGGGCCTGGGCTACCGGCGCTAGCGAAACGACGGCGAGGATGGCGGCGATCAAGCTTGCGGAAACTTTTGTGAAGGTGCGCATGGCGGTTTCTCCTTATGGAAGGCGTTTCCATAACCGCCTTCACTTACTAACGCGCAACGCCACCCAAAAGAGTGAAATCGACCTCCCTGAATTGTTATTCCGCCGCTTTGGGCGGTTTTGCGCCCGGTTGCAGCTGATCGAACAGCCAGATCCTCGCCAGGGTAGGTCTCGTTGATCAAGGCTGTTGCCTGCAAGGTATGGTCCGGGCGTTCCCTCCGCATGTAGGATTTGGCCAAACGGTGCAGCTCTGCATATACCAGCGGCGGCAAGTCCTGTGCTGCTTGGGGATCGCCGGCGCGCATGGCTTTGAGCAGTTGTGCACCTGTCCTCTGCCGGTCCCCATGGGATCCTGCTGATATAGTTCACGCGTACGTCTATCGGTACCTTACTGGATCGACACCATGACCGACCCGGGACAATCTGCGGAGGAATTGTTTGGAGAAGCGCTGGAGTTACCGCCGGAGCGCCGGTCCGCTTTCCTGGACCAGGCGTGCCGGGATACCCCGGAACTCCGGAGCGTGGTCGAGTACCTTCTGGAGCAGCATCAACTCGCCGGCAGCTTCCTGGTTGATCCATTGCTGATCCCACCCAATGACGAACACACATCGGCAGAAACCTTTCAGGGAAAGCAGCGCCTTAGCGCCGGAACAACGGTCGGCCGCTATGCAATCGTCGAACCTCTTGGCGCGGGGGGCATGGGAGTGCTGTACAAGGCGAAGGATCCGGAACTGAACCGGTTTGTTGCTCTCAAATTTCTGCCCGATGGCCAGGCGCAGGCTCCGCAGGCCCTGGAACGCTTTCGCCGCGAAGCGCGCGCTGCGTCTGCTCTGAATCACCCCAATATCTGCACCGTCTACGAAATAGGTAGATTCGGAGAAGCGTCATTCATCGCCATGGAGTTAGTGGCCGGCCAGACGCTGAAAGACCGCATTGCCGGCCATCCCCTGGAGGTTAATGCGCTGCTCACATTCGCTATCGAGATTGCCGATGGGCTGGATGCGGCGCATACGAACGGCATTATTCACCGTGACATCAAGCCTGCCAACATTCTTATTACGGATCGCGGCCACGCGAAGATTGTAGACTTCGGCTTGGCCAAACAGGTCGCTGGGCTTTCTGCCGGCGCCGGCATATTGGAGGAATCGTCCGCGGGGAGCGCGGCCGAAGAAGAACTGACCACCCCGGGATTCATGCTTGGCACGATTTCTTACATGTCTCCTGAACAGGCCGCCGGCAAGGACCTGGATGCGCGCACCGATCTGTTTTCGTTGGGCGTGGTGCTTTATGAGATGGCGACTGGGCTGCAGCCTTTTCGGGGAAAAAGCGCCGCGATCATCTTCGATGGGATCCTGAACCACCAACCCGTTCCACCCACCGAAATCAACGCCAGTTTGCCCGCGCGGATCGATGAAATCATTGACCGGGCGCTCGCCAAGGACCGCGCGCTGCGTTATCAAAACGCGGCTGACCTGCGGGGCGACCTGCAACAGCTGACGCAACAGACGGGGGGAAAGCCTGACCATGCGGATTTTTCCGGACAAATATCCGGATTAGGATTCGCAAAGGGAAACGAGGAGAAATCATCGCCGGCCGCGACGACCACTCGGATAGCGAGGAAGAGCCTCTATCTTCTTGCGGCCGCGGCGCTCGTTCTTGCCATCGTTACAGGGGGGCTGCTTTGGCATCACTCCTCACGGAACTCCATGCCGCCCAGCAAAGAATGGGAGCAGTTGACCTTCTTTACCGATTCAACCTTCAGCCCCGCTTTGTCAGTGGATGGTCGCATGCTCAGCTTCATTCGCGGAAGCAACGAGATCATGGGGCTTCTGGGGGTGGGACAGGTCTATGTGAAGCTATTGCCTGGGGGCGAGCCAGTGCAGCTTACCCACGATGGGACGATGAAGCTAGCCCCCTCATTTTCTCCTGATAACGCAAGCATCGCATACGGCACGTACGATCCCTGGAACACTTTGGAAGTGCCTGTACTCGGTGGCAGTCCGCACATACTGCTGCCGAACGCTTCGTCTCTGACGTGGATTGAAGGAGGCAAGCGGCTGCTCTTTTCCGAGCTGCGAGAGGGGGCGCATATGGTCGTGGTGACCACGGATGAAAGCCGGGGCGATAGCCGCGACGTCTATGTGCCTGCGGGCAAACGCAGCATGGCTCATCATTCGTATCTATCGCCCGATGGCCGACGAGTGCTCATCGTCCAGATGGACAGTCGTGGAGCGTTTCTGCCCTGCCGCCTGGTTCCATTTCAAGGGACGAATGAGGTCAAGGTGGTTGGTCCGCCGAATGGCAGTTGCCTTGCGGGCGCTTGGTCGCCCGACAGCCAATGGATCTATCTCACGGCGAAGACCGATGACTTTCACGTGTGGCGGCAGCGCGTTCCCGACGGAGAGCCGGAGCAGCTGACGTTTGGCCCGACGTCGCAGGAAGGAATCGCGATGGCGCCCGATGGCAAGTCGCTTATCACCTCGGTTGGGACGCAGGATCGCACGGCGTGGCTGCATGACAAGGACGGAGAGCACCAGGTTTCCTCCGAGGGCAATACATTAAAGCCGAAGTTCTCAGCGGACGGACGCAATTTGTATTTCCTGATGGCCAACGGGCAAACCCGCGGGATGGAATTGTGGAGCAAAGACCTGAGCAGCGGACGAGTGGAAAAGGTTCTGCCGGGTTACGCAATGCAGGAATATTCGGTGTCGAACGACGGAAAGGAAGTTGCGTTTTCCATGAGCGACCCGAGCGGCCGCTCTAACCTATGGATTGCCCCTACCAGCCGCCGTTCGGCGCCCAGGCACCTCTCGTCTGCGTTTGTCGAAGACTCGCCCTCCTTCCTGCCTGACGGTGATTTGCTGTTCCGAGCGATTGAGGGAGGCTCAAACTTCGTCTACCGGATGAAAGCGGATGGCACCGGGCGCACGAAGATCAATCCGCAACGCATTTTGGACTTCTTGTCGGTGTCACCGGATGGCCGCTGGGCCGTTGCCGCAGTGCCGAGCTCCGACGAGGACCACTCATGGGCGACGATGGCCATCGCGGTGGATGGAAGCGCTACGGTGCTCCTGTGCGCCGGTTATTGTTCGCTCACCTGGGACAAAAGCGGGAGATATGTTTTTCTGTTCGAGAGCGAACTGTTTGACGGCAGCTACAGAATTCCCGTAGCGCACGACACAGGATTGCCATTGTTACCAGCCAGTGGCTTTGCCAGCGCCAGGGAACTTAGGAATTCGAAATTGAATACGTTGGTCCCCTGGTATGTCGAATCTGCGATAAGCCCGACCATGTATGCCTACACCCGTGAGGATTCGCGACGCAATCTTTATCGCATTCAGTTGCCGTGAGCGGAGAGGCGCGCCAGGCGGAGGAGGAAAGCGGGACGGACGAGGATTGACCCGGGCACTGATCCCGGTTTTGAGGCCCTTGCAGCGCGCCAACGTGCGAAAATCGCAGCGAGCGCAAAGGCAGTTTCTTAGCTGTGGCGTCAACGCCAGCCTAGCGCGGGAGCGACGGCGGCAAGAGTCGCTTCCATGCCTCGTGCAACGCCGCCGCGCGATCCAACCCCCGGGCCATAAAAACCATCTAAACTGTGTTCTACTTTAGCAGCCACCCGGATACGAGTTGTGCCACTTACGACATTAACAACTGGAGAATACAATGAAACCGTCCGCCCCGTTCCTTCGGAATGTTGTTATTGCTTCGGCGATTGCGTGCGTTTCGCTGGGCGCATACGCCAAAAAAATCGAGCTAAAGGCCACATTGCTATCCTCGACCGAAGTACCTCCCAACGATAGCAAGGGTCATGGAATGCTGAGAGCCACACTGGATACCACAACCGATGCGCTTACTTATCACATAACGTTTGAAAGTCTGACGGGTCCTGCCGTAGCAGCTCACTTTCACGGTCCCGCAATGCCAGGCGCGAATGCCGGCCCGCAGGTTCCGATCAAGGAGACTCCCATTGTGAGTCCTATCAACGGCACGGCGACTCTCACCGCTGACCAGGCAAAGGATCTGCTGGCCGGCAAATGGTATTTCAACGTACATACCAAGGAGCATCCAGGCGGTGAGATTCGCGGCCAGGTAGAGAAGTGAAAACCGGTGAACTGCCCGACGATTCCAGCGAGTAGTGCAGGCCAGGTGGGACAGCGGGACAGCGAGGAAAGCGGGACAGACGGAGTAACCCCCGTAGCTTACATTAGGGGTTACTCCGTCCTGTCCCTTCAATACCCGTCGGACAGGCGCCCAGAGAAGTTACCTATAATCCCGTTTTCACGGAACTCAGTCGAGACTCAGGTGTCGTCGCCTGTATGCCGCTATTCATTGGGAAGGAAGGTGATTGGAGCTGACCCTGCTTCGGTCAGCTGAACACCAATCTCTCTTGCCCAAGCTTCGTTGTTCACGGACACCGCGACCCAGTCCTTGCAATCGGGCTCGAAGCCATAGTCCGGCTCTACGCAGTTGGCAAAGAACCACAGAGCTTTTGAGAGAGATTCCTTTGAGTGCCATGTCGTCATCACGACTCGCCCCTTGGGCTCGCTGGGCATGCGCTCCATATCGAACTGATCATGCACCCTCTCACAGTCGGGTCCCCATACGCACAGATACGAAATCCCCCTTTCCAGGAGGGACCTTCCCATCTCCCGTAAGGATTCATCATCTATTGAGGACGCGTCGACCGCCAAGAATAGGGTGTAACTCGCGGAGACCGAATCGAGAATCGACCGGACTCGTTTTACGGAAGGCACTGCCCCGACACAAAAACGCTGCATGTAAGCTCCACAGCTAATGCTAAGGGAACTACTAAAGTCCAGCCGCATTTGCGGTAAGTTCCTCACCCTGGATTGTCGACGGTTTAGCCATGCCGTTTCGTTTCGCGCCCTGCCGGGGCCCTCTGGGCTGGCCGAAACCAGCCTTCCTCTTTTCGCGATACGCATCTCGCCAGCGATAAAGAACGCTGCGCTTGATCTTGTACTGACTGCTCAGCGAAGAGACACTCTCGCCATTTAAGATCCATTGCGCTACCGCAACGCGGAACTCCACTTTGAAAACACGGGCTGCCATCCGAACCTCCCTTCGCTGCAGTTGTCCCTCTTTCTCCGTCTCAACCGAGGGGTCCACTGCAATCTGTCCCCTTATCCTCCGAGTGCTTTGACGCGAGCTTGACCGAACAAGATTCAAATTGCTGTTGACGGCGGCCGTCTAAGTGGCGAGTTCTCGAGGTGCGCTGATGAACGACTTTTAGCCAACCGCACCCGGGCTGCGCATTGTGTCGTCCCTCCGGGACTCGTACATAACCTCAGCCTACCCGGCACTCCCGTGCCGGGCTAGGGGTTATACCGTCCCTGCGGGACTGCAGGGGCTGAAGAGGCTGCGGAAAAGTGGAACAGAGAGGGAAGACCACATCCTCAGTGGCTTCTAAAACTGTAAAGCTCGTAGGCCATTTACCGTACGGCTGAAGCCGTGTCCTTCCTTCGATAACCTTCCTTACACCTCTTAAGGCCAGTGAATGTTCCTTGTGCTGACCAAATTGATCAACTTAGAAATCAATTTGGACAAGTCTGATTTGACTTCGTCTCAACTCCAGGGAACGTCTATAAATCGCAAAACCGCTTATCAGCGGAGCGCTCGATCACCCCAACCGCGTCGGCGATCAAGTGTTCGACAACATCGACTTTCCGGACGGCAGAAAGCTGAGATCGGTGCAGACGACAGTCATCTGTATTCCTGGCTTCGAATGGGTGGTCACAGGGCAGCCCATCGGCAGCGACGGCAAGCCCGGCTTGTAACTGCAGTTAGTCCGCTGCGTCCTGCACGAAAGCGCTTGCTGCTGCTTGGTTAGCGAGATTAGAATTTGCGCCATGAACGCGGCCGCTTTTATTCGTGGACGAATACTTTCGCATAGGAGCCGCCGACTCTCGCGCGAAGCTTTCGAGCATCGGCGTTTGGTGAGATTCAGAGAATTTGCCGAGTACGTTCAACGTAAATCGCATTGGTATTCCCGGATCATGAGGGAACGCGCAATAGAACCGCGGTCCTGCCACCCCGGCCAATTCCCGGTTCTCACTAAAAAAGAAGTGATCGAGCACTTCGACGAGATGGTCACGGAACGCGACGTGAATCGCCGGGATCTGGAAGCGTTTCTTCATCGTTCGCAGGATCCTCGCGAACTGTTCCGCGGGCGGTACACGGTGATTCACACGTCGGGATCATCTGGGGAGGTGGGCTATTTTATTTACGATCAGGCGGCGTGGTCCCGTTTGTTGTCACAGATCAAAACCTCGGAGGGATTAAAATTGAAGGCCTCAGGCCGTCAACGGATTGCGTTTGTAGGAGCAACCCAGGGTCATTTTGCAGGTGTGACCATCAGCACAGCAGGCAACGTGTTTCCTCTGAACCTGATCTTGAAGACCAAAAGTTTTGAAGTGAACCGGCCGCTGGCCGATACGGTGCGAGGCCTGAACGAGTTCCAGCCGTCCACACTGGTGGGCTACGGTACGGTGTTGCGGGCACTGGCCGAACGGCAGCTCATGAGTGAGCTTCGGATCTCTCCCAAGGTCGTCGGAAATAGCGGGGAGCCCCTTCTCGATTCGGACCGCGCGGTCATGGAAGATGCGTTCGGCAACTGCATCAGGAATACCTATTCCTGCAGTGAATTCGGTCCGATCGCGCATCGGGAGTCGTCTTGGCGCCACATGCAAATGCTCGAAACGTATCTGATCGTGGAAATTGCCTCCGATCATACGCTCGTGACAAGTCTTTCGAACCGCGTGCTGCCCTTGATCCGCTACCGGATGAACGACGTGTTGACTCTCGTTCCGTCGGACGAGCATGCACCTTTCCGAGCCATCAGCGATGTGCTGGGACGGGTTGAACAGCTCGCGAATTTCCGCAATCGCCATGGGATAGTCGATGGCATCAGTCCACATACGATCAATGAGATCCTCATCCCTCACGTTCGCCGTTTTCAGATGCGTCTCCGGGGACTGGAATCATTCGAGTTTGCGGTGATCATCGATCCTTCCGCGACCAGTGAACAGAGAGCGGAAGCGCAGTCATTCGCCAGGGAGAAACTCAAAGCGATCCTCATCGAAAAGGACATGGATAACGTAACTTTCGATGTCAGGCAAGTTGAGGATATTCCGGTGGATCTCAAGACCGGCAAGTTCCGGCTGATCGTACCGGCGCCTTCCGCTGCACCCGAAGGCTCGGCCCAACTGCTCGGGGCGGCGAAGTCGAATGCTCCCGACCCTGCGGAATACGAAGGACGCGTTCATCGAGGTTAGTGTGGATGGATCCCACGAGGACCGTGGTTATCATTTATAACCGCTTCGCCGGCGATGGGAAATCCCTCGCCATGCTCGCCGATGCTCAAAGTGAATTGTCATACCGATGGGTAACCATCGATTGCACGCAGACAGACACGCTTTTCGCTTCGCTGGCTGCTCTGGATCCCGTGCTTACATCCGCGATTGTCGTCTTTGGAGGGGACGGCACGTTGAATCGATGCCTTCCTGCTCTGCGAGAATGCCCTATTCCGATCTACCTTTTTCCCGTCGGGACAGTCAACGACCTTGCGTTTCAGCTGGGATTAGAAGCGGACTGGAAACAGGTCGTTTCCATGATCGATGAGGCGCGATACACGCCTGTGCGTGTTCTGGAGGTCAACGGCTGCCCGTTTGCGGTGTACGGCGCGCTCGGATTCGGCGCGGATATGTCGCGCTACATGCGCCGCACTCGAGGTCTTTTGGGACCTCTGCGTCGAACCTTGCCACTCTCTGTCGGCCCTATTCTGACGCTGGCCGCGATTCTTCTATCGCGTGGCCCGAGAATGCTTCGTATCGTCACCGATACAGAATCCTTCGAGCTATCCACGCCGGGTCTTTATATTGCCAACCGTTCCCGTTTCAATCGCACCATAGACCTCGGCTGGGATCCGGAATGCCATCCCGGCAAGTTTCGCGCGATCGTTTTCCAAGCAATGCCGAGGAGAAAACTTTGTCTTACGATGATGCGTCTCGGGTACTTCCGGAGGGTTGAAGCGATCCGGGCCTCGGTGATGATCATCGACACGAGTGAGATGTTGATTGAGTCGATGGACGACAGGCCGCTGCGGATGTTCGCGGAAGGAGAACCTGTTGCTGAAGGTCTCCGCTTGAGTATTCATGCGGCAAGCCATCCCATGCTCTTTTTTGGGGCGACGAAGGCCGAATGAGAATCGCATCCGTCGAGCTTCTCCTGATCCGCGTTCCCTTCCGCAGGACGTTTGAACACGCCAGTGCGCGGCGCAGTTACTCCGAAAATGTGCTCATTCATTGTGTGGCAGTCAGCGGTGCGGAAGGATGGGGTGAAACCATCGCACGGGAGTATGTAACTGGGGAAAAAACGGGCGCGGTGGTCGAAAAAATTCACGGGATGAAATTCGAGCTGTGGATGAGAGAGTTCGAGAACGCCAGCGACGTTACGGACTTCTGCTCGGAGGCCAATCTCGACGGCAGCGTGGCCCGCTGCGCAGTCGAGATTGCCCTGCTCGACTGCCTAGCCAGGGAAAAAGGGCTGCCACTTGCGAAGCTGATCGCGGCCTCCTGGCCAGAACTTGCGTCGATCCGGGACAAATTGCCTTGTAACTATACCGGCCCCTTGGATCTTGGGTCTGGGGCAAAAACTCTGACCAACGCCATCAAGATCCGCCTTTTTGGATTTTCGGCGGTCAAGCTCAAACTGTCCGGGCGTCTCACGGAAGATGTTCGAAATCTTCGACTGGCACGGTTTGCATTAGGCAGCAAAGCCGATCTGCGGGTGGATGCGAATGAGTCGTGGTCTCAGGAATATGCGTCAGGGATCGCGGCAACTCTGCGTGACGCGCGCGTCAGTGCCGTCGAGCAGCCTTTCCCCAAAGACCGCCTCGACTGGGCGGCCGAGTTCTGCAGGAGTTTTGGAATTCCACTGATTTACGACGAATCACTTTGTTCAGAGCAAGACGCGTTCAAGATCGCGGCCCTGGAGCTACCTTCTTTGTTCGGCGTGAAGCTGGCTAAGATCGGGGGGTTCTGGCCGACGCTGCGGGTCGCCGCGGTGGCAAGGAGCTGCGGCATTCCTGTGCAGATCGGCTGCCAGGTGGGCGAGTCCGCCATTCTTTCAGCGGCTGGGCGACATCTTGCTTTAGTTTGCCCAGAGCTGCGATACCTCGAAGGCTCATACGATGCGTTCTTGCTATCGTCCAATGTGATTGATGGCAATATTTCTTTTCGATGGGGAGGGCGAGCTCCCACTCTTGAGGGGCCTGGACTCGGCATTGATGTTGACAACGAGCGTGTGTCGAAGATGGTGATTCGTCGATTCAGCCTATGCGGGCAGGTGTGAACGAGAGCGAGTATGGGGTGGATGTGGGCGACGTGGTGCGAGTGAAGCTGATCCACACAGACCTGGGGCGCGCGTTTATTGATCTTGCCCGAGTGTAGGTCGAAGGGGGCGAACGCGTCGGATGGTAGTTGAAAAGCTTGCACAGTGGTAGAAACTGAATTTGCAGTATTCCTCGAAGGACAAAATCGGTGAGTACGGCGGGAAATGGGGACGCAAGTTTTTGGCCGACATGGTTCGTTCACGTTCTTACAAGGACAGGGGCTGAAGAGATTGCGTGAGAACTCCCGATTGTGTCGTCCCTTCGGGACTCGTTTTGCTTGAAAATCCTACCCGGCACTCCCGTGCCGGGCTCCAGATTGTCCCGTCCCTGGGGGACTGATTGTGTTGGGTGACCTGTGGTTCTTTTCTACCCACTGAAAGTGCCGGGCTATAGATTGTCCGGTCCCTTCGGGACTGATTGTGTTGGGTGACCTGCGGTTCTTTTCTACCCACTGAAAGCCCATACGCTTCCTGGGAAAAGTACCTCAGGGGCTAAAGAGTCTGCGTGAGAACCAAGATTTCCGGAAAAATCATATGCGAGTTCATATCAGATCGTGATATCAAAACGCTATATGACTGTTGCCAGAATTTTTCGAGTTCTCACGCAGACTCTAAAGCCCAATTCTTTTTCAGCCTTTTGCGGCCCGACTAAAGTCGGGCCCTGATACAAAGCTTGAAAAAACCATGGGAACCCGGAAAGGCTCACGGGAAATGGGGGCCGCAAGTTTTGAATCAATCCGGGAAAAGAAGAGACGGACGGGGGACAGGTCCCTTCAATCCGGCGAAGCTCACCTCATCACTTTCGATAGCTGAAGTCTCAGACTGGATCGAGCCGCTGTTCCGCTGCGCCGCCGCTATGGCAACTCCGCCACGGCAGGGGTCCGCTCAGTTTCAATCGATGTTTCGGCAGTGGTCATAGCAGTCGCATTGGCCGAAAGTCGAACGCGGCCGGGGGTTCTGGTGCTTCGTACAACGATCAGTGCGCGGCCGTGGAAGAGTGCCCGGTGGTCGCCCTGATACGCTTCTCTGCTCGTGCCGTCTCCGTTCCCGACGGCAATCAGAGTGCCGGGGCCGCTGAGGGTGAATTGCACTTCGCCGGATGCGTTGGGTTGCAGGCGGCCTTGTGCATCGAGTGCTTCCACGGTGATGAAGGAAAGGTCCTCACCGTCGGCGTGCAGGACATTGCGATCAGCCGTCAAGCGCAATTTTACCGGGTCGCCCGTGGTCTCTAAAACACTGGTGGCGACTTCGCGATCGCCATTCACTCCCGCCGCCTTGAGCGTGCCGGGAGCGTACGGCACGGTGAACAGGGCCTTGCGCTGCTGTTCAGGGCTGGTGGGCATTTCGCCGATGAGTTTGTCATTCAGATAAAGCCGCACCTTTTCCGTGCCGCTATAGACTTCCACCTGCATATCCTTTCCTTCACAACCGGGCCAGGTCCAACTGGGCAGGGTCGGGTAAACACTCCAGCCGATGGAAACGATCTTCTTGCCTTCCGGTTCGGGCAGCCGTACGCTTGCGAACACTCGGTCTCCACCATTCCACAAAATGTCGCGGTAGTACGACGCGGGCTTGCGATAGCCGGTGAGGTCCAGGTCGCCTGAGTACGAACCGTGCCAGGGAAAGCCCGGGAACATGAACTTCATCATCGCCGCGGCAGGGTTGGGCTTGCCGTCCTGGGGCTGCTGCAGAGCTTCGAAGGGATTCTTGCCGTCGGCTCCCATATTCGCCATCATCTGGCTCATCGCGGCAGCTACCTGAACTGCCTGCCCGGCTTGTTCCGGGGTCGCATACGACCAGCTTCCGATTCCGGATTCCCCCAGGTAATCCATCGCCGTCCACACGAATTCTCCCAGGATGTACGGGTGCTCGTGAGTCAATTGCCAGTTGTCGAATGCGGCCGAAGGCAAGGATTCCGTGGTCATCATGATGCGGTTTGGCACTCGCTCATGATCCTTACCCTGGTTTTGCTTGAGGTTGTAGTTGTACCCGGAAATGTCGAGCTCTGCCATGACGGCGTCGGTGCTTGCCGTATACGTCGCGCCCGGGAAGGCCTCCGTTACCGGCCGCGTACTGTCGAGAGAACGGACCCGGGCTGCGAGTTGCCTGGCGATCGGCGCACCCTCCGGTGTCCACGCCTCGGGAATCTCGTTGCCGATCCCCCAGGCGATGATGGAGGGATGGTTGCGGTCGCGCAGCACCATGGAGTCAACGTCGCGCTGCCACCAATCCTTGAAGAATTGCGCATAGTCATACTTCGCTTTGCTCTTTGTCCAAACATCGAAGGGCTCGTCGAGGACCAGCAGGCCGAGGCGATCGCAAGCGTCCAGAAAGGCGGGCGAGGGCGGATTGTGGGCAGTGCGCACGGCGTTGAAGCCCGCGGCCTTCAGCAGTTCAACCCTCCGTTCTTCCGCCCGGTCGAATGCGGCGGCTCCGAGTGCGCCCGTTGTCATGATGCACACTGCCGCCCTCCAGCTTGATCGATTGACCATTGAGAAGAAGGCCTTTGTCGACTGACCAGGCGAGTGTCCGCACGCCAAAACTGGTTTCGACGCGATCCGTCACTTTCCCCGCCTGGAACGATTTCCGTGACCGCTCGATAGAGCACCGGCATTTGGGGAGACCAGAGCTTTGGCTGGGCGAGTGCAATCTTCTGCGCGGTTTCTCCGCCTGCGCCTGCACCGATCTGTACTTGTGATTGATCCTTTACCACCGGTTCCCCGGTCGCCGATAACAGAGTCGTCCTTACCGAGACTTTGGCTGGTTTTGTCGAGGCGTTTTCCAGCTGGGTACGGACCACGACGGTTGCATTCGCATCCGCGACTTCCGGAGTACTCACAAAGACTCCCCACGGCGCCACGCGAATCGGCTCCGTAACCAGAATGCGTACATGCCGGTAGATGCCTGATCCGGTATACCAGCGGCTGCTCGGCTGCTGCGAACAATCCACGCGCACGGCGATGACATTGGCTTTGGAGAAGTCCAAATCATGCGTCAGGTCGAACCGGAAACTGGTGTAGGCGTAGGGATGAATGCCGAGTTTCTTACCATTCAGAAACACGGTCGCGTTGGACGCCACTCCTTCGAATTCCACGCTGACCTGTTTGCCTTTCCAGTTTGCGGGAGCGGTGAAGGTCCTGCGATACCAGCCGACACCGGCGGGAAAGTATCCACCGCCCGAGCCGGTTGCATTCTTCTCACTTGGAGCCTCTTCGATACTCCAGTCATGAGGCAGGTCGACGGTGCGCCAGCCGGAGTCCTGAAAGGACTGCGCCGCAGCGTCGGCGGGGTCGCCCAGCAGGAACTTCCATCCGTAGTCTGCCGTGAGCAACTGCCGCGGTGACGAGTTAGACATCCCCCATGCTGGAGCGGTGGACAGCGGTAAGGCGGCGAGTAGCAGCGCGGCGATTTGGCGGAACCTTCTTTGCATCACGAGACTCCTTGCTTACATCAATGGGCAGCGTCGGCCCGCTGCCGGCATACTTAGGGGAGCGCAGGCCGAGCAGCAGGATGCGTACGATTTCGCGGAAGAGAACTTCGATAGGCTGGCCATACTCCTGCTCCACGCGATTTCCCAGGGAAGCCAGACGGCGCTGAGCTCCAACCACAGCGTTCAAGACGGAGTGCATAGTGAGATCCGGATCCAGGCCTGGCAGGAGCGAGCCATCTGCGACACCTTCCCGGATCAAGTTGGAAAGCGGCTCGAAACGGCCGGGGAAGAGCCGGTCTTCCAGGGCGAGCAGACGTTCGGCAGACCAGTCGCGCGCATACATCGCATCAAACTGCGCCATGAAACGCACTCGCTGCGGATGCTCTACCAGTTCGTCAACGAAGGCTCCGAGTAGACCAGTGATCTTGGCCAGGGCCGGCCCGCTGGCTGCTTCGGTCGCCGCAAGAACGCTGGTAGACGATCGCAGCATGAACTCTTCCACCAGCGTCCAGACGATCTCATCCTTATTAGAGAAATACTCGTACAGGGTCGAAGCCCGAATTCCTGCCGCGGCGACGATATCGGCGATGGGAACGCGGTCTATGCCCCGGATGTCGAAGAGCTCCTCAGCGGCGGCGAGGATACGGCGGCGCTGTCTTTCGCGGTGGGCGTGGTAAGGGCCACTGGAGGAAGCTGGAGAAGTCACGGGCACTAAAATCCTACATAATTCGAACAGTGTGTACAAATTTGGTTTGTCTATACGAAATCATTTAGGCGGATGTTGTCAACAGCAGGGTTTAATCCGGTGACAGCGTGTCAGGTAGGGTTCGAAGCATAGCGATTTTCGACGTTTGGCGGAGTGATCCCCGATTAGCAAAAGATTCATCTTGCTCAGCGTACCAACCAGTCGGTATAGTCCAGCATACCCACTGGTTGGTACCACAAATGCCGATAGCCGAACCGAGACACGAATCCAAAACCAAGCTCCTGCAGGCTGCGATCCGGGTGATCCGCGTTAAGGGATTCACCGCCACGCGGGTTGAGGACGTCTGCGAGGCGGCTGGTCTGACCAAAGGAAGCTTCTTCCACCACTTTGACAGCAAGGACGAACTGGCGCTGGCCGCGGCCGACTATTGGATTGAGGGCACGGAGGCACACTTTGGCTCCGCGTCTTACCACCAGCTAGCCGACCCGCTGGAGCGCTTGCTGGCCTATGTGGACTTTCGCAAGGCGCTGCTGAAGGGAGAGTTGCCCGACTTTACCTGCCTGGCGGGGACCATGGTGCAGGAGATCTACGACACCCACCCGGCGATCCGCGAGGCATGTAACCGCAGCATCAGCGGGCACGCGGCAACACTGCTCGCAGACATTGAAGAAGCGATGCGGCAGCGCGGCATGCGCCCCGAATGGACTGCCGAAAGCCTCGCTCTCTACATCCAGGCCACCCTCCAGGGCGCGTTCATCCTGGCCAAGGCCCGGGGTGGTCCTGCGATTGCGGCGCAGTGCATCGATCATCTGCGGCGATACATCGAGTTGCTATTCCAATCATCGCCGCGTTCCGCGCCGCGCGGTCCATCGCGAATTTCGCCAACAGCCGCAAAACGGCGACGAAGGGCGAAATGAATCACGGTTGCCGATTCGAAACGTGGCCCCCGGAAGCCACTCACCCAAGAGATGGAAAAGGCGGATTGATATGACGAGCAGCGGAGTATCACGGCGCAAAGCACTCGAATTGGGAGCTAGCGCACTCACTGGAGCGGCGGGGCTCTTGGTAACGGCACCGGCGCGCGCAGCTACGGAGCCGAGCACGGCATACGAAGAAATTGTCCGGAGCTGGTATCAGGCATGGGAGAAAAAGGACCAGGGTCAATTTGAGGCCCTGATGGCCGACAACTTTACCTTCACCAGCGCGGCCGGCGACGACCACATTAGTAAGAGCGCTTTCAAAACCCAATGCTGGGATACACAGATTAACTTTATCGATCGATTCGATCTGGAGCGCGTGTTCGGGAGTGGCAACGAGGCGTTTGTGAAGTATCTCTGCCACACCAAGAACGGTAAGTCGTTCCGAAATGTAGAGTATTTCCGGCTCAGGGACGGGAAAGTGGAAAGCATTGAGTGCTACTTCGGGGGAAAATCCACCTTTCCCTCGGCAGTCAGCAAAGAATGATGTGAGCCCGTCGACCAGCCTCTTCTGCAGCGGCCCTCGGCGCCCACTCGGATCCACCCATTCTTCAGCCTAACAAGGCGAATAACAGCGGAGTGAACGAAGTGGCAAGAGACTTGTCAGGAATCGCACCCGTCATCGCTATCGACCGCCTTGATACGCTTCCTCTGCACCACCAGATCTGTGAAGGGTTCCGAGCCGCAATTCTGCGTGGCAATTTGCAGCCCGGGCAACAGGTACCTTCCACCAGGCACCTGGCGGAAGATCTGGAAGTATCCCGTTTTCCCGTCCTCGGCGCCTATCAAACGTTGCTTTCCGAGGGTTACTTCGAAAGTCGAGTCGGATCGGGAACCTTCGTTTCGGCATCATTGCCGGGTCAACTCCGCAACGGTGGGAGACCACGCTCAACCACGGGAGGACCTCGTTGTCTTTCCCGGCGTTCCTCGTTATTACCGCGATTCGAAACTGTTCCGTGGCAACATGGCTCGGGACCCTTCGCAGTCCACCAGCCGGCGCTTGATCAGTTTCCCTTCGCAGCGTGGTCGAAGCTGCTGGCTGAACACGGTCGAAGACCATGTTTGCGCGCCATGCATGACAACGACCCGATGGGGCTTCATCGCCTCCGCGACGCAATCTGCTCTTATCTCCACACCGCGAGGGCTGTCGAATGCGACCCATCGCAAATCATGATCGTATCGGGGTCGCAACAGGCTCTGGAAATCACGGCGAGGGTGCTGCTCGATCCTGGGGACCCGGTGTGGATCGAAGAGCCGGGCTACCCGCTTGCCCAGTCGGTTCTGCTCGGGGCAGGCTGCCGAATTGTCCCAGTCCCGGTAGACAACGAAGGCATCGATGTGTCTGCAGGGGTGAGTCTGCTGTCGAAAGCGCGTGCCGCGTTTGTTACCCCGTCGCACCAATATCCCCTTGGCGTTACCATGAGCGCTTCTCGCCGGCTGCGTCTGCTCGATTGGGCTCGGGATAAGGGAGCATGGGTTGTCGAAGACGACTATGACGGCGCATACCGTTACGACACTACATCGGTTTCCTCCCTTCAGGGAATCGATGCAGACGCGCGCGTGATTTACATCGGGACATTCAGCAGGGTTATCTTTCCGTCCGTAAGAGTGAGTTATATGGTTATCCCGCCCGATCTCATTGAAAGATTTATGGCAGTACGATTCTCGTTAGGTAACTTCCCTTCCTACTTATTCCAGGAAGTGCTCACGGATTTCATCCGTGCCGGTCGATTTGCCCGGCATATTCGCTGCATGCGGGCACTCTATAAGGAACGCCGGACAGCTCTGGTGGAGAGCGTGCAGAATACTTGCAGCGATATGCTGCAGATCCACGGCGCGGCAGCCGGCATGCACCTGACGGTGACCCTCCCATCCGGATTTAACGACACAGAAATCGCGAGTCAGGCAGCAAAGTACGGCTTATGCCTATGGCCACTGTCGCCCTGTTATATGAATAAGCCGCGCCATGGGTTCGTGCTTGGGTTTGCCGCCACTCCGGCAGACCAGATGGCGGCTGCGGTGCACCAGCTATGGACGCTTCTGAAACAACAACCCTGACTCATGAGTTTCACGCGTGAGAAATTTGCGTGGCTAGACTCAAACGGGCCGCATGCGCAGGGGCGGATTCGGCCAGCCGCGTCACCTTGAAGACCGTAATATCATCCTGCTGCCCGAAGCGGCAAGCTTGCTCGACCATCTGCTCAATTGATGGATCAGACCGAAGCAACGCGGCCAGTCGCTCGAAGCCATACAACTCGCCGGCCGCATTCCGCGCCTCCACGATCCCATCGGTGTAAAAGGTGAGGGTCTCCCCTTCATGCAGCGCGAAGATCAACTCGTCATAGGCCGCATCCACGGCCAAGCCAAGGGGTAAAGATCCGGCGACCGGCAATTCCTCCCGATCACGGAAGGGCGCGAGGTGACCCGCATTGGCAATCGTCGTCTCTCCGTCCGGATCGATGCGGGCGACTACGCAGGTGGCGAAACCGCCGTCCGTCCGACCCAGCAGCCTCCGGTTCAAACCACGAAGAATTTCCGCCGGACTTTGGGTGTAGTCGGCCAGCGTGCGCAGTGTGCCCACGATCAGTGACACCGTCATGGCCGCTTTCAGGCCCTTGCCGCTTACATCTCCAAGGGCGATCAAAGCAGCACCGCCCGGCATCGCGATGACTTGAAAGAAATCGCCGCCCACCTCTTCTGCCGGCCGGTAGACGCTGGCTATCGAGAGGCCAGGGATTGCCGGGGCTTCTTCGGGAACCAGGATCTGCTGCACTTCGCGGGCTGATTTTACTTCCAGTTCGATCCGGGCCTGCCGCTCCCGCTCCAGAAATTGCTCCCGGGCAATAGTGAAAATCAGGGCCAGGAACAAGAGGGTGCTGAGAATAAACGCCATGTTGAACAGATAGCCACCAAAGTGAAAGCCGAGGTTCGAAAGCCTGTCCAACAGCGTCCAATGGGTGAATCGGATGCCCTGCCCGGCTAGGTTCAGAACGACGTTGTACAGAGCGGTAACACAAACAGTGATGATCAACGGCCACAGCGAAAGCCGCTTGCGACGTACCAAGCCGAAGCCGATGATGACAAATACATATAAAGGAGTGATGGAGTAGATGCCGGTCGTGATTCCGTCAATCCAGGGCAGAACGCCGCCCTTCTCCCAAAACCAGATGGTGATAATGTCGGTGAGCTGTGCGGCAAGATAGACAGCGGTGATCCAGCCAGTCACTCGCCTCCACTGCCGCTCCCGTGACATTCCAAAGAGCGACAGCAAGATCAGCCACATGGAGATATCGCGAGCGCATATCTCCAACTGAGTCATCAATTGATAGCCCCGAAATGTGGCAACGTCCCGAATCGCTGATAACGATTGAAATTGAACAATTCCGGACGCAACCAGGTACAGCGCCAGCCAAAAATATAACCCCTGTTTGCGGTCGCGCAGATAGAGCAGGAAACTCAGCAACCCGATGACCAGGGTGATGGCCGACATTAACAGGTTGGGCAACCTTCGTTCATCGCCCGCGTAGGAAGTCAACTTCGTTCTGGCGGCGAGCAGAGATGCATCGCCCAGGAGTGGCGGTTCGGGGAACCCACCAATTTCCGCAGGATCGACCGACGAGAGCGGCGCTTTCCATACCCTTAGCGCCAGGACTCCACTCGAACTCGGCAGCGGGTAGACAGTGCCCTTGCCGAATGCCCACCACTTGGCATCCGCCGGCAGTCTGCCATAGGTCCCTAGTTTTTGGCCGTTCCAGTAGATTTCATACGCGTCCTGTACCTCTGGAATCAGCACTGCCAGACTCTTTGTTCCCGCAGAATTGGAGCTCTCTACCTGCAGGCGCTGCCGGTACCAGGCGAAGCCCGTGTAGCTTGGGTGGCCCTGCTGACCCCAGGGTTCGTCGACACGGATCGGCTCCCAGTTAGAGTCGTCCAGCGCCGGGTCAGCCCAGGCCTTATCGTCCCCCACGTGAAAGCGCCAGTCCTTGTCCAGCGGAATTATGCCGGTGCCTGGGTTCTGCACGTTCAGGGTTTGGCCCACGCCAGGTATGGCGAGCGAAAGAACAGTCAGAACCAGAGCCAAATACAACCGCAGTCCACAGCACCCCGGACATAACCGAATCATTGCCAGGCTCCTTGCTCAAGCTATTTGCACTGCAGCGGCGTGGGAGAAGCGTATCCAGCATACGACACTCTGACCCTTAGCTCTTCTGTTTCAGATTGTCGTCGAATACCGGCTTGTCTTCCGCTAGCATGGGGAGGTTACGCGACATCATACCCTTTACTAGTGCTTTCCGTTTGTACTGGAAATAGGCATGGTGCCGCCGTATCTCCTCACAAACGAGGCAAGTGGGTGTGCGGCGATAAGAGCTTGCAATACCTCTAGCCGATCTTCACGGAACACAGTGGGTATGAACAATAGGTGCTCGAAGATTGTGTCAGCGGCGTCCTTCAAAATGGGCCGCTCACTCCCTTAGTGCACCATCAAGAACCAAGCCGGATTTTCAGCCGCTCGTCAGAACGCTTACTCTGACGAGAAAAGGGGAATTGCGTTGACAAACCGGACAAACACGCAATAATAGGCACCGGCCAGTTAGGGCTCTTACAAACAAAGCGGTTTTTACCTTAGCGAGCATTCACTGCCCCGGAGTCCTACGTGCAAGATCAGGCAGCACATCACCACTTCCCGGACATCTGTCCTGCTCTAATCGACAGCTCCAAAGCACAAATCCCCAGCACTGAACGATTTCTACCACCCATTCAAGGAGGGTCGGTTATGAAGCTATGCGTTGTGCCCGTCAACCACCTATTAACAGCAGTTTTAACAGCAGGGTCCGCTTGCGCGCTCGCCGCCGGGATCCTGCCCCCCGCCGCGCTGGCGCAGTCAGCGACCGCGCGCGCGGCCATCGCGGGAACCCACCCCACATGGGCGAACGATTCCAGGCGGATCTCGGCGGCCCACGTTACCAGCGGCGCCGTGTCGGTCAGGGTATACCTGGCTGGTCAGGACTCGGCGGGCCTGTCTGCTGTCGCGGCTGCCGTCTCCTCACCGGGCAACGCGCTCTACGGCCATTATCTGTCGCCGGAGGAAGTGAAGGAGAGGTTCGGCCCGAGCGGTGGCACGATCAGCGCGGTCAGAGCGTGGCTAACTGGTGCCGGCCTGACGGTAACCGCGGTCGATGATCGGGTCGCGGGTTATGTCGAGGCAAGCGGATCGGTCCAGGCCGCGACTGAGGCGTTCGGCGTTTCGTTCGGGACCTTCACCGGCCCGGACAAAAAAGCCGACCGCGCGCCAGAGCAAGAGGCGACCGTGCCCGCCAACCTGGCGGCCTACGTGCTGGCCGTCAGGGGATTGGATTCAGCGGCTCACCACATGAAGCCGGCCGACACACTCCCGCCCCCAGGCCCGAACTACTTCACCGCGGGGCCGTGCTCCGGTTACTACGGCGAGAAAATCGCCTACAATCAGCCCTACGCGTATGGTCAGCCCCAGCCGTGGACGAACTGCGGTTATACTCCCAGCCAGATTCGCGGGGCCTACCACGTGAGCGAGTCAGGAATGACCGGTAAGGGCCAGACGGTCGCGATCGTCGACGCTTACGCCTCGCCCACGATGCTGAGCGACGCAAACCAGTATGCGAAGGTCACCGGCGACCGGCCGTTTGCATCCGGCCAGTACACGCAGTATCTGTCCAGCACCTGGCAGTACACATCGTCCGACGAATGCGACGCGCAAGGCTGGTATGGCGAGGAGACACTGGATGTGGAATCGGTCCATGGCCAGGCACCCGACGCCAAAGTCGTCTACGTTGGCGCGGCCAGCTGCGAGGACTCGGACCTGCTGGACGCGCTGGCGCTCATCGTGCAGAAACACCTGGCCAGCATCGTCAGCAACTCGTGGGGCGAGCCTTACGATGGGGCCACGCTGATCCCGGCCTACAACGTAGTCTTCCAGGCGGGCGCAGCCGAGGGCATCGGCTTCTTCTTCTCCTCTGGCGACAGTGGTTACGAAGACCCGACGGAGGACGCGGGCTCGGACCAACTCCAGGTCGACTTTCCCGACTCCAGCCCGTATGTCACTGCGGTCGGCGGCACCAGCCTGGCCATTGGCTCGTCGAACAACTACGAGTTCGAAACCTCATGGGGAACTCTTCTCGACCCACTGGCCTCCAACGGCAAGTCCTGGGAGTACCCCCTGCCCGGCCCGTATCCCGATTACTACGACGGCTCCAGCGGAGGCGGCGTGAGCACGGCTTTCACCCAGCCCTTCTACCAGGTAGGCGTGGTGCCGAAGAAACTCGCCACTGCACTGCCCAACGGCACGATCAGCAAAAAGCCCATGCGCGTGGTGCCCGACGTTTCGGCGCTGGCTGATCCGAGTACGGGGCTGCTGATCGGGGAGACCGGCCTGAACACGGACGGCAAAACCTACGCGTTCCTCCTCAGCCGGATCGGCGGGACGAGCCTGGCCTGTCCCACCTTCGCCGGCATTCAGGCGGACGCACAGCAGGCGGCCGGGCATGCGCTCGGATTCGCCAACCCGGCTATCTACCAGCGCTACGGGACAAACGCTTTCCATGACGTCACGGATCACCCGTTCGGCGCGGGGCACCTGGCCGAGGTCCGCAACAACTACACCAACCCGTATACCAAGACGGGTCCGCTCGTCACCTACTTGCGCACGCTCGGCATCGATGGCGAAGGCGCCGCCGCACTGCCGGCTGTCGACGGTTACGACGATTCCACCGGCGTCGGGTCGCCTAAGTACTACATCCAGTCGTTCTGAGGGACTTACCACTAAGGAAGGAGCGGGGGCAGTCCGGTTGCCCCCGCTCCTTCCATTTCTACGAAACATCCTTCAAAGAGGTTGACCTCCTCAAATTGCTTCCCTTCGCCTTGTGCATCTTCATGCCGCGGCATTCGATGGGCTCAGATCCTCGGTTGTGTCGGTATACACAAGCGATTGCCAACTACTGGGAATTTCTAGCGGCGGATATTGCACCGATCCTTCGGAGGCTACGCCAGCAATCGCTTGTATGGCATCGACCATGCGCCGTTGGATCGCGGGTATTCTTTCGCCGCTGTAGCCTGCTGCCTTCAGATGCAGTCCTTGCAGTCCCCTGCAGTCCCGCAGGGACGGTACAACCTGTAACCCGGCACGGGAGTGCCGGGTAACGCTCAGGTTTATGTACCAGTCCCGCAGGGACGACACAATGCGCGGCCTCGGTCAGCGATTGGCTCAAAGTCATTCCAGCACTCCTCGAGATCTCGTTTCTCCTTTGGACTGGCCACAAACTGCGTTCGATGGCACAAAGCGCAGGATGAAGCCTAAAGTACCCACTGCGGTTGCGATTCCCGCGGCACCGCCGATGAGCGACAGCAGCATGGACTCGGTCAGCATCTGGCGCACCATGCGGCCGCGGCTCGCCCCCAGCGCTAACCGCACCGCCCTCTCTTGTTGTCGCCCAGAAGCGCGCGCCAAGAGGAGATTGGCGATGTTCAACGATACGATGAAGAATCCCACGTTAGAGGACGTGAAGCGCGCCGCCGAAGAGTACATACGATAAGGATGACCGCACACAGTAACACCAGCAGCATGGGCCGAACCTTGCCCACCAAAGTTTCTTGCAATGGTTGAATCTCAATTGTCCATTGCGCCTGCGGCGGATAATCCGTGGGAAAGTCGTGGCGTAATTGGGCAGCCATGGCGGTGAGCCGCGCCTGAGCTTGCTCCCGTATCAGAACATTCCACAACACCTGGTGACAGCGCGGCGTCTACGCGCCACGATGGATCTCTTTGTGAGCGCGGGCGGAATCAGGTGGTCCGATCTGCCCCCCTTGTCTGGTCTGGTTCCGTCGGCTCGCTCGCTAGTTTGTCCAGCAGGTCCGCCGCAATCGCAAGAATCTCCCGCTCCGCCTTAGTCATCCTGGCGGCCATGGCTTCCTTCAGCCACTGGTTCTGGCGATATGCATCCACCACCAGCAGTTCTTTCCCCGTCTGCGAAATCTCGATCAGGATCTGCCGCCCGTCCGCCGCGTCTGGCGCCCGGCGAATCAGCCCCTGCTCGTCCAATTCGGCGATGATTCGCGTCAGTGACTGCGGCTGCAGCCGTTCCAGCCGTGCCAAGTCCCTCGCGGTCATCGGTGCACGCGCCCGAAACAGCCATCCCAGAATCGCCAGCTTCGAGCCGCTGATTCCGTGATCGGAGCGCAATCCCCGCAGGCGGCGCGCCAAGTGGGTGACGCTCCGGCGAACCTTCGCCGCCGCATTCACATCCTCTTCGTTCGGCGTCTGCTTCTCGTTCATAGAAACCGGTCTTGCGAAACTGCTCACTCGTACCGCTGGAAATCAGGCCACGCCTGCTGCAGGTTGCGGTGCAGACCGCGGCACACCAGAATCGGCCGATCCCGTTCGTAGGGCATCGCCAGCGGCACGCCGAACGTTCCTGCCATCTGTAGATCATTGCATGCCGAGCGCCAGCGGTTCGGATGGCCGTTCACCACAATCATCACACTGCCATCCGCGCCTCCCGGTCCCCACAGATAGTACTGATTACCTCCGCCGATCACCTGCGGCAACCCATCCGTGCGACCAAAGAAGTCGATGGCCGCAGCCTCGCCGTAGCTCTCCGCAAAAATGGCGGCTCTTTGCTTGTCCTGTTCCGGTAGCGCGTCGTAGACAGCCGCCACCTGTTTCTCCAGTTCCTGCCACCCCATCTCATCGGAGAACATCTGCGTCAGCGGCGCTCCGATCGCCGCGATCTCGTCGGGCCGCGGCCGAAGATGCGAGTGATTCAGCAAAAATGCCAGCCTGGGTGGACGCATCACCGGGAGCACTACCGGAAGTACGATCGCAAACTGTGCCGTCGCCAGCGCCAGCCACGCCACGACGGGCCAGCGTGGAATCCGCAGCGACAGCACACCCGCTCCAACGGCAAACATGACCGGATACACACCGAAAAGGTAGTAGTCCTTGCCGTGCGTGGCGATATCGATGGTCGTCGCCACCACAAACGCAACCGCCAGAAACCGCGCCGGCTTCAACTCTTCGATCACGAACGGCGCAATCACGCCCGCAAGCCACAATGGCGCCAGCACCAGGTTGTTAGCCAAGACCTGCCCGATCTCGAACACCAGCGGCCCGCCGGTCAGGTCGAATCCGATCGCGTGATGATGCGCGATCAGCGCCAAAAACGGCCAGTGATGCGCCGTCTGCCACAGCAGGCTCGGCGCCGTGATCAAGGCGGCAAGCGCCGTCCCCAGCCAGAACTTCTTCCTCAGCAGTAAGTCCCGGTGAAAGAGCAGCAGCCCAAGGAACAATCCGGCGAGCCACATCGCGATACCGTACTTAGCTTCCATCGCCAGTCCCGCCACCACCCCGGCCCACAGCAGGCTATTCTCGTCGCGCCGCACAATACACCGCGCAATGAAGTAGGCGCACCCCGTCCAAGCCAGCGGCTCGAATGTGGTGGTGGTCAGCGTTGCCGTCATCGCCGCCAACGCCGGGCTCAACGCCGCCGCCACTGCTGCCGTCACCACGACCGCCGTCCTTCGGCTGAACAGCCTTGCAAATGCCGCGGTCACCGGAACCAGCACCGCTGCGGCCACCACGGCCGGTAAACGCAGCAGCCAGAGGCTGTGCCCCAAGGCCTGCGTCGCCGCTGCCAACAGCGGGATCAGCGGAGGTTGGTCCACATACCCATATGCCGGATGGCTCCCGCAATCGATGAAGTACAGCTCGTTCCGGAAATATCCGTAACGGCTTGCCACCGCAAAATGCAGCAGCGCCGTCACGGCGGCGATGCCCCAGACCCACCACACCTGCTGCCTGGAAAGACCCTCAGTTTGCGTCGGAGTATCGGTTGAATCGTTCATGTAGACCTCTCTCGCCAGATATTAAGAAATAGCTTATTAAATATCAAGGCGAAAGGCGCAAGTTTACCTGTATTAACAAAGTAATGCTAAATAAATATGACGCTTTAGCGTATCGCCATAAAGGAGACACAATCCGCCCTTTGGGCTCTCTCGAGTGGGGGAGCGTACAACACGCATGGAAGCACCCGCACCTAGCCGCTAAACGCCTGCAAGGACACGAAGCGGTATAACGAGCCTTGCTGGATCTCCAGTTGTTCGCCAAAGATCTGCTGAATGCGCAGCAGAACACCGTTGCCATGCAATGGGCCAAGCCAGACAGCTTTGAGGATCAGCATTTCCAGCGTGCCCTGCAGCAAATCAATCTGTTTGCCCACGACCTCTCCTTGCGCGTCTAGGAGATGGTTGTGCTCGGAGGTTGAGAGCAGACTAATCACAACCGAGATCTGGCACATGAGATGCTGAACATCCTCTTCGGTTCCTGGCGGCGCGGCACCGGGATTGAAATAAAAGCTTCTCTGTTGTCGATTTTCCCTGCACCCGAACGACTATAAGGTGAAGATCCAGGGCGCAAGCTCAACAGGAAAAGGGGGCAACATGTCATTCCTTCGCGATCTCAGAATTGCCGTCCATTCACTAGGTCGTACTCCCGGACTGGCGATCACGGTAATTCTCACACTGTCGCTTGGTATCGGCGCCAACGCAGCTATCTTCACGCTGGTGCGCGGTGTCCTTCTCAAGCCCCTGGTAAACCGTGACGAGAACAGTCTGATCTATATCCGGCAGAGCGCGCCAGGCATTCACGAGGAAAACACCACCTTCTCCGTGCCCGAGATCCAGGACTTGCGCGCGAGTGTCAAAACATTGAGCGCACTCGGGGACTTCTCCACCATGGGTTTCACCATGGTCGGCCTCGGTGAGCCTCGCTCCATTCAAGGTGGCGTTGTCAGCGGCACGTTTTTCGATGTGATGGGTCTTCATCCCGTCCTCGGGCGTCTCATCGGGCCTCAGGACGACGGCCCCAACGCTGCCGGAGTCGTCGTCCTCACCTATCGTTTCTGGGCCACCGCTCTTGGCAAGGATCCTTCGGTCATCGGCAAGACCATTCGCCTGGGCAGCATTGGTGAACGATCTGCGAAAATCATTGGCGTTCTCGAACCCTGCGTCCCATACCCGCAAGACACCGAAATCATCTCCAACATCGTCACCAGCCCGCATCATCTTTCCGCAACCATGGTCACCGGCCGCATTCATCGCATGACCGAGCTTTTCGGCCGTCTCGCGCCGGGAGTCACCCTCGACCAGACTCGTGCTGAGCTGCGTACCGCTTATTCCGCAATGAAGAAAGATCACCCCGAGGCTTATTCGAAGCAAGCTGACTTCCGGATAGAAGCCCGGATGTTTCGCGACGAGATTACGTCCGGCGCCAGGGATGTGCTGCTGGTGTTACTCGCAGCCTCGGCGCTGGTGTTGATCATTGCATGTTGCAACGTCGCCAACCTGATTCTGGCAAGGACCGTTCGCCGCGAAGGTGAACTCGCTGTCCGCATGGCACTTGGCGCTAGCAAGGGCGCGCTGCGCCGCATGCTGTTGGCTGAAAGCATGGTTCTCTGTGGCGGCGGTGCCCTGATCGGTGTGGTAAGTGCCCGGCCGATGGTCGCTATGCTCGCCCGTTATGCTTCGAAGTTTTCGGTCCGCGCCATCGACTTAAAAGTAGATTTCAGCCTGCTGTGGGTAGGCGCAGCACTGGCCATCGTCGCGGCGGTGATCCTGGCGTTTGTCCCACGTCTTCCGTCGTCCGCCTCGTCGAGTGGGCTGGGCCTTTCAAGCGGGACCGTGCGCATCACCAGCGGCACGAACCGCCGCCAGCAGATCTTCGCAGTGACACAAATCGCCGCTTCGTTCGTGCTGCTGGTCGGCGCAAGTGTGTTGACTTCGACTCTCGTTGCGCTGCAAAGAGCGCGGACTGGCCTGGATATGCGCAGCGTGCTCGCCGTCGACGTTCCTGCGATGACCCATGGAAAGACGCCTCAGCAAGTGGTCGATTTCTACAGAGAAGCGATGCGCCGCATTGATGCACTGCGGGGCGTGAGCCGGAGCGCATTTGGCAACGTCGTTCCCTGGCGCGACAGTGGCCCCGGCACCGGAGGTCTGCAATTTTCTGCTGACGGTCACGTCCATTCCAGCGGCGGAGAGGACCCCCGCGCGACGTGGCGCGTTATCTCTCCCGGATACTTTGCCGCGCTTGGTGTACCCATCGTCGCCGGCCGTGATTTCAACGCCCTCGACGGCCGAAACAATGACGACCCAGTCGTTATCGTCAGCCAGACACTGGCACAACGCATGTTCCCCAATCAGGATCCTATCAATCGGCATGTCTTCTGGACGGATCCGGTATTGCAATTCTTCCCTGGAACCGATGCCGACAAGGCACGCCTTATGGCGCGGCACCGGATTATCGGAGTCGCGGCCGATATTGACGATGATCATCTCGTCCCCGAGCCCACAGTCACTGTCTACAATCCACTTGAGGGAAGTACGATCTTTGACGGACGCCTGTTTATCCATACCAGCGGCGATCCGTATGCGCTGGTCACGCCGGTCACGCGCCTTATTCGCTCGATGTCGGCTGATCAGCCCGTTGAGCGCGCGGCCACGCTTGAAGATATCCGCGCCGAAGTGCTCACGCCGGACCGGCTGAACTCTGTAGTGTTCGGCGTGTTTGCAGCTGTTGCGTTGGTGATCGCGGTGGTGGGAGTAGCAGGCGTGCTGGCATTTTCCGTGAGTGCGCGCACGCGCGAATTCGGGATCCGGCTGGCGCTTGGATCGGAGCCCCGGCGGATCGTTAAAGGCGTCATAACAGCGGGCGCCGTGATGGCCGCACTGGGTGTGCTCGCGGGCGCAGCGTTCGGATTCGTTGCCGCACGCGTCGCGGGTAGCTATTTTGCTGAAATGAAGATGCCGGGAGTTTTGCCCGTCGCCATCTCAGCGTTCCTGCTGATGACGGTTGCGGTTGTCGCATCGCTTCTGCCCGCTGCTCGCGCTGCCCGCGTCAACGTAATGGAGGCACTGCGCGCCGAGTAACAGTTTGCGCCCCTCACAGGAAATTGGAAGGAATTCTCGGGACTATCGGTAAGTTGCCCACTCCGCTATCGGGATGGGGGAGCCGCTTGCCAATAACTTCAAGGCGATTGCTTCTCAGTAACTGCGCCCCGAATGGTGCGACTGTGCGAGAGGCAATATCCAACGGCCTTGGTGGCCAAGTGGATTCTTCCTTGCGAAAAATCCACCTGGCACCCAGGCTTGACACGGCTACAACAACTGAGGAACCGCCTTGATGAAAGGTATAGATCCGATCCTTACGCCTGATCCGGGCTCCCGTGAGCCAGTTGCTCGATCCACTCTGCCATCGATTTCTTCGGCTCGCCCATGGCCGCGTTCGACACATCCTCCCACGCTTTCCACGTCTCCAACCGCTCCGTATACGCGGCGCGGGCCCGGGGAAGAATAGACGTGCCAAGGCCAAATCGCAGCGGCGGATCTTCCGCGTCGACGAGCTTCAGGATGGCTTCTGCCGTCGCCTCTGGATCGCCGCGTTCAACATTCGCCAGATGCGTCACAAACTGCTTCCGGAACTCCGCGTATGGTTCCAGCGCATCCGCGATCTGTGAAGATTTTCCGAAGTCGGTTGCGTAGGCCCCGGGTTCAACAATCGTCACCTTCAACCCGAACCCCCTCACCTCCTGCGCGAGCGATTCGTGGAGCGCTTCGACAGCCCATTTCGTGGCGCAATAGAAGCCGATGAGCGGCAATGCGGTTATCCCAAGCCCGCTCGAGACACCGAGAATGTGACCGCTCCCTTGCTTCCGCAGCAAAGGCAGAGCCGCTCGGAGCACTCGGACCATGCCGAGGTAGTTCGTATCGAAAAGGCCGCGGACCTGCTCGTCGCTCGCTTCCTCAGTAGCCGCGAACAGGCTAGCGCCGGCATTGTTGACAAGGACGTCCAGCCTGCCGAAATGCTCGTATGCCTGATGAACCACCCGATGCACCTGCGCGGAGTCGGTGACGTCCAGGGCGAGGGGGAGCACCGCGTCGCCAAAAATTTCCGGGAGATCGGCAACGTCTGCGAGTTTGCGGGCGGTTGCTGTAACCCGATCACCTCGATTGAGAGCAGCCTCGGCCCAGATGCGGCCGAACCCGCGCGAGGCGCCGGTGATGAACCATGTCTTTTTCATGTCGATTCCTCCGTGATTGTGGGGTTATGTTCAAACCTCGGAATAGCGCATGTTCCCGAGATCGGTGAGAAGCGAGGGGCCTGTGGGGTTCCATCCGAACTTTGCACGGGTCTGCGCACTCGAAGTCAGAGGGTCCCTCCCCGCGAAGAACCCGAGGAAGCCGAAATGTTCCTGGGCCTGTGCCTGCGAAATGGAAATAACGGGCACATTCAGGCCACGGCTGATAGCGGCGGCGATGTCTTTGAGCGCCACACCCTCTTCTGCGACGGCATGGTAACGGGCTCCTGCTGTGCCCTTCTCCAGAGCAAGCAGGTAGAGGCGAGCAACATCCGTCACGTGCGCAGCGGGCCAGCGGTTGTGACCATCGCCGATGTACGCCGAGACTCCCTTTGCGCGTGCAATCGCAATCAGGGGGGTGACAAGGCCCTGCTTTACGGTGTCGTGGACTTGCGGCAAGCGCATCACAGAGGCATGGACTCCGCGCTCCATGAGTGCGACAGCCGTCGCCTCGGATACACGAGGAAGGGATGGGGAAGAAAGCGGCGGATCGTCCTCGGTTGCGGGCCGGCCCTGAGCCACAGCGACTCCGGAGCTGACGATGAACGGACGGCTTGAGCCCTCAAGCACGGCGCCGATGGTCTCGATGGCGCGCTTGTCCAGCTCGCAGGACTCCGCAAACCTCGACCAGTCGTGCCGGAAAGCGGTGTGGATGACGGCATCGGCCGCGGCTGCTCCGCTGCGCAGACTTTCCAGATCCTCCAGATCGCCTCGATGCGCCTGGACACCCGCGGCTTCCAGCGACTTCACTCCCGCATCTGACCGAGTCATTCCAAGGACGTGGTGGCCCGCGCCGACGAGCTCCTTCACGATGGCGGAACCGATGAATCCGGTAGCGCCGGTAACAAATACGCGCATATGTGCCTCTCTGATCTCATTCCAGCTAAGATTGACGAAAGGATGCCACCTCAACTAAAACGGAGGCAGCCTCCGTATGAATAGATAATCGGAGGCAGCCTCCGGTTGCAAGACTTTTGCAGATGACGAAGAAGCGTTCGACGACCGCCCGGAAACCGCGCACAGACGCGCTGCGCAACCGTGAGCGAATTCTTGAGGTTGCGAAGGCAGCGTTTACCCGACAAGGCGCCAATGCCAGTCTGGAAGAAATTGCGAAGCAGGCGGACGTTGGAACAGGTACCCTGTATCGCCATTTCCCTACGCGGGATGAGCTGATCGAAGGAGTTTACCGGCACGAAGTGGAGAAACTCGCGGCGGCCGCGGGCCGTTTTTCCGAGACCAAGTCTCCCATCGAAGCACTTCGAGCCTGGATGCTGCTGCTGGTCGATTACATCGCAGCAAAGCACATCATTGCGCCCGCTCTTAATAGCGTTGTCGGAGGCCCGTCCAGGCTCTATGAAGGTTCACGCACCATGATCCATGGCGCGATCGATGAGCTGGTCAAGCGCGCTAAGAGGAGTGGCGATCTGCGAAGAGATCTGGATGCATTCGACCTGCTTCGAGCGCTGATCGGCGTTTCGCATGTGGGCTCCGGCGCTGATTGGCAGCAAAGCGCCAGGAGACTGGTAGACATCCTCATCGCGGGCTCACGCCCACTCAAATAGACCGCGCCTTGCAGCACCCAATCTCTGGCAGTAGACGTCCATGCTTCTTCATACCACTGCAACAGCGAAGAGCCAACGTGCCTCCCGCTCTTCAATTGGTGCCAACAGAGCAATGCGATTGAGCGTCCACTGAAAATGAGGAACGCGGTTTCCTGGTCATATGGAATGGCCACTGGGCCGAGAAGCCCGTAGTAAGGCAACTTAGAAGCGAGCCCCGACTCACTCCTCGCGCAGCAGGATCAAAGGATTGATCGACAGAGCGCGTTGGGCCGGAATCCACGTAGCCACCAGCCCCAACAGCAGCATGGCCAGAATCACGCCGGCCAGCACCAGCGGATCGCGCGGCGTGGCCTGATACACAATGAAAGCCAGCACCTTGGTCGCAAGCAAACCCAGTACCAATCCAACCCCCGAACCAATCGCCAACAGTTTGAACGCACGTCCCAGCGCCGCCTGCAACACTTCCTTGCGTTGCGCGCCCAGAGCCACGCGAATTCCCAACTCCCGTAGCCGCTTGCTCACCGAGTAGGCCGCCATTCCGAAGATGCCCGTGATCGAAAGCATCGCGCCCATCATGCCCAGCACACCCAGCGACACGGTCGCCATGCGCGAGGGGAACAAAGTTCCCCCCAGTTCTGTGCTCCACGGTCGAATCATCATAACCATTCCAGGGTCGATGTCCCGGAGCACACGTCTCATGGCCTCGGCAAGTTGCTGCGGGTCACGGCTCGACCGCACCACCAGCCATATCCAACTAGCCGGCGATTGCAGGAGGGGAAAAAACATCGCGGGCTGCTGGTCTTCGGTGAGGTTCACGTATTTTCCGTCTTCGACCAGACCCACCACCCGTACGCGCGTGCCATCTCGCAGCTTGAAATACCGGCCGACAGCGTCCGGCACGGAGCCCAGTATCTTGCTTGCGAACTCCCGGTTCACCACTGCTACCCGTGGGGCGTTTGTGTCGTCATGCCATGAGAAGCCTCTGCCCGCCAATAAAGACGTCCCGGATGCGCGGAAGTAGTCTGGAGATACGTTGTACATAGATGGGTCGGCCGCGGCATTCGATGGGCTCAGATCCTCGGTTGTGTCGGTATAGACAAGCTGTTGCCAACTACCGGGAATTTCTAACGGCGGATATTGCACCGATCCAACGGAATCTACACCAGGAATCGCTTGTATGGCATCGATCATGCGCCGTTGCATTGCGGGTATTCTTTCGCCGGTGTAGCCTGCGGCCTTCAGATCGGTATCTACCAACATCGTGTTCCGCGGCTCAAAACCGAAGTTGCTGTGCATGGAGCGCATGAGTCCACGCACAGCAACCATGGATGAAGTGACCAGCACGACACAGATCGCAATTTGGACCACAAGCAATACGTCTCGCACGGTAATTCGGCGCCCGAACGCGCCTGCCGATCCCGCTTTGACGATCTCGTACGGATTGGCCCGGAGAACCTGGCGCACGGGAACAATTCCGAAAAGAACTCCGCTCACCAACGCCAAAACCAAAGCTAACAAATAAACGTTAGCGTCCGGACTTACCGGCATATGGAGGGGGAATTGCGGAAATGGCCGCCACTCGCTCAACCGGCGCAAGAGCAGAATGCTGGCCACGAGTCCCGCTGCGCCTCCGGCAAGGGAAAGGAGCACGGATTCGGTGAACAGCTGGCGCAAAATGCGATGGCGGCTCGAACCAAGAGCTAGGCGCAAGGCCACTTCGCGAGAACGGTCCGAGGCCCGCGCGGCAAACAGGCTGCCCAGGTTGGCACAGGCCGCCAACAGTATCAAACCCGAAAGCAGCATCAATCCGGCGAGAAAAGCCCCCATCGGCCGGCCCATATAGTCGCCATGAAGACCAGGCCGCGCCAGCGTATAAGGCTCATTCCCTTCTTCTTTGGGATAGCTCCTTTTCAGATACGAATTCACCGAGTTCAGATCGGCAGTGGCCTGCGCCGGAGTGACTCCCGGCTTCAGATGTCCCACCAGCTCAAACATCCATTGGTTCGCGCGCGCGTCCAGAATATTATCGCCGGATAACTGCTCATGGTTCACGATGGGCACGAAGATATCCGAAGCGAAAAACAAGACGGTCCCCTGGAACCCCGGAGGCGCCACGCCAAGAATGGTGATCGGATGTTTGTTCAACCGAACAACCCGGCCCACTACGCCGCGATCATCCTGAAAATGGCTGTGCCAGTATGCGTAGGAGAGCACGACATAGGGCGCGCTGTTTGGGCCATGCTCATCGGAAGCGTGGAAGAAACGGCCAAGGTACGGTTGCATGCGCAATACGTCGAAGTAGTTTCCGCTGGTTTCGTATTCCCAGACATTGGATGGATCTTTCCCCGTGTCCAGCCCTGCCTGAGAGATGGCCCAGGCAGCCACATCGTCGAAGCTGCGATTGCGCCGGCGAAGATCGAGATAATCGGGATAGGAGTGGGACCCCACGCCGCTCCCGTGCTGGACTACGAAAAGGCTCTCTGCCTGAGGCACATTCAGCGGACGCAGGATGAGCGCGTTCAACACGCCGAAGACGACTGCGTTGGCGCCGATGGCCAGCGTCAGTGTCAAAACGGCAGTGATGGTAAAGCCGGGAGACTTGCGCAGTTGACGTAGGGCGAATCGCAGATCCTGCAGCAGGGTGGTCATGGTCGGGCTCCAGCTTACGGTAGGTCTAATGGAAGGGCAATTCGAGAGCCAAAGTCTCTATAAAGACAACTTTATGAGAACAAAGCGGCTTACGGCATATCGCAGGCGCATGGGAACCGAATTGGGTGTCCGGTTTCGCCGGAGGGTGTCCGTGAACAAACAGGGACGGTGGCAACAGCGGCTTCCGTCCTCAGTTGACGCCAACAAGCCAATGCCTGTTTCCAACACTGAATGGGCGCGGTCTTCGGGGTTCTGGATGAATCGTCGCCAACCCGGATATAACACCCGCTTGGGAACTTCCGGGTCGCCGGTCATTCGGCCACTTGCCAGGCGCATAGTCGACCTACCGGCTCAATAAGTGACTTGCCATATTCCCCACAGGTTGAGAAATCCGCCGATGATCCCTCCGCAAGTCTCCGTAGGAAGACATGGCCCTGATTGCGATACTTTAGTAGAGTGCACTCGCGACGAGGAGCATCCCATGGAAGTCAGTTCCCGGGAAATTGAGAAATATCTCGCAAATCCTTCGCTCCGTACCAGCGTGGGATCTGACTGGGGACCCCTGATTGTACGAACACGCCTGGAACCAGCAAGCTGCCGTTACCTGCGGATTCCCGCAACACCAGACCCGTGGTTGGTACTGACAACTGGAGGCGGACCGCGGAAGACCGAGGTACGGAGCAGAAACGGCTGGGGCTGCGCGCTCAGCGGCCCTGGGAATCTCGCTCTCACTTCTCCGGGCAAGTCTACTGAAATCCGCTGGGATCGAGGAGACGGAAGTGGAATTGAGACCATTCACGTCTGCATTGATGCGGCTCTCTTTCATCGGTTCGCAGCGGAGAATTTCGAGTGCGATCCAGCTCGGGTAGAAATTATCGATGGCTTCGCTCAGCATGACCTTCTGATTTCCTCCATCGTGAGTTCTCTTGGCGATGAATTGAAACACTCTGAGAGGGCAGGAAGGCTCTTCGTCGATTCCGCAGCTCAGATGCTTGTTGCGCAGCTGCTCCGCAAGTATTGCGCATTTCCACGCGCCCTTTCGAACCAGCAGGCACGCTTGAGTGCTCGGAGGCTCCGGCTGGTTGAGGACCATATCCAGGCAGGACTGGCCTCCAAGCTCACACTCGAAGATATAGCCGCGAGCATCCATATGAGCGCGTACCATTTTGCGCGAATGTTCAAAGCGACAACGGGCCAAACGCCCCATGCCTATGTAACCCGCCTGCGTATCGATCGAGCCCAGGAACTCCTTCGCACATCCCGCTCGTCTATGCCGGCCATTGCGCGACGAGTGGGGTTCGCCAGCAAGAGTCATTTTGCCGCAACGTTTCTCCGATTGACCGGTATATCGCCTCATCTGTTCCGAAGCGCAACCTCGAGTGAAACGAGCGGCGAAGAGATGTAGCGAGCGAGTTTGGCGGAACGTCCCGGCACAGAATCCCCCCCATTGCCAACCCGCTTAGCTCCGGCTCTTCGCTCTGGAGAAACCGTTCGTCCTCTAACCGTCAATCCCACGTTCGCCGAGCCGCGACGTTTCTAGATCCCCCTCAACAGAAAGAGCAGGAATCCGGCCGCAAGAGCAAGTAATTGCTCCCGCAACCACCGTACAGTCAGATCGACGCCCGGTATCTGTGCAGCACCACGCCTGCACCAGGCGAGCTATGAAATCAAAGAAATCTCAAGCTGAACTATTTGCCTGCGGAACCCGCAGGAGCTTCTTGTCTGGAATGCTGCAAATGATCTTCCTTCCAGATGCGCTCAGCGCGTATGCACGCGCAGGAACCGCGAGTTTGGACAACACCTCAAGAAACGAAGAGGAACATGCGCATGGCTCTATCACCTGAACAGATTTCAGACCGAGTCGAGATCGAGGACCTTCTGACGCGCTATTGCTATGCAGTGGACGATCGTGAATGGGCTCTGTATCGCGGTCTTTTTACCCCTGACGCGGTGATCGACGATCGCGTTACGGGAGGACTTCAGAGTGGCGTAGAGGAACACATCGAATACCTAAAGAGAGCGCTTTCCCCAATCGTCTTGTCACAACATGCGATCTCGACGGTTCGTATCGACTTAGGCCTCAATAACGCGCGGGTGCGCGCCCACTGCTCCTGTCCCATGGTGGTGGATCTGGGAGAAACGAAAACACACGTGTTCTTTCAGGGATTGTGGTATCGCTACTCACTCGTGCGCACTCCCCAGGGTTGGAAGATCTCCCATTTAGTTGAAGAAGGGTATTGGACCTATAACATGCCGCCTCATTTCGCGTTTAATGCCTCCAATTCCACGCGCTAAGCCGACCTTTGATCTAAGCAGATGAACTCTCCAAGCACACTGATCGGAATTGCCCTCGCGATCATTGGGATCGCAGTGGGACGCGCGTCCGGCCCTGCGCAGGAGTCTAGGGCCTCCGAAATTGCGCAGAACCCTGCAGCATCGATTGAGAACCTGAATATCCCGGGCGGAGATGCGGCACTCCCTCCGCTCTCGGATTCCGCCATCGACGTGAACTCCCCATTTCGTCAAACCCTATTCCGTAGGGGGATTGCACTGCGACTGATCAACACCATGCGGTATGCGCAAAATGCCCTTCAGGCCCCTGTCCCAGCCGATCAACAGGTCTACGTTGGTCAGCATCCTTTCGCGGGTGAGATGATCAACCCAATTCTCACTTGGGACCTTCGGCAAATGGGTCTCAGAAATGCGCAGTTGGATTTGAGCGGAGTTTGGCAGTGGGTAAGTTGGGAGCCCGCGGGACCGAAAGCGTTGGGCTTGTGGACACTTTACCTTTACAAGGAATTCGGCCGCGACCGCGTCGAAATCAAAGCTGGATACAATTCGAATGACATTGAATTTGTGGGCATGCAGGTGGGCGGCTCAACGGCTAGCGGTGTGCAGGGTGTCTATGCTGTCTTGCCTTACGAGGTGGGAATGGCCTTCTTTCCATTACCCGCACCCCAGTTCAATCTGAAGCTCAACGTGCCGGGCCGTACGTACGTGAAGATCGGTCTACAACGCAGCCTCGATGCGGCAGGAGGGCAGGCAACCGAAGCGCGCAATCACACAGGGCTGCGTTTCGCGCCAAAGGGTGACAAGTTGCTCGCGATCGAAGAGGTTGGTTTCCGGCGTCCACCCAGCGCCTCAACGCGCGCACTATGGTTCCGTGCTGGCTATCTGCACAATAGTACGCGGTATTTGAATTTGGCCAACGGCAGATACGAGCCCGGAAATCACGCGGCATTCGCGCTGATGGATGGCCAGCTTACTGGGTCTAGCGTTGAGCATCCGGAGCGTGGTCTCTATATTGGCGCGTCAGCCATGACAGCGGCATCTCACTTCAATGCCTACGATCGGTATTACGAAGGAAGGCTATACAAGTTCGCGCCCTTTGCCGTCCGGCCATTGGATGTCGCTTCCCTGGTTTCCACCTATACAGGATTTAGCAAGAGTCTCACCAACTCGCTCGTCGCGAACGGTACCAGCGTGTGGCGAAATAGCGCGTCCCTCACCGGGAGCTACAACTTCCATCTGGCTCCAGGTAACTATTTGAGTGTGGGGCTCAGCTACGTTCACGGCCCCGCCATAAAGCCGCGAGTAGATGATGCATTTACCTTCGCGGCGGTGTACACCGTATTCTTCTAAACGTGCATGAGACGAATGGGCTAAGCTCTTCATCCTCAACCTCGAGAATCGCGTCTTAACCCGGGCGGGTAATGCACCGACACGATACCTATTCCCCTCGGTTTTGGCATCCTCTGCAAACTCACGCGGGGACGAATGAGAGTGTGCCTCCTCCGGCAATTGCTAAGCTGCGTCAGTGGGTGATGTATCCGCACAGAGCGCGTGATGCCGGAGTTCGGATGAACTCGTTTATTGTCGATGTAGAACTGTATAGGGAGAGCCGATGTCTCGATCTGAAAAGATTGCGGTAGTAGAGAGTTATTTGAACGGTCTCGCGAACAAAGACCTTTCGTCTGTGCCCTTCGCACCCGATGTAACGTTTGAGGGGCCACTGATGCCTAAGCTCGCAGGCCGGGAGACAATAGTGGGCTTCCTCACCAGCATCTTTCCGTTCATCAAGGGTATAGAAATAAAGCAGCACGTAGTCGATGGCGACTATGTCGCGACCGTCTTCGACATGGAGACGGTTAATGGTGTGGATCATGTTGTGGATCTGTGCCTCGTTGTAGGTGGACGATTGACTGAGGTTCGCGCCTTCTATTATCCAAGCCAAAGCCCTCGGTAGGCCGCGATGTGGGCGGCACCATGAACCGCGACGACGACCTGGCATTTCAGTGGCGTCCGGTGGGTTCTGGATGTCTCGTCGCCAAGCCGTCATCCATCTCGTCGAGCTTTTCGTGGCTTCGCAGCACGACCAACAATTTGACGAATCCCAATTTGGGCCCTGCGTCCGGCAGTCGAGGACGGGAATGGGATCATAGCCTACTGCGCGCCGCGTTTTTGCACGCAGGAGTGACGTGTGTTGAGAGACTGTATTTGATCAGTCGCCCGTGCAGCGGATGAGTCTGTGCGTCGCCGCTGACAGTGCGTTGATTGCCACAGTTCGCAGATCAATCACGCTGCTGGCAGGAGTTCGATTGGTGTTTCCTCAAGAAGCTGTCGCTGGTACTCGGAAGAACTCCTCTCCTCGCATCCCTTCTCTGGACGGTTGCCGGGCGATCTCCATCTTGCTGGTGATTCTTTCTCATCTTTGCCACACACCTGCATTCCGGGCTTTCGATCCATACGCGCACCTGGTGTTCCATTTCGGCCCATTTGGAGTAAAAGTCTTTTTCGTTATCTCCGGTTTCGTCATCACGACCCTTCTGCTCAACGAAGAGCGCAGGAATGGCGCCGTCTCCATCAAGAGATTTTATGTCCGGCGCGCCCTCAGAATCTGGCCCGTCGCCTACGCCTATTTATTCGTTGTGGCGGTTCTCGCATGGAAGAATGTAATCCGCGTCGCACCCCATTATTTCTTCTACGCCGGTGCGTTCCTCATGAATCATGTTCAGGAGACAAACTGGTTTACGGGGCACTTTTGGTCTTTGGCAATTGAAGAACAGTTTTATCTTGTGTGGCCGCTCATTTTTCTACTCACGGCGAGGCGCGGACGCTTGACTTGCTGTTTTCTCATCCTCTTCCTGGCGCCTTTGCTGCGCACGCTCGCCTACCTTTATGAGCCGGTGATCTACGGGGCGATGCAGTTGAGCTTGCTGTTCGTAGGAGATGCAATCGCTATGGGTTGTCTGCTGGCTCTTCTCTCGAAGGAACTTGAGAACAGTCGAATCCTGCGCCGCATCATCAACCTCCGCTGCTTCTTCGTGGTACCCCTGCTTTCCGTGATCATGTATACCGCGCTCAAGTGGCTTCCCGCGTTTTATTTTGCAGGGGGCGACTCCATCGCCCTCATCTGTATCGCAGTCACCCTATGGAAAGTAATGCATGTTCGTGGTGCAGTGTTCCGGTTTCTTAATAGCAAGACCATGGTAAACATCGGTGTGTTGAGTTACTCCCTCTATATCTGGCAGCAGCTCTTCTTGAACCCCACTTCTCCATCGCCATTGAACCGTTTGCCGCTCAATCTTCTGCTGATCTGCGCCGTGTCGACCTTTTCTTACCGTTGGATAGAGGCTCCCTTTCTGCGTTTGCGCCCACGCTTCTCGTCCTATTTGCAGACTCCGAGACGAGGCGTCGATATACAACCGTCCGCGTCCGCACTCTCAGCTGGAAACATCGTTTAGTGGCGGCACCGGAGCATCGTTAAAGATCCGCGAGGTCCATGGACGGAGCGGCCCGGAACCCGCCGCGCAGAGAAACGTGCAGTTGATTCATGACCGCCGATGGAAGCTGCCGCAAATCGCGTTGCCGGGATTGGAGAATCGGAAATGAATACTGACGGGTGGGGGCCTGAAAATGCAAGCCTGGAGAAGTGGGATTTCTGGTCGAAATGGATTCTGGTTCTATTGGTGGGCTTTCCTCTTACGGGGCGCAGCTTCGCGTACCTCGGAGTCCCTCCCGCTAAGTTATTCGTCGGCGATCTCACGTTGGCCGCGTTCATCATCCTGCACCCGCGTAAAGTATTCGACCCATGGATCGATGCCCTCACCAGGAGTGGACCTCTCGGCCCCGTTGCCTGGGTGCTTCTGGCATCGTTGTTTTACGGCATCTTCGAAGTGATTCGCGGCACACTGCTGGGTTTCAATCCCCTCGTCGCCATGGAAAATCTGGTTTTCAACGTCTATCCCATCTATCTGTTCCTGGGGTTGTGGTTGGGACGCCGGCGACCGGACCTTTTACTGCGATTTGCCCAGGTCTTCTCCATTTGCTTCTGCGTCTACGCTCCGGCCTACATGCTCTTCCTCAACAAGTTGACCGTGATGATGCCGGGATCCGAGGGAGTTCCCCTCTTTGGCCAGCCAGCCGGTGGCGGAGTCATTATCCTCGCGCTGCTTTGCCTGGATCCAAAACCAAGTCGCTTCTGGCTCCCTCTGGCAGTAGCCGCGGCAATGTTGCTGGCCGGTCAGGTCCGCGCGGAATGGGCCGGTCTGGGTCTGGCATTGTTGATTTGGGGCACCTTGTCGAAAAAGATTGCGAACGTCGCCATTGTCGCCGTAGGTATCGCCATTCTTCTCGCAGCCAGTTTCATGCTAGACATCAACATCCCCGCGCCGGAGCAACGCGGAGGCAACATTTCCTCCCGCGAGATTGTCGCCCGAGGCCTTACCGCGATCAGTCCCGCGCTCGCCGAGGAGCTGACGGGCTCTCAACATGTCGGCTTTTACAACGGCACCATCACCTGGAGAGAAAACTGGTGGCGTGCCATCTGGGCTAACTCCCAGGCCAATTACACCAATTTCCTCATCGGTCCCGGCTACGGGTACTTGTTGAAAAACCTGGTGGATTACCTCAAGGATGCCGGCGATCTTCGAACGCCACATAACATCTTCTATTACGCCCTGGGCTACAGTGGCTGGCTCGGGGTTTTCCTCTTCTTCTCTTTGCAGGCTGCCTGCGGCGCCCTGGTATGGCGCGCTTACAAAATCACCAAACAGTCCTTTGGAGTTGCCATCTGGGCGTCTACCCTTTTGACTGCATTTTTCGGTAACGCCTTCGAAACGCCGGCAGGTGCAATCCCGTGTTATCTCACGCTGGGCCTGGTTATCGGACCCACTCTTTCGATGGCCCCATCACAAGTGCGTTTGGCATTTTCTCAGACACAGATCGCCATTGCCTACGACGGAGATTGGTCTTAATCCGGTGAAAGCATACCTATTGTGACTTGGATTCCGGGATGATCGGCCGCTGTTAGCTTTCTGACGGCTTATCGATGTGATCGATGACGTAGCCGGTGACTCGTCCGGCTCAGGGGAATTCTCCTGCGAGCCGGAGAGCCTTGGCGTTTTGGCGCAAACTTAGACTTTCCTGCGGACTATTCAGCCCGCAGGGCCACCATCGGATCCAATCGCGAGGCTCGCCACGCGGGAAGCATACAGGCCAAAGTTGCGACCATGAGCAGCGTACCAGTCACGGCTACATATACCGCAGGGTCGAGCGGCCTGGTGTCGTACAGCATCGAGCGAATCAACTGCGTGATTCCGGCACTGGCTGCCAATCCGATTGCCAATCCAATCATTGCCGGCCGCATTCCATCGAACAGGATCAGCCACAGCAGCTGACCTCGCTGCGCGCCTAGCGCCATGCGAACGCCAATTTCCATTCGTCGCTGCGCCATCAGATACGACAGAACACCATACAAGCCGACGGAAGCCAGAATCAGCGATAGCACCGCGAAGCCCATCACCAGCGCGGCGCTGAAGCGAGCATTGCCCAGCGAATCCCCAATCGCCTGCTGCATGGTCAGCACATTCGAAACAGGCAGTTCGGGATCGAGCGCCGCAATCTGCTTTTGCACTGGAACGGACATCGCCAACGGATCGGAATCGGTGAGAATGGCTAGCGCCTGACCGCCTTCAGAGCCGCCTCCAAGGATCGGAAAATACATGATCGGCCGGATCGGTTGACCGACCTGCCAAGGCGTATCTCCGACGACGCCGATGATTTCGTAAGCGGCGCCGTTTTGATCGAGCACGTGAATGGTCCTGCCCACCGGATTTTCCCCCGGAAAATATCGCCTGGCCAACAGGCTGCTTACGAGCACCTTCCTGGAGCGGTCGAGCCGGTCATCGCTTGTGAAGAAGCGTCCGCTCAGCAACGGAATCTGCAACGCACTGAAATACCCCGGGTCGGCCCAGCGTGCGAGAGCATCGGGTATTCCTTCGCCGGCTTTCAGCGGAGGATGCTCCTTAATTGTGAAGTCATCGTCGGTTCCAAATCCTTCTCCAGGCAGATTGGAACCGAGCGCAACAGCGCGGATGCCGGGCATAGCGCGCAGCTTCTCCAGAAGGGTTTCGTTAAAGGCATTCACCTTCTGCGGGCTGCCATATTTCTGCGCCGGAAGGTTCAAGTCCAGAGTCAGCACATTGTCGGTTACACATCCCACATCGGCCCCACGCAAACGAGCAAAGCTCTTAACCAGCAGGCCTGCGCCGATCAACAACACCATGGTGACCGCGATCTCCACCGTCAGCAGCGTTTTGCGCAGCGCGGCGCGGGAGACGTTTCCGCTGGCGCTGCGCGACGACGCCTGGAGCGCTGCAAGAGCCGCCTTCCCTGTGGAAGAAATGGCCGGCAGCAGACCCGCGAGCAGTGCCGCCAAAAAAACCAGCGCACAGGCGAATCCCAGCACAACGCCATCCACACGTATCACCTCGGCGTTCGGTAGATCCTGCCACGCGCCGGTTAACCATTTTGTGGCCGCCAGCGACAACAACACCCCGCCCGCGCCGCCGGTCAGACAGATCAACAGGCTCTCCGTCAACTGCGCACGGATCAGCGCCCACCGCTGTGCCCCCAGCGCGCCCCGGATCGCCACCTCCTTTTGCCGCGCTGCTCCACGGGCCACCAGCAGGTTGGCGACGTTCAAGCAGCCGATCAGTAACATGCATGCGACCGCACACATTAAGATCAGCAGCGGTTTCTTCACATCTCGCGCCAGATCGTCGTTGATGGTTTTCGACACTACATCTTCGGCCACCGGCGCATTCAGGTATCGCAGGTGCAGCCGGTACTGCACCGCCTCTATCTGGCTCATGGCGCTTGCCAGGCTGATGTCCGGCCTCAGGCGGGCCACCACATGGCTGAAGTGACGGTCATGGCTGCCGAGCAGCTCCGGAGGTAAACCCGCCGCATACGGGACCCAAATCTGCAAGGTCGCATCGGGATAGGTGAACCACTTCGGAAGCACGCCCACCACCGTGAAGGGCTTAGCGTCGAGATGGATCTGCCTGCCGACAATCGACGGATCCCCGCCGAATCGGCGTTCGAAAATATTCCACGTAAGCATCACGGCGTTTCCGTCCGGACGATCTTCACTCTCGGTGAAGGTACGTCCGATCGCCGCCTGCACGCCCAGCAGCGGAAACAGGTTCCAACTGCCGCCGCACGCGACCACCAGTTCCGGCAACTCTCCGCGCTCCCCGGTCAAGTTGAGTCGCGACCAGCGCCACGCCGCCATGTCTTCAAAGCCGTGCGTCTGCGCGCGCCAGTCGAAGTAGTCGGCGGGCGATACCGGGTTGTAGTTGAACCCTTCCTGGTTGCTGCGGACATCACGGCGATGCTCAAAGAGCATAACCAGGCGGCTGGGATCGCGAAACGGAAGCGGACGCAGCAGCACCGAGCGCACAACGGTGAACAGCGAAGTCGTTGCGCCGATGCACAAGGCCATCACGACGATCGCGATCAGCGAAAAACCCGGCGAGCGCCCCAGTGTTCTGCTGGCGAATTTCAAGTCGCGGCCGAGCGCGTCTACGAGCGACACAGTATTTTGCTGCCACAGGGTCTCACGAGCGCCTTGCGGATTTCCCAGCTTTACTCTCGCGCGGCGGCGCGCTTCTTCCGGTTTCACTCCGCGCGCAATGTTCTCGGCCGTTTCCTCGGCCAAATAGGCATCGATCTCCTGCTTTAACTCCGCGTCTGCCCGGCTTCGCCGAAAGAACCTGAGCCAACTCATCGGGTGCCTCCCTCCGGCCGTAGCGTCTTCCACTCGAACATCTATGGAAGACAGAATACACCACTCGGCGTTCTATGGGCAGGAAGGCGCCAACACCCCGAAACCGGCCCAAACGGCACATAGCGCGCCTAAGGCGCACACTTCCACCGGCGGTCCAACGAAGCAGTCAGGCTGCGGATCGTGCTTGTCAAGCGCCGGGATTTAATTCTGCGGATTCCGCGATTCATGCACCAACGGACGCCCAGCGGTCGCGCCCGTCAACTTGCCGCGATCCCATTCGAGTTGACCATTCACCAGGACGTACTGCACTCCCCTCGACACCTGGTTAGGATCGGTATAGGTTGCGGTGTCAAGAATCGCAGCTGGGTCGAAGATAGTCACATCGGCGTAGAAGCCGCTCTTGAGAAGTCCGCGGCCGGAGAGATGTTCCCGCTGCGCCGGCAGCGAAGTAATCTTACGCACGGCCTGGGACAAATCGAGCAACTTAAGATCCCGCGCGTAGTGGCCGAGAAACCGCGGCATGGATCCCCACGCCCGAGGATGCGTGTGTGGCTCGAACAGCGGACCATCGTGCGAGGTTTCGCCCGCGTCCAGGCCAATGCTGGTCCAGGGTTGTTTCAGACCGTATTGCAAGTCGTTCTCATTGGCCATGAAGTAGAGTGCGCCGGTCTGTCCTTTGTCGGCAAGGATGAAGTCAAAGAGCGCATCCATCTCCGGCTTGTTCTCGGCCTTCGCCACCTCAGCAACTGTCTTCCCCTCATATGGTTGAAGATCGGGATTCACCACCGCCGAGATCATCACCCCGCTGCCGCCGCCGCAGTCCAGGTAAAGGTTCTCCCAATCATTGTGATCATGGGCCATGTCGGCCACGATCCGGCGTCGGATCGCAGGATCTCGCAGCCGCCCCAGCAATTTCTCCATGCCGCCATCGGCCACCCAGGGCGGCAGCGAAGAGGCCAGTTGGGTAGCGCCCGCGGTGTAAGGATACATATCTGCGGCGATGTCCAAACCGGAATCCCGGGCTGCCTGGAGCTTGGCGACCACCTTCGGCATATCACCCCAGCGCGCCTTGCCGCTTACCTTAAGGTGAAAGATCTCGACCGGAAGGTTGGCCTCGCGCCCGATACGAATGGCCTCGTCAATGGCCGCCATTTCGCTCTGCCCTTCGCTGCGCATGTGCGAAGCATAAATACCTCCATATTTCGATGCGACCTTGGCCAGGGCAATCAGCTCCGTCGTGGTTGCGTAATGACCTGGGGGATAGATAAGCGCAGTCGAAAGACCGAGTGCACCCTGCTGCATGGCCGTCGCTACCAGCGATTCCATCTTTTGCAACTCCGCCGGCGTGGGCGCGCGATCGACATCGCCGAGCACCGCTTGACGAACCTGGGATGCCCCCACGTACGTGCCGAGGTTGATCGGAGTGCCGGATTTTTCCAAACGCCGGAAATAGCCGGCGAGATCCCGCCAGTCGATCGTGAGGTGGTAGTGGTCCAGAAGGATTTTCTGCGGTGCTATCGTGAGCTCGTTTTGCGGGGCGATGGAGCCGCCTTCCCCGGTGATTTCGCTGGTAATGCCCTGCGACAGTTTGCTCTCTGAACGGTTGTCGATCAGCAAAGACAATTCCGACTGGCCCAGCATATCGATAAAGCCCGGGGAGACCACCAGCCCCGTGGCATCAATCTCGCGCTTTACCTTGGCATTCTCGAACGATCCGATCGCCACAATGCGGTCGCCCCGGATAGCCATGTCTCCTGCATACGGCGCGCCTCCCGAGCCGTCGAAGATCTGGCCATGGCGAATGAGGACGTCATAGTCATCGGCGGGCGCTCCGGAGTGACACCCAGTGAACAACAACGCCATCAGGGTCCCCAGGCACAATCGATTGGGCTTTCGGGATGGCAAGATCCGGCGGGCGGCGTGCCTGATCATGGCTTGCTCGGCCAGGGGAGCTTCGGCAACTTTGGCATCTGTAACAGCCGCCGGCTATTTTCCGCCTCGACGTCTACAAAGACAATCCGATTTCCGTCCGGATCCTTTACCGTCAGCATAGTCCCTTGTTTTTCCACCGGCATATTGTGTTCCTTGAGTTGGGAGGCTGCGTGCCGGAGGCTGGGAACGGACAAGAGAAGCTGAAACACATTCGGCGTAATCTCCACCATCTGATCTGAGGTACCTGGAAGCAGGAGCGGAATCAGCCCGGGCTCGAGGGGATGGCGAGACTCGTGGAAGCCGAGCTTCTGTTGATAGAACGCTCGTGCGGCAACCGGATCCTCCATGCTCAGGCTTATGCCAACGATTTCTTTCGAGATGCGGTCTTCGCCCAGGTGCAGACCCTGATCTTTGGTGTGCAGGGACCCTGGCATGTACTGGGTATATTCGATGTTCTGTTCCTCCGGGCCAACCATGGTGAAGAGCAGGTTGCCTGCACCGGCACGCCTCACTGGGGTGGGCGTGAGGCTGCGCCCAAGGTAGGAGCGGTTCAGCGCCTCGAGGTCGGTGGCCTCGAAACAGATATGCATGAAGCCGATGGATTGCGAAGGGTCCTCTTGAGGATAGAGCTCAATAAACTGGCGGTCGTTGACCTTGAGGAATGATTCCGTCGTCTTCCCATCTTTGGTGGATACGAAGGCCTGCTGAAAGCCCAGCTTCTGATAGAAGATCCGGGAGCGGGTCAGGTCGGAGACGCGGAAGGCGACATGCGCGATCCCAGCCAGGTTCGCCGGCTGTATCTGCGCGATGCCGAGCGCGGGAAATAGGCAAAACGCGATCGCCACCAGGCAGGATCGAAAAGTGGTCATAAGGTCTTAGATCGTCCCCACCTTGGTAGTTTTATAGGGCCACGCCGAGGTCGTGTTGTCATCAGGTTGCCTTCCCAGCAGGCAAATTGTAGCTTGAATTGCTACGGAGTGGGCGTAGCCATCGCCGTCTGGAGAGCCTGTTCAGTGTGCGGTGTCATCACTGCGTAACCTGCTGCGCTGGGATGGACACCGTCCACGGTCAGCGCGGGAATATAGTTCTCTCCATTCGCCGCTGCGAGCAACGAGTGATAATCGACCACCTGGATCCCCTGCTGCGCCGCATATTGGAGGATCCACTGATTCAGTTGATCGATGCGCTGAAACCTTTGCGGGCTTGGGTCTGCTTTTTCCGGGAGGGCTCCCGGCCCCCATGGCGGAATGGTCCCAATCACCACAGCAATATGATGCGCTTTAGCCTTTTTCACCATGGTCTCGATGTTGTTTGTCGTGTCCGATAGTTGCCACCCGGGATAAACATCATTGGTGCCGGCCAGAATGTGCACCGCCTTAGGCTGCAAATCGATGACGTAGGCGTCAAACGGCGCGGCGATCTGGCTGGAGGTGAGCCCAACCACGCCCACGTTTAACCAGTTGTTTTGGGCGAATGTAGATTGTTGTCCGGCCCAGCTTGCCGACCAGTTGGCGGTGATGGAATCGCCCACGAAGACGACGGTGGGGTGCACGCGAAAGTTCACTCCGCACCCAGAGGTGTAGAGCAGAATCAACAAAGCCACCAATCGGCTGACGCTCGCGGACCAGGCCAGTCGCCTCACTGCCTTCCTGGCATCGAAGAATTTGCTGATCTTGCCTGCTCCGGAGATTGGTTCCACCAACCGTCATTTTCTCACTGGTCAATCGGAACGTGAATCGGTTTCCCGGTAGACCGCGGAACCGGCAAGTGCCACACGCGAAGGCTACGCATGAAACATGAGCCACCCCATCCAGGTGAGCCATAGCGTCAGCGGGTACGCGGCCAATCGTTCGAAGGTGCCCACATCCTTCTCGCCCAGACCCAACAGCGCCAAGGCCGTCACTCCCAACAACCCCGCCAACAGAGTAATGACGCCTCGAAAGCGCACTCGTGCTGCTCCGGCGAGCATCGCCACACCGATCACGATCATCGCCAAATTCCCTGCCAGCAGGTGCGCCAGCGCGGCCACCCGATGCACTTGCTCATTATTATCCTCAGGCACCAGCCCCACCACCAGGACACCCAAACCGGAAACCAGGAACAGCAGCAGCGCAACCCGGTAACCCGCCTTGGCGGGAAACAATCGACGCATCAGGATGGCGCCCACGGAAATCAGCACCCCCTGCACGATAAACGAGCCATTCATGACCCAATGCCGCGGTGAGTTTGCGGCGCCCAGGTCGCTGATCCAATTCCCAGTCATGCTGTAGTGACCGGGCCAGCTCATGCGTGCAATCTGTTCGGCAACAAAAAATTGAAAGCAGAGCGCCCACCAACCTGCGCCCAGCCATGGCGGCGTTCGCGGTGAAGATTCCATTCGTTTATTCTTGCATTATGGAATTCAGACGGCTCGGCAATTCGGGATTAAAGGTGCCAGTGCTCTGCTTAGGCGCAGCGACATTTGGCGGTGAGGGCGAGTTCTTCAGGGCATGGGGAGCCACGGACGTCGCCGAAGCAACGCGCCTGGTCGACATTTGTCTCGAAGCAGGCGTGAACCTGTTCGACACTGCGGACGTCTACTCGCAGGGAAGGTCAGAAGAAATTCTAGGTCAGGCAATTGCCGGCCGTCGTGACAAGGTGTTGCTGTCGACCAAAGCCACTTTCCCCATGGGAGAAGGCCCCAACGAACTCGGCTCCAGCCGCCATCACCTGGTGCACGCCTGCGAAGCCAGTCTCAAACGCCTGGGAACGGACTACATCGACATCTACCACCTGCACGGGTTCGACGGGACCACCCCCGTCGAGGAAACCCTCGACACCCTCAACACCCTGGTGCGCACCGGAAAGGTCCGTTACCTCGCCTGCTCCAACTTCTCCGGCTGGCATCTCATGAAATCCCTGGCAGTGTCGGATCGCTATGGCTGGTCACGGTACGTCGCCCACCAGGTCTACTACTCGGTAGTCGGCCGTGACTACGAGCAGGAGCTGATGCCGTTAGGCATCGATCAAGGCGTAGGCGCCATCGTTTGGAGCCCTCTAGGCTGGGGACGTTTAACTGGCAAAATCCGTCGCGGCCATCCGTTGCCGGCGGAGAGCCGTCTGCACAAAACGGCTGCGCAGGGTCCGCAAATCGAGGATGAGTATCTCTACAAAGTAGTGGACGCGCTGGATGAAGTAGCCGCCGAAACCGGCAAGCCTGTTCCTCAAGTAGCCCTGAACTGGCTCTTGCAGCGCCCCACCGTGGCGACAGTCATCGTCGGCGCCCGCAACGAAACCCAGCTCCGCCAAAATCTAGCCGCAGCCACTTGGAACCTGACACCCGCTCAAGTAGCCAAGCTAGACGCCGCAAGCAAGTTGCCTGCACCTTATCCTTACTGGCACCAGCGGCAGTTCCCTGCCCTGAAGTCGTCGATCATTCCTTAGTAAATGTTGGATAAAACAAACGGGGCTTCCATCCAATACTGGTCGCAGGTGGGGTGAACTGCGGCCAATCTCGGATGGAAGGTCCACCCTTTCCCTTTCCTACTTGGCATCCAAAACAAAACTATCCTTCAGCTCAACCCTCTTCTCCGCCGCATCCGGATCCACCACCCGATACATCTTCGCTTCCGCGTGCTTACCCTCTAACGTAATCACCACATAATTAAAATTTGGATAAGTACGCGCCTGATACAAATCCTGATCCCCACGAATAAAAATGGGATAAGGACGAGCCCCACCGCCGCCCGAAATCACATGCATAATCCCATTCACGTCAAACCGCTCGTAGTTATGGATGTGCCCATTAAACACAACAAACTTCGCGTGAGATTTAGCCGCGTACTCCTCTAGTTCATGCCGCAGGGCAAGGCTGGTAGGGTCAGGAATACTCAACATAAACGCTGTCTGCAAATCCGAAACCAGCGGGGCGTGAAACAGAAAGAAAACAAAATCCGCCGACGCAGGAATATGCGCCAGTTGTGTATCCAGCCACCGGCGCTGTGACGACCCCACCCCCAGGAAATTGCTGCTATCCAGGGTGATGAGGTACACATTCCCCAATTGCACCGAATAATAGCTGTGCCTTTCCAACTGCGGATAAGCCGCAAAATAGTTCGCAATCCCCTTCAGCGGATCAGGAAGCCCCTCATGATTCCCGATCGTGGGATAAATCCGTAGCCGCTCCTGCTTCCACGCAGCCGTCTCCTGCTCATACACCTTCCAGTCAGCAGGATCGCTCCCATGAAAAGGCATATCTCCGGTAAGCAACAGGATGTCCGGCTTCTCCTCAGCAACCCTTTGCGCCAGCCACTTGCGCACACCGGGCTGCGTATCGGAAGTATTGCTGGGGTCGGTAAACCGCATGTCGCCATAAACCACAATGCGCAGCGGCCGCCCTAAGGGCAGATCCGTAACCGTAAACGTAGGGGCGCCACCCCCCTCCGCCCCATGCCCTTGCGCAAAGCCACCCGGCGTCAGCGCGGCCACAACCAACAAAAAACACACAACCCTGTGCATCCCTACCGGCCCCCGCCGACAAAGTGCACAATCTCCAACCGGTCCCCCTCCGCCAGCCGAGCCTCCGCCCACTCCGCGCGAGGAACGATGTTGCCGTTATGTTCAATCGCCACCCGGTCCCCTTTGAGACCGAGTTCCCCAATCAAATCCTGTAGGTTGGCTCCTGGCGCCAGTTGCTCAAATTCACGCGTCTGCCCATTTAGGACGAAATTCATAGAGGGAGACTATCACTCCCTCCTGCTTCGCTTAGGGAGTCGGTGTACCCATCACCCACCGCTTCATCCGCGTGAACGCCGGCTCCACTTCGGCCGCGGAATAATAAATCGACCGGTTCAACGCCTTAAGCGTCTGGATCGCCTCAACGCGCGGGTCCGCGTTCCCCAAACGTCCCTTGGGCTCCGCATCGGCGCAATATTCATCTGCCAGGTATTCAATCGCATGACCAAGAATCTCGATCGCCCGGCCTTCCTCCGGGGACAACTGGCGACGCACAAACGGCCGTAGTTCCACCGCCGAACTTAATCCCGTTACCAAACCCGCTCGCGAAATATCCAATAAGCTATGCAACATGGTTTCCCCCGTACGGGGGATATCGGCCGAGAGTGAAACACCTTGAGAGGCCCACAATAAAAACTCGTGAACCGTATCAGTCAATACCACGTCAACCCGGCGGCGCGATTGTAACCGCACCATAACCGCTGCTTGACTCCAGCAAGGCGAAAACTTACAGTCGAACCAGAGCGCGACGAAAATGCAGACCCCCGATTACTTTTGGAACTACCTCCCACTGCTCATGCAAATCCTGGTCGCCGTGGGCTTTGGAGCCGGAATCGTCACCGCCTCCTGGTTCATCGGACGGCATCGCAACAGCGCCACCAAGCTAGCCTCCTACGAGTGCGGTATCCCCGCCGAAGGCGACGCCCGCGGACGCTTCTCCGTCCGCTTCTACATGGTCGCCATGCTCTTCATCCTCTTCGACGTGGAAGCCGTCTTCATGCTTCCCTGGGCCGTCGTCTACCGCGACCTGCCCAAACTGGTCGGCTCCCGCATGTTCGGCTTCTGGGAAATGGTCGTCTACCTCGGATTCGTCCTCGTCGGGCTCTTCTACGTATCAAAAAAAGGAATACTGGACTGGTCCTCCGATAAGGCGGACCTCTAATGGACGCCGCAACCGACAAAGACACTGTCCTCGCTGCCCACGCCCAGAACCACGCCATTGCCGCCCTGCTGGCAGTCAAGCCCACCTGCATCACCGACGCCCGCTTCGATCGCGGAGAGCTGACCCTCTGGATCGACCGCGATGATCTTCGCCCGGTCTGCCGCACGCTGAAAACCGCAGGCTATAACTTCCTGGTCGACGTCACCTGCGTGGACTGGTATCCCAGCGAACCACGCTTCCAGGTGACCTATCACATCCTTTCCCACAGCCTCAAGGAACGCCTCCGCCTCTGCGTCATGGTCGATAGCCTCGACTCAGAAGTCGAAAGCATTACTCCCGAATGGCCATCGGCCAACTTCTACGAGCGCGAAGTTTGGGATCTGTTTGGCGTACGCTTCGGCGGCCACCCCAACCTGCGCCGCATCATGATGCCCGATCAATGGGAAGGCCATCCTTTGCGCAAGGATTACCCGGTGGAGGGCTACCGCTAATGGATGCCGCAGACTTTGTCATCGCCCCGCTGATCGAACCTCGGCCCCATGAAGGCAACAAAGACAACACCATGGTCCTCAACATGGGGCCGCAACATCCCTCGACCCACGGTGTGCTCCGCCTGGTGCTCGAAATCGATGGCGAAACCGTCCTCCGCCTCGTCCCCGACATCGGCTTCCTCCACACCGGCATCGAGAAAACCTGCGAAGCCAAGTTCTACCAGCAGGTAGTTCCGCTGACCGATCGCATCGACTACCTCAGTCCGATGTCCAACAACCTCTGCTATTGCCTGGCGGTCGAGAAGCTGCTCCAGCTGGAAATCCCACCCCGCGCGCAATTCCTCCGCGTGCTGCTCAACGAGCTCACCCGCATCCAGTCGCACCTGGTCTGGCTGGGAACGCACGCCATGGATATCGGTGCGCTGACCCTCTTCCTCTATACCTTCCGCGAACGCGAAGAGATCCTCAAAATCTTCGAGGATGTCAGCGGCCAGCGCATGATGGGCTCCTATTTCCGTATCGGGGGGGTCTCCCTCGAACCACCGGTGGACTTCTTTGAGAAGGTGCAAAGCCTGATCAAGATCATGCCGGAAAAGATCGACGAGTACGAAAACCTTCTCAACGGCAACCCCATCTGGGTAAGCCGCCTGAAGGGTGTCGGCTACCTCAGCGCCGCCGACGCGGTTGCCCTCGGAGTCACCGGGCCGCCCTTACGCGCCAGCGGTGTCGATTGGGATCTGCGCCGCGACATGCCGTACTCCGGCTACGAGAAGTTTCAATTTAAGGTGCCCACCTCTACCGTAGGCGACGTGTGGACCCGCTACATTCTGCGCGTTGAGGAGATGCGCGAGTCGGTCAAAATCTGCCAGCAGGCCCTGGACGGTATGCCGACCGGCCCCCTGAAGGCCAATGCGCCCAAAGTAGTCCTCCCCGATCGTGAAAAGATGAAGACGGAGATGGAAGCCCTCATCCATCACTTTAAGATTGTGACCGAGGGATTTGCCGTGCCGGCCGGCCAGGTCTACCAGGGAATCGAATCCCCACGCGGCGAAATGGGCTATTTCGTGGTTAGCGATGGCACCGCGAAGCCGTACCGCGTGCACATGCGCAACCCCACCTTCGCCTCGCTGCAGGCTCTTGAAACCATGTGCGTCGGCCGTCTTTTAGCCGACGTTGTCGCCGTCATCGGGTCTATCGATATCGTGCTCGGGGAGATCGATCGATGAGCGACGAGGGCGTGGACTGCCAGGTTCAGGTACGCGGGCACATCTGGGAGTCGCTGGTGAGCATGGTGCGGGTCTATGCTCACGCGGCCAGCCTCAATGCGGGCGATGAATACGTAGTGACTAACACCCCTGACGAAGCATCAGTCAAGCATCGGGACTCGGCCCTGAACTTGCGGTTCAACCCCGAAAACGGCGACGGCTCCTGGTGTATCGTCCAGCCGGGACGGGAGGCATTTGGGGAGTTCCGGATCGAAGCTGACGGCACGCTCAACTTTCCAGCAGGCTCCAAGCCGCTCGATGCAGCCGCCATCGAGTGGATAGAACACCTGGCACACGTTACATCAACATCTATCTCTTAAGATCAAATCATGAGCACCGAGATCAAGACCATCTTCAGTCCCGCCCTGGCCGCGCGCTTCGATCGCATGGTGACGCTCTATCCTCTGCGTCGATCCGCGCTCGTCCCCATGCTCCTCTACGCCCAGGACGAGGTCGGCTATCTCTCCGATGCTGTGATCAGCGAAGTAGCCACCCGCATCGGGATCACCGAGCTCGACGTGCACAACGTGCTCAGCTACTACTCGTTGCTGCGCACCAAACCCTTAGGCAAGTATCATGTACAGGTATGCACCAACATTAGTTGCATGGTGCGCGGTGGCAATGAGCTATTGGCCCACTGCAAACAAAAGCTGGGTATCGGCAACAAAGAAGTCACGCCCGACAAGCTTTTCTCTCTGGAAGAAGTAGAGTGCATCGGAGCCTGCAGTTGGGCTCCCGCGGTTCAGGTGAATTATGACTTCCACGAAAATCTAACCCCGGACTCGATCGACAAAATCCTCGCCGATTATCGGTCCCGGAGCGAACTGCCGATCTAGCACGCGGAGAACCCCCCATGGCCTATCTCGTCTCCCATCCTGATGAAGTCAAGGTGATCTCGTACCGCTTCGGCAAGGGTGCTACCGACATCGACAAATACCTCGAGCTGGATGGATACAAGGCCGCGCGCAAGGCCATTGAACTGGGCCCGGAGGGCATCATCGCCGAGATGAAAGCCTCCAACCTCCGCGGCCGCGGCGGCGCCGGCTTCCCCACCGGGATGAAGTGGTCCTTCGTCCCCAAGCAATCCGCGAAACCAAAATACGTCCTGGTCAACGGAGATGAAAGCGAACCGGGCACCTGCAAAGACCGCCTGATCTTTGAACACGACCCCCACTCGGTGATCGAGGGAGTGATCATCGCCGGCCTGGCCATCGGTTCCAAAATGGGCTTCATCTATCTGCGCGGCGAATATCGCTACCTGCTCAAGATCATGGAGAAAGCCATCGACGACGCCTACGCCAAGGGCTTTCTGGGCAAGAACATCTTCGGCAGCAATATGGATTTCGAGGTCATCTCCCACACCGGCGCCGGCGCCTACGAGGTCGGTGAAGAGTCGGCCCTCATGGAATCGCTGGAAGGCAAGCGTGGCATTCCCCGCATCCGCCCTCCCTTCCCCGCGGTCGTGGGTCTCTACGGCGGCCCCACCATCATTAACAATGCTGAAACCCTGGCCACCGTGCCCCACATCTTCCGCATCGGTGGCGCCGAGTACGCCAAAATTGGAACCGAACGCAACGGCGGCACACGCCTCTTCTGCTTGAGCGGCAACGTAGCCAAGGCCGGAGTCTACGAACTCCCCATGGGCTACAACCTCAAGAAGATGATCTACGAAGTAGGCGGCGGCATCCCCAACGGCAGGTCGCTCAAAGCCGTCGTTCCCGGCGGATCCTCGACGCCCGTCCTTTTGCCCAACGAAATCGACATCGGCATGGATTTCGACCAGGTAGGCAAGGCCGGCAGCATGCTCGGTTCCGGTGGAGTCGTGGTGCTGGATGACACTGTCTGCATGGTGGAATTCGCCCTGCGCACCATGAAGTTCTACCAGCACGAAAGCTGTGGCTGGTGTATCCCCTGCCGTGAAGGCACCGATTGGCTCAAGAAGACCCTCACCCGCTTCCACGCTGGAGCCGGGGTAGCCAAAGACATCGACAACATTCGTTACCTGGCGCAGAACATGCTGGGCCGGACCTTCTGTCCCTTGGGAGACGCGGCGGCCATGCCCACCATCGCCTTCGTGGACAAATTCCGCAAAGAATTCGAAGACCACCTCGACGGCAAACCCTGTCCCTACGCCAACCTCCACCAAGAGGTCCTGGCCAATGCCTAACACGGACCTCGACCGGCGACCCGCGACGGAAAGGACTAAAACCCATGGCTGACGTAACCTTCACCGTCGACGGCAAAAAAATAACCGCCCCCGCAGGCACCCTTCTCATCGAAGCCTGCCGCGAAGCCAGCATTGCCGTCCCCCAATTCTGCTACTACCCCGGCCTGTCCCTCCAAGCAGCTTGCCGCATGTGCCTGGTCCGCCTGGAAAAAGTCCCCAAGCTACAGACCGCCTGCACCACCCCGGTCGCCGAAGGCATGGTTGTCACCACCGAAAGCGACGAGATCACCCAGGCCCGCAAAGCCACCGTCGAACTCCTCCTCGGCAACCACCCCCTCGACTGCCCGGTATGCGATGCCGGCGGCGAATGCGAACTCCAGGACATGACCTTCAAATACGGGGCCCCCGAGTCGCTTTATGTAGAAACCAAGCAGCACCGCGAAGAACAGCAATGGTCTCCGGTCGTCTTCTTCGACCGCCCGCGCTGCATCCTCTGCTACCGCTGCGTGCGCATGTGTGGCGAGGGTATGGATGTCTGGGCCCTCGGAGTCCAGAACCGGGGAGTCTCCAGCGTGATCGCCCCCAACGGAGGCGATCACCTCGACTGCGAAGAATGCGGCATGTGCATCGATGCCTGCCCCGTCGGCGCGCTCACTTCGGGCAGTTACCGTTACAAAACCCGCCCCTGGGAAATGAACCACGTCTCCACTGTCTGCACCCACTGCGGTGACGGATGCAAAACCACTTTGGGCGTGCGCAGCGTCGACAGCGGCTCCGAGATTATTCGCGGCGACAACCGCGACAAGAGCGGCATCAACGGCGACTTCCTGTGCGTCAAGGGCCGTTACGCCTTCGACTTTGCCAACCACACCGACCGTTTGACCAAGCCCCTCGTGCGCCAGCCTAGCGGCGAGTTCGCCCAAGTCAGTTGGGAAGAGGCTCTGGCCCACGCCGGCCGCAAGCTCCGTGAAATCCGCGATAACAAGGGCGGCAAGGCCATCGGCGTCATCGGCTCCAACCGCACCACTAACGAAGAAAACTACCTTCTGCAAAAATTCGCGCGCACCGTGCTCGGCACCAACAACATCGATCACCACCGCACCGCTGACTACACCGCCTTTGCCCGCGCCCTCTCCGGCCACCAGGACCGCGCCGCTTCCCTGCGCGAAACCATGACCGCGCCCGCCATTCTAGTCCTCGGCAATGATCCCACCGAGCAGCATCCTTTGTTGGCCTGGAACCTGCGCACCAACCTGCGCCATCACAATGCGCGCATCTACCTGGTGAACCACGCCGGCATCAAGCTCGAGCGTCAGGCTCACCAATCGCTCATCATTCCCCAGGATGGCTACGCCAACGCGATCCGTTTCCTGGCCGGCGAAGACCAAACCTTCCCCGGCATGCACTCAAGCGACGAAGCACAGAAGTTCCGCGAGGCCTTGCTCGCCGAGCCCACCCTCCTCATCATTTTTGGTTCCGAATATCGCGGCCGCGATATCGACGCACTGGTGAACTTCGGCATGAAGCTTCCCCAGGCCCGCTTCGCCTGCCTGGGTGACTATGTCAACTCCCGGGGTGCCGCGGATATGGGCCTCCTCCCGGGCTTTCTCCCCGGCTACGTACCTGTAACCCAGCCCGGCGCCTTTGCCGAGGAATACGGCACTCCTCTGAGCCTGACTCCGGGCCTCGACCTGGTGGAGATGTTCGACGCCGCCGAGCGCGGTGATCTGGCGGCGTTGTATATCGTGGGCACCAACCCCATCGCCCGCTACGGCATTGACCCGGCCGCGCTCAAGAGAACCTTCCTGATCGTGCAGGATATGTTCCTGACCGAGACCGCGCAATTGGCCGACGTCGTCCTGCCTGCTTCCAACCTTTACGAAAAGGCCGGAACCGTCACCAACACCTACGGCGATCAACAACTGGTAAAGAAGGCGGCCGATCGGGCCGGTGTGCGCAACGACTTCGAGTTGATCGTGCGCCTCGCCGACACCATGGGCGCCGATGCCAAAAAGCTGGTGCCCTTTGGCCGCGGAGTACGCGCCGACATGGGGCAGTCCCGCGGAGCTCAGTCCGGTGAAGCCGACCGGCACAGCGTCTGGTTGGCGGCCCAAAATCTCGAACCAAAGCTCAGTCCCTTTGACCCCTTCGCCATTCTCGACGAGATCCAGCGCCTGGTCCCCGGCTACCAGGTCTCACGCATGGAATTACTGGCCGGTAACGACGTACATGTGCAATCATCGCTGGTGCAAATCGAAACCGGGCCCGAGCGTCACGCGCTCATTCTCCCGGCACAAGACACCTTATTCACCTCCGGCTCCCTGACCCGCTATAGCACCACTCTGCAATCCGTCTTGGAGTCGCACGCCACCAAACCCACTGAAACCGCAGCAGACTGAGGTACGCGAAGGTAGACAGGCTGGTAGGTACGGGTTTTAACCCGTACACGAAAAACGAAATCAATTTGGCCTTTAGGCCCTGAGGTACGCTTTTAACCTGTTCGCCCCCCAGAGGGGCCAGAAAGCGAAAGACACCGTGAGCTTCCTCATCTTTTTCTTGCTGAGTTGTTTAAAGATCGCCGTAGTCCTGGCTATCTTCCTCGGCGCCGTAGCCTACACCGTGCTCTTGGAACGCAAACTAGTCGGCCGCATCCAGAACCGTTGGGGACCGACCCGTGTAGGCCCCTTCGGCTTGTGGCAGCCCATGGCCGACGGTCTCAAGCTCTTTCTCAAAGAAGACCTGCTCCCGACCAACGTAGACCGGCCCCTCTACATCATGGCCCCGATGATCGCGCTCGCCTGCGCCTTGATCTCGATCTCCGTAATCCCCTTCGGCGCCCATATCACGTGGTACGGCGTAGATATGTTCGAGATCGCCAACGTAAACATCGGTCTGCTGGTCATCCTCGGCGTCACGTCCGTCGGCGTCTACGGAATCGCCCTGGCCGGCTGGTCCTCCAATAACAAATATTCTCTGCTCGGAGCCCTGCGTGCCAGTGCCCAGGTCATCAGCTACGAGTTAGCCCTCGGCCTATCGCTGGTAGGCGTAGTGTTGCGGGCCGGCTCCTTGAACCTGCGCACCATCGTAGACAGCCAGTCCGCCCACGGCCTGTTTTCCTGGAACGTCTTCGGAGGCTTTCAATTTGTAGCCTTCTTCATCTATCTGACGGCGGCCTATGCCGAAACCAACCGCGCCCCCTTCGACTTGCCAGAAGCGGAAACCGAGCTGACCGCGGGTTACCACACGGAATACAGTTCCATGAAATTCGCCATGTTCTTCATGGCCGAATATGCCAACATGATCACCGTCAGCTGCGTCGCTACCCTGCTCTTCTTCGGTGGCTGGACCAGCCCCTTTGGCAACCTGATCCCCGCCTTCGGAGGGCCCTTCATCGAGGCCATCCTGCCGGTCTTCTGGTTTGTCTTGAAAGTCTTCTGTTTCCTCTTTCTCTATATCTGGGTTCGCGGCACACTGCCGAGACTCCGCTACGACCAACTCATGGGCTTTAGCTGGAAATTCCTAATGCCCCTGGCCATCGCCAACATCCTGGCCACCAGCTTATGGCTAGCCAACCGCCCGCTCTAAAGGGCACAAGTCTTCAAGCCGGAGGAATGCATCGGAAACAACAGATGGGTGCCCTAGGTCTCGCGTTTGAGACCTGGGTCCGTGCAACCGAATCCAACTGGAAACGCGACTGCAGTTTCCCTTTCCCGGCCACAACCGTTCACCGAATCACGAAACCCGAACCAAGGTGTTCTACAATCAGCAACGGGCCTGATATAGGAGAATCGCTCTAGCATGTATCTGGTTCTATTCATCTTTTTCGGCGGCCTTTGCGTTGCAGGAGCATTAAACCTCCTCTTCCAACGTCACCCCATCAACAGCGCTCTGTCACTGATCGTGGTGATGAGCTCGCTGGCCGTCCTTTATCTCCTCTTAGGCGCTGAATTCCTGGCCGCTGCTCAGGTGATCGTCTATGCCGGCGCCATCATGGTTCTCTTTACCTTTGTCATCATGCTTCTCAACGCCGGCAAAGAAGAACGAACCCACGGCAGTCACGCCGCCTACATCGTGGGCATCCCAGGAGTGGCCATCCTCGTCGGCCTCCTGGCTTTCATCTTCCTCTCCGCGCGCACTCATCTGGCGCAAGCCCGCTTGGGAGACTACGTAGTCTCCACCAGCGACCTCAGCAAGGTCCTCTTTCGCGACCTGCTGCTTCCCTTCGAAGTGACCTCGGTCCTGATTCTCATTGCCATCCTGGGCGCAGTCGCGCTGGCCAGCAAGGAGCACTGACATGGTCGTTCCCATCGCCTACTACCTGGTACTCAGCGCGATTCTCTTCTCCATCGGTGTTGCCGCCTTCCTCATCAAGCGCAACATCATCACCGTCTTCATGTCGATTGAACTGATGTTGAACGCGGTCAACCTGACCTTTGTCGCTTTCGCCTACCAATGGCACCGCGTCCAGGGACAAATATTCGTCTTCTTCGTGATGGTCGTCGCCGCCGCCGAAGCTGCCGTCGGCTTGGCCATCATCATCGCCATCTTCCGCTCGCGGAGCACTCTCAACGTGGATCAAGTCAACCTGATGAAACTATGAACGACACTTCCTCCCTCCATCTATGGTTGATCCCGGTTCTGCCCTTCATCGGCTTCCTGCTGAATGGAACGCTGGGCCGTCGCTTTCCTAAGGTGCTGGTCACCACCATTGCCCTGCTGTTTACCGCAGCGCCCTTGGCCATGGTGACCAACATCGCCTTACAATTCGGCTCCCTGACCACTCCGTACGTGGAGCGTCTCCCCTTCCCCTGGATGGAGACCTCCACCTTCCGCGCCGACTTCGCCTTCCTCCTCGATCCCCTGACCCTGGTGATGCTCCTCATCGTCACCGGCGTCGGCTTTCTCATCCACATCTACTCCGTCGGCTACATGGCGCATGAAGATGGCTATTGGCGCTACTTCGCCTATCTCAACCTGTTCATGTTTTTCATGCTGACCCTGGTGCTTGGCAGAAAACTTCCTGCTCATGTTTGTCGGCTGGGAAGGCGTAGGCCTGGCCTCGTATCTATTGATCGGCTTCTACTACCAGCGCGAGTCCGCCGTAGAAGCCGGCAAAAAAGCTTTCATTCTCAACCGCATCGGCGACTTCGGTTTCCTGCTCGCGATGTTTTTGCTGATCGCCCACTTCGGCTCGCTCAGCTACAGCACGGTCTTCTCCGCCATCACCCATCACCCTGAACTGCAGGGTGGTTTTCTCACCGCGATCGCGTTGTTGTTAGTGCTCGGCGCCACCGGTAAATCCGCGCAGATCCCGCTCTACGTCTGGCTCCCAGACGCGATGGAAGGCCCCACCCCCGTCTCCGCCCTGATCCACGCCGCCACCATGGTCACCGCCGGCGTGTACATGATCACCCGTTCCCACGTGCTCTTCGACCGGTCGCCCTTCGCCCTTGGCGTAGTCGCCATCATCGGCGGCGCCACCGCCTTGTTCGCGGCCACCGTCGGCATGGTGCAAACGGATATCAAGCGCGTCCTCGCCTACTCCACTATTTCGCAGCTCGGTTACATGTTCCTGGCCTGCGGCGCCGCTGCCTACTCCGCGGCCATCTTCCACCTCGTCACCCACGCCTTCTTCAAAGCCCTGCTCTTCCTCGCCGCGGGCTCCGTCATCCACGCACTCGGCGGGCAACAGGACATGCGCACCATGGGTGGCCTGCGCAAGAACATACCCATTACTTTCTGGACCATGAGTTCCGGAGTCTTCGCCATCTCCGGCCTCCCACCTTTCTCCGGCTTCTTCAGCAAAGACGCCATTCTCTACCAGGCGTTTCTATCCCCAACCGCCGGCCCCATCCTATGGTTTGTCGGTCTCCTGACCGCGGGGCTGACGGCGTTCTACATGTTCCGCCTCTGGTACCTAACTTTCTTCGGAACCAGCCGGTCGCCCGATGTGCACCCTCACGAAAGCCCTTGGTCCATGCTCACGCCGCTCGTTCTTCTCGCCGTCCTTGCGTTCGCCGGAGGATGGATCGGCATTCCCAAGGCACTCTGGGGCGGCGATCAGTTCGCTCATTTCCTAGAACCGGTGGTCAACTCCGCACCCAGCTCCGAGCAGATCCGCGTCACTGTTGACGATCAGGGCGTCCGTCACGCCACCGCCATCTCTGCCCCTGAGCCCCCGCGCCGGGTCGGCATCGAGAGTCAGGAACGTTGGTTTAGCATCTTCTCTGTGGCCGTAGCCTTGATCGGCTGGTTCTTCGCCGATCTTCTTTACCGTCGCAAGCCCGGTATGGCCGACAACATGGTGGAACGTATCCGTGGCGTGTACGCACTGCTGGTCAACAAATACTGGATCGACCAGGTTTACAACGCCCTGATTGTGACCCCGGTGCTGGTGTTTAGCCGTTATCTTTTGTGGGGCGCGGTCGATCGCGGAGTCATCAACGGTGGCGTCGGCGCGGCAGCAGGCAGTGTCCGCGGCCTCGGCGCGTTAGTTCAACGCGTGCAATCCGGAAACATTCGTTCCTATGCAGGATGGCTGGCAGTCGGCGCAGGCGCCCTCCTCCTGATTACCTATTTCGGCTTTTCCATGCACCTTTAGAAGCCCCAGGAAACGAAACTGTGCTGAACGAATCGATACTGACGATCATCACCTTTGTGCCGGCTGCCGGAGCCATCATCGTGGCTTTGCTTCCGCGACAGGGCCGCATCATCCAATGGGTCGCCCTTGCCGTGGCCCTCATCACCTTCGGCCTGACCCTCCATCTGCCGATCAACTACATCTATGGCCAACCGGGCTTCCAATTTGAAACCGACAAAGCATGGATTCCTAATCCCGCCATTCGCTATCACCTCGGCGTGGACGGCATTTCCATGTGGCTGGTCGTATTAACCGGCTTCCTCGCCCCGTTAGGCGTGCTCTCTTCCTGGAACAGCATCCACTACCGCACCAAGGAGTTCTATTTCTTCTTCCTGCTCCAGCAGACCGCGATGATCGGTGTCTTTGTCGCCCTTGACATGTTCCTCTATTACGCCTTTTGGGAACTGACGCTGGTGCCCATGGCCATCATCATCTCCATGTTTGGCCGCGATCGCGGAACCGAAGCAGCGATCAAATTCTTTGTCTACACCTTTCTCCCCTCGGCGCTCCTGCTGGTAGCCATCGTTTGGCTCTACGCCAAAACAGGGACCTTCGACTTCGTCCGGCTGCAAACCATCCTGGCGCAAAACACCGCGTCTTTCCCGCCCCAGGCGCTCTTCTGGGCCTCGCTTGCCTTTCTCGTCGCCTTTGCCGTCAAGGTCCCGGTCTTTCCCCTGCACGGATGGCTGGGTGATGTGTTCAGCGAAGCTCCCGCGGCGATGGCCATGGTGGTCGCCGGCAAGCTCGGCCTCTACTCCATCCTGCGCTTCAACCTCGGCCTCTTCCCTGCACAGGCCCGGCAGGTAGCGCCATGGATGATTGCCTTGGCGGTGATCGGCATTCTCTACGGAGCGCTGGTAGCCTTGGTGCAGAAGGATATGAAGCGGCTGGCAGCCTTCTCCACTGTCAGTTCCCTCAGCTTCTGCGTCCTCGGTATCTTTTGCTTCGCGGTCTCGGGCATCGACGGCGCCATCTACCAGATCCTCAACGAAGGCATCTCCGTCGGTTCGCTCCTTATCCTGCTCGGCTTTATGTACGAACGCTACGGAACCTACGAAATTGGTTCCTATGGCGGACTTTCCAAACGCATGCCCAACCTGGCTACCCTTTTCGTCGTCACTTCGCTCTCCCTCGTCGGCCTGCCGCTGCTCAACGGGTTTGTGGGTGAGTTCCTCATCCTCAGCGGCAGCTTTGCCGGGCATGTACCCTGGGTCTCCGCGGCCACTGCAGGCGTGATCCTGAGTGCCGCTTACATGCTGTGGATGATCCAGCGCGTCTTTTATGGCGCTGAATCAGGCATGGTTACAGATATCTCCGCGCGCGACATGAATTTCCGCGAGCATGCAGCCATCTGGCCCATCGCAGTTCTAATGTTGCTGATGGGCGTAGCCTCCCCCATCTGGATGCGCGCCATCGATGGGGCCGCCGTGAAGTTAGCCTCGCCCTCGGCCCTGGTCCACCTGGCGGTGACGCAGTGAACCAAGTGCCGCAGGCTTATCGCATTCTGCCGGAATTACTCCTGACCCTCACCGGCATTCTCGCCATGCTCATTGAGCCCCTGATGCCCCCCGGAATGAGCCGTAAACCGATCGGCTTCCTGGCGCTGGCAGGCGTCATCGCCGCTTTGATCGCCAGCGTATGGCAACTGGGCCTGCCCGCGGGAACCGCGTTCTACGGCACCGTGCAGACCGATGCCTTCAGCGTCTTCTTTCATGTGCTTATCTGTGGAGTAGTGTTGGTCGCTCTCCTGATTGCCTTCGATGTATTCGACGGCACCAAAGAACGCCCGGCCGAGTATTACGCGCTCGTCTTATTTGGCGCGACCGGCATGTGCCTCATGACCAGCTCCACGGAGCTGCTGCTGGTCTTCATCAGCCTCGAAATCTCTTCCATCGCTACCTACATTCTCGCCGCTATTCGCAAGCGCACGGGAAAGAGCCCCGAAGCCGGACTCAAATATTTCCTGCTCGGCTCCTTTGCCACCGCCTTCTTCCTCTACGGCATCGCCCTCACCTTTGGCGCCACCGGAACCACCGATATTTCCCAGGTAGCTGCAGCCCTTCCCCACAGTCCAGTCCCCGGCTTCGCGACTCTGGCCGTGGCCATGATTCTCATCGGCCTCGGCTTTAAAGTCTCGGCTGCGCCGTTCCAGGTCTGGACGCCCGACGTCTACGAAGGTGCCCCTTCCCCGGTTGTAGCCTTGATGTCCACCGGACCCAAGGTCGCGGCCTTCGCTGTGCTCTTGCGCATCACTTACGGCGCCTACCCGCAACTGCAGGCCCATTGGTTGCTGCTGGTCTGGATCATGGCTGCGCTCTCCATGACCATCGGGAATCTGGGTGCTCTCCGCCAGCACAGCGTCAAGCGCATGCTCGCGTATTCCTCCATCGCACACGCCGGCTACACTCTGGTCGCGTTCACTGCACTCTCCGGCGAAGGCATCGCCGCGGCCATGTTCTACACCGCGACCTATGCCGCCATGAACGTGGGCGCATTCGCCATCGCCAGCCACGCCGGCGGTTACGACGATCGGCTGGTCTCCGTGGCCGATTATCGCGGTCTCGCCTACCGCTCGCCGCTCCTGGGCGGAGCGTTGGCCTTCTTCCTGCTTTCGCTCATCGGCATTCCCTTCACCGGCGGCTTCTTCGGCAAGTTCTATGTCTTCACTGCGGCCCTGCATTCGGGCGAGGTGTGGCTGGCTGTGATTGGCTTGGTGAACAGCGGAGTCGCTTGTTACTACTATCTGCGCCTGCTCATGTCTATCTATGGAAAGCCCACCGACGATGCTCCCGTGCAATTGATTCCGCGCTTGAAAGGTTCCCTGACACTGGCTATCTTGCTCACGGTCTCCGCCACCCTCTTCCTCGGCATTTTCCCCGGTAGGATTCTAGCCATGGCCCGAGCCGGAGCAGCCACCTTCACCGGAGCAACCGAAAACACGCGCTGACCGCGAGGTCTTATGCATCGCCGGCCGTTCTTGTATCTGGCAGTATTCCTACTGTCCGCCTCTGGGCCAGCTTTCGGTCAAGGACGGAAACCATCTTCCCAGTGCATGAAGCGCGAAGCGAATCTCTGCACCGAATGCGCCATCGATCTCACGTCCGGAACGCATGCAGAACCGGTGGACCCTGGTATCTGGGAGGTCGAATTTGGCCTGGGATACAAAACCTCATCCAGAGAGGAATGCCCGCACCAGTACATTGCTTCCAATTTTCCGCCGTTGCGGCCGGCCTACGAAATCGGGCCCATCTCCATCGACACCGAAATACCTGCTGACGGCACGATTCAGCCTTTACTGTGCGTAGGGCTCTCGTCCGCGCAAGTAGGTCGAGAAGGCAGGGAGACGGGCGCTTCGCTGAAAACATCCAGGCTGCGGGTAGTCAGCCAATGATTCTCACCAGAGTGGATCAGCCGTGCCTGCACCTGAGCAACACCTAAAAGGCTGAATGAAAAAACATCCCTCGACGAAGGGCACGGCTTCAGCCGTGCCGTAAAAGGCCTGCATGCTTAGGGCTTCAGCCCCTGAGGTACGTTTTTCCGAGCTCGCGTAGTCTCTCTGTCCCTTTCGGCCTAACCTTTGTATTGCGAGTATCCGGCTAAAGCTCGGTGTGTTTCGCTTCTGCGATGTGTGTGTCGGGCACGGCCTCACACCGGGTCACGCTAAAGTCCTGTACATCCTTCAGTACAAAGGCAGGCGTGCCCGGCATGGTATCTGTTTTCACGTTGGAAAAATCCACTCGTTCGACATCATCCAGAACGAAACATGGCCTGGCGTCGCTCACCGCAGCGATCACCTTATAATCACTGATCTGCCGCATGGCGAATCAGAAGGCCATGCGCGGGGGTATTTCCGAACATGTTGGGCTCGGGATATTCCTTTGTTTTTCTTCCAGACGGCGGGCTGCATCCATCCTCGTTCCGCCCCCGGAATGTTGTATGAGCACGTTGCTGATCTTTATATCTTCGACTCTGTGACCGAGTATGCCGGCGATCATCACAGGAGGACCGTGTATATCTACGGTATGCCCCGCATCCTGTTGCCCGTAATCTGTCTCCTGCTGTGGTCTGCTCATCAGGCGCACGCAGCCGAAATCATTCGTCCAAAAGTCCTCGTCATCGCCACCTACGAAACCGGCCAGGATCGAGGGGACACTCCGGGCGAACTTCAGTTCTGGGTAGAGCGCCAGAAGCTCGACACCGCAGTCCCGGTCCCAGGCCTGGAGCATGCGCTTCTGACCAACGGAACCGGGCTCTACGCGATGATCAGCGGCACCACCTCGCGTTGTGCTGTGCAGATGATGGCCCTGGCCATGAATCCCAACGTCGATCTCAGTCACACCTACATTCTGCTCAGCGGCATTGGAGGCGCGAACCCTGCCACCCTGACTGTGGGTAGCGCAGTCTGGGTGCGCCAGGTGATTGATGGCGACCCGGCCTTCGAAATTGACAGCCGCGAAATCCCCGCAGACTGGCCGTACGGAACCATCGCGCTGGGAGCAACCGAGCCTGGCAAGGTCCCCGCAAACGTCGACCACGCGCCAGCGGCCGGAGTATCTGACAACGGTTCTGGAGGCGTAGGAAAAATCGTCTACGACCTGAACCCAACCCTGGTCGACTGGGCCTACGGACTTACCAAGCAAACCCCGCTAGCCGACTCCCCCGGCTTAAAAGCCAGCCGAGCCCGTTTCACCGGCGATCCCATTGCGATGCAGCCACCCAAGGTAATCGAGGGCGACAGTCTGGGAACCGACCACTTCTGGCACGGCGCCGTTCTGAATCGCTGGGCCGAAGACTGGGTGCGCCTATACACGAGAGGCAAGGGCTCCCTGGAAATCGCAGACTGCGAAGACCAGGGCATAGTCCTGGCGATAGAAAAGCTAAACCAATTAGGCAGAGCCAATCGGGATCGCCTCTTAATCCTAAGAACCGCCAGCAACTTCACCGTGCCGCCCCCGGGAACTTCACCGGTAAAAAGCCTCTTCGAAAACCTCGCCAGCTCCCCCGGCTATCTCCCCTCCTTAGAAGCAAACTACCAGGTAGGCAGCCTCGTAACCACCGAACTCCTGAAGCACTGGGACCACTACGAAAACAAAACCCCCTGAAGAGTCCCGAAGGGACGGCTGAAAATAATTCCACAAATCCTCCAGGCCAGTGTGTGAACCTCATAGCAGAACCCGATAGGAACAGGACGGGTGCCCCACGTTCGCCAAGGCGTACGTGGGCCGAAAAAGACGGGCGCAGCCCAACAACCGCTTTCGCTGGAATCCAACACAACCAACGGAGAAGGATTGCACCGCCGCCAATTCATCCAACTCACTACCCTAACCACCGCATCCGCTCTCGCCGGCTGCCACCGCCGCCACGCCGGCGACCTCACCATGGCGCTGGGCTGGGTACCCGATGTGGAGTACGCCGACTTATGGGTAGCTCTCGATCGCGGTTACCTCACAAATTTCAAATACCTACCCGGAGGACCCAACGCCCCCCAACCCGTCCTCGAAATATCCGCCCGCGAAGCCGACTTCGGAGACTCCGATTGGCTTCCCTTCTGCGACGCCATCACCCAGGGAAACGACTTCGTAATCCTGGCCTCTCTCTTCCCCATCACCCCCATCGGCCTTCTCTCTCTTCCGGAAAACGCCATACACACCCCAGCCGACCTACCCCACAAACGGTTCCTCGTCCAAGGCCCCAACGAGCGAGCCATTCTGCAAGCCCTTTTCCGCATCAACAACCTGCCCGAGACCTACACCATGGTCCCCGTAGGTTTCTCCCCCGAACCCTTGCTCCAGCACGCGGGAGACGCCTACTTCTGTTTCGTCACCAATCAACCGCAAACCCTTGAACGAATGGGCCTGCGCCAAGGAACGGACTTCTACGTGACCCGCCTGTACGACCTGGGCTACCGCGTCTCCACCTCCCTCCTCACCATCGAACGCAAGACCCTCAAGAACCGCCGCACCGAACTCGTCCGCTTTTTAACTGCGCTCCTGCGAGGACACGCCGTCAACGCCGCCGACCCGGCCTATGGAGCCCGCCTGGCTGTCAACCGCTACGGCGCCGACCTCGGCCTCGATCTCCAGCAACAAACGACACTGAATCGATTACAAATCCCCCTGGAAACCGAACCCGGAGCCACCATCCCCTTCTGGTTCAGTGAAGAAGCCTTTGCCGGGCCCATGTACGCCGCCGCCCGTGTGACCGGCCGCCCCAAACTCCCCCCGCCGGAAACCCTGCGCGACATGAGCCTGCTCGAAGAGGCATACCAGGCAACAAGAAAGCACACGCCATGAACCCACAAGTCGATCTCCTCATCAAAGGTTGCCACGTAGTCTGCTTCGACAAAGCCGAAACCATCCTCGAAGACGGCGCCATTGCCATCACCGGAAACACCATCACCTGGCTGGGAAAATCCGCGGACGCCCCGACCGCAAAAGAAACTCTGCAAGCCAAAGAGACCATCGCCATGCCCGGCCTGGTCGACTGCCACGTGCACACCGCGCAGCAATTTCTCCACGGCAAACTACAAGCCATTCAGCGTCGAGGAGAACTGCGCAACCCCATGTGGCAGCGCTATCTGGTCCCCTTCGAAAGCGGCCTGACCGAGGAAGACGTCCACGCCAGCGGCCTCGCAGCCTACGCCGCGATGATCCGCTCCGGCACCACTTGCTTCCTCGAGGCCGGAGGCCCCTTCGCCGACCAAATGGGCCGAGCTGCGGACGAAATCGGTATTCGCGGGCGCATTGCCCTCTCGACCATGGATACGGAAGAGGATCTACCGTCCAACATGCGTTGCTCCACCGCCGAAGCGCTCCGCCGGTCAGAAGAATTGGTGTTGCGCTGGAAAGACCATCCCCGCGTAAACGCCTGGTTAGCCCTGCGCCAGATCATGGTTAACACCGACGCGCTTCGCCAAGGCATGTGCGAGCTCTCTCATGCCCTCGAGACCCCCATCCACACCCACCTAGCCGAAGGAACCTACGAGGTGGACTACGCCATTGCTCGCTGGGGTGTACGGCCCGCCGAATATCTCGAGCAAACACACTGCCTGGATCACTATGTTCACGCCGCCCACTCTGTTCTGCTCAGCAACCGTGAAGTGGACCTCTACGCCCAGCGCGATGTCTCCGCCTGCCACTGCGCCTTAAACAACTACCGCATGGGCGCCCCGCGCGTCTTGGAAATGATGCGCCGCGGCATCCGCCTCGGCTTCGGCTCCGACGGAGCCGCTACTCGTGCAAGCTTGGATATATTCCAGGTCCTGCACGGAACCGTCCTCGGACAACAGGCAGTCGCCGGCACTCCTTACCACGTCGACGTGCCGGTCACGCACGAACAGATCCTGCATCAGGCACTGCGCGGAGGAGCAGCCACCGCCCGTCTTTCCAACTCCATCGGTTCCCTCGAAACCGGAAAGCTCGCCGACATCGTGCTGGTAAGCACCACCGACCCGGACCAATTCCCTGTTGTCGATCCCATGATCACCCTCGCAGAGAGCACCGTAGGACGCGATGTGCGGACCGTCATCATCGACGGCCGCATCGTGCTCCGCGACGGCGAGTTCACCACCGTAGATCTCGCGCCCATGCGCGAACATCTGCGCAACCAATATCAGCGAATCATGACCCGCTACGATCAGGTCATCGGCTAACCATGGCGACACTCGCCTTACGCGATGTGACACGATCCTGGGATCGCCGGACAGGTTCGCGCGGCAGGCAGTCCTTCACCGCTCTGGGTCCCATCGATGTGCAAGTACCGGACGGCGAATTCGTAGCCCTCATCGGTCCCTCCGGCTGCGGCAAGAGCACCGTGCTGCATCTGCTGGCCGGCCTCGACGAGCCGAGCACAGGCGAAGTCAAAATCAACGGCCAACCACCCCGTGAACTGCAGGCCCAGCACTCTCTGGGCATCGCCTTCCAGGAGCATGCCCTGTTGCCCTGGCGAACCGTGGAAGGCAATCTCCGTCTCCCCTTTGAAGTCGCCGGCCAGCCGCCATCGAAGCAGCGCATCAACGAGCTGATCGCCCTCGTAGGCCTGACCGGTTTTGAGCTCGCCCGCCCCGCAGAACTCTCCGGCGGCATGCGCCAGCGCGTGGCCATTGCCCGCGCCCTGGCCTTGAAGCCCAAACTGCTCCTGCTCGACGAACCCTTTGGAGCCCTGGACGCTGTCACCCGCCGCAGAATGAATTTCGAACTCGAGCGCATCTGGCTCGAGAGCCGCCCCACCACCGTGATGGTGACCCATAGCGTGGAAGAAGCCGTGCTCCTGGCTGACCGCGTCCTCGTGTTGACCGAGCGTCCAGGACGAGTGCGCATCGACACTCCAGTGACCTTTGCGAGGCCGAGGCCGGCCGCGCTCATGCGCACTCCGGAATTCCATCGCCTGGCCGACGAACTCACCGCCAGTCTGGAGCCCGCATGAAGCTGCGAAGCCTCTTCTATGCGCTGCTGGGCTGTCTTCTGCTATTGGGAACATGGGAACCCCTCGGCCGCACCGGAGCATTCGGCAAGACCCTGCCTGCGCTAAGCCAGGTACTGGGCGTCTATGCGGACGCCCCAAAACGCGCACTACTCTTGCGCTCCGCAGCCGCGACGCTAAGCTCAGCGGCCATAGGCTACGCCGCCGGAGCATGCGCGGGTGCAGCCGTCGCGGTGCTTGCCCACCTGGTGCCCATCCTGCGCGGAGGGTTAGACCGGATGGCCGTGCTCGTGAATGCTCTTCCAGTGATTGCTTTAGGGCCGATCCTGATCATCACCGCCGGTCGCGAAGACACCCCGGCAGCGTTGGCCGCAGTGCCCGTCTTCTTCCTGCTCTACATCTCGACCGGACTCGGCCTGCGCGCCACAAGCCACAGGCTCGACCTGATGTTCACGACCCTCGGTGCGACTCGCTGGCAGCGGCTAGTGAAGCTGGAGACGGTCGCCGCCCTGCCGTCCATCCTGAGCGGCATGAAAATCGCCGCCGGCAGCGCCATGATCGGGGCGATTGTCGGGGAGTGGTTCGGCGCCCCCACCGGGCTGGGCATAGTCGTGCTCAACAGCATGCAGAACTTCCAGGTACCCCTGCTCTGGGCCACGGTAATTGTCATCGCTACGATTACACTCGTCACCTACGGCCTGTTGACGGTGGCGGAGCGAGCAGCCCGCCGGAGGATAGGCTAATGCGGAGGCACCTCTTTGACCTATGGCCCATCATTCTCCTGCTGCTCTTGTGGCAGCTATGGGTAAGCACCGCCGGCTACAGCAGCATAGTCCTTGTCTCACCTGGAGCCGTCTTCAGCGATCTGATTCGAAATCCCGAAGCCTACCTCGAGCCCACCCTGCGCACTCTGGCCTTCGCCTTGGGCGGCCTTGCTCTCGGCATGGCAGCAGGTCTGGTACTAGCGATAGCAGCCTGGTTCTCCGACTTTCTGGCAGGCATAACTACCCCGTTCGCCTTGCTCCTGAGTGCCACTCCCGTCGTTTGCCTGATCCCAATCGTAGCCCGACTCTTCGGCTACGAAGCTCGAACCGAGCTCATCGCCGTGGCTGTAATGACCTTCTTCCCCTCGTTTGTCTTAAGCGCGGCAGGCCTAAAGGCGCTGCCTCCCCAATCAACCAACGTCTTCGAAGTACTCCGCGCATCTCGTTGGCAGACCCTGCGTTTGCTAGCTCTTCCGGCCGCTCTGCCGCAACTGGCGGCAGCTTTCCGCGTGGGTGCGACTTACAGCGTGTTGGTAGCGCTGGTAGCTGAGTACCTGATGCAAACCGGGGGCCTGGGTACTCTCTTCGCCGTAACCATGCAGCAATTCCATCTAGCCCGGGCCCTCGGTGCAAGCCTGCTGGCAATGGCTCTCTCTGTGATCCTCTACGAACTAACCCGCGCTCTGGAGCAAAGGATCCTAACGCACTATCACTAGCCGCAACCGCTCCAGAAGTGGGACGGGGGTCACTCTCTGTCGCTACCCACATTGCGGCCGCTTCGCCGCAGGTCCGATCCAAACCAAAATGGCTCCGGCGAATCCCCATAGGGCAGATGCAGTCCGGCATCTCCCGTTCTGTCCCGCAACAGAGCCGCTGAAAGGCAAACTCGAGCATACGAGACTCAACAACCGCCTTCTCCCTGGACAACAATCCTTTCCCTTCAACAACCCTCCCCTTTTTGTCATCCTGAGAGCCTGTGACTTTTTCGATCGTTCCGTGTTTTCTACACACCAGCCGGATGTTTCTGACTCCCTCCCCCAAGACCGTCATCCTGAGCGAAGCGCTTCGCGCCGATCTATCGCAAACAGAGGGTCTTAAGCGCGGAGTCGAAGGACCCCGGCGATGCTTGTTAGCAGATGCTGTTCAGGGTTTTCCGGCCGCAAACTACAAAGGAAATAAAAAGTCACAGGCTCCGAGTGTACCCGGATTTCCTACCTCACCGCTCTCACTAGCGACCACTTATCTGGTTCTCCGTAAAGAGAACCACGTGCGGTTGAGCCGCGATAACGCGGGCCGCGCTGCGTAGAATGCGATGCGGACGGTTCGGCTGACCACCCAAATAGGATCTAAGCTCCCGGCTAGTCGCGTATTTGTTACGAGCCGATTCCGGTAGCGGCGTCTTCCCCACTGGTTAACGCTCGTAGCGCCATTCATTAATGAAGTGGAATCCGCGTTCGAGGAGCGGGTAGTGGGCGGGCGTCGGGATTCGGGTGAGCGTGAGGACGGCGGGGCTGAATGGCACGGCTGGTCTTTCGAGCTTGCGCTTAGGATCGGGTTTGGGTGGGTCGGGTGGGACCGAGGTAAGAATGAGGTGATTGGGGTCGGAAAGCTGCCAGGCGTAGTTGGTGGGAGGGCCGATGAAGTAGCAGTCAATGCGGACCGTGTGCTTCTTGGAGTCGAGATTAACCCCGGAGAGCCAGAGTTCGCCGTCGGTGGAGCGCGTGTAGGCGCGGCCAGAGGGGGCGACATAGAGGTCTGTGACAGGACGGCCTTCAGGATCGATGAAGGCTCCGGAGGCTGGGTGCGTGGCGTCGAGATGCCACGCGCCGGCCAGAGGGGATGGCGTGCGGATCGCGGCCTGAAGGTGGTGCCAACCGATGGTCATGAAGATGGGTCGGACGACGAGGAACGCGACGGCGAAGACTATCTCGGTGACAAGGATGGCGATGCGCCCGGCGCGGCGGGTGGCGCGGGGAACCCAGGTGGCGGTGGGCGCGGCGGGTTTGTGGCTCCAGAAGAAGCGGCCGAGGGAGAGTGCATCGGCCAGGGCGAGGAAGATGCAGCCGAGGAGCAGGTTGACAGCGAAGATCTTGACGGGAACGTCGTAGCAGAAGTTATAGAAGACAACATTGGCCATGACGAAGGCGGAGAAGAGGGCGCCGGCGAGCGCGGTGCGACGGTAGAGCAGGAGGATGCCGCCGAGGAGTTCGGCTGAGCCGCAGATCATCTCGTAGACAGGGTTGAGACCGATAAGGTTCCAGAGGAAGGTCATGGGAGATAGGTTGCCGACCGGCTCGTTAAGGACGGCGATGGAGGGAGGGGGCATCTGGAGCGGGAAGACCTTGGCCAAGCCATAGGTGACCATGAACATGGCACAGGTAAGGCGGAGGAGGAAGCGAAGCCAGGAGTCAAGGGTGCGGTACTCGGTGCGAGGGTTGTTGCGGAGCAGAGCGACCACTGTCCAAACGATACCGCCAGCTAGGGCGAAGATGACGAAGAGGCCGTTCTGGATCCAGTTCATCGTGGTGTCGCCGGATTCGCTGGGGTGCCAGTGTGCGGCGATGCCGGTGAGATGGAAGAGATGCTGGCCGGTGAACTCAGAGAGGTGGCTGAAAGGCCAGTTGAGCTTGCCCTGAATCCAGCCGCCAACAACTGGGAAGACGCCGAAGAGGGTTCCGTTACCAGAAAGGAAGATGAAGCAAAAGAAATAGAGGAAGGCGATGCGGAAGCCGAAGCGAGTCGCGGGACTCCAGGAAGCGGGCGGAGTAGCAGCGGTGGCGGCGGAGACAGGCGTGGTGACGACGGCGTCCGGTGCGGGGGTGGTGGTGCCTGAAAGCTCCAAACGGGACCTCCCGTACAAATGATCTGAATGATGGACGATTCTGATGTGGGGAGCGTGACGGCTCAAGGACAAAAAATTGCCTGTGTGTGCCAATCTGCTCTACGTCAGTCCGCCCTAATTGCAAAAAAGAGTCTCTCGACACATCCGGCAAACCGTACCACCGTGGAAGTAACAATTGATACTCGGCGGCGCCGCCACTTTCGCGCTTACGGCTGCATCATATCGCTGCCATCGTAAGCTGTTCGTTGTTGAACAAAAGTGATCGACTACAGCTTCCACTTTCCTACGCCCCCCGGCGAGGGCCGCAGAGTGAGTGGGATGATTGTGCATTGAAGAAGAGTGCGCCCAGGCGTCCTCTTGCGATGGACCGGTCTTTGACAACTTGGAAACAACATGACCGGACACGAGTCGGCCGTGTGGGAAGACCATCACGGATTACCTGAAAAGCAGTTGTCCCAACCCCGCATAAGGCGCTTGAAGCCCCTGCAGTCCCGAAGGGACGGGACAATCTGTAGCCCGGCACGGGAGTGCCGGGTAGTGTTTCACGCAAATCGAGCCCCGAAGGGACGACACGATGGGAGTTCTCACGCAAACTCTTAAGGCGCACACTTCCACCCCGCTGAAACCAAGTAGGATGACACTTACTTCGCTTAGTTCGCACATTTCTACATAAGAAATCGCATAAGGCTGCGAAGGGGCTTTTGACTCTTTTGACTCTTTTGACGCACTTTTTTTGGAAGGATCGCACGAGTGGCCTGTAACAGCTGATTCAGGAGTAAAACCAAAGCTGTGAAAATGCGCGGCCCTGCTATGGCGTCACAGCTCTCATGCCCTGTATCAGGGCCCGACTTTAGTCGGGCCGCAAAAGGCTGAAAAAGAATTGGGCTTTTAGCCCCTGAGGTACTTTTCCCAGGAAGCGTATGGGCTTTCAGTGGTTAGAAAAGAACCGCAGGTCGCCCAACACAATCAGTCCCGAAGGGACGGGACAATCTATAGCCCGGCACGGGAGTGCCGGGTAGGATTTTCACGCAAAACGAGTCCCGAAGGGACGACCAATCGGGAGTTCTCACGCAGTCTCTTTAGCCCCTGCGGCCCTACCGATTCAGCTGTTACAGTCCACTACCCCTACCTTCAGCAGTGGAAGCCGGATCGCAACCAACCAACGGTGCAAACCCTAATAGTCGTCGGCCGCAACCTTGGCCCCAGCCAACTTACGCAAATACTCACCCCACTTCGGATCATACCCAGGGATCCGCCCCTTCAACTTCGCGCCCTCATTCCACCAATGCGCAACGTCGCGTCCCATCTCCGCACCACGACGAGTATGCACATCCACCATATAATCCTCGACCACAGGCTTCCGCTCTCCTCGCTCGACGACAGCGCGCGTCCACCCAGCCAGCTCCATCGACATATTGTCCTTGGGAGCGCTCGCTAACAAGCGAACTGCGTGCGCGCAATAAATCCACCGATCCCCTCGATCCACCATCCGGCAAGCCTGCGCATAGAGCGCCTCGATGATCGCCGGAGCATTCACCAACCCCAACCCCACGTCCTCGGTCGCAATAATCTCCAACCTGCGCCAAAGCACCTCTTCCGTCTCCAGCCCATTCGCAAAAAGCTCATAAGCCGCCAGCGCCGCCTCTTCCACCAAGCCGCGTCGGATAGACTTCTGCAACACCGAGCGCAACTCATCGACCGCAAATCCATTCACCGTAACCGTACGGCTCCAAACGTCCCCACTCTGATAATTCTTGGCCACAAGGCACTCTCCCTACTTAGACAGCCGCTCCACAATCATCCCCTGCAGCCGAGGCAAATCCACATCCGTAATCGCATGCACCTTGCTGGGCACCAAAGTAGGCTTATCCGCATCCGTAAAAACCAGCGTATCCCCGTAAGACGCACCATGATCCGTAGCCACATCCATATAGACAAACCGCTCGCCCCGGATCAACGTAGGATCTATCCAGGCCGCCACCGCCAGTTCATCCCAAAGGTAATTAGGAAACACCGGCCGTGTCGTGTACCGCGTCACCCACTGCGCCGCGACACTATGCGCTTTAGCCAAACCATCCAACACCTCGGGCTCGGTCCGGGTCTTCAGCGACACATCGATCGTCGTAGTAGTCACCTTCGCCCATTTCTCGCGCAGCGTAATACTCGTCGCCTCCGGATCAAACCAGAAATTGAACTCATGCCGCGGCCGGTTCACCCACTCCGCAGCCTCCGTCTGAGGATTCAAACTTCCCCCCATCAGCACTAACTCCTGCGCCAACTCCGCAAAGTGAGGGTCCAGCCGGCAGGCCAACGCGACATTGGTAAGCGGCCCCAACGCCACGATCGTCACCTGGTGAGGATGCTCATGCACCATGCGCACCATGAACTGCGCTGCACTCTCATCCCCGGCACGAATTTTAGGTGGACCTTCCGGCAGCGCCGCTGGGTCAATCTTGTCCCAACCAACCGGCGCATTGGGAGCCGTATAAGCCCCCAGGAAGGAAGGTTTGCCGTAGAGCTGATCGAAGAGACGCGTCTCTTCCGCCGTTCGCACCAGGGGAAACACAGCACCGGCGAGCACCGGCACATCGGTTCGGCCGAGACCCTCGACCAACCGCAGCATATGCGCAACTTCCTCATCGCGCCAGCTATTCCCGGTAACAACGGTAATGCCCAGCAGCCGAACCTCCGGCGACTTGAGCAGCAGCATGATCGCCATATCCGCCGGGCTCGAAGCATCCTGGTCGGCGACCACATACCGCCCCTGACCCCAACCCGGAAGAGCCAAACTACAGACAAGAACAAGACCCGCAACAAATCTCATGTACTAAAAAGTGTAACGGACAGACACTTGCCCGCGCCGCGCATTCGTACCATCAGGAAACCCAGCCGAAGCATACCCCTTGCCGGGAGTCGCCAGGATATTCCCCGACGCGGTGGGATCATACGGCGTCAAGGTGCCGTCCGCGTTCGCGTAGTACGCCGTAGTGTTGACCGCCGTGACCGTGGTGTAGTTGAACGCGTTAAAGATCTCCGCGTTCAACGTAATGCTTTGTTCGCGTGGCATGAGGAACGTTTTCGTCAAGCGAGCGTCAGAGCGAACCGTAGTGCCCAGCTTCAGGCTCGAACGCGGTTCGAAGGGAACCCGCTGCGTAGCCGCAAACCCAATCCCCACCCCGCTCAGGGTCGCCGTCGAGTTCGCATCCGCGAACGGCTGGCCATTAATGACTACCTGCGGATCCACTCCCTGCGGTGTGGCGTAGGTCTGAATAAGAGACGTCGCCCACCCGTTGGCTACCGTATTCAGGAACCAGGAACCATAGTGGTGAATCGGCAGCGTCAGGATCCCAGTCGCCACCAGGCGTTGACGCTGATCAAGCGGAGAGTTCCCCCGCTCGAACGCCTGATCGCCGTTATAAACCGTAATCGGAGGGTCGGTGTAGTAGATATTATCCGCGCCCGCGCCCAGGCCGTTGTCAATCGAATGCGCCCAGGTATAGGAGAGCGAGAACTGCGAATAACGCGACTGGTGCCGGTTCACCGAAACCACCAAGGCGTCGTAGTAAAGCCGGCCCCCATTGTAGATATGGTTGAGCACAGCGATCGAGGGATCGTGGTAATTCGCGGTGTAAACCGGAGTCGTGTACGTGCCTACCTGCGCTCCGTTCTGATTCAGAATGTTATAGGTAAACGTAGTCGTCGGCGCGTCAAGATTGTCATCCCTGCGGGTAAGAAACTTGACCCCGTTGTTCCACAAGTAGGAGATATCGAACGTAGTCTTGTGATCGATCTTCTGCTCGACGGTAAGATCCGCCTGCTCGGTGTAGGGAGTCGCCAGGTGCGGATCCGAAAACGTCACGTTGCTGGCGCCACCGGAGAGATTCGGGGCCTGCAGCAAATACCCTGGAAAGGTCGGCCCTGCCTGGTTGCCCCCAACAAAGAAAATCGTCTTTTGGATAGTGCCGTTGCGCTGTTGCAGTCGGATGACGCTGGCGGAAGGAAGCCGCGCATAGGAGATACCGAAACCTCCACGCAGCACCGTGTCTCCGTTGTGCAAGCCATACGCAAAACCCAACCGCGGCGCAAAATTCTTCGTAGGCTCGTTCAGTTGTCCGGTCTGCGGATAGGCGGGGTTTTCCGGAGGCTGCGTGAACCGGTTGAACTCATAGCGCAGGCCCAGGTTCAGGGTCAGCTCGCGCTTCAGTTGCCACTGGTCCTGCACGTAACCGTTATAGTCGCGCACGATCGCACGCGTCAGCAATGGGCCATAACTCTGCAAAAATCCGCTCCAGTGCCTTCCTGCCTCCGCTTCGCCAGGCACCTGCGTCAGATCCTGCGCCCAGTCGGTGAGGGTGTTGTAGTAGTACTCGCCCTTGGCGAAAAACAACGCGTTTTCCACATCCCGCAGGTAGTTGGTCTCCACGCCAAACTTCACCTGGTGGTTCCGCAACGTAACTGAGTAGTTGTCGGTAAAGCTGAAGCGATCTTCCGACGGCTGCGAGTTGGGTATGTTGACCGAGACTCCCAGGTTGGCCAGGCTCGACACGGAAAGCCCCGAACGCAGCCCATCGCTCGGCAGCAAACCGTTCTCGAGCGACTGCTTACGCGTGTCCTTGAACCACCCAAAGCGAAACTCGTTCAGCGCCCGGGGCGATACCACCCGGGTATAGGAAAAACGTCCCCAGCGGGTTAGATCGATCTGGTTGCCGTTGGGGTAGAAGCCCGTGCCATCCGTGAGCGCTGTGGCGCTCACCGTTCCATTGGGCGAGGAAAACTGCATCAGGTTGAAGTTGCCGGTAAGGCTGTCCTTGTCCGTCGGCCGCCAATCGAGCTTGGCGAAGCCGACGTTCTCGTTGAGCCTCCTCGACAAGGTGGCATAGGTCCGTTGAATGTAGCTCTGCGCCGCCGCGCACTGCGCAGCCGTAGCCACTGTCGTGTCGCATGCCCCGGCAACAAAACTTCCATCCGGGTTCAGGTGTGGATCGCTATAGGAACTGACCAGCGGCCGGCTCTCCCGCGTCTCTTCCGTATTTCCAAAGAAGAACAGCCGGTCATGTTTGATCGGGCCACCAATCGAGCCGCCCACCTGGTGCCGCCAATTCGGTGGGTTGAAGAGGTTGCCGTTCGCGTCGAGAGAAAATGGATCCGGCGAATTCAGCGTCCGGTTCTTGAAAAAATCAAACGCCGAGCCGTGGAAGCTGTTGGTTCCGCTCTTGGTCAGCGTGTTGACGATACCGCCCGCGGCGTGGCCAAACTCTGCGCTGTAGTTGGAGGTCTGAACCTGGAACTCCTGCACTGCATCCTGCGACAGCGGCGAAAACGCGCTCGTGCTCCCCGCGTCATCCTGGCCCCACTGTTGCGTCACATCGATGCCATCCTGGAGAAACACATTGTTCCCCGGCACTCCGCGAAACGTAATCTCGCCGCCAGACCCGTCGGTGGTAACGCCCGGTGTAAGCAGCACGAACTGATCGACCCGCCGTCCGTTAATTGGCAGGTCATTGATCTCCCGCTGGCTCACCAGCTCGGACACTCCGGAGCGTGTCGTCTCCAGCGCCTCGCTCGCCGCCTCCACCAGCACTGTTTCGGCGGCGCCGGAAACGTTAAGTGAAATAGGAATAGTGGCAATTTCCCCCACGTGGACTGCGATCTCCTTCGCCGTGTAATTGGAGAACCCGTTCGCTGTGACCGTCAACGTGTAACCGGAAGCAGGTGGCAGGGAGGCCGCCTGAAAAGCCCCATCGGAAGACGACTGAAGATTGCGCACTAGTCCAATCGCATCGTTGCGCAGAACAACGGTCGCGTTGGGCACTGGCGCGCCCGCCTGGTCGACGACCGTGCCTCGAAGCGCGCCCTGCCCTGCTAGATCCTGGGCATAACCGCGGTGAAAGCAACTCAGTACCAGCACGCTCAAAAACAAACCAAACTGAAGGCCTCGAAGAAGAGAACTCATCGCGCAGACTCCTGATGAAATGTCTAGTGCCGTTGACGGCTATAGCGGGAAATACAGGTCGGCGTAGGCGAGACGGGGGCTGCGCCAGTATTGGCCCAAACTACGGAAGCAAAACAGATCGAGACGAGGCCACGCGCGCACTACTCCGGGCGAGTATCTCCGCTGTTGCAAATTCTTGGCGGAGAAAGACGCGCGAAAGGCAATCTGTTTTTTTATGTATACAGTGTCGTCCGTTGGACGTCTACAGGAAATTGACCGCGCCCCGTTGGCAACAACTCTCTCCTTTTTCGCCCCGCCTGCCCCGCTGTGCCCCGGCGCGCCGTGGGGCGTGCCGTGGGAGCGAAGCCGTTGAACGCCCTACACAGCTTTCTCCGAAGGCAACTCGCCCGACCGCCGTTTCCCGGTGATATGATCGCCGCGCCTTTTCCTCCCGGAATCCGGTGTTCGGAGTTTGCGATGACTCGTACCAGCAGCCTGTCCCTTTGCGTCCTTGTCTTCGGATGTGCTCTCCAATCCTGCCCTGCAGCCGACCGGATTCTCTTTGATCGCCTCGGCCCCACGCAAGCCACACTCTTCATCTCCAACGCGGATGGCTCAACCGAGCGGCCTCTCACCGAGCCGGGTTCGCTCGACTACAACCCCTCCTGGTCTCCCAAGGGCGATTGGATCGTCTTTACGTCGGAGCGCGGCGGCTCGGCCGATCTATACCGCATTCATCCCGATCGGACAGGCCTCGAACGCCTGACCGATGACCCGGCGTACGACGATCAGGCTGCCTTTTCTCCCGATGGCGGGCGGATTGTCTTCGTCTCGACCCGCGCCAACGGGCAGACAAACCTTTGGATTCTGGACGCGGCCACCCACAAAGCAACGCCGCTCACGTCCGGACACGGCGGTGATTTCCGCCCATCCTGGTCTCCCGACGGCTCGTGGATCGCCTTCTCCTCGGATCGCGATCGTGACGGCGACCTTCCTCCCGCCAAAGGTCGTTGGGAACGCCTGCATCTGGTGGACATCTATCTCATCCATCCCGACGGCACCGGTCTCAAACGCATCTCCCAACACGGACGCTTCTGCGGCAGCCCCAAATGGACCCACGATAGCAAGAGCGTAGTCACTTATTGCATGTCGGCGCAGGATACATGGGACCATCGCTTTGGCCAAGGAGAGGGCGACAACCAGCTCTTTAAGATCGACATTGCCGGCGGCGCCATCGCACCCGTTGCGGCTGGACCTGGTGTCAAGCTACTTCCCACGGTGTTGTCTTCGGGCGAGATCGCTTATCTTCGCCGCGACAAAGCCGAGCAAGGAGTCTTTTATGCGAGCGGCAAGCCCGGTCCCAAGGGCAGCGATCTGCGCACTCCCTCCTGGTCGCCGGATGGAGCGCAAGTCGTCTACAGCCGCTACGTTTCTAAGCACCCTCCCGAGCCGGTGAAGGTTTGGAGCCGGGATCCGAACTTCGACATGTCCAGCACCGCATGGCTGCCTGCATACGATTCCAGCGGAGAGCACCTGGCGGTCACCAAGATAAGCGCCGACGGCGCAACCACCAGCCTATTCATCGTCGACGAAGGCAAGCCGGCACGCTCCATTCTCACGCAGAAGGGTCTGATTCTCGCTCCATCGTGGTCTCCCGACGGCAAGCAGATCGTGGCGGGCGTCGGAATCTTCACTGCCTTCCTCGACGATGCATCTGGTGGCAAGAAACCCATCGATCCCATCAACGGTGGAGCGCAGGTGGGTATCGTGAACGCCGATGGCTCCGGCTTCCACCTCATCACTTCGGGCAACAGCAACAATGCCTTCGCATCGTTCGCGCCCGACGGCAAACACATCGTCTACCGCACCACGGGCCCCGATGCCGACGGCCTGCGCATCATGAATCTCGACGATCACTCCATCACGGTTCTGACCAACGTGTGGGACAACTTTCCCGTCTGGTCTCCGCGCGGAGACCTCATCGCTTTCATCCGCAGGAACGGAGCCGATTTCAATGTCTTCACCATCCACCCTGACGGGACGGGCCTGAAGCCGTTAACCGACCTGCACGGAGTCAACGCCCACCTGGCTTGGTCTCCCGATGGAGAGCGGCTTTTGTTTTGCAGCAGCCGCATGGGATTCAAGGACGAAGTCCTGTTGATTGGCGCGCCGCAGCCTTACGGCGAAGTCTTCGTCATGCGCTATGACGGCACCCATGTCGAACAGCTTACCGATAATCAGTGGGAAGAAGGCGGACCCGCCTGGCAGCCGCACAAGCGATGAGTAGCCTAAAGCCACAAAAGACCCCTGCTCTCGATTGAGAGTTTCGTGGACAGAAAAGGGGGATACGCATCATGTCGACGCATCTCCCCATTCTCATGCTCTCGGTTATCGTCGCTTAGCCCGATAGCCCTTCGGCAATTCGTCTCCCGGTTCCACTGGCTTGTTGCCGGCTTTATCGAGCAGGTTCAATGCCCTAGACGCAAGTGCTTTCGTCGGCTGTTTTCGCTTTCTCGCCCATTCCTCGTGTTCCAGATGGGCCAGCTTTTCAGCGACCGCCACATTGATGAACTGATTCAAAGAGACGCCCTCCTTCTCTGAAAAGATCTCTGCGGTTCGCCGCACCGACGGCATCAGCCGCAGTGGAAACTTCGGAATTGCGGTCTTGCGCGCTTCAGTTGCCATGTTGATTCCCCTCCCTGATTTTCTCTAACAGTTCCCCCGGGGAAAGCACCGAAATTCCAAACCTCTTCCCTGTCCCCGCAAAATGCTTGGTGTTGCTCGTAACCAGTACCTCTGCCCGTCCGTTGATGGCAAGATCCAGAATCATGTCGTCACTCGGATCGGGCGACAAGGGCCGGGTCTTCATCACGACCTCCACCGGTTCAGCGAATGCTTCCATTGCTTCGATCAACTCCACGATCTCGCGCTTACTCAATGCGGACGCCTTAACGTGCTCCGAACGAAGAGCGACATCGCGATATTCCAAGCCGAGTTTCAGGTCCATCAACGGCACGAGTTCTTCACGAAATATCATCCGCACCACTTCTCCTGCAGCCCCATTACTTGACCGAACGGCCGTCACGAACGATGCCGTATCGAGTACAATTCTCACAACAACATGGTACCACCCGTGATGCCACGCAAAGCCTCGGTTTTAGTGGAAGGAAGTCTCCCCCCTGCCCCCAGCCGGCGATCCACGCCGGGCTAGTTGCCGTAGTCTCATTCACACGTCCTTATGCGGGAGATTGCCTGATGCGTTTTCGTGCGTTTGTGGTTGCGGGGATTCTGGTGGCTTCAGTTGCGGTGATGAGCGGCCAGGTGCCGGTGGCAGGGCCGCTATTTCACTTTACGGAGCCGATGGGTCCGTATGGGGTGGGGCTGAAGGTGGTGGACCAGTATGACTTCTCGCGCACCTGGCGGCCGGCGGTGGATGCAATGGGGAAACCGTATGTGGGGGAGCGGGCCCGGCCGCTGCAGACGGTGATCTGGTATCCGGCAGAGAAGAGTGGCCGCAAGCCGATGACGGTGCGTGATTACAGCGACCTGCTGGCTACGGAGACGAGCTTCGACAAGCCGGAGCTCTCGCCCGACTGGAAGCAGTGGATTGACGGGATGAAGCCCACTCTAAACGATTCGCTGTGGGCAGTGCGAGATGCGAAGGCAGTGGCGGGAAAATTCCCGCTGGTAATCTATGCCCCGAGTTTTACCTCGATGTCGTGGGAGAATGCAGACCTGTGCGAGTACCTGGCGAGCCACGGCTACGTGGTGGTGGCGAGCCCGAATATGGGCGCGAACTCGAGGGCCATGACCTCCGACGTGGAGGGGATCCAAGCACAATCGCAAGACATCTCGTTCCTGATCGGGTATGCGCGAACGTTGCCGGATACGGATATGTCGGAGATTGCGGTCGCGGGGTTCAGTTGGGGCGGGATCTCGAATTTGTTTGCGGCGGCGCGGGATAACCGGATTGACGCATTGGTGGCGCTGGATGGGAGTATGCGGTACTTCCCGTGGCTGGTGAAGCAATCCGGATTTGTGCATCCGGAGGACATGACCCTCCCCCTGCTGTTCTTTACGCAGGGGGCGATCTCGGTGGAGGACTACGCGCGGCGTCCCGAAGGCAAAGACTTTGAGGGACCGAACGTCCTGAATGTCTGGACGCATGGCGACTTGGTAACCGTCGACGACATGGCGATGGTGCATGTGGAGCACAGCTCGATGTACCAGCGGAATGAAGACATTTGGAAGAACTATGAGAAGCATCGCAAGGGGGATTATTCGCGAGCGGATGGGATGGTTGGGTACGCATGGGTGGCGCGCTACACGCTCGAGTTTCTGGATGCGTACCTGAAACATGATGCGACGGCGATGGCGTTTCTGAAGAAGACGCCGGCCGAGAATGGCGTGCCGTTGCACATGATGACGGTGGAGTTCCGGGCAGCGAAGGGGGCGCCGGCGACGGCCGAGGGGTTACGACAGGAGCTTGGGCGGCAAGGTTTCGATCACGCGGCGGATGTGTACGCGGCGATGAAGAAGGAGAAGCCGGAGTTCAAGGTTGCGGAGCCCTCGATGTATGAGTGGGCGACGGAATTGCAGGGAGAGGGGCACCTGGCGGAGGAGATTGATGTGCTGAAGTTGAATACGGGGATGTATCCGGATTCGAGTAACGCCTACGAGACGCTCGGCGAGGCGTATGAAAAGGCGGGGCAAAAGCCGTTGGCGGTGGAGAGTTATAAGAAGGCGCTGGAGAAGGATGCGGAGAACGGGCAGGCGAAGAAGAAGCTGAAGGCGCTGGAGGGAGCGTCCGCGACGAAGTAAAGCAACAATAGGAATATGGGTTTCCTGGACAGCACCGGTTTCGCCGAAACTCTGCCCCGGCATGAACGGGCGGTGCATACGGGTCTCTCGTGATCCGCCCAATCAACGGCACGCAAATATCCATCGTGGTCCATGAGGATCAGCATCTCGCCTATGGTGTATCAAGCCGATGGATCATCAACGACAATGGATGACTCGTGCGCAGCATCAGGAGCCGACGCTCGCGTCGCGTGCCGCTTCTTCCAATACCTTCATCGCCAGCAGGTAGGGACGCGGTCCATGGCTCACCCTCGCAACACCTTGCTCGGCGAGGGCACGCAACGGCGAAGTGAAATCGACCACCATGACATTAATCGGGAGCGGAGAGGCTTCAACCAGTCGCGCAATCAGAGTGAGGTTCGTAAGACCGGGTGTGAAGAGCCCATCTGCGCCGGCCTCAGCGTAAACGTGCGCCCGCTCAACTGCCTCTGCAACCATCCCATCGTCATGCTGAGTTGTCGAACTCTGAAAGAAAACATCGGTCCGAGCATTGATGAAGAAGTGGACTTTCGCCTCATCCGCAGCGCGCCGAGCGATGCGGACGCGCTCCGCCTGTTCGATGGCGCCCCGAAGTTTTCCGCTTGCCGGAATGCTGTCCTCCAAATTGCAGCCTACGGCTCCTGCTTTGATTGCGAGGCGGACAGTGCTGCCTACCCCCTCCGCCGTGGCACCATAGCCGCTTTCCAAATCGATGGACACTGGCAGATCGGTCGCACAGACAATCCGTCGTAGATTGTCGATTGCCAGATCGAGCGGCGTCTGCTCGCCATCGTCATAGCCATTCGCATGTGCGACCGACCAACTGCTCGTTGCGATTGCCTTTGCACCTGCCCCGGCGACCGCCCGCGCACTGCCGACATCCCAGATATTGAAGAGGACGAGCGGTTTTCCAGGGATATGCAAAGCCCGGAACTGGGCAGCCTTTCGGATTTGGCCGGTCATCCCACGCTCCTGAAAGCCTTGCGCGTCCACGATCGTTGCTTCGACGGTCATGGTTGCCTCTCTATTGGCTTGCCTGCCAGTGTGCGCGTAGTTCCTGGTTGAATGCCTGCCAGCGTTCCTCGGGGAAGAAGATTCTGGCGTCCTTGAACTCGACACGCCGCCGTGTGCCAGGGATGTTGCCGGCGAGCCAATGTGACCATTTCAGATCGAAATAGACATCGTCCGTTCCCCATACAATCAGCGTCGGCGCCTGGAGTTCCTTCAACTGCTCTCGAATCGCTACTGTGTGGCTGTTGTCGAAAGCCGCGAGGAAACGTTGTAAGTCACGTGTGCGCTGTTCACTTCGGACCATCGGACACAGGTATTTCTCGATGGTGTCGTCTGTTACTTGTTCCGGATGCTCATAGGCCGGACCGAGGGCCCCGGCCGAACGGTAGACTTGTTTGTCCGACAGCATAGCGTTCAGCGTTCCGGACAAGCCGCCTGCGGCGGCCATGGCAAGAAACGGCTTGAATGCTTCCGGTGGCCAGTTGTCGTGCGTATCGCAGTCCGTGAGCGCCAGGCTACGGACACGATCCGGATTCAATGCGGCGAAGATCTGTGCGATGCCGCCGCCGCTGTCGTTGCCCACGAGGTCAACTTGATCAGTTTTCAAAGCGTCGAGGAATTCCTTGAGCATCTTCGCATTGGCGGTAACGGACACATCCTGATCAGGGGCGATTTCCGTGTCGCCATGGGCGAGCAGGTCAACGGCGATGCAGCGCCGAATGTCCGATAAGCCGGCCAATTGATGACGCCAAAGATAGCTGTTCAACAGTACGCCGTGCACGAACAACGCAACTGGTCCACTTCCCTGTTCTAAATAGCTGATGCGTCCGGAGGGAATCTCAACGCTGCGCCGGATCGTCGAGGAATCATTCGCCGCCATGGTTTAGCCTCTCCCCGATGTGGCAGCAGAAGCGGCCGCTTCCTTCAATGTCTGTGCGCACTCCTCGCAGCAAACCTCAACCGTTTTGCCACCGATGGTGACCTTGATGGAATTTCCTTCGAGCGCGCAATCGCACGCCGCACATGTTCTCTCAGCCATGGTTTTCTCCTTCAGTACCCGAGAGCCGGGTAAAGTCAGTAGGCCATGAACGGAGGGAGCGCCGCTGTCAGATTATTTAGCGATTTGCCCGGGACTGTCCTAACGGCGGAGCGCCGCCTGCTTGAACTCGGAGGGTGAGCGTCCGTACGCTTCACGGAATGCGGCGCTGAAATGGCTGTGGCTCGAGAAGCCCAGATCCAGGCTGAGAGAGGTCAGATCGTCATATTGGGCAAGAAGGTCCAGAGCCCGCGCCAATCGCAAGCGCAGTTGATAGCGATAGAGAGGCATGCCCTCGACTTGTTGAAAGACCTGAGTGAGATAGACCGGCGAACCGCGCACTTCCGTAGCGATTTCGGCCAGTGTCCAGCGTCGCGTCAAGTCGCTTGCCAGGACAAGCTTGACCCGGTCAACCAGCCGCTGCCGTCCGAGACTCGCGCCCGCTTCATGCGTGGTGCGCGGCCCCAAAGCACGGCGGATCAAGGTGAGCGCCAGGCTCTCGGCTTCCAATGGCTCAGCAATGTTCTCGCGCAGGCTATGGCGCAGAAGAGCCACTAGTACTTGAGCCCGTGCGTCGATGCGCAGACGCTGTCCTCGAAATGCAGGAGCCGTCTTATCACAAAGAAGAGTTGCCGGCGCCAGTTCAAGGAGCAGTTCTTCGCTGATTGCCAACGACAAGCTTGCGTCTCCCCCCGGAACTGGATGGCTAATACGGTAGCCTTCCGCAGCGTTGAAGAACATCACCTGGTTCGCTTCCGCTACCGTCTGGCCGCTCCCAAGATGGCGCATGAAGGCGCCTCGATACGGGAATACGAGCTCCGTAGCGGTCGCGAACTCTTCGGCGCTCTTACCGCGACAACTCCCTTGGCAATACACGTCGCGAATCTTGACGGTCGGAGATTTGAGCAGGGATCGAGCGCAGAATTCCGCGACATTCCCATTCTTGTTTTTCGAGCCCACACTCCCCCCAACCGGTTACAGAGAGGAGGGTATCATTTTGCGCTCTATTCAGGACCAGTGGCTGTGGGGAAAGACAGAGGGACAGCATATCTATTTGCAGCGATTTTGGTGGATTGGTATCGTGTCGCCCTATCCCCTCTCATGCGTCGGTCTATATGCTTTCGTGATATGATTGCAAACAAATGCCGTCTATATTGATCCAGTTGGACGAACCACTCTTACGGTCGCTGAATAAGGTCGCGCCGGCCGCCAAGCGGCAGCGCGCTGAATTCATCCGGCAGGCCGTTAAGGACGCAATTCGAAAGCGCGAATACGACGCCATTCGCGAAGCATATCTGCGCCAGCCCGATTCGGCGGAGGATGCCGATGACTGGTCCAACGCGGACGAGTGGAAGCCGTGAAACAGTACGAAATCTGGTGGGCGGAGCTGCCGAAACCGGCCGGACGACGCCCCGTGCTTCTGCTCAGTCGTGATGACGCTTATCCGATTCTCAGCAAGTTCGTTGCGGCGGAAATCACGGCGACCGTTCGCCATATTCCGATCGAAGTTCCTCTCGGCTCGGCCGAGGGAATGCCCAAGCCCTGCGTCGTCAACTGTGACAATTTGCGAACGATTTCGAAAGTTCATCTGGTGAAGAAAATTTCGAAACTCTCGCAAAAACGGGTCGATGAGGTGAAGCGCGCGGTTGGCTACGCTTTGGCATGGGAGGAACTGATCGCTGCCGGGGAGTAGCGGGCAAGAAAAAAGAACAGAAGGTTACGGAAGGTTGCGGGGACAGGTCACCAGGATCACAATCTACGTCGTCAATTACAAACGCGACGATGCTTGCCGATTATTGAAAAGGCCCGGACAACGCTGTTCGGAGATCACAAGCCAGCGGACGTGGTGCTCGGCGTAACGACGCTGTCCCCCGGCTACCTGATCGAAGCTGACGCGATCGCGATCTTTGATGGACCATACCACCGAGAGCTACACAAGGACGCGGTAGAGCATCCGTCGTTGCAAATACTGATGCCCCTGGATCTGGCTGACCGAACCGAGGCCGTCGTTGTCGCCTTGCAGCGCGGTCTGGCCCACCTCTGGATTCTGTACAATCCGGCATGTTCACTCGGGCCAAAAATCCCGCTACCTGGAAGACTCATGCCGGCAACCACCCAATCTCTGCCTCCCAGCCCCAACGCCCTCTGGGGGCCGTACCTCAGCGAACGCCAATGGGGAACCGTGCGCGAAGATTATTCCGCCGACGGCGATGCCTGGAACTACTTTCCCCACGACCACGCGCGCAGCCGGGCGTATCGCTGGGGAGAAGACGGCCTGGCGGGAATTTGCGATCAGGAGCAGAGGCTGTGCTTTGCGCTCGCCCTGTGGAACGGCCAAGACCCAATCTTAAAAGAGCGCTTGTTCGGCCTCACCAACGGCGAGGGCAACCACGGGGAAGACGTCAAGGAATACTATTACTACCTCGACGCCGCGCCAGACCATTCCTATCTCAAAATGCTTTATAAGTATCCCCAGGCTGCATACCCATACGCGCAACTGGTGCAAGAGAATCGCAGCCGCGGCCTTCAGGACAATGAGTTCGAACTGATCGATACCGGAGTCTTCGATGAAAATCGCTACTGGGACGTGTTCGTCGAGTATTTCAACGCTGCCCCGGACGACATCCTGGTCCAGATAACCGTTCACAATCGCGGCCCTGAGCCTGCTGAACTGCACCTGCTTCCTCAACTGTGGTTCCGCAATACATGGTCATGGGGTGGGCCGGTGACAAAACCGGAGATCCGGGCAAGAGGCTCGATTCTGGTTGCGGAACATCCCGAGTTAGGCACCTATCATCTCTACGTGGAAGGCCACGCCGACCTGTTGTTCTGTGAGAACCAGACCAATGGTCCGCGCCTGTTTGGAGATTCCACTCAGGGCTATTACAAAGACGCCTTTCACGAGTACCTGGTCGAAGGCAATCGCTCGGCGGTGAACCCGCTGCTGCGTGGCTCCAAGGCGTGCGCGCATCTCAGCGCGCGGGTAGATGCCGGCGCGAGTACAAGGTTCCGGCTGCGCCTTGCGAGCGTTGAGAATCCGGCGCCCTTTACCAGCTTCGATCAAATCGCCAGCACCCGCATCCGCGAGTGCGATGAATTCTACGCAGGAATTCAGACCGGCATGGACGACGCCGACGCTCGCCTGGTGCAAAGGCAGGCGTTCGCCGGAATGATCTGGAGCAAACAGTATTACGCCTACGATGTTCGCCTCTGGTTGTTGGGCGATGCCGGCTCTCCACCCCCGCCTCCTGAACGTAAGTCCGCCCGCAACGCAGAGTGGCAACATGTCAACAGCGGCACCATCCTTTCCATGCCAGACAAGTGGGAGTATCCCTGGTTTGCGTCGTGGGATCTGGCTTTTCATGCAATCACCTTCGCCTTGATCGATCCTGACTTCGCCAAGCATCAGCTGCTCAAACTTCTCAATGTCTGGTATCTCCATCCCAACGGCCAGCTCCCTGCTTACGAGTGGAACTTTTCCGACGCCAATCCCCCGGTTCACGGATGGGCGGCCTGGCGGGTATTCCAAATTGACCGTAAGCATCGGCGCAAGGAGAACCCGGATGACCCCGGCGACCTCATCTTTCTCGAGCGTGCTTTCCAGAAATTACTGCTCAACTTCACCTGGTGGGTCAATCAGAAAGATCTTCATGGACGCGATCTCTTTCAAGGTGGCTTCCTCGGTTTAGACAACATCGGAGTTTTCAATCGCGACCAGACCCTGCCCAACGGCGCCTTTCTCAGCCAGTCCGATGGCACCAGTTGGATGGCGATGTACAGCCTGTCCTTGATGCGCATCGCTCTCGAACTGGCGCAGCACAACATCGCCTATGACGACACGGCGACCAAATTCCTTGAGCACTTTCTTTACATCGCCGAGGCGATGACGGATATGGGCGGCCGCGGCGTAGGTCTTTGGCACGAACAAGACGGCTTTTATTATGACGTGCTCAATCTATCGACTGGCCAGACCGTGCCCCTGCAAGTTCGTTCCATGGTGGGCTTGGTGCCCTTGTTTGCCGTGGAAACTTTGGATCCCGGGCTGCTCCGCAGGGTTCCCGGTTTCAGCACCCGTCTGGAATGGTTTCTGACTTACAGACCCGACCTTGCCGGGCTGGTATCGCATTGGCTTGTGCCCGGGGAAGGCGAGCGCCGACTGCTCTCGTTACTCCGCGGACATCGCATGAAGGCACTCCTGCGCAGAATGCTGGATACCAACGAGTTTCTTTCTGACTACGGCGTCCGTTCTGTATCCCGATACCATCTTGAGCATCCATACGTCTTTTGGGCGCACGATCAGGCGTTGAGTGTGGACTACGAACCGTCTGAGTCGCGTTCGCGGCTATTTGGGGGCAACTCGAACTGGCGTGGCCCCATATGGTTTCCATTGAATTTCCTGATCATTGAATCGCTGCAGAAGTTTCACCACTACTACGGTGACGACTTCACGATCGAGTGCCCGACGGGTTCAGGAGTTTTTATGACCATCGATCAGGTGGCCGCAGAACTCGCCAAGCGCCTGACCCGGATCTTCCTCAAAAACAGTGAAGGGGAGCGCCCGGTCAACGCACTATACCCCCGTTTCCAGAAAGACGAGCACTTTCGTGATTACGTACCCTTCTACGAGTACTTCGATGGTGACACCGCCAGGGGAGTAGGGGCGTCCCACCAGACAGGCTGGACCGGGATCGTCGCCAAGATGCTGCTGCCTCGCGCAGGTTATCAGTTGCCTAGAAACTGAACAGACCACCTTACAAACCCGGGGACCAGACCGCACGTTTCCTCGTTCATATGTCATTGCAAGGCAAACGCTCCGTCCCGTCACCAGGTTGTCATTACCGGGTCGTCACCAGCATTGCCCTCAACGTGGTGAACGTCCCCAGGTTCCTTCTACGGCGAGGGGACTTACCGAAAAGACTTTTCAGGCGCAACCAGGATCTGGTTTACGGACTGTCGGGCCCCCGGAGTCACCGTCGTCTTTGATCTTCCAGCCATTCGGCCTCATCGACAAAGTACGCGACGAAGACCAGTTTTTCTAGCGGGTCTAACCCATGAGCTATGGCTTCTTTGACCGGACCCCATTCCAGCGCCTGTTTTTGGAAGTCGGTCTCAGACAAGAGCTTTTGAAACCCGGTCTTCACCTCTGAGCAGGATCGTTCGCAATACTCCAGCCATTTTTCGGCCTCGTGGCGGGGGTCGGAGTCGGCGCTAAGCCAGTAAATTTCACAAGTCCCATCATCGAGACGAAATTGAAATTGGCCACTGATACAGGCGTATCCGAGAGCTTGCGCATTGGCGAGCGCCGTTGGGAACAACGACGGTTCCCAGCCGTACTCATTACCCTTCAAGTAGGACCCCTCTGCAATTCTTGCTGGTAATTCGCGTTCCGGCATATCCGTAGCTTAGCAATATGAACGTGAGTTCGCGCAAAAACTGGGTTTTGAGTAGCTTCAGCTCTTTCCCTGGCTGGAACGCGAGCAAGTTAAGGCAAACCAGACTTTCAGGAACGGCTCTCCGGACGGTGGACGCCGGATAGGCTTTCTGCCTCTCGGACAACGTCTCCCGATGCAACATCTGGACCAGCAAGTCGCTGGATTGGACGGAAGAGTTCTAGCTCCTCTTTAGAGCGGACCAGTTTTGCGACCTGCTCTTCAGATACCTGCGTCTCTGAATGGAAAAGCAACTCGGCCCCGTGTTCCAAAGGGTCGTGAATTACGTCCATGAAGGAAATCCCCCGAAACCGGGTAGTGACCAACTTCCCAGCAGGATTCAAATACTCACTATCACATGCACCCCCCAAGACAAGGGCCTTCTCATAGGCGTCGTCTGGGGAGCTTGCGTGGATCAGCGTTAGGTTGCGCCAGATCACGTTACGCGGATCGCCTGCGACGACGAGCTCTTGAACAAGTTCAGCTAGATACCACTCAGCATTATTCGGAATGTGTCCCACTTCAGCCCCCAACCACAATGCTATTCAATCTACATCTTTCTCGTCCTGAGCCCTGTCAACGGTTACATTGATATTGCCGAAAACGACCTTTCAGGCGGTAAAATCCATCCCCGAAAACCAACGCATCCCCGTGGGAAGGTGAACAGCGGCGAAATCGAGGTGCACAACCCTTCGATGGTCCGGTACACGTGACGCGGATGATGCGTGAAGCAAGAGAGGTTTCATCAAGAGGACATCCCCAGTGCCGACGACACAGAGGTGCTCCGGACTGGATTCTCGGATCGCAGGAATCAGGTCCTCCGCGATGCGACCCTGACGATGAGAACCCGGTATCACGCGCAGCGCACCATTTTCTTCTCCGCAGGGATCGAGGTGAAGCCGCACTGAAAGCATCTCATCCAGAACTGCGGCAGGAGGTTGAACATGGAGAACGCCGGCCTTTATTGACCATGGCCCGTACCCATCTGCCTCCACTCTATTTCGCACAGCGATGGTGACATCCTGGTGCCACGGCACTTTCCAATTTGCCTCTGCGACCTTGTCAAAGAGGATTCCGCGCACGGGAAAGCATTCAGCGCCAAGTACCGGTTCGACCAGACGACGGACGGTTGGTGAGCTCGAAAATCTCCGTATTTCAGGGCATTCTTCGAGCAGATTGCGAACCGCAAAAACACCCATTTTCTTCCGGAGACCCGGGTGTTCGTTCATTCGGCTGATGGCGGCAAGAAGTTCTGCGATTTCTAATGGCGAACCAACGGCCCGGCACGTAGCGAAGCCGTTCTTCTTCACTTCGTCACAAATCTGTGAGCCATCAGACACCCGTCGATTCTAACTGTCCGGCGATGTTGTCCGAGTGGTGCGCACCAACATTGCTTGAAAAACGGGATTCTCGGGGTTTATGCGTCAGGTTTATGCGTCAGACGGGGGTGCTTCTCTAATAGTGTTTCCCAAAAGTACCAGTCCCGGTCACGGTAGGGACGCACCGACCTCGAAAGGAATTCGCATGTCACTCGCGAACAAGGTTGCCACCATGTCAGCCAGCGTGGGAATTGGCGGCGCTTCGTCCTGGATTGCGATGCCGATCGGCCTAATACGGTGACGGCCTATCGATTGCAGCAAATTCAACTGCTCGCCCGACGGGCAATCGATCTGCCAAGCCGGAAGTTTCATGGACATCCTCCTCCCACGCCGAGTCACATGGTTAGGAAGGCCAGGGACAACTATGCCGGCAAAGGCGAGCCATGCGGGCAAAGTACCACAAACGCAGGGGGCCACAGCAAGCGGTCCCCGGATTGCTCCCCACGCTCAAAGCACTAAAAGGCTTTTCGAGCCTTTCTCGGTTGATACCGGGACGTTTCGCGGGTCTTGGGGAAGGTCATCGCCCAATCGACGAGCGTCTTCATCGCCGGACAGAGCGTTTTCCCAAACTCGGTGAGTTCATATTCCACCTTTGGTGGAAATTGAGGATGAACCGCTCGCTTCACTAACTCGCACTTCTCAAGGAGACGCAGTTGTTGCGACAGCATACGTTGTGAAATGCCGGGCACGGCGCGTTCAAGCTCAGAGAATCGCCAGATAGGGCGCGCGAAGAGCCGGTTCAAAATAACGATCTTCCATTTGCCTTCGAGAATTGAGAGCGCCGCCTCAACCCTCTTGGCTCTCTCGAACTCGAAGGGAGTCGCCCTGAGATCTGACGATTCGGCGATTTCCTCCGTAACTAACAAGTCCGTTCGTATACCCATCGCGCATCCAATCCTGAGTTTGAGAAGCTTCTCCAGAATATCCTGGTGGTTCGCTTCGATACAGGAGGATGAATGGCGCAGGTATGGTTAGTCACCGGCAGCTCTCGTGGTCTGGGTCGCGCAATTGTTGAAGCGGGTCTTGCTGCGGGCAATAAGGTGTTGGCGACAGCTCGGGGCATTGAGTCGCTGGCTGATCTGTCGGAACGATATGGTGATCAGATCAAGCTCTTCGCGTTGGATGTTACCGACGAAGTAGCAGCAGCAAACGCGGTAATGTCGGCGATCGATCTATTTGGCTCGCTGGATGTGGTCATCAACAATGCGGGATATGGCAATCTTTCGTCCATCGAAGACACGCCTCTATCGGAATTCCGGGCACAGATCGAAACGAATCTCTTCGGAACGATTATTGTGACCAAGGCGGCTCTTACGTATTTTCGCGAAAAGAGAAAAGGCCACTTCATTCAGTTTTCGTCGGTGGGCGGAAGGATCGGCCCTCCGGGACGTGGGCCTTATTCGGCGGCGAAATGGGGTGTCGAAGGCTTCTCTGAAGTGCTGTCGCGCGAAGTAGCACCACTCGGCATCAAGGTCACAATTGTCGAACCCGGTGGGTTCCGCACGGACTTTGCGGGGAGTTCCACCGAACTGAGCGAAGGTCATTCCGCATACGACTCGACTGTTGGAGCTACCGCAAGATTTCAGCGCAATTACAACGGGAAGCAGCCTGGTGATCCGAAAAAGGCGGCTCAGGCGATCATCCAGCTGACCCAGGAGCGAAACCCTCCATTGCGACTGTTGCTCGGCAGCGATGCGTACGCCGCGGTGGAGAAGAACGATCTCGCGCGATTAGAGGAAGCACGAATATGGAAGGATCTCAGTGTCTCCACCGATTTTGAGACGGAGTGACGTAGCGGCGGACATTAGCCCGTAGTTGCAAGGCGCGGATTGGCGATCTCGTGATTAGCTATGGCCTGCTCTTCATCGCGCAAATCCGCGCTTGGTGGATACCTTATCCTTTCCGACCGGAACCGAAACGGGCGTAAATGCGGCGAGCATACCTATTGCAGCGCTTGAACGTCCGTGACGGTGAATGGGTATCATGTCGACCTATTCCTTTTCCCAGCTCTGCCCGCTCGCCGCGCTGCTTCGGTCGATCCAATTCAGGCTTTGCGAGGAGAATAACCTCTGCTTCGCTACGCAGTGCTAATGGCAAGAGGCTATTTTCTTGCGTTGGGCAGCGTTTCTTTGTTAGCAACCCCTCTAGCAGCCTTGGTCTTCCCATCGGAGTTCGAGTGGTGTATGATTCTCTCCCATAGAATATCGAGTGGAGGGGGCGTGAGCAGAGGGAGTCAACAGGACGGAGAGATGCTCAAGGGCACACTGGACATGATGATTTTGCGGACATTTGCTCGGCGGGGATGCGCATGGGCACACAATCGCCAAGGTCATCGAGCACACATCGGAAGACGTTCTGGAAGTTGAGCAAGGATCGCTTTACCCCGCCCTGCATCGGCTTGAGGACCGCGGATGGGTGTCTTCTTACTGGGGCGCGAGCGAGAACAACCGCAAAGCGAAGTTCTATCGCCTGAACGCGGCAGGCCGAAAACAGCTTCTACGCGAGACGAGTCGGTGGCGGCAGATGACGCGCGCAATCGGCCTTGTGATGGGTGAGTGATTCGACGAGAGCGGAGGGGGGCAATGAAGTGGAGCAGGTTCTATCGCCGCAAGCGGGTGGATGCAGATCTAGTGGAAGAGATCGAAAGCCACATAGCCGAAGAAATCGCTGAGAACAGGTCACGGGGAATGTCGGAAGAAAAAGCGAAACGCCAGGCGCGGATCAAATTTGGTAACCCTGCCGCCGTGCGTGAGTCACTTTGGCGGCAAAACACGATTCCATTCGTGGACAATCTTGTCCGCGATCTCCGCTATGCGCGGCGAACGCTGCTACGCACGCCGAGCTTCTCGCTGATTGCGATCGGCGTGATGACATTGTGCATCGGCGCCACGACATCGCTGTTCACTCTGGTACGGTCTGTTCTGCTCAGGCCTCTTCCTTTCCACGATCCGGGTCGGCTGGTGATGATCTACGAGCACTTCCGCGATCCCAGCATGAATGCGCAAGGGTTCAACTACAACAGCGTTGCTCCGGCCGACTATTTCGACTGGCGCAGGCAGACCCGCGGTTTTGAAGACATGGCCGCGTGGCACTACGCGCAATTCAATCTGACAGGAGAGAAAGGGGAACTGCCTGAACTGGTGGCCGCGCGCGCCGGGAGTTGGAACCTGTTTCCGTTGCTTGGTGTGAACGCGGCCATCGGGCGAACGTTCACCGAAAGCGAAGATCGTCCGGACGGAAGCGCCGTGATGCTTACGTGGAATCTCTTCGAGCGCCGGTTCGCCGGGGATCCGTCGATTGTAGGCAGGCAAATCCATCTTGACGGGAAGCCATACACGGTGGTCGGTGTGCTTCCGAAGTGGTTCTCCTTTCCCGATGCGAAGGTCCAGCTGTGGGTTCCGTACGCATCTGGATTGCCACCGGAGATTCTGAGCCATCACGATTATCACTTCACCCGCGTTGTGGCCCGGCTGAGGCAGGGGGTCCCCCTGACGACCGCTCTGAGCCAGGTAGGGGCGCTGCAGTATCAACTGCACTTGCAGAACCTGCATGCGCCGGTGGCCGAAGACGTAGCGTCGAAGACTCTCATCCAGGACCTCGCACAGGACGTGCAGAAGCCGTTGGTTATCTTGCTGTGCGCCGTGGCCTGCATGCTGCTGATCGGCTGTCTCAACGTAGCCAATCTGACGGTGGCGCAGTCCGCGGCGCGGCAAAAGGAGATCGCCATCCGAAGTGCGCTGGGGGCACGGAGGATCACGCTCATTCGTGTGCAGCTCATGGAGAGCCTGCTGATTGCGACTGCGGGTGGCGTAGCCGGAGTACTGCTGTCCCTGGCGGCAACCAAATGGCTTGCCACCACGTGGAAGGATCTCCCCAGTGTGCAAAACATCCACGTCGACGGAACGGTGCTGGTGTTTGCCTGCGCTCTCATCTTCGCGGCAACCCTGCTGGCTGGATTGCTGCCCGCAATCTCATCGACAGCGAAAGGAGCGATTGCCGCGCTGCAGCCTTCTTCACGAAGCGCGGCAGGCAGCCAGTCGCGCACAGCGCTCCGAAAGACGCTGCTTACAGCGGAGATCGCGGCGACCGTCGTACTTTTGGTTGCCGCCGGCCTTCTGTTCAAGAGCTTCTTGCTCCTCCGAACCACCGATCTGGGTTGCGCAACAAGCAACGTGTTGACGATGACCTATAGTCTTCCCGTCAAAGCATACGACAGCCCTGAGAAGGTGAACGCCTTCAACGAATCGCTGCTGGAGCGGGTGCGCGTCATGCCAGAGGTACGCGCTGTGGCGCTTGGGTCGATGGTGCCGGGCGAGGGAGGCCGAGAGGACGATGTCTTCTCGATCCCCGAGCATCCACCCACCGCGCTCGGGACCGCACCACCCGATGCGCTTTACCGGACGGCCGATCCCGGATACTTTAGTACATTGCAGATACCGCTGCTGAAAGGGCGGTTCTTCACCGGCGAGGACCGCGCCGGCCGCCCCAAGACGGTCATCATCAGCCGGCTCCTGGCTCAGCAGTATTTTCCGGGCGAAGACCCGCTGGGCAAGCATCTCCATGTCGTCCCGTACGGGGACGCCGATTACGAAATCGTCGGGGTTGTCGCCGACACGTTGTATCAGGTGGGTCAGCCAGCTACGCCGACCATGTATTTCCCTCTCCTGCACGGACGAAATGATGTGGGGGGATTCACTCTGGCGGTGAGGGCGGCGTCCGACCCACTGCCACTTTCCATTCCGATCCAGAAGAAGATTGCCGAGCTCGATCCGGAATTGCCGGTTTCCAACGTGTTTACCTTACAGCAGATCATTGACCAGTCATTGGGCAACGCCAGGCTGAGCGCCACCCTGGTATTGGCCTTCGCAATATCATCGCTGATGTTGGCGTCGATAGGGTTGTACGGAGTCCTCTCCTACCTTACAACGCAGCGCACCGGAGAGATCGGCGTTCGGATGGCGCTTGGCGCAAAGCGAGATCAGGTCTTGCGCCTGATGCTGAGCGATGGACTTCGGCCGGCACTCTATGGGCTGGTACTCGGCATCGCGGCAAGCGCCGCCGCGGTACGGCTGATCCAGTCGATGCTCTATGGAACCCGCCCACTCGATCCAACGATCTTTGCGATCGTGGCTGGAACGCTGTTTGTGGTGGCGACACTGGCTTGCCTGGTCCCGGCGTGGAGGGCATCGCGCATCGATCCGATGCAGGCATTGCGAACGGAATAACGACGCGGGGCGGCTGTTCATTAAGGCCGGGTTGAGCGGGACGAAACGTAACCCATTAACAAGAAGAAACCAGAAGAAGAGACCAGGACAGCGAAGAAACCAGGACAGACGGACAGTATGTCGGAGAGAAACTGCTTCATTATCGGGGCAGAGGTTGGTACTGCCTTTCTCAATTCGTAATTCTCTGTCCGGATAAGGGGACATGATACGTATCCCCGCCTGATCGCCATCTTCAAAGAAGACAGGGAAGAAGTGACAGACGGGATGTTTACCACCCCGAAGCAACCCATGACTGGTTTCAGGGTGCGAACTCGTATCGGCTACGTCCTGTCTGTCACGTCCCGCTCTTCTGGTCCGGGGAACATGAGGTATAGTATAGGCGAACACAAGGCGAACCCGGTCTTCAACGCCATCCTTCAAAGCCACTCAGACGAGAGAAATTGATCTGGACGGCAACTGAAAGCCCGCTGTTTGCGTATCAACATCAACGGAGGTGGCTTCCGATGCACTCGATTGCGTGTCTCTTCGGTCTCCTGTTCCTGGTGATTTTTGTTCTGATCGCTATCCCAATCCTGATTCTCGTGGCGAAGCTACTCGGACTTGCGTTCATTGGGGGAGCAATCGCTTTGATTGTTCTAGGTATTTGGAAGCTCTTCGATCTTGCGGCGCCGCAGTACCGGCCCTATTGATCTCACGTGCGGTCGCTTCGCTCGGCGCTGGGCGAGGTGCCGGCACTGTGCTCTTCGGCCTGAAGCCGTGGGCCCCGGTCACTCTCGCCGGGTCCGCCACGCTGCTGGTATTGGTGACGGTGGTGACCACGAGGTCCCATCGATGCGCGTGGCAAGGTAATTGGGGACAAGGTAATTGGGGACGGTAATTGGGGACAGATAGCCAGTGTGTCGGAGATAGAATTTTCTACGCAATATATCGGCATCGTGTAACGGTGAAGCGCAGCATATTGCGGCGAACGGGCGCAAAAAGTGATTTTTCCGACACACTGTAGCTCAACCCCCATCCGAAATGCTGTCAATCCTCAGCGACGGAGGCGTATACGAAACGGTATCGGTTACATCCCGTCACCGCCAGTCTGCTTCAGTCTGCAGGAACCGCGACAATCGTGATGTCGGTCACGTCGTCGTTCGGACGCGCCTGGAAGGCGAAAACGGTAGTCTTCATAAGGTCGTAGGTCTTGTAGTCGATGCGTTGCTGTCCAGACCCATACTGCACCGTGACATAGTATCGGGCGCGCTCCTGACGCAGCTCAATAATCTGGATTTGACCATTACCCGTTCTTCGATCATGTTCAACCAGTTTCACCCTCAATCCACCATCAGAGCTATCCGTGCCAGCGTTCACCTTCATAAGGCGCTGCCTCCGAGCCATTCCGTCAGTTGAGCGGAATCCTGTAAAGATTCCTCTGCACAGTCACCCGAGTATAGGCATAGATGGATGGATTCGGACCGGGTGCAAAGATGGACCTCCCATGCATATCGATCTCGGCGACTACCTTGAGTCCCTTGGTGTCTTCGGCTGACTTTAAACCGCCTGGGGGCAGGTCCGGCAGGTCCTTGCCTTCAGCCAGGCCGAGCACGACCGTTTTTCCGCCGCCCTGCTCGCCGATATCCCGGAATCGCAGATAAAAGTATTTCCCTTCCGGCCCCCACCCCGCGGTGCAGAATTTGCAAATGCGAATGGGAGTTCCTCCTCCCACCGGCTGCACAATCGCCGGGCTGATTCCGGAAAGCCGCCATTCCCCACGCGGCGAGACCCCGAGTAAGCCCATCAATCTTGGCAATGGCTCGGAAATCTTTTGCGGCGGACCACCATCCAGTTCCACACTGTAGAGGAATAGATCCTCCCCTCCGCTCCCCTGAAAGTAGATCCGGCCTCCCGCAGCGAAATTCGGCGAGCGGGCAATAGCTCCGGCGATCTGCCTGGGTGGCGAACTCCGGTCGAGTGGCGCGATCCACGCATGTGGTTCGCCGTTCGCATCCGTTGCCTCGAACACCACGCGCTTCCCGTCAGGCGCTACGGCGAAATTGGCACTGATCGAAATACCCGGCAGTACAGGCTCATTGCGGCCCGAATCGAGGTCAGCAGCCCATAGCTCTCCGGAGACCCAAGAGCGCGAAGCTTGCTTGCGTATCAGGTAATACAGCTTCTTGCCATCCGGCGAGAAAACCGACCGAACCTCCTCGCTGCCCAGCCCCAGGCCGGGCACACCGGCAAAGCCTTCGCTTGAAATCTGCCGGTCGCCGCGAGCGTCATGCACCCATACCGTGCTCTCTCGTATCCCGGCTGAGGTCACCAGCGACCGCCCGCCGAGCGCGACAGCGATCCCTTCCTCCTCCGTGGGGCCAAATGTTATTTGTTCGGGCTTACCGCGAGGAAACGCCTGGCTCCAGATGTGGTATCCGTCGCCTGCGTCGGCGCTGAAGTACATCGTCGCGCCATCCGGGCTCCAGCCTGCATACGTGCACCGCACCGGCTTTGGGCCGGCAAGCTCGCCCTTTGTGCTTCCGTCAAATGGAATGACACGGCAGGGTCCCCATCCTCCATTGTCCATCTCCGACAGCAGCACCCACTTCCGATCGGGAGATACCCAGGAACGGTGTGCCATTCGGCCAGGCGGAAGATAGATATCACGCTCCTCCGCCCGGCTCTCCCTGGCGGAGACTAATCCCATCATCGGGATCGTAGCTTCGGAAAACATCACGTGTTCCTTATCCAGCCACGTGAGAGCAGCTGCATTCGGCAGCAGTTCCTTGGGTTCACCGCCCAGAACCGGCACAACCCAGGTATTCCACGCAACACTGCGGTCCGTCGCCGTATAGGCAATACGTGATCCGTCGGGCGAAAAGACGGGAGCCATCTTCGGCAGACCATCATGAGTCAGCTGAACCGGCTCGCCATCGGGGAGTATCTTTACGTAAACCTCGCCTGGAGTCACGAAGGTCTCCGGTCCACGAATGAAGACGATCATATGGCCGTCGGGCGACAATGCGGGCTGCGTGGCCGAATCGGAAAAATTAGTGATCTTAATCCACGCCTTGCGGGACGCGGAATTCGTCTGGTTCCGGTAAAAAAGCAAAACCACCAAACCGCCTACAGCGAGGAGAGCAACGAGCGCGACGGCCATCGCCGTCGCATGCCAGCGTTTTTTCGGCTTGGACACGGCATCCGCCGGCGCAGAGTCGCCTGGAGATGACGATGGAGGCACTGCCGCAGGCTCAACCGTTTGGCCACCACCCGCCGCCGGACTCGAAACCACCGCCAGGAGCCGATATCCCCGGCCCGGCACCGTCTGCAGCAGCCGCGGATTTTCCGAATCGTCCTGCAGCGCGATGCGCAGCTTGCGCATCGCGGTGTTGATCCCCTGCCGCGTATCGACAAAGACGTTGTCGCCCCACAGGCGCTGGATGATTTGCTCCCGTGTGACCAACTGGCCCTGGCTCTCGGCCAGAAGGATCAGCAACTCCGTCGGCAGCTTTTCAAGCTTGATCACGCGGCCTGACTTCCTCAGCTCGTAGGAATTCAGGTCCAGCTCAAATTGATCGAAGTAAAGAATCGAGGTCTGCATGGGCATCCGGAGCTGCTAGAGCCAACAATGCGCCGAGACTAAGTCCGACCCGGCCTGCTGTCAATCATGTTTTCAACGATTTGGCGGTCTATTCATTCTTCATTGCTTCTCTATCGACTGTGTATTGCCTCCGCCCGCGGTCGGCCCTAGAGTTCCCACCAACCTGCGCAACCGGCGCAGCCCGGAGAAAAGGATCATGCGATCGATAAGAACGCTTCTGCGTCAGCGGCCGACAGCGACCCTTCTCACACTCGCAGTCGTATTTGCGGGGTGGCAATGCCCGGCCCGCGCGCAGGGATTCATGCCGAACACGGCCCAGAAGACACAGCAAACACCCACCGGCAGGATCGTCTGGCAACATGTGGGAAGGGTTTTCGTGAACCCAAACACCGGCCAGTTTGTCTATGTCGGATACCTGGTCCACATCGACCCGGTCGACGGCTCACTCTTCAATGGGTCGCCCAGCGAGAGTACGGCGTATTTCACCTTCAGCACCGACCTGGCGCAGCTTACACCGCTGCCCAACAATAACGATGCAGTTCTGGATCTTGTGTCAGCCGGTACGTTCAGCGTCTACTACAATAGCACTCGCGGCGCCGACTGGAGCGACCCGGCCAGCTTCTCGAGAGGAAAACGGATTGCCACCTTCCACAGGAAAGAGAGCCTCTTCCAAACGGTCGGGACGGTCGCACTCCACAGCGTGTCCGAGACCATGATGTGGAGTTCCAATTTCGAATTCGGTGGCCAGACTTACAACTTCAATCGCATTGCCCCGAACGGAATTACCTTCGCGCAGTTTCTCAGCGCCGCGCCACAAGGCGGAACCGGCGATTATTCTGTGACGTTTTCAGGTGCGGGCTCTGTGTATGCGGTCGGTACTCCGGCGCAGCCGTGATAACCGTAACCGAATTTGGCCTCGGTTGTGGTTTTGAGAAGATAGGTCCGCGGGAGCAATACGACGAAGTCTGGACGTCGCCAAAATCCCGACTGAATTCAAACGAAGGTTGGAAGAGCGCCGAACACAGAACTGAAAGGAATGATGGAATGTCGATCGACACGAAACAGCTTCACGGAAAATTCGCCCTGGTCACCGGCGCCTCGCGAGGAATCGGGCGCGGCATTGCACTGCGACTGGCAGAACGTGGCGCCGCAGTGGCCGTCAATTTCCTTCAGAACGAGCCTGCTGCCTTGGACACTGTTGCTCGAATCAAATCCGGAGGCGGAGAAGCCTTTGCAGTACAGGCGAACGTTGCTCGTCCCAACGAACTGACCGCGATGGTGCAACACGTCCAGGAACAGTTTGGCGCGCTTGACATCTTTGTGAATAACGCCCTGGGCGACCTTCTGGGCTTCATGACCCCTCCCCTGCAGGTCTCGCTTGAGCAGTGGAATGCGGCTCAGCAATGCCAGCAGCAAGCCTTTCTGGTGGGAGTGCAAACGGCCGCGCCGCTCTTACGCGACAATGGGCGTATCGTCGCCATAAGCTACTGGCCTGGAAGTCACTTGGGAGGCTTTCTTCCTTACTTCGCGATGGGAGCAAACAAGGCAGCCATCGAGGCCATGTGCCGGTACTTTGCCGTCGCGCTGGCGCCTCGTCAGATTACCGTCAATGCCATATGTCCTGGCATCACCGACGATAGCATCGTCAATCATCTGCCGCAGCCGGCTGTGGATGCGATGGTCGCGTGGTTGCTCGAAGGCTGGAATCCGGCAGGGCGACAGGGAACGCCGGCTGACATCGGCGGCGCAGTCGCCGCGCTTTGTTCTGAAGATGCGGGCTGGATCACCGGGCAGACCATCGTTGCTGACGGAGGCGCGTCGCTCATGAGTCCAGAGGTTCCTCTTTCCTTTCAGGGTCACTAATCACAATTTAGAGCGCCTGGGTACGGGCATTCAGGCTGTCCGGAATCGCGAATGAATTCGGAATGTAACACGATTCAGTGCCGGCTTCCCGGCCGGTCCGAGTCGAGCAAGGGCTATGAAGTCCCAACACGCGCCGCTCACAGCAATGTTCGCGTTGGTGGAGCCGAATGAGTGTGCAAGCCGGAGATGAAACGATGCTAGGATTCCAGCAACCCGGGAGGCAGAGATGGAATTGGACGCTCTCGAGAAACAACTGCGCGGGGGTTTGCTCACGCCAGAGTCGCCGGAGTATGACGCACGGCGGCGAATCTGGAACTCCATGATCGATCGGAGACCGCGCGCGATTGCCTGCTGTAGCGGGCCGGCGGATGTACAGGCTGCCATTCGCTTTGCGGCCGAAGAGGGAGTTTACCCAGCCATTCGCGGAGGGGGACATAATGCCGCGGGACTGGCGATGCTGGACGATGGGCTGGTAATTGATGTTTCCGGAATGAAGGGCATCTTCGTCGAACCGATGGCACGAACCGCGATCGCGCAAACGGGACTCACATGGGGCGAGTTCGACAGGGAGACCCATGTACATGGCGTGGCGACAACCGGAGGGCTGATTTCCACTACAGGAATTGCCGGCCTGACGCTGGGGGGTGGTGTCGGGTGGCTGATGGGACGATGCGGGCTCGTGTGTGACAACACATTGAACTACGACTTGGTACTAGCGAGCGGTGAGATGGTACGAGCGAACGCAAACGAAAATACCGATCTGTTCTGGGCGTTGAAGGGAGGCGGCGGCAACTTCGGCGTGGTCACGTCCATCACTTATCGCATGTATCCCGTGAAGGAAGTGCTGTCGGGATTGTTGCTTTATCCACTCGGCGTCGCACGGGACGTGCTCAGGTTTTATCGCGATTTCACCTCCGGCGGGATTCCCGACGAGCTAACCATGTATGCAGCAGCGCTATGCGCACCGGATGGAGTCCCGGTAGTCGCGCTGATTCCGGCGTGGTGCGGAGATATAGAAGAAGGAGTACGCGTATTGAATCCGGTACGAGCGTTCGGTTCTCCCATTGCCGACCTGATAACACGGATGCCGTATCCAGCGATGCAGCAGATGATCGATGGAGTGGCGCCGTTTGGTTTGCGAAGTTATTGGAAGAGCCAATTCCTTCGCGAGCTGACGGACGAGACGATCGACCAGTTCGTGGATTTTGCGGAAACGAGTGTATCGCCGCGCTCCATGGCAATCCTGGAACACGCGCACGGAGCGGTGGCGCGTGTGCCGGTCGATGCGACGGCATTTCCGACACGGAGTGCGCCGTACGACCTGGTGGTGATAGGCGCATGGATAAACGCCGCCGACGACGAAGCGAACATCACCTGGACTCGCCGCTTCCATTCGGCCATGGAGCGATGGTCGACTCATCTTGTTTACGTCAATGCATTGGACCAGGACGACGTAGATCGAGTTCCGCAGGCTTACGGGCCGAATTACAAAAGACTTTGTGAGGTGAAGGCGAAGTACGATCCTGAGAACCGTTTCCGGCGCAACCAGAACATCCGTTCGCTTGCGAACTCATCGAACCCGCGGGATTGACGGTGACGGCAGCTGCAAAAGCCTTGCGCGTCTCGCGGCCTACGTTGTCCAGTTTGCTCAATGGCAAGGCCGATCTCTCAGGGGAAATGGCGCTCCGCATCGAGAAGGCCTTCGGAGTCAACATGGATACGCTGATGCGTATGCAGTCTTCCTACGACATTGCCCAAACTCGCAAGCGCGAAAAGCAAATCAGCGTTCCGCGCATTTCGTCGTTAGCTGCGACGCAGTAGTCTAAGCCGCTAGCTGCCACCTTCACAGGAGTTTCGTGGACGGGAGTTTCTGAAAACGCCAGCTCCGTTTGGCCACGAATTCCCCTGAAATCATTCACTTCGAAGCGCGGTCATAGGATCGACCGCGGAGGCGCGTCTTGCGGGTAACAGGCAGGCCAATGCAGCCACGCCAAGCAGCAGAAACGACGCGGCCAGGAGAATGAGAGGGCTACTCGAAGCATTCTCAACCCACTGAGCAATCAGCCGGTTGAGCGCGAAGCTCAACCCAAGGCCCGCGAGGATACCCAAGACAACGCTGCTTCCCGCAGAGATGAAGACGATTTTGAGCACATCCCGTCTCTGTCCCCCGAGCGCCATGCGGATGCCGAACTCGTTCGTGCGCTGGACGACAGAGTAGGAAACGACGCTGTACAGTCCGATGGCTGCCAGGATCAGCGCCAGGACAGAAAACGCGGCGAAGAGGATAGAAACGAACCGGCCTCTGGCAAACACCGCCTGATTTCGAATCCACGATTCCAGAACGCCGTCCTCCCAGAGCGTGGCCTGCTGGTCAGGATTGACCGCGACAATCTGCTGCTTGACGCTGTGGATGACGTTGCGTGGATCGACGCGGCTCCGCACGAGTATCTGCGTCCACATCCACATGTTGACCGTATAGGGCAGATAAATCGCCGGTTTCGCGGGCTTATCCAGGCCATCATCGAGCGCGTCCGCAGTCACTCCAATGATTTGCAGCCAACCGTTACCGCCAGGCGCAACCAGCCTGTCCGCTGAATCGCTTTTAAGCGATGGAATTCTGACCGAGCTCGAGAGAACATCGCTATTGGGGTAATAGTGCTTCACGAAGGATTCGTTCACCACGGCCATCAGAGCGCCGTGCTGCAGTTCTGCATCGTCCCACAACCTGCCCTTCCTGAGCGGAATCTCCAATACGCTGAAATACCGTGAATCGACGAAGTTGATGCTGACTCTCTGGTCCTCCGACGCCGTCTTGCCTTTCAATTCAACCGGCTGGTCCCAGCCGCTGTCCGGAGGAGTGGCGTTAGTGGAAATCCCGGTGGAGAGAACGTCCGGGAGTGTCGCGATCTTGTCTCGTAGCTGCGTGAAGTAATTCGACCGCTCAGCCCAGGTGGGGAAGGTATGTTCATGAACCGGAATCCCCACCGACATGACATTGTGCGGGTTGTAGCCGAGATCGACACGCATCATGTGCACGAAGCCTTCGATCGCGACTCCCGCGGCCGTCAGCAAAAGCAGCGTCAACGCGATTTGGCCGGCAATCAGCACCGAGTGGAATCGCTTTCCGCGCACGCTGCCCGCAACTTTTCGCGTACTGGATTGCATAATCTGGCCAATTTCCGGGCGCGCAAGCTGAAGTGCGGGAAAGAGTCCAAAAAGTATTCCGGTGATCAGCGCAAGTCCAACGCTGAACAACAGCACGGGGATGTGGATGTGGAAGTCAGCCTCGTTGGGGAAAGACTGTTTCGGCAGGCGGGCGACGATGAATCCCAGGCTCAGGTAAGCGAACAACACGCCCAGCCCCCCTCCGATGAAGGCCAGGATAAGCGATTCGGTGAGAAGCTGGCGGACGATGCGGACCCCACTAGCCCCAACTGCAGAGCGCACGGCAAATTCATGTTGCCGAGCGGTGCCTCGCGCCAGCAGCAGAATAGAGACATTGCCGCAGCCGATGGCCAGCAGCAGTGCTACTGCGCCAAAGAGCAGATAGAGCGTTTTGCTTATTTCGTGCAGAACCCAGTAGCTCAGGTTCTGGATGGAAATCTTCGTGTAGTTCTTGGGATAGTGATCGGGCGTTTGCTTTGCGAATTCCTGGAAGTAGGGCTTCAGTTCCGACGCAGCGGCTTCCGGCGTAACTCCGTCTTTTAGTTTCACGAACGTGCCGTACTGTTCGCTGGCCGAACTGGAGAGCTTCAGCGGGAGATAAACGTCCGCGCCCAGAAATCCAAAATGTGGTGGCATGACGCCAATGATGTTGTAGGTTTTGTGCACCAGTTGAATGGTCTTGCCCACGACCGACCGGTCCCCGTTGTAGTGGTGCATCCAGAACTTGTAGCTCAGCACGATGACGGGCCGCGGCTCCTGGCCGTCCGGAGCGTCGGACGGGACGTAGTACCGGCCCAGCATGGCGGGGACTCCAAGCATCTGAAACACATTGCCGGTGAAATACATCGCCTGCAGATCTTCCGGCACATCGCTGCCGGTGACGGTCAGGTTCCAGCCATTAAAAGCCACGACGTACTCGAGCGAATGGGCCTTCGTCAAATCACGTGTCTGCGGGCCGTTGAGTCCATAGTTCTGTTCTTTTCCCGATTTATCCAGCAGTGCAACATTGGCGATGCGGTCCGCTCCCTGGTAGGGCCATGGATTCATGAGTACGGCATAAATAATGCTGAAGACGGAGACCGTTGCACCGATGCCTAACGTCAGCGACAGAATGGCCGTCAGAGAAACCCCTCGGTTCTTGTAGAGCTGCCTCCATGCGTAACGAAAATCCTGAAGAAACGTCGACATCATCCCTCCTCAGCACCCCTAACGGCGGCTCACCGAAACCAACCCTTGCCAACCAGCCTTGCTCATCCGAAGCCGCTGCCCACCCTTGAGCACCACCGACCCCTCACTCTGTCCTTCGCGAAAAATCTCACTCACCTGGTCCACATTCACAATCACCGACCGATGAATCCGCACGAACTTCCCAGGGTCCAAAGTCTCCGACAGTTGCTTAATCGTTTCCCGCAACATAAAAGACTTACCACCCACATGCAGGCAGGCATAATAATCCGCCGCCTCGATCCAATCGATCTCCTGCACATTGACGAAGCAATCGCGCGTCCCGTTGTGAACCAGTAACCGCCGGGGAAACTCCTGCCGCGACCCCAGGCTCTGGAGCACCGCCCTCATCTGCTCCTGCGTCATCAACGCCGCCTGCGAAGCAATCTTTTCCTTCACCCGAACCAGCGTCGCCCGCAGACGCTCCGGTTCCACAGGCTTGGTCAAATAATCCAACGCGTCCACCGCAAACGCCTGCACCGCATACTCATTGTGCGCGGTGACAAATACTGTCACCGGCATCTGCGCCGGTCCGACCTGGTCAATCACATCGAATCCATCTTTTCCCGGCATTTGTATATCAAGAAACAGCACATCGAACCGGCTCTCCTTCAACGCCGCAATCACCTCTCGCCCATTGCGGCATTCGCCGGCCACCTCCACCTCTTCCTCTGCAGACAACAAAAACCGCAGACGCTCCCGCGCCAACGGCTCGTCATCCGCGATAAGCGCCCTCAATCTCATGCTCCCTGTTCGTACGGAATCGTAATCGCGACCTCAAACCCACCCGTGCTCAGCGCCTGCGCCCGCATTTTGTAACCGTCCTGGTAAAAGTGATCGAGCCGCTCGCGCGTATTGCTAAGCCCGATGCCATGGCCGTTCTGTTGCGTGTACACCAGCCCCGGCCCCGTGTCGCGCACGCGCATGTGCAGCTCATCCCCATCGCGAATCGCCGAAGCCTCCACCAACCCTTCGCTCTCGCAATGCGCGATCCCATGCCGGATCGCATTCTCCACGATCGGCTGCAGCAGAAAGCAAGGCACCAGCCCATCGACCGCCGTTGGGTCTACGTTGATCTCAATACGCAACCGGTCAGCAAACCGCACCTGTTCGATCGCCAGATAGCTTCCCACTAACTCCAACTCTTGCGACAGAGGAACTTTCTCCGGCGTCCTCCTGGCCAACGTGCTCTTCAAAATGGAGTTGAGATGACTCAGCATCTCGACCGCCGCTTTCTGCCTGCCCAGTTCGACCAGCGTCGTGATCGCGTTCAACGTGTTGAACAGGAAATGCGGCTCCAGTTGCATCTGCAAAGCCTGCAGATGCGCAGCCGACAATTGTTTCTGCAGCGAGAGCGACTGCATAGCCTCACGCTGCGCGCGGATCTGCGACTGAATCACTCCCGTGATCCCAAAAAGGAAGCCATAGAGCAAGAACTCAGTGCCCAGACGATTGAGAGTGAGCAGGCTCGTCCACACAGAAAGCGCTGTTCCCGTAGCGCGCCATCCGGCATCCGTAAATCCCAGGCTGCCCAAGAGCAGCAGATGCACGACCCCAAGCGCAATCCCCACCAACGCATGCATGGAGATCGACTGAAGAGAAAGGCTCGGCACACAATGAACCTTCTTCCCCACCCTCCACAGAATGCTGGCAATCAAAGCCCACCATCCCCAAAGCACCGCCCCATACAACAACGATGGAAGATGAGTAATCGAATGACATTCGCTGGCGGTCGCCAGCGCGAGAACCCCCGCCAGGGAAAAGATAACTAAATGCGCGTTGATATTCTTGGTCATAAGTTCACCGGAACCCGCTGGCATCTATCGTACAACCGCTGTACTGGCGCCGCTCCAAATCAGACAGCGCACTGTTGGCCTCTTTCGCCACGCGCGACCCCTCCTGCTTCGCTCCCGAAGCCCGAAGGATCTGCGCATACGCCGCTTTGGCGGTCAAATAGTCGATCGTATTCATGCCAATCGAAGTCTCCGCAATCGCGAGCGCATGTTGCCCGTCGCGAATGGCCGCCGCGCGGTCTCCGGATTGCGCCAGCGCCTCCGCACGCAAAAGATATCCATTGGCCACCAGGTAGTACCCGGGCCCGTGAAGCTGCGTCCACAAATCGATCGCTTTCTGCGCCATCGCCATCGCCTCCGCGCCTTTGTGATCATGCAACGCCAAGGCACTCTGCACTCCGTACATAGCCGCGACATCATCTGGCTTCATCGCCCCTGCGTGTTGCCTTTGCTGAAGCGCCGTCTGCAGAAAGCGTCGCCCAGCCTTGAAGTCGTTGTGGCCTAGTGCAATCACCGCGAGGTTGATAGACGTGATCGCCACCCCGGCGGTGTCTCCGAGCTCCGCGTAGATCTTTCTCGCCTTCTCGCATAGCACTCTTGCGACATCCCGTTGCCTGAGAGCCTCCTCCAGCATGCCCAGGCTGTCGAGCGTCGACGCATATTGCGCTCGTGCCGAGGGAATCGGCCGGAGGATCTGCAGCGCGTGTTGGTAGGCTTGCCTCGCCTCCGCAAACCGGTCCAGGTCGAGGTACGACTGCCCCAAAACGTTCCACAGCACGCCCGGGTCTCGGGGATCATCGAACCGGGGATCCGCCCGCACCAAGGGCTCGAGCATGGCGATCGCTTCCTTGGGGTGTCCGTCCCTCCACAGTTGAAAGGCCCGGACGATCTCATTTGAACCAGACTGTGCTCGCATCGGAACCGCGAGGATCAAGATCACGAGAACCACCATCGGAACTCTCATGCTCTCGAGCATCCGCGCTTCCCTGCTCGCCTTCCACGCCCCTGCAGGCAGGCCCGGGAAATTTGCAGCGAGCTCTACCTCGCAAACATTTTTTGAAGCCTGCCAACCCCCGTTTGCCCTATAGTGAACTGAATGAATCGAAGACATTTCGCCGGCCTCACCGCCGCCGCCGTTCTCGCCCACTCGCTGAAACCAGCCTCGGCCTTCTCCGCGACAAAACCCGCGCCGCTCAAGCCCTTTGCCCTCGGCTGGGTCATCACTCCCTTCGGCGCCCCCGAAGACCATTTTCGAACCGTCCACGAATTGGGTTTCGCCACCTGCTTCCTATCCCTGGATAAGTACATCGGCAGCTTCACCCCGGCGCTCGCCGCGCAGTACCGCGATCTGCTGGCGAAGTACCAGCTCACCGCAACCACCGTCGAAGTCGTAGGCCCCGGCCCGCTGGTATGGAACTTCACGCAGGGGCCTTCCACCATCGGCCTGCTGCCGCCAAAAACTCGAGCCGCCCGCATCGACGCCCTGCGCCAGGTTTCCGATTTCGCCAAACTAGTCGGCATCACGCAGGTACAAACCCACTGCGGATTCATCCCCGAAGACCCCGCCGACCCCGCTTACCCACAAGTCGTCGAAGCCATCCGCACCGTGGCCAAGCACTGCCAGGGCAATGGACAAGACTTCCTCATGGAGACCGGTCAGGAAACCCCCATCACCATGCTGCGCGCCATCCGCGACGTAAACATGCCCAACCTGGCCGTCGGCCTCGACACCGCCAACCTCGTCCTCTACGGCAAGTCCAATCCCGTCGACGCGGTGGACATCCTCGGGCCCCACGTACGCAACATCCACGCCAAAGACGGCCTCTGGCCCACCGACCCCGACAAGCTCGGCGAAGAAGTGCTGATGGGAAAAGGAGTCGTGGACTTCCACAAGGTCTTCACCAAACTCCATCACTTTGGCTACAAAGGACCCGTCGCCATTGAGCGCGAAACCTCGGGCGCGCAACAGATATCCGACGTCCGCCAGGAAAAACTCTTCCTCGAACGCGTACTCCGCGAAGTGACCGCATGAACCGCCGCGAATTCATACAAACCGGAACCGCCTGCGGGCTGCTTCTGCTCAAGCCCAGCACCGCCTTCAGCTATCAAGCCAACTCCGCCGTACGTCTCGGCCTGCTCGGCTGCGGCAATCGCGGCACCACCGTCGCCACCTCCTTCTCCAAGAGCACCACCGCACAAGTGGTGGCTCTGGCGGACATCTTTCCCGACAAGCTAGCCCTGGGCCGCGATCACTTCAACAAACTCAACGCCTCTCTCAACCGCCGGCCCATCGATGAAAAGCTGCTCTTCCACGGCCCGCAAGCCTTCGAGCAGCTCGCCGCATCCCAGGCCATCGACCTTATCCAGATCTCAACGCCACCCTTCTTTCACGTGCACCATCTGGAAACCGCCGTCGCCTCCGGCAAGCACGTCTACTGCGAAAAACCAGTGGGCGTCGACGTGACACAAGCCATGCAAGCCCTCGAGATCGCCAAGCGCGTGAAGCCCACGCAAAGCGTCGACGTCGGCTTCCAGTGCCGCAGCGCGCCGCCCATCGCCGCCGTCGCCGGAAAAATCAAAGCCAATGCGTTGGGCAAAATCGGATCCGTAGCCGGCTACTACAACGCCCCCGCATCCGAAGAAAAGGTGCGCCCCGGCGCCGGACCCGACGAATACCGCCTGCGCAACTGGCTCTGGTATCGTGCCCTCTCGGGAGACATCCTCGTCGAGCAAAACATCCACATCATCGACCTCTGCAACTGGATGCTCGGCGCCCACCCCCTAAAAGCAACCGCCACAGGAGGCCGCAACATCCTCACCCACGCCGGCGACTGCTGGGACAACTACCAGGTCGACTTCACCTACCCGGGAGACGTCCACTTCGCCTTCGCCTCCACCCAATTTGGCGACCCAGGCTTCAACGCCGGGCTCAGCCTCTACGGAGCAAGCGGATCAGCGACAGTTCCCTATTCCGGCCCAGTCGCCGTTACCGGAGCCCAACCCTGGACCTGGTCGGACTCGCCAAGCCCCACCACGGCCGCCAAATTCGCCGCCAACGGAGCCTTCGCCGACAACCTCGCCTTCGCCGACCGCGACAAAGAGCGCACCTTCATCGACAGCATCACCACCGGCCAATGCCATAACCAAATCGCCGCCGGAGTAGAAACCGCCCTAAGCTGCATGCTCGGCCGCATGGCCGGCTACCAAAAACGCGAAGTCACCTGGGACGAGCTGTTAGCGGACAAAGAAACCTACGAGCTAGGCATGGACCTGAACCAATTCAAATCATGACGTCGTGATCAGCGGGGCGGTTCATCAGCCGCCCGCATCTGCTCCATGACCTCATCCCGCAAACTCACCGGCTCCAAAACCTGAACCCGCGCCCCCAACCCCAAAACCACAAACCGCGCTTCGTCACTATTCTCGAACGAAACACGAAGCGCGGACCACTTCTCCGGAAGCTCGCGCCGCACCTCGGGAGCCGCCGCCACCCGGCACCAGCGTTTGAGAGAAACCGCCGCATCGGGAGCCGCCGCCAACATCGTGGGAAACTGCCCCCGCTTCTGCTGCAGCTGCGCCGTAGAGCTCTTCCAATGCGCAGCCAAATCAAAATTTGCCGGCCGTTCAAACGTCACCGCCAGCACCACCGCATTCTGCATTCGCGAAAGCCGATACGTCCTCATCCCCGCAGGAGCCCGCGCCACCAGATACCAAACCGCCTGCTTGCAAACAATCCCAAACGGATCCACCGTCCGCACCCCGCTCTCCCCATCTGCCCGCGAATAAAGAAACGTAAGCTTGCAATCCCGTGCAATCGCATCCTGAACAATTGGTAACAATCCCAGATCGTCCGAGGACAAGTACCACCCCACAGGATCAATATGCAGCCGAGCCCGAATCGACGCTGCCTGCGTCTTCATCTTCTCCGGCATCGCCGCCAGCAGCTTGCCAAACGCCCGCTCCGAAGCCGCCGCCAAACTGGGAGACCCCAGCGCGCTCGGCTGCGACATCAGCAGCGCCTGCAACTCCGCCTCATCCAACCCCGGCACCTTGGTGCGCCACCCTTTCGCCAATTCCCATCCGCCCTGCGCCCCGCGAAGCGCCACGATAGGAACCCCCGCCTCGCTCAGCGCCTCCATATCGCGATGCGCGGTGCGTTGAGACACTTCCAGCCGCTCCGCCAGTTCCCGGGTAGAGAGGCGCCCATGCGCCTGCAGCAGCATCAATGTGGAAAGCAATCGTCCGGATTTCACTCTTTTAAATTAATTCTCCATATATGCCACGCTCTGTCATATATACCCCATTAACTTCAAATCAAGACGAAGGGAGAACGAAAATGGGGCTGAAAGAATTTTTCCTGTGGCAGTTGGAGCACGAGGTCGGCACCTCGCGCAAAGTCATCGAGCGCGTCCCCGAAGGGCAAAACACCTGGAAGCCGCACGACCGCTCCATGGAGCTCGGCTACTTAGCCGCCCTGGTAGCCTCCATGCCCGGCTGGATTGAGTTCATGGTCAACCGCAAGGAGCTCGATCTCTCCGACCCAGCCAACGACGTCCTGCGCACCAAGCCGGTGAAAACTCGAGCCGAGTTATGCCAAATGCTCGCCGAGGGACTCGCCAAATCCCGCAAAGCCCTGGAAGACACCACAGAGGAGCACCTGACCAAGATGTGGCGTTTCCGCATGAACGGAAAAGTCGTCAGTGAAGGTCCCCGTTACGCCATGATCGCCGACGGAGCCATCACCCACCTGGCCCATCACCGAGGCCAGCTCACCGTCTATCTCCGTCTCCTGGAGACGAGGGTGCCGGCCATCTACGGACCCTCCGCCGACGAAGCCTACTAACCAGCCTATCCTTCGGTAAACAACGGGACAGGTGCTCCAGCCTGTCCCGGCGTGCCGTGGAGTCTCGCGTTTGAGACCTGGGATCCTCCTAGTCAAGGTCCCTTTAACTCCCGTGACGTAACCCCAGGTGAGAACAGCTCTTATCTCCCCTTTCCCACTGGAACTATCCAACCCAACAAACCCCTGCCCAAACCTCCTATTCAATCGGTATATTGTGTGCGTCCGGGAACGTTAACGAAATCCCGCACCAAAGCACCAGGGAGAACCAAACCATGGGCAAACCCACACATCTACGTTGGACACTCATCCCGCTCACCGTAGCCCTCGCCGTAGTAGCCCTGCACAAAACCCACCCGGTGCACGCGGACCAAGCCCCACCCCCGACCCTAAAAACCCTGAAGCTAGGCGACGCCAAACCCGGCACCCTCTACGCCATGACCGTGGCCATCAAAGACCCAACAAAACTCCAGGGAGCCGACGCCGTATTAGCCACCGTCAAAGACGCCCAGGGCGTCATCGACTCCAAATGGCTGCACACCGCCGACCTCGACTTCTATCTAACCCTGCGCCCCAGAGCCGCGGGACCCGTAACCGTAACCCTCTCCTCCACCACCGCCGCCCCCGAAACCACGGCCATCCTTAAAGAAGATCCTCCAATCTCCAACCCTCCCCACTGAAACCCCAGGAGTTATCGCCGCCGCCCCCAACGGAACCTGGCAAACCGCCCAACCCATCGAATTCGGACAAACCATCTACGGCGCCGACGACGAGCGTCCCTACGCCCCCTCGCGCAACGAAGACGGCTACGCCGCCATGCTCAAAGGCTTCCAATGGTTCAAGTTCACCTTTAAGGAACCCAAGCCCCGCCTGGTCTACTTCACCCTCAACGTCACCGACCGCGACGTCCCGCTCGACGTAGACATATTCCAACCCGGCAACGACGACGTAGTCCCCTTCAACAAAGGAGAATTCGTCTACCAGGTAGAAGCCACCCAGAACTACCCCGGCCTCTACAAATTCCGGACCAGAATCCTCGAGCCCGGCCAGACCTATTACATCCGGATCGCCGGAAACCACCCCGCCTACCAACTCCACACCTCCAACTTCCCTGTCCCCCCATACTCTGATCCGCACCAGGCCGTCCGCGCCGGCATGGACTTCCTGGTCAACATGGGAGACTCCTGGCTCTCCAACACCCCGCGCCGGGGAGCCGTAGCCCTCCGCACCACCATGCAGCATTCCGAAACCCAGCTCTGCATCGCCTGTCACCCCGCCCAATTCACCGTGCGCGGCTATATGACCGCGGTGCACAACGGATACGCCCCAACCCAACGCCCGCAGCTCGAATTCCTGGCCGACCGCCTCTACAACAACGCCCGTCCTTTATATGGAGAACCCAACACCAACTGGGTCCGCGTGATCTACACCGCGCGCACCGTATCGAGCCGCATCCCGCTCCTCGTCGACCAGTACGAGCAAGACATAACCCACGACAAGCCAAGACCAAACTTCTCTATCCCTTACGCCAACTACCTGAAGATCCACTATAAGAACCTGAAAGAAATGCCCGGGGACGAAGCCGACGGCTGCGAGCCCGACGTAAGCCCCTTCGAGATCGCCACCCAAAGCTGGCAAACCTTCGACATGCTCTACAAGCAAACCAAAGACGAGCAGTGGATCAAAGAACGTGACCACGTCCAAACCCTGGCCCTGGCCTACGAACCGAAAAACATGATCGACCTCAACTGGAAGATCATGCTGCTATCGACCATCGACAAAGCCAAATACCAAACCCAACTCGACCAGCTCATCACCCAGCTCTATAAATACGAAACCCCGCAAGGAGGCTGGCCCTACCCCTTCGACAAAAAAGCCAAAACCGCGGACTTCATCTCCTACAACGCCGTCTTAGCCGTAGCCATGGCCGGCCGCCGCCCCGAAACCGATGAGCACTTGAAGCTAGCCGTAAACGCCATGATGGCCGCGCAACGCCAGGAAGGCAGTTGGGAAGGAGACCCCGTCTACCAGGGCTTCAACACCCCCTTCCGCGCCACGCAGTTTGCCGTGATGGCCCTCTCCACCCTTTACCCCGGACCCACCGAAGCCAAGAACTGGGACGCCGCCTACCCCGCCCCGCCCACCAAGCTCGCCAAAAACAATCTGCCACTGCTGCTGTCACAATTAGACCAATACTGGGACCTGGCCCCCGAGCCCGTCCTCAAGCAAATCCGCGAAGTCCTCGTGAAGAGCGATCAGCCACTGGCACGAGAAGCCGCCGCCCGCGCCATAGGACACATGGCCGACCCCGGTTCCCTCCCCGCCCTGATGCAAGCCCTGGGTGACCAGACCAAGATGGTGCAATCCAGCGCCGCCTATGCCGTCCGCATGATCCTCTCCCGCCGCCAGGACGCTGCGCCCGAAGGACGCAAACTCCTCATCGCCGCCTTATCCGCGTCCAACCCGCGCGAGCGCTGGGGAGCCGCCCGCGTCTTCAACCAGCACTTCCGCGACCTGACCGGAGATCCGGCTCTGCTGGCCGCCCTGGAAAAAGACATCAACGACCCCGTCCCCTTCGTCCGTTTCGAAGCAGCGAGCGGCCTATGGCGCTGGTACTACTGGCAAATCGACCAGCCCGACATGCGCCGCACCACGCTCGAAACCCTGGCCACCCGCATGAACGTAGAGACCGACGCCATGGTCCGCCGCGGCCTGGAGGAGAGCATCTACGACCTGCTCGACGAGAACACCGGCTACCTCACCGCCTGGGTCCGGGCCAGCGCCGAAGACGAAGACAAGAAACGTATCGGTGACGGCTACGAATCCGTAGTCCACGACCAGGCCCAGGTCCTGGCGAAGGTCCTGAAGGAAGGCACGCCGTTGGGCCGCGAAGGCATCCTCAACGCCCTATGGGACTTCCACATCCGCCACTACGCCCTGCCCCCGCTCAAAGAAAACACAGTCTCGATAGGCCTGCCGGCAGTCCTGACGAAGTACGTAAGCGGAGTCCCTGACCTCCATCGTCCTGGCTACGAGTACCCGCCCTATCGCGAAGCCGTGGACTTCAAGTACGACGTCCACAACGGCTTCTTCCAAACAAGAATCGGCAACGACAGCGACCTCATTCACTTCTTCAAGTCAAGCGGCCCAGAGCTGGAGGAAGCCCTCCTGGCCTGTTTGAAGGACGCGAATGACACCATGAAGATCGAAGTCCTGAAAGCCGGCAGCACCTTAAGCGGAGCCGCCGACGAGCGCTTCACCCTGGCCGCGCTGACCCTATCGCAGGACCCAAACCCCGAAGTCCGCCAAACCGTCCGCTACGTCTACGAAGACGGCCAAAGAGGAGCCCTGAATTTAGATCCACCGCCAGGCCCCCACACCATCCACCAGCGCAAGCTAGTCGATCCCAGCCTGCCCGGCCTGCCGTGGAACCGGAGCGAAGCGGAGCGGACCTGTCCCGGCCGTGCCGTGGCGGGACCTGCGGTACCACTCCACCCGCATCCCTTTCCTTGTTGTCATCCCGCCTGTACGGGCCTGCAACGGAACGTACCGGAGCGACACCCACCTTTTACTCCACCACGGCCCTCTCCTTTCTGTCATCCCGAAGCGGACAGGCCTGCAACGGAACGTACCGGAGCGAAACCCGCCTTTTACTCCACCGCGGCACCCTCCTTGTTGTCATCCCGAGCGAAGCCGAGGGACCTGCAGTTTCCGTCCACCCAACTCATAGCCTCGGTAAGCAACCGATGAGTGCCCCAGGTCTCGCTTTGAGACCTGCGATCCCCGCAACTGATCCCCAAGGAAACTCACAACTGCCCCAGATGTCCTCCGGGACCGAACGAAGCGGACCTGCGGTCCCCACCACCCCGCCCCCAGACCCACAACTCATCACCAAAATCGTAGAAATCCTCAACCACGGAAACCCCGACAGCCAAGCCGTAGTCCTCCCCATGTTAGCCGCGCTCCCCAGCGACTCCCCCTGGACCACGCAACCCGAAGTCCTAACCGCCCTACGAACTCTGTTAGAGCAACAACCCCGTCCCGCCAACTACGCCGGAGTGCTCAACGCCGCCTCCTCCTTCAAAACCCTGATGCGCGACACCACCCTACAACAGCAAGTCCTCTCCGGCCTAAACGACCCCAACCCGGAAGTCCAGAGAGCCTCGATAAGAGTCTCCTTGGAGCACTTCCTCCTCGACCCGCAAACCGAGCCCTTGGTCAACACCTCCTTCGCCCATCTGGACCCCTCCGCCACCAGCATCCTCTTGGAAGAAGTAGGAGACCCAAAATTCATGAACCGTCACGCGGGAGTCTCGGGAGGAGCCATCTCGCAGGATCAGGCCTACTTCCTGAACAAGAGCCTGGTACCCATCAAGCGTCCCGCGGACCTGCTCGACAACCCCCTGGTCCTGACCACGGTACTGAACAGCCTGCACAACCCGGACAACAACGTGCGAGCGGCGGGTCTGGACACGCTAAGAAAGGTGAAAGGCGTAGAGCAGCGGCCGGAGTTCCGCGCCGCCATGGAGCAGCTGCAGAACGACAACAATCCAAGACTGAAGCTGATCGCCGCCAGCGTCCTCGAAGGCAAGAAGCTCAGCGAAGCCTTGAAGGACGTGCAGCCCGGCTCCGTGCTCGACTTCAATTACTTTGTGGCGAAGATAGAGCCCATTCTGGCGACCCAAGGCGCGGACGGCAAAGCCTGCGTCTTCTGCCACGCCAGCCATGTGATCTTCAAGCTGCACCCGCCGAATGATCAAGGCGTCTTCTCCGACCAGGACAGCGAAGACAACTATAAGTACGCCATGCACGTGGTGGACATCAACGACCCGACCAAGAGCCTGATGCTGATCAAGCCAACGCGGCCCACGGACAGCGCGGGCAATGTCGGTGATTACCTGGCCACGCACAACGGCGGGCAGCGGTGGCATGGGAATGAACAGAGCTGGCAGTATCGCACGATATTGGAATGGATTCGCGGTGGACGGTTGGAGACGGCGGCGGTGGCGAAATAGCGAGTGCCCCTAGAGCATGAAGCCGAGGATTCCGCACCATCACTCTCCCGCTGGACGGGTGCCCCATGTTTGCACCGGCATGGCCGGGGCACTACGTGGGTTGACAAGACGGGGCGAAGCCCCTTCCGCTGTTCACCCCGAGCAGAGCCAACCTATCCGGCGCGCCGCCATACCTCCCTAACCGTATCCCCTCACCTCTTAGCCCAATCCGCAAGAATGCCGCGCACGCCTTTCTCACTCCGCCCTTAACCCCGCCCCACTCTTTCACCCTGGAGATAAGGTCACCATCCTTATTAGCAACCAGCATCTGATTCTCATCAACAACCCCATGTTCGACCTGATTCAGCTCCACGGTGTAATCAGCCACATACAAATTGATCGAAACCCTAACCCCGGCAAACTTCCTGAAAATCCTTGCTCATCTCCATCGCCGGATGAACCAGGGCACTCCAACCCCCGCTACATTAGGGGCGCGCACCCGCGGCTTGTAGGGCCGGCTGGGCAGGACCAGCGGAAACGGCATGCTCCGCCGTGGGAGTACCCCCGGAACCCTAGCCACCAATGGCCCGCATCTCCGCATCGGTAACCCCGGCATTCTTCAAAGCAATCAGCCCTTTAGCCGACGTATCGTACGCTCCAGGCGACCGCTGAATACTGGCAACAATCACCTCTTCCGCAAATCCCGCCTTCCTCAACCGGATCACGGCATCGTTACTTCATAGTTTCCTGGCTAAGCAATAACGGAAAAGACGACTGGTCATGACCAAAATTGCCACTTCGACTCATAGAGCGTCCTGCTCATGGAAGATAAAGCTTATGCGCACAAGGCTGCTGGCTACAGCTTTACGGATGCCCGATGACTTCGCCCTGGAACGCAAAATTAAATACATCTTCAGACAGGGGGCGATCCTGGATCCCCTGGCGATGATCCGTCACAAAGAGAACCTGCCGGGCAAGCCGGTCCAGCAAACCTTCCGTCTCCTCTAAAACTCCGGTATGTACCGGAGACGGTTGCAGAATCGTACTCCGTGGAGCAATCAACCACTGAAACCGTTCACTCTGGGAGAGGCGAGCGATCGGGCCCCCCGAAGGATCCCCGGCGCAAATCAGCGGAACCGCCTCCAGATGTTGCCGGACAAGCTCCACATCCGCCGCAGGCCAAAGCGCGCGTAATCGGCCCTCGTCGAGGTGGATACGCGCATCCAGATAACGCCGTTCGCGGCAGAAGACGACCACGCCGGCATTGATAAACTCCTGCCGCTCGACCCGCGGCACAACGCGGAGAATGGCGTAATCAAACGACGCGGTTTCTGGCACGGGCGGCCTCCTCTTCAAAGATCGTAGACGAGGCGAGGCGCCGGGTCAGGTGGTCCAGGTACGCGGCTCGTTTCTCCGCCGGGGGAATGCCGTCACGTTCGCCGCTCAGCCAGTCCTCGGGAACCTGCTCGAGGATGCTCGCAAAAACATCGCGGCTCAGCCGCTCATGGGCAACAGCGGAAGCGCGGCCGAGATCGTCCGCCCAGGGAAGAAGGATATGCTGCGCAACTTCGGCGAACGGCGAGGTAGCTTTCCCGGCGACGCTGGGCCAATCATGATGGAAGAACAACGCGGCGCCGTGGTCGATAAAGTAGAGCTGCCGGTGCCAAACTGAGCAGGTTCGCGTTGCGCGGCGTACGATCCACATTCTGGACGAAAGCATCGAACCAGACCCCAAGCGAGGCAACTTCCGAGGAAGCAGTATCTTTCGCGGCAGGGTCGAACATAGTCGAGCCTGGAAGGTAATCCAGCCCAAGATTGATGCCGTGAGATGCCTTGAGAAGGCTACGGATTTCGTAGTCGGGCTCATTGCGGCCGAGGGCAGCATCGATGTGGATAAAGACAATCTCGGGTATGCGCAGGCCCAGCGCCCGGCCGATTTCGCCGGCGACGAGTTCCGCGACCAGGGCAAGGGGTCCCTGGCCGGCGCCCCGAAATTTCACGACGTAAAGCCCGAGGTCCTCGGCCTCGGCGATCGCGGGGAGAGAGCCTCCCTCGCGGAGGGCGAGGACATAGCGGGTTGCGTTGACGGTCCTGAGCACTATCCATTTAGTCTAGCCGGTGCCGAAACGGTGCCAGCCCCTCCGCCGTCGGGGCAACCTATCCCGGCAACAGAAGGCGGGTGGGCGACGGTCGAAGCGGAACTTTATCGGTGTGTCGTCGCACCTGTACGGGCCTGCGATGGGACGTTTTGGGACTTTTGGGACAGACACCCGCCTTTTACTCAACCGCGGCACTTCCTCCTCGACCTGCAAACCGACCCCTTGGTCACCAGCATCCTCTTGGAAGAGTAGGAGACCCAAAATTCATGAACCGTCACGCGGGAGTCTCGGGAGGAGCCATCTCGCAGGATCAGGCCTACTTCCTGAACAAGAGCCTGGTACCCATCAATCTCGCCCCGCGGACCTGCTCGACAACCCCCTGATCCTGACCACGGTACTGAACAGCAGAACAGCCTGCACAACCCCGACAACAACGTGCGGGCGGCGGGTCTGGACACGCTAAGAAAGGCGAAAGGAGTAGAGCAGCGGCCGGAGTTCCGCGCCGCCATGGAGCAGCTGCACACCATCTGAGTCCACTCGCCTAGCCACCACCGTCGGAAATGCCGCGCAACTGACGCGCTGGTCTGGATTCACTTATCCTTCGTTTCGGTCTTCGCTTGCGGCCAAAAAACATCGCCAAACCATGGACTGGTTGGCTTAACCCCCACCAGAATTACAACGGCTCCCGGCGGGAACTTAAAACCGTGGAGGGTCAATACCCGGGCGTGCTCGTCATCCAATTCCCGTTCAACGAGAACACCAAATAGCGATGGATTTGATTCATTTGGTCCCAGGTCCATAGCCAGTAAATTAGCGAGCGCATTTGCTGCATGGAAAGACTCGGATGGGGTGACGGGAACCATCTCTACTCTCGGCGGAGAGCCGTATTTAAAGGGGGAGGGTTCTAGGGTAACAAGATGTACCCCGGGCAAGATGTATCCAGCTGGTATCCGCGACGCATCCTCTCCAACTATCACTGCCTTCCACTTCGAGTTATTCAGAGCAAACTGGATGTCATTTGCGAGCGTCAATGCTTCAAAATCGTTGGGTACAGGTTGGATTATCGCCAGTGTTCCAGCGTATTTTTCAACCTCCTTAAACCGAGATTGCCGCAAATCTCCATCTCCGTTCAAGCTCCCCATAATGATCCGTCGCGGCATGGCCGCCTCCTCAATGTGCCGTTTGAGGACGATTTGCGCATCTACTAGTGCTTTTTGCGCTTCCGCGGTCTTACGCTGCTCCACTTCTAATTCTGTTTGCCGCTGCGTGGACTCAGCGGTCGCAGTTTCAAGATCGGTGCGAAGGGTGATGTTGCTTGCCTCGATTTTACCGGCGCGTTCATCCGCCTCCCTAGCACGCTCCTGTTGTTTGCCAAGCTCCATCCCGGCGGCGGTGAGGTTGCTGTTAAACTGCCGCAATTGTTCAGCCTGGCGGCGATTGATGACGTTACTTGTAATGAGCACACCAGCTCCAGCGAAAAACGTGAGACCCAACAATACTACTGTCAACACGTCGAAAAGGGACTTCCACCCTTCTACAGACATCGAAGCACTCCTTGATCATATTTTGTAATAAAGGTCATAAATCGGAGTTTGGTAGACGGACGGACCTGACGCCTTGGAGGCTGGGCGCTCCCCCGTCCGAAAGCGTCCAAGACTACTACTCTGGCTCAACGGGCTCGATCCTGCTCACCCTGCCAATCAGAGGGGAAGATAGGGGGACGGCATAACAATCCCCCAGGAATTGCCGCATAAGGTAAGCTGGTTAACTGTCTGAGGGTGTACTGTTGTCGCCGCCGCCTAATCGGAGTTGTCCCGCTCCCTCAGTGTCCTCTTCATCTTCTGAGTCCCTTTCGTCTTCCAGCTTAAGCTGTGCTATGGTCGGCAGAACGTTGACGATCTCCGCCAGCGGGTCGGCTTGGCGAGATTCCATATCTGCCACCATACTTTGAATAACGCTCTGGGCCATTCCGAGGGTAGCGATTACTTCATCGTTGTTGATCGTTATTTCGGGGTGCATAGTAGGATTACGGTGGAGCTTTGCGAGCTGTGAGATCGAATTTGTTACCCTATCATCCGCACCATGCTCAACCAAAATCTTTACAAATCCCCCTAGGCCGAACCGCTTTTCTTTATCCGTTGGAGCTGTACCCCTTACGACTTCGACGTAGACTCGGGCTACGGCTTCGACCGCGCGAAATATGTGGAACGCAGCAGCAGTTGAGACTTGAAACGCGATACACTTCCCAGCCTGTTGGATATCTGAAATCGCAGGAGCGATGCGCTCTCGAATTTTCGGAGAGAACATCTCCTCCGCGTTTTCGATAAGGTCCGTAGTTGACAGAATGCCCTTCTTGGCCACGACAAAAATGTCTTTGCCGTTGTATTCGGCCTCGAGGTTATTCTCGAATTTTGTCAGCAATACGAAACTGATATTAGCAACTTCATGTGCAGAGAGTGGTTCCTCACGTGTGATGTCATCGGTGAGAGCTTTCAAGGCGGCAACAAGTTCCCATCCCGACGCAGCGCTGGCGGTGGGCCTCGTCAGCTCGTTCAGTAGATAGCCCCGAAGAAATCTTTCGGCGGTCCAGAGCTCAGAAAACTGCTCAAAGATCGGAGCCATCTTCAGCTGTTTTAGTGGCAGTATGGCGGCCGCCAGCTGGTAGAAATATTGGACGTTTATTCGCTGCACGTTCGACCCTTTCGGCCCGGCTCTTCAGTACCTAAGCCTGTGTCAATAATCTTATGACGGAACTATACATCCAGCCTTTAGGCTAGCATTAAACTGCAGGTAACAGAGTAACGGGATAACAGCCAATCGATCCTTGAATAGCGAGGGCGATGGTTCTGAAGTGATGAGGATGAGGGAGGCGTTGAGCCGTTTCGTTGCGGAGCAGTTTCTGTTGTTCGATACGGGTATGGGTGATCCCGTCGAACAATAGCCCAAACACCTCCCCGCGCCGAGCTGTTCGTGAACCTCAGCGCAAGGTCGCATCACCTTGTTGTAGCTTGCAGGGCAGTGCATCATCCTGAGAGGAATTGAGGACCAGAGGACACGACAATCCGTTCTTGTTCCAGTCCCAGTCGACCAAATTGAGATGTTGCGCGTCCTTCGAAGTCCCACTGTCGTAAGGCTTGTACTTATTCTTTTCCACCTTGTAGCGATATAGCCCACGATAGATTCCTTGAAAGACCCCGGGAGTAGGACTGGCCTGCACAGTAGTCCCATCCACAGAGCAGCGTCACCTGCGCCATATTCCTGTCATAGCTGGTGACCGCCAGATTCAACAAATATCGGCCCGAATCTGGCTTGTAGATCAGTCTTTGTGATACCCAGGCGGTAATCCAATCGAACATTCGGCTGACTCTGGACTGGGACTGGTCATCTGCCGAGCTAGCTGTCTGGTCGTACGCAATCTTCCGAATCCTCCTAGGCTTGGAGGGCGGCTCCGCTCCGCATCCTCCGCAAGGGGTCGGCGTCCGGGTGCCCCAAAATGCGTCTCCCACGGTGGGATAGAACTCGCTAAAGTAATCTCGTAGGGCTTTCGCCTCCTTCAGCTGAGACCTTCGAGCAACTGTTTTTTGCACCTCGAGATCGTTTCTTTTACATCCTCGAAACTAGTTGGCTTTAACGTCAAATAGCATTCGGCATGAGTCCAGGCAATCATCTGATAGTTGAATCTCCAGTGTCGTCCTGGCACCGAGGATTGGAATCGCCACTGGCATCGTTGCATTGCACAGGATTGCATGAAGAGTGACACAAGAAGCATGGCCACAACTCTAGTTGCTTGCTGCATGGAGGTCCTGTTTCCGATGAATCGCGATTCCGACGGCTGAGGCAAACGCGAGCATAAAGGCCAGATAAGTACCACTGACCGCCAGCTTCGCACGATTTACATTTCGATTCCCCCAGAACGATATGATCTTGGCTTGGTTATACGTCAGTATTCCAATACATTCCTCATCCGAAACTCCCACGCTGCAGGGATCCCGGTACGGCCAATCAAAGCCAACTAGGAAGGTGGCGGTCTGGCGGGTTTCGGGTCCTCCAAACGGGACGGTTCTAACGACATAGGTCGTCACAATATAGAGGCCGATAGCGCCCGCCGCGGCGATTGCGATGGATAAGAAAAGAGCTCTTCGGCGCGGGGTGCGATCAAGCTCTTCTTCCGAGTACCAATGCACGAGCACGGCTACCAACCCCATGAGGGCAGAGGTCAGAGGGATAATGATTGACGTACGGTATCCGGCAAGAGGTTAAGCAAAGGGGAGAAACAGGGGAACTCCAAGTACGCCAAGAAGCGGGGCAAGTCCGACTCAACACTTACGCCGAAGGCCAGCAGATAGGTCACCCAGCGACGGATGGTAGGTGGTAGTGGCGGAGTTGCAGCTCCCCGCGAACTCTTCAGCGTGTCGCGGGTGCTCTCTCTAATCGGTACGTGCTGGTCATGTGGATCACCGCATCCAACCTGCGCGCTGCTGTCCATCATGTGCCCTCCTATTTGATGTTTGGGACTACCCCTCCAATTGCCCCGAAGGCAAGGCCACAATCACTGCGTCTTTCACGCCCACAACAAAAGTCCCTCGCGAAGTTGATTGTGCGGCGGTTCCGAGTAAGAAAGGTGCTAAAGCGAAACCTGCCAAGAAGCCTGGGCCCCCTGGGCAGTAGCTGCGCCAAAAACAATGATTCCGAATAAACCTTGATCAATTCCGGACAAGCTTCGACCAAATCCGTTTTTCACATCTCCCGTCCCGGTTTAGGTCCCCTTCGTCGAGGTAGAACGACCCAGGATGTACCCGGATAACCCTCCGAACAGCGCCGCAAGTTCCTTTCCTTCAAGGATATCGATTATTCCAAACAGAATGATTGCAATTACTAACGAGAAGAGAGTGTCACAAACTGAATACCAGCTCGGTCCCTGCAAAAATCTCGCGTCTCCACCCGTTCATCGCGAAATGCGACGACAAAGAAACCCACGATTACGAAGCCTACGAGAAAGGCGAAAATCAGGCTCATTTCCAATTGAGGTTTGTTGAGGCGCCGACAATATCCGCTCGGCTGATGAGTTCGCCGTCGATACTAGCCTTACGTTGCTGCTTTTCTGCTAGCGCCGTCATCTTAAGCCCGAGTTCTTTTTCAAAATCTTCGTACCTTATTCCCGCAAGGTGCGCGGTTTGTAGGGATTGGTCTATTGCCTTTTCAATATCATCTTTGGGCTTGTGGGGCGACATGCGCTTCATATCTTGTCTCTCTAGCAATCGCGTCATTTATCCAATAAATGTCGGATGTAAGACCATCAATTTCGGCTGTTAAACTATCTCTTTCGCGAAGAAGAGCTTCAAAACTGCGTTGACTCAAATCATTAGACGAGGTCATCACTCCTGGATTGGGCTTCGCGCTTTTTTGAATCTCCTGCGTTTGGCCGGCGGCCATCAGCACAAGGCTCATAATCGTAATAGCAAGAGCTGCTCGACGTGCTCCAAACATGTCTCGCCTCTAGGTATCTAGGAGGGCTACACTTTAGTTGCAAGGGACCGAGGAGTCAAGGGGATTAATTTCGCACGTGTCGAACACTAACCTCAGCGACAAAAGGCCGTTGACCAAGCCGGGGCATTGAAGCGACAGACGGCGCAGCGCCTACCCCACCTCGCCTGCCCCTAATCGTGCTGCGTCGAGCGGAAATCGTTCCGTTTGTCAGCAGCTTTCCGTCACCAGTTTTCCCAGATTTTATCGTTCGTCTATCGACCTTTCATATCTCCTGGCCTAGCGGCCACAGGCGTGACTCAGCATGTCCGGTTCTTGGAGGTGATACGGCGACCGCCGGCCCTTTCATGAACAAAACTTAATGTGAGTAAAACACCGCGCGAGGAAACTCCTAAGGCGCTCACTAACTCCGACGTTTACCAGCTGGCTGTGTCCCGACATCAAGGTCACACAGGACGCACCGGGGGCGAAACGACACGACGCGCGCCAACACTACTTCTGTTACCGTCTCTAAGGCGAGCGGTGCTAGGGACGCCTGCACGGTAAAATGACCAATGTTTCATCGACCGGAGTAACTGCCGCCGCCAATATCGCGGGTAGGTCCCTCTGCTTATGAACGTTCTGGAGGGAGCCGATGACATTTACTTCTTGGTACACGGGCAGATTACTGGCCTAGATATTCCACGACCAAAGAAATTCTCTTGACACTTTAGCGTCATTTCGTCGAGACTCGCGTCACCCTTGGAAGTAGTTCGGATGAAACGCTAGACGGATACCGGTTAGGTGTCACAGGTGTCAGCTAAGGAAATAGCCTGCAACACTCATTGGCTTTGAGCGAACAATAGGCTTTATCGGAAAATAAGTACTTGTTTGTTTATAGGACTTGAGAAAGTGTCTCATAGCCAATTCACAGGGTTTATCTCTCGGTGCGGCCGACAATGGCCTCATCTGCCCGCACCACTCATACGAGGCGATTACATGACTTCTAGAACTGGTTTTGAGCCAAACACTACAGCCCACGCCTTCGCAGGCGAGACAATCGTGAAGATCATTCGCAGGCTGCGGCAGCTGTCATCCCAGGACATCGCAGGCCGTTTTTTGTTGACTACACTGCCTATTTTGATGGTTCTACATCCCAGGGTGCTGCCCGCACAGGCTGTATGCCCAGTATCTACGACCATCTCGCCAAGTAGCGCCAGTAATACTCTCAATGTTCCCGAATATAGAAGCTATCGCCGTTTGGTCGGCGGGGACTACGTAGTAATCCAATACAATGCCAAAGTCAACAAGACCTCATGGAGCGATTACAACCGCTTCTTCGATTACCGAGGTCTGAACAATACCGCTAATCCCATCGCCTGGAACGGCAGTTTCCTTCCAGTGATTTACACGAAAGAAAAAGTCGCCATCAGGGTTTGTGGACTCCACTTTACCGATGTTCTGACCGTGACTACGGCTCCGACTGGCGTGCCCGAGGGGGGCGCGGATATCCGAGGGGCAACGCCTGTACCCCGTCGTCAGCCTTTCAACACACTTGACACCCTGCAAAGCGGCGAACCGACCGGGGGCACCACAACGCTGCCGGGGCTGGGCCTAAACGCACCCGCTGCCCTCCCCTCCCTAGCCGTCTCTGGAATTACACCCGGGAGTTTAGGCGCCGAAGATCAAACACCCGGAAAATATCCCAGCTATACTCCTGCAACGGTTACCGCCTCCGGAAGGCAAGTCGCACAATTGCTCGATTCCATAGACAAAAACGCCACAGAACTGATTAGATTGATTGATCGCACCCTCGGAAGGCCCTATAATTCCGACCCTGGAACAGCCTTTACTGGCCTATCGGAAGGTGTGGACAAAAGCAAGAGCGCGCCGGGGTCGGTGAATGGGGTCAAATATATACTCGGCAGAATTCTGGGACAAGTCGTACCAGATTCGGTCGACCCTGCGGATAGCGCCGCGTTTGACATGCACCTGACCGATATTCAAAACATCAATGCTCAAATCTCAACGCTGTCGAGCGCCCTCTCTTCCCAAGCATTCGCCTCCAATACCATTGCGCTCCTCAACAACTATTCGGCCCTGACTGGAATCCTCGATTTAGCGAAGATCGGTCGGACCAGAATAACTGCCAGACTCGACTGCCATCACTCCAGCCTGCGGGCCTTGAAAACATGAGCCCAGATGACCTAAAAAAGCTTACCATCCAGGATTTCGCCAGCTGGACTTCCGGGCAAGTGGTTCGTTAAGCCCCCAAGAGATTAGCTTGTTGCCCGACAAAACCCTTCAGAAGAAAGTGGCTTCATTGCAGAAAGCGTTGAAGCTACTCGGCGTCACGGCGGCAGGCTCATCAGGCGACAAACCTCTGTGCAGCATGTTTGAGAAGCAAAAGTTTTATGATTTCTGGCAGTCCTACAGCGATCAGCTCAAACTGATTATCCCTCCGGTGGATCAAGAGAGATACAAGGTCAAGTATAGCTGTGACATTGGCTGCTCATACGAGGGGGAAGTTGGCGTTAGGCTGATCGATTTGAACGCAAAACTGGATATATTACGCGGCAGACTAGGAGAGATCGATCTGGAAACCACGAAACTCTACGATCTAATGAACGAATGGTATTTTCGTTCGGGCGTCGAGCAAACCGATCTCTTGCCTCCCTTGACCCAAAACGCGATGGTGCGAATTTCCATCGTTGTTCAGCGCGGATACACGCCATTTACACTGGCCAACGCAAGCGGAACGATAACCCCAGCAATCACTGCCAACGCTGTCCCGACCACGGTTGCGGCAGCCACCACGAGTACGCCGGCTCATGCCGTTAAGACCATCCTCGTCGAGGTCCACCGGGTTGCCAACTTTAACTTGATGGGAGGAGTGATGTTTATCCACATTCCGACCGCAAGCTATGGTGTGCAGGCTTCGCCGACAGTCTCGGTGGCCGACTCAACCAGTCCAACGGGCTATAGTGGAAACTGCGGGGGGCAAAAGGTTTCGGTTCCTGCGCCGGCGAGTGGGTCTACTCCGCCGACGTATTCATGCATCGTGCGAACCCAACAAACCCAGTGGCAGCTCGCGGCGATGGCTGGTTTGGTGTGGTATCCATGGGGGCATGACTTCTTTCCACACCACAGTGGCTATGCAAACTCCGGACGCAATCTGTTGCCGTCTTTGTTGCTTGCCACCTCCGTCTCGTCCCTTGGGAATGCTATGGGAGGAGTTAATTGGGAACCCGTCAACGGGCTGGACTTCTTTGCCGGCATAGGGAGCGCGCACAGGACAAGTCTACCTAGTGGCCTATCAGTCAACACGGCGGTCCCAACTGGGACCACAATTACCGGAGTTACGAGTGAGCATGCCGGACTTACGCTCGGGGTCGGGTTTGACTTAAGCGTAATCACTACCCTGTTCTCAGCTAAAAGTACATCTGTTGCCTCGATGCCCTAGCTATTTGTAGCCCAACAAAAGCATCGCGGGAACCGCCTGCCGACGATTCTGCACCCACAAATTTGTAACCTTACTGACCTTCCATTTACTGAGGGGACAAATGAGCGCTCAACAAGTTGTCCGAACTGTTCCCCCGCCGTTCGCGGGCTACTCCACCTAGCCGCCGGAAAACCGAGATAATTCTTGATCGTAATGGTAGTGCTCTCAGCCTCTCAGCCTGGGTATGTGATTCCGGCAGCAGCGTCGTGGTTAATTTTGTCCTTCAAGATGAACTCCCCTTTGATGAGGAAAGCGATCCCAAAAGCAACCAGCGCCAAGGACTCCAACCAGAAGTTCCACTTCCAGCGTCCGAGCCAATTGCGAAAGTCCACCATAATGGAGAAATAGTCGAGTATCTTCACCGCGCCACCAATGCAGACACAACCGAGAATAATCCCTCCACAAGAGTAATAAACAACGTTTCTCTCCTTCTTGCGACGCGTTCTCGTTTCCACATCGGCCGTTTGCGTGAATTGGAATATACAGAAAAACGCGAGTGTCAATAAAAGCAGCGCCGCAAAAGCATAATGGATATTTCCGATTATGCACTGAAGATCAGTTGGCTTTTCTGGATACTTGAGGTCGGGAGTGTTGGGAAACCAGGCAACGCCGAAAGCAAAGATACAGGCGAGACGCCCCGCGATTCGGTCGCGGAGATCGTAGCCCTCCGTGGCCAAGTGGAATATCCCGATGGCGCATAGAAGTCCCACCAAAACATTTCCCATGCCTGTGTAGTAGTAGGCGCTAATTGAGGACTCAAGGTGCAAATGGGACACGTTTGCAAGTTCCTGGAATACGCATCCACCGGTAGCAAGGATAATGGGAAGGGTAAGACCGATCCATCCAACGGCCTTGCGCAACCTAAGGTAGGATAAAACAAGCGGGTTTTCATGATCTTGTGAGATGGCTATCCTCCGAGATCAACTTCGAATTTGGACGAAGCGAGGCAGATACCCTAGGGGGAAAGGACACCACCAGGCCGACGGCTCCCCCATCAACTTCTAGTAGTCTTACTCCGCAATGCAAAATATCCTAGGTCACCGTATGAGTCTTTAGATCGACTGTAACAGAGTCGGCTGACAAAGAGCTTGTAGGTGGTACTGCGAACAGCTCGATCTTTAGCTTGGTCGGCGTTATGGTAAGCAGCAGATATCCGTACCCCTTCCTGGCACCATCGTAAGTGTGATCGCCTTGAGCTTTTCCGGTAGCAGGCGGAACGGATTGCGCGGCGTGGCCTCCACAGCCTGCGACAATATACGGAACCTCAACAGGTTCCCCGTCAGGTTCGTCCGCCTTGTGTAACGCTGGTAATTATGCGCGTGTCCGGATAAGACCGCGTCAGGCATGATTTTTGCAGCCGTGCAGGCATCATCCAGGTGTTGGAGAACGTTAGGGCTGCCTGCATGCCCAGCTGAACTGAATGGTGGATGGTGCACAGCAACTATCAAGGCTTTACGGGTTTCCTTTTGGCGCTGACGCGCAATTGCCGCCAATGTTTGATTAAGCCAAACAACTTGCGAATTGTCACCGGACTTGCCGACCAAGTATCCTGGTCCGTCGATAATATTGGAGTACAAGCCTACGATCTGAACAAATGGAGCATCCAGCAGCCAATACACTCCTGGTTCGATCATTGTTTCACGGAATATACCGGCGCCTTTCGCGATATCGGCTACCGAGGGTGACAAAGCGCAGAAATTATCTAGAAACGCACCACAAGGCTTTGGGTCGGTTCCGGCGAAAGTTTCCCCATCGTGATTCCCAGCTAGCGCAATAATCTTGCCGGGATAGTCCTTGTAGGGCCGATAGAACTCATCTCTATAGAGCAGGTCTTTGTTATGACCATAGATGACATCGCCGAGGTGGAGAAAGAATGCGGGATTCTGTGCGCCGGCATCGGGATGGAAATCAGCGGTCATGGCCGATGCAACCTCCTCCTCAGCCCCGCCCCCGGTTTGTAAACCTGTGTCACCTGTAGCGTGTATTCGAATTCCACCCGACGCAATGATGTCTTTGACTCCTTGATCACCAATCACACTCGTCAGATCGAACGAGGGTGGCTTCCGTGGTGGCGGAATCGGCCCAACATTTTCAGCGGTCCAGTCAGATATTCGCTTTGTTCCGGTGTGGGAACTTATTGGGCGTTGTTGCGGAGGAACCGATGTAAAAAATGGCTGCGCATACCTGAGCGGTTCCTTGGGCTCTTTGGGCGTTACTTTGGTAGCCATCGTACCTCGACTTTCTCGAAAAGGAGGTCCATGTCGCCGACATATTTAAGGGAACTGAAGAGATCGACTGAGCTGGCCCTATACGATGTGCTGCCTCAGCTGTGACCTTCGCCTCGTCTTTGTTTGTCGCCCGCTTTAATGCAGCCCCGTACACACCTGCAAATAGCAGCGAAGTCTAGCACCGACCTCTGCGACCGGACGTCTAAGGAATGCCACACGATTCTGTGCGGGTAACAAGCGAATCGAGGCAACCGTCATTGGTGGTGACCGCATCTGTTTTCCAATCTAGCGAGAAATGCAGAGCCTGGGACGGACAGAGGGAGGCACGGGACTACTTTCCTAACCAAGGGTGATATGCAGGCGAGGCACTAGAGTCGCCTTTTCTTTATGGTTCGACAATCAATGACTAGAGCTCAACATTTCACGACATCTCTTGGCAACAGTCATGAAGAAGCTTAACTAATTTCCAAGGATTACGAGAGTCTCCGCTATGCGCCGCAAGTGTGTCAACTAATATTTAATCCTCTGTGGAATACTTGTCACGGTAATCTTGTCGTATACCAAACGGTAAATGGAGTTAGTTGTTGTGAAGGACTAGAAATCACGGGAGATAGAGTTAGGCGTCGTGTAGAGAGATGTCATTGGCGTGCCAACGCGCCCTTGCCTGCCAAATAAGAGTAAAGCTGTGAGTATGAAACAAAGTTAATGAAGAGCGAAGAGGTGAACCTACAGGGTCATTCAGAAATCGACTAGAAAATCTTAGATGAGAACGAGGCTGCAAGATGCAGCCTGTGGATGTGGCTTGAGTACAGAGCCTGAACCTGGCTTCCTAGAGGGACCGCAGAAGACGCAGTGGGTATCGGATTGAGCGGGTCGGCACCCTGTACGGATCGAGCGCCGCCTGGGTCAGCAAGGCTTATGACTCGGGCACCCAGGCTGTCGAAAGATAGCCCGGGATATCGAACCACACCACTCCCTGCTCACCTGGACTCTCTCAAGGTTCGTTGAGGAGTTGGGGCCAATGCACTGACAAGATACCTATTCCCACCGTGAACAATTCCTATAACCCCGTCTTAACCCCTTACATGGTGGGGCCATGCTAAGCTGTCGACGGTTCAAAAGCCACATCCCGGCGACCGAGCAACCCCATGAGCAAACTACGCCTACGCATATTCGACGGAACCCGCCAGCCCTTCGCCCTTCCCGCGCAATTCCTGGTCCGCATCGTCGACGGTAACCAGCACCAGTTAATCTGGCAAGACTACCCCTCGAACGACCTCTCCTTCGAACTCCCCTTCTACGACAACTTCGGTGACAACTACAGCGTCCTGGTCTCCGCCGACGGCCACAAGCAAGCCGGCTATCAGCCAGTCAAGTTGTCCAACGCCTATCTCACCACCCTAAACATCATGCTCATCCCCAACACCCCAAACTTCAACTTCGCGAACGGCCTATGGCCCGCGGCGAAGGGTCGGTATCCCTTCTTAGCATCCGGGGCAGACGACGCCAAAGGCGAGCAGCGCTACAACGATCTGCTCGAAAACAAACCCCCATCGCTTAGCCTCCATCCACAATCTCTGCGAAGCGATGAGCCAGATCAACCTCGCCCAAGGCACCCCACTCACCTATATCAAGCAGCTCATCTGGGATGGCGACCCTCTTCCCACCGGAGCCGAACCACCCGCGCCAGACCGCTTCTTCGCCTGGTGCGACACCGCCCTCATCGATCAGGTCAAGCAAGCTGCCGCGAAGGGCCTGTTCGCGGCCGAATTCGATCCCGGCCTCCTGCATAAGGGGGCAACCTCAAGCTGGAAGCAGGTTCAATTCGGCGAGGCCAACGTACAACTCACCTTCCACGAGAACGATACCGCCACCATCGACGGCGTCCCCTGCGTAATGATCGAGCCGGACATGGACTACTATAAGGATCCCGCCGCGCACGTTCTGCTGGAAGTAATCCCGAACGCCCTCACCCACACGCTGACCGATCCGGCCGAGGTCTACGTCCTCCGCTGGATCGCAGGACAAACCGCCGGGATCCCCGAGTTCGCGCCGCTGTACACCATCCGGTGAACCGGCCACACAGATCCACCCGCATCTCCCACCACCCTGCCCCAAGCAAGCATCCACTCTATATGGAGTAATCTGGAGCGTCGTTCAGACCGGATCAGCCCACCGCCGGTTGGCTCCCTGAGCGGCAGCAAGCAAGAAGGAGCAGCTGTCCATGCAATCAAGTCTTTGCCCCACCGTGAGCACCCGCTCGCGCAAAAATACCCTGAAACTCGCTGTACTTACCCTGGTCCTCTACGCAGCATCCGGCACCCAAGCCCACGCCACCTACAACCCGCCCCCGCCCTGCAACAACCCCTTCACCCCGCAGCAGGAGGTCACCGAAGGCGCCAAGGTAGCCGCCCAGGTCTACAAACAAATGCCGGTCCTCCCGGAATCGGACCCCGTCTCCATCTATGTAGCCAAGCTAGGCGCACACCTGACAGAACACGCCCCCGGCCTCAAATGGCCCTACTCCTTCCACGTAGTCGCCAGCTCCGACGTAAACGCCTTCGCTCTCCCCGGCGGCGCCATCTTCGTCAACCTGGGAACCATCCAAGCCGCCGAAACCGAAGCCCAACTCGCCGGCGTCCTCGCCCATGAAACCTCCCACGTAGTCCTGCGCCACGCCACCTGCAACATGAAGAAGCAGCAAACCACCAACATCATGGCCGGCCTCGGCCAACTCGCCTCCGGCATCCTCCTAGGCAACGGCGCCGGAGGACAAGTAGCCCAAGCCATCATCGGCGGAGGAGCCGGTCTCTACGGTCTCCGCATGTCGCGAGACGACGAAAAGCAGGCCGACCTCTTAGGCACCGACATCCTCTACAACGCCGGTTACGATCCCCGCGGCCTCCCTCAATTCTTCGAGATCATTCAAGGAAAATACGGCGCAGGCGGAGCACAAATCCTCACCGACCACCCAAACCCCGGCAACCGCACCGAGTACGTCAACGCGGAGATCGACACCTTACCCCGCCTCACCAATCCCATGGTGACCTCCGCCGCCTTCAAGCGCGCCCACGACCTGGCCATGAAGGTGCCAACCCTCACCGCCCAGCAAATCAAGGACGGCGTCTGGAAGAACGGCAACTACGCCGCCGGTCCGCAAGCAACCCCCGTATCCGCCCCCGCAGCAGACACCACCACCCCGGGCCAGTACGGATCCAGCGGGCCCGTAGCCCTGAATCGATCCCAACTAGGGATGGGCAATCGCCTGACCCCATACCAAGGCGCGAACTTCCACATTAACTTTCCTTCATCTTGGCAGGTCACCGACGCAACCAACGCAGGAGCCACCCTGGCCCCGGCAGGCGGCTTCGGCACCTTCGGCCTGGTCTACGGAGCAGTCGTAGGAACCGTGCAGACAAACAGCGCAATCATGGATGCAGACTCCCTGGCCAACGCAACCGCCCAACTAGCCGCACAATTAAGCCAGCAAAACGGAGGCCTGCAACAAATAGGAGCCGTAAAAACCCTGAAACTAAGCGGACAAAACGCGAACACCTTAGAGCTGCGAGGCCGTTCCCCCCTGGTGGAGAACGGAACCACATTACCGGAGAGAGACTGGCTAGTAACCATAGCCAGCCAAGACGGCGACCTCCACTACATCGTCTTCGTCGCCCCCGACCGCGACTTCCCCCAACTACGTCCCCTATTCGTATCGATGATGAATACCTTTAAACCCCTCTAACCCCAACCAAGGTCGCGGGTTCCAAGAAGGGTCCCGATGTGCGACCCAGCTCCCCTTTTTGTCATCCCGAGCGAAGCCGAGGGATCTGCAGTTCCGCGGACCTTTCGTGGAGATGTTTTTTCGACCGGAGCGTACCCGGATTTCCTGCCACGCAACGCTCGAACCCATCCCCCCAAAAAATCAAACCTCACCGACACTAAAACCAACTAATCCGGATCTATACCGTGTCCCAATCCACAACCCCAACCAATCTCAATGGTTCTGGACGGGTGCCCCATGTTCGCCAAGGCGTACATGGGCCGAAAACGGATTTTTCAAATGCTTTCACTCCACCCGCAACAACCTTCGCTCTTGGCCACAGGCACCGCTTTGATGCTTTGTATCAGGGCACGACTTTAGTCGGGCCGTTGGGGTCCAAAAGTGTCCGGGCTTCAGCCCCTGCGCTTTTTCTCTGAAAGACATCACTGACGACTGGGGTCCAACGTAAGGCCACACTCCCCCAAACCCTCATCGGCACGCAAGACACCGTACCCATTGCGAATCATCGTCTGTAACTTTTCTACCCGCCAAACCTCTCACCGGAACACACAGGTACGAGAAGAAACTCCTTCTCGCACCTGCGTGCACATCGGTGATCCCCTGGGAGTGCCAACATGCTCAACGTAGTTGACGGATACACCCGCGGAAGCGCCTCGTCGCGCTTCTCAGCCTCCACCACAAACCTCGCCATGCTCAGCGGTCTCTTGCTCGCAGCCATGGCTGTCCCCCTAGCTGGAGCTCAATCGGTCGCACCGGTCAAGCCGCCTCTCTCCGCCGAAACCATGGCCGTACACTTGAAAGCCAGGCGTTCCCTCGCCACGCCGGCGGCCAATATCGAAACCCCGGCAACTTCCGCGGGCTCGTCTTCTGGCTTCAATGCAGAGCAAGGCCCAGGCCCCGGACCCATCGGCCCAGGACCCGGCTGCGATCTGTTTCCCGCACCCGCTTCTGTCGGCGCTGCCGTGCCCCTTTCCTACTTCGGACCCTCCCCTTCCACCGTCAACCCCAGCCTCGTCGGCCCGGTACAACTGCTCAACACCGGCACTGTCGATGCGGCTCACGGCACCATCACCATCCCGCTCTATAAAGGCTCGTTGAAAGGAACCAATCAGACCATCTGGTACATCCTGACGGATGTTTCCAATCAAGGGGTCGCGGAGGAACTGGGATTGAATTTCTCCGCCAAATTGAATTTTGCTGCCAACGCTGCCCGAACCGGCAACCTCGACACCAATGGCAACATCGTCTTCGATAAAGGCACCGTCAACTTTGCTCCCAACCGCAACATCGTTCCCGGGCCTGTGGGACAGGAGTTTCCGCCAAAGTCCTACACTCCCGGAGCCATTGGCGATAGCAACTACAGCCCCTATGTCAGCATCACCAACGCGGGCGGCGTCATCTATAACGCTCCCATGGTTGCGTTCAATGTCGACGCTTCACAAATTAACTTCCCCACCGGCCATGTCGATTACACCAAGGTCCACGATCAGGTCGTCGCCATCGATCCCTACAACATGACCGTCACTCTCAACCTGATCAACGGATTCAGTTTCGGCCGCCCCGTCTGGTACCTTTCGATGGATGCCAGCATTACGCTCGCCGCGGCTATCGAGCACAACACCTACGCCCCGCTCATGGACAAGCTGCTACTCGGCGACGACGACAGTTTTGCCAGTCCTATCGAACGCATCTTTATCGCCACCAACGGTCCGGAGTCCGGTCAGTGCAACAACCCGCTTCGCCAGGGCCTGTCTGCGGATCTCGCCGATGGTTACAGACCTAACAATGTACTCGGGGGTATTCCAACCATCGCTCTTGATTACAGTCCAGCCTGGGACGCGCAACTCTACCAATGGACCGATGAAGCCATCAACAACGGCTACCGGGGCCAGCTGCGTGAAGAATTCCAGATCCTCACCTTCGTTCAGGACGGCCTGATTACCGCGCCGGGAGGAGCCGCCTTCGGCAGTTCTGGTTTCTCCATCAACTGCCCCATCGTCCAACGCCTCGACTAAACCAACCCTTCTGGATCTGAAGTAGCTGGCGGCGAACTGCGCACTGCTACTTCAGATCAGAATCCCGCAACAAATCCATCCTCATCCGCCCCAAAAAATCAAACCCCACCGACACTAAAACCAACCAATCTGGATCTGTACCGTGTGCCAATCCATAAACCCAATCGAACCACGGGACTTTCCGCGCTTATCGCGCACCATTTCCCTCGACAAACACACCACACCAACGAAAAAGGTCGAAAACGCACGAATTTTACTCAATTTTATAAAACAAAGGACTTACCCGACACCCACCCACCAAGCCGCGCCCAAAAAAACCCTGGAGGCCCGACTTATGGCGCACACTTTCCCCAAAGCCATGCCCCAACCAACAAAAAAGGCGCAAAACACATGAATTTTATTCAATTTTATAAAAAACGCGACTTACCACACGCCCACCCACCCAACCTACCCGGCGGACTTACGGCGCATAGGGCGCACAATTCGCACACTTTCCCCAAAACCACGACCCAAACCTCAAACCCGAGGGCAACGATGCGCGCATTCTTGCAGCCGAAGCTCCGCGTGTGTCTCCGCGGTCCCGGCCGTCATATAGCAAAACGCGCAAATCGCATCAATCGTCTTATCCGGATTAGTCCGATAAATAAACTGATGAAAATGCACGCCTTTCCGGGCATCGTCCGTTCTCATGCTTGGGTTCCTGACAACAGCGGTGGTATCGCTTGAGAACCTACGGAAATCGCGTCGCCCCGATGGCTGTGGTGGCAAGAGTTCCCTCCCCCGTCCATTGTGTTGCGGTTGAGTGCGCCCAGTTATCCCATCGAGCGATCGCGTGCCATTCCCGATGCCATTGTGTCTTATCTCTATCAACGACAATCCCCGAAAGAATCCTGCACCCGGCTATCTCAAACCCCCGGCTGCATCGATCCCTGCATCGCTCCTGGTGCGCCCCCGGCAACCTCCGGCCGCCAACCCCTACCCGTAACCTGTGTCATCCACAAAACCCTGTAGAATGTGGACTCTGCCCCCCGGCAAAAGTAATGGAGACCTACGCCTCCCTATCGATCGAGAACCTGGTCCGCCGGTGCGCCACTTCGCACAGCCCAGAAGCCTGGCAGGAGTTCGTTCGCCGCTTCCACCGCCTCATCGCCACCGTCACCCTCCGTACCGCCGGCAGGCTCGGCGACGCCACCAAGCAAACCGTAGACGACCTCATCCAGGAAACCTACCTCAAGCTCTGTGCAGACAACTTTCGCATCCTCCGCACCTTCGAGCAGCAACACCCCGACGCCTTCACCGGCTACGTCAAGGTCCTCACCGCCAACGTAGTCCGCGATCATTTCAAATCCCTCCACACCCAAAAGCGCGGCGCCGGCCACCTCGCGCCCATCGAAGAAGACTCTATTGCGATAGCCGCCGACGACACCGCCGGAAGCCCACAATCCATCGAGCGCGCCGTCCTCATCCAGGAAATCACCCGCTACCTCGACCTATGCCTGGCCGGCCCCGATCGGGATCGCAACCGCCGCATCTTCTGGCTCCATTACCGCGCTGGGCTCTCTGCGCGCGCCATCGCCGGCCTCCCCGGCATCCGCCTAAGCGCCAAAGGGGTTGAAAGCATCCTCATGCGCCTCACCAAAGACCTCCGTCAACGCATGGCCGAACCCCTCGTACCACTAAGGAGCTATACGCAAAGCGAACCCGAAGGCTTTTTGTCCGCGTAATCGTTTTAGAAAGGAGAAGCAGCTGAATCCACATCTGAACAACGACCAAATAAACGAGCTTCTCCTGGCGGACAAACAGAACGACCGAAACCAGACGACCAACCACCCCCCGATGGACGATGCCCGCCGGCATCTCGAAGAATGCGCACACTGTCAGTCCAGAATGCGCGCCCACGAAATCGTGATGGAGCAGATCGCCTTACTCAAACCTAACGCGCCCGGAACCAAAGGCCCGCAGTGTCCCCCCGGCGACGTCTGGTTAGACCTCGCGGCCGGCATCGCCCATCAGGATTCAGAGCGATACCTCAACCACGCCGCCGAATGCGATCATTGCGGACCCCTCCTGCGCCAGGCAAAAGACGATTTCGCCGACGACCTCACCCCAGAAGAGGCCCACAGCGTAGTAACCCTGCCCAGCGCCAACGCGGACTGGCAGCGCCGCCTGGCCCAATCCCTCAGCAATGCGCCGGAAGATACAACGCCCGAGCCCGCGCCGTCATCGCATCGCAAACCCTTCTCCTGGAAACTACCCGTTCTCGCCATCGCCGCCATCGCACTTGTCACCATCGCTGTATCCGAAGGCCTACACCTGTTGCGCGGACCCTCCGTCGACCAGCTGCTGGCCGCCGCTTACTCCGAACGCCGAACCCTGGAAGTGAGAATCCCCGAAGCCAACTACGCACCCCTGCGCGTAGAACGCGGAGCCGCCGATTCCAACCTCGAGAAAGCCCCATCCTTACTCAAAGCCGAAGCCCTGATCAGCGAGAAGCTCCAGAGAAATCCCAATGATCCCGTCTGGCTCGATGCCCGTGCCCGCGCCGATCTGCTCGATGGAAACTACGACTCGGCCGTCAAAACACTGTTGCGGGCACGATCGGGACAATCCGATTCCGCCCGCGTACTCACTGACCTTGGTTCTGCTTACTACATGCGCGGACAAAGCGCAGACCGCACCCTCGACTACGGCAACGCCATCGAGGCGCTGGGCGAAGCGCTCGCCAAAAACCCCAACGATCCCATCGCCCTCTTCAACCGCGCCTTGGCCTGCGAACAGCTCTTCCTCTACAGCCAGGCCGTCGACGATTGGGAACACTATCTTCGGCAAGACCCCCATGGAGAATGGGCCCAGGAAGCGCGCGACCGCCTCGGCGCCGTGAAGCAAAAGATAGAAAACCGGCAGCACCAACCACCCCAATCGCTCCTGCCTCCGCAGTCTCATGCACCATTCCTCGACCGCCCGCCCGAACTGCAAACCCTGGCCCAGACGCTGCAAAGCGATCACGACGACACCTGGCTAAAAGATTTTCTTGAAGCCCCACCAAGCCCCACACACACCGCAGCCATCCAGAACTTCCAGGCCGCCGACAGCGCTCTCTCCAACGGCCGCTATCAAAAATCGATAGACCTCGCCCTTCAATCCATGCGGCAGTTCGCCACCGCACAAGACCAGGCCGGGATGCTGCGCGCCGGCTTAGCCACCATGGCCGCCCAGGATTACGCCCTCAAATACGATGACTGTCTCACCACCGTCACCACACTGCTTCCCCTGCTCGCAAAGACCAGGTACCGCTGGCTGCAAACCTCCACCCTCATCGAGCAGGGACAATGCTTCTCCGGAGCCGCCAAGCCACAGCAAGCCATGAAGACCACGCAACAAGCTTGGGACCTGGCGAAACGATTTCATTACCCCGAACTGCAACTCCGCGCCGCCGCCTTCGGCGCCAACTACCTTTTCGACAGCGGCAACACGGACCAGGGCCTCCGGGGAATCCGCGATGGTCTCGCCACCTACTGGCAATCCGCTGTGTCTGACAAGCCCGGAGAGAACCTCTACGCCTGCCTCTTCGAGTCTGCGCACACCATCGGCTGGCCCTTCGTCGACGCTTTCGCGCTCCAGCAGCTACTGGCCACCTTTCCTCCCAAAGACCCGGTAGACCAGGCAGTCGAGCGAGAGCTGCTGGCAGATGCACAGAAACGAACCGGAGACTATCAAGCCGCTCGCCTGACCCTGCAGACGGCAAGCGCCCATCTGGACGCCTTGCCCAACGACCGGGCCGTGATCCTGCACAAAGCAGAGATAGCCGTAGCCAACGCACAGATCGATCTGAGCGTAAGCAACGCGAAGGATGCCATCGCTTCCCTCTCTCCCTTTCGCGATCAGGTCGAGGCCGCCGGCCCAGGACGCTTTCAAGCCGAATATTTCCAGACCCTCGGCGAGGCCTATCTGGCGCAGGGAATGGATGCGCAAGCCCAACCTCTGCTCGAGCGCGCCCTGGCAGTCAGGGAAACCGGGCTGAAAAACCTGCAACAGGAATCCGACAAACTAGCCTGGAGCCGGGGGCGAACCGAACTCTACCGCGATCTTCTCCAGGTGGAGCTGAAACTCAAGACACCCGCCGAAGCCCTGGCCGCGTGGGAGTGGTACAAGGGCGCTTCCCTTCGCTCAACCAATCCCGTAGAAGCAACTGCCGCAGCGCTCCCGGTAAACACCACGCTCATTTCCTACGCACTCACCAAGAGCTCGATCGTAGCCTTCGTTCTCCGCGACGGAAAGGTTCAGGTCCATACGCTCTCGCTGCCCCAAGACCTCGACCCAAACGTCGCCCACTTCCTGAGCCTCTGCTCCGATCCCTCCAGCGACATCAGGCAGTTGAACACCGCCGGCGCGCAACTCTATCGCACCCTCGTCGCGCCCGTCGAAGCCGACATCCGCGGAGCAACCGCTCTGACCATCGAAACCGATGGAGTCATCGATCAAGTCCCCTTCACTCTCTTGCAGACCTCCGATGGTCACTACCTCGGTGACAAATTCGAAATCACCTTTTCTCAGGGGCTGTCTTACCAACCCGCCTCCCGGACCTCGCTGTCACCCGAAAGCAGCGCACTCGTCGTGGTCGCCTCCGGTGCAGCCAATTCCTCATTGCCCGTACTGCCGGGCGCCGATCAGGAAGGCTCTGAAGTAGCCTCTCTCTTCCACAACGCAGTGCTGATCCACGGGCACGAAGTAACCCGCGCTGAGGTCCTCGCACAACTGCGCGACGCCCGCCTGCTTCACTTCGCAGGCCACGCCTATGCCGGCTTCAACCGCGTCGGGTTGGTCCTCGGCCCCGCCTCCCTGTTGAGCTCTCACGACATCGCGGCGCTCGGCCTGCACAATCTAAAACTGGCCGTCCTCTCCGCCTGTGACACCGCCAACGGAGACGAGGGCACCTCAGCCGACGGAAACAGCCTCGCCCGCACCCTCGTAGCCGCGGGAGTTCCCAACGTCATCGCCAGCCGCTGGAGAGTCGACTCCAACGTCACCCGCCAGCTCATGCGCGTCTTCTATGAAAACCTGACCTCGGGCAAAACCCCTGCCGAATCCCTGCGTGCCGCCAGAGCCGCGATTCGCAGCATCCCGACTTATCAACACCCCTACTACTGGGCATCATTTGCGGTCTTTGGAACCTCATAACTGGAGAAAACTGCCTTGAAAAAGAAACAGCAATCGCAAGCCCCGTCAAAGCGGCTGGTCCTCGACTTGATTGGCCCCGTCGTTGTCCACTTTACCGGCGGGATCGCAAGAATCCACGCCCCCCTCTGCCTTGATCACCACGGAAACATCCAGACTGACAACGACGACATCGGCGTCTACGGCCTGATAGCACCCGCACCCCCGGCCGGCTACCCCGAAGGTTTCATCTACCGCATGACAGGCCCGGCGTCCAAGGCCGGTAAGTGCGACTGTCTAACCCCCGAGCGGTTGTTAATTGTAACCATGAAGGTATCCGCAATGCCGGCCACCAACTGTCACTCCGTCATGGAGGTTCCCAACCCCAACACCATGGTGCCCCTCCTGCCCGAGCCTATATGGATTCACAGGAACGGTTCCGGCGCCTGGGTCAATGCAGATCCGGGGACTCCCGACATAGTGAGTGGTCAACGCGCACGAGGCCTGCGCTTCATCTACAACGACTGCCCTGCCCAACCAATCATCAAGCTGATGAAGCAGCCTAAATCACCCACCCCGGTTAAGGCGGATTTCACTCCGGAAAACTGCGACGCCCTTGGCTTGGATCCGGCGCACTACCACATCACCCTGCGCTTCCAATCCAACGGAACCAGCCCCGATGAACATCACGAAGACGCCTACAACTGCTTTCAGCAAATGCGAACCCTCATTCCCGAAGCGAGTAAGTGGCGAGTAGACTTCGACGATTCGCAAACCGGCATCCAACCACGACTCCATGGCGGCCCCGTACCGGTAGACTGCGGCGCAGCCATCCTCGTTGTGCGGGAATAGGCCGGCACACTTTAGAAAATCGCCGCCGTCAGCATCACGACAAGGCCCACAACGTAAGCGACCACGCGGACGGCGTGGTACGCTTCCCACCGATCGCGAATCTCTTCCCAGTTGTGCGGGAGCGTCGCCAGCGTCCAGGTCCTCATCTGTTTCACCAAAGGCATCATAAACAGCACGGTGACCAACAAACCGAAAGCGGACAAAGACACAGCGATCGCGTTAAGCAAGAAAACGCTGCGTTGCCCGCTATACGTCATGAACAAAACTGGGACGATCGACAACAAGGCAGCCGGCATGAGGACGCTCATCACCGGAAGCAAGTTGCTGTTGAACCGGCTGACGATAGCGAGCCAAACCTCCGGCTTGAAATTGGTGACGGAGCCACTCAGAGCGACCCAGGGGCCAAAGAGTATGCCGGCGACCAAGGTCGAAAGAATGATGCTGATCAGCTCCCAAATCTTCAAAGTCATTCCCTATCCTTCCGCTACCACGTCTATGCTGCGGAGACCCAATCCCAAGCATACGACGGCCGCCCCAGGTTCCCCTTTTGGGGTCTCGTTCTGGGCGCTCGTTGCCCATCGCTAATTTTGTCGAGCGGCGCCCCGAGACGCCCGTCTGTCTTGATAGAAGGCAAACATGGCGTCGATCGAGGGCTGCAGCTTGGCGTTGTCGTTCATCGAGGGTACTCCATCGGCTGTCGATCTACCGGCCCTCGTCGACACCTACTCGGCCCTCCTCTTCCGCATAGCCAACTCGGTGCTGAGGAGCAGGACGGAAGCCGAAGATGTAGTGCAGGACGTCTTCATCCGCGTCCTCGAGCATCGTCTTACTCTGGCGACGGTGCGTGATATGCGCGTCTGGCTGATTCGCATCGCATGGAACCTCGCCCTCGATCGAAAGCGGCGCAAGCGGCCCAACCAACTGGACGAGACGTTCGCCGAATCCCTGGCCAGCGCAACCATGCCGGCAGATACAGCGATGGAAGAGGCCCAGCGCTTTCGCATCGTTCTGCGGGAGATCGAGCGATTACCCAAAGCGGAGCGCCACGCACTACTGCTCTCCGCCATCGACGAACTGAGCACGCCAGAGATCGCGGCTATATTGTGCCGAAGTGAGTCAGCGGTGCGAGCGCTGCTCTCGAGAGCAAGAGCGAGGCTACGGGAACGGCTCGAAGATCGCCCGCGGCTGAAAGAAGGAGGAAAAGCGCGATGAAAGATCCTGACCGGACGATCGAAAACCTGCTGGCCGGCCTCCGCAATGCCGAGCCGTCACCCGGCATGCATCATCGCATCCTCGATGCCATGGCCGCAGGCCGGACAATACCCTATAGCGGGCGCCGGCTATGGCACCCCACCGTCGCCATGTCGGTGACCTTTACGCTCGCCATCGCGATCTGGGTTCACCATCACCGGCATATACCGGCGAATCTGAGGAGTGACACCACGACGGTCGATGCACCGCGAACGAAGCCACCGCAGACGGTCGTCGCAGACAACAAGCGCCGTGAGCCTCGGGGGTCCACATCAAGAGTCTTGCTGAGACCAGCGCATGCCAGCGAAGTCTCTTACGCGGAACAGAACCCCGGCTTCCCTGCTCCACCGTTGCCCTTGACCGAGCAGGAGAAGCTCCTCCTACGTCTCGCCCATCGCAACGACCCGCAGGATATGACCCTGCTCAATCGCGATGTGCAGGCGCAGCAATCAGCGAAGGCCACACAACAGTTTCAGCAATTTTTCGGAATGGATACCAACGAGATGAGGAGAGAAAGTGAATAAGCAAAACCTACTAGGCATCACCCTGGCGATGGCCTGCAGCGGGATAGGCGCGTATGCCCAAACCCAGGCTGTAGGAGCGAAGACCGCTCCGGATATCTATCAGACCTTCTATCTCACCAACCTTACCCAGCAGAACGACGCAAATGAACTGGTGACCGACCTGCGCAACATGCTGCCCAACTCAAAGATGATTTACGTGCCGTCGCAAAGCGCCATATCCTTTAAAGGTTCCCCAGAGGATGTGGCCTTTGCGCAAAAGATCCTCGCCGACCTGGATAAGACCAAGAAGATCTACCGGCTCACCTATACCATGACGGAGAGAGACGGAGGCAAGACCATCGGGCTACAGCATTTCTCCATCGTCGTAGCTTCGGGCAGCAGAACCGATTTCAAGCAAGGCAGCCGTGTGCCCATATCCGTCGCCACGAACGCCGCGCCGGGCTCCAACGCTGAGATCACCTACATAGACATAGGTCAGGAGATCGAAGCCTCTCTGGACGGCTATCTCGACGGAGTGCGCCTGCGCACCAAGGTCGTGCAATCCAGCATAGCGGAAGACAAGGCCGGTGTCGGCACACAGGATCCCGTAATCCGCCAGACCACGCTCGAAGGAACCTCGACCCTGGTCCAGGGCAAGCCCCTGGTGCTGGGCTCGCTCGACATCCCCGGCAGCACTCGCCATCAGGAGGTAGAAGTAGTTTCGGAACTGGTGCGCTAAACCTTTGCCCGTCTATCCCGCCCGCTCTTCTGCCTCTTCGGTATCGCCAAACACTTCTTCGCGAATGATCCGCTCGGTGGCTTCATTCAGGTATCCATCGAGCGCGGCCTTGATCTCGAGAAACTCCGGCCACAGCGTATTCCTGATGAACGAGTCTGGAGCTCGCAGGACCACTGTGGAGTAGCGTTGTCGCGGGTAACGATAGGGTTTGAGCTTGTATCGGCGGCACAAAGCGGTAAAGAGGAGCCGGCTCCACCGATCAGGCAGAGTGAACTTTGTTTCGATCGCAGCTTCCGCCCGCTCAGCGCTATTGAGTGCGGCGAGGATGCGACTGCTCGCCGCCGCGGCAGCGTCTCGCTCTCCCACTGTTGTGGCTCCCTCAAAGAGAGCCTCGATCTTGCGCAACTTCTGGCGGAGTTCTTGTTCAGTGGTCACCTTTAACCCCAGGGGAGTACCCCAGCCACTAGCATACGATGAGCGCCCCGCGCTGCTTTCACAATTACGGATGGAGCAAAAGAAGGCGCCCTCAAAGTCACCTGGTGAGAAGATCAGGGGGTAGAATCCCTGAAGTACACGATCCCAACTAAGCTTCAAGACCACTGCGAGGGCGAGTGACTGACTGGAAGACCCTGCTCATGCGGTTACCCGGGGTGCGCAAGCTCTCCACGGTTCGAACCAGGTTCATGGCGGACTGGTTCGACTGGCGCCACCACGTCAAGACCTGCGGTGACGAGGATCTGCGTAACCTGACCGTTCTTGGAGAGAACGGTCCTCATGCGATCGCCTACATACCCACGAGCCCTCGGTCCGGGCGACACATCCTGGGCAATCTCCCGGTTAGCGATGTTTCCAGCTATACGTTCATCGACATGGGTTCGGGCAAAGGCAGAATGCTGCTACTCGCCGCCGAGCTGCCGTTCCACCGCATCGTCGGGGTTGAGTTCGCTTCGGATCTGAATGCCCTGGCTCAGCAAAACGTAAAAACGTATCGCAACGCCAACCAGGTGTGTTTCCAGATCGAACCGGTCCACATGGATGCGACACTGTTCGAGTTTCCGCCTGAACCGTCCTTCGTCTACTTCTTCTACCCATTTGACCGGTTCGTCATGGAGCCGGTCATCCAGAACCTTAACCGGTCCCTCGCTGAGCACCCCCGCGACGTGTTCGTCGTGTACTTCAATCCGGTCTTGACCGACGTTGTAGAAGTAGCAAGCAATTTACGGGTCTACGCCAGAAGCAACTACTTCGGGAGTCTCTACACCATTTATCGAAGCGTTGTCTGATCGAATGGACAGAGACTCCGCTGCTGTTGACACCCGATTTCTCTGGGCATCTAATTCCCTGGTTCCAACTTCGGCATTGTTCGAGCCTCGAAACGTATGCGCCTATTTGTCTCGCTTCTTTTAACGGGCTCTCTGCTCCTCTCTACCGGAGGCTGCAAGAAATCCGCGTCAATAACTGCTACGGACGGGGCCGACTGGACGAACTACGGAAGAACTCCTGACGAGCAGCGCTTCAGTCCCCTGACCGAGATCAACGAGCAGACCGTGAGCCGGCTCGGCCTTGTCTGGAGCAGAGAGCTCGGTACCACCCATGGCCTCGAAGCCACGCCTCTGGTCTCCAATGGTGTGATCTATACCACCAGCCAGTGGAGCGTCGCGTACGCCCTTGATGCCCGGATCGGCGGGGTCCTGTGGACCTTCGATCCTAAAGTCTCCCGCGCGAATGTCCGCACCATTTGCTGCGACACGGTCAATCGCGGGGCCGCCCTTTACCACGACAAGGTGTATCTCGGCACCCTTGACGGCCGGCTCATCGCGCTCGACGCCAAGACCGGAAAACCAGTGTGGGATGTCGTCACCGTCGATCAGTCCAAACCCTACGCCATCACTGGTGCGCCGCGAATCGTTAAAGGGATGGTTCTCATCGGCAACGCCGGCGGAGAGTTCGGTGTGCGCGGCTATCTCTCGGCCTATGACGCGGAGACCGGCAAACTGGTCTGGCGCACCTACACCGTCCCCGGGGATCCCGCAAAGGGGTTCGAATCCAAAGCGCTGGAGGCCGCAGCAAAAACCTGGCACGGTCCCTATTGGGTGGCCGGAGGAGGAGGTACGATTTGGGACTCCATCGTCTACGATCCCAAGCTCGACCTCGTCTACGCTGGCACAGGGAACGGGAGCACCTGGTACCGCGATCTACGCAGCCCCGGTGGGGGCGACAATCTCTACCTCGCCTCCATCCTTGCCTTTCGCCCTGACAACGGAGAGTTGGTTTGGCACTACCAGGTAACCCCGCAGGAAAACTGGGACTACGACGCTACGCAGCCGCTGATGCTCGCCGATATCAACATCGCCGGCACCCCGCGCAAGGTCATCATGCAAGCGTCGAAGAACGGATTCTTCTACGTGCTCGATCGCCAAACCGGCCAGTTTATTTCCGCAAAGCCCTTTGTCGACGGAGTCAGCTGGGCCACGGGCATTGATCCCCAGAGTGGACGCCCGATCGAGTCCGCGGCCGCGTATGACGGGCTCAACCCGGTGTTCGTCTCCCCGGCGCCCGGCGGCGCGCATAACTGGTATCCGATGGCATTCAATCCGGCCACCGGAATTGTCTATCTGCCTGCGCGACAAGGGTCCGTTGCGCTGCACGCTCCCGACAAAGGATGGGTCTCCAACACCAACAACTGGAACCGCGGCGAGGACGCAGCCTACCACGGCCCGCTCCTGGCCAAGTTGATGGCGGCTCCTCCCATGACCGGCTTGCTGCTTGCCTGGGATCCTGCCCAGCAGCATGAGGTATGGCGCGTCTCTCTTCCCCAGGTCGAAAGCGGCGGTGTGCTCGCGACCGCGGGCAACCTTATCTTCCAGGGCCGCTCCGACGGAGTGCTCTGCGCCTACCGTGCCACCGACGGCAAGCAACTCTGGCAATTTGACGCCGGCACCGGCATCATGGCTCCCCCGGTGACCTATATGCTCAATGGAGCGCAATATGTAACTATCATGGTTGGCTGGGGAGGTTCTGCGGGATTAAACAATATTCCCGGCAGCGGCGTGGTTAAACCTGGCTTCGGCCGCATCCTCACCTTCGCCCTCGATGCTCATGCCACCCTTGCAGTTCCTCTGTTCGGCCACCCGGGGCCGCCGTCGCCCGCGATCCACATGAACACCACTCCGGCGATGATCCACAAAGGCGAAGTCCTCTATAGCAGGCAGTGTTTCTACTGTCACGGAGTAGGCGTCGTCTCGAGCTCCGGTGTGCCTGACCTGCGCTACGCCAGCGCCGCGACTCACCAAGGATTCGAGTCGATCGTGTTGGGAGGCGCATATCAACAAATGGGGATGCCCTCGTTCAAAGACGCGCTCAAACCTGACCAGGTGCGAGCCATCGAAGCCTACATCTTGTCCCGTGCCGCCGAGACGCAATAGTCCGAGAGCTTTGTTATAGTTTTGCGCATGCGCAGCCCCGCTGTTCCGCAAAACCTCAAGCGACGAATTTTGAAGGATTCGCTGCGCGACAACGCGCCACGCGATGCCGCCTTTCGCCGCATCATCCGTTCCGTACCCAAGGGAAAGGTGTCGACCTATGGCAAGGTGGCTGCGGCTGCAGGCTATCCCCTCTATCATCGAGCCGTAGCCAGACTGTTGCGAACAGCTGCGCTCCACTCCGTACCGTGGCAGCGCATTGTCGGCGCTGGTGGCGAGATCAAACTTCGAGGAGAGGCCGCGGCGGAGCAGCGCCTTCGGCTTACCATGGAAGGAGTCAAGTTTCGCGGCCGGCGCGTAAACATGGAACTCCACGAGCACACTTTTCGTCCTTGGGAAACGGTCGACTGACCTCTCGGTCGTTACTGTTCTGATTCTCAAAAATGCACCGGTTAAAGCTCCCGTTCCAGTGTCCCGTCCAACTGATTGATTCAATTGCGGCCCAGCAGAAAGGGCCAAGGCTCAAGCGATGGTTGAAGGTATAGGTGCCAATGGTAACCAGGCAAGTGGGGATGCGATCGACGGACGCCCTGGAACGATTCGAGGAAGCGGCCAGGCGCTATCTGCCGAGTCCGGTGCGGCTCTTGTTCATCGCAGAGGCTCCTCCCGCATTCAAGGTGAACCGTCTTTTCTACTTTACCGGCCTGCGGGACGGGGACACGCTATTTCTGGAAATGATGAAGGTCTTGTACCCAGTTGAAGTCGGATACAGCGAAGACGCCTTTACCCCGGGCTACTCGGTGAAGCAGATGCGGCTCAGGAAACCAGAGCTACTGCGAAAGTTTCAGAACGATGGATATCATCTCATCGACGCGTATGAACAACCGATGCCTGACGGGGCCAATGCGGCCACTAAGACGATCCTCATGCGGAGCACACTACCGGAACTTCAGATCAGGGTGCGGCGGCTCCTCGGCAAACGAAATGTTCCCATCCTATTGATTGGCGGAATTACCTATTCCGTTTGCGCGCAGGCGCTACGGCTGGACGGCCACCGGGTCGTCAATGATGCCATGATTCATCATCCAGCACGCGGTGGCCAAAAGCTATTTCGCGCAAAGCTTCGAGAGGTTCTTCTCAACGCACGCCCCTCGGTTAAAAGCTGCTTTACGTCGTCATGAAGATAATGCACGCTGGGTTGCCTACCCCAGTATATTGCCCTGTGAATCGCAACTGGCCGGTATTCCGATCAATACGAAATGCGGTAATCGCATCGCTGCGTTGATTGCACGCGTACAGAAAATCGCCCCCGGGAGCAATTTGTATATGCCTTGGGTAGTCGCCCATGGTGGATGCTTCGCCCACATAACTCAGCCGTCCGTCGCGGTTCAGCGAGAAGATACCGACTGTGTCGTGGAGCCGGTTGGATACATAGAGAAATCGCTCGTCCGGCGAGAGGAGAATCTCCGCGGTGAAATTGGTTCCCTTGAACCCATGGGGCAGGGTTGAAATTGTCTGCTGGAGACTAAGGGAGCCAGTCGCCGAATCGAAATGAAAGAACATCAGGTCGGATGCTTCTTCCTGGAGCGAGTACAGCCAACGCCCATTACGATGAAAAGTAAAGTGACGGGGCCCATCGCCCGGAGGAACAGCAATCGGGGAACCTGCAACGGGCGACAACTTTCCTGCGGCAAGATCAAGAGCGTAAACATAGATCCGGTCCTGCCCCAGGTCTGTTTGCAGCACGAAGCGATTGCTCGGGTCAGCCTGGATCATATGCGCGTGCGGGTTGTCGTGGCCGCTCACTGCGAAACTCCCGGGAGGCGCACTCGATGCGAGCTTGGGACCAACAGAACCTGTGTCCTGGTGAACGAACGTGGCCGCGCCCAGCGCTCCTGTCGACTGTATGGGCAGCACCGCTATGGTGCCGCCGGAGTAATTTGCGACAAACACATATTTGCCCGAAGCATCGACGCTCAAATGTGCCGGGCCCGCTCCCCGAGAGCTGACCATGTTCAACAGATGAAGCTTACCCGTCTTCCGGTCAACAGAGTAAGCACTCACCGCACCGCTCTTACCATCGAAGTCTGCAACTTCGTTGGCGACATATAAGAATCGCCCGGAGGGGTCGAACGAAAGCCACAATGGACTGCGGGCCTCTGCGGCCAACTCGATCAGGGTCAGCGCGCCAGTGGCGGGATTCATTTCAAACAGGTAAATTCCCTTTCCATTGCCGGCCCCATCGCCCGGGGTGGTGGAGGTTCCCACGTAAGCCAGCGTCCTCTGTCCACTGGCGGCCTGCACCATCCTTGGCGCCGAAGCCATCGCGGCGACAGCCATCGAGCCGCGTAGCAGTTCACGGCGAGAAATATTGCTCGAAGTCATTTGCATCCTTTTCGGTTGTAGTTCATTTCACACTCTCGGTCCACTCCTGCTCGCCACGATGAAGCAGGGCTGCTCGGTCCTCCGGCAAAATCCATCGTTGCTGCACCAGTTCATCGATGGCCGCACTGTATCGGGCGAGATAGTCTTCGCGCCCTGCGTAGCGTTCCGCGATCGACTTACGCGGATCGCCCGTGTTCTGACGATCCGCGGCTGTCTTGGGAAAGGGGAGATACGATGCCTCAAAGGCGACCCGTTGATCGGGCGCACCAATGGACGGATCACGAAGATTCCAACCGGCGTAGGTCGCTAGCGGCACGGTGATCTCCGGCAGGTGAACGCCATCGCGCTCATTCCCGTCGGCGTCGACCTGGGGCACAAGCGCAGGAAAGGCCGGCCCGACCTTTGGCGGCTGCTTGGTGAGAATTCCCTGTTGCCAGTTGGGCCCGAAGTCCAGGCGGTACGCCTGGTTGGCCTCGTGGGGCAGGTTGACTCCGAGGATCCGGGGAAATGCATACTCGCTCAGGGGCACAAGGTTGTGATCCGCAATCCTCGGATAGCTGCTGGGCGGCGGAAGAGTATCACTGCGCACCCACGCGTCCATGTTGGCAATCATGGCGCGCCAAAAGTACCTGACCGGCAGTGGCGATTGCCGGTGCTGTCCGAGCTCGTCGCCGGTTCCCTTCTCCGGCGGAAACGGAACGGAGAAATGCTGCAGCCCGGCAAAGTGGTAGATACGTATGCGGTCGGAGATAGCCGCATCCTGCTTTCCATCGGCGCTCACGTGGATGAGAGCCGCCGCGCGGCCCCAGTATTCATAGGCTGTATTGGAGAAGAAAATTCTGGGCACAACCTTGTCTGCGGCGGCTCGATCGAGCAGGCCCGCAGTCTCCCCGGTCATGGAATCTTCCTCAGGTTGATCGGTAAAGGGAAAGATATCCGTTGGAAAGAAGACCGATGAAGTGGGCTGCGCGTCGCGCGATGGTTGGGCAAAACGATAGTTGAAGCTGCCGCGGCCTGCTCCCGCTACGTGAGCAAGAACGCCGTCGAGCGCCATCCTTCCTTCTTCATCCGCATTGAAACCCTGGTAGAGGAAGTCGCGTAGGAAGCGCCCATTCTGCGAAATGCCTTCACCATAGACACGCTCTACCGGAGTCATGGCGTTGGGATCGTGCTTGGCGTAGGAAGCAAAGTCACGTATGGCGGCGAAGCCCCCGCCGGCCACCACGGGGTCGGCAACAACATAGACGTATTCGTAAATCTTTCCTGGCTGGAAGCCGCCGTGTAGATGAATAAACCGGTTTGAAGGGACGAGCTTGCCATCGACCGTATGCGCGAACTGCCATTGGGCGCGAGGGATCACGGTACGCTGCGCCTCCCGGGAGTCCCTGACGGTCAGCATATTGCGCGGGTCTTCAGGAGAGGCAACCGCGTACTCCACTCCGCCGAGGTGGCCATTCATCAAGTGCCCCAGGGGAATCTCCGCGGTCTCGGCGGACAACATCAGGTCGCCGCGCAGCAGGCCGGTGATGGTCTTTCCATTTTCCTTGGCGATCGGGGCAAAGAATCGTAGTTGCCCTGGAGCCTGCGCATCCCACTGCCAACCAAGGCTCACGATGGTGTAGCCGTTGCGCAGGAGCCAGGCGTCGCCCGCGTCGTGAGCGAGATCCTCGTCGCCGCCATCGACCAGAGCAAGGATGCGTGCGTTGCCGCGGTTGGGGACTTCCAACAGCATCGAGCCGTTGCCCAAGTGAAGATCTTTCGGACGGACAGCCACAAAGTCCGAGGAAAATTCCACTTCCCCGTTCTTCAGGTTCACCGCGTTGCGGAGATCCACAATGCGCTGGTTGCGCACATTGGCCACTGGGAGCGAGAAGTAGACGCGGCCGGTGATGCGCTCGTAGGCCCCGGCCTTCCCGAACTGCTTACCGTTGAGAACGGTGGTCCGGGAAGCTATGTCGACACGCAGGACCCTGGCGTGCAGCGGGCCCGCGGTGAGAAGCAAAGACAAGATAAGGAAGCATGCACAAAACCGCAGACGCATGGGCGCAAGGATAGCATGTGCGGCCATGCTCCCAGATCAGCGAGCGGGCACAGCTGCTGTCGGTTCTCCGCACGCGCTGTTGAGCTTGCGGCAATCGGTATACTAGCAGCCTGTTCCGCGGATGTTCGCTTTGAGGAGGCATGTTGATGAAGTGGTTTCGCAAGGCCCTGGTGATCGGAGCAACGTCCGCGACGCTCACTGCTCCCATGCTGGGCTACCAGAACTTCATGGAAGTGAAACCCTCTCCGCAGCAGGTCGCGTGGCAGGACCTGGAGTTCGGAGTTATTGTTCATTTCTCGACCAACACCTTCCTCGATCGCGAGTGGGGCGACGGGACAGCAAGCCCGGCCGTGTTTAACCCGACGCAGTTTGATCCGGATCAATGGATGCAGGCGATCAAGGCGAGCGGAGCTAAGTACATCGTACTTGTCGCGAAACATCACGATGGGTTCTGTCTCTGGCCAACCGAGCAAACGGACTATAGCGTCAAGGCTAGTCCGTGGAAAGGTGGCAAAGGAGACGTGGTGGGCGAGGTTGCTCGCTCGGCGCGTAAGTATGGCCTGAAATTCGGCGTGTATCTCTCGCCGTGGGACCGTCACGATCCGAGATACAACAACCCGGAGGCCTACGACAAGTACTATCTTTCCGAGTTAGAAGAGCTGGCGACACGTTACGGGGACCTGGTGGAGTTCTGGCTCGACGGTGCCGGCAGTGGCGGGCACGTCTATAACTTTTCAAAGATTCTGGAAACTCTGCGGACGTACCAGCCCAACACCATCGTCTTCGCGGATACCGGTCTGTTCGAGTATGGCGACGCACGCTGGGTTGGTACGGAATCTGGACGGGTCGACTACGAGAACTGGAATGTCATCGACCGGCATGGCTACCTGCGCTGGCGCCCGATCGAGGCGGATACTCCTCTGCGCGAACTGCATTGGTTCTGGCATCCGCACGACGAAGCATCGGTGAAGAGCCTGGAGGATCTAACCGCAATCTATGAGCACACGGTCGGACGCGGCGCCCAACTGATGCTTGGGCTGGCGCCCGACACGCGGGGACTGCTGCCCGATTCCGATGTCGCGCGACTTAATGAGTTCGGTGCAGCCATCGAGCGCTTGCAAACGGGAAACCTTGCGCTGCAACATCTGCCGGCTACCCCTGAAGTGGCTGCTGCTCTCGACGGTAATGCAGACACCTTCTGGTCGGCGCCGGTTGGATCCCACCATTCCATGCTCGAGGTCGACCTGGGAAAACCAACCAGCATCGACCGGGTCACCACGATGGAATGGCTCGACGACGGCCAGCATGTGGAGAAGTATGCCATTGAAGTATGGATGGGCGATGGGTGGAAGAGCGTAGCCTCTGGCCAGGCCATCGGGCATGAGAAGATGGATCGATTCCCGCCAATGACTGTGAGCCGAATACGCCTCAACATCCTCTCCAGTTCGCAAGAGGCGCATATCAGGGAATTTCAACTCTACAGCGATACGCCGGCCAAGTAGCAGGTCCCGGTTGTGCTGGGTTGCTGTTGGTCACGAAGCAGTGAGCTAGAACCGCTAGATCGTCACGCAGGCAGGCGCTTTAGCATTTCGCGCGCACTCCGGAACCAGGGCCGCTCCCGGCGGCGCAGGTAGCGATTGTTCAGCCAATCAGTAGGGCAGTTATGTAGCCCGTGCCGTTCATCTCCTAGAGACCCACGGCGGGACAGCGTCTACCGCCCGCGGAAGCCGGCTTTCGCTATACCTACTGGGGTATAGTATATCTGCAATGGGACACACGACAAAATACAAGTCCAAACTGATCGTCCGGATGAAGCGAATTCGCGGGCAGATGGCCGCCGTTGAACGAGCTCTGGAGGATGGGACCGATTGCGCTGAAGTCCTGCAATTGGTCGCTGCCGCTCGCGGGGGCATGAATGGATTGATGGCAGAGCTGATGGAAGGACATCTGCGCCATCACATACTGGAACCGGAAGATGGGGATGACCCTCGGGAAGGGGCGGAGGAGCTGAGGACATCAAGGGCAGATATCTCAAATAGCCAAACCGGGGATACTTCTTAGACGTTGCGCAAGCATTATTACTATTTGTGCTGTGCTCTCTCAAGGGGCTCGCGCAACACTGAGCCTGGCGGACCAGTCACGCGCCGCGCTGTCCGCACTGGGAGGAGCTCCGGGCGGCGCCGACATTATCGCGGCAAGATCAAACGTGCCGGGCACATCCACCCCCGCGTTTTCCTTCGCATCTGGAAAAGCTGGGCGGTTCGCACTTCAATTTTGGCGAGATTCCGAGACCTTCGCCTATGTGGGCGAGACCCTGGGAACTTCTGCTCGACGTGCTTTACGCATCCCTACGCTGCCCAGAAGGGCTTGAGGGTAGCCGCCTGCGAGCCGAGCAAGTACGTTTTCAGATCGCTCTCAGAGTGCGCCAAACCTATTGGAGAGCGTTGGCGGCTCAATATCTCGCCGTGGTCTTTCCGAAGAGGTACTACTTCGGCCAAATCTTCGCGTACCACGAAGCCCGATTCCACGAGGGGAAGCTTGCCGAAGTGGATCTCCTGCGCGTGCGCCTCGAGGGAGAGCGTGTGCACGGGGCGGAAGCTCGAGCGCAGCTGGAATCCGAACGAGCCCTCCTCGACCTGGAGCGTGAGATGGCATCGCCCGATCGCACGGACTGGAAGCTCACCGAACCGTTCGAGGCGCTGGATGCGCCGGCCACTGCACCGCCAGGTACGGATCCCGTTCTATTGAGAGTCGAGGGACAAGCTGCTCACCAGGCCACGCGCCGCACGAGCCTGGCACCATTGCCGAAGGCCACGGACTCCGGAACTGGCGTCACTCCAGGCAAACAACGGGGGACGAGATGGCGCTGGTTGCAAGAAAGTGCTGATCGTCAACGGACACGGCGGCAACGGTAGTTGCATAAAGAGAGCCAAGAGTACTTTGCGCAATCGCAAGATTGGCCGAAGCAGATCGCAGGCGATTACGAGGTCTATCGAGCACAATATCTTGACACTTTCAAACCGCTGCGAGATCAGCCGGTCCAGACCTCGGACATCACCCGAGCTGCCTACAACCAAGGCGGTCTCGACCTGGTGCGGCTGCTCGATGCAGAACGAGTGCGGATCGAAGCGGAAGTCTCCTGGGTAGAAGCGCTCGAGAGCTATCACCAAAGCGTCGTCGCGCTCGAATACGCTGAGGGGGTGCAGCCGTGAACTTCCTACTTGCCGCTCTGTGGATTTCCTTGGAAATCGCCTGTTTCGGTTGTGGCCGGCAACCGGCTGAGGAGCTCAACGCCAAGACCTCCGTGCCCAGCACTCCCGGAGAGGTGGTGATCTCTCCGGCCGAGCAGTCAGCGCAGCGGATAGAAATCCAGGCCGTCCAAATGCGCGATCTGCCGGCCGTGCTCAGTTTGCCGGGACGAATTGCGCTTCCAGACAACGCCACCTGGCGGGTCGGCGTGTCTGACGGAGGGCCGCGTCGAAAAGGAAATGCCAACCTCGAGACGATGAGCACGAGGGGGAAATCCTGGCAAGAAACATCCATGATGTGCATGATGTCGCGCGGCCTACCAGACTGCGGTCGCCGATAGGCCAAGATCGATTCCGCGCAGGCCCTGGCGCAGATCGAATATGACCGCACACAGAGACTGTATGCCCTGAAAGCAGACTCCCTGGAACAGACGCAAATCGCTCACCAGGAATCGGCGACGACAAACATAGGGAAGAACGCCGGATGGTAAGTAGCTACACCGGACATTTGGTGGTTCCCGCGATTTTCCTGAAATCACTACAATGAAAACGATGAGTTGGTTCCGATTGCTACACCCGCAAGCGGGTATGTGCTGGAGAAGAACGTAACCCCCGGTGTGACCATTCAACCGTCGACCGATGCGTTTGTCGTCGGGGATCTGAGCCACCTGTGGATGCTGGCCTCTGTCAGAGCCGACCAACTCGCTCAACTGCATGTTGGGCAACCCGCGGTTGTGTCTCTTCCGGATGCGCCGGGAGTAACTCTTTCCGGGAAGGTTGCGAATCTCGGCCAGCGCTTCGACCCGACGACGCGACAAATGCAAATCCGCATTGAGTTCGCAAACGCCGGTGGACGCTTGCGTCCCGAGATGTTGGCGCGTGCCGAACTACCGGTGGGCAAGAAGAAGGCAGCGCTGCTGGTGCCGCAGGACGCGGTGCAGCAGGTGAATGGGCAGGACGCAGTTTTTGTTCGTTTGTCCGCAGACCATTTCGTCGTGCGTCCGATCCAGGCTGGTGACTCGGCGCAAGGCATGGTCCGGGTTGTCTCTGGGATTCAGCCGGGAGATCAGGTGGTGACCCGAGGAAGTTTTCTGGTGAAATCTCAACTCCTTCGCTCCTCGATTGGTGACTGAAATGTTGAAACGGGTCATTGACGTCACCCTCGCCTACCGGTGGTTTGTCTTGCTGGGTTTGTTTGTGTTGCTCGCCGTGGGGGGGTATGCGCTTTACACGCTTCCCGTCGAAGCTTTCCCCGACCTCACGAACAACCAGGTCACCGTGGTCACGGAGGCGCCCTCCATGCCTCCCACGGAAGTCGAACAGCTCGTGACCTACCCTCTCGAGCAGGCCATGATGGGCATGCCCAAGCAGCAGGAAGTGCGTTCGCTTTCTGAGCTGGGACTCTCGATGATCACGATTGTCTTCGATGATTCTGTCCCCATGTACTTTGCGCGGCAGTTGGTCAACGAACGGCTGCAGCAGATTACCAGTCAACTACCTAGTGGAATCCAGCCGGTGCTGGAGACTGCCGGCGACAGCTCGACGAACTTTACCAGTACACACTCAGCGGTCCCATGAGCCCCATGGCGTTGAAGGACCTGCAGGAGTGGCAAATCAAGCGGCAGCTCAGGATGGTGCCTGGGGTGAGCGAAGTGAACACCTGGGGGGGCGAGGTCAAGCAATATCAGATCACCGTCGATCCGGATTCCTTGCTCAATACGGCCATGACGCCTCAACGATGTGGCCGACCGGGTGGAAGAGAACAACCAGAATTTTGGCGGCGGCTTCATCGAGCACAACGACGAACAATACACCATGCGGGGCGCGGGCCGGGCAGAGAGCACCGCCGATTTAGGCGACATTGTTCTGCTATCGCGTAACGGAACTCCCGTTCTGCTGCGCGATGTGGCCACAGTGGCGATAGGACCGGCGCCGCGGCACGGGGCTGTGCTGCGCAATGGCGAAACTGTTTCGGGTATGGTCATCATGCTGAAGGGGGAGAATGGAAAGCGGGTTATTCAGGCGATCAAGCAGCGGATCGCGGGGATGCGTCTTACCTCCCGGCGTGAAGATCAGTCCCTTCTACGACCAGTCCTCGGTGATCGATGGAACGATTCAGACGGTCAAGAAAAATCTCTTCGAAGGTTTCCTTCTGGTGACGGTCATCCTCTTTCTCTTTCTCGGGAATGTCCGTGCGGCGCTGATTACTGCATCGGTGATACCCCTCGCTATGCTGGTGAGCTTCGTGAACATGCGCGTCTTCGGGGTCAGTGCCAACCTGATGAGCCTGGGCGCCATCGACTTCGGCATGATCGTCGATGGCGCCGTGGTCATGATGGAAAATGCCATTCATCGTCTCGAAGGGAGACCTGCGGGAGAACTTCCCCTGGAAACGATTCGCTCCGCGGCGTCTGAAGTCGCCAGGCCGATGGTGTTCGGCATTGTGATTATCATCGCGGTTTACATTCCTATCTTTTTCCTGGAGGGGCTGGAGGGCAGGATGTTCCGGCCGATGGCGTTTACCGTCTGTTCCGCTCTCTTCGGGTCATTGTTCCTGGCGCTCATCGCCATTCCGAGCCTCGCATCTTTGGCTTTTCGGAAGGGATTGCCGGCGAACTATCAATCCTCCCGGCAAAGATGGATGGACAAGATCACGCAGCGTTATATTGCGATGCTGGAGGGAGTTCTTCGCCATCGGACGCTAGCCCTGGTCTGTTCCCTGGTGGTACTCACGGTAGCGCTTGGCTCGCTAGCGTTCATCGGGACCGAGTTCATGCCCCGCCTGGACGAGGGCAGTATCCTGCTGGAAACTCGAAAGCTGCCAGGAATTTCTTTGACGGACTCGGTCGAGATCAGCCGTCGCATCGAGCAGACGTTGCGCTCCTTTCCTGAAATCGCTGACGTGACCATCAAAATAGGGCGCCCGGACTTCGCCACGGAGGCCATGGGGATCAACGAGGGGGATACGTATCTTTCGCTGCGTCCGATGCGGGAGTGGACTCGATTTAAGTCCAAGGGTGAATTGATCGACGCTCTTGACCAGGAGTTGTCAAAGATCCCCGGTCTTAACTATGACTTCACCCAACCGATGGCGATGCGCGTGGACGAGACAGTCTCCGGCGTTAAGGCCGATTTAGCCATCAAGATATTTGGTGATGACTTCACGACGCTCAACAACCTGGCGGAGCAGGTGGTGCGTGTGGTTGGGTCGGTCCGCGGGGCCGCTGATCCGCAGATCGAATTGACATCCGGTGTCGCCGAGTTGGAAGTGGGAGTCCGGCGAGACCAGTTGGCTCGGTACGGGCTCAACGTCAAGGATGTGCAACAGTCGGTAGAGGCGAGCGCGTCAGGGCTTAACGTCTCGGAGATCATCGAGGGTCAAAAGCGTTACTCCGTGGCGTTAAAGCTTCCTGCGGCCTACCGCCGGGATCCAGAGGCAATGCGCGACATCCCGCTCCATGCTCCCGACGGAGAACAAGTAACCCTCGGCCAAGTCGCCAACATAAGCGTGATCCGCGCCGCCCAAGTCATCAATCGCGAGGAAGGCCAGCGCCGGATGGTGGTCATGTCGAACGTGCGGGGACGAGATCTCGGGAGCTTCGTGGGTGAGGTGCAAGATCGAGTCCGGGCGAAGGTCACTCTGCCTGCGGGCTACTTCATCACCTACGGCGGACAGTTCGAAAATCAGCAGCGGGCGACGCGCAGGCTGATGTTGATCGTACCGGTTGTGATCGGCATCGTCTTTCTCCTTCTCTACCTCACCTTCCATTCGTTCAAGCAATCGTTGCTGGTGGTCGGCAACATACCCTTTGCGCTGGTTGGGGGAGTTGCCGCGCTATGGGTGCGAGGGATGAACCTGAACCTCTCTGCTTCGATAGGGTTCATAGCATTGTTCGGCGTTGCCATGCTGAACGGCGTCGTACTGGTGAGCGCGATCAACCACCTGCGAACGGCCGGCGAATCGACTTATGAGGCCGTAGTCGAGGGATCGCGTAAGCGGCTACGGCCAGTTCTGATGACAGCGTGCGTCGCCAGCTTCGGGTTTATTCCTATGGCGGCCTCAACCTCGACCGGAGCCGAAGTGCAGCGTCCTTTGGCAACGGTCGTGATCGGCGGTCTGGTAAGTTCTACGCTGCTTACTCTTTTTCTTCTTCCGACCGCGTATGAGTGGATTTTCCGGAAGGAGTCTTCGCGAAAACCGGCTCTTGTTCGGCAGTGAACCTTAAACGGTGGATTTTTACGCCGGCAGGCGTTTTAGCATTTCGTGCGCACTCCGGAACCACGGCCGCTCCCGGCGGCGCAGGTAGTCGGGCATCGTCGGCTTCTTGTCCAGCACCTTCTGCGCCCATTGCCGAGCTTCGGCGTTGCGTCCTTCGGAGGCCAGCAGAGCTGCGAAATTCAAGTAGGTTTCCGATAAGGTCGAGGTAACGGTGGTACGCCGGAAGAGCGCCTCGGCTTTCTCCTTTTGTCCCGTCTGCGCGTAGGCATGGGCGAGCAGCCCGGCCGCGCGATAAAAATCGTAGTCCGGGTCTTCGCGGACCGCTCGTTCCAGGTCAGGGACCGCGGCGGCTGCATCCCCTAACAGGACGGCACACACCCCACGGCGATAAAAGGGATCGAGCGTGTCCGCGCGTGCGGCTATGGCTTTGTCGAAGGCTGCACGCGCCAACTGGAGCTTGCCGTCCTCCATGTAAAGATCGCCGAGTTCCTCATAGTTCCCGGTCGATGGATTGTCGCGGAGGGCAGACTCGAGTTCGCTAATGCGCTTGCGACGCGGAAACATCTTGAAGGACTGGCGGAGCAGTCCAGCGTCGGGAAGCACCTCGACGCAGATGTATATCAGGGCGCCCAGCGGCCCGAGAAAGAGGATGATGAAAATCCAAAACATGTCCGGCCGTCGCCGGATGAAGTGGATGATCGCGAATACCTGGAGCAGCAAGCCCCAGGGAAACAAGAGATGACTCAGGAATCCCATGCGTGACTAATCCCTGGGTCAGGTTAACATTTCAGTAACAGAGCGCCAGGATCTCCTCAACCCTACTTTATGGGGGATTCTGGGTCTTGATGCGCTTCGGATAGATGAAGTAAAGCCACGGGCGTCCGCCCCGTCGTAGGCACGGTAGCCCCTTGTGACTGGAGTCCGCGTGCTCTGTATGCTTGATAGAGCAGCGATCTTGCGCTTGGCCCCGTAGAGTAACGGAAATGAGCCCAGATTCGCCCGGTCGCAAGATCGAAACCGAAAATACGAGGGGAGTGTTTCACTCGATGTTCACCCAGAGATCCGTTGTCGGACACGCGCTTTTCGGCGCAATGCTGTTCGCCACTATCGCCGCGAAGGCGCAGGTTACTGTACAACCGAGCCCGGCCCCGGCCTCCAGTCTTCCGGAAACATCGGTTCCGGTAAGCGCGAATGCGAATCAGACCGAACTGCCGCCTGGACCTACGGATTGCCGTGGCTGCTTGCCGGTGGCTCCGGCAGGACAGGGCGCCAACCAGGAGGCAGGGCTTCCGCAGGCGGTGCCACAGCAGGGCGCATCAGGCCAGGGCGTAGTCCGCGTGGGACCAGCAGCGAGCTTGCCGAATCCCTTGGCCTACGATCTGTTGCTCAAGAACGGGCATGTGATCGACGCCAAGAACAACATCGACCGGTCCATGGACGTTGCCATCAAGGACGGGAAAATTGCTGCCGTGGGCGAAAGTCTGAACGCTTCGGACGCAGCCAAGACGATCGATGTCAGCGGCTATTATGTAACGCCCGGGTTGATCGACATCCACACCCATGACTACGCGTCGACGGGCGAAGCCCGCTCCTACGCCGGCGACTATGGTATCTGGCCGGATGGATTCACCTTCCGCAACGGGGTCACCACCATTTGCGATGCCGGCAGTTCGGGTTGGCGCAACTTCGAGGATTTCAAGGAGCACATTATCGACCGCGAGCAGACGCGGGTGCTGGCTTTTGTAAATATTGTAGGAGCGGGCATGCGTGGCTCGCGGTTCGAGAACAATATTGACGACATGCAGATGGCGCCGACGGCGTTTATGGCTGAGCGCTATCCGGACACCATCATTGGCATCAAGAGCGCCCACTTCACCGGCCCGGAATGGGCGCCGTACGTCCAGGCCGTTGGGGCAGGCAACCTGGCGCACATTCCGGTGATGATCGACTACGGGGCGAACCGTATCGAGCGGCCGCTCTACGATCTGCTGACCAAATATCTGCGTCCCGGTGATATTTACACTCATACCTACTCCGGCCTGCGCGGTGAGCAGGATACGATGACGCTGGGACCGTCGAAGGCGCTGCTCGAGGGCCGAAAGCGCGGCATCTTCTTCGACGCCGGGACGGGCGGGGGCAGCTTCCGTTTCCGGGTAGCAGTCCCCCTGATCAAGGCCGGCTTCTTACCGGATTCCCTTTCGACTGACCTGCATGCCGATAGCATGAATTCCAGCACCAAAGACATGCTGAACGTGATGAGCAAGTTCATGGCGATGGGCATGACCCTGCAGCAGGTGGTGACGGATACGACCTGGCATCCGGCAAACGAGATTCATCGGACGGAACTGGGCAACCTGTCGGTGGGGGCGCCGGCGGATGTGGCGGTGCTGAGCGAGGAGCACGGGAAGTTCGGCTTCCTGGATATGGACAACACCAAGCTTACGGCTGACGTCCGCCTGGAGGATCAGCTGACGATCCGGGCTGGAAAGGTCGTCTACGACCTGAACGGCCTTTCCATGGATGAGTGGAACGACTCGCATCCCTCCAGCAATCCGCAAATGGCCATCCACTGGACGGAATTTCGGCCGCGGCCGCCGCTGCCCGAGCAACTGACGCCGCGCCGTCCGATGGCGCCATAGCATCATAGTGTATGGAAAGGAAGAGGCGGCGAGGGCGAAGGAGGGGAGAAAGAGGAGTGCATACTCCCATGGGGATTTGGGCTAGTTGGGGGCGGCGGGTTGCCCGTTGCGGGCTGGTGTGGGGCGCGCTGACGTGTTTGGGGGCACAAACGGCGCCTGTGACCGTGAGCTGGCAAACGCTGCAGACGTTGAATTTCAACCTGCCGCAAGCACAGCAGAAGGCGCCGGCATTGCAACTGGCAGGCAAGCGCGTGAGCATCCCCGGGTTTATGGTGCCGCTCGAAGACGATCTGGATCAAGTGACAGAGTTTCTGCTGGTTCCTTATGCGGGGGCCTGCATCCATGTACCCCCGCCGCCGCCGAACCAAATTGTCTATGTCAAGATGTTGAAAACCACCAAGGTGCACGTGACCTTCACGGATCCCATCGTGGTGACAGGCACACTGCAGATCTCGACCGTACAAAGCCCCTACGGGGATGTCTCTTACGATCTGTCGGGAGAAACTGTCCTTCCTTATCAGCCCCAATGACAAAGTCGCATGATGAGTAGTGCGGAAGCCGTCCATATGCGGAACGTATTGTTTGGGTACGATCCGCGAACGCCGGTGTTACAGGTAGCCGAGTTAAGACTGAAGGCCGGCAGGCGGGTTTTTCTCTATGGCCCAAGTGGTTCGGGCAAGACAACGCTGCTGGGACTAATCACCGGAGTGCTGCAGCCACAGCAGGGCAACTGCATGGTGCTGGGCAAAGAGCTGACCACGATGTCGATGGCGGCGCGTGACCAGCATCGGGGCTCGCAGATGGGTTATATCTTCCAGAGCTTCAATTTGATTCCCTATCTGACGGTGCGCCAGAACGTGGCGCTGCCCTGCCAGGCGCATGAGCGGCGGCGCAGAAATATCGTTGCTGCGACGATGGATCAGGAAGTAGAGAGGCTGATACGGAGGTTGGGGCTGGAGCGATACCTCGACCGTAACGTGAAGAAACTCAGCACCGGCCAGCAACAGCGTGTGGCGATTGCGCGCGCAGTGATTGGCCGGCCCAGCCTGGTGATTGCCGACGAACCGACCTCGTCGCTCGATATCGACCGCCAGGAGGCTTTTCTCGAACTGCTGTTCGAAGTATGCGACGAAGCCCAGGCGACCCTGGTTTTTGTGAGCCACAATCACTCGCTGATGGAGCGCTTTGATGAAAGCATCTCGCTGAACGAGGTCAACCAGGTATCCGTGCGATGATCCTGCGCCTGGCATACGAGTCTCTGCGGAGCCGCAAATTCACCACCGGACTCACGGTGTTCTCGATCGCTCTCAGCGTGCTGCTGCTGGTGAGCGTCGATCGGATCCGGCAAGGGACCCAAATGGGATTTGAGGGGACCCTGAGCCAGACCGACCTGGTAGTGGGAGCGCGCGGAGGGTCGCTGCCCCTCCTGTTGTACGCGGTGTTTCACCTCGGCACGGCGAACAACGAGATCTCCTGGGATACTTACCAACACTTTGCCCACCACCCGGCGGTGCTGTGGACAATACCTCTGTCGATGGGCGATAGCCACCGGGGATTTCGTGTGGTGGCCACCGATGACAATTTCTACGACCATTACCGCTATCGCGGAGATCACAGCCTGCAGTTGAGGGAGGGCGCGCGTGCGCACGGAATCTTCGATGCGGTCCTGGGCAGCACTGTCGCCGCACAGCTGCACTACCATCTGGGGCAGAAGATTGTCCTCAGCCACGGTCTCGAGGGCAGCTTCCTGAACCACACAGCCGACCCCTATACGGTGGTGGGTATTTTGGCGCGAACGGCAACTCCAGTGGACCGCGCCATCTACATCACGTTGTGGGGAGATGAGGCAATGCATCTGGGGTGGGAGAATGGAGCGCCGCCGCTCGAGCCGTTGCCGGAATCGCAAATCCACAAATCGGATCTACACATCCGCACCATCAGTGCATTTCTGCTGCGCAGTAAATCGCGTATCGGCACGCTTTTTCTGCAGCGTGAGATCAATACCTACAAGCCGGAACCGCTGACGGCCATCATCCCGGCAGTGACGCTCCAGGATTTGTGGAGCGTCCTAAGCGCCGCGGACATTGCCTTGTCGCTAGTGAGCGGAGCGGTGCTGGTGGTGGGGCTGCTGGTGATGCTGACGGCGCTTTATACTGCCCTGAATGAGCGGCGGCGGGAGATCGCGGTGTTGCGCAGCCTGGGGCTGCACGCCCGCCAGATATTCATGTTGTTCATCCTTGAGTCCGCGCTCATTAGCGGGATGGGCGTGGTATTCGGGGTGGCGGCTGCCTACGCCGTACTGTATGCAATCCGTATCCCGGTGGAAAATCACTACGGCATTCCGCTGGCCATGGTTGGCATCTCGCCGCGCGTTGCGTACTACATGATCGCGGTGGTGGTCGCGGGTGCATTGCTGGGTTTCATCCCAGCCATCCGCGCCTATCGCAATGCGTTGGTCGACGGGCTGAGTGCCGGCTAGTTATCCGGAGGCTCCTTGATCGCTGGAATCCGGATGGCCGCCGCCTAAGTCCCATTCCTATTATTTGCCGCTATCGCAAATGCGCTGTCTCACCATCTTTCGTGGTCAGGATAATGGCTCAGGGGTGAACGCGCGGCACGTATGGCTCGACCGCAACGACGTCACGGATGATATTTTGCTCACCAGAATTGAATTGGGTTCGGAACTGGGAAGATGCCATGATGGCTTCGCGCTCTCCGGGCGTACGCTCGCGCAGATCGCGAATGGCCCTCTTCACCATGCGTTGACGATCCAGAGTCAGGCTGCCGATCGCCTCCAGAGCAGTCCGCACCCGCTGTTGCCGCTGGGGGCTGAGTTGGCCCCAAGCCTCGATGTAGGCAAGCATGCGTTGACGCTGCTGTGGCGGCATACTGTTAATCTGCGCCAACCGGTCCATGAGGTTCTGTTGGCTTTGCGGAGAGAGCCGATCAAAGCCTGGTTCGTTCCGCAAAGCCTGCTGTTGCTGAGCTAGAGACATGTTCCGGTGTTGCGTTAACCAGGTGCCCAGATGGACCTGACGATCTCCTGAATTGGGAGGGCGCGCGTTCGCAGAGGCTCGCGGGGCTAAGTACGGAGGCCGCGCTGCCGGCGAATTTGTAGGGGCCGAATGAGTTGTTCTTGCTTCTGAGCCATAAGCAGGCTGCGGGCCTCGATACGGGGAGTGTTCCTGGCGAGGACGCTGCTGGCCGGCACCCCGCGGTTCGATGGCGAGTCGCCATGATCTCGCCGAGATTCCGGATAGGACATATCCTCTCAGGGGAGCGCACCGCGAAGCGAAAGACGTGGGCGTGACCGCTGCGATGGTTGCGATGCAGAGAATCGCCAAGCCGATACCCCGAACGATATTCTCGTCACCCTCCTTGCTGTGGTGTCGTGGGTACCGACGGTGCTCGTAGCCTTGCAATCTTCACGCCCTCCTAATCGAAGGTGTGGCCCATGAGCCACAACGTGACAATGATGGCTTCCCCCGCCAGGACAAGAAGCAGCAGGACCGCAGTGACCATCTCGCCGCGCGTCCAACGCACCCGCCGCACCCTGCGTTTGCTGCCCCTATCTTGATTGGTCATCCTGGACACAAACCGCCTCCCTTCCAAGAGCCCGCTCTCAGGACGGCGTGGTGCGCCGTCCTTGAGCTTTGGGAAAGACGAGTTAGTTCCGGACTCGACTAGAAGTGGAAACCCACCTCAGCCGAAAGCGCTCGCGGAGTCACATAGTGAGTACCGCTGAACGTCGACAGGAAGTTATAGAGGGCATACTTGTTGGCGATGTTCACGCCGGTGAGGCGCAAACTCCACTTGTATTTTTCTCCGTGGAAAACGTTGTCGTCGCCGATGGCGGCGTCGAACAGGTTGCGAGGCTGAATGCGCGGCGGGTCCTTATCGTCATTCTCCGTCCCTGGAGCCGGCACTTTCACCAGGTTTGACGTGAGCTCTGAGGCCGGGCACGGAGTAGGCAGAGGTGTGGTCGGCGTCGCCTTGACACCGCCGCAGATAAGGCCGGCCTCAAACTCCTGGTCCGCCGTCAGGCCGCTGAGGTCGATGGCTGGTGTGCCGTCGGGAAGAGTGGTTGAGGGGCCGCCATTGATTGGATTGCACAGGCTGTTCGGATCGGTGACGTTATAGCAAGGCACAGAACCTGCGACCAAGCCGCTGTCATAGCGCCAATTGAACGATATCCAGGGCCTCAGATATTTTCCTCCCGGTATCTGGTACTGCACGTGCGTGGTTTCGTTGAACCTTTCATCATGGTCGATGCGGAAAGGGTATCCGCCTTGCCCGACAGTCGCCCCAGCCCCGGCCGATTGTGGCGGAAAGAAGCGTGCTGCCACCGACGACATGACCACGAAAGCACTGACGTTGTGGTAATTGGGGACATCCGCGCGGAGGGCGAAACCGGGGATCTTCGAGTTGTGCCAGTCAATAGGAAAGGTGATCGGCGTATTGCCTAGCACGCTAAAGTCGAAAGCATTGTGAGTGTATTTCCAGATGTAGTCTCCGCTGAAAACGAAGTTCTTGCCGGCTGCCTGTTGGAAGCCCGCATGGAATTCGTTGCGAAAACCTGGCTGTAAGGTTCCAGCCACCCCAGGGGAGCAAGCAAGCAGAGGATTCAGCACCTCATTCGAACAACCGGAGCTCGATAGTACGAGGTTCTCGTTGAATGGCGTTTCCAAGGTACGCGCATAGGAAACGCGCAGCACTGTGCTGGTCGGCTTGACGCTGTACGCGACGCCGACGCGTGGCTCCGCCTGGCGCGCTATGGTGAGACCGTTGTAGAGATCGCCACGGATCCCGACGTTGAAGAGCCAGTTGCCGGTCTTGATCTGGTCCTCAGCGTACAGGGCCAATTCCTTTACGTCGGTATGACCGAAATAGCTGTAAAGGCCTCCGCCGCGGGTCAGATCATATGGGGTAAGAACGGAATTGTAGGTTCCCGTAGGATTTACTGCCGGATCATTCGATACCAGACCAGCCGCAGCGCATTGCGTGGGATCGGAAAAGCCCGCCTGCGGATTGCCGTCGCTATCGAGACAGGGAGAATTGTAGGTGGGATCGACAACGCCGAGACTGTCGTTTTCACGAAGGAAAGTCTGCTGGTAAACGGCGCCTACCTTGATGTTATGCATTCCCTTTTCGTAAGAGAAGTCGGTGCGCAGCCCAGCATTGGTGAGTGTCCGATATTGTGCGATGGACGAGGTTTGCAGGTTCGGCGGGCCAAGGTCGGCCAACGGGTTACCACTGGGATAGTAGTTATACGCGTCGCGGCGGACGTAGCCACCAAAGTTAAGCACCGAATTCGTCCCGAAGATGCGGGTATACGTCGGAGCGATATCGAAGGTTTCGATCTTCGACTTCTGATCGGCGTTTCCGACGTTGGCGAAGAGCGGGTCGGAGCCAGCGCCGCCGCTGACCACGTTCGATACGTTCAGGTTGTCGTAGGCGTTCGGGGTCTGGAACCAGGAGCGGCTGTAGTTCAGGTTCAGATGAACGGAATCCGCCGGGGTGAATTGATAGTCCACCCGGTCAAAGAGATTCTCTTCGTTTCCCTTGTCATGGAAGACGACGAATTCGGGTGGATCGAGGAATCGGCCGGTATTCAGCCCGTCGGCTTCGACGAAGTTTCCCCAGTTCTTGCCGCCGTAGCCGAGGTCAAAGCTTCCCGTCGCTGAGCCAAACGCTCCATAGGAGGCGGCAATGTCGCCCGTTGGCTTGGTTAGCCCCTGGCCCGACCGCGTGGTGGCCACGATCACCAGGCTGGTCTTTCCGCCGTACTCGGCCGGAGGAGCGCCGGAGATCACCTCCAGAGACTGAATCGAGTTGGAGGGAAGCTGGTTGGAGAACACCTTGCTCTGCTGATCGGTGATGGGCTGACCGTCTACGGAAAATGAATTGGACGCATGATCACCAAGGCCGTGAAACAGGCCGTTGGAGTCGGCGGCAACACCGGGCGACGACAGGGTCACCAGAGAACTGAGAGAGGATGACTGGCTTTCGAGGGGCAGCTTCTGGAAAAGCCCGCGGTCTACATCGGTGTGAAAAGTGGGATCGTTTTCTAACAGATCTGCTCCACTTTCGACGGTTACGGTGGTAGAAGCGCCGGAAACCGTCAGGGAAATCCCCACACTGAGCGGGATCGTGGAGCGGACATCGACATCCTGCGCCACGGTGCCGAAGCCAGTGGCGGTGGCGGAAAGATGGTAGGGGTTGAAGGGGAGATTGCTGAACTGATATCGTCCGCTGCTATCCGTTTGTGTCGTGCGGAGATAGCCGCTGACCGGGTTCTCAATGGTAACGGTGGCCCCTGGGACGACGGCAGCGGAAGGGTCCGTCACTGCGCCGCTGATGGAGCCGGAGTTCGATTGTGCCTGGAGTGTCCAGAACATGGGTGAAAATGCAAACACTAGTAGGAACGAGAAAATGCTGCGCGTAGGCGTGCGCATAGGTTGCCTCCTGAGATTCACTGATTTTTGAGAGAGAACTGCTTACGAGTGAGCAGCGAGTACAGGAGGAGGCCGGGTGAAGAGGGAGAATACAAAAAAGAACTGCGTGCGTCTCGACTGTGGCGCAGTCGAGACCCTTGCTACGACGCGGACAGTGCGCGGCAGCGATTGCGGAGGGGCCGGTTGTACGACCAGGTGGGCGACGTGGCACAGCGCGCAGTCGGTCTGCACGGCTTGACCGTCGGCGTGGATGTGTCCGGCTTGCACGATCCCGCTGAGAGTGATCAGTGCGCAGCAAAGAAAGCAGAGCACCACCCATAGCGAGTGACGTGTTTTTAGATTACGGTTGCGCCCTGACATAAGGGCCTCCATAGATCCTGTGTTGTTGCGTTCTACGTTGCTCTAAGCGAAGCTCTACGCGAAAGCAATGTCCACAGGCGGAGGCCGGGTGAAGAGGGAAAAGACGGAGAAGTGCTTGGGACGAATCGCCTCCAGCGAGGCTGGTACTGCCGCTACGACATATACGGTACGCGGCAAAGACTGCGGAATGATTGGCTGAACGACAACGTGGGCCGTGTGGCAAAGGGCACAATCGGCCTGAACTGCCTGACCGTCCAGATGGGTGTGCCCGACCTGCACGATCGCAGCACAAACAACGAGTGCACAGCAGAGGAAGCCAAGCGCTGCCCAGAGCGAAGGACGTGCCCTCTGATTGAGGCGGCGACTTAGCATTGTTAGTGAGTATAAACCACAAACGTCGTGCGACGGCAGGGCACGGCCTTAGCCGTGCCTATGTGGTGAAACCTGTTGATTTTCATGAATTTGTTAACGCCATCAAAGAACTGGGGGTATTCTGGGCGGTCATCCATGAGCCGCCCCCGGGAAGTGTAAGAAAGAGATAGCCAATTCCCGAGTTTAAGCATCTTTACTGTGTGAAATCCGACCTGAGTATTCTGTACCTTGAAGACGACCCCAAGGACGCAGACCTCGTTGTGGCTATGCTCGAGGCAGAGGGTGTTACTTGTCGGGTAACCCTGGTTGAGACCAAGGCCGATTTTCTGGCTTCGCTCGATCAGGAAGGGATCGACCTGATCCTGGCGGACCATAGTCTTCCCACTTTTGATGGTATTTCCGCATTAAAGATCGCAGTCGAAAAGCGCCCCGAGGTGCCGTTTATCTTCGTTTCCGGAGCTATGGGAGAGGAAGTGGCGATCGAAGCCCTCAAGATCGGGGCCACGGACTACGTCCTCAAGACCCGGCTGTCCCGGATATTACCCTCGGTGCAAAGGGCCCTGCGCGAAGCCCAAGAAAGAGTCGAGCGCACCGCCGCTGAGGAAGCGCTGCGTCGCAGCGAAGCTTACCTGACCGAAGGGCAACGGCTGAGCCATACGGGCAGCTTTGGTTGGCACGTGCAAAGCGGAGACAACTACTGGTCAGAAGAAACCTATCGTATTTTTGAGTTCGATCGAGCGACCAAAGCGAACGTGAGCCTTGTTTTTGAGCGGGTCCATCCGGAAGATTCGGATGTGGTGAGGCGGGTCATCGAGCAAGCATCCCGCGATGGGAAAGACTTTGAACACCAGTACCGTCTGCTAATGCCGGATGGTTCGGTCAAGCACGTCCATGTTGTCGCGCACGCCCACCTGGGTGGGGTTCGAGGGCTCGAGTTTACCGGCGCGGTCATGGATGAGACTGCGGCTAAGCAAGCCGAGGAAGCATTGCGCCTCAGCGAGGAGCAATGGCGGGATGTGTTTGAAAACAACCCGATCATGTACTTCATGGTGGATGCTGCCGGCAAGATTATGGCGGTCAATCCCTTCGGCGCCGAGCAGCTTGGCTACAGGGTCGACGAACTACTGAGTCAACCCGTAATCAACGTTTTTTTTGGGGCTGATCGGGAAGCGGTAAAAGCCAATCTTGCCGTCTGCCTGGAACAACTCGGGCGGGGCACCCGCTGGGAGTTCCGGAGTGTGCGCAAGAACGGTACGGTGCTTCGCGTTCGCGGATCGGCCAAAGCGGTGGGGCGGGTAAACGGCCCCATCCTTTTGATCGCCTGCGAGGATATCACTGAGCAGAGACGGGCCGAAGAAGCGCTGTTCCAAGCTGGTCTGGAAGCTCGCGTCAGCGAACGAGTACGCATCGCGCGCGAGGTGCACGACACCGTGTTGCAGAGCTTTCACGGATTGATCCTTCGCTTTCAAGTGGCGCGGGACATGCTCCCGCTGCAGCCCGAAGAAGCGATGCAAGCTCTTGACGGGGCTCTGCGCATGGCGGATGAAGCGATTGCCGAGAGCCGAGACGCGATTCAGGATCTACGTTCAGAGCCTATCGAGCGGGTCGATCTTGCGCACTTGCTGACAGCCATCGGTGAGGAACTGGAGGAATCTCAGGACGTGGATCCGCCAACCTTTTCGGTAACGGTGGAGGGTGACCGCCGGACTTTGGTTCCAGTGCTGCAGGATGAGATTTATCGCATTGGCCGCGAAATATTAAGGAATGCGTTCCGGCACTCCGGTGCGCGCCACGTCGCCGCCGAGATCTTATACGATGAGCAACTGCTTCGATTGCGTATCCGCGATGATGGGAAAGGTATTGACCCGCAGGTCCTGGAGGACGGGGGCCGTGCCGGGCATTGGGGGTTGATCGGTATCCGGGAACGCGCGAAGCGTATGGCGGCGCAATTGGATTTCTGGAGCGAAGCTGGGGTGGGTACGGAGGTGCAACTAACCCTTCCCGCCGCGGTGGCATATGCGAAGCTGAACTTTGCGCCCAGGGAACCCGACGATGCGTAGAGATGATTGCGAAGGGCGAATGCGGGTCGTCTACGGTTTCACCATGTCACTTAGCTTTCTCCGGTCCTCGCTCGCCTTCGACAGTAAGGAGCAGACTTCCGCGTCGGTAGTCTGCTCGAAATTGCTATAAAAGCTGCCCACGGACTGAAAAGACCACGGTATCCGCGCACAGATTATGTGGTCGACCTGGTGGCGAAAGTCATTGCAGGCACTCTGGGCTGCAACAGGAACTGCAACCATGACTTTACATGCGCGGGGCCGCACAGCTCGCACCGCAGCGAGCATGCTGGCCCCGGTGGCGAGCCCGTCGTCGACAAGGATGGTGAAGCGGCCCTCGGTCCGTTCCGGAGAACGGCCATTGCGAAAAGCACGTTCCCGTCGCTCCACCTCCTGCTTCTCCCGTTCGACCGCGGCTTCAATTACCTCCGCAGGGATGCGGAATTCATCAATGATTGCGGCGTTGAGGACGACCGCGCCATCCGTCGCGACTGCGCCCATCGCCAACTCTGCCAACCCGGGGACTCCCAGTTTGCGGACGACCACGATATCGAGCGGCAGATGCAAAGCGAGCGCAACCTCATAGGCGACCGGGACGCCACCACGCGGCAGGCCGAGCACAACTCCATCCTCGCCGCTACTCCAGGCTCCCGAAGCCAGGATGGTTTGCCCCAAGGCTCGACCAGCTTCTCTGCGATCCTGAAAGGCCTCTGCTCGCAAAAACATAATCGACTAGCTGGTGATCCTGGACCGCTCGGTGGCCATGACGGTACGTGACATGCCACGGTTCCGCTCGAGAATAGACTCGATCTCGTCGCAGCGATCACCCGCGTCGACCAGAATCAACATGCCGTTTGCTCCGATTTCGCGGTCTAATAAGTCGATCGTGGCCGGCGCCACTCCAATTCCCCGCAAGGTATCGTTGAGATCGACATGCGTATACGGCATCATCTCTTCCGCGGCAGCAGCTTCGTCTTGCGTGCTCGATAGGCCGGCGCCATGGCTATGCAGATCATGCTCGATGCTATGCCGTAACTTCCACCAGATACTGTGCTTTCCATGGAGATCACAGGGCACACTCTTACTCACTTCGGGCCTTCCCCGTTGCGAGAGAGCAACACCTATCTGTCCGGCGCGAAGCCCAGCAATCTTTAGATCGGCAATCGCATCGCGGGCAGACATCTCATCAAAAAACAATCCGGCCACCATGTCTGCGGGCTTGGTAGCCGTCATCTGCCCTTGTTCATTCCACATAGCGAATCTCCTTGGAGAGAACCCAGGAGCCAGCCAGACCAGAAGCCAACAGTCGTTTTCTTGAATTGCCAACCAGCTCCCAAGGCATGAATCTCTGGTTGTTGGATGCCTGCGGGGTCGCTTGGATGTCCAAGCCACTCTGGCTTGATGTTCCCTCCACTGCGCTACATTCTGTCGTTCAAACATTTCCAGGAGAGGTCCGCGGACCCTCCCTGGAAATGTTTTTGTGCGGGGATTTACGGCAACGCTGAAGCCATGCCTGTTGCGGCAACGGCGCTGAGCGGAATCGCCAGTGTTCCCGTTAGGTTGGTATTCAGGTCGTAGACCCCACCTATCAGGGAAACAGCATCCTGTGGACCGTCGACCTGGAGGTAGAGGTTTACCCCGTTGGCCTGGACGATGGCGTAGCGCGAGTCGTCGAGATTGAAGTTGACCTGCCTCAGGATCCAATTGAGCGGATTGCCCGCGCGATTGTAGACCATAAGGCCGGCTTCCAGCCTGACATGATGGTGCCCGTCCGGCCCCAGGTCAAACTGCAAGCTGCGCGCGGGAATCATCAGGTCTACGGAATACCGGGTTAGGGTGCCTTTGAGGTTGGGATTGTCTCCACCTTGAGCAGAACTGGTTCTCGACGGTGGATTGCTACGCGTCACCCGCAGTGTCAGAGGAATCTGCGTCGATTCCGGCCGGCCGGGGCGCAGGAGTGGGGATAGCAGGTCTTCGCCGGGTCCGGGTTTGGCGGCGGGCGCCCGGGTGCTCTTGCCGTCGTCGGCATAGTACCCGCGGCGATAGTCGAGCTGGTACCCGGAGCGGTCTAATGCCACCTGAATCTTCCTGTATTTGCCGTCAGTCGCCGGGTTGGTCGAGGTGTAGGTCAGGGTATAAAAATTGGATCCATGGCCGGCGACTCTGTCGAGCGCATCGGCCAAACTATTGGAGCTGTAGAACGCTACCGCCCCGGTTTGTTTCGCGATCAGATCCATGGCCGCATGGTTGGAGTTTCGCTCTTGTGCTCCGCCCTGGGGCCGGGATAGCTCCGATCGCGTTGTCAGGCGGGAGTCGGCGCCGGCGCTGTAGAGGGAGTCAACCGTGACACCCTCAGCGCCCACTGGATAAATAGCCACTTGCGCTGCGGTGAGCAGAGCATCCGTCTTACGCACTTGCTCCTGATTGTCGCTTTGTGCGCCAAAGGGTTGCGCCCCGTTTGGATCAGGGAAAATGACCACAGGAAAGGCTTCCGAGAACCAAGCCACGTTCTTGCGGCCAGGGAATGCAGCAAGATAGTTAGCCAGTTGCTGCAGGGCCGCAAGGGTTAGCCTTATGCGCACGTCGGTCCGGATAGAAATTTGCTCGGCCGCGAACTGCTGGATGGCCGCCGCCGCTTCAGGGGCGTACTCCATCATGGCGGCGGCCGTCTCCCGGGTAGAGGCGGTTTCAGCAGTCGACTGCAACAGGGGCGAGGCCTGCGCCCCTTTCTTACCCTGGTTGAGGGCCGCCGCAAGCAGCGCAGGGTCGTCGGTAAAGCTTTGGATTAACCGCAGTTGCGTCCCCAGGGTAAAGATCGCAATTCTGCGGCCCGGTTGCGGTTTCTTGAGGTACTTGAGTACTTGCGCGTGCACTCGCCTCTGGTCATCGAGCGGCGTGTTCAGGGAATCGAGTACCAGGACGGTTACAGAATCACCCAGCTTCACTCGCGGTATGTTGGTGAAGACGTTTGGCGGCAGATCGGGCACGCTTGCCTGGACCGGCTGCGCTCCGCTGTGCTCCTCGAAGTAGTGGATCGTTTGCGGGTGTCCATCTTCCGCAACCTGGAAGTCCTGTTGGTGAAGGCCGGTCAACGGGCGGTGGTTCTTACCGGTGACCACCACGTCGACAACGACAATGCGCGCACTCGTCTTGAACACGCGGCCGGCGTGATTGTCCGGCTCGGCAGTCTGGCCGGGGAGCAGCGCACAGAGCGGCATAGCCACCGCGCCCAGCAGAATCGTCCACGCCAGGACCGAACAGGAGCGCTGAAACACCGGAATCTCCCTTAGATTGCGACCTCCGCAGGCTACAGAACTCTGGTGAGACTGACAAGTCTGGAGCCCGCTGGGCAATTCTCACACTCGTTCAAGCGCGCAGGTAAGGCTTGAGGTAGATGTCCAGGTGGTGGCTGATCTCTTCGGGGCTCATGGTCTTGCGGCGTTGGGTCTCCGCGCCGGGCGCCGGCGGCGCAACCCGCGTAGTGGTGCCCGGGCGGAACACACGGCGGGCAATCAAAACGTCAACGTCACTCTGGGGAAACATGGAGCTGGCCGCTTCGATGCGTCCGAATTGATCGAAGGCATCGCGGAGCTTACCAGCGTGATACGAGTCATACGCGGAAGCATAAAGATCGGCAAGGCTCACGAACGGGCAGTGACCGACGAAGCCTCGTTCCATTTCCGTGATCATGGTGGTCACGCCCTTGCCGGAAAAACACTGCAGCTGGTTGTTGGTACGTCTTCTGATTTCCGTCACCCGTTCGAGAGGATCGCCCGCCTCGTCTTTCACGTAGCGAAAGGTGGGAATGGTGTTAAACATTTCGACCATCAAATCGATGCCGAAGTCGCCTCCGGTCTGGGCAAACAGAGGCAAGGAGGTCACCTTGCCGAGCCGCTGATAGTAAGGCAGTAATTGTGAGGCATCGGTCACGCCAGGCGGGGCGATCGAGATAATCGCATCCGCGCCAAGCTTCTCCGCTTGCCTGGCGTAGCGTTCCGTTTCGTGGAAATCCGCGGTACGGCTTTGTACCCCGATCACAATCGCCGTGGCGCCGCCCTGTGCGGCGGAGACGAGGGTCTCCGCTCCGTGCATCCTTTCCTCTTCGGTCAATGCTGTCCATCCACTGGCTATCTGCGGCCACGCCAGACCATGCACTCCGCCGCGCCTGCAGAACTGCACCTGGGCGGCGAGGCCGTCATAGTCGATCTGATTCTGAGCGTTGACCGGAGTGAAGCCTATAGGGAAAACCCCTGCCAACCGCCTCTCCGACGTCCGCGCATCGACCAGTTGAGGAAGCGCCATGGCAGCTGCCCCTAACGACAGAGCCCCGATAAACTGCCTTCGATCTAATCCTGCAAGCCCTGTCATGGTTCATCGCCTCCGCGTCATTTTCAAGCGAGCGAAATTCATTTGAAGAAAATCAGCCTTGCCTTCGCCTCCACGGTGGATCCATCTACTCCCGGGACAGACTTCAGGTCGGCCAGGCCGGTGAACTTCTGTTTGCTCCGCCGCGCAATGATGGTCTGAGCTGTTGCTTCCGAAACATGGAGCACGATGCGCAGCTCGTCCGCGTCCGCTGCGTTTATATCGATCGTGGTCATGGTGCGGTGCAGATAGTCCATCACGTCGGCGAACTGCTGGTCGGTGCCGGTAGCGCCGCGATCCATCATGGTCTGCACAGTGTCGTGCCAAGCGTCATAGCTCATGGGCGTGTCCATGACAATTTGCAGATTGTGACACCTGGCACAGACCGCTTTCATTGACCGGCTCTCGCGCGCCAAATCGTCGCTGCCCCTGGAAGCGGCGACGGGACCTGCGACAAGCATCAGAGCGTACGCAGTCAGGAGCGGGCGCCTGTCTTTTACGCGCTTACTGGCCGCTTCCCTACTCATGTGCGGCTTTGGCACGGACTGTGTTTACGCCGGTCAAAGTGATGGGTGCACTGCCCGGCATGGGCGTCACATGAGGGCCTACACCCAATTGCTCGGCGGTCTGGTAGTCGCCATAGCCATTGGCAAACTGGTTCGAGATTCTCTGCGCGTGGCCATTGTCGAAGGTGATGTCGAGCAGTTTTTCGCTATACATGGTTCGCCCGTATTCGTCCTTCATCTGCCCTACGATCTTGTGTGTCTTCACGTCGATAATGTCGCCCGAAGACGCATAGGCATACTTGCCGTCCAGTCCAAAGGTGAGCCAGTAGGTGCCGGCCGGAGTGTCGATCGAGCCGATTTCTTTGGGGTCGTCGGTATTGGAGAAGATATGGATCTTTTTGAAGATGCCGTCGGCCAACCAGATTTCCTTTTCATCCGGGGTCAACGCAATTCCGTGGCTGGGGCAGCCGTGCGGCATGTGCGGACGCGGGGTTGTGTTCCACTTTGATTTCCAGTCCACGCTGGTGACTTCGACCGATTTGATGACTCGCCCGGCGGCCACGTCAGCAATCAAAAAGCCCAGGAAATTATTGTTGTTGGCATAGATCCTGGTTGAATCTTTATTGAGCACGAAGACGCGCACGTTATCGGGAAAGCGAATGGTTTTGATCACTTTGCGTGACTTTACGTCGGAAATCGTCATGACTTTGTTGTTCGGCGACATGAAGGCCGTCTTACCGTCCGCGCTCAGGTTTAGATTGTGCGAGTTCGGGCTTTCCGGTGCTTCGAGCTTGCCGATCAACTTGCCGGTCCGGGCGTCGACTTCATACCAATAGTCCTGCAGGTCGCCGCCCACGACAACGATCTTGCCATCCGGAGTCACCTGGGGACGTTCGCAACATTTGCCGTCGAGGGTCACTGACCAGACCATCTTGTCGGTGCCCATGTCGATTGCGCCCAGCCGGCCGCGCGCGGCGACGTAGATCAGATTGGTAACCGGACTGGCGGCCACTCCGGAGACCTGTTCGGGGCTCATGCTGGCAGCGTATTCCCAGGTCGGAATGCGCTTGACGAAGCGATAGTTGTCGTTGGCATCGAGCACCACGATGCCAACCCCATTCAGCCAGCCAGCCCGCTCCAGCGAACCCGGCACGACGACATAGATGAGGTGCCGGCCGCGAGGACGGAAGGAGTCATTCGGTTTGTTGGGTGCTTGACCCACCGCGGGAAGGGTGAGGCCGAGAATGCCGGCGAGTACGAACGATACAGAACGGGTAATGGCCATGGCCGTTTTTGTCACCGAGATTTACCTCACCGATTTCCGCCTAGTGCAGAATAGAAAAGCCGCCGAGGACGGCATAGATGACGGAAGCAACTCCTACGACAATGCTGACCATCATGAAGGCGGGCAAATTGATGACCACAGAAATGGAAGCCAGGACAATCGCAATCTGCAGGCCGCCGCTGGCTATCTCCAAGATGTGATTGCGGTGCATTTCGTGGTCGCGCTCGTGCTCCTGCTCGTGAGCCTTTTCGGCGAGCTGCTCCATGCCGTCGGCGCCTGGTTCTGAACGCATACGGTCGGCGTTCGCCCGGGCATCGGCAATGCGCTTCTTTACCAGGGGATCATTGCTGCCAGGCATGGTTTCGAGGAGGTCCGCCTGGGCGGTTAGGATTGTTCGCCGAACGGACTTCGCCTGATACTGGGCCCAGGTGTCGCTGGCGGCGATGTGATTGGTCAGATAATCCGTCGCCGCATCCTTGGCCACAAATTCGGTGATAGCCAGGACGGCGGCCATGATGCCGATGATGATGGCGGCCCGGGTGTGCGACGGGCTGCCGCCATGCTCATGGGCCGCGTGCTCCAGGTGTTCCTGCGCGTGCTCGAATTCTTCGTTCATAAGTCTTGATCTCCTGGGTGCTGACTACAAAACGCTAATCATGGCACGAACGAGCAAGATGTTTCCATCTAGTTTGTCTGTGTGGATCCATAATCTGTGGGTTGGGGTGCGGTACCACGGATCTGTTCGATGAATTTTGGCACTTCCCTCTCGATCAAATCCGCACGGTCCCCCTGTATGTAATGGCTGCTGCCTTTGGCAATGATTCTGCGGCTGCGGGTGGAGAGCTGCTTCAAATCTTCCTGCATCTGGTTCCAGGCCATCACCATATCCATCGTTAGGCTTTGGGCAGTGCGGACCGGATCCTGGGAGAAGATGAGAATGGGCAAGGTGCCATACGGACCAGTGTGAACCGTCTCCTCGCCTGACCGGTCGAAGCTCTCCAATTCGGCGTCGACTGCAGCCGAACGATCATGGCATTGATCCTCGGCCTGGAGTTGGGCGGCATGCGGATCGAATCCCGGCAAACTGTCGGAACACTCACCCAACAGGCGCGGTATGCCGACCGCGAACTTGGCCTTATTCAGCAGAGTCTGAAACGAGGACGGTGGTGGCGGGTTGGGGTGTGCCTTGAACGCCGGGTTGCGATTCTGCAACGGGGTTGATCCATCGACGAAAATCAATCCCACAACGTTCTCCGGATAACGCGTCGCGTAGTCCCGGATGTAGATCCCGGCAATCGAGTGGCCCATGAGCACAATCGGGCCGGTTACCTGAGCCTCGGCCAGTAACCCATGCAGTTCGGCGGCGATATGATCGGCATCGCGGGGAGGCGGCAGCGCGTCACTCCAGCCGAAGCCGGCTCGATCATAAGAGCAGACGCGTGTGGTCTTCGCGAGGGCTGGCTGCACACGGCCCCAGATGAGCCCGTCGTTGCCCAGCCCAGCATCCAGCACGATGGCCGGCGAGCCGCTTCCGCTGCAGTCGATGCGCATCGTGTGCCCGTCCACTCGAAACGTCTGCCCGGGCGGCGAGTGGCGAAAGCGATAGAGCATGACTGCGTTATAAGCACTGCTGCAGGTTACCGCCAGGGCGGCCACTGCCAGCATGGAGAGAACGGGGCCCTCTATAGCTTTGTGCCAGCGAGGATAATTCGTGCTTCGGAGCGCGAGGAGACGCCTGGTCGCAAGCCAGGCGACCAGGATCCCCACAAGCACGAACAGGACCGGAATTAGACCATAGGTAACATTCATGGTCCTCCACAGTATCGAGTAACAACGGTGGCCCGGATTCGGCTGCGGGCGAGCCCCGCTGTTGACGCTAGATCTCGTAAAAGACAGCTTTCCCCTGGGGGACGAGTTGCATCAGCAGATCGAAATCGGAGATGTTTCTCGTGAGAACAGCAAGACCGGCCTTTGCGGCCGATAGAAAGATGAGCGCATCATTGAGTGCTCTCCGCTGTTCGGCTCCCCGATATTGTTGCAATCTGGCAAGCAAACCAGCAACCACGCCGGCGTCTCGCCAGACTTCACGATCCGGATTGACGATGCGATGACTCGGCCGCTGTTCGATCGAAACAAAAACCCGCTCCAGGGCGCTTGCTGTCCCAGGGTGTTGGGGATCGAGCAGGCCGGCGAGGGCCGATAGTTCAGCTTCCGTGACTGTAGAATGCCACAGGCTGCCAGATCGGATCACTAACTCGACGTCTGGTGGGAGCTTTCCTTGCAGCTCGTCAATGTACACCGTTGTATCGAGTAGAATCTTGGGGATCGAGCTTGCGTGCACCACAAAGGGAAGCTCAGATCGGTCCCTTTGCCGCAGGGACGCCTTCCTCTCGGCAACCTTCAGCTGTCGCAAAATCCGGCGGAACCCAGGGCTAGAACTCAAGATTGAGCTCTGGGGAGATCGTTCCCCGTTGCGCGAGTAGCCATTGCGCGTATTCATCTGACACGGCGAGATGAGCTAACGCCACCTCGAGCAGCTTTGAATCGGAAGTGATCCCGGATTTTAGCTTGGCTTGTTCGACCAGACCGGCCGGCATCCGGCCTCGGATGATGTGGGTTCTCGACCCCGACAGAAGGCCACGCTCTTTTGCAACGGCTAAAATTTCACCCAGACGATCCGGTGGGTCCTTCTGTAGCCGGGGGCGCCGAATAGACTTTGCCGATTTGCGCGCATCCTTTGTCACCGTGCACCTCGCATTGATGCGAGTGTAGCACATAGTATGACAACCTGTGCTACAGAGGCGCTACCGCGCCCGCATGGCCGCTTCCACCTCTTCCGGCGTGTGTGCCAGCTTCTCGGCAAAATCAATCAGCTTGCCGTCAGCGTTGACGTAGAAGGTGTCTTCGATGCGGACGCCGATCTTCTCCTCGGGAATATAGAGGCCTGGCTCGATGGTGAAGACGGAACCGATGACGAAGGGTTTGTCGTAATCATAGGGATCGTGCACATCGATGCCGACCGAGTGCCCAAGAGTGTGAAGGAAATATTTTCCCAGGGGATTCCCATGCAGGTCTTTGCCGTGCGTATTGATGTAATCGAAGGCCACTTTGTCGAGGGATGCTTTGTCGGCGTCTGCCCCACGATGGTCAATGGAGCCCATCTTGGATTTGCCGGCGACGAAGGCATCCCGGGCCGCCTGCTGGGCACCGAGGACGATGTTATAGATCTCTTTCTGGCGAGCGGTAAAGTGACCGTCGACGGGCATGGTTCTGGTCAGGTCACTCGCGTACATTGAATATTCGCCGGCAGCGTCGATCACGACGACATCACCCTCTGCCATGATCTTTCCATTTTCAGCGTAGTGAAGAGTGGTCGAGTTAGCGCCCGAACCGACGATGGATGGATAGCTGGCCCGTTCGCACCCTTCGGCCAACATGGTGCCGACTTCGACGCCGGCAATGGTCCTTTCGCGAACTCCGGGCTTGATGGCGCGCATACCGGCAAGTTGCGAAGCGATCGATGCATCGGTTGCTTTCTGAATGAGCGCGATCTCCGCCGGGCTCTTCACCATCCGCAACTGGGTCGTGAGTGTACGAATGTCGTGGGTTGGCGGCATGGCATCCGTGCCCAACACAGTGGCAGTAAAGGCCAGGGTAGCCGTGGCTGCATCCATATCCTGTTGGGTCCAGATTTCCTTGTCACGGCGCAGGTCTTCCGCCAGGAAGCTGCCATAGACGGCAGGCAATGTGGAGAGAGCCATCACCTCGTCGACGCCGAGCGTTTCCCGAGCACCGGGGGTAGCGGCGTCGGTTTTTACTCCGGTGTATTTTTCGCGAACAGGATTACGCGTGGGTAGAAACAGGATCTCCCGGTAGGCGTGGGCGGGGATGACGGTGCCGAGCCGCGTGGTGGTTGCCGGGCCATCGCCGATCAGCAGCAATGCCCCTCCCGGCTCGTTGGACCCGGTCAGGTAAAAGAAATCCTCGTCCTGCCGGTAATCCTGGTACTCCATGGGCGGCTCGTGAGCGGCAACAATCAGGGCCGAGCCGCCGTGCAGCTGGGCTGCGAGTTTGACTCGTCGCTGCCGGTACTCGGCTTTGGGAACGGAATCAAGTGCGTGGGCCATTTGCGCCGCCATCAGAAGCACAAGGAGGGTCATCTTACTGTGCATCAGTCATCTCCGGGATACACCTCAGTGTAGCGGTAGCGGGGTCGGGGCGTTCCGGCGATGAGAATCTGTGACCTTTTGACAGCTCCGTCTTGATGTTGATATCAACGTATGTTGTCGAACGACTATAAACGCGACTCTCAACTGGAGCGAAATCGATGAAAGTTAACCCCTATCTCAATTACGGCGGAAACTGCGAACAAGCCTTTCTGTTTTACGAGCAGAATCTGGGAGGCAAAATCGTGGCGATGATGAAGCACGGCGAACAGCCGGGAGCGAACAATGCGCCGGGCTCTTCGCTTAAGGGCATTCTCTACGCCCACATGATCTTCGGTGACACGGAGGTTATGGCGAGCGACGTTGCGCCGGAACGCTTCCAACCCATGCGCAGTGTGTATCTGTCGCTTTCGGTCGATAGTTCGCAAGAGGCAGAGCGGGTTCATGCGTTGCTCGCGGAGGGCGGCGAGATATTCATGCCGATGGAGGAGACCTTCTTTGCTTTCCGCTTCAGCATGTTGAGAGACAGGTTCGGCACGTCATGGATGATCATCCATCAAAAGCCCATGCCTTAGAGAGCATCCGGAGCAGTGGGGTTTCCAGTTCGGATCAGCGGCCAGGATCCCAGTTCTCAAAAGCGAGACCCCAACGGCACGCCGGGGCGGGCTGGGGCACGCCCCACGGCTAGCCGGGGCGGGCGGGGCAGGCTAGGGCACCCTTCGCTGGCTTCCGAGCCGGTGATCAGCCCCAAAAAGCTCGCGGCACGCCAAACTTTAGTTGTCGCTTCGAATAAACTCTCGCTTTTCTGCCCAGAATGACCCCTCGATTCCCCTTTCTCAGCCTCTGTCCATCCTTGCCGAGCATCGCCTGATGCCTGATTTCATTGGGCCAGCGGCTACCCAAGAGGACGCAATCTGACTGACATTTCAGAAACATGCTTTTCCTTTAGAGGGAATCTGTAATATAAAGCTTGGCAGCAGAATAGCTACGGATGAGTGCACCCTTGCGGGTAAAGCCGGCAACTCGCGGAATCAAGCGTATCGATCTTGCCTACGTGCAATTGGCGTCGAGCGAGAATGCGCGAGACGTTAACCGGGATATTGTTCTGGAGATTATCCGCTCGCGCCAACCAATTGCCCGCGCCGACCTGGCCCGCGCGTCTGGTCTGCAGCCCAGTACCATTTCCGCGATCGTAGAACAGCTTCTGAAAGAGAAATGGGTAACGGAGGGCGCCATCGCCCGCCGGCCTCGTGGACGCCGCCCTACTCTTCTTTCACTCAATACCGATCTCGTGATCCTGGCGGCGGACGTCCGGCCACAGCAGGCTATCGTGGCGTTGATCGATCTCAATGGACGCTTCCTCGCTCGCGAGGTCGTCCCCCTGGTTTCAGATCCTAAACGGGCGATCCTGAAGATAACCGACTGTATGGAATCCATGCGCACCAAGCATCGGGACCGCTCCTTCGAAGGAGTCGGTCTCAGCATGCCGGGCAGGGTCGACCCGGAGTCCCAGCGCCTTATCCTTGCCCCCAATCTCAAGTGGGGCAATTACGACGTGAAGAGCGTAGTCGAGGAAAAGATGCAACTGCAGGTGGAACTCGCCAACGCAGCCAACGCCAGCCTGCTCTCCGAGTTGTGGTCAGGAAAACTGGATGGGGTGCGCGATGCGGTGCTGGTGACCGTCTCAGAAGGACTGGGCGCGGCGATTCTTGCGAATGGCCAGATCATTACCAGCCGCAGCGGCCTTGCGGGGGAGTTTGGCCACAGTCCCATCGACCCGACTGGACCCCAATGCGGCTGCGGACAACTCGGCTGCTGGGAGGTCTTTGCGTCGTCGACCGCGGCGCTGCGTTATTACGCGGAGGCCGCGGGCAAGAAGCGAGCCGTCACCATCCACGATTTGCTGCGCATGGCGGAAGAAGGAGACACGGCAGCAACCGCCGCCTTGACCCGCCAGGTTACCTGGCTTGGCCGTGGTCTGCGGCTGATCACAGCTGCTCTGGCTCCCGAAGTCATCCTGATCACCGGCGATATTACGTCGTCGTGGTCCCGCTTCGGCCCGATAGTTCAGGCGGAGATGGAGAAGACAATGCTGGCCGGGCCCGCGCCACGCCTGGGCATCACTAACGACGGGGAGCTTTCGCGGCTGCACGGTGCCGCTGCCGTGGTTCTACAGCGTCACTCGGGCTACCATCGCTCTGCCCCAGTGGTTGAGGAAAAGCGCCAAACCCGCAGACGCGCGACTGCCTAACAATTGATTTACCACCCAGAGAGGTCAAAAATAGATCGCGATGAAGACCACCAAATTAGCTGTTCTCTCAGTCGTCGCTCTGCTTTCCACAACGTTATCGCTGGCGCAGACTGCAAGTCGGCGGCCATCCATTGGTGGAATTTCGCATATAAGCGTGTACAGTTCCGACCCAGCCAAGACTGAGCACTTTTATGTGCATGATCTCGGTGGAGCGAAGCGGGCAGACCCGGAGAATTCTGCTGGGGTCCGATACTACTTCAGCCCGATACAGTTTGTGGAAGTGTTGCCGTTGCCGGCTGGAAATGGCATCAACCGGCTGGACCACGTGGCGTTTAACACTGCGAACGCGGAAGGACTAAGGAAATACCTCGGGGAGCATGGCATCACGGTGCCGGGCAACGTCGAGAAGGCGAGCGATGGCAGCCAATGGTTTGACGTAAGTGATCCGGAGGGCAACAAGGTCCAGTTTGCGCAGCCGCCTGCCAAGCCGGCGGCAGTGCCTCCCAATCCGCTCAGTAATCACATCATCCACGTTGGGTACGTCGTACATAACCCCGACGTAGAAAATGCATTCTTTCGGGAAGTATTGGGCTTTCGCCCTTACTGGCACGGCGGCCGGAACGGCAAGACCGACTGGATTTCGCAGCAGGTGCCCAATGGCACGGACTGGCTGGAGTACATGGTGACGAGCGGTCCTGAAACCAAGGGCATACCACCGACCATGTCGCAAGACACCGCGGGGGTGCTTAACCACTTCTCACTCGGAGTCTTCAACATGGAGAAGACAGTGAACCTGCTCTATGCCGAAGACCGCCTGACCGCGAAGCACAGCCCTCCGCAGATTGGACTGGATGGCAAGTGGCAGCTGAATCTTTACGATCCTGACGGTACACGCGCTGAGATCATGGAGTTTCAGCCGGCGGTTAAGCCATGCTGTTCGGAGTTCACGGCAGCTAGTCCGACGAAATGAGTTGGCTGGTTAGGATAGGGTGAAGGAAAACCGCAGACCTCTACACTGTGCTGCGTTTCAGTGAAACATTTCCACGAAAAGTTCGCTGAAACTGCAGATCCCTCGGCCGGGCGTAGCGTAGTCTGAATCGCAATTCCCTCCCAGCGCCTGAAATCACATCCACGTCTTTGCTTCATATTGCAATATGCGATATAGTTATCGCAATCGGCGATAGATATGAAACTCTCCGACAAATTGAAGTACCTGCGGGAAGTCGAAGGCAGCCTTCGCGGCTTGGGACGGGCGATGACGCAGCAGGAATTGGTTCGCGCCATCGCGGCGGAAATGGATTCCCCCATCAGCCAGAGCTACCTCTCTCAGATTGAGTCGGGCACTCGGCCGCACCTCACCAACACTACCCGCCTCCTGCTGGCAAAGTTTTTCAAGGTGCACCCGGGCTACCTGGTAGAGGATCCGGAGGGCTACCATGCTGAGCTTCTCTCCGATATTCGAACGCAAGAGGAGAAGCTTGACCTGTGGCTGATCGCGGGCTCGGATCGCTTTCGTAAGGACCCTGAATTGTGCCACGCGCTGAGAGCCATCGCGATGTACCCGGACTCGCGCCGCACCTTGCTTCTGCTCGAGTCCGTACTCGAAACGCCGGTCCTCATGGAACGTTTGCTCGAGATTCTTCGTCCCCCGGAACAGGCGGCTCCCGCACCAGCAAACGCGGAGCCGGTAAAACGCCGCACCACGCGGCATTAGGTGAAATAACATGACGTGGGAACTTTTCTATCTCTTCTGCTTCATCCTTGGCCTGGTGCTCTGTGGGGTTTCCGTGTTCACGGGCGGCCACACGCACGGAGGCCATTTTCACTTCGCGGGCCATCATCACCTTCACCTGCCGCATGGCGCCAAGGTTGGGCACACGCATGGAACCAACGGAGTATCGCCTTTCAATGGGTTCACCATCACGGCTTTCCTTTGCTGGTTCGGCGGGGTCGGTTACCTGCTGCGCTCGCACAGCGGTTTCGTCGCGCCTTTCGTTCTGTTGCTATCTACGCTTAGCGGCATTGCGGGCGGTGCGCTTATCTTCTGGTTTCTCGCCGCAGTGTTACTGCCACGCGAGCACGCACTCACCGCAGAGGAAACCGAGATTACCGGCGTAGTTGGCCGTGTCACCGGTTCCCTGCTTCCCGACCACACGGGCGAGATTATCTACACCCAACTCGGCGCCCGCAGGTCTTCGCCTGCGCGCTCAGAAGATGGCAGCACCATTGAGCGCGGATCCGAGGTGGTGGTGTTGCGCTATGAACGAGGCGTCGCCTATGTACGGGCATGGCACGACATGGAACCTTAGAAACAACGGGATTCAGGGGCGCGGCTGACGCTGTCGTGGCCGCCGGCGGTTCACTCGAACTATAAGGAAGGCTTTATGCCGAACATGATTTTTATAGTCATCGGTCTCTGTATTCTCGCGACTCTTGTTTTGTTCTCTTTGCTGGCACGCATGTTCCGCAAGGTAGGCCCGAATGAGGCGCTCATCGTCTATGGTTTTCGCGGTCCACGCGTCATCAAGGGTCACGGAACCATGATCTTCCCGGTAGTCGAACACTGCCGTCAGCTCTCACTCGAGCTGATGAGTTTTGATGTTGCGCCGCAGCAGGACCTTTACACTCGCCAGGGCGTCGCAGTCACTGTCGAAGCCGTTGCTCAGATCAAGGTTCGATCGGATCAGGAGTCGATTCTCACCGCAGCTGAACAGTTCCTAAGCAAGACTCCAGACCAGCGCGAGGGCCTCATCCGCCTGGTGATGGAAGGACACCTTCGGGGCATTATCGGCCAGCTCACCGTGGAACAGATTGTGAAAGAGCCGGAGATGGTCGCCGAGCGCATGCGCTCGACGTGTGCCGACGATATGAGCAAGATGGGGCTGGAGGTGGTGAGTTTCACCATCCGCGAAGTCCGCGACAAGAACGAATACATCACCAATATGGGCCGCCCGGACATCGCCCGGATCAAGCGCGATGCAGAGATTGCCAGTGCGGAAGCAGAACGCGATACCGCCATTCGCCGCGCCAACGCGCTGCGTGAGGCAGCCATTGCCAAGGCCGCGTCCGATCAGGACCGGGTCATCGCAGAAACCGCGTCTCTGGCCAAACAGGCAGAGGCGCAGCGTGACCTGGACATTCAGAAGGCCCAGTTTGCAGAGCAATCACGCAAGCAGGAAGCCCAGGCGGATAAGGCGTATGAACTGCAGACCAACGTCATGCAACAGAAGGTCATCGCCGAGCAGGTGAAGGTGCAGCAAATCGAGAAGGAAGGCCAGGTGAAGGTGCAGGAAGCGGAAATTCTTCGTAATGAGAAGGAGCTGATTGCAACTGTGCTCAAACGGTCGGAGATCGACAAGCAGCGGGTGGAAAACCTCGCTAACGGCGAACGCGCCCGGCTGATGGCGGAAGCGGAAGGCCGAGCCTCAGCCATTCGGGTGCAAGGTGAAGCGGAAGCTGCCATCATCCTGCAGAAAGGTGAAGCAGAGGCCAAGGCGATGAACGTGAAGGCCGAGGCTTATCAGGAATGGTCTCAGGCCGCGGTCGTCGACAAGCTTATTACCAACCTGGCCGACGTGGTACGGGCGATGTCTGAACCGCTGGCAAAGGTGGACAAGATCACCATCGTCTCTACCGGCAACGACGGAAATGTCGGGGCGCACAAGCTCACCGGTGAGATGACGCAGATCGCTGCCCAGGTCCCTGCTCTCTTCGAAGCACTCAGTGGGATGAAGATGTCGGACCTGATGGCCAACGTGAAGCAGATGAAATCGCATGCAAACAGCGACGGAAACAATACGTCGCTACGTTAATCCACAACCGGCTGCCGTAACAGCGGCAGGCACGAAAGGACACACGCCATGGCACTTATGGAACGAGTCACTACTCTTCTGCGCGCCAACCTCAACGATCTGATCGACAAGGCTGCAGACCCCGAGAAGATGCTCAAGCAGCTGGTACTCGATATGGAGAACCAACTGCTGCAGGTAAAAACACAGGTGGCCATTGCCATTGCCGATCAGCATCTGCTGGAGAAGAAGACCGCGGAACACGAAACGGCGGCGGTAAGCTGGAAGAACAAAGCCGCGCTTGCCGTCGCCAAGGGCCGCGACGACATGGCGCGAGAAGCGTTGGAGAGGTCGCTATCGCATGTCCAGATGGGCAGGAGCTTCCTTGAACAACTGGAAGATCAACGGAGCGAAGCCGAGGCTCTGCGCAGCGCCTTCCTCAAGCTGCAGCAGAAGCTTACCGAAACGCGTGCGCACTGCGAGTTGCTCATCGCCGAGCATCGACGGAATCGCGCAGTCAGCAAATCGCAGCAAGTCCGAGCCGCAGCAGGCGCAGAAAAGAGTGCCGCTTCCATCGACCGGTACAAGTCGCGTATCAGCGTCCAGCAGGCGGTAAACCAGGCGACCGCAGAACTCACTGCCGGCGATTCCCTGGAGGATCGGTTTGCCATGCTCGAACGCGATCAACAGGTAGAGGTACTTCTCGAAGAGCTAAAGAGGAAAAAAGAGTTGACCGCTTGAGATGAATTAGTCCCGCAGAGCCTGCCCTGAGCTTGTCGAACGGGGACGGCTCTGCGGGACTGAATTTGCGTGGTTTAGAAACGGGGAACGTCAGCCAGCCGATTCATGTTCTGGAAAGGAATCATCCAACCGGGGTACTCAGGCGGCAGGGTGCTTACCTCATCGAGTTGCTTCATTTCCTCCGGGGTGAGTTGGACATCGACCGCCGCGAGGTTCTGGTCCAGTTGGTCCGCCCGCTTGGCGCCGATGATGACAGAGGTGACGAACGGCTTCGCCAGCACCCAGGCCAGCGCGATCGTGGCCACACCGGTGTTGTGCGCCTGGGCAATGGGCCGCAGAACGTCCAGAATGCGCCAGGTACGCTCCTTGTCCACGATGGGAAAGTCGAATGAGGAGCGGCGCGACTCCTCGGGCTTCTGGTTCTCGCGCGAAAATTTGCCGGAGAGAAGGCCCCCAGCCAAGGGGCTCCACACCAGCAGCCCAGTACCCTGATCCTTAAGCAGAGGAACGATTTCCCGTTCGAGTTCACGACCGGCAATGGAGTAGTACGCCTGCAGCGTGTCCATCTTGGCCAGGTTTTTTGCTTCCGAAATACCGAGCGCTTTCATCAGCTGCCAGGCGTACCAGTTGGAGCAGCCAATGTACCGTACCTTTCCCTGGGAGACGAGGTTATCCAGCGCGCGGAGCGTCTCTTCTACCGGTGTTACGGAATCGGCAGCGTGGATCTGGTATAGATCGATGTAGTCCGTCCGCAGACGCTTGAGCGACGCGTCCACAGCGTCCATAATGTGGCCGCGCGAAGCGCCCACATCGTTCCGACCGGGGCCGGTGCGGCCGAAAGCCTTGGTGGCGATCACAACGTCTTTGCGCGCGATGCCGACATTGCTGATGGCTTGGGCAAGGGTCTTCTCCGACTCACCGTTGGTATAAACGTCCGCAGTGTCGACGAAGTTTACGCCTGCGTCGAAGGAGCGCTTGAGCAGTTGGTCGGCGAGGTTTTGTTCAACACCAGAGATAGCCTTCCACATGCCCTCGCCAGCGGCGAAGGTCATGGTGCCCAAACAGATTTCGGAAACAAGAAGGCCGGTGGGGCCAAGCGTGTGGTATTTCATAGGGGACCTTCGCGGATTTGGGATTGAATCGTGCCTCGTTTTGGATGTGGCTACGCGCTCATTTGGTGCAAAACCACGGTCGGCTTAATTCCTGCGCTTCCTTAGAACCCACGTCGTCATGCAGCGAAAGTCCTGAACGATCGTAGTCTTCAATGGATCCACGAGTACTCCGTTCATTTGCTCTGACAGGTCGAGAAGCATCTCCTCGTCCACCAGGAACCATTCCTGACCGTCGCCTACGATAAAAAGGCCTCCGCGCACTCGCTCGAAGTCCATTCCTATCCTTGAGCCCAGGCGGCAGAACAACATGCCGCCGGGTCTCAAGACTCGCCAAAGGTCCGCCAACATGGCGCGGAAGTGCCGCTCGTCGCGGGCAAAGTGAAGCACTGAATTGCAGATGACGACATCCGCGAGACCGTCCGGAAAGGGCATGCGCTCGATCAATCCCACGTGGAAGTTCTCTGTGGGCAGGCCGGTCCCGAGCGACGCAGATAATTGCCGTACATGCTCCACGCCGTCGGGGTCCCCGTCCAGGGCAAAGATCTCGCATCCCTCGCGCAACAGGTACACCAGGTTCCGTCCGTATCCACACCCGGCATCGAGCACCCGCATACCCGGCGCAATATTTCCTCGCAGAATCTGGTCGAAGACGTAGATATCAATCTGGCCGAACTGTTCCTGGATGCTTAATGTCATCGCGCCGTCCAGCCGCCGTCGATGATCAGGGTGTGACCGGTGATGAGGGACGCTGCCGGAGAAGCCAGGAAGACCACGGCTCCAGCGACCTCGATCGGTTCTCCGATGCGATGCAAGGCGGCGATACGATCGACCACATCCTGGCGAAACTCGGGATCCGCAAGGGCGGGCTCCGTGCCCGGAGTATGGATGAAGGTAGGCGCGACTGCATTTACGTTGATGTTGTATTTGCCCCATTCGACGGCCAGGCATTTGGTCAAATGGCTGATGGCGGCCTTGGTCATACAGTAGACAGACTCGGTCGGCAATGCCGCGAATCCCGCCTGCGAGCCCATGTTGATGATGCTGCCACTCTTTTGCTGGATCATGATCTTACCGGCAGCCTGGCAGGCGAAGAATGTGCCTTTCAAATTGATGGCGATGGTCTGGTCAAAATCCTTTTCAGAGACGTTTTCTGCCAGGTTGTCAGGGGCAATTCCCGCATTGTTCACGAGAATGTCCAACCGGCCGAACTTCTGAACCGTCTGGTCGATCGCATGGTGGATTTGCCCAAGATCGGTCATGTCCATCTGCAGCGGCAAAGAACGACGACCACGAGCAGCAATCTCGGCGATAACACCACTGTCGCTGCTTACGTCCCGTAAGCCAAGCGCCACGTCGGCTCCGGCCTCAGCGAGTGCAAGAGCAATCGCCCGGCCCAGGCCTCGCGCCGCTGCAGTCACCAGGGCTACCTTGCCCTGTAGATCAAATCGTGGTAACGCTTTCATTCGTCTCCTTGAACAAATCTTAATAGTTCTGGCGAGGAAGGACCTACCTCAGGGGGTGAAACCCACATCGGCCCAGGCTGGTTTCGGCAGGGCTGAGGCCCTGCCCTCGTGCGATAAGCGAATTGCTTGCTTATCGATACGCGGCTTTGACATCCCCCTCAGTGTAGCGTCAGGCGTCTTCAACTGCCCGGATGAGGCTCGGGTTGAGGAAAATTCACATCTGGGCTCGTTCACTTCTTGCAAAAGGACCGATTTACGTTCGATGATGGAGAACCATGCGATCTGACAGCCCCCTTCTTCTTCGAGTTTCGGTCTATGCGGGACTGTTGCTGTCTCCAATAGCCGCACTCTGTGGCAACACCAACGTGCATTCCAAATTTGTTGGTGTTTATCAATCCCGTCTCAGCGCCGGCCCGATGGCAGGGCCGTCAATGAATCTGAGCCTGGGACCAGACGGCTCAGCTACGGTCACGGAAGACGCAGGAAATGGCACGAGAACGCTCTTTGGGCATTGGGTTGATTCTGGTAATCAGGTCTTAGTTACCTTCGATCCCTCGCAAGGCAAGGCCGCCGAGCCTCCCATGGCTTTTCAACCCAGCCACGATGGACTCCAGGCGGTTACCTGGAACCACGCTGCATGGGGTAAAGAAAATCCTCCGCCTATGAAAAAGGGCGGAGCCAAGGTCAAAGAACATTACTGGTTCACCCAGAATCCTTAGGCTCGCAGGAAACGGCCACCTCGATTGACCGCCCGTGACCAGAGTTCGCGGGCGTCGAGGAGCGATGTGGCCGACATTCGACACCGTCACAGTATCGGTGGCGGGGAATGAAACATGCGCTGATTCATGGCCGTACGGGAATCTCGCTTGGGTTCTGCCTATTGTCGACCGGGTCATCGCGCAGTTAGCAGGAAGTAAAATGCGTTTCACCTGATTTTAAAATTAAAGTATCACCTGAACAAAATCTTTCTCGCTTTAGCGCAACGCACAAGTGGAAATCTACGAATTGTGTGCTAAGCTTCTTGCCAAAATCCGCACCGCTCCCAAGGTTTGTATCTGCTAAGTAATCCGCGCGGGTGTTCATTTTCTATAACCGCTACGAGTCACGTAGCCGGGCCCCTATCGGAGGAGATCACTCCATGCGAACAATGGTTGAGATTACCTGGATCCTAGCCGCCCTTTGCGTGGCACCGGTGCGCGCACAAGTCAGCGTTTTGACACAGCACAACGACAATAGCCGCGCAGGCGCGAATCTTCAGGAAACGACACTCACGGTTGCAAACCTGAACACCGCCAACTTCGGAAAACTTGCCTTCCGCCTTGTAGATGGTGACATCTACGCGCAGCCGCTCATCGTGTCCGGCGCCAAAGGTCCAGCCGGAGACTCTAAAACGATGGCAATCGTCGCCACAGAGAATAACAGCGTGTATGCGTTCGACGCAGATAACGTGAACCAGGCTTCCAATGCGCAACTGTGGCGAACAAACCTTGCCCCGGCAATCGATTACCATGACTTGTACGGAGCAATTGGTGCTCCTTTCTGCACAGATATTACTACCCAGATCGGTATCACCAGCACGCCGGCGGTCATGCTTACCAGCACCGCGTCACCTCGTACGGGAGTGGTGTTTGCGACGGGTAAGTCCGGCAGCGGAACCAATTTCGTTTACAATCTCTATGCCCTCGATTTGTCCAGCGGCAACCAGCTCGGAAAGATTTCCATCCAGGGAGAAGTCAGCGGTCAGGGTCTGGGATCCACAGGTTCCGGCGCCAAGGCCAAAGTCGCATTCAATCCGCGTTACCAACTCAATCGCCCGGCACTCGCACTGGATGGCAACGTCCTCTATATCGCTTTCGGAGGACACTGCGACAGTGGTCCCTATCATGGATGGGTCTTTGCATACGATGTCTCCAATCCAAAAGCGCTCAAGAACATAGCAGTATTTTGCGTAACTCCAAACGGCAAAGGACCGATTATTCACGACAATCAATTCGTGGAAGGTTTGGGCGGAATCTGGATGTCCGGCGAGGGTCCGGCGATTGATGAGTCCGGGAATGTCTATGTTGCCACCGGAAATGGAACCTTCAATGGCACGACAGACTTCTCCGACAGCGTGCTTAAGATGAAACTCCAGGATGGCCAGCTGCGCCTGCTCGACTGGTTTACACCGACGGACCAAGTTGAACTCAAAGACGATGACTATGATCTCGGTTCAGGCGGAGTTGCTCTCATCCCCAACAGTCATTTGGCCATAGCCGGCGGCAAAGAAGGACGCCTCTACCTTCTCGACCGAAACAACCTCGGAAAAGGCACCAGTCCCGAACTCCAGTCATTCCAGGTCACGCATGAAACAGTCCCCATGCATCTCCTCGGTTACAACATTCATGGCACCCCGGTCATATGGCCAAGGGACAGCGAGATGTATGTGTACATCATGGGAGAGGAGGACCACCTCAAGCAGTTCAGGCTGATCCCTGACCCGGCCGGCGCCGGATGGCGATTCGATTCCGAAGCTCCCTTCAAAGTCAGCCCGGTATCCGCTCCCTATCCCAATTTCCCCGCCGGCCTATTCTCGCCCACGCGGGAGCAACGGGTTTGGATGCCCGGCGGATTCCTCGAGCTCTCCGCTAACGGAACGAAAGACGGAACAGGGATTCTCTGGGTGAATATGCCCTTGAACGACAATGCAAATCTCCAGGTCGTGCGCGGCATTTTGCGTGCTTTTGATGCATCTGACGTCTCGAAGCCCGAACTCTGGGACAGCGAGGGCACGGGTCGAGAGAATGATCGGCTGGGACAGTTCGCCAAATATTGTCCGCCTGTGGTCGCCAACGGCAAGGTGTATGTCGCGACTTTCCAGCAGGAAACGGTACTTGCCACTGGAGCGCACATAAAGACCGCGGGCGGAGATCAGCCGGCGCTTGTCATTTACGGTCCACTGGCAAGCGCACCCGCGACTCCTACCCCGTAACATCGGGTGGCTTCTTGAGACCTCGCTCAAGCAAAGATCGTTGCTGCGAATTGTTTTCTCACGGCGGCGTAGATGAGCGAGGCCAACTGGTCGTAGACAGTCTGCGCTTTGCCCGAGGGATCAGGTAAATCGACTTGCCGATCCAACCGCAAAGTCTTGGAGGCGGCAAAAGGAAATCTGTAAGCCACACTATCTCGCTGTTCGCTGGTCATGCAGTAGATAGCTTCGGCCTCGAGTGCCATTTCTGCCGTCAAACGACTCGACCGATGCGGCTCGGGGGAGATTCCTCGAGCAATCAGCGCAGTCTCCGCGTGCGCCGTCATAGGTTGGTCGACGCGGCCGTCGAGCCCAGCACTGATCACGCAAATACCCTTCTGTCTGAGTGATTCCAAAGAGATTCCAAGGCGTTGTGCGAATTCCGCACGACAGATCCACATGGCCATGGGCGAACGGCTGGTGTTTCCGCCGCAAACAAAAATAAACAGGCGCTGGCGCACGTCCGCATCAACCGGCGGAGGGGTTGACTTTAGCAAGATCACGTAGCCCGCCAGGACCGCCGGGATCACCAGAATCCATCCCCGATGAATGGACAGAACCAGCTCGCAGAGTGCCGCCAACAGCGCAGCGGCCGGCAGAGTGATCGCCCATGCAAAGGCCATTTGAACCGCCAACCGCCGGCAGAGCGCTTTGTTCCTGGCCATTCCGGTGCCGAAGACGGCCCCACCCAGTACATGCGACGAAGCTACGGGAAAACTCAGTAGAGAAGCTGTCAGCAGAATGAGAAACGTCGAGAGGTTCGCGGCAAGGCTTTCATGGAGATCCATCCTGGTAATGCGATGGGCCACGGTCTCGGCAACTCGCCGTCCGCCGAACAATCCGCCCAGCGCCATCGCTGCCGTTACGGTGAGAAGTGCGATCACCTGAAGGAAGCCCGACGTCGCAGCCAGCGGAATCATAAGAGCCCAGATCTTCGCTGAGTCGTTGATACCTCGACACAGGGCAACCAACCCGCTGGAGATCCAATGGGTACGATTCAATGACGCCAATGAGCCCGTCCGCAGACGGCTGATCGGCACACGAATCAGCAGCACAAGTACGATCGCGAGTATCGGACTCGTGACCATGGGCAGCACGAAGCCGCGCAAAAGATGAAGATTGCTGCCTGCCTGGAGTCCGCCCCGGAGCCACGCGACCCCAACGATGCCCCCGAGCAGTGCGTGGGTCGTGGAGATCGGCAATCCGCGCTGTGTCCCAATCACGATCCAGACAGAAGCTGCCAACGCTGTCGCCAAAATGGGGACGGGCGTTTCCAGGCCACTGCTCTGGATGGCGTGGGCAAAGCGGATCGCTACGCCGCGCGCCAGCAGCCAGCTAAGCAACGAGCCAGCCAACGTCCAACTAACAGTCCAGTAAGCCGCTTTTTGAAACAAGGTTACGCGGCCCCCGATCAGTGTGGCGGTGGCACGCGAAAGGTCATTGGCGCCATTGGCGAAGGCCACGCAGGAGATTAACAATAAGGCCGTGAGCATATGGTCGACCTCAAAGAAACGCGCACGTGGTTGCGCGAAGACAAGGGCTTGAGCGATCTCATGCGACCTAGTGCGTCACAGACGCACTAGGTCACAAAGGGTGACTAGATCGTGACGTGAGTCCCATCAAATTTGTGGAAGGACCAACCCTTGAAAGGCTCGTTATAGAGCCACTTTTGATCTTGCAGGATGGAGATGGCAATCTTTTCGCCCAACAATATCGATTGCACATGATCAGAGCGCCAGTGAACGCCCGCATGGTTGCGGAACATGCCTACATTGCCCGCAATCTTATTGGCTTCAGTTTTCACGGTTAGGTTGTGGGCGCCGGGCCCGGTATAAGGAATCAGGCTGGTGCCGTCGGGACTGGCCACAACCGGATTATCGATGGGCATGTCTTCGTTGAAGAAAGCTTTGATAATGGTGGCGCATGCGCCTGCTACCGTTGCGTGGCCTGAACCGTACGAGGGATGCTGCGGACTCCCTTCCGGAAAGGCCATAGGCAAGAAGTAAGTATGATATTTGGCAAAAACCTGGGTGAGCGCAGATGAATGCAAAACATCCGCGTGCACTGGATAATTTTTCAGACCCGATTTCGTGAAGTGCACCAATCCACCATAAGCCTCAGGACGCAGAGTACGGTGCACAAACCATTTCTGGAACCACTGCGCCTTCAGCGCCCGGGTGGCTACTTCGGCAACCAGGGTCACGACATGAGGGTTGCCGAACGTTCCAAAGCCTGCCTCAGTCGTTGAGTCCGGGTTTGGTGCCTGGTAGGGATTGTCCTTGTCGTAGGAATTAAATTTGAGACTATCGAGCAGATTGAGCGCAGCCATGAAATAGGCCTGGTACAGTTCGTCCACATGGACGAAGGCCGATCCGCATCGGCCATCGAAAAGATAGCGCGGACCGATCGTAATGTTTGGTCCAAAGAAATTGCCGGGAGGTAAAGGACTTACCGTAGCCTGACCATCCTGGACGGCCAACCACAGCGCAACATCGGTCATGTAGTCCAGATTCGGCTCGTAGGCAACATACTGCTGGGCAGGATTGCCCAGCGGATCATTCACCGCAAGGTCGCCGAAGTTTGCACTCTTGAGGAAGAATTGAGAAATGTAAGGGCCTACTAATTCACCCGGAGTATCGCCGCGAAACAAGGTCTGTGGAGTAACTTTGCCTGCCTGCTTCGGACCGCTGAACGCAGAGAGACCGTTCAGGTCATTGATTGCCGCGGTTGTGAGCGGCTCCAGGCCATACATGCTGAACGGTACATCGCGGCACAACGCCATCCAGTAGAGTTCGACCATCTCGCCGGCCCTTACCGCACTCGCGAGCTTCGGCGCGGGTGGAATACTAAGGGCGTGCGAGTCAGCCCCCACCAAGTCAAAAGCGAGCCCCGCTTGGGGATTGACCAGTTTGACTGAGCCTCCGGCGGGGCCGCCCAACGTGATCGCCTGAAAGTCCGCCGGCAGCCCGGAGGTCACGGCTTTGGACAGGGTGGCGTACGCAGCGAGGTCCACCTCTCCGAAACCGTTATGAGGGAGACCTTTGGAGTAGCTTCCGATTTTGTTGGGATAGAGAGCCTCGTCGCCATTGTCAGTGTGAGGCGGCAACGGAACAAGCCGCTCGAACTTTGCGGCGTCGCAACGAATTTTCTCTGCCAAATCGGCTCTTGTGGCTGGCGTTTGCACCCCATAAGGCGGCGGTGGTACTGGAGCGGGCGGGACCGGAAGCTGTGGCATTCACTTTCCTCCAATTCACAGATATTTTAGATACTCAGTAGATAGTGCATTTGCTCAGGATACTATTACAGTTACGTTTTTCGGTCGAGCAGGTGAGTATCCGCGACCGCGTAACTGCATGGAATCAGCCGGCGAGGATGGCCCTCACCCGGCTTTGCGCAGAAGTGCAAGATGCATCCGTGGTGTCTTTTTACGCGCCGGGTTTGGCTTGCAAGACGGAGAACTGTCTCACCTCGAGAATATACTCATCGCCAACTTTCTTCAGCGGACCAGTCACTGCGGCATTGAGAGACCCGCCTGCTTTCTTAACTGCTTCCTGCAGTTTCGAGTAAGCGTCTACCTCAGCCGGATCCAATGGTTTCGGGGCACTCCGGGGAGCATCCCACTGAATCTTGTCCGCGGCCTCCATCGGCTGCAAGAGTAGAGGTGGCCGCGTATCGTCACCCCGCATGATCAGGGTGCTTCCTTCACCGGGCTGCACCAACCCCTCCACGGTAACCTCAACTCCGCGGAAGAGGTGAGTGCCGTTTGCAATGTTTGCGAACTCGGCCGGCCAAACATCAAGGTCCGGCAGTCCGTCATGTTCCAGGTAGACGTAGGCCGTAGAATCGCCCGCGTTGGGCAGGGGCCTTACTAACCGAACCCCGCGCAGGTGGGTCAGGACCTCATACGCGCCGCCCCAGCACGCAGAAATACCATACGGGCAGGTAGGAGTGACACCGACAACGACAGGAGGAGCCTTCTCCTGCGTCTGGATGGCGGCATCCTGCTCGAGGGGAGTTGGACCCGGAGGAAGTACTTTGAACGGGGCTCTGGTGACTGCTTCGGCTGCAATCGGAGCGGGCGCTGCCGCAGTGATCTGGACAATAGCAGCGATCGAAGGAACCTTACTCTGGTTCAACAGAAACAGCATGTAGTGACCCGGAGGGCAGACGTTTCCGTTTGCCGGCGCCGTGACGGTTACTTGATTTGCTCCTTGCTGAAAAGCGAGAAAGTTGATGCGCTGGTTCTGATCAAACGAGTGCGTCACCGACCCCAGCCGGATCCAGCTCACTTGACTTATCTCATTCGCAGAGGGAGTCGCAACCACAAAGGCAGCACCGTAGGTAACCGAGGCCGGGGCCTTGGTGATGACGGGCCGCGGTCCCTTGAACAGGTAGGGTGGAGAAAAGAGCTGGCAGTCAGCATGGGTGTTGATCGGAGGATTCGAAACATCGATCCCGACGGTTGGAGCGTATTCCCCACCACCGCCGCTGAAGACGCGTCCGTCGGGCAATAGGACGGCCGTGGAGTGGTAGCAACGATCAACCGCTTCGGAGGCCATTGTTGTCCAGGTTCCCTTCGACGGATCCCAAAGCTCCGCCGCGCGGATGGGCGACCCAATGGTGAGGTCGTCGAACCCGCCTCCTTTGGTTCCCCCGGTGACCAATACCGTACCATCGGGCAAGATCGTGGCATTGTGCTGGCGCCGGGCAAACTTCATGGGCGCGGCCACGGCCCATGCGGGTTTCGCTGCATTCAGATCAATGATCTCCACGATATTGGTGGGGGCTCCGCCGCCAATGAAGATCACCTTGCCCACGTCATACATCACCGATGGTGCATAATCACTGTTCCCCGCACTGCGCGTGGCAATGGGAACCCAGGTGCCGCTGTTGCCCGGCGCGAGGTCTTCAAAGAAGTAAGTGGTCGCCAATGAACCCGACATGAACAAGGAGCCGTTCGGGGCCACGTGGAAACGTGGGAAGAGCGGAAGACCGGTGAAGTTGGTAAGGTTATTCCAATTTCCGTTGTCCAGAATTTGCGAAATATTGTTGGTCGCATTCTGGTTTAGGGGCGGTTGCAGAGGCCCGGTAGGGAAACTGCCGGAACACACGAACGCTCGCCCGTCAGGCAGCGTGACGGCCGTAGGGTACCAACGACCGTTGTTCATTGTGGGGCCCGCACTCCATCGATCGGTGGCGTAGTCATAGAACGTTGCCGTCTTGAGACCCTGACTGTCGAAGATGTGGCCCCCGGTCACCAGCAGACGGCCATCCGGCAGGAAAGTGTGGCCGGAGCAAAACAAATTGATGGGATTGCCTTGCCCATCCGTGGGCTGATTGCCCGTGGGCTTAGCAGGAGTGGATGGATTGGCTGGATCCCAGAGGAACGCATGGGTTGCATGCTGGTTGAGCGAAGGATAATCAGGGGTGCCGGGAGGATTGCGTCTGCCCCAGAACAAAACCTTTCCGTTGGGCAGCATATGGGCATGGATGGGCACGTTGGCCAAAGGAATCTTCGCTGACCACTGTCCCGTCTGCGGCAGAGTTCGCTGCCTGCTCGGCCAGTGAGGGTGCTGCGATGGCCTGCTGCTTGAAGATGGATGGAGCGGTATACGTCACAGACAAGGTGTAGGCCGGATTCGGGTTAGCTGCGGGCGTATTCGACGAGGTGAGGCGCAAGGCGTGAAAGCCCTCGGCCTGCGTCTTCGCCTGGAGAGCTGTGCCAGCCGGGGTGTTCAGGGCGAATGACTGATGAGCGAGTACGCTGCCATCAGGGGACAAAAGTTCCAACAATATGGAAGTAGCGCCGCTCCACGAGGTGGTAACCGGCTTCAACTGGGCGCGCACCGGGGAATTTGCGGCGCTCCAGATGACGCCGGCCTGAACCGGTTTGCCGCTCAGGGCAGGCAGGATGTCGAGGTCGGCAGCGCCTTCGAAGTCCTGGGTGACAGCATGCGGAGTGACCGCGAAGTCCCCGCCCTGACCATCTACGCTGTAGCACACATATCCTAGTCCGTTGTCGTTTCGCGGGATGGTGATGGTCACGTTGCTATTGCCATCGGTCACCACATTGCGAGCATGCCCGGTGTAATCGTGAAGGGTCACATGCGCACCGAAACTGGTGGCCACCGTGATGGTCCTTGAACCGCCCGGGTCGTTGTTCAGCCCAACCAGCAAACGCGGACCGCCGAGGCGTTCGTAAGCGAACACGTTGAAGTCTTTCCATCGCTGTTGGGTGGGGCCGTCCGCGAGCTTCTCATGAATCCAGATCAGGTTATCGATCATGGGTTTCAGTTTGTAACCGTCGGGTCCCATGTCGTAGTCGCGATAGTAGACACAGGGATAGCCTTCCGATGTCAGGATGTAGGCATAGCCAAGAACCTTGTTGAAAACTACATTGTCACCGGAGTTCAGATCGGTATCGTGGTTTTCGACGAAGGTTACAGCGCTCGCCGGCGAGATCCCAGCCAACCCGACATGGTCGAGATCGGACATATTAAAGCGACCGGCGTTGTTACACATCGCATTGAGGACAAACTTCAGCGGAAAATCAAACGCGCTCGAACGTCCATTCATCCCCGCGGGGTTGAAAATCCAGCCGTTCACCAGCACCCGATTGCCATCAAAGAATTCGCCCACGGCGAACTTACCGGCCATTGACCGGGTTTCCAGAAAAGGACGGAGAAAATCCGTCGAGAGGCCTTTGACGTCGTCGATGCGGTAGCCCTGCGCATCCAATCCCCGGGTCAGCCAGTCCCCGGCGGCAATGAGATTATCGATGACATAACGATGAGGCAGCCCGTTGATAGGGGCCAATTCCCTTCCGAAGGGAAAGTCATCTGCTACAGGACCTCCCAGGTTTGGATCTCGATGAACCTGCGGGACGAAATTGGAAGGATTCTTGGGAAAGCGTCCTCCATCCGGTGTGCCGTCCGCGCCTGGATAGCGGAAGACAAATGGCGTCGTATCGCCGCTCCTTTGGTGCTCCACCATATCCAGATAGACATCGATGCCGTTGGCCCGGAAGGTGGCCACGCAACGCTGCAACTGCTCGCGCGATCCGAATCGTGTGGAGATCGTACCCTTCTGCTTCCTTGAGCCCAGGTCGTAGTCGTCAAAAACTCCGTAGCCATCGGCACCCGGGCTGGCGCCCGATCCGGTTTTCAGTACGGGCGGTAGCCAGACCGCCGTAAACCCTGCTTTGCGAAACTCATTTGCCTGAGCGGCCAAATGATCCCACCACCACGGCGTCGCAGGGTTGCCATCTGCGGGAGACGGCACGGCATTGTTTGGCTTTTTCTTATAGAAACCTTGTAGAAGCACGCCCATGGGATTCGCTCCTGAATTGTTCGCAACAACGATGAGTTCTCTGCTTTCCTCCGGGCGCGGTAGCATGCTTCGAGACGTTTACCGGGGACTTTCTATTGCGAGAAAAGAACTGGACCAGCACCACGGCCATGAATACGCTACCGGCCGCACCGATCGTAAGCTTTGAAAACACGCCTGTAAAGCCAATCGCCGAGAGCCACATCGCGAGGCACAGCGGACACTTCGGCAGAAACGTCAGGGCCATGATAGAAGCACCTGACGTCCCTGCCGCCAACAGCCGTTTCTTGTTGGTTTTCTTGTTCACTTGTTTCACACGTTACTACTGCCTGACTAGAGTTGCGACCGAGATGTGTGGCCATTTTAGTCCCGATGAAGTCCAGGACTACTGTCTGCGTATATTTCAGCTGCATGAACATGTTGCCGGTTGAGTCCTCGACTACCAACATCTCGGTCTGCGAGTCATGGTCGAGTCTGCTTTTGTATGCAAGGCTCTCTGTTGATGAACGTCGACGGTGCGGCATCAAGAGGCAACGGGAACCAAACCACTGGCTTTGGCGGCCGGCGTTGCTCGGGGGCCCTCGGGTCCGTGGGCATTGTCTGAGTACTGAAACTGTACCGGGACCGTCCCGCCCCCCGCAGTCAACGGGACTTCCTGAAAGACCTTGGAAAGATCGTTCCCGCTTTCGAAGATGGGAAAGTCACCACACTCTTCGCCTTGGTTCGAGGTCCAACCCAGGAACTTGGTTGCGCTCGGATCATTTCCGGCGCGGATAGCATCTTCCACGTCAGCATCGGTCCGGGCCTCGTTCAATTCATGGTAGAAAGTCGCGACGACACTCTTCCAAGGCTTATCGAAGGCCGGGATGCCGTTCTGTGTGCCATCTGCTCGGGTTTCGGAATAAACACCCACCGCATAGTAGACAGTGTTCTTGTTGACGTGGACCGAGCCGTGATAGCCGCCCAGACCCTGCAGCGAGTCGCCATCGTCGTCGTCAGGAATGGGATTCTTTTTAGCGGCGGCGGCATGGGCGATCGACGCTGTGGGTTTTGCGTCGGCGTTCAAAATCGTTCCAGGTGGAAGCATGAAATTGAAGACCGTGGAACCCAGATCACGTCCCGCAAACTTTCCTTGCGTCGCCAACGAGGCAACCAGGGCCTCGATATCGCCCTGCGAAACCGTTGCCGGCGCCGGCCCGGCGAGTTTCTCCGAACCATCGAAGGTGGTGGTGATTTGACCTGGAAAATACTGTTCCATCACATTGTTCAGGTGGGTGTCGGCCATAGCGGCTGCCAGGCTTTTGTCGATGTTGGTGACGTCGTCGGGCGGCCACACATCGGCTCCTACGTAGAAATTCATAAAATGCAGATTCGCGATCGTCTTACCACCATGGAAACGTAGATCATGCGCGGGTGTTGTTTTCAAACCGGGAGCAATCGCTTCAACACCAGGCAAACCCATCCGTTGGCGAAAGATTCGTTCAGATGGCGATCCGTGACGGAAGGAGACGTTAAGCGGACGTGGACTCTTCTTGCGGTTCATTGGCAGTACCTCTTCTGATCCGGGATTTGATACTTCACATATCTTGTTCGTTCACTCCGTTGTTAGTTCAAAAGCACTCAGGCCGTACCCGCGAGCCAGTTCCTGGTTGATCACCATCGACGCTTTTCTCAGGGCTTTGCGCGGTTGAGTAGGAAGGCGAAGGTCTTCGGCAATCTTCGCCTGCACCGGTAGCGATTGGATGGACACAACCCTTGTGACAAACCGGAGTGGGTGAGCCTATCTGCTGCGATCCACGGCTCGTGGACTTATACTTAGCCCCAACTCTCTGGAGCACCTGCGAGTCTGCTCCCGGCGTCCTTGACAAGTCAAGGACGATTTCGCTGTTCGTTTTGGAGATACTCGCCTTGTTCGCAGTAGTCCTCGCAAAAAACCACCGTCGAAACTATAGTGCGCGAGGGACCCGCTTCGTTTCACGAAGCGAAAGTTTTTTTCCTTGGCGTGAGCGCCATCCTTCACGCCGGACCGTTGTCCAACAAACCAACGTTCACAATTAAGGACTGAGGAAATCTTTTGGCACTATTTTCTGTTGGCAAAGAGTATGTTTGCGGTTATATTTCGTTCGCAAGTAGCGCATGCTTTCTGTTTGCCTACTCTGCCAGGGTCTTTCCAGCATACATGGCTTCAACCGGGCCCTCGGCAGTAAGTAGTAACTGCGCCTGTGTTTATCAGAGTGAAGTGTTCCGCTCGAGACGGATGTTTCAACTCTGAGGTATCTAATACAAGGCACGAATAACACCAAACTGCTTCACGGCGCATCTGGTTTGGTGTTCGCGAACTGTGCAGGTTGCTTTCGAGACCCATGGAGTTTAACGAGTGAATTGAAACGGAGGAAAAATATGCCTACTCCGGTGTTGACGCGGTCCTACAACAACGGCCGCACAGGAGCAAACACGTCTGAACAAACACTCACCCCGGCACTAGTCGCCGGCAAGGGTCTGCACAGGGTCAGGAGCTTTCAGCTGGTTGGCGATGATCCTCGGATCGAAGCCCAGCCGCTCTATGTCCCAGGAGTGCAGATGCCGGACGGGAAACAGCACAACGTGCTCTTTGTGGCCTCGATGGGAAATATCGTATGGGCCTTTGACGTCGATGGGAACGGCGTCTTCAAGACTCCTCAGCTCGGGGTGCCGTTCAACCCACCGGCGACCAACAAGCCGGGCACACATCGTTCTACCGGCTTCGATAGTGCGGGAATCAACTTCCTATGGGGCATTCTGAGCACGCCGGTGATCGATCTGGACACCAACCGGATGTATCTGGTGAATTTCATGGTCGAAAACGGCGCTCCCGCTCTCTTCGCCCATCAAATCAACTTGAACACGATGACCGAGATCGGCAAGCCGATTCCGATTCAGGCGAGCGTCGTCAACGAGCAAGGGGTTACCGTTTCTCTGAGGCCCAATCAGAAGCAGCGCGCTGCCCTGCTCCTGGTGCCACTGACAGGGGCGCACAAGACACTTTTCATCGCCACGACCGGCGGTGAAAACCCGGGGTCGCCCAACGGTTGGATGGTCGCCGTCGACGTCGACTCCTTTACCCAAACGGCAGCATGGATATCCACCCCAAGTAGTTTTGGCGGAGGCATATGGCAAGCGTCGCAGGGACCGTCCGCTGATGCAGAAGGAAATGTATACGCCATCACCGCGAACGGAGGCTACCACCAGGATCACAAAAATGTAATTCAGGATTTTAACGGCACGACCGACTTTGCCGAAGCTATCGTGCGCTTGAAATACACCAAGGGAGGCGCCGGCAAGGGCAGCCTCACGCTCGACGACTGGTTCATACCCTTCCTCGATGCCAACCGCAAAGTCGATGCAAATTACAACTACCGCGATCAGGATCTCGGCTCCGCCGGGGCGGTTTTGCCAGACGACAACAATCTGTTACTGGGCGGCGGCAAAGACGGCCTGCTCTATGTTTTGGACAGGCGCAACCTGGGCAAAAAAATCGCCGACTTGACCGTCCTGAAGTCCCCGCCCATATACGTAACCTTCGATGGGGTAGGACTGCCAACTTCCGGAAACCTGGACTTCCTGCTCGGTGATGCAGCACACAATCCAAGCAAAACCCACCATCTGCACGCATCGCCGGTTTATTGGAAAGGCCCGAAGGGCCCCATGATATTTACCTGGGGTGAGAATGAGTCGTTGCGAGCCTGGAACCTGAACCCGGCAAACGGCAAAGTGACCTTCGTAGGTAAAGGCGTCGAGGTAGCTTCCGCAGCCCTCGCAGCCGCCCCTACCGGCATTGGCGGTATGCCCGGCGGTATGCTGTCACTTTCGTCAGACGGGACAAATAACGGCATCGTGTGGGCGCTCGCGCCGGTCGACGGGGATGCAAATAAGGACGTCGTCACCGGAATTGCCCGTGCTTACGACGCCACTCATTTGGATCCAACGCCTATCGATGGCCAAACGCCACGCCTGCAGCTGCTGTGGGATAGCACTCGTGCCGGAGTTGCTTTTAACCACGCCAAATTCAACGCACCCGTCGTTGCCGATGGCAGGTTGTTCGTGCCTACATACGACGGCCACGTAGACATGTACATGTTGAATCCCTAGGCCGTTCGATTGATAGGAGTCACAGGGGAACGAGCGGATGATTTCGAGCGGTGAGCAAGAGGACGCGATAATCGTGGCGCCCATGGTGGAACCGGCAACATCGCGTCGCGGTCGAGCGGCCATCATCGCGGCCGTGGGCGCGGGCACCTTCGTGTTCGCATTTCAGGTTGCTGCCCTGCTGGTGGCCCTCCCCGCAATGACGACTTTTTTTCGGCCTCCTTTCGCGGTGGAATCGGCGGTTACGATTTACCTTCTGTTTCTCACCGGTCTGCTGGTGCTCTGCGGAAGAATCGGTGATCGGCTTGGCGCCAGGCGACTCTATCTCGCGGGCCTATTGGCGTTCACGGCAGCATCGCTTTTGTGCGCGGCCGCAGTGTCGCCTTCCTTCTTGTTGCTCGCCCGCGCCGTACAGGGTATTGGCGCGGCGCTGTCCGCAGCCAATTCGCCCGCAATTCTGACCAGAAACCTGCTGCCGGAACACCGCGGGGGCGCCCTCGGTTGGCAAGCTTCCATGACCTATCTCGGGCTTGCAATTGGGGCAAGCCTCGGTGGGTATGCTGTGACTCACTTTGCGTGGCGAGCTGTCTTTCTTCTCGACTTGCCCTTTGCGATGATCGCAATTTGGCTTGGGGTCAGCGCGGTTCCCGTTGATCTCGGCCATGCGAAGACCGGGGACAGGATTCAGGTGCTGAATACCATCCTCTGGATCACCTGTCTTACATCGTTGCTGCTCGCCCTTAGCCGGAGCGCTGAGTGGGGTTGGAGATCTTCAAGGACCCTTGGTCTAGTGTTCTTTTTCCTGACAGCGTTGGTGAGCTTTGTGCTTCTCGAGCGCGACAGCCCCAACCCGCTCATCCAGTTCAGCTTGTTCAAGAGCAGGGGCTTCTCTATCGCGGTCCTCAATGAGTTGCTGGTTTATCTAGCTGTTTATGCGCTGGGATTTCTGGTTCCGATCCTCATTGTTCGCGGCCGCGGTATGGCGCCTGCCTGGGCGGGCATGCTTCTCACAACCCAGTCCGTGATGCGAATGTTGATCGCGCCTCTGGGCGGTATCGTCTCCGATTGGTGTGGCACCAGGGTTGTGCTCTCCGCGGGCACGGCAATATTTGCGTTGGGCATTCTGCTGCTTGCCTGCAACAGCAACTCAGGATCGATCGTGAATCTCGTGTTGGCCATGGCCACGATCGGTCTGGGCACTGGCGTCTTTGTACCGGCAAACAGCAGCCGGCTGCTGTCACACGCCCCGGTTCACCGCCATGGAAGCGCATCCGGCCTGTTGGCAACAGCGCGGAATCTGGGAATGATGCTCGGTGTGGCCATCGCCGCAGCCGCTTACTCTACTTCATTGCCAGGAAGCATCGGGAGAGTGGCGGTGTTATCAGGAGTTAGGACAGGGCTTTCGATCGTATTTTTGGCCGCAGCCGCTTTACTGCTCACAAATTGGATTTCAGATCTCGGCGACGTCTGGGCATCCGGCGTTCACCGGATACCCTCACCCTCCTCAATCATCGGAAAGTAGGTGCAAAATGTCTCTATTACTCTTCCTCTCGCTGGATAGTCTGATCGCATCCTTCGCTCTTGGTTTGCTGGGTAGCCCCTCACAGCACAAACGCCAGATGTGCCTTCTTTTCGGTCTGTGCGATGGTCTGGCCACACTTATCGGCACAAATTTAGGATTCGCGTCGGTGCTCACAAACGGGTCGAGTCACTCCTGGATCGTACCGGCCATAACTTGTATCTGGATCCTCATAGTCGCGTGTGTGGTTGTCCCTGTGTTGGGCCGGAAACCAAACAGTATTTTTGTTGTTTCATTGGTACCCTTCGTCCTCGCGATCGACAATCTCCTGGCCGGGGGAGTTGCTTCTGGTTCCTCTTTGCCAATAGCCTTAGCACCCGTCGCAGCCGCTCTGTTGAGCACTGCGTTCGCATGGACCGGATACGCAATCGCCGGCCTCCTGGAACACCGCATATGGAAAGCCCTCGCAGTCGGACTCGGCGTCAGCGGGCTGCTGTTACCGCCCATTCTCTTTTGACTACTCGGAGTGAGCGACTTTTTGTTGGCTGACACTGCTGCCGTCACCACTCTTCAGTTTCCGGAAGATGATGGTGGAGAGGATGGTGAATCCGCCCAGCACCACGAGTGCCTGGTGGATGCCGTGAATCATCTCCCGCTGGTTGGCGTGATTGGCTGGAATGAACAATGCGGTGGCTAGCCCGGCCGATGCTACGCCGAAGCTGATGGACATTTGCTGCATGGTGCTGGCAATCGAGCCGGCGTTGCTGGTCTGGGCTTCGCTGACGTCCGCATAAGTCAGAGTATTCATGCTGGTATATTGCAGCGAGCTGAAAGTCCCATAACAAAACGCCTGTAGCACGATCAACCAGACGGGCGTGCCGAGCCCGATGGTAGCGAAGAGCAGCAGAAGCAGGCCGAGGATCACGGTATTCGACATCAGCACCCCGCGAAAGCCGACCCGGGCCAGAATCTTCGGCATCAGGAACTTTGTGCTCATAGCGGCAATCGCCTGCGGGGCTATCAGCAGCCCGGATTCGATAGCAGAAAATCCAAGTCCTATCTGGTAGAGGAGGGGCAGGAGAAACGGCACGCCGCCGATGCCGAGGCGGGTGAAAAAGCTGCCGCTGACCGCCGCGCTGAAGGTGCGAATGCGAAATAGGTTTAACTCCAGCAAGGGAAACGCAGTCCCCCTGGCATGCAGCAGGTAGCCCGCGAGCAGGGACAACGCAATGATCAGTAGTCCGAGGATCTCGAGCACGCTTAGGGCATGCTCGCCGAATATCTCCAGCACGTATGACAGCAGGGCGATCCCCGAGCCGAAGAGGATGAGCCCAACAATATCGAGCGGGTGGGTCTGCTCTTCGCGATAGTCCGGCAGATGGAGATAGACCATCAGCAAACCGAAGATGCCGATCGGGATATTCAGGAAGAAAATCAACCGCCAGTGAAAGTATCCGACGATCAACCCACCCGCAACCGGGCCCAGCATAGGGCCAACCAGGCCTGGAATGGCCACAAAGCTCATGGCCCGGATGAGCTCGGACTTGGCAAACGTGCGCACCAGGGTCAGGCGGCCGACCGGCACCATCATGGCCCCGCCGCAGCCCTGCAGGATGCGGCAACCGACCAGCAGGTGAATATTGGTGGAAACGCCGCAGAGAAATGATCCCAGGGTGAACAGGCCAATCGCGGAGGCAAATACCCTGCGGGTGCCGAACCGATCCGCCATCCAGCCACTGATAGGGATGAAAACCGCCAAACTCAGGGTGTAGCTCGCCAATACCGACTTCATACTCAGTGGAGTTACGTGCAGTGCTGCGGAAACGGCCGGTACAGCAGTGTTCAGGATCGTGGTGTCGAGCGACTCCATGAAAAACGCTACGGCCACCAGCCACGGCAGGAGGCGCTTGGTCGAAGCTGCGGGCTGGGGAGTGAGCGAAGGGACGCCCGGGGAATTGATGGAGGCCATATGCGTCTGTGAACCACTTTACGCGACCAAAGTATCGGAAACCCGGTCTGGCACCCGTATTGGACGGGCTACCTTGCTCCTCGCTGGCACTTTTCCGTCATTGTTTATTGGCGGATTTTCAGTCATTGTGTATTGCACGCGATATTGCCCGGAAGAGCCCTGAACGATGCGTCCGTTTCTTCCATTTCTGGTGCTTGCGGCGGCCTCAGCTTCCGCCCAAATCCCGCCGCCGTCGGCCGGGGAGCTCTTGCTTCCGGTGCAATCCCCTATGCCATCCCTCGTGCTGACTTCTGATTCTGAAAATGGAGCGCAGGCCCTCCTGGGTTTCAATGACTCCGACATCAAGTTCAGCCTGGACCGCTTGATGGATATCCTTCGCGATCATCAACACGAAGGTTGGGTGCTGGCGGCCTACCCTGACCCGAATACGCGCCGGCCGCTCATTGGCGCCGGGTTCAGTCTCGACGTGCCGGCGACACCGCACCAGCAGCTGGATCCCCTCAATCCGCATCTGTTTGTCGAACCGTCGTCCGCCCAGCTTTGGCAAGCTGCCGGGCTCGCTCCGGAGCGGCTGCAGCAAATCCTCGATCAGTTCGAACGGGATGCAAATCGATGGACGGCGAAGCAGTATCGCCGGAAGGTGATCCGGCACACCCTGACGCCAGAGCTTACGCAGGAAGAGGCAACGCGGCTGCTGCGCATCTCGGCCATACAAGCGGTCTACAACGCAAAGGGCTACTGCCGGTGCTTCGACCGGCTCACAGGGCCGCAGCAGATGGCACTGACCCAGTTAGTGTTTCAGATGGGTACAAATCTGCAAGCGTTCGTCGAATTTCTGGGCGCGTTGAACGACGAAAATGGCTTTCGCGAGCTGCCGCTACTCGACGGCTACATGGAGACGGACACAGAGCATTGGCGGACCGTGCAGAGCACTCTGATCGACAGCCAATGGGCCAGGCGCTACACCGTGCGCGCCGCAACCGTCATCGCCATGTTTGATCCGGACTACAACCAGGAGCCCGCCGCCGCAGAATATCGAGTGGCCGCGATTCTCCGTCCGCCGGTTGAGTACCGGCTTAAGCCACGCTCCTCAGCCACACTGAGGGTCGCAAGCTACAGCAAGCATTCCGCCAAGTCCCACGGCAGAAAATCAGCCCACACACAAGTCAAAAGGAAGCTGACTTAGGTCGCTCCAGACGAATCCCCTACAGGCTTCCCACAACGGCAAGTCTCTGTCCTGCCAAACAGACGATGGGTGCCCCATACCTCGCTCGTTTTTTGCGAGATGTGGGATTCCACTGCGTTATCCTTGCAACTCTACGAGTTTCGCTTGGTCCTTGAAAACGAGCGGTCAAGGGCCCTTGTATCCCACATCTCGCGAAAAACGAGCGAGATGTGGGGCACCCGTCGTCCGTTTAGCGATTGGAATTCCTGATCCAGGTTTTTCACCACCTCGCCAAGGTCCATGCAAGCCAGAGAATGCAGGTTTGCGTCACGCTGCGCGTTTCGCACATCATAGGAACAAGGAGATTGCGATGCAGCGCGTCAAGCTAGGTAAATCCGATTTGGAAGTTCCCGTACTTTGTCTCGGTGGAAACGTCTTTGGCTGGACTTTGTCGGAAGCCGACTCGTTTCGGCAACTGGATGCGGCGCTCGAGGCTGGACTGAACTTTATCGACACCGCCGATGTGTACTCGCGCTGGATGCCGGGCCACCAGGGCGGTGAATCCGAAACAATTCTGGGCAAATGGCTGGCGAAGGGAGACAAGCGCAGCAACGTGATCGTGGCCACCAAGCTCGGCATTGAAATGGGTGAAGGCAAAAAAGGGCTGGGAGCCGCATACATTCAGCAAGCCGTCGAGGACTCGCTACGGCGCCTGCAGACCGACTATATCGACCTGTACCAGGCCCACAATGACGACCCGGAGACGCCGCTCGAAGAAACGCTAGCCGCCTTCGATAAGCTGGTGCGGCAAGGCAAGGTGCGGCATATCGGCGCTTCGAATTACAGCGGCGCACGGCTGGCCAAAGCACTCGAGACCAGCAAGGATAATGGTCTGGTGAGCTACATCTCGCTACAGCCAAAGTACAACCTGGTGGAGCGCGAGAAATTTGAGACCGACCTGCTGCCAGTGGTCCAGGAACATACCCTGGGTGTCCTTCCCTACTACTCGCTGGGGGCCGGCTTCCTCACCGGCAAGTACCGCTCGAAAAAAGACGCCGAGGGAAAAGCGCGAGGCGGGACCGTCGCCAAGTATTTAAACGACTGGGGATTCCACGTAGTCCACGTGCTGGACGAGGTTGCCCGCGAGCACCACTCAACCCCGGCGCGGGTCGCGCTGGCCTGGCTGATGATGCAACCCGGCGTGACCGCCCCCATCGCCAGCGCGACCAGCGACCAGCATTTGACCGACCTGATCGAAGCAACCAAGCTAAAACTAGATCACGCCGCAATCGAGAAACTGAATACCGTGAGTACTCCCACGGCGGCCGCCAAAGCATAGGGTAACGAGAGGCTCCGCCATGAGCGGGGCCTCTTTCTCAGCGGAAATTGCCTTGCCCTGACATTGCACCTCATGTAACCTCCAGCTACCCAGTGTCCAGCGCCACCACGTTCGACCCCGTCGTGCCGCCAGCGCCGAAAAGAGCCGGCGCAGCTTTGCAGATTGCGGCCGCAACCATCGGCAACGCGCTGGAGTGGTTCGACCTTCTGGTTTACGGTTACTTTGCCACCACCATTGCCGGCGTCTTCTTTCCGAACGCGAACCCCGTAGTCTCGCTACTGCTTACCTTCACGTCATTCGGCTTGTCTTATCTGGCCCGGCCGATTGGAGCCGTGGTTCTCGGCGCCTACGCCGACCGCGCCGGCCGCAAAGCTGCGCTCGCGCTCTCCATTCAGCTCATGGTCATCGGCACTGGCGTGATGGCCATTATGCCGTCGTACGCCTCCATCGGATTGCTTGCGCCCATTGCCATCTTTGTCGCGCGCTTGATGCAGGGCTTCGCGGTGGCCGGGGAGTTCGGCAGCTCGACAGCTTTCATGATTGAGCACACTGCCCACCGCAAAGGCTTTTACTCCAGTTGGCAAATGACCGGCCAACAAATAGCGAAACTACTGGCTGCGCTTTTCGGCTTTGTGCTGACCGGCTCACTCACGGCTCACCAACTGCACACATGGGGCTGGCGTGTACCTTTTGTTTTTGGACTGTTGGTCGGGCCGGTGGGCATGTATATCCGGCGCAAAGTCGACGAGACTCCGGAGTTCGTCCAAGCGACGCCCACGCGCACACCCATCCGCGAGGTTTTTGCGACGGAGAAAGAAGGGCTACTGCTGGGCGCCGGCCTGGTCGCTTTGGGTACGGCGGCCACCTACTTCTCGCTTTACCTGCCCACCTACGCCACCACTCAACTACATCTTTCCCCTGCCGTTGGTTACTTCGCGACCATGGTCCTGGCAGCTCTTGGCGTTTTGCTGTGCCCCGTGGCCGGCCACCTCGCGGACCGGTTCGGCCTGACGCGCATGATGCTTCCTGCTGCGATCCTGATGCTGCTGACTTTCTACCCGGTGTTTCGCTTCATCGTCACTCACCCTGGACTCACCACACTCCTGGTGGGGCTCATCTGGGAAACATTGCTGCAAATTGCCTACCTCTCAGCCTCGCCTGCGGTCATGGCGGGTATTTTTCCAGCGCGCACGCGAGTCACGGGGCTCTCGCTTAGCTATAACCTGGGCGTCACTCTCTTCGGCGGCTTTGCCCCGGCCATCTTCACCTGGCTGTCGGCCGCAACCCACGACAGTGCCGCACCTGCCTTCTACCTCATGGCAATGGCCGCGCTCAGTATCGTTGCCATCCTGATGGTGAATCGCCGCCACCCCCACATGCTGGTTGGATCGAACTTAAGGTAGGCTGAAAGCAACGACATAGTCTCCCTGCTTTGTGCCCAGCTTGCCGTGGCCGCCGGCAGCAATGACGACGTACTGCTTGCCATGCAGGGTGTACGTCATGGGGGTGGCTTGGCCGCCGGCCGGGAGCTGATATTTCCAAACTTCTTTCCCGGTTTCAATATCGAAGGCGTGCAGGTAAGCATCCATCCCTGCTGAAGTGAATACCAGACCGCCGGCGGTAATCATAGGTCCTCCGAGATTGATCGACCCGGTCTGCTGCCCTGGAATCATTGTGCCCAGCGGAACATCCCATATCGGCTTTCCGGTAAACAGATCCACTGCTTCGGTGGTCCCCCACGGCGGCGCGTTACAAGGCACTTTCTTCGGAGACAAAAGGAAGGTGCGGTAGATCCCAAAAGGAGCTCCTTTCTGATCTCCGAATTCCCCAAAGATTCGGTTGTCCTGCGGCTTCTGAGTTTCCGCTCCGTATTGGTCGCGCGGAATCATCTTGACCCAGGCAATCAGCCGGTTGGTGTTTGCCACCATGATGTGGTGCGCCGGATCGTAAGACGCGCTGCCCCAGTTCACTCCGCCCACATTCCCGGGAAACACCAGGGTTCCCTGCAGGCTTGGGGGCGTGAACATGCCATCCCAGCGCGAGGCCGCGATCTTGGCTCGGCACGTTGCCACATCCTCGGGAGTGACGCCAAACGCATCGCCAGGGGCAATATGCTCCGGAACCAGCGAGATGGTCGAGAACGGCTGCGTAGGCCAGCTCTGTTCACCAGCCACATCGGACTGCGGCACGGGTCGCTCCTCCACGGGTAGCAAGGGAGTACCGGTCAGCCGGTTCAGCACGAACACATGACCCATTTTTGTATTGATCACGATTGCCGGAGTTCCATCTTTCCAGGTGAAGAGCGTCGGCTGTGAGGCGACGTCGTAGTCCCAAAGGTCATGGTGTACTACCTGGAAGCCCCAAACGAACTTGCCCGTAGAAGCGCGTAACGCGACGACGGAGTTGGCCCACTTGTCGTCTCCCTTGCGAATGCCGCCGTAGTAATCCGGAGCGGCGCTGCCGGTGGGGATGAACACCAAATCCTCTTTGGGGTCGACCGAGAGTGTTGACCACGCGTTACCCGCTCCAGTGCGCGGTTGTGTTTTTTCTGCCCACGGAACAGGATCCCAACTCCAACGCACCTGGCCGGTGCGCGCGTCGAAAGCGCGCACGATCCCACGCCCGGTATCCACTTTCCAATTGTCGGCCAAGGAAGAGCCGGTGATCACCAGATCGCCGGCGATCGCAGGAGCAGATGTGACCTGGTAGCCGCCCGTCCACTCGGTTGCGGTTGCTGCGTCATGGGCAAGATTCACTTCCCCTTTGACGCCAAAATCGAGACAAGGCTTCCCTGTTTCGCCGTCGAGAGCGATGAGCCGCCCATCCAGTGTCCCCATAAAGATGCGCAAGCGGCAAGGTTGGCCCGGCTTCGCTTTGGCATCGTGCCAGGCGGAGACACCCCGCGAGGAAACCTCGGAGTAGTTCTGGGAGAGATCGACGTGCGGCTCGTACTCCCACAGTTTCTGACCATCTTGCGCGTTGAGCGCAATGACACGGTTGTACGGAGTGCTCAGGAATAGCTTATTGTCTACCAGAATTGGCGTTGCTTCGAACGCCGCTTTGCGCACCATCTCTGTCTGCTGTTCCATGGCGCCCGTGCGGTAGGTCCAGGCCACTTGCAGCTGGGCGACGTTGCTGCGATCGATTTGCCGGGCAACAGAATATCGCGTGCCACCCGCGTCATTGCCGTAGTTCGGCCACCCCGCATCCGGCACAGATTGCGCCACCGCAAAACTTGCCCAATAAAGCAGAGCCATCGCCGTCAGAAGCCACGATCTATCCATTTGACCTATCCATTTGTGCCGCCTTCTCTTTGGCTTTGCTCTCGGATCGATACTCCGTTTCCAGTAACGACATCAGGACCAGAGAGTGGTAGGTTCCATCTCGATAGACAGCGTCACGCATGATGCCCTCTTTGTAAAAACCGAAATCTTCATAAACGTGGAGGGCGCGGTCGTTGGTCACGAACACGTCCAGAAACAGCCGGTGCGCAGAGTATTCGCCAAATGCCCGGTCCGCAACCTCAGTCAAAAGTCCCTTGCCAACACCCTGGTTGGGAGTACGCACCACGATGCGTTTGAGTTCCACCTGTCTGTGCTCCGACCGCAATCCCTGCACGATCGTGAAGCCGGCGATCCGTCCTGTTTGATCTTCAGCAACGATGTAGACAACATCAGGATCCGCCAGCATTCGCGTATGCTGTTCCTCCGGCCAGGAACCAACGAAGGTGCGGAATTCCGGCAGCCTCTCGAGCGCGCAAATCTGAGCAATGTCGGCCTGGGTAGCGTTTCTGAACTTCATGGAAAAAGCTTATCTTGCTTTGCTATGTTGAGACTATGGACGCTGGCCGCAACGCGCTTCTCTCTAGCCTCGAGCATATCGTTAGCGCAAAGCTCAATCGACAGGCTGCACTCGAACAAATAGCCGGCCTTCTACGGAACTCTGCTCACTACCGATGGGTCGGCCTATACGACATAGATCACACGGCTGGACTGGTGCGAAACGTAACCTGGAGTGGGCCGGGCGCACCCGAACATCCCACCTTCCCGCTGACCAAGGGATTGACGAGTGCAGCCGTCGGTCAGAAGCAAACCATAAATGTTGGTGACGTCTCGGCGGATGTGCGGTATTTAACCGCGTTCGGCACCACGCGTTCAGAGATCATTGTTCCGGTATTCGACGGGGAGGGTAGCAGTGTCGTGGGGACCATCGATATCGAAAGCGAGACGCCCAACGCATTCGACAAGGAGACTCAGGATTTTCTTGAGGCGTGTTCGGCGGTGATTCGGCCCCTCTGGAGAATCGCAGCACAATCAGTCCCGTAGGGACGACTTACTGAGCTTAGCCCAGGACGCAGTCCTGGGTTGGATGGGAAAGGACGACCAGTCCCGTTAGGGACGGCTGAAAATACGCCGCGACGCCACCCTGAGCAACCTTCAGCCGTCCCTACGGGACTCAATCTCATGATGTTCAATTCTCACGCAGCAGGACATATGATGCGAAAGGCCTGACCCGATCAAGGCCGTGATTGATGCGAAAAGAAATCCACTTCTCTCCAATCGACAAAGAGATTAGGATCGGTCCCGTCCGGGCTGTCCTGGAAATTGAACACGGTAAAATTCCAACGAATTCGGGCCCCTGGAGTAAGTGGAGGCGACCGGTGAAGAAGATTGCGTTGGCCGGGCTCTTTCTTTTGTTGTTGATTTTGGGAATTGCCTACAATGCGGCGCATCGTTCTGCTCCCGGCGGCGTCGACGCGGCAGTACCCGCCCAGAGCGCGCAGACGAGCGACCCGGGCGCAACCAGCGCGAGTTGGGTAACTATGCGCGATACCCGGGAAAAGGCATTTTCCATTCAGGTTCCGCAGGGCTGGAAGACCTATGGCGGACTGTTCCGCTACAGCACCATCGACGCGCGAATGATTGTCGACATGACCTCGCCGGATGGGCTGACCAATCTCCGCATCGGGGACTCGACGGTCCCGCCATACCGGGTGCCGGGCCCGTTCCTGCGCCCGGGACCGGGTGTGGCCACCTATGCCCCCGGCGCTGTGTTCGCGACCAAGTATGGTCAGGCGCGATTCGCCTCCATGTGCCAGGGACTGCGCTTGACGAAAAGCGATGCGCTGGCGCCAAAGTATCATCCTGCAGCAGCCGGCATTAGTCACACCACAGCCGGTGAGGCATTCTTTAGCTGCACCAGGAACGGCACGCCCACGTCCGCCTACGTGTACGCGGAGACGATGCTGATGGGGCCAGAAGGGCCGGGGTCGTCCTGGGTGGTGGTGGCGCTTGGCAGCCTGATGGCTCCGGCGGAGCAGGCAAAGGCAGCAGGCGCGACGTTGCAACACTCGGGAGAATCGCTGGTGATGAACCCGGCGTGGCTCGCCATGCAGAACCAATTGAACAACCGCGCGATTCAGCAGATCAACGCCGCGACCCGGGCGACGATTGCAGCCACCAACGCGGAGAATGCACGCGAGCAGGCGATGATCAGCGGTCTACAGAATGACAGCTTCAACGATGTCATCAATGGCGTTCAGGCAACGGTGGACACCACCACCGGACAACGCTACGTCGCACCCCTGGGCCAGGGCGGCCGGCAATGGATCAACGGAAACAACGCAGTGGTCGAGTCCGGCCTGTCGCCAGGTGCAGGGTTCACTCCGCTAACGCCGGCAAGCCGCTAGAAGAAGTCAGATGTTTGCCATTCTGTATTAGGACACTAAGGTGTCTGCGTGAGAACGAAAGAGAAATCTCTCCACTACACATATCAACCCGCGATGGGTTCGAGTTGGTAAGGAACGGCCTCCCCCACAGTCCTCGAACCCGAAGCTGGATCTCGGCCGCGGCTATATTGCCGCGGTGAGCACCCCATGACTCTCTTAAAGGCTTTGCCGAAGGCGCTTTCGGATTCGTAGCCGAGCGACAGCGCAATTGCGGAAAGTGAGTCATCTGAATTCTTCAACCTGTCACCGGCCAGCAGCATGCGCCAACGCGTCAGGTACTCCATGGGCGTCGCCCCAACCGTCTCTTTGAACTTTAGAGCGAAGACCGATCGCGACATACCGGCGCGCTCCGCCAGGTTCTGCAGCGTCCATGGATGCCCCGGATCGTCGTGCATGCAAGTGATCGCTGCGCTCATCTGTTTGTCTGCCAGTGCGAAGAGCCAGCCGACGCTTCCTCTCGGCCCGTCCGCCAGGTGCAGGCGGAGCGCTTGAACGAGCATCACGTATGCGAGTTGCTGGGCGATCAAAGAGCCGCCAGGCTGCGGATCCCGCAACTCCTCCCTCATGCGCTCCAACGACCAACGCATCGCTGCCTTATCCGACTCCTTGCGGATATGCACAATCGGGGGCAAAGACTTCAGCAGAATTTCGGCGTGACTGCCGGTGAGGACAAAGTGGCCACCGACAACATAGCGCCCCCCACCTCCGTTGTGCGACACGGTATCACTGTCCCTCTTCGTCGAGAGAAACGTCCGGAAGTCGACAGGGGTGAGGGACAAGTCGGTCGCGAGGCAGAAGGGCAGTCCGCGCGGCAAAAGAAAACAGTCCCCGGCCGTGAGCAGCACCGCATCGGGAACGCCTTCCACGGATAGCCAGCATTGGCCGGAGAGCACGGCGTAGCACTTGATGCCCTGATGCTTTGGAAACTGGATGGCTATCTCGTCAGCCACCTCGAAGCCACCCGCTAGATAACTCCGTGGCTTCAGCAACGACAACACATCTGAGAGCGGGTCCACGCAGCCTCCGGACGAATGAACCAATAATACGGACTTTCAGTATAGATCGTATGCGACCTGTGACCCATCTAGCTAAATGACAGGGCGCACCTAGCGACCTCTCAACCGACCTAAAGGAGAATGCATCATGCGTATTTTTGTCACCGGCGCCACCGGTTTTATTGGTTCAACCATTGTTCCGGAACTTATCAACGCGGGTCATCAGGTACTCGGGCTGACGCGGTCGGAAACGGGCGCCCAGGCTCTCATCGCCGCCGGGGCTGAGGCGCATCGAGGCGATCTGGAAGACCCCGAAAGTCTGCGCCGCGGAGCGGCCAAAGCGGACGGCGTAATCCACACTGCTTTTAATCACGACTTTTCGAACTTCGTCGCGATTTGTGAGCTCGATCGGCGCGCCATTGAGGCGATTGGCTCCGTGCTTGCGGGTTCTGACCGCCCGTTCGTCATTACCTCCGGAACTGGAATGGGGAATACTGTGCCGGGCCAACCGGCGACCGAAGAAAACTTCAACCCTAATCACCAGAACCCCCGCAAAGCTTCAGAATTAGCAGGGGTTACTGTGGCGGAACGTGGTGTCAACGTCTCCGTGATGCGCCTTCCTCAAGTCCACGATCGGGTCAAGCAGGGCCTCATCACCTACGCAGTCAAGCTTGCCCGTGAGAAGGGAGTCTCGGCATATGTAGGTGATGGGCGTAACCGCTGGCCCGCGGCACACGTCCTCGATACCGCCCGTCTCTACAGGCTGGCTCTGGAAAAGCAGGAGGCAGGCAGCAGGTACCACGCGGTTGCTGAAGAGGGCGTGCCGGTCCGGGACATCGCTGAAGTCATTGGCCGAGGTTTGAAGGTGCCGGTGGTCAGCCTGTCTCCGGAGGAGGCGCCAGCTCATTTCGGCTGGCTCAGCGCCTTCGTCGGTTACGATATGCCGGCTTCCAGCGCGCAAACGCAGGAACGGCTGGGATGGCACCCAACCGGCCCCGGGCTGATTGCCGATCTAGAACAAATGAACTACTCCTAGTCTGAATAGACTGCGCACCAGCAGCGCCTTTGCGCGCTGGTGCACAGACGCACAAGAAAATTCGGCGCTGGCAAATCGCGGTGCGCGTTCCGGTGACGATACCCATCTAGTCGGCGCGCAACATGGTACCGGGATCCACGTGTATTGCTCGGAGGATCGCCGGCACCGCAGCAATGCATATGACGGCCAGGATGATCAAGCACGGAAGAGCGAGCATACCCATATCCGTAGCTTTTACCTGATAGAGCAGCGACTCGATATAGCGTGCCAATCCCAGCCCAAACACCAACCCCGTAAACACCCCCATGATGACTGCAAATGAAATCCCCACAGTGACCTGTCGTACAACATGCGTGACCTGCGCGCCCAGTGCCATGCGAATGCCGATTTCGCGCTCCTGCTGCTGTACCGAATAGTTCAACACTCCATACAACCCCACCCCGGCAAGCAGCAAGGCGACCGCTCCAAAGAAAAAAGCCAACGTCGCCAACAGCCGCTCGCGTATCGTCTGTGCTTGATTGACTTCCAGCTGTGTCTCGACATTCGAGACATGGAACCCGGAGCGCGCCCGCGACACCTGCTGCCGTAGTGTTGACGCTAGAGACTGTGGAGTGGACGAAGCGGTACGCACGACAAAAGTCTCTTCGCTCTCTGGAAGCATTTCTCCCTTAGCGCCCTTTTCGTGAAATGGAACATAGACAACGGGCAATATCGGGCCGCGGAGACTGCTGTAGTAAGCATCCCGCACTACTCCAATCACCCGCATGCGTTGACGCGTTCCATCGTCGGACGCCTTCTCAAAACTTTTCCCAACCGGATGCTCGTCTTTAAGAAACTCCCGGGCGAAGGTCTCATTAATAATCCCGGCGTCAGGATACATATCGCTCTGGCGAAAATCCCCGCCCTCGATGAGCGGAATCTTCATGGTCTCGAGCCACCCAGGCGAGACTTTCAGAAAGTAACCAAGATTGGCGCTGGGCGGCCCTCCATTGATAGAAATCGAGTCATTCCAGTTCGAAAGCTTCAACAAAGGGTATGCCGCTTGGGACACACGCTCGACCCCCGGCACCTCCCGTAGAGAGTCCGCCACCTGGTCCCAATACAGCGAGGACTGCGGAGGCCGGCTCGTCGTCTCCAACAAAAGAATTCGGTCGGCTGAGAACCCTGTAGGCTTGTGGGAAAGCCGCTGGAACGTAGCCACAAACAGTCCGGCAACAAACAGCACCAGGAAACAGAAAGCCACCTGGAGCGCAATCATCCCGAGCATCAAGCGCTGCCGTGAATGCGGATCGTCGCCACCCTTCAGTACGCTCACCGGCTTCACTGACGAAGCTCGCAGCGCGGGGAGGAGCCCACAAAACAAGACCACAACCAGGGTGAGCCCCACGCCAAAGGCGAGCACACGCCAGTCCGCCGGCAGAATGAGCCGCGCCGGATTGTCTGGCGGATTGATCATGCTCACCACAAACGGAGCGGACCACCACGCAAACAGGGCTCCGCTCGCACCTGCCAGAAAAGCAAGCAACGCGCTCTCCACCAGCACCATCTGCACCAACCGCCACCGCCCCGCGCCTATCGAAACCCGCAACGCCATCTCACGTGCCCGCGCCCAGGCCTGAGCCGTCATGAGGTTCGCCACATTCGCGCAAACAATCATCAGCACCATCACCACCAACCCACCCAGAGTGGCGAGAGCACGGCTATAGTCCTTCTGCATTTCGGATGCGCCCGTAGGCGCGGGTTCCATCAATACCCGATTGTTCAGTACATTCTTCAGCGTCTCCTGCGACAATCCAGTCTCGCCGCTCAGTCGATTCACTTCGAAGGCGTGGCTCACCGCCGCCAGCTTTTCCCGAAAAGGCTCAACAGCAACCCCAGGGTTGAGCACTACCAACGTGCGGAATGGAGTTGAGTCGGGGCGCGTGACGCTGCGATGCATCATGACCGGGATGAAGATGTCGATGATCGTGCCTCGTTCCGTCCCGGTGAACTTCTCTTCGCTGACGCCAATAATTTCGAACAGGCCGTCGCCGATATGTACGGTTCGCCCGATCACATGAGGATCGCGTCCGAAGCGCCGGCTCCAGTAGTCGTAGGAGAGCACGACGAAAGGAGCCCCTCCAGGCTTGCGATCGTCATTCCCGGTAAACAATCGGCCCAGCACTGGCTCGATCCCAAAGGTAGAGAACATCCCGCCGGAGACGTATTGCAGGTTGGCCTTCTCCATCTCTTCATCTGTCTTGTAGGTCACATCGAACCGGTCCGCATAGGAAAGAGCAATCAGTGCAGCCTGACCTTTGGCGGCAGCGCGCATCAGTAGAAAATCCGGATACGCCCAGGAATCCCAGGCTCCGGGCTTGTTGTCAAAGCCCATCCCCGCACGCGACAGAATATAAAGCCGCTCAGGATGCGCGACGGGTAAAGGCCGCAGCAGCAACGCGTCAATCAGCCGGAACGCGGAGGTGCAAGCCCCAATGGCCAACGCCAGCGACAGAATCGCTGCAGCGGAAGTCACCCGGTTCCGTTTGAGCTGCCGCCATCCAAAAACAACGTCGGCGCGCAGCGAATCGAGCCATCCAATGACCCGGACGTCGTGACTCTTCTGCTGTTGCCGCGCCATCGCTCCAAGCGCCCGCCGCGCTTCTTCTGGATCGCGGCCCTGCTCAACCGCCTCCGCAATGTGGGCTTCGAGCTCCTCCTCGATCTCATGATTCAAACGGTCCTCGCGAAACACATTGGCGATGCGCGACCACAGAGACATATCAGACCGTCCTCAAAACACGATTCACTGCCGAGGTCACTGCTTCCCAGCGAGATTCCTCGGCAGCCAGTTGCTTACTCCCCGCCGCTGTCAATTCATAGATACGTGCGCGCCGGCCGTTCTCTTTCGTGATCCACTTCGCGCGAATCCAACCCGCCTCTTCCATCCTGTGCAGCGCCGGATAGAGGGAGCCCTCCTCGGCACGCAGCACATCACCAGATAGTTCACCAACGGCCGCCATGATGGCATAGCCATGCGATCGCGGCCTGCGCGAAAGAATCTTCAACACCAGCAGATCCAGAGAGCCTTGCAGAGAATCGAGCTTAGCCATATTAAGACATCTATATATAGATGTCTTAATATACGTGTCAAGGCCCTTATCGTTTCGCCGGCGATTCGATCGCTGGCAGTAACGTCCGATACTGGACACCGGTTCTCGGCAATGACCTCCTAATAATTTTGAGACTAGGGCGTAGCCGTCGCAGCGCGTCGGCGGCGTGAAAGCTGGGAGCACAGAACGGAGCCTTCTTCCCTGGACGGGTGCCCCATGTTCGCCAAACCTGCCCCGGCGTGCTGTGGGGCGTACATGGGCCGAAAAAGATGGGCGCAGCCCCTTCCACCGCTCCTACACACGCCAGAATCCGGCTCGATACATCTATATTGATGTAAGTGCTGGGGAGAGACGCGCATGAGGAAAAACCCTTGACATCTCTTCGAGAAAACCGAACGATCAAACCTGCGCTCTGCTGCGTTCCCAAGCGCCGCGATCCCTGCGCATGGCTGAACGCGCTGGAAAATTAACAGCACTGGAGCTGGGTCTTTTACCGGGGCGAACGCATGGAATGGCTAAATTACCATCATTTGCTGTATTTCTGGACCGTCGCCCGTGAGGGCACGATTGCCAAAGCAAGCGAAGTATTGCTTCTTGCCCCGCCCACGATCAGCGAACAGATTCGTGAACTGGAGGCATCGTTAGGGCTAAAGCTATTTCGCAAACAAGGTAGAAACCTGGCCCTTACCGATGCGGGCCGTGTGACCTACCAGTATGCCGACGAAATTTTTGCCCGCGGCCGCGAACTCAGCGACGTCTTGCGCGGACGGGCTGTGGGACCGGCCGCCCGCTTTACCATCGGCATTGCCGATGTCGTGCCAAAGCTGATTGCTTTCCGCTTAATTCTCCCCGCCTTGAAGCTCCCAGCTCCTTTGCGGCTGGTGTGTCGCGAAGGCAAGCCGGACAAACTCCTTTCCCAACTCGCCATCCACGAAGTGGATTTGGTAATTTCCGACGCGCCCCTGGATCCATCCATCCGCATTCGTGCGTTCAGCCATTTGCTGGGGCAATCCGGATTAAGCTTCTTCGCTCATCCCCGCATCGCCCGTCAATCGAAAGGGCGCTTCCCTAAGTGCCTTGATGGTATGCCGTTCTTGATGCCCGCGGAAAACACCGACTTGCGGCGTTCGCTGGAACATTGGTTCGATACTCAGGGGGTGCGCCCGGTGGTGGTTGGGGAATTTGAAGACAGCGCCATGACGGTTGTTTTTGGGGAAGCAGCCATAGGAGCATTTGCTACGCCGACTCCAACCGAGGCCCAGGTCAAACGCCAATTCCAGTTATCCCTGCTGGGACGGACAGAGGATATCCTCGAGAGCTTTTACGCGATCTCCCTTGACCGGCGATTGAAGCACCCTGCTGTTGTCGCTATCTCAGAGTTTGCTCATAGCGCTGTATTCCGGAGCTGAAGCCGGCCGATTGTTCCCGTCCTGGAAAACACTTCGGATAATCCGAAGTATCCAGCGCGATTTTATCGAACAATCCTATTGTTCCCTCTCTGCGTCCCAACAAGTACATGAAGCCGCAAACGGCTCTTGAATGAATACCGGGGAGAACAACCATGCTTTTCATCACAACGCAACGATGGATGATTGCGAAGGGCGCAGCCATAGCGAGCTCCTTTGCACTCTTGAGCCCACTCGCCTTGGCCAACACCAGCTGCCTGGAGGATCGTACCGCTGCCCAGCCGCAAATTGCGCAGCAGCTCGACACGTTTGAACGCACCGCGGCCTCGACACGCAGCGACTTGGATTTTTATGCGTCGGCGGCGCGGAATAACAACCTTAACCGGCAGTCGCACGCCAGCAACTTGAACCAGGCCAGAGAGAACGTGAATCTGCTTGGCAAACAACTGAGCGAGTTGGAGACGCTCGACCCGCAGGGTACGGCTCTGCAGCAGGCGGCCATTCGTGAGGCTCGTCCGCATCTGGAACAGTTGGCCGATCATGTGCAGACCGCCATTGTGACGCTGAACAAAGGCGGAAGTCATTATCGCTTCCAGGAGTTTGGCGACGCGGTGAATGGGATGTACCAGCAAGCGGATAGCCTCTATACCAAGGTGGACGCGCTGACGGACTTTGAGAAGGCTTGTCAACGAGCGGTCGATGTGACCACTGACAAGACTGAGATCTAGACCGACCGCGACTGTTTCACTTGCGGGGCTGCTCGAGCAGCCCCGCCCCTGCAGGCTGTTTTGTGAAAGGAAACTCTATGACTGAATCCGTAGGCGTGTGGAGCGCGCAGCCATCCGGCACTCCATGGCGCAATGCCGGCGGGTGGGTACTTTTGATACTTGGTGTCGCGGGACTCCTGCTTCCGGTCTTACCGGGTACTCCTCTGCTCATCGCGGGACTGGTCATGCTTTCCGCGGACCACCGTTGGGCGCGGAACTGCCTCCACAGGGCGAGACTATGGATTCGCAAGCACCGTAGCGATCCGCCGAAGCCGCAAATGCCCATCCGATCATGCCCGGACCAGAATGAAAGCCTGGTCTGCCCATGGGAACGTCAACCACAACCACCCACCATCTCTACGAAAGGAGAGATACCTATGAAATCGCCTCAGAGTGAAACCCAGATGTATGAGCCCGCCCACAACCAGGAAATCAGAGCTCGTGCTTACGAACTGTTTGAGCAACGGGGTAGAGAGCCTGGACATGATCTGGATGACTGGCTCCAAGCAGAAGCCGAAATAGTCAGGCCTGCGCGCAGCCAAATCAGGGGGGTAGCCGCCTAACTCCCGCGTTTGACCCACGCCAGGCGGGTATGACAGCCTTTGCTGTTCTGCCTGCCTGGCCGTTTTCAAGATTTGTTCCCCGCAGGCCAACCACCTGGTAAAGAAGCGATGGATGCCGCCCTCGTTATACCCTAACCGCCAAAACCAACTTGACAGGTGCCGAAGATTCCTTCTAGGCTGTAACCATCTATAGCGATAACGACGGTTATAGGGGTTATCCAGTTGAAGAGGCGGCACTTTCTTGGAGGCGCGGGAGCGATCGTCTTCGGTCTCACGGTCGAAGGCGTTGATGTGCCCCCTGATGAACAAGCCCTCGCGGCGTCTGCAACCGTCACCGATGCAAGTGTGAAAGGATCCGCGCCCATGTACGTCATTTTGGGAGTTCCGTTTCGCACCGGCTCTCTGTATCCGGGAAACGAGAACGATGCTCAAGCCTATCGAGAGGCCGATCTGGTTGGACGCCTCAGTGCCGCCGGCTGCAAAGCGATGGATGCCGGAGACCTCCCAATAGCGAGCTATCTGCCTCATCACTCCATTCCTCCTATCCGGAACTGGCCAGGTCCGCGGATCGTATGGGATATCGTGACCGAAAAGATCACGGAAACGCTACGGCAGCCAGGACAGATCCCTCTCCTGGTTGGGTGTGACTGTAGCGTAGTGGTGGGAACCGCAACCGCCCTGCGCGCTGCGTTTCCGGAAGTCCATGTCATCTACATCGACGGCGATTTCGACGACGCCGCTCCGGCTTCAGCGAAGTGTCAAAGTGCTGCCTCATGCGCCACCTGGTTCCTGACGCACGATTCCGCCTTTTCTTCGAGCCCAGCACTCAAGCCGTCGCAAGTCTCTCAAGTCGGTTGGACCCGGCCCTCGCAGTCAGAGCAAACGGGTCTGCGATCCTTCTCCCTCGCCGACGTTCGCCGCATCGGACCGCGGCAGCTGGCGCTGCAAGTGCTCGCGGCCGTCCCGGCATCCGCCGGCATTCTCCTTCATCTCGATATCGACGTGTTCCGGAGCGCTGATTTAGCGGCTGCTTACTTCCCTCATGCAGAAGGACTCTCCCTCAAGGAGGGAACGGAGCTACTGGAGGTGTTTCTCGGAGATGCTCGTGTCCGCGTGATCGAAGTGAGTGAGTACGCCACTCTGCGCGACCAGAGGCAAGAGTCGCTCCACAAGATCATCGATATGTTCATCCAAACGCTGCCCAAGAGCGCTGGTTAGCAAATTCCCCACCGTCAACGCTGCAACGGTTCGAGCAGCGGCGCAACCGGCGCCACTGCTTCAATGGATGGCAGAAAGCGCGGCGTGACTTTCGCCTTGGCCGATTGTTCATACGCATAACCGTATCCAAGCAGCCGCGCTTCGCTCCACGCTGGACCAATGATGGAAAGGCCAACCGGCAGCCCCATGACTGCCCCCATCGGCACGGTCAGGTGTGGATAGCCGGCGATTGCGGCCAGCGAGCCCGCGCCTGAGCCGCTGATCTGGTCGCCATTTGCCGCGTCTATTTTCCAGGCCGGCGGCATAGTCGGCGATACCAGTGCGTCGAGGTGGTTGGCTGCCAGCATGGCGTCGATCCCATCGCGCCCTGCGATCCGCAGCGAGGTCGCGCGCGCCGCCTGGTAAGCAGGGTCCTCGAGTCCCTTGGTCGCCTCGGCCGTCACAAACGTTTCCTGTCCGAACAGCCCGAGTTCGCGGTCCGCATGCGCGGTGTCAAACGCGATCACGTCGGCGAGCGTGCGCGTCTTAACCGTCGGGGGTGTCGTGGCGAGATAGGCATTCAAATCAACCCTGAGCTCCGTATTGAGCACCAGGGTCTCCGCCTTGCCCATCTTGTCCCGGTCCTTGAGAGCGGTGATGTCAACCAGCGTCGCTCCCTGCGCTTTCAGCACTGCCAGCGCCTGCTCGAACACCTTGTCAGTTGCCGCCGACCAACCGGTGGCAAAGCGCAGCACTCCGATGCGGGCGCCCTTGAGCGCGTCGGGCCTCAGCGCCGCCAGGTAATCGCCGGCGTGCGCATCGGCATCCTTGGTTGCCGGGTCGGTGGGGTCCGCCCCCGCAATCGCACTGAGCACTCGCGCCGCGGTCGCAACATCGGCCGCGATGGGCCCAGCGGTATCCTGACTGTGACTAATGGGCACAATCCGCGACCGGCTCACCAGCCCGACCGTGGGCTTCAGACCGACTACCCCGTTGACCGCCGCCGGGCAGGTGACCGACCCGTCGGTCTCGGTGCCGATTGCGGCTTCCACCTCGCCCGCCGCGACCGCCGCCGCGCTTCCCGAGGACGAGCCACACGGATTGCGATCCAGCGCGTGCGGATTGCGGGTCTGGCCGCCCACTCCACTCCAGCCCGAGATCGAGGCGTTCGACCGAATGTTCGCCCATTCAGACAAATTCGTCTTGCCCAGGATCACAGCATCCGCGGCACGCAGCCGCGCCACCAACGGCGCATCACGATGGGTCACGTTGCCCAGCAGCGCCATGCTGCCCGCGGTCGTGGGCAGTGGGCCATCCGCCTCGATGTTGTCCTTGAGCAGGATCGCGTAGCCGTAGAGCACACCGCGCGCCCTGCGCCCCCGGTCGATGGCGCGGGCCTGATCGAGCGCAGTGGGGTCGAGAGCAATCACAGCATGGATCTTGGGATCCACCGTATGCACCCGTGCAATCGCCGCCTTGGTTGCGGCTTCTGCACTCGGAGCAGGACTCGAAGCAGCTGCCAGCACGGCGAGCAATATTGAGATCATCAATCGATACGCTCCTTACACCGGTACATACTGCCGCAGATAGCGCCTGGCCATGCGGAATCCAACTTTATAAGGTTCGCTGAAATCCGGCCCCGGATTCTGCGCGGCGCCGTAAAGATCATCCTCGTGTTCTATGCTCATCGCGCCCTCATAACCGACGCTTTGTAGAACGCTGAAGAACTCGGGCCACGGGATACTGCCCATTCCCGGAATGCGGAATTGCCACCACTTGGCCTGGTTAACCGGCTCGATGCCTCCTCGGCGCACGATGTCCCAATGAATTTGCGTGTCCTTCAAATGGACGTCATAAATCTTGTCGATAAAGTCCTTCGCGGTTTGAATCGGATCCATCATTTGCCACAGCAAATGAGACGGATCGTACTGCAGGCCAACATAGGGCGCAGTCCTTGAAAGCGGTAAACAGCGCGTCGAATCCCACCGGACTGGTGGCAATGTTCGGCCCCCCTTGCCAGGGCTCCCACAAGATCCGCACCTTGTGCTCCTGGCAAGCAGCGAAGTACTTTTCGTGGTAAACGCGCACAATCTCGTCGACCTGCGCTTCAAATGACTTGGAGACATCCTTGCCCGACTGCGTTCCTATATACGGAACCCCCAACTTACCAGCCAGTTCGATCGCCCTCACGAAGTTGCTATTTTCCTGCGCGCGCTGCGCCGGATCGGGCGCGATATGATTCCCGTTCACCTGGAGCGCCGAAACGCGCATCCCTTTCGACGACAAATGATTCTTGACCTTCGCGATTTCCTCGTCCGTGATCTTCGTCGTGTCCAGGCCCGGAGTTCCTGCGCCGGCAGAGAGAATCATGTTGTTAAATTCTTCCTGAATGGCGAAATCCACGTTGGCTTCGGTATATTTGCCCAGAATGCCAAGACGCGGCTTCCATTCTGTCGGGCGCGCGCCCGCTTTCGACAACGCCGCCAAGCACACTGCCGCAGTGGCTGATCCAAGCAAAGTACGCCGGCTTATATTTTCCATTGGCATCAAGGTTCCTCCGTAAGCGTCCAGGCCAACACCATGATCGCACGGCAAACCCTGGCTACCACTCTGTCCCGCTACCGCGTCGTAATATCAAAGGCGATCGATCCATTGAACGAGCCCGGACTGGGCTGATAGCTGGGAAAACGAAAATCCGGGATGGTGAAATCGTACTGGATCCGTCCCACCATGTTGTATTGGGTAAACGTCACGGGCGTTCCCGGACACAGGTACCGGGGCTCAGGCTTATTCTCTTCCATGTTCGTGCCGTTGGAGAGGGCGATCGATGGGCTCCAGATGGGAACGATGGCGAAGTCGGCGAGGCTGCTCTCCAGGGATCCAATCCACGCGTCGCCTTCAACGCCGGTATCCAGGCCAGGCTGCGATGCGGAGCAAGGACCATTCCTCCAGCGCGCACGGATGTAAGTAAAGTTGGGTTGGTGCAGGGCAAACCTGCAAGCAATTCCGAGAAATCGACTATGGAATACGTCCACTTGGGGCGAGCAAATGCCGAAATCGGGCACAGGAAAGTCCTGCATCGGGAGTGGAATGCTCCTCACGTTGCCGGCCTGCACCCGCGTGAGCGCCACTGTGAAATGAAGCGTGACTGGCGCAGATCGCACCTGATCGAAGAATGCCCGGCTCATCTGAAAGGTAATCCACGATTCGCTCGTGCCGGGAAGATACTGCTGGTTGTTGCGTGACTGCCACGCGGAATTCCAATGAGAGCCGTTGGCCGCGTCGACGCTCACCTTCACCGGGCCGCTGACAATCGCATATCCTTCCGCCACGCCGGATACTACCAGCGGAATACTCACTTGCACCTGCTTTGAACGGTCAAGGTACGCGGTTGCAGGGTGAGGAGCATCCCGCATAAGCGCAAGCTGGACCGGCGCTTCCTGCCCGGAGCTCGCCCGAGGATAGTCGCGGCCCATCTCGGCAGGGTCCGATACGTCCATGCCGGTGAGCACGAGCAGGATGGGAAGCGAACCCAGAACCAGCCGGGACACCCGGACTCTGCGGGACGCGTATTGCAGCACGACCACCACCGCGCAAAAACAGAAGGCGAGGGGGAGCGAGACGTGATCGCGGTAAGGGATCGAAGCACCATCCGAGAGATACAGAGAGATGGCAATGTAACCGATGAAGCAAACCAGCCCTGCAAGGAGGGTCAAAGTTACGCGTGCAAACGTAGCGGTGACAGTTGTTATGGCCAGCAGCGGCAAGACAATGACGGCAGTGATCTGAAGCAAGTTGAAGAGTAGTCCGGGAACAAACGAGAGCGGATAAAATCCTGCTCTCATCAGCAGCAGGCATTGCGCTGTCAGGAGAGGCAAGTAGAGAAATACCACCAGAAAGAACGCCTTGGCGCCGAGCAGCTTTTTCCATTCATAGGGCCGCGTAACCCAGAACTGCCTGTCGCCAACCAGGGCTTCCGCATGGATCACCCGGGCGATGAGCAGCCACCAGCTCACGGGCACGAACACCGTCAGAAGTGCGGCGAGCAACCCTGCTTCCACCATGCCTGGCAGAAACCCGCCCCCGGCAACCGCATGAAGCCCGCTTTGGGATAACCAGGTGCTGGGATATATCCAGACGACAGCTCCCACCATGGCCAGGGAGATGAGGATCTCCGGCCAGAAGTGGCGGGTATCCTTGGCAAAAATGTGCAGGATTTGCTTCATGCTTCCACCTTTCCCTCGTCCGTCTTTCTTAAAGCCGTGCGGCCGTTTTTGGCGATAGCTAGAAAGATGGACCGCAAAGGTATCGGCTCAATCGAGATATCGCCTGCGGAAGGAAAGATTTCCGCCAGTTCCCGGATGCTCGCTAGACCCTGGAAATTGCTGTCGACGAATCGGATCACCGCCTCCCCGGCCTCGACCTGCAGCCACGTGGGCGGAATGTTCTTGGGAACAGGCGATGGCTCCCTCAGCGTGATGGTTATCTCACGAAAACGGTCGGAGAGAACCGCCATCTCTTCCGAGAACAGCATCCGGCCCTGCTCCAGAAAGCCAACGTGGCTCGCGAAGCTCTCAATCTCGGCCAGGTCGTGCGAAGACAGGAAGATGGTTGTCTCCGGCGCCCGTTCGAGCAGACCTTCAATGATCTCGTCGCGTACCAAGGGGTCGAGACCGGAGAAAGGTTCGTCCAGCACGATGAGCTTTGGCCTGTAGGCGAGCGAACCGGCGAAGGCGGCCTTCATACGCATGCCGCGAGAGAGATGTTTGAGCTTGCGCTTGAGCGGAAGATCGAACTGCCGGACGAGCTCTCGTTCCAGGCCCCGATCCCACTGAGGGTAGAAGGGCCGCAGATAGTCCAGCATCGCTTCGACCGTCATCCAGTCCGGCATCTCCTGGTTTTCCGAAACATAGCCGATGCTTTGGAAGTCCGTACCCGCGAGATCCCGGCACTCGATCCCCATCACCCGCGCGAGGCCGTCGGAAGGACGAAATATGTTCATCAGGAGTTTAATAAGCGTCGTTTTGCCGGCGCCGTTAGCCCCAACCAAAGCGTAGATGGCGCCTTCCGGCACCGCGAGGCTGACGTCGTTGAGGGCGGACGTGGAACGAAACCTCTTGGAGAGATTCTCTGTCCGGATCATGTCGTTCATCGCTCTTTGCGGCCTCCATCCCTGGGCTTGCCGGGGCTCTCTGCGTCACCGCTGCTCAGACGTTGCCAATGTGTCGAAATCGAAGTGAGCATCTCCTCACGTCCGATCCCCAACCGCTTTGCTTCTACCACCAGTTCTTCAATCTCGTGACCGAGCAACTGGGTGCGCTCCTTCTTGCTCGAATCCGGAGGACTGGCCACCACCGTGCCGATTCCTGGGCGAGTCTCGAGCAAGCCCTCGCTGATGAGGTGGGTAACAATCTTGTGAGCTGTGTTGGGATTGATCTTCAGTTCCTTGCTCAGGGTTCGAACAGAAGGATAGGCGTCGCCTGGACGAAGCTGCCCGGAAACCATGGCTTTCTTGGACGCGTAGACGATCTGCTCAAACAGAGAGACGCCGGCGCGGAACGGAACGCGAAAAGGAATCACGTGTGTACTATAACCCATAGTACACACGTGCGGACTGTGAATCAGGAGGGTTAAAATGCCGTCTGAGGAGTCTTCCTTTGCTTCAAAACCGTCTGTCAGGCACTACCCATGACCAAGAGATAGACCAAGAGATAGACCAGGAGATGGACCAGAAAATGGAATCGAGGTTTTCTCCTTCCCTGATTCGCGCCGTAGCCAACACGGCCATGGGCCGGCAAAATGTCTTACCTTTCTGGTTTGGGGAATCCGACCAATCAACCCCGCCTTTCATCCGCGAGGCGGCCATCGCCTCTTTGCGCGGAGGGGAAACTTTCTACTCGGAAAACCTGGGCAGGGCATACCTGAGGCAGGCAATCTCCACTTATCTGGCCCACCTTCATCATCTCCCCATCGGCACCGACCGAATCGCAGTGACCGCTTCGGGGGTCTCCGCGCTGATGTTGACCAGTCAACTATTGGTCGCGCCGGGCGATCGTGTAGTGGCGGTCACACCGCTGTGGCCAAACGCAGTCGAGATTCCAAAGGTGATGAGCGGCCGGGTGACGTGCATCTCGCTCGAAGTACAAAATGGCCGATGGACCCTGCCCCTGGAGAAACTCCTCGGCACCCTCACGCCGGGCACTCGGATGCTGGTGCTTAACTCACCCAACAACCCTACGGGCTGGACCATTCGACGCGCGGAGCAGGTCGCTATCCTGGAACACTGCCGCCGTCATGGAATCTGGATCGTCGCGGACGACGTTTACGAGCGCCTCGTCTACGCCGACGGAATGGACACGGCGCCGTCGTTCCTCACCCTTGCCGAGCCCGGCGAGCGCTTGATTGTCATCAACAGTTTTTCCAAGGCCTGGAGCATGACCGGGTGGCGTTTGGGCTGGATGGTGGTACCGCCTGCCATCCGGGACGACCTCGCGTCGCTGCTCGAATACAACACCTCCTGCGTCTCTGAATTCATTCAACGCGCCGGCGTCATCGCTCTCGAGCAAGGCGAACCTTACGTCGGTCAACAACGAGCCCAACTGGCAAACACCAAGGCGAAATTGTTTGCGGCGCTCTCCCCTCTTCCCCGGCTGCAGGTGCCCGAAGCGGATGGTGCGATGTATCTCTTTCTGCGTGTTGCCGGCGAAGAAGATTCCGTACGCCTGGCCAAGCGCCTGATCGAAGAGGTCGGCCTGGGCCTCGCGCCTGGCCGGGCCTTCGGCCCCGAAGGCGAAGGCTGGCTGCGTTGGTGCTATGCTGCCGACAGCAAGAAGATCGAGTCTGGAATCGAGCGCCTGGCGCAATTCTTGTCAAAATAGGCTGGCTGTCCAGGGGAGAACCATGCACACCGTCAAAGTTCTCGCCGTAGGTTTCGTACTGCTGGGCATTCTCGTCCTGATCGGGCGTGCGCTAGGCCATGGATCACGAGCGGCGCTCTACTTTCTACCGATATGGCTGACCATCGCAGCCTTGAATCTATGGTACGGAGTAGCCAAAGCGGGCTATTCCATAGCCGACGAGTTCCCTATCTTCCTGCTGATCTTCGCTATTCCCTCGGCGGCAGCCCTTCTCCTTTGGTGGAGACTCCCCTTGCGATAACCGCGGTCGGCCGTAGAGCGGCCCATGAAACCCCGGAAAGCTCAAGGTTTACCCGTTTGACTCCATGGAACACCCTCGGAACCGCCGCAGAGCCAATTTGCTTTAGCATTGAGGTGTTCAGAACGCTCGATCTTTCGCTGTAAGCCATGAATAACCCTGTGATCACAGCCCGGATGAATGCTCTCATCACCGGGAACTCCGAGATGGCCGACCGCATTCGAGCCTACAACTGGTCGAAAACGCCCCTCGGGCCGATCGAAGGATGGTCCGAAACCCTGCTGGCGACCGTCAATCTCATGCTGCATTCCCCGTTTCCCACCATCCTCTCCTGGCGTGAGGAGATGGTGTTCCTCTACAACGACGCAGCCATCTCCACCTTGACGGCCAAACATCCGAAGGCGCTTGGCGCTCACTACCGCGACGTCTTTCATGAGGCGTGGGATTTGGTACGCGCCGATTTGGAAGCCTGCTTCTATCGCGGTGAGACCGCGGTTCGGGACAATATGTTCATCCCAATTCTCTTCAATGGAGTCCTGGAAGACCACTACTGGAGCTATTCCCTCATTCCCGTCTACGAAAACGGCCGGATTGGCGGCGTTTACGACGCCTTTCGCAACATGACGGAGACCGTGGAGGGTGCCCGGCGTCTCCGTGAAAGCGAGGCGAGATTGAAGCTCGCAACCGAGGTTGCGCAGCTTGGAGTCTTTGTCTGGGAAACTGCGGAAGACCATCAGAGCTGGGAGAACGACCGCATGTATGAGATCTTCGGCCGCACCCGCGAACAGGGACCAGTCAATGGAGCCGAACTCCTGCGCGACTTCCTGCATCCGGATTTCCATGATGCCTTTCACGATGCCGTACGAAACACGCTCCAACATGGCAACGCGCTCCGTTTTGAAGGCCTGATGTATCGCATGGATAGAGTCCTTCGCCGCATCGAGATCAACGGAAATCTTCAACCCGAGGCCGCGAGATCGAAAAGAAGAATTCTCGGCACCGTGCGCGACGTAACAGAAATGCGAAAGGCTGAAGCGGAGCAGCGCGAGAGCGCCAAACAGCTCAGCGAACTCGCGGCGATCGTGGCCTCCTCAGACGATGTGATTCTAAGCAAAGATCTCAACGGCATCATCACCAGTTGGAATGACGCAGCGACGCGCGTTTTGGGCTACAACGCCGACGAGATGATCGGGGCCTCCATACTCAAGCTTATTCCGGAGCACCTGCATTCGGACGAAAAGACCATCCTTGAGAACATTCGTGCAGGCCGGCGGGTCGAGCACTTCGAGACCTCTCGGCTTACAAAGAGCGGCAAGCTGATTGACGTCTCGCTCACGGTCTCGCCAGTTAAGGACGCGCAGGGTCAAGTGATCGGGGCCTCAAAGATTCTCCGCGATATAACCACGCGCAAGCGTATGGAGCGGTCGCTCCTGCAAGCGGAAAAGATTGCAGCCACTGGCCGCATGGCCGCGACCATTGCGCATGAGATCAATAATCCGCTTGAAGCAGTGATGAACCTGCTTTTTCTGCTCCGGTCCAAGATTACCGACGAGGAAGGGATCAACTACCTCGCGACCGCCGAGAGTGAGCTTAGCCGTGTGTCGCATATCGCCAAACAGACACTCGGTTACTACCGTGAGCACGCTGCCGCGAGCCTCGCCTCTCCCGGCCAGATCGCGGAGCACGCGATCACCATTTATGAACCGCGCTGCGCAGCCGCCGGCATCACCATTGAGAAATCGCTCTTGTCATCGCGGAAGGTTGTCCTTCGTCGTGGCGAGATGATGCAAGTGATTTCGAACCTGATCGCAAACGCCATTTATGCTATGCCCAACGGCGGCATCCTTTCTATTTCGGTCAGTGATACCACGACTCCGGCAGACGGCGTTGTCATGAACATTGCAGACAATGGCGAGGGCATCGCCCCGGATGTCCTCCCCCACGTTTTTGACGCTTTCTTCACCACGCGGACGACCGTTGGTACAGGGATCGGTCTGTTCGTCGCGAAAAACTTCGTCGAAGGGCACGGCGGTCAGATCAGCATCGAAAGTCATACCCAACCGGAAAAACACGGAACGACCGTTCGCATCTTCCTCCCTCTCCATACGGCTTACGCATGATGGATCTTGCGCAACAGGTTCCTCCTCCTTTGTGGCTGAATTAACTCAGCGTCTTCCTTCCGCCGAACCGGTTCTCGTACCAACTGCGCACGCTGAACTCGTTCAGGATCGTGACATCTTCGCCATTCGGCCCAAACGCATCAATCGATTGCTCGGAGTGGTCCGCATACTGCGCCTCCCCGCCGTGCTGCACCATGGGCGTCCCGATCCTCGCGTTGATGAACTCCTGCACCGGGAGCACCTTCGCCCCGCGCCGGTGGGGCTGCCCCAGCAGCGTCTCAACCGCGGCCAGGTTTCTGTGTGGCTGGGTAACGTCAATAATGTCGTAAAGGTCGTAATCACCGTGAATGTACGACCCCTGAAGCTTCAGGCCGCCGTAGTGCTTCGAGTTGCTATCCGCATCCACTTTGTACACGGTCCCCACCAGCGCCTTCATCGCCGTCCATGAATCCCTGGCTTTGCCGAGCCGCCCCGGACTGAACGCGTTGCCCTGCAAAGTGGGATCCACCACCAGGCCAGCCAGCTTGTACGGTGGCACATCCTGATCGGCGGTCTTCGCTTTGCAGTCGATGCGCTTCGGAATATAGCCAGGCCGCCCGATGTACGGAAGCGAGGCAACATTGGTTCGCCGAACCAGAATCCACGACTGAAAATGACGGGCAGCGTCCAGAAACACCGTCTTGTCTTTTGGTCGCACACCAGCCTCCTCTCTGCGCTAAAGAAAAGTGAACGCCCGGGAAACGTTCCCCATTTTACGTCCTCCGTATATCATCACCGTCATGCCGAAGAGGTTTCCCGTCGCCTGGGCAGCGCTGCTTGCAAGTGGGCTCCTGGCGACCGGTCTGATCGCTGCACCAGCACCTGGGTCCGCCCAAGGATCTGCTTTTGCCCAGCGCTTCGATGCAGTTCTGTCGCAGCACGGGGTGGTGGGCGGCGGGATCGCCATCGTCCACCTGCAGGAACCGGCAACGCTAAGGTTCTTCGGCAAGGCAAGCAAAGATACGCAGCAAGCCGTCGACGAAGAAACATCGTACAACTGGGCGTCGATCACTAAAACGATGACAGCGATCGCGATTCTGCAGCTGCGCGATCGAGGAAAGCTGTCGCTGGACGACAGCGCCGTACGCTATGTGCCCGAACTGCGGCAGGTGCACGATGAGTTTGGCTCGATCGATGCCATCACGATTCGCGATCTGCTGACACACAGCGCGGGATTTCGCAATCCCACATGGCCCTGGGACTGCGAGGATACTTCCAACTGCGACTGGCAACCGTTCGAACCAACACAATGGGCCCAGGTTGCCGCCATGCTGCCCTACACGAAGGTAGCCTTTCGACCGGGATCGCACTGGAGCTATTCCAATCTCGGTTACGTGTTTCTCGGCCAGATCATTCAGCGGCTCTCGGGCGATGACTTCGAGATTTATGTACACAAAAACATTCTCATGCCGCTGGGGATGACCGCCAGCTACTTCGATCGTTCACCCTACTTTCTGGAATCGCACGTCTCGGCCAGTTATCTGCGCGCGGGCGACACGCTTACCCCGCAGCCTTTCAACTTCGATACAGGTATCACTACCTCCAACAGCGGACTGAAAGCGCCCATCACCGACATGGTGAAATATCTCCACTTCCTGATCGGGGATCCCGCGAATCCGCGCTACGCTTTTGTGCTCAAGCGCGATTCCCTGGAGGAGGCGTGGAAGGGAGTTCTGCCTGTCACCGAGCCGGGAAAACCGGCGACGGCTTACACCAAAAGTGCGCCGATGATGGGACTTGGGTTTTTCGTGTTGGACTCACAAGGTCACCGCTACGTCTATCACGACGGCGATCAGGGCGGCTTTTCCTCTGAGATGCTAATCGACCCGGCGGATCACACGGCCAGCATTCTGGCGGTCAACACGACCGACACCGGAGCACCGGCGCCCTCGTCTACGCTCCATCCCCAATCGAATACCGAGCCTGAGCCTGCCACTGACCTCCGCCTCACCCTCCGGCAGGAGCTGATGGAACACGTGTTCCCCACATATTCCGCGAGGAATGCACAGTAAAGTGCCGCTGCGTGGTCAGCTATCTTACTGCACAGAGGGAACAGCAACGTCAGATACTATGGACCAAATTCCCTTCCTTCGGAGCGGATGAACACACTCCTCAGGGAAAACCAGAGCTTCTGGGAGGACAGCGAATGCGATTCAGCCCCATCACTTTCGGCTTTGTAGGGATACTGGCAATGGTCAGCGGGGCCACCGGCTGCCACTCATCAGCACCCGCCGCCAAGGCGGCCGCTCTTTCTTCTTTGGAGCAAGTCGACAAGTACCTATGGCTCGAAGATGTCGCAGGAGCCCGCTCCATGACCTGGGTCAAGGACCAGAACGCCCGCACCACCAAGGCGCTGGAAACCGACCCCCGATTCGCAGGCCTCAAGGAAGCTGCGCTCAAGGTGTACGAGTCGCCCGACCACCTGGCGACTCCCGTCTTGAAAGAAGGAACGGTCTACAACACCTGGCAGGATTCGCAGCACGTCCGTGGCATCCTGCGCCGCACCACCCTCGCCGGCTATCTAAGCCCAGATCCACACTGGCAAACCGTCCTCGATTACGACGCGCTCGCCAAACAAGACAAGCAGGAGTGGGTGGCCAACGGTTTGCGCTGTCTCTACCCCGGCAACACCCTATGCCTGGTGTCTCTCTCTGCCGGTGGTGAAGACGCCGAAACCCTGCGCGAATTCAACTTGAAGGCTGGCAAGTTCATTGATCACGGCTTTGTGTTGCCCCACTCCAAACAAGACGTCAGTTGGCTCAACCAGGACAGTCTCCTCGTCGCCCGCGACTGGGGGGCCGGCACCATGACGAAATCAGGCTACCCCTTTGTCGTAAAGCTTTGGAAGCGGGGCCAGCCGCTCGATGAGGCAAAAGAAATTTTTCGCGGCGCCGAGAACGACATAAGTGTCCAACCGGAAATCCTGAATGACAGCCAGGGTCACCAGGTTACCTTAATCGATGTAGACATCAGCACCTTCGAGAGCGCACATTTCCTCTGGACACCCGCCGCCACGACCAAGCTGGCCTTGCCGGCCAAGGTAGAAATTGAAGGATTGCTGAACAACCACCTCATCGTTCAGCTGAATCAGGACTGGAGGCCCGACGGGATGGATAAGACCTTCCCGCAGGGGTCCGTGGTCTCCTTAAACCTCGACGCAGTGAAGCACGACCCTGCTCATTTAAAACCCACCACGATCTTCACCCCAAGCGCAGTCGAGTTCGCGCAGGAAGTACAAACCACCAGGGACCACTTGGTGCTCACCACCCTCGAACACGTCCAGGGACGTGCTTACATCTACACCCTAAGCCCAGCGGGCGAATGGACGCGTAGAAAACTCGATGTACCCGACAACCAAACCGTGGACATCCTGCCCTCAGACGGCGCCGACGATCGTTTCTTTCTCGAGGTCCAGGGATTTCTGACCCCGTCTTCCCTGTTCCTCGGCAATCCCGCGACCAACTCCCTCGAAGACGCGAAGTCGCTCAAGCCACAATTCGATGCCGCGCACGACGTGGTGGAGCAGCTCGAGGCCAAGTCCAAAGACGGCACCATGGTTCCCTACTTTGTTGTGCGCCCCAAGGATATGAAGTACAGCGGCACGAACCCGACTTTGTTGACCGCGTACGGCGGTTTCCAGGTCGCCAACACGCCAGCCTACAGCGGCATCATCGGCAAATTGTGGCTGGAGCGCGGTGGCGTCTATGTGCTGGCAAACATACGCGGCGGCGGAGAATTTGGCCCCGCCTGGCATGAGGCCGGACTCAAGACAAAACGGCAACGTATCTACGATGACTTCGCTGCTGTGGGACAGGACCTGGTAACCCGGCGCATTACCTCGCCGAGCCGGCTCGGCATCACCGGCGACTCCAACGGCGGACTACTCATGGGGGTTGAGTTTACTCAACATCCGGAGATGTGGAACGCCGTCGTCATCGGAGTGCCCCTGCTGGATATGTTGCGCTATGAACAGATCGCGGCGGGTTCCTCCTGGGTTGGCGAGTATGGCTCGGTTTCCGTTCCCGAGGAGCGGTCATTCCTCGCATCCATCTCTCCCTACAACCAGCTCCGTCCGGACGTGCATTATCCCGAACCGTTGATATTCACCACCACTAAAGACGACCGCGTCGGGCCCGTTCACGCGAGAAAATTTGCCGCTCGCCTGGAGGAGTTTCACAAACCATTCTTCTACTACGAGATCATCGAAGGCGGCCACAATTTCGGAGCGAACCTCAAGGAATCCGCAGAGACTAAGGCAGTGGACTACATCTATCTCACCCGCAAGTTGATGGACTAAGTCGACCATGTCTCGTCACTCAGTCACCAAACAGGATCATTTCCCGCACGACCGCCTCAATATGCGCACCCCGCTGCCTACCGTGGCCCAACTCCACGCGCAAGGCAAGGGGATGCGTGAGAGCGTGCCCCGGGAACTCCATGGCCAGTGGAAACCGGATGACCAACGCGAAGATTTGCTCTCGATCATCAGGAGAAGGAACGCCGGCCGGCAAAAGCGATTGATACCGCTTCGCATGGAAAGAATGGCTGCTTCCCCTTTCGCTTTCCTGCGCGGGGCAGCCGCCGTGATGGCGTACGACTTAAGCCCGACACCCACCCTGGGATACAACGTGGTGCTCGCCGGAGATGCGCACCTGGGCAACTTTGGCCTCTACGGCACGCCGCAGCGTGAAGTCGTATTTGATCTGAGCGATTTTGACGAGACTGTCGTCGGACCATGGGAGTGGGACCTCAAGCGTCTTACAGCCAGCGTGAATGTCGCCGGACGAGAGAACGGTTTGTCTGCGCGCGAGCGGCGTTTGGCCGTGGCCGAAGCAGTGCGCGGGTACCAGGACAATATGGCGCGACTGGAAACCTTAGGCGCCTTCGATATCTGGCACCTTCACGCCTTTCCCGGCCGCACCAACGTGCTCCGAAAAGTGCCGCCCAAAGCACAAGCGGTGATTGAGAAAGTACTCGCCAAAGCATTGCAATCAGATCATCGGGGCCTGCTACCTAAGGTCGCAGCCAAAGATGCCAACGGTCACTGGCGTTTCCGCGAAGATCCGCCGATCCTCACCCGGGTCAATTCTGCAAAGAAGAAAGCTATCATCGCTGCCTTGGAAAAGTACTCGCTCACCCTGAGCCGCGAGCGTCGCTACATGCTCTCACGCTATCGCGTCTCCGACGTGGCCCACCGCGTAGTCGGTATTGGCTCGGTCGGAACCAGAACCTATCTGGCGTTGTTAATGGGCAAAGACGACAACGACCCGCTCTTCCTGCAAGTCAAGGAAGCGCTGACTCCGGCTCACGCTCCATACCTGCCGCTCAGGCGCTCTGAAATAGGCCACGAGGGGCAGCGTGTGGTTGCTGGCCAATGCGCTCTTCAAGCTTCCAGCGACGTAATGCTGGGCTGGACCGAGATGGACGGTCACGAGTATTACGTCCGGCAGATGAAGAATCTCAAGGCATCGGTACCCATCGAATGGCTAACCGGCGACGCGTTCAGTTTCTATTGCTGGGCATGTGGTGCTCTGCTCGCGCGCGCTCATGCAAAAACTGGCGAAGCCGCCATGATCGCGGGCTACTGTGGCACATCAAAGCCGCTCCGCGAATCCCTGGCCGACTGGGCCGAAGCCTACGGCGATCAGACTGAGATCGATCACGCAAGACTTCGTGCGGCCGTCAAGCGAAGTGAAACCGGTTTGATTTGAGCGAACCCTACGCACCAAGCGGGCTAACGGGAGGAAGACGGAAATGCTAGATAGCAGCCATCCCTCCATGCGATGGGCGGAGAGGGTCAAATCCTGCATCTTCAACATATCCTGGCCATCTAAGTAAGGGTCGGTAATCCAGGAGTATGCATGTCCAACACCGTAAAGATCGTTCGCTTCCACAAGACCGGTCCCGCTGAAGTCCTCCAGTTCGATGAGCTTCCACTTCCTGAGCCCGGTTCCGGCGAAATCCGTCTCCGCGTGAAAGCTATTGGACTCAACCGTGCCGAGGTCATGTTTCGCAAAGGCCAATACCTCGAAACACCCATCCCTCCATCCAAGAATGGTTACGAGGCCTCTGGCGTCATCGAAGCCGTCGGGCAAGGGGTCGATTCCGGTTGGATCGGCAAGACCGTCAGCACTGTCCCCGGAACCTTCAAGCTCAGCCACCACGGAGTCTATGGCGAAGTCGCAATTGTTCCCCTGCACGGAATCGCCGAATATCCCTCAACTCTCTCGTATGAACAAGGAGCATCCATCTGGATGCAGTACCTTACTGCGTACGGCGCACTCATCTGGCTGGGCCACGTCGCGAAGGGGGACTTCGTTGTCATCACCGCGGCCAGCAGCAGCGTAGGCGTAGCCGCGATTGAGATGGTCAAGGCCGAGGGCGCTATCAGCATCGCGGTCACCCGCACCGCGGCCAAGAAGGCCGGCCTCCTCAAGCTAGGCGCAGATCATGTGATCGTCACCGACCAGGAAGACCTGGTGGCCCGCGTCCATGAGATAACCTCGGGCAAGGGCGCGCGCATCGTCTTCGATCCCATCGGTGGCAAGATCCTCGAATCGCTCGCCGCAGCGACAGCCCCTAAAGGGATCATCTTCGAGTACGGAGCGCTGGCGCCCGAACCCACTCCCTATCCACTCTTCACTGCACTCGCCAAGTACCTTACCATCCGGGCTTACACCGTATTCGAACTGGCAATCGATCCGGTATTCCCCAAGGCAAAGCAATACATCTTCGACCACCTTGCTTCGGGTGCATTCAAGCCCCTCATCGATAGAACGTTCCGCTTCGCGGAGATCGTCGAGGCGCACCGCTATATGGAGTCGAACGCCCAAGTCGGTAAGATTGTTGTCGTCGTCTAAGTTTCTCAGCTTCCAACGCGCGAAGGTGCGCCGGGCGGTTTAGGCTCTCGGGCGTCGATCTCCTTGGGCAAGGCGCTTTGCGGTGAAGATGAGGCTGGATGTTCGCCGCGGCTAATTTTCTCGGCCAGCGCTACAGAGATGAAGTGATTGAGTGAGATTCCCTGCTGAGCGGCCATGGCATTCGCAGCCTCTCGGAGAGATTTAGCAAGACGCAACGGGAACTGAGCAGTATGACGAGTGTGGTCAGGGCTCATGAGTGCCTCCCCAATGACCCAGTGATTAGTGAAGAGAATGCAGCAAACGTGACAGATGGTCAAGGGTCGCCAAACTACAGTTTTGGGAGCACGGCCAAATGATCCAGCGAGGCTGGAGCATATCAAGGAATCCCCTACGGCGCCTGTGTGATTTCTACTAAGACAAAATCAGGCAGCACCGGCTTGCGCGTTTGTACAAATACACCCTATAAAACCAATAGTCAGAACAGCGCCACAAAATCACTCACGAGAGGGCCATACCCATTCGTAACCGCGGTTGCCTCCTTATTCCTCGCAAAGGCTGCTTGATTCGATTCAAACAGTCAAATCTGACGGCCAACTTCGTGTGCGCCTCGAGTGCTGAGATCCACGGTGAGCACCTTGTCTTCCTCCATGCAGACGGAAGCCTTTCTGCACTGTTCTTGCTCGAAGTGGTCGAAAGCTGGTCGGAGATCGACTTTTAGAGCAATTTTGACATGCGTGTACCATCCGAGACGGCTTTTCTTGCCGCCGCCGCGCTCCAAGAGACGGAACCCGTCATAAAGTCTCCCCCGGTGGCGAAGTCGATACCATCGTCTAATTGTTTTACTCCTTCACGTCTGAATTAATAGAAGTTATTCGAGATGTACGTTGATGGGCTTAGACGACTATTTCGCGAAGGAGAACACACCATGTCTGAACTTGCGACGAAATCTGTGGCACATAAGCAGCCAAAACAGAGGATAGAAACACGCACCGCGATGGAGCGTATCCCCGGCACTACCAACCTTGCGACGGCCGTGGCGGTGCTCGCCGTCCTCGTCGCCACGGTCGTTTACGCGCAGGACAAGTACTCGCTGAAATCTCCAAGCGGAATTGCGTTCTCCGACTTCAGGGGATACGAGGACTGGGCTGTCGTCTCTTCCGCCCGGACCGACGAAGTGCTCAAGGTAATCGTCGCCAATCCGGCCATGATCACTTCGTACAAGGCCGGCGTTCCCGGCAGCGGCCAGCCCTTCCCGGACGGCTCCATGATCGTGAAGCTTCAGTGGAAACCGAAGAAGAGTGCAGAGGCCCCTTTCGTCGTGGATGTGCCGGATGTCTTTACCCAGGCTTTCGTCATGGAAAAAGACAGCAAGAGATTTCCGAAAAGCGGCGGTTGGGGATACGCGGTGTTCAACTACGAAGCCGCATCGGGAAAGTTCACGGCCGATCCGAAAAGCCTCTCAGACTGCGGAAACGCTTGCCATACGGCCGTGAAGGCAAAGGACTACATCTTCCACCCGTACGAGGTGCGTTGAACTGGATCTAGCTGGGACCAAGAGCACGGGCCGAGACCGCCACGTTGTAGGAGTTTTGTGGTCATCCCGGATAGGTCATACAACCTCAGCTCCAGAGATATTGTCTCTTTGGCCTTCGCCCGCTCAGTCGATATTCTTGAGCGCCTCACGGCAACTCAACCCACTCAGACGGGCTCGGTTGAGCCCTACATATCTCTTGATCTCCGCGCTATCAGTCCAGGCATACTCGCGCAGCGCCCAGCCGATCGCCTTCCTCAGGAAGAATTCCTGTGATCCGACCGAGGGCTCGATGCACGCATACAGCAAATCCAAATCCGTTTCCGTCTTGAATCTGAGCTGGCAAATGATTGCGGTGCGCCGCTTCCACAGATTGTTCGACTTGCTCCAGGAGAGCATTTTGCGCCGCATGGGAGCGGGATCGTTCCTCAGAATCGGCCCGACGCGATGCGATGCAATGTGGTCTACGTAGTCCCACCACGCACCCGTAACGATCAACTCTTCATACACCTTCATCGCCGATACGGTCTGAAACAACTGCGCGCGTTTGTGACCGGCCAGGTACAACGCGGCGTAGCGCTCCTCGCGGAAACGCGCGTTACGCCACAACTCCAGCACCTGCGCTTGCCAATCCGGCCCCGACGCAAATTGCAAGTCCACAAAAGTCGTCTTGCATATCTTTTTGAGCTGCGGGGCGGGCACGCCGTGATACGGCATTGCAGACTTCATGTACGCCTGCATGACCGGCGCCCTGACCGGATCGCCGGCGTGCTGCAATGTTTTGCGCAACTTCATCAACAACATGGGTCGTACCCTCTCGCTGGGCCCGGAAACCCCCGCCTACACAGTACCTGCGCAGGAATTCTTCTGAGCAGTTGACCCGCCATCAACAGAGGGGCAAACTGGGTCGACATGATACCGATTGCGCTGCCAACTTACCACGCACCAAAACCGACGGAAGCAGGTATCATGTCGACGCATTAGAACCACTCAAGCGAAACGGAAGGAACAGCCACTTGAACCGTCGCACTTTCTTGCAAGCTGCGGCCACGTTTTCGGCCATGATCGCCCTGCCACCCCTGCCCTGGGCTCAGGAAAAATCGAAGCTCACGATCACCGCGATTCGTCTCGTCAAGACGAAACCGAAACGTCCCTATCCCAGCTACAAGCCCGATCCAAACAGCTGGTCGACACAGGGGGTCGAGGTATCCGCACCGCTCAACATCTACCCGGAATACAAGCCGACGCGCAGCCTGTTCGCCGCCAAAGGCGTCGACAGCTTCACCGTCGAAGTCACCACAGACAAGGGCATTGTTGGCTATGGTGATGGCGGTCCAGGCGGCGGTCCGATCGTGATGGGCCACCTGGCGCAATTGATGATGGGACGGGATCCCTTCGACACCGAGCGCAACTGGGACATCAACTGGCGTGCCACGGAGTCTTATGGCCAGGAAGGGGTCACCATGAACGCCATCAGCGGTTTCGACAATGCTTTGTGGGACATTGTCGGCAAAGCCCTGGATGTGCCCATCTACGTGCTCCTCGGTGGCGAAACCAAGCCGCGTGTCCCAGCCTATTGCACCGGCAACGATATCGAACAGCATGTTGCCCACGGTTTCAAGCGCGTCAAGGTGGCTATGCCCTATGGTCCCCCGAGTGGGAGTGAAGGCATGCGCGGCAATGTTGCCTTGGTGGAGCGCGCACGCAAGGCAGTCGGCCCGGACGGCGACGTAATGTGCGATTGCTGGATGTCCTGGGATGAGCCCTACACCATCGAAATGTGCAGGTTGATGGAGCCTTACCATGTGAAATGGGTGGAGGAGGTCCTTCCGCCCTACGACATGCAAGGCTTCGGCCGTCTGAAGAAGGAAATAAAAACTACCTTGATCGCCACCGGCGAACATATCTACGGCCGCTACGGTTTTCGCCGCCTGCTGGAAGCCGACGGCGCATCGATTTGGCAGCCTGACGTCACCTGGTGTGGTGGCATGAGTGAGCTTCGGCGCATCGGCGCACTTGCATCGGCTTATGACATTCCCGTGATCCCGCATGGTGGCGGCCTCAACGGCGCCGTCCAATGGTCCATTTCGCATGTGAACGGACCTTGGGCGGAGTTGTTCATGCCTCCGCCTGGAGGACCAAAGGAAGTTTATGATCTCTTCGATGAAAATTACGAGATCAGCAGAGGGCCGGAGGGCCTCTACATGCACCCGCCGCGGAAACCGGGCTGGGGTCTGGATCTGGAGGTGGTGGGTCCAGCCTGAATGCCAACCACCCGAACTTGGCCTGGCTTTGGATAGGCCATGAAGAAAGTCAGAGTTGTTGCTTTAGCCGCTACCCTCGTGGCACTCGCCATATTCTTGCAGGCTCATGCCCAGCAGGAGCCCACTGCGGCAAGACAGACATTCGAATCCAACTGCGCCGCCTGTCACGGGTCCGGCGGAGCGGGTGGGGAGCGAGCGCCCGCTCTGAACGGCAATCCGGATTTGCGCAAGCTATCTGCCGCGGACATCGGAAATATTATCCGACAGGGCACCTCGGGCGGCATGCCTGCCTTCTCATCGTTGCCGGCAAGCGATGTGGCCGGGCTGGCGGGATGGATCCATTCCATGAACCTTCCCGCGCTCGCCAAGGCGCCGTTGGAACAAATAGGGGCGGGTGAAAGATTTTTCTTTGGCCAAGGCGGCTGCGCGAGCTGTCATATGGTGCATGGTCGCGGCGCTGTGAATGGGCCGGATCTTACCAACATAGCTGCACGATCAACCCTGGCAGAAATGGAGAAGGTACTGGACGATCCAACGTCCCAGATGGGACTCCATTCGCTCGCTCTTTGCCCACCCTGGGCCTTCTGCCCCGACTTCTCCTGGGCGGTGCTGGACGTAACGCTCAAGAACGGCACTCTGCTCCGCGGCTTCGGACACAAGCGTACCGAGCATGAGCTGCAGCTTCAGTCCTTCGACGGCAAGCTCTACTTGCTGGATGCCGGCGAATACACGCTCGTTCGTCAGGAAAAAGCATCTTCTATGCCGCCCCTGAAGGCTACTCCGGCTCAGCGCCAGGACTTGCTCGCCTATCTTTCCAGCCTCGGCGGCATCGAACCCGGTCCCGTGAGCGGACCTGTTCCACCGGTATCCCAGGCCGACCTGGATACGGTGATGAAACCCAGGAGCGGAGAATGGCCCACCTACAACGGCCTGCTCAATGGTAACCGTTACAGTTCTCTCCAACAGGTAAACACCTCGAACGTGCAACAGCTGCAACCTCAATTCATCTTCTCGCCGGGCGGGACCGGCCTGGAAGTCACACCGGTAGTGGTGGACGGCGTGATGTACGTGACCGGCGCCGCGCAAACCTGTGCCATCAACGCGCGCACCGGCAGTTCCATATGGTGCACCCCCCGCACCAATGGGCTCGGATCCGGAGTGTCCGGCGATCAGAAAAGCCCATCGAAAACCTCAGCGCCGAAGGGTCCTAATCGTGGGGTGGCGCTGTTGGGAGAACGCATCTTCTATGTGTCAGACGACGCGTTTATGGTCTGTCTGAACCGTCTCACGGGTGCGGTGATGTGGTCCCAACCGCTGCCCGAAGTCGGAGCGGCCGGCAAGTACTACAACAGCAGCGCACCGCTGGTGGCCGGCGATCTGGTGATCTCCGGGGTCGCCGGGGGAGACGCACCGCTGCGCGGTTTCATCGCGGCTTTTCATGCCACAACCGGCGAGCTTGCCTGGCGCTTTTACACCATTCCTAAACCCGGCGAACATCCAGCCGAGACGTGGACAGGCCGCGCTTTGCCCACGGGCGGCGGCGCCACCTGGACCACTGGTTCTTATGATGTGGAAACCCACACGCTTTATTGGGCGGTAGGCAATCCCTATCCCGACACCGATCCTGATCAGCGCGAAGGCTCCAATCTGTACACCAATTCGGTCCTGGCATTGGATGGCCCGACAGGCAAACTCAAATGGTATTTCCAGTTCACCCCCCAGGACACGCATGACTGGGATGCGACCGAGCCCCTGCTGCTGGTGGATACGGCCTGGCATGGCAAGCAACGCAAGCTGCTGCTTTCGGCCCAACGCAGTGGCATCTTTTATGTGTTGGACCGGACCAACGGACAGTTCCTGCTCGCTAAGCCGTTCGTAAAGAAGATGACTTGGGCGAGCGGGTTCAATCCGGACGGCTCTCCTATATTGATCCCCGGCCAAACCCCCACGATCGACGGTACCAAGACCTGCCCCGGGGTGCGCGGCGCGACCAACTGGTACTCCACTGCCTTCGACCCAAACACCAGGCTGTTCTACTTGATGGCTGCCGAGGATTGTGGCATCTATCGCAAAATCGGCCGCATCTGGGATAAGAATCCTGACCCCAGCGATGTCGGTACTCGTTATGTGCGCGCCCTTAACATAGAGACAGGAGATGTCGCCTGGGAGAAGCTCTTGACCGGTCCGCAGGAGACCAACTATACCGGCGTCCTCGCCACCGCCGGCGGACTGATCTTCCATGGCGAGACCGGTGGAGATTTCGCGGCAGTCGATTCGAAGTCAGGCAAGACCCTATGGACCTTCCGCAGCAACGATTCGTGGCGTGCATCGCCCATGACCTACATGGTCAATGGACGGCAGTATGTTGCCGGAACAGTTGGCTCCAATGTTATCTCCTTCGCCCTTGGTTACAAATAAACGGTTGCGAAGACTGGTCAACTGCTCACCTCAACGGCTCCCCGTTTTCAGTAAGTTGCCCCAAGAAGGATTGACTCTTCTGCTGTATCTCGACCGGCAGTTTCGTATAGGAGAGTTCCTCCCCTGAGGCCTGCCCAGTGGAGAGTGCGTAGGTGATGAAATCCCTAAATGCGCGTTGCTCCCCAGCCATCCGATTGTCTCGAGGGATCAACACGAATGTGAGGCCTGAAATGGGATAAGCGCCCTTTGCGGATGCAGGCGGATCCACAATTGGTGTCCGAAGGTCCCGCATGAGTGCATCGTGGTAGGCGGTAATAGCAAGAGCGGCGCTCTCCGGACTGGGAACAACGAATTCGCCCGCCTTATTTTGAATTGAGGCAACCGGGAGACCCGCTTGCCGAGCGTAGCTCAGTTCAAGGTATCCGATGGCCCCCGGCCGCTCCTGAACATCATGGAGAACGTTTTGGCTTCCAAGAGCCCCTATGCCGCTTGGCCAGTTCACATCAAGACCGTGACCAATCTTCGACGACCAGCTCGGACTCACGCTGCTGAGGTAACTGGTAAAGATACTGGTGGTCCCACTGCCATCTGCGCGATGGACCACCGTGATCGCCATGTGCGGCATCTTGATACCAGGATTTTCACGGCTGAAGGCAGGATCCTGCCAGCTAGCGATCCCGCCCGAGTAGATGTCAGCTAAGGTCTTGCCGCTCAATCGTAAGGGAACATTCAGTCCGGGCAGATTGTAAATGACGCAGACAGGGCCCGCAGTCACAGGTATCTGGACGAGCGGAGGAAGATCTTTCAATTGGGAGTCGGCCAACGGCGCGTCGCTGACCGCAAAGGTGAGCAAGCCTTGCTTCAGTTCACCGAGCCCGGCCCCGCTACCGATAGAACGGTAGTTCACCCGCACCTTGTGAGCTTTCTCGTAGTCGGAACTCCAACGAGACATCAGGGGGCCGACGAAGGTGCTTCCGGCAGCGCTGAATGTCCGAACCTGCGTGGTGCCGAATGTGGGCTCCGCAGCGGGCTTGCCATCTTCCGAATAATTGGTACAGCCGCTGGTGACGAGCAAAGCAAAGGTGGCCGAAGTTACTGCGAATGCGGCAACCAGAGATTTCGCATCCATAACCCTGACAAGAAGTTTCGTTCTCATGGGATCCTCTCGTGCGTCCAGACAACGCGCTGCACCAATCAGGAGGTGATATGTGTATGCGTGTGTGCGCATAGACACATTAATCAGGAGAATATTAAAAAGGGGTTAATTTCAAAGCTGAGCTCGCGAACACGCGCAGAGGTTAGGTTCACACGGCTATACGTGTATGCGAATATGGGGGTGAAGAGATCTGCGCCCACTGATCGAAGAGTCGATCGGCACCTCAATCGGAAGGCGGTGGACTCCTCACACAGAGGATCTGGCGAACCATGGATGTGGAACAGGTATTCAAGGCGCTTGCGGATGCGAACCGGCTGAGGATCGTGAACCTGTTACTTCATGGGGAACTCTGCGTCTGCGACATCCAATACGTCCTTGAAAATTCACAGCCGAATATCTCGAGACACCTTGCCTACCTGAAAAACTCGGGAATGGTCCTCGATCGTCGGGACGGTTATCGCGTCTATTACCGCATTGGGAATGCCCGAGAATCCAACAGGAAGGTCTTGTTCGATTTTTTGCGCCAGATCTTCAAAGAAGAAAAACAGTTCGAACAAGACACTGCGCGCCTTAAGGAGGCGATCGCCAGCGGGTCTTGCACCATCAGTGAATGGAGGCCCTATTCGGCAATCGAGAGGGGTAAGCCTCAGCGAACCGCGAAACAATAAAACAGCCGTCTCAGCACACGACTCGCTCGATCGATTACCTAACCAGATCAAACCCTCACAGGTTCGTTTTACCCGTTACAGCATCCTTGCTAAGCCAGGCTGTTCCCCCCGAGAAAATAGCGCTGGCGAAGCCAAAAAGCTACATTGACTAGCCCGATCAGCGCCGGCACCTCGATGAGAGGGCCAATCACCCCCACGAACGCTTCACCGGAATTCAGTCCGAACACGGCAACCGCAACGGCGATTGCCAACTCAAAATTGTTACCCGCTGCCGTGAACGATAGCGTGGCCGTCTGTGCATAGTCGGCGCCCAACTTGCGGCCCATCCAGAAGCTGACCAGGAACATAACGACAAAATAGATCAATAGCGGCACGGCAATGCGTAGCACGTCCAGCGGCAGCTTGACGATCAGGTCGCCCTTGAGGCTGAACATCACCAGGATGGTGAACAGCAGGGCAAAAAGAGTAAACGGACTAATACGCGGAATGAAGTGCGTCCGATACCACTCTTCCCCCCTCGCGCGGACGAGTGCGAATCGGGTAAGCATACCGGCAAGAAACGGAATACCCAGATAGATAAACACGCTCTGGGCGATTTGACCGATACCAACGTCGACCACTGCCCCCTTCAACCCAAACCACGTGGGGAGAATGGTGATAAACACCCAGGCGTAGAGACTGTAGAACACAACCTGGAAGACGCTGTTCAGAGCCACCAGTCCGGCCACGTAGTCTGTGTCGCCGCCTGCAAGCTCATTCCACACCAGCACCATGGCTATACAGCGAGCGATGCCGATGAGAATCAGACCGCGCATGTAAGCCGGCTCACCGCGCAGAAACACTACCGCGAGGAAAAACATGAGGACCGGACCGATGAGCCAATTCTGGGCCAACGATAAGCCGAGAACTCTCCGATTGCGGAATACCTCGCTTAACTTTTCGTAACGAACCTTGGCCAGCGGTGGATACATCATGATAATGAGCCCGATCGCTATCGGGATATTGGTTGTGCCCACCTGGAAGCGGTTTACAAAGGACGCGGATTCGGGGATGAAGTGACCCAGCGCGACCCCAATCGCCATGGCCAGAAAGATCCAGAGGGTGAGAAACCGGTCGAGAAAAGAGAGCTTCTTACGTGGCAGCGGGGCACACACCTGGCCTTGCGTATAGGGGACGGTGGACATGATTACCTCGATGGAGCAGCCACGGCTGGATCAATTTGGATGGGAAGCGGCGCGCCTTGCAGGGCCTCGAACTTCCCGGGACTACAACATGCTTTGGAAAGCCGGGAACGATCGGCCTGCATGGTGCGCTCCTCTTTGAGCCACGCAAGCGTCTGCTGAAGAACCTGTGCTGCCCCGATATTCGGCGGCATGACGATGCGGTAGTGTATCCATTTTCCCTCTCGCCGCGCGGCCACGATTCCGGCATTCCGCAGGTAGGCCAGATGCCGGGATATCTTGGGCTGCGGTTGATCCAGAATTTCGACGAAATAACAGACGCAGATTTCCTGATCGCCCATGAGATTCAAAAGCCGCAGCCGGGTATTGTCGCCCAACGCTTGGAAGAAGCGCTCCATATTGAAACTCGTTTCCTTCACCTTCATGAAAATAATTATATCTGTATTGACGAATGTGTCCAGTGCAAATATAGTCGTCTTAACGCATATGTCCCAAGGGGGAAAAATGACAGATCAACTGCTTGAATCCGTGCAATCCAGGTACGCAGCCGTTGCCAACAGCACGCTTTCGAATAAAGACGCGGGTGTGAAAGCGGTAGCAGAGGCTTTCGGGTATAGCTCGGAAGAACTCTCATCCATTCCCGCCGAAGCGAATATGGGGCTTTCTTGCGGGAACCCCACCGCGATTGCTTCTATTCGATCCGGAGAGGTAGTGGTCGACCTCGGCTCCGGTGGTGGACTGGACGTGTTTTTGGCGTCTCAGTTGGTGGGTCCGAAAGGCCGTGCAATTGGCATCGACATGACGCCCGCCATGATTGAGCGTGCCCGGGCAAATGCTCTCGCGGGCGGTTACCGGAACGTGGAGTTCCATCTGGCTGAGATCGACAAAATCCCTCTCCCTGACGCTTCTGTCGATTGCGTCATCAGCAATTGCGTTATCAATCTTGCCCCCGATAAGCCCGCTGTCTTCCGCGAAATCGTCCGAATTCTGAAACCGGGTGGACGTTTGGCGGTGAGCGATATCGCGCTTAAGGGCGAGCTCCCCCTGGCGGTTGCTCGAAGTCTGGCGGCCTACGTCGGTTGCATCGCGGGTGCGATTGAGATAGGCGCCTATCGCCAGGCCTTGCTCGCAGCAGGATTTGAACACGTGGAAATCGTAGACAGCGGAGCCGACCTCAATGCGTACAAGAAAGTAGAAAACCAGGCGGCGTGTTGCTCTCCTTCCATGGATACCTCGAATGGCCTGCCGGTGGTTGCGGATGCTTGCTGCTCAACCGGGAAAGCCGCAACCCTCCATGAGGATCTGGCAAACCTCCTGGCTGACTACGACGTCAATGCAGCCGCCGCAAGTGTCAAAGTTTACGCGGTGAAACCCGCGGCCGCTACTGGCGAGGCGTGTTGTGGGCCAAGCTGCTGTTCCTAAGATTTTTGAGACGCTTCAAGCGGCTTAGCCGAATGGTCGTAAACCATTCAGGAACGTGGAAGGATGGCGGGCATGCAGTCGCATTACAATGTACTTTTTCTCTGCACAGGCAACTCGGCGCGATCCATCATGGCGGAGGCTATCATGAATCGCAAGGGCGGCCGGAACTTTACCGCTTACAGTGCCGGGAGCCATCCAAGCGGATTTGTGCGGCCGGAGGCAATAAGACAGCTCGAGACCGCACATTTGCCCACCAAGGCGCTACGTAGTAAATCCTGGGATGAATTTTCACGTCCCGATTCACCGCCGCTCAATTTTGTCTTTACCGTCTGCGACAACGCAGCCAAAGAGGTATGTCCGTTTTGGCCCGGTCAACCGATGACGGCCCACTGGGGTATACCCGATCCCGCTGCAGTCACCGGAACACCTGAGCAGATCGAACGGGCCTTTCGCGATGCCTTTACATCACTGGACCGGCGCATCAGCCTATTCATCTCACTACCCCTGCAAAGCCTGGACACTTTTGCCCTGCAAAGGGAAATTGACGAAATAGGTCGTCGATGACGAAGCGATTGCTGATCGTTGGCGGGAGCGAAGCCGGAATCGCGCGGCGCTGCGCTGCGTTGCGAACCGAACAGATGGAGACAACGTGCAGAAAATAATCTTTGCGTGTGTACACAACGCGGGACGTTCGCAGATGTCGGCCGCATTCTTTAACAAGTTCGCCGATCCAAAACAGGCAATCGCAATTTCAGCCGGTACACACCCAGCGGAGCAGGTTCATCCAGTAGTCGTGGAAGCCATGCTCGAAGTAGGGATTGACCTGCGTGGCGCAAAACCGCAGAAGCTTACTCAGGAGTTGGCAAAGCAAGCGGAGTTGCTCATTACAATGGGCTGTGGAGACGAGTGCCCATATGTACCAGGCCTACGTCGCGACGACTGGCCATTGCCCGACCCCAAGGGTCAAGGCATTGACTCGGTTCGCAAGACCCGCGAAGAGATCCGAACGCGGGTCTTGGCCTTGCTTGCGGAGGAGCATATTTTACGTGTCGACCAGAACGCGGCGAGATTAAATTAGACGACACCTTCTCTATTGCCGCCAACGCGCATGTCCCCACCGTCGCGTCCGCTTACAAAGGCTGCGTGAAAGAGCCCAACAAGGGTGAGGAGAGCTTGCCCGGTGTGAAGACCAGATCCCGAACTTGACCGTGTGCACCCAGCGGGCCGAGCGGCTTGCCATTCCATCGCACTTCAAGGCCGGCCGCGTTGCCAACCCGTAGCTTGGCGTTTGTTTTGCCCTCGATGGTCTTTGTCTGATTTGCCTCAAGAAGGCCGGTGAAGACTGGTGTGCCATCCGAAGACACCGAAAGCCAGGTCTCTTCCGTAGCCTTCAAATCAAGCTCGACTCCGGAACCAGCCGGAGCCGCAGGCTCGTCCTGCCTCGGCGCAGCAGCAATCAGTGAGGCCGCGGGAGGCCTCACTGCGACAGGGGAGACGGAAGCGAGCGACACCCGCTCGGCGGCGGGGCTTGGCGCACTCCGTGGCGTGATGTCTTCTAGAGTCGGGGCGCGGCCCCGGATTTTCTCCCAGCCAACCGTTCGGCTCTGGTGCCACCAACCATCGATTTCAGAACAAGCCAACAGTATGAGGACGAAAGCGGCATATGAAAGATATTTCGTCGTACTCCGGGGACGGGACGCCACCTTCACAGCTGTTCGCCTGGCAACGCTCGGCAATGGCAGAGGAGTTTCCGCGCGCAACACACGATCGACCTCAGCGTCGATCACGGGCGTGTCCACCCCTAAGAATGTGGCGTACTGATGAACGAAACTCTTGTAAAAGAAACCGCCCGGTAGACTCTTGCGGTCGCCGGCCTCGATGGCCTGTAAGTACTTTGCTTTGATTCTTGTGCGTGCGGCGACTGTAGCTAAGTCGATCCCCTGATCGAGACGCGCACGCTGTAACACCTCACAAATCGTAGACATGGCAAGTCCAGCCGGCGGAGACTGTTTGCTACTAACTTTGGTCTGCTCGGGAGTAAGACCGAACGCTTCGTCCCTGCGATCGCGTTCGCGGGTGGCTACCCCCTGCGCGGCTACCTCTTGGCGATTTGGATCCTGCATATCTTTGCACTCTACTGTTCAAAGATGCGTTTTCAGCCATCCTGGTCGTACTTATTCTTTCGGCGCATTCATAGCCAGAGGTTTCGCCGGCGTCCTGAGGGCCCCAATCGATCCTGAATCGCCCCAAAATTCACATCTGCAAGCACCGCGCTTCTGTTCCCGGAGATGGTATAGTCGCTCAACCAAGAAAGGTCCGCCCTGCGGTTCGGGCGCACGATGGTTCTTGATCATGAAACTGGAGAACCTCCAACTGGGTGATGTCCTCCTGGATACGGGCCCTGATGGCGCTGCCGGGCATTGCATGCTCTGGGTGAATGCGCCCAAAGCCGTCGCCCATTCCGCCGAAGGAAACATCAGGAAAGTGATTCGCAACTTTGCCTCGGATGCGTTCCGCGATAGCAATAGCAAGTCTCCGGCTACTTTACACGTTCACCGATACAAAGATGCGGACGTAGCCCAGGGAGCTTGCAGGTTCGCCGAAAATTGGGCCATCGCAGACCGCGAAGCGCCTCCTCCGTCCGGGCATGAGATTGCGTACTCCAGCCGTCGTGAGATGTATGGAAAACGGATGCGGTCGGACTATGCAGTGCCTGAAACGGACTGGGATGTTATGTCTCTGTTTCACGCCGTTCGCGCGCTCGCCAAAGCGCGCGCAGGCAAGCAACTCAGCGGCAACGGCATCTCATGCACTCAATTTGTAGCATATTGTTATCAATGTGCTTCGATAGAAAAAACACTTGGCGCTGGCCAGATCGATCCCAATGCCCTTGCAGGCCTGATCGTGAAGGACAGTGCGCTGGCCCTGGTCAATGAACCCAATGTGCTACGAGCGAAGCTTACCGCGATCGATGAACAGCGATCGTACGCGCAGGGCAAGCCCCCAAGGGGAGATGGGAGTCAATCGCCCGCGAAGTTACTCGGAACGCTGGGCGGAATAAGTGTTGTGGAAGGCCTCATGTTTGATGCTAAGTACGCTGACATAGGGCTTCTGCAGAAGAAAATCAGCAGCCCTGATTCTGGCTTTACACTGGTAGGCTTCGCCATACCCTTTTTAGCAGCGAATAAGAATGATGAACTGTTTCTTCTGCGTGGAAATGAACTTACCCCGAAGATGAGAGCGGATCGCCTCGATGTTTTTCTGGCCAAAGCGAAACCCGAGCGGCCCTCAAGCTACTGGCGAATGAATACACATTCCTGGGCTGGCGCCTGGGGATGAAGGGCTTTGCGGAAACAACCAATCACCAGGGATCATAGAGTCGTGTCATAACGCGACCATCGCACAGGCGGAAAAATGGACGAGTCAAGCATCAAGCAAACGGCCTTGAGGCAGTATCGGGCAGGACTGGCCATGCTGGGAGAAGCCATGGAGCGCTGTCCCGAGGAGCTTTGGTTTAGCGCCGAGGATAAGAACCGCTTCTGGCATATTGCCTATCATTCCTTGTTTTACACCCACCTCTACGTTCAGCCGTCGGAAGGTGATTTTCGCCCGTGGGCCAAACATGTGCCAGATGCAAACTATCTTGGTCCGCGGCCGTGGGCGCCGAATGAACCTTTTCAGCTTCCCGAACCGTACAACAAGCCGGACCTGCAGGAATATCTGGGGCTGTCCCGAGACGAGGTTGAAAAGCAGGTGCCGTTGGTTCGATTGGAAGACGGTTCCGGATTCAGCTGGCTGCCGTTCAACAAACTCGAACTGCAGTTTTATAATATCCGCCACTTGCAGCACCATACCGGGCAGTTAATCGAGCGGATCAGAAAGACGGCGAAGACGGGTGTCGGGTGGGTGGGGTCTCGCTCCGCGAAGGCCTAGTGAGTTTCGTGGACACGAAACCTCTTGGGGATACGTATGCTGTCCCCGTGTCTCCCGTGATAGCCTGCGCCAATCCACGAGTGGAGGTCATGCAAGCGTGTTGTCTGTTCTGCTGGTCGAGACGGACTCCGCCTATGTGCGTTCGGATGAAATTCCGCACTGGCGGAGGCAATCAATACTGAGTTTCGCGGACCGACACTCTTTGGTGAGACACCTGAACTTTGATCCCGCAGCATCACGAGCGCTGATCGACGTTTTGGTTTTTCTGATGCTCACCGATGTCACGCCCGAAAGAGCGACGGAGTGTGCCGCGGTGGCGAAGGTCGTCGGCGAGATAAGGAATCTTCCCGCGGCTTGCTGTATGAGGGACGGGAGGAAGTGGAATAGGCTGCCGGCGGTAGCTTTATCTTCCCTGACATTCCGAGGCATTGAGCACCTGGTCGCAGTAGGTGCATCGCATTGTTTCTACAACGGTTGCTTGTTCGATGACGACGTCCGCCACTTTCACGCCGCCATCCGCCACCTTCATACCGCGGTAGATGCGTATCGCGAGCAGGTACTCAAGAGTTACCGAAAGGCCGGTATTCTTGTTGCCTACCGGAAAGGGCGGTTTCAGGTTAAGTGGGCCCTCCGAGAAACCAGCGGGGATCGTCCGGAAAACGAATACTACTTCGGCCCGGCGGATCGCCGCAATCTCGCGGACTATGTCACTGTACATCGGGATATCTCGGGAATAAGCTATGAAGCACGCTCTTTTGAGGAGCTCATCAATCTATCTGGCACCCGGGAGCGTGATATTCAACGGTTCTTCGAGTTGCACCCGGCATTCTTGATGGATGCCATGCAAGGGATACCAATTCGCCATAGACCGATTCTTAAATCGCCCAGCGGGTGGACTCCAGACTTCGTTTTGCCACCGGGGGCGGCTATTCGCGATGACCATCAGGTTGCGCAGGTCGCGGAACTGAAAGGCGTGCACGTGCCTCTTCTTTCGGGACGGTTGCATCGCGGTTTTTCGCATCACGTTATGGCGGCGATCAACCAGGTCAGAGATTACGCGCGCTTATTGAGAAAGCCTGATCCAATTGATGCGGAAGGTGTTTTCAATACCTTTGGATATCTACCCCGCCGTGTCCATAAGGCTGTCATTATCGGCCGCGCTCCGAGGACGGGGGCGGATGGTGAAATACTACGGAGACGAATGGCCGAGCAACCTGACGTACGAATCGTAAGCTACGATGAGATTCTTTCGGCTCAGTACGAACAGATCGAATGAATGACTCGGTCCGAGTTAGCGAGTAGTAGCAGCTTCCATACCACAAGGGCTGGCGCCGCCAGAATGTCCTCCCTTGCCATACGTGCCCGCTCGATTCGTGAGTTGCGTTCCAATAGGAGGCATACCGCCCGGGAGACTAGGGAAGGCGTTTTTGGGGGATGGTCGTAGCCATACTGGCGCAGAAGGTCTATCCGATACTCCAGCACGCCAACCTGCATTTGATAGGGAATGGCCACCACTTTGCCGTCCACGATGTAACTGGACAACAACTCGGGCTCCAGAGAGGAGATTTCCGTCGCCAGGTAGGGCCGTAGATCGATGAGATACTCTTGCAGAAGTCCGGGCCAGATCAGGTCAATTCCGAGAACATCAGGACCGGAACCACCCTGCTGCAGCAGCTGGCGCGAGAGAGCCATTTGGTCGAGCGTATTCTCAGGAACCGGAAGACTTCTAAGCTGGATTCCTGTCTTCTGGATAAACTGCTGCGACAAAGACCCAGCTTCCGGCATCTCGTCGGGTTGCGACCACCCAAGCCGGAAGTAACTCAATGTTACCGGCTCTCGTGCGGCTTGCCGGCAAGCGCACATGCTTAGCACCAATAGGGCTCCGCCCAGGGCAATCCTTGCACTCACCGAACTCCAGCGATCCACCCTCGGAGTTCTCATCGTACTGCCCATACCTGTCCACCTGAATTCTCCGCCCGCTAGTTCTTGCGAACTCCCATCTAGGCACCACGAACAGCCTGTACTGCCACCCCCAACGCCAGGTATTGATGAATAAAGGAGACGGCCATGCTACCTTCACCCACTCCACTCGACACGCGTTTGATCGAATTATGGCGCACATCGCCGGCACAGAAAACTCCGGGCAGATTGGTCTCCAACGGAAACGGCGCTCGTTCCAGCTTCCAGGTCGTCAGATCGCGTCCGGTACAGATGAAACCCTTGGGATCCCGCTCAAGTTCGCCCGGCAACCACGCCGTGCTGGCATCGGCGCCGATCATCACGAACAAGGCATCTGCTTCGCGACTGACAATCTTCTCTTCCTGTCCGGGCAGTCGCGTGCGCGTCACAATGCGCTCCAGATGTTCCTCGCCCTCAACCGAAACCACCTGGGTAAAAGGAACCACCTCTATGTTCCCCTTGGAAGCAATCTCGCCAATCAGATACTGCGACATGGTCAGCTTCAGCCCTTCTCCGCGCACCAGGACTTTCACCTCGGTGGCGTAGTTCGAAAAGAACATAGCCGCCTGGCCGGCAGAGTTTCCACCACCGACGATGAAGACCTTCTTGCCATTCACGCTGATGGCCTCGGGACGAGAAGCTCCATACAGCACGCCGCGCCCCAGCAGACGTTCGGCGCCCTTCACCTCCAGCCGGCGCCATTCCACGCCCGTCGCCAGCAGGACTACCCGCGCCGAAACTTGATGCCCCCCATCGAGTTCCAGCAGATACCCGCCCGCGATCGGCGCCAGTTTTTCAATGCAGCGGGTCATCGCAATCTCCGCCCCAAAACGGACCGCCTGCTTCACTGCGCGCCCAGTCAGATCTTCGCCCGAAATCCCTTCCGGGAACCCAAGGTAGTTTTCGATACGCGAGGAAGTACCCGCCTGCCCCCCTGCCGCCGAGCGCTCCACCATGAGTACTTTCAGCCCTTCGGAGGCTCCGTATACCCCCGCAGCCATCCCGGCAGGACCCGCACCCACAATCACCAGATCATAACTGTCACTGTTCGGTTTCGTTTGTAACTGCAAGGCTTCTGCCAACTCGCGTACCGAGGGCGCGTGGTCGAACAGCTTTCCATCGATCGCGACTGCTGGACACCCCAAATCTTTAGGCATGAACGGCGGCACTCGCTCCGGTTCCAGGTCCCGATCGACAAACTCAAATGGGATTCGGTTGGCAGCGAGAAAGCTGCGAATATCCCGGCAGTCGGTATCGTACTTCGTGCCCAGGATGAGCACCCGCGACGACGGTACCGTGGTTGCGTATTTCTGCACTCGCATGAGCCGGTCATTCATGGTTTGCAGAATCATCGCGCTGGCCTCTTTTGAATCTCGGATTAGATTCTGGAACTCCTGCCGTTCCAGACGCGCCACGCGGCAAGGCGTTTCTGCTCGCAGTGAGACCAGGGCCTGGGTACCCAGCAGGATCGGCGTTTCGCCGAAGAAGTCTCCAATCGCATATTCGTATTCGAATATCTCCTGCGACCGGCCAAGAACATCCTTCACCATCCGCAACTTGCCCTCGAAGAGAACGTAGAACCACGGCGGCTCACCCTCGCGAATCAGCCATTCGCCAGGCGCAAGCCGGACGTCTGCAGCCGTCTCCGCAAACCTGGCCAGTTCGCTCTCTCCCAGAGCACAGCACAACTTGCTTCGCTTGAGTTCGTCGGTAGTAAACATTGACCTATTCTGCCACGCCGATGGCTGCGGGCACGACGTCCAGACGGTGACCGCTGGTGGCGGCGCCTGCATCCGGCGGGAGGCCCAGGCTGTCAAAGACCGGCCCCAGCGCCACCACCGCCATGAAAAGCATGGCCAGGTGGAAGTCGCGTAGTTGCGGGGCGGCAGCCGAGTGGCCGCGCGCGTGGGCGACCAGCCGCAGGGTGATGGCGCCAATGGCCACGCCCAACCCCAGGCTGAGCTGCATCACCGCGCTGAGGAATCCGTTCGCCCGGCTCATTCTTTCATGCGGGATCTCCGTGTACGCAAGCGTAGTCATGCACGTGAACTGCATCGATCGCGCAGCTCCGTGGAAGAAGAGGATTAACAGGATCAGAACGATCGCGGTGCTCGGACTGAGCAGCGCGCACAGCGCCATGGATCCCGCGGTGATGATCCCGTTGACGATCAGCAGCCGCCGGAAACCGAAGCGGCGCAGCGCCTGGATAACAAATGCTTTCATGGTCAAATCTCCGGCGAACATCACCAGCAGGTACAGACCGGATTGGAAGGCCGTCAATCCGAAAGCAATTTGGAACATGAGAGGTAGCAAAAACGGCAGCACCGAGACGGCAATACGGAACGCGCTTGCGCCGTAGACGGATAGCGAATAGGTCTTGAGCTTCATCGATTCCAGATCGATGAGCGAAGTCTCCGGATTGCGATGAGCAGCGATAAGCGCAGCAACTCCGCTGAGTATGCTGAGCGTGAGCACCAGCCCGGGTAGTTGCCACGACACACCTTCACTGCCCAGCTTCTCCATCCCGTAAACCGCCCCGGCTGAGGCAAAGCCCGCGAGTAGGAAGGTGATCCAATCGAATCCGTGGCTCTCTCCCGTGCGCACGTTCTCTACCCACAATAAGGTCAACACCAGGGCGATGATGCCGATCGGAAGATTGAGGAAGAAGATCCAGTGCCAGCTGGCGTAGGTGGTGATAAAGCCGCCTAGCGGAGGTCCCACGACCAGGGCCGTGAGTCCGGGCCAGGTGATGTAAGCGATCGCCTCGGTGAGCTTTTCTTTGGGCGTGGCCCGCAGCACGATCAGGCGGCCCACCGGCACCATCATCGCTCCGCCAATCCCCTGCAGGATGCGCATCAGCGTGAACTGGGTGAGCGTGTGCGAGGCCCCGCAGAGCACGGACGCAAGGGTAAATGTACCGATGGCCGCGGCAAATACGGAACGAGAGCCAAGGCGGTCTGCCACCCAACCGCTGATAGGGATAAAGACGGCCAGGGTGAGCAGGTAGGCCGTCATCCCGATATTGAGGCTGACCGCACTCGTGTGGAAGCTGTGCGCCATCTGCGGAAGCGCAGTGGCAATGATGGTCCCATCCAGCATTTCCATGAAGAAAGCGCTCGCGATCAGGGTGGTGACGTAAAGCGGCGAACGGCTCTTCTTCATCTATCTAGTTTACGAAAGGGGTGCGCACTCTCTTCCTCTAGCAGAGGATCGTTCGACTAGGGCGTCTCTAATCCGCTAAGACCGGCTCTCCGCTCGAATGCCTGGATCAGAGATCCGAGACTGCGCTCCGAGCCAATCTCTGGCCGCAGCTCGGCCACCACCGGAGGCGGAGGCGACGGCACGGCCCTCTCCTGTACCTTGCGCGCTTCGACTGCTGAAACAACCACTGGGCCGGTGGGCACCGACCCGCTCAAGGCGGCGGCAGACTTGCCGGGCTTTTCCAGGTGACGCCGCTCCATCCGGCGTCGAGGCGGAACACGCCGTATTTGCGGCTCCTCTTTCGGCTGCGGAGGAGGAGCCGGCGCAGCCACCACTCGACTCTGCAATTCAGCTGCAGCAGGAGGCGCCGCCGCTTTGGCGGGCTGCTTGCGCTTCGGGGCCGGAACTGCGGTCTTTACTTTCCGCGCAGAAGCAATCGCCGAAGCAGTCTTCTTCACGTGGTTCGGGGCGCTTGCCAGCGCGGCCGCGAGAAAATCTCGCGCGCGCTCAAGGCGGGTTATTTCATCATCTAGTTGAGCGATTATTTCGGTGCGTGTGGTCATGCACAATCATTCTATCGCCCTCCGCACTCTTCTGCCGACTCTCTGCCCTGTGGGAATTGATGCCCTTCGTCATTCGCAGCGGATCGCTGCCATAGGATCAATTCGGGCCGCCTTCAGCGCCGGCAACAACGAAGCTCCACTCGCAATCAAGGTCAGCGCTGCCACCGACCCCAGCAACACCCAGGGATCGCGCGGTGAGGTTCCGTACAAAAAGCTTTCCATGGCCCGGGAAACCAAAAGTGCTATGGTCAGACCGGCTACGCTGCCGATACTCGCAATCAGGGCATTTTCCCGGAAGACCAACACCATCACGCCTGTGCGCTGCGCACCCAGCGCCATGCGGATGCCGATCTCGCTCGTCCGTCGAGCTGTGGCGTACGCCAGCGTTCCGTAGAGACCGATCCCCGTCACCAGCAGTGCGCACCCGGCAAAGAACACTGACAGCAGCGCCATCATCCGTTCCGTGCTCATGGCATCATTTAATACTTCGTTCATGGTCGATAAAGTAGGAGCAGGTATGGTGGGTGCAAGACGCGCCGCCAACGAACGCGCAGCAGAAGCCAGTGCAAGCTGGGGCGCCTCGGTGCGCACCACCGCTGTCAAAGATGGCTTCTTTTGTTCATCCTGCATGATCGGTATAAAGCCGGAGGCCGGGGCCGGCTCACGCATGTCACGGTACTTGGTGTCACCCACGACTGCGACTACCTGGTAGGTGGAGTGTGAACTCTCCTCGATAACCTGCTGCCCCAGCGCTTCCTCGCCAGGAAAAAGCAGGTTTGCTGCGGATCGGTTGAGGGTAATCTTCAGTCCGGAGGCCTTGCTGTCGGCCCAGCTGAATTCCCTTCCCTGGTAAAGCGGAATGCGCATGGTAGCAAAGTAATCTGGACCTACGCTGTTCATATACATAAGCTGGGGTTGCGCACCCGGCGCTCCGTATCTCCCGTTCCAACCTCGATGGGACAGCGGCACGATGAACTCGAAGCTCACCTTCTTTACCCCTGGCTGACGGCTCAGCCCCTCAGCCAGCTGCTGATATTGCCGCATGAGCGCGTCGCCTTCCAGCTGTTGCTTGTCCATGCGAAAAGCGATGTTCACCAACCCCTCGGGATCGAACCCCAGACCAGACTTAAACAGGCGTACCAGGCTGGTGGCCAAAAGCCCCGCGCCGACAACCAGCACCAGGGCCAGCGCCACTTCCGAGGCCAGCAGGATCCGCGGCAAAATCCTCCACTGCTCATGAGGTTTCCTCGCGTGCTGGCCATCTTTGATTTGGTCACTTACATTACCGCCGGTAGCTGCGAGTGCGGGCGCCAGCCCAATGAGCACGGCTGAGATAACCGCGATGCACGCTGCAAAACAGAGCACACGCACGTCGAGCGATGTGTCCAGCCGCCATCCGGTGTCGCGGCTAAGAAGGAGCGCGGCCAGCGACCGGCTCACCAACGGCGCGGCCGCTAGCCCGGCGGTGGTTCCCAGAATCGCGACCAACAGGCTCTCCACTAGCATCTGCTGGATCAGCCGCTGCCGGGTGGCGCCAATCGCCAGCCTCGTCGCTAACTCCCGCTCCCGTGACGCGCCACGCGCCATCAACAGGCCCGCGAGATTCAGACACGCCAGCAGCAGAATCCCTCCGCACATCGTGAACATGGCCAGGAGTGGCCGGCGAAACAGCAGGCGGGCATAAGCAAATCCTCGAGAGCCCGGCTCAGCGGCAAAATGAAAGTGGCCTTTCTCTTCCTCCCGGATAAAGTCGGCATCCTCGGACGCTTGGTGCAGAATGGGGCTGGATACCGTCGCTAGCGACGCATTCGCCTGCACCAGAGTGACGCCCGATTGCAAACGCGCGCCGACCGTCAGCCACCAGGCGTGAATTCCATCATCAATATGGTTTCGGGGCGCATCGATGATGGGGTCGGTGGAGAGGGGAGCAAAAATCTGCGGGTTGCGCGTGGGGTCGGCTCCTATAAACCGCTTAGGCATCACGCCTACCACGTTGAACGGCACGTTGGCGATGATGAGCTTACGTCCTACCACGTCCGGCGCGCGATCAAACCAGGTCTCCCAGAACTGTTCCGTAATCACCACCGCCAGGCCTTCTGGGCTTCCTCCTGGCCGGTCATCCTCCGGCGTGAGATATCTGCCCATCAGGGGCGCCGTTTGTAACGCTCTGAAGAATTGCCCGCTCACCAGCATCCCTGGGACGTTCTCATTGCCCGATCGGCCCTGTACTTGCAGGATGTCGGAATTGTAAGCGAAGACGTCTGAGAACACGTCGTGGTAGCGCTCCAGGCTGCGGAAGAACGGAGTGCAGAAGGAGTAGTTGGGCTGGGGCCCGCCCTCCTCCATGCGTAGCACTGCTAATTGTTCCGCATGCGGCACGGGAAGCGGCCGCAACAAGAGGCCATTGATCAAGGAGAAGACCGCAGTGTTCGCTCCGACGCCCAGAGTCAACGTCAATAGCGCAACCGCCGTAAAGCCGGGCGACTTGCGCAGCAGCCGGGCGGAGAAACTGAGATCACGCAGAAGGTTTTCAAGAGTGCCAAACTGCCACAGCTCGATGAGGCGTTCACGCCATCCGGACGCATTGCCGAAGGTACGCCTGGTGGCCAGGTCTAGTTCCGCGGGAGGCACACCTTGTCGCGAAAGCCGGTCTCGCAACAATGCCTGGTGGAACTCCAATTCCTCGTTGATTTCGCTCGCCATCCTCCGCCGGCGAAACAGCGACTGTATTTTTAGAAAAGCTTGATGAAGTGCCACGGCGAACTCCTCAGGTGAGAGTTTGAGCACCAGGATCTAAGATTTAGTCCTCAAGGGACGGCTGAACTTAGCCCAGGACGCTAGTCCTGGGGTACATCATGAAAGATGATTAAGTCCCGGAGGGACGGCTGAAGGAGGATTTCGTTGCGGCCTATTTTCAACCGTCCCGGAGTTCTCTCACATCCTCAGGAGGCCTGCATCACAAATGCAACCGCCGCCGACAGCCTGGCCCAACGCTGCGATTCAGCATTGAGTCGCTTTCTACCTTCCGCCGTCAGCTGGTAAAACTTGGCTCGGCGATTGTTGTCCGAGGCACCCCATTCGGCGCTCAGGATGCCGCGCAACTGTAGCCGATGCAACGCCGGGTAAAGCGCGCCCTCTTCCACCTTCAGTACTTGCTGCGAAGTCTGCTCGATCCATTCAGCCACGGCGTAACCATGCAACGGACCGCGCACGAGCGCCTTCAGAATCAGCATCTCCAGCGTGCCCTGTATCAGCTCTCCGCTCTCTTCCCTAATCATGTTATGGGAAGACTACTCAGCGCTGCTCTCTATTGTCAAATGGGTCTTACAGGATCTTCACGACCACGACGGTCAGATCATCCGCCTGTGCCTTTGTTCCCGCAAAGGTGGAGACTGCGTCGGTGATACCCGCGACCATGTCGGCCGCCGGCTCGGCTTCTTTGCTCCGGACGGCTCCTTCTAGGCGGCTGAGCGAGAACTCATCACCGTCCTCATTTTCCTGCTCGATCACTCCGTCTGTGAACAGGGTAAGGATGTCGCCGGGGTCGAGCGCAACCACCGTGTTTGCGAATTGGGCATCTTTCAGAATGCCCATGATGGGTCCACCGGCCTCTAATTCCACGCATTGGCCACTCTTTGACCGCATGAGGAGGGGCGGATTATGGCCGCCGTTCGCGTATTGCAGCGTCTTGTTCGCCTGATCGAAGCGTGCATAGAACATGGTCACGAAGGTTGCCGCATTCGTGATTTGCTGTAATACCTGATCGAGATCCTTGATGATCGCAGCCGGTCCACTGAGCTCGCGGGCGCGAAGGCGCAGGGCCACGGCGAGCGAAGGCATCAGCAGAGAGGCCGCCGCGCCGTGGCCGGAGACGTCAGCGATCACCACGTCCACGATATTGTCGGAGATCTGGAAGAAGTCGTAGTAATCGCCACCCAATAGCTGCGCGGTTTGCATCGCCGCCGCAAGTTCCAGGTTGGGGCAGACAAGAGGCTTCGGCAAGACTTGCCGTTGCACCTGGGAGGCCAGCAGCAAATCGTGCTCATACTCATCGCGTTGCCGGCGCACCTCCGCGACCAGGCGATTGCGTTGCCTGGCGATCAGGGTCACCAAAAAGCCCACGACCAGAAAGCCAATCAGAGTGATCACATTGCGGAAGATCCTGACTCTCAGTGTCTCTGGCTGCGTTCCGAAAAAGAGATCCTGAAAAACCGTACACACCACCGCTAGGCCGATGGTGATTGGGGGCCGATTGACCAACGCACTGAGGGCTATGGGTAGTAAGTAGAGATAGCCGAGGGACACATTTGGAATGACAATCCAGTCGGTATAGGCAACGGCAGCCACCGCCAGGAAGACGACAAAGTTGAGCATTCCGGTGATTCGGGTTTCTTCTACCTGGACACGCTTCTCTTCCTCGTCGCGTTTCTGCTTGCCCTTCATACGTGCCATTTCTCCAGAACTACGGCCTGCCTTGAGCATGCGGAGTCAACTTGCGGACGAGAAACTCCTGAAACAGATTGCCGACGGCGGAACCGCCAATGCCAATCAGTGTGTTTTCGAACGTCAACCCAGCTCCGCTACGGCTGCTCGCGGGATAGTATAAGTTCGAAATGCCGCCGGCGGCGAGCGCACCCAGAATGCCTGAGTAGTCCGCCTGCCAATGGCCATTGTCACCCTTACAGATGACCGCGTTGGCCAGCGCATACAAAATCCGCGACCGCGTGCTGCCCGTGCCCTTGTAAAAATACCGCGGATCCTGTTTGAGTAGCGAGGGCAGGATAGCGCCGCCAATCATCGTTCCGATGAATGCATCCCCGTAGGCGGCGCCGTAGCGCTTCGCGTACCCGTGCGCCCCTTGTCCGTAGCCGCTGAACTCGTTCTGCGCCTGCTGCACCCCGGCAACGGCGCCGGTAGCCGCAAAGGTGACTGGGTCGACGCTGGTTTTCCAGGCTAGTTCAAATTTCTGCCTCGGCCGCAGCGGCAACGCGTCCTGCTGGTAGCTGACATAGAAATTGGGTATGACGCCGAGCACGCGTTGCTTTTCCTCGATCTTGACCTGCTCCTCCGCCAACTCGTAGTTCGTGACGCTGACCCGCACCTCGGTGGTTGCTGCAGCAATCGCCAGCGTAATCAGCGGTACCTCGAGTACTTCTCCAGGATGAAGAACGCCCGGAGCCTGCTGCGTCGCAAATCCCTCGCCGGTGACCATGAGTTCAAAGGGGCCGGGTGGGACGGCAGTAAACATAAACTGCCCGGCTCCGTCAGACTGCTGCGTCTTCTCTTCCCCTTTCCCTGGGTGCGTCAAGGTAACGCGGGCAGCGAGCAGGAAGCTTCCGTTCTGGTCCACGACTGTGCCCTTGATGGAGCCAACGGTTTGTTCAGGGGGGCGGCCGGCGGCGTCCTGCGTCGCCACCGGTCCCACTGCCGGTGGTTCGGTCTGCTGCGCCTGTAGCGGCCACTCCACCACCAAAGGAAGGCAGCAAAACACGACCCACAGCGTACGGCAGCGAACATATCGAGGCACGCGGTGCGGCAATCGGCGGCGTTGGACGCGCTGTGTGGTCATTGCAGGAACTGCGCTCTCGACCATCTATGTGCAGCATAGAGGGTGGGGCCTCTTTCCCCAAAACTGTTGTCACGGTTGAGTTAGCAGATAAGGTCCTCTGCAGCGAAAACGCGGCGTTTCCGGCGGAAAGCCGTGCCGGCATCACGCAAAGTGTGTAGGCGGAGAAATCCTTCATAATAGTGGAGCAGAAGATGTCCCCTCGAAAGGATGTTGGTTTCCAAATGACAAACCTTGCGCAGCTCAGCCCAGACGACGTAACCGCAGCCGGCCGCCAGCTTCAGGCCCAATACGACGCCTTCCAGGCGAGGGGGCTCAAGCTTGACCTGACAAGAGGTAAACCGTCTCCGGCCCAGCTGGATCTGAGCAATGGATTGCTGTCGCTTCCGGGTGTGGAGGATTATCTCGCCGAGGGTGGGGTCGATACCCGTAACTATGGCGGGTTGCAAGGGCTGCTGGAAGTGCGCAGACTTTTCTCCACCATGATGGGAGCACCGCCCGACCAGGTGGTCGCTTCCAATAACTCCAGTCTTGCGTTGATGCACGACACCGTCGTTTACGCCCTGCTTAAGGGGACCTGCGACAGCCTCACCCCCTGGTCGCAACAGGGAGAGATTTCCTTTCTGTGCCCAGTTCCAGGCTATGACCGGCACTTCAAGATCTGCGAGGACTACGGGATCCGGATGATTCCGGTGGCGCTCCGGGAAGATGGACCGGACATGGACGAGGTGGAGCGGTTGGTAGCGCAGGATGCCTCCATCAAGGGCATCTGGTGCGTTCCCAAATACAGCAATCCGACGGGAACGGTATATTCGGATGCAGTTGCCGAGCGTCTGGCGGCCATGAAGACCGCGGCCCCGGACTTCCGGTTGTATTGGGATAACGCCTACGCCGTCCACCACCTGACGAACGAGCGGGTGGAAATCGCCAACATTCTCGAACTATGCGCACGCCATGGCAATCCGAACCGTGCATTTGTCTTTGCGTCCACTTCGAAGATCACGCTACCCGGGGCCGGATTGGCTCTCTTTGCAGGATCGAAGGACAACGTCAAATGGCTCTTAGGAAGGCTTGTCCCGCGGACGATTGGTCCCGATAAGCTCAACCATCTCCGCCATGTTCGCTTTCTGAAGGATGAAGCCGCAATTCTGCGGTTAATGGACAGGCACAGAGCTGTCATATGCGCCGAAATTTGAGAAGGTGCTCGAAGTCTTCGACGAGAAGCTGGCGCAGGTTCCTGACGTCTCCTGGACCCGGCCCAAAGGAGGCTACTTCATCAGCCTCGAAGTGGGTAAGGGCTGTGCCAAGCGCGTGGTAGCACTGGCGAAAGAAGCCGGAGTCGTGCTCACCCCAGCCGGAGCGACCCATCCTTACGGAAACGACCCCGAGGATCGCACCATCCGCATTGCACCCACGTTCCCTGCCTTATCGGAAGTTGCTCCGGCAGCAGAGGGCGTTGCGATCTGCGTCCTGCTCGCAGCCGCCGAAAAGGCCCGCCGGACCTAGACCCTACAATCGAAGGGTGCCCCAGGTCTCGATTTTGAGACCTGGGATCCCGGCAACCAAACCAAAATGGAAACCCCTGTTATGTCTGTCATGACAAGAGGGTGATGGGATCTGCGGACCGTGCCGCAGCCGGGCTCACGTGCCCAGTTCAAGCTCATCGAACCGACGCCACTTATAAAACGCGATCGAAGCCACCCAACTAAACACAAACAGGCCAACGATGAAATAACCCAGCGTGCCGAAGTTTTCGTTAAGCCGGTTAACCGCGTCCCAGAAGCCGCCCTTCAGGTGAAATTTTCCCGCCAGAAGTCCCAACGCCTCAATCCCACCCACCACAAGCGCAACCACCACCGAAACACTGGTGATCGTCATGTTGTAGTAGAGCTTGCGAATCGGCTTAACGAACGCCCACCCATACGCGCCCAGCATAAGGATGTTATCGGTCGTGTCGATCAGAGACATCCCCGCCGCAAACAGCGCCGGGAATATCAGGATCGACCAAAACGGCAGCCCTTTCGATGCTTCGGCAGCAGAAATCCCCAGCACACCAATTTCGGTGGCGGTATCAAACCCCAGCCCAAACAACACCCCCAACGGGTACATGTGCCAACTACGCGTGATCATCCGGAACATGGGACGAAACAAACGCGCCAGGAAACCTCTGCTCCCCAGCAACAGATCGAAGTCCTCGTCGACGTAAGGCTCGCCCGCACGCACCTTAAGGAACGTCAACCAAATCGAGCGCAAAACCACCAGGTTGACCGCTGCAATGCCAAAGAGAAACAGAGTGGAAAGCAGCGTGCCGACGACGCCTCCGATCTCCCTGACCGCATACATCCGGTGCTGCAGCACCAAGGTGGTCCAGGCAATCCCCACCGACCCCAGCAAAACAATGGTCGAATGCCCGAGCGAAAACATGAAGCCGACGGCAACCGGGCGCTTGCCCTCCTGCATGAGCTTGCGCGTCACATTATCGATGGCGGCAATATGGTCAGCATCCACTGCATGTCGAAGGCCGAAACTGTAAGCGAGAAACGCAGTCCCCAGTAAAACTGGGAAATGACGAAAGGCCACGATCGCCCAAAGCCACGCTCCTGCATTGAATACAAGGAGGACGCAGTAAATCCCCAGCACCTTGCCTCGGGTATTCCCGGGTGCATCGTTGAAAAGGGTCCGTAGGACGGGTCGCATCGGGGTTCCTGGTGTCACCTTGCTGGCGTGGCTGGTAGCACGATTCTTATAATTGTATTATTCTGGGCGCGTCCTCGCACCTTGAGATCTACTGGGCGGGAATCTTCGTACTTCAAGTAGCACGATTCTCAAAGGCATAATACCACCGCAGGCCCTCCTCATGAGAACGTAGCGATCGCAGCAAGGGGCACCCGATGTGGCGTTTTCGTGGGTTTCTGTGGGCCCTCACATTCCTGCTCTTCTCCGGGTCTGCCCTGGCGGACCACTTCCCGGTATCCGGCCGGGTGGTCGACGCGCAAGGACGCCCGGTCGCGGGAGCAAACGTAGTACTTGTCCAGGGGAACAAGACGCACCAGGCGGTCACCAACGCCCAAGGGCAATTCCGGCTCAAACTGAATTCTGCGGGAAGCTATGACCTCTCAGTCAGCGCAGCCACGTTTCAGCCGGTCTCGAAACCCGTCGAACTCGGTGCCGGGGGGAGCAGCCTCGATCTGCAACTCGTGCCGCTCATCACCCGAAGCGACTCGGTCACCGTCACCGCGGATATCAATTCGTTGGATGTACTTTCGCCCGACCCTGCAGAAAAAGTGTTTGTCCGTCAGGATCTACTGGACGCCAACCCCGGCCGCCCAGGAGCCCCGGTGTCCATTCCCGGCTATCCCATTGAAACCGCTTCGAGCGGGATCAAAGCACCACAATACTTCGCCCCCGGAGTAGCCGGCGATCATGGAGAACCGGTCGCTCAGTTCATCGCTGTGGGCACCTACCTGGTGCCCAACAACCTGTCGGCCAACGCTCACGGCAACGGCTACTCTGACCCCAATATCTTTATCCCCGAAATCTTGGAGAGCGTGCAGGTCGACGGTGGCGCCTACAACGTTCGCCAGGGAAATCACTCCGTCAACCTGGCAGCGGTCTATGGACTTCGATCCAGCCTCGATCCTTTTATTACTCTGACAGGGGATTACCGGGATATAGACGTGGTCACTGGATTCAGTCCCGCGCGTGATTCATTCGTCGCCGTGGAAGCCTCGTATGGAAATGGATTTCTCGAGCGGCTGGAACACCGGCAACAATACAAATTCAACGGCCAACGCATCTTCCGCCTCGGCAATCATCAACTTACCTTGCTGGGAATGGGGTACTACGGATTCTCCTATATCCCCGGCCTGGTGCCCATTGCTCCTGCCAACGCAAACGATGCCGGATACCCAAACGTGGGCGACACCATCGACCCCAGGCAAAAAGACCAGACCCACACCGCCTTTGTAGCGCTGAACGACATCTGGCAGCTGAGCGGAAGCCAGCAACTGCAAATCTCAGGCTTCTTCCGCACCTACAACCTTTCGTTGTTTTCTGATTTCGGTCAGGGTCTCATTCGCCAGAGTGAGTTTCGCACCGCCACCGGTCAGGGCACGAACTACGTGAACAAACTCGCCGAGTCCCTGTCGTTGCTGCTGGGCATGGACTACGAACGGGAGGCTCCGCGGCGCGACAATCTTGACCATTACAACTTCTACACGCCGGGAGATTTCACCTACGGTCCATTCACCAAAGTGGACTCGAACAATGTGACCATCAGTTCCGTCGCACCCTACGCTGCCGGATCCGGGGCCATCACACACCGCTTCCGCTATTACGCCGGCTGGCGTCGCGATCAAATCAATATCGACAACGAAGATCTGATCAACACCGGCAATTCGTTTCAGAAATGGGTGGGCGTGAACTCACCGAAGGCTACCGTCTCCTTCCTTCCCAAGCAAAGCTGGTGGATTCCCCTGCTCTCCGCCAGCTTTGGCCAGGCCTTCTTCACCGAAGATCCGCGCATCGGAACAGGAACCGTCGCCGGCAGTCCCGTGGCCACGGCACATTCTTATCAACTGGTAGCCAGCAAAACCATCGCCAACACGGATCTGAAACTCACGCTCGGTCACGTCACCACCAGCCAGGAACTAGCGAAGATCGATCCGGATACCGGCCTGCAGGAAAACCAGGGTCCCGGACGTCTGAAATTTCTAACCGCGGCCGTGCGGCACAGCTTCCGCCAAGGATCGATTCTGGCGACCTTTTCCAAAGCCGACGCGCGCGACATAGATTCCGGGCAGCCGACTCCGGAAGCACCAAGAACCATTTTCGATCTGTTAGCCAACACGCAACGGCTGCCACTGAAGCTGCAGGCGCGTGGTGAGTTTGAGTTTGTCGGCAGAAAACCACTGGGCACAGGATGCGCGCCGGACTTGAACGCCCAGTGTACCGGCGTTTCCGTAAAGGAGTTTCGCGCTGCGGTGGTACGTCCCTTCCTGAATAACCGCCTCGATATCGGCGTCAATATGTTGATCGCCGGCGGTTATACCGGACAAACCGTGGAGAACTTTTACCCTTCGCCAATCCAGGAAGTCGTCGGCGTTCGCATTCCTTCCTACGCGAGCGTCAACCTGACCTATAAATTCGGTCGCTAGTGCTATTTTTCCTAATGGTGTAGACCCGAGAACTCCACATGACGCGGCCATCCCGTCAAAGGATGGCCGCACATAACCGATCTGACCAGACCCTAGTATTAGGAAAAATGCTTTAGTGCTTATGCGTCTTAAGATCCTTGCCTGAGTTGGTCAACACAAGTTTCCCTAACTCGACTCCACGCAAAGCCAACATGCGATCTGCGATCTCTTGTAATTCTTTGCTCTTGCCTTTCATGATGATCACCTCGAGGCAATAGTGGTGATCGAGATGCACGTGGGTGGCGGCAAGAACCATTGCACCGGCGGAGTGCTGCGTGGCGGTCAACTTCTCCGAAAGATTGGGCACGTGGTGGTCGTAGACTAACGTCAATGTCCCGACAACAGGCTTATTCGAGTCAACCGTCTCCGCCAGTAGCGCTTCCCGGATAAGATCACGAAACGCCTCGGAGCGGTTTTTGTAACCGCGCTTCGTAATCAAGCGGTCGAATTCCTGCAACAGCTCTCCTTCGAGTGAAACCCCAGTCCTCGCCAGTTCTGCCATCGCGTTTCTCCATCCCGGTAATCAGACGTTCGAACTCGCCAGATTGTCGTCCTTCGTCTCCCGAATCGAGAATAGCCCCAGCAGAGTCAGGATGGCGGCTGCGGAAAGATAGTAACCGACATATTGCAGACCATAGTGCCTTGCCAGCCAGGTGGCAACGTACGGTGCCAGAGAAGCGCCCAGGATCCCGGCAAAGCTGAAGGCCAGTGAGCTCCCGGTGTAGCGCACCCGGGTAGGGAAAAGTTCGGAAATAACCGTGCCCAGCGGTCCATAGGTCAGCCCCATCAACGAGAGTCCCACGATCATCATCCAAACCGCGCCCGTGGTTCCGGCAGTAAACAAAGGCGCCAGCACCAGGCCGAAGATGGCAATTGCGACCGTCACGCCGAGCATGACCCGGCGCCGCCCCCGCTCCGCCAGCACCGCGGAGACAGGAATGAACAGTGCGAAGAAGCAGATACCGATTAGTTGAATGACCAGAAACTTCGATCGGCTATAACCAAGAGCACTCGTGCCCCAGGAGAGCGCAAAGACGGTCATCAGGTAGAACAAGACAAAGGTTGCCAGGCTCACCAGGATGCCGGCAACGAGCGACTTGGTGTAATCACGGAAGACGCTCACCATCGGCACCTTCACCTGGTCGCCTCGACTCAGCGCTTCGCGGAAAACCGGCGTCTCCGTGATGGTGAGGCGCACATAAAGGCCAAGGAAAACCAGCACCGCACTTGCCAGGAAAGGCAAGCGCCACCCAAAAGAGAAAAACTGCGTGTCAGTGAGCCATCTCGAAAGCAGCAGGAACGTTCCCCCGGAGAGAAGAAAACCGGCCGGCGCCCCCAACTGGGGAAACATCCCGTACCATGCGCGTTTGTTGGGAGGCGCATTCTCAATCGCCAGCAGGACGGCCCCGCCCCACTCTCCTCCTAAGCCCAGCCCCTGGCCAAAGCGGCACAGCGCCAGCAGCAGCGGCGCGGCAAAGCCGATGGTCTTGTAAGTCGGCAGCGCGCCAATGGCGACCGTGGAGATACCCATGGCCGACAACGCGATGACCAGCGTGGTCTTGCGGCCGATGCGATCTCCAAAGTGACCGAAGAGCGCAGAACCAACTGGCCGCGCCAGAAATGCAATGCCAAACGTGGCTAGCGACTCCAGTGTGGCCGCCGCCGGGTCAGACCCAGGGAAAAACAACTTGGGAAATACAAGGACTGCCGCCGTTGCGTAGATATAGAAGTCGAAAAACTCAATGGTGGTGCCGATCAAGCTGGCGAACAGCACCTGGCCTGGGCTATTTACACGCATGCCTGTCCTGGGGTGGGTCGTGCTCATCCAATCTCCGCTTTATCACGTTCTCTTTGCCGCGTCTTCACTCCCTTCTATGCTAACCTGTCCGCAACGCCGATGGCCGAGTCTGCTTACACCCTCGAGCCCCCGATCCACACCTCTGACGTCGTCATTCCGCCTCGTCACTCTGCGCTAGTCCGCATCACGCACTGGATCTTCACCCTCAGCTTTTTCGGACTGATGCTCAGCGGACTCGCGATTACCCTGGCGCATCCTCACTTTTACTGGGGCGAAGCGGGCAGCATGGGCACTCCCTCGCTGTTCGATCTTCCGCTACCTACCAAGCGGGGCGGACCTTCGGGTTGGGGCCGTTCGCTGCACTTTCAATCCGCCTGGTTTGCCGTGCTCTCCGGCTTGCTCTATGTCATCGCCGGCCTGTTGACACAACACTTTCACCGCCGGCTAATTCCGGCCCGGGCGGACTTATCCTGGCGCTCCTTAAGCGCTGTGCTGCTCGATCACCTCCGGTTCAGACGGCCTGGCAACACCGGTTCCTATAACGTCTTGCAGCGCTTGGCCTACTCGGCCGTCGTCTTTCTCTTCTTCCCCCTGACCATCATCACCGGACTCGCCATGTCCCCCGCCCTCACTTCAGTTTTTCCCCAGCTGGTGACAATTTTTGGCGGGCAAGAGACCGCGCGCACGCTGCACTTCTTCCTGGCGAATTTTCTCGTTCTCTTCCTGGTTGTCCATGTCGTCATGGTGATCCTGGGTGGATTCAAGACCCGTATGCTCGCCATGATCACCGGGCACCCTGAGGCATCTCGCAAGCAGGCTTTATGAGCGATATCATTTCTCGTCGCAGACTGATCACCGGTGGGCTGGCCGCAGCCGCCGGCGTATCCGGGTTGGCCGTCGGGACCCGGATTGCGTCGCATTACGGTCTGATCCCGCCCGACAGCGGCGGCATTTGGGGAGTCGGCGAAACCCTCACCTACGCCACCCAACGCCTGCTGACCTTGCATCACTCACTGGCTCGTGAATTCAACCCGAGTGAAATCTCGAAGGTGGTGCCGGTCAGTGGCGATCCTCCGCAGACTGAGCCCTATGCTCGACTGCTTGCCGGCGGATTTGCCGATTGGCGCCTCGGCCTCGGCGGCCTGGTTGCCCGTCCCTACTCCTTTTCTCTGGCCGAACTTAAGCGCATGCCGGCTCGATCCCAGATCACCCACCAGGCTTGCGAAGAAGGTTGGTCGTTCATTGCCCAATGGACTGGTGTACCCCTGGGCCACGTATTGAACCTGGTGGGAGTCAGCACCAGGGCGAGATACGTCGTCTCCTTCTCCTACGACGGTGCATGGGACAGCCTGGACCTCGCCGACGCCTTTCACCCCCAGACGTTTCTTGCCTATGGCCTCAACGGCCAGGATCTGCCCACGCCAAACGGGGCTCCCATTCGTTTGCGGGTCCCCCGGCAGCTTGGTTACAAGAGCCTGAAATTCCTTTCCCACCTCACCGTCACCGACGATCTAAAAAGCCTCGGCAAAGGGGCGGGTACCTCAAAGCGCGGCTACTCCTGGTATGCCGGCATCTGATCTAACTCAGCTGTACAGCCGGTTGCATCAAGTAGCATAAGGAGCATGCCCATGAGCCACACCCAAGCCATCTCTGCCGCGGCCGCCGGAACCATCACCCTGGGCGGCGACCTCACTGTTAACCGCCTCGGCTATGGAGCCATGAGGATCACCGGCAAAGGCATCTGGGGGCCGCCTGAAGATAAGGCCGCCGCGCTCGCCACTCTGCGCCGCGCCGTTGAGCTGGGCGTCAACTTTATCGATACCGCAGACTCCTATGGCCCTTATGTCTCCGAGGAACTGATCGCTGAGGCCCTCTATCCCTACCCTGCAGGGGTTGTGGTCGCCACCAAAGGCGGCTGGGAACGCTGCGGACCCGCACAATGGCTCCACAACGCGAGCCCAAGGCACCTTACGGAAGCGGTAGAAGGTAGTCTCAAGCGCCTGCGTCTCGATCGCATCGATGTTTACCAGCTCCATGTTCCCGATCCGGCCGTCTCCTACGACGCTTCCATGGAAGCCCTGGCCAAGTTACGCGAGCAGGGAAAGATTCGCCATGTCGGACTCTCCAACGTGGCCCAGGAATACGTCGAGCGCGGGCGCAAGATCGTCCCTATCGTATGCGTGCAAAATCGCTATAGCTTTGCTGACCGGGAGTGGGACTACGTCGTCAATTATTGCGATCAACACGGCATTGCCTTCCTGCCCTGGGCTCCGCTGGGACAGAACAGGAAAGCCCTGGATGTCCTGGAGAAGGTTGCCCGGGACCTCGATGCGACGACCCTGCAGGTAGCGCTTGCCTGGTTGCTCAAGCGGTCTAAGGTCGTGCTGCCGATCCCAGGAACCTCTTCCGCTGCCCATGTGGAGCAAAATATTGCTGCCGCTGGGTTGGAGCTTCCTGACTCCGCCTTCAAAGAGCTGTCCAGCGTGAATCCCCCGCCCGTGAGCTACCGCGGCTGAATATGAAGACCTATCGGATCGCCACCATACCGGGAGATGGAATTGGTAAGGAAGTAGTGCCTGCCGGGCGGCAGGTCATGGAAGCGCTGGGCGGCGGCTCTTTTCGCTTCGAATTTGAGAACTTCGACTGGGGTGGAGACTATTTTCGCAAGCATGGCGCGATGATGCCGGAGAGCGGACTCGACAGTTTGCGTGGCAAAGACGCCATTCTCTTCGGATCTGCCGGCGATCCGCATATTCCCGACCACGTCACGCTGTGGGGCCTGCGGCTCAAGATTTGCCAGGGCTTGGATCAATACGCCAACGTTCGTCCGACGCGGATTCTTCCCGGCATCGATGCACCGCTCAAGCGCTGCACAGCAGAAGACCTGAACTGGGTGATCGTGCGCGAGAACACCGAGGGTGAATATTCCGGAGTGGGTGGCCGGATGCACCAGGGGCATCCGATCGAGGTAGCGACGGACTTGTCTCTCATGACGCGCGCGGGGGTGGAGCGGATACAACGGTTCGCCTTCAAACTGGCGCAGTCCCGTCCGCGCAAGCTGCTGACGGTAATCACCAAGAGCAATGCCCAACGCCACGCGATGGTGATGTGGGATGAGATCGCGGCTGAGGTTGCCGAAGACTTTCCCGGGGTCACCTGGGATCGGGAGCTGGTCGATGCGGCCACTGCGCGCATGGTCAACCGCCCAGCGTCCTTGGATACCATCGTTGCTACGAATCTGCACGCCGACATACTCAGTGACCTCGCGGCTGCCTTAGCCGGCAGCCTGGGCATCGCACCGACCGCGAACATAAATCCCGAACACCTTTACCCGTCGATGTTCGAACCCATCCACGGCTCCGCCTTCGACATCATGGGCAAGGGCTGGGCGAACCCGGTGGGCACCTTCTGGTCGGTAGTCTTATTGCTCGAACACCTGGGCGAGATCGAAGCCGCCGCGCGGGTAATGAAAGCCATCGAGCACGTCACCGCAAATCCCTCCCTGCACACACGAGATCTAGGCGGTACCGCGACGACGGCCCAGGTAACCGAAGCCGTCTGCGCGCAGATCGCCGCCACCGCAAACGGTCACCTAACAACCGCCTGACCGGGACGTGATCTCCTGGCACCAGTCTCAGGTTCGGGACGGGTGCCCCATGTTCGCCATGGCGTACATGGGCCGAAAACGGGTTCTTCAAATGCTTTCACTCTGTCTATACGGCACTTACCCCACGCCACTGTCCCCCACGACTTGACCATCACATCTTGACAATCAAGATGAGCGCGTACTACCGTAGCATTCATGGACCAACCGAATACCGACGTGATCCAGGGCACCCTCGACATGCTTATCCTCAAGACCCTGAGCCTCGAGCCCATGCATGGTTTCGGCATCGCCCGCCGCGTCGAACAAATCTCCCGCGGAGTTTTCAAAGTAAACCCGGGTTCTCTTCTGACCGCATTGGAGCGGCTCACCCGCGCCGGATGGCTCGATGCCGAATGGCGCCAGACCGAAAACTCCCGCCGCGCAAAGTTCTACACCCTAACCCGCGCAGGAAGAAAGCAGCTCGATATCGAAACCGCAGACTGGACACGTCGCGCAACTGCCATCGCGCGCCTTTTGAAGGCGGAGGGCTAGCCCCATGTCTCTCTGGCGCCAGCTCACGCGCGGTCTACGCGTGCTCATCCAAAAACAGGCTGCTGATCGGGATGCCGGCGACGAGGTAGAACACTACCTGCAGCAAGCGGCCGATGCAGGGGTGGCCAACGGACTCTCGCCGGAGGAAGCCAGAAGAGCCGCACGCCTGGAGCTGGGCAGTCCGGCTGTCATCCACGATGAAGTCCGCTCTTACGGATGGGAGCAAACGATCCATACCCTGCTCACCGACCTGCACTACGCCGCACGTCAACTGATCCACAATCCAGGCTTTACCCTCGTCACCGCCCTTACGCTAGCCCTGGGAGTCGGCGCCAGTACGGCGATTTTCAGCGCGGTGAATCCTATCCTGTTCAAGCCCCTTCCCTATCCGCACGCCGCCCGGCTCATGATGATTTGGGAAATGCGCAGCGATGGATCTCCGCAACCGGTCACCTTCGGCACCTTTCATGGACTGCAGGAACGGGCCAGCTCGTTCGAAACGATGGCGGTCATGAAGCCCTGGCAACCGGCGATGGTGGGCAACGGCCTGCCGGAACGATTCGAAGGTCAACGGGTCAGCGCGGACTACTTCCGCACTCTGGATATATCGCCCGCATTGGGACGAAACTTCCAGGCAGCAGACGACCGGTTCCAGGGTCCCAACGTAGTCATCCTGAGCGACCGGCTATGGCGAGTACACTTCGCTGGAGACCGCGCCATTGTCGGCCGCCAGATTAAGCTGGATGACAACCTGTTCACCGTGATCGGTGTGATGCCCAGCACCTTCGAAAACGTCCTGGCTTCCGGCGCAGAGCTATGGGCGCCGTTGCAATATGACCCATCCCTTCCCCCAGACAGCAGAGACTGGGGACATCACTTGCGGATCGTGGCCCGGCTCCGTCCAGGGGTCAGCAGGATCCAGGCCCGGAATGAACTGGAGGGAATCCTCCGCCCCTTTACGCAGACGTATGCCAAGGGATATGAGAGCTCCGGCGGCCCTCCGAACGGCATCCTGGTCAATCGTCTTCAGGACGACCTCACGCTCGGGGTCAAACCAGCTCTCCTGGCGATTCTTGGCGCGGCGGGGCTGGTGCTCCTGATTGTATGTGTGAACGTTACCAATCTTTTGCTCGCGTTCGGCGCCCGCCGCCGCAATGAATTCGGAATGCGTGCCGCGTTGGGTGCCGGACGAGTGCGCATGATCCGGCAAGTACTCACCGAAACTTTGCTGCTCGCCGCAATCGGCGGTGCACTCGGCATGGCGGTTGCGGAAGCCGGGGTACGGGCGTTGGTGGCGCTGAGTCCGCCCGATCTACCCCGTGCCGGAGCGATTCATCTCGACGGCGCTGTCTTCGCCTTCGGATTGGCGATCACCACAATGGTCGGCCTCGTCGTCGGTTTGTTACCGGCCCTGCAAGCATCGCGTGCCGACACAACCAATGCACTCCAACATAGTTCGCGAACGGCCACAGGCGGCCGGCATTCGATGCGCCGCACCCTGGCCGTCTCGCAGATCGCGCTCGCCCTGGTTCTGCTGGTAGCCGCAGGCCTGGTGCTCCGCAGTCTCGAACGGCTGTTTGCGATGGACCCTGGCTTCGATGCCTCACACCTGCTTACCCTGCAGGTGCAACAAACTGGCCATCAGCTCGACAGCGCCGAAGCTCGTGCCCGCTTTCTGACCCAGGCCCTGGAAGCCGTGCGCCGAGTCGGCGGCGTGACCTCCGCGGCGTTCACCAACCAACTGCCCCTGAGTGGTGACTTCGACGTCTACGGGATAAAGTTCGAGTCGCAGACCGTCACTGCCGAGGGCGCCCTACGCTACTCCGTGAGCCCGGACTATTTCGCAACCATGGGCATTCCACTCCTGCGCGGCCGGCTACTCGATGAACACGACACCGCAACCAACCCCGGTGTGGTTCTGTTGAGCGAATCTCTGGCCAAACGCAAATTCCCTCACCAGGATCCAATCGGTCAGCGCGTTCGTGTTGGTCCCAATGCTTTGCATGCTGATCTGCCCTGGGCCACGATCGTCGGCGTGGTCGGCGACGTAAAGCAGGCGTCCCTGGCAACCACCCGATCAGAGGCGTTCTACACCACTACCAGTCAGTGGTCCTGGGTGGACTCCGTGCAGTCATTGTTAGTGCGCACGCATGGGGATGCAGCCACGCTTGCTCCGGCCATCAAAGCCGCCATCTGGTCAGTGGACAAGGATCAACCGATCGTGCGCGTAGCGGCCATGAGCTCTCTCCTGGAATCATCAGAAGCCCAACGGCGTTTTGCATTGACTCTGTTTGAAGCATTTGGCATGGTCGCGCTTCTGCTTGCCGCCGTCGGCATCTACGGTGTCCTCTCCGCCGGGGTCAATGAACGCATGCGTGAGCTTGGTGTGCGGGCAGCGCTGGGCGCCTCCCACCGGAGCATACGAATGCTCGTGCTCCGCCAGGGCCTCACGCTCACCGCAATTGGGGTCACCATCGGACTGCTGGGCGCATTGGCCGCGAGCCGGATCGTAGTCTCATTACTCTATGGCGTATCGCAATTCGACCCGATCACCTATCTAGCGGTGATCGCAATGCTCACGACCGTGGCGGCGATCGCAAGCTGGGTGCCCGCCTGGCGTGCCTCCAGGGTTGATCCCGCGATCACTTTAAGATCCGAATAGCGAGGCAACAGACCTACTTCCCTGCACGGAAACCTTCACGGTTACGCTAGTCGCTCTTCAATCCAAGGTCCCGGCGTTCGAAAATGGCCGTTCCAGCAGCAAAAAGTATCCCCGCTCCCACGATGATCAAAATAAACCCGCCAGGATCCCGCAACAAGCGTGCTGCGGCACTAAGATCCCCCTGCGTCATGACAAACAACAACCGCGCCGGAGAAAACCCAGGCCACTCATACCCGGCAAATCCCAACAGAGCAAGTAACCCCAGCGAAGCCGTAGACGCCAGCATCATGGGCAGCCAGGTGGAAAAGAACAGGGCCGCAGCCGCTGTCCACATACCCAGCACAAGTTGCGCCAGGGCCAGGACGAACAACAGCGCCCACGGTCGATCGATGGCAGCAAACAGCTCGATTCCACTCACCACAAAACTGACCACATAAAACGCCAGCGGAAGCCACGCTGCGCTCGCCAGCGCGAAGAAATACTGCCGCCGGCTCACCGCGCGCGAAAGCACCGTGGCGATACGGCGGGAGCGCTGTTCATTGCCCAGCAATGCGCTCCCGGTGAAGGCCACGAGCCCCAATCCGTAGAGGCACTCCTGGTGCAGCATCGAGAGCACATCGTCTATCTCCGGCTTGGCCGCAGGCACCAGCAGAATCGCCGCCAGACCAAACGGCCACAGCATCAGAAACAGATAAATCCAGCGATTCTGGTAGAGCAAGCGGCGCGTGATCAGCCAGATCTTCGACATTGCGCTGTTCACGAGCTCTCACTCTGTGCGCCGCTCCACTCGAGAAACAGATCTTCCAGCTTCCGCCGAAGCGGAGCAAGGCTCACGATCTCGCCTCCCGCACTCCAAATCGCTTCGATCACGCGGCGCTGTTCCTGCGCCGGAACCGTGATGCGTATCGAAGCTGGATCGGCGCCCGCGCTGGCAGCTGCGGGATAAATGCGGTTCAACTCGGCCAGAGAAAGTCCACGCAACTCAATCTCCACCCGATCCGACGCACTCTGAAATTCCCTCAGCGATCCACTGCGAACCAGGCGGCCCTGGTTGAGGAAGGCGATGCGGTCGCAGATATGCTCCACCTCGGTCAGTTGGTGCGAGCTAAAGAAAATACTCTTGCCCGCGTTGCGCGCATTACGCAGCAGTTCCCGCACCTGCTGTACTCCCGCAGGATCGAGAGCCGCCGCCGGCTCATCGAGAATCAACAACTCCGGATCGTTAATCAGGGCCTGGGCCAGGGCCAGCCGCTGCTGCATGCCCCGCGAATATTGCCGCGCATCCTTGCGGTCGTCGGGCAAGCCGACTGCGCCCAGCAGGTCGCGGATATCCTTCGCCAACCGCGGATCATCGACCCCATTCAAGCGGGCCGCAAACTCAACGCTGCGATGGCCGCTCTCCGGAAAAAATACCGGGACATCGGGCACAAAACCGAGACGTGCCCTCGCCTCCGCATCCCCAAACGGTTTGCCCAGCAAAGAACCACTTCCGGAGGAAGGATGAAGAAATCCCAGAGCGAGATGGATAGCTGTCGTCTTCCCTGCCCCATTAGGCCCGAGAAAGCCCAGGATCTCTCCCGGCTCGAGGCTCAGCGTCAGCGGGTGTAAAGCGGTGTACCTGCCGAACTGCTTCGAGATGGCAGAGAACGTCAGGCGAGGAGGCATGTTAGAAAAAGTGATTAAACAGGCTGTGTTCGGTACAGGCTGTGATCGGTGCGAGGCTGTGTTCAAGTACGAGCTGGTAGGTACGGGCTTTAGCTCGTACACCAACCGATCAAAATCAATCCGGCCTTTAGGCCCTGAGGTATGTTCTTCCATTCCTCTCCGCACAAATCATCCCTTCACCGAAGCCCGCTCTAAAGCAGAAAGAGATCAGGAACAAGGCCTGATCTCTTCTACCTATCGATGCGTAGTGCCCTTAATCAGTATTGGACCTTGAGGAAAATGATGACCAGCGTAAACAGGGAGAGCGACTCCATAAACGCCAGGCCGAGTGTGAGCAGCAGCAGGATACCCGCGCGCGCACCGGGATTCCGGGCCAGCGCTTCCGTGGCTGAAGCGGTTGCGCGGCCCTGGCCGAGGCCGCAAAGCCCGGCGGCGAGTCCCATCCCAACACCGGCTGCGATGGCTACGAGTCCGTGCCCCGTCCCGTCCGCGCCCGATGCTTGGGCGAAGGCCGGGGTGGCGAGGAATAGGACCGACAAGGTCATAAATAGATACTGCAGTTTGCGCATTCTTTCTCCTTGCTTCCTAAGATTGCCGCCAGTGGGTGGTTGAGGCTCACCGTGCTGGCCCCCTCACGCTTGCGGCGTTCGCCCCGGGACGGAAGCATAGCCCCCGGCGCGAAAAACCTCGTTAAAGACTAGTGCTCATGGGCGACTGCCTGGGATACATAAATCATGGTAAGCAGCATGAAAATGTAAGCCTGGATCAGCGCTACCCCCAGGTGCAAAACCATAAAGATAATCGGGATGCCGATCGGGATCAGCGAGAAGAAGACCAGCGTCACCTCTTCCCCGGCAAACATGTTGGCGTAAAGACGAACCGTGAGCGACAGAATGCGCGCGAAGTGCGAAATGATTTCGATAGGCAGCATCATCGGGGCGACCCACCAGATCGGCCCCAGAAAGTGCTTGAAGTAGCTCACCGGGCCCTGCACCCGGATGCCATGGTAGTGGTAGTAAAACCAGCACCAAAGCGCGACACCCAGGGGAACCGTAGCGACCGACGTGGGTGCGATCAGTCCCGGCACCATGCCCAGCAGGTTCGAGAGCAGTACGAAGAGCAGCACGCAGGTGGCAAACATCACATAACGTTGGTAGCCGTGGCCGATGATCGACTCGCCCTGGTCGGAGACGAAATCGTGGATCATCTCCGCGACCTGCTGTATCGTACCGGGATTTTCCACATTCAGGGAGAAGCGCACCAGCAAAAAAAATATCAAAAGCAGGCCGACCACCAGCAGTTCCATGGCGAACGTCACAGTAATCGGAGCCTGGGGGTTGTAGGGCTGGACGTGTACCGCGTGCATAACCTGGATCGCCAGGTTCCCGAAGTATTTGTTCAACGTAGCAGTGATGGGGTCTAATTCATGCATACCAGGAAATCAAGCCTCATGCGGACCAGCCGCGGAACAGTCGAATTGCCTCGATGAACAGGGCGATGAGAGCCAGGGCGATGCCCAATAACAGCGCTGCCACCTTCCCGTCCAAACTCCTCAGGCTAACATAAAGGACGCCGGCGGCGGCTACGAGGCGGATAAAAAACCAGAATAGAACCGGCCCCAAGGGCTTTGGGGTACTTTGAGGGGCCTCTGTATCCAGGCGGACCAGTACGGCGGTCATGAGTTGACGCCACTCCAGAATTCCCGTAGCGGCGATGGCGCCCCCGACCAGGAACAACACCGCGGACCGCCAGCCCCATGCGAACCATGTGACGGGAAATCCTACGGCGATGGCAATCAGGACGCTACGCAGCGCCCGGTTCATTACCAACCGTAGATCCTGATCGCTAAATTCCATTTACTCCTTGCTATGCGACAGAACAATGCGAATGGTCTGTACAAACCCGGCAATCGCACCCAGGATGAGGCCGGCAACGTTCATCCAATGCTGATTCAACCAGCGATCCAGGGCCAGCCCGATAGCCCAACCGATCACGACGCAAGCAGGCAGCAGCAAGCCCAGCTGAATCAGGCTTTCCACCCGCACCAGCGAGTGCATTGCTCCGTCCTTGGATGAGGACTTCGCCGGCCTCTCAGGCGGATCGGACATACCCTTGGCAACCATCTCTGTGCGTATCCTCGGCAGTTATACACCATAGGGAAATTTGGACTCTGTGGACCTTACGTCACACACCAGGCCGAAGGGAACTGGACGGGTGCCCACGTCAAATCAAGTCCCGTAGGGACGGCTGAACTTCAGACCTGTCCAAATTAGCTTTCAAAAACGCCTCGGTTCAGTAACTACTTTTTATGGAACCGGTTCCCTTTCCTTTGTCATCCCGACCGGAGCGAAGCGGAGCGGAGGGATCTGCGGTTCCGCGGACCTATCCTGGAAACGCAGTCTCTGGGGTTGACAACCGCCACAACGAGTCCCGTAGGAACGGCTGAACTTAGCTCAGGACGTTAGTCCTGGGTTGGATTTGAAAGGACGACGCAGTCCCGAAGAGCCTGCCCTGAGCTTGTCGAAGGGGACGGCTGAAAACAGGCCGCATCGTTATCCTGGGCAACTTTCAGCCGTCCCGCAGGGACCACGTGGACAACCTCAATGCCACACAGCGAATACAACGCAACCGTTATACTGACTCTTCGAGGCACCCATTGTTTGAGTCCGAATTCGAGAACAATCTCTTTGCACTTCGCCAGGAGAAGCTGCGTCAGATTGAGGCGCTTGGCCAGCAAACCTACCCCAACCAATTTCTTTCCTCACACACCCTATCCGAAGTGCGCCAACAATTCGGGGAGATCCCGCCAGAGCTCCTGGACGCAAACCGGACTACTGTCACCGTCGCCGGCCGCATCATGGCCATCCGCGCACAAGGCAAGGCTGGTTTTGCCCAACTGCAACAAGGCGGAGAACGCTTACAAATCTACGTCCGCCTCGACGCCGTAGGGGAACAGGGTTTTCAACTCTACAAGCTGCTTGATCTAGGCGACCACATCGGAGTCTCTGGCTACGTATTCCGCACCCGTACCGGAGAACTAACGGTCCATGTCGAAAAGATCACCTTCCTGGCCAAGGCCATGCTCGCTCTGCCGGAGAAATATCACGGCCTGGCCGATGTAGAACTTCGCTACCGCCAACGTTACGTGGATCTGTTCATGAACACCGACGTGCGCACCGTCTTCGTCAAGCGCGCCCAGGTGCTCAAGGCAATTCGAGCCTTTTTCGATCAGCGGGGATACATCGAGGTCGAAACCCCGATGATGCAGCCCATCGCTGGAGGAGCCGCAGCCCGGCCCTTTCGCACCCACCATAACGCGCTCGACCTTTCGCTCTACCTGCGCATAGCGCCGGAACTTTATCTGAAGCGCCTGGTGGTGGGCGGCCTGGACCGCGTCTACGAGATCAATCGCAACTTTCGTAATGAAGGTGTCTCGACCCAGCACAATCCCGAGTTCACCATGCTTGAGTTCTACCAGGCCTACGCGAACTATCACGACCTGATGCAGCTAACCCAGGACCTCATCGAGCAAGTGGCGTTAGAGGTGAATGGCTCCACCGTGACCAACTTCGCCGGACACGAAATAGATCTGTCAAAGTGGCGGCGCTTCTCCATGCGGGAAGCCATCCTCGAGTTCTGGCCAGAAGCCGCGGGAGCCAAGCCGGCGTTCGAAGACTTTCAGAGCGGCCAGGCAGTTGAGCAAATGGTGCAAAGACTGCGAGACGCCAGAGTGTCTCTCGAGTACAAGCACGGTGAGCCGGTGGGAAAGACCATCGCCGGCATCTTCGAGGCGGTCGCCGAGGACCACCTGATTCAGCCGACCATCATCTACGACTTCCCCGTTGCCGTCTCTCCGCTCTCCAAAAACAAGCCCGACGAACCGGATTGGGTCGAGCGGTTTGAGTTTTATATCGGGGGATTTGAGCTAGGCAACGCTTTCAGTGAACTGAACGACCCGGAGGAGCAGCGCAAACGCTTCGAGCAGCAATTGGCAGAGAAGGAGCGGGGCGACGCAGAAGCTCATGCAATGGATGAAGACTACGTCCGTGCCTTGGCCTATGGACTACCTCCGACCGGCGGTGAAGGGATCGGCATCGACCGGCTAACGATGGTGTTAACCGGCGCCCGGTCCATTCGCGACGTGATCTTCTTCCCTCTCATGCGTTCCCAAACGGGAGACGACACGGCTGGTGAGTAGAGAAACCACGCCGGGCTCTCCGCGCGATGAGGAGAGTGGGCCCCGAGACAGACAGAAGTTAAGAGCTAACCAGCTCTATTTTCTGGCTGTCTGCTTGCCAACCCGCTTCAATACCTGGCTGAGACTCGTTTTCTCAAACTCATCCAGCAGCGCTATCATGGAGCCGGAAAAGATTTTTTCGAGTGCGCCATTGACCCGCAACGCCGCAGCAGCGCGGACACTGGGAGTATGGAAGAGCGAGCCAGTCTCCACCGCCTTGTAAACATCTGCCAGAGAGATAGCTTTAGGAGATTTCAAAAGTCTTGAACCACCCGTCGGCCCCTTTTGACTCTCGATCAGCTTCGCTTGCTGAAGAGAGGCAAGTACCCGGCGAACGACGACTGGGTTGGTGTCCAGCTTGAGTGCGATATCGGTTGATGTTTGCAATGTGTCCGGTTCTGAAGCGAGCAGGACCAACACATGAACTCCGGTAGCAAATCTACAATTGACGGCCATTCCCGAACGCTACCATACATGGGCGAGAAACGGCATGGCCCTACGACTGCACGTTAGTCACTTCCAAGGTTGCAGAACCACTAACAGGTAACCATGATCATTTCAGGAATATATCGTACCCGTCGCAGGATCATTTGCCGATAATCGTTTATTGGAGGCTTTTTGCGCATTCTCTTTGTCGGTGACGTATTTGGCCAGGCCGGTCGACGGATTGTCGGCGAGCACCTGGGTCAGGTGATCGAGCAGCGAGCCGTCGACCTGGTGGTGGTGAACGCTGAGAACGCCGCTGGGGGGTTCGGAGTGACACCGGCGATCGCCGAGGAGCTGTTCGACCTGGGTGCCCACGTTATCACTACCGGTAACCATGTCTGGGACAAACGCGAGATCATCGAGTACATGCAGTCCGTTCCCGGAGACAGCCACAGTCGCGCCCGCCGCGTGCTGCGGCCCGCCAACTATGTTGCCGGAACGCCCGGCTATGGATATTACGAGGGAGAATTACCCCAGGGACAAACCTACGCGGTCATTGACCTTCAGGGCCGGGTTTTCATGGCCAGCCTGGAAGATCCATTTCGGGTCGTGGATTCCCTGCTGGAAAAGATCAAGGCCAAGGTGATCTTTGTCGACCTGCACGCCGAAGCGACCTCGGAGAAGGTCGCTCTCGGATGGTACCTAGCCGGAAGGGTTACCGCGGTAATCGGAACCCACACGCACGTACCCACTGCTGATGAGCGAATCTTGCCTGGGGGCACCGCCTATCAGACCGATGTGGGAATGAGTGGACCGTTCGACAGCGTCATCGGTGTGGAAAAAGAGCAGATAATTCATCGCTTCCTGACCGGCATGCCAGGCAAATTCGAAGCCGCCCGAGGCGACCCCCGCATGTGTGCTGCCCTGATTGACTGCGACGGCGCCACCGGAAGAGCTCTCTCCATCCAACGCCTGATGCTGGCCGAGTGACAACTGTCGCCGCAAATCCCGGAGGACGCGCTGCGATCTGTGCGGAATTCGCGAATTTCGAGGAGTCTCTGCTCGAGTGCTTTGTATCAGGGCACGACTTTTAGTCGGGCCGCCAAGGATTGAGAATACGTTGGGCTTTAGAGTCTGCGTGAGAACTCAAAAATCTCGACAATATTCGTATTACTTTCGGCCAATTATCAACATAAAATGCGTTGATTTTGCCAGAAATCTGAGCTCTCACGCAGACTCTTTAGCCCCTGAGGTACTTGTGTCCTGAGGCAATCACCCTAGACCAAGGGCGCGGCTTCAGCCGTGCTGCAAATTGCTCCTGCTGATGGGGGCTTCGGGCACTGAGGTACGGTTTGTCATGTCCTTTCGCGTCCGAGTTTGCCGATCAATAGTACCCAGGTAAAAAATTCCCTAAGGCTTCAACGCGATGACATTGTCTTGGCGCACCGGGCTCCGGCTGGCGGAAGTTATCTGACCGTGGCGGTCGAAATGAAGAGTCCAGTTGGTGGTGATGGTGGGCCGGGACACATCGCTGAAAGTGACGTCGGCGCTCTGATCGCCGCCTATCACCATTTGTGGCCGGTTCGCTCCCAGGCGGAGCATGTCCAGCGTCGGACCAGGGTTCGGAATCACGTTCAGTACCTGCACAGGATATCCACTCAACTCCGCATAGCACACCGCGACCATCAACCAATTGGGCGCGTGACTGAGGGGGGTCGTGCCGCGCTCCTGACGCAGCATGCCATTGAACACCTCGAACGTGCCCGGCCTGTTCCAGGAGGCTTCAAACGGCAAGAGACCGTGGGCGTACTCAGAGACCACCCGCACCTGGGCATCGTTACGTGGCAGCAGGGCCACAAACCTTGAGGAGCCGCTGTCATCCCGTCCGTGGGTGAACGCCAAAAAGACGTAATCCGGAAATGCCGGGCACACAATCTGCTGGTAGTGCCATGCAGGACTGCTGATATCGAAGTTCGCCAGAGCGGCCTGCTTGGAAAGCTCGGCGCTTAAATTGGAGACAACGTCATAGTCCGCCTGGCTCATCTGGTTCGGCTCCAGGTGGTCGAGCGCAATCACCGTGGGCGAAGAGAAGAGGGGTGTAGTCCCAATGGGAACCGGCGTCACCCCGGGAAAAGGAGTATTCGTCGCAGTTGCTGTGAAGCCGGGGAAGAGATCCTGGGAAGCCGCCTGCGGCGCCTGTGCCATAGCGCAAACGGCCGGGAAACCGAGACTGACAAACAGGAAAAGCCGGAGCAGGGGGGCCATCGACTCCCTCACTCTAGCATGCGGCCCGTCGCGGTTCCCTACTCAAACTCGCTGCTGAACTTTACTTGACAATGAGAAAGGGCAGCCCCGGTCTTCGAGGCTGCCCCTTTGGTTTTAGGTTTAGATCAGCGCGCGCGGCGGCGAGCTGCCGGCGCCTTGGCTGGTGGTTCACCGTCGCTGAGGGTGATCATCGGCGGGGTAGCGGTGTAGGAGTCGAACGTCGAGTCATAGGTAACGGTGGAACCGATGGCGGGAACGCTCTTCAGCGGGGTCTTCATGTTGACCGTGAAGTCCGCCTTCTTACTCTGCTTGTTGTCTTCTGTGACCGCGAGCTGGACAGATTCAGCCGTTGCCGAGATAACCGTCCCCGGTACTTGAACCCGGCGTCCCTTCAGTACATCCCAAACCTTCTGCGCGTCCTCAGGCTTCCCGTTGAAAAGGATGAATTCCTGATCGCCAAGGCTAAGCGTCTTGAGATCCGGAGTCGAGGCAACGGTCTGTGCGGCCAGATCGGCTGGCGAAGGTGGTGGAGGAGCCGGAGTGGGGTTGTATTCGGCCGGCGGAAAGAGGTTGGCCTGGGCCAGCGTTTGGATGGCCGGATAGCCGTCCATGCTGCCGTGGTACTTGTTGTAGAAGTACTCGGCGGCCTTTTCGATCTGCGGCTTGGCCTGCGGCGGAGCAAACTGAGCTGCCCTGGTCAGAAACCACGTCGCATTCTTTAGGTCGGGCGGTGTCTGCTGCGCATACGCCTGTCCCAACAGGTATGTGTCATTCAGTCCGGGGCCGCTCTGCGTCTGGGTCGGATCCGAATAGGCCTTCAGTTCATTGTTAAAAGCTGCGATGGCGCCGGCGAAATCTTTCTTGTTCTCGGCATCCTGAGCGATCGCGCTGTCGAAGATGGGGGCCGTCGCCGCTTTCAGTTTTTGAAAGTCAGCATCGGACAAATTCCCTGACTTGGTCGCGCTCAGGCCCGTCTGAGCCTGGGCGGCTGCCTTGTCGAGGATCGGCTGAGCATCGGCGGGAGTCGTCTTGGTCGCGGCCTGCGACTTCTCGATATAGACCGAAATGGCCAGGGCCCGTAGGTTCCCTGGGTCGGATGCGAGCAGCCGGTCCGCGGTGCTCAGCGTCTTCGTCATGTCGCCCGCCTGCTGGTAGGAAGCCATGAGCACTTCGAGCAAATCGTTCTTGACCACGGAGTTCGGGTACTTGGTCAGAAACGTCTCGATCGCCGCCGATTTTGCAGGCCCGGATAGCCCTACAGCGTTGGTGTAGTCGTTATATTCCGCGGGATCTTTGATGGTGATTTGACCGGACGGAGCGGCGGCTTGGCCATAGACCAGGGGAACGCTGCCCGGAGAGATGATGGCCAAGGCCAACAAGGACGCAAGGACGGACTTCTTCATGCAACGCTCCTAGGAGATGCGGGAATCAGGAAATAGCAGAAACCAGAAATCATTCTCATTTAATGGGATGCAAGCCGGAAAACTCTCAATGTGAGCTAAACGCTTTGATCCTTCGCCCAATGGTTCGATCTCATTGAGAAAAACCAGAGTCTTTCCGATGAGCTGTGGAAGGATTATAGAAACCGTTGCCGCTTCTGACAAGTAAAGGAAGTGCCACATGCGAAAAGCAGCATCACGAAGGAGTAAACGATGACGGAAAAGAGAAGTGACCAGGTTTCGGAAAGTCCGTTATGCAATCAGGTTGCGGTGGTCACGGGGGCGGCCCGCGGTATCGGCGAAGCCATCGCGAACCGGCTGGCAGGCATGGGAGCAACGGTTGTCCTCACCGCCCGCGACCCGGCTCGGTTGGCCCAGGTAAAGTCGGGCATCGAGCAACGTGGCGGACGGGCCTTCCCCCTGCCCTGCGATCTGACGGATGCGAACGCCGTAGCCGCTCTGGGAGAAAACGTCAGAAAGGAGCACGGCCGCTGCGACATTCTGGTCAACAATGCCGGCGTCGGTGTGCTGCGCAAACCGCTCATGGATCTCCCGGTTGAAGAATGGGACAAAATGATGCATACCAACCTGCGAGCTCCCTACCTGATGATCCGCAATTTGGCGCCCTTGATGATAGCGGCCAGATCGGGTCACATCATCAATATTTCCTCGCTTGCCGGCAGGAATCCCCTACCCGAGGGCGCCGCCTATTCCGCGTCGAAGTGGGGACTGAACGGCCTGACGTATTCGGTAGCCGAAGAATTGCGCCAATACAGCGTGCGCGTATCGGTCATCGCTCCAGGTTCGGTCAACACTCACTTTGGCGGTGGCGGAAGTAGCAAAGATCCAGCCCGTATGATTCAGCCGGACGATGTCGCCCAAGTCGTGGCCATGCTGGTGACCCAAGCCCCGACATCGTTCGTCAGCGAAGTTCTGCTGCGCCCAACCATGAAGCCCTAGGGCTCTTGGATCTGTCCCGACCACCAACCCTGGGTGCCCCACATCTCGCTCGTTTTTTGCGAGATGTGGGATTCCACGGCCCTATCGTCGCAACTTCGGAGTTTGCTTCGACCTTAAACGCAACCGCCATCACAGAAAACGGGCGAGAATCCCCGATTTCTAGATCCCTACCGCCACTAAACAACCCAAATTCGCATCTATTCGGCGTGTCTGCCAATTGCTACGCGAGCTGCCGGCAAAACCGAGCCTTCTATCCCGGGTCAAAGCCTGTCCATGGCAGACGAACCGGCTTTTAACGCTTTTAGCGCTTTTAACGCACTTTTTTTCTCATCCTCGAACAATGGCGGAAGAGAACAACCCTCTCGAGTCCCGAAGGGATGACTGAACTTCAGACTTGTCCAAATTGGATTTTTAAGTTGACCAATTTGGTCAGCACAAGGAGCATGCAGTCGCCTTATGAGGCGTAGAGAAGATTATCGAAGGAAAGACACGGCATGAGCCGTGCGGTAAATGGCCTACAAGCTCCACAGCCGCCTCATAGAAGCCACTGAGCAGAGGATATGTTCTTACCGCTCGGTTCCACTTTTCCAGCCTCTTCAGCCCCTGCAGTCCCGCAGGGACGGTACAACCTGTAGCCCGGCACGGGAGTGCCGGGTAGGCTGAGGTTTATGTACGAGTCCCGCAGGGACGGCACAATGCGCAGCCCGGGTGGACGATCGGCTTGAAGTGGTTCATCAGCACCCCCTCGAGAACTCGTGCCATCATTGAGACGGCAGCAATCAACAAGCAACCTGAATCTTGTTCGGCCAAGCTCGCCTCAAACCACTCAACAGTCCTGGGTGAGCATGGGCCCCCACGGAAAAATCCCGAAGGGACGACTGAAAACCCTGTCGGGCATGGCCTTGGATTTCGGGCCTGGGATGCCCCCGATCAATTTCAGCCATCCCCACGGAACCGCACCCTGGTACCGTGGAAACAGTCCGTAGACGAGGCCCTGCATTCAACGACTTACCTCGTGAAACCGCAACCTTAGCAACAAACACGTGCCCCGAACGTTACTTGTAACGTTTGGGGGGTAGGACTAGCCTCTAAAGTGTGCCATTTTAGGAAGACTCTACAGTTTTCGATGAACCGAGCGGCCGGGCCGAAAGCCCAATTCCGGCCTACAAGTTGCGTTGTGTACGGTTTATCCACAAGATGTTGGGGTCGCCATGTTGCTTCGGAGGGATGCGATCGCTAGAGTCTTTTCTAAGGCCAAAGGAACACGTCCATGCTGAAGCTTAAAAAGATCCAGATGCTGGGGTTCAAGTCGTTCTGTGATCGCACGGAAGTGACTCTCCCCGGTCAGGGGATCGCAGTTGTGGTCGGTCCGAATGGCTGCGGCAAATCGAACATTCTCGACGCCGTGAGCTGGGTGCTGGGCGAACAATCAGCCAAAAGCCTCCGCGGGGCAAAGATGGAAGACGTCATCTTCGCCGGAACCCGGGAGCGTAAATCCCTGGGCATGGCGGAGGTTTCTCTCTCTCTTATCGATCCCGAAGCTTATGCGGAGGGCCCCCTGCTCGATTCGCCGGATGCAGGCGAACAAGGCGAGCCGGAGAAGACGGACTGGGATGAAGAGGAGATTGCGCGCCGAACGGGCCGCGGAGACCGAAGAAATCATCGCCGAGGTCCAGCCCGGTCCGATCATAGAAGGTGCAGACGGATCCGCGGTAGAAGCACACGGCGATCGAAGGCGCGGTCACGGAAAGCGAGCAGCCGTCTCCCGAACCGATCGAGCCGTCGGCTCAGAATCCTGTGGTGTTGAAGGTTCGCCGCAGGCGCTTTCAGCGCACGGCAGCGCGGCACGGCGAGATCGTAGTCACCCGCCGCCTGTTCCGCACCGGCGAAAGCGAATACCTGCTGAACGGCAAACTTTGCCGCCTGCGCGATATTCAGGACATCTTCATGGGCACCGGCCTCGGCCCGGAATCCTACGCCATCATCGAGCAGGAGCGCATCGGACAACTGCTGAGCTCCAAGCCGCATGATCGGCGCGCCATCATCGAAGAGGCTGCAGGCATTACCCGCTTCAAAACCAGAAAGCGGCTTTCCGAACTTCGTCTCGAACAAGCCAAGCAAAACCTGGCGCGGGTCGACGACATCTTCGAAGAAGTCACCCGGCAAATGGGCTCGCTCAAGCGGCAGGCAGCGAAGGCTGAGCGCTACGCCGCACTCCGCGATGAAATGCGGACCCGGCTGCGCGTGGTCCTGGCCAGCCGCATCGCGCAAATGGATGCCGAGCAGGCAACGCTGACGGTAGAGATCGCCGAACTGGGGGCGCAGATCGAACAGGGTGCGGAGCACGTGGCTGCCCTCGAGGGTGAGTACTCGACTGGGATGTCGCGCGGCTATCAGTTGGACTCGACCGCGAAAGACGCCAACGCCCGCGCCAACCAGGCTTCTGTTGATCTGGAGCGCGCTACCACGCGCGAGATCGCGAACCAGGAACGCATCGCAGAATTGAAGACCCGCGCAGCTGCGGGTTCCGCAGAGCTGGAGCAGGCACGCCTTCACTTGCAGGGACTCATCGTCGAACGCGAGTCTCACCGGAGTTTCCTGGAGACTGCTGCCGCCGAAGCCGCGGGTGTTCGTGAAGAGTCAAGGCTGCGCCAGGCCCAGGCACGCGAAGCGGTCGAAGCGGTCAGCGGCGTGGAACAACGGCTGGAAGCGGCACGCCGCTACGCCATGCAATTACTGACCCAGGCCGGACATGCGCGCAACCAAACCATGCACGCGGAAGAGTCCCTGACGGCGCTGGAGCAGGATGCCGAGCGGCTGGCTGGGGAGATTCACGCTGCCAGCAGCGAGTTGGCATCGCTGGGTTCAGAACGCGGACAGGCCTCGCTCAAGTTCGAATCCGTCACCGAGCAGTTGCAGCGTCTCGAATCCGAGATGACCGCCCTGCGCGCGGAGACCGAGACGAAGCGCACCGAAGAAAATGGCACCAAACTTGAGGTCGACCGCTTACGCGCCGAGATGGCGACCCTGACCGGCCGCCGAAACTCACTCCAGTCACTGATTCAGGAGCACAGCTATTCCACCGATACGGTGCGCAAGCTGCTCAAGTCGAATTCTCTGGGCGGCGGACTCGCTCCAGTAGGCACACTGGCCGACTTCCTGGAAGTGACCGGCGAATACGAAACCGTAGTAGATGCTTTTCTTCGCGACGAACTCAACTACATCGTGGTCAAGAGCTGGGACGCGGCACACGAAGGCATGCGCCTGCTGAAAAGCGACGTCGATGGGCGGGCTACGTTCCTGGTTCACCCCGACGATTCCCAGGCCAAGTTCTCGTTCGCCGGAGACTCCCTGGACGCGGAGCACAACAGCGTCGGCGTCAAGCGGCTGAAGGACTGCATCCGCGTGCTCGATGGCTTCGGCCGCTCCCTCGAAGTGATTCTGCCCAAACTGCGCGATGGTTTCGTGACTCCCGATGCGGACTCGGCCAAATCGCTGGCCCTCGAAAACCCGAACGCGTTCTTCCTGGCCCCTTCTGGCGAGTGCTTTCACAACGTCACGGTCACCGGAGGTAAGCCCAGAGCTGAGGGTCCGCTGGCGTTGAAGGGCGAGTTGCGCGAGACCCAGAGGCGGCTCGACTTGGTCGAAGCCGAGCTGGGACGTGCGGAAATCACCGCAGCTTCGCTCGCTAGGCTGTTGAGTGAGCTGGCGGCTCAATCGGAAAGAATCAGCGAAGAACGTCGCCAGGCGGAGCGGGAAAGCGCCAACCAAAGCGCCGCCCTGCGTCAAATGGATGCGGAAGTGGCCAGGTTGGAGCGTCGCCTCGAGGATTGGGTGGTGCAGAGCGAGCGCAACAAGGACCTCCGAAACGTTCGCCAGGCGTTGATCGAAGAGAAGCGTGAAGAAACCGCGCGACTCGATGCTGAGCATGAGGCAGCCGATGTCAAAGTCAACGAGCTGCAGCAAAACATGGAGGAGTTGCGCTACCAGCGCGAGGAAGCGCAGCAACAGGCAGCGAGTGTCTCTGCCATCCTGGCAGGGTTGGAAGAGCGCAGCCGTGGAGCAGAAGCGGCCTTCACACGAATCGATCGCATGTACGGCGACCTGGAGCGCAGGGTCAATCAGCTGGAGCAGCAGCTGGCCTCGGCCACCGCGGAAGAGCAGCAGCGCACACGTGAGAACGAACAACTGGAACTGGAACGCGAACGGCTGACCGAAGTCCGCCAGGGCGCACTGGAAGAAGCTGCGCAGTCAACCGAAGAAGCCAGGCTCTTGCGCGAGCAGCTGAAAGACCTGGAGCACAATCTCAAGGTATTGCGTTCGGAAATGGACGCTTTCCGCGAGGCACGCAGCACGCGTAGCGCGCACACTGCCAAGCTTGCCGTCGAGCTCGAGTACATGGAAGCGGCATGTGTAAGCGACCTCGGCATCGAAGCGTCTGAACTCCGTCAGCAGGATGTCTCACGCCTCGAAGGCGAAACGCTGGCGGAAGAGGACGAGGCTTGCCGCGGGTTGAAGCAGAAGCTCGAGGCCATGGGGCCCGTCAACATGATGGCTCTCGAAGAATACAAGGAAACGGCCGACCGTCACGGCTTCCTCGAAACCCAGCGCAAAGACCTGATCGATGCCATCGAGAATACCCAATCGACTATCCGGGAAATCGATCAGATTACTCACCAGAAATTTGACGAGGCCTTCGCCCGCATCAACCAGAATTTCTCCAAGACCTTCACCAGCCTCTTCGGAGGCGGTCAAGGCTTCATGCGCTTGACCGATGAAGAGAATACTGCGGAAAGCGGCATCGATATCGTAGCCTCGCCGCCAGGCAAGAAGCTGCAAAATGTATTGCTGCTCTCGGGTGGCGAGAAGGCGCTCACTGCACTCGCACTGCTGGTGGGAATTTTCGAATACGCGCCCAGCCCATTCTGTGTGTTGGACGAAGTCGACGCTCCACTCGATGAGACCAACGTCGGCAGGCTTGCCGAGATGATTAAGACCATGAGTACTGAAACGCAATTTCTGCTGGTTACCCACTCCAAGCGCATGATGACCGCGGCTGACCTGATCTATGGTGTCACCATGCAGGAACCGGGAGTATCCAAGCTGGTTTCCGTGCGTCTGGCAGGAGAGGAAGCAACCCCCAACCGCATCCGCGAACGGGGTCAGGAGCGCCGCTTGGCCATGGCGTAAGTGCTTCAGCCGCCATATTCTGCCGAAATCAACATCTGCTGTCCACTTTGCGAGTCGATGTCCAGAATGCGATGCACGCGACGCTGCGTGAAGCGTGTGGACTTTTCCTGCGTTGACAAAGCTGTCGTCACCTCGGACAATCGGAAAGTCATTCCTCTCCCGAGGCGGAACCTTTGCCGACGCTCATTGCCACCGAATTCGAAGACCTGCAACTATTTGCCCGAGGTAAGGTCCGCGATTTGTATGCGGTGGAAGATCTCCTGCTCATGGTGGCGACCGATCGAATCTCGGCCTTCGATTATGTCTTGCCCACGGGAATACCAGGAAAAGGCCGCGTCCTCACCCAAATTTCCCTCTTCTGGTTCGACTACCTCAGCGATCTCGTCCCCAACCATTTGGTTACCGCGGATGTCGAGAAATATCCCGCGGAGTTGAAGCCTTACCAGGATGAGTTGCGTGACCGGTCCATGTTGGTGAACCGCGCCCGTATGTTTCCTGCAGAGTGTGTGGTCCGCGGTTATCTTTCCGGCTCCGGTTGGAAAGATTACAAGCAATCAGGACAAATCTCCGGCATCTCATTGCCGCCGGGCCTGCGCGAATCGGAGCGCCTGCCCGAACCGATTTTCACTCCTGCGACCAAGAGCATGAGCGGCGAGCATGACGAAAATATTTCCTTCGACCAGATGGTCGCGCGTGTTGGCGGTGACCATGCAGAGGACCTGCGCCGGCTGAGCCTCGCGATCTATGCCAAAGCATCTGCTCATGCACAAGAGCGGGGCTTGATTCTGGCCGATACCAAATTCGAATTTGGACTGACCGCGAAAGGCATCGTGCTGGCGGACGAAGTGCTGACGCCAGACTCTTCTCGCTTTTGGCCCAGCGAAGGATATCGCCCCGGAGCGGCGCAACCTTCGTTCGATAAACAATTTGTGCGCGACTATCTGGAGGCAGTGGGTTGGAATAAACAGCCACCCGCGCCCGAGCTCCCGGAAAACGTCGTACGCAAGACGCAAGAAAAATATGAGCAGGCATTAGATTTGCTGACCGGCCCCGCGCTTTAGGAATCGTAAGAATGAATTTGGCCGACCTGCTCATCGTGATTGTTCTGGTAGTATTTGTGGTCTCTGCTTTCGTGAAAGGTTTTTTTGTCGAAGTCTTTTCCCTGGCCGGTGTCATTGTAGGGCTCTTCATCGCTGCAGCAAACTACGGAGGATTTTCGCTCTGGGTTCTGCGCGTGGTCCACAACCGCGAGGCGGCGAACCTGATTGCGTTCCTGCTGATTGCGCTTCTGGTGATGGTGGTGGCGGGTCTTACCGGTCGTTTGCTTCGCGGCTTGTTTCGCGGCGTGGGCTTGGGTATTGTAGATCGACTACTCGGCGCCGCTGTTGGGTTGGTTGAGGGTTGCGTAGTGGTTACGCTGGTCCTGATGGGCATTGTGGCATTTTTGCCTCGCCAGGATTGGTTGGGTAATTCCCGTCTGGCTCCGGTCTTTTTGACCGCGGCCCATGGCGGTTCACAGGTTGTACCGTTTGCTTTAGGGGAAGAAATCCGTCAGGGCTTGCAGGCGCTCCGAATGGGTCAACCTAACTGGTTGAAACCGAGTTCGGAAGTTCATTTCAACACTGCGCGAACACAAACCCGGCTGTCGAGCGGGTAGGAAAAGGAAAGAGGTTTTCGTGAAACGTGAGCTGGATAGTCTTGTGACGCAGATGCACGCCGGCGGCATTCATTACGACGAAGCAGTGCGTGAGTTCAAGCGGCGCTTCATTCTCGAAGTGTTGTCGCATCACAGGGGAAACCAGTGCAAGGCGGCGCGGGAGCTGAGCATGCACCGCAACACGCTTCGCCGCACCATCGCTGAACTGAAACTCGATCCGGAACAAATTCGCAATGGACTCAAGCGTCCGCCCCGAGCGGAACGCCCTGCTCCGTTTGACAACAAGCAGACGGTGCGCAGCTAGTGCTGCAGCAAGCCGGCCGGGTGAAAATGGCGCCGGCTGAAGACCTGGTGGCCGTCCAAGAAGGATTTCGCTGGGACGACTGCGACGCTTATCTCTTCGACATCGATGGAACCCTACTCCACGCGGCAGGCGGCGTGCACACCGACGCCTTCTCCTGGAGCGTAGAGGCAGTGATGGGGCATCCGCTTTCGATGGACGGTGTTGCCGTGCATGGCAGCACCGATACCGCCATTTTTCGTGACGCCTTTCGCCTCGCGGCGATCGACGACGAGGTATGGCAGCCGCGTCTCGAGGAAATCCTGGAGCACCTGCGGGCCAGAGTGCTGGATCAGCGGGAAGCCATGAGCGTAACCGTCATGCCCGGCGTCTTGTCGATGTTGGCTTATCTCAAGAGCCGAGGCAAGGTTCTGGGAGTGGCCACCGGCAACCTGGAACAAATCGGCTGGTTGAAGATCGAGATCGCAGGTCTCCGCGACTGGTTCAGTTTTGGCGGGTTCAGCGACCGCCATGCTCTGCGCTCCGACATGATTGCCAATGCGCTCGCGGGAGCGCGGAAACTTGCGGGCGCCCATGCCAAAGTATGCGTGGTCGGTGACACGCCATCGGATATCGCCGCGGCGAAAGCGAATGATCTGCCGACCATTGCCGTGGCTACAGGAGTCTTTTCCTATCAGACCTTGCTCCAGCACCAACCCGAGGTCTGCACCAGCACCTTGCAGGCGCTGCTCTAGACTCCATTCCCGCGGAAAAGGTAACTTGCCCAATTCCTGGGGCATCCCTAGGATGAATCCAATGACCGCGAATCCAATGACGGCGAATCCATGCGTCTAGTCCGCCTCTTTGCCGCCTGGTGCGCCCTTACGCCCCTTGCGGGCTATGCGCAGCAGTCGACTCCGGCGCCATCCTCAGCGCCCGCACCCTCCGCCCGTCAGACCAGGACCGCAGAAAAGTTCTACCTGCAGGGTGTTCGCGCCATGGAAAAGGGGGATGTGGACGCGGCGGAGAAGGCTTTCGCCAAAGCCTCGAAGGCGGATCCTTCGAACCATGACTACCCTCTCGACTTGGAAATCGCTCGCCAGCACAGCGTCACCAAACTGGTACAGGACGCAGATAAGGCTCGCATCCTGGGACAAAATGAGGTCGCGCGGGCCAAGCTCGCCGAAGCCCTCGCGCTCGACCCCAAGAACCAGGAGGTCGCCCAGCATATCGATGACCTGGCGAACCTGGCCGGACTGCCACCCGATACAGTCACTGCAAGCTTCGCCCCACCCATTGAGCTGACACCAAAGCCGGGGAAACAAAGCTTTCACTTCCGGAGCACAGAGCAGGAAGTGCTGCGCCGGGTAATCGACGCCTACGGTCTGAGAATGGTGGACGACGGTTCGTTGGCTACCAAGACCATCAGCTTCGACGCTGACGACGTAGATTTCGCCCAGGCTGCGCATCTTCTCGGCCTGGCGACCGATTCCTTCATGGTGCCGCTCGACCCGGCCCGTGTCCTGATCGCCAAGGACAACAGGGAAAACCACGCCAAATACGACCGCCTTTCGCTTGAAACCCTTCGCCTGCCGGGCCTCACGCCGACAGAGTTCAGTGACGTGAGCAACCTCGCCAAGAACGTGCTCGGCATCCAACAAGCCGCGGCACAGCCGGAGTTGGGCACCCTGACCGTGCGCGCACCCGCCTCCAGTCTCAAAGCTCTTAATCAAACCCTGGCGGATCTTCTGGACGGCAAGAGCGAGGTTCTGCTGGAGGTAAAGATTTACGAAGTGGCGAGTACGCGGACGCGTCTGGTCGGTGTCCAGCTCCCGCAAACAACCACTGTTTTCAACGTATCCACTGAATTAAACAGCGTAATCTCGCAAAACTCGAGCCTCGTGCAGCAGATCATCTCCAGTGGCCTGGCAAGCGCTGGGGACTTCGCGGCCATCGCCGCGATTCTGATCGCCTCGGGCGAAGTGACCAGCTCGATCTTGACCCAGCCCTTTGCCACTTTCGGCAACGGCCTTACTTTAACCGGCCTGACCAGCAACGGGATCACGGGAAACCTGAGCCTCAACTCGACGGACACACGCTCGCTCGACCAGGTCCAGCTCCGCCTCGACGACAATGCCGAAGGAACCATTCGCAGCGGCACCCGGTATCCCATCACCACGTCCAGCTATTCGAGTATTGCCGCCTCGTCGGTAAGTATTCCGGGCATTACCAGCGCCGGGCTGTCCAGCGTGTTGAGCGGGTTGGGCATCAGCGGCAGCAGCCTGGCCGGCGCCCAGCCCATTCCCCAGGTGCAGTATCAGGACCTCGGGTTGACCCTGAAAGTCACTCCGCGGATCGAGCGCAATGACGATGTGGTGTTGAAGCTCGACCTCAAGATTCAGGCGCTCCAGGGCGCCAGTCTCAACGGCCTGCCGGTGCTTACCAATCGCAGCTACACCGCCGACATCCATCTGCGCGGCGGCGCCAGTGCGCTCGTAATAGGCGACCTTACCCGGCAGGAGTCCAACGCCGTGAGCGGTACCCCAGGCCTCACGGAGTTGCCGGGCTTTGCGGCGCTGAGCAGCACCACCAAGGAATACGACGTGAGCAACCTGGCCATTCTGGTCACCCCGCACATCCTCCGGCGGCGGCATAGTGATCTGACGGGACCCCTGATTCCTCTGCCGCACCACAGCTAAATTTCTCTCATGTATGAGATGAACTGTCCTCCCTATCAAACAGTTAAAAATAGACTTACGGGCATGGAAGACAGCTTCGATCAGTGGCGCACTTGAAAGCCGCCCACTAAAGGGTGCATTCTATAGGTCCCCCGAAAGACACCTCAGAAATGTCTCAGAGGCAAAATGACAGGCAGACTTCTGGCCCTCGCCCCGTTTCTGTTCATGTTGACCTCGTGCCAGCAGGAACAGCTTTCGTTGCCGGTTACTCATGCGGCCTCGACCCAGGAGGTCCGTTCGGAGATACAGCGTCCCCCAGTGGAACCGGTCGACCAACCTTCCCCTATAGAGAACTGTTACGCTTACATTCTTCTGCGGCCCAAAGACCAGCGTGCGATGGCAGTGCAGGCGCGGCTGAAGAAAGCCGATCTGATGCGGGCGGCCTTTAGCTCGCGCACGGTCACCGTGGACCTGATCGGCGACCACGCCAATATTCTTTCCCTGCATTTCCCTGTCGAATGGCCCTACCAGGCGTCTTATCTGGATCGCATCCGGTCTGTGGTGGAGGGTTACTTCGCCACACCGGATGTTCTGGACTACATGTGCAATGCGGGGTTTGCTGAGGTTAGGCTCGCTGTAGTCGGCATTACCGATCATCGGCTCCATCCCATCTGGACAGCCCGCGTCACCAGCGAGGGCCTGGTGAAAGATGGGCCGGATGAGGAAGCCCTGGTTCGTTGAGCCCTGGTTCGTTGAGCCCTGGTTCGAGACTTGGTTCGAAATTTGGCTCGAGACTTGGTTCAGACATCAAGCCCGATTGACCGCATAAGAGGCAAGGCGTTGCTGGTTTGCACGATGCCGGGATATAGCTTGTAGTCGAAGTGCAGCCGCCCGTCTTCCAAATGATCTTCGAAGTGACAGTTGACGGCACGCGATCCAATTTCCTGGGGGATCGCGGTCAGAGCCAGATCATGTGTGCTTACCAGGCCCACTGCACCGCGTTCGACCAGCTTGGTGACGAACGATCGCGTGCCAATCAAGCGATCATGCGAGTTGGTTCCCGAGAGCAGCTCGTCCAGCAGAAACAGCACAGGCATTGAGCTGTGCGTCAGATCCATGATCAGTTTCAACCGGTTGATCTCGGCGTAGAAGCGCGAGATGCCGCCCTCTAGCGAATCGAGAACGCAGATCGAAGCGGTGACTGCAAGTGGCGAAAGTCTCAGCCTGGCTGCGCGAACCGGGGCGCCACTCTGTGCAAGCACCGCGTTGACTCCAATGCCGCGCAGGAACGTGCTCTTCCCTGCCATGTTTGGACCACTCACGATCATCAGCTGAAGGTCGCGGCCTAAGTGCAGATCGTTGTTCACCGCCCGATTCCGCGGAATCAGCGGATGGGCCAACGCTTCGGCTTCAAAGCAGGGAGACTCGTCGACAAATTCAGGGAACACATCTGCGGGATGCTCGTAGGTGTAGCCGCCTAAGGCGGCCAGCGCTTCCAGTTCCCCAACCGTCTCGATCCACATGCGGAGAGATCGTCCGTAGCGCCGGCGCCATCGCTCCGTGGCGAGAACAAACTGCAGCCGGTAAAAGACCACCGGATCGAAAATGCGAACGAACAGGTTGTGCGCTGATTGGAGATACTCCACCCGGCGATTGAGCCTGGCGATAGCCTGCGATGCGAGATGCCCGGACTGCTTGAGCTGAGCCTGCAGGTGCATCAGCCTAGGACTGGTGAAGGGCTCGCGCTCAAATGCGGCTATCACCTGCGACAGCACATTTAGATCCTGCCCGGCTTCCTCGGCTGCGTGTGCGGCCTCGCCGATACGAGCGTGAAGACGGATGGAAATACCCAGGTTGACCAGCGTCATGGTCAATACCAGCAATTCCCACGCCCCCCAAAACTGCCATGCCTGTAGGCTCAGGGCCCAGAGATACGCGAGCACCGGTACTCCGATACGGACCATGCCGGACGGGAAAATCGCTTCCCCTTCCCCCCAATCGATCAGCGCCGCCGGGCGCAGCCGCGACTTCACATTCTCTCCGAAAGTAGCCAGGCTCTCGCGAAAATCCAGGTGACCGCTTAGCTCCCTGGCTGCCTCTTGCCTGCCGCGGACTTCTTCCGGGGACGCGGGCGCCAGCAGCCACCGCGCCACGGTTTCTTCTCCCGCACGGGTGCGCGCCGTGCACAACAACTCAAAGACGGAGGCTCGTCCAAATAAATCGAGATCGCGGGCGCAGGGGTGCGACGGTTCGAGAAACGCCTCGCCGGTGTTACCGGTTCCCGCCCACCGGTCTTCCAGGCGTGCCACGCCTCGATCATAAAAGCTAATGGCGCGGGAACAGGCGTCGACCCGGCGAATCAGCTTCCCGTGCACCACGGCAAGGACCACGAACATAGCGATGGGAATGAGCAGCAGCAGATCGATTCTGCTGAAGTGACTCAACCGGAACAAAACCCAGATCAAACAGAATCCGGCCAACGCCAGTTGCGAGTAGCCGGTAAGGCGTTCTCGCCGCTGGATGACGGAGCGGCGCGCCGACAGTTCGCCCAGTCGCCGCGTATATTCTGCTCGCGGCGCCTGGGGAGAAACGGTCTCGCTCGCCACGCTATCTGTCACGTTTATTGTTTCAAAATAAAATCGCTATCCCTGCACTTCCGTTATCGCAGCGACGGAGCCGGTTTTGGCGCCGGGGCAGCAGCCGGTGGAGCCGGCGGCAGCGGCACACCGTCCAGTTTGGCCTGGAATTCGATGATCTTCTGCAACATCTCGTAGGGAATTCCAGTCAGTGGCAAGGCACGGCCATTCACAAACAGAGTAGGTGTTTGATTCACGCCTACGCGTTCGCCCAGTGCGCGCGAAGCCGCGATCGCTTGCTGGGCCGCCGGGGTTGCAGCGCAGGCAGCGATCTTAGCTGGATCCTGTCCTGCTTTGGTCTCGGCATCCTTGAGCGTCTGGTCTGAAGTGGCTGGCGTGAGCCCCGCCTGCGACTCAAACAGCGCATCAGAAAACTTGAAGAAAGCATCGTTGCCGCTGGCTTTGGCAACGCAATAACCATGGGTCGATGCCTTGAGCGCTTCGGTGTGGATCTGGCTCAGGGGAAAGTCCTGATAGACGAAGTGCGCGCTGGGATAATCCGCCAGCAGCTTGGTGATGATGGGCTGTGCATCCTTGCAGTGCGGGCATTCAAAATCGGAGAACTCGACCAGCTCGATGGCCTTGGATGTGCCGCCCTTCGACGGGCCGCTCGCATCCGTCTGCAGAATCTGGCGATAGTTTTCAAACGGCTTGGAACCGAAAGGGAGCAGCGAGTCAGCAACCAGGAACTTTCCATCCGGCAAGGTGAAGAAGGATAGCTGTGCTGTCTGATCCTTGGGGCCGGGATTGGCCGATTTAACCAGGACCAGGACACGGCTCACCCCGGGCGCAGGCGTGGGCAGGATAGCCTGGATCTGCCATAGGCGGGAGCTGTCATATCCCCAGAATGCGTGGAGAAAATCTTCCACCGTCTGTTTGGTAGGCGTGGTCGCGGTAAAGTTTGCCGGATCGACCGGAGGAAACGGGACAGCCTGGGCAGGCGCGGCCGACGGGACGGTAAAAACTCCATTAGACGGCGCGGAGGGCGTTGGAGCAGAAGGAGCCTGCGGGGCTGGGTTCTGGGCCAGCGCGCACACTGCACTGCTGACTCCGAGAACAAAAAGACATAGGTTTGTACGAAGCTGCATTCAATTCCTCTCTAATCTTGCTTATACCTGAACTTTGACGGCGATGGGAAAACGTCGTCCCATGCCAAAAGACTTGCTGGTGACCTTGAGCACGGGCGCCGCCTGCTGGCGTTTGTATTCGCTGCGCTCCACCAGCTTGACTACCTGACAGACTGTCGCCAGGTCGAAATGGTATTCGGCGGCAATCTGCTCCGGGGTTTCGTAGCGCTCGACGTAGGCTTGCAGAATAGGATCGAGCACCTCATAAGGTGGTAAGGAATCAGTATCTTTCTGTCCCGGACGAAGCTCTGCCGAGGGCGGCTTTTCCAGGATCGGCAACGGAATGACCGTGCGGTCCCGGTTGAGATAGCGGCAGAGCTGGTAGACCTCCGTCTTGACCACATCTCCGATCACCGCCAGCGCGCCCACCATGTCGCCGTACAGGGTGCAATAACCCACCGACATCTCGGACTTGTTGCCGGTGGTGAGCACCAACGCGTTGAACTTGTTGGAAAGCGCCATCAGCAGGTTGCCCCGGATGCGCGACTGGATGTTTTCCTCGGTAATGTCGGGCTGTCGGCCGGCGAAACTGGGCGCGAGGGCCTTGATGTACTGGTCGAAAAGATCGTGGATCGCGATGGTGTCATAGCGGATGCCCAGGTTGTCGGCCAGTGCGCGGGCATCGTCGATCGAGCCGCTGGAGGAATACTGGCTGGGCATCCCGATGGTGGTCACGTTCTCTTTGCCCAGGGCGTCGACGGCGATCGCGGCAACCAGTGCAGAATCGACACCACCGCTGAGAGCGATCAACACCTTGGAGAAACCGCATTTGCGCACATAGTCCCTGGTTCCTAAAACCAAGGCTTGATAGACGGCTGCATCCTCGGAGGGATCCACCGGGCGGCGGTCGCCAGTGAGCGCAGTGCTGTCGAAATAGACCATGTCCTCAGCAAAGGAACGTGCTTGGGCAATCATCGAGCCATCGGGGCCCAGGGCGAAACTGGCTCCGTCAAACACCAGGCTGTCATTCCCGCCCACCTGGTTGACCATGACCACCGGGGCACGGTGCCTTTTCGCAATCGCTGCCAGCATGCGGTGGCGCAATTCCCGTTTGCCCCGGTAGTACGGGGAGGCGGAAATGTTCAGGATGAGTGATCCGCCGACCCGCATCAACTCCTCGATCGGGTCTACGGAGTAGAGCTGTCTGGGCCAGAAAAGCTTATCGTTCCATGCATCTTCACAGATGGTGAGGGCGAGGCGTTGATCGCGCAGGGAATAGAGCTTCTGGCTTTCCGCGGGCGCAAAATAGCGCTGCTCGTCGAAGACGTCATAGAACGGCAGGAGTTGCTTGGACTGGACGAACTCGACCGCGCCATTACGCAGGAGTGCAGCCGAATTCACGACGTGTTTCCCAGACTCCGGCGGTGCTTCGGTCACATAACCGCAGATAATGGTAAGGGGGCGGCCCGTAGTAGCGGTGGCGGCAATCTCGGCAATGGCCTCGCCGGCTCTCGCCACAAACGACGGTTTCTCCAGGAAGTCGGCCGGGGGGTAGCCGCAAACTGCCAGCTCCGGGAACATGACAATGTCTGCCTGCGCGTTCGACGCTTCCTGGGCAAACTCAATAATTTTTTTCGTGTTCCCTTGAAAATCCCCAACCGTGGGGTTGATCTGAGCAAGAGCGATCTTCACCCTTTCAGTTTAGCAACCGGGCTTCCGAATCGAACAGAATACGCCGTCACGAGCAAAAGATCGTCTTCTCCAAACGTCAGTCCCGAAGAGCTTGCCCTGAGCTTGTCGAAGGGGACCCTGAACTTAGCCCAGGACGCTAGTCCTGGGTATCGCACTACGCAGAAACGGAATGCGCATGAAGTTTCTACATTTTCAGGGCCAGGAAGTGAGGCGGCCCCCTGGACACCCTATTTTTTAGCGGGCTACAGGCTTGAGCTGTGTAGCCCCGGACTTCAGTCCGGGGAAGCGGGTTTTCAAACCCGCGAGAACGATCTATCTTGCTATGACCGGGCTTTAGCCCTGGGCTAGGTTCAGACGTCCCTCCAGGACTAGTTCGAGGGGGTATCCTCTCCTGAGATTTTGCAAAATTCGATAGAATTCGATCGTTTTGGCCTTTTTTGAGCGTTGGTAGGTCAGCAGGCGCCGGGTCCGCGAGAAGGCACGGTAGGAAACCCATAAAAACACCTTCCGCCAAGTCAAGGGGAATCTCCGTTTCCCCTCGACTGTTACCGATCATGGATGTCACTCGGTTCCCAGGGTGTAACGCCCGGCGCGCCTCGGGCACTAAATACCGCGTCGAGCCAAAATACAGCCCCGTTTGGCATCTTGGCGTTAAGCGGAAGCAGGGGAGTCTGCCCACTAGGGTTTTTGCTGACAGGGTCATCCATTTTTTTCCTGTTGGATGTCAGCGTTAAAGCCATGATTTGCTGGCAGCTTCCTGGGAGGACAAGAGTGGCCAATTCGAGCAGTGGGTCTGGAGGCGTTGGTTCCTGGAACGCCTGGTTTCGAGAATGGCTGGCGACCATAATCGTCTTGATTTCCGTTCTGGCCGTTGCAGTGCTTGGCTCGATCGCCATACACGGTGATAGAACGCAAGCCAAAGAAATCCTTACCATGATTTTGCCCATGATAGGCACCTGGGTAGGTACAGTGCTGGCCTTTTACTTTGGTAAGGAACAATTGGAAGCTGCAACTCGCAGCGTGACCGCAATTGCTCGCGAGCTAACCCCCGATGAGAAGTTACGCAGCATCAAGGTCACTGAGAAAATGATTCCTCGCAGCGCGGCTTACATTGCGAACCATGACCCTGACAAACTGAGCCTGCTGGATGCTGTCGCCGGTCTGGACAAAGAAAAGAAAGGGAACCGTTTGCCGGTCCTCACGCGCGACGACCGACCTCGATATGTGATTCACCGCAGTACCATTGACCGGTTTGTAGCTAAAGCAGCAGCTAGCGGCAAGAGTGCCGAAGATCTTCAACGGCTAACCTTAGACAATTTGATCAATGATCCGGCATTTACGCCTGCGTTGGGAAATACCTTCGCGATTGTTCCCGAAACCGCTACCCTGGCGGATGCAAAACGCGCAATGGAATCATTTCCAGCGTGCCAGGATGTTTTTATAACCCGGACAGGTGCAAGCAATGAACCGGTGAGCGGTTGGATTACCAACGTCATTATCGAGTCGAATTCCCGGGTGTGATCAGGGGGTGGTGCTTCACGCACGCGCTTGGGTAGCATGCATCTCCCGGGTCGAGTGAGCACGGTTTACGGGGCCAGGTGATATGGATTTCGGGCTACGAGAGGAAGACATGCAGCCTAAGTGATCCAGGAGGTGTGCGATGGGTAAAACCGTAGTATTTCTCGGCGCCGGAGCTACCAAGTCTTTGCCGGGAGGACTGTTGACCGACGAGATATTGCCGACCCTGGTCAAATCGAAAGCGAGTCAACAGGACCCAAGCGGAAAAGTAAACACTTTGTTTGAATTTCTCACGCAAGAGTTTCACGTGGACCCCAATAACCCTGACAAGCGGCATTATCCATCACTGCCCTTGTTGATGAGCCTGGTGGATACAGCGCTCGACAGAAGAGAACCGTTGTATGGGCGATGGGATCTTAATACTCTCGCAACACTGCGGCAAGCGATAGAATTCGGAATTTTCGATGCGCTTGAAGACAAACTCGATAAGACCCCTACTACGAATCACTACACCATGTTCCGCGAATTATTCCCGGGGCCGGAAGAGCCATGCGTGATTTCGACGAATTACGATCTGATCGCCGATTCGGCGATGATGTTCCTGGGCCAATCGACACGACCTCTCGCCGGCTTACCAAATTACTATTGCGGAATTTCTATACCCTTGTCGACCGGGGCGGTGCAGCGCTTTGGAACGCTCCTGAAGCTGCACGGTTCTTTAAATTGGATGCTGTGTAAAAACTGTCTACACATGGAGTTAGGACGGTCCGACTACAGGCTATATCTCAAAATAATAGCTGAGTTGGCTGGACCAGATCTAAAGACCGCCCTACTCGCTGATGGAGCGCCGTGCCCGGTTTGCCAAACGATCCTGAGGCCTCTGCTCGTGGCGCCGTCTCATCTGAAGGACTATCGGAATCCGCACCTTGCCCAGGTATGGTACGAGGCACAACGGGTGTTGCGGCAGGCCGACCGAGTCATCTTTGTCGGCTACAGTCTGCCTGATGACGATGTAGAGGTGGTGTACCTGGTCAAGCGCAGTCTGGGTCACATAGTGAATTCGAAACAAATCACAGTGGTTGAGTTCTGTGAGGACAATCGTGTGATTCGTGCTGCCGATCACCCGGTTGGCCGACGCTACCAGGCATTATTCGGAGATATCGATTGGTGGGCGGGCGGATTGGATTCGTGGGTAACCATGCTTTCTACCAAACCTTAGAGCTTCGTGGACAAAACCACACAATTCTCAGGCATTTCAGGACATCCATGTTCTGAATTACCGTCCTGAATTACCCAAAAGTTTCGCTCTTATGCCGAGACTCGCCCGTTGTCCCTCGAAAACGGACACTCTGCGACAAAATCCTGATGGGCAAAAAGGTAGCTTACACGTAGAACCCAGTTCTAGCAGTGACAAACGGGACGATGTCTTGCCCGCGCGCCAGGTGTTGGCGGTGTCCCGTTTGTCATCCTGCGTCCTGGCCCTTTGGCCCCGGTTGCTCCGGCGGGTGCCCGGAGGTGTGGTCTTTCGCAAGTTGTCAAAACTGCCCAATAGAGAGGACGCCTGAGCGCACCTTTTTACGGGCGAATCCAGCCGACGAAGCCTCCACGCGCGGCGATCTCAAGCCGTATATGGTCGTGGCTTGTTGCTTTTCCGTCCTGGCGGTCCCATGCATCCGGCTTGTCTTTGGTGTCGCGCAGCAGCGTCGACTGCCACGAGCCGCTACCAAGGAAGGCCAGTGGAATATCCAGGGTGGTTGCTTCGCCGCCGTTGATCACTGCGATGAACCATTGCTTGCCGGAACGCCTGGCCTCGGCGACAACCTTGCCCGGTTCACTGCCGGGGAGGACGACGGTTTGGTCCCAAACGGGGGAGATGGCGGTGAGCACATCGCGCGCCGGATTTTCAAGATAGCTCTGCGGGTGACCGCCAAAGCACAGGAACGGTGACGTGAAAATGACAGCCTGGGCGAGCTCATGTGCCCAGGTGTTCCCCATCAGCTCGCTGGTCGTGAATACGGTCGGTGTGTAGTCGCCGGGGCCGGCCACGTAGCGGGTGAAGGGGAGAATGACGTCATGGTCAGCCTGGGGAACGCGGTGATAGCGCGTGATCTGGTACTCGTGTCCGCGAACGCCCTCGCGGGTGATCACGTTGGGCCAAGTGCGCTGCATTCCGGTGGGCTTGTTCGCACCGTGGAAGTCCACCATCAGGTGCACGGCGGCGGCGTCCTTCGCTGTATCGAAGTACCAATTGGCGATCTCGCGGCTGGCGGGCGGCGGAAAGTCGATCTTAACGCCGACCACTCCGGCGGCGACCGCTTTGCGCAAGTACTCTCTGCGTGCCTCCGGTTCCAGCACTGTGCGGCTATGGACCCAGATCCAGATTTTCACGTTTTTCGTTTTCGCATAGGCGACATCGGACGCGATCGCTTGCCAGGGGTCCGGCCACTTTTCCCAGCCCTCATCGATGAGGTAATACTCGAACTTGAGCTGACTGGTCCAGTCGATCCACTGTTGCTGCTCGGACTCTTTCGGATCACCGGTGGCCAGCCATTGCCATGCGGATCGGCCGGGCTTGATCCAGTCCGCGTTGGCAAACTGAGCCGATGCCGGTGGATTCAGGTTTTCGACCAAAGTCGTGTTGACCAGATCGGTCAGATTACGGGCGACGATGGTGACACGCCATGGCTGCACCACCTCCTTGTCGGTCGTCCATCCGTTGGGATCGGCGTACAGTTGACCTTCGAGGGCGCCGCTCGGCCCCAACTTCACCGCCAGATCACCGTAGTCCTTCACCAGCGCCTCGGTCAGCGTGATGTATACCTGTCCGATCCGCGCTGTCAGCGGGAAGCCGATGCTGTCTGTGCCCAGCTGCTTGAGCGTGGTCTGGTGGTATGGGCTCTCGTACGACTTGTTGAGCTTGGCCGACCACACGGGTGGGTCGCCTTCGATCATCCAGCTCGACCGGTCGGCCTGGACCGTTCGTCCTACCTTGGGGGGAAGCCGCAGCCGCACGCCGACGCCGTCGTTGGCAACATGCACGTCGACCCAATAGGACTGACCGTGCGATTTTGCAGGAACCGTCGCTTCATTGGCGCGATCGACCGCCTCGACGTGCGCCCCGAAGAAGCGGTAGTGCTCGTCTACCTTGCGGGATTGCGGGGCGCCGAGAGATACATCCTGGCCGAGTTCCACATTGTCTGCCTCGATTCCGATCGTCGAGGGCGCCAGAACCTGTTTCGCATCCACAAGGACCCGATAACGAAGACGGCCTTCGGCGGCGCTTAGCTCGGCGCGCGTCCTCCCATCCGGGCTGGAGACGATGACAGGACGGGCGGGGCGCGTCTGGCTGGCGAGCGGGGCAACGGATGCTGCGACCGCGGCGAAAAGTACAAGGATGGTGCTGACGGTTTTCATCAGGTTTTAGCCCCTCGCTCCAGTTTCCTGCGGGATCCCAACGGCCTCGATGGGACCGAGCTGCACGGTGCAGCTTATCCCAGTCGAGTGCGCTACCTACTAACTAGACGAAGCGTATGCGCAGGGTGACTCCAATCGCCGCAGTGGCGGTGGGCTGCGGTGGCATGGTGATGCGCAGACCACGCGCGTCATGCACGAAGCGCAAAGGCTGCTCGTGACCAAGGATGCGCACGTCGATCGCTTTGGACGGCCGTTGCGCGCTGTCCAGCCCAAGGGACTCAATCAGCAAATCGCTTTGCGGCCAGCCCATGACGAAGGCGTATAGTGTCTCGCCCTTGCTGGTGAAACGGATGTCAGAGGCGGTGAGGTCGGGCTTCTTGCCTTCGTTCGGATCGAACTCCTTGCCGCTGGACTTGATAACAACCTTGGTGGAGGGGCCTTCGCCATAGACCTTCCATGGACGCGTGGCGTAGATGCCCTCTCCGTTGACTGAGGTCCATGCCGTGACGTCTTCAAGGATCTTCATCTCTTCGGGATCGAGTTCGCCCGAGGCCGGCAGAGGAAAGTTCAGGAGGAGGTTCCCGTTCTTGCTGACGATGTCGACCAGCATGTCGATGACCTTCTTTGCGGGCTTGTACTTCGCACCTACCTTGTAGTGCCATTGGCCGATACAGGTGTCGGTCTGCCAGGGAACAGGATCAATCTCTCCGATGACGTTACGCTCGTGGTCGACCACGCAGGTGTGGCCATCGACGCAATCCGTTTTAGTCTTGCTGAAGTAGACGGTTTCGGGCTTGCCCTCATAGCTCTTTGGACCCACGTTATAGAGCTCAGCGACGGTTGCTGCTCCGTACGCGCCAAAGACGATGCCGCCATCGGTGTAGAGCAGATCTGGCTGGTGCTGATCGACGAGGTCCTTGACCCGGTCGAAGTACTGCTGCTTCCACCATTCCGGCGCGCGATCCCGGCCCATCGCATCCTTGGCTATGCTCTGCGCGTAATCCTTAGGCTCCTTCGAGTAGTCGTGATACAGATCCGCATACTCCAGGTTCTGCCCGTCGTAAGGCACGCCGGCGTACGGTCCCTTGGTGTCGGCGAGGTGGGCGGGGGCGAGCCACTCGTAACTGTTTGACAGGTGTTCACTGACACCGAAACGCAGACCACGCTTGCGGGCGGCGGCGCCCCACTCGCCGACGACATCGCGCTTTGGTCCAGAGGCTACGGAGTTCCAGCGTGCTTGGTATTTCGAGTTCCATAGATCGAAGTTGTCGTGGTGTACGCCCATGGAGAAGAAATACTTCGCTCCAGCTTTTGCATAGAGATCCATGAGATGTTCAGGATCCCATTTATCCGCGGTGAAGAGATGAATGAGGTCTTTGTAGCCAACCTTGGACTGGGGGCCGAAGCGTTGAAGGTGGTACTCGTACTGGGGCGAGCCTTCGACGTACATGTTGCGCGCGTACCAATCGCCATCGCCGACGGCGGACTGCGGGCCCCAATGCGACCATATGCCGAACTTCGCGTCTGCGAACCAGTCGGGTATGGTGTAGTTCCTGAGCGAGTCAAGAGTGGCCTGAAATGGTCCGGGCGTGATGGTCTGGGCGAACGCACCCTGTGTTGCTAAGGCGGCTGCGGCGCCGCCCAGCAGTTTGAGCGCTTGACGGCGGGTGGTGTTCAACATGGAGGTTTCTCCCAGTGAGCGAAAAATGGTTTTGGGCACCGGATTACTATATTGCTTTCGACGCGGGGCTGAAAGGCAAGGGTTCTTTGCACGTCGCGTTGGGGCTGATGACCCGAGGGTTCGGGTTACTCCGGCCGTGAGGTGTGTCCCAGGGTACCGACGCAGCCGGCGGAGGCTCGATCAAGCCGAGAGCCATCCGGCGGTGCGTGTTGCGTTCGCGCTACCCTGAATCGGAGCCTTCCGGCCAAATGCCGATCCCACGCTCCAGGGCGAATGGGTTCGGGAAATGGCTCAAATGTGCGCACTATGCGCACCAGGTTTCCTCCTAAGGAAATTCTTCGGGTCCGGCAGTCTCTTCCTCCGCCAACTCGGGGTCTTGGTAATCGGTGACGGACCAGAGTGTGGTGAAGGTACCGCGGCCGAAAACGTATCGAGCGGTTCCGAGGCGGAACGGAGCCGCCAAGGGTGCTACGCATCCATGCATCGCGACCTCGCACAGTGGTGCGCTCCAGGAGCGGTCGATCCTCGAGCGCACCGGCCGATCGGGTCCGGCTGCACGACAGCGCTCTGCCCTTGAGGATTTTCTTCAAGCGCAAGCGAACGCACTCCTTAGATACCGATTCGCGGGGGAAAGTGTTGAACCTGGTGAAAAAGATTTTCGGAACAACTCTTCCGTTGCCGGATCGATGGCCATTTCTCCAGAATACCCAACGACCATCCGGTGTGCCGGTTTATCCCGGTGCTCTCTGTCCCGAATCATCCAAACCATTGTTGCCTACATGTAATCGATCGATTACAATTGAATTATGTTCTCGATCAGACCTCTTCCTGGGTTCACGGCCTGGATCGACGGTCTCAAGGCGAGATGGTCCGCGGCGTGGTGCTGGCGAGGATCAAGCGGTTGGAACGGGGCTTGATGGGAGATGTTTCGCCCGTAGGCGATGGCGTTTTGGAACTGCGGATACACCTGGGCGCGGGGTGGCGCATCTATTTCACACAGCGCGGCAGGGAGATCATCGTGCTGCTTGCCGGCGGGTCGAAGCGGACGCAGAAAGCCGACATCAAGCGTGCCAAGATATTGGCCGGTTTGCTTGACGGAGAAGAAAGTGGTCATGAGTAAACGAATTAAGGTTGCGGATCTTCCCGAGTTCGACGCAGCACGGTATCTTCAGAGCGAGAGCTCGATAGCTGCCTACTTGACGGATATCCTGGAAGCCAACGATGCGGGTCTGTTGGCAGCGGCACTGGGCGACATTGCTCGCGCGCGCGGCATGACCGAGATCGCCGAGGCAGCCGGCATTACTCGGGAAGCACTGTATAAGGCCTTGCGCCCGGATAGCGCCCCGCGATTTGACACGGTGAGCCGGGTTTGCGCGGCGCTTGGCGTGCGCCTGGTAGCACAACCAGTGAATCCACGCCGAAGGGTGTCGGGCGCTTAACGGACTCGGGGTGATGAGGGATACACGATGGGTATCTCTCGGAATTGCTGCAATAGGTATGGTGCCGCTTCGTCTCTCCCCCTGTAAAAGTTGCATCCTCGTTTGGTCACCGGGTTGGATAACGAGGTGACCGTCCCCGGGTTACCCCCGGGTTACCCTAGAAGGCAGCCTACCCTCTGCGGCCAGTTGCACCACCACCGCGCTTGGCGGCCGCGACGTTCGCTACTTTTCTGGTGTCCACCATTTTCTTTGGCCTACCACCCTTGGCACCATTCGTCCTTGAAGCGATTTGCTTGGCCTCTGTCTTGGCGCTGCCACCTCGCTTGCCCAGCTCTGACATCCAGCGACGATTGCCATATACGCCGTCGATAAGCGAAGGCACATAGAAGCCTGCGTCGATATCGGGGAAATTGATGCCGGTGCCCCGACCGAGTATCTCGATGTTCTGAAGCTGCTTCGCTGTAGCGTTCTCCACGCCCTGCAAATCCTCGATAGGAAGCACCAGTCTTCGACCGTTGGTCAGTCCCACCATGAGTACTTTGAGGTTCGGAATATACACAGCCGTCTTGGCCAGCGGTTCTCCGTCGAGCCGTTTTGCCCGTTCCATGGCCGCATCTATCTCGGCGTCCGTGGTGATCATCCGCGCTTGAGTCATGATTATTTCTCCAGGAGAGCTATCAGCTCGTCGAAGTGATTGCGGGCAACGTCGAGCACGTGACGCACATCGGCCCTGCTCCCATTGTGAGGTCTCACCGCATCCTTCCGGTCGGCCAGTAAGACCGTTCCATCCCGCCGGAGTTCAACGATCACCTCGACCTCCGCATAGAACCCATGTACGTGCATCGGGTCATGATCGTTTGAGTATGCCGCGAATCGAGCACCCTCAAACCTGATCGAGCCCATGCAAAATATTAACCCAATCGGCTTAGGTTTACAAGAGATACTCCTGCTCTCTTCGCGAACATTCGTAACCTTGAATGTTTAAGTCGGAAAGTCTACGGAGTTGCGTGTTGCCTGTCAGGGTAGTGTTTCGATGGCCTTAAGCGAATTTCGTCGAAAAGATCGTTCATTCTAGGCGGAATTCTCTGTTGGTAAATGAGCGGGGATAGGTATCATGTCCCCTTATCTCCCCCTTATCTCCCCCGGCTTCTCTTCAATCCTGAATTAGGTTGACCCGCCCGTATGTCCGTCCGTAACAATTAGACGCGTTCCAAGTATTGCTTTACCGTCTGATGAGCAGAATTGATTTCCTTCATTTTTTCATCCGCGAGCTTCTGGAGTTCAGGCCCCAATCCAGCCGTCTTGTCGGGATGGTACATCTTGGCCATGTGTCGATACGCCACGGCAATTTGCTCCAGGGTGGCACCCGGTTCGACTCCTAGTACGGTCATCGCTTGCAGGATTTCTGCCGGGCAAGAAGGGCCCGCCGGACGCTGGTTGTTCGATGGGGCTTCCTTCCTGCTCGTCGGTCGTTCCGCAGACACACCACGTGCCCGAGCACTCTGGAAAGTCTTGAACGTCGCAGCGAAAGAAATCGCCGCGTCTATATTGCTGGTGTGCAGGACCAGATTGAGGCCACCGGACGAGGAGGCAGAGACGACGCCGTACAGCATCACGGGAAGTTGGCTGTTGCTGTTGAACCGGCGGTCGGGGCCGCCATCCTTCCGAACATATCTCCAGGTGGTGCCCACCTGCCTTGAATCCGACGTCTGAATAGATTCTTCTATGAATCGCGTCGAAGCAGCATCCAGCTTGAGGTTATCGTATTCGATGGAGGCAAACAGACCACGCTGCCAGTACAGGACTTGATCCGGCAGGAAGAATAGTCTGAGCCTTCCAAGATCGAGACATAGGGGCACGATGTTACTCTCTACCCGTGGGGGTGTGGTACTTCGGACACTGACTCGTTCTCGTTTGACGTTGTATGCGGCGCCCGCGTTCCGCTTCCAATCGAGAACAGTGGACTGACTGTCCAGCCTCCAAATCGCGCCAGATTTCGCTAGATATCCCAGCGCGCACTCCAATTCCCGCTGCTGAGCCTTTGCGACGTCGGACAGGTCATAGACGAGCCGAGTGGTGCGTTTCTCTCTGTTCTTTCGGTGCACAACCACTGCCGGGATCAGCAGTAGTAGCGCTCCGACAACGAGCCCAGAACCGACCTTGGAGTCCCTGGTGCCCGAAACCTCGATCTCCCGCAGTCGCTGCTGCTCCGTTTGTAAGGTCGGTTCGTCGTACTCGACACTCGGCTTGGTTGGCGTCTTCAGTTCATGGGACTTGACTGGTGTAGGCTCGTCTGCCTTCAGCGTCGGAGGGACCGCCGATCTGGTTCCCAGACCCGCGAAGTGCCGATCTGCTGACTGGGAATCCACCGCTGAATGGGACGCCGAGTCCTCATAAGCCACGATGGTTGAGGCCTTGTCTGCTGAGGGAACGCACGGTGGAGCCGCAGGATCACTCGTGTAAATCTCCCCACGTCGCCGGCCCGTTCCTCGGCGGGGCACAGGATCGCTCTTATGCTTCTGGAAGTACGTATAGGCATCCACGCACCCAGCCGGAACAAACGAAACCGTCAGATGAGCGTCTCCCCACGTAGCCAATCGGAGCGGAACAGTACCGGCATGCGTAGTCACTACCATGGATGGCTGCCCATACCGCGCTAGCAGCAAGGCGTATTCGTCGGTGCGGTTCGCCTGTCGGGAAGCATCCGAAAGAGAAGAGGCTTCGGGTAACGAGGGTGGCATGGATGATGGCGAGCCAGCCAGTTTGACTAGACCAATAATCACGCTGATCCCAACGAAAGCAGAGAGGATCCCCGCGGGGTTGAACATCTTGGCCCGTTTGTTTAGATCTTCGACCAACTCGCTCTTTGAACTCTCGCGGAGTTCTTCGACATCGGCTGTCTTAATCTCGTCCGGGAACGCGACCCCTGGACCCGGCTGGACATGTGTTCTAGGCGACGAGCGTCTCGTTCTGGAAGTGAGGTTCTGCCGGTAGTAGAAGCCGCCGGCACCGACCGTGATGTAGGTCCTGCCCTTCGGCGACAAGGTCACCCTTGCGCCTTTAACGCCAACGGACGCGCCTATGCCGGACTTGGAGAAGTTGAGACGAAACGGCCCGAAGCTCGAACTGCGCCGGAAGTAAAAGCCCATCCGAGGAGGCACCTTGCGTAGTTTTGCAAGACTGCCCTATGCTACCTCACCCGCTTCCGTCCGGGCTAAGTAAACTAGAGCATCAAATGCATAATTAGCCGACTGAGGAAGCAGTCCTATTCCTGCCTGCCTTCAGCGGATGCGGGTGTTCCCTACCCGCAGCTTGCTCACCAACCTTGCGTCGTGCGTTCGGCAGTGTAGCCCCAGAAATTTGTCGCCAGATGGGACCGGTACTTTGTGGCGGTGTAGGCGGGCCGTCATAGCTCTTCTGTACTAGGACCGCACGCCCGATCTGCTGACAGAGCATTAAAGTTTCTTCATCTTTCATAGGAGGGGTCTGCGTGCTTGGAGAAAGAGGGGGGGAAAGAGGAACTGCCCGAACTGGGAAAATTTGATCCCGAGGTTCAGGCTGTCCCCCTTTATCCCCCCGACATAGTCAGCGTACAGTACGCATGATCGAACCGCAGGAGTAGCACAAAGGCCGCGATTACTCGCGGCCTTTGTGGTCTGACTGATAATGCCGAGTTTACTCGGCTGCTTGACAGTTACCTATCATGGATGTCCTGGAACTCCCGCCTGTCGACGAAACTGTTGTTTTCGTGATCTGAGTGGAATCGAAAGTGTCAGTCCCGTCTGACCACAAAACCAAAAGTACCTGTCCCGTCTGGCGACTAAACCTTTGGCGACTAAACCTTGAAGAGACTGCAGTTCATTTTTTGCTGCAATAGGTTTCAGTGTGTCGGAGATAGATCTGATAATTGCACCAAATTTGGGGCGCGCTGGAAGTCAGAATCTCGTAGGATGAGCTGGTGAACAAGCGCTTTCGAGTTTGTAGCCACGATCAACCGTTTTTGCTTCCTCCATCACTCCAGGACTGGCTGCCTGAGAATCACCTGGCACGATTCATAGCCGAAGTGATAAACGAGTTAGACCTGTCCTCTATTTACGCCAGCTATGAACGGCGTGATGGGCGAGGTTTGGCAGCGTACCATCCTGCGCTGATGACGCGGTTGTTGCTCTACAGTTACTGCATCGGGATCACGAGTTCCCGCAAGATCGAGCAGGCGACCTACGATAATGTAGCCTTTCGCTATTTGTCTGCCGATCAGCATCCCGACCACGATACCCTGGCTGCTTTTCGTCAAGAACATCTTCAAACGCTAGCGGACTTATTCGTGCAAGCCCTGCGGCTATGCCAAAAGGCCGGCTTAGTGAAGTTGGGCAACGTCTCCATCGATGGCACCAAGATAAAGGCTAATGCCAACGCATGGCGTTCTATGAATTATCAGAAGCTCAGCGAACGGGAACAACACTGGCGTGCGGAAGTTGCGCGGCTGCTGAGCCAGGCAAAGCAAGTGGACCGTGAAGAAGATCAACGCCAGGGCTCAGCGCAACCGGGCGACCGATTGCCTGACGAGTTAGCCAATGCCCAAAAGCGGCTGCAGCGGCTGCAAGAAGCGAAGGCAGAGCTAGAACGGGAAGCCCAGGCCCAATTGAAGGCGATCTCAACTAATCTTCCCCCACGCAAACCCGGTCGTCCGAAAAAAGCAGAGCAGAGCAATCAGCAGCCAGACAATCGCAAACAGCGGGAGACGGATAAGAAGCGGCGTCTGCGAGCGAGGAAGAACGCCGCTGCACCCAGCCGTCGATATAACTTCGTCGACCCGGACTCGCGACTGATGAAAGGTGGTGGGCAAGGGAGCCTGATGCAGGCCTACAACGCGCAGATCGCCGTGGACTCGCACGCTCAAATCATCGTGGCCGCAGAGCTAACCCAGCAGGCATTCGATTGCCAGCAACTGTTACCCATGGTGAAGAGTCTACTCAGCACAGTCCAGGGGGTACCAACAACGATCACTGCAGATGCGGGTTATTGGGACACACACAGCCTGCTGGATCCATCATTGAACGGCATTGAAATGCTGGTGCCTCCTGACTCCAGACCGCAACTACCTGGCGGCTCTCTGCCACCCACCGCACCTCGTCATGAAGCGGCCTTCCGCATGAGGCAGGTTCTGGCCACCGACCAGGGGAAAGCTCGCTATGCACTTCGGCAATCCACCGTTGAACCCGTATTCGGCCAGATCAAAGAAGCGCGCGGCATTCGCAGATTCCGCTTACGAGGCTTGCTGAAAACAACCTCGGAGTGGAAGCTGATATGCGCCACGCATAATCTTTTAAAGCTATTTCGCCATCGCAGGGTTCTCGCTTTACGCCGGAAGCATCTAGCAAGCTTGATTCCGCCGCTTCGCTTGCTGCGCGCGTTCGCTTACAACAACTGATTGACTAAACCCGAGCGCTAAACTCACCCAACAGCTGCCTCCATAGTGGAGCAGTTTCTCTCCGACACACTGGTTTGCTGTCACCGCATTAGCCCCAACCGCATTAGCCCCAGGTTTCCCCTGTCACGCAAAGGCCGTATTTAGGATTTCGACACGGTCTGTTTCGGGCGCTTCCGGCTGAATCCTGATGGCTGCAGGCGACCGGGACGTTTTACTCTTGGTGGAACCTCGCTGAGCAGTTGGTCGGCTGCGCGCGCGAGTGCGTTCCGCAGGAGAAATTCTTCAAGCTGCGATTGGTCAAATACGTCGGACGCAAGTTCGAGGTCCGCAAGGCACCCTACCCCTCGCTTGTCTGGGTCGCCAGCGCCCAGGCAGCACATGATGATCTCGTCGCCGTACCGGTTCATCAATCGCTTCACGGCCCGGCGTTCAAAGCGGCGCCGCTTCATATCAACAAAATCGTTGATGGTCTGGTCACCGGACGGGTCTATCCATCCCTCAAGGCTTTGACAAGTCACGTCGTTGGCAAGGTGCAGCAAATCCACGTCGTCATAGGTGTCGCGCACCCAGTCCCAGAAATTGACATTGATCTTCAGACTGATCCACCAATGCCAGAAATTCAACTGGTCCGCCATGAGGTTATGTCACATCAACTGCACCGGAATGCGAATAACACGAAAGCGATACCTGATCAGCGCGTCGCCCGCCCCAACTACACGCTGACGTAGGAGACGCGAAAACACACATCAACCGACCGGGACAGGTTGTATGGTGTGGACCCCAAATTTGAGACACTGAGAACCAGGGACAACTGCAGCGAACGGAGGTTCGGATGGAGACCCGTGTTTTCAAAATAGGGTTCCGCATTGCGGTAGCGCGACGTTCAGCATACGTCGCAAGACCAATACCTTTGCAACAGCCTAGCGAAGTCTTTACGTCTTTACCAACCTGAGATCGCAGAGACGATCTTGTCCCTCTCTGTTAATAGCATTTGTCCCTTCTCGCTCTTTTGGTAAGGATGAAACTTGGTCAATCGCTCCACTGTCGAACTGCACAAATGACGAAGCATTTTTTCACAGCTTCCGGTCCCCAGGTTTCCGCTTAACCGGGTTTCAGTCCCAAAATCCCCGTCGGTCCCGAATTTCCGGTGAAGATTCCCCGGGGTAGTTGCGGGGCAGATTGGTGCAATAGGTAAAAGCTGTCACCGGATTAGACCTCGTCTATCCACGAAACCCGGCCCAGAATTTTTAAATAGGCGACATCTTTTCATCGGCCTGTGTCGGCCGTAGCCATGGCTGCGAAAATGTCGCTGTTTCCATCCGCGCTTTGAAACCCGGAATGTCCGATTCTGAGCCAATCCGCATTCCGGACCCATCGATCTTGCAAATCACAATGACGGGTTGGGTCAGAACGGCCCCTGAGCCTAGCTCGACACGGAAGTTAAATCCATATAGGTTTACCAAGGCCACGCTTCTATCGTGCTGCGGCGAAAGCACAATGTAGTGCGGGTCTTCGGAAGTAGTAGAAGTGTCGGGAAAAGGCATAATCGAGACCGGCTCATCCGGAGATTTCTCCGTCCCGAGGATATAGCGGCGCATGCGCTCGTCGTCTCTGGTTTCCATTCTGCGATTCGTTACTTCACGGAAAAGCGCATATCCGATTTTGGCGGCTACACGGCGTACGCATTGCGGATCATAGCGAAGCGCGATTTTATGAGGCGTTCCCCCCGTGATTTGAACCTGGTCGGTCCATCTCGACGCATCGACTTGGTAATTGCTTAGCGCGATAGTTGTGAAAGCCTTTCCAAAGCGAATTAGCTCTTCGGGGTCTCTGGCTCGAATCATCAAACGGTTGCCGGGTAGGAGGACCACCCGCGGCCAAAACTCTGGATCCTCTGCCGTCTCTGGATCGAGTTCCAGATTAGTGGTGAACTCGCATACCAGCTCATTCGGACCCACGCTTTTCTGAAACGCCTTGCGATAAAGCTCAAGAAGCAATTGGGCTTCTGCGGCTGTGGCGCCTCTCACCCGGGCCTCAATCGGCTCTTCCGGCACGACCTTGACTTCGAAATAGGCCAGCGAGCTCATCCTTTCACCGGCAGAAAGCAAGGATTCGGCATATCCCCCAAGAGGATGTTTCACGAGCAAATAGCTAGGTCGAAGATGGCCGCTCGTTGGCCGATTCGGATGACGCGGTTTGACGGGAGAAACCAGCGCATGGATGGCGAGGATCGACTTGCGTGCAACCTCGTGCTCGGCCCTTGAAAGCATCGTCTGGCATGATCCACATGATCGAACTGTGAAATCTGTGGTCCCACCAAGCGCTTGCGGCAAGATGTGGTCGTCCGTAAGACGGTCGAACTTGTTAAGGCACCAAAAGCATGCTCCGCTCACTCCATAACCTAACTTTCTCCCCCGTTGTCAGTGTCTCTTTGAAAGTTCCCTAGCGATGTACGCAAGCGCCAAAGCCTGCTCGACTGCAAGAACGGATGCAGGATCACTACTCAACATGAGTTTCTGTTGCATGTCCTGCAAGCGCTTAACCTGTTCGTCTATATCGCGCATTGTCATCGTTGCATTCCCCTGAATCCAGTCTAACGCTATGTCCAGGGTCGTCCGTCGTCACCACTCAGGGTCGTCACCACTCAGGGTCTGTCACCACTCAGGGTCGATGGGCAGATATCCAAAGCCTTTTTTTCGGGGGTACGTTTCGTCCAGCCAGGGTCGTCCCAGCCAGGTCCCCAGCCAGGGTCCGCCAGAGTCCCGGCGGGTGGAGCTGGCCCTTGCTCTTGGGCTTCGGCACGACATGTATACGGCGCAGTCCTCTGCACCTCGCCTGGCGCCGGGCATGGTGCATCCGGCGATCGTCGCGTCCGCTTTCGCGAGCTTTCTGCGGGGAGAGTATGACCTCGCCATATGATGGAAGGGAGGAATGACCTCCGGGGTGGTGTCCCTTAACGACGTGTTGCGATTCTTAGCAGAAAACTTCTGGAAAGCGTCCCAAATAATCACCGAATGGGGTGAATCCGGTGCGATAACGAAGTATTTGCCCCCAAGCAAGATCCTTGAAACAGTCGAGGCATTAAGAAAATTACAGCAAAATGTTAGGGAACTTGGATTACCTGTCGCTGCACAAGAGTTAGCGAAGCTGGATTCAGCAATGGCGAGTTCCGTAACGGATATTCAACGCTTACCGCAGGATCGCCAGAAGGCAGAATTTGAGCGAATTTCAGCCAACATGCGAATACGCTTCGACCACGTATCAAGTGTTATTCACTCGGAGCTTTCTCACAGGTTGCTCTATGCCGTATCCCCTGAAAAGCAACGATATTGCGAAGCCTCATGGTTGGCAGATACACCAATTGCAGCTGCGTTCCCAAGGGCCTTTGACGAGTTGCAGCGCGCCGGGCATTGTTACGCATTCGATGAATGCACTGCATCCGTATTTCACCTCATGCGCGTTATCGATTCAGGTATTAGGCTAGTCTGCCATTCATTGGGTGAGACATACGACGCACGGAATTGGGATGGGATTGCAAAGAAGATTGAATCAGAGATGACCAAAAAGTACCAGGATAAGGCGGTCGATTGGAGGTCGCAAGAGCCCTTTTACTCGGGGGTGGTTACCGATATTCGGTCTATCGGTAGAGCACATCGTAACCCTGTCTTGCACGAAATAGAGCGCAACTACACTAGCCCCGACGCTAGATATCTGATTGATGCGACGGTGGCTTTTCTTACTCACTTAGCTGAGAACGGAATGAAGGGATAACTCATGCCTGCGATCAACGATAAAACGAGAACGGTTTTCATGGAAGCAGAAAAGACTACATTGAACAATTTCACCGGGGAGGAAATCAATAAGATCGAGCAGATGGGAAAAGAATTGAGGGTGATCCTGGAAGAAGCCAAAAAGCGCAATCCGGCTGCAAGGTAAACCCCGAACTCTTTTTTAATAACACTTTCGTGAAGCTTTTTATTGAGTCGGTGGGAGGACAGCGAATGTATTTGTACCTAGACACAAACGCATTCCGTTATTTCGGAATAGCGTTCCAAAACGCAGAGCTTGCTCAGGATTTGAGAGATAAAATGCTTATCTCTCCGCTGAGCGCCTTTGAGGTGTTTGCCCAACTTGCTGAGGATCGCGAAGGTGAAACGGTTTTAAGACAGATCCATGCTATCCGCAACTGGACTAACCCACGGCACTCCGGCCTGCTTCCATGGCCGGATGAGATGTTATCCCAGCTTTGGCATCAAAGACCAATTCAAGATGACGAATTCACAAGAAGAATGGAGGGTTCATTTAATGCTTGTCTAGCAGCAGAGTCTGTCGCCGACTTAAGACTGGAAGCCAAAAAGCATAAGCAGATGATGGACGATTTCAAGTCCAGTTCAGCGCGGAGCTTTAAAGACATAATCGATGCAGCAAGGATCGAAAAGGCGAAGACATTCGACATAGCTAACGTTTGGTTTCGTGGAATCGCTAAACGCGTCCATGCTGAACCGGATCCAAAGTTGATGCCTGAGATCATTGAGCGTTTCAGCGCATACCTTGAATTCGATCGGAACAAGTTGAAGACGGCACTGAACGCGAAACAGTACAATCCGTTGAGCAGAAAGAATCAGAATGACATTGTGGACGCTGAACAATTGGTGTACCTCGGCGATACCTCTCTGATGATGATTACCTCGGATGGTGGCTTTGAACGCAAGGTAAAGGAATCCGGCCAGGCTAATCGCATAATCACAGCACCTTACGGCGACTTGGTGGATGCTCAAAAAGCCGAGGCATTTCTCAGGCGCATTCTATTGAAACACGAAGGTTGACAAATCCGCCCGACGTCTGTAACAGCGAGATTTACTCGTCAGGACGGATAATTTTCCGTTTGACGCATAATTTTGGACAGTCCTGGAAAACGCGCTGATCGGTTACCTAGACAGCTTTCAGTACTCGGGGTAGACCTCGCACCCTGTTCACTTCGGTTGACGCCAAAATGTTAAGTGCCAGGGGAGACGACCGTTTGTCCACGTGAACAGAATAAGTCTGGCCCTCAGACTGCGACACTGTACGCGTAGTCGAACCGCAGTAGTCAAGACAAAGGCCGCGATTGCTCGCGGCCTTTGTGGTTCGAATGCCGAGTTACTCGGCTGCCATTTCTTCGGCTTCGCCTTCCTGCCGCATGAGTTCCAGTTCGCGCTCGGCTTGTTCGAAGGCGGCCGTGACTTCTTGCTGCACGCGCGCAGCGGCTTCTTCGAGTTCTTGCGAGAGCTGGATGTTGCGGTAGTACTCCATGCCCGTTCCTGCTGGGATGAGACGACCGACGATGACGTTTTCCTTGAGGCCGCGCAGGCTGTCGACCGAGCCGTTGATGCTGGCTTCGGTGAGAACACGCGTGGTCTCTTGGAAGGACGCTGCGGAGATGAAGGAGTCGGTCGAGAGCGAGGCCTTGGTGATGCCCAGCAGGAGCGGACGGCCGATGGATGGACGGCCTCCCTTGGCTATCACTCGCTCGTTCTCTTCGCGGAAGCGGAACTTGTCGATCTGCTGCTCGAGCAGGAACGACGTGTCGCCGACTTCCTCGATCTTTACCCAACGCAACATCTGACGGACGATGGTCTCCATGTGCTTGTCTGAGATCGCCACGCCCTGCAAGCGGTAGACTTCCTGGATTTCGTTGACCAGATATCCCTGAAGTTCATTCTCGCCGAGTACCGCCAGAATGTCGTGCGGGTTCAGCGGGCCATCCATCAACGCCTCGCCGGCCTTCAGACGCTCGCCTTCCTGCACGTTGACGTGGACGCCACGCTGTACCGAGTATTCCTTCTCCTCGCCGTTGTCCGCTGTCACGTAGATCTTGCGCTGACCCTTGGCCACTTCACCGAACTTCACCACACCATCGATCTCGCTGATGATTGCGGTTTCCCGCGGCTTCCGGGCTTCGAACAGCTCGACTACACGAGGCAGACCACCGGTGATGTCCTTGGTACGGGTTCACGCGCGGACATTGAAGGGACTGTTCCCTACGTCACCATCTGGGCGAAGCCCGTCGCGCTTTTCAGGAACTGACTCCATTGCCGGGAACCAAGGACTCCTGTACGCTAATCTCATAACCGATCCCGGCACGAAGCGGCTCCTCGCCTACCGCTCCGAGCCGTGCAGTTGCCGGAAGTCTCGGCCCTAAGCGCGAGCGAAGGACAGTGTTCTTCCTGTCCGGTGCCTTACCCGAATCATCTCTCAATGAATCAGACCCAACATCCCGCCACCGCGGGATTTTTTATTGCCTTCCTGCCGCGCAGGGGGAAATCCCCTGCTCGCCACCCTCAACATTTCCACCAACGGAGCCACCATGCCCAAAAATGAAGTAACCGACCACGCCTACATCCAGGAGCATCAGCCAGCCGCACACCAAGAGCTCGGCGAGCAAAGCACTGCGGAGCACCGCCACGCCTGCCCCGGCTTGCCGTGGGTCAACGTAACCCGCGACCAGATCCTGACCCGCCTCTGGGAAATCGCCAACCTGAGCCCCGAAATCACCCGCGGCAGCCTTGCCGGACAGGTCAAAGCCCTCTCCATGATTGTCGCCATCGAAGGCCTGATCCCGGATCGCCGGGCCGCTTCCGCCCGGAACCAACCCGCCTCTCCCCCCGTGACCGCGGACATCTATAAATCCGCCTGGCTTCGTGCCCAACAAACCGGGGAAAACAAGGGAAAACGTAGATCCACTCCGGACCCCTTCTCAGGAGAAAACCGCCGCCGAGCCTTCAACCGCCCCCGGGGGCCCCGATGGCCCGCCACCCACTGCAGAACCCACGCCCGCACCCTCATTGGCGCCCCGTGTGCCAATGGCCGACCACTTCGCTCCCGACACCAGGGTTCCTTTCTCCATCAAAAAGAACCCCTTCGCCCGGCGCCGCTAAGCTTCCGGAAAGCAAAAAGGCCAAAAAACATCGGATTTTATCGAATTTTATAAAGATATCCCGCAGCCGCTCCGCGGCTCAGCCGGTGGGAAGACATGAGTCGACCGTCGGGATCAGTGCTGCCAAGCTTCCTGTAGTTCGGGGAGGACGGTCACGGATCGAGTCCCGCAGAGCCTGCCCTCAGACTGCCCGGGCCTGCCCTGGCAGACTGTCGAAACGTGGACCTCTGAACCGCTCCCCAAAACCGATCCTATGACCCGGTGCCGCCGGCGACCACGGAGAGGGTGCGGACGAGGATCTTCAGATCGAGCCAGATACTCCAATTCTGGATGTACGCCGTATCCAGAGAGATGTAGCTGTCAAAGGACGGGTCCTGTCGCGCCTGTACCTGCCACAAGCCGGTCATCCCCGGCAGCACGTCGAGACGCCGCAGATGGCTCAGATCGTATCGCTTCACTTCGCTGGCGATGGGGGGCCGGGGGCCGACCATGCTCATGTCGCCGCGGAGCACATTCACAAACTGAGGCAGCTCGTCCAGCGAGTACTTACGCAGGAAACGGCCAAGGCCCGTGATACGGGGATCATTGCTGACCTTGAACAGCACTCCGTCGCGCTCGTTCATGTGCAGCACCTCAGCCCGGCGACGCTCCGCGTCCGCAACCATGGTGCGAAATTTCATGCAGCGGAAGACACGGCCCTTTTTCCCGATCCGATCGGAGCAGTAAAAGATGGGTCCCGGCGAGTCAAGCTTTACGGCGAGAGCAATCAGCGCGAGGATCGGCGACAGGATCATGAGCGCCACCGAGGAGAGCAGCACATCCAGAACGCGCTTGAGGAACAGACCGATGACCGGGGTTTCGCCCCGATGTAAAGGAATGGTCGGAAACTGGCCGATATATTCGATGGGACTATTCCAGGCGAGGCCATCGTAAAGCTCGGGCACGACACGAATATCAACGCCCGCTTCCCGCGCCTGGGAAACGATGTGCGTGACCACGCGAGCATCGCACGGCGCGGAGAGAAAAATCTCGTCGGCAAAAAATTGACGTGCCAACGGTAGCAATTGATCCAGGGAGCCAAGAACGTCGCCCGCTAAAGACGGATTCTCGGCGTCCACTCCGGGTATCCGCACGTAGCCCTTGAAGCTGTATCCCAAATGTCGAATGCTATCCAGGTGGTGGCGCATCGCCTGGCCGACCCTGCCCGTACCCACAATAATGATGTTGCGAACCTCAAGGCCGCTCTCGAAGCGGCGGTACATCATCATTCGCCACATGAGCCGCCGGGTGCAAAGCAGAACCGTGGTCGCTACGACAGTGATGATCACGACACCGCGCGAGATGATCTCGCCACGCACCAGGTAAAGCGATCCTGACAGCAAGAGCCCCGCGGTAAGGGAAGCCTGGATCGTAAGCCGCTGTTCATGCAGCGTATTGCGCATCTGCATGGGGCCATACAGGTGGTACCGCTTGCTGACCAGGATGAGCGAACAAATGAACCACAGCAGGCAGCCCATGAGTAGAGTGGGGTGGCTATGGAACATCAAATTGGTGCGGTAGGGTGAAGCTGCCCCAAATAGCCCTTGACCAAGCCAGCCGCGAACCGCAATCATGAGCGCGGCCAGGACAATGAGCACGTCGCCCAAAATCCACAGTGCGCCAATGCGGGTACCTTTGCCCTGGGTGTTCGGCCGTTGGACCGCAACGGTCCGCGGCCGCAGATCGTCGCGGCCATTGGTCGCCAAGCGCTTCAGAAGTCCGGAGGTTGCCATCGTTATCCCCGCCCACGCTCTGGGAGGCCGCAAAGGTCCACTTACACTTTGCCCCTCGCAAGAGCCGAAATCACATAAATTGTCTAAGTTACGCTGTTACTAGTCAGGTACTCGGACCATCACCACGTGTTGCAGTATGGGTGGCTGGATTGGGTTTGTCTGTGCGAACTGGAAAGCACTGCGTCAAGCGAGGCGGTCGCAGCAGAGAATGGGATGCAACGAGGGCCCGGGAAGATTGCGACAGCAAAGCTGGAAAGTCTGGGATACATAGCAGCTAAACCTTTGTTGTTCGAGAGTTAAGCTGGGTCCACAAAAAGGGCTGAACCTTTCAGTCAGACTTCAATTGTTCAACAATGAAAACACATCTCTTAACTATGCAAGAGTCACCAGGAGTGTCCCCTTTTGGGTCATCTCCATACCCACAGAGCATACCATTAGGTACCTCTCGCGGGGCACTGGTAACGACTAAAGTGTGGTTACTATTTGGGGACGGGATAACCAGGAAGTCACGATCCTTTCACACCTCGAGCCAGCCCACTCAGGCATCACGCCTGTGGCAGGATCAAGCGATCCAGATCGAGGAATTCGCGCAGAAAAGGGTCCTTTGTTTGCTTAAGCTCGTCCATGGTGCCGAAGAAATAAGCCTTGGCCTCATGCAGGAAAAGGACATGATCCGCCAGCCGTTCAGCGAAGCGCATGTCGTGAGTGACGACAATACTGGTAAGGCGAAGTTGATGCTTTAGTTTCTGAATAAGATTGCCCAGAAGCCGGCCCATCAGCGGATCGACCATCGTGGTGGGCTCGTCGTACAGGATGGCTTCGGGTTGCGCGGCAAGAGCACGCGCTATGGCCACGGAGCGCTTCATACCGGTGGAAAGGTCCGAGGGCAGCAGGTCTGCCATCCCCGCCACGCCGACCATGTCGAGCAATCCGTTGACTACCTGCTGAATCTGGTCTTCGAGCAGCTGGCCGCGTTCCCGTAAAGGAAAGGCCACATTCTCCCCGACCGAGAGCGAATCAAAGAGCGCTCCACTCTGAAAGACCATGGTGACCTTCTTGCGCACTGACTCCATATGATCTTCGTCGAGGTCGGTGATGTCCTGTCCAGCCACGATGATCTTTCCTGAGTCAGGTTTCAGGAAGCCCATGATTTGCTGCAGAGAAACAGATTTGCCCACTCCCGAACGGCCAAGAATGCATAGGGTTTCACCCGCAAGGACCGAAAAGCTGACGTTGTCGAGCACGTGAACGTCGCCAAAGGATTTGGACACATGTTCAAAGGAGATATAAGGGCGGCCTGGTGGCGTTGATTCTTCTTTCTCCTCGCCCAAAGCCGCTACATCGATGACTTCGATGGGGGTGCCGAGGGGAATGCCCGCGGCCGGTTCGGGAAGGTTGGGAGGAATACTCACTGGGTCAAGACTAAAGCATTTTCGGCGCCCGCCATATCCTCAGGCGTGTTGCAGTTATGGAACCAGCGGTGGGGGGGAAGCGGGGAAAGAGCGAGTAGCTCCGAATTGGCCGAGGAGACCAGTTCCACATCGAAGATGTCGATTGGGTGAGAGGAGGAGTGGGCGCGCGCCGCTGCCGTGACCACGGGCATCACTTTGTAGTCGCCTGCGCGCAGCGATGCAGTGATGGAGCCCAGCAGATCCCGGTGATACACGGCACATAGGGGCTGGGGCCAGCCGTTTATACGGGGAACCGTCATCACGGCGCCGGTGGTCTCGGCTCGCTGCAACATCCAAAGCAGGAAGTGCGCCGGCAACAGAGGAATGTCTACCGGCAGAAAGACGTTCAGCGGACGTGCGCTGGCCGCCAGGGCGGCTTCGATCCCGCTCAAGGGTCCGCATCCCGGCTGTAGATCCGCGATCACCGCGGCGTGGGACGACAGATCGGAACGGACAGCCACGATGCGGGGTGAGGCCGCGAGCGGCAGAACACGAAGCTTGTCCAGAGCAATCTCCAGCAGCGAGCGGCCCGCCAAAAGGAGTGTTGCCTTGTCTTGCCCCATGCGCGTGCTGCGGCCCCCTGCGAGCACGAAGCCTTCGGCACCGGATTGCTCCTGATCTGGTTTCACTTCCCTGCCCTCCTCCTCAAATCGTGCAGCGAATAGAACGTTCCCCGCCACACGATGCCGCCTCGCCCGATTGCGAACAACATGGAGCGGAGCATTGCGTACAACAACAACACGGTGGCGGCGGGAAACAAGAGCATCTGGGCGGCGGAAAAATGCTGATACTTCCCCGTCATCTGATAGGCCAGCAAGAGTGCAACCAGCATGAGGCCCGTTGGCCACCATAGGGCTGGTCCAGCCAGGCAGGCCAGCAACGGAAACAGGGTGAATAATGAGATGCCGCAAGCGACGGCAAACACTACTTCGGGCCGGAAGCGGAATAAGGCAAAGAGATTCTTGGTCAGGTTGTCCACCACGCCAAAAGCTCCCCTCGCCCAACGGACATTGACCATATCAACACCCAGTGCCACGCGCTGCGCGTATCCCTTTTGTTTGATTCGGCGGCCCAGGGTCAAATCCTCCAGGACCTCCATGCGCAGAGCCTCCCATCCACCGATGCCGTCATACACGTCACGCCGGATCATATTAAAAGCACCCACGCCGACCGAGTCCCGCCTGGCATCAGGATCCGGCACCCGCCATGGGCGGACCGCCCAAATCGACAGCACCTGAAGAAAAGAGATCATCATGCGCTCTCCCCAGCTACGCATCACGAGAGTGGGTAGCAGCACCATGTGATCCGCGCTGCTCCAGGTTGCAAATGCAAGCGCGCGGCGCAGAGCGTAGGGATGAAAAACGACATCTGCGTCGGTAAATAGCAGCCATTCACCCGTAGCCTGTTGCGCCGCCAGAGCCATCGCGTGGGTCTTCCCCAGCCATCCTGGAGGAAGTTCCGTCACGTGCACAACCTGAAGCCTGATCGCGCCCGGCGTCCCTCTCGGCCTGGGCCATAGCCTCCATGACGGCGCCGGTCTGGTCCGTGGAGCGATCATCGACAGCGACGATCTGCAGGGCAACGTCCTCCGCAGCCAGCAAGGAGCGCAACGTCGCGGCGATGTTGTCCGCTTCATTTCTCGCCGGAACAATCACCGTCAAGGAGGGCAAGGGCCCAGCTTGCGGACAATCGGATTGTGCCAAATCGGCGACCAGCGGCAACATTCGCCGCCACGCCAGCACCCGCGAGGTCCAGGACACGGCGATCGCCCAGTCCAGCACCTGCGCCATTCGGAAGAGCAGAGGCATCTCTTAGAGTCATAGCACCATGCTCCAAATGGAGGCGGGAACGGGTCTTATATACTGGGCTCCGGTCGCGATTGAATGGCAGAAGCAAGACGAAACACAATCAGCAGCGGTACGCTCTGGATTGCCGGCGCGATCGCTCTGGTTCTCATATTCTTTGGTGTCCGCTGGATGACGCGCGAGAAGTTGCCGGTGCGGGTCGCGGAAAGCCAAGTGCAGGATCTCATCAAGGTCAGCAGCACCAGCGGCAAGGTCGAGCCGCTGCATGTTTTTGAGGCGCACGCTCCCGAAGCAACGGTGGTCAAGGATGTTCATGTCCACGCGGGTCAGCAGGTGCAGAACGGCCAGTTGCTGGTGGTCCTGGATGACGCCAACGCGCGAGCGAAGTTAGCCGCCGCCACCGCGGCATTGCGAGCAGCGGAAGCCGGCTATCAGAGCGTTGAGAGCGGCGGTAACCATCAGGAACAGCTCGCCCTTACCAGCAACCTGGCCAAAGCGCAGATCGATTGCGAGCAGGCGGCCCGGGACCTCGATGTAGTCCAAAAGCTGGCGGCCAAGGGGGCGGCGGCGCCCAGCGAAGTGGCGCAGGCACAAACGCGCTTGGACCTCGCGAAGGCGTCCTTGCACTCGCTGGAAGAACAGAAGACCAAACCCTTCGCCCCGGTTGACTTGAGCCGGGCTCGTTCGAGCGTGACCGAAGCGCAGGCCGCAGTGGACGCGGCTGCCCAGGTGATTGCGCAATCGAACGTGCGCGCTCCCTTCCCGGGCACGGTTTATTCGCTCCCTGTCACCCGCTACTCTTATATCGAGCCGGGGGCGGAGATCCTGGAGATGGCCGACCTCTCCAAACTTCAGGTGCGCGCGTACTTCGACGAACCGGAAATCGGCGACCTGCAACTCAACAATCCGGTCAGCATCGTGTGGGATGCCAAGCCGGATATGAAATTTCACGGTCGCATCACCCGCCTGCCTTCCAACATCATCACCTACGGAACGCGCAATGTGGGCGAGGTTCTGGTGAGCGTCGAAGACTCCAACGGAGTGCTCTTGCCCAACACCAATGTAGTGGTCACCGTGACCACCCATGAAGTGCACAATGTGCTTGTCGTGCCCCGAGAGGCACTGCACGTCGAAGGTGGACGCGATTATGTCTACGTGGTCTCGCGTGGCGCGCTGCATCGTGTTCCGGTGGAGGTGGGCGCCCTCAACCTCACCGTGGTACAGATCGTCAAGGGCCTGCAGGAACATACGGTTGTTGCCCTGGGCACAACCAACGGCGCGCCGATTTCTGAGGGTGTTCCCGTTCGCATCGTCAATTGAGGATATTGGTGAGACGCGCCTGCCAGTTCGTGTTGCTGGGTTTCGTCAGCCTGCTTGGGGAAACCGGCGCGCACGCCCAGATCTCCTTCTACACCGCGGTTGACCTCGCTCTCCGCAACAGTACCCCGGTGCGCATAAGCGCGGCCAATGTGCAGCATGCCGAAGCCGCAGTGATGGAAAGCGTCGACGCCTACCGGCCCAGCTTTTCGGTAGGTTCCAGTCTTGGATATTCGTACGGTTTCCCGGTGGGCCAGCCTTCGATTTATAGCGTCGCTGCCAATTCGCTGGCGTTCTCTTTTTCGCAGCCGGACTACATCCGCTCGGCGCGCGCAGCGCTGCTGGCAACGCAGCTTCAGCTGAAAGATACGCGGCAGCAAGTGATCCTGGACACGGCACTCGACTACATCGAACTGGTCACCGTGAACCAGCAGATCAGCGCGCTCGATCAGGAAACCGGCTTCGTGCAAAGACTGGTCGAGATCGAAACGGAACGTGTCGATGCCGGGCTGGACAGCAAAGTGGAACTCACGCAGGCACGGTTGACCGGAGCCCAGATCGCGCTGAGGCGGCTTCATCTTGTGGACGAGGCCGACCTGGTGCGGGTAAAGCTTGCTCACTTGACCGGCCTCAACCCCGGAGACATTGTTTCCGCGCCGCAAACCATTCCTGCCGCACCCGAGGTGGCAAACTCAGTTGACATCGACGGCAACACCGGCATACAAGCCGCCTATGCTTCTGCCAAATCAAAGATGTACAACGCGTTCGGCGACGATCGGCAAAACAACCGGCCCACCTTCGCCTTTGGCCTGGAGTACAACCGGTACGCAAAATTCAATAACTACAACGAGTACTATCTGCGCTTTCAGCACAACAACTTCAACGTAGGCGTTCAGATCACGGTGCCCCTGTTCGACGCGACCCGCAAGGCAAAGGCCAAAGGCTCAAGTGCGGAGGCGGCGCAGGCAAGCGCCCAGGCCGACCAATTACGCGATCAGACCGGGGAGCAGGTCTTGCGGCTGCAGAAAAACGTAGCCGAACTCGTAGCGCAGGAGCAGGTGGCGGAATTGCAGAATGAATTGGCCCAGGATCAACTGGATGCCATCACCACGCAGATTCGCCTGGGAAGCGGCAACCCAGGAGCGGCAGCGCCTTTGCCCAAGGACGAGCAAGGTGCCCGGATCCGCGAACGCAGTCACTTTGTCGATATGCTGGAAACCCGTTTCCAGTTGACCCAGGCCCGGCTCTCTCTCCTACGCTCGATGGGGAAAATCGAAGACTGGGCGAAATCGACACCCGGCCCCCGCCCCTAGCATCCAAGTGTCTAAATGTAGCGCAGCAGGAACCTTAACCTTTTATCAGTGTTGAATTTGCGCACCTTCTGGCCACCCCGGCCATCTAATTCCTGTTAAACTGAAAGTTGAGCCTATGCCGCTAAAAACGTTACTCTTAAATCCCCCCTCGTTTGAGAATTTTGATGGTGGCGCCAGTTCTCGCTGGCCTGCTACGCGTGAGATTGAGTCGTATTGGTACCCGGTATGGCTGGCCTATCCTGCCGGCATGCTGGAGGGCTCCAGGATGCTGGATGCCCCGCCCCATCACGTGTCCGCAACCGAGACCATCGAGATTTCCAAGGGCTATGAATTTCTGGTCCTGTTCACCAGCACCCCGGGCTGGACGGGAGACCAGAAGCTGGCCGAAGCTATCAAGCGCGCCAATCCTGCGATCAAAATTGCCTTCGTTGGGCCGCCGGTGACCACGTCGCCGGATAAGGCGCTGAACGAGTGTGCGGCGATCGATTTCGTTTGCCGGCGTGAGTTTGACTTCTCCGTGGTTGAGTTTGCCAATGGCAAGCCGCTTGATCAGATCCTGGGCATCAGCTACCTCAAGAATGGCAGTGTCGTGCACAATCCCGACCGCCCGCAGGTAGAGAATCTGGATGAAATGCCGTGGGTCACGGATGTCTACAAACGCGACATCGATGTGACGCGTTACAACGTTCCCTTCCTGCTTTATCCCTACGTTTCTCTGTATTCGACACGGGGCTGTCCTGCACAGTGCACCTTCTGCCTGTGGCCGCAGACGTTGAGTGGCCATGCATGGCGCAAGCGGTCGACCGATGATGTCGCAGCGGAGATGGCGCACGCCAAGGAGCTCTTCCCCGACGTCAAGGAGTTTTTCTTTGACGACGATACCTTCAACATTCAGAAGGCGCGGACGGTGGAACTCTGCGCCAAGCTGAAGCCGCTGAAGCTTACCTGGTCTTGCACCTCGCGCGTGACCACCGATCGCGAAACGCTCAAGGCGATGCGGGAAGCAGGCTGCCGGCTGTTGATTGTGGGTTTTGAATCGGGCGATCCGCAGATTCTCAAAAACATCAAGAAGGGCGCCACCGTCGAGCGCGCTCGCGATTTCGCGCGCGATTGCCACGAGCTCGGCCTTACCATCCATGGCGATTTCATTCTTGGCCTGCCAGGCGAAACCAAGGAGTCGATTCGCAACACCATCAACTTCGCCAAGGCCCTCGACGTCGAGACCATCCAGGTGTCGATTGCGCATGCGTATCCCGGCACGGAGTTTTATGACTTCGCCGCCGAGAATGGCTTCATCATCAACAACGGCGCCATGGTCGATGAAGGCGGACACCAGCTTGCGCACATCGAGTATCCAGGGTTGCCGAAAGACTACGTGCTCGAGATGGTGCACCGCTTCTACGATGAGTACTACTTCCGTCCCAAGGCGGCATGGCGCATCGTGAGCAAAGCGATCGTCAATCGCGACATCAAGCGTTTGTATGTTGAAGCGAAGTCGTTCATGAAGCTTCGTGCCGCCCGCAACAAGGTGGTGGCAGACGGCAAGATCAAAGCCGCCAAAACACCCGGCCCCGCCGTCAACGCAGGGGCATGATCGGGTAGCACCTTGCAAACCCTAACACCGCGCAGGTACCTGGTTCTGGCTGTGGTCGCGCTCGCCGCCGCCTTTGGTGATACCTTCCTCGCGATCGGGATGAAGCACCTCGGGCCGGTATCGTTGGCCCATCCAGGTGAGCTTCTGACTGCACTGCGAACACCCTGGGTGTTGAGTGGCGTTCTGGTGCTGCTGGTTTGGACGGGTTGCTATCTGACCGCGCTCTCCTGGGCGGATCTGACCTTTGTGCTGCCTGCTACTTCTCTCGCGTATGTGGCCGTAGCATTCCTTTCGCGGTTCTGGCTGCACGAGCAGATCTCGCTGGCACGTTGGGCAGGGATTGCTCTGATAACCGCTGGGGTAGGTTTCGTGACGCAGGGACCGGCCTATACTCCGCACGATTCCGTCGGTTCCACGTGATGAATCTGAGTTCGGGTTCGGCGATTGCGGCGATGGTGGGCGCGATCGTCTTGACCGCCACTGCCGGCGATGTATTGCTCGCGTCCGCCATGCGTAAGGTGGGCGACCTGGACCGGATCAAAGAGGCACGAGGCTTGCCAGCAGCAATCTGGGCGGTGGTGAGCGAAGGCCGTTTTTTGGGCGGCGTTGCCTTTATGGCTCTCAGCTTTTTCTCTTTGCTTTTTTCCCTGAGCCACGCGGATGTAAGCCTGATTGCTCCTGCGGCGGGTTCACTGACCTTCGTGAGCAATGCTGTCGCGGCGAGGTGGGTGTTGCACGAGAATGTGGATCGGCGGCGGTGGTTAGCGGCAGTGTTGGTCTGCTGCGGCGTCGCGTTGCTCAAGCATTGATGGGCTAACTTGTTCGCCTGGCAACAGAAATCCGAACTGACCCGTCGACCGCCCTTTCCTCCAGCAACCGCCCTTTCCCTACAACTACCCTCTCCTTTTTGTCATCCCGAGCGTACCCGGATTTCCTACTTCACAGCTCTCACCGGTGCCTCTTATGTGGTTCTCTTCAAAGAGAACCACACGCAGCCGACCGAAGCCGCAACTCTCAACAGGAAATCCGGGGAAGCCGAGGGATCTGCGGTGCGCCATGAGTGTGCCCCACCCCTACCGGTCCACAACCTACACCAAATCATCCGCCGAATCCTCTGGAAACACCCACCACTTCTTCGTCAGAGGCCTTTTATAGCGCGGAGTCGAAGGAACCTCGGCGATGCTTGTTGGCAGATGCTCTTGGGACCTTTCCGGCCGCTAACTACGCCGGAAGATAAATAAGTCACAAATCCGGAGGTTGTGACTTATTTTAATTTCGCGGAAAGGGGCTACTTATCCCACCGCCCAGACGACTGCCCTGGCCCTTGGCAACGGTCCTCTCCGTTCAACTACCCTCTCCTTTTTGTCATCCCGAACCGAGGGACCTGCGGTGCGCCATTCGTGTGCCCCGCCTCTACCGGTTCAGTCTCGTCACTAGTCATCAGTGACCAGACGCAGGCTAATCTAATCGGAAAGAGCCAGCCGTTCGTCGATGGCCCCAACAGGGTTGAGCGCATAGCTGCTCGGTCCGGGCCAGAACCATCTTCTTAGCGTGTTTCCACGTAACCAATGATGAGTGTTGGGCGAGAGGAATTGACGTAGCTAACTGCTTCCACCGTGCCGCGTAATCTCGGACATGACGGATCGATATACGCCATCCGAGTGCAGGTTTTCGACAGCCTTGCGCAGTGCAGCGTCTACGACCGGATCCTTGGAATACCGGTTAGCGGCATCCAGTAACACCCGGCCCATATCCCCATCGGAAGAAATGCGGGTTGCCGACTGAATCGCTCCGATCGCCATCGCGGTCGAGGTCCCAGGTTTGTCGAGCAAAGCCATCAGAACGTGGCTATGATCGCCATCCGAACGGATGCTGTCTGCAGCGGCAAAGAAGTCGTCGCGGACCGGCTCAACATTCGCCCCCGCGAGCTCCACAAGGACGCGAGCCTTATCTCCGTCGGACGAAATCCGCTGTGCTGACTTCGCAATTCCGCCGAGCGTAGTTGCACCAATTCCTTCCCGGCGAACGAGTGCCAGAAGCACCTGCTGGTGGTCGCCATCGCTCGAAATTGAATTTGTTGCGTCGAAGAACGCCTTGCGGATGGGCTCATCATCGCTATATCGGGAAACCGCCTCTTTGAGCACACGGGCTTTGTCACCGTCCGAGGAAATCTTTTCGGCCGACCGCAGCGCCCAAATGAGTGTGGCGCGATCGTCGCCATGCGCTGCCAGTATTGTCGAGAGAACGCGCGCGTGGTCCCCATCCGACGAAATCGACTTCACCGCTTCGAAATAAGCCATATCAAGACCGTCGCTTGCGCGATAGGAGTCGGCCATCTCGATCAGCACTTGGGCCTTGTCGCCGTCGGACGAAATATGCTTTGCCGCTCTCGCCACCTCAACGAGTGTCTCGGCGCTTCCCCCGTCTTTCTTCACGATGTCGGAAAGCACTCTACGTTTGTCGCCGTCCGAACTAATGCTCCTCGCCGCCTCGAAAAGATACGGGCGCAGTTCGCCAGTGAAATACTTTTGATCCACGGTAACGAGCACCTGCGCCTTGTCGCCATCCGACGAGATCCCTCGGATCAGGCTTGCGGAGTCTCTCATCTGCTCCGCGTTTAACGTCGCTTGCGAAAAAAGCTGTTCCAGATAAATGCGTTTCGATCCATCGCTGTGAATCAATCCAATCTCCGTAATTACGGCCTGCGGGCCGCCCTGCCGGAGTATTCGCGTGACACGGGGCCCGGCTCCAATCGCACTATCTCGAATGATCTGCGGCAGCAAGCGCCCCAGCCATTCCCGGCCCTCAGAGTCCAGCGGTTTCGCGGACCCACCCACCGAGTAGGTTTTCGTGAGGTTTCCTGCTGAATCTGCCTTCACGTCATATACGCGCCCGGAGAGCCATTTCCCTTCCTCCACCCGAAAATGGCCACCAGGAGAAAGTGCCTTGACGTCACGATCGTCATCGGTGAACTCGATGGCGCCGTCAACCTTCACGCTGAGTGACGTCCATCCGTTGCTGGTCGTCATCTTTATGTGAGTCTCGCCGCTCTGCGGTGCGCCCACTGGAGCGATGGGTGCTGGCGGCGCCACGGGAGTGAGTGGCGCGCTCGGCGCCAGCGGGGCGGGCGGGGCCAGCGGTGAGGTGGGCGACTCCACTGGCGCCGCCGGAGTAAGCGCCGCGATCGGCGTCAGCGGCGCCGGTAACGCCGGTGCACCAGGAACTGGTGCTGCAATTGGCGCCCGGGGCGCTTGCATTGAGTGGGGCGGGCTGAGTGGGACCAGATCCTGCCGGCTATTTTCGTATGCCGTATTCTGCGCGAAGACGATCATTTGCGGCGTCCGCGCGCCCACATAGATCAATGCCCCTACTGCGGCAATCGCCGCTCCCAGCGGACCGAGGGCAAGCTTCGGAGCCGCGTTCCGAGTTCTGTCCAGCATGTGATGGACGCGGCTGAAAAGTTCCGAACGGTTTCCTGTCGCGCCTACTGCCAGAACGCCTGTGTGCGCCCATTGTGAAAGTTCTGCCACTTTTGTGAGTGAGAGCGCATACGGCTTCGCCGTTCCCGTGGTTGCGACGACCCAATCATCGCATGCCATCTCACGCTCGATGGCCATCCGGTGCCCGATCCAGTAAACCGCCGGCTGGATCGGTACGATCGCTTCAATCAATTTCTGTGCGAGGTTGGTCCAATCATCCCGGCGCCGCAGGTGGGCTAGTTCGTGCAGCACGACGTGTTCGAGTTCCGAATCCGAAAGAGTGTCAAGAAGTGCTTGAGGGATAAGAATCGCCGGCTTGAAGAATCCGAGCGACATTGGCGCTGCTATGTGACTCGAAACGAGCAATTGCGTTTGCCGGCGGACACCGTTGATTCCGCTCAGATTTCTCAATCGCAGTTGCCATTCTGCTGGAAGCGGTGCGGCGTCTGCTTTCAAACCACGCAACTCCCGGTAGCCAGATCCGAGGCGCACCAGCATCACGAGAGACAGGAACGCCCACATGATCTCGAGCGCTCCTAGAACCCTTACAGAGCGAATGCGAATCAGAGGGTGCTCAAAGGCCGCGATCCCTGGCGATGCATTGCGGGAGGCAGCGTTCCGCGCTTGTAAAGATTCAGACGCCTGCTCAGATACCGGCTCGATCTTTGATCTCGGAACTGAGACAAGATGTGACACGGGGCTCGCCGCCTTATTCTGTGAGCTAAACTTGCGCTCCTGAATCTGAACGGGTGCGAGAGTCGTAGTCGTGGGCTTGTTCATCGCCGCAATCGCAGGCGAATCCGTTTGCGCGACGGGAATGAACACTCTGGACATGAGCGGTCCGAGGAGCAAGGCAACGACAGCGACTAAGGTTACCCACAGAACTGTAAAGCGAGTTGTCGGGTTCATTCGCGGAAGCAGTTTCAGAAGGAGCCACATCGCCGCCGCCAGGAACGTCCCCTGCCAGATTCCGTTGAGAAGAGTTGTCATCGCAAAGTTGACGTGCGTCATTTCTGCTCTCCTTACTCGCTCTCCGCGATCATCTTTTTGATTCGTCGCAATTCGGCCCGGCCGATCGTTTCCTCTTTCAGCAGATTCACGACCAGCAGTTCGCGCGAGCCGCCAAAGAAGCGGTTCACCAGGTAACCGATTGCCTTGCGGCTGGCTTCTTCTTGAACGATTACGGGTTCATAGACGAACGCCCGCCCCTTCTTCGTGTGCCGCAGGTAGCCCTTGGCTTCAAGAATACGCAGGGTTGTCAGCACAGTGCTGTACGCAAGCGGCGGATCGGCCGGTAATGACGCCACTACATCGCCCACGGTTGCCTGTCCCTTCTTCCAAAGCACTTCCATGAGCGGCAACTCTCCTTCCGTCAGGTTGGGTGACTTTTTCCTTGCCAACACGTCCTCCCGGTTCAACAATTAAGAAATTAATAGTTCGAAGAACTTATACGGCGAGCAGCATCGCCTGTCAACTATGAAATTAATAGTTTGGCAGTTCGGGTCAGGTTCATTCAGAAACCTGCCGGTTCCTGGGAGCTGTTAACCACAAGCTAATTTCCGGGTGGGCGACAATTCACTCGAATGGTCAGGCTGAGCCGTGTCGGCGAGCGGCTGTCGCCATCGCCAAGTAAGTCACAGAGCACTCGCCGAGTTCACGTCACCAATCCGCTGTTGCTGATGACCTATAGAATTGCCGAGTCATGGAAATCACTCAGGCGCAGAAGGATGTTCGCGATACCTTTCTCGGCGGATTCGCCGGCCAACTTGTCGCGGCCGTGCTGTGGGGCACATCGGCAGCAGCATGTACATGGCGCTCCCTCCATCTCGGAGAGGTCATCCTTGTGCTGGGCGGGTTTTTCATCTTTCCCCTCACCCAACTTCTGTTGCGAAGCCTGGGGCATGCCTATGCGCTTCCGAAGGGACATCCGATGAATGCGCTTGGTATCCAGGTTGGCTTCACCTTGCCGCTCACGCTCCCCGTGGTAATCGGCATTGCAGCTCTTCGACCAGTCTGGTTCTACCCTGCTCTCATGATCACTTTGGGAGCTCATTATTTGCCGTTCGTCTTCATGTACGGCATGTGGCAATTTGCCGGCCTGAGCGCAATCCTGGTCACGAGTGGTGTTGCGATTGGAATGTATCTGCCAAAGCCGCTGAGCCTTGGCGCTTGGCTAACAGCAACGCTACTCTTCCTCTTCGCCTTCGTCGGCCGACACGTTGCGCGGCGCAGCTAGCGTCGAAAAGCGAAGTCATCAATCGACAACCTGTGTGCGCTCGACAACTGAGAGCCATCCACCATCGCACTTCAAAGCCACCCTTTATTGCGAGCAATCCTGGCCGCTTCAAAGCGGTTGGAAGCGTGCAACTTGGTGATGGCCTCGGAGAGATAGTTACGTACAGTCCCTTCCGTCAATCGCAGCGAACGCGCCAGTTCAGCGGTAGTCTCACCGTCGCCCGCGCGGCGCAGAATCAAGCGTTCTCTATCGGTAAGCGGGTCTTTTTCCGTGCTCCATATCTGCGAGGCCAATTGGGGATCCACGATGCGAGACCCGCGACTAACTCCCCGGACCGCATCGGCGAGTTCTTCAGAGGGGCGGTCCTTCAGAAGATAGGCAGATGCTCCAGCTTCCAGTGCTCGCCGCAAATATCCCGGGCGCGCGAAGGTGGTTAGGATCAGGACGCGCGTCTCCGGGTAAAGTTCTTTTATGCGGGCGGTGAGTTCGAGTCCGCTCATTTTCGGCATCTCAATGTCTGTTACAAGAACCTCCGGCCGTAGCTTTCCGACGGCCTGAAAGGCCTGCTCTCCATCAGGGAAAGATCCGAGTACTTCAATGTCGGGTTCGATCGAGAGCAGTGTGGCGAGTGCGCCCCGCAACATGCTTTGGTCCTCCGCCAGCACCACGCGTATCTTTTGCGTCAAAGGGTATCCGCCTCTCCTACAATCTGTGACGCCGATTGTGCGGTAGATTCGTTCCTCAGCGGCAAGGTGATCTCAAGGCTGGTGCCACCATTTGCCAAACCTGTCAGCTTCAAGGCTCCGGCCATCGACCGTAGCCGCTCTCGCATGCCACGCAGACCATTGCCTTCACGAATCTGGCCGCCCAGCCCATTATCTTCAATCGTGAAATGAATCGCGCTGTCCTTTTCGAGGAGCGCCACATGGCAGACGGTTGCGTGAGCATGGCGGACGATGTTCGTTACAGCCTCACGCAGGGCAAGGCAAAGCACGTGGGCCTGGCTCGATGAAAGATTCACCGGAGCGAGAGTTGTTGTCAGTTTCACGTCGGAGGAAAGCAGGCTACGGCGGGCGCGAATGATCTCTGCCGCAAGTCCTTCGGCGCGATAGCCGGACACGGCTTCCCGCACCTCGGCGAGGGCGTTCCGTGCAGTCTGCTCCGCTTCCACGATTTCGTTGCGGGCACGGACCAATTCGTGGTCCGCGTCGTGGGACAAGGGCTCGTGAGACAGAAGCCGCCGGGCGAGATCGAGCTTAACAGTAATCGTGGTCAGCGTATGGCCAAGCAGGTCATGCATATCGCGTGCGATGCGCTCGCGCTCCGCTTCCGCAGAGAGGCGCTCGATCTCGGAATTTGCGCGCTTCAGAAGAGAATTGGCTCGCGCCTGCTGGGCGTAGGCAAAGTTACTGAGTCCAAAAATCACGCAGAGGAAAAGGACGTTTTCGGCTGTGGCATAAGGACGACCGAAAAATCGCGTCTCCGCTACGACTCCGGCCATCATCGCAATCAATACCAAAAACACGGTACGCAGACGAGTGACGAAAAGGCAAAGCATCGCGAAGGGGTATACGAACACTCCATAGGCCTCTTCGCTGAGCGAGTAATAGACAATGGCATGGAGGAAGAACAACACAAACGCGACGATCTGCAAGCGCCCGGTAAGCTCGGCGACGAGAAAATAGAGAATGAGGAATGCCGCGTAAAGAAACGCAAATTTCATCCAGACCGCGAAGGAGTGCCGGTAAGCCGGCATGACAAAGAAATACACGGAATAAAGCAACGCCACCCAGCGCACGATCCAACGGCCGCGAATAAACTCTTGCATCGAGTTGAGGATGTGCGTACCCCAGGCCGCCGTGATCCGTTCCGGTGCGTGAGACTGCCCATCGCTCATATCTTCATCATCCCACCAGACCAGGCCATCCGGGTACCCGGAGTTGTCATACGGAACGCATGACAGGTGTCATGGTGATACTTGTCATCTCTCATCGATGACAGCGGCTACTGTTTTTGCCTCGCCGTCCGGCGCATTCTTCTCTTACGGTCACGGGAGGACAATCATGAATCTCGAGTTCTTTTTTAACGCATTGGCAGCTGTATGGGCCGTGGGGGAAATCCTCATCGCCCTGATCACAACAAGGGGCCGGCATCAAGGCAAGATACAAGATCGCGGAACACAGATCATTCTCTGGATTGTTATTTTTGCATCGCTCAATATAGTCGGGTGGATGCACAGGTTCTTCCCGATTGACATGCCGGGGAGTTCTAGCTGGCTGCGGCCGGTGGCCTTTGGGATGTTGATTCTCGGTTTGGGCGTTCGTGCCGTATCAGTCTGTACGCTGGGCAGCGCCTTCAGCGCGAACGTCGCCATGCGCGCCGGGCAGAGACTCGAGCGACACGGACTCTATAGCCTCGTTCGTCATCCTTCTTATCTCGGTCTGGAAATGATTTTCTTGGCTTTTGCCCTTCACTCCCGTACATGGGCCTGTTTCGCTGTTGTCCTCGTTCCAACGACGCTGGCTGTGTTGTATCGCATTCACGTAGAAGAGACTGCGCTCCGCTCGGCTTTTGGAGCCGATTACGACGACTATAGCCGTAACACAAAGCGGCTGATTCCAGGTGTCTATTGAAGGCTTTTGACCACACGGGATGATCTTCGTCAATTGGTCTCCGGGTTTCATGAGTACTCGTGCGCCCGAGGTTCACCTTCAGGCTCAGCTAGTGCCAATCGCCAATGCACTCGTTGAGTGCTACAAGCGGAGAATTCCTCAATTTTCGGAGTTCCGGGAGGATTGCCGGCTAACGGGAAGTAATCCGTGGAGAAAAAGCGAATACTCGGAGAAGCTTTGCGCTGGGCTTGCCACAGTCGCGGTAGAAAGCTCAGAACTTGTCCGAGAGGTGCACGACATGGCCGGTCGCCAGCTAGTGTAGCAACCTCTTTAGCATGGCATGGCATGCCTGAGCGGATCCTCGCGTCGCAAATAGCGCACGCCAGCCTTCATGGCGGCGATGTTCAACTGCTGAGTGGTCATGGGACGAAATCTCGGAAGGCGGTCCTCCACCCTTCGCAGATCAGCCTCGGATCCTCCAATTAGCTCTCCTACAGCTTTGCAGGCATCCCGGGTCTCTTCGCTGGCTCTCTCCCAGAAATCTAGATAGGCAATCCGAATGCTATTGCCCTTTCCGGGACAGAAATGGACGATGAGGGCCAGTCCAGCGTCTCATAGGGCGCGCCCTTTCTGGTGAAGTGGTCAACTGGGACAAGCTTTATTCATAACGGAGAGCTTCGGAGGGTGGGACGGCGATGGCGTGGCGGGCGGGCAACAAGCAGGCGAGGAGTGCGCTGAGAGCGAGGAATGCAGCTACTGCGAACAGACTGCCTACGGCAAAGGCGCTCTCCATCCAGTGGGCGAGGATGGCGCCGAGAAAGCTGTCACAGGCGAGACCGATGACAATGCCCCCGCCCGCGCTGACGAGTGCGATGCGAGTGGCGACCCACAAGACGTGCCTGCGGGGTGCGCCGAGTGCCAGGCGGACCCCGAACTCCGTAGTACGCTGCGCGACGCTATAAGCGACGACGCTGAAGATGCCAACCAGTGCGAGGGCGAGCGCCATGGCAGAGAAGACGCCAAACAGTATGGAAAAAAACCGCTGGCGGCTGTACTGTGCGTCGCGATCGATGGCTTCGTTAAGGGTGAAGGTGCCGTGAAGGGTGCTGTTGGAGATCTGCTGATCGGAAGCGACGGATGCAATAGCGGCTCGAATGGAGTGCAGGTAGGTGAGCGGATCGCCCTGGGTACGGACGAGGAACTCCACGTAAGGCATGATCACAGTGGTATACGGCAGGTAGATGGCGGGGACGACCGGGCGATCGACTCCATCGTTGCGCGCATCGCCGACAACGCCGATGATCTGACGCCAGGCGGTGCTTTGCGCAGAGGCGACCTGGTAGCGATTCCTGGGTGTGAGATCGGGAATGCGTAGCTGCCGGTCCATGGTGTTGGACGAGGAGAGATAGCGCGTCGCGAAAGCTCGATTGACCACCGCGACGAAGTCCCCGCGGTTATTTTCATCCGTACTCCAGAGGCGACCCTGGAGCAGAGGAATGCGAAGGGCAGCGAAATATCGCTGATCGACAAACATCATACGCGCCTCCGGCTCCTCCCGATCGCGATTTCCGTCGATCTCGAAGGAGGTCTCATTGCCAGCATGGGGCGGCATCGCATTACCGCCCACTGCGACCGGGAAGACACCGGGGACGGCTGCGATCTTCTCCCGGATCTGCTCTATGTACGCGGTGCGCGCTTCGCGCGACTGAATACGGCTCCACTCGTCTCGGTCTTGCACGTGCATCATGATCCCGAGCTTCATGACATTTGCAGGCGTATAGCCAAGCGGTACTTGTTTGAGCTGAAGAAAGCTGCGGATGGCAGTACCCGCGGTAGCCATGAGAAGAAGCGTGAGTGCGATTTGCGCGGCGATGAGAATGCTCCAGCGGTGTTTCGCGGGAGCAGCGACAATACCAACCTGTCTGCCGGGGAGCATACCTGCAGAATCGTGACGCGAGAGACGCAATGCGGGGACAAGACCGAAGAGGACGCCGCAGAGCAGCGCGAGCGCGACGGAGAAGGCGAGGATGGGACCATTGATGCGGATGACGGATTCGGCAGGAAAGGAATCCGGAGAAAGCATCAATGGAAGCTTTGCAAGCCAGTAAGACGCAGCAACGCCAAGAATGGCGCCGGTGCAGGAGATAACAACAGCTTCGACAAGCAACTGGCGGACGACGCGCCAGCGAGTGGCGCCGATCGCACTGCGAATGGCGAGTTCATGCCGGCGCGCACTGCCGCGGGCCAACAGAAGGATTGAGCAGTTGGCGCAGCCGATGATGAGCAAAAGCACAACGCCTGCGAGAAGAAGCGTCAGGGTGCGGCCATTGTCCCGCTGGAAAGGCACGATGATGGGCTGCAGCGCGAGGTGCAGATCATCGGGAAAGCTCTCGGGATGCTGTTTCGCAAACTGGCGCACAAGGGGTTCGAGCGCAGCGTTGGCGGCGGCAAGCGTAACGCCGGGCCGAAGCTTGATCCACGGTACGTAGGACACGGAGGAAAGGTTGGCAACATCCCGCATGAGACTGCCCGGCAGGTAGACATCGCCGACGCCGGAAATGTCATGGAACGCGAAATTGCGTGGCATGACCCCGACGATGGTGTAGGAGGCGTGATCGATTTCCAGCGTCTGCCCGATGACATGGGGATCGCCAGCGAAGTGGCGCTGCCAGAAGCGGTAGTTGAGGACAACGACGGAGCGGCCGCCGTTCTCTGCATCGGATGGCTCGATGTTGCGACCGAGAAGCGGGCGCACACCAAAGAAAGTTCCCGCATTCTCTGTGAGATAAATGCCCCAAACATCCTCCGGCAGCCCGCCGTTGGTAATCTCCATGTGCGCGTTGTTGAAGCCAAGCGCAGAATCAACCGGTGCTGCGAGGCGCAGGTCATCCAACTGCGCCTTGCTCAGGTCAAACCAGATCCAGTCGTCAGGATGTTGCTTGTCGCTGATGATGGGGTTCATGATGCGGCCGGCGTCGGCGTAGGGAAACGGGTGCAGCAGGACGGCATAGATGAGGGAGAACATCGCCGTGGTGGCACCAATGCCCAGCGCGAGTGAGAGTACTGCGACGGCGGCGAAGCCAAGGTTGCGGCGCAGCGCGCGGAGGGCGTAGCGGATGTCGCCCCCTAACTCATCTATGAGGCGGAGGCCGATGGCGTCACGGTAGGTTTCATTTTGCGCGCCGGGCTGGCCGAGGTCGATGCGGGCTTTGCGCCGGGATTCTTCTTCAGAGAGGCCCTGGCGGACTAAATCTTCTTGGTAGGCGCCGAGGGTAGAACGAAACTCTTCTTCGACATCGCTGTGGGTGCGTGGCGCGATAGAGTGCCAGAGTTTGCGCATCGCGGCGGGGAGACTCATATCTCATCCGCCTTCTTGTCGAGAATAGCGGCGACGACAGCGGCCATGTCGGTCCATTTGGCGGTCTCTGCCTTGAGCTGGCGCGTACCGGCAGCAGTAAGCGAGTAAAAGCGGGCCCGGCGATTATTTTCCGACGCACCCCACTCCCCTTTTATCCAGCCCCGGTGCTCAAGACGATAGATGGCGGTGTAGAACGAACCCTGCAAGATTTCGAGCCGCTCGTCCGAGATCTGCTGGATGCGCAGCAGGATGCCGTAGCCATGCAGCGGACCAAGCGAGATCGCCTTGAGGATGAGCATCTCGAGTGTGCCCTGCGGGAGTTCAACTGGTCTCGTCAAAGGCTCTCCCCTATCTGAGAAAGGAGAGTACGCGTTGTCTCCTTTCCCGTCAAGGAGACAGGTATCCGCGCGACTGCGTCTCCGACAAGTTCAGCTGAGCCTGATCTGCGCAATTTTCGTCCACAGCGCAAATAAATCACGCGTGCATTTCCGGGACAGCAAAGTCGGCACTGAAGGCACTGAAGGGACAGGCACTGAAGGGACGAAAAGTACCCAAAGTAGGAACCGAGTGCCATGAACGTCGGTATACGTTTCGTCCGTCACCAGATTTGGTATCAGGCTGGCGGTGCAGTTCGATTTCCACAGCGACCTTATGGTTTCCGCTGCTCCTTAACTACCAGCATTTCGGGCGTCAAAATCGGTTGGATTTTCGTTCCAATTGTGATGCTGATTATGGCGTCGTGTTTGCGTTTATTTGGCTTAAATGAATCAAGGACTGCGAATTTCCCGCAAACGTCGCCAGGAGATTGCAACTGTACTTCGGGGTACGCCTCGATGACGGGATGAAATGCGTCGAGCACCTGCGATGCAATTTTCCGATCTCTGTCACTCCCGTTAGTGGGCACACTAACGTCAAGATTGGAAGCCCCTATGCCTTGGCATGAAGCTGATAGCCAGCCATCGGCGTCCATTTGCCCTCCGTCGCGAAGTATGCGAAGGACAGCGCGACCAATCTCCGGAGAATCGTCGTTAGGAATGTGCGGATTTCCGGGAGCTAGAACGTATACATCGATCTTTACGCCCTTCAGGCCAGCCAAGCGTTTCACGATGTCAGCGGTTTGCGCTGGTGTCAGCTGCCTTGGACCGAAGATTTCCACCATTCTGTTTTCGAGTTCCACACGCTTTAGGTTTGCTTCAGCCGCTCGCTTATTTGCTTCACCAGCCTCCCTGGAGATCGACGCTAACAGATCATCATTAGCTTTCCGTATTCCGGTTTCTATCGCTTCCGCCTTTACGTCAATGTACAACTCGCCTGACACGCCCGCCACGACCAAGGCGATACCCATGAAGCCAACCGTATACAAAAGCGGACCGGGTTTCTCTGGAGCATGTATTTCAGCGCGCTTGAAATCCTCGAGTTCTTTTAGGTATTCCCAAACCAGCGAAACTACTTCTAGAGCAACACCGACTGCGACCAAAAATGTCCAGAAGTGCAACCATCCATGCAACGAGGCTCTACCGGGCCTCAAGATTATTGAGCATCCTTCGCAAATCTGATTCTGTCATAAAAGAACTCCGCGAAGGTCATTATGTATCCTGTCGTCCTAATTGGCCGAAACTGTCCGGGCGGTGGCTACTTCGTCTTCAATGCCTGTCCCTTCAATGCCCGTGCAACCTGCGCTGTTTGGAGGTTATTTCGTCTGCTTGAAACTCCCATGACGCCTCCATCAAGCAATTTTGCGTGCCTTCTTACCGGATTCCTGGTGAAGCGCTTTGATAACGGCTTTCGGGTTCCTTTCAATGACGGTGAGTAACGTCATCGCGCTGCGGTCAGGCACGCGCCTTCCGGTCTCCCAGTTTTTCACCGCGTCGAGGCTCAAGCCGTAGGCGTTGGCGAACGCCGCCTGTGTCAGCCCAAGCTTGCGGCGAATGCGCTTTACGTCAATGGCTGCGGGTACATGCACCTTCGCGCCGGTATTCTCCCCGGATATGAAAGCATCCGCTTCCGCAAGCCCCTTCTTCAGATCCTCAAACATTCTCCCCATCCCCTACCTCCTGTGTCTGCGTTTAAATTCCTCCGACAGCTTCTTCAGCTGGTTTTTCTCAGCGGCGGTGAGATTCGCCTTGTCGTTCTTCGCGTAAATCTGCATTAGAAACACAGGGATCGTCTCGTCGCAGAAGTAGTAAATAACGCGGGAACCACCGCTCTTTCCTCCACCCCGAAGCGCGATGCGTAGCTTGCGGAACCCTCCCGTTCCGGCAATCACATCTCCGGCCTCCGGATCTTTCGCAATCGTCGAAACAACATCTTCGCGCTCAGCTTCGCTCATGAGCTTGCTGGCTTCGCGCAGATAAGCGCTGGTTTCGACGACCGTGTGCATAGGCAGACAGTACGCCAGAGACACCTTTTGGTCAAGCGAAAAAGGTGTCAAGGGACACTAATATCGTTTCGAAGCATTGAAGGGAGGAAGCATTGAAGGGACAGTCCCCTTATCTTCGGTAAACGGAGATTTGTGGTCGAGAGATTTGTGGTCACCCAATGCAACGGCCCGTCTCGCATCGGGCCCAGGTAAATTGGCATCACAGCGCGTGAGCCTGGCGGCGCTCAGCCGTTCTGTCAATTCCAGCTCAGATATTTGCTTAGCTAACTCTTTATCCGGCTCGCGATAAACCGCAGCCAGCACTTGCATCGGTAAGTCACCCGGTGGGGTCCAGGGCAAGTTACTGAAAATTTCGTTTCACGGAACTTCGAGATCAAGCAAAAAAGCCGGGTCGTCCAGCTTCAGTTCGCGCCTGGATCTCGAAGTTCCTCCCAATCCTGTACGATTTCGAGCACGAACAGGGCGGAAATCTCACCGCCGGGTAGGCAGAACACGAGGTGCTCCCCATGGATCTCGATGGTCGTAGCCCTTACGAGTTGAGGGGCTAAATCCGGTTCTTTGAACCTAACCAAGTAGGTCTTATCGGGCATGCGTTTGCTGGTAACCGGCTTTACCTTAAAAATCAGAGCGTAGAGGTTGTGGGATGCTCGCCCGCTGTCGCCAGTTGTTCAACCGGTCATTGCATTACATGGAATGCGACGACGAAAGAGGCACCATGTGGTGGGGGGTACTCAATGCCACAACGCGACCTACAATTTCTACCTCTTTTGGGTAGATCCAACTCCGGCTGGAAGCAGCGGACAGGGGATGAGGAACCAAAGTAAGCTTTTCCTCCGTCGGATCTAGTTCGCACCAGCCACAAAAAAATGCGTCCCGAGCCCTGAGAAAATAGAGAGGCCGTTGCAATTCATGCGGCCACTCTTTGACCGGCGACAAACCCTGTCTTCGAGTATCGATCTGAACGACGGAGCCAGCCGGAATCAGGGGCGCCAAGGTATCGTCTTGCTTCCCAATGATACCCCACCGATAAGCCCCCTGCGACGCATCATGCTCTGGTGAAAGCAGTATTGTCGCATCGGGGGGCGGATAGATACTAAGCGAGAGTAAGTTCACGTTGTTACCTTTCAAGGCGGCCTAGTCAACAGGCAGAAAGTCGATCACATCCGGTATAGACGGGTGTGAAGGCACCTCGCGGTTTCTCTCATCGACCCCAGCGCCAACTTGAAGATATTAGGAACTGACTTCCGCGGCTGTGATGCAGCGCACACGATATTCGAGCTGCGATGAATTGAGAAAAGGTAATTCTTGCGACGGAATAAATTGCCGACGCCGTCAGGGCAGAGGCTCGCTGATGAAAATGGATCGGCGGTTGCTCAGAGCGAGTGGAAAGTCGGGCGGACTCAACCGGTGGTTTATCGGTATTTGCTCAGCCGGACGGTCAGGGCAGCAGGAAGTCACCGAAAATCTCGTTTCACGGGAACTCGACGTCCGTGCCGAACGGTCTACTGTCCGTATAGCCGACTAGAACGAAGCCGCTGGCGCGGCGGACACTGCCTGGGTATTGGAGCAGCCAACAGCGGTGGCTGAGGTAAGGTTGGGTCACAAGGAAGGAGGTTCCTGTGACCCATTTACGCAAGAGGATGCTGGAAGAACTCCAGCGGCGCAACTATTCCGAGGGCACGACTCGAGCCTATCTGCAAGCAGTCCAACAGTTCGCCGTACACTTTGGAAAATCTCCAGACAAGTTAGGGCCAGATGATCTAAGAAGCTAACAGGCGTATTTGCTCGTTGAGCGCAAGCTGGCGGTGGCGAGCGTGGTGGCCCGCGTTGCGGCGCTCCGATTCTTCTTCGTTCGAACGCTCAAGGAGATAAGGGAAGGAGATAAGGGGACGGCATACCTATTGCAGCAATTTTGGGAGATTGCGGTGGACCCCTCGGCTGAGACAGCGAGAAAGAGGGACAGTTTCGGTTGGCTGCTGTGTCCTTTACAGCAGCAAGGTTGAGCGAGAAGCTTGGCAGAACCGGCGAAGCGGGCCGGAGCGCGGGTGGGTTGGACTTGTTTCGTCTGTTGGCCGAGCGCGGCAGGCAACGTACATCTGATAACTGACCGTTGGTCGCACAACACGTGCGAACGACAGCGGTCTACTGAACCTTACCGTTAGGTTTGCCGAACATCGTCCTGGCCGTTACCCAATCGATGCACCGCGAGCCGCACTGATGATCCGGCAGGACCTCCCGGAATCGGTCCTCAAGCATTTCGCAGCATTGCTTGAGGTCTGCGGAAGTTACGGGGAAAGGCGCCTGGCCAGTCATATTGAGAGTCCCGTCATAGCCTCCACCCCGCCCCTCGCATACCGCAAAGAATGCGGATCCATCGGGCATGTAGTCATGCTTCCGGGCCCACAGCGGCGCGCCTGGAATAGCCCCTAGCTCCTGATAGTCGTCGTGGTTCACGAAATCTGACATCGTTTACCAGCTTACTCGGGGAGAAGAACCACGAGAACAGCAAAGACCTTTTTTTCGGGGCGGACCATTTTGACAGTTCCGCGCCCACGCCGGGTAGTCATGCCATCATCTTTGGCATTCGACCTCTTCGTCCTTAGCATGGCGCTGTCAGAAACATCGATAGCTACCCCTGAATAACGCTCATTTGTATCCTTTTGGCCGCTCTTTCGATTTGCGCAGGTACTTGTTCCTTACTAGAATGAGTCTGGTAAGGATTCCGGAGATCGCCATGAGCACAGAGGCAACACTCACCAGCAAAGGGCAGACGACCATTCCCAAGCCGATCCGCGACGGTCTTGGGATCAAGGCCGGAGACAGAATGACGTTCACGTTGATGCCGGACGGGGTTGTGGTCATGCGAGTGAAGAACAAGCACCTGTCCGACCTGGCAGGACTTCTGCATAAGAAGGGCAGGAAGGCCGTGCCCACTGCGTTGCTGTCGCGCTGATGCTCGGCGTCGCTACGAACATCCTCGTTCGCTACCTCGTCGGTGATGACCGGTCCCAGTATGAACGGGCCCGGCGATTGATCCACCGCGAAGAAGAGATCGGCGAACCGGTGCTGGTGAGTTTATGGGTGTTGTTGGAGATGGAGTGGGTATTGCGCAGCCGGTACGGATTGGCAAAGCCCGACATCGCCGCCGCATTTTCTTCTTTATTGCAGACTGCGGAAGTCGTTTTCGAGGATGAGCCCTCGGTGGAGCAGGCCCTTTTCATGTGGAAAGACTCGGCCGCCGAGTTTGCCGACTGTCTGACCAACGCGCGCCACCGCCGATTAGGATGCCGCGCCACCGCGACACTCGATCGCAAGGCACTGAAGCTTGCCGGATTCATTGAAGCGTGACGGAGCTGGCTCGGAACGTCGCCTATTCGGCGCGAAGAGCGTCGATTGGATTCACGTTTGCCGCGCCTATCGATGGGACCACGCTGGCCACCACGGTCACCACTGCCTGGAGCGCCGCGGCCGCGGCGAGAGTCACCGGGTCCCACGGCTCCAGGCCGAAGAGCAAGGTGCCGGCACCTCGTCCAGCGCGGGAGAATGGGGGAGAATGGGGGGGAGAATGGGGGACGGCCTGATCTGCGCGAGTTATCTCTCTTGAAGGTCGAGGAAAATCACTGCAGGTCCAGGCTGTCCCCCATTCCCCCACGCAACGACGCTCCACCCTCCAAGCGTTGGCAGGTTCTGTCAACTCAAAAACTGCGTGAGCTTGACGAGCTGATGGAAGGAATACAGGCGGTACGGTCCCTGCTGCAGCGACAAGCTTGTCATTGCCGTTCGCTCGATGAATGTGGGAAAGCCCTGCTCCAGAAACAACGTGGTGACAGCGTCCAGCCACCTCCGCCAAACCGTCGCTTGAAATACTCGAAGCACGCACTCGTTACCAGAGGTGGAAGTCGTTCCAACGCGGGCTAAATGGAGGTCAGCGGCCAAGGCGCCTCCAAACCCGAAGTAACCTTTGGCCTTAGTTTTGGGCTTATCACATGCATGATAACGTCCTTTATCATTCACAACTGGGGCTGGCAAGCCCGCAACAGGCTGCAGAGCCAATTCTCCGCGATGGCGAGTATCCGCTTAAGCGCATTTCTGCCGATCGCATTTCTTGGACCCTCGGGAGTTTACCGGTAGTAATCCAGCCGACGAGCGATCACTTCCGGCCCTGAGGTCAGTCGCCGCCAACCCGCGAAGCATTTCTGAGCGAGTGCACCGCAATGGCCAACACGACGGTGACCGCAACAATGCACACAAACTCGCCCAGAGAGAACCACGTTGCGAAGCTTGAATTACGCTCGCTCCGCAGCAGTAGCAATCCCACCGAAAAAATCGGCACGACCGTTACTGATGTATACATGAGCAAAGAGCTCAGGCGATCCTTGTATACGGCAAACCACGGAAAGTCTTCTTGGATCTTCGATCCTTGCTTCATCCGTAATTGCAGCTGTTTGACGTGAATCAGCAGATAGAGTGCCAGCACCAAGCAGCAGGTTGCGCCTGTCAGGCGAGCCAATCTGCCTTGAACCTTAAGTCCCAGTAATTCAAGCTTCTCGTCCTCGCGCGACTGAAGCAATTGAAGCGACAATAGCGCAGCGTCGACGCCTTGGTCTTTAATGTCAGGCCAAAATGGCTGCAATGCACGGAGAGGCTGTTCATCCAGTAGTTGAGATTGGAGCCAATTTCTAACTGACAGATCGTCCAGCTGAACCTTTGATATCTGGGGAGTGGGCAATTGCTCGCTATCATCAATCCCTAGAGCCCGATCTCGTGGCTCTCTGGCAGGAAAAAAGAGCCAGAAGTGCCACCCCTGCTCCGGCCGATTCGAAAAGGTAAAAAAGGAGAGTCGAAATGTGTCGCTGTTCTCGACCAGGAGTTTCTTGAATTTTGGTAGTATGCTTGTGAGGATCGAAAATAGTTCACGCGTATCCGGCTTGGCTACTGTTATTGGGTGAGGTTCCGCGAGATATTGCTGCAGTCCGGAAAGATGCCCGTCAAGACTGGTGCGTAATTCTTTGGCCTCATCCATCTCGCCGAAATCGAAATTCCGATTCTCGATTCGAGCCCCCAACTCAGTCGACAGCTCCTGAAGAGCCTCTGTGAAGCCATCCTTGTCGAGCTGCTGATCCAACTTCTGCCGAATGGATGTAGCTAGCAGCTCCACTTTAAGCGCTTTTAGGCGCTCGAGCGCCTGAATTGCATTGAAAGTTTCATGAGAAGGGCTACCTGCCGCAGCGAAACCAATGATTGCGGCGCAAACTGCGATGAGCGTTAAGTGCACCATACGTGCGTGTTCTAGCAATTTCTCCATCTCAGCTCCCAACGGGTTCTAGTGGAGCGCACATGACTCATTCGACCTTCTAATTCTGGATTGTTCGGCAAAGTGTTTCATCCACACGCGCCAGTCTTTCGGAGAATACGGCGCTGTTTATCCGAGATCGTAGACAGAACACCATAGCCGACGACTGTCAGTTTGCCATTCGCGGCATGGAGCAGGTTGAAGTTATCCGCGCGGCAGGCAGTCGGATCATATGGGTACTCATAAGTCGCCAAGTGATTGCGAACAAGTTTGCTTCACCTGGACGAAATCCGGCACCTCGGGCAACTGCCCCCAAAACGTATGGCAGGCTTGCCGACCAACTTTGTGCATGATAAAGGACGTTATCGCCAAAAACCGCTAGTTCTTGCTGCCTAGGAGAGTTGATTTCGAATCCCTCGGATCTCGGGCGGAGACCTGTGTGCATGCAACCCGAATCTCATTCTCAAGCAATGCAGCTTACTATGTTTTGGGGGGACGCGTGATAATCCGGTTTATCACCTAAAGCATCGCTCGCGTCGAACGAATGTGGTCACATTTACGAATTCATGCCTCGAACTGGCAAGCGCCAATTTCGGGCCCAAATTTGCACCTTGCACTGACAGTCAGACTCCCAATGACAGTATCGACACTGGTTTGTCGCCGGAAAGAGAAATAGTCAGCTACTATGTTGGGCCAGGGCGCGGAGTAAAAATTTTTGATTGGGGACCGGGAGCATCTCCCGGAATCTGGGGTGAACGGGATGGACTCTTCCAGCCTCTTTGTAATTGCGGCAGTCCCTCTGATCTGTGTCGCTTATTTTGCAATCTCGTTCCTCGTCAATAGGAACGTGACCACTCAACGAGACTCGGCGAGTACCCTTACGGTGCTGTCTGGAATGCTCGCCGCGCTCGCGATTTTGATACCACTGCTGGCTACTCTGTTGCCAGAAGAACATTTCGCCTGGCCAGGGTGGCTGCTGGTAGGGGCCTTATTGGCGGGCGTGTTTAGCATGTTCGGCACTATTTATTCCATGATCAGCTTGCAGGGCAAAGCACAGTTTGTACCGAACACCTTTCCATATATCCCATGCTGGGTCAATGCAACCTGGTTTGCTCTCGCTTTGTTGGCTTTAAGCGGCGTAATAGCGAAGGCTTTTCCGGCTGGGCTGAAGGATTCGAACTCCACGAAGGGGCATGCGCAAGCACGCTTTGTCGTGGCGCGAGACCTTCCTCAATTGGGCTCCAGTCGGCAAGTGGTTGAGACACAGTGGGGGATGCCTGCGCGCGAAAGCAACTCAGAGCTCATGTACTGGACTGACGAGGGTGCTATTGTCTTCTGTTTAGATACCAAGGGGATCACTCAGTCGATCACCGAAACGAAGGAGAGTGATGCAAATGCCGTCAGAACGCATTGCAAATGACATTCGGCGTTCCCTGGTTGAAGGAGAGCGCTTTGACGATTTTGCTTATCTATTCGACGCGCTAATTTTTCTGCGGGCGCCTTACAACCAGGAGCTCAGCCTTTCCGAAAGGATTGTGGGCAGACTAGTGTGCGTCATTTTTCCGGACAAGCCTGCACAATATGTGCGAGCGATGCAGAGATTCAGGCTCGGCTTCGCAGGCGTATCTACCGACCCGGAGCTTCAGGGAGAATTTTCGAACAGTGTTAGACATGCGGCGATCACGCTGAATCGCCTAGAAGGGATCGTGTGGCGTCCATCATTATATTTTGCGCTGCAGCCGAGGTTAAGGGAGTCAAAACAGCTGCGCGAGTCGTGGTTCTGAGATCCCGAGGGACCCCTCCTTTTTCAAATGGGCGCTTTTGTGCGGGGCGGAGTCGCGCACAAAGCGTCGCCTCTCCTCGTAAATCTGCGTGCTCTCTGCATCTCCAGCATCTTCTGTAGGGTTAGCAACGCCCGACCGCTGAGCAGCTTCATTCGCAGTTTGCGGAACCGTGCGCGCTCAAACGCGATAATGTATTTTATCGAGTTGGTAATCGACCCTTAAAACAAGGCGGAAACGGCCCTCGGGTGTTTTCCTTTACGATTAAACCCTCGATGAGTGATGGCGGAGATATCACTGATTGAGAACCGCAGGTCTGACACGCAACCAATAACGCTGCAGCCGGACGACGGAACCTCAAATCACCTTGGATCGAAGATGACGAACCTATCCGAGTGGCTAACATATATTCGCCGAAAGAGCACCGTAGCCAATATTCCGTCCTCCTCTCGATCTGGAACGCTATGCGACGCACTTGCTGGGGTGACGAAGAAAAGTTTACGAACGATGCGACTACCAAGCCTCATGTCCTGTGGAGGCAGAACAGCGAACGCCCTGCGCGCATCGCTTACCTCTGGTCCCTGAAGCTTGGCGCGCCTGAGTAGCGGCTCTTCCAATTCCCTGTTGCCGGCATACAGAATCGCGCCGTCGCTGCCGGAGTCGAGCTGGAGCAGGATCGGGCGGGTTCCTGTGTCGGAGAGATTGACTGAAACGACGAGTCGTGGGGAGAACGGCAGATCGGTTTCGGGGTGCTTTGATGTCACCAGGGGAATCCGTTCGCCGAGAATGTATTTTTCGATGAGATTCGCTTCGTCGAGACAGAGCAGTTTGTGCCCATAGTCGATGAGGACATCGAAGTGAGCGAGGAAGTTCTCTCCGAGGACGCCTCGAATCCGTGGATCCGCCGCCTGGATTGGCCCCAGATCGTGGACGACGACCAGCGGCTTTACTGCCACGTGTGACCCCGCCTCCAACGAATCCAATATTGCGACGGACGACTGGGAATAGGCCGCGGTGGCGACCAGGCCGACCATACCTTGCGATTTCAGGTTAAGCTGGACGGCGAGCGCGGGGTCGATCACGTTGAGCTGGCTGCCGGTGTCCACTATGAAGTCGAATGGGCCGGACTGGTTGATCTTCACGGGAATAACGAGCAGGGCGTTGGCGACTAGTCGCGGTCTGATGGTGACTATGTCGCCCGGGCAACGGGTCTCCGCCTGGCTGGAAATCGCAGTGAAGGCAATTGCGGTGGCGAGAAAGACACTGCGGGAACAGAAGAGTGATGGGAATTTCATGTCGGCCTCCGCTCGCGGGGTGCGAGCTGGAGGCGACATTGGCGGCTATATCCGGGTACCTCAATGGATTGAGGGTTGAATCCGTGTCAATGGAATATGGAAAAGATGTTGATCGGCCTAACTGCCGGCGATTGTTGAACTTGAAATAAGCAAGGCGTAAGGTGAACCACAAGGACAGCCTTGCGCCGCAAGGAAGTTTCCCCAATGGCTGAAACACAATCCCGTCCCCGGCTTATACGGTTCGGCGCGTTTGAAGCAGATGTGCAGACGGGCGAGCTGCGCAAAGATGGCGTGAAGGTGAAGTTCAGCGGGCAGCCGTTCCAGGTGCTCGCCATTCTGCTGGAACGCCCAGGCGACGTGGTGACACGGGAAGAGCTGCAAAAGCGCCTGTGGCCGGACACGTTTGTGGATGTCGAGCGCAACCTCAACACCGCCGTCAACAAGATCCGGGAGGTGCTGGGCGATTCGGCGGAGAGACCGCGCTTTGTCGAGACGCTGCCGCGGCGCGGCTATCGGTTCATCGCGCCGGTTGAACGCCTCGGAGGTGCCGCGGGATATAGAGAGGATCCAGTCGCGGTTCCTCGACCCGCGCGCATTAAGACCGCGGTAGTGCTCTTTTTGGTGAGCAGCACATTCGTCCTGCTAGCCGGTGCAGGCTGGCTCGCCTACCAAAAATGGCGCACCCATGTTCCAAGGCCGGTACAACGGAGTTTCACCCGGCTCACCTTCGACGAAGGCCTGCAGGCCGGATCCACCTGGTCGCCCGATGGCCGCTTCATCGCCTACAGTTCCGACCGCGGCGGAAAGTTCGATATCTGGGTCCAGCAAGTCAGCGGCGGCGACCCCATCCAAATCACCAAACGGCCGGGCCAGAACATACAACCCGCCTGGTCTCCAGAGGGCAAATATATCGCCTATCGTTCCGAGCAGGGGGACGGCGGAATATATGTGATTCCGGCCCTCGGGGGTGCCGGACTCGAACGGAAAATTGCTCCCTTCGGCTACTTTCCTCAGTGGTCACCAGACAGCTCGCAGGTCTTGTTTCGGACGCACTTTACGGCAATCGGCTATTCGAACCGGTTCTACGTGGCGCGGCTTGATGGCAGCCCACCCCGCGAAGTACTGGGCGAGTGGATTTCGCAAAAGCAATTCTGGGCGACTTCAGCGGCCTGGCATCCGGATGGAAAGAGGATCACCGTCTGGGTCGGAACCTCCTCGCCAACTCCCGCCTTTTGGACTGTACCTCTTGACGGGGAACCCGGAATTGAACTGGATATTCCTCCCGCGGTCCAAAAAGAACTCACAGAGGCTTCCGGGGATACCAATGTCAGCCAGCAGTTCGGGGAGTACCGTTTTTGCTGGTCACCTTCGGGAGATGCCATCTATTTCGTGCGGGGCTACAGAGGCGCGAGAAACATCTGGAAGCTGACAGTCGATCCCGGAACGCTGCGAGCTACCGGTGTCGATCGCCTGACCACTGGCCCGGGGCCCGATGCCGGACTCGCGGTTTCTGCCGATGGCAAGCGGCTGGCCTTCACGGCGAAGTCGCAGCGAATTCAAACCTGGCTCTTCCCGTTCGACGCGAGAACTGGCCAGATCATAGGTAATGGCAGCGCCATCACTTCGCCTGGAAGGCTTTCCATCGACCCTAGGCTATCGCCTGACGGCACGAAAGTCGCATATCAGGTTCCCTATGGCGAAAGCCACGGGCCGGCTTGGGGCGACGTCCGAAACGAGGTTTGGGTGAAATCGCTGGTGGATGGGAGCGAGATTCAGATTCCCGCTGAAGGCTTTTCAATTTGGACTCCGCTTTGGTCGCCCGACAGTAAGCAACTCATCTATGACCGCAAGGATCTCAGGACAGGCGAGCATCAGCTCATGCTCTGGTCGAGCCAAAGCCACGATGAAGAGCCACTGACCGGTGGGATAAAAATGTTTATCAATGATTGGTCTCCAGACGGCAAGTGGTTACTGGCCGCAACGGGAGGTCAAGTCTGGCTAATCCCATTCTCATCGCTTCGGCATGCCGAAACGGCGGCGGCACAAAAGATTGTTTCCAATCCGGAGTACCAGGTCTATCAGCCCCACATCTCCCCTGACAGCCGATGGGTGGTCTTTGAAGCCGTCGCGAACTCACCGAACCCCGAGTCCGCGCTCTACGTCGTGCCCGCGTCGGGTGGTCCCTGGACGCGCATTACCGACGGCCGCCGCTGGGACGATAAGCCCCGCTGGTCTCCTGACGGGAAGACCCTCTACTTCATTTCAGGGGCCGGCGGCCTCTTCAATGTCTGGGGAATCCGCTTCGATCCGGCCACGGGAAAGACCGTTGGCCAGCCGTTTCAGATATCCAAATTCGACAGCCAGCGCGTGAGGATTTCAGATTCGATACCGTCCGTCGGGTTTTCGCTCACCCAGGACAAACTCGTATTGACCATGGCGGAGGAGTCCGGCAGTATCTGGCTGCTCGACAACGTCAACCGATAGCGGTCATCCAATTACCAGGGGTTCTAAACGTCTAATCACGTTGGCGACAACAGGGCAAACCACGTTTCCAGAACTGCCGCGGCTGGAAGCGTGGTTTGGCAATTGATTATCCGCGGTCATGATGCTTTGCATGATCGTGACTCGCCATGAATCATGTGACGATTCATATCCGCGCGATCACCCGGTTTTGCACGCCGCTTAATATGGTTGCGACGACCTCGTCAGCATATCGTCGACGGCTGCCAAACGGAAACTTCTGCGCCGTGATCAGCAGGGACGCCGCCCCATGAGCGCATGTCCACAATACTGTACTCACAGCGAACGCGTCGCCGTGGAGCACACCTGCCTTGATGCACGTCTCCACGCACTTGAATAACGCGCCGAAAGCCGGATTTCGCTCCTGCAAGTCCTCGCGGCTTAGCTTCAGTTCTCCGAGAGTTTCGACCGATAGGAATAAAATCCTGTACTCGTTGGGGTTCTCCTCGGCATAAGCAATGTAATCCAGCAGTATTTTCCTGAGCGCGGCAAGCGGATCACGGTGAACGGTGAAGTCGAACCGTTTAGCCACTTTTTCAAAGCCTTCGAGTGCGAGAGCGGTCAGAAGCGCCTGCTTGTCGGCGAAATAAGAATAGAGTGCCATGGGTGAGCATTCCATCCTCTGCGCGAGTTTGCGGATGGTCAGGCCTGGGTAACCTTCCTCCTGAATCAACTTGCGGGCTGCCGACAAGGTCTCGGCACGCAGTTCTGAGCGGTAGCGTTCCCTTCGCTTTGGCAGAGTCAATTTGTTTCCTCTAAAACTTTGAACCGTTCATTCTATGTATAGCATATTATACGTGTACGTTATTTCGTCCACGTAAGGAACTTTTATGCTGCCCTCAAATGGCTCACTTGCCGCGCGGAAGTTCATAGTCCAAATGAGCTTTCTCATCGCACTAAGCGCGAGCGTCACCGGCTGTTCTGTGGGGCCTAGATACCATCGCCCGACGGTGAACATGCAGCCGTTTCACAATGCCCCTTCCATCGAAGCACGAACCGCCTCCATGCCGTCACCTCCCCTTGACCAATGGTGGACTGGCTTCCACGATCCAGTTTTAACCCGGGTTGTGAAGCGGGCCCTGCATGAGAATCTCGACCTCGCCGCCGCCATGACGCGGGTAGAACAGGCGCGTGCGGCTGCCCGAGGAGCGGGAGCGCGACGGCTACCATCTGCAGCTCTCAGTGCTTCGACGACCTCTATTTACCAGTCCACCGAAAGCATGACCGGCCGCATCGGTAAGTATCTGCCTGGCTACGATCGCAGCCAGAACTATTACGATCTCGGAATCAGCGCAAGCTGGGAAGCGGATCTGTTTGGCGGTTTGAGAAAGGGCGCTGAAGCTGCTACGGCAGAGGCCCAGGCGGCCGAGGCTCTCCATACGGGAACCCGCATTACTGTTGCCGCAGAAGCCGCTGATGCCTACATGCAGATACGTGGTGAGCAGGCACGCTTAATCTTTGCCCAAGAACAGATCTCTACTGACACCCATCTCGTCGAGCTGGTGCAGCAGCGCAGAGACGCAGGCGTCGCCTCCGACCGTGAACTCGCCCAGGCCCAAGCTGTGCTATCGCAAGCGAAGGCGACGGTTCCGCTCATCAAAGTCTCTCTGGAGGCACAGCTGAACCGGCTGGATGTTCTTATGGGCGCCCAGCCCGGAACGTACGCAGCTGAGCTGACGCCGGTGGTCGACATTCCGGAAGTGCCGGCGATCTCCGACTTCGGGACACCGACTGATCTATTGCGCAGGAGACCCGACATCATCGCCGCTGAGCGAGTGGTTGCTGCGTCGAACGCTCGCATTGGTGAGTCTCTCGCGGAATATTATCCGAAGCTTTCGCTTTCGGGCGTCCTTGGGTCGCAAGCGCTCGCGCCTGCGCACCTCTTCGAACAGCAGGGATTTCAGCCTGCCGGTGTCGTGGGTCTGCGCTGGAGACTCTTCGATTTCGGCAGAGTTGCTGCGGAAGTGAAAGAGGCACGAGGCGCGAATGCTGAAGCCTTGATTCAGTATCGAAGCTCCGTGCTGCATGCGGCCGAAGATGTCGAAGACGCCTTCAGCCTACTCGTCCAATCGGAGAATCGCCGCAATGAAATCTTGCGTGAGATCGCTGAATTACAGCGCGTGCACGACCGCTCGGAAGAGTCCTACGCCGCGGGTGTCATCGGACTCACGGACGTGCTCGACGCAGACCGCCAATTGCTTGTCGCCAAAGACGACTTGGCTGTAGCCCGAGAGAGTGCGGCGCGCGCCGCGGTCGGCTCTTATCGCGCACTCGGGGGCGGTTGGCTCCCATGATCGAAATCGAAAACATTAAGGAGCGCCCTATGAGGAAGATGAATTTCAGTTACGCCGCCCTGGTCGTTACCGCCCTCGTCGTCAGCCTGGCTGGTTGCAGCCCGAAGCGGGAGCTGGACCCAAGAACAGCGCCGGAGCTGGTTCGCGTCGTGGAGGTAGGCTCGTCATCGGGATTGGATCGCGCATTCACGGGTGTGGTTTCAGCACGTGTAGAGAGCGATCTGGGTTTCCGAGTTCCTGGAAAAATCACGAAGCGCTTAGTCGATACGGGGCAGTTTGTCCGCGCCGGACAACTGCTCATGACGATTGACCGAACCGACTATATCCATGCCATCACGGCACGGGCGGAAAGCGTCAGTGCAGCAAAGGCAAAAGCTGTTCAGGCTGCCGCCGATGAGGCCCGGTATCGCCCCTTGGTCAAAAGCGGTGCGGTTTCCGCTTCCATCTACGATCAGATCAAGGCCGCATCGGATGCGGCACAAGCTGACCTCGCTGCAGCCGAAGCCCAAGAGCAGGTTGCGAGAGATGAGGGCAGTTACTCCCAACTTGTTGCGGATGCGGACGGCGTCGTTATCGAGACCCTGGTCGAGCCAGGGCAAGTGGTAGCAGCCGGGCAAACGGTTGTAAAGCTCGCTCATTCCGGCCCGCGCGAGGCAGCAGTCAATCTCCCCGAGACGTTGAGGCCGGCGCTTGGATCGACGGCATACGCAACCCTCTACGGCAGCACGATGAGAGTTCCAGTTCGACTGCGGCAGCTTTCCGATGCTGCTGACCCGCAGACCCGCACGTTTGAAGGTCGCTACGTTCTCGAAGGCACTGCAGCGAAAGCTCCGTTGGGAGCAACCGTTACAGTCCACCTCTCCGGTGATGTAGCAACCGCAATGTTGCAAGTACCGGCTTCATCCATCGTCGATCGAGGCAAGGGGCCAGGTGTCTGGGTCCTGAACGAACCTGCGTCCACAGTGTCATTCCAGCCTGTGCAAGTGCGCCAACTGGATGAAGAACTGGCAACCATCAGCGGGGCCCTGCGCCCAGGACAAGATGTCGTCGCCCTTGGAGTTCATCTCCTTCACGATGGCGAACACGTGCGAGTAGAGACGACGGGAGAAGTTCGATGAGCCACCATTCGTCAGATAAGACCGAGAAGTTGCTCCAGGAACACAACTTCTCTGGACCCGAAGTGCCCGAAGAGGCGGAGAAGAAGTCTCTCAACCTGTCGGCCCTCGCGGTCCGCGAAAAGGCGATCACTCTGTTCTTGATAATTGCGATCGCTGCCGCCGGCATCTTTGCCTTCCTGAAACTAGGGCGCGCGGAAGACCCTAGCTTTACCATCAAGGTGTTTACCGTTTCAGCGGTGTGGCCCGGAGCGACAGCACAGGAGATGCAGGACCTGGTTGCCGAGCCAATGGAGAAGCGCATGCAGGAATTGCGCGACTACGATCGGGTAGAGACTTTTACGCGCCCTGGGCTCGCGCTGATGATGGTGACTCTCAAGGACAACAGTCCCCCTAAGGACGTCCCGGAAGAGTTTTACCAGGCACGCAAAAAGCTAGGAGACGAAGCACACAACTTGCCGCAAGGTGTGTATGGCCCTTTCATCAATGATGAATACTCGGATGTGACATTCGCGCTCTACTCGGTCGAGGCTCCAGGCCTTCCTCCTCGCGAGCTTACGCGCGAAGCAGAAACACTTCGGCAACGGATTCTTCAGGTCCCCGGTGTAAAGAAGATCGACATCGTAGGAGAACGGCCGGAACGTATTTTTGTCGAGTTCTCGTACCCACGGCTCGCGACGCTGGGCGTAAGCGCGCGGGATATCTTCGATGCGCTGGTCCGCGAGAATGTGGTCACTCCATCCGGATCTATCGATACGAAAGCTCAGCAGGTTTACATTCGCCTCGACGGCGCGCTCGACGATCTCCAGAAGATTCGGGACACGCCGGTTGTCGCCGCCGGGCGCACTCTCAAGCTCTCCGATGTTGCCGATGTAAAGCGCGGATACGAAGATCCCGCAACCTTCCTTATTCGTCATAATGGCCAGCCGGCCTTGCTTCTCAGCATCGTGATGAAGGAGGGCTGGAACGGTCTGGACCTCGGTAAAGCTCTTGTGGCCGAACAGAAGAAGATTTCCGCTCATCTTCCTGCTGGCATCACTTTCAGCAAGGTGACGGATCAGGCAGCAAACATCCGCGAAGCAGTGGATGAGTTCATGCTGAAGTTCTTTGTGGCTCTTGCAGTCGTCATGATCGTTAGCTTCATCAGCCTTGGTTGGCGCGAAGGACTCGTTGTGGCAGCAGCCGTTCCGCTGACCCTGGCAGGCGTCTTCGTCGTCATGCTTGCCACCGGAAGGGTATTCGATCGCATCACGCTCGGCGCGCTGATCCTGGGCCTTGGGCTTTTGGTGGATGACGCGATCATCTCCATCGAGATCATGGTGGTCAAGATGGAGGAAGGGTGGGACCGTGTCCGGGCCGCCGGATACGCATGGAGTCATACCGCTGCTCCCATGCTGGCAGGCACGCTCGTCACCGTCATCGGTCTCATGCCGGTCGGGTTCGCGCGATCGACTGCCGGCGAGTATGCCGGAAATATCTTCTGGGTAGTGGGTTTTGCACTGCTAGCCTCATGGATTGTCGCGGTGACCTTTACTCCTTTTCTCGGCGTGCAGATGCTGCCCGAGATCAAAGCCCTGCCCGGCGGCCACGCAGCAATTTATGCAACACCCGGCTACGAGAGACTCCGCCGCCTGATCGCCTGGGCGGTACGCCGCAAGGTTCTCGTCGCGTGCATTGTTGTAGGCATCTTTATTGCCGCCGTTGCCGGTATGGGACTTCTCAAGCAGCAGTTCTTTCCACAATCCGATAGACCCGAACTTCTGGTAGAAGTGACGCTGCCACAAGGCACGAGCTTAGAAACCACCAACGCAAGTTCGAAGAAAGTAGAAGACTGGCTGCGGCAGCAGCCCGAGGCGAAGATTGTTACGGCCTACATTGGGGCGGGCGCTCCGCGCTTCTTCTTTTCGTACAATCCAGAACTCCCGAACCCCAATTTCGCCAAAATCGTTGTGCTGACGGCCAGTGAAAAGGATCGAGATCGTCTGAAGCTCAGGCTGCGTAAACGGGTTGAGCAGGGCCTTGCGCCTGAAGCCCGCGTGCGCGCCTCGCAACTTGTATTTGGACCATATTCACCCTGGCCGGTAGCGTTTCGCGTCATGGGCCCGAACCTGGACAAAAACCGCGCGATTGCGGCGCAGGTACAGGCTGTCATGCTGGCGAATCCCCATACGCGGCAAGTAAATCAGGACTGGGGGGAACGCGCGCCCACTGTGCATTTTGTGCTCGACCAGGCCCGCCTGCAACTGATCGGCCTTACCTCCCAGGAGGCTGCCGAACAGATCCAGTTTCTTCTGACCGGTGCGCCAGTCACGCAGGTCCGCGAAGATATTCGAACAGTGGAGGTAGTCGCGCGAAGTGCCGGAACAGACCGCTTCGATCCTAGAAAGCTGAACGACATGACTTTGATGAACCGCTGGGGTAAGGCCGTTCCACTGAGCCAGGTCGGCCACATCGAGATTCGTCCAGAAGAACCGATCCTCAAGCGCCGTGATCGCTTACCGACGATCACTGTCGAGAGTGACATCGATGAATCGCTTCAACCCCCGCAGGTTTCTGCGGAGATTGAAAAGGCAATTCAGCCGATCATCGCAAGCCTGCCAGAAGGCTACAGGATCGAAACTGGTGGCAATGTAGAAGAAGCTGGGAAGGCGAACAAGGCCCTGGCCACGGTATTTCCCGTGATGATCGTGCTGATGCTTACGGTGATCATCCTCCAGGTTCGATCATTCTCCGCGATGTTCATGGTGGTTCTTACAGCGCCTCTCGGTCTCGCTGGCGTGGTTCCAACATTACTTCTCTTCCATCAACCATTTGGGTTCAATGCGATCCTCGGGCTGATCGCATTAGCTGGCATCCTGATGCGCAATACGCTGATCCTGATCGGTCAAATTAGGACAAATCAGGAGGAGGGACTTGATAGTTATCACGCGGTCGTGGAGGCTACGGTACAGCGATCACGTCCGGTAATCCTGACCGCCCTCGCAGCCGTGTTGGCTTTTATTCCTCTCACGTTCTCTGTCTTCTGGGGATCGATGGCATACACGCTGATTGGGGGCACTGCCGTCGGAACTGTGCTGACTCTCGTGTTCCTGCCTGCACTCTATTCCATCTGGTTTGGTGTAAGACCGGCAGCAGTTCCGAGCGGTAAAGAACAGGCAGTGATGACGCGCGGATAGCCAACAGGAGCCTCGATCATCAATTGCCCGACTTCAACATGGAAAACCAGGATCTTGTGATCCGTAACGAAAGGGACTTATGAAACTCACTGGACGCACAATTCTCATTACGGGAGGCTCTGCTGGTATCGGCCTAGCTTTCGCTCTGAAGTTTCTTGAACTCGGCAATACGGTCATCGTGACTGGCCGCCGCCAAACCGTGCTCGATAAGGTGAAAACGAAATACACAAACCTCTACACGATTCAAGGGGATGTCGCGGACACAGCACAGATCACCGCCCTCGCGGCTCATGTGAAGGCCAATTTCCCAAAGCTTGACGTCCTCATGAACAACGCAGGCGTCATGCTCCACAGAAACGTTCAGGTGCCAGCGGCCGACCTCGACGGATTGATGACCGAGGTGAATATCAATGTAGGGGGAGTGATTCGCACCACTTCAGCGTTCATCGATATTCTCACCGCGAACCGGGGCACCGTTATCAACGTGTCCTCCGCACTTGCGTTTGTCCCGTTGCCTTCTGCGCCGATCTACTGCGCCACGAAGGCGGCGGTTCACTCCTACACCCAGTCGCTTCGATTCCAATTGGAAGAGACCGGCGTGGAGGTCATCGAACTCATGCCGCCCGCGGTAAAGACCGATTTGACCGCAGACATGGACGAGGGAGGTTCCGTCAAGCTGATAACGACGGATGAGTTGCTCAAAACTTCCTTTGCAGCTTTGAAGGCCGGCAAGCTCGAGATCAGACCGGGGCAATCCAACCAGCTCGCATTTCTGCGCCGGCTGGCCCCCGACTTCATCAATGGGCTGCTCTGGAAGGCTTCGAAGAAGCTGGTGCCGCGAGTGATGGGATAGGTCATGAAGGCAGTCATTCTCGATCACTATGGGAAAAAGGATGGCTACGGTTTGGCGAAATGCCAGGCCTTGAGCTTTGGTCGCTTAGAATAGCCGACGACGTGGCCATCGCTGTTATTGGCAGCGTGAATGAAGGGTTATCGAAACTTATGGACTACATGAAGTTCGTAATTTCTCTCTTTTTATGCGCCGCTGTGACCTGCGAAGCGCAAACGGCTCCCTTGCCGCAGATCCGCCAGAATGGCGCGGTCAAACAGTTCTTCGTCGACGACAAGCCATTCATTATGCTCTCAGGTGAATTGCATAACTCGAGCGCTTCGAGCATCGAGTACATGCTACCGATTTGGGACAAGCTGGCCGCTCTTCACCTCAACACGGTCATCGGCGCCGTTAGCTGGGAATTGGTCGAGCCACAAGAGGGCAAGTTTGATTTCTCTCTCGTTGACGACCAAATCAACCAGGCACGACAGCGAAATATGCGGCTCGTGCTGATCTGGTTCGCAACTTGGAAGAACGCGGGTTCGAGCTATCCTCCGGACTGGGTCAAGGCAGACCCAAAGCGCTTCCCGCCCATGGTCATCAAGGTGCGGCCCGATGGCGGAATGGGCTCTTTTCTGGCCAAGTACCTGGAACAACAGGGCACGGTGCCGCTGAGTCCGTTTGGCAAGGATACGGTTAAGGCCGACGCCAGGGCCTTCGCTGCGTTGATGAGTCATATCAAGGTTGTCGATCCTCAGCGTACGGTCATCATGATGCAGGTTGAGAACGAGATCGGCAGTCTGGGTAACAGCCGGGACCGTTCTCCTATGGCGGAAGCGGCATGGGTTGGGCCTGCTCCAGCCGACTTGATCAACTACCTCACAAAGCATAAAGACACCCTATCGCCCGAAGTGCAGGAGGTCTGGGGAAAGAACGGTTACAAGACGAAGGGAAGTTGGAAGGAAGTCTTCGGCGAAAATGAGTGGGCTGATGAGGTCTTCATGGCCTATTACATGGGGCGGTATGTGAACGAGGTAGCGACCGCGGGCAAGGCCGAATTGAACATACCCATGTATGTGAATGCGTGGCTCGGTCCTCAGCCGAAGGCGGAGCTGCCCGGTCAATGGCCGAGCGGTGGACCGGTTGCCCGCGTGGTGGACATTTACCGGGCGGCCGCTCCCTCCATCGATTTGTTCGCTCCCGATATCTACGTACCGGACTTCAAGGGGACATGTGCGCTCTATGCCCGGTCCGGGAATCCATTGTTCATTCCCGAAGCTCAGGACCAGGTGGGAAATCTGTTCTGGGCTCTCGGTCATCACTCTGCCCTGGGCTGGTCGCCCTTCGGTGTTGAAGATCTGAGTCCAGACGGACAGGTGGCGCAGGCATACAAGCTACTTTCCCCGATGCTTCCCCAATTGGCCGAGTGGCAGGCTGCAGGTAAAGTGAATGGCATTCTGGTTATCGACGGCGAGCAGTCCGAACCTGTTTCCCTGGGCGGTTACAAAATCACGCTTTCAGCGGGTATGGGGTTTGGCACACCGGCTCCCAAGCCCGATTCGGAGGCGGAGCTTGGAGCGGGCGTTTCTTTAGCATCCCGTGCAATGCCAAGTGACAAGCGACCCTTCGCCATTGTGGTCAACACCGCACCCGACGAATTCCTCTTCATCGGTGCAAATGGGGATCCCGCCTTCGCGATTGATTCAGGCCCCGGAAAGGTCTTTGTTTCCTCAAAGGACGAAGGGCGTTATGAAAACGGAAAATGGATTGCCGGCCGCAGAATCAATGGCGATGAATTGTTTGAATCGAGCCTACCCAAAACTAAAGTCGGCATGTTGAAGGTGAAGCTGGTGCGTATTCAGTAAAGCCCAGAGACTCGATCCGCTACGTCGATATCGGGGAACGCGACGTGTTGTCCGGGATTTGTCACTTGGTTTAAATAGTCGGCTTTCAGGACAAGTGCCTTTTGGTCGCCTGTTGTTAACAGGGCAACTCACTTATCGAGGTGGCCGGTTGAATCGCCGAAGTCAACCGAACCAGCTCTTCCCGCTCCGAAGCCATGCCCGTCCCTATCCCCCATGTACGTGATAACGTCCTCTATCATGCATTATTCCGACTAAGAAGCAACCCGCCCATAAAGCTGGCGATCTCTTTGGCTAGCTCGTGAGGCTCATCAATCGGGATCAAGTGGCCGCTCCCTTTGATGAGCTTGAACTCGGCGTTCGGAAGGTAAGCCTGGACTTCGGTCTTGTGTCGTTCGATTGAATCGACCTGATCGAGCTCGCCCGCGAGCAGCACCGTTGGAACGTTGATATTGGCGACCTCGGCCGAGATGTCCTCTAGTATTGACTCCATCGGGTATGCCATCGTCGCCTCGTGAGAGCCAGACATGCTGTCTTCGACAATCTGCTCTAGAATCTCTGGCGAAAGAGGACGAGCAGTCAGACGGCCACTGCCAATGGTCTTAAGAACGTTCTCACGATTGTCGTACGCATGAAGCTGTCCTTGACGCATCTCTTCAGGATTCCGCCGAGGCGTTGGCTGAGCAGGAGCCACTAGAATCAGGCCTGAAAGCCCGTCCGGCCTCCGCGATGCGGCGAGCTGCGCGACCTTGCCTCCCATCGAATGTCCAACCAGGACATATTGTTTGATTCCGAGCGCTTTGACCAGTGAGAGAGCTTCGTCCGCAAGGTCTGCCAGTTTGTAGCCCGCTAAGGTCTTGTCGGACTTCCCCCAGCCACGCGCGTCATAGGCCACTGTCTTGAACTGTCCCTCAAGTTCGGCGGTAACCTTGCGCCAAGTGCGTGAAGTTCCACCCCAGTAATGGAGAAATACGAGAGCCGGCTCCGCAGTCCCGTGCACCTCCGCATGGATGGAAAGTCCTCGAATTTGGTAGTTCATGCCGTCTCCTTCTTTAGCCGCGCTGACACGCGTGCGCAATTCGATGATCGGGAGTTCGTCTATTCGGAAAATGGTGCATTCGCGACGACATCGGCAAAGTTGGGGGATGTATACCCCTCGACATATCGAACGCCGAAATCCCGAACGATGTTGTCAAAGGTGGTCGCCGGCTTCCGCCGAACGATGTTGCAAAGGCAATCTTTGAGTCCGTTTTTTAGTGCCAGGCGGGGAAATTCGGCCAGGATCGCGCCTTGTTTGTCCTGCGGAATTCGATCAAGGCCTGCCCCCAGAACATCCACCGTTATTCCCGAATGGGTCATAGCGACTTCGGGCTCTTTGTGAAGAGCGATGGATCGTGTGGTATGAAGCGCGATGGCATCCCAAACAACTTGCATCTGCTGCGTCGAGATGCCTCGCCCCTTCAGAAACGAGCGCGCCGCATTGGCGCCATCCACCTCGAAACGATTTTCCGCCGTATAGCGGTCAGTCAAGCCCAGATCATGCAGAATCGTGGCTACTGCCAACAACTCGGCATCCGGAGCACGTTCAGCGCTTTCTGAAAGCAATACGCCGAATAGCCAGGAGCGCATCGCATGGTTGAAGAGAAATGGTTCTGACGCGCTCCGTGACAAGTCAATCGCATCGCGAACCAGAACTGTGTCGGGTACTTTGATTCCTGCTAAAACCATTCCCTACCTCTCTCGCTTTCATATCGTCCGTGGTCGGCGATTGGCTTTTTGCTCCGCCGTTCAGTTCGTGCGCAGATCAGTTATCAGTACCCAACCGTGAATCGTTGGCGAGAGTGCTTCGACTGTTCCAACTCATCCACGAGTGCGATGGCAAAGTCTTCGGTGGATATGCGGCTTTGGCCGTCGGCAGCAACCAAAGGTTCGTCTTTACCGAGTTGGAATTTGCCGGTGCGTTCGCCGGGAACAAAAAAGTAGGATGGAGATAAGAACGGTCTCTCGCGTTCCCTTTCATCTCTATGCTCCTTTGGGGTCGCTTTTGTCGGGGATCTTGTGCCTAGTATTCAAACCACTGGCTGAGCGCTTTGACCTTCTCCTCCGTATACGGCGGGAACAAGTGCTCAATGGCTACGTCGGGCGGCGAAATCAGAACTGATTTCGCGTGCGTGAGAGCGTCAAACCCGGCCTTGCCGTAGTAGTGACCGATACCGGAATATCCGACCCCGCCAAAGGGCATGGTTTCGATAAACAGGTGAATGTTTACCTGATTGATCGCGCCGCCGCCGAAGGACAAGCTTGCGAGGAAGTGATCGATCGCCTGCTGATCTCGGCTGAAGAGGAAGCCGGAAAGAGGCTTCGGATGCTTCTTCACCTCGCGAATGGCCGCATCCATGTCCTTGTAGGTGAGGATTGGAAGAAGCGGCCCAAAGATCTCGTCCTCCATGATCGGATCGTCCCAAGTCACTGGATAGATGACCGTGGGATCGAGATAGCGTGCCTCCGGGTCGGAGGCCCCGCCTATGACGACTTTTTTTTGATCGATGAGGCCCGCCAAGCGTTCGGTGGCCTTTGGGCTGATAATGCGGGAATAGTCGTCGGGCCTGCTCTTAGGGTCGGTCCCGTACAGCTCAACCATAGCTTTCTTGCACTCTGCAACGAACTCCTCTGCAATTGATTCGTGCACGTAGGCGTAGCCGGGCGAGGTGCACCATTGGCCGCCCCAAGCCGTCGCACCCCAGACGATCTTCTTGGCTGCATCCGGAATATTTGCGGTCGCGTCAACGAAAGCCGGATTCTGCCCGCCTAGTTCGAGAAGAACGGGAGTCAGATTCTTTGCGGCCGCCTCCATGACGATCTTGCCAACCTTGACGCTGCCGGTGAAGAAGATGAAGTCGAAGGGCAGCTTGAGAAGCTCCGTCACCTCGTCTTTGCTGCCGGTGACGGCAGTGACGGCCCGAGGATCGAAATATTTTGGAATGAGATCGAGCAAGACCTTACTGGTGGCGGGCAAACCCTCGGAGAGTTTGAGGATGCATGGATTGCCAGCCGCAATAACCTGGACAGCGGGGTCGAAGAGCAGCGTCAGTGGTCCATTGAATGGCCCGATAACCAAGGTGACGCCGTAAGGTTCCCGATAGACTTTAGCAGTATGCCCGCTCTCCCGAAGGGCCTTGGGCACAACCACATCTACGGGCTTCATCCACTCCTTCAAATCTTGCTTCGCGAAGGCGACGGTTCCTACAGGCGCCATAATCTCGAAGACTTTCTCTTGGCTGGCCGTCTTGAAGTCGCTGCTCATCGCAGCCTCAAGAACCTCGGCGTTCTCATTGCACAAGTTCTCAAGGCGTGTCAGTTGGTCGATGCGCCACTCGTAAGACTTAGTCGCATCCGAATCGAAATATGCTTTCTGCTTATCGAAGATTTCCTGGAACTGATTCATCTGAGTCTCCTTCGCACATCGGTTGTCGAAGCCGCTTTGCAGCAGCGTTGCGAGCCCTTTAGGCCATCGTGAGGACCATGCGGAATCGCGCGTCACCAGACATCATGCGCCGATACGCTTCTTCGGCCCTTTCCAACGGAAGAGTTTCGATCATGGGCCGAACGTCAGTGAGTACGCTGAAATCAAGAGTGTCCTGGGTCTCGATCGCTCTTCCTGTCAGGCTTCCTATGACAGAGCGGCCACCAAAAATCAGCGGAACTCCGTTGACCGGAATTGGATCGCCTGAGACGCCAACCACAACGAGCCTGCCGCGAACGGAGAGGCCAGGAAGCAGGCCGGCGATTGCGGCTCCGCTGGGGGCGGTCGCCAAGATGACGTCGGCACCTCCCAGCTTCTGCAGTGCTGCTCCCGCATCCTCGGCCTTGGCGTCGATGTAAATGTGCGCTCCCAGCTTGGGCGCGAGATGTTCTTTGTCTGGACCGAAGCCGATCGCAACGGTGCGGAAGCCCATCTTTTTGGCGTATTGCACGCCGAGATGCCCCAGACCGCCGATACCCTGGATAGCAACGGTATCGCCAGCACGTCCGGTGTTGCGGAGCGCATTGAATGTGGTGATGCCGGCGCAGACCAACGGGGCCGCATCTTCTGATTTGAGCTCTTCAGGTATGAGAGCCAGTGCGCGTGCCTCTGCGATCATCATTTCCGCATAGCCGCCATCACTCGTCACGCCAGTGATAATGGGGTTCTGGCAATATGCCGTGTCGCCGCGGCGACAGGTCTCGCAGGTTCCGTCTTCACCTCCAAAGAACCCGACTCCTACACGCTGGCCGACCTTCCAGGTCGTAACACGCCGGCCAACCTCCTCGATGCGGCCAATTGCTTCATGGCCCGGCACACGCGGATACACGACGCCGGGCAGTTGTCCCTCAACGGTGCCCGCGTCTGAGTGACATACACCGCAAGCCTCTACCCGGATACGTACTTGTTCCTCACCCGGCCCGACGACAGGCTTCTCGACGAGGCGAAAAGTCCCGGGTTTGGTTATCTCGACCGCCTTATATGTTTTTCCCATTTTCGTCTCCTATCGATCTGGAAGAACTCATGTGTCGTCGTTCACAAGAATTGCGGACAAGCGGCAGGTTGAAAATTCGCCGTTGCTCGCGATCCTGGCTCTATGTCGCGAGACAGAGCTGGGTCAGAGGACGCCTTTGTGACCAACTACGCCTCTCCCATTGTTTTGGAAGTTTCAATCCTTGTCTTGATTGAAAGTGCCGCAGTTTGGCGTTTCTGTTGGGCTTTAGTGGGTGGGAAACGCGAGTGACGACCTTTACTTCTCTTCAGGCGCGGGGAGGTTGAACGCCTTCGGCATCGGTGCGTTTGCTCTTCGCCACCGTCCTGGCGAAGTTCCAACAATCTCACGGAAGCTTCGATTGAAAGCTGGCTGGTCAGTGAATCCGACTTCCAACGCGACTGTTAGTAAAGAGTCGTTCGAGTGCAACAAGAGAGACTTTGCGGCTTCAACTCGCTTATAGAGCAAGTAGCGCCGGACGGGAACACCAAACGACCTTTTGAATGCGCGCATGAAACGACCCGCCGATAGCGCACACTCTTTTGCAAGATCGGCAAGCGCCAGATCACCATCCAGATGTTCGTTCAACACCTCGATCGCTCGATCCTGTTGCCAGATCGTCAACCCCCCGGTAACAACCTCCGGCGGCTGGCTCCGGCCCTGGTATGTGCGGCTCAGATGAGCGCAGAACATCATGATCATTTCGTCGATAACTAAGCGTGGAAGCTGAAGCGGACGATCAGAGAACGGCAACATCATCCGGGCCCAATGAAGAATCACGTCATCCTTGGTTCCCGGGGTGCAATGCAAGTTGCGAATGCGCTTTTGCTCGTTCTCGTCACTGAATCGATTGATAACTGACCGGGGTATATAGACGTGAACCGAGTCGAAACCTGAAGTTCGCAGTGCGACCGGCTCCGACTCCATATCGAATATCTGAATCCCGCCGGCATCCCATTCGGTGACACGATGAAAGCGTCCGTCAAGCCACGTTCCCCAGCCCTTAATGCTGTCGGGACGGCGCAGGTGCACGGATATCGAAAAAGCCTTTTCTGGTGGAATGTGTGGAGTGGGTCCAGGAAAGCCGTTCGGCATTCGCATACGTGTCAACGCAACCTGAGAGTTTCCCTTGGGACCAAGCACAAGTGAGGAAGACTCCAGCAGAGAAAAATGCTCCGCCAATCTTTTTCCAAACATGCCTTGAAGCATATGTTCTGCCTCGCACCGCACTAGAACTTACCGTTGCTATTTTTCCATTGATCGCGAGGTGGAATCGCTTCGAGCGTATCCCAGCCGAAGAAGTTACTGCGTGTGAGCGAAGACATAGTCCCCATCTTCAAAGACGCGGATCGTATTGACGGATGCATCGGGCGGCATGTTCTTGATGAGGGCGGCGACACCTGCCGGACCGGGTCCCACCTGCAAGTGGTGCTGGATATATTTATTGGGATTGACATATGCGAGCGGAACCGGATCTTTGGTCTCAAGCGACTTCAGCAGATCGATGACCTGTTGTTTACGGCTGGGCGCCATGGGTCCTCCGGGACAATCTCTCTCTCTCTCTCTTCTTGCAATAATGGACCATTCGGTCCTTTATTTGCAAGCCTCGCAGTCGAATTGACCGATAATGTTGCAATGGGACGACGAAAACTGTTCACCAGAGAAGATGTCCTCAACAAAACGATTCCCGTCTTCTGGAAGCATGGCCTTGCCGAGACGAGCGTTCAGGACCTTGAGCAGGCCACGGGGGTGCGCAAATCCGGCTTATATGCAGAGTTCAAAGACAAAGACGACCTATTTGTCGCGAGCATACGCCAATATTTTGACATGCTGAGGGCACGCGGAACCCTAACGAAGCAGCCTTTGGGTTGGAACAACGTCGAGGGCTTTCTGAAGGTCTGTTACGGGAGTTGGGGACAGAAGGGGTGCTTTTCGGTGAACTCCATGCGCGAGTTTGCGGATCTTCCCCCCAAAGCCCGCCAGATCATGATTGCGAATATGACGAAAGCCCATCAGCTCCTGATCGACAATCTAGCCGCAGCACGCGGAGGGACCGACGACAATGAATCCCTGGCTGATCTAATCATCACGTTCTTTTGCGGAATTTGCCTAGAGCAGAATCTCGGCCCCGACCGCACTCAAATTACGAAGAAGATTGAAGCCTTCATGCAGTTGATTCGGGGAAAGGGGTCTGGACGGCGTGCGCCAGAAGGCGCGGGGTAACAAGCAGGAGCAGTTCACCGCTTTGCTGCACCACCTCACCATCGACTTACTTCAGGAAAGTTACTACGCCCTACAGCGCGGTGCTAAACCCGGAGGTCTTTGCACTTGGGATCCAAATCAGGTCCAACGCGGCGCGAGGTAGAACAGAACTGGCCGAGCGAAGGTCGCGAAGGCCGTTCATTCTAACGTTACATAGAAGTGGTTTTACCCATACGTCTGGGGACGTAGCTCAGTTGGTTAGAGCGCTGCCCTGTCACGGCAGAGGTCGCGGGTTCGAGCCCCGTCGTCCCCGCCATATAAGCCTCATAAAATGTGGGCTTTATGGAAAAGTGACAAAGTAAGCCTTCCTGGCTTTTTCAAAGAAATCTCAAAATCCTGCGCCTTGTAGGTCTCCGCTACAGGTGTGTTTGGCAAGCTGGTTTGGCCCATTTCGGCAGTTTGTTTTGGCCCACCCCTGGGACGTTGAAGGTTTGGGAAACATTCATCCCGTGGTGGTCGCGGCGGTGGGAATGTGGGAATCGCTGTTAAGCGATTTCCAAGGTCTGTGGGAAGGGTGGGAAAACAGTTTCATCGTTTTCCCATCCTTTCCATAGACCGTCATTTCCACCGCCTCTTTCGGTTGACTTCATTACTCAGGCGTCATCGTGTTGCTGGATGGCTGCTTTTGCTTCTTGCTGCGTGTTCTACGGAAGCGGTAGGACTCGGAGCCGGTTTCGATGATGTGCGCCTGGTCGGTAAGCCGGTCCAGCACTGCCTTGCAGAGCCGTGGGTTAGTAAACACTTGCGGCCACTCAGAGAAGGGCAGGTTGGTGGTGACGATGATGGCAGCCTTTTCCGCACGGTCTGCGATGACCTGGAATAGCAACTCGGCGGCAACTTCAGCCAGCGGCACATAGCCGAGTTCATCGAGCACGATCAGCTCGATCCGCGCCCAGCGTGCCAGCATGCGGCTGAGTGTCTGTTCCCGCTGTGCTTCTACGAGTTGATTGACCAACGCGGCAGCCGTGATGAAGCGCACACGTCTGCGCTGTCGGCAAGCCGCGATCGCAAGGCCGGTAGCAAGGTGGCTTTTTCCTGTGCCAGGTTCACCGATCAGTAGCACGGGTTCGGCACGCGCCAGATAGCTTCCTTCGGCCAGAGCGCGGATGCGCGAGGCCGGGATATGCGGCGACTGCGCGAAGTCGAACTCCTCCAGCGTCTTGATGCGCGGCAGGTGCGCGTCCTTGAGACGCAATTCGATCGAACGACGCTCGCGCTCCTCCACCTCGGCGCCGAGCAGCGCGTCAAGATACCGCAGATGGGAGTGGTTCTGCTGGCGTGCCTCTTCGGCGAGTGAGGCGAACTGCGTGCCGATGGAGGACAGATGCAGCCACTTGCAGTGTTGTGCGATGCTGGCCGTTTCCATGCTCATGGCTGTATCTCGATCGAGCAACCGGAGAGCAACTGGTCGTACTGAGCCATGGTCGGCAGCGGGCGCTCGTAGGCCGACAGAGCACCGATCTCTACAGAAGCTGGCGCGGGATGCTGCAGTTGATCGCTCATCAGCAGATGGCGGATCGCGGCGATATCAGTCGAGCCCAGCTCCAGTGCCTGGGCAATAGAAACCTCCAGCCGCGCATGACCAAACTCGCGACCCAGGCCAATGACCGCAACCATGGCCCGCGCTGCGCCCTGGCGGCCATGTCGCACACGCATCGACTCCCACAGCCGATCGTGTCGTTAGCAAGTGAAAATGTCCGCTTTTGAGAACAAATGAAGTGTCCGGTTTCATAAGTTAGTAGCCGTAGAGGCGGTGGGAAAGTGCGAATCCCGCGTATTGTGCGGGATTTGCAAGTTGGGAGGGAAAGTCTGTTTTTGGACTTTTCCTCCCAACGTCTTTTCCATCGCCTTAATCTGTTTTTTGGTCAGCGGCGTCAGGAGCTTTCCTTCCGCGCTGTAATGACCTACGCGATGTCCTGCGATCATGAGGGTCAGTGTAGTGTCCAGGTGCTGATGGATGATCACCTTGCATCCAGCCAGGGTGGGACGCCACTCGGCACGCTCGAGCTGCATGATCAGGTTGTAAAAGCTCACCGTGTTATCCCGATCAACGGTGCGCTCGAATCTTTGCGTAAAGACCATCTCCAGATTCCTGTGCCGGCAGGATATAAATGCCGTTCCTCGCTGCGCTGCCGGGACTGTGAAGCGCCGGTTGAACTCGGTGATGTAGTACTCATTTAGAAACTTGTTGGCCCCTTCCAGGGTTCGGATCCCGTGCAATCGCAACTCCTGGGGCAGCCGTCCCTGCCAAGTGGAGAAGTTGCGCTCCGAGCGGCCTCGGGCCTGCGGAGAGTAGGACGGAATCATATTCACTCCCAGCTCCTTCATGGCACGGCCCACCTGCGTAGGGCGCTCATAATCCACCTTGCCGCCGCTCTTCGGCGTATACCAGAAATGGGCTCCGCGGTCGGAATAGAGCGAACAGAACAACCCCTTCCGTTCGATCACTGCACGCAGTCCGGCCATCACGGTCGCGGTCGATTCCTCCGGCGCCAGCTGCGCATAGTAGATCTCGCTGGTGGCATCGTCCAGGATTACGATCAGGTCGTGCCGCCGCTCATCCTGAAACCACTGATGATCGCTGCCGTCGATGTGCAGCATCATCCCCGGTAGTGGACGCCGCTCGCGCCGCTTGCGATGCACGCCCCGCCTGGCCTTGCGCTTCACCAGGCCGGCTGCTTGTAAGGCCTGCTTCACCCATGTGTAGCTCAGCCCGATCTGATGTTCCTCGCGCAGCTTCTCGTGAAAGTGCCGCACGTTCAGATCGAAGTACTTGTCCCGGTAAAGGCTCAGAACCTCGTCGGCCTGCTCCTTCGGCACGCGCCTGCTGCCTGGCGTCCGCCGCCGCCGGTCCAGTAATCCCTTAGGGCCTTGTTCCTCAAGCCGCTTCCGCCATCGTCGCATCTGCCGCTCGCTGATGCCGATCAACTCCGCCGCCTGCCACCACTTGATCTTCCCAGCTGTGGCTCGTAACAGCACTTCCTGTAACTTCATCGCCCGCTCCGCCGCGGTCCTCGGATAGATCTCCATGCTCTCGCGCATGGTTCCATCCTCGCCGCCCGCTATGCGGACATTTCACTTGCTAAAAACACCGGACATATTATGTGCTAACGACACTCCCACAGCCGATCGTAACTGGCTGGCCATCGTCCCTGAACTCGCCACTGCGCCAAAGGCTTGGAGCCGCGCAGTGCGCCTGGCTTGCGTTCCAGCACTTCCAGATAGTGCTCCAGATCCAGCACCTGCTGTGCCCGGCCGTAGCTCCGTTGGTGCTGCGCGATCCGCTCCCCGTCACAGCGAAACTCGACCACGCTTGAGTAGGCACGGGCTTCCACGATCGAACCCGGTTTCAGCGGAACAGAATAGGAGTTCGCCAACACCTTCGCGCAGCCTGCTTGATCGATGCGAGGGAAGCTGATCTCGGCCAACGCAAAGTCCTCGCCGGCGAGCGGAAGAAGGTACTCTTTTTCCATCAGCAGCAACGTACCAACGCTCTGACTGCGTCCCGCCAGAATGCGGCTCTCATCACCGCGGCAGTTCGCCAACAGCTGCCCGTTCAACTCGGCAAGATCGAGTGCTGCTGGAACCGGCACCCAGTGATTGTGTCGAAAGTAACCCACCTCACCTTCGACACCGCCCTTTTCATGACCTTCCCCTGGCGTGCAGAACTCCGCCGCGTACTGCCAGTGCGAACGGAAGGCAATGAAGCGCGCCGTCAGCTCCCGCTCATAGCCGCGTAGGATCTTCTTCACCGCGCTTGACAAGTTATCGTAGCGAAGCCGATGAAAGACGCCGCCGAAGTAGTGAAAGGCCAACTCGTGGGCTTCCAGAAATGCCTGCTGCGTGGCTCTTAAGTAAGCCCGATGATAGGCTGCTCTGCTGGCCATCGAACGCATCGAGAACACCTGCAGCTTCATCCGCTCGCCATCCAGATCGGCGAAGGCTTCATACCAATCCACCTGCGCTTCCACGCCCCACTCGTAACTCTGCGGCACGAAGGTATCCTTGCGGCCATAACCCAGTTCCTGCTTGCGCCGCTCCACATAATGCCGCACCGTTCGTTCCGCTACCGTCGATCCGGCTATCTCTTCCCGCGTTCGCTCCCAGATCCGCTTCGCCGTATGACGCTGCTTCCGGGGCGCCTTCCGGTCGGCTTCCAGAATCCCATCGATGAACTCAGAGACACCGGCCATCTTCACCTGCGGTCGTTCTGTCTTCTTCCTCCGCGCAGGCGTTGCGCTCCGCACCGCTTCCCGCACCATCCGCCGGTGCACCCCCAACTTGCGCGCAATCCCGATAATCGTCCCTGCGCCAAACTCATACTCACGCCGGATCTGCTCAAATGACTCCACCTTGGCTCTCCAGTCCAACCCCGCCTCCAGATCCAAGCTCATCGCTCAGATCCAGACTAGAAGTCCGCTTAGCCCAGGGTGGGCCAAAACAAACTGCCGAAGTGGGCCACTTTAGAATGCCAAAGCCAACAGGTGCAACGGCCTAGGTTACTAAGGGTCATGACCCTCAGCGCCTTGCTGCTATAGCAGCTATTAGCCACTAGTTGCTATAGGGGGAATCACGACAAAGCAGCCAACGCCAGTACGATCAAAGCAGAGCTTTTGGAGCAGCTTCGCGACTACAGCGCCAAGACCGGGGTACCCGTCAGCAAGTGCATTGACGAGGCCGGTCAGCATGTGGCTAGAGTGCATTGCTCCGGCAAGGATTGAGTCTTTGCAGCGGCAGGCGGTGCGTTTCAATGAGAACGGTGTAGGCGGGGGGGGTGCTGTATCGAATGATTCTCATCCGCACGTGAAAATCACGGACGTTGTGGCTCAGCGTCTAGATCCCGAAAAAGCGAAGGTGAAGAAATGAGCGGCCCCGGTACGCCGCTCTTTCCTCTGCCGCGCCTGATTAGTAAGCGTCCGAAGTTCCCCTCTAGCGCTAAGCCGGTTTTAGGCCGGAGGCTTGTGTCATGGACCGGGCAGAGGGATTGGTGCCGGAACGCCGTATTCGCAGATGGCGTTCAGTTGCCGAGAAGCGTCGGATCGTTGAGCTGACGTTGGTGCCGGGCTCAAGCGTGGCGCTGGTGGCTAGAGCTCATGGGGTGAACGCGAACCAGGTATTCAAGTGGCGGCGGGAGTTTAAACGGGGCGAGTTGTCGGAGCCGGTTTCAGCATCTGCGTCTTTGCTTCCGGTAGTGCTAGCTGGCGGAGATAAGCCGCAGACGAGCTCTGCGTGCATTCACATCGAGCTTCAGGGCCGTGCGCTGATCAGCATCGAGAGTGGCGCTGATCCAGCCTTGCTACGCACGATTCTGGAGTGCCTGCGCAAGTGATCGAACTTCGTACTGGAACGAAGATCTGGCTTGCCGCCGGCGTCACAGATATGCGCCGCGGCTTTGATGGTTTGAGTGCCCAGGTGCAGACGGTGCTAGAGCAGCAGCCATTCTCCGGTCACGTGTTTGTTTTCCGCGGTCGTAGAGGTGACATCGTAAAACTTCTTTGGTTCGATGGAGACGGCCTATGTCTGTTCGCTAAGCGTCTGGAGAAGGGCCGCTTCATCTGGCCACAAGCTATGGAAGGGACTGTTTCGCTGACCCGTGCGCAGCTCTCGATGTTGCTGGAAGGCATCGACTGGCGCAGCCCGAAGAGAACCTGGACGCCTGAGCTTGCGGTGTGAGTAACAAGAGAGATTCTCCAGTATTCATGCGGGTTTTATGAGATAGACCACGCCCCTGTTCATGCCATACTGCAGTCGTGATTTCTGCTCCATTACCGAATCTCGATACGCTCGATACCGAAGCATTGAAGAAGATGGTGGTCGCGCAGCACAACCAGCTGCTCGAACAGCAGCAACTGGCCAGCCAGCAGATGGAACGGCTGGCCAGCAGATTGAACATTTGAAACTGGTCATCGACAAGTACAAGCGGATGATCTTCGGCACCAAGAGCGAGAAGCTGAAGGGCGAGCTGGAACAGCTTGAGTTTCAGCTGGAAGAACTGGAGACCGAGCAGGCAGCAAGGCAAGCGCAAGAACCACCATCTCCGCGAGCGACGAATAAGTCCCGGCCGCGTGCTCCGCGCAAGCCATTGCCCGAGGATCTTCCGCGCGAAGTCATCACCCATCCTCCTGCGAGCACTTGCTGTCCGGACTGCGGCGGAACCCTGCGCCAGTTTGGCGAAGATGTATCCGAGCAGCTGGAACGCATTCCGGCCAGCTACAAGGTAATTCAACATGTGCGGCCCAAGTTTGCTTGCGGGGCCTGTGAACAGGTGGTCCAGGCGCCTGCTCCGGCGCGGCCGATCGATCAGGGCTTGCCAGGCCCCGGTCTGCTGGCGCATGTGCTGGTGTCGAAGTTCGCAGATCACTTGCCTCTGTATCGGCAGTCTGAGATCTATGCTCGGGAAGGAGTGGACCTTAGCCGTTCGACTCTGGCCGGATGGGTAGGCGCGGCCAGTGAGTTGCTCGCGCCGCTGGTCGATCAGATCAGAAGGCACGTCATGGCAGGGGCGAAAATACACGCCGATGATACGCCGGTTCCGGTGCTGGCTCCCGGCAAGGGCAAGACCAAAACGGCCAGGCTGTGGACCTATGTGCGGGACGATCGGCCTGCCGGATATCAGACCGCACCTGCAGTGTGGTTTGCTTATTCCCAGGATCGCAAGGGCGAACATCCGCGTCAGCATCTGAAGGACTTCCGCGGTGCGCTGCAGGCCGACGCCTACTCAGGCTTCCATCATCTCTATGGCGCAGGCGCCATCTATGAAGTCGCCTGTTGGGCTCACGCCAGGCGTAAGTTCTACGACGTTCACCTGGCCCACGCTTCGCCCACAACCACCGAAGCGATGCTCCGCATCGGAGCCCTGTACGGAATCGAGGAAGAGATTCGCGGCAAGCCGGCCGAGCATCGCTGCTCGGTACGCCAGGCGCGCGCCCGGCCACTGCTGGACAGTCTCAAGCACTGGATGGAGAAGGCGCTGCGCTCCCTGTCCGCTAAGAGCGAGACAGCAGCCGCCATCCGCTATGCGCTTTCCCACTGGCGTGCTTTGACCCGCTACGTCGATGATGGATTGCTGGAGATTGATAACAGCGCGGCGGAACGGTCCCTTCGCGCCGTCGTGCTGGGGCGTAAGAACTATCTTTTCATGGGATCTGATTCCGGCGGACAACGGGCTGCGGCTCTGTACAGCCTGATCGGCACGGCGAAACTCAATGGACTTGACCCGGCACTCTATCTCCGTACTGTGCTCGCTAAGCTCCCCGAGCACCCCATCAATCAGATCCAGCAGTTGCTGCCCTGGAATCTAGCGCCCTCACTTCAGAACGATCCCTCCAAAGCCGCCTAAAGCACACACAACAAGTGTCCACTAAAAATAAGTGGACACTTAAAACACACTATTCCTACCTGCTCAAGAGGGGAATTTCGGACGCTTACCCTGATTAGCTAGAATGCGAGCGTAAACTGTTTGACTGTTTGCAAGGTGCTGGGAAATGAACAAATATGAGAATCGCGCGCGTGAGATCGCATTTTGGGCTGCGATTGTGGCGATGGTAGGGATCGGCGTCGCAGTTCTGTTGTGACACTGAAATCTGCGCCTAAGCCGGTCGCGACGAAGCTAGGATTGGCCAGCTGAAGCCGCTAGGAAATTCTGATACCCCAGCACCCTGAAAATGCTCCTCCCCCAGTTTCTTTAAGGCCACTTATGGATAAAGCTGGTTGCGAACAAGGTCCAGTTGTCGGGATTTTTTAGTGCCCGTGACGGCTGTGACCTTGCTAGCTGCCGGCAGGGGTCGGGGGAATATCTAGATCAGCTAAGGCGAGTATTTTGTGAGAAAGCTCATGATAAATCGTAGCAGTGCGATCTACTACCGTCTTGCTCGGATTAAAAAAACGCTCGCCTAAATAAAGCCTCAGTCCACTCCCGACGTGTGCTACACCGCTGGTCCCAAAATCGGGCAAATTCTTCACATATGCGTAATCGCATCGTGTCATGGGCATTAAGAGATCCTGCGCGGGGTCATGGGGATCCATGATATGCCTTTCCACTTTGTGACGCCTGTCTACAAATGTTACTTTCCCGCCTCCATTAATGAAAGCGTCCATTTTCCTGGCGCCTTCGACTACGTCCCTAAAAGGTGAATTACCGAACCACTCCGTGACGCGTGCGGATGTAACACTATTGAGTTCCCCCGCGGTCAGCCCCTGAATCACTTTTCTTGAAACCTCTGACAGTTTCCCGAATGCCTCCTCAATCTGACTTTTTTCTTGCGGACTGAAGTAGCTGTTGTCCGGATGGAATTTAAGGTTAGCGGGTGATGGGTTGTCGTAACCTACAGCAAACATAATCACTCCTCTTGGCAATTCGTCTGCGGTATCTGTTTTGTGAGGATCCCCGTTGTAGCGATTCCAACCTCAGTGTCCGTTGTTCCTTGGGCGCAAGATACTCCCGCTAACCAGCGTTGGTCCAATGATTTTGCCAAAGCTCTCTGCCTGGAAACGTGTCCGCCTGGACAGCTCTCTCAATTTGCCGCATCCGGCCAGGATTCAAGAATTCCAGTGAGCGACATAAGGATAGCATGCCGGGCGACATGTCAGGCGAAAAGTGCGGTCAGGTCTGACTGTTGGGCATGTTACAAAAGCGACTACGACCGTAGTGGCAAATGTAACGAGGTCGTTTAAGATGCGTGGGAGTGGGCGATGAGGTCGCTTACCGTATCTGGTGAGCGAACCTCCGAGTTGATCTTTGCGCGAACAGCAAGAACCGTCCTTTCAGCGTCACGGTGGTGGGGGAGCTCCCGCACAGTACCGATCTTTTGCTGGCGATAGACTCGCCGTCCCAGCACATCTTGGTAGTAGCGCAGGAAAATGAAGGTTAGCGGGTTATATTTCTGCGCGTTCTGCAGGACAAGTCACAGAAATAGTTTTTGATACTCACGGTCATGTCCAGAATCAAGGTTTGAGGGATTTCCCCCTTGTGCAGGTTGAGGAAGTAGGCGCCGCGTTATCGGTTTCGAGCACCGCGAGATATGAAATTCGACAACAAATTTAAGACGAACACAGCCCCGTTCGATATTCAGTCGAGATCGGTAGGAAGATATGGCTTACGGCGAGACGGAAGCCTTCTGGGCGTTCTCCCACAGGCGAAATCCTCCAATAAAAGCGTTAGCGTTATCGCCCGCTCGGCACCCTGGAGGAAGTTTCTCGAGTAGTTTTACATTCCCTCCACCGAGCACCACGTCCTCAGGTTCAAGCGCGGCGACCAAGCGCGTGACGACATCTGCAACGTGGCGCCCCCAGGCGTCTTTGCCCCAGCGTTCTAGTCCTCTCTCCCCAACGTAGTCCTCGTATGTATGCTTTTTATAAGGCAAATGACCGAGTTCCATCGGCTCGACGATACCTTCCACGATCAGCGTGGACCCCAGGCCGGTTCCCAGACCTAAGAAGAGCATCTTCCCGCCTTTGTAGCTCCCCAGGGCCTGCATCGCCGCATCATTGATCAGCTTTACCGGACGGGCGAAAGCATCTTGAAAGTTGAATCCCACCCAACCTTCCCCTAAGTTGTGCGGCTCGGCGACCGGCCGATTTATGAGAACTGGTCCCGGATAGCCGATCGATACCGCGTCGTAGCTCCAATCCGCGGCTATCTTCTGGACCTCCAGGACCATGCGCCCGGGAACCAGCGCTGCTCCAGACTCAAACTTGCGCGGGACGCTTTGCCCGCTAACGAGAACTTTGACGTGAGTGCCACCCACATCTACAACCAGGACATTCATCCTTAGCTCACCTTTCTTGAGGGCGGCGCTCTTGAACGCGATCCCCTCCATGAGACCGTTCCTTGTCTGATCCAACAGCATTCAGAGTACCAATAACCTGTGAAGCACCGCTTGCCGTCGTAATGGCTGAGCCTGAAGCCACATAGCCGTTTTCCGGGAAAGCCTTGGAACTCACTATGCCGGCATGTGAATGCCCGTGGGCCGTCACTTGAGAGCCGATTGGCACTGACCTGTCTGCCAGCATCGCGACATCGCGGTTAAGGCCTTGTTTCTCTGAAAAATCGTTATTCGCTCTTCTGGCTCATTAATTGCAACTCCTTATCCATAGGCCGGGAATCAAACATTCTGCGACGTTTGCAGAAGCAACCAATCACGTTGGAGGTCGCGAGGCAGAAGCATGTTCCCGAGGATCGATCCAGGGCTTTGCCGGCGTGAGGAAAAACAAGGGGCCAGGCGGGAAATACGTAGATGATTGCCATCTTACCTATGCAGGCGGCTTTCGAGGCGCTGCCGTCTGATCGGAGTGCGGTTTTTGGAACCGCAAGCGACCTGATTACGAGACGCGCTGAGAATCAGGGCGGAAAACACCTGAGAACCTGTTCGCTCTTGCTTTTCTTGGCATCCAGCCCGTTGGCCTTCGGTCAGAGCGGCGATGTAAGCCCTGCGAGCGCCCCTCAACTGAATCAGCCATCTCAAAGCCATCCGTCGGCTATAGAAAACCGCGAGCCTGACGAACTCAAGCAGGAGCTCGATGCGGACGCAATAGCATTGTCGAAGATACCCGCAGACCCACTGATACACCCGGATCCCGTAGCTCCGATCTTGCGGCCAGTCAATAGACTTGTTGATCACAGTATTCGCTCTCTGCGGTTGAAGTTTGGCGCTACCTACACCGTTCTGAACCAGTACGCGACCATTACGCCGGACGGTGTCCGGCACGACCAGCCCAGCGGACGCCTCGATTTCACCGGAGCATGGAGTGTCTACGATCATGAAAGCACCGCGGGATCCATCAGCCTCCTTGTTCGTTCCGGAACCAACATTGGTATGAGCCAGCAGTTCAACCTCAGCGACAAGCTCGGCTCAGGGGTCTACCTCAACTGCCTGCAGGGAGGCGGCCCGCAGGAGCCGATCACCCTGAACATCCTCTACTGGCGGCAGGATTTCCTCCACAAGACGCTTTCTTTTTATGTGGGCAAGATCCATCCCAACGAATATGTAACCCTCAGCATGTTCAACAACGACGAACGCACCCAATTCTTAAATGGGGCAAACGACGGTAATCTTGCGGTTGCCTCGGATGGGACATACGCGGGGGGCGGTGCGGTTGAATTCCAGGCTAGCCGGCATGTTTTCGTCCACGCTGTCTCCGTAGACACGGAAGGCGCACAGCAGAGAAATATCGAAACGCTCGTCGATCGGAAATATGTGGAAGGGGTAGAAGTGGGCTGGTCCTCCGGTACACTCGGGCAACATTATCGGGATTATCGCGCTGGCATGTGGCGAGACGATACCAAGAAGGACGGGAGTGGATATGGCGGTGGCTTTTCGTTCGACCATGAATTGTCCAATGGTTGGACGCCATTTGGAAAATTTGCCTTCGGGACCAACAAGGGAACGGCCATCAAAGATGTCTACGGAATCGGTCTGGCTCAGGTTCATCCATTCGGACGCCGGGGAGACATGTTCGGCGCCGCATTCAATTACACCCAACCAAACCTTCCTGGTAAGCGCCATGAGAGCGTGTTTGAGTCGTTTTATCGCCTTCGTCTGACTCAAAGTGTCGAGGTTGGTCCGGATATAGAGGTTTCAGTTCATCCCATGTACGCAACCAGGGCTTACACAACGACTCTGCTCAGCGCGAGAATGCGAATTATCTTTTAACGGTCAAGATCCATGGATCGAGAGCACACTTATACGAACCCAGGGTCGAAGGTACAGTGATGCTCCCTGGCAGTTGGTCACTCGGCGGTAGAGCCTCAAACATGACGGTTCTCCTGGTTTTTACGGCTAGCTTCAACAGCGCCCTAACGAACACCCGAATGCCGGGATTTGCGGTGAACGGCGCTATGCGATCTATTGGAATGCGGTTCGTATTTCGGGGACGGTGGGGCTAACCCCTAATGCAAGTCGATCAAATCCCGGCCTCTATAAGAAATTGATCACATCGAATATCTGGGTCGGTGATTGTCGACATCCTCAGAATCGTGGTTCGGCCGTCCGCGCAGGATTTTCTGAACGATCAATACCATCGTCCAATAGACTCTGTTCCACGCATCTGGCCTAATTGTTGAAAGAGGGGTCAACGTGGTGAGTACCCGAAGTTATTCGACAACGGAGATTGGTGAAATACGTCTTACGCGACGATGGGCCGGACTCTGGCGCGTAACGTTTGATCTGCCGCCTCTCAACATCTGGGGTCCGAAGAATGTTCCTCAATTGAACGAGATCATCACCGCACTTGAGACGGACGAGCATATCAAAGTGGTGGTTTTTGACAGCGCAATCGAAGGCTTCTTTCTAACTCACTACGACTTCCTTGCGAAACCTGAGGATACAACCCGTCTACCCCCCGGACCCACAGGATTGCAGCCCCTGCCCGATATGTTAGTGCGCCTCAGCCGTGCCCCGGTTGTGTCGATCGCGTCCATTCGAGGGCGCGCCACCGGTGTCGGAAGTGAGCTTGCGTTGGCCTGCGACATGCGGTTCGCAAGCCGGGAAAAAGCCATTCTGTCGCAGTTTGAAGTGGGGGCTGGGATTGTGCCTGGAGGTGGCCCTATGGCACGGCTACCGCGTCTAATGGGCAGAGGACGCGCGCTCGAAGTGCTCCTGGGAGCCGACGACATCCCAGGCGATCTGGCCGAACGTTACGGATACGTCAACCGGTCCTTGCCGGATTCCGACCTCGATGTGTTTGTTGAGTCCCTCGCAACTCGGATCGCATCGTTCGACAAGCGGGCGATCAGCGAGACCAAGCACTTCGTCGACGTTGCCAGCTTGCCGCCTGATTTTGAAATCGCACCAGAGTGGAACGTGGTGCTTTGCCTCGATCATGCGGCCAGCCGCGCAAAAGAGAATCAAGACCTTGATGGAACTAGGCTTTCATAAGCCCGGCGATGTGGAAGAGCGCTTGGGCTATTACGTCGGGCGACTCGGGCTCTCGCATCCCCATGGAGAATAAATGCAACGTTCTGTGCCGTGGGCAGAAATCACTCCTGATCAAGGTCTGATAAAAACAGGGTTGAAGTCCGCTCAGGGAGAATAAAGTATCGAAACTGCGACTGTGGCAACCCGTTCTCCTTTGCCTCCCTTTACGGGTGAGAGCGCAATTCAAAAGGTGCGCCTGGAACCCCGAACTGGCTTCATACGTCTACGTTGCGTAT
>CAVUYJ010000007.1:0-837758 GCA_963745725.1 uncultured Acidobacteriaceae bacterium
GCATCCGCTCCCGCTCCGCATGGCTGACCAGAGACACCTCCGTCAGCAAACAGCCAGGCTCTTCCACCATCTGTTCCAGCAACAGCTGAAAATGACACAGCATCCGCTCCACTGTCGTCCGCTCAAACAAATCACTCGCATACTCCATGCGCCCGACTATCCCCTCGGCCGTGTCCCAGGTGATAAGGGTCAAATCAAACTTGGCTGTTTGTGACTCCGCTTTCTCAAAGCTCAACTCCAGTCCGGATAGCTCCAGCCGCTCCTGCGGCATATTCTGCAACACCAGATTGACTTGAAACAGCGGCCCACGGCTCAAATCACGCTCCGGCGCCAGCTCCTCCACCAACTTCTCGAAGGGAAGATCCTGATGCTCGTAGGCTCCCAGCGTCCGCTCCCGCACCTGCTGCAACAACTCCCGGAACGTCCTGCTCCGGCTCAAATCCACCCGCAGCACCAGCTGATTCACAAAAAATCCAATCAGACCTTCCACCTCCTGCCGCGTCCGGTTGGCCACATCCGTTCCCACTACCACATCCGTCTGGTTCGCATACCGGCCCAACAACAGCTCAAAGCCCGCCAGCAGCGTCATGAACATCGTCACTCCCTCGCGCTGGCTCAACAACCGCAACCTCTCCGTCAGCTCACCTGACAACCTAAACACAACATGGCCCCCGCGACGGCTCGGCACCGATGGACGTACATGATCCAACGGCAACTCCAGCATCGAAACTCCCTCCAGTTGCTCCCGCCAATAACCCAGCTGCTCCTCCAGTACCTCCCCTTGAAGCCACTCTGGCTGCCACTGCGCAAAATCCGCATACTGGATCCCCAACTCAACCAAAGGCGACGGCTCCCCCTTGCAGTAGGCTGCATACAAAGTGCCAAGCTCGCGGATCAGAACACCAACTGACCATCCATCGCTCACCACGTGATGCATGGTCACCAGCAACACATGCTCACCCTCTCCCAAACGCAGCAGCACCACCCGCAGCAACGGCCCACGGCTCAGATCAAACGGACGTCGCGCCTCCTCCTCGCTCTCCCGCTCTGTCTCCTGCTCGCGTCGTTCTTCTTCCAGCCCGCTCAGATCCACTTGCCGCAAATCCACCTCTGACGCCGCTGCGATCTGCTGCACCGGAATCCCATCTTCGGTAACAAAACTCGTCCGCAACACTTCATGCCGCCGCACAATCTCGGCCAGACTCCGCTCCAGCGCAGACACATCCAGCTCTCCGCTCAGCCGCACCGCCCCCGGGCAGTTGTACGCCGCACTGTCCGGCTCCAGTTGCGCGATGAACCATAACCGCTGCTGGGCATACGACAACGGCAGTCTGCTACGCTTGCCCGCCGCTCGCAGCAAGGGTGGAATCTGCCGCCGGCCCGAGAGCTTTTCCTGCTCTAGCATCTTGTAGAGACGCTGCTTTTGTTGCTCAGATAACGCGGCAAATTTTTGCGGATTTGGCTTAGTACCGATCATGCAAGTTAAACCTCAGATTCGGTTGATAAACTTCCCAAACTAGACAAACTGTTCATGATAATGTGCGCGATCCGATCGAGTTGACCTCTGCCCAACTCGAATGACTCCATGGACAACTTGAATGTGATAACCGTGGGGTGCTCAAACAACACTCGCAACGACAGCTCCACCTGAAACAGATCCCGAATGCGCGAGACCACTTGCGTCGCCAGCAGCTAATGACCGCCTAACTCGAAAAAGTTGTCATCAACTCCGACTCGTTCTACCCCCAGCACCTGCTCCCACACCCCGGACCACATCGACCAGCTTCGAGGCCGGATTGATGACTGCGCGGACAACGACAATGTTCAAAAACAATCCGATCAGTTCTTCGCATTCGACGCTATCGCGGTTTCCGACCGCTACCCCCACCGCTAGATCCGGTCGCGGTAGAGACGATCATTGCTGACCGCCCCACCGGGTGGCCGGAGGCAGTCGCCCGCCTCCGGCTCCCACAGAACCCAGCGTGCGGATTTCCCGCACTGGGCTCGTCAGAACTTGATTCACAGTTTGGCGATGGCCTGCAGCTCCGAGTAAGACAAGTGGAGCTTCGGTTTAAGCAGCGGGAACTGCGAGTTGATCTGTTGGAATTGCTCCCATCGGACCGCGCCGTTCCAACTCCGACTGCCCAGTATCTTGCGCCAATAGCGTTCAACGGTCCGATGGACCTTCAGCAGTGACCGCGAAGCATTTGATTGAGATGATCCACCTGCTCTGGCAACGGCGAGTGCCGCATGAGCCGCATCTGTTCCTGTAGGCGCATCAGTGAACGACGCAGGCGAGATTTCTCTGTACGCATGCCAATCCGAAAGTTCCCTTTCCGATTGAACGTGCAGTACAGGGTAAAGCCCAAGAAATAAATCGTCTCCGGGCGTTTACATCCGTGCTTCGCCGCGTGCTTTTGCGCGTACCGACCAAATTCGACAAGTTTGGTCTTCGTCGGTTCCAGAGTCAGGTTGAATCTCCTCAGCATTCTGGCAAGCGCCTCCTGTACACGAAGAGCATCCGCGCGATATTGGAAACACAGCACGAAGTCATCGATATACCGCACCATGCAGGCCTCGCCCCAAAGCCGGGGTTTGACCACGCGCTCGAAACCACAACTCGAGCACATAGTGAAGGTATAAATTACTCAACAGTAGGCTGATCGATCCTCCCTGCGGCGTTCCCTCTTCGCTAAGATGTTCTCTTTGCATAGAAGGCCGAATCCTCCCTTTGAATGGAGCTCATGTTTCCCACGAACAGTTCAACTTCTGCTGCCCGCTTCCCCATGTGGCCGGCTCTCCCGTCCTCGAAGTACTAACAGGCAGTCTGACTTCCGTCAGGCCTTCGGATCTTCCTCGCTGAGTCAGCTTGTCGGACCCCACAGGCCAAGCCTGAGCCTGACGGATCTCCCTTGTTCCCATGGAACCCCTTGGTTGCATGCTGGCGGTACGAATCCCGGAAGCAACTCAACACAATCGCCATGACGCATCTCGAGTTTCTGCCTTCCCCGCAACGGGATGGGGTCGGCTACTTCGATCACGATCGATTTCGGGGCTATCTTGTCGTTTACTGACGTTCCGGCCTACAACCTCCCTGTCTACGCTTCGCAATGGCTGTTACCAGACATCACGCAAGACTTGGTACGCGGCTGCGAGCTAGGCTTTGCCGCGGCCTCCATTTCAGGAGACTGAGTATCATGAGCTTTCAAGGCACAACCCGCACAGACCCGTGCGAGCGGAACTACCGCACACGGCTCCTACCTTGGATAGTGGCGTCGAAGCGCACGCTGGGAAAAGGATGCAGGATGCGAGGACGTGGTACCCATCGTTCAAAGGTCGGACGTATGCGTTTCCAACTCGGTAGGCATCCCAGCCCGACGGACGATAGGTGTCGGAGTATCTCCAACAACTCCGGATGCTCGTCTATGGTCTCATCGTATTTATATGCACTTTTATGGCTCTCCGGAATGACATACAGCAAGCCACTCTCCGGATGCAAATCCTCTAACGCTACCCAGAAACGTACCGCATCTTCAGGTGGATCACGAAATTGAATGATGTCACGATGCGGAACCGCGCCACTGCCCCAAAATCACAGTGAACGGGCTCCACGAAACCGACTCTTTCTTAAACAACTGGCTCGCAATATGGTGCAGGGCAGGATGGCGGCACAAGCGTAAGCCTAAGGTTGGATCCCGATGAAACTGAGCCATTGCCGCATCCAGCATGGCACGCTTCTCCTCTGATACCTTCTCCATCTGCGCATGCCCACTTATTTCGTTTTGTGCAAGAACGTCTACAAAACTACGAACATGCTCGTCAATAATCGCCGCAGTATCAGATTCCGGAGAATGGTATATCCAAGGCGCCTATACATCTCGATTTCCGCTTGATCCAGGGACACTTTTTCCATATGCTCACCTCCTGATTGGCCTCTCACCGGCGTTCATCGTCTTTGATTCGTTTGCGCTCGCCCGAATGCCCGACACTCGTTTGGTGCTACGTCCGCTCCATACCGCGGCATCTTCTGTTAGCGTCCCACTTAAGATGCCACGGTCATAGTTTGCGCATGCGAGGGCCGCGTTACGACGATTGGACTCCCACCTCTTGGTTCCGCCTAACTCGCGAACCTCATCGCCGTGCGACAAATGCGTCGCTTCACCAGCCGAACCGTGACGCAAACCCAGGGACCGCTGCAGACGTATCAGGACGTCAACGTCTTCGAAACCCCAGTACAAGAGGTGAGAGTTATACCCGTCGATCTCCACCAAATGTCGCCGGCAGACGAATAACTGGCCCTGCCCTCCGTGACTGCCATCCAGGTATTCCCGGTAGCTTTCCACGTCTGATGACGTACCGTCGCTCCACCGGACTTCCATCCTGTGTGTCAGCACAACGTCGCGGAGCCTTTCCGAACACGGGATACTGGATGGTTCTTGCCCGACGCTTTCACGCAGGCGCTCCAGAGTAACGACATGTCCCTTCTCCAAGCAGGAACGACAGGCTTCAACGCCATCAGCGTCTAAGACCACATCGGCATCAAGAACGAAAAGATAGTCGGATGTTGAATGGAGAATGCCAACGTTGATCGCTAACGACCGATTGAACAAATCAGCGGGCAGATCGACTACCGTAAGCGGCATGTCATTTTTTTGGATGGCTTGATTGAGAAGGGCGTCATTGCCGCCGCAATTGACTATCAATACCCCCATATTATGGGCCCTGAAGATGTTCGCATTCTGTGCCAACGTATGCACCAGCTCAGGTCTATTCCTCCAGGGGATGATAACGGTTGTAGTGGCTGGCATCGGGAATCCTCAATTGTTCGTGGGCCGGTAGAATCTGGTTCAGGCCAACACAGATTCAACGGGTTGCCCCAGCCCTTCGCCCAGCGAGAGAGCGGAGGGGGTCAGCGGTCGAATCCAATCTGGAGGCACAGTGACCGCCAGGGAGCGATGAAGGAGCGGAAGCGTGACCACAAGTTTGTTTTCTCCATCTAACCGGGCGATAACGCCTGAAACCCCGGCGAGAGGACCTGCAGTCAAACGGATAGGTGTGCCCGTGTAGAGACATGGGTGTCCTTCCACGGACAAAGTTGATTCGGCGACACGTCGAACAGTGTCGATTTCACCTTCTTTGATTGCGATTGGTTCTTTGCTGCGCCCAAGGATGCGAATGATCCCAGGGACACGATAAAGGCGCGGCCCCTGGTCCAGATTCAGATTGGCAAATACGTATCCAGGAAACAGCGGCTCAACGCGCTTGCATCCACTTCCAGCTCTAGCACCAGGTTGAACATGATATGGAAGGTAGTCCCCTACCCCAAGCTCTCGTAGGCGTAGAGAAACTGAAGCTTCATGGTTTGCACGCACCTGAAGAGCGTACCATCGGCAAATATTCTCGATGTTAGCCACTGCCCATGTCTCCTCCGGCGACGGTTTGTCGAATCGCTGGTGTTGGGAGCTTTAAGTTCGACCGCATGTCTAGGGGAAGCCAAGCTCAACTCGATTGTTCCCCACGGACTTTCGCTAGCCCTTTAAACCGATTGTGTTGAGGCCGCACCGACTTAAGTCTCTAGTGTAGTGGGTCATGCAGATTGCCGATTATGAAGGGCGGCGCGGCACGTTTGACCTTCTCCAGGATGTCGGCGGCCTTGGCTGGTCCAGATGAAGAGTTTCGGTCTCTCATTATGGCGGTCGATGTATTGGTCGATAGCAGCGATCAGTTCCTCAATGCTACGAAAGATGCCGCGGCGCAGCCGGTTCTCGGTCAAGTCGCGGAAGAAACGTTCCACCATATTCAGCCAGGAACAGCCGGTGGGAGTGAAATGCATTGTGGAAACGGGGATGGCGAGCGAGCCAGCGTTGAACCTTGGGATGCTGGTGGGTCCCGTAGTTTATCCACGATCATGTGGATATGCTTGTCGGGCGGGACCACGTAATCGATCCCGCGCAAGAACTTGAGCCACTCCTGATGACGATGCCGGTCGTCGCACATCGAGATCACCAAACCTTCGAGCGCGTCGAGAGCGGCAAACAGGGTGGGAGTGCCGTTCCGCTTGTAGTCGTGGGTCACGGTTCCGCAGCGGCCCTTCTTCAGCGGTAAGCCTGGCTGGGTGCGCTCCAGAGCCTGGATCTGGCTCTTCTCATCGGCGCACAGCACGACGGCGTGCTCGGGCGGGTTCAGATACAGGCCAACGATGTCTTCCAGCTTCTCGACGAACTCCGGATCGTTGTTGAGCTTGAAGGTCCTCACCAGATGCGGCTTCAGTCCGTGGGTGTGCCAGATGCGGCGCACGCTGCCCTGGCTGATGCCAGCAGCCCGCGCCATCGTGCGTGTCGACCAATGCGTGACATTGGTAGGCTTCCGGTGCAGCGTCATTTCCAGGACCTTCCTTCACCTGCCGATCGGTGGTGGTGCGCGTGCGCCCCGGCCGCGGTGCGTCCTTGCGGAAAGCCGAGATGTCGCCCTCCAGAAAGCGCTTCCGCCCACCGCGCCGCCTTCTCCGGCGTGATGCCCATCCGCCACGCGATCTGCTGATTCTCCAGTCCATCCGCCGCCAGCAGCACGATGCGCGCCCGCTCCGCCACGCGCGCAGGCTCAGAGCGCGCACGTGCCAAACGCTCCAGCGCAGTTCTCTGTTCCGAACTCAGTTCAACTTGAAGTGCCGTGCGCATACTATGTCCTCCTCCATCGTATTGACGCACTATACCAGCGGAGTGGGGGTCGCGGGCACCGCCGCTTTCGGATACACTGCCGTCACAACCACCCAGTTGTGGATATTTTTCGATGACTTATCACTTATCCCCTTATGATGCTGAAGGAAGTGACGATGGTTGTTGACGATCTACTAATATTTGTAGTCATCATCGTCTAACGTAGTGCGTCGAATGACAATATAACAATAATTGTGATTGTCCGCTGGTATCTTGTTATACGTCTATAGACACCTTGAAAGAACACCGTGCGATTACTAGGGCCGGTGACGCGAAGGAACCGCCTGCGACAGATTGGGCATTACCAAACAGGAGCGTAGTCAAGGTGCCGTTCAGAGTAGCTAGGTTAGCAATATTAAACAAATTAAAGCGCCTGCAACTAGGGTCAGACTGTACTTCCGATGACTCGCCGCATCTAGTTTGAGCTGCGCCTGTCCCCTCCCAAACCCCTCCCGTTGACACGTCCACAGTCTTGGGGCCCTCCTGCGCCTCGCGCTTCTTCAGCTCTACACGCGCAAGTGCATGATGAAATTAGATGGTCCAACCGCCGCTCCATAGGGGACAAGTCGTTCTTCCTTCCCTATCGGTGAGGGATCCAAGCAACCGAACGGGGTGGATATTACATCGGGCGCTCCACATCCACCATAAAACGGCCGCGCGTTGAACTGGTTATTCTGGGTCAAATCACTTCCTATGACGAGGCTGTAAGGGGTACCAGATTGCGCTGCTATCAACGGCGCAAATGTTATCCCGTACGGAGCAGCGTAAGTCCCTAGTAGAGACAGGCGACTCTTAATTCCAAAGGTCGCCCGGCCGTAATCAAGGGACGGGTCGCTCGCAACCGAAGGAACGTAGGTTACCTCCTGGGTATCGCTTTTTGCGTCGCTATAGGTATAGGAACCGTGAAGCGACAGATGATGGAAGCGTGGGGTGGTGGTCAACATAGCACCATCTTCCTTTTGAAACGTCCCGAAACCGGGCGCTGAAATAACGACGATGTACATACCAACGGGGATAGCCTTCACGCTGTACTTCCCGTTACTGCCGGAGACAGTCTTTAGTGTGCAGTGACCCCGATGAAGGGTGACCTGCGCGCCCGCGATCACAAAGCCGCTTGGATCGAAAATTTGACCGTGCAGACTTCCCACCAACTGTCCCAACGCGTTCAATCCGTGCAGGGCAGTAGCACCAAATAACAGCACTATCCCAACACGTGATTGTGCCGCCCCGCAACGCGATCTTTCGGCGACAAGGCATACCCTGCCCGCTTCCCCATAAGGCTTGGGACGCACCGGCATATCCACATGCTGTTTAAATCGGGTTAGTGCCTTTCCCTCGAGACAGTACATTTCGGTGATCACACCTCGGATGTTTACTGGGGTGATGTTCCCGGCTAGAGCGATTTAGACTGTCCACTCGCGAGCAAACATTTGTCGACCAGTACAGCGTGAACGTACTGTACTAAACATATGGCACAGCGGAACTCACAATGTCAAGTCGGTTTTGGTTAATCTTGGGGTAAAGAGCTCAAGCCCGACACGCCGAAAAGCCGTGCATCGGAGGAGGAGCCCGATCAGTTACACTGATAACGCACCGGTGCGATCCGTCCCGCACAAGCTTACTGAAAATTGGCATCATCTGCCGTGAGCGAGGCTCTCCTGCGCTAGGCCTCAGCAAAATCACATCATATGACTCCTGCGGGCTTGAAGTTCATCTAGTGTAGTGGGTCATGCAGATTGCCGATTATGAAGGGCGGCGCGGGCACGTTTGACCTTCTCCAGGATGTCGGCGGCCTTGGCTGGTCCAGATGAAGAGTTTGGGTCTCTCGTTATGTTTGTCGATGTATTGGTCCGATAGCAGTGATCAGTTCCTCGACGTCACGAAAGATGCCGCGGCGCAGCCGGTTCTCGGTCAGGTCGCGGAAGAAGCGTTCCACCATATTCAGCCAGGAACAGCTGGTGGGCGTGAAGTGCATGTGGAAACGGGGATGGCGAGCGAGCCACTTCTGAACCTTGGGATGCTTGTGGGTCCCGTAGTTATCCACGATCAGGTGGATATGCTTGTCGGGCGGGGTCACCAGTCGATCCCGCGCAGGAACTTGCAGCCACTCCTGATGACGGTGCCGGTCGTCGCACATGCGAGATCACCGAGCCATCGAGAGTGTCGAGAGCCGCAAACAGGGTGGCGAGTTCCGTTCCGCTTGTAGTCGTGGGTCATGGTTCCGCAGCGGCCCTTCTTCAGCGGTAAGCCGGGCTGCGTGCGGTCCAGAGCCTGGATCTGGCTCTTCTCATCGGCGCACAGCACGATGGCGTGCTCGGGCGGGTTCAGATACAGGCCAACGATGTCTTCCAGCTTCTCGGCGAACTGCGGATCGTTGCTGAGCTTGAAGGTCCTCACCAGATGCGGCTTCAGTCCGTGGGTGTGCCAGATGCGGCGCACGCTGCCCTGGCTACCACGGCTCCGACGATGGAAGCAGCGATTCCTGGCTCTGGGGCTGGATGGGCAGCCATTCGAACGCAACCCCGAAGCCCGCAGGGCGAGCCGACCCAGGTCGGGTGAGTGCGTGCGCCTCCGATTGGGCCGCAAGATTGCCGCAGCCGTTGGCTCAGTTTGCCAATTGACTCTACTAGCGACTACGAAGCTTGCCCGCTATTTCGACTTGACACCCAAGTGAAAGGAATGTTTACCTGAGTGCCAAGTGAAGAAAATGCCTCTCCAGATTCTGCAAGGAACTCTCGACTTGATGATCCTCCGTACTCTTACCACTATGGGCCCGCAGCATGCCTACGGCATTGCGAGGAAACTCCAACAGATGTCGGGGGATGTCTTAAATCTCAACCAGGGCACTTTATACCCCGCTCTTATTCGGATTGAGCGACACGGTTGGACCCGCGCCTCCTGGGCCAAGACGGAAACCAACCGCGAAGCGAAATATTACGCCATTACTAGGGCAGGTTTGAAGGCACTCGACAAAGAGACTGAACGATGGCGTCAGATGGCTGGCGTCGTTGAAAAGCTGTTAGTGGAGTAAAAATAACCATGGTGCATTGGAGAAGAGCCGTCGCCAGGCTCGTACCCGAGCGGAACTCGTATCGTTTCCGAGATGATTTCGTCGCGCTTCTCGCCTGAATTCGCCTGAACGTGTCCTGCCATATCGCCAATCATTTCTCATCACCGGGGCGTCCTAAATATTTCGTTCGAGGGTCGCTGTTTCGCCGGCGCGTCCCCTGTATTTACTAAAGGCATTTCCCGATGTCTTTTGGGGCAAACTTTTTATATTTCTTTGTGTCTCTTGTTCGAAAACGTATCCTATACTATTGCTAAAGTAGTGAATCTCCCCGAGCGGGCGCTCGCCAAATTCCGCCAAAGTGTTCTATCGGGCAAGGGCTGACGTGGAGTTGGGCCTATTCGACCGGGCATCCCGCTTCTGATCAGAGTTTGGACGCTGCCGCCAAAGCGGCTTGGTCCTATGCTCAGCTCTGTGCTTGGACCTATCTCAATGACAAAGATTCGGCCCATGATCTGATGGATTTCGCTGTTCAGAAGGCTGCTGCCTACGCTGCACTTCATCCTGACTCACCCCCGAACAAGCTAACTGGCCGCATAAAAAGCGCTATCAGGCGCCGCGCAAAGCAGCTCGCTGCTGCGAGAAGTCGTGAACTCTCGTATGGGTCTCTGCTCGCTCTCGAAAGGGTGTATACCGGTCAACCTGAGGCGGAGCAGCGGGTCTTTGCCAATGAGCTGCTTGCGCGTCTGTCGCCATTTTCCCAATCGATCGCTAAGTGGCGCTCGGTCGGATATTCATGGCGGGAAATTGCCAGCCAATTCCAAATGGACCACACTGCTATTCGTCGTGCATACTTCAGGGAGATAGAGGCGCTGGTGAAGAGCCTTTCCCAACCTGGAGATTTTCCCCGATGCGACTGACTTGGCGCCGATCGGAGCGCGCTGAGGACCGTTTTGAGACATGGCTCGCACAGCAGCGTCAGAAACAGGTTCTTGAATCGAGAGTCACTGCTCCGGGTCCTTGCCCTGACGAGGCATTCCTTCGGGATCTTGCCCGCAAAACGAGTCGAATCTCGTTGTCGGATCCCAGGGTTGATCACGCCGCGAGTTGTCCCAAGTGTATGAACCGGCTTATCGCGCTCCGCGCGGAAATCCATTCTCGCCGTCAAAAGCTGGTTCTCGCATTCGCGGCTGCTACGTGTCCCGTGATCGCTGTGGCCCTCATCTCTATGAATCGAGGTAGAGTGCACGAACCATCTTCGGAAGCCAAGATGGCCGTTGTTTCTGAAACTGTAAATCTCTGGGATGCCGGTACGCTGCGAGGCCAACAACCCAGTCCACTGCAATCTGTATCGTTGCCTGCCAGCCTAGTTCGGGTAAAGATCGTTCTTCCCCGCTTTAGCGAACCAGGCCGATATGACGTGGCGGTCACCCGTGACCAAGCCGGGAACGACGTTCAAGCACACAACACAGTTACGGCAACGAGCAATAGTGGCCACGAAGAGGTTTCTGTCGATCTCGACCTTAGAAAGGCCGCGGCGGGACCGTATTTCCTTTCTACGACCCACGAACCGGACCAGGCGTCGTACTACTACCCTCTCCAGATCAAGTAGGCTGCATTTCAAAGGAGGCAGTTCCGTTGTGGACTCCATCGTCTCTTGGACCGACTAGAGAAACGTCAAGACGAGTGAGCCGGTCCTAGCGAGCGGTCCGGCTAGTCACGGCTGCCTGCTGACGTTACCAACGTTAACTGGCTCGCGCGGTACGCTCGCCACGGATGAATTCAATGGTCCGCTCCAGCTGGCCATCAATTCCGGCCCTTCTTTGATGCCAATCGAACTCAGCCGGCTCGTCGGGTGCGATGGGGGCTCCTTCAAGAGCCCAGCCTTTCCATGTGTAGTAGGCTCCGGTGGGCAGCGCCAACCGGAACCCGTGGCCGACTTTTACTGAAGTTGCGGAGAGGAGCCTCCCAGCAGTTTTCTCTCCGACGATCTTGGCGAGATTGTTCTCTCGTGCGAACGCGACGATCATCTCCGCAGCACTCGCGGTATGGCGGTCCACGAGCAGAGCGATCTTTCCGTGGAATGGCTTCGGGCCCAAACCTTCGGTTTGAAGCACGATGGGCTTTTTCGTCATCATGGCAGGCGCAAACTGCAAAGCGAGCGGCCAGAGGGCCCTCTTCGAGGAAGGAATACGCGAAAATCGGCGAAATCCGTGCTTCTCTGATTCCAGATTCGCCGTGACACGACGCCTATCAAGGGCGAATCCTACAGGAATTTTGCCCGGCGTGAGTATGCTCATCACGCGAAGCGCTCCGATCCCTCCTCCGGTGTTCCCGCGAAGGTCGATGATCAACCGGTCAACTGCTCCCAATTTTTCGAGCGCACCGGAGATTTCGTTCGCGACTTCGACCCCGACCATGCCGGGGAACATCGCAATCTTCAGGTAACCCAGACCGCCTCCGAGTTGGCGCGCCTCAACGAGCGTCGGCTCGACAAAATGCAGCTTCTTCCCTTTGGGCCGCGCCACATCGACAGAAACTGTCCGCGGCCGATCATCCCTGCCGACGATCTCGACACTGCTTTGCTTGCCCATGGCGAAATACCGGATGCTCGGGCGGAGTAATTTCCCGGCCATCGACGCTGAGAAGAATGTCCCCGGGTTCAATATCCGCTAGCGACGCAGCGCCTCCCGAATGGACATCTTGAAATATCCACCGCTTTCCAAACGGGCGTCTCGTCCGCAAGATAAGTTGCGCTAAGCGCGGCCCGACTCGATGCTCTGCGGGCGCTGCTATGAAAAAAGCCGATATGGGAAGTGCGCAGTTCGGCCAGCAACTCGCTCATGGACTGTTCAAAAGCGTCAGCAGTGTTCGCGTTCTCAATCATCGGGCGGCATCGTTCTACGGCAGCCTGCCAGTCGTCATCTAGCTTCTCGGGCGAATAGAACCGCTTTTGCAGCGCCGCCAGGACATTATTGAGAATGGCGCGTCGATCACGCGTGGAGATCTGGATTCGCAATGCCGCGCTCGCCACGGAATTCACTGTCATCGGTTGCTCCTTGAAGAGAGGTGTAATTCCCGTTTCCGGGAATAGATTGCCGTTCGGTTCGCCGTCGAGTACAAACCCGGCCCAATAGAATGGCGGCGCACCTGAATTCAGCATTTCGAGCTGTGCCTGCCTCAGCGCTTCCGCCTTCTCCTCGCGATGGCTGAGGTCTGCGTAGAAGTCGGTCATCAAATGCGCGGTGGCGTGATCTTCAAGCTCCCAGAGTGTCGAAACAACGCTCTGAGCGCCCGCTTCAATGAAGGCATTCACAATATTCGCGGCTCCCTCCTCGCCCACTGGCCCTACGCCCGTGTCGCAAGCAGAGAGTGTTACAAGACTGGCATTGAAGCGAAGGTCTCTGATCTCACGCACTTGCAAGAGACCATCGTCAGTGTGCTGGCTGCTCCGGAGCGAAGACGAGAGCGGAGCGATCTGGGTACTCGGGATCGACATATCCGTGAAGCGCAAGATGGATGACGTTGTATTGGTTGAGCGGAAGCTGCTTGAAGTTTGTCTCCGTTGCACGCGCACCTAGAAGGACGGTGCTAGGTTTCGGGAGATCAGCCGCAATGGTCTCGACCTCGTAGCGGCTCTCTGGCAGTGCAACAAGTTCGCGTTTGCTCGGCCCTGTGACTGCGCGGCGAATGCTCGCGAGAAGCGTGGTCGCTGGTGGTTTTGAGGTCCACGCTGCGACACCGACATACGGTAGATCGTCATGGCTCACTTTATCTGCTCGATGCCTCAGGATGTGGAGCACCGTTCCCGAAGGGGTCACGGTCACAAGATGGGAGGTGAGAATGTATTGTTTCTGGTCCACTAAGGCGGAGAATGGTAGAAGGTGAAGATTCCCATCTGGCACCACAATCAAAGCGTGCTTTGCTTTGAATTCCGGAATGTCGCCGAGAAGCCAATCGAAGAGTTGCTGCCCACGGGACTGATCCGTCTTCTGCTGCATCAACTCGGCACGATATTGACTCACTTCGCGTTCCAGCGTGTCTTTTGAGGGGAGCGTGTAGCGACGAACACTACTCTGTGTCACGGCAAGTGCATAGGAGTGGGGATTCGCAAGCACATACTCCACAACAATCTCAGGAGTTTGCAGATCATGTTGAAGCTGGTCAAGCGAGACAGGCTTGGGTCGCGCTTCATCTCCCTGCGAACTCGTATCGAGCTGTTGCTCGGTGCTGTAGATCGCCTCGAGAATGTGCTCCCTGGCCGGCTCATCATCGGTATCGAGCAGTTCAACGTTGAGGCTGGTGAGGTGCTGCTCCGCCGGATTCGGTTCGTGCGGCGGGATCACCTCGTGATGCGCAAGCGCAAGCGCCTGCGCCTCCACTCGCCCACGCGCGCGCTCGATCACACGGAAGGCGTCGGCGAGTTTGCCTTGGTCGCTGAGAGAAACGAAGTATCCCGCGTAAACCACACTTAAATCACTCAAAAGCTGCCGTTCGACAGTCGGCGTAGGAACCTTACTGAGGAGAGCGTCCAGAAGGTCCGCGCTTTTTTCGTATAGATCGTTCGATGCCTTTGTGTTTCCCAGCCGCGCCATGATCTGGGCCTTGATGGCAAGATTCTTGGGAACGAAATACAGTTCATCAGGGATATTCTTGTTGGCTTCAATTGCTTCATCGATCGCGGCTAATGCCGGTTGCAAAGTCCCTTGATGCAGATAGGCTTCGGCAAGCAAACCATCCGCCTGGGTCAAACCTCGCCAATTGGAGAGCTGCTTTGGAAATCTGACGGCCTGCGTGAAATCGGATACAGCTTGATCCCATTGCCCCATTCGTTCGTAGACGCCAGCTCTCGTCTGGTAAACCTCATAAAGGTGGCCGGCAAGGTGGTAGCTTGAAATCCGCCGCATCTCCTCTGCGGCCAGGGCCAGGGCTTCTCTGTTTTCTCCAACGCCGCCGAGTGCCTCGATCTTCGCCGTGACGGCGATTGTCGGGTATGCGACCCCACGCGTCTTATTTGCAACATGAATGGCCTCGTCGAGTGGTCCTATTGCTTCCTTGTATTTGTGCAATTCCACCAGGCCAGTGCCATACATGCTGGCATATCGAATATGAGCGGCTGGGTCGACAACCTTTGCAATCATCCAAGCTTTCAATACGTCCTTTTTCGCCGTTGCAATGTCGCCGAGCAGAAACGCCGCGATTCCCTGCTCGCCGATTGCCCGCGACGCCAGCAGATAATGGTGCTGGCTGGTCGCCAAGGACTGCACCTCAGTGTCCCTGCTCTAACTGCTCGATGAGGGCTTGGACGTTGGCCGCGATTACTTCTTTCGCGGTCTGCTTCTCTTGCTTATTGTGATTCGGGGTGGACGGGTTGACGGCTGCGGCGGTGACGATGGTGTTCATGGATGCCTCCTCCTTGGGCTGTCGCACTGGCCTTTGCTCTTGAATCGGGGCGGTGGCGTGTGCATACATGCCGAACGCCTCCTGGCGAAGGCGGGGGGTAGCAACTGCAAGGTGAGGGGGATCTCCCACCCTTGGAACGGAGCGCAGCGGGAGTGGAAAGGGCGGAGCAAAGCGGAGGGCTGCACAAGCGAAGCGCGGAAGCCTGGGGAGACTCCTTGCAGGCGCGAGGGGCGGAGCTCCTGAGTGTACTTCGCACTTGCGTTACAAAACAGACCAAGGACCTGCGTTACATAGGACGTGGAACCCTTATGGTTCCTCAGCTTTGGTCTTACGCACGATGATGCGGTATGCCCTGGAAAGAGAGTCGTATCGTGGATCAACGTTTGCAATTTCTATCGAGCTACCAAAAGGAAGAAATGTCTGTTTCAGAGCTCTGCCGCGAGTTCGGAGTGTCGCGGCCAACCGGCTATCGATGGATCAATCGCTACAAAGAGAGTGGGCCCGAAGGGCTGCTAAATCTCAGCAGTAAGCCTCACAGCTGTTCGCATGCGACTCCTGAGGCGATCGAGAATGCAATATTGGCACTGCGCGGCAAGTATCCTTCATGGGGAGCGAGAAAGCTTAAGGCGAGGCTAGAGCAGCTGGATTCGAGCGTGGAGTGGCCAGTGGCCAGTACCTTCGGGAACATCCTTCAGCGAGCCGGGCTCACGAGTCCAAAGCGCAAGAAGCGACGCACGACGCCATACTCGGAGCCCTTCTCTGAGGTGACAGCACCCAATCAACTCTGGTGCATGGATTTTAAGGGGTACTTCGCTACGGGTGATGGCTCGCGTTGCGATCCGTTCACGATCACGCGACGCTCACAGTCGTTATCTGATCCGCTGTCAGATCGTCTCCCGAATGGACTTGAGTCAAGTTAGAGCCGTTTGCGAAGCGGCGATGCGGGAGTATGGAATGCCTTCCAGGATTAGAACGGATAATGGCGCGCCATTCGCCGGGACGGGCTTACTCGGCCTGTCGAAGCTCTCGCTCGGATGGATGAAGATGGGGATCATTCACGAACGCATTCAGCCTGGGCGTCCTCAGCAGAACGGACGTCATGAACGAATGCATCGAACCCTCAAGGAAGAGACAACTAGGCCGGCAGCTTTGACGTTGCGGCTCCAGCAGAAGAAGTTCGACCGTTTTAGACAGGTCTTCAATTACGAGCGACCTCACGAGGGACTAAACAATGCGACTCCAGGCAGCGTCTATCAGCCAAGTTCTGTGTTGCTGCCTCGAAATCCGATCGAGTTCGTTTATCCGCATGGATTTATTCTCCGGACAGTGAACAACAGCGGCGACATAAGCTGGCATAAAGGCAGGGTATTCATCAGCGAAGTTTTTCGATTTGAGATTCTCGGCTTCGAGCAGGTCGACGAAGACTTCTACAAGGTCTATTTTCGGGATGTTGAGATTGGCGAGTTTGACGCGGAAGCGCTTCGCTTCCGGCCGGTTCAGGTCATGCGATGAATGGATGGTCGAAGTCAATTTCCGAGAAGCCGCTTACACAGAAACTCGTCGAAAACACAGGTCGATCTGAATAGGTCAATGAGCGCTTTGCCCTGATGGCGACAGGCTACAAAAATACTTTGCAAAATTGAGGTGATGTCGACAAAGAGGCTTGACAGGCTAGTTCCGTGAGCGCATTCTATCTTCTATAGAAATCTATGGGAGAGCGGACCGATGACGCCCTCTAAGAACGACAATCTGCAGGGAGCGCTGGCTCTGCTCGTACTGAAGAGCCTCGAACAGGGCCCCATGCACGGGTGGGGGATTACGCTCCACATCCATCGCATTTCAAACGAGGTTCTGCGCGTGGAAGAGGGTTCGCTGTACCCGGCCCTTCATCGCATGGAGCAGGATGGGTGGATCGCGTCAGAGTGGGGCGTCAGCGACAACAATCGCCGTGCTCGCTTCTATCGCCTGACGGCCCAGGGTCGCAGGCAGCTGCGTTCCGAGCGAGAAAACTGGGAAAAGATTACGCAGGCCATTGCCCTCGTCCTGGCTTTCGGGCCTGCATAAACCGGGAGATTAGCTATGTCGTGGATATCCCGCATTCGCGCACTTTTTGAACGAGAGAGGCTCGAAAAGAGACTGGGTGAGGAACTTGAATTTCATCTCGCCATGCGCGAGCAATTAAACGCCGACCAGGGTATGCCGCCTGCGGAAGCTCGCCGCAATGCTCTCCTGCGCTTCGGAAATCCCGCACTGTGGAGAGAGCGCACGAGCGAGATCGATCTGATGCTCTTGCCCCAAACCATACTGCAGGATTTGCGATTCGGCGCTCGCGCACTCTGCCGCCATGCCGGATTCACCACCGCCGCGATCCTTGCCCTGGCGCTCGGCATCGGCGTGAACACCACAGTTTTCACCTGCTACAGAGCGGTAATCTCTCGGCCTTTGGATGCCAGAGATCCCGGCAGAATGGTCGATCTTGCGCTGGTTCTTCATTCGGGCGACTTCGATCCCGGATTCAGTTTTCCCGACTACGAGGCATATCGGGATCACCTCCATTCCTTCAGCGGGGTAATCGCTCAAAGTGTGGACAGGCTGACCCTTTCCGATACGGGCGGTATTCGAACAGTGAGGGGTGCTTCCCCCAGTTCCTTGTTGGGGAGGCTGGGGCTGCTTCCCACAAGTTCCAGCGCGGCAGAGTTCGCCAACACGCTGATCGTCTCGAAAAATTACTTCTCGGTTCTTGGAATCGCTCCTCTGCGTGGGCGCACCTTTGAGGCCATGACGGCGTCGGAACTCAACACTTCGCCCTCTGTCCTTATCAGCGAAAACTATTGGCAGAAGCGGTTTGCCCGGGACCCATCTATGCTGGGAAAGGCCGTTCGCCTCAACGGCGCGACCTTCACAATCATCGGAATCACGCCGCACGATTTCGCAGGCACCAGCGGAACGGCGCCGGATTTTTGGCTTCCACTGAGCCTCTTGCCTCTGGTCCACCCTGAAGACAATTGGCTACGCGACCGTGACAACCAATGCTGCCGACTGTTCGCTCGCCTCGCGCCCGGCGTTAGCATCGGGCAAGCGCAGGCGGAGATGACTGTTCTCACTGATCGCCTGCGCGCCACGCACGATCCCCGCTCTGAGCTGAGCAAACCCTCCATCGTACAGATCTGGCCGGGAACTCTGTTCGGGCGCACGCTCGACAGTGGGTTGAAGTTTGCCATTCTGCTTATCATGGCTGCTGTCGGAATGATTCTGGTTGTCGCATGTGCCAATGTTGCAAGCCTGCAGCTAGCGCGTATTGCATCTCGGCAGAATGAACTGCGCATCCGCCTTTCCCTCGGAGCCAGCCGGCGTCGGGTGATCCGGCAACTGCTGACCGAGAGCGCCTTGCTGGCTTTGGTAGCCGGCATCATTGCGCTCTTTTTCACATGGGCCCTGCTGAAAGTGTTGGTCACCATAGCTGCCGGAGCCGTCCCAGCCGAATATGGTTCACTCGTCCTGCACATCACTCCTGACATCGGAATCTTTGCCTATGTCTTCGCCATCTCTCTGTGTGCTGGTATTCTTTTCGGGCTTGCCCCGGCACTGGAAAGCTCACGCTCCGCGCTCGCCTCATCACTCAAGGCGAACTCGGAAGCTTCGCCGATTCGAAGTCGCAGACTCGGCAGCGCCCTCATCGCCGCACAGGTAGCCGGTTCACTGGTGCTCATGATTATGGGAAGCTTGTTGATTCGTAGTGCTGTCCGCACGCTCAAATTGGACACCGGATACGACAGCAAACAGGCCGTCAATCTTGATATTCAATTTCCCGACAGGCCTCAATACACCGCTGAGCGCAAGCTTGCGCTTATCCGCGAACTCCGCGCACGCCTCGCCGCGCTTCCTGGCGTAACTGCCATCACCACGGCGCGCCCACCTGACGGCGGCGGGATGCGAACAGCGGCCGTCTCCGTCAATGGAGAACAACCCTCGCCTCAAAACACAATGGCGTTCCTCTATTACACCTATGTTCAGGCGAACTATTTTCAGACCCTTGGTATCCCTCTGCTCTTTGGCCGCAGTTTTCAAACGCAGGAGGGAACGCCTGAGCCATCAGTTGTAGTCAGCGCATCAGCCGCGAATCGGCTGTGGCCGAATCAGAATCCGATCGGGCGCAGCATTAGCGTGAGCACCGACGGGCAGTTCCACCAAAAGGGAGAAGTCCTGCCCGACGAGACCAGCTACCGGGTGATTGGCGTTGCTCGAGACATACGCGGCGTGCAACTGGACGGGAGCGATTCTCAGCAGATCTACCTGCCGTTGCCGGAGAATCGAGCTCGCGGACTACCCGCTGCTCATCCGGATCCAGTCCGATCCGCAACTGTTCATGAGCACGATCGGGCCTGTGATCTCGGCCGTCGATTCTAACCTCGTCGCGACTTCCTCCACCCTCGACGAGATGCTGCGCCTGACGCCGCCATTCGTCGTTTCAGGCCTTGCAGCAGTCTTTGCCTCGTCGATTGGACTGCTCGGACTCGCACTTGCCTCAATGGGGATCTTCGGAACAGTCAGCTATACCGTCGTGCTGCGCACGCGTGAAGTTGGTATCCGGATGGCTTTGGGCGCAAAGAAGCGAGACGTTCTTGAGTTGATGCTGCGTGAGAGCACGCGACCTGTGGTCGCGGGACTGCTCATCGGCGCGTCTCTCGCCGCGGGCGTTTCTTATTTGATTCGCGGAATACTCTACGGACTTAACACAATCGATGTCTTCTCTTTCGCCGGGGTCCCCCTGCTGTTCCTTGGAATTTCGCTTTTTGCCGCCTACCTCCCTTCCCGTCGAGCTATGCGTGTCGATCCGATAGAGGCGCTGCGATACGAATAGCTGCTTCCGTACGTTTCGGCGAGTTCAGTTGACGAGAAATTGCCGAAGCACATTTTTAAAGCAGGCACCCTTGGAAACAGGCGTGCCCTGTCGGCGGAAATTGACTCGTTTAGCATTCTCGAAGCGATTCACTCAAATTCGTATTCACAGCCCGAGGCAACTCTGCGATTGCTGGCGAATGTCACGACCGCGGGGGGAAAGGACAACCGGCGCTGGCTGTCGCCCCGGTAAGTAGATTCGCTGTTCACTCATATCGCAGCGCCACTGACGGATCCACGCTCATCGCTTTTCGCGCCGGCAAATAGCACGCCGTGAGGGCGATCACCGCCAGTCCCATTGCCACCGCCGCCATCGTCGCCGGATCGTTTGCTCCAATTCCGTAAAGTAGCGGCGAGAGCAGGCGCGAAGCACCAAATGCTGCGACGAATCCAATTCCCAGCCCGATTGCGGTCAGCCGTAGCCCCTGGCCCATCACCATCTTCATCACGTCGCTGCGCCGCGCGCCCAGAGCCATGCGGACTCCGATCTCATGCGTCCGCTGCGACACCATGTAGGCAATGACGCCGAAGAGGCCAATCGCAGTCATCAGCACTGCCAGGATCCCCGACACACCCAGCAGCCATCCCACGGTGCGGGCTGGGAATAGCGGCAGCGCCATGTACTGCTCAATCGTCTGGACATCAGTGGCCGCCATCAGCGGATCGACGATCGGCACTTCGCGTCGAATCTCGTTGAGCAGCGTCCGCGAGTCTCCTGCCGTGCGCACTACGAGCGTGCGCGCGGGAGGCACCTGGCCGTGGAAGACAGCAGGCGCAGGTGCTTCGCCCAGCGTGCGATACTTGCCGTTCTTCACCACGCCTACCACCTGGCTCATGGCCTTCTCGCCTCTCAGTGCCAGGGGCTTGCCGATAGGATCCTCGCCCGGCCACATTCTCTGTGCCAGGGTCTCGTTGATGACCACAGCGTCCGGCTTATCGGAATCTGCCTCCGTCTGGGTCAGATCGCGCCCGCGCAGCGGAATCCCAATGGTGCGGAAGAATCCTGGCTCCACGCGGAACTCATCCGCCATCACGGCGTTCGGATCTTTGCCCACTTGCCTGCCGACGAATGTGACAGAATGCGAGGTACCCAGGGGGAGAAACTGCGCGTAGCTCGCAGAGTTCACACCGGGCAGATGCTCCACCCGTTTCAACAGACGCGCATAAAAGTCGTTGATCTTCGCCGGCGTGTACCCCAGTGCCCCGGGATCCAGCGTGGCCAGCGCAATATGATGCGTGTCGAATCCCGCATCGATCGCGTTGGCGTTCATCAGGCTGCGCACGCACAGCGCCGCCCCGGCCAGCAGCACCACGCACACGGCCATCTGCGCCACCACCAGCGTGCTGCGCAGGCGCGACTTCTTCAGGCTCCCCGCGGGCGACTCGTCCTTCAGCACCCGCGCCGCGTGCACCGCGCTCGCCCGCAGCGCCGGCGCCAAACCAAACACCACGCCTGTGGCCACTGAAATCGCCGCCGTAAACAGCACAACCCGCCAATCCATCGGAATTGACAGCGTCACGGGTATGTTCGCCGGCTTCAGCGCCATCAACATCCGCGAAGTCACCCACGCTATCCCCGCGCCTGTTGCTCCGGCAAACCCGGCCAGCAGCAGGCTCTCCACCAGCATCTGCCGCACCAGCCGCCCACGCCCCGCGCCCAGTGCTGATCGCGTCGCCATCTCTCTCGCCCGCCCCGTGGCCCGGGCCAGCAGCAGGCTGGCTGCGTTGGTGCACGCAATCAGCAGCACCAGCGCAAAGACCGAGCAGAAGGCCTCCCGTAAACGCGCCCACGTACACTCGAAGCGGCCCCGGCACCATCGTCAGGGGATAGACCAGCGCGTCCCGAAAGTCGCCCTTGCTTCCGTGCTCGAGGTAGACCTGCTTCTGCCAGCACCTGCATCTCCGCCTGCACACTTTTACGGCCGCCGGCGTGGGGCATCTTGCCGGCCACGATCAGCCAAGACGAGTCACGATCCGTAAATCGATTCTGGTCGTCGGGGCGGAATCGGACCATTGCCGTCAGCGGTGCCCAGAAATCCGGATCCGTCCCCACCATCAACCCGGTGAAGCTCGCTGGCGCCACACCCACCACCGTGAATGCTTTACCATCCAGCATCAGCGTCTTTCCGATCACTCCTGTGTCTCCGCCCAGCTTCTGCTTCCAGAAGGGGTAACTCAGCACGACTACCTGCCGCGGGTCGTCGATCCTGTCATCATCCGCTGAGAGCGTGCGCCCCGCCACCGCATTCAGTCCCAGCAGCGAAAACAGGTTCCCTGACACAAACTGCACGTGCAGAATCTCCCCCGTGCCTGCGTGATTCCAGATCGCGTCCTCGCCATCGCCGTCGAATGCCATCAGCCCTTCGAGCGACTTCGTGTGATCGCGATAGTACGCGTAGTCGGGATAGTTGAACGGGAGGTAGCCCTCCACGCCGCCGGCCTTCGGATTGTGCAGCCATACCTCGACCAGCTTGTTGGTCCCGCTTACGCCCTGCGGAGGCCGAAGCAGCAGCGCGTTTACAAACGTGAACACCGCGGAGTTCAACCCAATCCCCAGTGCCAGCGCCAGCACCACCGCCGCACTCGATATGGGCCGCTTCGCGAGCATCCGCATGCCGAAGCGCACATCCCGCCACCACTCCGTCGGGGAAAGAATCCCGCGCTGCGCCCGCTGCCGCTCCTTCAGCCCTGTCACGTTTCCGAACTGCCGCCGCGCCGCCCGCTCTGCCTCTTGCGCGCTCATGCCCTGCGCCCGGTAGCGTTCCTCTAGTAAGGCGATGTGCTCACGAATCTCATCGTCGAAGGCTTCATCCTCGCGGCGCTGCGCCGCCTGCCCTCTCACGCGCGCCCACAGCATCCGCAGTTTCCGCATCGCCTCACCCCTGCCTTTCGAGCTTCAGCACTCTGTCCATTACGCCGGCCACACGCTCCCAGTTCTCGGTCTCGCGCTCTAATTGTTTCGCGCCGTGCCTAGTAATCGAGTAGAACCGCGCCTTCCGGTTGTTCTCGCTCGTTCCCCACTTCGAGGCGATCCATCCCTGCTGCTGGAGCCTCAATAGCGCCGTGTATACCGTTCCTTCGTTCAGATCGAGGACACCGTCGCTTACCTGCTCGATCCGCCGGGCAATTCCGAATCCGTGCAGCGGCCCCAGTGCGTAAAGCGTCTTCAGCACCATCAGGTCCAGCGTTCCCTGCAGCACTTCCGATTTGCCGTCGCCCATCTTCTCCGCTCCTTTGGACATTGCATAGAAGCTACCATGGCCTCCTTTGTAATGTCCATAGGAGCATTGTGGAAATCGAATCTCGTCCGTACACTTTGTCACACAGTGCCAAATTGCCAACTCACTCAGCGACGAATGAGATCAAGGCCTTTTGCCGTATAGTCGCCGTCACGGACTAGTGGTTCCTTTTCCTCGAACGGCCCTCGCGGTGATTGTGACCTTGTGAAACATGTTCCCCAAAGCAGGCCATGGAAATGACAGAGTATGGAAAGCATGGAAAGCCAAGAAGCCGGCTTTCCACCCTTCCCACACTCCTTGGAAATCCCTTCGGGATTACCACATTCCCACGGCCTCGACTGCTGGCATATTTTCAAGGTGCAAGAACATGAAGGCCGAATCCAAGGCCTTCAGGCCTCAAGGGGGATGTAATGGAGGTCCTTGGTCCAAAGTGTAACGAACGTTCAAGTACACTCACTCCTTAGAGGTTTTTTGTCCTTGCTTTTTAACGTTCACTGGTCAGACTTAGCGTCTTTGCACAGACACGGGTATCCGTTTCCAGCCTGGCAATCCAGTTCTGGATGTATGCGACTGCGTTGCGGTCGGTGTGCTCGTTGGCAATTCCCGCCATGGCGCAAAGGAAGGCCGCTTCCATCTCGGCTACCAGCTCTTCCTCGCTGTAAAGCCCATCTGTAATCGCCGACTCGCGGGAAGAAACAGAACATTAGCACTTGAGGCCGTAGGAGACTACCCCAGAGCGGATCTCACTCCGCTTATCGCGAGGGCAGTTGAGCCAGGGAGCGGCAAAGTATTACGGCTCACTCTCTAGCGTATCTTCCGTGCCATCTTAAGAGTTGTAAGTTTTTGCGCATTGCCTACGGGCGCCGATGCTTAGAAGGATCGGTGCCAAGCAACGCACACAGTGCGGCATAATGCGGCCCATTCGCGATGAAGTAATGGAATCCCTTTTGCCCTTCGCCCTTTGGTTCGTCAAACCAGAGATAAAGATCAATCGCGAATTTCTCTTCCTTGATTCTGCCTTCCGAATATGCCGTATATATCGGCTCTACGCCCCCGTCCTGAATATAGGCGTTCCCCGTCATCACCGCTATCAAATCCCGGTTATCGCATTGCTTATCGGAGTTCATGAAGACGAGAACGTTGGGATATTCGCGATTGGGGTTGACTGCCGAGAACTGCTTGTATGCTTTGTGAATGTGCCCCACGAGCCTATTGAAGATCGGGTCATGGCGCAGGCCGCCGACCAGTTCTCCAGGCCTGGCAGTTTTCAATTTGTCATCGAGCCAGTCATCGTGCTGTACATGCTTGGCTTCGCAAAAGGCGACGAGCTCGCCCAATCTGAAAACGCGGAAGTCCGGCGTCTTTCCCTGGCCGATCTCCGCAGCGGAGAACCGCTCGGCCTTGAGACCGTGCCTCTCCCAATAGGCTTCCGCGAACTGTTCCCCCCTATTGACCACAGTTACTCCCTCATGCGGTGAAGAGATTTTTGCGTCCGCGCCATTTGCCTGCTATTCAGCAAGCGCAGATGTACGGCCACCCGCCAGAATGATCGCATAAGCCCCGCCCACTCGTTAAACTCAACTTATGGTTCGAGAAGGGTTGTTCATTCGTGATCCACGTGAAGTTCCGTTTCTGCAGGAGCAGGTCAAGAAGACGCTAGCACTTGCTGACACAGCGTCACGGAACGTGAAGATCGGCGGAGACGACGACCTTGGGTTCATGACGATTCAGTTTCTTTATAAACAGATGCAGCACGCGGAATCGGTTCTCACGCTCATACCGCGGCTGGACGCCGGCTTGATCGCGCGCGCGATGATGGACGGCCTGTATCAGCTCTTGTGGACCGTTCAGTTGCCAGGAGAGAGGGGCAAGCTTTGGCGCTCATTCTCCGCTATCCATGACTGGCGACTGATACAAGGACGCCTGAGGGAAGGCATCCCCGTTGATCCGGCCGATATTCGCATGAATGAGGAACGACTAAAGGCATTCGGAGGCCTGCATCGGCTGAAAAAGCCCAAACCGAACTCCTCCGATCCCTTTCACCGAACCTGGCATGGAGGAGTCAAGCTCGCGGACATGGCGGACGCCGTGGGCCGGGAACTTTATGACGGACCCTACGCTGAACTCTCGGATTGGGAGCACTGGGGAGTGAGCGGCATCGGTGAGTCCATCGCCCGTGAAGAAGACCGGGCCTTCGTGAACTCAAACTCCGATCGTGTCGCAGACCTGGCTCTCTTGGCAGCATTTCAATGCCTGCTCCAGACGCTGGAGGTCGCGGACGCTCACCTTTCTCTCAACCTAACGGATTCCATTCAAACTCTGGGTAAGGAGTTCCGAGAAACGCTCAACTCGTACTATGCCACACCGCCGGAAAAGACAGAAGAGGCGTAGAACATGCCAGGGCGTTGTGAGGCCGTCAGACTGCCGTACCGCGAGCACCAGATAGACTACGAGCATGTCCGCAAAGGAAACATTCCATCTTGCAATCGAGCTGACAGAATCGCTCTATACGGCTGCAGTCATTCATCTTGTTGCGGAGTTGCGCGAGTCTTTGTGGTGCAATCTTTACACCTCAGTGATTTACGGCCGTGAGATCGACCTGCTCAGCGTACCGGATTTCGCCGAAGAGGCTCTCTACGAGCAGCAAGCCGTAATCTGCCTTCGTATTCGTCTCAGTCGTCGTGACGCCGAAGTATTTTTGGAATCGGCACGAAATGGCTTAGCGTCCTGCGGCTCGCGGGCAATCACCTATACCACTGGACAAGAGGTCAAGGGATTCAGGCCGTCAACTACGGTCAGCTACAGAAATGAGGCATCGTTCTGGGAGACCTCTTTTTGGTCGAGGGAGACGATCGGCATCCGGAAAGTCTTCCGCGGGGAAATTCTTCGCCACTCGAATGCCTGGAAAGTCGCAGAGTACCTCGAATGCCTCGCACAGATTCGTTGGGCACCCATACCACTCCAGCGCTATCCCGAGAAGCTTGGCGATATTGATGAGTTATGGCCTTCTCCTCTCACCCTGGAGGTCTTTCGCGCGAACGAGGGATCCCAGATTAAGGTCATAAGCTCTGATCCTGCCCTGTTGGCACGAGAGATAGACATTACTGGGACCCTCATTCGAGGGGATTTGATTGTCAGCGCGCTGCATCTTCAGGGACCGGGCCCTCATGCCGTGAGTGTCGACTTCAGCGCCATAGATGCACTTGTCAGCGTGGATGGAGTCCTAATGCACGCCCAAGCTCATGGCTTCATTGGAGCGATATCGGGAACGACTACGATCTACAGCGACGATTCCTACGTCGTTCCACAGGACAGAGCACGACCCGAGATGCGCTTCGCAATGGGGCATGCCGCTGGCAGCTCACGGACCGTCGGAGATCTCCCCGGCGACAGGACACGACACGATGCATGGATGATCGGAAGACACTTTCGCCTATTTCGGCCTCCGGCCGATGCAGAGCGCGCCTATGATCCCGTTGCCGATCAAAACGCTGTAAATCGTGCGTTCACTGACTTGCAACAACTGGGGAGGCTGGAGTCGAATTCCCGAATTCTTGTTGCCGATCCGTATGCACTTGAAGAACGTGCGCTGCATGCAATCGCCGTGGCAGCAATTCGCGGTGAAGCAGTCCGATCAATCCTGGTGCTGACTGCCTTCGATTCCGTTACCAAAGAACGGTCACCATTAGCAGAGCTCGCCTTCCGAACCCGGCAGCGGTTACGAAGGAAAGATGCCGAGAATCAGGCAACGCGCGCCAAGGTTCAGGAAGACGCCAGGATTCTGGCGCAAAAAATAGCGACACAGCTCAACGTCACGATCCTGTTCTATAAGATCGAGCGTCTACATGATCGCTTTCTCCAGATTGGAGACCGGTTGTGGCACGTCGGTTGCTCGTTCAATATGATCGGACGGGAGATCAGCGCCATCGTAGAAATGAATGACGAGAGAGCCAAGTCAGCTGTGTTCGACGCGTTCGCGAGGGCGACTTCTCAACCGCCGGTCCTTGAGGTACGCCCATGATCGCGGTACGAGCCAAGATTCTCAGTCAGATTCCTTTTAGCAGAAACGTTGTATCGCGTCAGCAATTCGAGATCGATGAAATCACAGCGGCGATAGAGGATATCCACCGCAAGGGCCTATCAGGACGGGATGATGCAAGAATCGCTGCGTTTGCCTGGATTTCTGGCGTTGCGACCACGCAGGTTCTCGAGCTTTTCCGCAGTCGAGGAACGGCGCGCATTTTGAGAAATGAGCTGAAGGCCTATAAGCATTACAAAATCTCCAATGCCCAATCCCGGTTCCCTGGACTACTCGCGAGGTTAGGCAGGTTCTCTCTCGCCGATGATTTGGGAATTCCAGAACTCGGGTGGATGATCGCTCTTCTTTCGGTCGCGATTGAGGCAGACTTCAGGGCCCTCATTGAATTGCTGGATCCAAAAGCTGATCCGCTCAGGATCATTGCCCGCTATATTGCATCGGAGCCGTTCATCCTTTCCGAGCATCGATCGGCATTGATGGGGAAGTTGGTCACGCTGGATGATGACCTATCCCGCGAGTTGGCGATCACTCTGTTTACGCAATGGATTGAAGAAGCCGTATTGCATCAAGGAACGGGTATTGAGGAGGCCCTCCGTGAAATCGAGAAGAACAAGATTCACGGTGCAGCCCTCATCGGCTCTGTACTTGAGCCAACAGCGAGGTTCCAAACGGGCCGCTATCCGAGCGTGATTGTGGAGCGCGCGAAGTCAATCCAGGATTTAGTAGACACGGCTGGCAAAAGGGTGATCGTCGATTCGCGCACCGTGACGGCAAGTCTGAAATATGCCGGATTTCGCGCCGTACATGTTCTTGCGGTCATGTCCCGGTGGCGCGAGGATCCCGATTTTGCCAAAGATGCATCTCGTGCGTTGGGTAGGAAGGCACGAGACATATTGGATCAACAGTTCACCTCCTATCGAGACATGACTGACCAGGAAGTCTCCTTGAGCCGATCTTTTGGAGGGGCGTGGTCGATAAATCCCCTGGTTAATGCTCTGCGTCACGATGGCATTGAGGTCGATATCTTTTGGAATTACTTCGACAACCTTGCAACGGATTCCTTGTCCCAGATGACCCGTCATGGGGTTTTTCTTGAAGACCGGCAGCGAGCAATTGCTCTTTTGGCCGTTGCCGGCCTGGTTGCGCACGAAACCCGGAACCACGATCTGCTGGAAGCAGTGAAGCACGCGGCGGAACGCCTGCGCGCGCAGCCCCGGGGAGTCTTCGAAACAATCAACGCTTCCGCGCGCCAACAATTGGAGCAGCTATTGGGTATCGAGCTCCCAGCGAAGTAATCCCGCGGTGGGACGATAAGTGCGTGCACCATACGTTCGCCCTGACGACTCCTTCCAGCGTTCACCGTCAGCCTGGTGTTCAAATCCATCCTCTAGCGCCGTTGAATCCCATACAAAGATCGAAATTACGATCCGCCATCGTCTGCCAGCTTGCGGATAATTCTCAGCGCCTTCGAATCGCCAAGTGGACAGAAGAGGTGAATTCTCGCGTCGGGCAAACCGAAGCGACCGGAAAGATATGCGGCCAAATCGAGCGACCGATATCGCGGGTCCGTGAATTTTTCCTGCAACACTTTTCCTAGTTCATTTTTGGGAACGGATTTCGCCAGGAGTTCAAACTCCTCAACATGCCAGATTTGATATTCAAAGGCGTGGATTCCGTGCACTGAGAGTTCGGCATCGATGAGATTCTTCAGTGTCTCGGGCCTGTTAGCAAACCAGATTTCGTCGTGGATCAAGAGCACTGGAAAGAATCTCTGGACGCACGCGTATTTTGCCATAAGTGATGCCGGCAACTGCCCTCGGCGAAGACTTTCGACCTTGTCGTGCAACTGAAACAAGCCCTTTCGCTTATCGGCGCTTGCGAGATTCTTCTGAATATCAGCGACCAAATCCACTGGGTCCGCGGACCGCTTCGAGATGGAGAACAGCCCGGAGTTCTTGCATTCAATGAGAATTGCAAAATCTTCGCCCAAGACAGACACGTCGTTTGTCTTTCCGGTCCACCCTAATGCTCTTTCGCTCGACTCCGTAAGAACGTTCGGGGCGCCGTATGCGCTGTTACAAAGATCGGCCACATAGAACTCGAAGGCATCGGCAAATGCAGCATTGAAGGATACTCCCAAGAGGTCCGCGATAAAGAAATAGAGCCCCCTCGTGACGACATAGTTGATGAGTTCGGGATACACGCAAGAATATCGATCCTCGCGGAGCAGAATCGGATAGCGAAGCAGTGGATTGAATTCATAAACGACGCCGGAAGCATGCTGCGCCGCAGCCCGGCTCTCGTAATATTTTCTGAACCCGCCTCTGGTTGCAGACAAAACTCGAAGTGTGCGCGCGACGGTCTCTGCTCGGAATGCGCCTCCCATTGCGTCGGTGAGTTGGTAGCCGGGGATACTTACGGAATTCCGCAGGAAGAGCCCGTACAGCACATGCGCAGCTTTGAGAAAATCATCGAATGCCAACCCCGCCGCATCCTCGAATCGATGTCTCAACTCGGTCGCTTGCGGCGAGGCACTTGCGAAGATCCCCCGGACCCGCACGAAGTTCGCCTGCATCTTGTCTCGGGTAATGTTCCATGTCAGTTGCTGATAAACGAACCGCAGAACAAAGGACGCAATGACAGCCGGATCGTCGGGGTACGCGGTTTCCTCCTCCGTAACCTTCCAGAGGATCTTATAGAGGTTCAGCACGACCGCCCAGTCTACTGGGTTGGGCGCGCGACTATGCCCATTCAGATACACCCATTTTGAGATCGCTGCCAGTTCAAAGGCGTTCAGCCACATGGCGTAGCGAATCAGAAAGCGGGAGTTCACAAGCTCGCGAAATCCGACGTAGAGATCGTGAATGCTCGCCGCAAATGGAAGCGTTTCAGTTATAGAGCGAAAATGTTCGAGTGCATGTTCCACAGGGGGCATGATCGATTCTCAGGACCGCACCCAGTCTCTCACCCGAGTTGCACTCCGCATAGACAGAAGCTCTCGGGCAGCGCGCCAGCCACGCCGCAATGCGGAGACGATAGTTCAACAACTACGCTGCTGGCCCTTTGTTGGTGTGAACGACAGAGTTCGGCCGGGATGGATTCCCGAAGTGAACGTATTCAGATTGAAAGAATATTGGGCAGGCGGCCCTTAAGGCCGCCTGCGAACATGGACCCTCTCGGCGATGATCGTGACGCTCGATCATCGTCCCTTCAGACCCCTGAGAGCCAGGGAAGACATGAACGCTCTCACCCTCTGAAGGCAGTAATCGCTATTGCTATGAGGCTGCGTCAGGCCCTTTATGCGGCGCAAGCGATGAGTCGGAGAGATTGGGATGACCTCATAAGCCAAGTGATTAACTTGGACATTTTGATCACCCCCTTTGTTCGTTAATTATACGCAGAATGGATTGTCGTAGTGTCGCTACGACAAATCAGCATTATTCAAATTAAAGGTCGGTATCCCTCTTCTCCACTTCAATCGCTGTTCTCGCGAGTCGGTCATTAGAAAAATTTGAGCTAGTGACGACGCCGGTATCGATAGGCTCTTTCATGATTTGGGGTCTACCGGATTCGCAGTCATATGATGGTGATTGGGATTATTCGAGAAGTGTAACGGCGTCGCCGCCTAGGAGTGATTGCTTGAAATCAGCTTTGAACGCTCCTTTTGCCAATGACGAATCCGCGGCCTTCGCGCTCCTTGAGAATGCGACCGGGATTCTGAATGAAGCCAATGTAGATTTCGTGATCGTAGGTGGGTGGGTTCCCGTTCTTTTTCACAAACATCTATTTGGCCATCCGGGCACCTATGATGTCGATGTTCTGCTTCATTCGAAAAGCCTCGAAGATGGAACCTTTGACGAGGCGGCTGATCGGATGCTCGAAGATGGTTATTTGCGCGCGGTTAAGAACCGCTTTCAAGCACACCGCATCCTGCAGGTAGCCGGTGAAAAGCTTGTCTTCCACGTTGATTTTTTGAACGAGAAGAACCAAGGAGAACAGCTAAACCTAGTAGGAGGAAAGGGGAAACTCCAGTCCACCTATACACCAGCGATGGAAGCTGTTTTCAAATATGACTGCTTTCGACAACATGAGAAGCTTCCGGGAGTGCGCTTTCCCTCGGTCGAGACCTTCATCGCAAGTAAGGCGGTCGCTGCGGGTGTGAAGAAACGCCGCCGCGACGCTTTTGACATTTATATTTCGGTGTTAGATCAAGACCGGGCCTCATTCGCTGGTCGGTGGCATAACCTGCTGCGGGACGGCTTATTTCGAGATGCGAACGATGCTCTATTGGAAGCTGTTCACGCGGGGGATGCGGTTCAAAAGATCGAGTCAATCCTTGATGAATTGAGTCCTCCTTCGCGGCCGGCAGAGGACGAAATTCGGTCTGTATTTGGTTTCTTGGATGCCTCTTTCGAGGTTAAGCCGACGCTCTAAGACTTGGGTCTGAAATAACACAATTGTTGAAGAATGCGTCTGGCTTGACGGCGTTTGGGGGCAGGAACCGGCGTCGCCGAGGTGGGCGCCGGAGAGACCGCAGCGGCGCGGCAGGTAGGAAACCCGCTCCCGTCTGGGAGTCTGGGAGGGAGTTTAGTGTTTTTATTGATGATAGGGCCATATTTAGCGTTTTTGGATTGACTTTAGTGTTTTTGAATGATCAGATACCTTGAGACTGGTTTAGCAAAACTGCACCAAGTGGGCCAGTTCTTAGTGTTTTCCCATGACATTTAGTGATTCCACGCCAAAATCATCGGCACAGGCTATTGGTCTCCACTGGCTCATCGAAGAACTTGGACTCGATGTAGTCCCTCCAGCTGTCCGTTCCGAAGCCGTCCGTGGAGCCAGGAAGACCAGAATTGCGGATGGAGCGGTCCTTGAGCAATATCCACTGAGCTACGCTCCCAAGGATCTGTTTGGGCATCTTCGCTTTGCCATGCGCTATGAGCCCATCGACTTGAACGTGCTGGCCGCGTTTTTCGCCAAGATTGAACGCAACGAACTCGAAGCCTGGATCAAGGGCGAGCCTGTCGGCAGGTATCCGCGGCGCGCGTGGTATCTGTACGAATTGCTGACCGGGACGACGCTGGATGTTCCCGAGGTTCCGCCCACAGACAACGTGCTTTTGCTGGACCCTGCGCTCCACATCACGGCCACCGGCGTCCGCGTCCGGCGGCAACGGATTGTCGACAATCTCCTGGGCAATCGAGATTACTGCCCTATGATTCGCCGCACCGACCGACTGAACGTCGCCATGCAGCAGAACTTGGCCGCAGAAGCAAAGAGCATCGTTGAAGGGGTTGATCCAACGCTGCTGGCGCGCGCTGTCCATTACCTCTTTACGAAGGAGACGAAGTCTTCCTTTGCAATCGAAGGGGAAGTACCGAGTACAGACCGGACGATGCGCTTTGTCGCTGCGTTGGGCCGAGCAGACCATTTCGATACCGGCGATAAGCAAGCCTTCGTAGATCTGCAAAATTCTATTGTCGATCCTCGTTATGCGCAGAAGGGCTGGCGTACCATCCAGAATTACGTCGGCCAGACCGCATCGAATTATACGGAAATCGTCCATTTCATCTGTCCAAAGCCGGAAGATGTAGCCTCTCTTATGAATGGATGGATGCGCGCGGTCGCGCGCATCGAGGACGGAGCAGTAGATCCGATTTGCGCGGCAACAGTCACGGGTTTTGGCTTCGTTCTCATCCATCCCTTTGAGGATGGCAATGGCCGCATTCATCGCTTCCTGATTCACCACAGCTTGGCTAAATTGAAGTTCGCTCCACAAGGTCTTTTATTTCCCGTTTCCGCAGCCATGCTGCGCGATCCGAAAGCCTACGATGCTGCCCTGAACGCCTTTTCCGGCAAGATCATGCCAAAGATCGAATATGAAATGGACGATCAGCAGCGGCTTACCGTTCTGAATAAAACCGACACTCTATATCGCTACTACGATGCAACGCCGCAGGTGGAATACCTCTATGAAGCTGTGGCTGAGACCATCCGTAAGGATCTCCGCGAAGAGATTGAGTTCCTAGAGGTCTTCGATAAGGCGATGATCGCGGTTCAGAAAATTGTGGATATGCCTAATGCGCGGGCCTCCCTGCTGGTTCGGCTCATTCTCCAAAATCACGGCACACTGTCTGGGAAGAAGCGGCGTCAGTTTGCCGAATTGAGCGATGAAGAAATCACTCGGATTGAGGAAGCAATTCGGACGACGAATGCGGTCACAGAGATGAACGAGGACTTGGCGAGTAGTGATTTTGAGCAGTTCTTGCATGAACGCGAAGCCAAACAAACTGATTTCAAGACGGCTGAGGAGATTGTTGCTCAAGGAGCCGCGGAGGAGTGGCAACGCCTGAAGGATCTGACGAGGTCTCTGACGGCAGGAAAGGCCGTTGATGGAAACCCGTTTGCATGGACCCCATATCACGCTTCCGATCAGGATTTCCTGCAACTGAAGGATGTGGCCGCCAGCTTCTCCGATCGCGGGAAGCGCAAGGGCATTCCTCAGATATGCCGCATCCGTTTTGATCGACACGCCTCCGGTCCGCAAGGTGTGTTTCTGGAAGACAAATCACCGATACCCAGCGAAGTGTGGTCTTTGGAACCAAGAGCAGACGGAAAAACTATTGTGTGGTGGGTTAGTGAACTCAGTAAGAGCTTCACGTCCCCGGAGTTGGCTTCTCAGGTAGCCATTCGGCTTGTCAAGCAGTACGAAGACTATGAACACGCATTTGGACGATGACGTATTGTCATGCGGGGGAAGATAATCGGAAGATGAGGATTCAGTCCGATCTCGAGCTGGGGAAGCATGTTCAACGTGCACGAGATATCTTTCTATGCCACAACGGCGCCAATAAACCGTGGGTGGAATCCCTGGCAGAGCAACTTGAGATTGTACGGTATAAGGATCGCTATCTTGGCGTGGTATTTGACAAGTGGGACTTCGAGAAAGGCAAGAATATCGTCTTGGAGCTGGAACGTTTCATTGACGATTGCCGGTTTGTCGGAATTGTTGTCAGTAAGGCCATGCTGGAAGCTGAGTGGCCCACTCTGGAGCGTACTATCGCGGTGTGGTCTGATCCATCCGGGAGAAAAGGGCGGGTGGTTACGCTCCTTTTGGAAAATGTGGAATTGCCGGCCAGTCTCAGGGTAAGAAACTGGATTGACTTTCGTGATGCATCGAAATATGAAGAAGGGTTTATTGAGTTAGTCGCACTTCTTACAGACACTCCAATGCGCAGAGGCCGTGGAGGATATGCGCCGGCGCTCCCGGCCACGACTCTGGGTTATACAGCTTCGCCGCAGATCATTACGGCATCCAGCGGAGCTGAGCGAGTGAATGAACTGATTGTCACCAATCTGCTTCCCGTCACAGAATTCCCGTCCGTCGTTCAGTCCGCCGACACGACGTTGCGGAAAAAGTCGGAGATCGGCGCCTTGACAGAAAAACAGAAGGTGCCGCCGTTCATTCTTCGTGAAGGCAAACTCTACACTTTTTCGGACCTCCACGATATTGAAAATCCGCTGGATGCTGCCATCGACGCGAAAAGCATCCGCGATGTGCATCTCTCGACCTGGTTCGCGGACGAAGCAAGAAAGCGTTGGGCCATCGAATTGTTGAATCTCGTGTTTCGGCAGCATTGCTGGGACCGTTACCTCAAGTTTGATAAAGACGGCCAGAGATTTTTCTTTCACCCTTACAAAGGGAAACCCAAGCGCATCACGTGGAACCTTAACGGCAAGCGCGTCCGAGAAGTAACGACCCGTCACTTCGGCATGAGAAAGGGTCAAGACGGAACGCCCGAAAAATTCCCTTTCGGTTGGCGACATCAGGCGATCCGGGCGGAGTTCGTTCATTTGCCGATGGGCCTGTTTCTCCGGATCACGCCAACCTATATGCTGACCGGAGAAGACGGCAAAGCGCTGCCTTCTTTCTGCTGACCATAGGCCGTGCTGATTTGCACGAGCTTGGGCTTGGCCGCGATGGTCTTGGCAATGTGAGCATCCACCTTGGCCTGATAGCAGCTAGGCGCAGTACAAGCGTCCAGTTTGCCCAGTTCGGAGAACAGGAGCTTGTTATGGCCGGTCCGCAAGGGGCATTCCACACAACTGCCTGCGGCTGGCACCAGTTGCGCGTCGCTCTTGTCGAACGGCGCGAGCTTGAGGACAAGAAGGATGTTGGACTCAATCCAGAATTGGAGGCTGCGGACGGGGAGCAGGATGCGTTTCGGCTTCTGCCCAGCTGCGCTCCAATCCTCTTTGAAGCAAGCGACCAGCGCCTGTTCCTGCTGGGCGGGTTGGAGTTTGGCGAGCAAAAGCGCATGGCCGACGCCGATCTCCTCGCGGTAGAAGGCTTCGACCACTACGGGCGCAAGCTCGGTCAGCTTCAAACGAGCGGCGACATACGCGGCGATTTTTTCCGGTACGCGCGGCAATCGTTCGATGGAATATTTCGGCTCGTCCAAGTCAAGCAAGCGGGCGAAACCAGTCGCCTCTTCCATCGGATGAACATCGGCACGAATGAGGTTTTCAACGAGCGCGCCTCCATAGCTTCAGCGTCGGTGAGATTGACGATGCGGACGGGCACGGTCGCAACTTCGGCCATCAGCGCGGCGCGGTAACGCCGTGCTCCGGCCACGATCTCAAAGCTGCGCTCATTCAGGGGCCGCACCAGCAGAGGCGAGAGAACGCCCTGCGTGCGGATGCTTCGGCAAACTCCTTCAAGGCATCTTCCTCAAAGGTACGACGCGGGTTGGTGGTGGAGTCGGTAAGTAACGCGAGAGGCAGGTCGCGGTACTCGGTGGCATTGGTGATGGTGGTGTTCATGGTGATGGCTCCTTTCGAGCGGTGGCACTGCAATAAGGTTGTGGAGCGAACGCGCTTTTCCTGTGTCCGCTCCGCTGCGGAGAAGGTTTAGGCGCGTGGGGTCTGCTGCCGCCGCTCAAAGGCGTAGGCAAAGCCCTGCAAGCGCAGAACGGTGTCCCAATCGGCCGCGAAAAGTTCATGCTGCCGATGCAGCTCCAACAAGGCCCTTGGTGATCACCCAAAAGCGGCCATAGATGATCGAGTGAAAAGCGGCCATAGAGAGAAGGCTTAAGGCAGAGCTGCTGCAGGGGGAAGTTAACCTCTGTGGTCATGAGCCACGTCTTGAGCAGAGAAAAACGAGAGCAAGTCATTGCATTGGGCCGGCTGGGCTGGTCGTTGCGGCGCATTGAGCAGGCGACCGGAGTGCGCCGGGAGACGGCGGGCGATTATCTTCGCGTTGCGGGGATTGCTCTGCGGCGTCCCGGGGGCTGGGGACGCCACGAACCATCAAAAGCGGCCATAGACCCGATCACCGACTCTGAGGGCGGGGGTTCAAAAGCGGCCATAGAGGTGATCACCGACCTTTTGGCCAGCAAACCGGGTTGTGGACCGGCGAGCAGTTGCGAACCTTACCGCGAACTGATCGCGCAGGAGTTGGAACGCGGCCGGAACGCGATGGGAATCTGGCAGGATCTGGTCGACAGCCACGGGTTCACGGGCGGTTATCAGAGCGTGCGACGATTCGTGCGCAACGTACGCGGCGCCGCGACGCCGGAAGTGCGGGCGATCATCGAAACCCCAGCCGGGGAAGAATGCCAGGTTGACTACGGCACGGGGCCGATGGTGCGCGATCCAGAGAGTGGCAAATATCGGCGCACGCGGCTGTTTGTTCTAACGCTGGGTTGTAGTCGGAAGTGTGTTCGCCTGCTGGTCTTCCGTTCGAGTACGCGGGTATGGGCCGAGCTGCATGAAAAGGCATTTCGCCGGCTTGGCGGTTCGCCGCGGATCGTAGTCCTGGATAACCTTCGCGAGGGCGTACTGTCTCCAGACTTCTACGACCCGGGCGTGAACCCCTTGTATCGCGATGTTCTGGCGCACTACGGTGTGACGGCGCTGCCCTGCAAAGTGCGCGATCCGGATCGAAAAGGAAAAGTCGAGAGCGGCGTCAACCATGCGCAAATGACGCCGCTGAAGGGCAAGAAGTTCGAAAGTCTGGAAGAAGCGCAGGCGTATCTGGACCACTGGGAAGAGCGCTGGGCCGACACGCGCATCCACGGCCGGACCAAGCGGCAGGTAGCGGCGATGTTCGCCGAAGAGAAGCCGCACCTGCAGCCGCTGCCGTTGGAGCCGTTCCGCTACTACCAATATGGCGAGCGCACGGTTCATCTGGATGGCTGTGTCGAAGTGGAAGCTGCTTATTATGGCGCGCCGCCGGGCTGGATCGGGCGGAAGGTCAACGTACAGTGGGACGCGATGTTCGTCAGGCTTGTTGATCCACTCAGCGGTGAGCTTCTGCGCGAGCATCTGAGCGGCAAGCGTGGCGCTCATCGTATCCGCGCTGCGGATCGCCCGCGTCGTACGCCGCCAGCGTTGCTTCAGCTGCTGGCACGTGCGCACAAGGCGGGAGCCAACATCGGCGCTGTCTGCGACGCCATACATGCTCGCCAGGGCGAACTCGGAATGCGCCGCATCCAGGGCGTTCTGCAACTGGTCAAGCAATATGGCAGCGCGGCTTCAAACGATGCCTGTGCGGCGGCGCTGGAGTTGCGCGTCCCCGAGTATCGCTTCGTACGCCGCTATCTGGAGCGCAGTCCGCAGGCACCACTCACGCTGCGGCAAGTCGATCCGCTCATCCGTGAGCTGACTCAGTATCGCGACCTGATCCAGCAACGCATCCACTTCGAGGAACCCAATCCATGAACCTGATCGAACTCAATCGCTCCCTGGTACAACTGCGCCTGAGCGGCATCGCTGCAGTGATGGAAACCCGCCTCCTACAAGCGCAGTCGGAAAGCATGGCGCCCATCGACCTGATCTCCATGCTGGTCTCTGACGAACTTGCCTGCCGCAGCAAGCGGCTACTGGACAGACGCAATAAGCAGGCGCAGTTCCGTGATGCAAACAAGTTACTCGATAGCTTCGACTTCCAGTTCAATCCTAAGATGAACCGCAGTCTTGTCTTCGATCTGGCCACTGCGAACTGGGTCGGGAAGCGCGAAGACGCCTTGTTCCTCGGCCCGCCTGGCAGCGGCAAGAGTCACTGCGCACAAGCCATCGGACACGCCGTCATCCAGCAGGGTTACCGCGTGTTGTATCGCGAAGCACACAGGCTGTTGGAAGAACTGGCCGACGCCACCCTCGATGGCGAACGCAAGGAGATGATGGAGCAGCTGACCACCGTGCCGCTGCTGATCATCGACGACCTGGGAATGCGCAAGCTGCCGCTCACCGCAGCCGAGGAACTGTTGGAGATCATCATGCGCCGGTACGAACGAGCGAGCACACTCCTAACGTCCAACAGACCCGTAGAAGACTGGGGAAAGCTGCTCGGCGACAGCGCCGCTGTCACCGCCATGCTGGATCGCTTGCTGCATCACGGTCACGTCCTCAAGTGCGGCCCGCGCAGTTGGCGCACCAAAACCGGCACTACAGGAGATGCACAATGACAAAAGCAAGAGCAAAGACAAATGCAATAAGGAATGCCGGGCAAAAAACGCCCGGCGACGTCGCGACTCGCAATCCAAAGGCCTCCCACGACGGAGCCTCACCAAAAGAATCTCTGCAGAAACACGAAACCCTCCGCAGGAAGCCCCGTCAGGGAAACCGCAGAGGGTCTCGATTACCGATTCCTTCGGAGCCAGCCCCGTGTCATCGGCCTCGGATTACTCCGCAGGGCGCGACCCCCGGCAGAGCGACTACAACACTAACACGCAATTAAAGGGTCCGATCATCAACGCGTCACTCTCTGCCTTGCAAATCCACACGTATGCAAGGTAAAAACAATCACGTCTTCGGCCACTCTCTCTATGGCCGCTTTTAACCTGATCACGTATGGCCGGATTTAACGTGATCACCGAGGACAAGGCCACGTAATGCCCCTTGATGAGGTTGCGGGACCATTGCTCGACAGCCACGTAGTCGTTACGCCAGTAGTACGGATCGAGGGAGAGCTTGCTTCGGATGGGTTGCGACAGCTCGAAGCACATCTCCGGGTCGCGCATGAGGTCACCGTTTTGTTCGCCGTAGTGCGCGACGGACAGGCCGGGAAGTCCCAACGGTCCCGGCTCAATCGCCTCGATGACGAGCGTCATGTAGGGCGGGTTTTCGATCTTGAGAGAGAGGGTGGGCCGATTGCTTTTCATGTTTGGGGCGAGCAGTTGGGCGGGCAACAACGCGCCAAGAACCTCGGTATGTTGCGTGCTGAGAATACCGCGGATGGGCGTCGGGTGTTGACCTTTGATGATCCAAAGGTCCTCGCCCAGATCAATACCGTCTTCGTCACCGCAGAATTTGGTAAGCACAACGCCGATCAACCGAAAGGTGAGCGGATTTTGTATGCATTCTTGAGCGGAACACCGAACCACCCGTAATGTTCAGTTTTGAAGTTGTGCAGGGGCTGCATCAAAGAACTTGATGTGCGCTGGGATCACGGATCGCCAATGTGATGAGGTGGGGTACGAGGGACGTGTGATCGCAAAATGGAAACGCTCACGATTCGTTCAGGCCAGCTCTCGCACACCTTCCGGCATTATTACTCACGTCGCGCGAGCTCCAAATCAATCTAGCGCTGCGAGACACTCTTCGGAGACCGTCCGAGTCGTAGCGCTACTTGCGGACATGGGGATAATCCTCGACGCGCAAGGTCCTCTGCCATCTGCCCCTGTGAGTTCCGAAGACTCAGATGTGGGTGTTTACGCAGCAATATCTCCACAATTTCAGGCTCGCAATAATTAGCTGCGATCATGAGAGGAGTAACGCCCTCACCTCCGGCATGATCAACTTTTGCTTTGCCGTCAAGGAGAATCTGAACGAGAGTAGCATTGTTGTCGGCCACGGCCCGCATCAAAGGCGTCTCTGCAAGCGTCCCGACCGGTAGATCAGGATCCGCACCACTTCCTAACAAGAGGGTGACCTCCTTGATATGTTTGAATGCCACCGCGTAATAAAGCGGTGAATGACCGACAGGATCTCTAACGTCTTTTGGGGCGTGTTTCTTTAGGAGACACCTCGTTTCGCTGACATCACCATTTCCTGCGGCAATCAGCAGCGGGCCACCCAGATCAGAACCGGCCGGAATCAATCGACACGGCGTCGCCCTGTAGGGCGTCACCGGCTCAAGTTTCTCTTTTTTCAAGGTTTCTTCTTCTTTCGGTGGATTGTAGTACATGTCAAGAGCCTTGAGAGCTATGCTGCCGGTCTCCCACCCTTGAAGTTGAACATTGGTCTTAACCTCGGAGACCAGACGATCCATCGTCACCCGGGATGGTTGTGATAAAAACCATCCTAAACCGGGATTCCTTAACTGTGTGGCTATTTCAGCTCCAGCGCCGGTAGCTTCCAGCCTGGCATCTGCGAGATAGCGACCAAGAGAGATCTCCTCGTATCCACGAATTGGAGTACAAAATGCAAGTTTCCGTTCGTCACCATCAAGTGGAGCCAACATCCATTTCAGGTGCAATAACTCCAAACCTTCTAGCGTATTGGGTACCTTGAAAATCTCGGAGGCACATCGCGAACGCTCATAAAGGCGCAACTCGTCGATTCGGCGTGCCAGCATACGACGTTCCGAAGCTGCGCGTCCGTCCCGGGTTGCGAGCATTCCGTCGACCGGAGAAAGAAGCTCGCTTAGAAAGACAGATTTGGACCACACCCCGCTCTTATCAAGAAAATGAGTTAGTTCATCGGATCTGTAGTTCAGGATCACTTCCCGAGGCGGCTCAATAGGCCTCAGCGATGGCTCCGAGGGTGCGGCAGTATGAGTTGAAAACTGCAGTGGTGCAGGATCGTTTGAAATTACAACTACAATGATCTCCGGCCGAAGATCCGTTGACATCTCTGTGCGGAGAAACTCGAACGCATTTACGAACGCGCCCACAACATCGTTCAAGGTTGCCGTTCCTGAATTTTCGTAATAGCCGCCGTCGATGAGACGACCCCAGACGAGGGGCGTTGGAGCCGGTCCCTTTCGTGGCGGCCAACCGGCCTGCGCCAGATCTGTCGCGGGGCTCATGACTACAGCATGGGGACTGATATAAGGGAAGCGCGCCGCGAGATTTACAGCCGCACTCAAAGGCATCGCCGTAATGTGGTACAGGGCTTCGGGATCGAACGCATAGTAGCTATCACCTTGGTCTACCTTCGGCAAGAGCAAACTACTGACGATGAACCGCTTGCCGCTCTCCACATTGGTGGAGTTCAGAAAGAGAGCTGGCAGAGGTGTGCCGTCCATCTGTTTTGTCGGAAGGTTCAGGATGTTTTGCGAAAACTGATCATTACCAAAAGTGTCTTGCCAAGAGGTTTCAAGCGCCTTTTCAAATGTCACGGCACGGTCGAAGCGTTGCACACGCAAGGGTAGAAACCTTTGGAAAAGATCCGGGAACAACAGGCCGGCCAGTGCAGGAGACAAAAAGTCGTCACTCAGAAACTTCTCTAGCGAGGCTTCTGTGACCTGTGGCTGGTTGTCAGCTTTTGCCGCCACGAAAGCGGCCCCACCCAAGGCACCTCCAGAAACGCCACTAATTGCAAACAGGTGCTTCGAGAACTCTCCTTGTGAATCCTTGTCCAATTCCAATAAGACTCTCGTAGTCCAATACGCCGCTCTCAAGCCACCGCCTTCAGCCGCTACCATAATCACGGGACAGCGACGGAAACCCGGATTGGGCGCGTTGCAGGTCTTCAAAAGCCAGTTCCGTACGTATTCTGTGAAGGGGAGCTGACCTCGGTCAGTTTGATCAGCGTTAGGTGGATGAGACTTGAACTCTTGTGTCGCCCGTATTTGATGGTTGTCGTTGTACCTACTAAACCAGACAAACATGATTAAAGGCACGATTGAAAGCGACGGTAGGCCGAATCTCATTGGCAACACTACGAAAACCAGCGAGGCCATAAGTGACCAAAAGCCGACCGCAAGAAAGACAATTCCGGTCGATCCGACATCTCGTGGGAATCTAACAGGATTAACTATCGTTGTGAGGACCACAGTCATCCCTATGACCACGAGCACAATTGTCGCGATCGGGTACGAGCGGGAGCGAACAGGCCAGCGACTTGACATGTGTAACGGGATGTAATTCGAGAGCGGCAGTGCTAAGAACGATAAGCCGATAGTTAACGAAAGCATCCATACGCTCCAGGGACCCAGCCAGATTGAGAGGAAACCCAAACATACGATTGCACTGCACCAAAACGACAGCAGATGGTCTGATTTCCTCGACAAAGCCGGAGTTCGTCGTGCGACTGAGACGACAGAAGCAGTCGCAATCCAGAGACTCAGGGCGCAATACAAAGCACATAACCACACAATAGCGCTTGAACTTGCATTCCCTTGCTTCGCTGCCAGAGCAAGCTCGAGGCCCTGGGATGACTGGGAAAGTAGCAGGCATAATATTAGGCTAGCAACCACCGGGAACAGTGCTAACCTCGAGAGATACAGGAGACGAAGTAGGGATTCGTAGTACATCCGCATTGGCTGTTCCTCAACTTTTCGTTTGTGCCAATATTATCCGAGATTTGTCGGAGCGGCTTCGGGTTCCTATCGGACTCTCAGTTGGCTGGTAGCATGCGACCGAGGCGCCGACCAAGAGATCCCTGCGACGGCGCACGCTGTAGGGATGTGCGCCCGCAATCGGTCTAGAGACAGTAGTTCAGTTGGTGGGCAAAATAGCCAGGCTGCGGTTCGACAGGACTGCCAGCACGCAACACCTAGAGTGCCAACCCGAGGCCAGCATCCAGCGTCTGCACCCGTTCTGTTCCGTGCTCGAACCCATGCGGCGCGGGCAAGTCGTGGCATTTGCTGAAATCGACTGCAGAGGTTTTGGTTACATCGCGGCTGAGATTGTCTCCGAGAGACGCGGCATCGTTGGTATAAATGTGCGCGTCGTGCGAGGCACGCGAGACGGAGACATAAGCGAAGCGGCTGTTGATCAGCTCCGGGTGTGCTTCGGTGTCCATGTTGACCAGGACGCGCTCCGCGGTGAGTCCTTGCGAGCTGTGCGAGGTCACGGCATAGCCGTGATCGAAGTGCCGCATCTCGCGTCGGCATCGAAGCGACAATTCTAGCTTTCGCACCATCCATGCGAACGGTGATGCTGCCGTCCTCGCTCGATGTGCTGGATGCGTGCCGAGGTCGCGGTTGGCAACTGCAAGCTCCCGGTTGGGAGCCGTGAATTGGATGCGGTCGCCCAATAGCAAATTCGCGCTCGATCTCGCGGTAGGCGGCTGATGCCGCGCAGGCGCGACGGGTCATAGGTCACCTGTTCGCCGTCTGCTTTCTGTACGGTGAGGAGATTGTCTTTCGGGTTGATGCGTAACGACCTGGGCATAGCTTCCGGCCTCGATGCCATGCTCCTTGCTGCCACGGATGTAATGCAGAACATCTCCGGGCTGATAGCGAGCTGCCCACGCTCGATCCGCGCCGGTCATATCGGAGCGCGGCGTGAGCACGCGCATGGAATGATCGTTCTTGTCCAACGATGCCAAGCTGTCTGCAACTCCCGCCGCACGGCCTGATTGATCTCGCGGCGCGAAGCATTATCCGGCGAAACGATGATGGTGTTTTCAGGGCTGTGCGGCATAGCTCTTCGCGATAGCCTCGATGCGTTGTTGCGGGTCAGCAATTTCGGTGATGCGTCCCTGCTGCTGAAGCATGCGGACACCGATCGCAGTTTCATTCTTGGACAGATGCTCGACGGCTTTCAACAGTTCGGGATCTTTCTGGCGCACGATCTGGTCAAGCTGCGCGGTTCGCATCCCGGCCTGCTGCAGCTGCTCGAAGGGCTTTCCGGCATCGACGCCCTGATGCTGGCGTGTGTCTCCAATCAAGCAACACCTTGTCCTGCGGGCCAATCTTTTCGAGGAAGTCGCGCATCTGCTTCGTGCGATGCGAGGGAGGATTCATCGACCATATAGAGATGCTTCCGGCGTTGGGTCGTCGGCGCCTGCTCGGCTGCCGCGCGCGAGGAAGCCTTGCAAGCGTGTCGGCGGTGATGCCGGCATCGCGGAGCTGCTGCGCGGCGCGCGAGGTCGGGGCGAAGCCTTCGACCGCGTAGCCGTTCTGCTCGGCGCCGTGACGGATGGCTGCCAGCGTCGTGGTTTTGCCAGCCGCCTGCGCTCCCTGCAATCCCTGCATCTGGTCGCGAGAGGTAAATACCTGCTCGATGGCGCTGCGCTGCGCGGTGTTGAAGTTGCGGGCGCGTCTCGGTGAGCGGAATGGCGATCCTGAATCGACATGATCTGCGGAGCGCTGGCTCTGCCCGTCCTGCACCTTCTGGACGATCTCTCATTTTCAGCCCTGATGGTCTGCCGCCGTGGTGAACTGTCGACCTGTCTCATGCTTTTCACCGACAACTGTCTGGAACTCGCCGGACGCGACACGCGCCTCGAAGTTGGCGCGAACTTCCGGGTAGGTCGTCTCTCCCATGCCCCGGCGCAGAGCGTCGACGAAGATGGCCCGTTCATCCATAACGGCCTCGCGCTCGAAGCTCCGGTCGCGGGCGAAGGTGACGGCCTCCTGCGACCTGCTGCTCGCTCGTTCGCGGTGCGCTCCTGGCTGGCCTTGCCTGCGCTCCCGCGCCTCGGCCACGACTCTGTCGGCCTGGTTGCCGAACTCGGCGGCAATCTGCCGGTGCGCCGCCAGCACCTCGGCAGGGGACAGGATTACTTTCTTGTCGCGGGTGTTGTGCGCTGCGATCTGCGCGGCTTCCGGCCCGCTGAAACCGCTGCGTGCAAGGGCTTCCTCGATCTGCTGGCGGCGCGGGCTGGAGGCGTCAAGATACTCCTGCGTGTAGCCTTTGATCTCCGGTGCGCCGCTTCTGCCGGGCTCGATCTCATAGCCGAGAGTGCGAAGCTGGTAGGTAAGATGGGACTGGTAGACGGCGGTTGCGAACTGCTGGGTCTCGAAAAGGCCGTGCGGCTGCAAGCGCCCGCATCTGTCCGTCCTCGCGCTCGGTCATATTGAAGATGACGGCATGCGTGTGGAGCTGCGGCGCGGCGTAGCCGTCTACCGGACGGGCGGTGTCATGCTCGAATTTCGCAGCGACAAATTGCCCGGTGGTCTCGGCGGGATGGTTGCCGCCGATGCGGGCCTGCGTGTATCGTCTCCAATTCGTTCAAGGCGACGTTGACGGCTTCGCGGTGCGCTTCGCGCACCCGATCATCGCCGCCGACAAGCGCGGTCAGCGAAACGGATTTGGGAGCGGAAAAAGTCGCGTCCCAACCGGCGCGATGCTCGACCGGAGCGACGGTCTTCCCGTCTCGCATCTTGGTATTCATGGACTCGCGATGCCGCACCAATTGTTCGCCGGTCTGCGGATGCTGGCCTTCGGACAAGCCGGGCAAACTCCTGTGCTCCGACGGCACCCGACAGGCCGAATTCTTCGGCCAGCTTGCCGTGCCACTCGCCCTGAATGGTGTCGCCCTGCTTCCAATAGTTCTGCTCGGCGGCGGTGAACTCTTTCGCGTGATAGGTCTGCGCCTGGCCGGCGGAGAGCGGTTTCGAGATGTTCAGCATGGCTACTCCTCAGCCGCGCGTGATGAGGTTCTGCTGTATCTTCGGCATTCAGACGCAACAGCTGTCGCCTCGATGCGTCTCGTATCTCGCCGAGCTCTCCATGACTGCTTCGGTCGGCCGGCGCGGACGGCCTCCGGCTCCTGCTTCAACTTTCACCGGACGGTTCCGGCCTGCCTCGCTGCATCGTCTTCGGGATCGTAAGGCAAGCTTGTCGTCCGGGACGCTCGCGCAGCTCAAATGCGCTTGCGACACCCGGCATATCGAAGTATGGGAAACGAGAACCGGGTCACATAATTCTGATATTTCATAAAGGCGTGAAGGTCGGCGAGGCCGGAGATTTCGGACTCCAACACAAGCGGCTCGACTTGCCGGTCGAGCTGGAAGTTCTTGCCCTGCACGGGTGCCGTCGAAGTGCGTTTCGCGCAGCCGCTCGACCTCGACTTTGCCGATGAACTTGCTGACCCACTCGCCGGCCTTCGGCTCCTTCGTCTTGAGCCAAACGCTGGTCGCTGGCTGCGACAGCATCACCTCGGCGAGATGGCCGTACAGATATTCGAGCTGGGCCTTGCCCTGGAAGCCCAGCACAACCGGATTGCTGCTCTTCCGGTTTTCGGTGATCGCCGTATGAAGCTGCGGCAAGCTTCTGCAGGCTCGCCAGCTCGTCGATGACGAACCAGACCCGCTGTCTGGCTTCGGCTTGGCTCATTCAGGAGCCGCAAAACAAGCCAGTCAATCCACAGACTCTGCAGCGGACGGAGCGCTTCGCGCTCGGCTGGAAGCGACGTAATGAAGATCCATCCCTGCCGCTTCTCGGCCCACTCCGTGGCCGTCCATGCTCCGTTTCCTTCGCCTTTCTTCGGGAAGCAGACGAAGGCTGTCTGCAACCAATCCCAGGGAGGCGAGAACACCGGCTCGCTGCTGGTGTGCGCGTCGGGTCGATCAGGTGCGCGTGCTCGGTTCCTTTGAGCCTGCGGTCGATCTCCTCCGGGTTCGACATCCATTGCGACCAGCTCCTCGGGCGTCGGCCCGTAGGCCATCAGGAAGGCAAAGATCTTCTGCGGCGACTCGATGAAAAACTCGCCCTTCTTATCCTGCGGCGGCTGGAACAGCGAGGCCGCAAGCGCCTTCGCTTCGGAGCGGCTGCGCAGCTCCTCGGCTGGTCCCCAATAGGGGCAACGTTTGTCGAGTGGATTGAGGATGACATCGCCGCGCGTCTGGGTCATAGAATCGCTTCACAAACTCGCGGGCGGGGTCGTAGACGATGGCCGAATCACCCCGGCTGCGGATCTGCCGGAGGACCTGAAACATGATCGTCGTATTTGCCCGCGCCGGTGTCCCCGATGATCTGCATGTGCTGTGCCTCGGCCCGCTGCCGGGATGCGAATCATGGCCTTCATGTCGTCGGTTTTGAAGCCGATCGCCATCGCCCTTAACGGTCTTGTTGAACTCCTGCGGCGTCAGCATCTCCGGGCCTTTCAGCCGCCGCCCGTACTTCATTTCCTTGTGCCGCTTGACGTCCTTGATGGATCGAAAACGGAAGCTGGATCAGCAGGGACAGAAGCGCCGAACACAAGGGGCGGCTCGTACAGATCGAAGACGCTGTTTCCCTCATAGACCGCCTGCTTGAGATAGTCGCTGAAGCGGGCATCAACATAGCTCCGCTCCGGTCCACGAAAGAGGAAGACGTAGCCCTGCTGGAGAGCATCGTCGGAGAGAGCAAGCGGAATGGATTTGCCGCCCGGTTCCGGGGTCTTGCCATCGACTACATCGTCCGTTCGATGGCAAGACGCGGCATGAACTGTCACGCCCGGCCACAAAGAGCATCCGGTACTTGTCGCGGCGTGTTCGCACCGATAGCGCCCGCTGATGGTCGATCGCACATAGATCGGCAGTATAAAACCGTTGCAGAGGCGTAGCGACGAAACGAAAGCCGGCAGTACAGAAATAGCGTCGTTAGAATGAGCGCGAGGAAGATCGCGCCATAGGTATAGATCGGGCTGTGCGGCGGCCAGATGATCGTCTCTTTGCGACCCCAAGTAGTCTTTGCCATCGGATTATCTCCTTCCTTCGGCGGTCAGCTTTTCGGCCAACTCGTGCTTTGCGTCGCTGATCTCATCGAGCAATTTGTCGAACGCTTCGGGCGTAAGTGTTTGCCCTGCCGCGAGGGGGCGCAGGACATTGACCAGAAGCAGGCGAACACCCAGAATTTCCGCCAGCGACGGGTCGAATGCCCGATGTGCCTCGCAGGTCGCGCAGGATCACATCGCGCATCCATTCGCTCCGCGCTACGCCCTTTGCAGACGCAACATCATCGACCCACCGCACCTCTTGTTCGGTTAGCTTGAGGCATACCGTTGTGTTGCGAAAAACGGTCTTACCTGATCGTTCTTCGCGCCTCATCTTTTGCGTGCAAGGAACGCCATGACTAGATCCCTCCAGGCAAGGTATACCCACGTATACCGAAGTCCGCGTAAATGATTCGGTTTGTGCAGGTTTACCTTGGTATACCTGCACGACCCTACGAGGGGTGGAGTGTCAAATTCTCTCCGGTGCGCAGCACCGTTGTGGTCCTGCCACAGGATCTGAGGATGGATCATGCCTTCTGAACCCGCACAGATTCGATGGACTCCACCCCGGCAACTGTCTTCCGGACATGCGACTCAGCGGCATCAACTGCCTTCCGGACAGGCGATTCAGCAGCATCCGCGGCGGCGACTTTGCGGATACGCAGAGTCGGCGTCACTTGCGCTGCGCTTCGGGCTCTTCAGGAACTCCTGAAAGTCGCGGTCTTTCGAGAAGACATAGTTGAGCGCCTGGTCCACCACATCGTCGGCTGAAGCGTGGATGAACGCGGCATACTGATCGACCTGCGTTGCGGTAGTATCGTCCAGTCGGATTGAGGCGCTGACGTGGCGGGTTTGAATGACTTCGAGCAGTGGCATATTGGTTCTCCTTCGGTACTGAAATCAGGCGGACTTCCTGCGGGCAATCATGCGTTGTGCCGTGAGCGCGATCTCCCGCGCACGAGCGGAACAAAGTGAGCTGGGAATCTCGAAGCGGCGGCGGACTTCGAGCATCGTGACCACGTCCTCGATGCGGACGCCTTCGAGAAGCCAGAGGCGGGCCGAAGCAACATCCACTGTCCGCTGTGCGTAGTAAAGAGGATTCGGCTTATCGGCGCGCTGCGAAGCCAGCTCTCGCGTGAGCTTCACGGCGTCTTTCCCGTGAGCAAGCTCATGCGAAACCCAAGCCCAATCATGTTCCGAATGGGTGTGCTTTCCCGGATGCTTCCGCTGGGCCTTTCCGCTAGGAGCAATCGCCGCTTCGGCTGCCGGAAATATCCAGATGGAAGTTTCGGGGCTGTAGATGCAATCGCTCGGGTATTGAACGGTGACAACATGCGCGGGATCATACTTGCGATTCTGGAAACCCGGCACGCGGAGAACCCGGTTGCAGTCGGTACAGGCGGAATCGCCTCCGAAGGTGACAGCAAGAAGTTTCAAGCGTGCTTTCCTGCTTCTCGAAGTCGAAGCCATCAACCCGCCAGAGGACCTGATACTTGCCCGGTGAAGTCGAGAGAACGACATTTGGAGTGGGAGCGGCGTCGCAGGCCCGGAGCGCTGCGAGCCTGGCCTCGCCCTCAGCGTCAATGTCTATGTATAGATGCCGCACCGATGCGATGCTCTCTTTGGTGCGTTTCTTGCTTCCAGTGCGAAGCGGATTGGCAGCAACATAGATGTTGGCTCCGGTGGAGTTCTCGTGTGCCAACCACCCGAGATAACGAGTTGCGGTCGCCCAATGCAGCGGCACAATTCGTTGTGTCGTACTGGCGGGAGTCTCACGCCGCAGCAACAAAGCAATGGACTCGCCCGGAGCGAAGCAACGGGTGAGGAAATCCTGAGCCGTCCGCATTGACCTGCGGTAGTCAAGCTGTTGCATGGTCCACCTCGTAGATTGGTTCCATGAGGAATCGTTTGGCGCTTCGGTCATAGCCCTTTAATGCCAACACCTCACGAATGACTCTTCGCCCGCGTTGACGCTCGGCATGGATGATGAATTCGACGGCCTCTCCGATCTCCGCTTCGATATCGGAGAGCGTCGCTTGCGCGTGGGAGCGCATCACCAGATTGGCGAACCGGGAGAGCGCTCTTGCGGCTGAGTGGGCGTGGATCGTTGCGAGGGAGCCGTCATGACCCGTGTTGAAGGAGTCGAGTAATGTGCGCGCCTCAATGCCCCGGACTTCGCCAAGGATGATGCGGTCCGGCCTCCAACGGAGCGCCGACTTCAAAAGATCGTCGAAAGAGATCGCGGCTTTGAACGTATCGGCCTGACATTCGACAGCCAGAACATTCGGCTTCTGGATGCGAAGCTCCGAGGTATCCTCGATAACGACGATGCGCTCATGCTCGGGGATCGCCTGGGCCAGAATTTGAAGGAGAGTCGTTTTCCCACTCCCGGTTCCGCCGCTGATGAGCAGCGTCTTCCCACTGCGAATCTGCGCCTCTAGGAAATTTGCAAGTGGCCGCGTTAGCGTTCCGCGAGCAATGAGGTCGTCGATAGTGTATCGACGGCTCGTAAACTTTCGAATCGTCAGGGCCGGAGCCGGGCGCACGACTGGAGGAATGACGGCCGCCAAGCGGCTTCCGTCAGGGAGCTGCGCGTGCAGGACGGGGTTGTCCTCGTCGAGTCTCTTGCCCAGTTGGTTGGCTATGACTTCGAGACCGGTGCGCAGTTTGCCGGCGTCGAAGGAGACGGCCTCTTCCCGTCGAATGATTCCATCGCGTTCATACCACCATGACGCATCGGGATTGCCCATGATCTCGCTGATGCTGTCGTCCAGTAACAGCGGCTCGATAGGACGGAGGAATGGGAGGATCAACTCGAAACTCATAGCGGGAACCTCAAGCGATAGAAGCCCAGCCTTAAGCCAGGCTTCCGCAAGTGAAGAGGAAGGGCTAGAAGGGCACTTCCTCTGGGGCTGAATCATCCTGCTCCTGCTCTTCCGGCGCCGACTTCTCCGCGCGGTCGAGCTTGAGGATCGAAGCCACCCGGATCTCCCAGATGCGCTGCTTCGCCTCGGCCTTCTTGCTCTTGCCGTTCGCCTTCTTGGGGACGTACTCCCGGCTCCGCAGCTCGCCTTCAACCTGAACGTGTGTGCCCTTGGTGAGCGTGCCAGCGAACTCCGAGAGTCCGCTGAAGACAACGCAACGATGCCATTCGGTGTGCGAGACGTACTCGCCGCTCTTCTTGTCCTTGTAGGAGGACTTGGTGGCGACCTGAAAGGTCGTAAAGCTGCGCTCGTCGGCGGTGTGAACTTCTGCGTTGTTGCCGAGGAAGCCGATGAGGTTTACTTTGTTCTGATACATGATGGTGTCTCCGTTTTTGAATTCCCGATCTTGCTCGGGTCACACCGGGCGGAGCCAAGCGAGAGGCCCCAGCTCCCAAGTGCCAAGCTCTGCATTTACGGTGGGTCCACCGAAGGTGGAAACCGTAACCCGTAGGGCCGCGTAGCCGAAGCAGAAGAGCGCCGTGCCGCCGGGCGCTGGATAGGCCCGAAGCAGTGACCGAGCACGAGCCGGGATAGGTTTCGGGAGTCACCTGCCGGAGCAAAGTTCTCAACTGTATCCTGGCTGCAGGAGTCCACCGTTATCGCAGCCTTCTTCGAGCCTCCAGGGACTCCATAAGGAGAGTGCAGGTCGCCACCGTCGTTCGCGTTGAGGGGTCGGATTCGCCTGCTCCACCATACACGCAGACAGGAGGGGGAAAGAGCCGGGTTGGCAGCAAATGCGGGCATAGGAAGCCTCTGGGAATCCGGTTCGGTCCTCCCGCCCCACAACTAGCTGAACGCCTGGTCCGCCCGGAAGCGCACGATGGTCAATCCGAGGGGATTCACGGCCAGCTCACTGTTCCTGACGCTCGGGCTGAAGACGTATGTGACACTGGCTGTCCATCGCTCCCGCTTGAGTTCGGTATGATCCGATGGATTTGTATACACCTTCTCGAACTCAATGCGCGCCGAGTAGGGCGACTCTCGCAGGTCGTCAAGAGCAACATTCTTGACCTCAACGTCCACATACGGGAGGGTACTGTCTTGCACGTAAGTCTGGATAATTTTGCCCTTGCGTTCTTGCTCGATAACAGCGCGCTGCACATCGCCATTAAAGAAGTAGAGAGAGTTCGTCTGATCCCGCTCGATCGTGAAGCGATTACGGCTGAAGTAAAGCTCGGTCCAGCGCGTGAGGTAATACTTGTCCTCTGCTTCTTGCGGACGGAACTGGAAGTTGCGATAGTCGATCGCTTCGGCTCGGCCCACATCGTTGATGCGGATAATCATGGGGTGCATATTGGCAAGCGCTCTCTGGCTCTCGAATACGAGCGCCGCTAACGTAAGACAGACGACGGCGAGCACAAGAATGGTGACCTTCAAGTAGGTATTCATGACCAGCGGATCGCCGTACTGCTCCAGATAACGTTCCGCCGCTCGCGTGATTTCTGGAGACACTTTCGTGTTGGTGCTCATGGGTTTGTACCTCCAACTTATCTCGACCTGAGAAGTGCTGCTGTAACGACACCCATGCCGCCATCGTGACCGCCTGTCGAGCCTGAGAAGATGCTCATGGTCAGCGCAGGAATCTTGAACAGGATGTAGACATTCACCATACAAGGATGATGAGCAACGGCAACTGTTTGACCATTAGGCCCGGATCGGAGAAGGCCACTATAGTCGGTGTAATAATGCGCCAGCAAATTGCCCATAATGCTGAGAACTGCGGCTGCCAAAACCTTGTAGAAACAGAACCCAATGAAGGCGCGAAGCCATCCCCAAAACAAGAACTCCAGCTTATCGAAAACAAGGAACGGAATGAAGACCGGGCCAAGCAAACCGACAACAGCGCTGGCGATCGCGCCGTAGGCTACAATCACGCTCACTACGGCGGAAAAGAACGCCAGTATTACTTGAATAAGCACGTAGACGATGGCGTAATAGGGGTTTGTCAGCGCCTTTACTATGCCCAGGCCGCTGCTTGATTGAGCTTGGTCCAGGGTGCTCAGGATGGTGGTCAAGCTCTGATTGCCAATGACTGTCACCAGATATTGCGCACCGCCGTTGATGAAACCCCGCAGGGAATAGCCAACGCCTGGGATGGTGTTGTCGTAGAACCTCACCATGACGTAAGCGAAGGTGATGAGCATGAAGAAGTTGAGGAACTTCGCCATACTGAAGCCCGGCCCGCCCTGTGCGGATGCAAGTGCCTCTTGCACGCCAAACCACACCAGCATGATGGTCGCGAGAGCGATGCAAATGTGGAGTCCAAGTGCATCAATCGACGGTGCTGCCGCGGTAGTTAAGCGAATCACATCCTTGAGTAATCCAGTTGAGTAATCCCATGATCCGCCTCGCTCTCGGGCTTGGCTAACCTAATACGTCAGGGCCTGCGCCGCGCCATTATTGACGGGCGCGATGTTCGTTTGGTAGTTGTTGTTGTAATCTGCCGCATCCTGAGATCCGGCCTTCATGGCGTCCTGCTGCTGCTTCTGGTCGACGATCTGCTGCAAAGTAATCGCTTGCTGCAGCTGGTTAGCCTCCTGCTGCTGCCGGAGTTGGAGAAGCACGGCTTGATTGATCCGCTGCATAGTGGCCATGTCAGTTTGTTCGGCTGGATCAACCGAATGACTTGCGGCTTCGAGGTTCTCGATGTCTTGCTCACGCTGGATCTCATTGGATCTCATCGTCCCTAGAGTCTGGAGATTGCTCTCGACAATCGCATCGCTCAGGTCGGTGGTCGCTCCTTGCGCGGCGATCTGCTGCTGGCCCGAAGGCTTAGGGCAGCGTAGCCGGGAACGAATTCCGGTGCGCGGAACGCTGGCGAACTGGTAGGAATATTGCGCGTTCGTGCCGGTGTTAGCGGTATCCATCACCGGTTGGGAATTGCCGTAGGTATTGGCGGCTTGATTCAACAACATCCAGTAGGTCGAAGGCGATAGATAGGGTTCGTAGAGGCTCTGCGGGGCGAGTGACATTTGATACGCCAGGTTGTAGGCGGCGATGGCGTTGTTCGCCAGCGTTACTGTGTTGGTGAAAATCTGCTTCCCCTTGTGCGATCTGCTCGATAGCATGAGCCGATTGGGTGGGATCGAAGACGACGCCCCCGAACTGCGCCTGGGCCGAGTGTTCCACCGGCTCAAGAGTGCGAGAGCTGCGGTGGTCAATGAGAAACGCTTTCATGTCTTGACTCCTTTACTGCTAAGGCGGTGACGGTTAGTGCCGCTACCTACTCTCGTGCTGAAGTTGCTACGGCTGCTTTTTGTTCGATTCGATGGCATTCGGCATTCCTTTCACCTTCCCGGCAGACCTCGACCGAGGTGCCTGATTGGAAACACTTCTGTACCTCCTTGCACACCGCCGCGGAATCTCCGGGCGCGCACTGCGGCTCCTGAGTTTCCTGCACCCGCTGACAGTTACAGTTGCGACAACCAGAATTGCTGCTGCCAAAATGGGGTTGCACATAGAGACCTCCTTAGAACGTTTGAGGAATATTGTGATTACTATAGGCCGGTAGCAGCATGTCCTGGGTGAAATACACCTTCACCCGATGCCCTTCCCGAATGGTGATGGTGGGCGGTATTTGCATGAAACGGTTGAGGATTGTGGTGGCGGACTCCGAGACGCTGGCGGACGCGCCGGTGGCGAACAACTGAGAACCGCTACCCGTAAGGGTTGCGCCACCCTGTTCGATCTGCGCTGCCCCGGCGATGACTCCCAGTGCAATCGAAGTGCCGAAAATTTGCAGGTAATGATTGTTAACTTTGTCCTTCAGCCCCTCCTCGCCGATCTGGTCGAGGCCATGAAACTGATCGAGGTCAACGGTATAGCCGTCGGGCATGATCATGCGATGGAAGACGACGGCCATGCGGCGCTGCTGACCGAAGCCTACCGCGCCGATCTTTCTGGCTTCGCCGAGCACGACAGTTCCGTCAGGAACGATGACGTGTTGATGGTCGTGGGAATAGACCGGGTTTGAAACCAGTACTTTCACCGGGCCGGCTGCATCGCCGTCCAGGCGATTCATGAGAACCGTGTCCAGCGTCGTGCCCTCATACAACACATAGGGCTGCCCTACAGCCGAGTCCACGTTGACTTCAAGAGCGCGTTTCTGTCCTTGCTCTTCCCCGGCACGATCGCCGGCAGCACGGGGAGCAATCAAGCTGCTGTTAGGGTCTACGGCACCATTAACGGGCTGTTGCTGCAAGCCGGCCGCGGCGGTGCGCTTCCTGTCCCGGCTGAGGATCGGGAGGGCGAGCGTAGGCAATGTTCGACGCGAATCGGGCGTTGTAGGCTAACTCCCGGTCCTTTGCGGCGAGCTGCTGCTCTTGCTGCTGCTCTGGCGTGAGTTGCTGCGCCTGGGGATTCTGCTGCTGCATCTCGGGCGTGCAAACCTGTCCAGGCACACAGCCGAAGAAGCGACCTCCGGGCGCGTAGTCGGGATTCGGGTATGCGGTCTGTGGCGGTTCCTTCTGCCGTTCAGCCTGAAGCTGGTTTTTCAGGTCTTGCACGTTGTTGTCAGTGTTGTCCTGAACCATCGGCTGTGGTGGCAGACCCTTGGTTCCCTGGTTCTTTTTCCCCGTCGAGCTGAAGATCGCGGCGACGATAACAAGTAGCGCCGCGCCCAAGTACACGAGCGTCTTGAGATTCCTTTGCAGGACTCCCTTGGGCTCCGCCCCGATGCGCCGGAGTTCCGGTTCCGGGTCAGTGTTGGCACTGAAATTGTCCCCAGCCATCGCGGTTATCCCTTCGTGGAGCGCGAGAATTCCATGCGCTTCTTGCCCAATTCGACATATCCGTTATCCATGACCTTCGGAATAATGTACGTGCCTTCGCGGAGGTCGTAGGTGATGAGGTTGGGCTTGCCGTCCCTGATCTCGTAGACGGAAAACTTCTCCTGGCGCGTTGGTATGGATGTACGTAAATTTGTCGTCGTGGTAAATCGACTGGATATCGAACGGCGCTTCGTTCGCCTTGAATGTGTAGTCGAACTTCAGTTCCATCGGATAAGCGCTCTTGTACTCATCGATTGTCTTATTCACGCGAGACTGGAGCGTCGCAAGCTGCTCTTGCGACTGCGCCAGTTGTGCGGCAGGTACAAACTGCGGCGGGCCACTCGAGGCCACGATCGCGGAGCGATCAGCGGGCTGGACAATCACCTTCAGATCGGGCTCTCCAACAGATGCGGAAACATCCTGCAAGGTGAAGCTGTAGATATTGCCTTTGTCGGTGATGAGGTTGAGGTTGGAGCTGATGCCCGCCTTGGCCGGGTGCACAAAGCAGAAATTCCCGACTACATCGACAATCCAGAAATCCTTGTCGCCGGTAGCTGCTTCCATGATCTTCTCGGTCGATGGCAGCTCGATCAGTGTCGTGTACTTCACCTTGGCGCGGATGGGAATAATGTCCTGCGAGTGGTATTGAACGGTGCGGGCCGATTCCTGGGCGGCGCCACCAATCGACAAGAGAACCAGGACGGCTCCGGTGGTGGATTTCAGGCGTGCGCATACGATAACTCCTTAGCGGTTGGGGGTGGAGTTCGAGTTAGCAACGGCCAGCTTGTGAGGCTGGAAAGGGTGATCCTGAGCGAGGTGGCGTAGACCATCCGCGATACCGAAACGCTTGAAGTAGTCCCGCTTTTTGAGGTTGTCGCGAGGATTGTTGGTCGCCATCCAGTGCGAGATGGAATCGACGTTCAACTGGACCTTCTTGGAGGTTTGCGCCTTGCGGATCAGCATCTGCCCCGGTGGAACGAGCCCCGCGATCAAATCCAGTTCGGTATCGTTCAAGTGGAATGCCTCGCGGTATACATCGCGGTCCATCTCCGGGTTGGCAAGGAAGATTTTGGTGGGGCAGCTCTCGGAAACGATCGGCAACAGTCCCGATTCCTCGAACTCCTTGAGAGATTGGGTGGCCAGGATCATGGCGCCGTTATGTTTACGCCAGGTTTTCTGAGCCTGTACGACGTAGTTGCGAATGGTCTCGTTTTTGATGAACAGCCACGCCTCGTCCAGCAGAAACATTTTGAATGTGGCCAGCTTGTTCGGATCGGCAATCTCAGCGGTGGCGCGGTGGAGCACGTAAAAGAGCAGCGGCTCTAAGACTTCGGGGGCATCGTCCCAGCCGTGAAAATTGAAGGTTTGAAAGCGGCTGAAAGACAGCGTGTCTCGCGCATTATCGAAAAGAAAGCCATACTGGCCGCCCTGGGTCCAACGGTGTAGGCGCTCCTTCAGTTCTCCGACGATCTTGCAGAAAATGGAGAGAGTACGCTGCTCCGGCTCTAGTACATATATCCGCTCGATCCCGTCCCACAGTTTGCGTTCTTGCCCGAAGTCCATGCGGTATCGCCGGCTCGCTGCCCTCAATGAGCACGCGCCAGAAGCTGAAGAGAAATTGGAAGTTGTCTTTGGTCGGCGGGAGTGAAAACGGATTGATAGTGAAATCGCGCGACTCCTGGCCAACATTCAAATAGGAACCGCCGAAGATGGACGTGAGCGACTGGAAGCTCCCGCCGATATCGAAGATGAAGGTCAGCGGGTTATACTTCTGTGCATTCTGCAGAACGAAATTGCAAAAATAGCTCTTCCCACTGCCGGTCATGCCCAGAATCAGTGTGTGCGGCACTTCCCCATTGTGCAGGTTGAGGAAGTACGGGGTCGCATTGTCGGTTTCGAGCACCGCGAGATATTCGGCGTCCAGATGCGCATTGTGTTTTTCGCCGGCGAGGATCGTAAAGAAGAAAGACAGGTCCGCGTAGTTGGTGTTTAACAGGTACAGCTTGCGCAAGTTCTGCGCATAGTTGCCGGGCACCGTGGCAAAGTACGCGTTGAGCTGGTTGTACGTCTCGACGAAAAGATTGCCGTCCGCATTGCTAAACACGCCACTGAACTCTCCCACGAGCTGGTCAAGCTCGCCTTTGGTGGGCGCATACATCACGATTGTGAGCGAGAAATCGCCCAACGATTGGCCATCGCCGAGAGCGCGCAGGCAGTCGCCGAGGTTTTCGATGTCGTCCTGTTTCGATTCGTCTACCAGCACATCCCTGGGATTGACCTTGGTCGTGTCATTCCCAATCTGCGAGATGAACCCTGTCTTGGTCATGTTGAAATGCCGGCGTCGTTTCGTTATCTCCTTGCGCGCCTTGTTCATTGGCAAGAGGGGTCCACTCCGTGACTACGTAGAAGTTCCCCGGTATCTTCAACAGTTGATCCAGAACCAGGGGCCGTGTCTCCCCGATGACCTCTTTCATGGTCAGGACGCGCACGTTGTGATCCCCGACGCGCAGGTGATCACGTTCCGCTTCGATGTTGGAATTGACCACCTGGTAATCGAGAAATTGCGTGTTCTGCGGCTTCCCTGCGATGCGCCAATCGTCGTAATTGAGCAAGCGGCGGAAGAATCGCAACTGCCCCTGGTCGTCGAGGACTTCAATGCGCATGAGGTCGTTGAGCTGGCGCACGAAAGTCTTCACTCGCTGGTCCAACCGCCCGAAATCCTGCTCGATCTGCGAACGCAGCAACACCTTCATCGCGTTGTTGGTGAACTGCGCCTTGAGTTCTCCGATCCCGCCGGCCGGGTCGCGGAGGAGCCGGGTGAGAGCGGCGCCTACGCCGGTCTTCGACCGTGATCCCTCTAGCACGATGGCATAGAAGATTTCGATCTGGTACAGATGATCCTTCTTAGCCTCAAAGAACTGCCGGCGCTGCTCGATGGCAGCCTCCACAACCGGGTCATCGTAGTGGGCGAACGGTATGTCGGGACGATTCGATTTGAAAAGATACTGATAGACGTGGAAGCCGGGACCAAACGCTTTGAGGGCCGCTTCCAGCCGCTTGACCGCATACTCCTGGGCTGCACGGTCGAGACTTTCGTAGTCTACGCCGGGCACGCTCAAGAACCATGCCCAGGTCTCCACTCTTGGTTAAGAAGGTGGTTTTGTTCCAGAAGCCATAGAGGTTGATATGGTCATTGAGCGCAGCCGCGTCTTTCCACGGCTTGATGACTTTATCGAGTCGCAGCATTCAGCGGACCTCCACACGGGGGACTTGCTGCTTGGCAGCGTCGTAGCGAAGTTTGTAACGCTCAGATTTGGCGAGGATGCGGAGAAAGGCGGGGTCGCTATTTGTAACCCAGTGTCCGAAAGCAAAGCCGCCGAGAAACACTGCCAGTCCAGCAAGGATCGAGTCGAAGAGATTAAAGGCGCCGACGGCGGCGACGCACACCAAGTAAAACAGGGTGCGCTCTACACCCAGGTAGGTGAGGGGCTTATGCAGACTCTTAAAGACGCGGTTTGATGCGGACTTTCTGTTGTTGTGATCTGCCATAAGGCCCCTCGGTTGAGAGCGGTAGGTACTAGGAGAAAAGGAGTCGGGCATCGGCTTAGACACCCCAAAGCCAAGTGAGGACGTTCACAGCGAGAACAGCGATGCCAGTACCTGCGGCGACGCCCGCGAGCGCTTTCTTTGCTCCCGGTTCTCCATGTGCAAAACCATAGCCGCCGATCACAATTGCGATCAGACTTGCGACCTTAGCGACGGTGCCGGTGAAGAGGGTTTGCAGTCGCGGTAAATCCGGTGTCGAAGGGAGACCCGGCCTGAGCTTGTGCATTGATAGGGAGGAGAAGAATGAATCCAAACGCCCCGACGTAGCGGAGCGTCTGCCAAATCCGTTGCATCCGAATTTGTGGAACTGCGATTCCGCATCTGACCTGCATGTGACACCTCCAGCGACTGCGATCAGTCGTGATATGCCAAGAGGCTAGCCGCAGTTCTTGCACTCGTCTAATACTTCTTTGAGATGGCCGATGAGATAGCCGGTGACGCTTCTTGCCGATAAAACTCAGCAGCGTTCGCGGTTGTTATCTCCGCGCGTTCGGGCCATCCTGCAGCGGGTCATTCAGAGAATTTTGGGTAGCGAGCTCATGGGCCACCGATGCCGGCGGCTTTCTTGGAGGCCGCATATTCCCCAGGGGAAACCGTTTTTCAAGATCACGGAGCAAAAACGGCAATACGAGCTGCTTACTATCGGCCTTGTATGCAATGGCAGAATCAACCGTGAAACTGACCCCTTGAATCGGTCTCGTCGTGAGGCCATCTCTCAGCGGCTCATGCTCGCGGATGAGGGCATAGCAAATTTTTTGCCTTACCATCCATTGCACATGATCAGCATTGAAGGTAGGATTCGTGTGCCGTAGTATGATCTCTTGCTCGTTCAGCACTTCCAAGAGGCGCGCGTAAGCGCGTGGATGCTGTCGTGGATCATAGAACACGCTGAGCTTTTCATTCAATGCTGCCGGTGGAATCTCGGAAATCTGAGCTAGAGGATCATCTTCCGGAAGGCAGACGACGACCCGCTGATGCATGACAGGCTGCACTTTGATTCCTTCCCCTGACACAGGCAGAGTGACGAGAGCAGCGTCTAACTTTGTCTGCGCCAGACGCTCGAATATGTCTTCTGTATCGGCACCTTCGGGCCGGATTTCGCCCTTGGGGAATAGTTCCTGGTAAGCGTGGCAAACGGTGTCCACAACTTGCGCTTCGACAAGAGGAGAAAAACCCAGTCGAAACGGAAGTAGAGTGCTCTCGTGAATCGCTTGTACCGCCTCGATGATTTCCGTTCGTGTTTGTAAGAGCTGACGGGCATACATCAGGAGAGCTTCTCCAGCCGCTGTCAGACTGGCGCCGTTACCACCGCGAACTCGCTCGAAGAGTTGTATATTATAAATCTCTTCGATGTCTGCGATTTGCCTGCTGAGAGCTGACTGAGCCACAGGCACGCTAATAGCTGCGGCCGTGAATGTGTGCTGTTCAGCGACCGCAACAATATACCTTAGATGGCGGAACTCCAAGTGGTCATAGATACTCATCCAGCCCTTCCGAAACTCAGCTATGCGGCGGCAGTCTGGTCCCAATCTACTGTTGGACGATTATTTCCGGTGATTCGATTCCCGATTTGTAAAAACTAATTTCGAACATATGCTACCAAAAGTAACGTCTAAGGGATCGAATAAGTGAAGGAATCTGGGCTTGATTTACGTTCCCAAATCAAAATCTCATTTTTCATGAGATCGCCAGATCGCTTATCTAAAACCTCATCTGGAGTAGGAGCAATGCATCTCCCGAATTTGGGGAAAAACTATCGAGCCACTCATGTCTCTATCTGAGCAGTTGGCGATCCGCGGAGGAAGGGTCCATAAGAACGCGCGAGACCGTGCCCGGTGAGAACTTTCGTTTTCCGGAAATCTTGCCTCATCTCTATTAAGTATTAGACACGCCGCTCTCCTCGGAGCGAAACTGCTCCGTAGGGAGTGACGGATATTCTTCATGCAGACGGTAAAGGGAGCGACGTCGTGAACCTTGTAGAGCAATTGGAAGTGCGGAGCGGAGCCATGAAGGTCTCCGAATTGTCCGAACTCCTCGGAGTGGATGATAAGCATGTTTATCGCATGGCTGCGCGGGGTCGGCTGCCTAGCTTCCATGTGGGCGGTGCTGTCCGTTTCGATCCTCAAGAAGTTGCGAACTGGCTCCGCTCCAAATACGCAACAGAGCCTGGCGTTCGCAAGAGGTCGCCACGCAATGTTTCATCGGCACAGGGGGAAAACTCGTCATCCGCATGAGTGTCAATCTAAAGGTGGAGGCATCCTTCAAACAGCCGTTGGATGAAGGGCGGTGAGTCCTGCAAAACGGCTGAAGTCAGACCCGTTGAACGTAAGGATGTAGGTGATCCCATGGGTGTACATGGACGCGGCCAGTCGAGCATCGTGCACCTGGACACCGGACACGGCGAATTCCACCACGATTCTCCGCCATTCCCGGTATACCACTGGACTGTCAGGTAGCAACTCCATTCCGGATTCAATAAGAGCAACGTGGCGGTCAACTTCTTGGACGCTCAGACCAAACCCGTTCCGTGACTGAGGACGGGTCATCGTATTCCAAAGCTCAGCGATGTTTTGGTGGGTGTAGTGCAGGGTCGTGCCCTGGATAGCCAACTGCGCGAGCGCTTTGTCTACCGCAGGGTGATTCGGATCGGAGCGCCTGGGGATACGCAACAGTACATTGGTATCCACAAGACAGGCATCAATCACCATCTACTCATGGTCCTGATAAAAGTTCTCGCGGGTGAAGGCCTCGTCCGGAAGCTGCGGAATCTTGTCTGAGAACTGCGTTAAGGAATCAAGCCACGCGCGAACATCTTCTGGATTCCGCGAGGGTCTGCGTGTGCCGTTCACACGAAAATATATGCGCTCGATCATGTTGCCGGCATAGACAGATGGTTCCACACCTTTCGCGTGAGCTTCGGCGACGAGCTGGGCTTCAATCTCGGGTTTGAGTTCAATCTGAATCATTCGTTCCTCCGATTTGTGAGCACCGGAGGGAAGCTCTCACAAATCTGTGCTAGGAATGGCCCCAAGGCCACCTGCTTTGAGCCTAGCACGGGGGGCCGCCGGAGGCCATCCGTTCGTCTAAGCGACCAATGCCGCCAGTTCGCCATTGTTGACCTTGGTGGCGGCATCCTTCGACCGTATGCCCTTCAGGTACACCATCGTGGATTTGATGTCGCGGTGTCCAAGCCACGCCTGCACGGTCCGGATGTCTACTCCGTCGCGCAGGTGATTGGTGGCGAAGGTGTGTCGGAACTTGTGCAGGAAGAAGTTCATGCAATACGGTCCTTCCTCGCACTTGTTGCCGTGCTCGGTCACGCAACGCCCACAGTTCAGACCGGCGCGTTCCGCGACCCTCTTCACGACCATATCCATCTCGCTATCGGGATTGCCTTTGGTGTTGCCGAAGATGAGATCGTGAGGCCGGGCATTCTTCCGTTCCTTCCTCTTCTTCAACCGTTCGACCAAAACATGAGGCAAGGGCACAACACGCTCCTCCCAATTCTTCGGCGTAAAGTCCCACTCCTTCTTAGCCGTGACGCGCACAAGGTCGTGGTTGGAGTCAAGATCAAGGTACTCGACGTAACGAATCTCCTGGTCGCGGAAGCCGGAGCCAAGAATGAACTTGAGCATGTCGGCCTCATCCTCCGTCGCCACGCTGAACATAGTCGTCAGCTCCTCCGGCTCATAGATGGGGCGGATGGTATCGACGTAGCTGGGCCAGTCGCCCCTTTCCAGCAGCTTCTCGCGCCCATGACGCTTGAAGAGCTGGAGCACCGTGACCAGTTTGTCGTAAACGGTACGCGCCCCAAGGCCAAGCTCGTAGCAGTACGTCATGAAATCAATAGCGTCATCCCGCGTTGCATCCTCGGCGTACTTCTTCTTGTACGAGGCCCGCAGGAGGGTGTCGAGCGTGTAGCGATAAGTCTGGAAGGTGCGCTTCTTCCTCTGCATCTTCACAAAGCGCAGATAATCTTTGATGGCATCGTCGATAGGCGTCTTGTCCGGGGCCGCAGGCGGCGGCTCTGGAGTGGCAATCAACCCTGCTCGGATGGCGCGAAGCTCGACCGACTTGTGGCGGGCGCACTCGATGGCATCGTCGCGTGTCGTCGCCTCGCGGAATCGGCGTCCCGATACCCACCACTCGATGTAGTAGGAGCCTTCGCTGTGTACTTCGACTTCGCCGTTGACGCGCACCTTGTCCTTGAGCCGTCCGTTGGCTTCGGGAACTATAGGGGCAAAGCGCCAGTCTTTGCCGATTTTGATCTTCTTGATGAGGTTGACGCGATCCGCGTATTCGGGAGCGTTGCGATGGGGGTTGCGGGACTTCAGAGCAGGCATTGGAATCTCCTCCTCGTAAGGCCAATAGCCTATCAGAGTAGACACCAACACAGACACCAAGAAGGTAAGTGCTTTGTTTTCTTAGTTCCGGTTAGAAGGCAGCGCTCTAACCAACTGAGCTACGTCCCCAGACGTAGTTTGAACACCGTGCTCTGGAGCTGGTTTTGGGGTCCGCTTGGACACCAAAACCCCCATCGCAACGACTAATCGAGTCTATCAGAAGTGAAAGTTTCCGGGTGCCTATGCCCTGTTGGAGATTCTGTTCATTCTGATCCGAGGACCAGTGGACCGAGGGGATTGTCAATGAGTACCTTCCAGGTCCCGTCCGGCTGCTTGCGAAACACGGTTGTTGCCACAAAGGTTTGGGAAGTGGCGTCTGGATTTCCGTCTCCCCTTCGGAGGGTCCAGCGAGACAAGAGAAGCGCCAAGCCATCCGCTTCGATTACGTGAGTCTTGAGTTGTTGTGCCGAGGTACCCGACCGCATCACCTGCTCAAAGAAGTTGCGGGCCGGAAAGCCCCGAAGAGCATCTGCCAACAAGCATCGCCGCGGTCCTTCGACTGCGCGCTTGAAGCCCACTGTTATGCGATAGACCTGCGAAGCGCTTCGCTCAGGATGACGGTTTTGTGGGGGCTTGAAATACAGCTGATTGGATATGCTGAAAACACGAAAGGATCGAAAAGTCACAGGCCCTCAGGATGACAAAGGAAAGGGCAACGGTTCAGTAAACAGTATGGTTGCTGATCCGGGGCGCTTCAAATGCAATTTGGCCAGGTCTGGTCTGGGATCATCGCTGTCTCAATTGACACAGGTGCGAGGGACCTACGTTGAGTGCCGCGCCTCCGGCGCTCCAATCACCTTCGGAATTTAATTCACAGCCCTTCCGGGCTGGGCTCACGTTTGGACGGCCGGCCCTCCGGGCCTCGTATCCATGGCGATTTTGCGGTGTCATTTCTTTCTCCACTTTCACAGGCAGGTTGGATGCTCCCACGCGACGCCCGGCAGGCGGGATGACAAGGCAAGGCCACCATCTCATTACCGCTCACGGCCGCATCGTCTCCATCATGGCGGCGAAGGTGGGGAAATCCAATGATTGCTTTCCGTCCGAGGCTGCGTTGTCGGGATCCGGATGTACTTCGATGATCAGGCCATCGGCACCCGCGGCCAAGGCTGCACGGCACATGGCGGGGATCAGGTCGCGTCTTCCAGTCGCATGCGAAGGGTCGGCAATGACCGGCAGATGGCTTAACTGCCGGGCTAGCGCCATGCCCGCCAGGTCGAGGGTGTTGCGCAGGTCGGGGTCGTAGGAACGGATTCCGCGTTCGCACAAGACGACCTGGCCGTTGCCGCCGGCGAGTAGATACTCCGCGGCTAGCAGCCACTCCTTCACCGTTGCCGCCGGGTTGCGTTTGAGCAGGACTGGTTTTCGTAACTGTCCCAGGCGCCGAAGCAAGGCGAAATTCTGCATGTTGCGCGCGCCTACCTGCAGCATGTCCACGTGCTCGGCAACGATTTCGATGTCGTCTGTGCTCAGAACTTCGGAGACGATGGGCAAGCCGGTTTCTTCGCTCACCTGGCGGAGAATTTGCAGCGCTTCTACTCCGAGCCCCTGGAAGTCATAGGGCGAGGTCCGGGGCTTGTAAGCACCTCCGCGCAAGATCACGGCGCCGGCGCGTTTTACGGCTTCGGCGGTTGCGAGGAGTTGGTCGTAAGACTCCACGGAGCATGGGCCGGCCATCATTGCCGGTTGGCCGGCGCCGATCTCCACGGGTCCTACCTGGACTACGGTTCGCTTCCCTACCCTCTTGCTGCTGTAAAGCTCTGTCGGTGGTAGGGGAGGCTTCACTGCGGCGGCTTCTACGGTGAGGCTTTGCATTTTGGTGGTCTCCTTGGGTTCTGGTTGGCAAATGAAAAGGGCCGCGACTTTGGTCGCGGCCCTGGGTGTAGATGCGCTCTTAGCTTAGAAGATCAAACTCGAAGATGCGCGCACGCCACCAGAGCCGCTACTGGGTACCAGTAGCGGTAGGTAAAGCTAAATTGGCGCGACGGTGTTTGCATCTTGATGGCTAGTTTACCCATAAGGGGTGGTTTTTGGGAAGGTGAAGTTCGGTGCCGGGGGTTGGTTTCTCCAACGGGCCGTTCCCAGGGGGGGCCACATGGAGATGCTTCTGTCGTTCTTCGTTTGGGGTTGAGTGAGACCGCAGGTCCCTCCGCTACGCTTCGCTCCGGTCCCACGGCACGCCGGGGCAGGCGGGATGACAAGGAGAGGGTAACGGCTCAAAAAAGGGTGGTCGACCAACCGAGATGTTTTTCACCGCCTTCAGCGGGGCGACGGTTCCATCGCAACTCGGTCGAAAACATTTCCACGAAAGGTCCGCGAAACTGCAGATCCCTCCCCTGCGCTTCGCTCCGGTCGGAATGACAAAGGAGAGGGCAACGGTTCAAAAAAGGGTGGTCAACCGACCGAGATGTTTTTCACCGCCTTCTGTGGGAACCTGTCAAGAATCAGGCTGGCCCCTGAGCGGTCGCTGTGGATTGGCCCTTCGCCATGGAACGGATGTAGTTCACCAGGTTCCAGGTGTCGTCCGGCTTGAGACGCGCTCCTTCGCCGTCCATCTCACCCTTGCCTTTCTCGATGACGTAGAAGATTTCTCCGTCGGTGAGGGTCTTCAGAGAGGTGGGGTCGCGGAAATCGGGCATCTTCGATTTCATGTTTTTGGCCAGGTCGCCGTCGGCGCCGCCATCGTCTCCATGGCATGCGGCACACTCGTAGCCGTATACCTTTTTGGCTCGCGAGAGCGACTCGGGGCTTGGTTTCACAGGATTGACCTTGTTGACCGCTTCCAAAGGAATTTTGCCGTCGGCGGCAGCCGGGGCAGCGGCGGGTGGCTGGGGCGCTTGCGGAGGTGGCGCGGAAACGCCGTAAAGCACCAGGGCGGAAATAATCAGAAAAGGCTTCAACACGGGAGCCTCCTCAGCATGAAATGAAACGCGCGAACACTGTACGCCTGCAACCTACTCCCCGTCGAGAGGCTTGTCAGACCGGCAAGAGTTAGTAGTAACCCGGTTGTTAACTTAGGCTGGAACTTATGAGATTTGTTGGATTTCCAGATAAATCGTTGGAGCCAGACGGACCGGGCGGTAACTACCACCCGGTCGCGGCATTCACAACGGCATACCTAGGGTTTGCGGGTGGTCGTGGTGGAGGGTACCCGTTCCACTTCCACCTGTTGGCGGCGGACTGTGTCGTGGACAGTTTCGACGCGATCGGAACCGGTCTTGCCCACCACAACCTCCTCGGCGATGTGGGAGGACTTGCTGACCACGGCCTGTTCCGCAGTCTCGATTACCTCGACGGTCTTGTCGGACCAGTCGATGTCCTGCACATACGAGGGATCGGTGATTGCGCGGCGGACCACTTCAGCGTGCTCCTCATGCAGCGTGACCGAAGCTTCGACAGGCTTCTCTGTCACGAAGCGCCGAATGCGGGTCGTTCCCTGCTCGACTAACTTCTTTCCTACTTCTAACTGCTCTTCCGCCAGGCGCAGCACCTGGTCCTTGCTCACATCCGTCGTGAGCGGCTTGACCGGCAACGCCGCAGCAACGGCTGGAGCGGCAGCGACCACTTCGTCTTGGGAGAGCAGCCCGTGTGCGACTGCCCGGTCCTGCACGTCGACTAAGGTGTGCTGGTTCAGAATGCCCATCACCTTCGGCACTTCCACGTCGGAAGCGCGCACTGTGAGCACAACCCCGCCGGTTTCCACTGCCTTGCCATAAACTTCCGCTTCGTGCTGTTCGATATCACCGCCGAAGAGCCGATGCCAGAGCCCGGGCTCGCGCAGAGCATTGCCTGACTTCGGCAATTCTGAGCCACTGACAATACTCATGTCGTCGGTTGAGAAGCCGGCTTTCGCGAGGTTGCTCTTGGCCGCCTGGGCATGCTCAGCGGTATCAAATAAAGTGACGATTTTTTCGTAATTCATATGTTCTCCTTTGCGTCAGAAACTTCTCGGTGGTTAGGCTGCAGGGTTGTTGTTTCGTCGATGGGCAGCCGGTTCACGACTGCTTCCTGTTTGCGAAGGGTTACTCGTTCCTGATACCTTTCTGTCCCCTTGACGCGGCGAATCCGGACCTCCTCTTTCAACACCAGAACCCGCTCAATCTTCAGCACTTCTTCCACCACCGGGAAGATGAGGCAATCGCCTTCTTCACGCACGGGAGGCATGTGATCGATGGGCTTGTCGATAGCTACCCGTTCTACCTCGACTCGCTCGCGTTCGAGTAACTCGTCCACGAGTTGCTCATGGCTATGCGTGACGCGGGAAACCTGCACCCGGCTGGTGGGAACCACTCGCCTGGAGACAGAAAGCGATTCCTCAAAAAGCGGAATCACGGTTTCACGGGAGTGGTCCGCCGGGGATTCCAAGTCAGTCATATCCAGAGCCGTGTTTGTGCCATCGATGCGAGCATCCACCATCGCTTGCCTCTCAGTGGGTGTATTTGCGGTCTAGCTTACTTTTGCGTAACCAGCATCGAGATACGGCGATTCTGGGCCCGGCCAGCTTCCGTGGCGTTGTCGCCTATCGGGTGTCCTTCGCCGTAACCTTTTGCAACCAGGCGATCCTGGGCGACACCGAGTCTCACCAGCTCAGCGGTCACATTGTCAGCCCTGTCTTGCGAGAGCTTCAGGTTTTGTGCGGCGTCACCTGTATTGTCGGTATATCCGCCAATGGTTAGATGAACAGCGGGGTAGGCCTTCAAGATGGCCGCAATGTTGTGGAGTTGTTCCGATGATTGGGGTTCCAAGGTTGCGGAGCCGGTGGCGAACAGCAGCCGGTCGAAATCAAACCACGATGTCTTATTCGGTTTTTGCAACGGATCCTGAATGAAGGCGAGCAATCTACCCTCGACGCCATGCTCCGGAATGTTGAGCATCGTGCCGTCGACCAACTGACGGGGCACAAAGCTTCCCAAGTCTGGCGTTGCCGCCGCGGCAGGAGCTACGGGCGCCGCAGCTGGAACCGGAGCCGGCGCTTCTGCAACTGGCACTGGCCGCGGCCGGAACAAAAACCATAGGAGAAGACCCAACCCAATGAGTAACAATGGCAGGAGCCAAAGCCAAATCGATCGCTCTTTCTGAACGGCCTGCGCGACCACGGGATCGATTTCGACTCGCCTGGCGGTCACGGTCTCTACCGGCGCTGTCACCGCTTCGTGAAATCCTGCAGCGGGTCCAACCCGCATGCCAGAACTTTCACTTTGCAAAAAAGTTACCAATGAGGTCGCGGTCATTCCTTCGTTGCGCACACGCGACCCAATAAAACTGAGGACTGACTGCGCGGCCACGGCAAGCACGGCGGCGGCGGATGCCGGTCGCAACCCCGACTCTCGACCCAACATACTGAGAGTTGTTTCCTGGCCTGGTCCCAGCACAAAAGAAAGAAACTTTTTCCCACCCAGGAGCAACGGAGAATTCGGATTGCCAAGTCGGCCAGCATTCAGTGTTGCGCCCAGGTCTGCGGGAGCTTTGGATGCCAGGTCGATCACCTGGCGCATGACGTCGGATTGGCCGGTCTGGCGATGGAGCCCACCAAACACTGCGGCCGTCGCGAACTCCAACCCTCTGGAAACAGCTTGTTCGGGTTCACCGAGGGACCTGGCTATCTCCCCGCGGGTTGATAGTTTAAGGGCGGACGACAAAGAGGAGAGCAGAGTGTCTGGCATGAAACCTCCGTCTAAACACAGTTGGTTCCTTGGCCCGTCTTCCTCAACACACCGGAGCATATACCGCTTTGTTTACATTTGCGGTTACAGTTAAAAACAATTCGTTAATTTTAATGAGAGGGTTTGATGATGCGAACAGCGGGCTTTCTGGCCTGCGCACGAGTAATGCTGCAGTCTCTCCTAACAACCCTCGTCTCACCACGGGGTTAGCGAAGAGCCTGCAGGAACTCAGCGCGCGCGTTCACTTATCAGGATTTTGTTGATGAATTTTAAAGTTATTTAGTTTGAAGAGAGTGGAGGAACGGGGAGTCGCACTTATACCAACAAACAAAGTCTGAAAAAAACTTCATCTTCTGACAGTTTACTTATTTCAAATGGCGACGTTCGAAATCTCGTTCGCGCTCGAGTTTCGCTACCAGAAGAGTCGCCGGGGCTTCGTGCCATGTCGGGGCAAATACTCTGAATGTATTCTTTGGCCATGTCATGGATGGCCTTCGGCTCGACTTCTTTGAATTCGGCAACCTTGTTCCCGTTCGGTGTCACCACCACGACCTGGTTCCCGAGCGCTTTCTCCTGCAACAGGACGCTGGCCAACGCAATGCCCATGCTGATCACTTCATCCGGCGAATAATGGAAATCGTTGGTGAGGGCCAGTACTTGTTCGGTCAGATTCGAGTTGAGCCTTATCTTCATGTGGGAACCGGTGGATCTCCAAATCGTTTGTGCTCTGGGCTTTTGTTCTTTTTAATCTCATCTTAACGGTCCGCAAATGCAACTTCCGAGCAGTGTTTGTATGTTCACTGATTCGATACCGGGCGCGCTGCCCAGGAGGCCTGCCCGTATGACGCTGTGCTGAAAGCCGTTCCCGGCGGTGAGAAGACAGAATGACGGCGCCGGGCGAGGGCAAGAGGAACCGGAAACATCAATCACGAGTATGATTCGAGTCAATACAGTGGGTGGGCTCGTCTACTCAGGAGCGCAACAGGAAGTTCTTTCGCAGCATCGAATTGACACGAAGTCCGGAGGTTTTATATGGGAAGGTTGCCCCGGTTCGTTCTCATCGCGCTGGGCGCGGTGGTGGCGCTCATCCTTTTGGTGGCAGTTTGCCTGCCGCTGTTCCTGAATGCGGATACCTTCCGCGCCAGGATCGAATCCACGCTCACGAAATCGCTCGGCCGCAAGGTGAGCATCGGAAAGCTGGAGCTGTCTGTATGGTCGGGTGGCCTGGTCGCGACCAATGCCAGCGTTGCCGATGACCCGGCTTTCAGCACGCAGCCGTTTATTCAGGCGGACAGCGTGAAAATTGGGGTGGAAATCCTTCCTTTAATACTGAGCAAACAGGTCCGCATCCGCGGATTTTCGCTCATATCCCCTAAAGTGCAGTTGCTGCGCGCGGCCAACGGTACGTGGAACTACTCAACGATCGGGAAATCAGGGGCGACGACGGCCCAGGATGCGGACACGAAGCAGGCGTTTCCCGATCTGACGGTGGGCCACGTAACGGTGGAGAATGGGCGGTTCACGGTGGGAACCCAGCCGGCCGCCGGCGCACCAGCTGCTGCACCCTCCCGGGTCTACGACCAGGTAAATCTGGAAGTAAAGGACTTTGGCTTCAGGAATTCGTTTCCCTTCACGGTGTCGGCGCACTTGCCTGGAGATGGGACAGTGGCCCTGAGCGGAACTGCGGGGCCAATCAACCAGGAGGATGCGTCCGCGACGCCTTTCTCCGGACATTTGGAGATGAAGCATATCGATCCCCTGGCGGCCGGCTTTGTGGATGCCTCGGACGGGGTCACGGGCCTGGTGGGCGATATGGTTCTCGACGCCAGCTGGAATGGGCAGCAGATGCACGTGGGCAAGCTGGAGGTGAATGACCCGAACATCACCGTGGTGCGAAGCAATACGCCTAAGCCGCCGGCACCCGCGGGCGCCAATCCCGAAGGGACGACGATGCTGCAAAGTCTTTCCGTGGATAGCGCACAGATCAAGAATGGAACGGTGACGCTGAAGACCGCGGGACAGAATGGAGCCGCGGTCTACCAGCAATTGAACGCGCAGATCTCGAACGTGACCCCGAAGACCCAGTCGCCGTTTAGTGTGAGCGGTCAACTTCCCGGCGGCGGCAGCATGAGCGCCAATGGCAAGGTGGGTCCATTCAACCAGGCAAACAACGCGGCCACTCCTCTCGACGCGCAGGTCACGTTGAAGCACGTGGAGCTCGGGTCGTCAGGCATCTTGCCTCCCGATGCCGGCATTGCCGGGACAGCCGATCTGCAGGCCCAGATACAGTCCAACGGGCAGACGCTGAATGCTACGGGCTCGACGCAGATTGCAGGGATCAAGCTGGCAAAAGATGGCCAGCCTTCCGCCAAGCCGGTGACGGTCCAGTTTGCCATCGTCCAGAACGAGCAGGCGATGACCGGGGAGATCCAGAAGGCGGTGTTCACCGTGGGCCGGGCGACGATCAACTCGTCGGGGACTTACCAGGCAAGCGGACCTACGACGGCGATCAATTTAAAGGTGAACGGGGATGGCGTGCCGATTGACGAGCTGGTAGCGTTCCTGCCCGCTCTCGGGGTACGGCTGCCGCAGGGCTCTGCGCTGAAGGGCGGTACGTTGACCACTGCGCTGACGGTTTCAGGGTCGTCGGCGAACCCGGTGATCAGCGGACCGGTCCGTTTGAACAACACCCAGCTGGCCGGGTTCGACCTGGGTTCGAAGTTGCAAACGCTTTCGCAGTTGACGGGCGGCAAGATCGGCAGCGCTACCGGCTCGGGGACAAATATCCGTTCGCTGAGCATGAATATCCGTGAGGCGGGCGGCGGCATCCAGACGGACAATATCGCGTTGGACGTTGCCGGTGTGGGAACCGCTACAGGGGCAGGCAGCGTGAGCCCGGCAGGAGCGCTGAACTACAACGTGGTGTTGAAACTCACCGAACTGGCCGGCGGAGCGTCCGGCAACAGCGCACCGGCGGCAGGTGCTGCCGGGGGTAAGGCTGCGTTGTTGGGCGGACTGATGGGGATGATTCCTGCCGGTGGAGCGGCTGGCGGCCTTGGTGGGATCGCGGGGGCGGTGTTGAAGAACGGGATTCCGGTGGCCATCGGGGGAACGACGAGCAACCCAACCTTCGCTCCCAATCTGCGCGGGGTTGCCACCGGCGTAGGAGCGGGCGCAGGACAACAACTGCTGAATGGCAAAGGGAAGCAGAACGGGAACCAGAGCAATCCTCTGGGCAACGCGTTGGGCGGCTTATTAAACCGGCACTAGAGAGGATCTTCGATGAGTGGCAAAGCGGATTTCAGTGTCGATGAGTGGGACCTTCTCCGCTCCTCACCATTGATGGCGAGCATGCTGGTGGTTGCCGCCAGTCCGAGCGGGCCGGTTGGCCTGGTGCAGGAATCGACCGCGGCGGCGAAGACTATTATGCAATCGGTGGGTTCGGCGCAGACACCGTTGCTGAAGACGCTGTCTGAGGATGTCACGCAAACCATGGCGATTCCGAAGCCGCCGCCGGGTGCTACGCCCGGCCAGATACAGGAGGCTGCGGCGGAGATCCTGAGACGGACCTCGGCGTTGCTTACCACCAAGGCGACGCCTGAGGAGACGACGGAAATAAAGGCCTGGCTGGCGAGGGTGGCACAGGCTACCGCGGAGGCCGCTAAGGAAGGTGGCTTTCTCGGGTTTCGGCGGGACTTCCGTTTCCGATCAGGAGAAGGCCGCGCTGGCTATGCTCAATGCTGCTCTCGGGTTGGGAACTGCTTGAGGCATCCGGCCTGTACAGGCAGCGGGAAAGACGGCCGAGGGTTGTCCAGGATTGCGTCGCGGCCTATTTTCAGCCGTCCCTACGGGACTTGTCGTTTCCCGGACTGTACCCAGGACTGCGTCCTGGGCTAAGTCAGCCGTCCCTGCGGGACTAAATTCAGAAGTCGAGTTCTCTCATAGTCCAGAAACTGTATAAATTTGCTTGGCTCCCGGTCTCAAAAACGAGACCGGGGCAGGCCTCTAGGAGCCATCCTGGGATTGTTTGTAATAATATTCGACCGGAGAAAGTATGCTGATTCTTCGTGTCGCGTTGGCGTTTTCGCTCGTCCCGGTTGCTGTGGCTCAGAATCCTCTGCAGGTCTCATCTCCGAACGGACAGATCCAGTTCACACTCTCCGCGCAGGCTGCCCTTCACTACTCCGTCAGCTTCCGGGGCAAGAGCCTCATCGACGAGTCGGAATTAGGGTTAGACCTGCAGGGTCAGGCCCCGCTTGGTCCCGGCTGGCGATTTGTGAATGCCCAGCGCAGCAGCACGGACGAAAGCTACACCGTACCGGTGGGCAAAACGAAAGAGGTCCGGGATCACTACAACTCAATCGTCGCGGATTTTTCCGGCGATTCCGGGGGCAAGTTATCCATTGAGGTCAGAGCTTTTGACGACGGCGTTGCGTTTCGCTACGTCGTTCCCGAGCAGCCCGGGCTCAGTGCGTGCACATCAGCGGCGAGCGAACGCAGTTCCGCTATAGCAACGATGCCACCCTGTACCCCCTGGTGGTGAACGGTTTCCAGTCTTCTTATGAAGACGACTACCAGATGCGGACGGTGGGCAGCCTCCATCCTGACTGGCTCATCGCGCTCCCGCTGCTGGCGGAGGTCCCGGGCACTGGCTGGGTCGCGATCACGGAAGCGAATATCGACAACTATGCCGGCATGTATCTACGCGGCGTTAAACAGCTTCACACCCTCAAAGCAGAGCTGTCGCCAAACGTCGATGTCCCGGGCGTCGCTGTGGACACCAGGACACCGTTCAAAAGCCCTTGGCGCGTGCTCATGATCGGGGAAACGCCCGGGCGGCTGATCGAGTCGAACATGATCCTGAACCTGAATCCGCCTTCGAAGATCGCCGACACCTCGTGGATTCGGGCCGGGAAAATCGGCGTGGGACTGGTGGTCGGGCGATACGGCCACCGGGGTGAGTTTTACCCCGGGCATGAACACGGAAACCTTAAAGCATTACATTGAGTTTGCCTCGGAATCCGGCTTTCCTTACATGTTGATCGATGCCGGCTGGGCCAAGCCGACGCCGGGCGCCAAACCTGGAGATTATGCCGACCCGGCCGACATTACCCAGTTCAACCCCAAGGTCGATATCCCCGAGTTGTTGAAGTACGCCAAGGAGAAGAACGTCCGCATCTGGCTGTGGTCGCATTGGACCTCGGTCGACAAATACATGGACCAGGCTTTTCCGCTGTTTGAGAAATGGGGAGTCGCCGGGGTCAAAATCGACTTTATGAACCGCGACGACCAGTGGATGGTGGATTGGTATCGCCGCGTGGTGGAGAAAGCCGCCGAACACCATCTGATGATCGATTACCACGGAGCCTTCAAGCCGGATGGCCTGCGCCGCACGTATCCTAATCTGGTGACCCGCGAAGGAGTGATGGGCAAGGAATATTCCAAGTGGTCAGCCCGGGTGACGCCGGTCCACAACACGACACTTCCCTTCACCCGCATGCTCGCCGGTCCCCTGGATTACACCCCGGGCGCGTTCAACAACACGAATCTCGAGAACTTTGTCGCCCGCAATGTAATGCCGATGTCACTGGGAACACGGGCGCAGGAGCTGGCCTTGTTCGTGGTATTCGAAAGCCCGCTGGAGATGGTTTCCGACTACCCGGAACAGTACAAAGGGCAGAAAGCCTTTGACTTCATCAAGCAGGTGCCGTCGACGTGGGATGAAGTCCACGTGATCGACGGGTTCCCCATGCGGTACATCAGCCTGGCTCGTCGAAGCGGCAAGGACTGGTATGTCGGCTCGCTGACCAACTGGGAGGAGCGAAATACCAAGGTCCCGCTCGACTTCCTGGGCGACGGTAAGTACGTCGCCGAAATTTATGCCGATGGTCCCGATGCTGCCAGCGAATGCGACCCATATTGCCTTTAGCAAACGTCCCAGTGGACCGCAATACGGTTCTCGAAGTTCACATGGTTTCCGGGGGCGGCAACGCTATCTGGATCCACCCGGCTCAACCATGAAGGCGCTGATTACGGGGGGTACAACGGGGATTGGTTTTGGCATCGCGAGCGCGATGGTCGAGGCTGGTTACGATGTGACCGTCACCGGGCTGACCGATGAGCAGGTTGCGGCTGTTCCCGAACACCCGCATCTGACGGCGGTGAAGTTGGACGTGACCTCGGAAGCGTCGGTCGCGGCGGTGCTGGCTCCGTTCGATAAGTTAGCCGCGTTGATCAATTGCGCCGGGGTGATCTTTCGCAACTTCGCCGAGTACGATATCAAGACCTTTCAAAAAGTAATCGACGTGAATCTGACCGGGACCATGCGCATGTGTGTCGAGGCCCGTCCTAAGCTTGCCGCTGCCCGGGGCGCCATCGTCAACACCGGGTCGATGCTCTCGTTTTTCGGTGGCCCGGCAATTCCCGCCTATACCGCCTCAAAGGGCGGGGTGGCACAATTGACCAAGGCCCTGGCCGTTGCCTGGGCGCCGGAAGGCATCCGGGTGAATGCGATTGCTCCCGGTTGGATCGCAACCGAACTGACCCGCGGCCTGGTGGAAGATGAAAGCCGGTCAGCTGCTATCCTGAGCCGCACACCGATGGAGCGCTGGGGCAATCCCGGAGACGTCGCCGGGGCCGCGGTGTTTCTTTGTTCCGAAGCAGCACGCTTCATCACCGGCGTAATTTTGCCCGTCGATGGCGGGTACGCAGCAGGATGAAAACAGGAGGGTCCACCGATGAGCAGTACCGCCATTAACCATGCAGATTTAGAGCGCAACGCCGCCGAAGCACGAGTCCCCTACCGGCACCCGCAGCCGAAGGAGTGCTTTCCTGAGCTGGTGATTCCCAACGCCATCCCTGAGGATGAGCGCTTGTGGGTGCCGCAGCAGGAAAATGTCTGGTTTCGTCCGCTCTGCCTCTCGGCCAGCCGGGGCTACTGGATGAACCTCTTGCGCGTGCGTAAGTCGGGTGTGCTTTCTCGCCATCGTCATCCTCAGCCTGTCCACGGCTTTGTGCTCAAGGGGAGTTGGCATTATCTGGAGCATGATTGGACAGCCACGGAAGGGTCTTATGTGTATGAGACTCCGGGGGAGACGCACACGCTGGTGGTGGAGCCTGATGTTCCGGAGATGATTACCCTGTTTCAGGTGAACGGGGCGATGATCTATGTCGACCCGGATGGGCGCATGCTTGGGTATGAGGATGTGTTTACCAAGATAGATCTTTGCCGCAAGCACTATACCGCGGTCGGTTTGGGAGAGAGCTTCGTGGACCAGTTTTTGCGCTGAGATTTTGCAGTCGTAGATCGATGTACACGGTTAGGTGTCACGTTGTTATTCGCCGTGGTCGCCGCCGTTGTTGGGTGGTCCCGAAATCGCGGAAAAGCGGGTGATGGGAAAGGCCGTGGGGTGATTCTGCTGGATCCATGCGGTCATTTGTTCGCGGACCAGGCAGCGCAGGTCGAAGTTTTCGCTCGAGTTTCGGGAGCTGACCAGGCACCGAAGCTCCATGGAACGCTCAGTGAGGTTGGTGACCTGCAGGCCGCAGACTTTCTTATCCCACAGGGGCGACGGGTGAACGATGGCGTTGAGTTGCTGGCGCAGGTCTTCGACCGGGATGGAGTAATCGACATAAAGGAAGGCCGTGCCCATGATGTCGGACGATTGGCGGGTCCAGTTCTGAACGGAATTTTCGATGAAATAACTCAAGGGGACGACGAGCCGGCGCAGGTCCCAGAGCCGGATGATCACATACGCCGAATTGATTTCCTCGACTCGGCCCCACTCGCCCTGGACGACGACGACGTCGTCAATCCGAATCGGTTCCGTCATCGCGATTTGCAAGCCGGCGAGAAGGTTGGCCACAGTGGACTTGGCGGCGGTTGCGACGATGATCGAAGCGATACCAGCAGAGGCGAGAAGACCGGAACCATATTGCCAGATACGCGGATCGTTGAATGTCCAGAGGAGCGCGCCGATGTCGACGATGACGATAAAAGTGATAAAGATGCGGCGGAAGAGTTGGAACTGGGTGTGAACGCGGCGCGCCCGGATGTTGTTTTCGGCGCTGAGGTCGTACTTTCTCAGTACGGCCGCCTGAAACACATAGACGCACCCTACCGCAAACCAGCCCAAGGCTACGACGAGGGCCATGATGAGACCCTGCCAGATGAGCGCCTGAACGCTCGCCGTTACTTGCGGAACGGCAGGCAACACGATCAGCAGGCAAGTAATGAAGAAGATGGCTCGGGCCGGATGGCTGAGATACTGCTGAATGCTGCCCCAGCGGGGGTCTTTCGTTTCTTTCTCCTTGCGCCGCAAGACGTGGAAGACGATGTAGTGGGCCAGGTTGCTAAGAACGATGAGGCCACAGAAGAGGAAGATGGCAACAAACCAGGCGTGACGGATTTGGATTCCGCTCGTCGTGCTCGGTGCTAATGCGGCAAGTGTCAGACGGAGAATGTCGTTCGCAGGCACCCGATCGCCCTCCCTGACTCGATTTTATGCGTGTAGGAGCTTGGCCATTTGGCTAAGTCCTGGGACGTCGGCCGCAAATGGTTCCAGTATCAGCGGACCTTGGAAAAGTAATTCATCAGATTGTCCAGGGAGGCATTCGTCCCGCTCTCGTGCCCCTCGACCATATGTTGTCCCACAAAGGAGGCAAGCTGAATCGTAGTTTTCAATTTCGTACGGTCGCCGTCTGGATTGAGTTCCAGGGTTACGAGGGAGGCGCATACGTGACGGCCCTCCACGGTAATCGTTTCGGTCGAAACGATCCGGCGATTAGGGACAATATCCAGGTAGCGGGTCGCTCCGTGGATATCAGGGTTTGATTTGGAGCCGCAGCGAAAGACGTCCTCTCCGCCTTCGCGGAACTCCGCCTGGTCATAAATCAGCGCAGTGTTATCGGAGGGAGCTCCCCATTCCATCCGTTGGTTGACTTCGGCATAGGCAGCGAAGACCTGATCGGGGTTTGCGGGAACCATTCGTTCAAAAATTAAAGTCGCGTGGACAGTTGCCATCCCCCCATCTTAGGACGTCCTCAGCCTCTTGCTGAGCGCTATTCGGACCTCAGCGCCTGCGCGGGATCGAGGCGGGACGCGCGCCACGCCGGGACTATGCAGGCCATCATGGCTACCAACAACAGGGCAACAACGACGGAGCAAAATACAGCTGGGTCGAGCGGCTGGGTCTCGTAGAGCATGGAGCGAATCAGCCGTGCTGCGCCGGCACTGGCTGCCAACCCGAGCGCCAAGCCCAACATTGCCGGCTTCAGTCCATCCACCAGCATCAGGCGCAGAAGTTGATCGCGTTGCGCGCCGAGCGCGATCCGAACACCGATCTCGTTGGTGCGCTGGGTAATCAGATAGGCCAGCACTCCATACAGGCCGGCCGCTGCCAGCGCCAACGCGATCACGGAGAAGGCCACCACAAGAATTGAGCTGAATGCGGAGTTGATGGTGGATTTGCCGATCGCTTCGCGCAGAGTGGTCACATCGGAGACCGGCAAATCGGGATCGAGTTGGCTGATCACTCTCTGCACCGGCAAGGCGAGCGATTCCACATCGTGTGCGGAGCGAACCACAATCGTGGCCGAACTGTAGTTGTTTCCATAGATCGGCCAATAGAGAGTGGGCATGATGGGCTGCGCGATACTCCAGCGGATGTCGCCTACGATGCCCACTACTTCGTAGACATCGCCGCCTTCTTCGGATCTGAGGTGCCTTCCGATGGGGTCATCGTTGGGGAACAGGGTCCGTGCCGTGGTGCGACTGATCACCGCGACGTTGGCGCGTTGCAGCCGCTCATCCAGGGTAAAGATGCGGCCACGCAGAAGCGGGATCTGCATGGCAGAAAAGTAGCCCGGCTCGGCGCCGCGCACCATCACGTCGGGCACTTCTTTTTTGGGCAACGGCGGATGTTCGACCACCTGCATCATGCGATCGCCGTTCCAGCCTTCACCGGGAGGCGTGCTCACCAGTCCCGCTGCCTGGACCCCGGGCAACGCACGAACGCGCCCGATGAGTTGCTCGAAGAAAGCGACCTGCTGGACGGGTAGTTTGTAGCGTACCTCTGGAAGACTGACGCGCATGGTGAGCACGTTTTCTACCGGCACGCCAATATCGGTGGAGCGAAGACGCTGGTAGCTTTTGAGCAGCAGGCCCCCGCCCACCAGCAGCACAACGGTAAGACCTACCTCCAGCACCAGCAGAACCTTGCGTAGTCTCGCCCGTGCCGTTCCGCCGCTGTGCGAACGGGATGACTCCTGCAGGGCCACCATAACATGTGGGCCGTTCGAGCTTAATGCGGAGACCAACCCGGAGAAGAGCGCGCAAAGAGCGATGACGACCACGGTGAAGGCCGCCACCGTGCCATCGATGTGAATGGCTTCCACGCGGTTCATGTCGACGCGCGCATGGACAAGCCATCCCAGTGCGATCCAGGCAAGTACTAGTCCCAGCGCGCCGCCAGCTGCCGTCAGAACCAGGCTCTCCACCAGGCGCTCACGCAGCAGGCGCAACCGGCTGCCACCAAGCGCAGCGCGGATCGCCAGGTCCTTGCTCCGGGCGGCTGCGCGGGCCACCAACAGACTGGCGACATTCATACAAGCAATCAGCAACACGCACGCGGTTGCAGCGAGCAACGCATAGAGCGAAGTCTTATAGGAGTGGACGACGTCATCCAGCATGGTTCTGCCGGCGACTGCGCCGTGAACGGCTGGGTCCGGGTGGGTCGCCTGAATCCGTGTCTGGATGGCATTCAACTGATCGACGAGCCTCGGCAGGGTGGCGCCTTTTCGCAGGCGCGCGAACACCAGGAACTCATGATCTTCATAGGTACTCAAGAGCGCAGGGGGCGCCTCGCGATGGACGGGAGTCCAAACCTGGATTTTATTGCCGCCGAATGCGCTGCTGAAGGTAAAGGATGCGGGCAAGACTCCCACGACGGTATACGGCCGGGCATCGAGAAAGATGGACTTGCCGACGATTTCCGGGTCGCCGCTGTAACGCCTTTTCCAAAACGAATACGTAAGCATGGCAGTTTCCATTGCCTGGGGCCGGTCGTCGTCCGAGGTAAAGCTTCGGCCGAGGGCGGGCGTGATGCCGAGCAGGGGGAAGAAATTCCATGAACACCACCCAGCATCGATTTGCTCCGGCAGCTTTCCGCCATCCGCCGAGACGCTGTAGTCTTGCCAGGGAGATATCATGGCCATCTCCGCGGTACGCTGGGCAGCCTGCTGCCATTCCCGGAAACTGCCGGCATCTACCGGCAGGAATGAATCGGCGTTTCGCTGACTGGGGTTACGTTCATAGATTGCGAATAATCGGTCCGCATCGCGATAGGGCAATGGCTTGAGCAGCACGCTGCGAACGACCGTGAAGAGCGCAACGTTGCCGCCAATGCCGAGCGCCATCACGAGGATCGCGATGGCGGCAAAGCCCGGCGTCCGCGCCAGCGTTCTGACGGAGTATTTCAGTTCACGCCAGAGGGTGTCGATGGTGGCGACAGTGTTTTGCTGCCACAAGCTCTCTCGTACGCTCTGCGGATTACCGAGCTTGAGGTGCGCCTGGCGTCGCGCTTCTTCCGGCGACATGCCACGGGCCACGTTCTCGGTGATCTCTTCGATCAGATAGGTATCGATTTCCTGGAGCAATTCCGTGTCTGCCCGCCGGCGGCGGAAGAATCGGCGCACGCTCATTCCGTGCCTCTTTCTCCCTGTACTTTCTCTCCCATCACCAGAGCGATCGCCCGAGCCATCTGTCGCCAGCGGTTCGTTTCGCGTACCAACTGCTTCTTCCCCGCAGGGGTAAGCCGGTAGAACTTCGCTTTACGGTTGTTTTCACTTGCACCCCAGAAGGACGAGACCCAGCCACGGTCTTCCAGCCGATGGAGTGCGGGATAGAGCGACCCTTGCTCTACCTCGAGCACATCCTCTGAGCTCCTCTCGATCACCTTGGCGATGGTGTGCCCGTGTGCGTCTCCCGTGACCAGGGTGCGCAGGATCATCATGTCCAGCGTCCCCTTGAGCATCTCTCCGTCCGACTGAGGCTTTTTCGCCACTGACGTCTCCCCTCGAAGTTCTATGGAGGACCAGGATACACCACTCGAAGTTCTATGGGAAGGAGGACGGAATGGGGGATGATCAGAGAACTCGTCAGCAGCCGCACCTGTCCTTCCAGAACCCAGTCCATGACGAGCGTCGCTGGTGCCCCTTCGGGCTTTATACCGGCGGAAACGACTATGTTCGTGTCCAGGACAACAAATCTCACCTCGTCTTCCGGCGTTTGCGTAATTTGCGGACCTGATTGATCTCGTCCGCAATCTCCTCCGCGGCCATCTGATCCAGGCCGGTCGCTTTGGCATGACGCCAAGTCTCGCGCAGACTGGACTTCGCCATGGCTATCCGCAATTCCCGGTCTTCAATGGCCACATCTCCAAGCACGGGAACTAGAAAGTAAGCCGGGCCCTGCTGACCCGACAGCAATACGGTCTCACCCTGAGGAACTGCCTCGAGGGCCTTAGAGCCACGAGTCCGAAACTCTCGAAGCGAAATCTGACGCATAGCTGGCCTCAGGACCGGCGTAGCCGAAATGGCTACGGCCAACGATCCATCGCGTGGAAAATTGAGTCTTAAACGTTGGCCGTCAATGACGGTGCAAACTCTGAAGCTGCAAGGGAGGAGCCGATAGCAATTCGCGATTCGAGCCGCAACCCCGGTTAGAAAGTTAGTTTGAGCGCCAGCTGTACCAGGCGAGGATTGTTCACCGTGGATTGAACAAATCCAAATCCAGGCGAGCTCACGTCGTTCACCGGTGCACCGAATTGTGAGTGATTGAAGAGGTTGAAGAACTCGGCGCGGAAGTTCAAACCCATCTCTCGGGGCAACCCGATCTGTTTGATAACCGAGAAGTCGGTATTGACGAGATCAGGCCCGGTGGCTGGGACGCGCGAGGCATTCCCCAATTCGCCCGCGGCAGGCGCAACAAAGCAGGTGGGGTTGATCCACTCCAGCTTGCCGTGGGCGGCGTTGCCGGCGTTGCAACCGGCGACCCGGTCAGGCCGGTTCCAATCGTATGCATTGCCGCCGCTGGAGAACCCGGTGCCGGAGTTGTTGATGCTGTCGATCAAGGGGACGGGAAACCCGGAAAGGACTTTTTGGATCAGAGTCACCTGAAAGTTGCCAAGAAGGGCGTTGGTCAGGGAATTCCAGTTGCTCCCGAACTGCTTTCCGCGGCCGACGGGCAAATCGTAAATGACACTGCCGGTGAAGTTGTTATTGAGATTGATTTGCGATAAGGCCCAATCAAGGTTTTGCCAGTTGGGAAGCGGGAAAAACGGGGCGCTGACCACGGAACCTAAGCCGTCGGTCAGCCCGTTGTCATAGGTGCGGGAGTAGGTGTAGGCAAACAGGGCGTAGAGTCCGTATTTCGGCGTCTTGGTCTCTGCCTTGATCTGCAGCGAGTTATAGCTTGTCTTGCCCACATCGCCGAAGAGATAAATTTGATTGAAGTTGGGCGCGATATACGGCGACTCATAAGGCGAGCCATTGGCATTGCAACCGAGGGTGTAGTTTTGTACGGTGCCGCACGCACTCGGACTGCTAGCCGTGAGGCTATTGCCGGTTACCAGGATGTGTGTGCCCTGGGCACCGGCAAATCCGGCGGTCAGGACCAGGTTGCCGAGCAACTGGCGCTCGACGTTCACGTTGTATTGCTGCACCACGCCATGCTTCAGATTCGTGGGCTCGTAGTTGAAGTTTCCCGTAAAGTTCGCGGCGTTTTGAGGCGTAGGAAGGGCCTGAAATCCGGCGGAGAGACTCACGGCGGCAGGCGATTGTGCGAGCGTAGTCGCGCAGTATGAGGTGGCAAAGGCGCAGCCCTGGGGCCCGAAGGCGTCGGACTCACCCAGGAAGGGCGGGTTCTGCCATAGACCCTGCGCGCCCTGGCTCCAGGCTGAGTCGTGGAAAATACCGTATCCGAGGCGCAACACGGTTTTGTCGCTGCCGAACACTTTCCAGGTGGCGCCGAGGCGGGGTTCGACTGCTGTCCAATCCATCTTGATGCCCGCCGAGCCACTCACCCCGTTTTGATTGGCAATCAGAAGCTTACCCGTCGTCGGAATGTAGTCGGCCTGGCGCCCGGCGTTGTCCGTGATAGGCGTGGTCATATCCCACGCCAAGCCGATATTGAGGACGATGCTTGGTGTGATCCGCCAATTATCTTCGGCGAACGGACGATAGGCCTTCCAGCGGCGGCCGGTGACGGGGCCCTCGTAGGTCTGGTCATGAATGGCGAGGCCGGTGATTCCCTCTAAGAAATCGGCCTCCGAATTGCCCGGCGATGTTTAGGGCGCTATTGCCCGTAAAGTTTCCGGCGACGCCGACGATCCAGAAGCCATCCTGGAAGGCTTCTGTGCCGACGTTCATTTGATTCGCGCGGAAATCGATCCCGAACTTGAAGTCGTGCTTATTGTGGGTGTAGTTGAGGGAGTCGCGGAAAGAGAAGATGTTGGTTCCCCCCTGGAACGGCGAGTAGCCGCGATCGCCGAGTGCCCAATAGCCGCCCTGGAATTCGGTGGAAACCAGGCCGCAGCTATAAGAGTTGGTACAGGTTGTGCTGCCGCTGGCGCAGCCCAGGTTGGCGTTGGGAATGCCGCCTCCAATGGTGGAGGAGATGCAGGTGCCGGTGCCCTGCGAAGTGATGTAGTCGAAGATGCGGTTGTAGCCAAAACTGGCCTGATTGACCAGGTTGGCAGAGAACACATGGGTCTCGCCGAGGGCTATATTGCGCGCGTGGTTTCTGATGCGCTGGTTGCTGCCGAAGGCGTTGGCTTCGGCAAATCCTGGTGAGCCGCCGGGCACATACGAGAATGCCTGATCGTAGCTGAAACGGCCAAAGAGATTGTCCTGGTTCGAAACCGTGTGGTCGAGCCGAATGTCGAACTTGGTTTGATCCAGTTGGCGGACGGGTTGACTGGTGTAGTTAATGCCCGCACTGGCGTTGCTGGCGTTGGGCGCCGGGTACAGGTTAATCATGGCCTGCCCAATGGGGTTGATCAGGTTCTGCGGAACCTTGTTACAGGCGGTGCCCGCGGCCTGGCTTCCATCAGTGTTGGCAGGGAGAGGATTCCCGGCGCTATCGCACTGGAAATAAATGTTTGGGTAGACGTTCGGGTTGGTGGAGGCACCGGCCATGTTCGGGTTGACAATGGTCAGACCCGAGACAGGATTGCCAAACGGGTCGCTGCGAGAAATCGCCCGTGCGCATGGCCAGCGAAGGCACCAGGCCGGTAAAGGGAATTTCGTGAAGCTGATACTTTTGTTCGCCATCGACAAAGAAGAAGGTCTTGTTCTTCCTGATGGGGCCGCCGACACTCCCGCCAAACTGGTTCAGGTTGAACTTTTCGATGGAGTTGGCAAAGTAGCTCTTGGCATCGAGAGACTTATTGCGCAAAAACTCGTATAAAGTACCGTGAAACTCGTTGGTCCCTGATTTTGTGGTGACGAGCACGGCCGGTCCGGCCCGGGTACCATATTCGGCCGAGTAGGTGTAGGTCAACACCTTGAATTCCTGAATGTCGTCAATCGAGGAATAGACGCCGATACCGCCGGCGGTCAGCTCGTTGTTGTCGACGCCATCCAGAAGCCAGTCTGTGCTGTTAGGCCGGGAGCCACCGACGGATAGAGAGAAGGGACCGCGTGCGGCCACCTCACTGCTGGCAGCGGAGGTGAAAAAGCTGCTGCCGGTGGTCTCTGCCGTGGCTCCTGCCGTGAGGGTGGCCAGCTGAACAAAGTTCCGGCCGTTCAGGGGCAGCTGCGACACTTCCTGCGACGTGATTACCTGGCCGAGCGAGGGATTGGCTGACTCGACGGCGACCGCCTCGCCGGAAACTGCCACGGTTGTGACCACGGTGGCGGGTACAAGCGCGAAGTCGAGTTCGCGGGCTTCATCCACCTGGAGACGCAGATCTTTGGACTCAGCGCTCTGAAAACCCGACGCATCCACGTGCACGGTATAGGTCCCGACCGGGAGCAAAGGAAGAAGGTAGTGTCCGCTGGCATCCGCCTTGGTGTCCCGTTGCAGGCCGGTTCCCTGAGAGGTGGCGATGATGCTCGCTCCGGGGATCGCCGATCCGGATTTATCGGTGACATTTCCGGAGAAATTTCCCGTGGCTTGGCCACGCATGGCCGGTGACATCATCAGGACGACGATGCACACAACTATGGAAAGTAGTAGCTTATGAGATCTTGTATCGGTGCCTTCGACCGAAATCGGACACTTGGTATCAACTATTGTATGTTGCATTCAAAACCCTTTCGACTCACTGGCTAAGGTGGCTTTTGCATCGACTGGGCTGCCCCGGGGTTACTTGACTGTAAGAACTAGGCGGTCGAAAGTCAACGCAAGTTTTGCCCGGCGTACCGGTACCAAGCCATTTTTGGGCAAAGCTGGGGGGCCAGCTTGCGTACAGTCTTTGCAAAGATCGGCGGACTTGCTACGCCGGAGGCGCGGGGCCGTGTTGGATTCAAGCTAAAGTTGAAGTGAATGACTCGACGGCAAATCTCAACATCCCGAATTCTCTTGCTCATCACCGGGCTCTTCGCCTCTATGGCAGCGCCGACCTGTGCGAAAGCAGAACCCAAACCGGAAGCCGTCACCGCATTCAACGCATACGTGAAAGCTGTTGAGTCGAGGCTCGCCCAGCAGCACCAGTCCCGAGACGGTTTTCTGGCGCCGCCGTTAACCCCGCAAAATAAAAAGAGTCTCCAACAGGGAGAGTTGATCATCGAGCCCATCACGCCCGTCACAGGATCCGATTTGCCCGGAGCATTGCTGCACGACTGGCGTGGGACTGCGTTTGCCCCGGGGGCCACCCTAGCTGACTTTGAACGGCTGATGAAAAACATCGGCGCCTACCCGCAATATTTTTCTCCGCAGGTGTTGCAGGCAAAACTGCTCAGTCAGCAGGGTGACCGTCTTCAGGCGTTCATGCGGGTGCGCCAGCACCACGTCATCACGGTAGTGATGGACACTACGTACGACATCACCTTCGGGCGTCTCGATGGCCAGCACGGATACAGCTTGTCACGAAGCACAAAGGTTTCAGAAATAGAATCGCCCGGCACCGCCACAGAGCATACCGTCCCGGCCGGCGAGGAGCACGGTTTCTTATGGCGGCAAAATACTTATTGGACGTATGAGGAAGGCGACGGCGGTCTCTACATGCAAATCGAATCAGTGTCGCTTTCGCGATCGGTGCCGACCGGCCTGAACTGGGTCGTTCAGCCCTTCATTGAAAAGATCCCACGTGAGTCGTTGGAGTTCACGTTGCGCTCGACGTGCAACGCGCTTCGGAAATAGGCAGGCGAGAGTTACACCGAAGCCTCCCGCCTAGCCTGACGCCGATTCGGCCGTGGTTAAAAGTCGAACCGGAGAGCTGCCTGACCGGTTCGATTGCCTGCGTTCTCGGCAGTTTGTGGTCCGGTGAGAGCGCCGAAGGTAGAACTATCGATCGCCGTCACCGGCGGTGCAAAGTTGGTATGGTTCAGCACATTGGTGAAGGTTGATTCGAAGCGTGCATGCAGCCGCTCGGTGATGCGGAATCCCTTGGCAACGCCGAGGCTCACAGCCGCAGTTCCGGGTCCCTGGAGAATGCCGACACCAGCATTGCCGAAGCGTCCGGCGCCTGCGGGGGTTGGTGAAAAAGCTGCCAGGTTGAAGTATTGTGCGCGAGACTGCCCAGTGTAGAAGTTGTTGGACACCACATCAGGCCGGGCCGTGACGCCGCGGTTGGCGACGTTGGTGTTTGACTGATCGGCCGAACCGCTAATAGTCGGGGTCAGCCAAGGGCCGGTCTCAAGCAAGGTCACGGTCGTTACATCCCAACCGCCCAGGAATGCATCCTTCACACCGCCGCCGTTCATCCATGCACGGCCGCTGCCGAATGGAAGTTGATACACCCCGGTCAGGAGCACGCGCTGCCGACGAGTGCCTTCGACATTGCCCAGATCGCGCTCAATGTGGAAACGGTCGGCAATCGGCAGCCCATAGTTCACTTCGCCGGCAAATGCGCTCGGCGCGTCTCCCTGGTTATCCGCCTTATTCACCGCGTAGGTGTAGTTCGCGTCGTAATAGAGACCGTGCTGCATGCGGTGCGTGGCCTGCAACTCCAACGCCTTGTAGTTCGCCTCGCCCGCATTGAACGTACTGGCGAGTGAGAACCAGTTCTGGTAGGGAGCGCGAGGGTCAACGAAAGGGTTCGCCGGCGTGCCCGAGACGTACGGTGTGGTGCTGGCAGCGATCTGGTTCAGATCCTCTGTGACGCTCAAGCGGTAGGTGTGCATGCCCACATAACTTACGCGGACCTGGGTGCTGCTGGTGATCTCCCTCTCCAGGGTCACGTTCCACTGGTTCGACTGCGGATCGCGATAGTTTGGATTGACGCCCTGATCAAGGCTTCCTCCGCCAATCTGAACCATCGAGCTGGGCGGCGCAGTGTTGGGAAACCGAATCAGTGGCGTATTCGCCCCCACAGTGTTTGCGTTTGCATAGCTATGCAGGCTCGATGTCGGGTTGCCGCTATTGTTGAACGAAAGCGGTCCCAGGTTCGTCATGGTGAAGATGCCGAAACCTGCGCGCACAACCGTCTTTGTGTCGTTGAACGGACGGTACGCAATGGAGAAACGCGGTTGGAAGTTCCCCTTATAGGTATTGCGCAGACTCTGCGGCAATCCATCCTGGCTTGCCGTCACGTACTTCGTGCAGGGCAGCGACGTAACATCCAGGTTGCAGGCGTTAAACGACTGCTGGAAGGCGACGTTCGATGCGGTGATGTTTTGTTTGGTGAGATACGCGGCCAACGCATTGGGAACCACGATCGAGTTGTTGCGTTGGTCGAAGTTGGCCAGGTTGCCGCCATCTTCCTGGAAGCCCGGCAGAAGCTGCCAGCGCAGCCCATAGCTGAGGGTCAGGCGGCTGTTCACCTGGTACTCATCCTGAGCAAACAGGCTGTACTGGGTCGCTGTGCCTCCTACATCGGGGCTCGATACGGCGAAGTTCAGGGTAGTGGGAGCCCCTTCGAGGAAGTCCCCAAATGCATTTCCGGTAAACGTCGGCTGGAAGATGAAGCTGCCGAAATCATCGGAGGCAAATTCAGGTGCGAAGCTCTCGAGATCGAAGTATCGTACCCGGCGAATATCGACGCCGCCCTTCACGGTGTGCTTGCCGAAAGTACGCGTCAGGTTATCGCTGAACTGTGTGGTTTTCGACTGAGTGATACCCGCCTTGTCCCTGCCGATGGCGGTAAGACCGGTGCCGGCGCTGAAGTTGAAGGTCGGGAATGCGTGCGTCGCCGGATGCTGGCTGATGTTCACGCCAGTGAGATCGAGCTGGCTGAGCGCATCCGATCCCTGAATCGGAAAATTAACGCTGGTGGTCACGTTGGTGAAGCCATAACGAAACTCATTGAGCAGCGTGGGGGTGATCGCATACGTATGCGAAAGCAAAAAGCTGCGATTGTGAATCGAGTCCACATCGTTGGGCAGGAACGGGTTGGCTACGTCGGAGGCAATGTTCTTCCGGCTGAAGCGCGCATAGGCGGACTGTTTCGCGTTGATCGTCTGATCGATACGAATATCGGCACCGTCGGTGCGCGCCGGGGTAGATTGGAAGTTTTCGTAGTTATACCCTGACTGGCCAATCACATTCGGCAATGGGATGTGAGCCAAGAGAGCCGTCGCGGTGGGGCTGATGTTTGTAACCGGCGTAGTTAGCGAAGGATCCAACCCAGTGAGATCGCCATCTGCGCTCCGCCTGCGTGGGCACTTCAAACTGCTGCGCGACCGCGGTCGTGCGGCGGTTGCCCTCGTAGTCGGCAAAGAAAAAGGTCTTGTCGCGTCCATCGTAGAGGTGAGGAATCCTGAGCGGGCCCACCCAGCGAAAACCCAAAAGTATTGAACTTCTTGGGCGCCTTGCCGCTGAACCCATATGGATCGGCATCCAGGGCCTGGTTCTGCAGATACTCAAACACGCTGCCGTGATACTGATTGGTTCCACTCTTCGTAGTGAAGGTGACATCTCCCACCTGGGAGAACTCGGCGCTGTTATTGAATGAGGTAACCTTGACGGCGGCGATTCCCTCCTGCGAGGGATACGCATCCTGCAACGCTCCATTCTGCCGGACATTGGCGGTCGAAATACCATCGACAGAGAAATTCACCATGGACGAACTCGCACCGCCCAGGGCGATGTTGCCGGAGCTATCCGTCTGAACATTCGGCGATAGGGCGAGCGCTCCGAGCGGGCTGGTTGTGGTTGCACGATTGTTCAGGGGGAGCTGCGTCATCTGCAGATTGTCTTTCGAGTCGCCCAGGGTTGCATTCTCAGTATTGATCTGGGTGGCGTCGGAGGTCACCTGCACCGTGGTCGAGAGGGACGCAATATTGAGCGATACACTCAAGCGCAAATCCTGGCGGGCTTCGACGGAGATTGCGGACACCTCCGTATCTGCAAATCCATCATGCGATGCATGCAGGGTGTAGTGGCCCGCTTTGACGTTCTCGAAGACAAAGTCGCCGGAGCTGTCCGCGTTGGTTGCCCGGTCGGTATTTTCATCTGTACTGTGCAGTACTACCTTGGTGTCGGGAATCGCGGCGCCGGATGCGTCCTGCGCGATACCCCTCACGCTGCCGAAGGTGGATTGACCGAAAGCGGTTCGAACAACACTTAGAGATATACCCAGGGCTACGATCGACGCACAAACTTTGAACCACCTGGCTCCTGAATGATAAAGGCTGTCTTTCACTTGATTCACCTCGTAAAGCCGGCGACTGCCGGCCTTATTCAGTGGACCGCAAAATTCATTAATTACGCATAAGGGGATTCCTTATGAGTTCCTAATGGGTTGGCGGCTAGAATCTGACCATCGTCAGGGTTCGCACAGATGCCGAAGAAACAGATTCGCGATACCGCAGTCAAGCTGATCACAGGGATCGCGGCGGTGCTGTCGATCACCTGGGCGGCGTATCAGCTTCAGTTCAATCTTTCTTCTGCGACCTCGGTGCAGCTGCTTTTGGTAACAGTCATTGCTCTGCGCTGGGGATTCTTCGAGGCGAGCGTGGTGTCGTTGCTGTCCGTGGCTTGCCTCGACTACTTCTTTACGAAGCCGTTGTTTCAGCTATACATGGCGGACTCCCACGACTGGGTCGCCCTGGTTACTTTCGAAAGCGTCGCCCTGCTGGTGAGCCGTCTTTCCAACCAGGTGAGCCGTCATGCTCGCGAGTCGGAAGCGCATCGGTTGAGCCTGCAAAAGCTGTATGAGCTCAGCCAGAACGTCCTTCTTCTCGACCCCCGCGAACCCGTCGATCAGCAGCTTGCGACGCATATTCATGCGACGCTTGAGGTGAAGGGCGTTGCTCTGTGGAACGCTCAGGACCTGCGCCTATGCAGAAGCGGCGTCTGTGACATTGCACGGAAGAGGAAGTTGCGTTCGACTTACTTTACGGAACGCAACCAGGATGACGCATTGACCGGCACCTCGCGCCGCGTGCTGCGTTCCGGGACGCGCGCCATCGGCTCACTGGTTATCTGCGGCCACTCTCTGGATAGTGCTTCGATCCATGCAACTGCTTCGCTGGCAGCTGTGGCGATCGAACGAGCGCGTTCTTTCTCCGCGGAAACCAACGCAGAGGCGGCCCGGCAAAGTGAACAGCTTCGTTCTGCTGTACTGGATGGCCTGGCGCACGCCTTCAAAACACCGCTGACTACGATCGGAAGCTCAAGCTCCGGCCTGATTGAGATGAACACCTTGAGCGGGGTGGAAAAGAGACTTGTGGTCCTGATCGATGAAGAGGTCAAGCGGCTGAGTGATCTCACGACACGGCTGCTGCGGACTGCCAAGATGGACAATGCCCACCTCAAATTGAAACGAGAGCGTATTCCGCTCTTGAGGCTCATTGAAGACAGCGTCGCAGAGTGTTCACAGGAACTTGGAGTGCACCCGGTCAGTATCCAGCCCGGCTCTCGGCCCAGCACAGTATTTGCTGACAGGCAACTGCTTACGATGGCACTGTCTCAGTTATTCGATAACGCCGCCAAGTATGGCAGCCAGGAGTCTCCGCATCACCATTGGGGTCCGGGAGGAGCAGGCGGAGGTGGTGATCAGTGTGCAGAACGAGGGATCATTCATTCCCACTGGCAGAACGGGAGAATATCTTCCGGCGCTTCTATCGCAGCCCTGGTTCTAACCTGAAGGCGCCAGGCACGGGGATTGGTCTTTCAGTAGTCAGGCAGGTAACGGAAGCGCACCAAGGGCGCGCCTGGGTGAATAGCGACCCGCACACCGGGACCACATTCTTCGTGACCTTGCCCAGAACAGCAAGGGAGGAGTGAGGCGTGGAACCACGATGGAATGTGCTCGTCGTTGAGGACGATGCGGGGATACGGCAGAGCTTGTTTGAGACCCTTGGCGCACTGGGATTTGTCATTGGTGAGGCCGGCAGCGGAGAAGAGGCTCTGTTACGCCTGCGCATGATCAGCTACGACGCTGTGCTGCTGGACCTCAATATGCCTGGGATGGCCGGCATGGAGGCGTGCCGCAGGATCCATCGCGATTATCCCCATCTTCCGATCGTTATGCTCACCGTGCGTGATGAAGAGGACGACAAGGTGGAAGCGCTGGATGCGGGCGCGGACGACTACGTGACAAAGCCATTTCAGATACGGGAGCTGACGGCACGGCTGCGCTCGGCGATCCGCCGGTCTAAGACATTGCCCGTCACTACAGATTCTCCCACGGTGATCGGGTCGATCATGCTTGACCCAAGCCGGTATCGGGTGGAGAAGTTGGGGCAGGAGGTACACCTCACTCCAAAAGAGTTTGAGCTGTTGCGCTACCTGATGCAACATGCAGGGCGGCCTGTCCCTCACCATCGCCTGCTGACGACCATTTGGGGGCCGGAGTATGGGAATGAGCGGGAATATTTGCGCGTTCTCATCAATCAGCTACGGAAGAAAATCGAGGACGATCCAGCACGCCCGTCGTACATCCTGACGGAGAGTTATGTAGGGTATCGGTTCCGGGAGGCGTAGGTTCAATTCGTCGCGCGGGCTTTAGCGTTTTCTGAAAGCCGTAAAAAGAAACCAGTCCCGCAGGGACAGCTGAACTTCAGACCTGTCCAAATTAGCGGAGCAAGTGGCCTTTTGAGGATGCAACTTGTTGATTGCTTTGAAGCGCGTTTGGCGGAATGAAATTCTGGTTGCATGTAGATCGTCTGCTGCCCAAATTGGATTTAGACAATGCCTCGGCTCAGCAACTGCCCTTTCATCCAGCAACGGCCCTTTCCTTGCCACGGTCCTCTCCTTTTTGTCATCCCGAGCGCAGCCGAGCGGATCTGCGGTACGCCATTCGTGTGCCCCGCTCCTACGGTCCACAACCTCCACTTGTCGTCCACCGAACCCTCCTGGAAACATCAAACCTCCCTTTTGTTACTCCGGATTTCCGGGAGCAGGCCGTAGAACCGCAGATCCGCTCGGCTTCGCTCGGGATGACAAAAAGGAGAGGATCGCGGCAAGGAAAGGACGGTTCCTAAACCGAGGCATTTTAAAAATCTAACCTGGAAAGGTCAGGCTGAACTTAGCCCAGGACGCAGTCCTGGGTCCATCCTGCAACATAATTAAAGTCCCGCAGGGACGGCTGAAGGTTGCTCAGGATGGCGTCGCGGCGTATTTTCAGCCGTCCCTACGGGACTCACTTTGCAAATCGGTAGGATGTCGGGCACACCGTATCTACCTTTTCCTGTCTTCAGGTTCCCTACCGAGAACCACCCGATGAGGGCGACGAGGGCGGTTCTGTGCGGCTCAGCATGTCGTACAGCGGCTGCGACGGCGTTAGCTCAGGATTCTCTTCGGCAACCGAGACAGCCAGAATGCGAATCTTATCGTTGTTGGGTAAAGTGAGCGTCTTTGTGCCTGGGGCCATCGGGATCGAGTACGCGAAGAGATACGAATATTGATAGGGCTGGTTAAGGCCATCCGCGGTGTGATGATGAGAGGCATACCATGCCAGGCTGGCGGGTTTCACGTAGCCTGGTTCGAGACCCACGTAGTCCTCGGGGTAGCGTGGTGACGGTGCGCGTCGCTCCCGCTCTTGCTCGTCGGCAGGGGGCCACGGTGCGTGGTGTGCGGAGATAGCCCAATTACGGTCGTCCTGGTTTTTGAAAATACGGGTATCCCACTGACCGATGAATCCGCCCCAATCCTCGATGTTGAGGTTCGCTGTTTTGGCGCCGACTCGAAAAGCGGCTGTCTGGTCTCCACCCGTGGCTGCGGCCAGAAGGTAAACCCGGTTGTAATGGCCAGCAGGCAAAGGAAAGGCTTGACCTTTGGCCACCACCGCGTCGGGCACCCCGGTCTTTGCGGGCGCCAGCTTGAACTCGACGCCGTGATAAGCCAGTGACGTGGGCAGCATTTCCGCCGGCATCGCGTTGCCTTTGCCGTCGAAGCCACCGCCTTCGGTCTTGGTGTCATCATTGCTGGCCGCGGCGAGGTCGTACTTAAGATCGACCGGCTGCGAGTGAATGGCCGCCAGGTTTGCCGTTGCCGGACCGAGGCGTAACGCAAACGTGCGCGGCTGATAGGCGGTAAAGGACGTGACCAGCTCTCCATTGCTCAGGCTTGCAGGCCCCGGTTCCTCCTGCTCCTGCGCATTGACTTCGCGCGCGGCCACAACCGGTCCAGCAAAGGAGACGCGCACGTCTTGCGCCGGATGACCATCGAGCTCGACCATGCGCAGTATGATTTCGTCATCCGCTTCGGCTTTCTTCACCGCGAGCACGCGAACCCTGGAGTTACTGAGGTGAAGCAAAGAGATGCTCTTGCCCAGCGAGCCGGGATGCCCTGCGGACTGGAAGGCAATGAGCGGATCGCTCAGGCGATAGGCTTGCCAGTCGGTTTGCGCTTGCGCCCAACCATCGGCGTGCCCCGCAAGGCCGAATACGAATTCGTGATGACCCCAGTCCTGGTTCGCCTGGTCGGTGTACCCGGACGGGCGTCCGTTGGTGGAAGGCTGCATTCCGGGCGAGCGTAAGAGAGTCAACCGGATGGTATGGTCATTCGGCTTATCCGAACCGTTCTTGAATTCGGTCAGGATGGTTGTTCCGAAAGCACCGCTCTTGTCGGTGAGATCGATCCAGCGGTGGGAGGCGACTTCGAACTGACGCTCCTGCGCATTGGGCCGTTGGATGGTGCCAATATCCCAGTTGTATGTGGCATCCTCATTTGCGGCGCTGAAAGGAAAAGCGACTTTAAGGTTGGCAGCCAGGGTTCGCCAATCGATGGCGTTGCCAAATTCTACGCGGTTGCCGGCATCGCCCGCGGAAAGCTGAATGGTCTGCACGAAGGTAGAGTTTTCGGCCTTACGAGTCACTTCGAGCGATACCCGAACCGGGCCATTCTCTTTAATGCGGATCTGCGCCGGGCCGCTCACATACGCGCGAGGCGCGGCCTGCTCCTGATCGAAGTCCATGTTCCAGGCGGGATATTGCTTGGGCACATCGGTCGATATGGCGAGCCGGATGGGCGCCGAGAGCAGCTCCTTGTTCAGGCTCTTGTCGTAGATGCTGGAGACATCTCCATCCTGGTTGAGCTGCACGCGGTAGCGAGCATTTTCGAGCGACGATTGCGTTACCTTGACAGTTTCATTTGCTGCGGGTTTTTCCGCGGGCAGCAGGTGATAGACCGCATATCCCACGGACGGGGCCTGGGCGAGAAACAGTACTTTTCCATCTTCGAGTTGGGCCGGGGCCTCCTTGCCATCAGGACCAATAACCCGGACAGCCTTAGGCACGCCGCCGGGAAACGCGACGTGGGCTTCCACTACGTCTTCCCGCGCGATATCGAGCGGGTTGTACACCACAACCGCAGTTCCCTTCCCCTCTGTATCCATTCCGGAGGCGATCGCCTCGGTGGCGCTGGTGAGCACGCCGGCAAACTGGTTGGCCGCGATATTGTCGTCGTTCCAGGAATACTGGTAAGCGCGCGGAGTCGCGGTGCCGGCAGCGAGGTCGTGGAAATGTCCGGCAAGCTCCAGCGTCCAGGCATCGTTCAAGCGTTGCTGGGGATAGGGCCGCCCGCCCATCCATACAGCCGCCACCGAAGCTTTTTCCGCTGCGTCGGCCAGGACTTCGTTCCTGAGGATCATGCGCTTGTGATACGCCTCGGACGTCAGCGATCCGGCAGAGTGGTTGATCAGCTCCAGGTCGCCTTTGTACTGCGGCATGCGCGAGGTCATATCCGGCTTGATGTCGTTGAACATCTGATCGGCAGTCGCCTCGATTACGTGGACCGGGCCTTCTCCTACGCGCACGGTGGGCCCCTGCGGTTCAGAGCCGGGCTGATCCTGCTGGCCGAAACCGCGAGGAGGAGGCGGAAGCACGGTCTCGCTCTTGTCGACGATCGCTTCCAACAGTTTGACCGTTGATTCCCGGGCTGCGCCGCCCACATCTCCGGTGCCCACATAGTGATAGTCGGCGAAGACGCCGGTGACGTGGCCATCCAGATCGATGCGCTTGACCCAATCCTGTTCCCACTCTCGCGGCCGTCCCAGAGCACGCAGCTGGCCCGGCGTAAGCTTGGCTTTCTGCTCATCGGTCAGAGAGGGCTGCGGTGGCGGCGGTCCGGGGTCCTTGCTGAGATCGGTGTAGACGCTGCTGCCATAACCGCCGGGATTCAAGGCCGCGATCACGCTCTTACCGTCAGGGCCAATCCAAAGGCCAACGTTGAAGGGGATGCCTTCGGGGGTTTGCTCCGGCGAATTGGGGCCGCCGATTTGGGGCGCCGGCTGCCACGCCGCACTGAGTTTCTGGGTGGAGAATCCCTTCACCCCGGCGTGCGCTAAGATGCTGGGCAACGAGGCGGGAAATCCAAAGCAGTCGGGCAGCATGTACTCCGCGCTTGCCTTGCCGAAATCTTTTCGGTAGTAATCGTTGCCGTAGAGGATCTGGCGGAAGATGCCTTCGGCGCTGGGCAGATTGACGTCGCCTTCTTCGACCGACGAGCCGGCGGGATACCAGCGGCCCGCGCTGACATACTGCGTCAGCCTGGCGTAGTCGTCCGGGAAGTACTCCTTCATCATGCGGTAGCGGTTGGAGCCCGTCCAGTTGAAGACGTAGTGAGGATACTTGTCGATGTAGTCGAAGTTGACCCGCATGGTCTTCAGCAGATATTCGCTGATGGTTTGCGGCATCTCCCATCGCCACTGGGTATCGAGGTGGGCATAGGGCACTACATACAGGGTTGGGTCCTTGGTGATGTCCGGGGCCTTCATGGTTTGGGCCTGAAGGGCGGTGGAAACGATGACAGTTGCTAATCCAGACAGGAACCGGCGAGGCCGCGGGCGGTAGGAACGAAATACAGTGCTGAATAAACGCGAGTCAGATACCGAATGCATATTGTCTCCACTTCCGCCGGCAACGGAAGCCGATCGATCGCGGCGTCGTGCAGCCCGGGATTCCGTTCACTGGATATTGTGCAGCCTGGTACTCTCTCCGGCAACACGACTACTCCCGCGCGGTGGTCTGCGCGGGAGTAGCTGTCTAGAAAATGTACCGCAGTGAGAGCTGAAGCGTTCGCGGATTGGTGGTCGACTTCTGGGTCACTTCGCCGAACTGGGATGACGTGGGGCTGAGTTGCAGGCCTCCTGTCTGCGCGATATTGGCCCAGTTGGAATGATTGATAAAGTTATAGGCTTCGGCGCGAAACTCGAACGAGGTTTCCCGATACACGGGGAACTGTTTGCGCATATTGAGATTCCAATTCTGGAAACCGGGCCCGTAGATTTCGTCGCGTATTCCCGATTGCAAATTGAAGGTGCCGGCAGGCAGGCGCGGTAAAGATCGGAGATCCATCCCCGTTCGTGGTGGAGATATATTTTGCCGAGCCTGATGCCGTTGGGGTTGAAGTGTTTCAGAACTTGGGCGTTCCGTTTCTCACCCAGAATTGCCCCTCGGACGTATTGGTTCCGCAACCGAAGCTGCCAACTTCTCCTACTCCGGCATAGTCGTTGTTGCCTCCCCCGACTCCGCAGGGTTGGCCGGTTTGAAACTGTGCACTGCCGCTAAGCTCCCAACCGCCAAGCAGCTCACCGGCCAGCGTGCTTGCGATTTGAAGAACGGCAGATCGTAGAGGTAGTTCATCAGCAGCATGTGCTTGGTATCGTACTCCGAAGGTCCCCAGAGATTGTTGGTGTAATAGGCGTGTCAGGCATGATGTCACGATAGTTGGAGCTGTTATCAAGGCTCTTGGACCAGGTGTAGCTGACGCCGACCAACGAGCCGCGCGTGAAACGCCGGTTCCACGACAACCTGCAGGGAGCTGTATTCGGAACTGCCATTGCTTTGCTCCTGCTGAATCGCGGCGTAACCTTTATAGGGGCGGAGATAGTTCACATTCTTACCGGGGTTCGCCTGCAGGGCGCCGACGGTAGGTTGATTAATATCAAACACCCTGAAATTGCGCAGACCGCGAGCCCCTACATAGCCAATGGACAACACTGAGTTCAGTGGAAGCTCCCGCTCGATGGTGAAGTTCCAGTTCCACCGCGTCGGGGGCGAAAGATTTTTCGCCAGGGTGGTGACGGTGAGAGGGGCGTTGACATTCGCGTTCAATGAGGCGCCCGGATTGTCTACCGAGACGTTGCTCACGGTGACGAAAGGCTGGAACGGGGAATTGCCGCCGGGGAAAATATTATCCAACAGCCCCATCCGGGTTACAAACTCGCCACCTGCCGCGCGATGACCGTCCTATCGGTCGAGCTGATATGCGATGCCGAGGCGGGGTTGAAACTGGTGTGTCGTATTGACATAGCCTTTCGAAAATTGCGGGGCGAACAGGCCGGTGCATGGCTGGCCGGCGCAGGCGTTGTTGGCCGGGTTGGCGGCCGGGACACGGTTCCCTTGCAGCGCGGCACTGGGAAACTTGTTGATACCCGGATTCACCATGCCGTTGTAGGGATTACCCGTTCCCAGGGTGACGTTGCCGGTGGTTGGATTGATCTGCGGAGCCGCCGCGGGATTGTAGGACGCAGGATCAAAGAAATCGGAGTTGCCCCACAACGTGTACATAGGAACCGTGGAGGTTATGCGGAAGCCATAATCCAGGTGCAGCTTTGCGTTAACCTGCCACGCATCCTGGAGGAACTCCTCGTACATCTGGCCGCGCCATGGGGTGTAGGATTTTTGACCGATCTCGGTATAGCTGTCAGCCAAGCCGAGCGCGAGGTTGGCCAGGCCCACACCCGAGGTGGCCCCCAATCCGCTTCGCGGGTCGGTAAACACAAAGGTGCCGTTCTGGTTGCTGGCGCCGCCCGGAACCGTGGCGACATTGATCTGGTCGTTGTCGTTTTCGCCGGAATACTCAAAGAAAAAGCCCCCTTTGACGGTGTGATTTCTCCACACCTTGGTCACACTATCGGAGGCGGTGTAAATCAGGCCCGGAAGAATGCGACGGGTAAGGACCGCCCGCCAAGCTGTAGAACGTCGGTACGCTGGCGGTGGGAATCTTGTTCGGCGCGGCTTTGCCAGCTGGGAAAGATGAATGGAAAGTCGATCCCCAGCGTCTGTCGATTGAACCCTGCCAGGGCCGTGTTTACCGGAATATAGACGTCGTCGATGCTGATGGTCGCCCGGGCCTCATTGATCAGGGATTGACTGGCGGTCCACGTCCAACCCAGGGAATTGGTCTGATTCGGGCGATTGAAATACTTGCCCGTCAGGCCTGACCCTTGATCGAACGGTTGATACTCAAAATAAGTCGCATCTGAGCGCCGGAACTCGATGTGGTGGTTCTCGTTGACAAGGTAGTCTACGTTGATGACTTCCTTACGCTGATTGATCGGGTGGCGGGCCTGGGCGATCCAATTATTGGCGTTCGATGAAAGCCCCGGACTGGTGGGGGTGGGATAGGCGTTCAGGATAGCGATGCCGTTGGGGCTCAGTTTGCTTGCCGGGATGGTGTTGTTCGGGTACGGCACGCAGCTCTTGGCGCCTAGGGTGGGGCACGTGGCCGGGTCGTAGATGACGCCTTTGGCCGGTGTGTACCAGGGGTTCGAAGGACTCAGCAGTTCGCTGAAGTTGCCTTGGCGCATTAGCGCCGTCGGTACGGCTCTTGCTGAGTGTCGGTGAAGCGGTACCGGATCCAATCCTCGTTCACGAACCAGAAAAATCTTTTTCTGAGCGGCTCTGTGAACGCCAAGCCGGGAATCCAAACCGGCCCACCTGCGGCAAATCCAAAGTTGTTGTAGACAAAGGGAGCAGCGAACCTGGTCGAAGGGGTCAGGTTCCGCGTCCAGGTATTGGCATTCATGGCCGAATTGCGGAGGTACTCGTACAAGCTACCGTGGAATTGCGGAGGTTCCGCTCTTGGTCACGACGCGGATTTGGCCGCCCGGCGGCGCTGCCGTATTCTGGTGCGTAATTTGCCGTAAGGACCTGCAATTCCTGGGTGGAATCGACGCTGGCCACACCGATGATGGCACCGTTACCCCGGGTACGCACTGCCGGGGCGCCATCAAAGGTAACCAGGGTATCCTGCGTGCGAGCTCCGTTGACCTGAAAGGGCTGGCCGCCCCCTACCGCGAAGTTGAAGTCCCCGAGCGTGGCGTTGCTACGAGCACCGGGAAGTAGCTGGGCCATGTAGAGTGGATTGCGCCCGTTCAGCTCCTGGTTTTGAATCTGCTGCCCGGTTATCTCGCTCTGCACCGCACCCGACTGGGTTTGTAACACAGAGGCAGTTCCCGTCACTTCCACAGTCTGTGTGGCTTCGCCAACCGAGAGATCGGCATCGATTTCGATGGTGCTATTGGAGTCCAGCTTGTTGTGACTGCTGGTAAATTTCTTAAAGCCTTTCGCTTCGGCCGTCACGCTGTAGTACGCGGGGGGCAGGCTGGGGGCCGCGAAATGCCCTGCAGCATCCGAAGTAGCGGTGTGCAATTCGCTCGTTCCCTCGTTTTGGATAGTCACGGTCACGTTTGGCACCACTGCCCCGGACTGATCCTTTACAAATCCCACGATGGTGCCGACGTCAGATTGCGCAAAGGCGGCAACGGAAAAGAAAAGACAGGTGGAAATCGCCAAGACCATGAACAGCGATTTTGCGATTTTGGCGGGATTGGTTGCCTTTGCTGGCGAGAAGAACTTCGACGCGGTTGAAGAAACCGCAGCAATAGCAGGAAAAATTCCGATCCTTGACATAAGAGGCCTCTCCGAGAAAAGACTGCAGTGCGGCCATGTTACGCGCGTCTGCTACTCAGTTTGGAAGGGGTCTACCCCGTGTTTACACCGGGGGATTTAACGGGGTGAGCTGAATGAGTCTGGATTTCTACCGGAATATGTAAGGTCACTGGAGAATTGCGTAGACTTTACCAAGCTTTAACGGAAACGCACTTCCCTATTGTTTCCTGGATCCGCTAGTATTTTTTTGCGACGATGAGTTCAGGCAGGCGAGCTACCAAAGGCGAGGATAAGTCCTGCGGATTCGGAGTTGTACCTGCTAGCCAGGACAGCATCTAACCTGCATTTTTTCGAACGATGATCGTCACAGCGACGATCATCGAAATCACGCCCTGAGCTTTCCGCGGTAATAGACGCTGCCAAGCGTTCCCATGAAAACAAGGACGGCGAACAAGTACGGAAGATAGCGCCAGGGAGCGGCAGGGATCGGGATCAGGCTTAGAAAGAGTACCGCGCCAATCACCAGCAACGTAGTCACCCCCACAAGCAGTTGGAGAGCCGTCAATGCATGGCGGCGCGCGAGGTAAAAGGGCGCCGCGACACAGACGGAAAAATACCCTCCCAAAAATCCGAATGAGGCGATTTGCATCAGGTAGTCCATCGCATTGGCCATAGCCACCCCGCAAGCGATAAGCAGGCCGGGGATGACCAGGGCTACCGACACCATGACCAGCAGAGCGCGTGACGGAGTTCCGTTCACGGGATGAATCTTGGCGAAGAAAGGTGCAAACAAGCCCTCCCGTGCCATGGAGAAGATCACCCTCGCTCCAGCGTTCAAGCCTCCCAAAGCACAACCGAAGCAGCTGAGAGCAACCCCCAAAGAACTCATCCAGCCGAGCGCAGGTAGATCGATCGAACGGGCGATCAGATCCAGGGGCGCGTTGGTTTGATCGAAACCAATATTTCGACTGTGCGAAAGAGCGGTGGTCGCGTAGATGCCGGCCATGAAGAGCAGCCCTATGGGCAAGAGACAGAGAAACATGACGCGCGGAATGGTGCGGGTGGCGGACTGGGCTTCCTCGCCCAACGTGGTCGCGCTCTCGAAGCCGGCCAACATCATAAAAGCCAGCACCAGGCCCATTTTGAACTGCGGAAACCCGGTGCCGGTAAGATGCAGCTGTGCTTGATCGAGGGCATGGCCACTCCGGCTCATCGCGATGCCCAGGATGCATGCAATCACACTCACCGAGATCGCTTCCGTGCACAGCAGGACTTTGGTGGAAAGCTTGATATCCCGATACGCAGGGAACCATGCCAGCACCACCACCAACATAGTGAGCAAAATGGAAGCTACCTTGCCGATGGGGCGATGGGTAAAGTGGGCCATCACCATGCCGAGATAGTAGGAGCTGGCGGCCACGGAACTGGTCACGATAAATGTCATGGCTACGATATAGGACCAGCCAGTGAGAATGCCCGGCCATCCGCCGAGCCCTTTTTCCGCATAGCTGCTGAGCGAACCAGCGGAAGCGAATCGGGAAGCAAAGACATTGATGTTGATCGAGATGAGGATGAAAACGGCGAGGATACCGAGAAACAAGAGCCAGGTGCCGTTGCCCGGTTTTCGCAATGAGCAGAGGAATCACGGTTCCGAGAGTCGCGGCCGGGCCCATGGTGCCCACGGCTTGCGCCACGTTTTCCAACGCGGAGAGATAGTTCCTGCGTAGGATAGCTCCCTTGGCCGGGCGGAGAGGCGGGTTCCCGGTTCACTGCGTCGGTCGTCATCGTTCTTGAACCCAATAGAACACGGTTGTCGAGCCCAGCAGAGAGAAATGTTCAGGGCAGGAGGAGGTCAAACCGTGTGTAAGGCGATGCGAAAGCCAGTTTCATCATTTCGGCTATCGGGAAATTTGGGGATGCGATTGGCCGATTGGAGGTAGGCGGGGCGGTCGCTTCCCCAGGAGCCGCCTCGGATGACCCTGGCTAAGCTTCCAGGACAATAGGCATCCGCACACCACTCCCAGACGTTGCCGGAGAGATCATAAAAGCCAAGCGGATTGGGAGCGAAGCTGGCCACCGGAGAGGTGCGGGGGAATGGGTCGACGTAGCCGCCGGGGACAACTCCCCACCAGGAGGGCATGTCAAGACGGGATTCCGCTCCGGCATAGTTGCCGAAGTTCGGAGGCGGCGGCCAGGCTGGGCCCCAGGGATAGGTTCCCTTGCTGCGATAGAGACGCTCTTCCGGAGACCCACCCTCTTCCTGGCGCAGTCCGACGGCCAGACTCCATGCAAGATCGGTGGGGAGACCGTAGCTTTGCCGGCGATCGATGTTCCCCGACAAGCGCTCTTGCTCGGTGAGCCAGGCGCAAAATGCGACCGCGTCGTGGTAGCTGACGCCGACCACGGGATGATCGGGGGTCTGGGCAAAGCCAGGGGAGGCCCAGGTATGCCCATGGGGAAGCCAATCGAAATCGTCCTTGCCCAGGGTCAGCATGTCGCCCGTGGCGTCGTATCCCGTAGCGCTGATGAAGGCCGCGAAATCCTGCAGCCGCGTGGGCCACGCGGCGAGCGAAGTGTCCTCCGTCAGGTCGATGAGGGGAGTTTGCAACTTATCGATCGTCTTTGGCGTCCTGGTCACGGCTGCTCTTCCTTCCGGTATACAACATGCAACACAGAGAAATTGACAAGTTGCGCCGCAAGCGCGGGATCGAGCTGAAACAAGACGCAGCTTTTCTGCCATGTGGCCAGGCGCATTTGGCCCAGCTGAGGCGATTCGAGGGTAGCAAAGTGCCTGAGCGCTACAAGCGAACGAACCTGGTAGTTGAGGTCTTTGCCGGGAAGGTACCTGGAGATGAGCAGCGCCGCGGTTTCATTTGGATGAGCGAAAGCTTCCTCCCAACCGCGGTCGGTGGCAAGCAGGAACTTAGCCAGAATATTGGGATGAGCGCGCAGGAAATCAGTGCGCGCGAAATAGACCTGAGAGTAGGTGCTGTAGTTGTTGGCATAGCCGGGAAAGACATTGAGCTGAATACCCTTCTCTTCCAAGGCGAGCTTTTCATCGATGAGATAAACGACCTGGGCATCGATTTGACCGGCAGCCAGAGAGGTCACGTCATCCCCGATTTCTTTGATCTTGACTTGATGGAGAGAAAGACCATTGGCTTTCAGCATGATGGCTAGCTGTGCGCGGTCGTAGGCATGCAAACCGATGGTCTTTCCAACGAGATCCTTGACGCTGTCGAGATGACTGGAGCGTAGAGTCACGATGCCGAGGGGAGAAGCCTGTAAGGTAGTGGCAAATACTTGAATGGGTTGATGCGCCTGGCGGGCTCGCAACAGCACCATACCATCGGCACAGCCGATGGTATGGCGCCCCTTCACCACTGGGGTAACGGTGTCGAGTGTGGTTTGGTTTACCGGCTCAATGGTGACGTCCAGGCCCTGCTGGGTGTACCAGCCCTTCTCTTTTGCGACCAACAGCCCGGCAAATTGAGCGTTCTCGATCCAATCGAGTTGAACGGTCAAGGGAAAAAGGGGTTCCGCCTTGCCCAAGGGATGAAGAAGAGTTGCGAGTGCGATGCAAATAAGAAGTGCCGAACTCTTTGATAGGGGTTGCTGCCCAAATCTCACCGAGATACTTCTCCTTCGAGGCCGCGGCAGGCAATTCTCCTACTCGCCCTCGTCGTTCAGCCGCGATACTGTAACTGTAGCCGAATGCTTTGCGCCCTTATTTTCTCACGGCCTGCACGCGAGGGCGGGAAACCGCCATCGGCAGGAGCAATTTACGGCACGCTGAAGCTGTGCCCTTCGTCTAGAGTTTTCCCTTACCTGAAAAGTACGTCAGGGGCTAAAGATCGTGTGGGAGAACCCCGATCTACGAGTTAGTCCCGTAGGGACGGCTGAACTTAGCCCAGGACGCTAGTCCTGGGTACTTGACGCAACGTGATTGAGTCCCGAAGGGACGGCTGAAGATTGTCCAGGATTACGTGGCGGCACATTTTCAGCCGTCCCTGCGGGACCGGGTCGTACTCAAAGCCCACCCAGGACTACGTCCTGGGCTAAGTTCAGCCGTCCCTGCGGGACTACGTTTCGAAATGGAGTGCTCACACAACCTCGGAGGGGCCCAGTTGTACCCGCAAAAAACCTCGTTCCGGCAGCAGGAGGATGGGTTGCCCATGGATGATTGTGACCGAGGGCCTTATGGGGTAAGATCGTCTTACCATGCAGACCAGAGTTTCCACCAAAGGGCAGATCGTGCTTCCCGGTCCGATTCGCCGCCGGCTGGGTATTCGCGCCGGCGATCCCCTCGATGCCCTAGTCGAGGCAGGAAGCATCATCCTGATCCCGATCAAAAAGCGACCTTATAAGGGCAGGATCATCGCCGATCCTTTGACCGGCCTGCCGGTGCTGAGCGCGGGTGCAGATGCTCCAGTTCTCAGCAGCAAAGAGGTCGAAGAGATTCTTGCCAACCTCCCATGAAGTATCTCCTCGACGCGAACGCCTTGGTTGCCCTGGGATTCATTCACCACGAGTTTCATGACCGTGTGACCGCCTGGATAACAGCACAACAGTTCCCGGAACTGGCGACCTGCTCGTTCACAGAGTTGGGGTTCGTGCGCGTGCTCTCCCAGGCTCCCGCGTACGGCTTCACGACGGTGCAGGCACGAACCGCACTGCTTCGATTGAAGCGGGCCAAGGTCCCGTTCACTTTCATTACGGATGCTCATGATATTTCTCATCTTCCCGCGTGGGTTAAAAGCCCAAGCAGACCACGGATGGTCACCTGGTGGAGCTTGCAAGGGTGAGCGGGGCAGTCATGGCGACTCTGGATGAAAAGGTTCCAGGATCGTATCGCATCCCGTAGAGAGGGAGTCATTTTGAGCAGAGCCGAGGCGAGCCGATGGAAGATCATTCTTGCGTTCGGCCTGGTCTACGTATTCTGGGGCTCGACCTATCTTGGCATTGACATCGCGGTGCAGTCGATTCCTCCGGCGCTGATGTGCGCGGTGCGGTTTGCCATTGCGGGCGTGATCATGTTGGCGGTGTGCGCCTTGACTGGGCGAAGGGTGCTCTATTCGCCGCGGCAAATTGCGGTGGCCAGCATGGTGGGTGTTTTGTTGCTGATGGGCGGGAACCTTACTCTTTCCTACGCCGAGCTTTCCGTTTCCACCGGCCTCGCAGCCCTCATTATTGCGGTCACGCCGTTGTGGTTTCTGGTTCTCGACTCGATATTGCTGGGTCATCATCGAATTTCAGGGCGCGGCAAGGCCGGGCTCGCGCTGGGCGTCGTGGGACTGCTGGTCTTGTTCTACCCCGAGTTTGCGTCCAGAACAGCGATGGGACGCAGGGAGCTCTGGGCTTCGCTCAGCCTGCTGGGTGGATCGTTTAGCTGGGCTCTTGGCTCGGTATTGTCGAAACGGTGGCAGTCGGGGATGGATCCCTTCAGCGCAACTGGCTGGCAGATCACGGCGGCGGCGGTCGCGAATTTTATTTTTGCGTTGTTTGCTGGAGATTTCTCCCGGGTGGTTTGGACCGGGCGCGGCATCGGCGCGATCGCTTACCTCATCGTCTGCGGATCATGGATCGGCTACACGGCGTACATCTGGTTGCTGGAGCATGTGCCCACGTCCAAAGTATCGACCTATGCTTATGTGAATCCTGTGGTGGCCGTGTTTCTGGGATGGCTGGTGCTGCATGAGCGGGTGAGCGGCTTTATCCTCGCGGGGAGTGCGGTGGTGGTGCTGTCGGTGATTCTGGTGACCAGCGCGAAGGTGGCTGAGCAGCTGCCTGCCCTCGAGACTGTGGGAGACTAGCCCGCATTTCTCACGGATCCCCTGGGTAAGCGATGGTTGCCGGTAGCGAGATCTCTATTTCTAACGGATTGACGGGTACAGGCCGTGAGAAATGCGGGCAGCTCACGGCAACGGCGCTGGATAAATACGCGCCGCATTGTCGTGCAGGTAGGCATGCGCAAATTGCAGCGCCCGCTGTTCGCTGACCTCGCCGTTCAGGATCATGCGCGAGAGCGCTGCGGCCAGTGCCCTTCGCGCCGACTCAATCGCCAGCCAATCGCTTTCTTCCGCCCCGATGGCTTCGCTAAAGGGGAAAGCATCGGAGCCGAAGACCACTTTGTCAGGGTAGAGCAACAGCCAGTGCCGCAGCACCTCGGCCAGGTCCGCAGGATACAGGTACAGCCCCATCAACGAGGAGTCAAGGTAGACGTTCTCTCGCGCTGCGAGCCAAATGGCCTGGTCCTGAAATGGATACCCGCCATGCAGCAGAACGAAGTTCACATTGCTATAGCGCGGGTCGCGCAGAACATTCTCGAGGTTCATGACGTTGCCGCCGGTTACGCTGAAAAAGTCACCCGTACCCACCGCAGTGTGTATCTGCACCGCCAGGTGGAGCCGCCCCGCTTCCCGCAGCAAATAGCGAAACATGAAGTCTTCGAACATCGCTCGATCAGCGGCGGAGGGCTTGCCTCCGGCGTTGTACCGGCCATAGATACTCGCGGCCGCAGATTCCGGCGGGTCGTCAAAGTGCAGAGTACGAAAGTACGCAATCTCGAACTTGATCGAGACTCCGCCGTGGGCGCGGTTCTGCTCCAGGATCTTGCTCACGAATGCCAGATAGGCCGGAAAGGTCTTCGGTAATGCGCTGAGTCCAGCCTGCGCCAGTTCTCGCTTCAACAGCTTTTCCTGTAATGGGACATAGACGCCCAGATCTATGTTGCGCGCGGTCAGGTCGCTGTTGTCCAGCGGGAACAGAAATGAATCGACAAAGAACACCCAGTGGAAACGTTTGGGATCGAGGTAACTGCCCATGGCGACGCGATTGGCCATCATGGTCTGCACGTTCAGCTGGTCCAGAATTCGATCGAAGTATTGGTAGCCGGGATAGGTTTTGCGCAGCTCGGCTTTTTTGGCGACCAGCCACTTGAGATGGTCCGGGTTGTTGTCGGTGTAGGGATAGTCGAACAGCGCTTTGGAAGCGGCGATGAGTTCCGGATTGTCGCTTTGCAACCGCAGGGGCGGGTGGGACGGGGAGGAGGCCATCGCGTCCACGTCGGTGTCCTCGGCAAAGCCGGGATGGCCGTGATCATCGAAGATGGGGATCTGGCGTATCTGCTGCAGCAGGCGGTCGTAGGTTTGCTGGTAGCCTGGCGCCATGTTGGGGCTGGCTTGTCCACGCAACGTGGTGGCGCCCGCAACAGGAGCGTAATTGCCAGAAAAACGCGGACCATCAAAGCCCCTTGAACCAGCCGCCGTCCACCAGCAGTGTCTGGCCGGTGATGAACGATGCGCGATCCGACGCAAGCCACACGATCGCGTCGGCCACTTCTTCCGGCCGCCCCACGCGCTTGAGAGGTGCTTCGACTCCCAAGCGTGCTTCGAATTCCGCAGGTGTGATGCCAAGCTCCTGCGAGCGCTTGCGCGATCAGTTGCTTCAATCGCTCGGTTGCGGTGAAGCCGGGCCCCACATTGTTGACGGTGATACCGTCTTTGCCGAACTCATTGGCGAGGCTCTTGACCAGACCGAGAACACCGGCGCGCACTGCATTGGAGTAGATCAGATCAGCGACTGGTTGACGTACCGTCATGGAGGTAATCGTCACCAGCCTGCCCCAGTGGTTTTTCTGCATCCCGGGCAAAACCGCACGGGCAAAGTGGATCACGCTCATGAAGTTCATTTCCACTGCGCGATGCCACTCGTCGGTGGTGGTGGCAAGAAACATCTTCGGCGGCGGTCCCCCGGCATTGGTCACGCAAACGTCGACGCCGCCGAACTCCTCCGCCACGCGCTTCACAAATGCCGCGACTGCAACCTCATCGGTTACATCGAGTACTTCGGCGAGCACCCGGGCCTGGTGGCGTTCACGAATCTGGGCCGCAGCCGCGTTGAGCTTCTTCTGGTCGCGCGAGCACATGGCAACGTTTGCGCCTTCGGCGGCAAACTGTTCTGCTGCCGCTCGCGCGATGCCATCGCTCGACGCAGCGACAATGACATTGCGGTTCTTCAGTCCAAGATCCAATGCTGTGCCTCTCCTCTAGGTCTTTGCTTCCTGCCGCAGATAGGCATCGTCTTTGTCGATCCAATCCTGACGGGGTGGATTGAAGATGTCCAGGTCGACCGTATCCTCAAGCGCGATCGCTTCATGCGGCATGTTGGGTGGAATGCAGAGCACTTCCCCCGCGGAGACCGTGAGTTCCCGGTTGTCGATGTAGAAGTGCAAGGCGCCTTCGAGGACATAGGTGACTTGCTCATTGTGATGGCTATGCAGGGGCACCCTGGCGCCCTTCTTCAGCAGGACGCGCGCGGCCATCACATTGGTGCCCACGATCATCTGCCTGCCTATCTGCGGGCTCAGTGGTTCAACCTCGATATCGTTCCACTTGATGTGCTTTGCTTCCGCCATAGTTTCCCCTGAGAAGGCCCCGGTGCGAGGCTTTGCAAAACTTACCACAAATGGCGCGTTCTCTTCCGGATGCCCCTTCTTGCTTTGCCGATAGGGTCCCATTACCATCGCATCGTGTCGAGCGCAGGACGTGGGCGCAGGACGTGGGATGCCCGAGACCAAGAACGCACTTTCGGTGGGAGAAATTGTCGCGGGCAGCTACAAGGTGCTCGGGATGGCCGGAGCCGGCGGCATGGGGGTGGTTTATCGCGCCCTCGATCTCAAGCTGGAACGCACCGTCGCGCTCAAGTTTCTGCCGCCCGAATTGATTGCCGGTGAGACCGAAAAGGCTCGTTTTTTGCGCGAGGCCCGCACGGCTTCCTCGCTCGACCATCCAAATATCGGCGTTATCCACGGCATAGAAGAGACGCCCGACGGCCGGACCTTCATTGTCATGGCGTTCTATGAGGGGCGTTCCCTGGCAGAGCGCATCCGCAATGGCCCTCTGGGGTCCGGCCAGGCGGTCGACATTGCCATCCAGATGGCAAAGGGCCTGGCGGAGGCCCATGCCCGGCACATCGTGCATCGCGACATCAAGCCTTCGAACGTGATGCTGACCGGAAACGGCACAGTCAAGATTGTCGACTTTGGTCTGGCCCGGGTAGTGAGCGCGCAAACCGCCAGCCAAACCGGGCTCGCCGGCACACTGAGCTACATGGCTCCGGAGCAGGCGCTGGGCAAGTTGGTAGACCAGCGAACAGATATCTGGGCGCTGGGTGCGGTGCTGGCGGAGATGCTCACGGGGCACGCGCCGTTCGAGCGGGAAACCATGCCCGCGACCTTGATGGCCATTTTGAACCAGCCGCCGCATACGCTCGATGGCGTGCCGCTCGAACTGCAGCAGATTGTGTATCGCACGCTGGCGAAAGAGCCGGAGCTTCGCTACCAGACGTGTTCCGAACTACTGACAGATCTAGAAGCTTTGCGGCCGCGGCTTTCCGATGAGCCCAGCCAGGCGAAACCGCAAAGCAAGTTGGGGAACAGCAAGAGTTCGGCCGGCGTCCGCCGGGCCCTGGAGCAGGCCTCCCGCCCGTCGTGGACGCCGGCGCCGGCGTCGCGGCCGCGCTGGATTCCCTTCCTGCTGACCGCAGCGGGAGTCATCCTGGTTGCCGCGGCCGCTGTCTTGCTTATTCCGTCGCTGCGCCAACGGGTACTGCAGGTCGTCTCCGGAAAAAGCGAAAAGCATATCGCGGTTCTCCCCTTCGATAACATTGGCAACAATCCTGAGAATGACGCCCTGGTGCAAGGCCTCATGGATTCGCTGGCAGGCAAGTTGTCGAACCTCGACGTGGGCAATCAGTCGCTGTGGATCGTGCCCACCAGCGAAGTGCGGCGGTTGAAGATCACCGATCCGGCAGACGCGCTGAAGCAACTCGGGGCCAACCTGGTGGTTAAGGGGTCGGTAGAGCGCGATGGCCACGACGTGCGACTCAACGTGAACCTGATCGATACCAAAAACCTTCGGCAAATCGGTTCCGCCGATCTGGAGGACCAGGCGGGCGATCTCTCCACGCTGCAGAACGAGGCGGTGGCACGGCTGGCGCGGCTCATGAACATCTCTGTCACAGCGGGCATGCTCAGCAACACCGGAGGAACGGTGAATCCGGCGGCCTATGAGGATTACCTCACCGCCCTGGGCCACATGCAGCGTTATGACAAACCCGGCAACTTAGACCTTGCCATTACCGCGCTCAACAGCTCCGTCCGCACGGATCCCCGCTTCGCGCTGGGCTATGCGCAGCTCGGCGAGGCCTATCGCCTGAAATATCGCGTCGATCAGAACGCACGATGGTTGGATGAAGCGCTGGCCAACTGCCAGAAGGCCGCTGAACTCGACAGCAGCATGCCCGCCGTGTATGTCACGCTGGGGCAAATTCATGAAGCAGGCGGCAAGCATGATTTGGCTTTGCAGGAATTCCGGCACGCACTCGATTTAGATCCGAAGAATGCCGCCGCGCTCACCGGGCTCGCCCATGCCTACGAAACCTCCGGCAGAGTCGCCGATGCCGAAGCCACATACCAAAGAGCAGCAGCCCTGCGACCGAATGAGTGGGATGGGTTCAACAACCTGGGCAACTTCTACGACCGCCAGGGTAAGTACACGCAGGCCATCGCGCAGTACCAACATGCCCTGGAGCTGACGCCTGACAACGCCCAGGTCTTGCTCAACATGGGTGGGGCGTTGGTCGATTCCGGTGATCCCAAGCTGATGCCCAAGGCAGAAACCGCGTTGCAGCGATCCATCGCACTGAACCCTTCCTACGGAGCCTACGCCAACCTCGGTCTGCTCTATTCCCAGCAACGCCGTTTCCCAGAGGCCGCCAATATCCTGGAAAAGGCGCTTTCGTTCAATGACCAAGACTATTCGGTCTGGGAAACTCTGGTCAATTGCGATGAATGGCTGAAACAACCGCAGAAAGCAGAGGACGCTCGCCGGCACGAGATGCCCTTGCTGGAACAGGCGATTCAGCTCAAGCCGCAGGATGCCGGCGCTCACGCCTTGCTGGCGGACGTGTATGCTGCCCAGCATCAACCGGAAAAATCAATCTCCCATATCCAGACCGCCGTCGCCTTGGCGCCCAACGATGCACAAAATCTCGAAACCGTCGCAGACGCGTATGCGAATTTGGGAGATCGACGCCAGGCCTTGCACTTCGCTCAGCAGGCCCTGAGGCACGGAGTCACAGGCGACCAACTAAGAGCCGATCCGGAATTACAGCCGGTTATTGATGACCCTGAGCTCAAGCCTCTGTTAAAGTGATTCGGCATTTTGTAGTACGCACGGGAAGAACCACTCCAACAAATACCGAGGGATTTATGGCTACTTATCAGATCAACGTACCGGAGTCCGAAGATGTCCAGATGAAGGTCGGCGACACATTAGAAATTACATTTACCGAAGCTTGCCGGTTCTGCAGTCCGGCCGCTGCCGCAACTTATTTCAGCCCCTCTCTCCCTGATGGCAAGCAAAAAGAGAATGACGTGTGGAGCGGCGTTGCGCAATCCGCAGGGTTAAACCAAACATTTAACCATCATTCCGTTGGCCACGATGCTGAGTGCGGTTCCAACAAAAAGCGTTCGGCACCTCATTCCGTCCAGATCGGCAGCGGCACACCTTAATTTCGTTTCACGTTTGCAACAGCAGCGGCACAGGTTGCTCAGACGAACTTGTGCCGCTGTGGTCGCATTGCCCAGCCAACTAAGAGTGCGGTTTTGCGGACGCACTCTTGACGTCGGCTGTACCTAGCCAGGTGACCGCGCCAAAGGCTCCCAACCAGGAGCCAATTCCAGCGAAGACTACATAAACGGGATTGCCGGTGTAGCTGATCACGGCGAAGGCCGAGAGCAGGTACCAAACGCTGCTCCAGCTTGCCGCGACGGTTCTGCGGCGCGCGGCGACCGCCGCGGTGAAGAGTACGTAGACCGCGTCGGTGGCGGCGGTGGACGCGACCACTCCCAACGCGATGAGCGGATTTGGCGCGTGGATCATGGAACCTTCCCCTCTAACCGAAGCTTCAAAACCTGATGGATGACGAATAAGAAAATGATGCCAACCGGCAACAGGACATAGAACCATACCAAACGAGCCCGTGAATGATCAGGTTCGACCGTGCACTCCGTGCTTAGTTGCGCTGTGTCTTTGCCCCGGCGAACGGCGAGGGTGACGCGCCACTTGCCGGCGCTCGAGAAATGCACCGTGCTGGCCAGCAGGAGACGATTGCTCGCTTGGCCTTTTGCCACCCGCACGGTCTGCGGCGATGCGACGGCCGCCTCGGGCGCAACGGTCAAGTCGATGATGGGATCAAGCAGGATTTCTCCGCTGATCCGATCCTGCACCATCACGCTGAGGTCCGCGTCCCCGGTGCGCAGCGGCTGTGGGGCGGCGAATAGGGTGATGGTAAACGCGCCGGCATCCTGATGAAGAAGCATGGCTCCGCCATCGGCACGTGCTGCGCTTGTTCCCATCGCCAACATCAGGAATGCCGCCAGCGGATACCGCGTCTTCATGGGTTCATCATGACGCCGCGCATTTGCATAGGTTGGAGCATGATCCAGACGCCCGTGGCATACGCTACAGCAACCATGGTTGCCCACGGTAACAGCAGCAGGAGAGCTTGGCCTGCGCTTGTCGCCCACTGCCGCGCTAGTCGCCATCCCAGGTAGAGGGTCAAGAGCAGGCCAGCATCGAGCAGCAGGAGCTGCACCGAGAGCAATGTATTAGCGGGCAACAATGGCTGCTCCATCCTCCATTGGGCCGGCGCGAAAAGATGCCAGCCTAAGTCCGCCGCAGCTTGGTGGAGCGCTGGGTCCAGAGTGGCCCAGCCGGTGATGAGGTGAAAGAGCAGATGGGCGATCCACATCGCTAGTCCCAGAGGCAGAAGGGCCTGGGAGAAGCGGCAGAATAGTTCTTTCTTCCTCGAGCGGCTTGCGAAAGACAGGGCGACCGCGGCTGCTGCTAACAGGACTCCCATTGCCAGGTAATTTCCCAGGGCTCCCGGCGTCACCATCCACCAGGCATTCACAAAGGCCGCAAACACAATGACCAAAATGACCGCGGCGATGTCGATGCGCGCGGAGAATTTGCCGATCGACGAGCGCACCGGATCGCGCAGAATATCGTGCACGGGAGCGATGGCGAAGAGGCCGATGTTGTCGTGGGGGCAAGCCTTGACGCAATCCATGCACAGCGTGCAATCCATGTTCCCGGCTTTTTGCGGCATATACAGTTGCAGTTCGCACCCGCGCTGTTGCGCATTTCCCGCGATGCAATCATGGGTGGTGCAACGTTCGCAAGTGGCTTGGCTCTTTCGCTCGAGGGTGAAGGGCGACAACAGCGAACCGGCAAAATTGAATTGCCCCAGCGGGCAAATGTATTTGCAAAAATTTGCTCCGCGAAAGAAAGTGTCGACGAGAAACGCCGCCGCAAAATAGGCGATCAAGAGCCACGCCGTGCGCTGGGGATGGTCCCAAATGGCGAAAGCTTCGTACGACCAGAAGAAGAGGATCAGCAAGGCGATGGCGATCCATTTGCTGCGCAGCCAGCGCGGCCAGCGGAAGCGAGCCAGACCGAGGCGGTGACCCAGTTCTCGCGGCAGCATGAAGGGGCATGACAGGCAGAAGATATTGCCCAGCACCAGCAAGGCGATCACACCGAAGGCGCGGACGTAGGTCCAGGGCAAAACCCCAGCCAGGTTCATCGCGCCCATGGAATGGCCGAGGAAGCCGTCGCAGTATCACCAGCAGCGCCGCGGCAAAGGCAATAGTCTGTAGCGCCATCCGGCCATAGCGCCAACGCAACAATCGGCCAATCAATGGCAGGTTCAGCAGATCCAAGCGACGGCCTGCGTGCGGGACAGCGATGCTTCCCTGCCGCAACGCGCCGGCAGCAGCACGCCGTGATTGCGGCGAGAGCAGGCGGGTGGCGATCGCCGCCAACGGTACAAGATAGAAGATAGAACCAATCACCCACATCAGCGCCCCGGCCGCAGCTTGGTCGCGCAGTGCGGATATGCCGAAGACCCTCGGTCCCGCGGCATAGCTGGGATAGATGACCCTATCGGAAAACGACAGCACGGCGGACAGCCCGGTATTCACCAGGTCCGCGCCTACAAGATAAGGCAACATGGCCCAGCGCGACCCGCGGCTCACCGTCGGCCAGGGCTGGATGATGGGAAGCCAGAAGAGCAAAGAGGTACCCAGAAAGCAGGCGTGCTCCACCTCGTGCCAACCCGGGGAACGCAAGGCTAATTCGTAGGCTTGGGGGATATGCCATCCGATGTAGGCGATGTTCATGGCCAGCCATGCGAATACCGGATGGGTAATCAGGCGGAAGACCCCGTGAAGGGATTGGGCGCGGAAGAAAGGGCCAAGGCCATCGCGGAGTACCGAGCGCGGCAATGAGCGTAATAGGGGGACGGCCGGTGCTCCGAGAAGCAGTAACGGCGGCACCACCGACATCAGTATCAGATGCTGTGTCATATGGGCGACCAGCAGCAGGCCGTCCAGGGTGTCGAGCGGCGAGGCGATCGCTAGCCAGAGAGCGAAGAGGCCGCCGAGAAAGCAGTATGCGCGCCACGGAGGGAAGGTCTGCGGACGGGTCCGGCGGATTTTGCTCCAGCCGCGGAGGTAAAGCAGAGCCGTCACCAGAAGTCCCGTGGTGGCCCAGAAAGGAAACGACCAGGAACTCCATGCGGCCTGTGATATGCCTTCCGACATAAGACCTACTATAGTGCGCTGTTGCCTTTGGGATCTTCACCCTGGAATAAACCAACGGGTGGGCGTTGTTGGTTGTCTTTAGAACTTCCAGTGCAAACGAATCCTGGGTGCCCCACATCTCGCTCGTTTTTCGCGAGATGTGGGAGACCACAGGTCTAAACCTCAAGTATTGATAGTGAGCCGAATGCGTCCGGGTTGAACGCAGTGGTCTCCCACATTTCGCGAAAAACGAGCGAGATATGGGGCACCCGGCGTTTGATGGTACGGAGAGAGCCTCAGCGCGAGGGCTGAAGTTCTCCGGTGCTGATGTATTGCTGCGAAGCATCGTGCGCAGGAAGTTGACCCTCGGGATGCAATGTTTCGAGGAAGCTGACCAGAGCCGTTACTTCTGGGGGAGACAGGTTCTTTCCATACGCGGGCATGTTTCCGCCGCCTTGCAACACCTGGCGCACGAGTTGATCGTAGGTCAGCCGTGTGGCCACTCCGTCCAGCGCAGGACCACGCTCACCACCCACTCCGCCCAGCATATGGCAGTTGCGGCACTGCTTCTCCTGGAAGACGATCTGACCTTGCCTGCCCAGGGGCGTGGCGTTGTGCACGTAACGTACCGGGACAGTGTCGCCACTCCACGCCTGCATTTGCGGACTCCAGGGCGTATAGGTTCCCAGGTGTTGGCAGACCGCAAAGCCTACCGCCAGGATCGTCACCGAAAGCACCGCGATCGGCCTTCGGTGCCAGCTCTTTTCTCCCTCCCCGGCAAAAAACGGCAGCGCCAGCAGGAAGGCAATCCCCACGATGGGAGCAATCAAGATGAACGGCGTCTCCAGGTTCTCGGGGAGAAACGAGAGAATGGTGTAAATCCACAAGAAGAAGAAGTCGGGCTTGGGTACGGTTTGAATGATCGTAGGATCGGGAAAACCGGTCGGCCCAAAAGGGCCCAGAATCGCCGCGCACGCCGCCACCGCGAGCAGGATCGCAGCGGAAAAGATCATGTCCCTCCACAACCCCCCGGGTACAAAAGGCTCACCGTCCTTTTTGGTCAGCTCGTGGTACTCCTGGATATAAGTGCTGCGGCGGACGATCCGCCCCGGCATGGGCCAATCGTTGATACCCAGAGCGATCACCATCCACACATGCAGTCCGGCAAACGCCAGCATCATTCCAGGAATAACAAAGACATGCAAAGCGAAAAAGCGGGTCAGGGTTGGACCAGCAATGATCGGTCCGCCCAACAACAGATCGACCAGAGGGCCGCCGATGAACGGCACCCGGGCTACGATCGAGGCGCCAATCCCCAGACCCCAGTAAGCATCCTGATCGAAGCGCATCACCTGGCCGGTGAATGCCATACCCAAAGTCATCAGCAATAGAAACACGCCTAGGATCCAGGTCAGCTCGCGGGGAAATTTATAAGCGCCAAACAGGAATACCTGCACCATATGGATCAACACCACAGCGACCATGAAGTTCGATCCCCAACCGTGCATGGCGCGCAGGAACCATCCCAGCGGGAGCTGTTGATTCAACACCTGCAGACTGTTCCAGGCTTCCCCCGCCGAGGGGACGTAAACGATCGCGAGCAGGATCCCGGTGACAATTTGTAGCATTAACAGTACGAAACTGGCGCTGCCAAAGACATACCACCAACTGGCTGTATTGCGTGGAATCGGGTGGGTCACCGCTTCCGTGATCGGCCCTCCCAGTTTCAGGCGAAAATCCAACCACTCGTACGTGCGCTTCAACCAATGCATTCGGAACTCTCTTTCCGCACCGAAGCGCTGGTTGCCAGCGTGGGCATCTGGCCGCCGTCGATCAACAACTTGCCGTTTTGCAGTTTCCAGGGATATTCGAAGAGCCCTCGCGGGGGAGGTCCTGCGGCCCGGGAGCCGTCGCCGTAATACACACCGCCGTGGCAGGGGCACATAAACAATTCCGACTGCGGGAACCAGCGCACCGGGCAGCCCAGGTGGGCGCAGTTGATGGCGAAAATCTGGAACTTCTGCTCCTGCGTCCGGCGAACCCAGCACGCTGCTTTCGCGGTTGCGCCGTCCCACGGCACGCTCTGGGGATTGACGAAGCTGGCCAGCCGCGTCTCTCCAACGGGAAATTGCTCCAGGTCGCCCAAATCAATCCAGGAATCGTAACCGCCATTCTTACGAACGGGTCCCAGCAGGTAGCCGACGATCGGGGTGGCGATCAGTAGGGCTACCGCTCCATTGAGTAGTACGCCAATCCCTACCAACACCCATCGTCTGCTTACTTCCTTCTCGTTGCTCATCGCCCGCCTCCTCCGGCCATTTTTTGTGCTGCGCCCGGACGCTGGCTGGACAGCCATCCCACCACGTCGGTTACCTGCTGATCGCTCATCGGGTGGCCGGGCATCGCGTTGCGCCAATCCGGCTGGCCAATGTCAGGTCGTCCGGCAATCACGACGGTACGCAGCGACTCGTCGCTGACCAACGCCAAGAACGCGGGGTCGGTAATCGATCCGGCCTTGCTTTTCGCTTGTTGTCCGGCAGCGCCGTGGCAGCTGGCGCAATAGGTTGCGTAGACCTGCTCCCCGCGAGCATTGTCAGGGGTTGCGGCGGCACGGTAGGGCGGTGGGCTCGCTCCTTCGAGCGTTCCTGGTTTGTGCCACGCCTCGCGCATACCGCGGACGAGCGCGTCTATCTGCTGATCGGTCAAGCTTCCTCCAGCGCTGATGGCAAAGGCAGGCATATGCGTGCCCGGTTCACCATTGGCCACAACCTGGTGAAGCACCTGCTCATCGACCAGCGCCTGGTACTCAGGATTGGCCAGCGGATACGAAGGGCCATTCATTCCCTGGGCGCCATGGCAACCGGAACAGTTCTCGCGGTAAAGGATAGCGAAGTCTGTTACCGAATCGGGGCGCGGCACTTCCGGCCCGGGTTTGGGGTGGCCGGGAAGCTGGTCGCAGCCCAGTACGGCGAAACAGAAAACCAGCATCAGGCTGGTACGAAAGGAGCGCGCGGTCACTTCGGTTCGTCCTCCGGATGGCGCTCTTCCATCATCCCCGGGGTTTCCAATCCCAGACGAACGGAGAAAGGCATGAATTGCTCAGTGCGGATGTCTATCTGCTTGGAGACCACCCAACCAGCCGCCAGGCCGAAGGTCACCTGGGAGACCACAAACCACCACCAGTCGATGCGATCGGCGAGATAGGGATTGATCAGGGGAAGCGCGGAATGCAGCACACCCGTCCACAAAACCGGGGCAATGATGCCACCCAGAAGAATGGGATGCCGCGGCAATATGGGCAACATAGCTCCATACAGAAGACCGATGAGCAGCGAGCCCGCAGCATGGATGATGATGGCGGTGATCAGTGCGCTCAGGCGGAAATGGGTGATCTCCGCCAAGGTGGGGTTCGACCATCCGGCTACCCCCGCGCCTCCTAATAGATTTACCGCATACCAGAGGCTGTGGTAGGCGATCAGGCTGTAAAGAGTTGCCGGCACAATCATCGCCAGGCCGCCGGCGATGCCGCCCTTTACCCCCGCCATCACCGAGGGAGTGTGCACGGGCAAACGTGCACGATGACTTTCGTCAATTGCAATATGAGCGACCTTGGTGCGCACGGTGGCGTACTTGAACTTCTGCACTTTGACCGGGACCGCAATGTGGTGCGCGTGAGGCCACACCTGGCGAAACCATCCCACGCAACCGGCGACAATCATCACTGCCCCGAGGACGCTGATCCCCAAGTTGGTCACGAGACCGGCAAAGGCAAACGTCAGGCCCAGGGCCAGCACGATCGGAAACGCGGTCGGGGTCGGCAACTGCACCACTTCCTCGGATATGCCGTTGGGTCCCTGTTGGTCTTCCATAGCTTTATCTCTTTCTGTCAGCGGCCAATAACGTAGACGACACTAAACACCACCACCCAGACCGCATCGACAAAGTGCCAGTAGAGCGATAGCACTTCCAGTTGCCGCGAATGCTCTTTCTTGATCTTCCCAGCAAGCGAAAAGATCATCACAATCGAAAGCATGGTCAGGCCGATGATGACATGGCTCGCATGCAAGCCGACCAGCGAGTAGAACGTAGTGCCAAACAGGTTGGTGCTGATGCTAAGCCCGTCGTGATAGATCAACTTCTTCCATTCGAGCCCGGTGCCACCGAGAAAGATCGCGCCTAACACGATGGTCAGGCCCCACCACAAGCTGAAGGCTCCCATCAAACTTTTTTTGAGAGCACGCTCCGCCAGCCAGATAGTGAAGCTGCTGGACAGCAGGCAGACGGTATTGAAGATCGGGAGTTCCAACACCTGGCGCGGCTGCGGACCGGAGATGCTCTTGCCTATGTAATAGATATAGGCAACCACAAAAATAGCGAAGATCGCGGTCTCGGCGACGATCAGGGCCAACATCGCGACCGTGCCGTGATAGGGCAGCGACCACTCTTCGTTGGCTACTCCGTGAGCCAGTGGGATGGTGCTAGTGCTCATGCTCTGTCTATCCTCAACGTCATTCGTAGCGGGAGTCTGGATCTTCCGGATGCTTCAAATCCCACAGCGGTCTGCGGCTGGCCACCACCGGTGCGCTGGCAAAGTTGTATTCCGGCGGAGGAGAAGAGGTTGCCCACTCCAGCGTCCAGGCATCCCAGGGATCTGGTCCAGCGTCCGGGCCTTTGAAGTACGAATACACCATGTTGTAAACAAAAATCAGCGTGGCAACTCCCTGAATCATGCCGCCGATGGATACGAGCATGTTCCAGGTTTCCCAACCGCGGCCGGCCTCATAGGTGTAGATACTCCTCGGCATGCCCAGCAGGCCGGGAATGTGCATGAGGTCGAACGTCATGTGGAAGCCGAGCACGAAGAGCCAGAAATGCCACTTGCCCAGCCGCTCATTGAGCATCTTGCCCGTCATTTTCGGAAACCAGTAGTAGAAGCCTCCGAAAAAGCAGAAGACGATGGCTCCCACCAGAACATAGTGGAAGTGCGCGATGACGAAATAGGAGTTGTGCAGTTGCCAGTTCCAGGGAGCCGTGGAAAGCATGATTCCGGTCAGACCCGCGAACAGGAACTGCACCAGGAAAGCCGTGCAGAAGAGCATCGGGGTGGCGAAGCGTATCTTGCCTCCCCACATGGTCGCGATCCAGTTGAAGATCTTAATCCCGGTCGGAACCCCTACCAGCCCGGTGGAAAGGACAAAGAACGCATTCTGCGCCGACGTCATGCCAACGGTGAACATGTGGTGCGCCCACACGCTGAGGCTGATCAAGCCAATACCGGCTGATGCCGCCACCATAGCCGGGTAGCCGAAAATTGCTTTGCGGGAGAAGACGGGAATGATTTCGTTGGCGACGGCGAACGCCGGCAAGACCAGCACATAGACCTCGGGGTGCCCGAAGACCCAGAAAAAGTGCGCCCAAACAACGGGCGAGCCCCCGGCCTGAGAGTCGAAGAAGTGGCCGCCGAGATAGCGGTCGATGGTCAGCATGATCTGCGCCGCGGTCAAAGGGCTGATGGCTAGTAGGATCATTCCCGAGACCACCAGGTAGAGCCATGCCAGCAGCGGCATGCGACCCATCGTCATGCCCTTGCAACGCATGCAGACGGTGGTGGCAATGATGTTGATCGCGGCCCCGATGGTGCCAAATCCAGAGACGATCAGCGACAACGCCCAGTAGTCCGTGCTGTGCCCGCGCGAGAATGCGCGCTCGGTCAGCGGCGCATACGCCCACCAGGTCACATCGGGCGCGCTCCCCGCACCCTGTAGGCCCACGCCACCGATGAAGCTGTAGTACATCATCAAGCCGCCCAGCGCGGTCATCCAGAAGGAGAAGGCATTCATCCGGGGAAACGCCATATCCCGGGCGCCGATCATCAGGGGAACCAGGTAGTTGGCAAAGCCGATGACCAACGGCATCCCCATAAAAAACACCATGGTGGTGCCATGCATGGTGAAGAGCCGGTTGAAGACATCAGGGGAGAGAAAATGGTTATGCGGCACCATCAGCTGAATGCGCAGTAAGATCGCCTCGAAGCCCCCGACCAGCAAGAAGATCAGGGCGTAGCCGATGTACATTAATCCAATCTTTTTGTGGTCGACCGTGATCACCCAATCGGTCAGCTGATCGAGCCACGTCCCGCGCACCTCACTGGAAGGCGTGAGGTCGATGGCGCTCCCGATCGGTAGAGTTGAATCAGCCATAACCAAAAACTCCTGTTTTGCAGAGGCCCGTGACTTAGTTACTTCAGGGTGTCGAGATAGGCGACGACCTTGTCGATCTGATCATCACTTAGCTGCATTGCCGGCATCAGGCTTCCTGGCTTGAAGGAGGCCGGGTCTTTAATCCAAACCTTGAGATTGGCAGGGGTATTGTCAGCCGCACCGGAAGCAAGCGTATCCCGGCTCCCGAAGTGGGTGAGATCGGGCCCGAACTTTCCCTGAGCTGGGGTGCCGCGAATGACGTGGCAACTGATGCAGGACTGCGACTCGAATATCTGCCTGCCGTCGGCAACTGCCGGATCCTGAACCGCCGGCTGCTGCTGATTTTTCACCCAGGCCGTGAAATCTTCCGGGGTCTGCACGTAGACCCGCAGCAGCATCTTGGCATGTTCCACCCCGCAGAACTGGGCACATTGGCCCACGTACATGCCGGGTTTATCCGGATTGAACCAAATGTGGTTGACCTGGTTTGGAAACATGTCGATCTTACCGAACAACGCAGGGACCCAGAAGCTGTGAACCACATCGGCGGAGAGCAAGTTGAGCGAAGTGATCATTTGCGCCTGGTCGGTGCTGAGCGGTACATGCAGTTCGTTGGCCGCAGTAAAGCCTAATTTGGGATAGCGGAATTCCCACCAAAACTGATGCCCTACGGCATCGACGTCGAGCGCGGACGGCGGCATCTTCTGATCCTGGATAGCGAAAAGAATGCGTGCTGTGGTGAGAAATAAAACCAACACGATCAGAATGGGGATCACCGTCCACGCCAATTCAATCTGGGTGCTGCCATAGATCTGCGGCGGTTCACTGTTATCGTTGGGATCCCGCTGCCGAAAGCGGATCACCACATAAACCAGAAGCGACGCAACCACGATGAAGATCGTGCCCGTGATTTGAATCACGAAAAGCGACAAATGGTGGATCATCAGCGCCGGGCCGGAGTGCGGATCGAACGTACTCGGCGTCTGGTGGACGATGTTGTCGACCGGAGCTCCCCAAGCCATCGCGGCGCTCAGCAGGAACAGCAACGCAAAAGCGGCTGGCCCGGGCCCGTTGCGCTGCAGCCATCGTCGGTACATGGTTGCGGATCCTCCTCCGCCGAAAAGAAAACTCATTGTAGCGCTCTCTTCCGGCACGCCGTATGAATAGTTCCTCACCGTAGAATGCCCGGGTTCAACCCTTCGATGCTCGGAAAGCGAAGTTGGTCGCTTGGTACACTTGCGGAAATGAAACGCCTGATCATCAACGCGGACGACTTTGGTCTCGCGCCGGGCGTTAACCGGGCTATTGTCGAGTTGCAACAGGCAGGCGCCCTCAGCTCCGCAACGCTGATGGCCAACGGCCCGTTTTTCTCCCCTGCAGTGTATATGGCCTTTGCTCAACCGTCCCTGGCGGTTGGATGCCACGTGGTCCTGGTCGATGGATCGCCGTGCCTCCGCCCGGCTGAGGTGCCCTCGCTGGTCGACCCCAGGAACCCCTCCAGTTTTCGAAACACTGTCGGAAGCTTCTTCGCCGATCTGCTGCGCGGGCGCATCCGCGAGGAAGAAATTGAGGCTGAGGCCGTGGCTCAGATACGGCGTGTTCAATCAAGTGGTATCACCGTAAGCCATATCGACTCGCACAAACACGTCCACGCGTTCCCACGGGTGCTTGCGCCGCTGCTGCGCGCCGCGCGTCAGTGCGGGGTGCGCTGCGTACGCAATCCATTTGAACCCTGGTGGAGCCTGAAAGCCACCCGGCCCGCCGGAACGGTTCGCCGTATGCAGGTGCATGTCATGCGAACCCAGGGGCGAGCGTTCAACCGGCTGACAAGGGAGCACGATATGATGACCGCCGACGGATCCATGGGGCTGTTGGCTACGGGGATCCTCGATGACTCGGTTTTGCGTGCTCTGTTGCGAGCCATGCCCCCGGGTACCTGGGAGCTAGTGTGTCATCCGGGTTACAGCGATCGAGCGCTCGACGAGGCACGGACGAGATTGCGGGCCTCCCGGGAGGTGGAGCGCAGCGCGTTGCTCGAGGTCATTCCCGACGCGATTAAAAACGATTCAGGGCTGGCGCTGATAGATTTTCATCAGTTGAGAGATTAAGGAGATTTTAGTTGCAACCGGAAATGGAACCGCAGATCCCTCGGCTCAAGGGGCTTAAATGAAAATCGGCATCACGTGTTATCCGACCTACGGCGGGAGCGGGGTGGTTGCGACCGAACTAGGGATCGAGCTGGCGGCCCGCGGTCACCAGGTGCACTTCATCACTTATTCTCAACCGTTTCGGCTCACCGGCCGGGAAGAAGGTATTTTTTATCACGAGGTGCCGGTCTCGAATTACCCTCTGTTTGAATACCCGCCCTACGATCTTGCACTGGCCACCCGCATGTCCGAGGTGGCCGAATACTACGAACTCGATCTGCTCCACGTCCACTACGCCATTCCCCACTCCGTGTGCGCGCTGCTCGCCCGCCAGATGTTGGCGAAGCGCAAACATCTGCCCTTTGTCACTACCCTCCACGGGACTGATATCACCCTGGTAGGGCTCGACCGCTCCTACCTGCCCATTACGCGCTTTGCCATCGAAGAGAGCGACGGGGTCACTTCCATCTCCAATTACCTGCGGGAAAAAACTGTGCACGACTTCGGCATTTTGCGGCCGATCGAAGTCATTCCCAACTTTGTGAACTGCGACGAGTACAAACCGCTGGGCGCACGGCGCGCCGATGCCCGGTCCCGCTATGCCGATCCGGAAGAGAAAATCCTGCTCCACCTTTCGAACTTCCGCCCGGTCAAGCGCATCCTCGATGTGATTGAGGTCTTCTCCCGGGTCGCGCAAGAGATGCCCGCCCAGTTGCTGATGGTGGGCGATGGACCCGACCGTTCCTCGGCAGAATGGCTGGTGAATAGCAAAGGGCTCCAGAACCGGGTGCAATTTCTGGGCAAACAGGAGCGAGTGCACGAGCTCTTGCCGGTGGCCGACCTGATGATCATGCCCAGCGAACTGGAGTCGTTCGGGCTGGCTGCGCTCGAGGCCATGGCCTGCAAGGTGCCCACCATCGCCACCAGGGTGGGAGGCGTCTCGGAATTAATCGACGACGGCGTGACCGGCCGCCTTTTTGCCGTCGGGGACGTGGATGCCATGGCCGCCGGCGCTATCGAACTGTTAAGCGACACTGCACGCCTCACTGCGATGGGGGACGCCGGCCGGCGAGCGGCGCAGGACCGCTACTGTGCTTCGCGCATCATTCCAATTTACGAGCAGTACTACGAAAGGGTACTGGCGCGCGCCGAAGTCTGATCCGCCAGCACCAGGACGTTGGGCGCCATGGGAATTTCCAGGGTCACGCGAGTTCCCCGCCCCGGGCGGCTGAATACTTCGAAGCGGGCGTTGTTCCCGTAGAGCACTTCGAGCCGTTCGCGCACATTGCGCATGCCGATGCCCGCTCCCCGGCTGACGAAGCCCACTTCCCGCGCCCGGCCTTCGGGCATACCCACGCCGTCATCTTCCACCTCGACAATCAGCTTGGCGCCCAGAATCCGGCTGCGCAGGGTGATGGTTCCTCCCTGCAGGCGCGGCTCCAGGCCATGCTTGATGCCGTTCTCGATCAGGGGTTGCAGCAGCATACAGGGCACGAGCAATTCCAGTGTGTCGGGTTCGATCTCCTTCACGACGCGCAGCTTCTCTGCCCCAAAACGAACTACTTCGATGCCCAGGTAGTCGTCAGTGAAAGTTAGTTCTTCACGGAACGGCACGTACGCATCGTGGTCCTTGAGCAACGCGCGCAGGATATTGCCTAGCTGCACGATCATCTCCCGCGCCATCTCCGGCCGGAAGCGGACCAGCGAAGCGATGGAATTGAGGGTGTTGAAAAGAAAATGCGGATTGATCTGCCGTTGCAGCGCATCGAACCGCGCTTCCAGCACCAGCCGCTGCTGCTCCTTCAGCTTGATCTCGATGCGGCTGGCATTCCAGATTTTCAGTGGAATGCCCACCATCACGGCAGCGCATAAGCAGATGCATACCTTGACGGCGAAGCCGGACGAATCAAGGCTAAACAACCGCCCGGGATAGAGCCTCGCCAGCCACATGCGAACCATCTGCATCCCGAGAATCAGCATCAGCAGCAGGACCTGGCGATCGAAGCGCGGTTCGCGGAGGTTGCGCCGGACCCAGCGATAGATACTCAGATCGACGAAAGGGGAAAATGACCAGACTTCTTCCGGCTCGACGGCCCGCCCGTACAAGCCGGAAATCACGGCGACGGTTAGAAAGAAGGGCAGGGTGAGATATTCGCCATGCAACATGGCGGGCAGGGAAAGCGCCGCTCCGCCCAAAAGTGCGGCAAAGGGTCCCAACAAAATGCCCAGGATGATCACGGTTTCGAAAGCGACGTCGGCCGCATAGAAGTTGTGAACAGTCAAGCGAATCCAGACGCCAAGGGTGAGGGGGACGCAGAGAAAGGCCAGCAGACCGATGGTCTGGCCGGTGGTCCGTCGCTCGGCAAACAAGAGCCTTTGAAACGTTAAAGCGCGGGCAGTGACCGCCGAAACCGCGGCGATGACGCCCAGTTTGATCAGCAGCGTGATGAGGACGAGCTTGGGCTCATTCACACTCTTACTTTACGCTGGCTGGACACGGGGCTGGTAGAGAGGCTCTAATTGAGCTATGCCATTGGAAGGTGTGAAGAAGGTGGCGGATGCGGATTTTCCCACCCGCTGGGGCCATTTCCGTATCCTCGGTTTCGAGGGTACGCGGATCGACCCGGAGCCCTGCAAGCCAGGATCGACTCCGGTGCAGGCAAAGATCGAAGGGGCGATTGCGCTGGTATTGGGTGATATCCACAGCGGACCGCCCGTGGTGCGCATTCATTCGCAGTGCCTTACGGGGGACGTTTTCGGATCCCTCCGCTGCGATTGCCGGCTGCAGTTGGAGCTGGCCATGCGGGCGATTGCGCAGGCCGGAACGGGTATCCTGCTCTACGAGCAACAAGAGGGGCGCGGCATTGGCCTGATGGCCAAGTTGCGCGCCTACGAACTGCAAGACCAGGGGCTGGATACGGTCGAGGCTAATCTCAGGCTGGGGTTCAAACCGGATTGCCGTGAGTTTGAGTTGCCGGCTGAGATTTTGAAGTTACTGCACGTGAACTCGGTGCGATTGATCACCAATAATCCGGATAAGGTCGAGGCTCTGGAAGCGGTAGGGATTAGGGTGGTCGAGCGGATTTCTGCCGAGGTGGAGCCGCTGGAGAGCTTCGAGCGGTACGTGCAGGTGAAGCAGGAAAAGATGGGTCATATTATCGACCGCGCCTTCCCGGAGCTGAGTTAGGTTCGCTGCGCCACGATCACCTTGGCGGTGGTAATGGCTTGGCCTACGTGGCGCTGGGTGTGTTCTGCAGCGTGCACCAGCAGACCTGTCATGGTGGTGGGTAAGCGCTTGCGCCCGATCGCTATCGGGATGTCGAGCGGCTGGCGGATGATGAGGTCTAAACGCCGGCGGGTGTTGTCGAGACTGGCTTCCAGTTCCGTGAAAATGGAGTCGCGGGTTCCGCTGTTTTCCATTTCACTTGCCAGCGCGGCTAGTTGTTGTTCGTTCAGGGAAACTCCTTCCGCGTAGCAGCAAAAGCGATCCAGGCTGCGGGCGATGTGGCGTAATTGAAATGCTACCGAGGGTAGCCCAAACGGCCGCGCGTGTATTTCCCGGTCGTCGAGGGTGCCGCACCATTTGGCTGTATCCTCCTGCGCCATCTGGAGCGACTGCAGTACTGCCCGCTGCAGCGGTGGGAGCTCGGTTAAGGTGCCTCGCAGCCATGGCTCTGTCATCTAAATCCTTCCTTACCACCAATCCTGGGTGCCCCATATCTCGCTCGTTTTTCGCGAGATGTGGGATACCACGGATCCCACCCTCTAGATTTTGCTTGGCCGTTGGAGTCTTCGCAATTGACTGCTGCGGTATCCCACATCTCGCGAAAAACGAGCGAGATATGGGGCACCCAGGATTGGTGATATGGACAGAGTCTGATGCCTGACACGACACGCTAGAGGCCGTGGGATTCCCGGAATTCCTTCACGACTTGCGCGGGATCGCGATGCTGCCCGTCGACCTCCTCGTTCATAGTTTGCATTTGTTCGGCGCTTACCTTGCCGGCCAGATCGGCGAAAGCTGCGCGAAGCTTCGGCCAGCGATCGAGCGCTTCCTGCCGCACCAGCGGCACCGCCTGGTACGGCGGAAAGTAATGCTTGTCATCCTGAAGAACAGCCAGGTGAAATGCTTTGATGGGGCCGTCGGTCGAGTTGCCGGCAATGATGTCTACCTGGCGCCCGTTCAGCGCACGGTAGAGCAATCCTAAATCCATCAGCCGGGGGGATCCGTTGAACTTCAGGCCGTAGGCTTGCTGCAATCCTGGTAAGCCGTCAGGGCGCTGCTCGAATTCGTAGCCGACTCCCAGCCTCCATTGCGGACTGTATTGCGCGGCTTGACTCAGCGTCGTGAGGTGAAGCTGCTGGGCATCCTGGCCGCGAATCACCATGGCGAAGGTGTTCTCAAATCCCAGCGGCTCCGTGACGGCTACCTGATACCGCTGCTGATACAAGCGCCGCACTGTGTCCAACACTTGCTGCGGGTCCTTGTTGACAGGCTGCTTGAGAATGGCTGTCAGTGCGGTTCCGGTGTACTCGACGTAGGAATCGATGCGGCCGGCAATCAATGCCTGATTGCAGATGTAGCTCCCGGCCAGATAGAAGCGGCGCTCCACCTTCATGCCGGTCTTGGCCTCGATGTGCTGCGCCAGCAACTCGCCCAGAACGACCTGCTCAGTGAAGTTTTTAGCGCCAATCACCGGATAGTCCGGCCGTGGCGGCGCACAGGCGGCTATCGACACGAGCAGAAGGCTGGCGAGAATACGAATGATCACGTGCGTCCCGGGGCAGGCACCTTCAGCCGGTTCTCTATCCAGCCCAGGCCGGTGTCGGCCGCGATCGCCAGCAGGGCCGCTGGAATGGCTCCGGCCAGGACCAGCCGGTTGTCGACCGAAGCCACGCCGCGGAAAATGAACTCACCCAGCCCTCCGGCGCCAACAGCCGCAGCGATGGTGGCAATACCCACGGCCAACACCGTCGCGGTGCGTAACCCGGCCAGGATAAAACCGGCCGCCAGCGGAAGCTCCACCTTGCGCAGCCGCTGCCCATCGGTCATGCCCAGCGCCTTGGCTACCTCCAGCACCGTGGGATCCACCCCTTCAATGCCGGCGTAAGTATTGCGCACGATCGGCAGCAGCGCGTACGCGGTCAGCGCAGCGATGGCAATGCGCGCCGCGCGGTCACCAATCCATGGCAGCGGCAACAGGAAGCCGAACAAAGCCAGGCTGGGTATGGTCTGGATGATGTTCACCACTCCCAGCACCGGCTTGGCCCAGCGCGGATGCCGCGTCAGCCATATGCCGGTCGGCACGCCGATGGCGGCGGCTAAAAACATGGCCGATCCGGTCAGCCACAGATGTTCCAGGGTGAGCTCGGCAATCTCCGAGCCGTGCTGGGCTAAGAAGCTGGGCATGGGTTCTCCCGTGCGGTTCCGCGATGAACAGCGCGCACATAGCTCTGCACCGCAGGAATTTCTGAACCAACAAATTCGCCCGCCGGAAGATTGGCCACTACCCTGCCCGCTTCCAGCAACACGATGTGTGAGGCGAGGTAAAGGGCTTCGTCCAAATCGTGGGTGACGAGCAGGACGGTTTTGTTGAGGCGCCGGAGCAACTCGCGCAGCATGTCCTGCATTTCCGCCCGGGTTAACGGATCCAGTGCTCCAAAAGGCTCGTCCATCAGCAACAGTTTAGGTTCGGCCGCGAGCGCACGCGCCAGGCCAACGCGCTGGCGTTGTCCACCGGACATCTGGTAGGGCAAACGGCGGGCAAAGGTTGCGTAATCCAATCCAACCTGTGCAAAGAGTTGGCGGCCGCGTTCCGCGATCTCCTGCCTGGGCCGTCCCTCGATTTCGAGGACTGTGCCGATGTTGCGCTCAGCGTCAAAGTGTGGGAAAAGACCGGTTTCCTGGATGACATATCCAATCGAACGGCGCAAGGTGATCGGATCCCAATCCGTGGTGGGCTTGGCTTCTACCAGCACACGTCCGGTAGTGGGTTCGATGAGGCGATTGACGGTGCGCAGCAGGGTGGTTTTTCCCGAGCCGCTACGGCCCAGCAGCGCGGTTGTGGAACCGGTCGGGATCTGCAGGTCGATGTGGTCGAGGATGACGCGGCCATCAGGCGTGGCCAGCCCGACCTGATCGAAGGCAATGGCTGACTCGTCGATTCCGGTCAATCGGCCACTCCTTGCAGATGATTTTTGGCCTCAGCCTAACAAGCTGCAGAAAGACAAATTTCTTTGAAGGGTACGGGCTTCAGCCCGGTTGCTGTTGGTGGAGCGGGGTTGTCAATGGAAAAGGCGTCCCCGCCGCTCCAACTACTGCCCTCTCCCTTGGCAACGGTCCTTTCCCCTTCAATAACCCTCTCCTTTTTGTCATCCCGAGCGTACCCGGATTTCCTACTTCACGGACTTCGCCAGCGACCACGTATGTGGTTCTCCCTAAGGAGAACCACATGTATTTGACCGAAGCCACAACCCTCGACAGGAAATCCGGGGGAGCCGAGGGATCTGCAGTTTCACTCTCATTAACCCCAGAGGCTAAGGAAGAGAACTGCAGATCCCTCGGCTTCGCTCGGGATGCCAAAGGAGTGAGCAGTTTGGGAATAGAGTTCTCACACACCCTCTAAAGGCCCTACCCTTCAAAGAGGCTGACCTTCAGGAGCTGGGCGGCGGCTCCACGACTACGCCGTCCATTTTGAGCGGCGGAGCCCCCTTGACCCGCACCATGGTGATCTTGCTGAAACCTTCCTTGAAGCTGGGCGGACGCAGGCGCTCTGCCATCTTGCGCATGATGTCATCGCTCACCGTGCGCTCGCGGCGGCTGTTCCGCTCCATGCATACTTCCAGCGGAACGTCGAAGAAGACAGCCTGGGCCTCATAGCCGAAGCTCTTGGCCATCTTGATCCATTGCCGGCGTTCGTGGGCGGAGAGATTGGTTGCGTCGACGTAGTTCCAGGGCATTTTCGCGATCAGCCGGGCTCGCAGCAACGAGCGGAGCGTGGAAAATACAAGCCCCTGGTAGCGCTGTTCGGTAATGTCGTCAAACAGGATGCTGCGCAGCATATCGCTGGACAGCGGGGTGACCCCGCGGCGCTTGAACCAGGTGGTCTTTCCTGAGCCGGGCAAGCCGATGGCTAGTACCACGTAGCCTTTGAGATCCTTCGGGCTGGCCGACGCCAGCTCTGGAGGCGGCACGGATGGCGATTCCGGCTGGGTTTCTACCACCAGCTTTCCCGCCGCCGGCGTCGCACTCGCCACCGGAACCTCCGGCACCGGTGTGTCCTCAGGAGGCATGGCTTCCTCCTCTTTCATTGCCGCAGGGCTGCTGACGGGAGGGCTGACCACCGAAGGCTCGGGCGCCCTGGCCGGCTTCGTATCCTGGTCCACTGCTCCATCGGGTTCTGCCTTCCGGCGTTTATCTTCCGGGTACATGGGCTGCAAAGGAGTCGGCTGGTTGGCTGGAATCTCCTGTCCGATTTTTCCTGTTGATTCCGAGTCATTCGCTCCGCGCTTACCACGTCGTCTCATTCGGGCGCGCATCCATAGGCGCATGATGAGGATGTAACACAAGTCGCGTCACCGCAGCAAATGTCCCGGCCCGTTTCCCGGAACCGCTCTTTGGTACACTCAAGTTTCGCGCTCACGCCCAAATGGCTCGCTGAATTTTGTCTACACCCACGCACACGAAACGTTACCCACCTTCAAGGAGATCCCAAAGTATATGGCTGTAAAGGTTGGCATCAATGGCTTTGGCCGTATAGGCCGCAACGTGTTCCGGGCCGCGCTCGGCAATCCTGAGATTGAATTTGTCGCGGTCAATGACTTGACCAGTCCAGCAACCCTGGCACACCTGCTCAAATACGATTCCATTCTGGGAAACCTGCACCACACCATCACCGCGGGCGATGATTTCATCTCCGTCGATGGCAAGAAGCTCAAGGTCTACGCCGAACGCGATCCCGCCAAGCTGGACTGGTCTTCCGTCGGCGCCCAGGTGGTCATCGAGTCGACCGGTCACTTCACCGATGCCACCAAGGCGAAAGCGCACCTGCAGGGTACGGTCAAGAAGGTCATCATCTCCGCGCCCGCCACCAACGAGGACCTGACCATCGTGCTGGGCGTGAACGAGAATAAGTATGACCCCAAGGCACACCACGTCATCTCGAATGCATCCTGCACCACCAATTGCCTGGCGCCTTTGGCCAAGGTGCTCAACGACACCTTTGGCATCACTTCCGGCATCATGACCACGATCCACAGCTACACCAACGACCAGGTGATCCTCGACTTCCCGCACAAGGATTTGCGCCGCGGACGAGCGGCTGCCCTTTCCATGATCCCCACCTCGACGGGCGCGGCCAAGGCTCTGCACCTGGTGGTGCCCGAACTCAAGGGCAAGCTGGACGGCTTCGCGATCCGTGTTCCCACACCGAACGTCTCGGTCGTCGATCTCACGTTCTCTTCGGAAAAGCCGTTGACCAAGGAATCGGTCAACGAGGCTTTGAAGGCCGCGTCCGAGGGGCCGATGAAAGGCATCATGGGCTATGAAACCAATGAGCTGGTGTCGAGCGATTTCAAGGGCAATCCCCTTTCCTCGATCGTCGACAGCCCGCTGACCAAGACCGTGGGAAGCAACATGGCGAAGGTCATCAGCTGGTACGACAACGAATGGGGCTACTCCAACCGGGTGAAGGACCTGGTGGTGTTTCTCGAAAAAGCGGGGCTCTAGAACGGGCCCCAGGGACGGCTGAGGAACTGCCATGGCAAAACTATCCATCCGCAACCTGGAGTTGAACAACAAGTACGTCTTTGTGCGTGTTGACTTCAATGTGCCGCTTTCGGATAGCGGTCTGCAGATTCTCGACGACACGCGAATCAAAGAGACCCTGCCTACGCTGGAGTACGCGCTGCGGCACCACGCCAAAGTGATTGTGGCTTCGCACCTCGGGCGCCCCAAGGGCAAGCCCAATCCCAAATACAGCCTGCGGCCGGTCGTTGACCGGCTGCGCACCCTTCTCGATCACGCGTTGGGTGAATCGGTCAATGTTGCCTTTTCGCCTGACTGCGTGGGCGACGTGGCCACCGAGCTGGCGCGGCAGCTGGAATCCAGACAGGTTCTGCTGCTGGAGAACCTTCGGTTCCATGCCGGAGAAGAAGCCAACGACCCGCAATTCGCGCGTCAACTCGCCAGCCTTTGCAACGTCTATGTGAATGACGCCTTTGGCAGCGCTCACCGGGCGCATGCTTCGACCGAGGGCATCACCCATTTCGTGTCTCAGTCCGCGGCCGGGCTGCTGCTCGAAAAGGAGTTGAACTACCTGGGCAAGGCGCTGGAAGCGCCGGAGAAGCCATTCGTGGCGATCCTCGGCGGCGCGAAAGTCTCGGACAAGATCGAGGTCATTCACCACCTGTTGAGCAAGGTCGATGCATTGCTCATCGGGGGCGGCATGGCTTACACCTTCCTCAAAGCCAAGGGACAGGATGTAGGCAAGTCGCTGGTCGAGGCCGACAAGCTGGATGTAGCGCGGGAAGCGCTCAAGGAAGCAGGAAAAAAAGGCGTGCGTTTTCTCTTGCCCACTGATCACGTGCTGGCTGACAAATTTGCGGCCGACGCTGCCACCCAGATCTTCGAAGGGGACGGGCCCTTCCCTGCCGGATGGATGGCGCTCGACATAGGCCCGGCTACGGTGGAGCTGTTTACAACCGAAATTGCCAAAGCTCGCACCATCGTATGGAACGGACCGATGGGGGTGTTCGAGATGCCCGCTTTCGCCCGCGGCACCACCGGGGTCGCGGAAGCACTGGCGGAGAATGCCGCGGCCATCACCATCGTTGGCGGGGGCGATTCCGTCTCTGCTGTGAAGCAAGCTGGAGTGGCTGACAAGATCAAGCACATCTCCACTGGCGGCGGTGCCTCACTCGAGTTTCTCGAGGGCAAACGGCTTCCCGGGGTCGAGGCACTCTCCGCAGCTCCCCACTCATAGGTCATGGCTGTCGTCAACCTCGAACTGCCGATGCTGATCCTCATCGCAGGAATGGTGTTGGCGTTGGGTGCGTGGCTGTTGGCGACATTCACGCAGTTCCTTCGCGGCTACCGCTATCGCGTCAGCCTGGGGCTGATCGCTTTTCCCCTGGGCGGTCTGATGGGCTTTATTTCCACCCTCAATGCAGCCAGCATGCTGGGCGACTGGCTGGCGGGCAAGCCGATGTCTTTCCTGTTGACCCTCGCCTACCTGGGCTACCTGGTTTTCGGATTTCTCGGCTGCTGGACGGTGGTGCGCCTGGCCGGCCGGGTGGATCGGAAACAAACTCTTTCCGTGCTCTACAATTTGGTCAAGGAACAAAAGGAACGCGATAACCATTGAGAACCCTGACGCATGCGTAAGCTCCTGATTGCCGCCAATTGGAAAATGTACAAAACGCCCACGGAGGCACAGAGCTTCCTTCACACCTTTCTTCCTTTAGCGAAAGGTCTAACCCAGAACGAAATTGTTATCTGCCCGCCGGCCATCGATCTGGCGCCGGTCGTCGAAGGGGTAAAAGGTTCCCACGTTGCCGTGGGCGCCCAGAACATGCACTACGACGATGCGGGGGCGTTTACGGGAGAGATTTCTGCTCCCATGCTTCTCGCTCTCGGGGTGACGCACGTAATCCTGGGACACTCGGAACGCCGCCAATTCTTTTGCGAGACAGACGAGTCCGTCAATAAAAAGCTGGTGGCGGCTCTCAAGTACAACTTGATTCCGATTGTTTGCATCGGCGAGCACGAGCATGAACGCGAAGATGGCAAGACCCGCGAGGTACTTTGTCGCCAAATCAGCCGCGCCATCCATCAGATCGATCCCGCGAAGTTGGCTTCCGTGGTTGTGGCCTATGAGCCGATCTGGGCGATTGGTACCGGCAAGACTGCATCGCCGGCGATGGCTGCGGAAGCTCACTTCATCATCCGCAGCGAGATTTCTCAGCAGGTCGGGAAAAAGATTGCAGAGGCCACACGCATTTTGTACGGTGGCAGTGTGAAGCCGGAGAATGCGGAGGCGCTGCTCAGCCAACCGGAAATCGACGGTGCGCTGGTGGGCGGCGCCAGCCTTGACCCCAATTCCTTCGCTACCATCGCCAAAGCTGGTGGGGCGTAGATTTGAAAAACGCCTCGGTTTGGCAACTACTCTTTACGGAACCGTTGCCCTTTCCTTTGTCATCCCGAGGCAACGCGAGGGATCTGCAGTTCCGCGGACCTCTCCTGGAGACCCGGAATACTATGCCAAACAAATTTGTCATTTCGAGCAGCTGACTTGCCTGCGGCAAGTTGAGGGAGAAATGACACGGCAAAGATCGCCGTAGATGCAAGGCCCGGAGGGCCGACCGCCAAACGTCAGCCCAGCCCGGAAGGGCTGGGAAATCTGAAGAGGATCCGAGCGCCGAAGGCGCGGCACTAGACCGATCGTCCGCCCCCGCTGTGTCATTAGGACCGGAGTGTAGAGATCTGCGGTTTCTTTTGGTTCTCACGGCTGAAGCCCGGGCTCTTGAGGAGGTAGGTGATGGCGAAAATCACGCGCCGCTCCTTCATTGAAAGTGCGGTTGCGATCGGCGCCACTGCGGCTTGGCGCTTCGCGAGTCCAAAGACAACCAAGGTTCACTGGGTAGAGGAACGAGAATTCTTCCCCGAGGGCGTTGCCTCTGGCGATCCCGATTCCTCCAGCGTCCTGCTCTGGACGCGCCACACGCCCGGAACACAACAAGTCACCGCAGAGGTGGCTGAAGATCCGGCATTCACCAAGGTCGTTGCGACGGCGAACGCACCTGTCTCCGCAGCTTCCGACTGGACTTGCCGAGTGCTCGTCGGCGGCCTGCATCCTTCCACCGTTTACTGGTACCGGTTTACCGATCCGGAGGGACACGGCAGCCGCATCGGGCGCACCATGACAGCTCCAGACGTACAGGACGCCAGAACCGTGCGCTTCGTCTTTGTCTCCTGTCAGAATGCGAACCAAGGCGCACAGAATGCTTACCGGCGCATGATCTTTGAAGATGAGCGGGCACCCAGGGAAGAACAACTGCAGTTCGTGCTCCATCTGGGCGATTTCATCTATGAGATCGTCTGGTACCCCGAGGACCGCCCGCAAGGCATGTACGATCGCCGCATTCGCGACATCGTTCGCTACCAAACAGGGGAAAAGATTCGCGATTTCCATATCCCCACGACGGTCGATGACTACCGGGCCGTTTATCGTGCGTACCTGCGCGATCCGGACCTGCAGGACGCGCGGGCTCGCTGGCCGTTCGTCAACATGTGGGACAATCACGAGTTCAGCTGGCTGGGCTGGCAGTCGCTGCAGAAGTTCGAAGGGGTGACGAGGCCCGCGCAGACGCGCAAGGTAGCGGCAAACCAGGCTTTCTTCGAGTTTCAACCCGCTCGTATGGCAAGGCCTGGCAGTGACTCGCTCGACAGCTTTCATCCGCCGCAGGTGGTCGATGCACCCGTAACAAGCTTCGACGAGCACGGGCTGGGGAAAGAACGCAATAACCTGCTCGCGATTAACAGCCTCAAGGGGTACCGGGCGCTCCGCTGGGGCCACAACGTGGAGTTGATTGTCACCGACCAGCGCAGCTACCGATCGGAAGATCCGCTGGGACGCGCAGAGGCTGATGCCTTTACCACTCCGGACTTCCCCGAATTCGTTCCCGAAGAAGCGATGGAGATCCTCGACGCAGGCCGAGCCTATGACGGTGGCCATCCGCCTCCGGCCATTCACTATGGAAACACTGAAATTGCCAACTTCCAAAGAGAAGCGCCGCCCCAGGAAATATTGGGCTTCGAGCAGAAGCAGTGGTTCTTACAGCGGTTGAAAACCTCAAGTGCTACATGGAAGATCTGGGGCAACACCACGGCCACACTCGACATGAGAGCCGACCCGCAGAACCTACCTGCGGGTTTGACCAAGCCCTGGCCGGGAGCGGCGTATGCGGGGTTCGGCGGCGGGGATCACAGCAGCGCCTACGTCGAACGAGGCGAGATCTACGACTTCGTCCGCGAGCACGGGATTACCGGATTTGCCACCGTCGCCGGCGATCGCCACAGCTTTTGGGCAGGACTCGCTGCGAAGGCCCTGCCACCGAAGCCATTTGAGCCGGTGGGGATTGCGTTCGTTACCGGATCGATCTCGGCTCCGGGTGAGATCGAAGCCATCGAACACGTGTTTCCCAAAACCCATCCCCTGCGGCCGTTGTTTCTGGGTCAGGCGGCAGGCGACACTTCGCCCCAGCCAACTCTCAACCTGATGCTGAGACACGGGGTACGTTCATGTCTCGAATATGCGCAAACCGGCGATATCAAAAAGGCCGTTGCTGCTTCCAACCCGATGCTCTCACCCCATCTTTCCTTCGTTGACATGGGAGGTCACGGCTACTCTGTCGTGCGCGCCTCGAGCACCCGCTTCGAAACGGAGTTCGTATGCATTCCAAGACCACTGGAACGCAGCGCGAGCGCGGATGGCGGACCCCTTCGTTATCGAGTGCGTTGCCGAACGGAACTTTGGAAGGCGGGTGACCCGCCGCGGGTAGAAGCGTCTTTGCTGGAAGGCGACGCGCGCTTCTCGATGGACTAGATCCTCACGAGAACGTCTTCGCCTTCAATACTTACGGGATAAACTGCAACTCTTTCCTGAGAGGCGTCGGTGGCCCCGGTCGCGGGATCGAATGCCCACGCATGCCAGGGGCATATCAGCTTGCCGTCTTCGATCATGCCCTCGGCCAGCGGGCCTCCCCGATGGGGGCATTCGCTATCCAGGGCTCGGATCACCCCGTCGAAGTTGGCGATACACAGTGTCCTTGGGCCAGCGCTGAATTCCCTGGCCTCTCCCGGGCGCGGGAGTTCGCCCTTAGCGCAGATTTTTACCAATGCACTCATGGGTTATCTAATATTTGCAGCCGTTGGCCTGCCAGGTGCGATAGGTCTTCCAGGACGCCACCCGAGCTGTCTCTTCATCTGGAAAGTCGCCCGCCTCCTGTTCCACTCCTTCGGGAAAGATATAGAACGTCCACTTGCGGAGCGCCTTGTTGTAGACCGGCACGGTGGGACTCTGCTGAGTTTTGTCGCTCATACAGCCGAGCATACGCTATCCTCAGATAGGAATGGCCAGCGTTACACCCCCGACCCAACCCCAGGTACCCCCAACGACAGACTTGTGGTGCCCCAAGTGTGCCAAGGCTGTTCATGATCCCCTGGTTTGTGGCGATTGCTCCGCTGTGCTTTGCCGTGTCTGCGGAACCCCGCTCGAGTCAGCTGACGAACTCGCCTTCGGCTAGGCCATGGCGAAGCTCAAGAAACACATACCTCCACCAGGGTGGAAGAATCCACTGGCTCCCCAGCAACCGTTGGCCAGCACGCGCTGGCTGCTTGGCGCCGTGGCAGCGACTGTCGGTCTCGCAGCGGTCTGCGTCTACATCACTTTTTGCCTGCTCTTCTGGCAGGGTCAATGGCAACTGGTGTTCAAGCCATCACGCACCATCACAGCCACTCCGGCCACGGCCGGCATGAAGTTTGACGAGATCTCATTTGACGCAACCGAAACCGGGGTACTGCAACTCAACGGATGGTGGATTCCCGCCGAAAACAATGCGCCCTACTCGGCCGACACTCTGCTTCTGTTACATAACGGATCGGGCTCGCTCTCCGACACGTTGCCGCAGTTGCAAGCCTTGCACACCCTGGGCATCAATATTTTCGCTTTTGACTATCGCGGCTTCGGAAAAAGCCTGAATGTCCATCCCTCGGAAGCAAGGACCTACGAGGATGCCGATGCCGCTTGGAGCTATCTTACGGACACGCGCCACCTGCCCGCTTCGCGCATCGTCCTCGACGGTGTGGGACTGGGCGCGGCCATCGCGGCGGAGACGGCTCATCGCCATCCGCAGACACCAGCCCTGATTCTCGAGGATCCCTTGCCGCCCACGCTTGACTCGTTGCGGTTCGATGCGAACACGCGTGTGCTGCCAGTTCGTTTGCTCTTCCATGATCGCTTCGACCCAACCGGGACACTGGGCCACCTGCGGATGCCCAAGTTGCTGCTCTACTCCAAGCCTGAAGCAGCTGGGCGCTATTACGATTCGGCCGCGGAGCCCAAACAACGAGCGATCGTTGCCAACGATGAGGATTATCGGAAAAGCCTGCGGGATTTTCTGGGGAAATATCTACCCGGCGCTTAAACGGTTCCCTGCTAAGCTTGCCTACGATACTGACACCAATAGGAGCTTTCCATTGTTCAGCTGGCTTGATCGCTTTCAGGGTTTAGGCGCTTTCGTGATGCGGGTGGTTTTAGGCGTGATCATGGTGTCGCATGGATACACAAAGATCATCCCAAAAGATGCGCTCTATAACTTCAGCCATATGGTCGTCCGCATGCACTTGCCGCTCTGGCTGGGCTACGTCGCGGCCTTTACCGAGTTCTTTGGCGGCATGCTTCTGATTGTTGGGTTATTGACGCGGGTGGCCGCGTTCATGACGGCCATAGACATGGCGGTGGCGATCATCAAGGTGCATCTCCACGGTGGCCTGCTGGGGCCCAATTCGTTCATACTCCCGTTGGCATTGTTCTCCATCGCCCTGATGCTGGTGTTCACCGGTTGTGGCTGGCTGGGGCTGGATGATTTTGTGGGAAAAAACAGGGGCGTCCGAACCAGGATGGCCGGCCGCTAAACCTCTGCATACAGCTGCCCAGGAAAGGTAGCCTTTCCTGGGCACCCGCCCTTTTCGACACCTTCGCTGTGTCAGATAAGGGAATCCACTTTCCCAGAAACCTTCGGCATCGTCGCAAGCCCCCCGACTTCGATTCGGCCTACAAGGTCAAAAATCCGAGAATCGCGGCTCCCCATCTGACACAGCGAACGTGCCGGATCTGGCGGATCTTCCATTCAAATGTGGCCCGGTCAACTCGATATCATATTGAGAAATTGGGTCGTCTTCAATTCCGACCCGGGGAAAACCAGATCCATGTTGCGTGCTCCCAGAGTTTTGTAAGCTGCTTCCCCCAAGACCTGGCGGAAATCCGTGGTGATTGCCAGATCGCGGTTCTGATACAACTGCTCGGTCGCCATACCTGGCCACTTGCCGTAGACTTTGCCCCCTTTAACGGCGCCGCCGAGCACGAACATGACATTCGCGTGCCCGTGATCGGTTCCCCCGGTGCCGTTCTGTTGCGCCGTACGCCCAAACTCCGACATGGTCACGAGCACTACGTTCTCCGCGTCCTTGCCCATATCGGTCCAGAAAGCGGAAATGCCCTGGCTGAAGTCGCGCAGGCAATTCGCCAGCTGCCCGTTCACGCTGCCCTGATTCTGATGTGTATCCCAGCCGCCGATGTCAGTGAACGCGGCTTCCACGCCCAGGTTCGCCTTCAGCAACTGCGCAATCTGCTTCATGTTGTTGCCGAATGCCCCGTTGGGATAGTTCGCTCCCGGCCCGGGCTGGTATTGTGCCGGGTCCGCTGCTTTCAACATTTTAACCGCCTCGAAGGTTTCCTGTCCGGTACCGTGGAGCACGGAGTCGACAGAATCGGCATACATGGCTTCGAAGGCAGAACTGATCGGTGCTGCGTTTGGATTTTTCCCTGCTACTGCGAAATCCTGTACCCGGTTGACCGCGACTGCGGATATTTTCCCTTGCAAAGTGCGCGGCACTTGTGATCCTAAGGCGACCGCGCGAAAGGCGGTGTGCGTTGCCGGGCGGCGAAGATCTTCCGCCTGCAAAGCGCGATTCAACCACCCGTCAGGCGTGGCTTTTACACCCGGCGTCCCGCTTTCCATGAAATCCTGAGCGTCGAAGTGGGAGCGGGTAGTGTCGGGAGAGCCAGCTGCCTGGACCATGGCCAAGTGTCCCTGATCAAAGAGGGGTTTGAATGGTTGCATCGCCGGGTGCAGGCCGAAGAATCCATCCAGGTCGATGAGCTGATTCTGTTGGATGGCGATCGTAGGACGGAATTTGTAGTAGTTGGGCTCCCCGTGCGGCACCACGATGTTGAGCCCATCGGCCGCCCCGCGCTGGAAAATCACGACCAGCTTTTTTCCCTGAGCTTGAGCAGTCGTGGTCTGAGCCAACACCGACTGCCTGAGAAAGGCCGGCACGACTGAGGTCCCGACCAGGGCCATCGCCCCACCCTTCATGAATGCCCGACGCGTCGCCATGCTTTACCAACCTGGCCCGCAATCGCGGGCACATCCACTCGAACGCGAGGATGGCGGGAAAGTTGTTGTGGAAATGGGGCTTGTAGTGTTTTTCCTTCCCCGGCATTTGGGCGAAAGCGACGGTCCGGAAACGTTCGGATGGCCCGTAAACCTTGTGGAATGAGGACCGCTCGGACGAAGGTTGATCCTGGCCCAAGGAGAAAACGAGGATCGTCTAGGAAAACCGCAGATCTCGACCGAAGGAGTCATGGGCCAGGCCCACCGGAGGTGAGGAAAACGCCTTCCTCCCGAGGCCGCTCTCCCATGGAAGCGCGACTCTCCCCTTTGTCATCTCGACCGAAGCGCAGCGCAGCGGAGAGATCTCTGTGTTGACGCCCCTTCCTGGGAATGTTTTCGAACGAGGGTGCCTTTCAGGTACCAGGGACCCTTAGTATTTGCGCAGCTCGGCAATGGCTCGGTACAGGTCTTCCGGCTGAGGCAAAATGGCGTCTTCGAGGATGGGCTGGTAAGCCACGAATGTATCCATGGCGGCTACGCGCTTGACCGGAGCATCCAGGTATTCGAAAAGCTCGTCGGCAATCCGGGCCGCAATCTCTGCTCCGTATCCCCAGCTCAACATGTCTTCGTGGGCGATGATGACCCGCCCAGTCTTCTGCACCGAGGTCGCAATCGCGTCCCAGTCGTAAGGATTGAGCGTACGCAGGTCGATCAGCTCGACCTCCACTCCCAGTTCACCGCTCGCCTGTTGCGCGGCACGCAGGGCACGCGGCACCACGGCGCCATAGGTAATGATCGTGATGTCATTTCCCTTCCGCAAGACGTTGGCCTTGCCAAAGGGGATCGCGAAATCGGGTCCAGGGTACGCGGCTCGCCCGAAGGTTTCCCGGTAGAGGCGCTTATGCTCAAAGAAAGAGCACCGGATCATCGCAGCGGATTGCCGTGCGCAACAAGCCATTGGCGTCGAGGGCATTGGAGGGAAAAACCACGCGAATCCCCGGGGTGTGGGTAAAGATGCTCTCGCCGCACTGGGAATGGTAGACCGACCCACCCGTCAAATATCCCCCAATGGCTACACGGATGACCGCAGCCGCCGAATAGCTGCCGTTGGAGCGCCAGCGCAGCAGGCTTAGCTCATTGCGCAGTTGATGCATCGCCGGCCAGATGTAGTCGAAGAACTGGATCTCAACCACGGGTTTAAGTCCGCGGGTGGCCATGCCGAGGGCACGGCCAACGATATCCGCCTCGGCCAGGCGCGCGTTGTAAACCCGGTCGGGACCGAACTCTCGCTGCAGCCCGGCGGTGAGCTTGAAGACGCCGCCCTTGCCCTTTACCAGGCCGTCCCGGAGTTCCTGATCGTGGCTGGTATCGGCTACGTCCTGGCCAAAGATCACCATGCGGGGATCACGCTGCAACTCGTCCTTCAGGCAGGCATTGATCAGGTCGGCCATCGTGCGCTCCTGCGCATCCGGCGTCTGCACAGCCGGCTTGGAGAAGGCTTCGCTGGTCGGGTCAAGGTCTTCGGAATACACATGCCGCTGGATCGAGCTGATCTCGGGCAACGGTGCGCGCAGCACTCGGTCGGCAGCGGTTCGCACCTCCTCATCCACCTCTTCTTCCAGGCGATTGATGGCCGCTGGATCGAGAATTCCATCCCGCAGCAAACGCATCTGCATCTTGGGCAGAGGGTCGAGAGCAGCATCCCGCTTGCGCTCCGCGTCCGAGCGATAAAGCGGCTCGTCGTCGGAAAAGGAATGGGCATAGCGGCGGATGACATGCCCGTGCACAAACGCCGGCCCAGCACCGGAACGGCAATGCTTCACTGCCTGGGTAAACGCAGCATAGCTTTCTACGGGATCGGTGCCATCCACCTCGGCGAAATAGAAGTTGGGGAAATTCGCTACCAGCCGCGAGATATTCCCTCCCGGCGTGTTCACATCGACCGGAACCGAGATGGCGTAACCATTGTCTTCGACCACGAACAAGACTGGTAAACGCAGGGTGGAGGCCGAACTCATCGCCTCCCAGAACTCGCCTTCGCTGGTCGCGCCCTCGCCCAGCGAGACGTACACCACCTCATCCCCATGAAAATGGGTCGCCTTGAACGCGCTGTAGTCCCCCTGGCGCTGCCCGGCGGCCGCCGGATGACTAGCCAGATACCTGCCCGCCTCGGCACACCCCACAGCCTGGAGACATTGCGTGGTGACCGACGAAGACGAGCTGACGATGTTCAGCCGCGGATTGCTCCAGTGGGACGGCATCTGGCGTCCGCCGCTGGAGGGGTCTGCGGCTGCGCCTACCGCTTGCAGCAGCTGCTCTTCCACGGTGTGCCCCAGAGTCAGGCTGAGGGCACGGTCTCGATAATAGGGATAGAACCAGTCGTAGCCCGGCTTCAGAGCCATTCCGGCGGCTACCAACAGTGCTTCATGGCCGGCTCCCGAAATCTGGAAGAAAATCTTCTGCTGCCTTTTAAGAAGAATTTCACGATCGTCGGTACGGCGGGACAGGTACATCAACCGATACATGCGGATCAGCTGCTCCGGCTCCAAACCAGCGTAAGCCGCAGCAGTGGCTTGCTCAGTAATGGCTGTCTTTGCCATGCCCACCTCGTATCAAGTACAACCCCAGATTGTAATGGTTTGTTCCCCCTCCTGCCCATGATGGTTAACGTTCTGTAACCAATTGCATCCTATGGTGGTCGTGGCGACGTTTCCTCCCGGTATGATGACGGAGCGGCGTTGACCTTCTTTTTCCCAGCGTGCTTTAATCAACCGTTTTGAGGTGTTTGCCCTCACGTTGGGCGGAGCAGCTGCGGCGGCCCCTCGGTATCCCCGGTAATTTCTGGAGGCGTTTGAATGGTTTTCTTCTCACTAGCGGCCACTGTCTTCTGGCAGGGCTCGACCGCTGCCATCGACACCAGTGGCAGCACGTTTCTCTGGATTGCTCTGATCGCCGGTCTGCTTGGGCTGGTTTTTGCCTTGTTTCTGGCCCGTTCGGTACTGGCTTACGACACGGGGACGCCCGAAATGCGGATGATTTCGAACGCCATTCGCGAAGGGGCTGAGGCGTTCATGTCGCGCCAGTACACCACCATCGGCGCGTTGGCTGTGGTGCTGGCCGTGGCCTTATTTGTGGGCTACAAGTTTTCCGACTTTACCGCGCCGTTGGCGGGAAAAGTCGTCATCAGCTTCCTGATCGGCGCCATCTGCTCCGGTTTTGCCGGCTTCACTGGGATGTTCGTCTCGATCCGCACCAATATCCGCGCCGCAAGCGCTGCCCGTTCCAGCCTGGGCCAGGCCTTGAAGATCGCCTTACATGGGGGAGCGGTCACCGGCATGGTGGTGATCAGCCTTTCCTTGCTCGGTGTAGGCGCCCTCTTCTTCCTTTTTGGCGGATTGCAGGATCCGCAGCACGTTCCCTATCAACTGGTGGGCTTTGGCTTCGGCGCATCGCTGGTTGCGCTGTTCGCCCAGCTCGGCGGCGGTATCTATACCAAAGCGGCTGACGTAGGGGCCGACCTCGTAGGCAAGGTCGAAGCAGGGATTCCCGAAGACGATCCGCGCAACCCTGCCGTGATTGCTGACCTGGTGGGCGACAACGTGGGCGATTGCGCCGGCCGCGGTGCCGACATTTTCGAGTCGACCGCTGCCGAAAACGTCGGCGCCATGATCCTGGGGACGGCTCTCTACCCAGTCTTCGGCATCAAGGGGATCCTGTTTCCTCTGATCGTTCACGCCATCAACCTGGTGGCCAGCTTCATCGGTGTGCTGGTGGTACACAGCCGGGAAGATCAGGACCCGATGGATGCGCTGAACCGCGGCTACTACGTCACCACGCTGCTGGCTCTGGCCGGCTTTGCCGGAGCGGTGTACTACATGCTGCAGGGCCGTTGGTGGCTGCTGGGCTGCGGCGTGGTGGGCATCGTGACCTCGTTTCTTTTTGTCCGGATTACGGAGTACTACACTGAGACCCGTTACCGGCCGGTGCAATCGATCGCCAATGCCTCGCTCACCGGTCCGGCTACCAACATCATCAGCGGCCTCGCTGTGGGGATGGAGACGCCTGCCATGCCGGTGGTAGTGATCAGCGCCGCGTTGCTGCTCAGTTACTATTTCGGCGTGCGCGGGCTGGCGGACACGAACATCTCCGACTACGCCAAGGGTATTTACGGCACAGCCATTGCGACCATGGGAATGTTGTCTTCCGCCGCTTATATCCTCGCCATGGACACCTTTGGCCCGATCACCGACAATGCAGGCGGCATCATTGAAATGTCGAATCAGCCGGACTCGGTGCGGGAAAAGACCGACAAGCTGGATGCTGCCGGCAACACCACCAAGGCGCTTACCAAAGGTTATGCCATAGGGTCCGCGGCCTTGGCTGCGTTTCTGCTTTTTTCTGCGTACCTGGAAACCGTCCACGGGATCGTGGCGCAACGCTTCGCCGATGCCCACCAGGTGCTCGACGCCAACTGGAGTTTTACCAACATCAACCTGGCCAGCGTGCCGGTTTTTGTCGGCGCGCTCCTGGGCGCGATGTTGATTTTTCTTTTCTCTTCCTTCGCGATCAAGGCTGTGGGCCGCACCGCGCAATACATCATTGAAGATGTGCGGGCGCAGTTCCGCGAGAACCCCGGCATCATGGCAGGCACGTCAAAGCCGGATTATGGCCGCTGCGTGCGCATTGTTACCGGCGCGGCGCTCAAGCAAATGGTTCTACCCGGCGCGCTTGCTGTACTTACTCCTTTAGTAGTGGGACTGGTCTTCAAGAATTTGAGTGGCAGCTTCCATATTCATATTCCCGGAGAGTACACGCCCATCCTGAACGGCCGCTCCATCGACCTTGCTGGTGCGGAAGCAGTCGCTGCCCTGCTGATGGTGGGGACGATTGTGGGCATCCTGATGGCCATGCTGATGAACAACAGCGGCGGCGCATGGGATAACGCCAAGAAATACATTGAAACTGGCGCTCACGGCGGTAAGCGATCAGAAGCACACAAGGCGGCGGTCGTCGGCGACACCGTCGGCGATCCATTTAAGGACACGGCCGGCCCTTCCCTGCACGTGCTGATCAAGTTGCTGGCTACGGTGACGCTGGTGCTTGCACCCTTGTTCCTGTAACGGAAAACCCCTTGAACTCGACCACGGGTTCAAGGGTGAAGCGTGAGGACCAAAAGGGAAAACCGCAGATCTCTCCAACGCTCCGGTCGAGATCCACAATTCTGTTGCAACCAGAACTTCGTATTTCTCGTGGAAACGCGGAGTTTCATTCTCAAATAGAATTGTCATCTCGACCGGAGCGTACCCGGATTTCCTGCCACGCAGCACCGGAAACGACCGCGTGTGCGGCCTTCAGTAAGGAAGGCCGCATGAACTTTGCCAACGCCACCAATACCAACAGGAAATCCGGGGTAGCGCAGCGGAGAGATCTCTGTGTTGACGCCTCTTCCTGGAAATGTTTTTCAACCGGAGCGTAGCGTTGGAGAGATCTGCGAATTCCTCTTTTGGTTTCCCACACACCCTCAAAGCTGGAAATAGCGGTGCGGCACAGCTGAACACGCCTCGCGAACGAAAACCGCCACGCTATCATCAAAGCTATGCGTTTCCGCTTCCTCCGACGTTGCCTTTCGGCACTAGCCACTTTCATACTCATCCTCCCCCATCCCCAGGCATTGGCGTGGGGAAACGAGGGTCACCGGGTCATTGCCGATATCGCCTGGGAGCACCTGAACGAGACGACAGTACAGCAACTGCGGCAATTTCTCGGCGATAACGATTTGGCATCCATCTCCACCTGGGCGGACGACATCCGCAGCGCGCGCCCGGAAACCGGACCCTGGCATTACGTCGACATCTCTCCGGATTCACCCGGGTACGAACCGAAAGACTGCCCGGATGACAACTGCGCGGTGGCGCAGATCAATCGGTTTGCCCGGATCCTCGGTGATCCGGAGCAGCCGTTCGCGGCTCGGAGCGAGGCGCTCAAGTTTCTGGTCCATTTTGTCGGCGATCTTAGCCAGCCGTTCCACGCCATGGCAGACGCGCGCGGAGGCAACGACATTCCCGTTACCGTCTTTGGCTCGACTCTGTGTGGCGACTATGCTTGTAACCTGCATAGCGTCTGGGATACCGAACTTATCCGGCACACTGGCTTGCGCGAACACCGTTATGCGCGCGACCTGGAGCACATGATTGCCGCCGATCATCTGCAGCCGGGATCGACTGACCCAGTGGCGTGGGCAAACGACTCACTGCAACTGGCCAAGCAGGCTTGGGTGCATCCGCAAACTGAGATCGACGAGGCCTACTACCTGCGCGAGCGGCCGGTGGTTGACCGGCAACTCGCCCTCGCCGGCTTACGCCTGGCGAGGATTTTGAATGAGGAACTGGGGGGCTCTGCGAAGTGGTGAGTCTAGAGAAAGAAGCCAAACATATCGAGCACTTCGTCGCTGACCTCAACATCGGTTAAGTTGGCTTCTTCGATGAGCCTTAGTTTTTGACGGAAGCGGTCGAGTAGGCCCGCGTTGATATCCGTCTTCTGGTCCAGAGTCCACATCAATTGAGCGGCAGTGGTGCGATGTTCACAACGAGCGGCCAAGCCATGTGCGGTTTCAATCGTCAGCACAAGAGGCAGAGTGTGGAACTCCTGATACAGATGCATCGGGATACGGGCTTTGATGTTGACTCGCATCGTAAGCAAAGGATGCCATGCCCGTAGGGAGCCGGCCATACTACCTTGGTAGGTAGTAACCCTCTGAGGGTTGCAGAGTGGATCCTCTGCTTCTAAATGGTTTGGATTCAGCACCCCGGCGGCAAACTGTACGTACGAGCATATCCAGGGAAATCCGCATTCGGTTTGTCCTCTTTCAGCATCGCGGAAATCAAAGTGCTACTTGCTGATTTCCTCCAGCATTCTTTCTCGGAGTAGGACATTCACTCTCGTCTGATAGCCATCGCCCTTCGCCTTGAGCCAAGCCAAAACATCCGCATCCAACCGGATAGATACAGCCTGTTTCACAGGGCGGTACCACTTCCCGCGCACCGCGTTCTTCCAGGCTCCCGGAGGGAGTTCGGGTATCTCCGAAGTGTCGATTTTGCCGTCCGGCATGTTGGCGAGTCCCTGAATCTCACGCTTCTGGCGTGCGCTCATCGGCCGGTCCGGCTTTAAGTCGTGGACTACCGTTTTAGATTTCTTTTGCTTCTTCATATTCGATTTGCTCCCGCCGAGTAACCTTACGTGCTGAGATGATCTGTATGCGACCAGTGGCCTGTAATAGCTGATTCAGGAGTAAAACCAAAGCTGCGAAAATGCGCGGCCTTCTATGGCGTCACAGCTCTCATGCTTTGTATCAGGGCCCGACTTTAGTCGGGCCGCAAAGGCTGAAAAAGAATTGGGCTTTAGCCCCCGCTATGGCGCATTCTGTACAAACTGCTGGTTCGGGCAATCGCTAAAAAACTGAATGGAAAAGCGTCTCCCCATGAAGGGCACGGCTTCAGCCGTGCCGAAAATGTCTTGATCAGGAGACGGCTTTAGCCGCTGAGGTACGCTTTTATCCTGCACCTTAGGCAGAACATTCCCCTCAACGGGCCAAACAGATCGTTCTCTTTTAGTTCTCACGCAGACTCTTTAGCCCCTGCGGCATCTGTATATACAATATTGCATATACATAATTGGAGTCAACGCGACCGACCGAGTCCGGCCCCAGTGATTTGGACGAACCACTCGATGCGGCTTTCCAGCAGCTTTGCGGGCTGCAAACATATGACAACTCCACGCCTACTCCTCACTAGTCCCTGAAGCCGTGTGCAATATTGTGTGGAGGGAGTAGCAAATTTGCGCATTGCCGTCATCACAGACATTCATGGAAATCTAACCGCGTTCGAGGCAGTCGTAGAGGATATTCGCCAAATGTCTCCTGACCTCGTGCTTCACGGAGGCGACCTCGCCGATATAGGATCGAGTCCCATCGAGGTCCTGGACCGGATTCGCGATCTAGGTTGGCGTGGGGTTATGGGCAACACGGATGAAATGCTCGTTCGGCCAAGCTCGCTGGAGGATTTCGCGAGCCAATCTTCGGCTCCGTCCACGATGTGGTCCTTAATGCGCCTTATCGCCTCGAGTACCCGCAGCAACCTTGGAGACCAGAGACTGGCGTGGCTAAGCGAACTGCCTCTGGCATCCACGGTACCGGGCTTCGCACTCGTCCATGCTGAACCCGGAAGTTGCTGGCGAGCGCCTGCAGCAGAAGCCACGAATGCGGAACTGGAAACCATTTATGGCTCGCTCGGCCAGCCGATTGTTGCCTATGGGCATACCCATCGCCCCGCCATTCGTCACCTCACTGGGCATCCTAAACTGCTGATCAACACGGGAAGTGTTGGCCTGCCTTATGACGGTGATCCCCGCGCCTCTTATTTGCTGCTCGATGGAATTACCCCGCAGATTCGCAGAGTCGAGTACAACCTCGAGAACGAACTGAAGGCTCTTTCCAACTGCGGACTACCCGGTGCGGAATGGGCGGCAAAAATGCTGCGGACAAGCTCTCCCCAGATGCCGTAGAGGAGACCAGGATCATTTCCGGAATCGTCAGCCGGATTACTGGACTCCCGCGATGGCGCCGTCCGCCGGCTTATATCCCTCTGGAATCTGAAAAAGAGAAGGATCCGGGTCGGTGCGGGTCGCTTGTGTAAGCGTCATAGTCACACTCCCCTTGCGCGGGTCATTATGTTTGATCATTACATTCATGCGGAGATCATCAGAGTACCAATACTCGTCCGTAAGCACGACTTCGCTTCCCGTGCCGCTACTCGCTGCAGGGATGGTCTGTGTCTCGCGAACGCCATGTGCAGTTATCCCCTCAATGGAGTGCGTACCGAGATCCTCTTGTTTGGTGAATTGGTTGAGGGGAGTGCTATTACCCGCCGGTGACGCAATTAGATCTGCCGGCGCAGCGGCGGGGGGATGATTTACCGTGCCCGTCACGTAGGTGTGGTGGCTGGGGTACAGGTAGGTGTAGTTCCTGGTTTGCGGGTCATAGAAATGAACGCGTATGGTCGGGGGCGTACCGGGAAAGTCTGGCGGCACAAGCGCACGCAAGACATTGTAGATTCTGCCCCGGCTATCCCGGCCTGTGTCCCGAATGGTCATCAGACTCTGAACCTTTCCATCGGGCTGGACGATCGTGCGGTCAACCTTGATGACGCCGGTGAATGGCGCGTCGGGTACCGGAGTAATGAAGATGCCGGTTATATTCTGGGCTAATCCACTCGGGGCAGCAGCAAACATCAGAACAACAGAACAGAAGATACCAGGCAGAGCAGTACGCAAACGCATCGGCAACCTCCAACAACGGCTTGCGTCGATAGGTTAACTCTAGTGAATTACGCGAAGCAAGCGTCAGTACTAATCTCAGCGGTTGCTTGTGTCAGCGCTTCTTCAGCCTGCTGGGTTTCCTCATGTTCCTGGCTTTGGGGCTTTTTTCCGGCGGTTCCAGTTGTGCTGCCGTGCTGCGCAGAGCCTCTGTCAGGCCTCGGGCCGAGAGAGCGCTCCCGGGATCGATGAGCCATTGGGTGATAAGGCCGGAGAGGAGTACATGATAAAACGTGCCGATAGTTTCCGCTGTGTGGCGGCTGATCGCAGACTCTTTCTCACCGAGAAAGAGCGCCGCCAAACCCGTCCGGGCGAGATGGAGATTGTTGACGAGGTTTCTGCGGATCTCAGGGCGGTGCTCAAGTTGCGAAAACAGCTCGAAGTTGGCCACCCACAATGATCGATGAGTGGCAAACGTTTCCATCAGCTTTGCCCAGGTGGACTCGAAACGTTCCGCCGGCGTGGCTTTAGGATTGACATTGGCTTCGAGAGTCTGGCGAAACTCCCGGTCCCAATCGTCAAAGGCCAGCAACAAGGCTTCGGTGAGGAGCGCTTCTTTCGAAGAGAAGTGATAACCGATGGCGGCGAGGCTGACTCCGGCAGAAGACGCTATGTCACGTGCGGTGGTCCGTAAGTAGCCTTTTTCCAATAAGCAGCTCTTGGCTGCCAGTAGCAGAGCGTCACGATTGCCCATGCGGACCAGTTTAGGTTGGCCACTGCTTTTTTTCCACACAACCGTATGAGACATTTGTCTCATACGGTTGTACTATTTCTATTTGAGGGAAACTCCGCATGAACAACCGAAATGTCCTGATCTCAGGTGCGAGCGTAGCGGGCCCCGCGTTGGCATACTGGCTGAACCGCTACGGCTTCCGAACCACCATCGTAGAGCGGGCTCCGGCTTTGCGGCCTGGCGGCTACGCGGTGGATTTTCGAGGAGCTTCATTGCGTGTGCTGGAGCGCATGAACCTGCTGGCCGAGGTGCAGCGGATGCAAACCCGCATCGGCGCGATCACCATCGTGGACCGCAACCACAAGAAGGTGGCGAGTATGCCCGACGGCTTTACCAGCGGTGAGTTGGAGATTCTGCGCGGTGATCTTGCGCGCGTGTTCCATGAGGCTACGCGCAGTACAACGGAATACATCTTCGACGACAGCATCGAGGGCATAGAGGAGATCGGCGATGGGGTGGATGTGACCTTCCTTCGGGGAGGGCGGCGCAGGTTTGACCTGGTGGTAGGTGCGGACGGATTGCATTCGAAGGTTCGATCGGTGGCGTTCGGCGACGAGGACAAATTTGTCCGCTATCTTGGCTACTATGTTTCCATCTTCACCATACCCAACTATCTCAACCTCAACCGGAGCGGCCTGTATTACGGGACGTTGGGAAAGAAGGTAGGCATCTTCAGTGGTAAGGACGATGGTGAGGCGAAAGCGTCGTTCTTTTTTGCGTCGGAGCCGCTCCAGTACGACCGGCGCGACGTGGAGCAGCAGAAAAGAATCCTGCAGGAGCAGTTCGCCCAGGAAAGCTGGGAAGTGCCGCGGTTGATGGAGTGGATGAAGCAGGCGCCGGATTTTTATCTTGATTCTGTCAGCCAGGTCAAAATGGACCGGTGGTCCAAAGGCCGCAGCGTGCTGTTGGGAGACGCGGCTTATTGCGCTTCCCCGCTCTCAGGCATGGGGACCGGAATGGCGGTAGTCGGGGCTTATGTTCTCGCGGGCGAGTTGATGGAGGCCGATGGTGACTACGAAGTCGCATTCGAACGCTATGAACAACTCATGCGGGATTTTGTTAAGCGATGCCAGAAAATCGCCGATGGCGGCACCGACTGGTTTGTACCGCGAACCCGCTTCCGGCTTTGGCTGAGTAACCAGATGTGGCGGATTCTACCCTATACGCCTTGGAAGAACATGATGGTCGAAGTCCCGTTAAGAATTGGAAATTCAATTTCTTTGAAGCCATACGACCATTCAGGGGAATGCCACCGTTTCAGTACTAAAGAGAATATGCATGTAACAGTAGAGAGCCACGGTCCGCATGGTTAGTTTTTCTACAGTTAGGTTCGCTTCGGCCATGGAAGTGAAGCGTCCATGCCAATTCGTGGAACCATTCGATGCTTTCTAACGTAGTATCGCACTGACAGCCCAGTCGCGAACCCTGTGTAACTGCTGGTACGTCGGAGGTCTAAGCATGGCAAGGTTCGATGACCAACTCAAGCAAGTTCTACGCAGGCTAAGCCGCGCGCCGCTGTTTACGGCGATTACGCTGATTACGCTGGCCGTCGGTGTCGGTGCGAACACAGTGATTTTCAGCGTAGTGGAAGGCGTGCTTTTGAAGCCGCTGCCCTACCCCCATGCTGAGCAGTTGATCGGCGTGTGGCATACGGCGCCGGGGATCGGCATCACGGAACTGAATATGTCGCCGTCCATCTACTTTATCGATCGTGAGCAAAATACCACGTTCGAGGATATAGGCGCCTACACCGGCGACTCGCTGAATATAACCGGCGCTGGAAAACCGGAACATGTGCAAGGGCTCGATGTCACCGACGGCGTGCTGCCGATCCTGGGGGTGACTCCGGTGGTGGGTCGCTTATTCAACCGCAGGGACGATACGGCAGGTGCTCCACAAACCGTTGTGCTGTCCTACGGGTATTGGCAACGTAAATTTGGCGGTACCTCTTCCGTCGTCGGGCGCTCCATCACCGTCGACGGAAAGCCCAGAGAAATCATTGGCGTGCTGCCCCAGGGATTTCGCTTTCTCGATCAATCGGAGGATGCCGCCTTGTTCCTGCCTTTCCAATGGGATCGCAATAAGACGAAACTCGGCAACTTCAGTGAGAGCGCGCTTGCCCGATTGAAACCTGGAGTCACCATGGAACAGGCCAGCACCGACATGGCGCGGCTTCTTCCTGTGGTCTTGCGAAGTTTCCCCGCCCCGGACGGATTCAGCATCAGCCTGTTTGAAAAAGCCCGGATCTCACCCAATCTCCGTCCGCTCAAGCAGGACGTGGTCGGGAATATCGGCAATGTGTTGTGGGTCCTCATGGGCTCGATCGTCCTGGTTCTGCTGGTCGCCTGTGCAAACGTTGCTAACTTATTGCTGGTCCGCGTCGAAGGGCGCCGGCAGGAGCTTGCCGTCCGCTCTGCCCTGGGGGCGAGCTGGGGACAAATCGCGGGGGAATTACTGTTCGAGAGTGTTGTTCTGGGGTTTGCCGGCAGCCTGCTCGGTCTGGCATTGGCCTACGGTGGGTTGCGGCTTTTGGTGGCGATGGCGCCCACCGGCTTGCCGCGCGTCCATGAAATTGGCATCGATATTCCGGTGCTGCTCTTTACCCTTGGTCTTAGCCTGTTCACCAGTCTTCTCATCGGTTTCATCCCGGTCCTCAAGTATGCGGGGGCGACTGCGACCAGTGGCCTGCGCGAGGGCGGACGCGCTCTGAGCCAAAGCCGCGAACGGCATCGCGCCCGCAAGACGCTCGTGGTTGTCCAGGTAGCACTTGCCCTGGTCCTGCTGATCTGCTCCGGGCTGATGATCCGAACTTTCCGCGCCTTGATGCATGTGTCCCCGGGTTTCGTCGCACCCGATGCAATCCAAAGTTTCCGTTTTTACATTCCGGAAACACAAATACCGGACGCTCAACCGGAGCGGGTGGTACGGATGGATGAAGAGATTCTGCAGAAGCTCGCGGCGATACCGGGAGTTTCTGCTGTCAGCTTCTCCACTGCAGTTCCCATGGAAGGACGCAGTTCGAACGATGTGGTGTTTGCCCAGGACCATGTATATGGCGAAGGCGAGCTGCCGCCGATCCGCCGGTTCAAATTCGTCTCCCCCGGATTCTTCGCGACACTGGGCACGCAAATCCTGGCCGGCCGCGACCTTACGTGGACAGACACCTATCAGAAAAGACCGGTCGCCGTAATTTCGGAGAATTTTGCCCGTCAGTATTGGCATGACCCGCAAAACGCACTGGGCAAAAGGATTCGACCGGCCAGCATCGACGACTGGCGGGAGATCGTTGGGGTGGTTCAGGATGTGCACGACGACGGCGTCGACAAAGAGGCGCCCAGCTCCGTCTATTGGCCTGTCATGATGGACCATTTCGAGGGAGAAAAACAAACCTTGCGGCGTAGTCTTGCTTTCGTGATGCGTAGTCCGCGCGCCGGTTCTCGCTCCTTCATGAACGAGGTGCAGGAGCGAGTCTGGTCCCTTGATGCCGATGTACCGCTGGCGGAAGTTTCCACGCTCGGCACGCTTTACACCAAATCCATGGCGCGCACTTCCTTTACCCTGGTGATGCTCTGCGTCGCGGGAAGCATGGCTCTCCTACTGGGGATGGTGGGAATTTACGGCGTCATTTCGTATGCGGTGTCGCAGCGCACCCGCGAGATCGGCATTCGCATGGCGCTGGGTGCTCAGCGAGAAACGCTGACAGCGATGTTTGTACGCCAGGGATTGCGGCTCACCCTCATTGGTGCGGCGTGCGGTCTGGTGACTGCCTTTGTCAGCATGCGTCTCATGTCGTCGCTTCTGTTCAATGTAAGTCCCGTCGATCCGATCACCTACGTCTGCATCACCATCGTTGTGGTGGCAGTTGCCTATCTCGCCTGCTATCTGCCCTCCCGCCGCGCCGCAACGGTCGAACCTATGGAGGCGCTGAGAACCGAGTAGCCATACCATCGGCACTGGTCTCAGCCTTCAAAGACCATGAGTACGGCGGGACCGCTATCGGTCACGACTTCCGTATCGCCACGAAAGCCGGCTTTTTGGTACGCACGACGGGCGCGGTGATTATGGATATCCGGATCGATCGCCACCACCGGAGCACCTTCATGCCGCAGCTGCCTGGCAAGGAGCCGCAAGAAGACGGAACCGTGGCCCTTACCAAGCATGTCCGGCTCGCCGATGAAAGCGTCGATCGCTCGCGATCCCGGCGGAAGACTCTCGAAGTGAGCCTGCGGCCAGGTATGCACGGCGTAATGTTGGGCGTACGCAAACGGCTTTCCATCGAAAGAAACGATCTGCATGACCATGGCAGGTTCATCGAGGTCTTCTCTCAGCAACGCGCCCTGCTCCTCCGGTTTACCCCACCACTGAATGACTTCCGGAGTGCGCAGCCAGACATCGAGCAGACAGAGGTCCTCTTTCACGACTGGGCGAAAAGTGTAACGATCGGCGTCTGGTCCGATGGGGTGAGCTTGAACCCGGCTAAACGCCAAATCGGGCCTTTTCCCTCTTTGGAAACGCATAATCCATCCTGCCCTATTCTTTCGCAATCTGGATGGTCTATATTGTCCACACGCCGAACCGGGAGGAGTGGTCGCCCGGAACGGTGTGCAGATTCTGCCGATAGCGCAGGCCCTGCACGCATCCGGGACACATAAACAGGGGTCAGGAGGCAGTCATGAGAATCTCCGACACGATTGGACTGGTGCTGAAGAGCAAAGACAAGAACAGGGTTCTGTCGATAGAACCCGATCAGACGGTTTATGAAGCACTGGAAAAAATGGCCGAGTACGATGTTGGCGCCTTATTGGTACTTTCGAACCGCCACCTGGTCGGAATTCTCTCGGAGCGTGACTACGCGCGCAAAGGAATTCTCATCGGCCAATCTGCCCGGGAAACCCGGGTTCACCAGATCATGACCAGCCCGGTTTTTTTCGTCAGTCCCCAACACACTGTGGACGAGTGCATGACGATCATGACCCAACACCGCTTTCGCCATCTTCCGGTGCTGCTGGATGAAACCGTAGTGGGTCTGGTCTCGATTGGCGACCTCGTGAAATGGGTCATCTCGGGGCAGGCACAAACCATCCAGGCACTCGAGGGCTACATCACGGGGGCGTATCCAGGGTAGCTCCCTCCGCTGGAACGCCTTTGAGTAGCGCAACCCTTCCCCGCGTCAAGTCTTCCGGCCGGCTATCGCGTCTTCGTCTCTGAAGATCACCATTTCCGCCGGGGTTGTGAATACTTCTTGAAATGCCACAGTAGCTATGCTATTGCTTAACCATAAGCAGCAATGAAGGACACCACGCTGTGTCCGCTGTTTGATCCATAGTCGATCTCTCCTGCTCTCCGCTGAGCAACCCAGACATTGCATAACGATGCGCGCACACCGCGTATCTACGCGTGTGCTCGCGTTCAGAATCTCAAGCAGGCGAAGGGAAATCTATGGATTACATTAAGCCCTCGGTGGTTGCCGAAGCCTTCCTCACGAATGCCGTCTCAAAATCAAATCTGCCGGCGTTCCAGCTGCTCTTACGCGGCTTTCTGTCCGGTGCGCTGCTGGGATTTGCTACCACCGTCGCCTTTACTGCCAACGCCCAGGGATTGGCGCCGATCGTGGGTGCACTTCTCTTCCCCGTCGGCTTCGCCATGATCGTGGTCTTGAGCCTTGAACTGGTTACCGGAAGCTTTGCCATGCTGCCGGCCGCATTCATCGCGGGTCGCGTGGCTCCGTTCCGCGTACTCACGAACCTTGTGTGGGTGTTTCTCGGCAACCTGCTCGGCGGCTGTCTCTATGCATGGATGTATGCGCTGGTGCAGACACAGTTTCACCATGTTGCGGCCGCGGGCGCCGGGGCGCTGATCGTAGCCGCGGCTCAGGCCAAGACACTGGGATACAGCAAGCTCGGCGCTGCCGGCATTGGACTGTCTTTCGTCAAAGCCATGCTCTGTAACTGGATGGTTTGCATGGGCGTGGTGATGGGACTTACTTCGCGATCCACCCTGGGTAAGATTGCCGCCTGCTGGCTTCCGATCTTTGTCTTCTTTGCGCTGGGCTATGAGCACTCCGTGGTCAATATGTTCATTATTCCCGCAGGCATCTTTATGGGTGCTCCCGTCTCCATCCCCACATGGTGGCTGTGGAACCAGATCCCCGTCACCCTGGGAAATCTCGCGGGCGGATTTCTCTTTGTCGGCTTGCCGATGCTGTGGATGGGCAGAGTCGCACCAGAAAAGGCAGGCGAAGCCGTAGCGATTGGTTCGGTGGAAACGCTCCCTGACGCCGTGGAAGCTTAATCTCCGGTTGGCTCCTTAGAACAGCCTGACCTGGATTTGCATTCGCTTGCAAGTCCTCAGGCGAAGTGTACCCACGTGACTCGATTCAGCGACAAGGAGAACAAATGTTTGGAAAACATGTGGTTGCAACATCTTTCATCCTCTTATCGATCATCATCTCCGTAACCGCACCATGCCCCGCACAGCAGGGGGCGAGCCATCTTCCAGTCAGCATATTCGTCTACGACCGCACGCGAGTGGACACCTGGGATTGGTTCGCTGCGCCGCCGGAATCCAACACGTATGGTTATGTCGAATCACTCTTGCGCCTGGGCGTAGCACAGCGAATCAATAACTGGGACTGGCAATTGGAACTGGCGCAACCCTCCGTCCTTGGTTTGCCCAACGATGCGGTTTCCCCGGTTACCGCGCAAGGACAGCTGGGGCTGGGTGGAACCTACTATGCGTCCAACAACAATACGGAAGCCGCAGCCGCTTTTTTGAAGCAGGGCTTTCTGCGCTATCGCTTCAGCGACGACAAAGCCCTGCGCGTGGGAAGGTTTGAGTTCATCGAAGGCCAAGAGACGAAGCCAAGGAATACAACCCTCGGCTGGTTACAAACCAACCGTATCGCGAACCGGTTGATTGGCAATTTCGGATTCTCGAATGCGCAGCGTAGTTTCGACGGCGCAGACGCCCACTACGGCGCCGGAACCTGGGATCTGACCGCCATGGCTGGGCGGGCCGACCAGGGAGTGTTCAATATGAACGGTAATCCTGAGCTGAACGTGGACCTTCAGTATCTGGCCTTCAGTAAAGCGGAGTTGGGCCAACACATGCTGTGGCGCGCCTTTGCCGCTGGTTATCACGACGGCCGCCGCGTCACCAAATCCGACAATCGCACTCTGGCCCAGCGGCAGGCGGACCACAACAATATTCGCATCGGTACCTATGGCGGTGACCTCGCAGCCAGCATCCCGGCCGGCCCCGGGAACTTCGACTTTTTGTTCTGGGGAGCATTGCAAAATGGAAGCTGGGGACAGCTGAACCACAGTGCCAACGCGGCGGCAGTCGAAAGTGGTTATCAACTGGAGAAGGCGCCCACCGCGCCGTGGCTGCGGGCGGGATGGTTCCGGAGCAGCGGCGACCACAACCCAACGGATGGCTCGCACAACACTTTCTTCCAGGTGCTGCCAACGCCACGCGTGTACGCCCGGTTGCCGTTCTACAACCTGATGAATAGCACCGATGAGTTCGTCCAGGTCATGGATCAGCCGAGCAAACGTCTTTCCCTGCGCAGTGACTTGCACTGGCTGCAATTGACCTCGGGCAAGGACGATTGGTATCAGGGTGGCGGCGCCTACGACAACAAGGTGTTTGGCTTTACCGGACGCCCAGGTAACGGGCATTCCTCCTTTGCCTCAGTCTTCGATGCCAGCGCCGACTGGCAGACGACGAGAAATATAGCCATCAACTTCTACTACGCGCACGCCTGGGGCAAGAGCGTAGTTGGGGCAATTTATCCCGTGGACCGCAACACTCAATATGGCTTTGTGGAGTTTGTTTATCGCTGGGACCACGCGCAGAACGGGTCGTCCAAATAAGGTGAACTCGCAAAGTTCGGAATTCGCCCGCAGTGGCTGCCGCCACCACCGCGGTCTGGCAACTGCGTTCGCCACGTAGCAGTTACACATCACAAACGCATCGCCCCCACTGCTCGCGAGAATCCCGGTCGAGGCAGCCTGGCCGCCCCATGGAGATTGACGCCTGCCTCCAGCGGTTGACCCGCCTAGGACATTTGGCCTATCCATAGCAGAATCATTCCCATTCCATGCTTTTTAGTTGAATATTGGGCAGTCCGAAGATAATGTTTGAGATCTGCAGGTATCGTCGTTCCCGCAAGTCGTTCACAGCTTATTCCATTGGGCCCGTTCGCGATTGGAAAAGTAAATGGGGCGATAAGAACAGACGGATTTTCTTTGAGGAGGATGTGCCGTGAAAATAAGAGATCTTTGCATTTGTTTGATAGTTGGAATATTTGCCGCTGGAGCGCGGGCGCAAATTGCCAACAATACTTCGCTGGTGGGAACCGTGCTCGATTCGAGCGGGGCCGCCTTGGCCGGGGTCAATGTGGAAGCGGTCGAAGAGGGAACAAAGTTTAGCTACACCGCGACCACCAACTCCAGCGGCTACTATGCCATCACCTTTATCAAGGCGGGCACCTACGACATCACCGTTCGCCAAACCGGCTTTAAGACTGCGACCAAAACCGGCATTCCCCTCCCCAATGACCAAGCCGTCCGTACTGATTTTGCCATGGCAGTCGGTGCGACGACCGACACGGTAAGCGTTTCGGCTTCCACGCCGCCGCTTTCGACCGACGACGCCACCCTCGGCGAGACCTTCAGCACAAAAATGGTCGAGAGCCTGCCCATCAATGGGCATAACGCTCTCGAAATTGCCGCTCTTTCCTCGAACGTCGTCATTGGCTCGAAGACCTCGTACACCGGCGTACCTCCAGGAGAGGATTTTCAAGGCGCGGGCCAACGCGAGATCCAAAACAGCCTTACCCTCGATGGCGTTTCGATCATGAACAATCTGATCACCACCGCGCCGGCGCGTCCCAGCAGCGATGTTATCTCTGAAGTACAAATGCAAAGTGGTAACTACCCGGCGCAGTATGGAGCGTATTTGGGGATACACATCAACCTCGTCAGCAAGAGCGGCACCAACGAAATCCATGGCTCGCTGTACGACTACGTCGAGAACACTATCTTCAATGCCAAGCCGTTTCTGGCCACACCCACCAGCAAGAAACCTCCTCTTCACTACAACCAATACGGTTTTGCGCTGGGTGGTCCACTGGTTATACCTAAGCTTTATAACGGGCGCGACAAGACCTTCATTTTTGGCTCCTGGGAAAAGCTGTCTCAGGTCGGATCAAACACCAACGTCGGTTCTGTACTCACGCCGGCGATGGAAAAGGGAGATTTTTCTGCGCTCGGCGGATTTAACGTCACCAGCAACACCTGCGTACCGAACAACGGTGTTGCCATCTGCCTGAAAGATCCAAGCACCGGGACCTACTATCCCGGGAACCAGATTCCCGCCAGCGAATTGGGCACTGCCAATGCCCTGGTTGCACAAAAGCTTGAGGCTTATTCCGTCGCGCCCAATGTGGCCGGCACGCAAAACGGAACCGCTCAACAATCTCAATGCTTCCTTCCCGACCGACGTGTCGATCACGCAGTCACTGGATCGTGTCGATGAAAATATCGGCGAGCATATCCGTCTGTTTGGGCGCCTGCACTGGCAGAACCTGAAGATTGTCGGCGGCACACTTGCTCCCCACGGTTCCTCCTTCGGGCCAACCAACAGCCGCAACTACGCATTCGGATACACACACGTCCTCACGCCGAGCCTTAGTGAACGATTTCCACTTCGGAGTCAACAAGCTCATCTCCAACAATCTGAACTACTGGGCGGAGAACAATCTGAAGAATGCGGGAACCAGCCTGGGCATTCCCGGGTTCAACTTCGACACGCAATATGACAATCCTGGAATTCCGGTCATCACCTTTGGCAGCTCGGGCGCCGGGGTATCGGGTAACTACCAGACGCTGGGCAACGCCGGCAGCAACTGGTACCAGGACGACCGGACCCTTGATTTCTACGATGAGCTCAGCTGGACCCACGGCAAGCACACCATCATGGGTGGAGTGGAATTCCGTAAGTTGACGCTCGGCCGCGAAGCCTCGAACAATCCGCTGGGTTGCTTTCACTTTCGCTGCCGGCACCGCCGGCTCCAACTCCACCGGCTACGCCACCTCGGACTTTGTGCTCGGACTGGCAGCCAACGATCAGACACCGATCGCCACCATCAAGGGTTCCGTTGGGCAGTGGCGTGATGGCTTCTTTGCCCTGGATAACTGGCAGGCAACGCAGAGGCTCACTATCAATTACGGCCTGCGCTACGATCTGCCCACGGTGCCCTACAGCCTGAACGGTTTTGCGCGCATCCTGAATGCCGACGAGACAGCCCTGATTCCTCCATCGAGCGCAACTTCGGGCGCAGCCTTTGTTCCCACGCCGGGCTTCAAGTTTCAAAATCCCCAGCACGATAATTGGGGACCGCGGATTGGTCTTGCCTTTCGCGCGACCGACAAGACTGGTGCTCCGCGGCGGATTCGGCGCCTATTACAATGCGAACCAGTTGAACAGCTATACGTTGGCCACCGGCAACTATCCTATTGCCGCTACCGTGAACTACACCACGTCCGCCGACCAATTTGCTTACCTTCACCAATCCCACGCCGGGCGCCGGTAAAGCGGCTCCGGTGGCGGGTATCCCGGGAACCTATGTGAGCGCCTTCACCGACAACCCCAATAACAAGACAGCCCGCAACTATCAGTGGAATTTCGACGCAGGCTATGGCCTCTGGAACGGCGCCGGTCTCGACGTGGAATATCTGGGCTCACGTTCGATTCACCTGGATCGGAGCTTCTACGACAATCAGCCTTTGACTCCGGGAGCACCGGGAACGCTCAACGCCCGGCGTCCGAACCAACTCTTCGGCGACATTCGCAAAATTCAGAATGACGCCTACTCCAACTACAACGCGTTGACAGTTGTGCTGCGCCAACGCACCTACCACCGTGTGGCCGGGCAGGTCAGCTACACCTGGTCGCATGACCTGGATCTCTCGGCCGACTCCAACGGGGGTGGAACTCTTTCCCAGCAGTTCAATCCTTCCGCGGATTATGGCAATGCCAACTGGGATATTCGTAACCGCGTGGTGGGTGTGATCACCTATGCTCTTCCGACGTTCGATGGCTCCAATCTGCTGATGCGCGAAACGCTGGGTGGGTGGGAGGTCAATGGCATCGTCAATGTGCAATCCGGCCAGCCCGATCAATGTTACTTTGAGCTACAACAGCGCCGGACTTACCCAGGGCACTCAACGGCCGAATTTTGTCCATGCGCCTCATGCCAATTGCAGCCTGAAAAACTACATCCACAACAACGTGACTCCCTGCATCGACACCACCGCGTACACGCTGCCGGCGAACATCAATGGCCCACACCCCAATATGCCTTTGGCAACCTGGCGAGAAACCAGTTGGCTGGGCCGGGATTCTCCTACGAGAACATTTCCCTGTTCAAGAACTTTTCAATCTGCGAGCGGATGAAGTTTCAATTCCGCGCGGAGGCGTTCAATGTCTTCAACCACCCCAGCGCCAACACTCCAAATGCGCAGATCGGGCATGACTCCAGCGCCGTCGGCCAACCTACCTTCAACAATTTCGGCACGGTGACCGAGTGTGTACCAGATCCCCGGCACCTTAAGCGGCGCCCGTGTTCTCTCGCTCACCGGGAAGTTGATCTTCTAACCACGAAGACCGTCAGCGGGTTAGGGAAAAGTCTCCGGACGGAGGGCACGGTTTCAGCTGAATCCGTGCCCTTCGCCCGGAATTTATTTCGCAACCTGCGACCGTGTTCCCCGGGACATGTCCTTAACGCGCATCCAGTTGTTTCCCGGCCCCATCTATCTGGAGCTTATCAGGGCCGGGCTAGGCGTCGAAAACCGTCCCGGGATGACAAGACTTAGGTGCGTTAGAACTCGAAAAACTGGCAAAGTCATATAGCTTTTGAATCACGATCTATATGAACTCGCATTGATTTTTCCGGAAATCTTGGTTCTCACGCAGACTCTTTAGCCCCTGCTATGGCGCATTCTGCACAAACAGCTGCTTCGGGGGTGACGGCTAAAAAGCTGACTCGGAAAAGCGTCTCTCTACGCAGGGCACGGCTTCAGCCGTGCCGTAACCCATAGTCAAAGATGACGGCTTTAGCCGCTGAGGTACGCTTTGATGCTGCACGTAAGGCAGAACAAGTCTCTCAGCGGATTAGGCCTGCGGTTTTCTATTATTCCTACGCAGACTCTTTGCCTCTGTACCCCACCTGCGAGACCTTTTCTTCACAGTGGCAACGCCCGCCTCATCCCGATCAAACCAAAAGCAACCCCCGAAAGGGTGGCCACCAGCTCAAAAATAAGTCCCGGCACTTACCCTCTACCCCGAAGCGTCGTATCCTGTAAGTAGACGATATCGGCAGGCAGCGGATTCTCGCGTCGCCGCTCCCTGGCCGGCAGTTGCCGGTAGTTTTGGCCTACACGCGAGCGAAGGACAGTCTAGCCACTGTCCGGTGCCTCACTTGGTCCCCGTCACAAATCAGGTATTCACAACCATCCCGCCCCGGCGGGATTTTTTATTGGTTCCACCGTGCTTCCCCCGCAGTAGGTCGACCCTCTGCCGGACCATCGTCACTGATCAATCGCTCGAAAAACCTCCCCCTATCTTCTCTTTCTCAACGCCAAGGAGCCACCCATGCCCAAAAATCAGCCAGGCGACCTCATCACCGATCAGGAAATAGCCTTTGTCCATCGAATCCTCTCTGGAAGCATGACCGACCGTGCTGCCGCCCAAGATGTCGGCCTCAACCCCGACACTGCCGCCTACACCAAAGCCAAACCCTGTGTCCGCGCCTACATGGACGAGCACCGTGCTGCCGTGCACCAACAGCTCGTCGAGCAGGAAAATGAAGGACTGCGTCGGAAAAACCAGTGGCGCCAACAAGTCCTCGACCGCCTCTGGGAAATCGCCAAGCTGCCCGCCGAAGTGACCCGCGGTAGCATTTCCGGCCAGGTCAAGGCCGTCTCCATGATCGTGGCCATCGAAGGCCTGATCCCTGACCGTCGCGCCGGCTCCAGGAACAACCAATCCGCCCCTCCGCCGTCCGAACCTGATATCTATCCCGCCGCCTGCCCGCCCCGGCCCGCCGTGGGGTTACCACGTCAGCAGGGTCCCGGCTCGACGGAAGATGCTCCAGACACCAGGGTCCCCTTCTCTATAAAAAAGAACCCCTTTGCCCGGCGCCGCTGACCTCACTCCTTCCCGACGCTCCAAAACAGCAAAAAACATCGAATTTTATCAAATTTTATGAAATTTAAACTGAGAGGAAACCCCTATAACGAGCAAAGCTCCTTTGGATGACGTGTTTAGGCTTGGTATCAGGGCACAACTTTGAGTCGGGCCGTTAAGGCCTAACAAAGATAAGGACTTTCGAGTCTTCCTGAGAACCTGGTCAAAGAAACCGCATTCGCTTAGGCCCAAGCACCAAGAGAGCCAAAAACATCGAATTTTATCGAACTTTACGAAAACCTCCAATCGAGCGGATGCCCCTTGAACAAACAAACCTGCTTTAGCGGATGACCTTAGTCGGGCGTACACCCGGCCTCTCTCCTTGACAGCTTAGGAGTAACCGGAGTACTCTCCTTATCATCTTAGGAGAGTACAAGATGGATCAGGCCCAACTCCTCCCCGGGACCCTCGATCTGCTGATTCTGAAGGCGGTTTCGCTGGGTCCTCTTCATGGCTACGGCGTACTGCTGCGCATCGGGCAAATCACTGACAGTGCGTTGCTCGTGGAGCAAGGGGCGCTTTACCCGGCCCTGTTTCGCCTGGTGCGCCAGGGGCTGCTGAAAGCCAGTTGGGGAGTTTCGGATAACAATCGCCGGGCGAAGTTTTACGAGCTCACCGCTGCCGGTCGCAAGCGATTCCGTGAAGAGACGGAAGGCTGGAATCGCCTGGCCACAGCCATGACGGCTGCCCTTGCCGCACGGCCGGAGGAGATATGAATTTCCCCGCCTACCTTCGCTCCCTTGCCGCCAGATTCCTTCATCGCTCTGAAGTTGCCGAAGAAATGGAAGAGGAGCTTCGCTCTCACCTCCAGTATCGTGCAGACGATCTGGAACGTTCCGGCCTTGACCGCGCTCAGGCAGAGCGACAGGCTCGCATCGAGTTTGGAGGTCGTGAGCGATTCAAAGAGGAATGCCACCAGGCCATGGGCGGCCATTTCTTTGAGACGCTGGTGAACGATGTGCGGTTTGCTGTCCGCGTGTTGCGCAAGTCCACCGGTTTCACCTTCGCCGCCGTGGTGACATTAGCCCTCGCCATCGGCGCCAACGCCGTAGTCTTTGGCATCATGGACGGGCTGCTCCTGCGAACGCTGAACTTGCCCCAGTGGGAGACGCTGTGGGGAACCATGAACGGGACTAGTTCCGGTTGGCAGTCATACCCCAATTATGTCGATCTGCGCGATCGCAACCACAGCTTTGAGGATCTTGCGGCTTTTAAATTCGCCTTTACTGCGATGGAAACAGGCAAGGATCTCTCAGTCGCTAACGGCTTTGCGACCACTGGAAACTACTTCGACGTGTTACGGATTCAGCCGTATCTCGGCCACGTCTTCCACGCCCCCGATGAGCACGGCCCGAATAGCGCGCCGTACATCGTGCTTACCTACGCCTATTGGCACACCCGTTTCCAGGACGATCGAGGTGTGATCGGCCGGGTGGTTCAGTTGAACAAACACCCTTTCACCATCATCGGTGTAGCACCGCCGGACTTCCAGGGAACTGTGCTGTTCTCTCACCCGATTTCTTTATGCCCATCGTGAACCAGGCACAGGTGGATGGGGAAGATTTTCTGAACGCGCGCGGCAGCGACCGCGGCGTTTTTGAGGCGATGGGACATCTGAAGCCGGGCGTCACTGCCGCCCAGGCCACCGCCGACATGAACGCTGTCGGGGCGTATCTGGAAAAGACCTACCCCAAAGAATTCGCTCATCAAGATTCTTCCCTGGCACATGCGAGGGCCTCACCTGCGTTCACCGGTCCGGCGCGCGCATTCATCGCTGGATTGATGCTGTTGGCCGGCTTGATCCTACTAGCAGCGTGCGCCAATTTGGGCAGCCTGTTTGCGGCTCACGCTGCCGATCGCTCGCGCGAAGTGGCCCTACGGCTCGCGCTTGGATCAAGCCGCAATCGCATCCTGCGGCAATTGCTTGACGGAAGCAGTGCTGATTTCGCTCGCCGGGGGCGCTCTCGGACTGGTGGGCAGTGTCGTCTTGTTACGACGGCTGAGCACCTGGCAGCCGTTTGACGGGGCTCCCGTCCGTATTCCGGTAAGTCCGGACGCAAGACTTTACGTGGTTGCACTGGTTTTGGCTTTGGTGAGCGGATTCCTCTTCGGCATTGTTCCGGTGCGCCAGGTGCTGAGGGCCAATCCGTACGAGATCGTCAAAGCGGGATCGAGCGGCACAGGCTTGGGCGCCGCATGACCGTCCGCGACATGCTGCTCGTCGTGCAGATTGCGATCTGTGCCGTGCTGGTTACTTCTTCATTGGTCGCCGTGCGTGGACTTGTGCGCTCGTTGCACAGTAATTTCGGTTTTGATCCGCGGAACACGATGCTGGTCAGTACAAACCTGACCATGGCGGGTTACAGCATTGACCAGGTACCCGCCATGCAAAAGCGCATGATCGAAGCGATGGAGACGATCCCCGGTGTCGAGCATGCGGGATTAGTGAATGACTATCCTCCGTTGGTCTATGGCGCCGGCACCAGGGCAAATGTCTTTAAGGATGAAATCGCGGATCTGAGACTATCGAATGTCGCGGCCATGCCATACAGATACAACGTTTCTCCCGGATACTTCGCTGCCGCCGCCACAACCTTATTGGCGGGCAGGAGTTTTACCTGGCATGACGACAAAAGCGCACCTCCGGTTGCGGTCGTGAACCGCGACTTTGCCGGCAAGATGTTCGGCTCGGTCAGTAACGCTATCGGCCGTTATTACAAACTGCTGGACGGAACGCGGGTTCAGGTGGTGGGTGTGGTCGAAAACGGAAAATATGCGGTCATTACCGAAAATCAACAGCCGGCGATGTTTCTACCATTTCTGCAATCGCCATTGAGTCAGGCATATATCGTGGTGCGTTCCCACCGCGATCCACAACAACTCGCTGCGGCCATGAGAAGCAAACTACACCAGCTTGATTCAGGACTACCCGTTGACACCAAGACGTGGAGCATTTGCTTGCCGTGGTCCTATTTCCCTCGCGTGTAGCGACTATGGCGTTGGGGGTCATGGGCATGATGGGCGCGATGCTGTCGATCACCGGCATCTTCGGCATGGCGGCATATTCAGTCAGCAAGCGCCTGCGGGAGTTTGGCATTCGTGTGGCGCTCGGCGCACAACGGACAGAGGTCTTGCAGGCGGCATTGGGGCGCGCCCTCAAATTGCTGGCAATTGGTTCGGCGACAGGTTTGTTCCTAGGAGTTCTCGCCACCCGAGTGCTGGCTTCCATCGTGTATCAGGCGACTCCTCGCGACCCAATCGTATTAGCTGGTGTTGTGCTCGCTATGGCGCTGTTAGGTCTACTGGCCACCTGGATTCCAGCGCAGCGCGCATTGTCCGTGGATCCGATGATGCTGCTGCGTGAGGAGTGAAGCGTAAAGGTCGAACCTAACTCCCACTTTATTTGGTCGCTCTCTCATGGAAGCGCTACCCTCCCCTTTGTCATCTCGACCGAAGCGCAGCGCAGCGGAGAGATCTCTGTGTTGACGACCCTTCCTGGAAATGTTTTTCGACAGAGTTGTCATGGGCCCCATGGCCCATCAAAGGTGATGAAAAACGCCTCGGTCCAGCAACCACTTTCTAAGAAACCGTCGCCCTTTCCTTTGTCATTCCGAGCGTACCCGGATTTCCTACTTCACCGCTCTCACCGGTGCCGCTTATGTGGTTCTCCTCAAAGAGAACCACACCACATGCAGTCGACCGAAGCCGCGACTCTCGACAGGAAATTCGGCGAAGCCTACCTGTCCCGGCGTGCCGTGGAGGAATCTGCACTTCAAATGTTTTTCGACCGGAGGAGTCATGGCCTGCGGCCCACCGAAGGTAATGAAAACGCCTCGGTCCGGCATCCACTCTCTGTCGAACCGTTACCCTTTCCTTGTCATCCCGCCTGCCCCGGCGTGCCGTGGGACCGGAGCGAAGCGGAGCGGAGGGACCTGCGGTTCCGCGGGCCCTTCTGGAAATGTGTTTCAACGAGTTGTCATGGGCCCCATGGCCCACCAAGGATGATGAAAACGCCTTCCGCCCGAGGCCGCTCTCTCATGGAAGCGCTACCCTCCCCTTTGTCATCTCGACCGAAGCGCAGCGCAGCGGAGAGATCTCTGTGTTGACGACCTTCCTGGAAATGTTTTTCGACCGACCTGTCATGGGCCCCTGGCCCACCGGAGGTGATGAAAAACGACTCGGTCCAGCAACCACTTTCTAAGAAACCGTCGCCCTTTCCTTTGTCATTCCGAGCGTACCCGGATTTCCTACTTCACCGCTCTCACCGGTGCCGCTTATGTGGTTCTCCTTAAAGAACCACATGCAGTCGACCGAAGCCGCAACTCACGACAGGAAATTCGGGGAAGCCGACCTGTCCCGGCGTGCCGTGGAGGAATCTGCACTTCAAATGTTTTTCGACCGGAGGAGTCATGGCCTGCGGCCCACCGAAGGTAATGAAAACGCCTCGGTCCGGCATCCGCACTCTGTCGAACCGTTACCCTTTCCTTGTCATCCCGCCTGCCCCGGCGTGCCGTGGGACCGGAGCGAAGCGGAGCGGAGGGACCTGCGGTCTCTTTTGGTGCTCACGCAGACTCTAAATCCCTCATGAGCCCGCGTGCCGTGTGGCGTCGCTCAGCCCGTGCCCTTCGTTCATCACAGCATCCGGTCAACAGAAGAGACCTGATTTTGTTCGGCCGCACTCTCCCCAAAGCAATCAACTGGTTTCTCCGTCAAAAATCCAGTTGTCCCGCCAATTTGGACAGCTGTGAGGATCCAAATCTAAAACGCGAGACCTGGAGCACCCATCGCCCGTCTTCATCATCATCTAGTATTAGCTACCGGTTAGGGAGAGCGCGGATGAAGCTTCGTTTCATACTGTTGGGCCTTTCGATACTGACCGCTGTTGGGCGCGCGCAATCCGTGTCCTGCAATCTCGAGAGTTACAAGGCGAGCAATGGATTGAAGGCGGAGGCAACCGGAGGCTCCGTGACCTTGACCTGGCAAGGCGAAGGCGGACAACAGCTTCGGGCCCGATTCTCGCTTAAGAATGGACACCCGGTGGTGGAGGAGTTGGCTGCGCGCCAAGGAAATGGTGGCTGGATGGTTCTGGGAAAGAACCTGACTCCCGATTTCCAGGTAACCACAGGACGTCGCCGCATCTCGGGTGCGCAGCGCAACCAGCTGAAGAAACTCAATCTGGACACGCCCGAGCAGGAAAGTGTCCGCAAATGGAATACGTTCTGGGATGCTCCGCTGGTCGTTCCGGGCGGAGGCGACACCACAGACCTGCCACGCTCGGAATCCGAAATCACCCGCGGCTCCGTAAGCTACAGCTCCACTCACTGCAGCGTAGCCAGCAGCGGAGCGCGTGAGAGCGTCACCTTTGATGGCTTGACCCTGGGCATCTTCTCCGGCGATCTGCGCTTCACCGTTTACAAAGGATCGAACCTGCTGCGACAGGAAGCCATTGCCAAAACCCAGGAGCCCTCCGTCGCTTACATCTATAAAGCCGGACTGAAAGGCTTTCCCATCGAGGACAGCACCACCGTGTCGTGGCGCGACACCGCGCAACACTGGCAGCAGTCCCACCTGGGCGGAGCGCCCAATAAAGATGTAGTCGGTTTGCGCGCGCGCAATCGTTTGCTGATTCTCGAGGCGGGAACGGGCTCACTGGCGGTGTTTCCGCCGCCGCACAAATTCTTCTTCGCTCGCGAGAATGAGGTGAACTTGGGCTTTGTCTACTACCGCAAAGACAACGATCACTCCTTCTCCCTTGGAACATATTGGCCGGAAAGAGGAGAAGGTTATCATCCTTGGGGCGCGAGCGACGCGGAGTGGAAAAGAAGGGTTGGCGTATCCCGGGCAGAGTGGGACAACTACGCGCTTTATAACGCACCTGCCGGCACCCTGCAGCGCATGGCTGTCTACTACTACCTGAGCACGAAGGGCGCTGCTCCCACCCAGGAGGCCGTACTCGCCTATACCCACAACGACGTCTTCAAGCCTTTGCCCGGCTTCAAGGTCATGGCGGGTCACTTCCACATGGACTTCAACGAACAGCTCCGCGATCGCGGCACGCTGGATTATCAGCCTCCGTGGGTGGGGGTCTTCCGCGCACTGGGAATCAACATTCTCTACCTGGGCGATTTCCACGATGACTCTCACCCCAACGATCCTGGGCCCGAGCGCTTCAAGGAACAGAAGGTCTACTTCGAGGGTGCTCAACGCGTATCCGACAAGGACTTCCTGGTCATGCCGGCGGAAGAGCCAAACGCCTACTTCGGCGGCCACTGGTGGGTGATGACCCCCAAGCCGGTTTACTTCTCACACGCCGATCCCAGGCCTGCCGGTCAGCAGTTCATGGAGAACGATCCGGTTTATGGCCAGGTGTACCACGTCGGCTCGTCGGAAGACATTCTGAACATGGTCAATCGCGAACACGGGATCTTGTGGACGACGCACCCTCGGACCAAGAATTCCGAAGGGTACCCCGAAGCGTATAAGGACAAGCCGTTTTTCCAAAGCGACCGCTTTATCGGAGCCTCGTGGGAGTCGTTGCCAGTGGATTTGTCGGAGAAAGAAGAGTGCGAAGTTCGCTGCTTCGGAACCCAGGACGATATGAGTAACTGGGCGCCTAAAGCCAAGTTCATGATTGCCGAAGGTGACACCTACACCAAGTGGCCAGATGATGAAACCTATCCTCAGTTGGCCGTCAACTACGTAAAGCTCGACAAGGTGCCTCTTTATAACGAGAGCTGGGCGCCCATCATTGATGAGATGCAGCGCGGTGATTTCTATGGAACTACCGGGGAAGTTCTCTTTCACCGATGGGGTGTCGAAGGCAGCGGCGCCGGCAGTATTTATTCGGCAAGCATCGAATATACGTATCCCCTCGAATTTGCTGACCTGGCATGGAGCGATGGCGCCAAGGTCGAGCACAAGTACATCGACCTTACCGATACGGCTCCCTTCGGGACTAAGGAGTTCCGGATTCCCTTCGACGCGACCGGCAAGAAATGGATTCGTTTCTCCGTGTGGGATTCCGCGGGAAATGGCGCGTGGGTTCAACCGGCAAACCTGAAATAGCCTTCTAGGGCGCGTTTTGAGCCGGACACAAGCCAGGGGAAAGTTCTTGACACCGGGCGACCGCTAAACTATAAAACCAAATAACCGGTTAGGCGATGTTCTTAATAAAACCACGGGCCGCCGGAGGACCAACCGGGCCTCGATCCACAGACAGAGTTTTGCATCGGAGGCAACATGTACCTTCAGAAAAGCCTGTACTGGATAGTTGTCTTTTCCTTCGTGTTCGCTCTGCTCCCGGGCGGACCGATGTTTGCCAGCGTGACCGCGAGCATTTCAGGAACAGTCAAGGACTCAACCGGCGCCTCCATCCCCGGCGCAACGGTGACCGCCACCGATACAGGTACCGGCATTAGCCAAACCCGCACCACCAACGCCCAGGGCTTCTACTCCTTTCAGGAGCTGCCTCTGGGATCGTACGTAGTGACCGTGGAGCAGAAGGGCTTTAAGGAGTACCAGCAAACCAATCTCGTCCTGGACGTGAACGAAGCGCGTACGGTCGACGCCCAACTGCAGGTGGGACAGGTGAGCGAAAAGGTAGAGGTCGCGGCCGATGCTTTGCATGTGGAAACCGTAAGCTCCCAGATGGGCGAGGTGATCGAAGGAAAAGAAATGACTGCCGTGCCCCTGGTCACGCGTAGCTATACGGATTTGCTGGCCTTACAGCCAGGCGTCGTCTCCAGCCCCTCGGGCATGACGGGTGCGTATGCCGGATCCTTCATTTCCGCAGGCTTCGCAGTGCCCCCGGTTTCCGGGGATCTCAACTCCGGGGCATTGTCGGTAAACGGCATGCGCGAATCTGCCAACGGGTTCATCCTGAACGGCATTCTGGTTCAGGAAGTTGGCTACTCGGGTGCGGGCGCGATTCCTAATCTCGACTCGATTGCAGAATTCCGCATCCTGACCAACAACACAGATGCGGAATACGGTAACTATGCGGGCGCGCAAATCAACGTGGTCACTAAGTCGGGCACCAACCAGTGGCACGGGAATGTTTTCGAATTCCTGCGCAACACAGACCTCGACGCGAAGAATTATTTTGATGTGGGCAACCGCGGCGCCTACAACCAGAATCAGTTTGGGGGCACCTTCGGGGGCCCGGTGATACGCGACAAGATCTTCTTTTTTGCCGACTACCAGGGCAACCGTGTTGTCCAGGCGGTACCGCAAACCATCGCCGGCGCGCCAAGTTCCGCCACAGAGGCGGGGGATTTTTCCGGGATCGCTGCCAGCTTCGATCCAGTGGTCAACGGCGTGGCCACGCCCACGACAGTAAACGGAGATGCCTTTGCCGCCCAACTGACCCAACAACTCGGTCAGCCAGTGGCTGCCGGAGAACCGTATTACTTCCCCGGTTGCACCAGTTCGTCACAGTGTGTATTGCCGAACGCGCAGCTGCCGAAAGCCGCGTTCAATCCCATTTCGACCAAGCTGCTGCCTTTCATCTCGCCTGCAGCACCCGGCAGCATCGGTTCCAGCGGAACCGGAGTCTTCTCTACCACCGCAAACAAAATCAATCTAACCGACAACAAGTTCAGCGGACGAATCGATGCCAACTCGGGCTTCGCCGGCCTTTTGACCGCGTACTACTATTTCGACCGCTATAACCGCATCGACCCCTACTGGCCGGGGAATTCTCCGGTCTATCCGGGCTTCAGTATCGATGGAAAGGGACAGACACACAACGTTACCCTGGGCTCTACGAAGAGCTTCGGCACATCGAGTGTCAACGAGTTTCGCCTGGGCTATTTTCGACTCAATACCACGCTGAATCAGCCGCTGGGCGGCAAGCAAACGAGCTTGAGCGACCTGGGTTTCGCCTCCGGAGCAAGTGGCGCCCCTGGCATCTTCGCCGGCACGCCCAGCGTCGAAGGCGTTCCCGAGATTGACTTCAACAGCTTCATCATTGGCGTTCCCAGCCGGCCGAACCAGCTGATCGATAACATCTACCAGGTCGTGGATAACTTCAGCAAAGCAATTGGAACCCACAACATAAAATTTGGCGGCCAGTTCCACTTCAACCAGCTGGAAGAAAATCTGTCGAATGTCGCCAACGGGAATTACTTCTTTGGCTCGGCTTTCAGCGGCCAACCCAGCGAAACCGGAAGTGACTTTGCGGACTTTCTACTCGGTGCACCGGCATCGTATGTGCAGGGGCAATCGTATCCTTCTTACGGACGCAGCTTCTACATGGGCCTTTACGGTCAGGATAGCTGGAGAGTCAAACCCAACCTGACCCTGAATTTTGGCTTGCGCTACGACGTGAGCTCCCCCTGGTGGGAAAAATATAACGAGATTCAGACCCTCATTCCCGGAGAGCAATCGGTGGTCTTCCCGGGTTCTCCGAAGGGTTGGGTCTTCCCTGGCGATCCCGGCGTTCCGCGTACCCTCGCGCCAACCCGCTGGAATAATTTCGCGCCCCGCTTTGGGTTGGCTTATGCCATGGGAGACCATGATGGGCTCTTAGGCAAGCTCTTTGGAAAAGCCGGTTCCTCCAGCATCCGCGCCGGCTATTCGCTTTCTTACTCTGCTCTCGAAGGGGCGACCGACTTCAACGAAATCGGCGATGCTCCCTTTGGCAACTACACCGGCCAGAACGAACCAACATTTGCCGCTCCCTTCACCAACCGCGCGAGCGGCCAATCGGTGCAGAATTTGTTCCCGGTAGCTCCGCCACCGAAGCACTTCTCGGCGAAGAATCCGGCCAGCGGAGCTCCCTACGATACCCTCGCGGAGTTCTTCACGGCCTTTGGCACGATTGGTAGTTCACCCGCGTTCTACAACAAGAACCAATTGCCGTATGCGCAGAACTATGAGCTTTCGCTTCAGCGTCAGCTTAGCCCCAGCGACGTCGTAACCTTAAGTTACGTCGGCACCAAGGGCAGCCGGTTGCTCGCTTCCGTCTCGGCTAACCCAGGAAGCCCGGCCTTATGCCTGAGCGTGAGCCAGACCTCCGAAGTGGCGCCCGGATCTCCTACCTGCGGACCGGGAGGAGAAAACAATATCTACACCACAGCCGCGGGCACGCAGATCCTAACCACCCGGTCACCGTTCAGTGGCGTGGTCGACCCAACGCTGGGACCCATCACGACCTTTGGCAATGATTCCTACTTCATCACCAAAGGCTGGTCTAACTACAACTCCGGGCAGGTGAACTACCGGCACACGTCCGGCGGCTTGCAGTTACTTCTGGGCTATACATTCAGCAAGTCGTTCGACGATTCATCCGGGTACGGTGAGCAGTACAACCCTGTAAACGCCAGCCTCAGCCGCGGTTTATCAGCCTTCGATTCAACCAATAACTTTGTGGTCAGTTACAATTACATTCTTCCCTTCGACCGGTTGGGTGGTCCGAAACAGCTGACCAACGGGTGGGCGATCAGCGGAATTACCCGGTTCGAGACCGGGCTGCCCGTAACCTTGGTGGAGACCGACGACAATTCCCTGCTGGGCACGGCCTTTGGCGGCCCGATTGTGCTTCCTGTGGACACGCCCGACAAAGTGGGCTCCCTCCGCATCATGAACCCGCGCAATTCGAGCAGCCACTATTACTTCGATCCCACGGCCTTTGCTTCCTCAGCAATTGGCTCAGAAGGAGATGCACGGCGGCGATTCTTCCACGGGCCCGGGGTTAACAATTTCGATATGGCCTTGGTCAAGGACACGAAATTGTCTGAGCTCTTCAACCTTCAATTTCGGGCGGAGTGGTTCAACATTTTCAACCATACGCAGTTCAGTACGCCAAGTGGCATTCTTTCGGGAACGTTCGCCCAGGTGACGCAAGCGGCTGCTCCCCGCATAGGCCAGGTTTCTCTCAAGTTGAATTTTTAAGAGTGCGGGTTAGTTTGCCTGCTTGAACCCATCCGGAAGGATGAAGGTGGGTTGGCGAAGGGCTGGGTAGATGAATGAAGCTTGATACTTCGGTCGTACATTCGCTGACATCCGCGAGACGCTCAGTCGGGCGAACTGCTCCGGTTTACGCGTCAGGAAGTTGGGTGGGAGTGGATGAGTTTCGCCGTTCGCCGCCTGGCTCCGTCAGAAACCTTATCTCTCCAGACGCGGGGCGAAGAAATGGTGCTTGTTTTGCTTTCTGGTCAGTGCGTGGGTGACTGGGGAGAGGGCAAAGTGCCGATTGGTGGCAGAAAGACTGTCTTCGATGGGCTGCCATACGCACTTTACCTGCCGTCAGGCCATGGCGTTACCCTGAAAGCGGAAACCGTCTGCGAGATTGCGGAGTGCCGAGTACCTTCAACGGCTTCCCTGCTGCCCAGGCTGATCAAGCCGAATGATATCTCGAGCAATTTGCGTGGAGGTGAAAATGCATCGCGGCAAATTGTCGACGTGCTGCCTCCGGAATTTCCAGCAGACAAATTGGTCGTGGTGGAGGTCTACACGCCTGGCGGCAATTGGTCCAGCTACCCTCCGCACAAGCACGAGGTCCACAATCCGCCCATCGAAGCAGATCTCGACGAAATCTACTACTACAGGATGAAGGGTGCTCATGCTTTTGCATTCCAGAACCTATACAGTTCCGATCGGACCCGGAGTTCCGTACTCAAAGTTCACGACGGCGACGCAGTTTTAGTCCGGGACGGATATCACCCGGTAGTGGCGGGGCCTGGTTACGACGTCTACTACCTTAATTTTCTTGCCGGGACTTCGCGTTCAATGATGGTCACGGAGGATCCGGAGCATGTTTGGCTTCGGTCGAGTTGGAAGGAGACAGACGCTCGTCTCCCCCTGGTGCGTAGTGACGGCTCCTAAATAAGCGCTTATTTACGCCCTACCCTCAATGGACTCGTATGACAGCCACCGTCGCATCGTCGGTTTGGCATCCCTGGGAAAACCGATCCATCGATTGCATGATGGCCTCGACCATGCCGCCGGCGGACCCCGCATCACTTTCCGTGGCGGCGATATGGAGACCCGCGGTACCCCATTCGCAATGAGATGGGTTGAGGGTTTCGATCACTCCATCGGTATAGGCAAGGATCAAGTCGCCGGGGGCGAGTTGCACGGAGCCCTCCTCATAGAGCGAATCCGGAAATAATCCAACCGGCGCACCCCCGGTCGTAAGCCAGAGAATGGAACCATCTGGCCGAACCACCACGGGAGGGTTGTGCCCGGCATTGACGTAGTGGAGCGTGCGCGTTGCCTCGTCAACCACGCCATAGAAGAGGGTCGCATACCGGGATGCCAGCGACGAACCGTAGACCTGCCGATTCACCGCTTGAAGCGCCATAGCCAGATCGCTGCCGGCAAATAAGGTTGCCGTGCGAAGAGACGATTGAACATTCGAGATCATCAACGCCGCGGCGAAACCCTTGCCGGAAGCATCCCCAATGGCCACCGCCAACCGATTTCCGGGGAGGGTAACGAAGTTATAAAAATCGCCGCCCACTTCGCCCACCTGCCGGCATTGCCCGCTGTAGTCCAGGGAATCGATGCTGGGGCCGGAATGCTGCAGGAATCTTTGCTGCACCTCGAAGGCAGCTATCCACTCACCGGTCGGCTCCATCACCACTGCATCCGTCGCCATCTCTGCACCTCTGTACTCTTGTCGATCCACAAGACTTCATTTAGACATTCCCGGGATATTTTTTTATCGGGGACGCGCCATGTCGAGAAGCAGGCACTTGCTCCGACTCTCTTACAAAAGCGCAATAGAATTGGCGCTTAAACGAGAGGAGCCAAATATATGAAATACATTTTGCTGATGACCGGCACCAAAGAGGGTGTCGATGCGTATAAGTCCTGGTCGGAGAAGGATATCCAGACGCACTTCGCCCATTTGACCAAGATCCGGAAGGATTTGAGCCAATCCGGTGAGTTTGTGAGCACGGAAGGCCTCGGCATGCCGCAACAGGCCAAGGTGGTGCGGGCGGGTAAGGACCACCTGCCGATTACCGATGGAGTCTTTCCCGAAGCCAAGGAATTTGTTCTAGGCTTCTGGATTGTCGACGTTGAGACCGCGGAACGAGCCTACGAGATTGCAGCCCTCCTATCGGCCGGACCTGGTCCCGGCGGGACACAGCTAAGCATGCCCATCGAGGTGCGGCAAATCATGACGAGAGGTTCAGGGGAATTGCAGTGAGTGAAGGCTTGTTGGATTCCCGTACCGAGCATCTGTTGCGCGAACTTGCGCCGCAGGTGCTCGGTGTGGTCATTCGACGCTTCCGCGACTTCGCTAACGCCGAGGATGCCGTCCAGGAGGCGCTGATCGCGGCAGCGTCTCAGTGGCCAAGGGACGGCGTGCCCGACAACCCGCGCGCGTGGCTTACCCAGGTCGCTTTGCGCCGCATGACCGATCACGTGCGCAGCGAGATAGCTCGCCGCCGGCGGGAAACCATCCTGGCCACCGAGGCTGATTACCTGGCGCCCGTGGCCGAAATCGACAGTCACGTCGAGCAGGATGACACGCTCATTCTGCTCTTCATGTGCTGTCATCCTGCTCTCAGCAGCCCGTCAGCGATTGCTCTTACCCTGCGCGCCGTTGGCGGCTTAACCACAGCAGAAATCGCCAAGGCGTTCCTGGTGCCCGAGGCAACCATGGCGCAACGCATCAGCCGGGCGAAACAAAGCATCAAGTCTTCCGGAATACCCTTCCGCTTGCCCACCGATCAGGAGCGAACCCAGCGGCTGCGCGCCGTGCTGCATGTGCTCTATCTGATTTTCAACGAAGGATATGTCGCCAGCGCCGGTCCGCAGGCGCAGCGGCTCGAGTTGTCGGGCGAGGCCATACGGCTTACGCGAGCCCTGCACCACCTGCTTCCCAACGATGGCGAGGTTGGCGGATTGCTGGCGCTCATGCTGTTGACCAACGCGCGACGCAAGGCACGAACAGGAGCGAACGAGGAACTGATTCCCCTCGACAAACAGGATCGAGCCTTGTGGGACCAGGGAGAGATCTCCGAGGGCATAGCGCTCATCACCGCAACGCTTGCGAAAGGGTCGATCAGCACTTATCAATTGCAGGCGGCAATCGCCGCGGTTCATAGCGAAGCGGCGAAGGCTGAGGACACGGACTGGCCACAGATCCTGGCGTTGTATGAACTGTTGAAGCACGTGTCCAACAACCCCATGGTGATGTTGAATCACGCAATCGCAACAGCCATGGTAAGGGGTCCATCGGAAGGGCTCAGGCTTCTGACTGTGCTGGATGAGGATGGCCGGCTGACGGGCCATCATCGTCTCGATGCGGTTCGCGCTTACCTGCTGGAGATGGCTGGCGACTCTCCGGGCGCAATCGCGCACTACCGACTAGCCGCCGAACGGACCACGAGTCTTCCGGAACGGAATTACCTCCTGACCCAACTTGCACGGCTGGGCGAGCCGTAATAGAGCGAGGACACCCTTGTTCCGCCGGCCTAGACATTGTGATGGCTGTCGCAAAGGTGGGAGAATGCTTCCAAGAATGGTGAGGGCAATTGCGAAAACTTCAAGTGCTTTGGTGGATTTGGCCGGTTGTCACCTTAGGGCTCCTTGGTTACGGGCTGCACGTCGCCCTGGACGTGGTGCCCCCTGACGTTGACCAAGGCAATGTGGGGCGAATTCTCTACTACCACGTACCGACCTGGATCGCGACGTCGGTTTGTTTTTTGGCAAACCTCATTGGCTCGATTGCCTATCTCGCGACACGCAACCGGTCTCCACAATTCTCTTTGAAAGCCGATGCTCTCGCCGTTTCTTCGGCGGAGATGGGGGTCGTGTTTTGCTTCCTGGGAATGGTCACGGGCTCTCTTTGGGGAAGGGTAGCCTGGGGAATCTGGTGGACCTGGGATGCCCGGCTGACGGCAACGCTGGTTCTTTGGCTCATTTACGTCGCCTACCTGATGCTACGAAATGTCGTTGGCGACGGAGACAGGATGCGTACGCTCGCCGCGGTCATCGCCATATTCGGATACTGCGATGTTCCTCTTGTCTATATGACCACGAGGTGGTGGCGCACGCAGCATCCGGCACCCGTCTTCTTTGGCGGTCCCGACGCGGGAGTTGCGCCGAACCTGCTTCCCGCCCTGCAATGGAATATTTTCGCGTGGCTCGCATGGGGAATTCTTGTGGTCGCCATCCGTTACACAGCGGAACGGCGCAAACAGGTCGCAGAGCGGACGGCTGCCGTCCAAGCGATTGAAGTCGGCGCACTGGAGGTACAGTGACTCACCTGTTGAATTTCGTTTCTATTTTTCCGTTCGATTCCAAGATTGACTCAGTGATGGGCTATCACCACCTGGTGATTGCGTACTCCCTGACTTGGGTCGTCCATCTCTGCTACCTGGGATACGTGATCCGTAAACGGCGTTCTGCTGGCTCTCTAGACAATAAGTGATGCCGGCCAGAAGGCGATCCCTTACGCCGTGCTGCCTCCTGGCGCCGAAATCCCGTGTTCCAAGTCACGGAGCAGTCGCATGAGACGAACCTCTTCGTAGGAGTAGCGCCGAGCGTTGAGGAAGTCGTGTGTAGCTATCGAAGCGACCATCTTCTTGATTGCGGTTTGACGCTGGCTAACTACCTCTGCGACGGTAACGGGGGTACAAGTCGCGTCCTCTGCTTCCGATGACGCAGAGTTACGACTGCGGGTCAGGATGTTCGTTAGCCACATGATGCACTGCGCTCCCACCCTCGATACCGACCTGGCCACGCTTGCCGTATCCCTGCGCGAGCAACCCCTCGGTCGAATCGATGAAATCGGTGAAGGTGTTGCGCTTGGTCATCATCTTGCCGCCATCGTGCCAGCCCTCACCCAGCTCACCGCCGCCGCGGATGTGGGCCACCGTGGTCACGACACCGCGGTCCAACAGCGGTAGCAGGGTCGCTAAAAAGGTGTCAGCCAGGGTGTAACCGTAAGAGCCGTAACCGTAGACGTAGAGCGGATTCTCACCGCGCTGGAATTTGTCTTTGCGGTAGACCACAGTGACCGGCACCCCAACTCCATCCCTCGCCGGCAGGAAGAGACGCTCGACCGCGTAGCTCGACTTGTTATAGCCCGGCACCTCCTGTTGTTTGAGCAGGGCTGACGTCTGTTTGGAGACGTCGTATTCGAAAGTAGAACTTGGGGTGATCGGCGACTCGTAGGTATAGCGATATTTCCCGGTATCGAACTCCTCGTTCTTCGCGGCTCCGAGCGAGTAGGCAGGCTCGGGCACTTCGATGCTATGCGCAGATTTGGTGTTCAGCATGACCACACGCAGCACCGGCAAACCTTTCACCCGTTCGGTAACCACATAAAATTCCTTGAACGAATCCACATCTTCAATCGGAACTTCTTTGCGTGCGGAGATCAACTCCGTCCAATGGGCTTTGCCGGGAGACGAGACCGGCGCTGTCACCAGCCGATACGCCGGGTCGGTGTCATTGACGAGGATATAGAAAACACCTTCGCCCTCGTCGGCGAAATACTTCACACCTTCCTTGCGCGGCTCAATGAGTTTCCAATCTCCGGCCGGTTTGTCCGCCGCAACGAATTGTTCCTCGGAAGTCATGTGGCTGCCGGAAGACAGCAACAGATATTTGTCATCCCGGGTTCGGTCTATATCGAGGTAATAGCGTTCGTCCTTTTCGTTGAACACGATGGCGTCGGTGGCCGCATCGCCGAGCACATGCCGGTGCAGCAGGTCCGAACGCTTGGTCTGCGCGTCTTCGGTGGTATAGAACAGCGTCTTGTTATCCGCCGCCCAGGCTATGGAATCAACCCGCTCAGCCGTGTCTGGCAGTAGCTTGCCGGTGCGCAGATCTTTTACGTGCAGCTTGTACTGGCGGAAGCCAACGTTGTCAGTGGTGTAGGCCAACAGGGTCGAGTCATCGCTCACCGCCGTCGCGCCCAAAGACATAAACTTTTCGCCTTTGCCCAGTTCATTCAGATCGAGCATCACTTCTTCGGGCGCGCTGAGAGTCTCCTTCTTGCGGCACAGAATGGGGTATTGTTTGCCTTCCTCGGTACGCGAATAGTACCAATAGCCGTGTTTTCGATAGGGCACCGAGGTATCGCTCTGCTTGATGTGGCTCAGCGTCTCGTTGTAGAGCTTTTCCGCGAACGGCTTTTGGCTCGCGGTCGCCTGCTCGGCATATGCGTTTTCCGCCTCCAGGTATTGCCGCACCTGGGGATTGCTTCTCTGCCGCAGCCAACCGTAATCGTCCATGAGGACGGCACCGTTGATCAGCTTTTCTGTATGGATCTTCTCCGCAACCGGAGGCTGCGGCGTATCGCCGCTCTGGGCAAATACGCATCAGTACCAGAGGCCAGCACGGCGCCGGCGAGCAGCCGCCAGTGGCTACGGATTGTCCTACCATCGGTCTCATATTCCTACCTTGTCAGCTGCCCTTATCGTACATTCCTCCCTCGTCATCTGCCACGTTGACCAAGTTCACCCACAATCAGCTTGCGAAGCCACACCTGGGATGGATCGTCGTTTCTTTGCCGATGCCACACCATCCTCAAGGCGAAAGGCGGCAATCTCAGCGGTTCCGCGGTGGAGTGCAATTCGAGTCCTGCGGCAAAACTCTTAACCACCGATTCCTGTATACATGCCACCAGATCACTCGAAGACACAGCGTGCAATACGGAAAGACAATGTGGAAGTGCCAGCCTGAGGCGTCGCCGAAGCCCTCTTGCGGCGAGCTCGTTGTCGATGAGCCCCCAAGGTTGATTGCGATAGATCACCGCCGCATGGTCCAGCCGCGTGAACCTCTCGAGCGTTAGCTTGCGCTTCCACAACGGGTGTCCCCGCCGTGCGATCACCACGTTGTTCTCTTCAGAGAGCGTCTCCACAATGAAGCTCGACGAAAGATACCGCGCATCGGGAAAATATCCGATCGCAAGATCCAGCGTCCCGTTACGGAGTTCACCCTCGGGCACAGTAAACAGCCAATCGAGGCGACGGGTCTGCATTTGCAGATCTCCCGAAAGCATGGCACGGGCGAACAGGGGAACCAGGCGAAGTTCCACATCATCACTCAGCCCGATGCGGAATTGTTGCGCGGCGGTCGATGGATCAAAAGTTTGGGGAGCTTCAAAAGTTTGCCGAAGCTGCGCCAAGGCCGATCGTATCGGACCGGCCAGGCGCTCAGCCCGCGGGGTCGGTACCATGCCCTGTGCGGTGCGTACAAACAGAGGATCCTCCAGCCGAGCGCGCAGACGGGCAATCGCGTTACTGAAGGCCGGTTGGCTCAACCCGACTCTTTTGGCCGCCCGGCCGACGTGCCGCTCGTCCACCAGCGCCTCGAAGGCAAGCAGAAGATTAAGGTCGATCCCACTAATATTCACAAATCAAATACTACACATCATCTAAATCCATTTTACAAATGTGCATACGGGCGCTATACCAAGATCATGATCAAGTGCGTCGCCATCATGCTCCTGTTCCTGTCCGGGATTGTTTTACCTGGCGCACCCACATCCGACAGTCCTGCCCTTCAGGTCTTCAACCAATGGCTCGAGGCGTTCAACTCCGGCGATGCTGCGAAGACTTCTGCTTTCTGGCGAAAATATGGCCGGCCAGGAGACGACCGTTCCGCTGACGACTTGCACCTGCGGGAGATGACCGGAGGGATGACCATTTCGAAGGTCGAGCAGGACACTGGGACGCGCATAGTGGTGCTCATGAAAGAAGGCCGCGGCAGTTATTCCGAATCGACCTTGGAACTGGAGACTACAAATCCTCCCGTAGTGGCACGCATCGGTGGCCATCCTGTTCCGGGGCCGCAAAGCGCGGGTGGTCCAGCTTCGAGCGATGAGGACCTGGCAAAGCGAGTGCAAAAGCATGTCGCAGAGACGACTGGAGCCGATGCATTCTCAGGAGCGGTTCTCATCGCGCATCGCGGCAAGGTTGTTCTCGATCAAGCATGGGGTATGGCTGATCGCGAGCGGCAGACAGGTAATACCCCCGACACCCAGTTCTGCCTGGGTTCGATGAACAAGATGTTCACCTCGATCGCGATTCTGCAGCTTGTAGAACAGGGAAAGCTCGCGCTCGATAAGCCGATCGCAACCTACTGGCCGGACTACCCTAACCGGGAGCTTGCTGCCCGCGTGACCATTCGCGAGTTACTGAGCCATACCGGAGGCACGGGAGACATCTTCACGCCCGAGTACGACGCGCATCGCCTGGAGACTCGCACGCTGGCGGACTACGTCAAGCTATTCGGCACTCGCCCAGTTCGCTTCGAGCCCGGGACGCGGATGGAGTATTCCAATTACGGTTTCATCTTGCTCGGCAGGCTCATCGAGCTGGTGAGCGGCGAGCCGTATGAGAGCTATGTGCGAGAGCACGTCTTTATCCCAGCCGGCATGCTGCACTCGGACTCCCGCCCGGAGATCGATCGAGTATCAGGGCGCGCCATCGGCTATACCAACGGGCCGAACGGACTGGCGCCGAACACAGCCACCATGCCATGGAGCGGAACCTCAGCCGGTGGAGGGTACTCCACGGTCCATGATCTGCTGCGCTTCGCAGACGCGCTCCAAAAGGGTAAGCTGCTGAACCGCGCGCTTCTGCAGATGGCCACCACGGGAGATGCGATGCACCCGCGGTACGGCCTCGGGTTTTACGCGCTCACGGGCGGTGGCTTTGGACATGGCGGCGGAGCGCCGGGGATCAATGGCGAACTGCACATCCTGCCCCAGAGCGGCTATGTGCTTGTGGCTCTGGTTAATCGCGATCCGCGGATGGCTTCGGACATGGTGGATTGGATCACGTCCATTCTGCCCCGCGATGACCGCCCTACGATCGGCAACACATAGGCCGAGTCGTATCCCTTTGATAGACTTTCGCGGTGAAACAACTACCTTTCTACGCCGGCCTCAAAGTATCGCTTCTCGCTCTCTGCCTGCCGCTGTTTGCGGCGGCACAGGCCCCGACCACCCCAGCGACCCCGAATCCGGCGCCCACCCCTGCGCCGCCACCCTACCTCTCTCCCGAAATCCACCCCGACCATACGGTGACCCTCCGGTTCCGTGCGCCGAACGCGCAGAAGGTTGACCTGGTTCTCGAAGGCGCGGTGACACCCATGCAGCAGGATGCCGACGGCCTCTGGGCCGCTACCACGCCTGTACTCGCGCCAGAAATTTACGGCTACCGCTTCATGGTCGACGGCACCCCGACACTGGACCCGAGGAACACCGATGTCCGCGACAATCTGCAGAACCTGTGGAGCAACCTCACCATCCCCGGAACCCCGCCCGAGGCATGGGAACTGCAGTCCATCCCCCACGGCATCGTCGAGCATCATTTCTACACTTCGCAGGTGGTGCTGGGCCTGCCGAATAATCAAAGCGATTACTACGTCTACACGCCGCCCGGGTACAACGCGAAAGACCGGCGCAGTTATCCCGTGCTCTATCTCCTCCACGGCTACAGTGACGCAGCCGACGGCTGGTCTTCCGTCGGCAAGGCGAACTTCATTCTCGACAGCCTCATCGCCTCTGGTAAGGCGAAGCCAATGATTGTGGTCATGACGCTTGGCTATGGGAACATGGCGGTGCTCAAACCCGGACGCACCCCAGCGCTGAGCACGCAGAGCGTCGATCTTTTCCAGAAGGCGCTGCTCACCGAGGTGATTCCGCAGATTGAGGCGAACTATCGCGTATCCAGGAAGCGCGAGGACCGCGCGATCGCCGGGCTTTCCATGGGCGGCCATGAGAGCCTGTTCATCGGTCTTACGCATCCGGAACTGTTCGCCTGGATTGGCACTTTTTCCGCCGGCCTGAATCCCAACAGCATTGCGCAACTCCCGTCCACCACAGCGCAGAAGGCGAATCTCCATCTGCTCTGGATGGCCTGTGGGGTCGACGATGCGCTCCTCAAGCCCAACCGGACGGTAATCGCCACGCTCAAGGCCGAAGGCCTTCCAGTGACGGCTATCGAAACGCCAGGTCATCACCAATGGCCGGTCTGGCGCGACAACCTCATACACTTTGCCCCGCTGCTATTTCAGAAGTAGCAGCGTACTCCGTGTGCGTTGGTAAGTTTCAGGCTAGATATTACCCAGGGTCTTGCGGGCTACAGACAACAGTTGCGCCGCAAACGTCTGACGAACCGCATGCCGATGGCTGGCAATTAAGCGAGCGCTGTGCGGTTTGCAAATGATCGGCATCACTTCACCTCGGCCGTATAAGAGGAATTTGCTGCGGCACTCTTCCCCCGGTAACGCAAAGCAGATCGAGCAAAAAACATCATTGACCATTGGGCAGCTCTCTCACGGCAACGGTTGCATTTACTGCTTTATCTTGGTTTGTCTACTTTAGGGCAAGCTGATTTGCGGCGATTCCCTTATCTCCTGCTATCGAGTCCCTCCCCCGAAAGAATCGATCATAGAGTTCGGGGAATCACCGCTTGTTGAAGAGCATACCGATTGGGCCGGCAGATGCTACAACTCATGCGTAATACAGGGAGGGATTGTAGTAATGCCGGGTAGTAATGCGGGTAAGAAAATTACAAAGCTCGAGCGTTCCGGGCGTCCCTGAGAGTAATTTCGACTGCCAGCAGGACAGCCTGATTGGCTTCGGTGACGGGCTTATCACCCAAAATTTGTTTATAGGAGTCGCGTAGACGCTCCAAGGCAAAGACCAGATCGTGGTTGCTCTTCATGACACCACGGAACCACTTCTCAAGCTCTCCCTCGACGGAAGTCTGAGGCGTGGCAAACTGCAATACTTTACAAGAGGTTTTTGTCGGCATAACGGTCTTTTCTATGAATGGGTATCAAGGCCGGGGATGGCAGAAGATGTAATAGCGGCGACTCCTTTTGTTCCACTACCGAGTCCCTCCCCCGAAAGAATCGATCACAGAGTTCGGGAATCGCCGCTTGAAAATGAGCATACCGGTTCGGCCAGAATTTACTACAGTCCTTGCGTAATACGGCGGAGGTCAATAGTAACACCGGCTGGTAATGGCACGGAATTCGAAACAGCGCGGGAAAGTCCGCGTGAGAACGACCATGACGAAATCGAGTCCCGCAGAGCCTGCCCTGAGCCTGTCTTAGCATGCTTGCACTTCAAGGGTTCGGGCGTTTCTCGAAAGCGGCTAGCGCTTCGTGCAGCCGATTGAAAATGAGCCTGGGATCGATGACCTCGGTCAGGCGATGGCGGGCAAAGTCCGCTTTTAGCCCAAAGGGCATCCGGGCAAAGCCCAGTTGCGTTCCTAAACTCTTCAGCTTTTGCTGCAATCGCTCGATGACGCGGGCAGCCGAGTAATCCAGATGGGTAATGGACTCCGCGTCCACGATCAGCCAGCGGACGGGCGTGGGCGCTTGTCCTACGAGACCGCGCACCTCTTCCGAGAAACGGTTGGCGTTGGCGTAGAAGAGCTCCGCTTCAAAGCGGTACAGCACCAACCCGGGTTCGGTCGTAGCGCCTGGCGTTACCGGATTCAGCTGCCAAATTCCGTCCTGGTTGAGAGTCATCACCCCCGTGTGTGGATCGTAGCTATGCTGAACGATGCGCAATAGCGACAGGATCATGGCCAGCAAAATCCCTTGTTCGACCCCCGCGGCGACGACCACGCCTGCGGCGATGAGAGCCAGGCCAAACTCCCCCGGGCTTTCGCGGCGCAGGTCCAGGATGGTGCGCAACTTGATCAGACGGATGGCGATGACGAAGACCAGGGCGCCGAGCACACAACGCGGAAGATATTGAAGCGGCCGGGTCACAAACAGGAGAACCACGGCTACGACGGTCGCGGTGGCGAGCTGCGCCACCTGGCTTTGGGCGCCGGCGCCTTCCACCATCGCCGTCTGCGTCGGGCTTCCGTTGACGACGAAGGTCCCGCTCAATCCGGCCACGGCGTTGGCTGCCGAAAGACCAGCCAGGTCGGCGTTTTCGTCCAAGTCCTGCTCATGGCGCGCCGCGTACACCCGGGCTGTAGCCGCACTCTGGGTGATGATCATCACCGAACACGATGCGGCTACGGAAAGCAGTGGGGGAACATCGCTCCAACTCACTTGGGGAAGCTTGAACTGAGGGAGACCGCCTGCGACCGGTCCGATGATCGCAATCCCATGGCCGCTAAAGTTCCACAGGGCGCTCGCCGTCATGGCTCCGGCAACCGCGATCAGCGCACCCGGAACTCTGGGCGCAAAGCGCTGAAGCAGAAGCATGGTCACCACAACCACGACGGAAACAGCCAGCGTTGGCGGATGCACTTGGGGCAGTCTTCTCAAAACTTGAGCGAACTGCCTGACCGTTCCTCGATCGGCGACCGGAACGCCCAGCATCTCTCCCAGCACCGCTATGCCGACCTGAAATCCGACCCCGGTGAGAAAGCCGCTGAGCACGGTCTGGGAGAGAAAGTCGGCGATGAAGCCCAGCTTGAGCAGGCGCGCCAACAGCAGGAACCCGGCCGTAAGCATGGCGACGGCTCCTGCGAGAGCGACGTATCGCCCGCTGGCTGCAGGCGCCAGAGGAGAGGCTCCACTGGCAAAGATGGCCGCAGTTGCGGAATCAGCGGAAACCACCAGGTAGCGAGAGGAGCCAAAGGCGGCAAAGGCTACCGCCGGCAGCAACAACGAATAGAGACCGGTCACCACGGGCATGCCGGCGATCTTGGTATATCCCAGGGCTTGCGGGATATTCATGGCCGCAAGAGCAAACCCGGCAAAGGCATCGTGCACGGCGGTGGCGATCTTGAAAGGGCGCACGCTCTGAAAGAGCTTCAGCAAGGTCGGGTCTCCACCACAGCAAACGATCGCAAACTCGGAGTGTACCTCCCCGACCGGTTCACCATCGGCAGATATTTTGCCGTTTCCCAAGGAGTTTGCGGCTTGACTTGGGGGAAATAGCCGCAGCCAAGCCAGTCATTTATGATTGTGGAGCGAGTGTCTCTAGCGAACACGGAGAGGTGGCAGAGTGGTTGAATGCACTCGCCTCGAAAGCGAGCGTACCTGAAAGGGTATCGGGAGTTCGAATCTCCCCCTCTCCGCCAGCATTCAGAGCCAAATAAATCAGAACACCAGAGCAGAGCTTTCTACTTCTGTTTCGCCGGTGGCCCACGGAAATTTGATAAGCAACCGGATTTATTTGCGCCTGCGTGATCCCTTACCAGTGCATCACCTGGCCTCCATCCACGTTGATGGTTTGACCGGTGATTTGACGGCTCCTACTGCTGGATAGGAACACCACCATGTCTGCGATATCCTCCGGCTGCTGCCAACGGGCAAGGGGCGCTACTGCCCGCACTTTCTCGTCTGCCCACTCCTCATAAGACCGTTGCTGGGCGGGGGGCTGCTGATCGTTCCACGCTTTCCAGATGCGCTCGTTCAACGGCGTGCGCACCATACCGGGACAGACCACGTTGACCCGGATGCCATGCGGCGCCAGATCTTTTGCCAGGCACTGGGCGAAATTGATGTTTGCCGCTTTGCTTGCGCTGTAGGGCGGGTCTGTCTGGGAGCCGATTTGTCCGGCAACGGAAGCAAGAAAAACGAGAGTTCCCTCCTTGCGCAAGACCATTCCGGGCGTAATCGCATGCGCGGTGTGAACCATCCCCATCACGTTGACCTCCAGCACCCGGGGCCAATCGCTGGGCGTGAGATTGGTAAATGGATAGCCGAATTTTCCTGAACCTAGGGCCGCGGCATGAACGAGGTGGGCAATCGGTCCCAGTGCGGCTTCTGTCTCGCGGACTGCCTCCTGCATGCCAGCAAAGTCAGAGACGTCCACCGACAAACCAAGCGAGGCCCCACCAAATTCTTTTGTAAGCTCGGTAGCCGCATCTTTGGCTCCTTTGGACTGATCCCACAAAGCGACCCGGCACCCCTCACGCGAGAAGCCGCGGGCACACGCCCATCCGATGCCGCTAGCTCCGCCGGTGACGACCGCGACCCTTCCACCGAGTTCCAAATCCATCCAAAGATTCCTTTCGGTGATGGACCAGCCACCAGGGATCGGCCGATCAGCGCGTGTTACTTTGTCAGATAGCGAGACTTTTTGGCTTACATCCGCGTCTGTTCATAATTGCTGTGCGGTGGCTAACCTTCGTCGTTACAAGAACTTCGGCCTTTCACCTGAACCAATAGGCGAGCAACCACCCCGACAGCCCGGCTAAGCGACCCCCATTTTAGCCTAACCTCATACTGTATGCTGGGCGTCGACCATGATAGGTGTCCGGCAAAACCCGTTCTGGCGAGGAAGCTTATGCAACAACCTGTCCGAGTCGCTGAGGCCAGCAGTTTCCCAGGAAGACAACCGATGAAGGCTGCCATCAAAGCCGTGGATGCGCATGAAGGGTCTGCGCCGGCTACGGAGGATGGCCAGGCAAAACCCCGCATACAGTCCGCGGTTCGGACGATCTCGATTTTGCTTGCGGTCGCCGACAGTCCCAATGGCCTGAAGGCCAAGGAGATCATGGAGAAGCTGGGGCTGTCCCGCCAGGTGACCTACCACCTGATCCACACCATGCACGGTACCGGCATTATCAGGAAGAACGACAGCAACCGGTACGTGCTCGGGCTAGCCACGGTTTCGATCGCCGAAGGTTTTAGCCGGCAATTGGCTCCGCCGGAGCATCTTGCCCGCAGGGTTCGATCAATTGTCGCCGCGACCGGAGAAACCGCCTACGCAGGTGGGTGGGTGGATGGCGAAATTGTTGCCCTCGCCACTGCGCGCGGCGAGTCCCCTGTCGGAGCGGCCCAGGTACCCCAGGGCTACAGCGGATACGCCCATGCCAGGGCGGCGGGAAAGCTGCTTCTGGCCATGGTCGACGCTGCGACGCGCGAAGCGTATCTGGCGAAGCATCCCCTGGACGCCAGGACCAGCAGAACGATTACGGACCCCGACGAACTCAATAGGGAGTTCGAACGAATTCGGTCGCAGGGATATTCGATTGACCATGAGGAGTTCCACGAGGGGCTGCAGTGTCTCGCCGTACCCGTGGAGGGTCTGGGGGGCAGGTTTGTACTGGGAATTTCTGTACCAAAGCAACGCTTTGATCCAAATTTTGAGCGCTATTTAGCGGCCCTGCTCAATGTCGCAAAGATCAATGGTTGATTGAGGACTCGTCCAGAACCACAGACGGTTCACCCGTCTCTGCAGGACTTATCTCGCGACCAGCTACTTACGCTAGTGGAAAGCAGCTCGGGCCGGCTGGCTCGAAGTTTTTATAGGTCAAGACGAACTCCTGGTGTCCTAAAGATTCTGAGGCAGTCTGCTTGCCTTGAGCCGTCGCTAGCAACGAATCATAGATCTCATGCCCCAGTTCATCGAGGGTCGCCTTGCCTTCGAGAATGCGGCCGGCGTTGACGTCCATGTCATCTGCCATACGACGAAAGGTTTGTGGATTGGCGCAGATTTTGATCACTGGTGCGATGGCCGAGCCTACGACACTTCCCCGCCCCGTAGAAAATAAAATCAGGTGCGAGCCGCACGCGATCAACTCCGCGATCTCCGCATTGTCGTTGATGTTGGGAAAGCCAAAGCGAACCGGGCCGTCCGGGACTATGTCGAGCAGGTAAAGACCGCCGGTGGGAGGAATATCTCCGGGCTTGAGGATGCCGGAAATTTTCGAGCTGCCGCTTTTGCTGTAAGCACCCATGGATTTTTCTTCCTGCGTAGTGAGGCCACCTTCTGCATTGCCTAAAGCAAAGCTGCCGTGTCCGAGGACGGCATAGTACCTTGCCGCCTTGGCCACCACCGCGATCAGTGCATCCGCCAACGCACCCGTTACCGCACGTTGTGCCATGATGTGCTCACAGCCAATCAACTCCCCGGTCTCTTCAAAGATGGCGGTTGCATTTTGCCCTGTGAGCAAGTCAAAAGCACGGCCGATGGCAGGGTTCGCGGTGATGCCACTCGTAGAATCCGATCCCCCACAGACGGTGCCGATGACCAGCTCGTTCACCGCCATCGCACTATTCGGAGCCGGCTCCATGGCTGACAGCGTGGACTCGATCCACGCGCGACCTTCTTCAATGGTCTTGCGCGTTCCGCCCACCTGCTGTATCACCAGCGTATCGACGGGCCTGCCGCTTTGCCGGATTGCTTCTTCGAGGTCTGCCCGATCAAAGCTTTCGCAGCCCAATGACACCAGCAACACCGCCCCTACATTCGGATGGGTACAGAGACTGGCCAGCATGCGCGAGGCATAGGCGTTGGGGTAACATCCTCCGAAACCGATCAGGTGTACTCCTCGCTCAGGAAAGTGATTGACGATTGCCCGAGCGACGTGATGCGCACATTCCACCAGATAACATACGACAAGATAGTTGCGGATGCCCTTGCGCCCGTCGTGGCGGAGATACCCATAGAGTTCACGATCGCCGGGCATGGCTATCTTCCTTTTCAAGGGTATAAGTCGGCAGGTAATCGCTTTTCATGTTGTGGAGATGTACGAGTTCGCCCAAGACAATATTCCGGGTCGCGGAACCTATCGACACCCCATATTTTACTATCGATTCGTCGATTATCTATGTTGCAGCCGGCTATCTTGAAGCCGAGCGGAATGTTCTGATTTATCAGAACTGTGTTTCCCTCTATGAGCAAGGTTGTGCCACTCACGATAGGAGCTATCGCCGTGCACACATTGTCCTTTGGATTGAGAAACAAAAGACGGCCGTCAGTTACTGATGCTTGTAACATACTTCAAAGAATCCCATACTTGCGAAAAGCCTCGGTGCTGGAAGAACCAGCCTCGATTGCCTTCCGCACTACCTTCTCACCGCGAGCCTTTTCGAGCGCGCGTGCGACGGCTTCTTCTTCGACGGCGCGAGGCACAACCACAACGCCGTCCATGTCTCCGAAAATCAAGTCACCGGGGTCGATGTGTACTCCCCCAATTTCGACCGGGCACCGGTAGGCTACGATCTTCGAACGCACCCCCGCGTCCTGCGCATAGCGGCCACGGCTGAATACCGGCCAGTTCTGCTCCAAGACGCGCACGGTGTCGCGATGGTATCCATCAATCACTGCGCCCACAGCGCCACGAACGCGCGCGGTTGCGGTGAGGATCTCACCCCAGGCAGCACAATTCTGCGATCCCCCGGTCGCAACGTAGACCTCTCCCGGCAGCAGCTGGTCCAGGGCTTGCGTCATGAGACCAAACGGATCTTTTTGCTGACTCCACGTATCCGCAATCTGGACCGGCATCGCCCGCCCAACCACACGCATGCTCTCCTTCATGGGTTGAATTGGTTGAGGCAGGAATTGGTGGATGTGACCCAGTACGTCTAATACATCGCCGAGGACCGCCGTGTAGAGATTCTCGGTAATGGCTCGAAACAGCTCGATTTCCGTCTGCACTCTCGAATATCCCTCGCGGCAAGAGCCTCACTATAGGAGCCTCGCAGCACCCTGTCAACGCGAGGCGCCAAGGCAAGATCATCATATAGTTTGCACGTTGTCAGATGTAGATGTTTTCCTTGACAAGCCCACATACGACACATATATAAGGATGCGGCTGAAATCCGTGAGTTATTTCGTCGGTTAGTTGGTTGAGGGCTCCGCGCTGTATGAAGTCAAAAACTCGAAATATCTGCGTCTGCTCTTTCATGTCGCTGTGCATAGTCTCCATGTTGCGCGGGCAGACTCCGAAGGATCCCGCGAATGTGAATTGGAGCGACTACGGTGGAGGACTGGATTCGATGTCCTATTCCCCGCTGCAACAGATCAACAAAAGCAATGTGGACCAGCTGACACAAGCCTGGTTTTTTCCTGTGCCGGGGCCAAGCGCCAGATTCAGCTTTAGCCCGCTGATCATGGACGGCAAGATGTACGTGCTCGGGAAAGGCGATGAGATTGTTTCGCTCGACGCGGTGACGGGTAAAGAGATTTGGTCTCACGCTACCGAGGGGACACCCACGGATCGAGGCATCAACTACTGGGAAAGCAAAGATCGCAGCGACCGCAGGCTCATCTTCTCGGCCAACAGTTATCTGCAGGAGATCGACGCCCGGACCGGCGCGAGCATCACTACTTTCGGCACCGACGGGAAGAGTCAATCTGCGTGAGGGTCTCGGCCGGGATCCCAAGACCATTCCACAAATTCAAACCGGAACACCCGGGCACGTGTTCGAGAACATGATCATTCTCGGCTCGGCGACCAGCGAAGCTTATGGCTCCCCTCCGGGCGACATTCGCGCCTTTGACGTGCTGACAGGCAAGGTGATTTGGAGCTTCCACACGCTCCCGCATCCGGGAGAGTTCGGTTACGACACGTGGCCCAAGGACGCGTGGAAGTATGTCGGCGGAGTGAACACGTGGGGCGAATTCGCGATCGACGAGAAACGACGGATCGGATATTTTCCTCTGGGATCGCCTACCTACGACTACTGGGGCGGAGACCGCATCGGCGCCGGCTTGTTTGGCGACTGCCTCCTGGCTTTGGATTTGCGAACCGGCAAGCGGCTTTGGCACTACCAGACCGTACATCATGATTTATGGGACTACGATCCGACCACAGCTCCAAAACTATTAACGGTCCAGCACAACGGCAAGAAGGTCGATATCGTTGCCCAAGCAACGAAATCAGGCTTTTTGTTCGTCTTTGATCGGGTGACGGGAAAGCCCCTTTGGCCGATTGAAGAACGGCCTGTGCCCAAGAGCGATGCGCCGGGAGAGGAGTCGTGGCCCACGCAACCCGTTCCCACGAAGCCGCCGCCGTTCGCGCGCCAAACCTTTACGGCAAGCGACGTGAATCCCTACATCAGTGACGAGGATAAGGCACGAATTCTCGATATACTGCGGAACGCGAATAACCATGGCATCTTTACTCCGGGGACCGACAAGAGCGATTCCATTCAGATTCCAGCCGACGACGGCGGCGCCAATTGGGGCAACGGCGCAGCGGATCCAAAAACGGGCATGGTGTATTTGCGGACCGCAGATTCACCCGAGCTGAAATATAAGCTGACGCAGAAACTCCCGCTGATGGTTCCTCCGGGAGCGACTCCTGAGACCCAAGGCCACGTTATCTTTTCTCAGCTGTGCCAGGGATGCCATGGTCCGAACCGCACCGGTGTGATGTCGCCCAAGGATATTGGGATCGACAAGTTCAAAAAGATTGTCACCGGCGGCGAAGGCGAGATGCCCGGTTTCTCCGACCTGCCGGCGCATTATCTGGATGCCCTCGCGGCCTATATTTCAAATCCCACGGCCGCTGCTCCCGGGACGCGAAGAGCCGGCGCAGGAGGAGGGATGGAACGGCTGCCACCACCGCCGGGCATTACACGCTACTTTGGCAATTACGAAAACAGGATTCTTTCCAGTGACGGTCTTCCAGCGATTAGTCCACCCTGGACGTCGCTGGTCGCCATTGATCTAAATGCTGGAGAGATACGATGGAGGGTCCCACTGGGTGTAGTGCCCGGACTGGCAGCCAAAGGCATTAAAGACACTGGCTCAGCGAAGGTGACTTTAGCCTCAAACAGAACCGCACCTGTGGTGACGGCCGGTGGGTTGGTTTTCGTGGCCAGTTGGCCCGACCGCACGATTCATGCCTTCGACAAAGACAACGGCAAACTGCTTTGGGAAAAGGAGCTGGATGCAAATCCCGAAGGGTTGCCATCGGTGTATGAAGTGGACGGCCGCCAGTACATCGTCTTCTGTGCATCAGGGCATCCGCCGGAAACCGCGCTCGCTGAGGGATTCGCGTGGAAAGCAGGCAAAGCCGAAGCACAGGGCTACTACGTGTTTGCGTTGCCAAAACAATAGCCGTCTACCACTGAAAGGATTGCAATGCGCAAAGGAACATCTTTATCAAAGCAAGGACCAGGCACAAGTCTCGTTGTTCTCTTGCTTACGATTCTCATCAGCCCGACGATGTTCGCGCATGCACAGTCGACGCCGGATCCCAACAAGAACCCCAACGGCGGCGAGAAGGCAGGCCCTGGCAGCTTCACGCAGCCGTCTATGTCCGTCCGTCCTGCGGATCGAGGGAGGCTGCGTACCAGCGCGACCACAATCCTTGGGTGGAGATTAGGCGCACGTGCGGATGCATCCATCACCTTCTCAGATGCAGCTAAGAGAGCTGATGCCGCCGGCCTTTCAGCCGTAGAGGGTGTGAGCACGCAGCAAGTCAGTGCCGACATACCCAAACATCTCGACTACAACCTGACCGATGACGAAGTCAGGAAGGTAAAAAACAGGCTCGATGAATTGCGTCTCCACATGCCCGCGTACTTTCTCAATTTGCTCCCGGCCGACGAAAGCTCGCGGCGAAAGGCCTTCGCTTTTGCAAAAGACCTAGGCGCAGACATGATCATCGTTCCAGCCGATCCCGCATCGTTCGCTGAACTCGATAAGCTGGCGAACGACACGGGCATGAATGTCGCCGTCGTCAGTCAAAACACCGCGGCTGCCATGGCGGCCCTGCAGCCGCTGAGTCACCACATTGGTTTGAGTGTGGATCTTGCCGCCTGGGCGAAGGCCGGTGTTCAGCCGCTCGACGGATTGGCGCAGGTAAAAGACAGGCTGCTCGCAGCAGATTTGCCTGACGCAGACACCGCTTCCCCATTTCTGCTCCAACTGAGCCGCCTGCAGCCGCCCGTCATTCAGGCAGACTGGCCGCCAGCAAAAGACGGCGGCGCAAAGAAATCCGAGGGCAAGCCCCTGTTCTTAACCCTGGATCCGGCGAACGGGCAAATTGCCCAGGCAGCCGATGCCTACGACAAAGCCGTTCTCCCGGCAATTGCCTACCGCATCGATACGCTCTCCCGCATGCAAACCATATCAACGCCAGACAAGCTCCCAGCCGACGTGAGGCAGAAAATCGATGCGGCTATTCCCAGGCAAGCCCTGGTAAAACCGGAGCGGCCGCGAAAACTTCTGGTCCTGGATTTATGTGTCAATGGCGGTTACTATCACGCCAGCATTCCAGACGGCAATCTCGCCCTTGAATTAATCGGTAAATATACCGGCGCGTACGTGCCGACCTTCAGCAACGACTTAGACAATCTCAAATACCCGAAGATCAAGGAATACGACGCGGTGTTCCTGAATAGCGTGGAAGGAGAGCTGTTCATCGATCCTGAGGTAATGCACGGCCTGATGCGCTTCGTTGAAGAAGGTGGCGGTGTGGCAGGGCTCCATGCAGTCACGTTCGCCAGTGTGGATGTGCCTGAATTCGGAAACCTCATTGGCGCCCAAACCGGCGCTCACAAATACAATGGCGAGATGGGAACGCTCCGCATCGAGGATCCGGACAGCCCACTCACCAAACAATTTGGTGGAAAGGATTTCGACTTCTTCGACGAGTTCTATCATTTTCTTCCCACCGGGCCTTACTCCCGGGAGAAGCTGCACATTCTGCTTAGCCTCGATCCAGCGAGAACGGAGCAATCCGCCAACCGCTACACAACTCGCCCAGACAACGACTACGGAATGGTCTGGATCAGCAGCTACGGCAAAGGGCGCGTCTTCAATTGCGCTCTTGGTCACAGACCGGAATTCTACGAGACGGCCAACATGGAACAACTGCTTTTGGCTGCGACCCAATTCGTCCTCGGCGATCTGAAAGCCGATACCACACCGAGCGCGCAGCTCGCAAAGAAATGATGTTTCAATCGTTATGCGTTTCTTCCTGCTGCTTTCTGGTTTGACTGGGGCACTGCTTGCCGCCAACCTTCACTTGGCAGCGCAGGATATCGATTCCATCATTACCTCGGCGAGCCGCAGCTCGGCGACCATTGCCGACGGGATCAAAGATCCTGGCGAGCGGTCTGCATTTATCAACATCGCGAAGACCAAAGATCCCCAAAAACTGTTGACGCTCACCCGTTCGTTTCTGGAAAAATATCCGCGATCCGCGTTCCTCGCCGAGGTGGCCGAGGGAGCGGCTCGTGCAAGCTTCGACCTCGGTGATTTGAAATCGGGCATGGACTATGCCCGGTTCTCGCTCTCGTTGCTGCCCGAGAATCCGCTGCTGTTGGTTGCGGTCGCCGACGTCCAGGCAGTTCTCCATGAAAACGAAGCAGCCATCACCAGCGCTCGCGATGCGCTGGATTACCTCGATCGGTTTGATCGCCCGCTCACGATCTCTGCGCGAGATTGGCCAGATGCAAAGAAACAGCAACAGGCCACGGCGTGGTTCGTGATCGGGCGCGCCCTGGTCAATGAAGCGCTCCAAGACTCTCTGAAGGACCCCGCAAGGTCGAAATCATCGCTCCAGCAGGCAATCTCTGCGCTCAACCACGCCCGCGCTCTGAAGCCTGGGGATATGGAGATCGTGTACCTGCTGGGCGTCGCCCACCTATCGGCGAATGAATCCTCCCAGGCGGCGCTCGCATTTGCCACGGTGTATCGGCAAAACACAGAACTCGCAGCGAAAGCCCGGGAACAATTGTCAGCTATCTATCAAACAACCAAACCAGCGGCACAAGGTTTTGACGAATTTGTCGGCAGCCTCGAGAAGCAAACTGAGAATCAGGCTCCGCCGGCCGAGACTCAGGCTTCCGCGATCAGGCAACCGGGTTACGCCGGCTCTGAGACGTGCAGCCGATGCCATGTCGATATTTATCATCAGTGGTCGCAGAGCGGCATGGCCAAGATGCTACGTCCCTACTTACCGCAGAATGTTATCGGTGATTTCGAGAAGAAGAACGAGTTTTTCACCGGCGACGATATTCTCTACCGTAACGGTAAGCTGGAAGTCACCCCTCATGACAATCGCGCTCTCTTTGCGCGCATGGTCATTCGCGGTGGCCATCACTACTTCGACATCAAGGAGTCAGATGGCCGCTGGCACTCCTACCCCGTCGACTACACCATCGGCTCGAAGTGGCAGCAGGCCTATGCCACCAAGCTGCCCAATGGACAAATCCACGTCTTCCCTATCCAATACAGTGCTGTCGCGAAGCAATGGCTCAACTACTGGAAGATCATCGATAGCCCAGGCAGCGAGCGCGCCGACCCCAATAACTGGCAGAAACACGATGGCACCACCAGTTATCAGTTGAATTGCGCTGTATGCCATACCAGCCAACTGCGCAACACATTGGGCGGCGGAATGGCATTGGATCATGTTGTCTTTCGCGAACCGGGCATCGATTGCGAAATGTGTCACGGCCCTTCCGCTGGACATGTAGAAGCGATGACAACCGGCAAGTTCTACGCAAAACAACCTGTCGATCCGCCGGTTGATTTTCGCCGGGTCACCAATCGCCAATTTGTAGCTATTTGCGCGCAATGCCACATGCAATCCAATGTGCACCAGGGCGATGCCCAGGGAGAACTGAACTACTCCAGCCACGGCACGTTCTATCTCAAGAACGCCGCATTGCCCCTGGGCGAATTCACCCGCGGCGCTTTCTTCCGCGATGGCCGCTTTACGCAGGCTACGTTCATGGTCGAAGCGCTGGAGCGTTCTCAATGCTTTCGCAAGGGGCAGGCCAGTTGCGGAACCTGCCACGATCCGCACGGACACGACGAATCGTCCAACCTTACTTCGCTCAAATTCAAAGACGAACCCGATCGGATGTGTACCGGTTGCCATACCCAGTTTCAAGACAAAACGCAGGCTGCGGCACATTCCCACCATTCGATTGAGAGCGAGGCCAGTCGTTGTGTTGAGTGCCACATGCCCCGCATTGTGGATGGCATGCTCCAGCGGGTGCGCTCGCACCAGATTGACGATATCCCGAACGCCGACATGACGCATGCGCTTCGGTCAGCAAGACAGCCCGAATGCGTGCCTGCTCTGCCACTCGGACAAGAATCCGGAGTGGGTTCAGGGCCAATTGCGGTCCTGGAAAGTCAACCCGGGGAAAGGCTAGATGGGCCGGTGTGCCCGGCTGCTTGATTGACAGCACCAATTTGCAGCGTCGATAATCGAGTGTTTATCAACTTAAGCTCGTAGACTGGGGATTCATGTCTTTTTCTATGCATGGCTCGCGAAGGAACCCATTACTGGTTGGTCTGCTGACCATGCTTTCTATGACTGCGAGCTTTCGCGCCGCTGCGCAGCAGACACAGCCCACTCCTCCCATATACGGCGGCAACCCGCGCTCCCAGGAGTCGGGTTCGGCGACGGGCGGTGTGTTCGCGCCCGTTCTCGATTCAGAAAAAAGGCCGATCACCGCGGGCGGCTTCGTCAAGACCGGACCCATCGTTTACCAGGATGTTTCCAAGAAATCAGGCTTGACTGTCTGGCGCCACAGGATGGGAAATCCGGAGAAGAATTACATCCTGGAAACAACCGGATCCGGCGTGGCCTTGCTGGACTACGACCATGATGGCTGGATCGATATCTACCTGGTGAACGGCTCGACCTATGAAGCCATGGATGGCAAGGCCGAGCCTCCCCATGCTGCCCTCTTCCACAACAATCACGATGGCACCTTTACCGATGTTGCCGCGAAGGCCGGCGTAACGAACGGCCGCTGGGGCTTCGGCGTGGCTGTGGGAGACTACGACAATGACGGTTGGCCAGATCTGTACGTAAGTAATTTCGGAAAGAACCGTCTCTTTCACAACAACCATGATGGGACGTTCACCGACGTTGCGGAGCAGGCCGGAGTGACCCTCGGCAACTGGTCCAATGGCGCGACTTTTGGCGACTATGACGGTGACGGTAAGCTGGACCTGTTTGTTCCCGGCTATGTCCACTACGACTTGAAGAACCCTCCTCCCTCCGGCGCCGGGGACGCAGCCCATTCGTTCTGCCAATATCGGGGAGCCACCGTCATGTGCGGCCCTCGCGGTCTGGCCGGCGAGCCTGATCATCTGTTCCACAACAACGGGGACGGCACCTTTACCGATGTGAGCGAAAAGGCCGGAGTGAGCGATAAACGTCACTACTTCGGTTTCTCTTCCACTTTCGTCGACATCAACAACGACGGCAAGGTTGATCTGATCGTCGCCAACGACTCGACGCCCAATTATCTCTACATCAACAAAGGCGACGGCACGTTCCAGGATGCAAGCTTCTTCTCCGGCTTCGCCCTCAACCAGGAAGCACGCGAAACTGCCTCCATGGGACTGGCCGTGGGCGACTACCTGAACAATGGCCTGGTCGATCTCTACACCACAACTTTCTCCGACGACTACAAAACGCTTTTTCGCAATGAAGGCGGCGGCAACTTCTCTGAGATCACCGAGCAAATGGGGATCGCCCAGATTACCTATCCCTTCCTGAGTTGGGGTACCGAGTTCATCGACTACGACAACGATGGATGGAAGGACATCATGTCGGTCAGCGGCCACGTCTACCCGCAGGTCGACAAGCATCACTTCGATTGGGGCATGACGTTCGCGGAGCGTCCCTTGCTGTTTCACAATTTAGACAAGGGGAAACGTTTCGAGTTGGTTCCCGCGGTCGAGGGTACCGGGCTTGCCGATGTCATCCCAGGACGAGGGGCCGCCTTCGGAGATCTGTTCAACGACGGCAAGATCGACGTTGTCGTGAACTGCATCGACCACACACCTGTCCTGCTTCGCAATGTGAATGCGGATAAAAACCATTGGGTGGGCCTTTCGCTGGTTGGCGGGCCCAAGAGTCCTCGTGACGCCATAGGAGCCACGGTCTACCTGACTGCCGGCGGCATCCGGCAGCGGGGAGATGTGATGAGCGGCGGCAGCTACGAATCCTCGAATGACCAGCGCCTGCATTTCGGGTTGGGACAAACAGCAACGATCGACGGTGCCGAGGTTCACTGGCCCAGCGGTTTTGTCGAACACGTCAAGCTGCCGAGCGTCGATCGCTTCTTCGTCATTGAAGAGGGCAAAGGGGTTGTGCCCAGCGTTTACGATGCGATGGCAAAAAATCAACCTCCTGTACAAGGTACTGATCGTAGCCCCAAATGAACGGTTTGCATTCACAAACCGGCGTGATCGGGTGTATATCAGTTTTCAGGATTCCCCGCGCCTGCCGCTATTCCAGGAGGAATAGACTGTGAAGACCTCATTGCTGCGCGGCATTCTTACTGTATCGGTGGCCGCCGCGGCGCTTTGCCTGGTTAAGGGGACCATCGAGGCCGCCTCCAATCAGGATCCAACGCGCAAGGAATACGCGGACAAAGTTCGGGCCTCCTACAACTACCGCTTTGGTACCGACAACCCTTCTACACCAGGAAATGCCTCCATGGAAGGCGAGGACTTCATTCAACCCGGAGCCTTTCCCGACGCGAAGTACTGCGGGCATTGTCATCAGGAGGCGCTCCACCAGTGGCGGCAGGCGCTCCACTCGAATTCCTTTCGCACACCCTTTTACCGGACCAGCGTAAATATCCTCATTCGGACCAAAGGCATTGAGTACTCGCGTCACTGCGATAGCTGTCACAATCCGATCGCGGTCCTATCAGGCGGACTGACGCAAGACTCACAAGTGGATCGCAGTTTCGATAAGGACGGTCTCACCTGCACCACCTGCCATTCCATTCAGAGCCTCAAGTCAACCAACGGCAACGGCGGCTTTGTCATCGGGATTCCCGCCGTGATGGTGGACGAAAAGGGCAACCGGATCCCGGGTGAGGTTCCCTATGACGAAATCATGAAGTACCCGAAACGCCACTCGATGGCCGTGATGAAGAGCATCTATCGGACACCCGAGTTCTGTGCATCCTGCCATAAGGCCAACCTACCGGACACGCTGAACGACTATAAGTTTATCCGCGCGTTTACCAGCTATGACGAATGGCAGCAATCCAAGTTTTCGCAGCAAAATCCGCTGACGTTCTACACCGCCGATTTCGTCACCTGCCAGGGATGCCACATGAAGCGCGCGGCCAACACGCTTCCTGAGCCCGGGGCAAAAAAGGGCACCTTTGCTTCGCACAGCTGGCCTGCGGGAAATACCGCAGTTCCCTTTTACTACGGCTACGATGAGCAACTGCGTAAGACCACCGACTTTCTCAAAGCCGGAAACTATCTGAACGTAGATATTTTCGCGCTGCAGACGGCCGCCGATGACAAGGTCATCGGACCGCTTGGTTCCGTGCCCTTCAGCCTGAAGCCAGATGAGGTCGTGCAAGCGCTTGTCGTGATCCAGAACAAGAATATAGGGCACTCACTGATCCCTGAAGTGCGCGATCTCTATGAAGCCTGGGTCGAGTTCACGGCCAAGGACGCGGCAGGTAAGGAGATCTACCATAGTGGCTTTATCAAACCGGACGGGATGCTGGACCCACGGGCGCACAGCTTCACCAATCGACCCGTCAACGTCGATGGCGAATTCGTCGATAATCACAAAGTCTGGACGATTCACTCGGTGGCCTACGACAACTCTGTCCAGGCCGGCAGATCGGTATTAGTGCGGTACGAGTTCCGCATTCCGCCCGGCTTGAAGGGCCCCCTCACCATCACCGCGAAAGTGAACTACCGGCACTTTCGTCAGAGCTTCATGAACAACGTTTTCGGTCCCGATCATCCTGCTTATCCGGTGGTGGAGATTGCATCGCGCAGCCGCGTCTTGCATGTCGGCGAGAATGCAACGTGCCCACCGGAGGCCGGCGATAACCCGGACTGGATGCGGTGGAACAACCTGGGCATTGCGTATCTAGATCAACTGCAATACGCCGATGCCGTACGAGCTTTTAGCGAAGTGGTCAAGCTAAGGCCCGACTATCCAGACGCCTACACGAATGTCGCCTTGACCGAAATTCAGTGGGAGAAATACGATTCTGCCCGCGCCAGCATACTGCGTGCTTTGGAAGTGGGCCCAAATAACGCGCGCGCCCTCTATTACCTTGCACTGCTGCAAAGACGGGCCGGCGACTATGACGCAGAAATCGCCAACTTGAAAAAAGTAGTCGAGCAATTCCCTGCGTCACGCGATGCCCGGCGCGATCTTGGCCTCGCTTATTACCGGCAGCACGATTACCCCGCGGCGAGAATACAGTTTGAGGCGGTGCAGCAGATCGATCCGGATGATCTGACGGCACACTACAACCTGTCGATCATCTATCGCCGCATGGACATGGATCAGAAGGCTGCTGAGCAACAAGCCCAATTCATTACCAAGAAGTTCGACCCTGGAGCGCCTACGTATTCCTTCGACTTTCTGCGCCAGCACCCGGAGATCTCGATCGAGAGTATTCCCCAGCACGTGCATAGCGATCTACCTTACGAAGCGAAGCCAACCAGCGCGGGAGCCCGGTAGTGCGACTCACTGCGTAAATGAGATATCTCACGCTAGCTCTGTTTGTGTTTCTCGCTCCCCGGCCCTCACCCTGCGAAGCGAACGTCGGATGTCCCTGGCTCAACGTGGCCACCGCATCCGGAGCTCTTAGGAGCAGCGAGGATGGAACCATGGCCACCCTTTCCGAGGGCAGCAGAGCAGCCTGCAGCTTCGCCTACCATGACGCAACCGCATCGCGTGAGCTTCGCATCACGATGGAGCAGGTGCAGGACCCAACCCAGGCCATGACGAGGGACAAGGCCCGCTGCAGCGGCGAAGCGTCGCCTTTGAAGGGTATTGGGAATGAGGCAGTGGCGTGTACCGCGGACGTCAAAGGCCAAGCCGATGGAGAGCAAGTCATTGGCCGCGTCCGTGACCAGGTCTTTATCGTCACCATCACGACCAGCGCCCGGAACGACCCGTCCATGTCTCGCGACGCACTCAGAGATAAAACCAGAAACATAGCCGAGCAAGTGGCGGACGCCCTGTTCTGATCGATGTCTATGGTTCTGGACGGGAAGAGCACGCTCATCAGAGCGCGGGCTTTGCCGGATGCCACAAGCGCGAGGCGGTGTCTTTTTCGTATCCTTTGCCGTTGGGGAAGCTGACCAACTCAAACTGCATGCCCCATGGCGATAGAAAATAAATCCACGTCTGCCCCGCGTTCGGCCCCGTAGTCCGCACGGTTGGCTTGCCGAGTAGCTGCACACCCTTGGCGGAAAGATACGCCACTGCGGCATCGAAATCATCCACATAGAAAGCCAGATGGTGACCACCGACGTCGCTGTTTTTGGGTGGGGTAAGATTCTGATCCGGCGCCTCGTACTGAAAAATCTCAAAGTTCGGACCGAACTTACAGCGGAAGAAACGCAACCTGCGCATTACCGTTCTGGGGTGAACGTTGAGGTGTTTTTCCATCCAGTCATCGTCTGCAACAAACGGGCCAAGCTCAAACATGTATTCGCACCCGATGACGTCCACAAAAAATGCGGTCGCCTGCTCCAGGTCAGGCACGGTGAAGCCTACATGCTCTGTTCCTCGCAGACCAGGGATGCCAGGAGCAGGCTGGATGCTGGGTTTCGATGACAAAAGTGACCTCCGGTGCGTGGCTTGTTCCGCGAAGGCGTTTTGCGCAAGCCTTGATGGAAGGTCGTTTATATCATAATGTTCTTTCATACAACAACGCGTTGGTCATCGAGGTCACAAGAACTTGCAAATTACAAAAGTACAAATCGCGGAGTGCGGCATTCCCCTTCCCTACATTCTGCGTTTGGGTCCCGTCGAGATACGCACGCGGGACTATGTCCTCCTCCGCGTGGAGACCGACGCAGGTGTGTTCGGCGAAGCCATCGGCTATCCGCGAGGGACGCCTCTGTTTGATACGCTCAGCAGCATGGCGCGCCGCATCCTGGGCAAAGACGCCCGCATGCGGCGGCAAATCATGTTCAATCTTGAATACTCCAACGTGCCGGCGCGCGCCGGCCTGACGCGCGGCCTCAGCCTGATGGATATCGCGCTGTGGGATATCGCCACCAAGCGTTCAGGTCAGCCGCTGTTTCAATTTCTCGGCGGCTTGCGAACAGCCGCGGACGTAACGACCGTGGCGGGTTATTACGTAGATCAACGGGGAATACCGGACGTAGTGAAGGAAGTTGGTCTGCTTCAGGATGCCGGCTGCAAACGCGTAAAGATCATGCTGAAGGGTGACGACCGCGACTTCGACAAGAAGTATGCTTCGGCGGTCGCCAAGCAGATGCCGGGAAGAGTGGCGGCGGATGCTCATTGGACCTGGAGTACCTTGACCGAAGCCAAGAGAGCCTGCCTCGATATCGATGAGTTGGGATTGAACTTCCTCGAAGATCCTTTTGCCGCCTCTGACATACGGCTGACCCACCAAATTCGAAACGAACTGACCACTCCCATTGCGGCCGGCGAGGATGTTTTCGGAGCAGGAGTCGTCGCTGACCTGGTGAGCGGCATTGACCTCCTGCGTGTTGATGCAACCACGGTGGGGGGAATTACCGGCGCCGTCGAAGCCATCAACCTCGCCGCGGCGGCAGGCAGGACTGTGTTCCCGCACGTCTTCGCGCCGCTTCACGTCCACCTCGCGTGTGCTTTCCCAAATGTCGAGGCAGTCGAATGGATCACGCAGGAGAGCGGCGCGGACCCGTTGGACCAGCTTCTACAAAGGATTCCATCGGTAAAGAACGGACAGATGAGCCCGAGCGAAGAACCAGGCATCGGAATCTCCATCGATTGGAGTGCAGTCGAGAAACTCTCACGACGAACCGCTGTGATCACCGGTGAGAGTTAAAATTCAATGAGCTGTCTGCGCCGAGGGAAGATTCTTCTTCACGCCCGAATTCCCCGCCGCAACCTCATTGGCAACCGCCAGAATCTGCAGTGTCTCAGCATCATCTGCGTCGAGCGAAAGAATATCGCGCAGGCGACGAATAGCCTCTTCTGTCTTTCCTGTCTTGCACAGAATCAGAGCAGCGTTGCGCTGGAAAACGAGGTTGGCTACATCTGCCTTCGCTGCCTGATCGAAGTGTTCCAGCGCGCCGGCTAGATCCCCCTTTTTCTCCAACTCGACGCCGGTGTTATTTAACACCATTGCTTTCGTCTCGCTGTCCGCTTCAGCACGGTTGCTGGCCAATAAATCCTCCAGCTCTTTCTGCAAGCGAGATCCGTTGACCGAATCTCCTTTGAGGCTGTAAATCCTGTAGAGCCGATAGACGACCTCGCGGTCATTGGGCATCAAGCGATGAGCCGTTTCGAACTCGCTGATGGCCTGATCCTGTTTCCCGGCGTCTTGATACAGCTTTCCGAGAAGCGCATGCGGAACTTCATTCGCGGGGTCCAGACTCGCTGCCTTCTCCAGGGTCGTCATGCTTTCCTCAGAGCGGTTCAGCGAGAAGAGCGCTTCGCCAATGGCCGCATAGGCCTCGGGCCAATCAGGATCGAGTTCCAGCGTCTTACGATAAGCATCGATGGTGTCTTGCCATTTTTTCTGGTAGTAAGCATCGCGCGCCTTTAATCGCCACAGGTCAGCGAGGGACTCCGTCCTGGAAGTTTTGCTTTCCAGTTCCAGATTCACCTGCCTTTCCGACTCAGCGAACTTTTGAGCGCGGGCCAGAACGAGTGCGTAGTTATAACGGACCCCAGGCAAGTTGGGATCAAGCTTGAGAGCGATCGAAAGCCGATCGAGAGCGCGATCTAAATTGTCGAACGTCGCGTATGCCAAACCCGAAGAGAAGTAATTGGGAGCATAGTTGGGGCGCAGGCGGATCGCCTGTTCGAACTCATCGGCTGACTCGATTGGCTTGGACAACAGCGCCAGACAAATGCCTTTCATTGCGTGAATGTCACTGGCGCTGGCGCCGTGAGCATCGGCCTGCTGAAGAACGGATAAGGCTCCTTGTGGATCGCCGTCCTGAATAAGCTTTTTCGCTTGATCGAGAAGTGCAGATTGGCCGGAGGATACCCCGCTCGCAGCCGGCGCCCTTGTCCCTTGCTGAGCGGAGCCGATCGCGGGCAAAAGAATTGGAACCGCCGCAATGGCAACCACCAACGGAGCTGTGAAACCGAGGTGACCTCTCGAATTGGGGAAAACGCGAAAGCCAAATAGAGGCATGTTTGAATCCGAAACACTCTTTCAACAGGCTGATGGAAGTGTAAATAGCAAATCGCGATGAAACCCGGGATCAGCCCCCCGAATGCATTTACCAGCCGGTCTCCGAACGAATCTCACTCCCCCGGGACGGCACAGCAAAGTTCACCGGTGAACTAAAAACATCATATAGTTGTCCTCAACTCAGAGTGCGATATTTTTCTTGACAAGCTAATCGCGAGACGCCTATACAGGACGGCGGCGTTATCCAGGAGCTGCTTCGGACGCTCTCCGGAAATCGCAGCAGACGCACACGTTTACAGCGGTCGTTTGTTTTGGGTGAGAAGCACAGGAGGCAGTTTTGGGAAATTTCCTATTGAGAGCCATTCGTGTCGGGAACACGCTTTCCCCGCACTATTCATCAAAGGCCGGTCACTGTGCTCAGATCACGATGCGAGTCTCCGCATGCCTGGTGATGGTGATTGCATTTTGCGCTGTCGCTCACTCGCAGACCGCAACCGGCCAGTTCAACGGTCACGTGTTCGACCAGAATGGGGCCGTGGTACCGGGCGCCAAGGTGACCTTGCTCGACGTACAGACAAACCTGAGCCGAAACACCCAGACCAACGGCGAAGGCTTATATGAGTTCCCGCTTCTTCCGCCTGGCAGCTACAAGATCACCACGGTTGAGAGCGGCTTTCAAGAGGCCGTTAGCCCTGAACTCAAGCTCGACGTCAACCAGACGTCCACTCAGGACTTTCATCTGCAAGTAGGAGCAGCGACGCAGACGGTCAATGTCAGCGCGTCGTCGGCTGAGTTGCTGCAAGCGTCCTCCAGCGAATTGGGCGCGGTGATCGAACAGCGTTCGGTGAATGAACTTCCGCTCAATGGGAGAAACTTCACCGCACTGCTCACCCTGGCGCCTGGTGTCAACACGGTGAACTACTCGCAAAACAACACCCTGAACGCAGCCGCAGCGCCCCCCGGTATCCCAGGCTCTACCTTTGTTTTCCCCTCGATACAGGGCCAATGGAACCGTGAGAGTCTTTACTTTCAGGATGGCCTCAGCAACACGGCTGTCAATCGCAGCTCCTACGACGTTCCGCCCATTGTGGACGCGGTGCAGGAATTCAAGATCCAATCGCACAACGATGTGGCCGAGTTTGGAGGCGTACTGGGCGGGGTGGTCAATATCGTCACCAAGTCAGGCACGAATTCCTATCACGGTGCGGCATGGGAGTATTTGCGTAACAATGCTTTCGACTCTCGCAATCCCTTCACAGATTTCCACGGGAACACTCCCGCGCCGCCTGCCGCATTTCGCCAGAACGAATTTGGCGCAGATGTCGGCGGTCCGGTCCGGGTCCCGAAACTCTACAACGGGAGGAATAAGACGTTCTTTTATTTTGCGTGGGAAAGCTGGAGATATTCGAAAGCGGCGGGACTCAGCTACGTCTCGCCGACAGCGGCTGAGTTAAGCGGCGATTTCACCAATTCGTCCATCGTGAACAATGAAAATGTCTCGGCCCTTCTCTACAATCCGTTTGAGACCAGCGGAACTCCGGGACACTACACCCGACCGTTGCTCGGCGGCGATGGCCATCACATTCCAGCAAACATGATCGATCAAGGGAATCAGACCTTTCTCAAAACCTACAGCGATACCCCTAACTTCACGCCAAGCACACCCGGCGGCCCCAATACGATCCTGAATTCGGTGGGCGTAAACAATGCCAACCAGTACAACGGACGTATCGATCAGAACTTCGGCGCGAACAATACCATCTTCTTCCGCTATAGCCTGATCAGTGTGGACATTTCAAGCCCACAGTCGTTCCATCTCACTTCCCTTACGACCACGACGAATAGAAACTTTGGCGGTGGCTATACCCACGTATTTTCCCCGAATATCATCCTCGACGGCAGGTTGGGGCGTTCCGGTAGATTCGGCGCAACATCCGGCGGAGTGCCTCTCGGTGGCGTAGCACGCCAGGGCTTTCCTGCAATCGAGCCGAACTATGGGAACGTGACCTTTGCCTATACCTCCTCGTCCGCGGTCGGTCAATCGGGTTTGGCGTCAGGCTATAACAACGTTGCCGATGCGGGTCCCACCTCCGTTGGAGGGTCCCAGGCGGACACTAACTACGCCGCAAATATCACTTGGCTCCACGGGAATCACCAGATACGCTTCGGCTTTGAACAGCTCATTTTCGGTCAACAAACCGGGCCGTTGTCGAAGAACTACGGCACAGGCACGTTTAACTTCGCGACTCCCGAAACAGCAGACCCGCAAAATGCCGGTAGCACAGGAAATCCGCTGGCCGGAGCTCTTTTGGGTGTTCCGGACAATGGCCGATTTAACCGGCCGTCCTTTTCCGCTACTCGTTTTGAGGCGAGCGGTGCTTATATCCAGGACTCCTGGAAGGTGACGCCGCGTTTGACCATCAATGCCGGGTTGCGGTGGGACGGGGAATCGTCTCCCCATCTGCTGAATGGCACGACGGCGGGTATGCTTGACCCAAACACCGGCAACTGGATTGTTTCAGGAGGAAAGCTGCCTCCGCCCTGCAATCCACTCTCGGGAGTCTATGCACCCTGCATCCCTTCGGCAGACCCGGCAACCAATGCCATCCTTGCAGCCCATGTGGTTCCTGCTGCGAATCCGAACCTGGGTCCGGATCCCGTGTATACCAACTTTGGACCCCGCTTCGGCGTTGCGTTTAGGCTCGATCCCTCTACGGTGATCAGGGGAGGGTACGGATTGATCTATGACACGACGCAAGGTTCGGTGCAGACAGTCAATGACCGCCTCAATGCATGGCCTTCCAACTTCTCTCTTCCACTGGTCTTTAACGTGATCGGACAGCCGGTCGACACCATGACGGAGATTACGCCGACGCTGGCCAACGCGAAAGCACTCCCTGCAGTTACGACGCCCTTCCAGCAGTTTGGGTGGTATTACGATCCGCATATGAAAACCGCCTATTCTCATCAGTTCAACGTGGACATACAGAGACAGCTCAGCACGAGCCTGGTAGCGTCCATTTCGTATGTGGGCAGCATCAACCGGCGGTTACAGCTCACCGGCCTTGACAACAATTCCCCAGCCCCCGGCGAGGCTGGCGCCAATCGTCCGTTTCCCTGGTCCGGCACGGCGCTGGAGGCAACCGCTCGGGGTACTTCCAACTACAACGCAATGCAGGTGAGGGTGGATAAGCGCATGTCCTCGGGGCTGGCCTTTGGGACGGGTTATACCTGGTCGAAGTCGATGGACAATGGCGGGAGCGGTTTCTACGGCGTCGAGAACGGTCCACAAAGTTATTCGACGATGCAGAACTACAACAACCTCAGCGCGGATTACGGCATATCGGGAAACAGCATCACCAACATCGTCTATGGCTGGGGTCTGTACGAATTGCCCTTTGGCAAAGACAAGCCATATCTGAACCATGGTTTCGTCTCTTATGTCGTGGGCGGTTGGCAAGCGAACACCAACTTATCCGCACACTCCGGACCTCCCCTGGGCTTTCCTGACGCGGGCCGCGACCCGGCTAACATTGGCAATACGGGTACTTATAACTATGACCGTGCCAATCTGATTGGCAACCCCAAGGTCAGCCACCCCACCAAGAAGATGGCCTTCAACACCGCTGCGTTTGCCCATCCCGTCAATCAATATGGCAACTCAGGAAGAGGCATCGTACATGGCATGCCGTATGACAACATCGACTTTTCCCTGATGAAGCAATTGCCCATCACAGAAAGAGCCGCGCTGCAATTTCGGGCGGAATTTTTTAACGTGTTCAACATCCAAAACTATGGCCTGCCGAACACCACATTTGGGGGCAGCGGGTTCGGCGTAATCACGAACCTTACCGCGGGTGCTACCCCGCGGCAGATCCAGTTCAGCCTTAGGGCCAGCTTCTAACCGCACTACTTGTGCATTACGTTTTCGGGGAGACCCTAAAAGGAGAAACCAGTTTCCATGAGGCCTAGGAAAGTATCGCGCCGGGATTTGATGATCGGCACCGCCGCCACGATGGCGGCAAGTGCTCTGCCCCTCGGTGCATTTTCTTCAGCGGGAGAGCAAACTCCGGCTCCTGTCGATTCCGCACCGACTCCGCAGCAACCCTACCCCGGCTCGACCCGCGCCGGCTGGATGCAGGAACCGCGTTATTGCTGGGGCGTCATGACGCACTACCTCGCGGATTGGCAAGCGCGCTCTCATCATCTCGACATGAACCGGGATCTCTGGAACAAACTCGTGGACGGTTTCGACGTCGAGGGCATGGCCAAACGACTGGAATCCGTCGGCGCCGGCCACTATCAGATCAGCATCGGCCAGAACTCCGGCTACTACCTTTCACCGAACGCAGCGTATGACAAGATCACGGGCATTCAACCGAGCAAATGTTCCCATCGGGACCTGGTCGCGGACTTCTACGAGCCCCTGCACCGGCGCGACATCAAGCTAATGGTTTATCTCCCGTCCGGCGCCCCGGGTCAGGACAAAGCCGCCATCGCCGCTCTCGAATGGATAAACGCTCCGTACCCCAACAAGAATTTTCAACGCAAATGGGAACGCGTGATCGCAGAATGGTCGCGCCAGTGGGAGAAGAAAGTGGTTGGCTGGTGGTTCGACGGTTGCTACTTCCCCAACTCGATGTACCGCTCGGTCGAAGCGCCCAATTTCACCAGCCTCGCTGCCGCCGCCCGCGCCGGCAATCCCGATTCCAGTGTCGCGTTCAACCCCGGCGTAGTCGTGCGCATTATTTCCGTGAGCCCGGATGAAGACTTTACCGCTGGAGAAATAGACAACCCGGCCCTCGTCACCGTGCACCGCGCGCTGAAGGGCCGCATGGACGGCACGCAAATTCACATGCTCAGTTTTCTCGGCGAAACGTGGGGTTCAGGCAAGCCTCGCTTTACCACGGACCAGGTTATCGCCTACACGAAGAAATTCACAGACGTCGGCGGATCGGTCACCTGGGACGTCCCGGTCGAACTCGATGGAACGATCACGCAACCGTTCCTCGATCAATTGGCGGCATTGGGCGGGGCATTTCCGAAGAGGACGGCAGCGTAGCCGGTCTTGAGCAGGCCGCATCCGGACAACCGGATAAACCACTGTAAAGATGGAGGTAACGGGTCCCTTTAGGAGCGTCTGTACGGCGGCGTAACCGGATTTCCGGCAAGGTGCGGCAGCGGAATCCCGGCCGAAACCTCTTCCTTCGACAGGCAGCTGAGACTGGAATAATCATCATATAGTTGACGCGTGCTCAGAGTAAGACATTTTTCTTGACAATCTCACCATACGACACCTATACAGGACAGCGTCGCGAACCAGGGATCTCCTCCGAATCAGACCGGCTGTTCCCGGCTGCCAGGAGAGGTCCGTGGCCGAAGACAACATGAGAGCAATGGATGGATCCCGCCACAATGCTCTCCAAGAATGTCGGGTGCACACAGATTTGCAAGGGTCACTTCTTTTGGGCTAAGAGTCCAGGAGGCAGTTGTGGGAAATTTTCTATCGAAAGCCATTACAGTCGGGAACACGCATTCCCGGTGCTCTTCCTCGAAGGTGGAAGGTCGGACGCGAATCATCCTGAGAGTCTTCGCGTGCCTTGCGATACTGCTTGCGTTCGGCACAGTCGCACGTTCACAAACCTCTACCGGACAGTTTAACGGCCACGTCTTCGACCAGAATGGAGCGGTCGTCCCCGGGGCCACCGTAACTTTGCTCGATGCGCAGACGAATTTGACGCGAAGCACACAGACCAACGGCGAAGGCTTGTATCAGTTCCCACTGCTTCCGCCTGGCACCTACAAAATTACGGTGACGCAGAACGGCTTCGACACAGCGACGAGTGCAGAATTCAAGCTCGAAGTGAACCAGATCGCGACCCAGGACTTCAAACTCCAGGTCGGCGCGACATCGCAAACAGTCACGGTTTCATCTTCTTCCGAACTGCTCCAGGCATCCACCGCCAACCTCGGCGCAGTGGTGGAACAGCGCACGGTCAACGACCTGCCCTTGAACGGAAGAAGCTTCTCGGCGCTGCTGACGCTTGCCCCTGGTGTCAACCCCGTAAACCAATCGCAAAACAGCACCGTTGGCTACGGCACCGGCTTTGGCTCGCCTGGCATCCCGGGTTCGACGTATACTTTCCCCTCGACCCAGGGCCAGTGGAATCGTGAAAACCTTTACTACACCGATGGTGTCGACAATACAGCCGCATTCGCCAGTTCTTACGACGTGCCGCCCATCGTCGATACCATTCAGGAATTCAAGATTCAATCCCACAATGATCAGGCGGAGTTCGGCAGCGTTCTGGGGGGCGTAGTGAATGTCGTCACTAAGTCGGGCACGAATTCGTATCACGGCGCGGCGTGGGAGTACCTGCGCAACAACGTCTTCGATTCGCGCAATCCGTTTACCGATTTCAAGAACAACAAGCCGTCCTCTCCGGCTTCATTTCGCCAAAATGAATTTGGCGGGGATTTCGGCGGTCCCGTCCGCATCCCCAAGCTGTACAACGGCACGAATAAGACCTTCTTTTTTGCGGCTTATGAGGGCTGGAGATACGCGAAGGCAGCAGGAGTTAACTACGTGTCGCCGACCGCCGCCGAGCTGAACGGTGACTTTACCAATGCATCGATCGTGACCAGCACCGGAAAGGCCCCTCTGCTCTACGATCCCTACAGCACTGCGGGATCTAACGGAAATTACACCCGCACGTTGCTTGGCGGGGACGGCCTTCACGTTCCGGCAAACCTGATCGACCCCACCGCCCAGGCCTTTCTGAAGGCCAACGCCGATACTCCCAACTTCACTCCAGCAACACCCGGTGGGAACAATACCATCCTGAATGCAGTCGGCACGAATAATGCCGATGAATTCAACGGACGCGTCGATCAGAACTTCGGTGCTCGCAACACTATGTGGTTCCGGTATAGCTTTCTCAATGGAACCAATGGGACTCCCCAATCGCAGCATTTAATTTCCACCAGCAAGGCTAATAACAGAAACTTCGGCGGCGGCTACACGCACACGTTCTCCCCAACGCTCATTTTGGATGGGGGGTAATCACTGGTCTGGTGTCGGGCGCCACTCCAAGGCAAATACAATTCAGCCTGAGGGCGAGCTTCTAGACCAGCTGCGAGAACGCGTAATAGATGGTTCAGAACGTCGCATCGGGGTACCCTCCAGAACCCTGGTGCGACGGACTGCGTAGGGGCAACACGGAACGGAGGGAATCTATGGGAGATCATCAATGACTACTTCCGTCCCGGGGGTTGTTGCGGGCGTAGATAAGAACGACAGTGCTACAGCGATCGGCCTCTTGCGAGAAATGCTTCGCATTCGAGAACTTGAGCAACGCTCGCTCGACTTGAGCACAACCACGCCCCCTGAAGTGGTTGGTTCCGCGCATTTTTGCGCTGGTCAGGAAGCGGTTCCAGTAGGCGCCATCGCCGGCCTCGCCAAAAATGACCAGATCGTTGCAACTTATCGCGGGCACGGATGGGCCTTGGCCTCTGGCCTCTCACTCACCGAAGTCTTCGGAGAAATCTGCCAACGCAGCATCGGGGTCAATGGCGGCCGCGGTGGCTCAGCGTATATGATGGCGCCCGACAGGCGCTTCATCGGCGAAAATTCCATCGTAGGCGCCGGCGTTCCCATCGCGTGCGGCGTAGCCATGGCCAACGTGGCTTCGCAAAACGGAAAAGTGGTGATCGTTTCCATCGGCGATGGGGCGTTCAACCAGGGCTCCACCCATGAAGGGCTTGCCTTCGCTGCCGCCCGCAGCCTGCCCGTTCTCATCATCTGCGAAAACAATGGCTGGTCGGAACTGACTCCAACTGCCCTCACCTTCAAAGTGGAGCGCATTGCGCAAAGGGCAAGCGGCTACGGCATTCCTGGAGTCACCATCGATGGGGCCGATCCGCTGATCGTGCGCGACACCGTCAAAGAAGCCGCGAAACGCGCCAGGGAGGGCAAGGGACCGGTGCTGATCGAGTGCCGCGTGCCCCGCTTGTGGGGCCACTACAACCGCGACATCGAGCACTACCGCCCCAAGGAAGATCGAGACCAGGCGCGCGCGCGCGATCCGATCGCCACTTTTTCCAGCAAACTGATCGCTGCCGGTGTGCTCACCGCCAACACCTTCCGCGACCTCGAGGCCGACGTGAAGTCCGAGGTGGACGACGTGCAAAAAGCCGTCCTCAGCGCACCGCGTCCAGATCCCTCCACCGCGAGCACGCATGTGTGGTCCGAAGCTCCACTCCAACCGGCTTCTTCCTCAGCGCCCCAAAAAGAAGAGACCAAAACGGTCAGTTACATTCAGGCAGTCAACGAAGCGTTGTCGCGCGAGTTGGCCACACGCCCGGACGTGCTCGTCTATGGAGAAGACGTTGGGCAGGCAGGAGGCATCTTTGGCGCCTCGCGTGGTTTGCAAAAGATCTACGGCGCGGATCGAGTCTTCGACACTCCGATATCCGAGAGCGCCATCCTAGGCTCCGCGGTGGGCGCTGCCTTGATGGGCATGAAGCCTATCGTCGAAATCATGTGGGGCGATTTCATGCTGGTGGCGCTCGATCAAATCATCAATCAGGCCGCCAACGTCCGCTACGTTACCGCCGGCCGGTCCGGAGCACCCATCGTTGTCCGTACCCAGCAGGGGGCCACTCCGGGATCCTGCGCCCAGCATTCGCAATGTCTCGAAGCGCTCCTCGCCCACATCCCGGGCCTGAGAATCGCTGTACCGGCAACACCACAGGATGCCTACAGTATTCTGCGTACCGCCACCGCTTCCCCCGATCCCTGCGTCCTCTTCGAAGCCAGAGGGCTGTATCAGACTAGCGGCCCGGTGAATTTCAGCGACGTGATCGAGCCGATCGGAAAATCGCGCCTGCACAAGCCCGGGCGGGATGCAGTGATTGTTACCTGGGGCACCATGCTGCAGGTCGCGCTGGATGCAGCCACTCAGTTGGCCGCTGAGGGTGTCGACGTGGGAGTACTTGACCTCCGCTGGCTCTGTCCTCTGGACAATGATGGCTTGCGGGCTGCGGTCAGGAGCGCGTCGGGGAAAGTGATCGTTCTGCATGAGGCAAATCGTACCGGCGGGTTTGGCGCCGAAGTGGTCGCACGCCTGCATGAATTTTTCGATAAGGATCTGGCTCTCAGCATTGCGCGGGTCGCAACCCCCGATATGAGAATTCCTGCTTCCCCGGTTCTCCTCCGAGCCCTGCTTCCCTCAGCCACGAGGGTTATAGATGAAACTCGTCGTTTGCTTGCGGGTAAGTGATCAACGAATTGCGGAGTGGGGAGAAATCAGTATGGAGTTCCTGGTGCATATGGAAGTCGCTCGCATCGAAGGCGGAGAGGAAAGAGAAAAACAGTTGCGTGAACAGGAAGCGGCACGCAGTCGTGAATTGGCCACACAAGGCCTCCTGGTGCGTCTTTGGCGTGTACCCGGAAGACGGGAGAACTGGGGCATCTGGAAAGCCGCGGATGCCGACCAGTTGCACGCTGCATTTGTCTCCCTACCGCTCTTCTCGCATTTGAAGATTACTGTTCATCCCCTGGCATCCCACCCCAACGACCCCATGATGCTGCACACTTCCAACGGATAACCACGCGATCGACACACAAAGGGAGCGTATGACAAGCGAGGACCTGAGTCTGGCATGACGACCATCGATGAATTATTCAGGCTTGACGGGAAAGTCGCCCTAGTGACCGGAGGATACGGCGGCATCGGCGAAGCCGTCTGCCGCGGACTGGGCGCTATGGGAGCAAAAATCGCGCTTGCCGGGCACAACGCCGATCGCGGCGCCGCCTGTGCGAAAACCCTGCAGTCGGAAGGCAAGGACGCCTGGTCGACCGCATTCGAAGCCACCTCGGTTTCCGATACGCAGCGGATGGTTGACGAGGTGGCCACGCATTATGGCCGTCTTGACATCCTGGTTAACTGCATCGGCCTGAACCGCGAGGAAAAAGCGGAAGAAGTCACCGAGGAGATGTTCGACTACGTTTGCGATGTGAATCTGAAGAGCGCCATGTTCCAGGCGCAAGCCGCTGCCCGCCACATGATCCGTCAGGGTGAAGGGGGGAAGCAGGTCCACCTTGGATCGGTGCGCTCCATGCTCGCCCTTCGCGGACGAGGCTATGCGGCGTACTGCGCCGCCAAGGGCGGCCTGATTACCTTGTGCCGGCAGCTTTCCGCAGAGTGGGCGCCCAACTCCATCAATGTCAATGTGGTCGCTCCGACCTTCATCCGTACGGAGCAGGTCAGCAAGATGCTGGCAGACAAAACCTTTTACGCGAACCTCGTGGCACGCATTCCACTAGGACGGATCGGCGAGCCCGTGGATGTGATGAGCGCCGTGCTGTTCCTGGTCACACCTGCCTCGAGTTTCATCACCGGGCAGACGATCTATCTGGACGGCGGGCTGACCGTTACTCAATAACCAGTACGCATCGAGAACCCGGGAGGAGTAAGCACTGTGGCTGAAAAATTAGTTGATTTGAGCATGCCCGTACACAACGAAATGGTCACGTTTCCCCGTGTGGTGCGCCCTGCTCTGCTCATGTTCGAAACCTGGCAGGGGTTTGCGGAGCGAATTGGCGCGGCACAATACGGCGTCAAATCCCTGACTGCCCATTGCATGGTGGTGTTGGGCGACCATATCGGCACGCACATGGACTCCCTGCGCCACATGCGTGAAGATGCGCCTGGACCCGAAGGGATCCCATTGGAATACTGCTACGGAGATGGAGTATGCCTGGACTTCCGTCATCTCCCCAAGGGCACGGGCATCAGCGTTGAGGATGTTCAGAAAGCCCTGGCCAAGATCCAATACACGCTGAAACCACTCGATATCGTCTTGATCCACACCGGCGCCGGCAAGATCCAGGACAGCGAAACATATCTCACCGACCATGTCGGCATGACCGGCGAGGCGACCAATTGGCTGCTCGACCAGGGTATCAAGATGACTGGCATCGACGCTGTTACTTATGATCCGCCTATCTGGGCCATGTTTGAACGGAAGAAATTCTGGGAAGCCCACCGCGTGATGCTCACACGCGAGTACTACCACCTGGAAAACCTGACCAATCTCGATCAGCTTCCAGCCCACGGATTCAAGCTCAGCTTGTTCCCCATTAAGTGGGTCAACACCACCGGAGCGCCGGTTCGCGCGGTCGCCATTCTAAAGGATTAGTCCAGAATGCAGTTTCTCTCCATATCGCAACGCCGCAAAGGTTTCGCGGAAGCAGAGTACGCGGTCCTGGCAGCACAGGAGATGGAGCGGGCCCGCGAGTTATACGCAGAAGGATGGATTCGCCAGATCTGGCACCGTGCCGACATGCCCGGCGCTTGCTTGCTCTGGGAAGCGGATGGCGAAGAGCAGATTCACGAAAGATGGAATACATTTCCCTTTGCCCAAGCGGGCATGACGGAGATGTCGCTGATTCCACTCAAACCTTACGGAGGATTTCGACCAACAACTCCTCCGAAGAACCGGTCGTAATTGGTATTCCCGTGCTGAAGACAATCAACGAATCCGCGCTTCCCGTCTCCCTCACGGCCAACCAGGTACGTGGGTTCTGGGCGGCGTGGGGTGGTTTGGTTCTGGACGGAATGGATTCGTTCATCTATGCGCTGGTGCTGCTGCCCGCGATGCGTGATCTTCTGCCTCGCTCCGGAATCGAGCCCACCATCGGCAACCTGGGGTTCTATGGCAGCATTCTGTTCTCTGTCTTCCTGGTCGGTTGGGGTTGTGCTTTCTTGTGGGGACCGCTCGCCGATCGCTTTGGGCGCATACGCGCTCTTATGTTGGCCATCCTCTGCTATTCGGCGTTTACCTTCCTGGGTTGCATCGCGCAAAACATCTGGCAGTTGGGCCTGTTTCGCTTTCTTGCCGGCTTCGGCGTGGGTGGAGAGTTTGTCGGTGCGGCAGTCTTCGTGGCCGAGGAACTGCCGGGCGGCCGTCGCGTTTCCGGGGCCGGCTATCTGAACACAGGCTACTACGTCGGCATCTTTCTTGCCGCAACGCTTAACTACCTTGTTGGCGCACGCCTGGGATGGCGGGCCATGTTTGCCATCGGACTCGCACCCGCCTTGTTTGTTGCCTACATCCGCTATCACGTGCTTGAGCCGGAGCGCTGGACAAAGCGGCTCGAGAGCATTGGGGTGTGGACCGCACGCGATTCCTTCCTTGCCCTCTTCTCGTCCGAGTACCGCCGCAGGACAACGCTAAACTGCATTTTCGTCCTGGTCTCGATGTTAGGTCTCTGGGCGGGATCGGTGTACGTGCCCGGCGCCGCTACCCAAGTTGCGCTTCGTGAGGGATACAGCAGTGTCGCCGCGGCTCGCATAGCGTCATGGGCCACGATGCTCTTGGCCACGGGCACGATTCTTGGCTGCCTGATCATGGCCCCGATCGCCAACCGGCTTGGCCGCCGCGGAGCCTTGGCGTTTTATTACGCCATTATGGCTGCGTCGATCTCAGTGGCGTTTGGCTACACCTTCTATCCCGGCCACGGTGGCTTACGCGCATTCATTGCGTGCCTGTTCGCAGTCGGAGTGGGTGGAGGCAGTTTTGCCGTGCAGCTGCTGTGGTTGCCGGAACAATACCGCAGCGAATGTCGGGGCAGCGCGCTTGCCTTCGCTACGTGCATCGGCCGATTTGTCGCTGCCGCCGGCACGTTGATCGTGGGCGCAGGCATCGCGCACTACGGGAGCATCGGTGTGCCGGTTGCCCTGACGTCGCTTGCGTTTGTCTTCGGGCTGTTACTTATCCCGTTTGGTATCGAAACGAAGAATCAACCTCTACCGGTGTGAAGAAGGATCAAGGAGCCAACCATGAATAGAACACTGGAACGCCGTAGCTTTCTCAAAACGATGGCCCTCGGGCTGGGCACGATGGCATTGCCCTCGGCCTTCGCCAAAAAGAAGCCGGCTAAAAAGCTGAAGATCGGGCACACCTGTATCACCTGGGGAACTTTTCCCCGGCCGGGAGATGATGCCACGCTCGAGCCGGCGCTGAAGGACATCTCGGCCGAAGGCTTCTGGACGTTTGAGACCTTTCCCGAGGTCCTGGATAACTGGGATAAGAGAGGCCTACTGACCCCGCTAATCGCGAAGTACGGTGTACCGCTGCGGTCCGGCTATATCACGGGTAATCTCATCGATCCCTCAAAAAGAAAAGATGAAATCGCGCGCATTGTTGCGCTATCCAAAGTCGTGCAAAAGTTCAATGGGACGTTTGTGGTTCTTGCTCCCAATAGCGTCAAACGCGATGCTTACAATTTTCAGGAGCACAAGGCAGATATCATCTCCGCGCTGAACGATTATGCGGCCGCTGTAACCGATCTGGGCCTGGCAACAGGACTCCATCAACATACCGGCACTTGCATTGAGTCGCGCGATGAGGTCTACACCGTGATGGAAGCCGTGAACACAAAGAACCTGAAGTTCGCTCCCGATGTGGGCCAGCTACAAAAAGGCGGGGCCGATGCGGCGAAGGTGGTGAAAGACTTCCTGCCCCTGGTGAAGCACATGCATTTGAAGGACTACAAGGGCTGGGAGTACTACTCCGGCTATTGCCCGTTGGGCATGGGCACGGTCGACATCCCGGCGATTCTGGAAATGGTGGAGGGCGCCGGTCTCATTGGGGATGTCATGGTCGAGTTGGATCCTTCCAAAGACGGTCCTATGACACCACTGCAGACAGTGCAGACGACCAAGGCCTATCTGCAGAAACTCGGCTATACGTTTCGCACCTGATCCCCTGAGTGTGCGAGGCATTTGTCATCGGACGGTGAGCCCAAGGGGAACATATGTTATGAGACTACGATTGACAGGTTTACAGTTTAGAGTTGCTGCCTCGGCAGGCGGATTGCTGGCGCTGGCGATCCTTTATCTCCCTCAAACGATCTCCGCTGGTTCGAAAAAGCCGGCATATTCCTCGTGGAGCGATTATGGCGGTTCTCCCGACTCCATGGGATATTCGGCGATCAAGCAGATCAATAAGAGCAACGTCAGCCAGCTCAAGTTGGCTTGGTTCGTCCCGGCCCCCGGCCCAGCCGGTAGATTTTCATTCAACCCGCTGGTCGTCGACGGCGTGATGTACGTTGTTGGCAAGGACGACGGAATCTATGCGCTCGACGCCGCAACCGGAAAGCAGATCTGGGTTCATCCGGTGCAAGGAGGACAACCTACCAATCGTGGCTTCAACCATTGGATCTCGAAAGACGGAAAAGACCAGCGGCTGATCTTTTCTGTCGACGGATACCTCCAGGAACTCAACATGAAGACTGGAGAGCCGATCACCTCCTTTGGTGATCAAGGACGCGTCGATCTCCGGGTTGGGCTGGATAGGGATCCCGCCACGGTTACAGAAGTCCAAAGCGGAACGCCTGGGCGCGTCTTTGAAAATCTGCTGATTCTCGGGTCAGCTCCGGGAGAAGCCTACGCCTCTCCACCCGGAGACATTCGCGCCTACGATGTACAAACCGGAAAGATGGCCTGGATCTTTCATACGGTTCCCCGTCCGGGTGAATTCGGATACGACACTTTTCCGCCGGGTCAATGGAAACACGAAGGTGGAAACAATGCGTGGGGAGAAATTTCGCTCGACGAGAAGCGCGGCATTGCTTACTTCCCTCTCGGTTCCCCCACCTACGATTTATATGGCGCCGATCGTACCGGAGCAAACCTCTACGGTAATTGCGTTCTGGCACTCGATGCACGAACGGGTAAGCGCCTCTGGTACTTCCAGCTGGTGCACCACGACCTCTGGGACTATGACCCTACCGCTGCCCCCAAGCTATTAACCGTGACCCATGATGGCAAGAAGGTAGACGTGGTTGCGCAGGCTACCAAGTTTGGCTTTCTCTACGTCTTTGATCGCGTTACCGGCAAGCCAATATGGCCGGTGGAAGAGCGGCCGGTGCCGCAAAGCGATATGCCCAACGAGCACTCCTGGCCGACGCAACCCTTCCCATCTGGGCCGCCTCCGTTTGCCAGGCAGAAGTTCACCGTCGATGACATTAATCCCTATATCGATCCGGAAGATAAGGAGCGCATACACGACATACTGCTCAAAGCCAGCAACAACGGCATTTTTACTCCGCCCGCTTACAACCGGCAGACCATCGAAGTGCCGGGAGAAAATGGCGGAGCCAACCAAGGCAGCACGGCTGCGGATCCCACGACCGGAATGATGTACGTGAAAACGTATGACGCTCCGACCATCCATAACATGACCGAAGCCCCTCCTGTGCGGCGCATGAGCACCACGCAGGGCACGCTTCCACAACGAGGCTACGCGCTTTACTCGAAGAATTGTATCGCCTGCCACGGAGCAAACCGGGAGCGGATCACTTACCCTCAGACCATCACCTTCGAAAAATTCACGGCGGTCCTCAGGGCAGGCAACGGCGTAATGCCGGCCTTTTCTGAAACCACTCTGAAACCGGAAGACATACTGTCGCTCGCCGCTTATTTGAAAGATCCGGTCGCCGGTGAAGGAAATCCAGAGAACCCGCAGGTCAACGTTGCTGCGCCGCCTCCGCCCCAAGGCCAGACACGCTTCTATGGTCAGTTCGGATTTACCTTCCGCGCCAAGAACGGTTTGTCGGCTTTTAGTCCTCCCTGGTCGTCTCTCGTCGCCTACGATCTCAATGCTGGCACCATCAAGTGGCGCAGGCCCATTGGAACGACGCCCGGCCTCGCTGCCAAGGGCATTAAAGACACGGGAAGCGCCGCCTTCATTCGAAATGGCCCTGTGATCACAGCCGGCGGATTGCTGATTATCGGATCAGGTCCGGACCGGATGATCCACGCGCTGGATAAAGACACCGGCGAGACTTTGTGGGAGACAGAACTCGATGCCAACCCCGATGGAATCCCGGCCGTTTATGAAGTAGCTGGCCGCGAGTACATCGCGTTTTACGGAGCGGCGAGCGGCGCTCCGGAAAGCATCGCCTATAAGCCCGGAAAACCAGGAGCACAAGGTTACTACGTGTTCACTTTGCCGGAAACAGATTCCAAGACGCATTAATCGTTCGATCGCAGAGCATTTTCACCCTTCACGGAGTGCACTGAATGAAACTCGAAGGCAAGACCGCCCTGGTGACGGGAGCCGCGCGAGGAATAGGCCGAGGAATAGCGGAAGTTTTTGCGGAACAGGGCGCTGATGTCGCTATCAACGATATCAATATTGCCTGTGGAGCCGCCGACGAGCTGGTGAGTTGGATCCACTCCCGGGGTCGCCGGTCGATTGCGGTGCAGGCGGACGTGTCGGACCGGGCCGGGGTGGAATCCATGTTCGCGAAGGTATGGAACGAACTTGGACCCATCGACATCCTGGTAAATAACGCGGGCATCGAGACCATCGTTCCCTTTCTTGAGATCACCGACGAGCAGTGGAACCGGGTTACCGATGTAGACCTGCGCGCACCCTGGCTTTGTTCGCAGGTCTTCTGCCGCCGGGTGATTGCCGGAGGCCGTAAGGCCAACATCATTAATATCGGTTCCGTACAGGCCGCCAAAATTCTTCCCGGGCGGACGCATTACGCCCCGGCGAAGTTGGCCATCGAGGCACTCACCCGCAATACGTCCGCCGAGATGACGCCTCGGGGGATACGCGTGAACTGTGTGCATCCCGGCTTCATCGCGACTGATATGACCGCGTGGATTCAAAAGGACCCGGCCATATTGTCGAGCGTGGTGGCCCAGATCTCGGTCGGCCGCGCCGGAGAACCACGGGATATCGGAAAAGTGGCGGCGTTCTTCGCCTCCGACGAATCGGACTACGTCACCGGTCAGTCGATCCACGTCGATGGTGGTTGGATTTTCAAGTAGTTCCTATGTGGTGCGAGGTATGAACCTATGAATAGAAATATGCGTCTTTTGGCAGTTGCAACCATGGCGGTGACTAGTCTCTCCGCTCAGCTTGCCGTCGCGGCACCGGCTCCTCCACCCGATCTGGGACCGAGCAAATCAGTCCGGCTGAACACGGCTGCCATTCGCACTTCTGTTGGTCCTCTGCTTGGCTGGCAGGTAGGGATCTCCTCTACTGTGTTCGGGGATCTGAGTTTCTCTGATGCCGCCGGCCTAGCCGATGCCTTGGGACTGGCGACGATTGAGGGGGACAGCAGGCAGAAGGTCAGCTCCCAGATTGACAAGAACCTGGACTTTCAACTGCAGCCCGACGGCATCGCGGCGGTCAAGGCCAGGCTGGCGGAGTTGCGTCTTAAAATGGTCGCTTACCGGGTAGAAAGCATAGACGAGAGTTCCGCCGCGAAGCTCTTCGCCTTCGCCAAAGAGCTAGGAGTAAAGACGATCATTACCGGCGCCGTGCCCAGCTCGCTTTCCACGCTTGAGAAGCTCGCGGCCGATAACGCGGTGGATGTGGCCATCGCCATCGATGGCGATCCAAAGACTGTCATGAGCGCGATTGGAAATGCCGGTCCGCATGTGGGCGTCGGCCTGGATTTCGGTAATCTGATCGAACAAGGCATCAAGCCTGTGGATGCTCTGGCGCTGGTCAAGGATCGCCTGATGGCGGTGCGCTTGCGCGATCGTAACCATCTTGGGACAAACGGCCGGGATGTCCCGTTGGGAACAGGCGTTGCCGAAGCGCAGAAATTCTTTCTGGAAGTCGCCAAGCAGGAGCCACCGCCGATCGAAGATCCGAGCAAATGCGTCAATTGCAGCCGCCCCTATGGAGGCACCAAGCCGCTGTTTATCGCGTTGGACGTAGATCCATGGCAGGTAGTCATCGCTTCCGGTCCCCAGCCCGGAACATCCCGCGGATCTTTCGCCGAACTTTGGCGGCAAGCAGACGAATTTGAAAGAGTCGTGCGTCCGGCGATGGGATACCGCGTTGAGCAGGATGCAAAACTGATTCCGATTACTCCCACAGACCGCATTCCCGCGGATGTAAAAGAGAAGATCGAAGCTGCCTTGCCCAAGCAAGCGCTGGTCACGCCCAAAGGGCCCAGAAAGCTTCTCATCGTAGATGTTGCTCCGGCAGGCGCTTACTACCACGACACTGCGGCGCACGCCAATTTCGCCATCCAAAAAATGGCAGACACCACAGGCGCCTTCCAGGCGATATTCAGCAACGACCTCAATAATCTGAAGTATCCCAAAATTCTCGATTACGACGCCGTGTTTATGAACAGCGGCGATGGAGAAGTCTTCTCCGATCCCGAGGTCATGAGCGGACTTATCCGTTTTGTACGCGAGGGCGGCGGCCTGGCCGGCCTGCATGGCGCCAGTTACGCGTCCCAGGACGTGCCGGAGTTCGGTGAGCTGATCGGCGCACAGAGTGGTCCTCATCACGTCGAGAAGGCGACCCTGAAGGTGGACGACCCCAACAGCCCGCTGACGAAGCAGTTCGCCGGCAGCCCCCTGACTGCAGAACTGGGTGGAAAGGGCTTCGTCTACACCGATGAGTTTTATCATTTCCTGCCCAACGGTCCCTATTCGCGTGACAAACTACATGTTTTGATCAGCATTGACGCAGAGAAGACGACCTCAGCAACTGGCACGTTCGTCCTGACAAGGACTATGGGTTGGTCTGGATCAAGAGCTACGGCAAAGGCCGCGTCTTCAATTGCGCCATGGGGCATACGCCAACGCTGTTTGAAACTCCAGCCCTGGCGCAAATGATGCTCGGTGCGATCCAATTCGTCCTCGGAGATCTGCCGGCAGACACCACGCCGAGCTCGATGCTGACGATGAAGTGAGCCAGCTGACCATGTACCATTGAGAGGATGAATGAGCTAAGAGGAAGAACTGCGCTGGTCACGGGCGGAAGCCGTGGTATTGGCGGCGCCATCGCATTGTCATTGGCCGCGGCGGGTGCGGACGTCGTCATCAACTTCCATACCCGCTCAGTCGAAGCCCACGCGGTGGAATCGAAGATTCTGGGGTTGGGGCGGCGATGCCTCTCCATTCAGGCGGATGTTTCCGTGGCCAGCGAGGTCGAGCGTCTCGCTGCTGAAGCGCAAAAGTCAATGGGGACGATCGACGTCCTGGTTAACAATGCGGGCATTGCTCGCCAGCAGCCTCTGGAGCAGATCACTGAGCGCGACTGGGATGAGTTAATCGACGTCAACCTAAAGTCCTGTTTCCTGGTCACCCAGGCTTTTCTTCCCGCGATGCGTGCGCGGAAGTGGGGTCGCATCATCAACGTCAGCTCCGTGGCCGCGCAAATCGGAGGTGTCGTTGGCCCACACTATGCGGCGTCCAAAGCCGGCATGCTTGGTTTGACCTATTACTATGCTCGATATCTAGCTGCCGACGGAATTACCGTAAATGCCATCGCTCCCGCTCTCATTGAGACTGATATGACGCGCTCGAACGTGAAAGCCAGCACCTCAAACATTCCAATGGGCCGCTTTGGGACAGTGGAAGAGGTGTCGGATATCGCTCTACTACTGGCGACGAATGGATACATAACCGGACAAACGATCAACGCCAATGGCGGCTGGGTCATGAGCTAGGTAGAAACCGCTTACCTGCGAGTTACCTCCCGCCGTTCTGTCCCGTACGCAGCAAGAAACGCATCGGCCACATGAATTTCAAGGTCTTTTGGCCCCTTGCCACCAACCTTATTAACGAACACATGGCGATAAATCATAGGGCCGAGCAGCAGCGCGATAGCAATCTCAGGATCGAGACCGCGGCGCAGAGCGCCGCGCTTCTCTCCACGCTTGATCATGTTGGTGAGTGCGACACGGGCCGGCTCGACAACTCTCGCTCGCCAAATGGCACCGATCGCCCGATTGCGTGAAGCATAGGCGATCATGTGCGGCGTCATCTTTTCCCGAAGCGCCTGGCGGTCTGCAGCCGGTTGATACTGCAACTGGGCAATGAGGTCCGCGCGCAAGTCGCCGGTGTCAAAGACCGGCGGCTCCTCATCGAGACCATGGAGATGGCCCATCACCTCCAGGAAAAGGGCGTCCTTATCCTGCCAGTGCTTGTAGATGGTGGCCTTGCTGACACCAGACGCCTCGGCGATAGAATCCATGCTGGTAGCATCGATGCCCCGCTCTGAAAACAACTGCACGGCGGCATCCAAAACCTTCTTATGAGCCTCCGCGCTTCTTGGTCTCGCCATCTGTTGTATCTTCAGACTTCAATCTTGGTGAATAGATAGGCCCCCGCGCTGAGAAACACTGCGGCGATACCCGCGAGCAGTGCGACGTCGAATGCCATGCTGAAGTGCCAGGTATTGATCAACGCGCCGCGCAGGCCGTCCACTCCGTACGCCAGCGGATCGAGTTTAGTAATGATGCTCATCACGAGCGGCAAATTTGCCAAGGGAAAAAGTGCGCCCGATAGAAAAAAGATCGGCATCACCAGGAAGTTCATGACTAATTGAAACCCCTGCATGTCCTTGATGACCGAGCCAAGCGCGGTGCCCAGCGCCGCGAAGACGACGGCAATCATCACCACGAACAGAAATGCGACCGGGATAGCGAACCAGCTGTGAGGACGGAAGCCGGCAATGAGGCAGATGACAAGGATGAGCGTGCCCTGGATGATGGCAACGGTCGCACCCCCCAAAGTGCGCCCAATCATGATCTGCATGCGGGATACGGGAGCTACCAGCGTCTCCTTGAGGAAGCCGAATTGCCGGTCCCATAGCATGGCAATGCCGGAGAAGACAGAACTAAAAAGGACCGTCATGCCGACCACACCCGGGGCCATGAACTGCAGATAGCTGCCGTGGCCGGCCTGCCGGAAGACTGGACCGAGTCCGAACCCCAGCGCCAGCAGATAGAGGCATGGCTGGCCGAGTGACACCACGATCTGTACCCGCGAGCGCACGTAGCGCTTCAGCTCCCGCAGCCACAAAATATAAATCGCGCCCATGTAGATTCCTCCTGGTGATGGTTAGCGGCGTTGGAACATCTGCGCCATCTGACGCAACCGGTCTTTCGAATCGGCGGCTTCATCGCGCAATGAGGAGCCGGTAAGCGCGAGGAACGCCGCTTCCAGCGATTCGCTCTTGGTTTGCTCCTTCAACTCCGCCGAGGTGCCCTGGGCCACGATGCTTCCATGGTCCATGATGGCAATGCGATGAGCGACGCGGTCCGCCTCATCCATGTAGTGCGTGGTGAGAAAAACTGTCGTTTTCTCCGTCTCGTTGAGCCGCTTGACGTGGGTCCAGAGCTGGTTGCGGCTCTGCGGGTCGAGCCCCAACGTAGGCTCGTCGAGAAACAGAATTTTAGGGGTGTGCAGAAAGCCGCGGGCGATCTCCAGCCGCCGCTTCATGCCCCCTGAAAAAGTCTTGGCGTAAGCGTCTTTGCGGTCCCATAGTTCGAACAGCTTCAGCAGTTCCTCGGTGCGCTGCGCCCGGACCTTGCGCGGGACGTGGTAGAGGACGCCGTGAAGATCCATGTTTTCGTAGGCAGTCTGTTCGCCGTCCAGGCTTGGGTCCTGAAACACGATGCCGAAGCGCTGGCGTGCCAGTTTCTGCTTTACGGTGGGATCAAGACCGTCGAGTTCGATGCGCCCGCTGGTGGGGCGCAACAGCGTGGTGAGCATCTTGATGGTAGTGGTTTTCCCGGCTCCGTTCGGTCCGAGAAAAGCGAATATCTCTCCTTGTGCGACATCGAAGCTGATGTCGTTGACGGCTGTGAAATCTCCGAACTTCTTTACCAGGTGGCTGACAGAAATCATCCAGGAGATACCTCCCATTGCGGGCAGATTCTCTTACAAATAACAATACTGTACCGTTCAGTTATCCTTGTCAAGCACTGCCTTGGCGCGGCACAAGCCACGTTTTTCAAATAGCCGTTCAACTGGGGGTAGCGTCTGTGTTTAAATTGTCCGCTGTTATGACACGGCGAAACGGAAGATCCTACGCATGGCGATGACCTCATATCTTTTGAAAAGTACGATTGTCGGGGCCTTGGGCGGGCTCTTGTTTGGCTTTGACACGGCTGTCATAGCCGGTACCACCCAGCAGTTGACGGTGGTGTACCATCTCACTCCCTTCACCCTCGGCCTGACCGTCTTTATCGGCCTGGTGGGCACAGTGATTGGAGCGATGACCGCAGGAGTGCTCGGCCAGCGAATCGGGGGCCGGGAGGCGCTCCGCATCATGGCGATTCTGTACACCGTCTCAGCCCTCGGATGCGCCCTTGCCTGGAACTGGCCCGCATTGATGGTGTTTCGCTTCATCGGCGGAATTGGCATCGGCGGATCTTCCGTGCTTGGTCCCGTCTACATCGCGGAATTGGCGCCGGCCAAATGGCGGGGCAGAATGGTGGGCCTGTTTCAAATTAATGTCGTGGCCGGTATCCTGCTTGCTTACCTCTCCAACTACCTCATCTCTTTGCTGAACCTGGGCGAGCAGCAGTGGCGCTGGCAACTCGGGGTCGCGGCAATTCCTTCTCTGCTCTTTTTGATCATGCTCTACGGAATTCCCCGCAGCTCACGCTGGCTGGTCACCAAAAACAAGACCGACGAAGCACTCCAGATCCTCAAGATGATGGGCTCTCCCGACTCTGAAGCAGAACTGCGCGAGATCATTGATTCTGTTCATCTGGAGCGCGGCATGGCGGCTGAGCCGTTGTTCAAGCGCGAATACCGTTTGCCTATCTTTCTAGCCATCACCATCGGGCTCTTCAACCAACTCGCCGGTATCAACGCCATCCTGTATTACTCGAACTACATCTTCGCCTCGGCCGGCTTCAGCCAGCTATCCAGTTCGCTGCAGACTGTGCTGATCGGACTGATGAATATGTTGGCGACGCTCCTGGGTATGTCGCTGATCGATAAGCTTGGGCGAAAAACGCTGCTGCTGATCGGCAGTGTTGGCATGACCCTATGTCTCTCTGGAGTCGCAGCCGTCTTTTTCACCCATACCCACGCCGAGACGCTGGTGTGGCTCCTGGTAGCCTATATTGCGTTCTTCTCCGTCTCGCAAGGCGCAGTGATCTGGGTGTATATCGCCGAGGTGTTCCCCAACCGCGTCCGCTCCAAGGGGCAGAGCCTCGGTTCGTCTGCGCACTGGATTATGAACGCCATCATCTCCCTGCTTTTCCCGGTACTCGCGAAATATTCAGGCGGGCTGCCCTTTGCCTTCTTTGCGGCCATGACAACGCTGCAGTTTTTCGTTGTACTGTTCGTCTACCCCGAAACCAAAGGGATCACCCTCGAGCAGTTGCAGCGGAAGCTTGGGATTGCATAAGCACTCTGCGCGTAAGATATAAAGGACGCATTAGTAGGTGAAAAGGGAAGGTATGACTCAAATGCGAAAGCAGAGCCTGACCCTGCGCCTCAACCCGCAGACCATACGAAAAGCAAAGGCGCTGGCTGCCAAGCTTTCCACATCCGTTAGCGACCTCGTCACCACGCAAATCGAGGCATTAGTGGACGGGGACGAAGCGTACGAAAGCGCCCATAGAGGAGCACTCGATCTGATGGAACGAGGCTTCCATTTGGGTGGGAGTCATTCCGCGAACCGAGAAGAAGTGCATTCGGGGGATCAGTCTTTCAAGCTTAAATCAGTGAGTCGCGCGATCTCTCCTAGGTGATAGGCGCGGGATTGAACAAAGCGAACTCGTTGTGCAGGCCCCAATGGTCGGCCCATGTTTGTTTGCGGCCACTCGCCACTTCAAGAATCAGGTGGAAGATCTGCTCGCCGACTTCCTGAATCGTTGCCTCGCCAGTGGCGATGCGGCCTGCGTTGATATCGATGAGATCGGACCAGCGATCCGCGAGCGCGGTGCGGGAAGCCACCTTGATCACGGGAGCCATGGCGAGCCCATACGGAGTTCCGCGTCCGGTGGTGAAGACATGCATGTTCATCCCCGCGGCTAATTGCAGGGTTCCACAAACAAAGTCACTCGCGGGCGTGGCCGCAAAGATAAGCCCCTTGGTCGTGACACGCTCCCCAGGGCCGAAAACGCCGGCCAGTGCGCTGCTGCCTGCCTTTGCCGTTGAGCCCAACGCCTTTTCCACGATGTTCGTCAGCCCTCCGGTCTTGTTTCCGGGAGTTGGATTGGCACTGCGATCCGCTCCTCCGTGTTGAAGATAGTCGTCGTACCAGGCCATCTCGCGAACCAGCGCGCGGGCGACGTCGTGGTTTGCGGCGCGGGCCGTCAGTAAATGAACGACGTCACGAACCTCGGTGACTTCTGAAAACATGACGGTAGCGCCCGCTCGCACCAGAAGGTCTGCGGCATAGCCGACCGCCGGATTCGCAGTGACTCCGGAGAATGCATCGCTGCCTCCACACTGCAAGCCCACCACCAGATCGGCTGCCGGCCGCGTTACGCGGGTGCGAGCGTTTAACTGGGCCAGCCGCTTCTCCGCCATTTCCATGATGGCGGTAATCATGTCGCCGAAGCTGCGATGCTGCTCATCCTGCAAGCGGATGACGTAGGGCACGCTGGACAGAATCGGAAGACTGCTGGCGGGCAGCATCTGCGAGGGCTGCAGTTTTTCGCAACCCAAACTAACCACCATCGGAGCCCCGCCCAGGTTTGGATTCAAACTCAGATTGCGCAGGGTACGAATGGGAATTTCTGATCCTGGGGCGTTGATCGCAACTCCGCACCCATAGGGATGCGTAATCGCGATCACATCATCCACATTCGGGTAACGGGGCAGAACCTCGGAGCGGATGCGCTTAACCGCATACTCAACCGTCGCCGAGACACATTGAACCGTAGTGGAAATGCCGAGAATGTTCCGGGTTCCCACCGAGCCATCGTGGTTGACATAGCCCTCGAAGGTATAGCCATCAAGCGGCGGCAGCGGATCGGGCACTGTGGTTGCGAGCGCAAGCTTATCCAGGGGCGGGGCTGCGGGCAAACTCATCACTCCCTCATGCACCCAACTTCCTTTCGCAATCGGCACCTGCGCATAACCGATAACGACGCCATAGCGCAGAATCGGCTCGCCTGCCGCAATGCCGCACAAGGCTACTTTATGCGCTTCAGGAATCGCATCGATCAGTGTGAGGCCGTTGTCGAGCTGCGCCCCGGCGGGAAGCCCACCCTCATTGGCAACGATGGCCACATTGTCCCGCGCGTGGACCTGGATGCACAAAGGCCGCAATCTACCGTTGCTGGACATGGGATTCTTCCACTTCTACAGCACTATATCTCACTTGTCCTGCATTTTCGCGTGCTCCAGCATGATGAAGGGCGGCCCACTGGCGGCTTTGACGTCAAAGGCTTGTTTAGTAACGGTCGCATTGCTGATCGTCATTCCCTTCTCCGCGGAGATGTGGACATTCGTCAAAGTGACCGACGTGATTGGGCTTTCGGGTAAGCCAACAACGAATCCAGCGGTTTTGGCGCCGGTCGCCGTCAAATTCTTGATGCTGATGTCGTGAAAGTGAGGCGTCAGCCGGCCAACGGGCTGGGCGGAGTCATGGTCTGGGATTCGGGGGTAGTACTCGGTGATCAAGATAGGCGTACCAACATCTTCCATGGTCAGGTCGCGAAAATCGAAATTGCCGATATCGCCTCCGCGATCGCGATTGGACTTGATCCGCACCCCATTGTCTGTTCCCTTGAACTGGATCCGGGCAGCATGAATGTTTTGTACGCCGCCGGATATTTCGCTACCGATGGAGAGGCCATGTCCATGCAGGAAGGTGCAGTCCGCGATGGTGATATCTTTGCTCGGCGCATCCGGCCCGGGTGAACCGGCCTGCCCGGATTTAATCGCTACATCGTCGTCTCCTACATCGGCATAGACGTGCTCGATCGTGATGTTGCTGGAGGAGAAAGGATCAATGGCGTCCGTGTTCGGGGAGTGGGGATCCGCCAGCACCCTGATGTTGCGAATCGTAACATCGTCTGAGTAGTAAAGGACGATCTGCCAGAAGGGAGAGTTCTGCACCGTCACACCTTCGATAAGAATCTTGTGGGAGTGATCAAAGACAATCAAGCGCGGCCGTAGCATACCCTGACCCATAATGCCGTGATCGCCCTGGCCGCGCGCTTGCTTCCACCAGGACTCTCCCGCGCCGTCGATGACACCGCCCCCGGTGATCGATACGTTGCTCGCATTGGTGGCGCTCACCAGCGACTGGAGTCCAGGGTTTCGGAACTCTGTTTTCTGGGGATAGTCGTCATGCTTGCTGGAACCCTGCAGGGTGGTACCTTTCGCGACATCCAGATCGATATTGCTTTTCAGCACGATCGGACCGCTCACAAACGTGCCCCCGTCCAGGCTGACTTTGCCTCCTCCCTTTTTGGCGCAAGCGTCGATGGCTGCCTGGATTGCAATTGTATTCATCGTGGTTGCATCTGCTTTCGCGCCGTAGGCACGCGCATTGCAAACGGTGGCTGCATTTGCCGCTCCAAGAGCCACACACAGAAACACCGGCGTCATCAGATCGTATGCGATGGCGCAACATTTCTTACGCAGCGAAACCCGATATTCGAAGCCGAGCTGTCGGGAGTGTTGCAGGTCCGTGCAGCGACGCGATAGCGATTGCAATAGGATGCGTGGCAAAGAAACGACCCCCCCTTCATTACCTTCGCCTCTCCGCTAGCCGGCCCCGCAGGATTGTGCAGCGTAGCCCTGGCGGAGAAGCCAGTGCGAAACCAGTCGGCACACCATTCCCAGACGTTGCCAGTGACAGAGTATAGCCCGTAGCCATTGGGAGGGAAACTATCGACGGGACAGCTTCCGCGATAACCATCCTCTCCCGTGTCATGGCGGGGAAACTGGCCCTGCCAGATATTGCACAGGTGCTTTCCTCCGGGAGTCAGTTCGTCTCCCCAGGGATAGAGCTTCTGTTCGAGCCCGCCACGTGCAGCGTACTCCCATTGCGCCTCGGTTGGGAGTGCCTTGGATGCCCATGCTGCGTAGGCTGCAGCATCATTCCACGAAACATGAACGACGGGATGATTGAGCATGGGCTCGACGTCAGTGCCTGGGCCAAGCGGATGGTTCCAGGTTGCGCCGGGAACCTTGCACCACCACGGAGTTGGCGCGGCTGTATCTTCAACCAGTTCCTCAAAGCGATCCGCCGGGATGTGGGACCAGAAAACAAAGGACCATCCAAATACCTCAGCCTCAGTGCGAAACTTAGTGGCCGCAACAAAGGCAGAGAAGTCAGCATTCGTTACCGGGTAGGTATCAATGTCGAACGCTGACAGGGAAACCGGCCGCACCGGACCTTCGCCATCGGCGGGAAAGCCGCGCTCGTAATTAGTCCCCATGAGGAAGGTTCTCGCCGGGAGGGAGACCATGGCGCGTTGCGCTTCGGGAGCGACATCGCAGGGCGTGGCCCCAACGCCGGCATGGGTGGCCTTCGATGGGTCCCTTGCAGGAACACAACAGGAACCGGGAGTGTCGCCGCTATCCATGCTAGGTATAAAGTTTCGCCGGTACGATTTCCGGCTCGGGCTCGCCCGCAGCTACCATCAGCTTTTTCAACTCATCGCGCAGCAGGTCTGCCTGCTTGCGGAATTCTTTACGGGCGGCCAGGTTGATAATCTCGTTCGGGTCGCCACGCTGGTCGTAGAAAAGATATTCGTGGTACCTGGTACCGGCCTTATCGGTTCGAGTATTTGCATCCGGATCCACCACACAATAAACCCAGTCCGGGGTGCGAATGGCTCGCGCCGTCATGGCTTCGCTGATCTGAATCAGCTCTTTGTTCGGCCACTCGTCGCGGGCTTTTTTATCAGTAAGCAGCGGCAGCAGACTTCTTCCTTTCATCGACGAGGGAACCTCGACGCCTGCTGCCTCCAGCAAGGTAGGCGTGATGTGGAGATTGCCGACGATCTCATCCAGGCGCTGCGACCCATTAAAGCCAGGGCCTTCGATGATCAGGGGAATGCGAATCGAGCCGTTGTGCGGGCTGCGTTTGTATTCTTCATTGCGGGTCATGAACTGGCAGCCATGATCGCTGATGAAAACGAAGATGGTGTTGTCAGCCAGATGCTCCTCTTCCAGGATCTTCCGGATTCTTCCTACAGAAGTATCAATCGACTCACAGCAACCGTAGTAGTCCGGCAACTGCGACTGCCAGTTCCCTGGAAACGGACGCAGGTCGGGCGGCACAAACGCATCCTGAAAGCGCTCTGCCGCACCCTTGGGCGCGATGAACCGCTTGGCGTCGTTCTGGAAATGTGGCTCCAACTGCGAGATATAGAGCAGGAACGGCTTGTCGTGAGGCTGGCGAAGAAACTTCTCCGCACGATCGGTCACGAAGTCGACGCGAAACTCATCTTTGAAGGTGATCTCTTTGCCGTCCCGATCGTAGATGGTGCCTTCGTAGGGATGGGTCGTGAATTCAAACTCGTTGGCACCCTCCCACATATCGAGAAACCCGGCGCGAAACTCCGGTTTGGTATAGCCGGGTCCTTCGGAGGCAGGGGCCAGATGCCACTTGCCTAGCAGGTTCGCGGTGTATCCGGCTTTACGCAGTTCGCCTGCCAGCGTCGGCAGCGAAGGATCGATCGGCAGCGAGTTATGCCAAACGCCGGTCTCGGTTGCATAGCGGCCGGTCAGCATGACCGAGCGCGAGGGGGAGCATACCGGCTGATTGGTGACCGCATGGGTGAACAGGGTGCCACGCTCTGCCATCGCATCCAGATTGGGAGTGTTGGTTGAGTTGTTGAGCCGGTTGGCTCCAACAAAGTCCCAACGAAACTGGTCGGCCAGATAGAGAATGATATTCGGCTTTTTGGTTTGCGCTGGGGGCACCGAACCCTGTGCCTTAGCCGTGAGTGCTGCGGCGGCGGCGGCCGTGGTTCCCACCATGAACTCGCGTCGATTCGTGGGCAATGCAAAACTCCTTTGTCTATAGTACGGCTGTCGTCCGGTTGAAGGAATAGCCCGCTCTCAGCATCGACAGCGATTAGGCTGAGATATAGTCTTGGCTATCGGAGAGAAAGACGATGAGAGGCAACATGACCCGTAGAGAGGCTCTCAAATTAGGAACAAGCACTGCGATCTCGGCCGCGGCAAGTCCCTTGCTGGCGTCATCGCTGTCGGGGGCGCCCCCCGCTGCACCTGCGTCCGCAGACGACATTTGTTACATGCGCGCGGTCGACATGGTCGATGCGATCCGCACGAAGAAGCTCTCTTCGCGCGAAGTGATGCAGGCGCACCTGAAGCAGATTGCCCGCGTAAATACTGGGGTGAATGCGATGGTCACGATGGTTCCCGAAGAGCAGTTGATGGCTCAGGCCGCCGCAGCGGATGAGGCACTCGCCAACGGCAAGTGGCTCGGCCCATTGCATGGCCTCCCAGTGGCCGTCAAAGATCTGCACGAAACCCACGGCATCCGCACTACCTATGGCTCTCCACTGCACAAAAACAACGTGCCGGATTTTGATTGCCGGGTGGTGCAGAGGGAGAAGGAGGCGGGAGCGATCGTGCTGGGCAAGACGAACGTGCCTGAATTCGGCCTTGGCTCGCAGACTTTCAATCCTGTCTTCGGCCCTACGCACAACCCTTACGATACGACCAAGACCTGCGGTGGAAGCACGGGCGGAGGGGCTGTGGCCGTGGTGTGCGGCATGACTCCGCTGGCAGATGGCAGCGATATGGGTGGATCCCTGCGCAATCCGCCAAACTTCTGCAACGCGGTGGGCATTCGCACTTCTCCCGGAAGAGTTTCGAACGTGCCTACCAACTTAGGGTGGTTCACGCTTTCGGTTCCCGGGCCAGTGGCTCGGAACGTCACGGATTGCGCGTACTTCCTGAGCGTGCTCGCCGGCTACGACCATCACTCGCCCATCTCCATTGAGCAGCCCGGTAGTCAGTTTGCCCAGCCTCTGGGAAATCGAAACTTCAAGGGAGTGCGGGTGGCCATGTTCAAAGACATGGGATTGCCCTGGGACCCTGAAGTGAAAAGCGCAGTGCAGGCGCAGCGCAAAGTGTTTGAATCGCTGGGGTGCGTTGTCGAAGATGCCGAGCCTGATTTTTCTGGAGCCAATGAGTCCTTCATGGCCTGGCGGCACTGGTCGACAGAGTTGGCTTTCGGCGATTTGCTGGCGACGCATGGCGATCAGCTCAATGAATACATTCATTGGCATGTCGAGGAAGGGCGCAAACTGACCGGCCCTCAACTGTCTCGTATCGAGGCCAAGCGGAGCGCGCTTTACCAGCGCTTGTGCAACTTCGAAGGAAAGTATGAGTACTTCGTTCTCCCGGTGAACCAGGTGCTTCCTTTTGACGTGAACACTCACTATCCGACGGAAATTGCCGGGGTCAAGATGGAAAACTATATTGCATGGATGAAGTCGGCTTATTACATCTCGGCGGCAGGAAATCCGGCGATGTCGGTTCCCTGCTCGTTCTCATCGGGTGGGCTCCCGATCGGCGTGCAGATCGTTGGACGGCATCACGATGATTGGGGTGTGCTGCAACTGGGGTATGCGTTTGAACAGGCGACGAACATCGGCCGGCGGCGGCCGGTTGTGGTTTAGCGTTCCGTTCTCGGCGAAACGGCCAGTCCAAGAAACACGACGATGGCTTGATTGAGGCGCAAGATGTCCTGGTCTTTCAGTCGTCCGACACGCGCGCCCACCTTTGATTTTGGCACTGTGGTGATTTTGTCTACCATCAAGCGGCAGGTCGCACGCAACCCGTTTTGCTCGTCCGGTTCTACGGCGACGCGAAACAGCGGCGCCTCAGTCACATCCGTGGTAAAGGCACAAACAGTGATGGAGTCTGTGGCGTCGAAGCGATCATCCTGCAAGATCGTAACGGGGCGCGGCTTGCCTGCATAGCCCTTGCCGCCGGACACCGTCCAAACGTCACCGCGCCTCATTCATCTTCCCAATTCGAGATTGCGTTGATGAATGCCTGATCGTCATGTGCATGGCGGCTGGAGGATACCAAAACAGACTGGCGGTGCGCTTCCGCCCGGAAGGCTCGAGAGCGCACATCCGGCACCCAGATTTGAATGGGCCGCAGGCCCAGCTTACGCAGGCGCTCACGATGCTCTCGTACCTTCGTTTGTGAGGTCTTGGGCTTGGAAGTTGAGCTCATGCCTACCCTTTCCGGTTACATGTAACCTAACACAAGGGGCGAAGGCAGGGCTAGTGCTGCAACTCCGCCCGGTCTGAGTGCAGGTCTCCGACGATGAACCAGTAGCAGAAAATGCCTGCGAACAGGACGGCTGCGGCCAGTGCGAAGCCGGGGGCATAGGAGCCGGTCCGGCTGATCAGCAAGCCGGTGAGGAGTGGGGCGGCGACACCGGCCAGGTTGCCGGCGAAGTTTTCGAAACCGGTCCACAAACCCACATCGTCCGGGGGCGCGCAGCACTGCAGGATGACCAATAGATTGCCGGTGGCGAGCCCTACCAGGGAACCTCCTGCGATGAGGGCGATGGCGGCAGTGGCGTTTTGCACGCGGGATGCGGGGATGAGCAGCAAACCGCTGAGGAAGGCGATGGTTACGATTCCCTTTCGAGTTCGGGTTTCGTTCCAGCCAAAGGCGGTCAAGCGGTCGGCGATCCAGCCACCCAAAGGTTCGCTGGCTCCAAATACGAAATAGGGCAACGAGGAGAAGAAGCCGGCGCGCAGGATGGTGAAGTGGCGGACGGTCACCAGGTAGTCGGGGAGCCAGGTGACAAACAAATACCAGTAGTAGTCAAAGCAAAAGAAACCGAGGCAGATACCAATCAGGTTTCGGTTGGTCAGTAACCACCGCAGTTCTTGTTTCCGGTCGCGGGTGGGCACGGCGGGCCGGGATTGCCGTCCGAGCCGCCCTTTTGTCGCCCATAGCCAGGGGATCACCCACAACAGGCCGGCAAAACCAATCAGCCGAAACGTGGAGCGCCAACCCAGATGGACCAGAAGCCAGGGAATGATCAGCCCGCCCATCACCAGGCCCATGCGCGTACCGAAATCAAATAGACCGCAAGGGAGTCCGCGCTCGGTGGAGGCAAACAAGATGCTCACGATTTTGGTTCCGCCGGGCAGGTAGATGGACTCCCCTATACCGAGCAGCAGGCGGAACATGATCAGCACACCCAGGCTGGTGGCGAAGCCGGTCAATCCCTGGCCCAGAGACCACAGCACAAACGCAGCAAAGTAGAGCCAGCGCAGGTTGACCCGGTCGGCGGCCCAGCCGATCGGGATTTGCATCAGGGCATAGGTCCAGAAGAATGCCGAAAGCAGCAGCCCCTTGCTCTCCGGGCCTAGTCCCAGGTCTTTCGAGAGCAGGGGTAGGGCAAGCGAGATGCTGGAGCGGTCAAGGTAGTTGATCAGAGAGGCTGCAAACAACAGCCATACGATGGTCCACCGGCGGGAATTGGCGCGGGGCTTATGGCCCAGGGCAGCGCTCTGTGCGTATTGGTGAGCGTCTCGCGGCATGACCTCAGATTCTACGTCGTTCTGCGTGATCGCCGGAGCCGCCCAATCAGCCGCGGAGAGCGTCCCCAGCAGGATAGGGCCTCCGGTGAGGAAAGGAAAGCGGCGCCTTGCCATAAGGGATTGGCGGACGTCTTGATGGCCGAAGTACCGCATGGAGCTCACGAGAGACTTGTCCCCGAAAAAAAGTGCGTCAAAAGAGTCAAAAGCGTCAAAAGCCCGGTCGCGGGTACAGGGAATTTGGGTGGCCGCAGCGGGAGCTTGGGTGGAAGTGTGGGCCTTAAGCGCCTTATGCGCACTTTGGGTGGAAGTGTGCGCCTTAAGCGCCCTATGCGCCCCTCACGTCTCATTTTCGGACCCGACGCCGACTTTGGGGGCTTGGGTGGCACTTTTATTTTTCGCGCGACCATCTTGTTATCGGCCGGCAAAGCATTCGCGGCGGCCCATGAAGCGGCGGCATTCGGTATCGGCTGCGCGCGGTGGAGGTGGTTTCCGGTCATCGCGGGGCTCCCATATATGGCAGGTTGGAACACGGGCACCACTTAGATCCGGTTCTTGGAGGATTGTCGCGAACAAAATGTTAGAGTTTTTGCTACTCGGCGGGAATAATCCTTGCGCAACCCAGTTCTCGGATGGGTACAAGGATTCCCGAGATCTGGGTGGCTCTGGGGTTTGATCCATGGACCCGCCGGGCCACATTCCGACTTGGCGGAACCGGGCTTGGCCGTGTTGGAGTGCCCTTGCTTTGGAAGCCTCGCATTTCGAAGACAACGTGGTGGTACGTTTCGATCGTCCTCGCGTGCACGGCCTACCTGTATCTCAACCTCTTCGTTTCGGCGAAGACTCCGTTTCTTCTTGGCGGCGATCAGGTGTACTTCTGGATGGGTGCGCAACGGATTCTCGACGGACAGGCCGTCTATCGAGATTTTTTTCAGATCACTCCTCCCGGTACCGATTTGATATATGCAACATTCTTCAAGGTTCTGGGAACCGCGATTTGGGTGACGAATAGCGTTGTCATTGCCCTCGGTGTTCTCATGGGCTGCGCATGCTTCTCTGTTTCACGCCAATTCATGAAGGACCCTCAAGCCGCTCTGAGTACGGGCTTGTTTCTGGTATTGATCTACGGCAAGGCCCTTAACGCTACCCATCACTGGTTTGCGGTCCTGCTCGTTCTCGTAGCTGTGCGGATCACCATGCCACGAATAACAGGAACACGCCTCGCCTTGTCGGGAGCGTTGCTGGGTCTTGCCGCTTTTTTCAACCATGTGCACGGCGGAGCGGCTGTACTGGGATTCGCCGTCTTCCTACTCTTGAGCGCCAAACGCAGCGGCGTTGCGCCCATCAAAGCGGTGAGAGAAGTTGCTGTCCTGGTCTTCGCATTTGCGTTTATGCTGCTCTGCCTCAGCGCGTACTACGTCAAAACGGCTGGTTTCGAGAAGCTCTGGTATTGCCTGGTCGTATATGTTTTCAAGTATGCGGGGCGGTATGCTCACGGGACATTTGGTCTTCCGGTGATCCCCGGAAGCGTTCTTGGCTTGTTGCCGTATGTCGCGATCTATGTTTTGTTGCCGGTTATTTACTGCATTTCGCTATGGCAGTGCTGGCGTTCGCGCAAGGACGCCTCTTTCCCGTGGAATCAAGTCGCTCTTCTTTCTCTCGTCGGCTTATCTTTGTTCCTGGATGTTGCAGTCAGCATTAACTGGCTGCGCATCTTCGCGGTATCGCTGCCTGCCATTGTCCTCACGGTTTGGGCCATGGGAAGGCTTCCAATTCGCCGTCGCGCCTCGTTCATCACCGCATCGATAGCTTTGGCGTGTATAGCGGCGCGCCAGATTGAGGTGAAGCACGCTTTGTCTTACGCGAGAGGTGAAGTTCCAGGAGGACGGTTCGCGACTACTCCGAAGGCATACGAGAAGCTGCGGTGGCTTGCGACTCATACAGAAAGAGGAGAGTTCTTCCTGCAAGCGGGATGGCCCGGCGTCTATGTACCGCTTCAGATGCGCAGTCCTCTTTATATGCCTACATTGACGCGATGGGACGGCGTTCTCGATGAGGACATACAGCCGGCTATCGAGCAAATGAAAGCGCAGCGCGTGCGGTATGTGCTTTGGACTAATAGTTTGGACGAGGATTGTGTGTTCGATTCCTGCACGGATCAGCTATCGATTTTTCGGAGTTATCTGACGTCTTCGTATCGGCGCATTCACAGCTTCGATGACGGAGATGTCTTGTGGCAGAAAATGGATTGAGGAGCACTCCTCTGCTGCGAAACAAATGAAAGGTGCCCATAGAAAGAAGCCCGGTTCTAATGACTTGTGCTAGTCAGTGTCAGCGGCGATACGGATTAAATTGCAAGTCCGGAGGGTGCCCTTTGCGCAGATCTCAGAGGTTCCGTTTGACAAATTGATTTCGAAGTTTGGGAGAGAGCCGAAAATTCGTCTGCTCCAAACGTTCCAGTGCGGCGCGGAAATCAGTCAACCCACGCTGGGCTGCCTTCTCGAGAATGGCGACCGTTCCAGTGACCTGCAATTGGCGTCGTAAGGCCTCCCGCCGACCTTCGCTTTCGTCTATGAGCAGTGTGTCCAAACCCGCCTCCAGCGCGAGTTGAATGGCCTCGCGCTCTCCGGGATCAAGTTCACTCAATGTGGGATCAGGACTTGAAGAAAGCACACGCACTTCGGACCACGCGGGAAGACTGGACGCCCATGCACGAACCGTGGGCGGCGTTCCGGCTCGTTGCAATTCTCGATGAACCTCTTGCGGAATTAAGACGCTCTGGTAAAGGGCGGGGAGTAGTTCGATGTGACCGATAATAACAAGGTAATTCAAAGGCGTCGTATCGGCTACGACGATCATGTTTCGATCCGGTCCTCGTCCTCGAGCCGTTGCAAGGTGAGACGATCCTGCTCTAGATCCTCAAGGCTATATGCATGGTCCCAAACGTTATGTGCCTTGAGGAAGCCGTCAAGCTCAAAACGAGTCTCGAAACCCAGCAAACGTTGGGTCTGGTAGGTAGTTAGCGCCCCTGAACGATAGCCCTCAATTGCCACAGCTTCGAGCAGTGTTCGCGCGGGGTCTCGACCGGCGGACGTAAGCTTTCGCGCCATGTCGTCCGGGATTTCTACGGTCACTTGCATAATGAAAAAGGTAACACGGATTAAGGGCGCTGAAGGAGCTTTCTGCACCGCCCATAGGGGCCATCGGACAAACTGTCTTGGGGGTTGCCGAACACGCCTCCCCGCCCATCTACGACGACGACTGTACCTTGGCCAGAACTGCAACGAGGGCATCAAGATCGGCGGGATTCACGTCACTGACGGCGACGATCTGCAGGCCGGGCGTGGTCGCGGAGTCGATGGTAAATCCCGAACGTGCGGCTGGGAGCGCAATGAGGCTGGGAGCGCCGGATCGTTGGGTAACAAAGACAGAGACTTGATGTTTGTGGATGGTGAACAGCAGCAAGGCCGCGGGCTGGCCTTTGAGATAAGTGAGGTTCGCGCCTTTGAGGGTGGTATCCGGCGGAAGGGCCTGGGGATCGGGAAGGTTGAAGCTGAAAGGCAAGCGGCCCTGGAACCAGGGTTTGACGGTGTGGCGATCGGTAGAGATGACCTGCGGCGTTGCGCCGCTGGAAAGCGTGCCGAGGTGTTGATCGAGCAGTTCGGCAGAGAGACTGTTGGTTTGATGAATCTGTTGCCAGCCAACGAGCGACACAGCCAGCAGGAGTGCCGCGGCAAGGCCTACCCAGGCTAAACGACGCATGGAGTGAATGCGGGCGGGCGCCTGCGGCTGCTGACGAAGCTGGGCGGTCAGGCGGGCAAGTGCCTCCGGGGATGGCGCGAAGCGACGACCGGCGCGCGCAGTGGCAGCCTTTAACTGCGTGGCCGAAAGGACGCGAAGGGCGCACGCATGACAGCCGGCTAGATGTTGCTCAATTGCCCTTTGCTCATCGTCTGGTAGCTCGCCGTCAATAAAGGCGCTGAGCGTGTCTGGGTTTAGATGTTCGGTTGCCTGAGTCATAAGGATTCTCCGAGCTGCGGCTGCAACAGTTGGCGCAGTGCACGGCGGGCACGAGAAATGCGTGACATTACGGTTCCGATCGGGATATCGAGGATGAGAGCGATGTCTTTGTACTTCACCTCTTCCACGTCGCACAAAAGCAGCGCTTCGCGCAACGGCGGGTCAAGCTGCTCCAGTGCCCTCTGCAGCGCGGCCTGGTTATCAAGACGGATGAGATTGTCCTCCGGGGTGGGGCTGGCATCTGTCGTGTCGAGCACGTGGGGATGATCCTCGAGGAAGACGGTCCGGGACGTAGCGATGCCGGTGCGTGAAGTAAGGAAGGTATTGCGCAGGATGCGGATGATCCAGGCTTTGAAGTTGGTGCTCTCCTCAAAGGAATCGAAGCCGCGGAGTGCTTTAGAGAAAGTTTCCTGTACCAAGTCTTCAGCCTCCGCGTGATTGCGAGTGAGCCAGGACGCGTGATTGTAGAGCGACGGCAACAGCGGAAGCGCAAGCCGCTCGAAATCCGCGCTGCGATGGACGGACGCCACGTTATCAGATGCCTCGCGCTGGCTGGAGTCCCGGACATGCATGGGCACGCCGAGCGATGCTTCACTACCGGACATCACTACCCTAAACCGAATAGCAGAGAGATTATTCCACGGATTATTTTCGGAGGGTCCAGGAATAAAAGCCAGCGAAGCCAGTTTTCTGCTGCAGAGGTAGTCACGATGAAGCGGGAGATGGTTATGAAACAGGAGAATGAGGTGGAAACGGCACCAGGGGCGAACGGATCGAAGGTGGCTGGAGATGGCATCGACCGGCGCAATTTCCTGCAGTGCATGGCATGGGCGGGGACGGGGCTTGTGTGGTCGATGGTTGCCGGCGTACCGACTTCGAAGCTGCTGGCGGATACGACGAATTCAGGGAAGAAGAAGGCGATAGAGGACTTCTCCTTCGTGCAGATCAGCGACAGCCACATCGGCTTCAATAAAGCAGCCAACCAGAATGTGACCGGCACGCTGAAGATCGCCATCGACAAGATCAATGCAGGACGCGCGGGAATGAAGCAACCGGATTTCATGATTCATACCGGGGATATCACGCAAAGCTCGAAGCCGGCGGAATTCGATACTGCCGTGGAAGTGATCAAGGGCGCCAAGACGGGGCAGGTGTTCTATGTTCCCGGAGAGCATGATTTTTCACTCGACGATGGCGAACAGTACAAGCAGCGGTTTGGCAAAGGGACTCTTGGAAGCGGCTGGTATAGCCACGACTACAAGGGAGTTCACTTTGTGGGACTCAACAATTGCGTGCAGGTGGACGCCATGGGCAACCTGGGTGCGGATCAACTGGCATGGCTGAAGGCCGATCTGGGCGGTCTAAGCGCTTCAACGCCGGTGGTGGTGTTCGCGCATATTCCGCTGTGGATGGTCTATGAGAAGTGGGGCTGGGGTACGCAGGATGGAGCGACCGCGCTTGGCTATATGAAGCGTTTTGGGTCGGTCACGGTCTTGAACGGCCATATTCACCAGATCGTGCAGAAGGTTGAGGGCAATGTCAGCTTTCATACGGCGATGTCGACGGCGTTCCCGCAGCCTGCGCCTGGATCTGCGCCGGGACCGGGGCCCATGGCGGTTCCTGCCGGGAAGCTGGAGAGCGTGCTTGGGGTAACGGATGTAAAGGTAGTTCGCGGCCACAGTCACCTCGCGGTTGTCGACTCTTCGCTGGCGGAGGGGGTGTGAAGCGGGTCTGGATCCTGGGGGTGCTGACCGTAGCCTCGGTGACGGGGTTGGGGTATGTGCACCCGTTTGGCAATCCGCGTGTCGAGCCGGCAAGAGGACTGGGCACACTGCTCCAGGGCGCGAACCGGGGGGTCAACCTGCCCCCGGAGGCAAAAGCGGTGTTGGTGACCAAATGCGCGGATTGCCACTCCAGCGAAACGCGTTGGCCGGCCTACGCTCGCGTGGCTCCCGGGTCTTGGCTGATCGAGCGGGATATTGTCGAGGCCCGCAAGCATATGGACCTCTCGCGATGGGAGTTGTTGTCGATGGAGGAGCAGCAAGTGCTGTTGGCCAAGATAAGCCATGAGGCAAAGAGCGGGGATATGCCACCGCTTCAGTACGTGGCACTCCACTGGGGAGCGAAGCTTACACCGACCGATGTGCAAACGCTTTCGATGTTGGGCAAGAACGCCGGCGACAGTGAGGCGACCGTGGCCGGGGCCGGCGATGCTGGGCGGGGCAAAGCCGTATTCGATAAGCGGTGCACGGGTTGCCACTCCATGGAAATCAACGGGGAGGGGCCAAAGCTTTCTGGGGTGTATGGGAGAAAGGCTGGAAGCGTACCGGGGTTTGAGTATTCTCAGGGATTGAAGAATTCCGGGTTGATTTGGAACGATGCGACGCTGGAGAAGTGGTTGAGTGGCCCGGATTCGGTTGTACCGGATGCCAAGATGGACTTCTATGTACCAAAGGCGGCGGAGCGGCGGGATCTTATTGCGTATTTGAAACATTGAACTGTTTCGCCACCGTGGGTTTTGCTACGACCGATAGAGAAACTGCAGATCCCTCCGCTCCGCTTCGCTTCGGTCGGGATGACAAAAGGAGAGGGCGGTTGCTGATGTTACGAGGTGGCTGGCGTTGAAGGTGTCTGGGGGACTTTAAGGAGGGAGGGAGAGGGAGGGCGGGATCGCGTGAAAGCATCCGCAAATCTCATGGTCCGAAGGGTGCGCACTCACTTCTATAACTGACTTAGGCAGATGGTGGGATAGCATGTCTTACGGGAGAGCAGGCATCGCTGCGATCCTAGTGGGCGAGAAAATGACTGGACTCATCCAAGATATTCGCTACGCCTTGCGGCAGTTGCGCAGGAATCCTGGTTTCACGGTGGTGGCTGTGCTGACCCTGGCGCTGGGTATTGGTGCGAACACGGGGATTTTTACAGTCGTCGAAGGAGTGGTACTGGCACCGTTGCGTTACCGGGAAGCGGATCGCCTGGTTATGGTGTGGGAAAATAATCCCCGCTTTCCCCGCGTCTGGAATTCATACCCAAACTATCAGGATTGGCAACGCAACGCTCGCTCATTTGAGCAGATGACGGCGTTCAGGCAGCAAGGGGTCGATCTGACATCTCCCGGCGCGCCTTCGCACGTCAATTCCAGTCAAATTTCTCTGGGATTTTTCAGCACGCTCGGTCTGGAACTGGCATTGGGGCGGGAATTCACTCCGCAGGAGGACCGAAAGGGCGGGGCGCCGGCGGTGGTCATCAGCCATCGTTTGTGGCGGGAGCGGTTCAACAGCAGCCAGGAGGTATTGGGCAAGACTGTCACCGTGAATGGAGTCAATTACTCGATCGTTGGAGTTGCACCGCCTGGATTTCATCTCATCTATGAAGCCGATGTTTACACACCACTCGGTCAGCTCGATCCGTTGATCCTGAACAACCGTGCAACCCACGACGGGCTCTTCACGTTGGGGCGTCTGAAACCTGGGGTGGGCGTGTCTCAGGCTCAGGGAGAGATGGGTACGATCCAGAATGAACTTGATCGTCAGTATGCTGACGACAACCGGGATCTGGGAATTTATGTCGAACCTCTCAAGCAGGCAGTCGTTGGCGATGCAGGGCAAACCCTCGCGCTGTTGTTCGGTGCGGTAGGCCTGGTATTGCTAATCGCATGCGCCAACGTCGCTAATCTCCATTTGGCGCGTTCAGCGACGCGAAGTCGAGAGTTTGCTATTCGCTCGGCACTCGGTGCGAATCGGGTACGCGTGGCGCGACAACTATTAACGGAGAGCGTGATTCTTTCATTGGCCGGGGCCGGCCTGGGTATCGCGATTGCGTTCTTTGGCATCAAGTCAGTTCTGGCGGCGATGCCTGACATTTTGCCGCGCAGTGCGGACGTCCGTGTGAATGCTCCCGTGCTGCTATACACATTGGCGGTTTCGCTCCTGGTTGGCATTCTGTTCGGGCTCGCGCCTGCTCTCAAGAGTTGGAGAACTGATCCGCAAGCATCGCTCAAAGAGGGTGGCCGCGGTTCTTCCGTCGCCCATCGGCGCACCCAGAGTAGTTTCGTCGTCATGCAAGTGGCGTTAACGCTCCTGCTGCTCGTGGGCGCCGGCCTGTTGCTGCGGACGATTCTTCGCTTATGGAACGTAAATCCGGGCTTCGACACAAAGAACGTCATCGCCTTCAAGGTCGGGGTGTCGCATTCACTGACGAAGACGCCTTCGAGTACTCGGATTACTTACCAACAATTGATCGAACGGATTCGCCAGATTCCCGGTGTACAGGCGGCGGATTTTACCACCAGCGTTCCGTTAACCGGACAGGACGGGTACCTGCCATTTTGGCTCGATTCGCAAAAGCCCGACTCGTTGCAGGGGGCGCCTCGACTCCAAGCGTTTCTCACTGGGCCAGATTACTTTCGCACCATGGGAATATCGCTGCTTCAAGGGCGTTTTCTCAGCCGGGAAGACACCATACATTCGCCGTGCGTCGCCGTGATCGACAGCGATTTCGCGCATAAGTTCTTTGCCGATGGAAAACCTATAGGGCACACGATCACTGCCGGATTCGAGGCCTTCGGCCCGTGCACGATTGTGGGCGTGGCGGGTCACGTGAAGGACGTGGGGCTGAATGACGCGGGCGTGGCCAATCAGTATGAAACGTACTATTCGCTGTATCAGGATCCGGACCGGTGGGTTCCGCTCAATTATGCGGACGCCAGCATCGTCGTTCGCACGCCGCTTGACACCGCAACCATCCTCGCTGCGATCAAGGCAACGGTTTACCAGGCAGGCAGCGACCAGCCGATCTACAACGTACGAACGATGCAGCAGATCGTCGCGGATTCGATGTCTGAGCAGCGTTTCCCGATGATTCTGTTAGGAGCGTTTGCGGGGCTGGCGTTGCTGCTGGCAGCGGTTGGTATCTACGGCATGATTTCGTATTCCGTTACGCAGCGGGTACAGGAGATTGGCATTCGGATGGCTCTCGGCGCCGATAGGGGAGATGTTGTTCGTCTGTTTATCGGTCGAGAGCTGAGATTGGTTCTTGTTGGTATGGCAGCCGGTGCAGCCGGCGCATGGATACTCACGCGAACGCTGTCAAGCTTGTCGCACCTGCTCTATGGGATTGGCTCCAGCGATCCCTTAACTTTTGCCACCGTGTCGGTTGTTCTGATGGGCGTAGCTGCTTTGGCTGGTTATTTCCCCGCCCGACGTGCGGCCGGGGTCGATCCCATGGTTGCGCTACGCGACGAGTGAGCCCATTCAGTCCGATCATTGAGTGATTTCTCCGTAAGCGGCAGGGCTGCGTCCGGCGCTTATGCTTCTTCCAGTAGCCACTTCGATAACTGAAGCAGGGCAGATTTATTCACTCCATTCCGAACCAACTGCCGGATGGCAGACCCGGCAATAACCCCAAACAACAACTATTAGATCGCGAGTTGGGCTTGCATATTTCAAAGGCTTTGCAAAGACTCACGCCGCGTGAGCGACTGGTTTTTGAACTGAAGCATTTCGAGGGACTTAAGCTGCAGACCGTGAGCGAGATGCTCAGGATGACGGTTTTGTGGTTGGAGATGGGGCGGTCAAGCCTCACTCAGGTCGCCACCGCAGGTGGGGTGCCGGGGTGTAGACAGACCCATAAAGATCTGGGGAAGCGAAAGCCTGAGCCGCCCTGCCAGACGACGGGAGCCGCTGGGGTAGGTGGTGCGAAGCGTTGGAGCAAGGGGCGCGTGAGCGCAATCGCCGCCATGCGAATCAGGCCGGCTGCCACGCAGGAGTGTGAGCCTGCTCCGAGGGTGAAATGTGCCGCGTCGGCGCGCGTCACATCGACTTGATGGGGATGGGAAAAGCGCTCGGGATCGCGGTTTCCGGCGATGATCCTGAGAATGATTTGGTCGCCCTTGCGAATCGACGAACCATTCAGATTGATATCCGCAGTCGCCGTCCTGGTGAGCGTGCGTGCCAAGCCAGCGTAGCGCAATAGCTCGTCGATGGCTTGCTCCGTCAGTCCAGCTTGCTGGTGCAACAGGGTCCATTGGTGCGGATGTTGCAGGAGGGCGAACCAGGCATTTCCTAAGAGACAAGGCAGGGTTTGCGAGAGGGCAACGAACCCGGAGTCGCGGAGGGTTTCGGGGCCGGTGTGAAAGCACGTCCGCAGCTCGGCGTTCGCGGCCTTTGCGCTAGCGCGCAGAGCGGGGTCGTTCGGTTCAGCGGCAGCAGCCGAAACGCGTTGGGCTTTTTCATTGAGATGTGCGCTGTGTTCGCGGGGGATCCCGGTCACGGTTGCCGCCAACGAGAGACAGAGTGGCCGCGCGTATTCATCCATCAGGTCCACGGGTTCTACGGTGGACAAAGTGCCGGCGAGCCATTGCGCTTCGGGGGTTATCTTCTCCCGCCAGGCGCGTAGTTGCGCCGGGGAGAGAGCTTCTATGGTTTCCGTCCGGATTTTTGATCGAAGGGTGTCGTTTTTGTCATCGGTGGGGACGAGCGTGGAGGCGCGAAATGCGGCCAGAATGTCGGCGTGCTTGCTGAGGACCCAGGCGTTTAATGCGGAATCGAAATAGGCGGGTTCTACCTCGGGTGGGGAGGAGGAGTCGAGTTGATCGTGGGTCCAGCTGGGGATGGTCGGGTTGTTTCGTTTGGCCGGCATTGCTTTGAAGATTCAGATTATCGTGGCGGGGAGAGGGAGTTGTCACGGATGTGTCATGTTTTTGGGGGCCTGTCAACGAAAACGCCAGGTTTCTCCACCACGCTACGCTCGGTTGAAAAACATTTCCACGAAAGGTCCGCGGAACTGCAGATTCCTCGGCTCCGCTCGGAATGACAAAGGAAAGGGCGACGGTTCCTTAGAAAGTGGTTGCTGGACCGAAGCGTTTTTCATCACCTTCGGTGGGCCAGGGGTCCATGACAACTCTGTCTAAAAACATTTCCACGAAGGATTCGCGGAACCGCAGGTCCCTCCGCTCCGGTCGGGATGACAAGGAAAGGGTAGCGGTTCCATAGAGAGCGGATGCTGAACCGAAACGTTTTCTGCCGCCAATAGGGCGGTCACCGTAACAGGTAGTAAGAGACTGCTACGGTTGCCAACAGCAGTAGGGAGATGATGCGGGGGTCGCTCAGCGCGGTGACAGGTCCTTTGAGAAAGGCTAGCGGGTGATCCCAACAGACTTTGGATACTTCGGCTTCGTCCATGGCAGGCGTAAAGAGGCTGGTCAGGACATAGATCACTACGCAGGCTACGGCGATGATGGGTCCGGCGAGCATGAAGGGAATGCCCAGGCCCTGTACCGGGTCGGTTACAAATCCACCGAAATCGGTAAGACGGTTCGCGGGCAGGAACCATTTGCCGGTACTGGGCAGATCGACCAGGAAATAGATGACTCCGATGAGGGAGCCAATGTAGAGGGTGGCCATGGCTGCCTGCTTTGTGCCTCGCTTCCACAAGACACCAAGCACAAAGACCGTGGTGACCGCCGGGGCAAAGGTCATGGGGATCTTGTTTACGGCTTCGAAGATGGTTCCGAATTGGTCGCCCTGCGTGGACCACAACATGGCCAACACCATGATCAGCCCGGTGGTGATCCTCCCCACGCGCACCACCTGGGCATCGGTTTCGTTGGGCCTGAGGCGCTTGACTACATCGATCGAGATTAAGGTCGCACAGCTGTTGAGCGCCGCTGCCATACAACTCATGAGCGCAGCCGCCAGGCTGGCAGCGATCAACCCACGCACGCCTACCGGGATCAGATATTGAATCAGCTGCGGCAGCATGGTGTTGTAGTCCGGACGACCGGTGCCGGGCACATCGGCCAGATGGATCGCCCCTTTCTGCCAGAGCACATATCCGATAACTCCGGGGAACACCATCAGAAAAACTGGCGAGAGCTTGAGGAATCCCGCAAAGAGCGCGCCGTTCTGGCCGTCCTTCAGGGTGCGCGCGCCGAGCACTCGCTGTACGTGGGTTTGGTCCGCACACCAATACCAGATACCTAAGATGGGATAGCCGAGCACAACCGCCAGCCAGGAGAATTCGTTGAGTTGTCCCTGGCCATTGATCACCGGCTGCAACATGTGCAGTTGCCCGGGAGCGACGGCTTGTCGCAGCGTCTCCAGGTCATGCACGCCTACCCTCGGCAGTGCGAGCACTCCCATGATGGTGATGAGGGTCGCGCCCCCCAGTAGCAGCACGACCTGGATACTCTCCGTCATCACCACTGCCTTCAGTCCACCCAGAGCTGCATAGGCGACCGTGAACAGCGAGAGTACGAGGATGGTGGCAAACATAGGCACGCCGAGCAAAGTCTCAAAGACCTTGGCGGCCGCAAATAGACTGATGCCGATGTGGATGAGCAGCGCGCCGAGGATGCCAATCACTGCCAGGAAAGTACGCGCTGCGGGGCAATAGCGGCGCTCCATGAATTCCGGCAGAGTGGCTACGCCGGAGTTGATATAGAACGGAGCAAACATCAACGCCAGCAGGATGAGGATGAAGCATGCCATCCACTCGAAGTTGCCGATGACTAAACCGTCTCTTGCACCACCCGCCGCGTAGCCAACCAGGTGAATGGTCGAGATGTTCGAGGTAAACACGGCCGCTCCGACGGTGAACCAGCCGAGTGATTTGTTGGCCAGGAAGTATTGCTGGGAAGACGCATTCCGGCGATAGCCAACTTTGATGCCGAAGGCGGTGATGCCTACGAGGTAAACAACGATGACGATGGCGTCGATCGGGGCGATGGCCATGCGCTAGGGTTGGATCTGCACTTTCAGCGCCGCGGATTTGTCTGCGGCAAGGTGCAAGGCTTTCACCGAGTCCTCGAGAGGGAAGACGTTGTTGATCAAAGAGCTCACGTGGATGCGTCCAGCAGCTACCAAACTGATTGCCTCATCGAAAGTGTCACCGTAGCGCATCGATCCGCGGAAGTTGATCTCGCGCACCATGAGCTGGTTCACGGGGATGGGAATGTCGGCGGTGCCCACAGTGCCGATTTGTACGATGGTGCCCCCAGGACGCACCAGGTCAAACGCTGCTCGCAAGGCGGGCGGCGCTCCGGATGCCTCAAAGACCATGTCGAAGCCGAGACCGGTCAGCTCCTGCACCTGGTCGCGCAAATCGTGCGCGGTTGGATCCAGGGCCACATCCACGCCCAGTTCGATTGCCTTGTGGCGGCGGGCGGCAACAATATCGCTGACCGCAACCGGCACCGCCCCGAAGGCTCGCGCCGTCATGGCTGTTAATAAGCCTATGGTTCCTCCACCGGTCACGAGCACCCGCTTGCCCGAAACCGTTCCGGCACGCTTGACTGCGTGGAGAGCGACGGAGAGAGGTTCCATCATGGCGCCGATGCCATCGTCCATGTCGTCAGGCAGGAGATGACATTGGTCGGCGCGGACAGTGACGAATTCCGCCAGGGCTCCATCGGTGGGTGGAGTGGTGCTGGCGCTGCCCGAGCATGATGGTCTTGCGGCAGAGATTGATCTGGCCGCCTTTGCAGTAGGCGCAAAAGCCGCAGGCGCGGGCTGGGTTTACGGTCACGCGCTGGCCCACTTTGACGGCGTCGACGCCGGGCGCAACCGCGGCCACTTCCGCAGTAAATTCATGGCCGAGAATGAAGGGGCGGTCGGGGATAAAGGTGGCGTTGCGTCCGTGTTCGTAGTAGTGCAGGTCAGTACCGCAAATGCCAACGCGGCGGGGACGCAATAGCACCATGCCCGAGTGCAATTCGGGCTGACGATAGGGCTCGATGCGGATGTCTCGCGCACCATGAAGGACGGCGGCTTTCATCGTTGTTCCTCAGCAGGGATCTGGTAGAAGCGGGCGCAGTTGTCCCCCAGAATTGCGGGGCTTGATTGTTTGGAAATGTAGTTGGTCGCGATGTTCATGACGGACTCATAGTCTCCCGACAGGGTGCAGACTGGCCAGTCAGAACCGATCATGAGGCGGCTGGGGCCGAATGCTTCTAAGACGAGGTCGAGGTAGGGGTGGAAATCGGCGGGTTGCCATTGCTTCCAATTGGTCTCGGTCACCATGCCGGAAAGCTTGCAGAAGACGTTGGGGAATGCGGCTAGTTGGAGGAGGTCTTCTTTCCAGGGGGAGAGTAATCGGTCGGCGATTTTTGGCTTGGCGATGTGATCGAGGACGAAGGGTTGCTGCGGGAATTCTTTCACGAGTTGCGTCGCTACTTTGAGGTGCTTGGGAAAGAGTAAAAGATCGTAGGTCAAGTTGAAGTCAAGCAGCTGCGCGATGCCGCGGCGAAAGTCCGGTCGCAGCATGAAGTGGTCGTCGGGCTCGTCGTGGACTACGTGGCGGACGCCGACCAGTTTGGGATGCTGGGCGAATCTTTGCAATTGTTCGGTGAGTCTGTCTGAGCGCAGATCTACCCAGCCGACGACACCCTTGATGAATGGGTATTGTTCTGCGAGCTCCAGGAGCCATCGGGTTTCTTCGAGGTTTTGCCGGGCCTGTACGGCGATGCAGCCGTCGAATTGAATCGCGTCGAGCAATGGCTTCAGGTCGTGGGGGAGGAAGTCTTGCTTCAGAGCCTGCATCTGGTCCGTCATCCAGGTGTGCTCGGTGGGGCTGTAGCGCCAGAAGTGCTGGTGAGAATCTAGTCGCATGAATGGTTGGCTCTCAAATGATCAATGAATAGGTGGGGGTTGGCAAGGTGCCCTTGGGGTTTGGTAAGGATTCCGAGGAAAGCGGTCGAAGGGGCTTCGCCCATCGTTTTCGGCCCATGTACGCCTTGGCGAACATGGGGCACCCGTCCAGTTCCCTTCTCGTTTATCTGATTCCGACGGATCCAGGTACTCTTCCCTTCTGCTTCATCTGATTCCGTCCGGTCTCTGTCCATTCCCTTCTGGTTTCGTCGATTCTGTCCGGTCCCCTTCCGATTTCCTTGAGTATGATTGGGACGATTTAAAGAGGGAGATGAGATGAAGGTTTTTGTTTTTGCTTTGCTTGGCGTGCTTTCGATTGCGCTCTACAGCCAACAGAGTCAGCCCACTCGCGTTGGGATGATTATCGGTATCAAGCCGGATAAGATCTCGGCTTATGAGGCGCTGCATGCGGCGTCCAACCAGGGCGTCCGGGATTTGCTGGACAAATACCATATGCACAACTTCTCGATCTACATCCAGAAGATGGATGAGAGCCACTACTACCTGTTTGCGTACTACGAATACACGGGGAACAACTACAAACAGGATATGGATACGCTGGCCAAAGAACCTCGCAATATTGCGTGGCTCAGCAAGACAGATGCGATGCAGATTCCGTTCGCGGGCGAACGCACCTGGACCAAGATGCAGGAGGTCTTCCACAATCCTTGACAATCGCGGCGCACCCATTTATCTAACTGGTGGGGGTGAAGGAGTTCACCCTGAGCGGTTGGGGAAAACCGCTTGCAACCGCTGTTCTGCCTCATAGGCTCGACAGATGATGACTCCTGACGGGAAGCCGTCGCGGAGTCATGTCCGACGAGGCCGTTCCCGTCAAAAAATTCCGCTCGCGGGCAGTTGCCTTGTGGAGGTGAACTTGCAGAAATACCTTCTTATCGCAATCGGGGGTGCTCTGGGCTCCGTGACCCGGTATCTTGTCGGGTCCACGGTAGTCAACCGAATGGGGACTCGATTTCCTTACGGGACATTCGTGATCAACCTTACGGCTTGCTTGATCATCGGCTTCTTTCTGGCTGCGGTGGGGCAGCGCACAGAGGTTAATCCCGCTTGGCGATTTCTGATCCCAATCGGCTTCGTGGGCGCCTATAGCACGTTCTCTACGTTTGAATGGGAAACCTTCGTCCACCTGCAGACGGGGGATTTCCTGATTGCCGCCCTCTATGTGTCGCTGAGTGTTCTGCTCGGCCTGGTTGCGGTGTGGCTGGGGGTGGTGCTGGCGCGGCTTGCGTTCTGATTCCTTACCCTTCCCCTTACTCCTCCCCCTTATTCCTCCAATGACCGGTTCCAGGTGGAGATCACCCGGGTCTCCCGCTCGAAACCCAGGGTACTCACCGAGCCTGTTCCCAGGGCAAACAGACGGCCACCGCGGGGATCGAGACCTAACCAGGTGGCGGCGAGAATCCTCAGGATGTGGGCGTGGGCAAATAGGGCAACATCGCCGCCTGCTTGCAGGGCCCGGTCGATTACCTTCTGGGCTCGAGCCGCCACGTGCTCCACGGGTTCCCCCTCAGGTACAGGCGAATCCCAGATAGACCAGTCGGGTTGGTCCTTTCGAATGTCGGCGGTGGTGCGGCCTTCGAAGATACCGTAGTCCCATTCACGCAGGTTCTCTTCGATCTGCGCCACGTCAGAGTAGCCCGCGATGCGGCAGGTTTCCCGCGCGCGCTGCAGCGGGCTGGTCAACACCAGGCTGAATTTTCGCTGGGCGAGGTAGGCTCGAATTTTTGCCGCACGCTCCTTGCCTCGCTCGGTGAGCGGGATGTCGGTTCTGCTGGTATGGGCGCCGGAGAGGCTCCACTCGGTCTCTCCGTGACGTATCAACCACAGTTTCATATTCTCGTCGCTGGGGGGATTCAATTCATGTTCCTTTCATCTTGCTGCTGCAGGGGGCTTATCGAGGGCGCCTTGCAGGGTGAAATTCTGAAGCGCAATTGCATTCTGCCAGATGCGGTCGAGAGAGTCGATGTAACGGACTTCAAGCTCGAACAAGGTGCGCTGCGAGACGATGACCTGCGGATAGGCTTGCGCCATGTCCTGGTACTTATCGAGGTAAAGCTGATAGGCGCGACGGGCGCGCGGCAGCAGGGCGGTGCGATAGCGGTCAGCTTCCTCCTTGGCGGAAAGATAATTTTGCGCCAGAGTCTCGGCCCGTTGGCGCAGAGACAATTGGATGCGCGTGATGTCTTGCCGGGTCTCTTCTAATTCTGCTTCCGCAGCTTGCTTGTTGCCCTGGTTTCGGTTCCACAGCGGGAGCTCGATGCCGACACTGGCGAAACTCTGCGCTCCGGTTTTTTTGCCCGGGGCTTCCGGGAGCGCTTCCAGATTTTGTTGCTCGCCGGCGCGCAGTTGAAGGTCGGGGATGATTTCACGGTGGGCATCCTTTAGTTTCGCTTCCGCTACGGCGACCTGCTGTTGCGCCTGCTTTACCGTCGGCGCCTGCTGGACCATCGCATCTACCATGCGGGCCGGATCTATTTCGGGTGTTGCGGTGAGGTCCGCATCCAAGGGAGCGACCTCCGTTGCCGGACTGCCGGCAAGCGCGGCCAAGGACTGGAACCTTTGCAGGAACATGCGCTGCGATGTGTTGTAGTCGATGGCCGCCTGTTCTGCCTCGACTTCGGCCTGTAGGACGTCGGGTGCATCCGCCTGGCCCACGTTGGCCAACTGGTGCGCGGTTTCGACGGCATCGGTAGCCAAGCCCAGAAGGCGGCCGCGTACTGCCACCATTTGCTGGGCGGCCAGGGTGTCGTAAAACTGCTGCGCTACATCGTTGTGGACGCGCGCGAGCTGGGCCTCGGCTGCGATTTGATCAGACTGCTTTTGCTGCTCAAAGATGTTGCGGCGCAGGCCGAGCTTGCCGCCCAGCACGATGGTTTGGGCGACATAGCCACCCTGTTCCCCGCCCCCATAAGAACCACCGCGAATCTGGTCGCCTTCATAGCCGACGGAGGGATTGGGGTAGAGTGCAGCCTGTTTTGCTTCGGCTTCGGAGCGGCGGATGATGGCCGCGGCTTGCTGTAGGGTCGGATTGTTTTTGCCGGCCAGGGCCAGGAAGTCTTCGAGCTTGAGTGGCGGGCGCGTGGCAAAGCCCTGCAGCAGCTGGGGCACTGGTGCCGGAGACTTTTCCATCGTCATTCCCGGCATCTGCATTGCCGGCTGTTGGCCATTCTGCGCGATGAGCGGAGCGGCGAAGAGCCATAGTACGGGCGCGAATTTCTTGTACATCGTCTTCTCCGGGGTTAGGAAATGCTCTGCCATAGCGATGCGTAGGGATCGTTGGGCCTTTGCGCCTGCTTCATGCGAGCCACCACTTCTTCGTATTTGTCCGGCGGCAGTACGCGGAGGAAGGTCATCATGCCCATCATGTAGCCGCTCCAGCCGGACGAAGGCCGTAGTTCTCCGGCTTGTCGACCATCTGGTCCATGGCCATGGCGGGACCTTCCATGTAGGCGTCCTGCGGGAAGCCTGGCACTGAGTTTGCGTTGGCAGGCACATCGACGGCCATGTTGGCCATTCCTGGCATGGAATGCATGGCGTGGTGCTGAGCCGTCCGATGGCGGTCCGTTGGCGGTCGCCATGTCCGCAGTGCTTCCGAACCCCATGCCGCGGCCCAGGCTGGTTCCGTAGTCGTCGCCGGTGGGGGCGCCCGGGGTGCCTTGGAGCATGCCCATGCCGGTGTTCATATCCACTCCGGCGGGTTGGCCGGGGCGGCGGGTCATGGTGCCTACGTTGGAGGACATTTGATTCATCATGTGGTGCGGCAGGTGGCAGTGCAGCATCCAGTCGCCGACCCGGTCGGCGGTGATTTCGATGTCGCGCGCCTGCGCTACGCCTACCAGGACGGTGGTTCCGGGCCACCAGGCGGTTTCTGGAATGCGGCCTCCCTCGGTGCCGGTGACCTGGAAGGTGTAGCCGTGGATATGCAGGGGGTGGTGGTCCATGCCTAGATTTACAAAGCGAATGCGGACCCGGTCACCCTGGCGAACAATGAGCGGAGTGGATGCAGGACCCGCCTTGCCGTTAAGCAGGAGCCAGTTGTATTCCATGTTCATGGTGTTGGGCACGGTGTTGTTGGGCAGGATGGCGTACTCCTGCAGGTGGAGAAGGAAGTCCTTGTCGCAGCGCGGGTGGTTGGGGGTGCGGGGATGCATGATGAACCCGCCGAGCATGCCTGCCATTTCCTGCATGGCCATGTGGGAGTGGTAGAAGTAGGTGCCTGCCTGGTGAATGTCGAATTCGTAGATGAAGCGGCCGCCGGGTTTTACCGGCTCCTGGCTGATGCCGGGCATGCCGTCGTTGCCGATCATGTCTTCAAAGCCATGCCAGTGGATGGAGCTTGGTTCGGGTAAGTGGTTGTCGAAGATTACGCGGACGTGATCGCCCTGGTTGACCTGGATGGTCGGGCCTGGCGCGGTGCCGTTGAATCCCCAGACGTCGATGGTTTTGTCGGGGTGGATTTTTTGGCGGAGGACTTCGGCGACCAGGTTGTAGACCTTGGTGGAGCCGTCCATGGTGTAGGCGAGGTCGCCAACATCGGTGGTTACTACTGATTGCCTGGAAGTGGGATCCCGTGGGTGGCGGGCGGCGCTGCTTGCGGCTGGGGTGGCGCCGGGGGCATGGGCATTTGCATGGTTTGGGCGGATACGGCGCGCGCGGCGAAAAGAGCAGAGCAGGCGCCCAGGGCGCGGCCCAGGAAGGTACGTCGGGTACTCATAAAGACTCCTCGTGAATGGATGGCTGGGTGGGATCGGCGGGGCGCAGATCTCCCTTCGGCAGAAGAAGGGCGGGCCTAGATGCGGAGAGGAGTGAGGAGTGGCGGGTCGCCTATGCTACTTCGGATTCGCGGGGGAACGGGTGTGCCGGCGACGACGGTCAGGATTGGGAGTAGGGCGGGTGCGTCTGCTTGGATTGTTGGGGGGATTAAGGTTTTTTGTTGGTTGTCTGCGAGTAGATCGGTCACACAGAAGGAAGTGGCGGTGGGTGGGCAGGTCTGGGTTGTGATGCGCGTTCGGTGATGGGTGCATCGTCGTGGCAGTGGGTCATTGCCGGCTGGTCGGGTGGCTTGCAGATGTTGCAGACACTGGGCGCTGCAGACGAAGGAGGCCGACCTGGGTCCCAAGCAGAGCGAACATCAGCCCAGTACGGCTGTGGGCTGAAGGCTTCGCGTTATTAATTGCCGGAAACGGGTCACGACAGGTTCAGGATACGCCTTGGCAAAAGGCTTTGGAGAGGCTTCCCCCGGATTTCCTGTAGACCTCGGTGGCGTTGATGTATTCCATGCGGCTTTCTTCGATGAAAGCCGCACACGTGGGTGTCGGTGGCGCCCCGCGGCAGGAAATCCGGGTCGCCTCGTCTTTTTCGGCCCACGTACGCTTTGGCGAACGTGGGGCACCCGTCCTGTTTCCGGTTCATTGATTAGTAAGCCGAGAGGAAAACGTTGAGTGCCGTGGTATCCCACATCTCGCGAAAAACGAGCGAGATGTGGGGCACCCGAGGGATATTGGTCAGTGAAGGGTTTCAGGCCTGGAGGTCGGGCGCAGAGAAGCGTCCGGCTTCCTCAGGGTTGGTTTTGGGTTGAAGGTTTATCGGTTGAAGGTCTTATGGGCAGCAGGATCAGGGCGGTCGTGGCCAGGTGATAGAGCAACATTCGCTCGGCCAAGGGGATGGAGGTCAGCAGGAGGGCCACCACTGTCTTCCATGCTCCGCTTCGCAATGCAGTGCCGGCCATTTCTTTCCTCCCTTGGTGCCTGATGACTGAGACCGAAAGAGCCGGGGAAAGTCGCCCGAGTCTTTTTTCAATGATCAGTGTTGCGTTCATCGGCACATCCGGGCCGGCGTTCTATAACACTCTGGGATAATGAACAACAGGGAAGTTCCTGCCTGCCCCCCCATGACCACCTTAAATACAGATCAGCTGGAGACGCCGCCCAAGCTTCACGGGTTTGAGCCGCTTGGCGTGCCGCTTTTTCGGGATCTGTGGCTCGCGTCCATCGTTTCCAACCTGGGCGGGTGGATGCAGGATACGGCGGGCACGTGGCTGATGACGGTGCTCACCACCTCGCCGCTGCTCATTGCCCTGATGCAGACCGCAGCCAGCCTTCCGGTAGTCATCCTGGGCCTGCTGGCCGGGGCAACGGCGGATATTTTCGATCGGCGTCGGCTGCTGATTTTTTGGCAGGCGTGGATGCTCACGGCGGTCGCCATCCTGAGCGTGCTCACGTTCTTTGACGTGATCTCGCCCTGGATTCTGCTGATTCTCACCTTCCTGCTGAACATTGGCGCAGCTATGAACAGCCCGGCATGGCAGGCCATCGTGCCGGAAGTAATTCCGCGGGCGCAATTGCCGGATGCCGTGTCGCTCAACTCGGCGGGGTTCAACCTGGCCCGCGCCCTGGGGCCCGCGCTGGGTGGCCTGATGGTGGCGCTTTTTGCCCTTGCCACGACCGGCGCGGCGTCGGTGTTTCTGCTCAATTCCCTCTCGTTTGTTGGGGTCATTTGGGTTTTGTATCGCTGGCAACGCAAGCCGGCGTTCAAGAGCGCGCTGCCGTCCGAGCGTATCCAGGGGTCGGTGCGGGCGGGGATTCGTTACGTCCGGTACGCTCCCATGCTGCAGGCGGCTTTTGTGCGGACGCTGATCTTCACGCTTTTTGTGAGCGCGGTGTGGGCACTCCTGGCCATCGTGGCGCGTAACGATATGCGGCAGGGGGCGATGGGGTACGGGATCCTGAATGGGAGTATGGGGCTGGGCGCGGTGATTGGCGCAACCAGTCTGCCCCGGGTGCGCAGGCGCCTGAACGCGGACGCCATCATCGCTACTGCCAGCGGCGTGTTCGTCGCTACCCTGGCGGTTCTGGGGCTGGTCAAGAGCCCGTGGTTCATTATCCCCATGCTGATCGCGGGCGGGTTTGCCTGGACCAGCGCCATGTCTACCCTGAACCTTGCGGTGCAGATATCCGTGCCGGCTTGGGTGCAGGCTCGGGCGCTGGGCGCTTACCAGATGATCTTTGCCGGCGGCATGGCTTTGGGTGGGGTGCTCTGGGGCTTTATCGCCGAGCACGTTTCCACTTCGAAGTCGCTGCTGTGCGCCTCTGCCGGGTTGGCGCTCACGCTACCGCTATCGCTTCGTTTTCATGTGCTGCGTGGAGTGCAGCCGGACCTCAGCCCCTACCGCTACACATTGCCCGTTCCCCAGCTCAATGCGGAGCGCGATGACAGCGAAGGGCCGGTCCGGGTTTCTGTCGATTACCACATTGACCCGCGAGACTATGCCGGATTCACCAAGGCGGTGCATCAACTGCGGGACGTGCGCTTGCGCGACGGCGCGATTCGCTGGGGCGTCTACCAGGATGCGGCGGATCCGGGCCATATCAACGAGACGTTCGTGACCGAGTCTTGGCTTGAGTACCTGCGCCAGAGGGAGCGGTTCACCGCCTCGGATCGGCAGATTCTGGATCGGGTGTGGAGCTTCCATCGAGGGAAAGAGCCGCCCCGGATTTCACATATGTTCTATGCGAAAGAGGTCAGCGATCCGCAGTCTACGGATTGATGGTTTTCAGCAGTTGAGGCCGGCCTTGCTTAGGGTTTCTTTGAGGCCTTTCATGCTGACCCGTGTGGAGGCTTCGGGCGTGCCCGCTCCGCGCCAATGGGTCTCGAGGCTCACGGCGTAGTGATAGCCATCTTTGGCGAAGGCTCGGAACTGGCCTACCCAATCGACGACTCCCGCACCCACCGGCGCCCACTCGTACTTTTTACCGGCCGGACGCACCACATCTTTTGCGTGGCAATGCCCGATGCGCTCGAAGGGTAACAGGCGGTACCCTTCGGGATAGGGAGTACTGTTGAGGGCCGCGGCATTACCGGGGTCCCAGTTGAGCATGAGGTTCTTGTTGGGGATGGCTTTGAGGACGGCGGCCGCCTCCTCACCCGTGGCCGTGTTGCAAGCCATTTCGTTTTCCAGCAGCAGGATCAGGTTGCTCTTGGCGCAGGTCTCAGCAGCGGCGCGCAACTTTTCGTTGATGGCGGCGCGATAGGGCGCCTGATTCTCCAGCCGCCAGAAGTCGAAGCAACGTATGCGATCGGTTTTGAATTGCCTGGACAGTTCGATGCAGTGCTCCAGCAACTGATCCTGTTGCTTGAAGTCGTAGCCGGCGTGGAACTGGTCGCGCTTGGGACTTTCCTTGGAAAGCGGGGCTCCCGGCCAATCGACTTTGAAGAGCGGACTGGCTATGTCGGTCACGCGGAGTTGATACTTCTGCAAAATGCGCTGCGATTCGGCGATCTCTTTGGCGTCGAGGTCGGTGACGTTTTTGTTCCACATGGAGCGCAGCTCGATCCAGTGCAGGCCGAAGTCTTTGGTGGCGATCTCGCAGGCGCGTTCAAAATCGGGCGTCAGCTCGTCGTTGATGACGGAAAGTTTGAATGGACAGCTGGCGGCAAAGGCTTGCGCGGCTTTGCCGAATTGCGTCATCGCGCCTGCGGCGGTGAGCGATGCCATGAATGCACGGCGTGATGGAGACATGTGAGGGGACCCTTTCACCAGCCACGATAACCAATGGCAGCTATAGGTTGCAAGCCGGTCCCGGAATCACGCTTTATCTGCACTCACCTTTTCGCAGATCAGCTTTAGCGCACGATGCGCAGATAGTGCCGCACCCTCCTGCCAGCCGATGATGTGGCTGCAGTGATCGCCAGCGAAGAAGATGGGGCCATCCGGTTCGATGAATTGCTTGTAGGGGCCATCGTAGTATCCGGGGGTCTTGTCTTGCGGGTCGGGGAAGGCACGGGTGACCCAGGAACCGAGGTTGTAAGGAATCCTTCCCCAGTTCATATACATGGGTTGAGAGAGCGACTTGCCGTACCCGGGATGAAGCCGCTCAATCGCGGCTCGGGAAGCGTCGAATCTCGCTTGTGTGTTGGGCAGCTTGCCAAAGTCGCTGCCGTTTTCCACTCCGTAACCGGAGATCACCACTCCCTTCTCGCTGAACAGCTTGGCACTGGGATACCAGACGGTTGCTACCGGCCCGCTGAAGACCCAGGAAATGCCTCCGTAGATATTGAAGTCGGTCTCCCAGAAGCGATCGGCTTCCCACGCTACTTTGTAGGCGTGGTCGTAATTGGTGTCGGCGATCGCCTGCTTGATACGGGGCGCAAAGTCATTGGGGGTGGTCTTGAGGATGCTGATCGGCAAGGCGCAGATGCAGTAGTCGGCTTCGATCATTTTGGGTTCGCCGTGCTGCGTGTAGCTTATGCGGACACCCTTTGCGGTCTTCCGGATTTCCTTGACCTGGGAATCGAAATGGATCACGTTTTCGAGTTTGCCGGCAAACGCGTAGGGGATGCGGTCCATGCCACCGACGGGCTGCATCATGGTGGCCTGCATATCCAGCATCTCTTCGAACATCATGCCGCCCCAGAAGTTGGCGTCGAGTAAGGAGTCCATGTCGAGTGGCGGCTTTATTTCCTCGGTCACATCTCCGGCGCCGGGTAGACGCAGCGCGCCTGCGCGATCGGAGCCCTTGTAGGTGCAGTCGCTCTTTAGGTCTCCGTAGGTGCGCAGAAAGGTCAGCATGCGCTCTTTGTCTTCCGCGCTCAGTTCCTGGTTGAGCGCGTTCTGCTGGATGCACTTGGCAAGCAGCTCCGATACGTGGCCACGGGTGTCGTTGATCGCTTCGCGCTGTTGAATGGCCTTTCCACCGAAGGCCTTGTCGTTCACCATCAGAGCACTGCGCGAGCTGTTTACTTCCACTTCCAGCGGAACCCCTAACTCCTTGCAGTAGGCGAGCATAGTGTGGTGAGTCGAGGGGAGCCTCGCTGGACCAGCGTTGAAGTAGCTGTCCGGTTGCCAGGCAGCCGTCTGCTTGGTTCCATCGGTGAATTCAATGGTGGTGCCGTTGCGCACAGTCCAATTGCGGCCGCCCGGGCGCGTTCTCGCCTCGAGCACCGTACAGGAATAGCCGAGTTTGCCCATCTCGTAGGCCGAGACCAATCCGGCAATGCCGCCGCCTAAAATCACAATTTTGATCCCCTTGCCGACTACGGGCGAAGGGTTCCACGTGACGGCCTCAGCATGCGGTATGGGCAGAAGACCGAGGGTCTGCATGGTAGTAAATGCCGCGGCGTATCCGCCGGCCTGTCCGACACGCATTAACAATTCACGCCTGGTTATGCCCATGGTGTTGTCTCCTTTTTGAGAATCACGGTGTTCCGCAGATGGATTTGCCAATAGAGTTGCCGGGAACGAAGGGATCGATAATTTCACCCACTGAGTGAAGCATGCCGTTTTTCATGACGCATTGCACATTCGCGGCGGTGCTGATGTCGGCAAGCGGATCTCCGTCGACAATGATCAGGTCAGCCAGCTTGCCCGGCTCGAGGGTGCCGAGATCCTTGTCGAGTGCGTAGGCCTTGGCTGGAAGCCAGGTCGCGGTCTCCAGCGCCTGCCAGGGTTGCAAGCCGAACTTGACCTGTGCTCGGAGGTTCAGGTGGAGCGACGTTGCCGGAATATCGAGTGGGGAGTCGGTCCCGGCGAGCATCGTACCCCCACCGCGCAGGACGCTGGCCAGTGTTGATTCCTCGTCGCCCAACCGGGTTAAGGCGTTTTTTTGATCTTCTTTGGTGACGGTGGCCACGGCGAGCGAGAGCCGCTTCTGATCCCAGGGCGGCGCGACCGAGTGACGCGGGTCCTTCGCCATGCCGGGGTCCTCCGCATAGAGCGCGGGGCTGAAGGTGGTGGAGATGGTCCACATGCCGGACTCGAGGAGGAGTTTGCGCACATCTTCATAGCTGGCGCCGGTAAAGGAACGGGAGTAGGCATAGCCGGTGCGAGCGGTGGCGCTGATGTGGCTCATGCCGTCGTTGCCCAGAGAAACAGCGGGCAGGAGGTAGTGAGAGGCGGTTTCCACGCCCATCTGCTCATGGGCGAAATGATCGGCCTTCACTTGCCACGCATACGCCAGGCGAACGTAGAGCTTCACCAGATCGAAGTCCAGAGCTTTGAGACGGTTGAGCTCACGATAGAGCTGGGCTTCGCTGGTGGTGGGGATCATCATGCTGTAGTACACGCGCTCACCGTCGATGGCTTCACCCGTCGGGAAGAGACGCGGTCCCATCTCCGCACCCGAGTCGTAGCCTTCTTGCCGCTCTTTGGCGCGGTAGGCCATGTCGGCCAGGTCACGAAGCTCGGTGACGCCGTAGGCCAGCCAGAGCCTTGAGTCGCGATCGCCGTCGTAGATGGAGGCGATCGAGTTGGGGTGAACATGGTTCTCCCATAGACCGGGCAGGACGGTTGCGTGTGACGCATCTACGACCTTCACGGAGGAGTCTGGCGGTGTGTTGCTGTGCGGGCTGACACGCTCGACTCGATTGTCCACGATGAGGATGTCGACGTCTTTCTGCTCGTCTGGGCCCTGGCCTTTCCAGAAGCGGCCGGCGTGGATCAGGACTCGCTGGTGGGGAGCCACGTCGTGATAGGTGAGATCGACGGGGACTGGGGTGATCTTTTGCGTGTCGCGCGCGATCAGGCGCAGTTTGCCATCTGAGAGGTAGAGCAAGTGCTTCGAATCTGCGCTCCAGGTGGGCGCGTCGCTGGTTTCGTTGTTCAGAGGAGTTGCTTTTCCGTTCGGCTGGCCGTTGGAGTCGACCGGCATCACGTAGAGCAGATCGTCCATGATGAAGGCAATCTCCCTCCCGTTCGGCGAATAGACGGGCCCATCTTCTCCGCGGGTGGTGACCGACTCGAACGGAGCCGGTTCGGTATAGCGCTGCGCCTGGGTGGCGACGTCCACGGTCAGGATTTGCGTGGTGCCTTCGCGGTAGCGTTTTGTGTAGGGCTTGACCGCGGCCATCGCGATGGTCTTCCCATCGGTTGACCACGCGGGCCGGCCGGGAAAGTAGGTTGGAGTCGCTAGAGGAACCACCTTGCCGGTGGCTATATCGACAATCCGCGTGGCCTCGGTGTTGTCTTGAAATGCGAGGCGCGTGCCATCGGGCGACCAGGCGGGCAGGATTTGTGCCGAATCCGTTGTGGGCGCCACTTGCTTGTCGCTTCCCGTGGCAACGTCGACGACATAGATGTTCTCTACACCATTTTTGTCGGAAACATAGGCGAGGGATTTGCCGTCCGGCGACCATTGCGGTCCCTGCTTGTAAAAGGCGTCGTGCGTGATCGCGCGTGGGGTTTTGCCGATCTCCATGACCCAGAGCTGATTCAGGGCAATGAACGCGACCTGCTTGCCGTCCGGGGCGAGAGCAGGCCCGTAGATGCCCTTCACTTGGTGGGCCGTCGCAGGATCAAAGCTGTAGCGCTTGGGCGCGTACTCGGGGCGAATGCTCTTGATCGCCGCCTCGAAGGGAATCTGTGTCTCTGCCTTGGTCTCTATATCTATTTCGAGCAGCTTGCCGTTGGCGGTGTAGAGAAGTTGACTGGGAGAAAGCCATGCCGTGGGGAAAGGGAAAGCGTCGTCTTCTTTGCCGATCTGCTCACCTGAGACCATCAGGTGGGCAGCGTTCATGAATAAACCCGAGCCGCTGAATTGTATGTAACTGATACATTTTCCGTCCGGCGAATACGAGGGCGACTCAAGGCGCCCTTCATGACCGCCGAGGGTTGCGACCGTCCGCTGTTTGCCATCGCTGGTGAGCGCTTCGATGGTCTTACCCGCGATTCCAGTGCCGCTGACAAAGGCAAGCTCAGAACCAGACGGAGCCCAGGTGGGCTCGAATTCATCGGCTTCGCCGGTCGTCCACTGTTTGAGCGCAGCGGTGGCGAGATCGACTGTCCAGATGTCGTAACTGCCTTTGAATGCGCGGTCGGAGGAGAAGGCTATCTCCGTTCCGTCGGGGGAGAAGCTGGGCTCGCGATCGTCTCCATGGCCGGTGGTGATCTGGCGCAGGCCGGTGCCGTCAGGCTTCATCGTCCAGATATGGAAGGTTCCGCCGGCGTAGGACTGGAAGGCGACGAGATCACCCTTCGGAGACCAGCTTGGATGCGAAGCCTCTGTAACGGCATCGGTGAGCTGCGTGGCCTTGCCGCCGCCGATCGGCAGAGACCAGAGCAGACCCTGTAAGTCCATGATGATGGTCTGATGGTTAGGAGAAACGGTCACGGAGAAATCCGTGCCTTCATGGACCGTAATCCATTTCGGTTGAGCGATCGCGGGGAAAAACGCCGGCAGAAGGAGAGCGATCCCTGCGCAGATGGACAGCGATGTGGAACAAAACCCGGATAACAGCCTGAGCATTCCCACCTTCTAAAACTCGAAGCGCCCGACGAATTGCAACGAACGGGAGCGAAATTCAACCGGAATACCAGTGGCTGCCGCTGTCGTTGCCAGAGGCGATCCATAGGTGGGCGAGGTTACGATGCCATTGTAGTTGCCGAAGTTGGAGTGGTTGAAGAGATTGAATGCTTCCACCGCGACCACCACGCGGAAGCGCTCCGTGATCTTGCGTGTTTCCTGCAGACGGCTATCCACACGGTGGATGTTTCTTCCGTAGAGAGCATCGCGGTTGGTTAGGTAGTAGCCGGTGGCGTTATCCAGATAATTGTGCGCTGCCTGGTTGTAGACGTAGGTGCAGGCGGCGTCACCGGTCGCTTTGGGGCAGGTAGCGGTTCCATAACTTGCCTGGTACGGAACCGGTTGTGAAGCGAACGTCCGGTTGTAACTGGGCGCATATCCCGTGGGCTGCGTCGTGCCCAGGTAGGTTGGAAAAGCGTTGCCGGATCCAAAATGATATAGCCCGGAGAGTGACAAGCCGTACCGCCATTGATAATCGCCGTTGATCGTCAGTGTGTGGCGCTGATCGTCCTGGGCGTTGGCCCATTCGTCGTGGATCCCGTTCACGAAAGGTTTGTTGGGATAGTAGAAGGGTGATTCCGTGGAGTCCTTATAGCGCGAGTAGGTGTAGGCTACTCCACTTGATGCGCCATGCAGAACCCTCTGGTGCACTCCCAGTTGGAGCGCGTCATAGATGGATCCCGCGGCATTGGGGGTAAAGAACTGGTTGATGTTGGTAAAGGCCTGGGCGCACACGTTGAAGCTGCCTTGCTTGACATCGGGGGTCACTCCGCCGGTGGGGCAGATTACCTGGGTTCCTGGAACATATTTCGTACTTGGGCTTAGGTTGAACTCGGGATTTCCTGGATTGGCGAGCAGGTTTGCATTGAGGCGGATCCAGTCATGATAGACCCGGGTGTGGACGTAGTCCGCCGTAACATCCGTGTGCAGCGGAAATTCGCGCTGCACGCCGGCGGAAAGCTGCAGGGCATAGGGAGTCGATACATCCGGTCCAAGCGGCTGCACCGCCTGACGCGGGACGATGGTTGAATTGGGAAACGGATTTTGAAGATTGAGCGGGCTGGCGGCCGACCCGGTCACCGAGTCCTGGACCGAAGTGACCCCATTGAAAATCTGCTCGTCGATTACCTGGTTGGCGGCAATGTCGGCGAAATACATGCCGGCGCCTCCGCGCACCACGGTTTTGCCGGAGCCCGTCGGATCATACGCGAACCCCAGGCGCGGCGCCCATTGATGGTTGTCGTTGCCCTTCGGGGTCAACAAGCCGTTGGTGAGCTTTAGGCCCGAATCGAAGACTCCCAGATCGTTGTCGTAGCGCAGACCCAGGTTCAGAGTAAGCCGCTTGTAGATCTTCCAATCGTCCTGAATCCAAAATCCAATCTGGTTGCGCGGGATGTTGACATTGAAGTTCCCCGAGCCCAGGGTGAACGTTCCCAGGGAGCAGACTGAGTTCAGGTTGTAACTACCGTTGTTGTAGTTCCAGGTGGTGGGATCGGTGGTGCCTTTGGGAAACAACTCAGCCACCTCGGCCGCAGTCGTGACGCCCGAGCAGGCGCTGGCGGTGCCACGAACGTTCTGCTGGAAGAATCCGCTGTGCTTGGTAAAGATGTACTCGCCGCCCATCTTGAAGGCATGCTTGCCGGCAAGGTAGTAGAGGTCATCACGGTACTGCTGTACATCCTGATAGAAGATCTGCGGATAATTGTATGGTCCGCCCACCGTCACACTGCCAAAACTAAGCTGGATGGTGGGATACATGGGCAGGTTCTGCCACTCGAAATGGCTAAAACCAGCGTGGACGTCATTCACGATCTTGTCGTTCACGACTTTGTTCCAGTCGCCCATGATGCTGTAGTACAACCGCGTCGCCAGGTAAGCAGCACTGGGATCGGTGCTACCGCTCGTGAGCACGTGATCGTTGTCGAAGTTGAAGCCGTTGCCGCGGACAAAAATGTGGTTGTTGCTATTGATCTGGTAGTCGCCTCGGCCCAGGTACTCTTTTGTACTGATCGTCTGCGGAAATTGGACGAGGCTGCTGCCCGGCAACAGCGATGTAGTGTTGATGTTGCTCCCCTGGTGCTCCCCCTCGTACGAGGCGAAATACCATAATTTGTCCTTGCGAATCGGGCCGCCAAAGGTGCCGCCGTATTGCTGATCCGAGAGCGGCAACACCGTGTGCGCAATGGGATCGGCGGCGTTGAAGGCATCGTTGCGGAAGTACCCGAAGGCGGATCCGTGGATCTGGTTGGTCCCCGACTTGGTCTGCACGTTGGTGTAGACCCCGGAGGAACGGCCGACGGTCGCATCGAAGCGATTGGTGATGATCTCAAACTGAGAGATGGCGTCGGGGCTAAAGCGCGGTTGGCCAAAGCTCGCGTCGGCGGTGTCTTGGGTTACCTGAAGGCCATCCAGATCGATCTGGAATTTGCCGGAGTTCGCGTTGCCGAGCGGGGTGTCGTTGGTGATGGCGTTCACCCGGATGCCAGGAACCAGGGTGGCGAACTCCATATAATTGCGGCCGTTGATCGGGATGGTGGCGACATCCTGCGGCGTGATGTTGCCCCCGACCTGAGACGAGGTGGTGTCGAGGGCGGGACCTACCGCCTCGACCAAAACAGACTGGCTGGTGCTCGCGACCCCCATCGCGAAGTCCGCCTCCACCAGTTGCCCCACCAGCATGCTCACGCTTCGCTTTACCGTGGTGAACCCCGGCTGCGTGACCGTCAGCACATAGTCGCCCGCACTGAGCGCTGGAAACTCGTAGGCTCCGGCGGAATTGGTTTTTGTGGAGAAGGACGCCCCGCTCAACGCGTTTACCTTGACGTCAGCTCCGGGGAGGACAGCGCCCGACAGATCGGTTACCCTGCCGGCGATCCCTGTTTGTTGGGGATAGGCTACTGTCGAAATCAAGGTGAACAGGACTGCGGAGAGAAATCGGGGATTGCGGAGAAACTTCATCTAGCGTCATAACCTCGCTGAAATCAGTCAGGTACTCCTGTATCCACTCGTGTTGCGCATACCAGCAACGGGAAAGGCAACCTGTTTGGGAATCGGAAATACATGCCGACGTGGGCAGGAGAATCACCAGAGCCCTGCCTATGCGGCAGCCCCGGCAAACGGCGCTATCTACCAACTACAAGGTACGAGGAGGGCGAGTGATCGCCACGCAGGTGTGGAATCGAACAGAACGGGACACTCTCGACAGTGAGGGTTGCCCGAGCTTTTCGGCCTCGTCTGGAAGTGAGCGTAAGGTCTTTCGCCTGCAGTGTCTAATTGAAAGAATTTCGGTTGTAATAAGTTTTTTTTTGCGGCGGGTGGCCTGCGGGGCCTTTTAGGGTTGACACTGCGTTAAAACGGCTTGAAGATTTGAGCTAGAGTTACGTCGCTTCACCGCATAAACACCATATAAGCTCGTGTCAAAATATCCCGCTCGTGGGCATATGTGTCGCCGTGGTTTGCGAGGCAACCAATGGACTTCCGTCTCAAGCAGTTGCAGTCGTTTCTGACGCTTGCGGAATTGCTGAACTATGGCAAGGCGTCGCAGGCCCTGTACGTCAGCCAACCCGCGCTGACCTTTCAGATCAAGTCGCTGGAGGACGCCCTGGGCGCCAAGCTGTTTGAGCGCACCCGGCATAGCGTTGCCCTTACCGAAGCGGGCATCGCGTTCGCTCAGTACGCAGAGACCATTCTGAAGACTGCCGCGGAGGCGAAGACACATCTTGGCTCGCTCGAAAATCGCTTGCGTCTCCGCGTCGCCTGTGGACCTGTTGGACAATATGTGCTTCTCCCCGCCGTGCTGCGAGAGGTGGCGGCTTACGATCCTGATTTCCAGCTGGAGCTTTGCGAGCTGACAACCGAAGAACAGCTGGCCAGATTACCGAGTGGTGGCGTGGATGCGCTGTTCATGGTCAGAGCGCTTCCTATTCCCGGGATTCGGTTTGAGCCAATTTGCAAGGAGACGCTGGTGGCGATGGTGTCGCGCCACTCTCATCTGGCGCGTAGCCGGACAATCTCGGTCCACGATTTGCGAGACAAGAAGATCATTGCGTCCAGGGCGGAGGATTGCCGCTTTCACCAGCCTTTTTTGCATCAGTTACTGGCGCCTTTTGGCATTGTGCCGCGCATTCTCGAGGTGCCGTATTCGTGCGCGGTGCAACTTGCGTATGCGGGCGCCGGCGAAGGGATCGTGTTTGCGACTTCTTCCATGATGAAGTGCTCCTTCCCCGATGTTGTCGCCATTCCCTTCGTAGAGAAGCTGCCTGAACGCCAACTGGGGATTGTCTCGATGGAATCGAATAAGTCTCCTGCATTGGATATTTTCCGTCGGATTGCCGTGCGGTGTTTTGCGGCCACAGAGGAGATGGTGGGGAATGGGACTCGTGGTCCCTTTGTGGCTCCCTCAACGATTGCTCTTGGGGCCTAGCGGCCCGGATCATTTATTGCTCGGAAGGTAGAAGCAATCGTGGGGCTGCGCCCATCTTGTTCGGCCCATGAACGCCCCACGGCAAGCCGGGGCAGGTGGTGCGAACATGGGGCACCCGTGCGATTTCCTCCGGCCTTTTGCGACTAAGAATGACCTTATGCTAGGGGAGATTGATTTCCTGGTGGAGGGGCAGATCCTTGGATGAGCCGCCGACCATGAAGGTGTATCCACCCGGCAGTTGCTTCCACGCGTTGGTGGTTTCGTCGTAGATGGATAGTTCCCGCGGATTAATCGGCAGGCTCACTTCCCTGCTCTCCCCAGGGTTCAGGGGTACCTTGCTGAAAGCCGCGAGCCGCTTGGGGGGTTCACCCGCAGCCGCCGGAAGGGCTACGTAGACTTGCGCCACTTCTGCCCCAGCGCGCGCGCCCGTGTTTTTCAGGGTGAAGGTGACGGTGGGCTCCTTGCCACCCTCGACTTTTAAACCTGAATACTCGTAGGTGGTATAGGAAAGACCGAAGCCGAAAGGAAACAGCACTGGCTTGTTCTCCGCGTCATACCACTTGTATCCGACCTTCAGTCCCTCGGTGTAGTGCACGCTGAAGGTGGGCTTGGCTTCCTCCGGTTTCAAGGTTTGACCGGCGTCTTCTCCTCCCTTGGGAGGCTTCACCAGCTCAGGATGGGGGAGATCGGCTTCGCTACGAGGAAACGTCATGGGCAGCTTCGCGCTGGGGTTTACCTTGCCGAAGAGGACGTTGGCCACGGCTTCATCGCCTTTGCTCCCGGCATACCAGGCCTCGAGCACGCCGCCTACCTTATCCAGCCAGGGCATCAGCACCGCGGTTCCGGTCTCGAGCACTACCACTGTCCGCGGATTCGCTGCGGCCACCTGCGCAATCAATGCGTCCTGGTTTTCGGGCAGAGAGAGATTGGGCAAGTCTGTTCCTTCGCTCATCCATTCATAGGCAAACACGATCGCGACATCCGACTTTCCCGCGAGCGCCGCGGCGGAGGCGGGGTCTGCGCCTGAATCGAATTCCACCTTAGCGCCAGGAGCCGCTGCACGCATAGCCTTCAGGGGCGAAGTGGGGAACCAGACGTGCGCCTGCCAGGGATGCGCCGGCTCACCGGCAGGGTCGACCTGCGCTGAGCCACCGCCAGAGATCATGCCGGTGTCGGCGTGCGGCCCAATGACAGCGATGGAGTGCACCGTGCTGGAATCGAGGGGCAGCAGACCGGTGGTGTTCTTGAGTAAAACGATGCTCTGCTCGGAGAGACGGCGCGCGGTGGCAAAACCGCCCTCTACATCGACAACGCTCTTCTGCGTGGGGTAATCGAAGAGGCCGGCTTGAAACATGGAACGCAAAATACGGCGCGCGTGGTCGTCTACTTGCGCCATGGGGACCTTGCCTGCCTCAACCGCCTCCTTCAGCTTCGCGCCGAAGAAGTCATCCATGGGCTCCTCGTGGTCCAGCCCGGCAGCGGATGCTTTGACCGTGCTGTGGGTTCCGCCCCAGTCGGAAAGCACGAAGCCTTTGAACTGCCAATCGTGCTTGAGCACATCGGTCAGAGTGTATTTGTTCTGACAGGCGTAATCGCCGTTGATGGCGTTGTAGGAGCACATGACCGCCGCCGGATCGCCAATGCTGATGCCGATATGGAAGGCGAGCAGATCTGTCTCCTGCATGGCGCGCTTGTCGATGATCACATTCACTTCGTCGCGGCCATTTTCCTGATCGTTCATGACGTAGTGCTTGATATCGCCGATGACGTGCTGGGCCTGCTCGCACTTGATGCGGTTGCCGACCAGGGTGCCGGCGAGCAGCGGGTCTTCGCCCTGGTACTCAAAGGTTCTTCCATTGCGCGGCTCGCGGGTGAGATTGACCCCACCACCCAGCGTCATGTTGTAGCCCTGGGCGCGGAGTTCCCTTCCGATCAGCGCGCCGTATTCGCAGGCTCCCTCGGGATCCCAGGTGGCAGCGGCGGCGATGTTGGAGGGTAACGCGGTGGAGTAGCGGCCGTTCTGGGCGCTCATCCTGACGCCGTAGGCCGCGTCGCTCATCTCGACTTGCGGAATGCCAAGGCGGGGAATCCCAAGAATGAAGCCAGCGCCTTGATTGCCAAGGTAGGTTCTGGGCATGGGCCGTTTCCACCCCGGCATACCCTGGCCGTGCAGGAGCTGGATTTTCTCGTCCAGGGTCATCTCTTTCAGCACCAGATCTGCTCGCTGATCGAGGGAGAGCTGGGTATTCATCCAAGGTCTTTCCGGATTGGCTGCGGATGCGGCGCCAAGGGTTACAAAGAGGCCCAGAATCGCAGCAAAAGAGGCGCTGCGGAAAATAGTCATTCTAGATTCGTTCAACTTGCAGCCATCCATTTCCCGATTATTGCTTGCCGCCGGCTAACATTTTGATAAAGCGGTCGTAAAACTCAACTCCGCGGTAATAGGAGTCTATGCCTACGCGCTCATCTTTGCCGTGCGCGCGCACATCACTGATATCAATGGCAATTCCATTGATCCCGTAGGTTGGGAGGCCAGCCTCGGAGGTGTATTTGCCGTCCGACGCCCCCGTTTCCATGACCGGCAGCACCGGGATCCCCGGCCACATCTCTGCCACCAGCTTGGTTAGAGGTCGCATCACCTCGGGCTTCAAATCGGTGGGAGGCACGGCCTTGGCGGTTGGCGCTATATCCATGACTACGCCTGCGTCGTTGACGTAGCGCACGCTGACCTTTGGGTCATGGAAGATGCGGATCAGCTGCTGGCGAATCTCTTCGCGCGAGACGCTGGGAAGGATCCTGCAATTCACGTTGGCCGAGGCGGTTTGGGGTAAGGCGTTGTTGGCATGTCCGCCGGCGAGGCGGGTGGCCACACAGGTGGTGCGCATGGTTGCGTTGTATTTCGGGATCTCGGACAGTTGCTTCATGGCCTGCAGCGAGGGAGGGTTCTTCAGAATACCCTTCATATCGGCAGCCGTCTGACCAGACTCGAGCGTGCTCATGCGCGCAAAGTAGGCGCGCGTCACCGGGTTCAGCTCAAATGGGAAGGTGTAGGCCTGCAAACGGGTAAGCGCATCGGCGACGTGATAAATGGCGTTGTCGGGCGTAGGCAGAGAGCTGTGGCCGCCAGGATTGGTTGCGGTGAGCTGGTAGTCGCCGTAAAGCTTCTCCGTCGCCTCTACATTGAAGGTGACCGGCTTGCCGTGTTCCAGGTCGACTCCTCCGGAATCGGAGTTGAGCACGAATGCCGCGTTGATCAGGTCGCGGTGGTTCTTCAGCAGCCAATCCACTCCGTTGGACTTACCGCCTTCCTCATCAGCGGTAAGCGCCAGGATCAGGTCGCGATCCGGCTTGAATCCTGATTTCTTGAGGCGGATGAAGGTGGTCACCAGGATGGCGTCGCTTTCCTTCATGTCCTGGGCGCCGCGGCCGTAGTAGTAGCCATCCTTCTCGATAAATTTGAACGGGTCGGTGGTCCAGTCGGAGCGCAGGGCTTCCACCACATCGAGGTGGCCAATAAAGAGGATGGGCTTCGCGGCGCCCGTGCCATGGATGCGCGCCACCAGGTTGCCCTTGCGATCGTTGGGGCCGAGGACAAGCACATCCGCTTTCGGGAAACCAGCGTCCAGCAGGCGCTTCGCCATTGCATTGGCCGCGACCGTTGTGCTGCCTACCGAATCGGTGGTGTTGATCTCAATCAGCTGCTGAAAAATATCCCGGGAGAGCTGTTTGGTCTGTGGATCGAGCTGGGCCAGGGCGGGCAGGGTTGGGAGCGAGAGCAACAGACAGCAAGCCAGAAAGCGGAGCCGTCCAGCTCCGGCGACAACCAGGGGCATTGAATTCCTCACGATGAGCAATGATAGATACGCAAGGTAGTATAGAGCTTCGGCGTTTTCACATCTCCAGCCAGTTAGAAAGGACCAAACATTTGCGGGGAAATTCTCGTGCCGTATTTCTTCTTGCCGGGGCCCTGCTAGCCCCCCTCTCCATACTGGCACAGCCCGCCAAAGACCTGATCACACTGGACGAGTTCATGAACGCTACCGACGTCAAGGAGGCGAGATTGTCTCCCGACGGCTCGGCCGCGGTCATCGCCACCGAGTCTCCTGACTGGCAACACAACCGGTTTCGCAGCGATCTGTGGATTTGGAAGCAGAAGACAGGCGAGATCGTCCCGTTGACCCGGTCCGGGCACGCTCGGGCCCCGCAGTGGTCTCCTGACGGCAGGTACGTCGCCTTCCTCTCCGATCTTCCTCTGCCCGATGGCACAGACAAAGATAGTGACGAGGTTCCGGAACGCCTGTGGCTGATTTCCGCGGATTCGGGAGAATCGTTTGCGCTCTACAAGGAGAAGCTGGACGCACACGCTGTCGCCTGGTCCGCCGATGGATCGCAGATCTTTTTCTCTTGTCAACCGCCTCTCTCGAAAAACGCCGAAGAGGCGGAGAAGGCTCAATGGAAAGATGTGATCCGCTGGCGCGAGCACGAGCGGGGCGATGTGCTGCTCGCTTTACCTACTGCGAATGCCGTGGCCGCGGCACAAAAGACCCCGCCGGTTCATGCGGCCGAAATTGCCGACAGCGCCGTGCCCCTGCCGCCCCTGGCGCAGACGATCAGTCACAGTGACGATGAGATCAAAGAGATCGTTCCCAAACCGGACGGAACGCAAATCGCGTGGGTCACCAACTCCGTCTCTCGTCGCCTGGAAGATCCCAAACACAATGACATCTACCTGGTTAGCAGCGCGGGCGGAGAGGGTCGGCGGCTGACCAACAACCAGGCCCTTGAGGACGACCTTCGTTGGAGCCCCGACGGCAGCAAGCTCTTCTTTCATGTGGGCGCGGATGCCGGGGCGCTGGACGGGCCTTACCGCGATGTCCAGGGAAGGTTGTATGCGATCGATACCGCGAGCGCCACGGTGAAGAGGTTGGGTGATACGTTCACGGGATCGTTCGAAAACTTCACCGTGATGGCCGATGGCCGGATGATTGCTACCGGGCTCAAAGGCACACAACAACAGCTTTACGCGGTGGACGGATCCAAGGCTGTTCCGCTGCCGGGGGTGCCAGGCTCTTACACTGGGTTAGATGCCGGGCTGCATTCTTCCGGATTGCTGGTAAAACACTCGACGCTGACCACTCCGACCCAGGTCTTTCTGGCTCCAGACGCGGCGCACCCGGAACAGGCCAAAGCGATCAGCAGCTTCAACCCGATTTTTACCGAGCGGGCTCAGCCTGAATGGAAAGCCTACCAGTGGAAGGCAGACGACGGCACGCCAGTCGAAGGTGTGCTCATTTATCCGCCTCACCGCATGGGCGAGAAACATCTGCGCATGCTGACGCTGATCCACGGCGGCCCGGCGGAGGCGAACGGCGATTCTTTTGAAGCGGACTGGTACGACTGGGCAAACCTTGCTGCGGCGAATGGCTGGTTGGTCTTCCGCCCGAACTATCGCGGATCGAGCGGCTATGGCGACGATTTCATGCTGCAGATTGCGCCTCACCTGGTTTCCCGTCCAGGCAAGGACATACTGGAAGGCATCGATGCACTGGTAAAAGACGGCATCGCCGATCCTGACCAGCTTACGGTGGGTGGATACAGTTACGGTGGCTATATGACGAACTGGCTCATCACCCAGACCACGCGATTTAAAGCGGCGGTCACGGGCGCCGGGGCGGTGGAACACGCGGCCAATTGGGGGAATGACGATACCACCTATGACGATGTGTGGTATCTCGGGGGCGCGCTACCGTGGGAAAATCCGGGGATCTATCAGAGCGAAGCTGCCCTGTTCCAAATGAATAAAGTCACGACGCCAACGCACATCGTGGGCGGCAACGCCGACGTGCGCGTGAGTTACCTGGAAGATGTGCTGCTGGAGCGCGCGCTGCAGCAGCTAAATGTGCCGCATAGCCTGTTGGTCTTTCCGGGCGAAGGACACTCACTGGATAAAAATCCCTGGCACGGGTACATCAAGGTGCGAGAAGAGCTTCAGTGGCTGGAGAAATACGGCAGCGGCAAAAGCCCCTAACCGCGGGGCGCGATACGCCCCTGTTAGGATAGCGCGGCCTTCATAAAGAAAGCGTAAAGAAATCATCTCCTACCCCATCCTCCCATAGAGCGCCAATCCCTCCGTATTACATCCTTATGGGCTCTTTATGCACTCCTTACGCGTAGTGCCATCTACTAGGTCTCATAGGGCAGCGTTTGTCGTACTCGCCGGCAGGCTTTGGACGACCGTGAGGGCTATTTATGCAGTACTTCAGAACATATAAACTTCAGATTTTTCTCTTCATATTTTTTGCCGGGATTGGAGTTTCCTCCGCATTAGCCGAGCCAGGATACGAAGCGAGCGCACCGGCGCTCAGCAACTCTGGTGCTCCGTATGACTTGTTCGCGAACACACCGAATCCAGGTTTTCAAGCCAATTCTCCGACACAAATGGATGGCGGCGGACCGACGCAGCCCGCAGCCACGGCGCCGAACCGGGGCTTCTTTACTCGCTTGGGACATGCCTATCTGGACGATTGGACGGTGGACTCCAACGGCTCTCCCTCTGCTCCCGAGCCGGCCCGGCGGGGAACCCCACGCCCCCTGAACTCACCCCCGTTTCCCGCGGCAGACTGGCCGATGGGCGGCACAGTTGTGATCGGTGCTCCGGATTACGGCACCTACATCCTGATGCAGGCGATCAACGAGAACAAGAGCCGGGTCAAGATGTACGGCTGGTTCGATATTGGTGGAGACGCCAGCACATCGAACAAGGGCAGATACGCTAACAACGAAACCGCGTATGACGTGATCCCGAACTCCTTCCAGCTCAACCAAGTTGCGCTCTATATCGAGCGATTGCCGGATACCGTGCAGAAGGATCACTTCGATTGGGGATTCCGTGTCACCAACCTCTATGGCCTCGACTATCGCTACACGACCGCCAAGGGAATCTTCAGCCAGCAATTGCTGAAAAGTAATAATACCTACGGCTACGACCCGGTTATGTACTATTTAGATCTCTATGCCCCTCACATCGGCCAGGGAACCGATATCCGGATAGGTAGATATATCTCCCTGCCTGATATCGAAGCGCAGCTAGCCCCCAATAACTACACGTATAGCCACTCCATTCTCTATACCTACGATTGCTACACCCAGCATGGGGTGAACGTTACTACCAAGTTGAGCGACCATTGGACAGCGCAGGCGGGCGTTTCCGGGGGATGCGAGTCCGCCCCCTGGATATCCAACGCAAAGCTCACCGGCAATGCCTGCGCGGCTTACACCTGGCACGACGGCGGGGATAACCTGTACGCCTGCGTAAATTCCATCAATTCCGGCAAGTATGCTTACAACAACCTGGCAGCCTACTACCTGACCCACTACCACAAGATCAATGCCACCTGGCACGAAGACACGGAGGCCTGGTATCAGTTCGAAAAGGATGTTCCCAACTTATGTTATGGCCTGAACCCGTGCATCAGCTACGGTTCGAACGCGAACATCGGCGCCAATGCGGGTGAAATTACCGGCCCTTCGCTGGTCGTGGGCGCCAATGGCGCCCAGTGCAATCCGCTGGCGACCCATTGCTTTGCGCCAGATTTCGCCATCGTCAACTACCTGGAGCATGAGTTCAATCATCATCACGCATCCCTGAATATCCGCAACGAATTCTTTGACGACCTGAGAGGGCAGCGAACGGGGAACAAGACCCGTTACAGCGAACACCTGGTGGGGTTCAATTTCTGGTTGGGGAGTTCGGTGACGTTCCGTCCTGAGTTGCGGTACGAGCATGCGTATGATGTGCCCGCCTATGACTCACCCTCGGTCAACGGCGTCAGCGGCGCTCCGACCAAGAAGAGCCAGCTGACTCTGGCCGGCGATTTGATCTGGCATTTTTAGGGACAGCCTCATGGATTTGGGCGGCTTGGGCGAAAGATAGTCCACCTCTGGAGGGGATCGCGCATGATTGGGGTTGGGATGCGAGCAGGTCTTGTGTAAAGTAAGCAAAACAGGGACATGAACGGGCAGTTACTGGGGCCGGTTCTCTGCAGGGCTCAACGGAGGATGACAGATTGATCAGACGATTTGGTTCGATTTCTGTGCTGGTTCGCGCGCTTGCGCTGGGGCTCATGGTATGGGTCGGCGCGAGCGTTGCCACGGCGCAGATACCGGGGGCCGCTGCTCCAGCAACTACCTCCCAGGCGGATCGGCTGGCTGCGCTGGAAAAGAGTTCTGCGGACCAGGCAGCCGCGATTGCGGCAGCGCAATCGGCCGGGGATAACAGCTGGATGCTGGTGAGCTCGGCCTTGGTCCTGCTCATGAGCGGGCCCGGCCTGGCCTTGTTTTATGGCGGACTGGTGCGCAGGAAAAACGTTCTGGGCACCATGATGCAGACCTTCGCCATGATGGCCGTTATCACTGTGCTCTGGGCGCTGGTGACTTACTCGCTGGCGTTTGGCGAGGGTAGTGCGTTCATTGGCGGCCTGCACAACGTATTTCTCCGTGGGGTAGGGCTGGCGCCGGATCCCAAGTACGCCGCGACGATCCCGCTGCAGACGTTCATGGTCTTCCAGTTGATGTTCGCCATTATTACCCCGGCGCTGATTACCGGTGCCTTCGCCGAGCGCATGAAATTCTCCGCCATGCTGGTCTTCATGGTGCTGTGGGCGATTTTTGTGTATAGCCCAATGGCGCACATGGTCTGGGGCAAGGGCGGATTGCTCAACGCTTCCCTGGGCGGACGCTTTCCCTGCCTGGATTTCGCCGGCGGCACGGTGGTCCACATCACCTCGGGTGTGTCGGCGCTGGTCACTGCGTTGTACCTGGGGAAACGGCTCGAGTACCCGCGCGAACCCATGCCGCCGCACTCCGTGGTCCTAAGCTTTATTGGGGCCTGTTTGCTGTGGGTAGGGTGGTTTGGATTTAACGCCGGCTCGGCTCTGAACGCCGGCACGCTCGCCACCTCTGCATTCATCGCAACCCACTTCGGGGCAGCTGCTGCGGCCATTGGGTGGAGCGCTGCGGAGTGGATACGAAGCGGCCGGGCTACCGCCCTGGGCGCGATCTCGGGAGCCGTGGCAGGCCTGGTGGCGATCACCCCTGCTTCCGGCTTCGTAACCCCCATATCCGCATTGTGGATCGGCCTGATCGCCGGGATATTCTGCTACTTCATGGTGGTGAAGGTTAAGGCGATTTTCGGTTACGACGACTCGCTCGATGCCTTCGGGGTGCACGGGGCCGGGGGGACGATCGGGGCACTGTTAACCGGCGTCTTTGCCAGCAGCGCTATCAACCCCATCCTGGGTACGGGAAAGGCGACAGGCTTTTTGGAAGGCAACAAGGGTCAGATATTGAATCAGTTGATTGCCATCGCGATTGCGTGGACTTTATCTATCGTGGGAACACTGGTGATCCTGTTCGTCGTGGATAAGGTGGTCGGACTCAGGGTGAACGAGGAGGACGAGCGCACCGGGCTGGACTTGTCACAACACGGCGAAGAAGGTTACGACTTCGCGAACTAGAGCACCTTCGAGCGATGAGGAAGGACTAAGGAATGCAGAAGATAGAAGCAGTGATACAGCCATCAAAGCTGGACGCTGTGAAGGATGCACTGGTCGAAATTGGCATCTCCGGCATGACGATTTCCGACGTTCGTGGACATGGCCGGCAAAAAGGCCATACCGAGATTTACCGGGGGCGCGAGTATTCGGTCGATTTGCTGCCCAAGGTGAAATTGGAATTGGTGGTATTGGACGAATTGCTGGACAAGGCCGTGAAGACCATCGTGAAGGCTGCGCAAACGGGCAAGATCGGCGACGGGAAGATCTTTGTGACGAGGGTTGACGAGGCGGTCCGGATACGCAACGATGAACGCGGGGACATCGTGCTCTAGCACTCCGCAAATTTTCTTTCCGGCCCCGATTCTATACAACAAATCTGCCGGGAACACTGTTCCCTAAGGAGAACTATGTCAGATCCACTTCGCAGCTTCATCGAAATTCCTTACGCCGAACTGGAAGAACGCAACCTGGCGGCAAAGGACCAGCGCAAACGTCACGTTCCGGCAGAGCAAATCCGCGAAGAGCGGCTGAAGTATCTCGCGGACGAGAAGCACATCAAGGCGGTTACGGTGGTCTTCAGCGATCTCGAAGGCCGGCTGCACATGCTGGACTACGATAAGAAGTTCATCGTCAAGAGCTATGACAATCTGACCTTCGACGGCAGTTCGATCCGCGGCTTTACCGCCCAGAGAGAGAGCGACCTGCGCCTGGGGATCGACTGGGGATCGTTCTATTGGGTGCCATCCGATGTCTTTGGCCCGGGTAAGACGCTGGTCTTCGGCGACGTGATCGCAAAGGACGGCAAGCCCTTCCCTGCCGATATTCGTGGAGTGCTCAAGAACTATGCCAATACGCTCTACGACCAGAAGGGTTACACCCTGAACGCGGCGAATGAGATTGAAGGATTTCTCTTCAAGGGCATGGATGCGGAGCGGCACTATCACGAGACGCAGAGTTTCGAGTACGTCAATACCGGCGGATACTATCACTCGCTGCCTGGTGACCCGCTGCGCACTTTCATCGATACCAGCGCCGAAGTGCAGCGTGCGATGGGGTTTGAAAACGAGAAAGACCACCCGGAGGTTGCGCCTTCTCAGTTTGAGATCAACTACAGTTACAGCGACGTAGTAACGGCCGCCGATCAGATCCAGCTTTATAAGCTCATCTGCCGGCAGGTGGCCACCAATATGGGGTTGACTGCATCGTTCCTGCCTAAACCTGTGGTTGGCGTGAACGGCAGCGGTATGCACACCAACGTTTCCATCAGCGAGAAGGGTAAGAATCTTTTCTGGGATGAACAAGGGGAAGAACAGCTCAGCAAACTGGGTTGGGAGTTCGTCGATCGGATTTTGACCCATGGCAATGACATCTGCGCGCTGCTGAACGCCAGCGTTAATTCCTATCGCCGGCTTGATCCCCACTTTGAAGCGCCCAACCAATTGATGGCATCGGCCACCGATCGCGGATCCATGGTGCGGATTCCCATTGGCAACGAGAAGAGTATGCGGGTGGAGGTTCGGTCGGTCAGCCCGGACGCTAATCCTTACCTTGTGCTTTATTCGGTGTTCAAGACGGGGATCGAGGGGGAGACGGCTAAGATTGAGGGTCTGCGCAAGGCCAAGCGGTTTTTGCCGGATAACATTTATACCGCGCTCGAGAATTTCAATGGCGCCAAGTGGACGGATACTCTGCTCGGAGCCGACGTGAAAGAGCGGTATGCGGATTTGAAGAAGGCGTCTGCTGACCGCTGCCCTCGGTTGCTGGGCACGTTTGTGAAGGCGCCTGAGGTGCAGTACCACCACGATGTTTATAACCAGTATCTTTGGAATAAGTTTTAGGCGGTTGTTTTGCGCGGATGTATGAAGGGCACGGCTCAGCCGTGCCTTTCGTCTGTAGCGAACTCAACCGGGGATAGAGGTACTTCGCCCTCTGTGTTCCGAAGAGCGTACCTCAGCGGCTGAAGCCGTCAGGCGCCTAAACTTTTACGGCACGGCTGAACCCGTGCTCTTCGCTCGACGGTCTCTTCCCCACAGAAAGACCGTCGCGAGTCCGTCTAGTGCGGGCGTCGGTGGTTGAAAAGCTCCGAGCAGCATGGGTAGATGAAGCACCGCCGAGGTCCTTCGACTCCGCGCTACAAGCGCTGTGCACCCGGTCAATCTGTGAGCGCTCCGCTCGGAGATTGTGACTTTTTTTATCTTGCGGTGTAGTTTGCGGCCGGAAAGCTCCCAAGAGCATCTGCCAACAAGCATCGCCGGGGTCCTTCGACTCCGCGCTTAAAGCCCACTGTTTGCGATAGATCTGCGAAGCGCTGCGCTCAGGATGACGAAGGGAAAGTGGTTGTAGAACGGTAAATTTAAGGCACCCGAATGGCGCACCGCAGATCCCTCGGCTTCGCTCGGGATGACAAAAAGGAGAGGGTCGTTGAAAGGGAGAGGACCGTTGTCTAGGGAGAAGGCAGTTGTTGGGCCGGCAGGGACGCCTTCTCCATCGACAACCGCCTTTTCCAACGACAGCGACCGTTTTTGTGCGAAAGCAAAAAAGTCACAGGCTCTCCGGATGACGGCTTTGTGGTGAGTTGGAGATGCAAAAAAAACAGCGCCCTCTCGGATTTCTATCTTCTGCCAAATAAGTTAGCGCTTATGGGACTGAGTCCTGGGCTAAGGTCAGCCGGTTACCTTCAGCTTTTTGCTGGGGTCGCAGCCGTTGCCGGGAGCGAGATTTCTAGCCGCTTGATTTCGCCTACGATTGGTCCGTAGCTCACGATGGCGCATAGGGCGGTTAAGCCGACGAAGATGAGCACGTCATCAAAGGAGCCGGTCTTCTTTACCAGGTAGCCGATGATGATGGGCGTCGTGATGCCAGCTAGATTTCCGATCAGGTTGAAGAGGGCTCCGTTCAGCCCCACCATGCCTTTCGGTGAGGTGTCAGAGATGACTGTCCAACCTAACGATCCGAAGCCCTTGCCAAAGAAAGATAGAGACATCAGGAATAGCATGACCGCCTGCGCCGGAGCATAGTTACAGCCAATCATGGTCACCGATAGCAACATGCCGGCGATAATCGGCGCCTTGCGCGAGAAACTTAGCGAGTACCCTGCGCGCAAGAGCTTGTCAGACACTACGCCACCGAGTATTCCTCCCGTGCCGCCGCAGAGTGCCGGCAAGGCCGCTGCGAAACCAACCTTCATGATCGAAAGGTGCCTTGCCTGGGCAAGATACACCGGGAACCAGGTGAGGAAAAACCAAGTCAAGGTGGTAATGCAGTATTGGCCCAGATAGATGCCAACCAGCATGCGATGGCTCAACAACTCCTTGACGGCAGCCCAGGTAAGAAGGCTTCCCTTGGCCTTGCCGACCCGATCGGCATTGACCAGTCCTCCGCCCTGCTCTATAAGTTCAATCTCTGCAGCAGAGATACGAGGGTGATCTTTGACGTCATAAATGCTTTTGACCCAGATCGCGACAAAGACGAAGCCCAACACGCCCATGAACCAGAAACAGCTCCTCCACCCGGCGGCGTGCGTGATCCAGCCCAGGATGGGAGCGAAAATCATCAGCGCAAAATACTGCGATGCATTGAAGATCGCAGAGGCGCGTCCGCGCTCGTTGGCGGGAAACCATGAGGCCACGATGCGGCCATTTCCGGGAAAGACTGGAGCTTGCGCAAAACCAGCGACCAGACGCAGGATGAAGATCACAGTAAATGCGGCCGTCGCAGCAAGGTACCCGGCAAAGCCCGTGAGCAGAGCGCAGATTGACCAGGTGACAATGCCGATGCCGTAGACCCTCTTCGATCCAAAGCGGTCAAGCAACGCCCCGGATGGCAGCTGTCCCAGGACATAGGCCCAGCTGAATCCGGAAAAGAGGTACCCCAACTTCACCGGGTCGAGAAGGACGTCTTTGCCCATCGCCGTTCCGGCAATGGAGAGCGCGACCCGGTCCCCGTAACTGAAACAGCTTACGGCGAACAGGATGGAAATAATCAAATACCGGATGTGAGTCTTTTTGGCTTCTGCCAAGATCAGGACCGCCCCGCGATCAACTTGGTCAGTTCCTGATACTCCGCTTCGGTAAGATCGGTGAGCGGCGAACGTACAGGTCCCGCGGGCCGGCCAACGGCCTTCATGCCTGCTTTCACAATCGAGACTGCGTACCCTTTGCGGCGATTGCGAATTTGGATGTAGGGCAGGACCACCTCCCGCAAGCCGGCAAATACTGCTGCATGATCGCGGCGGCGCACAGCAGCATAGAATTCAAGCGCGAAATTGGGCAGGAAGTTGAAGATCGCCGAGGAATAGGTGGTGACCCCCAGCTCCAGATACGGAAGAGCAAAGGTCTCGGCCGTCGGCAGCCCGCCAATATAGGTGAGCCGGTCCCCTAACCTGGCGTAGATCCGGGTCATGCGCTCGATATCGCCGACACCATCCTTGAAGCCCACCAGGTTCGGGCATCGGTGACAGAGTTGTTCCAGGCTTGCATCGTCGAGCACTGCATTGTCGCGGTTGTACATAATGACGCCCAGCTTGGTGGAGGCACAGACTGCTTCCACGTGAGCAGCCAACCCCGCCTGCTCTGAACCTACGAGGTACGGCGGCAGGAGCAGGATTCCGTCGGCACCCGCTTCCTCCGCGGCCCGGGCAAATTCTTTGGCCATCGCGGTGCCGTAGCCGCAACCGGCAACCAGCGGCACTTGCTTTGCGGTCTGGACTACAGCCGCCCGCACCACGCTCGAAAATTCGGACAGGGTGAGCGAAAAGAACTCGCCCGTCCCGCCAGCAGCAAACAGGCCCGCAGGCTTGTGCGACAGAAGCCACGCTACGTGCTCCTGGTAGGGCTTGGGCTGGAACTCGAAGTTTTCGGCAAAATGGGTGACTGGAAAGGAAAGCAGGCCGGCTCCGACCTGCCTTGCCATCTCCGCGGGATCCATCGTCGTCATCAAGACTCTCCTACTTCCTGGTTTTCTTGAGAAAGTTGTCAAGCACGGTGTTAAATCTGTCCGCATCATCGACGAACAGACAATGACCGGCATCCTCGAATACTTCTGCCTGCGAGCCGGGTACCGAGGAACGGATGAGATCCGCCGCAGCGTGGTTGTTTTCCGTCATCACAGCGAGCACCGGGATGTTCAGTTTCGACAGCACAGGCCGAAGGTCGTTCTTCACCGCAAACTCGGCCAGCATGGCAACGGCTGAATTCGTCGGCGTCTTCAAGGATGCTGCGGTGACGCTTTCGAGATATGGTTCCGTCTGTGGCTTGTGATACATGCCGCGCACAAAGGTCGAGGCGAACTGCTTCCGGTCAGCCTGGAAATTGTGCAGCATGGTATACCGGCGGTCTCGCTCCTCCTGGGTAGAAGGAGTGTAGGCACTCATATCGACCATGACGAGGCCGCTCAATTGATTGGTTCCGAACATCTCGACAAAGGTCAGGGCTTCATGCACGGCCAACGACCAGCCGACCATCACGACCGGGGCTCCGCCGAGATGATCGATGAGCTCCTTGTAATCCTGCGCTCGTCTCCCGGGATAGTTTCCTTCGGCTGGTTTGTCAGAGGCTCCCTGCGATCGGGGATCTACCGCGACCACGTGGTAGTTGTTGCTGAAGTGTTCGATCTGGGGCTGCCAGATTTCGGCCGGCATCGTCCAGCCGGGCACAAACAGGATGGTGGGACCTGTTCCACTCTCGAGGTAGTGGAGCTTGACGCCGTCACTGGTGATGAAGGAACTATCCTTCACGGATGCTGCTCCATACAAGCCGGGGGCAAGCATGAGCATGGATAGAAGAAGCAAGGCATACCGCACAGTGTCTCCCCTTCCCGACTCAGCACATTGAATCCAGTGACTGAATCAACGCTCGAATGTAGCCATAACAGAAAGCAAAGGATTGCAGGCCGTTGGGGTCGTTGGGCGCCACTGGAACGTGGTCCGGCATGAGCATATAGGGATAGCCAACCTCTTTGTATACCTGAATGGCTTTTACAAAGTTGACGTCCCCTTCATCGGGATAGACCTCCAGGAATTCATTCCGATGGCCGCGAATATTGCGGAAGTGCACATTGAAGATCTTATTGCGTGAACCGAAATAGCGAATGACATCGTAGATCTGGGTGCTGGGGTCGGTGAGCATCTCCGAGACGGTTCCCTGACAAAAGTTCAATCCGTGATAGGGGCTCTCGTGGATGGTAATGAACTTCTTCAGGCCGTCGACGGTGCCCAGCACCCGGTCGACGCCCTGGTAGCCTTCCGGCGGCATGCCTGGATCGTGCGGGTGACATGCCATGCGGATCTTGTATTCATTGGCAACCGGAATCACGTGGTCGAGGAAGTAGGTGATGCGTTCCCAAAACATGTCCGCATCCACGTGGCCGGCCCGGGTGAGCGGCGGGTTGGGATGGCCTTCGGAGAGTTTCCAGGTGCTGTACATGGCATCGCCTCGGCCGGGCGTGCGTCCAGTGCGCACCACGCCCAGAATGCTCATGTTGTATTTAATCGAGGGAATCCCCGCCTGGGCGCAGTTCTTGATCATGGTTTGCAGGGCTTCGATATCGCGGTCCCGCTCCGGACTTTGCGCCAGCATGATGGCCGGATGCTTTTCTTTGTCGATGTGACTGGACGCGAGGAATGGCGGCGCGGTGCAGTCGATGCTGATGCCGCATTTGGAGGCCATGTCCACCATGCGATTGAGCTCTTCGACGGTGGCGTACAAACGATCGCCTTCAATCTCCGGATATCCGCAGATATTGCGCACGCTGTAGCGTGCCAGGTACTTAAGATGAGTCTCGTTGGTGGGCGCCGTCTGGTCGCCCACCTTCATCAGCACGGGCTTTGCAAGGGTGACCTTGGGCGCAGCGGCAGAGGTTAGTTCATTCGCCGCCAATAGTCCGGCTGCGCCGGTAGAGGTGATAAATTTCCGTCGGTTCATATTCATTTCCTGGCAACCTGCGTGGCCAATCGGGCTCATTTTGAGCACGGCCAATTTGTGAATTGCTTGCCGCCGAGGAATATAGTGGAAGATTGATCCCAAAACAACCTATAGTCAGCATGGATTGATACCTGGATTGCATCGATGTATGAACTGAAACAGCTTCGCTGCTTCGTTGCCGTGGGCGAGGAATTACACTTCGGCCGCGCCGCTCAACACCTCCACATGACCCAACCGCCTCTGAGCCGGCAGATCCAGATGCTGGAGCGGGAGCTCAAAATCAAGCTGCTCACCAGGACCAGCCGCAGCGTACGCCTCACCCCGGCGGGCCGCGCGTTTCTCTCCGAGGCACGGAGAATCCTGGCCCTCTCGGAAAGCGCAGCGATCGCAGCACGCCGCGTTGCCAAAGGCGAGTCGGGGCTCATCCGCATGGGTTTCACCGCGAGCTCGAGCTATGACCTTCTGCCGCGGCTTCTGGCATTGGCAAATTCTTCGCTCAAAGGCATTGGCGTGGTTCTGAATGAGATGGTGACTATGCAACAGATGGAAGCGCTGCATGCCAACCGGATTGATTTTGGGCTGGTGCGTCCTCCCATCGATAAACGGGATTTGGGCATGGCGTGTGTCGCCAAAGAACCGCTGCTGTTGGCTGTGCCCGCTCAGCATCGTTTCGCCAAGGGTCCGGCTCCGACGGTGAGAGATTTGGCTGGGGAGTCCTTCGTCACTTTCTCGCCGGTCGATGGGCGGTATTTTTACGAGCTGATTGAGCGGATGTTTCGTAAGGCAGGGATTTCTGCGCGGTACGTGCAGCACGTTAGCCAGGTGCACTCGATTCTCGCGCTGGTCAGCGCTGGGATTGGGATAGCGCTGGTGCCGGAGAGCGCGAGGAAACTCCATTTTGAAGGGGCAGTGCTGCGAGAGTTGGCTGGCCATCCGGTGCATGCGCAGTTGTTCCTGGTTTGGTTGAGCGAGAATGACAACCCGGCGTTGCCGGCCTTCCGGGATTTGGCTTTGCGACACTTTGCGATCGCGCCTTGAGGCTTGCCGTTGGGATTTGCTGTTGGGATTTGCTGGTCAATGCAGCAGAAGCGATTGTCGGGCTGCGCCCATCGTTTTCGTCCCACGTACGCTGGTGCGAACGTGGGGCACCCGTCCGATTCCCTCAGGACCCGTTAGATTCCGTCAGGTTCCGTCCGATTCCCTCCGATTTCTTTTGATTCCTTCTGACGTCGCTCGCTGACAGATTGTCGGGCTACTGAGTGCCGGGCTACTGAGTGCTGGCTCCGACGACTGCGCGAATCATCCCGTCGCTTTTGCTCAGGATGTAGAGTTCGCCTTCGCGGTCCATGCAGAAGCGAATATCGGAGCGACCTCCCGAAATCACTGCCTGACCGGGTAGCCCTGCCGCCTTCCCTCCTCGCGCGTGGTAAGCCGTCTCTGTGATCGGCGCCATCGTACTGTACTGCTGCTTGTCCCAGACGATCTGGACTTCATGCATGGTGGCCATCGTAGCGGGATTGCCATCATCGGCAGCCAGCATATCGGAATAGTTGACATACCATATCCGGCCCGTGGTGATGTCTCCGAAAATATACTTACCACGCAGCGCTGCGATCTTTCCCTGATACACAAAGCCACTGGTGATCGCGTCGCCAGTGCTTTTTACGTGGCTGTATTGGACCACGGGATAAGCCGGAGTCACCTCTCCTACCGTCGTGGTTGCATTTATCCGAACCGGGATTTTATCGACATCGGGCAGTTTGCTGGTGTTGTTGTCCGCGTTGAGCTGCTCGTTTCCTTCGCGTAGCGAATAGCCGTAGTTCGCCCCCTTATGAATGATGTCAATCGTCTCCCAGCTATGCAGCCCTACCACGGTTGCAAACAACGAGTTCTTGCCCGGGTCTGCCGGATCGACATACCAGCTCAGCCGGTTGGGATTTCGTAATCCATAAGCCCAGATCTCTTTGCGCGCGCCCGACAGGGCGACAAACGGATTGTCGTTGGGGATGCGATACCGGCCGTTGTCGCTGACTGTGCTCGTATCTTTATCCTGGTTGAGATCGGGAATGATGCGCAGGATTTTTCCCACCAGGTTGTCCAGGCGCTGGGGATTCTGGCGGATCGCGGGGTTGGCAGACTCACCCGATCTGCCGTCTCCGCATGCAATGTACAAAACTCGCCAATCCGGTGTGCCCGGCTTGGCGCTGGGATTAAAGATGAGGCCGCCCATAGGATGCGAGTCGCTGTTGAGCTGTACGCGCATCAATTCACGCGCCGTGCCTTCGAAGGTCGTGTTCGCCGTATTGGTATCGGTCCATTCCATCACCACGGCTTCCCGTTGCGTTGGTCCGGGGGTTTGGATGGCTGGGGTTACCGCGTACCCTTCCGTACGCAATCCAGGAAAATTCCCATTGTCCGGCAGAGGAGAACCCGGCAAAGCAGGGTCCTCGAGATGGATGGTGTAGAACCTGCCGTTGTGCGCATAATCCGGGTCGAAGACGAAACTGATGAAGCCATTGGCGTAGCCTCGCAACGTGGTCAGCTTATGAAACAACCCCGGCTGCCCGTAGTTCCCGTTGAAATTGAGATATGTGGTGAAGGCCTTGGTCCTCTTGTCGAGGATGTACAGCGGCCCATTCAAATCGTTGACAAAGAGTCGATGCCTGTTTCGTCCCGGCTCCTCATGAAGGAAATTCACTCGCGAGAGATACACCGCGTTCATGCCGTTGCCGGACGTTGCGTTGGTGATAGGCATGGTAGCGTAGTCCTGAACCTGGATGGTTAGCTCCGGCGCTGCGGCACATACTGAGGCGGAAGATGCGACGATGAGACAGGCAACGCATTTCCGGTAGAACGTTCTCGCCGTCATTGCCGGCTCCGCTTGGTTACAAAGATGGGACCCATATTACTATCGAGGCTCTATGATTTCTCGACGAGAGTGGATGCTGGGAGCTTTCGCGATTGCTGCCCAGGCCAAGGAGATGCGGCGGATGGCGAATGCGCTGGTAAGTGGGGATTCCGGTCACCAGGGGATATTGATCGAAAGCCATATCCATCTGTTCGCCGGCGATCCCAGGTTTCCGTACAATTCCGGATCGTACACGCCCCACAAGCTGCCGGTAGAAGAATATGTGAAGTTCGCGGGTGAGGCACACATCGATCATGCGGTGGTCGTCCACCCCGAACCGTACCAGGATGACCATCGCTACCTGGAATATTGTTTTGCGCATGAAGGTTCACCGGGCTTCTTTAAGGGGACCTGTTTGTTTGATCCCATCGACCCCGAGACTCCGAAGCGCATGCAGGCTTTGGTCAAGAGAAATCCAGGCAGGATTGTCGCGTTAAGAATCCACGAGACTCACGAGGCGGGAACTCCTTCCACGACGAGCGGGCTCATTCGCGATCGGGATCTGAAAAATCCGCAGATGACCGTGACGTGGCGTGCCGCGCACGAATTGGGGTTGGGGATTCAGATCCATTGCATTCCGCACTACGCGGTGGCTATCGGTGAACTGGCCAGCAAGTTTCAAGAAACGCCGGTGATTCTGGATCACCTGGCTCGCCCTGGACAAGGGACGGCAGAAGAGTATGACCGGGTTCTCAAGCTGGCGCAGATACCGCGCGTGTATATGAAATACAGTCCTACCGGTGTGGCCACAGCATCAAAACAACCGTTTCCCCATGCGGATGCAAAGCCGCTGGTCAAGCGTGTCTACGATGCATTTGGGGCTGACAAGATCATCCTGGCTGAGCTGGGCGGGAACATGACGGAGTTTCGGCAGAATATGCAGTTGTTTGATTTCATGTTTGACTTCGCGCCCGCATCCGAACGTGCGAAGATGCAGGGGCTCAATGCGAAGAAGCTTTTTGCGTTCTCGTGAGTTCAAAGAGAGCGCAGATCGGCGTTTCCATGAAAGATCCGCGGAACTGCAGATCCCTCGGCTCCCCCGATTTCCTGTCGAGAATTGCGGCTTCGGTCAACTGCATGTGGTTCTCTTTAGGGAGAACCACATGAGTGGTCGCCGATGAGAGCGGTGGGGTTGGAAATTCGGGCACGCTCCTAATGACACAGCGGGAGCGAACGATCGGTTTAGTGCCGCGCCTACGGCGCTCGGATCCTCCTTCAGATTTCCCAGCCCTTCCGGGCTGGGCTGACGTTTGGCGGTCGGCCCTCCGGGCCTTGCATCTACAGCGATCTTGCCGTGTCATTTCTCCCTCGACTTGCCGCAGGCAAGTCAGCTGCTCCCACGGCGCACCGGGGCAGGCGGGATGACAAAAGGAAAGGGCAACGGTTCCATAGAGAGTGGATGCTGGACCGAAGCACTCGTTTGGAGAGCATTCTGCGCCTAAAAAAGCACAGGGGCTTTAGAGTCTGCGTGAGAACTCGAAAAACTGGCAACAGTCATATAGCTTTTGAATCACGATCTATATGAACTCGCATTGATTTTTCCGGAAATCTTGGTTCTCACGCAGACTCTTTAGCCCGGATTTTTGTTGAGCCTTTACGGCCCGAGTAAAGTCGTGCCCTGATACAAAGCATTAGGGCCGTGATTCAGCAAAACCTCACTTGACACAAAGCATCAGAGCTGTGCTTTGGAAAAAGCCACGCGTTCCACTCTTTGAATCCTTCGCCCGACACGGGATTAACGTCCTTGCCTTTTCTGCAGCATTCTTCACGCTTTTCCGACCACCGCGGCGTTCAGGGCGTGGCCTACGATAACCTGGGCTTCTTCTTCGATTTGTTCCAGGTGTTGTTGGCTGCGAAAGCTCTCGGCGTAGATTTTGTAGATCTCTTCCGTTCCTGAAGGCCGGGCCGCAAACCAGCCGCTCTCGGCGATCACTTTCACCCCGCCAATGGCTTGCCCGTCGCCGGGGGCGTGGGTGAGGATCGTGTTGATCTTCTCACCCGCCAGCGTCGGACTTTGGATGCTGTCTTTGCTCATCTTTGCCAGCATCGCCTTCTGCTGCGTGGTTGCATGAGCGTCCGTCCGGTCATAGAAAGGATCGCCGTATTTCTGCGTTAGGTCGTGATAGATTTCGCCGGGATCTTTCTTCGTTGTGGCCGTCATCTCGGCTGCCAACAGAGCCGCGATGATGCCGTCCTTATCGGTCGTCCATACCGTGCCATCACGACGCAGAAAAGAAGCGCCGGCACTCTCTTCGCCGACAAATCCCAAGTTGCCATCTAAGAGGCCATCCACGAAGTACTTGAAGCCTACCGGCACTTCGAACAGTTCCCTGCTCAGCCCGGCGGTGACCCGATCAATCATGCTGCTGCTCACCGCCGTCTTGCCCACCGCAACCTTCGCGCCCCACTGGGGACGATGCCCGAAGAGGTAGTAAATGCTGGTCGCAAGATAGTGATTGGCAGGCATCAGTCCCCGGCTGCGGGTCACGATACCGTGACGGTCATGATCCGTGTCGCAGGCCATGGCAACATCGAATTTATCCTTCAAAGCGATCAGCGACTGCATCGCATACTTTGAAGAAGGATCCATGCGGATCTTGCCATCCCAATCCAGAGTCATGAAACGAAAGGTGGGGTCGACCACATCACTCACCAGGTTCAGATTGAGCTTGTAACGTTCGGCAATCGGTCCCCAGTAGTGCACGCCCGCGCCACCCAGGGGATGGACACCGAAACGAATCCCAGAGCTGCGAATGGCCTCCATGTCGATGATGTTTCCCAGATCCTCGACGTACGCGGTGAGGTAGTCATGCTCATGCGTGGTCGGAGCGGCCAGAGCCTTCTCCAGCGTCCAGCGCTGGACGCCCGCAAGCTTAGCGGCGAGAAATTCGTTTGCCTTGTTCTGAATCCAGGAAGTTGCGTCGCTGCCCGCAGGACCACCGTGCGGAGGGTTGTACTTGAATCCCCCTGAATCAGGAGGATTGTGCGACGGGGTGACGACAATGCCGTCGGCCAGGCCAGTTTTGCGGCCGCGGTTGTAGGTGAGGATGGCATGCGAGACCGCAGGGGTTGGGGTGTACTCGTCCTTTGCCGCCAGCATCAGCTCGACCTGGTTCGCAGCCAGCACTTCGACGGCGCTATTCATGGCGGGACGGGAAAGCGCGTGGGTGTCGATGCCGAGAAAAAGCGGCCCGTCGATGTTCTGCTGTTTGCGATACAGGCAGATCGCCTGGGTAATCGCCAGGATGTGCCACTCGTTGAAAGACCGGTCGAAGGAGGAACCCCGATGCCCCGACGTGCCAAAGGCGACGCGCTGCTCGGGTACCTTGGGGTCCGGCTGCTCTGCGAAGTAAGCGGCGTTTAGCTTCTGTACATCAACGAGGTCGGCGGCGACGGCCAGTTGCCCGGCCCTGGGATTGATCTTGTTCAAGGCTCCACTTCCTCATGCATCTCTCGTACAAGCTGTTGACGCAGTACCGATTGTCTCGCAAAGCTCTGCTTCCGTCAGTACTCAGAACGCTTTCTTAACACTCCAGTAGTTCTGGCTACCCAGCCTAGGATGAAGAGGCACGATGGTACTGTTGCTTGGCTAGGAGTTCACGATGAAGGCTGCCTTCCTGGTCCCGGGCCGCAGGGCGCCCGAGCCATTCCTCCAGATTGAGGAGGTTCCCCGTCCGGAGCTGCAGCCCGGCTATTTGCTGCTGCGAGTCCTCGCCTGCGGGGTTTGCCGGACCGATCTGCACATTGCCGAAGGTGATCTGCCGGCGGTTCGCCCGCGGCTGATCCCCGGTCACCAGATTGTGGGCGAAGTGGCCGGCGGTGCGACCGCAGAGCTGCCGTTGGGAAGCCGGGCCGGCGTCTCCTGGATCGGCGGCGTCGATGGGAGCTGCTGGTACTGTCACCACGGCATGGAGAATCTTTGCGACCAACCTACGTTTACCGGATACACGGTGAACGGAGGCTACGCCGAGTATGCCCTGGTTCGGGCGGATTTCGCGTTTCCTTTGCCGGATGGGTTGGATGATGTGCACGTCGCTCCCCTGCTGTGCGCCGGCATTATCGGCTTCCGCAGCCTGCGTGTGGCCGGGGTTGAACAAGGTGAACGAGTTGGGCTTTATGGGTTCGGCAGCTCCGCTAGCCTTGCCATCACTGTTCTGCAATCGTGGAAGTGCGAGGTCTATGTCTCGACCAGGGGCGAGAGCCATCGGCAGATGGCGTCCGCTCTGGGCGCAACGTGGGTGGGCAAAGAAGATGAAATGCCTCCGGTCAAGCTGGATCGTGCGGTTACGTTTGCGCCGAGTGGGAAAGTGGTGGTCAGCGCTTTGTCGGCTTTGCGTAAGGGAGGAGTGGTTGCGATCAATGCCATCCACCTCGACCAGATGCCTGCCTTTGACTACGACAAGCTGCTTTGGGGCGAGCGGCAGATCCGCAGTGTGGCTAACATGACTCGGCAGGATGCTCGGGATTTTCTCGCTATCGCTCAGGAACTTAGGATTCACCCACAGGTGGTTGCGTTTCCTTTGCAGGAGGCCAACAAAGCTCTGTTCGCGGTTAAGGAAGAAACGGAGCGCGGTTCGGCGGTGATTGTTCCTTGACGGTGATTCGTTGGATTCGGGAGTCTGCCGGTTGAGAGCTGCGGAATCCCACATTTTCGCCGAAGAACGCTGAGCGAGATATGGGGCACCCGACAGTTCTTTTTGTATCGGGTACACAAGGGCTAGTAGATGAGCTTCAACGAGAATTGAATTTGGCGTGAGGTGCCGGCTGTACGGCTGATCTCGCCGAAGCCCGCTCCCACCAGGGTGTTCGCCGGCAATCCCATATTGACGATGTTGAAGATATTGAAAAACTCGGCGCGAAACTGCAGATCCATCAGCTCGATGCCGCTGGAACGCCGGCCAAAGGGCGTGCTCTTGATCAACGCAAAGTCGAAGTCATAGTATGCGGGTCCGCGAAACGTGTTGCGCCCCAGCGTGCCGAACCGCCCATGGTTCGGACCCGTACCCCCATCCACATTGATCGGGATCGAAAAGTAGGAAGCGTTGTTGGCCCCTAACCCAAAATAGTCTTCGCGAATTTTACGGCTGGTCGACAAGTGCGGAATACCGACCTGGTCCGGGCGGTCGGCTCCGTTGGTGCCGGCGTCCGTCTGCTGCACGCCCGAGTAGACGGAAAAGGGCGCACCGCTGGTGATGCTGGAGATGCTTAGCAGCTCCCAGCCGCCAGTCACGATCTTGCCCAGTGGATGGAGCAGGGCGACGTCCTCCCCGTGGAGATCCTGCGCCATGCTCAGGGTGAAGGTGTGGGCAATGTCGAAGGTGGATGGCCCTTTTTCCGGATGAGTGTCAAACGGATTCTGGGGAGAGATCTGGGAAACGGCGCCGGTGCCGCCCGTGATGAATCCCCCTACCACGGAACTGATCTCGTCCAGCGACTTGGACCACGTATAGCTGGCCTGGACGCCCGGGCCGCCATGGGGCACCGTTCCCTGCAGCGAGGTCTGCAACGCGTGATACGACGAATGGGCAGTGCTGGTGACGACGTTCTCGGTACCGAAGCCTCCCGTGACGTTCCCAGCGGAATCAAACTGGGTATAGGGAGCAAAGCTGGGTCCCGCGCCGGGATAGCCGTTGAAAAAAGTGACCCGGGGTAACTTGGCTGCTGCGGTCCCAATGTAAGTCGCGTCGGCGACGAGTGCGCCAAAATGGCGCTCCAGACCCAGAGTCCAGGTCTGAAGATAGGCGTTGCCAAAGCCAGGATAGATAGAACTGATGCTCAGGGGAGTAATCCGGTGGCTTGGCGAAAGCGCGGCCAGATCCTGCTGGTAGCGATTAAAATCCATGACCGTGTTGGCATGAACCGCTTTGGTGCCGTTGGCAAAGATGTCCTGCCCATCCGGCGTGTAGACGCGCGGTAACTCGCCCGATGTGATCTGGAACCCGTAGGGAATGGGTCCCGTGGCAGCCGAGGTGAGGCGAGGATAGATCGTAAATGGGGTCGATCCCGTGAGGAAGTTGTCCTGGTACAAATTGGGCGGGATGGTGGTGATGGCGCCGCCGGCGCGCACATGGACCTGGTAGCCGGCAAGCCAGTCCAATTGCACGCGTGGTCCCAGGCCGTTGAGATTGAAGCGATAGCCAGGCTGTGGATTGATGACGAACTGCTGCGCAACCCCGGTAGGCGTCGTGGAAAAAGCTAGGCCCGAGGTCCTTTTCGCGCGCTCGGAAACGGGCGTGTACAGCTCGTAGCGCAAACCGTAATCGAGCACCAGGCGCGGTGAGATCTTCCAGGTGTCTTGAGCGTAGAACCCAAAGGCGTTCCGGTTGATGGCTGCGGCGCCAATGTGTTCGCCCCCGGAGAAGTACGTGGGTGCGACCGCGACGGTGTAGGAGAACGGGCTCCCGCTGAGCAGGCTGGAGAGCGTGTCGGGCAGCGGGTCGCCAACGCGGATGTCGTGCTTGCCGCTTTGCGAAGCGATATTCACCGGAGAGTAGGCCGTACCGCCGCCAAAGTCATATTCGCCATCGGGACTGATGCCGAAGTAGGTGGTGTCGCGGTTCAGGCGCACCTCGGCCCCCACTTTGAAGGCGTGGCGGGCGGTGCTGAAGGAAAGATTCTGGCGGCCCTGAAAGAGATTGCCGTAGATGCTGATGACACTCCCGGCCGGCTGATTGAAGGGTTCGTACAGGCCGTCATTGAACTTGACCGCGGGGTCGGTGAGGTCGGTGGTGGGAAACGAGGGCGTGGCGCGAGTGGCAGAGACGGAGGATTCCGATATCAGGCGCGGGGAAATGGTGCGGGTATAGGTGACAACAAGGTTGCGCTGGCGATCGATATAGCGAATGGCAAAGGCGGGATCGAGCACGGTCTGATCGGGGTTGGTGGTGGGCCCGTCCAGGTTATTGAAGTTGAATCGTGCGAACAACTGGGACTTGTCAGAGATCCGATGATCGAGGCGCACGGAAAACTGGTCTGCATCGGTTCGCACCGGCGACGAACTGGCGTAGGTATGCACTCCATAGGAGCCGACAGGATTGTTGGGCAACGGGTAACGCGCCAGCACGCCCGCTATGCCGGGATCGACTGGGATGGTGAGCACGTCACCGGGAAAGGCGGTGGCGTCCAGTCCTGCGCGTTCCTGTTCCGTAGGCACAGGAAACACCTGGGTCGTTCCCAACACCTGGCGAAAGCCCTGGTACTGGCCAAAGTAAAAGGTCTTGCCCGCCCCGTTGTAAATGCCGTGAAGAATGACGGGGCCGCCGTTGGTGAAGCCAAACTCGTTGCGGCGGAACGGCGGAAGCCGGCCTGGATTCGCGATCGAAGAGTGGTCGAAGTAGTTTCTGGCGTCGAAGGCCGAGTTGCGCACAAATTCGAAGATGGAGCCGTGGAAGCCGCTGCTCCCCGACCGGGTCACGATATTGGTAAAGCCGGAGGAGCCGCGGCCGACCTCAGCCGGCATCCACCCGGACTGAGATTGAATTTCCTGCACGGCGTCCACATTGAAGTTGCTGAATGTGGAGCCGCCCATCTCGGGATCGCTGATGTCGGCCCCGTCCATGGCAAAAGTGGCTTCGACGCCGCGCTGGCCATTGATGGCAAATTGCTGGGTGAAGTTAGTGGCCCCATTCGCGTCGGTCATGGTACCGGCAGCCAGCAGCAACAACTGGCTGAAGTCACGCTTATTCAGGGGAAGCTGGCTGACGGACTTGCTGGAGAGATCAACGCCGCCGGTGGTTTCCTGTTGGCTGGCTAGCGGCTGCCATGCGATCTCACCCTTGGCGGTTAGGGTGAGCAACGCGTCCGCCTGCGCGATGCTTAGATCGATGGATTGGGGGGAGGCGATGCGGTGGCCATCCACCGTCACAAAGAGTTTGTAATGAAGAGGCTGGAGCTGGTGGAAGGAGAAGCTGCCGTCCGGCTGGGTCGTAGCCGTCGCCGCGTTGCCAGCTGCCGTCAGTTCGATCTGTGCGCCGCTAAGTGGTTTGCCGGCGGCGTTGTGGAGTTCTCCCTTCCAGCCGGCGTTTGGGCTGGGTGGCTGCTGGGCCTCGAGTGGCTGGGCAAAAGCAAACCCTGCGAGTAAAGGCAGCAGTATCTGCAGGATTACGAGCCGAGCGAAAAAGGCTTGGACGGCTGGACTGAGTTGCGCGACAATCATCCGATCTAAACAGGTCATCCAAGACGCATGCTATCGTGCTTCCCGGATTTCCTGCACATGGCACTAGAGGAAGCAGCGTGTGCGGTTTTCTTCGAGGAAAACCGCATGGAGCACGCGACGTCACCTAGCTCCACAGGAAATCCGGGGTTCGGCCTGAAAAGGCTTCTGCCGCGTCCTGGGTATTTGAATCAGAGCGCTTAGAAGTAACCAGGTTGACTGGTGAGTTACCGGCGACGAAATTGCACAAAAAGCGAGACAGTGACGGCGCCATATGTGTACACTGCTTGCCCATGGCAAGAGAACGTTGTTGCCAGCCCCCTGCCATAGAAGTGTCAAGGAGAGAATACGATGAGCTTTTGCCAAACCTGCGGAAGCAGCTTGCCCGACGGGAGTCCGAACTGCACAGCATGTGGAGCTAGCCAGGGGGTGGCTGCATCCAGTTCAGCACCTGGAGCCATGCCCGGCCCTGGCCCTATTCCTGGCCCTATTCCTGGCCCTATGCCGAGCGCCATGCCCGCCCCGATGCCCGCGGCTGGAGCCGGTCTTACCCCCAATGTCGCCGGCGCGCTGGCCTACCTGGTGGGCGCCATTACGGGAATCCTGTTTTTGGTGATTGATCCTTTCAAAACCGATCGATTTGTTCGCTTTCACGCGTTCCAGTCGATCTTCTTCAATCTTGCGTGGATCGCTTTCTGGATCGTGTGGATGATTGTTGGGCTAGTGCTGGGCGCCGTCTCGCACGGCTTGTTCTTCATCATCCAGCTGCCCATCAACTTGCTGGTGACGGTGGGCGGATTCTGCATCTGGGTCTACCTGATGTACTCCGCTTATCAGGGCAAGACTTTTCAATTACCGATTATTGGCGCCCTGGCGGCCTCGCAGGCCGGGATTGCACCGGCCGCAACCGGCCAGCGGCTTTAGGATCCAGTCGAGCGCTGGCCTGGATCATCTGGGCCAGCGCTTTCGTGTGTCTGGCTAACTTACAGAAACCGGCACCGAACCCGGCTGCTTTTTCGCCGTGCCGCGGATGCCGAGCAAGGTAAGGATCGGCGTCGTCAGCATGGTCGTGACGAGCGCCATCACCACCAGCATGGTGAACAGCGTCGGGGTAAAGGCGCCGACGGTGTAGGCAATGTTGAGCACGACCAGCTCCACCAGACCTCGGGTGTTGAGCAGAGCTCCCAGGGCAACCGCGTCTCTCCAGGATTGTCCGGTCCAGCGAGCCGCGAGGGCGGCGCCGCCCATCTTGCCAAAAACAGCCGCCAACAGCACCAACGCGGCCCAAAGCCACATGGCGGTGTCGTTGAGCAGATCCAGGCGGGTCCGCATGCCGGTCAGGGCAAAGAAGAGCGGCAGCAAAAGCACCGAAACGAGCATGTCGAGGCGTTCCCGCAGGGCGAGCTGCCAGTGAGGCACGCGGGGGAAACATACTCCGGCAAGAAAGGCCCCGAACAGGGGGTGAACGCCGATTTTGTCTGTAGCCGCTGCAGAAAGCAGCGCTCCTGCGACCACTACGCCTAGTAACTCGAGCGTCAACTCCGGCTTCTTATGCCGCTTTACCAGGTAGGCCGCCAGGGGGCGAATGACGCCCAACATGAGCCCCAGGTAGACAACCAGGCCGCTGAGGCGGAACAGCATCGACGTGGGGGCGTCCTCTCCGCCGATGAATGCCAGGGCGAAGGCAAGGAGGCTCCACGCCACCACGTCATCGACGGCCGCGCAGAGAATGGCGGTCGTGCCCAGCGCGGTTCCCTGCAGATTGCGCTCTTCGAGAATGCGAGCCAACACCGGAAAAGCGGTGATGCTCATGGCAATGCCCAGGAAGAGCACGAATGGAATACTGCCGATACCATGGGGCGCGAAGCGGATGCGCAGGGAATGAGCCAATAGGGCTGCCATGGCGAACGGCAGCAGGATGCTCATGCCACTGGCCATGACCGCCGTCACGCGATGGCGATAAAGCTGCTCGTAGTCGAGTTCCATCCCGATGAGGAAAAGGAAGAGCACGAGCCCGACCGTGGAGAGCGTTTCAAAGGGGCCGAAGGAACTGATGGGAAAAAGCGAGGCGGAGAGGTGAGGGGCAAAGCGCCCGAAGACCGACGGTCCAATGAGGATGCCGCCGATAATCTCGCCGATCACACGCGCCTGGCCAACTTTCAGCGCAAGCCAGCCGCAGCTCACCGTGATCAACAGGACGATGGCCATCTGGGTCAGCAGCAGGGTCATGTCTTAGTCTATCGTCTGGCCGCTGTTCTGGTCTTGCCCGGCCGCAGTCCGGACGGTAAATTACACTTGGCTGGGCGGGGCGTTTGAAACGATTTTCTTTCTGCGGCTTCACCTTACTCCTGGTATTCGCCGCAACCGCGGCTTCCATGCACGGGGCAACACGCGCCGACCTTTTACGCGGGGCGTACGGGCCTTATCGTGCGAACAACGATCTGCTGTTTTACCACCTCGACATACGTGTTGATCCGGACCACAAGTTTCTCCAGGGAAAAAACACGATCCGCTTCCGGATGCTCAAGGACGGCAGGCGCATCCAGTTGGATTTGCACCCCGCGCTGCACATCGACAAGATCCTTTTAGATGGGGTTCGACTTCGGTACACACGCGACTCGGGCGCGGTCTTCATCGACTTTTCCCAGACCCTGAAAGCGGGTCGCGAGTACAGCATTGACTTCTACTACTCCGGCCATCCTGTAGAGACTGGCCGCTTTGGCGCGATCACTTTCCGGAAAGACCCCGCCGGACATCCCTGGATCAACACCGCGTGCGAGGAGACAGGCGCCAGCGTGTGGTGGCCCAACAAAGACCAGTGGCGCGATGAAGTGGAAGGGATGGAGATCAGCGTTGCGATTCCCAATGGCTTGGTCGATGTCTCCAATGGAAAATTCGTCGGCAAGACTGACCTGGGCGACGGCTACACGCGGTGGGATTGGCTGGTCCATTACCCTATCAACAACTACGATGTCTCTCTGAATATCGGCAACTATGTGCAGTTTTCCGATCGCCTGGGCGACCTTCCCCTCGATTTCTATGTGCTGCCCGAAGACAAGCCGAAGGCGGAAAAACAGTTCACCCAGGCGAAAGAGATGTTGCAAATCTTTGGGCACTATTTCGGGGACTATCCGTTTCCCAATGACGGATACAAGTTGATCGAGGTGCCGTACTCCGGGATGGAGCACCAGACGGCGGTGACGTATGGCAACCACTTCACCAACGGCTACCTGGGGCGGGACTGGGCGGGATCGGGGCTAAGCCTTCGCTTCGATTTCATCATCATCCACGAGAGCGCGCATGAGTGGTTCGGTAACAGCGTCACGGCTGCCGACCGGTCGGATATGTGGATTCATGAAGGCTTTGCGACCTACATGGAGAGCCTTTATGTGGAATCGCGCTGGGGGCGAGCGGACGCGTTGACGTATCTCAATGGATTGAAGCCGAAGGTGAAGAACCTGGAGCCGATTGTTTCCACACGGGGCGTCAACAGCACGCCGCCGATCGATCAGTATTTCAAGGGCGCGCTTTTTCTCAATACACTGCGCAGCGTGATCGATGACGACCCGCGCTGGTGGGCACTGCTTCATGGGTTCTACCAACAGTTCAAGTATCAGAACATCATGACCGAGGACGTTGTTCAGTATTTCAACCAGCAGACCGGGATGAATCTGACGCCGATCTTTAATGAGTATCTGCGGCATGCGGCATTGCCGGTTCTGGAATTGCAGTGGGGTCCGGGAGGAAGCGTCCGTTACCGGTGGCAAGCGGATGAGAAGGCGTTCGCGATGCCTGTGCTCGTGGGCAGCAAGCAGCACTGGCAAAAGATTCAGCCTACGGCCGAGTGGCAAACGATGCAGACGCCTTTGGGGAAAGACCAGTTTGACGTGGCGACGGACCTTTACTACATCAAGGTAGACTGGATGCCGTGACGATTGAACTTTCTTCTGTTGCTGCTCGAGTGCTCGGATCGTTGGTGGAAAAGGAAATTACCACGCCCGAGTATTACCCACTTTCGTTGAATGCACTGACGAATGCCTGCAATCAGAAGAACAACCGCGAGCCGGTGACCAACCTGGACGAGGATGAGATCCGGCAGGCACTGCACAGACTGGAAGACGACGGGCTCGCCGGCGCGGCGCGGGGCACGGAAAGTCGCGTGGCCAAGTATGAGCACCATATGCAGGAGGTGTTCAACTTCACGCGCGGCGAGATCGCGGTGATGTGTGTTTTGTTACTGCGCGGACCGCAAACACCCGGGGAGCTGCGGGGAAGGACGGAACGCATGCATCGCTTTGAGGAGCTGAGCGATGTGCAGTCGACACTGCAGCGGCTGCTGCAGCGCGAACCTCCTCTGGTAATGGTCCTGCCGCGCCAGCCTGGCACCAAGGAGGCGCGGTATGCTCATCTGCTTTCGGGTGAGGTTGTCGAGGCCGCTCCTGTGGAGACAGCGCTGCCAGGACGAGGCTCGTCCCACCTGGAAGCGGAGGTCGCCGCGCTGCGACAGGAAGTGGCGCAGCTAAGGGAGCAGGTGGAGCGAGTGCTGCGGCTGGTGGAGTGAGAACCGCAGGTCCCTCCACTCCGCTACGCTTCGGTCGGGATGACAATTCTGTGGCAGGGCGAGATTCCTCGTTTCCACGAGAAGTCCGAGGAACTGCAGATCCCTCGGCTTCGCTCGGGATGACAAAGGAAAGGGCAACGGTTGCATAGAGAGTGGTTGATAGCCCGAGGCGCCCTTTTCGTCACCTTAGATGGAGTCTTGTCATTAGCGGTGGCTGAGCCTCAGGCTTTGCCAGCTGGCGTCGGTGGTCCAGCCGCCATCGACGACCAGGGCGTGGCCATTTACGAAACCGCTTTGCGCGGGATCGGCCAGGAACAGGATCGCCTTTGCGATGTCGTCTGGTGAGGCGAAACGGCCCATCGGGTTTACACCCATGATGTCCTCATCGGAGTAGGTGCCGTTTGCTTGATCGGCCGCATCCATTTCGGTCTTGACCCAGCCAGGACAAACGGCGTTGCAACGCACGCCGCGCCCTCCCCACTCCGCAGCTAAGGTTCGCGTAAGGCCGATGAGCCCGTGCTTGGATGCGTTGTAGGCGGCGCGGTCGGCTATGCCGGCGAGCCCGGCAATCGACGCCACATTCACGATGCTGCCGGACCGCTCCCGCAGCATCATCTTGCCGAAGGCGCGAGCGAGCAAAAAGGGCGCGACCAGATTGACTTCAAGCACCCGGCGGAAGGTCCGCGCTTCGATCGTCTCCGCGGGGGCGATCGAGCTGATACCGGCATTGTTTACCAGCACATCGACCCTGTTCCATCGCGTGCGGATCGCTTCAGCCGCGGCTTCGACCACGGATTCGTCAGAAAGGTCGCCGGGAAAATCCGCGGCTTCGCAGCCGGTTGCTCGGACCGCAGCCAGGGTGGAAGCACACGATTGCAGGTCCAGGAGAGCCAGGGAATAACCGGCTCCGGCAAGAGTCTCAGCAGTGCGGCGGCCGATCCCCTGGGCCGCCCCGGTAACAACAGCTAGTTTCATGGGAAAAACTCCGATCGTTTCCAAGGTACCGTATTCCCCTCATCCTTTCGGTCGATGACAAAGGTAATCGCAGAGATTACCGTCACTTACGGGGATTGGCAGACGCATGGGACAAGGTAAGATGGTGCGGGCCTCCTATGAGCCAAGGCGCAACGGCAAGCGAAATCGGGTTGAGCGAACAAGTCGGCGGTCGCGCGTTGATGGTCTTCGACGGGCTGTGTGGGCTGTGCAATCGCGCCGTGCAATGGGTCACGCGACATGATCATGCCGATCGCTTTCGGTTCACACCCCTGCAATCCGAACTGACCGCAGTCATTCTCGGCCGGCATGGCATTAACCGGGAGGCGGTGCTAAAAAGCAACACGGTCTACCTGGTGCTGGATGCCGGCACGGAGCGCGAAAGGCTGTTGACGAAGTCCAACGTAACGGTGAACATGCTGCTGCTCCTGGGCGGACGCTGGCGAGTGTTGGGATATTTGTTGCGCGCAGTGCCCACGTTTCTCCGCAATACGGCCTACGGATGTTTCGCCCGCAATCGATATCGGTTGACCGGCCGATATGAAGTTTGCCCCTTACCGACCGATGCAGAACGGATGAAATTTATCCGCTGAGGATCCATGCGATTGGTGCAATTAAAAGCCGGCGCAGTGCGCCGCGTCGCGGTGGTGGAAGAACCGAAGCTGCGATTGTTACGCAAGTTCGACTCCATGTATGCGTTGGCCCAGGCCGCGATCGCAAACGGCGGCAAATTGACCAGCGTGGCCAATGACCATCTCACGGATGAGTCCGCCGACTATGACCAGGTCTACGAAGGACGCGCCCAATGGAAGCTTCTCGCACCCATCGATCACCCGCAGGAGATGGCCCGCTGCCTGGTGTCGGGCACGGGGCTGACTCATCTGGGTAGCGCCCGCGACCGGGCTTCCATGCACATGGCCAAGGAGCAGGAACTCACCGACAGCATGAAGATGTTTCGCTGGGGCGTGGAAGGCGGCCGCCCGGGTGACGGCGAGATCGGGATTGCCCCGGAGTGGTTCCACAAAGGTTATGGCTCGGTGGTGCAAGCGCCGGGCGAGCCCCTGCTCGTTCCCGCCTACGCGGAGGACGGTGGCGAGGAAGCAGAGATCGCGGTGGTGTATGTGATTGGTCCTGACGGACGGCCCTATCGAGTGGGCATGGCCCAAGGCAACGAATTTTCTGATCATCGCTTCGAAAAGAAGAACTACCTCAACCTGGCGGGATCGAAGTTGCGGACCTGTTCCATCGGACCGGAACTTGTGATCGATCCCGATTTTCGAACCGTGCCCGGTACGGTAACCATTACCCGCAGCGGCCGGGAGTTCTGGTCGCAATCCATCGCGAGCGGCGAAGAAGAAATGTCCCACAGCCTGCGCAACCTGGAACATCACCACTTCAAATTCGAGCTGCACCGGCGCCCCGGCGACGTACATATTCATTTCCTTGGCGCTCATTCGTCTGAGCTTTGGACAGGGGATCGAGCTTAAGGATGGAGACTTGATGGAGATTCACTTTGAAGGCTTCGGCCGCCCTTTGCGCAATTCTGTGGAAGTAATTACGAAAAAGGATGCGGCGATCGAAGTGATTCCGCTCGTCTAATTGGCGAGGCCCTCTATCGTGCTCTTTCCCTCTCTTCGCGTTCGCGTCGCCCTGGGAGCTTTTGCTCTCGCGTTTCTCGCTCTTGCGCAACCGGCCAAACAGCCGGCAACTCATGGGATTTCCATTGCCAATATGGACCCCTCGATCAAACCGGGCGACAATTTCTACCTTTACGCCAATGGCGGCTGGCTGCAGCGGACCGTCATCCCTCCGGATCGCAGCCGCATCGGCGTCTTCAGCAAGTTAAGCGATCTGAGCAACGAACGCACTCGCACCCTGATTGAAGATGCGGGCAAAGCCAACGCGCCAGCAGGCTCGGATACACGGAAAATCGCCGACCTGTATCACTCGTACATGGATGAGGCCGGGATCGAGTCCCGTGGCCTCACGCCCATTGAGCCGTCTCTGAAAGCGCTGGCGGAGATTCACGACAAAACCCAACTGGCGCACGCCCTGGGTGAAACTCTGCGGGCCGATGTGGACGCGCTCAACAACACCAATTTTCATACTGACAATTTATTTGGATTGTGGGTCGCGCCGGGTTTTTCCGATTCGGCGCACTACGCTCCCTACCTGCTGCAGGGTGGGCTTGAACTACCCAATCGCGACTACTATCTCTCCGACACCGACAGCATGCGCAAGATACGGACCAAGTACCAGGCCCACATTGCAGCCATGCTGAAGCTCGCCGGCTTCACCGATGTGGACGCTCGTGCAGGGCGCATCTTTGCCCTCGAACATGCCATTGCACAGACACATCTGAGCCTGGCGGAGAACCAGGAAATGGCAAAGGCGAACAATCCCTGGAAGCGGAGCGATTTTCCCATCAAAGGCCCCGGGGCTTAACTGGGACGAATATCTTTCGCGGCGCGGGTCTGAGCCAGCAACCAGGGTTTATCGTCTGGCAGCCCAGCGCGTTTACGGGCGAAGCGGCCCTGGTCAACTCCACTTCGCTCGATGCCTGGAAAGACTGGCTGGCTTACCATCTGATCGAAACCTATGCGGAGGTCTTGCCCAAGGCGTTCGCTGACGAGGACTTCGCCTTTGAGGGTCCGGTGCTTTCCGGCGCGCTCCAGCAGCGCCCTCGGTGGCAACGTGGCGTGGCGGTGGTCAACGGTGAGTTGGGCGACGCTGTGGGCAAGATTTACGCGCAACGGTATTTTCCTGCGAAGGACAAGGCGGACGCGGAAGCTTTAGTAGCCAACATCATTGCCGATTATCGCGAGCGGCTGCGCACGTTGTCGTGGATGGCGCCGGCAACCAAGACAGAGGCCATCGCCAAGCTCAACGCTCTGTATGTGGGCATCGGTTACCCGGAAAGCTGGCGTGATTATTCCGGCTACGAGGTCAAGCCAGATGACATCGCCGGCAACCTTCGCCGCGGCCGCCTCTTCTACTACCACTTCAACGTGGCGCGCATCGGTAAGCCGGTGAATCGCAAGGAATGGTCGATGACCCCGCAAACGGTGAATGCGGTGAACCTGCCGTTGCAGAATGCGCTTAACTTCCCCGCCGCGATTTTGCAGCCTCCGTTTTTCGATTCCGCGGCGCCGAATGCTGCCAATTACGGAGCCATCGGCTCGGTGATTGGGCATGAGATCAGCCACACTTTCGATAGCGAGGGCAGCGCGTTCGACGCGCAGGGCCGCATGCGCAATTGGTGGACCGCTTCGGACTTCGCCCACTTTCGCGCCTCGACGGCCAAACTGGCCGCTCAGTACGACACTTACAAACCATTTCCGGACCTTTCGGTAAACGGCAAACAGACGCTGGCGGAGGACATCGCCGATATTGCGGGCATTTCCGCGGCCTACGACGGTTACCGATCTTCGCTCAAGGGGCAAAACGCTCCCGTCGTCCATGGGTTTACCGGCGACCAGCAATTCTTCATCGCTTTCGGGCAGAATTATGCATCGAAGACGCGCCCCGCAGCACTACGCGAACAGGTCTTGAACGACTCGCACGCCCCGGCCGAGTATCGCGCAGACACGGTACGCAACGTGGACGCGTGGTACCAGGCATTCGATGTCAAGCCCGGGCAGGGCACTGTATCTCGCCCCGCCGGATCGGGTGAAGATCTGGTGAGAACGCGGCCAAAAGGATAGGCTGTTTGCGTGAGCAAAGACGAAGCTGAGGTGCTCTCGATCGAGGGGCAAGAGGTCCGCGTAACCCACCCGGACAAGCCTTATTTTTCCCGGCAGACGAAGCTGTCGAAGATCGACCTGGTGCGCTACTACTTGTCGGTTGCGCCGGGTGCTCTTGCAGGAATCCGGGATCGCCCGATCGTTCTCAAGCGATTCGTAAACGGCGCGGAGGCGGAAGCGTTTTATCAGAAGCGCGCTCCCGGTGATCGGCCTTCGTGGATGCGGACGGTTACGCTGTCCTTCCCTTCTGGCCGCACGGCGGAAGAGATCGTGGTCGACAATGCGGCTGGACTGGCCTGGATCGTCAACCTGGGCTGCCTGGAGTTACATCCGCATCCGGTTCGCTCTGCCGATCTGGATCATCCTGATGAGTTGCGGGTGGATCTTGATCCTGGCCCCGGCGTGGGCTGGACAGATGTGCGCCAGGTCGCGCTCGAGGTGAAGGGGCTGCTTGAGGAGCTGGGCCTTCGCGGTTGGCCCAAGACCAGCGGCTCCCGCGGGATGCATGTGAATGTGCGCATCGAACCGCGCTGGAGTTTTAGCGAAGTGCGCCGCGCGGCGCTGGCGTTGTCGCGTGCGGTGGAGCGGCGTGTTCCTGCGCTTGGCCAGTTCGAAATGGTGGAAAGAGGAACGTCACGGGGTGTTCCTGGACTACAACCAGAACGCCAAGGATCGGACGACCTGCTCCGCGTATTCCGTGCGGCCGCTGCCCGATGCGCGCGTGTCCGCACCTCTTCATTGGCACGAGGTGCCCGATTGCGAGCCGGCGGATTTTACTGTGCTCAGCATGCCGAGCCGGTTCGCGGAAATAGGCGACCCGCATGCGGGTATGGATTCCACAGCGGGGTCGCTCGAGCCGTTGCTGGAGATGGCGGCTAAGGATGAGTCCGCGGGATTGGGCGATGCTCCATGGCCGCCGCACTTTCGCAAGATGGAAGGGGAGGCGCCACGCGTGGCTCCTTCGCGGGCCAAGTCGGCCGCGAAGAAGGCTCCGCCGCGGACGAAGATGCCTTTGATCGTGGTTGCGAATTCTCCCAGCAAAGAGGCTGCGGTGGCCGGCCTGGAGAGATGGAAGGGCAAATACCCCGAGGTAGCCGCGCTTCTGGCCGTGGATGATGTGCTGGTTGATTCCATGCGCGGTACCTCCTCGACGTGGACCCGTATCCGGGTCAACCTGCGCCATGTTCCGGAAGAGCAAAGGCCGGCGCAGGAGACTCCCGACCCGGACGATGATCCCACGCGCGAATGGCGGGCCGGGAAAAAAGGCCGCAGCCGAAGAACCGCGGATCAGATCGATCAGTGAGGAACAGGACGGGTGCCTGAATCGAATGAAGCCACATGTCCGAAAATTCGACTACAGTCCATGTGCGAATACACTAATTTTGAATGAGGGACTTGGCGACTTGACCACAGCTGAAGTCTAGCCAACCGCCGCCACTGGCTCACTCGGCACGGAGTGCGGCCACTGGATTCACCGATGCGGCGCGATGCGCGGGGATATAACTAGCAGAGAGCGCCAGCAGTCCAAGCACGATGGCCACTGTCGCAAGAGTTGGAAGATCCCACGCTCGCACTCCGAAGAGCAGCCCTCGCAAGAGTTCGCCGAAGGCCAGGGAGCAAACCACTCCAATTGCAATTCCTGCCCCGGTCAGCCAAGCTGCCTCTCGCAGCACCATCCGATGAACTGACCAACGCTGCGCGCCGAGCGCCATCCGCACGCCGATCTCTCGCGTTCGCTGGCTTACCGAGTAAGCAATCACTCCATAAAGACCAACTGCGCTTAGAACCAACGCCAAGGCCGCGAAGCCTTCGACCAGATAAGCCGTTGAGCGATGAAAATAGGCGGTCTGCGAATCATTGATCTGGTCGCTCATCGTCGACCCTTGTTCGACTCCCACATCCATGTTGAGTTTATGGATCGCAGCCGTCAGCGCAGGCAGGATGGTGTGCTCCTCTTGAGAAGTGCGGACGATCAGGATATATCCTGAAGACGCATTCTGGTTAAAGGGGTAGTACACCGCCGGCTGTTGCTCGTGGTCGAGGGCCTCCTCCTTGAAATCCTCCACCACGCCGACGATTTGCTTCATCGACGGTGGACTCAGGGTGGGGTCGCCAATCTGTTTGCCGACAGGGTCTTCGCCGGGAAAATACTTTCGTGCAAAGGCGTGGTTGATGACCACCACCCTGGGCTTGGATGCGTCGTCTGCGTCAGTAAAGTAGCGGCCTGCAAGCAGCTTCGTACGAAGGGTACTGAAAAACCCTGCGCTCACATCGCGCTCGTTGACCGTAATGTGATTGCCGTTAAATGGTCTGCCGGCAATTCGTACCCAGTCGGAGTTGCAGTCGCAACTTGCCGGCAACACGCTGGTAACGCCTGCGGCCCGCACCCCGGGCAAGCTCTCGACCCGATCCAACAATCTGCGGGTAAAGGCGACCTTCTCCGAGTCCCTGGGGAACTGCGTGTCCGGCAGCCGGACGTGTAGCGTGGCAAGGTGGTCGACTTGAAATCCGATGTCTACATGCAAGAGCCGGTAGAGGCTCTTGCCGAGCAGACCTGCTCCGGTGAGTAGCACCATTGTGGTGGCGAGTTCGATCACGACCAGGCGTCCTCCGATCCTGCGCCACAAGGTTCCCGCCGAGCCGCGGCCTCCATCGGTCAATCCGTCGCGTATGTCATAAGACAACATCTGCAGGATCGGCGTGATCGAGAACAATGCCGCGGCGAGCAGCGCCAAAGCCGCCGCGAACATCAGCACGTGGAGATTCGCCCCCAGACCTTGGAAAAAAGGCATTTTGGCAAGCATCTCCTTCGAGATCAGGCGGCTTAGAATCTGCATGGCGCCAACGGCGAAGGCCAGGCCGGCGAATACGCCCCCGCCGACAAGCACCATGTCTTCGGTTACGAACTGGCAGGCGAGGCGGCCACGCGATGCACCCAGCGCGCCGCGCACCGCCATTTCGCGCTTGCGGCTTTCTGAGCGCACCAGCAGGCTTGAAACGTTGACGCACGCAATCAACAACAACAGGCCGGCGCCGCTCAGCAGCAGAAGCAAAATGGGACGGATCTCTCCTACGACCATCTCCGACAGGAGCATTACGCTGGCCCCCCGGTCGCGATTGGTGTCTGGATATTGGTTCTCCAACTGCCGCGCAATCGACTGCATGTTTGCCAATGCCGTCTTCACCGAAACCCCGTGTTTCAGACGGCCCACTGCATAGAGGTTGTGGCAGTCGCGGTGTTTTTCGCAGTCGCTATCGGGCTTCATCGCCGCCCATATCTCCGGGCTGTTGCCGAGCGCAAATTCGAAGTTTTTGGGCAGCACACCGATCACTGTGTGGAGAACGCCGCTCAGCTTCACCGTTTGCCCGATTACGTCTTTGCTGCCGCCAAATTGGCGTTGCCAAAATCCGTAACTGATCACGCCTACGTTTGGCCCGGACAGCGAGTCCTCACCCGGATGAAAGTCACGGCCCAGTATGGGCTCAACGCCCAGAGTGTGAAAGAATCCTGCGCTGACTCGCTCTGCCGGCACGGGCTCGGTACCCGTGGGCGTGCTCAACAACGCATCCCATCCGGTGAAGATATCCATCGAATTGAGAACGGTGTTTAACCTCTTCCAGTCCACATAATCCAGGTAAGAAAGGTTCACCTTCTGAAACGCCGCCTCGCTCTCCGTTACGTGCACCAGCCGTTGCGGGTCCGCATAGGGCAGGGGCTTGATCAGCGCGGCATCGACAAAAGCAAAGACCGCTACGCATGTGCCGATGCCAAGCGCCAACACTGCGATCGCCGCGGAAGAAAAGCCTGGATTCTTTAGCAGCTGGCGAAATGCGAATCGGAAATCGCGAACCAGATTGTCGATCCATTCGACGCGGCTCCTGAGATAGAAGCGCTCCTGCGCTGCCTGCGGGTTGCCGAACTCGACCTTCGCTCGCCGTCGCGCCTCCTCTTCACTCAGGCCTTCGCGCTCGAGCTCATTCGCTTCGAGTTCGAGATGCGCTTTGATTTCCTCAGCAAAATCGTCGACGCTTCGCTTGCGTTTGAACATGTCTACACCTCTTCGCCGCTCGGTCCGGCGTTGCCGCTCAGAATCAATTCCATCGCCCGAGTCAGACGCTGCCATTCGCTGATCTTTTCCACGAGCTGGTCTCGGCCTTTTGCTGTCAGAGAATAAAACCGCGCCTTGCGGTTGTTCTCGCTCACGCCCCACTTCGCGCTAATCCACTTTTTGTCTTCTAGCCGTTGCAGCGCAAGGTAAAGTGAGCCGTGATCGACGAAAAAGACCTCCTCCGACTGGCGTTGGATCGACCGAGCCACGCCTTGCCCATGACACGGCCCCTGCACAAGGGTCTTGAGAATGAGGATGTCGAGCGTCCCCTGCAGCAGGGCGACGCGATCGTCGGTGTATCTTGTGGGCAGTCATCCGACCCAAGCATTGCACTACTCGGGTCGGATGTCAACACGAGCTGGGATTCGGACTTGGCCACCTCGATTGGCGGTAGCAGGCCAAGTCACTCATTCGCCCCCGGTCGGATTCCCTTGGGATTCGTCAGCGGCCGCTGGCGAAAATTTCCGCCAGCTCTTGTGGGGGGACGACTTCTAGCTGGGCGTAGGTACAGTCCTTCGGTTGCTTGTCGGTGCGCCATCTGCGGAATTGGGCCATGTGGCGAAATCGGCTGCCCTGCATGTGCTCGTATGCCACTTCCACCACCAGCTCGGGGCGCAGCGGTTCCCAGGAGAGGTCTTTGCCCTGACTCCAGCGGCTCTGACCGCCGGGCATGCGCTGTCCATCCATGTCCGGTGCTGCCCAACCTCCCCAAGGGTGATTGGCCAATGCATCCCGCCGGTAGGGCAAGAGGAATTCTGCCAGCTCTCGACGCTTGACCTGGGTAAAGCTTGCGCACACACCGACGTGGTGCAGTGATCCAGCATCATCGAACAAGCCAAGCAGCAGCGAGCCGACGTTGCCCTCTCCGGTCTTGTGCCAGCGGAATCCGGCAACGACGCAGTCACAATCACGCTCGTGCTTTATTTTCAGCATCACTCGCTTATCGGGCTCGTAGGTTCCATCCATCTGCTTGGCGATGACACCATCGAGTCCGGCGCCCTCGAAGCGGCGAAACCAATCCGAGGCAACAGTCGCCTGGTTGGTTGCGGGGGTGATGTGGATCGGCGGTGCCGCTGCGCCCAGAATGCGTTCCAAGTCCTTTCGCCGCGCTTGAAAGGGTTCGCCACACAAATCGCGGTCGCCCTCGCTGAGCAGGTCGAAGAACACGATCGACGACGGCGTTTGCTGTGACAACATCTTTACTCGGGATGCGGCGGGATGAATGCGGAGCTGCAGTAAATCAAAGTCCAGACCACGTTCGGTCGCGATCACGATTTCGCCGTCAAGCACGCATCGTTGCGGCAATCGCGCGCGTAACGTCTCGATCAACTCGGGGAAATAGCGGTTGAGCGATTTCTGGTCTCGGCTCTGGATCAAGATGTCGTCTCCATCGCGGAAGACCAGGGCTCGAAAGCCATCCCACTTCGGTTCAAAGAGCCACGTGTCCCCTGCGGGTAGTTCGCCCACTCGCTTGGCCAGCATGGGCAGGACCGGTGGGTTTACGGGAAGCTGCATGCCCCCATGGTATCTCCTGCGCTATTCTAGAAATCCGGATGCCACTCGACCCACACAGAACCGTTTCCGAACTGGAGCAGCTTCGCGCACTTACCGCCGACGATCACGGCGCGCAACGCATCGCCTGGAGCGAGACGTGGCTCAAGGCGCGCGCCTGGTTTCAGAGCAAGGTGGCGCAGTTGCCGGTCGAGCACCACCTGGATGCCGCGGGAAACTCCTGGACGACGCTTCGCGGCGACTCCGATCGCACGCTGATCCTTGGGAGTCATCTGGACTCCGTTCCCAACGGGGGCTGGCTGGATGGGTGTCTCGGGGTCCTCGCCAGTTTCGAGGTGCTGCGCAGTCTGGCAGAGGATTACCAGGGCAAACCGCCGGTCACCATTCGCCTGGTGGACTGGGCCGACGAGGAGGGAGCACGTTTTGGCCGCAGCCTCTTCGGCTCCTCCGCGTTTGCAGGAACCCACAGCATACAGGCCGACCGGGGCCGAACCGACCGTGACGGCATTCGCCTGGAAGATGCGTTGCGCCAGTGCCACGTCGATGTTGAGCGCATTGGAGAAGCCAGCGTGGAGCGGGCTCACGCCGCGGCATATCTGGAGCTGCATATTGAGCAGGGACCAGTTCTGGAAGGCATGAAGCTGCCTCTGGGCGTGGTTCTGGGAACCAAAGGAGTGGAGCGCCACGCGATTACTTTCCACGGACAGGAGGCGCATTCCGGATCAACCCCGATGGCGGTTCGCCGCGATGCGCTCGCCGCCGCGGCTAAGCTCGCGCTCGAAATTCGACCCATTGCCCGCAAACACCCTGACGCGGTCGCGACCATGGGCAGCGTTAAGACGTTTCCGGGCATCGTGACCGCGGTTGTCGGCCGCTGCGAGACCACCCTGGACATGCGCGATCTGGACGCGGGGGTATTAGCGTCGATGTTGGCCGAGGCCCAGGAAGCGAGCCGGCGGTTCGCCGCAGAAGAAGGCTGCACGGTGGAATGGTCGAGGATCTGGAGTATCGAACCGATCCCCTTCGATCCGGGTTTGATCGAGCTGTGCGATCAGGCGGTTCGAGAGACTGCAGGTACGTCTCACCGGCTCCCGTCAGGACCGCTGCACGATGCCGCCGAGGTGGCGCGGGCCGGAATCCCGGTGGTGATGATGTTTACCCAATCACTCGCCGGCCTCAGCCACAACCCGGCAGAAAATACCAAGGTGGAGCATCTGGAGCTGGCGGTAGAGGCCTTTGATCGGCTGGCAAGAAAAACGATCTCCACACTCAGTCCCGCAGAGACGGCTGAAGTTAGCCCAAGAGCTTTCGCTGACCCAAGAGCTGAGGTACGCCCTAAGTAACCTTTGGGCCTGTACTCCCGTGCAAAAAAGAACACCGCGCCACTTACTGCAAACACGGAAACTCTCTATTACTTAAGGTAGACGATATCGGCAAGCGACGGCCTCTCACGCGGCGCCGCCTGGCCGGCAGTTGCCGGTAGTTTCGGTCTTTTGCGTGAGCGAAGGATAGCCTTACCGCTATCCGGTGCCACACCCTATCCCTGTCTCAAAACCAACCCCACAATCTCCAACCAACCGAGGAGCGAGACTACCTATGCCCAAAAATACTGTCAATGACCCCATCACCGATCAGGAAATGGCCTATGCTCTCCTGATCCTTTCCGGACGCATGACTGACCGCCAGGCCGCAGAAGCCGTCGGTTTCAACCCCGACACCGCCGCTTACACCAAAGCCAAGCCCCGCGTCCGCGCCTTCATGGCTGAGCACAGCGCCGCCGTCAAGGAAAAGCTGGTGGACCAGGAAGTGGAAGGGCTGCGCAAGCTGAACATTCGTCGCGACCAGGTACTGGACCGGCTCTGGGAACTGGCCACCCTCAGCCACGATGTAACCCGTGGCATCATCGCCGGCCAGATCAAGGCTCTCTCCATGATCGTGGCCATTGAAGGCCTGATCCCGGACCGTCGCCTCTCCTCATCCGGGAAGCAACCCACGACTCCGCTCGTCGAGGTAGATATCTACCAACCTCCGTGGCTCCGCGAACGGCAGCGCCAAGCCGCAGGCGAGGAGCCAGGCGATGCCGTTGCCGCCGCCGATCCCAGTCTGGCCCCCGAGCCGGCGAACGACGCACCCCCAGAACCGAACTCTGACCCCAACCAGCCCAGCCTTCCCGATCCCATCATTCCGCCACCAATGAACCGGGTTCCCCTCGCGGAAGACCGCGGCTTCCATGCCCTCCTGGACCCCACCAGCTCATCCAGGCAGCCCTTTTCCATAAACAGAGGTCCCTTTCGCCGGCGTCGCTGAAGTCGAAAAAAGGCCAAATTTTATCGAATTTTAGAAGAAATAAAGAGGTAGTCTGCGCCTACAGCGGCGTCTTAGCCCATCAACGCGCATCGCCGATTGCTCGGCGTCCAACCAAATGTTTCTGTATCCCACGGAGTATGAGAAAAGTGTGGCTTATGATGCCCCCATAAAGCCGTCATCCTGAGCGCAGCGCATCGCAGATCTATCGCAAACAGAGGACTTTATGGCGCGGAGTCGAAGGACCTCGGCGATGCTTGTTGGCAGATGCTCTTCGGACCTTTCCGGCCGCGAACTACACCGGAAGATAAACGATAGGCTAATGGCGTAGTGCATAATGGTGGTTTCCCCACTAACGACACGCAGGGAGAGGGTATCGCCCGAATGAGTGGCCAGACTTCTTTTGTCCAGCAGGCACCGGTGCATCCGGAAACCTCTGCGCGCTTCGGTGATCTTCATCCCCCATTGGACCGGCAGGCCGCAATCCCCGAATCCAACCGGTGCCTCTACTGCTTCGATGCTCCGTGCACCGCGGCTTGCCCTACGCACATTGATGTCCCGCGGTTTATCAAAAAGATCGCCAGCGGCAACCTGGCTGGGTCGGCCCGCACCATCCTGGACGCCAACATCCTTGGCGCCAGCTGCGCCCGTGCGTGCCCGGTCGATGTGTTGTGCGAAGGCGCGTGCGTAATGCACCGCTACAACAAGCAGCCGATTCAAATCGCGCGGCTGCAACGTTTTGCCATGGACTCGCTGCACGCGAGTGGCGCCCCGCTTCCCTTTACCCCGGCAGCAGACACCGGCCGCTCGGTAGCGCTGGTCGGCGCTGGGCCGGCATCGCTTGCATGCGCGGCTGAATTGCGCCGGCGCGGTATCCGGGCCGTCTTGTATGACGCGCACCCTTTGCCCGGGGGCCTGAATACCTATGGCGTCGCCGAGTACAAGCTGCCACTGGTCGAAAGCCTGCGCGAAATCGAGATGCTGTCGCAGCTTGGCGTTGAATTTCACTTCCACACCCTCATCGACGCACAGGGGTTGGCTGAACTCGAACGGAATCACGATGCCGTCTTCCTGGGCATAGGGCTGGGCGCCATCCACAAGCTTGGTGTCCCTGGCGAAGACCTGCCCGGCGTGACCAGCGCGCTCGACCTGATCGCAGGGTACAAATCAGGAACCTGCACCGCGACGCCGCCGCGTGTGGTGGTGGTCGGCGCCGGCAACACTGCCATCGATGCCGCCGTTGCCGCGGCCCGGTTGGGGTCAAGCGATGTGCACATCGTCTACCGCCGCGGCCCGGAACAGATGTCCGCATTCGCCTTTGAATACGAGCACGCGCGCCTGGAGGGGGTAAAGTTCCTGTGGCATGTGCAGCCCACGCGCATCCTGGGCGGGGACGCTGTGGAGGCTCTCGAGCTGATCACACTGGCAGCTACTGCGGATGGATCGATCGTCCCCGAACCCGGCTCAGAATTTGCTCTCCCGGCAGATCTGGTCGTGCTGGCCATCGGGCAAGCAAACCAGACCAGCCTTTCAGAAAAGATCCAACTGCAACGCGGACGTATCGTGGTCGATCGGGCTACGGGCCAAACCTCATACCCGAAATACTTCTCCGGCGGAGACTGCACCAATGGCGGCCGCGAAGTGGTCGATGCAGTAGCCGATGGAAAACGCGCAGGCATCGGCATTGCCGCGTGGCTGGGAGTCAAACATGCCTAAACCAACGCTGGCAACGACATTCTGCGGCATCCAGTGCCCCAATCCCTTCTGGCTCGCATCCGCTCCGCCGACCAATTGCGGAGAGCAGATCATGCGCGCCTTCGATGCAGGCTGGGGCGGCGCTGTATGGAAGACGATCGGTGAACCGATCACCAATGTCAGCTCCCGCTATTCGTCCATCGACTGGGAAGGCCGCCGCATGATGGGCTTCAATAACATCGAGCTTATCTCCGACCGCTCCATCGAGATCAATCTGCAGGAGATGGCCGAGGTAAAGCGTCGCTACCCGCAGCACGTGGTGATTGCTTCGCTCATGGTCGAGAGTAAGCGCGAGACCTGGCATGACATTGTGCAGCGCGCAGAAGATGCCGGAGCCGATGGGCTCGAACTGAACTTCGGTTGCCCGCACGGCATGAGTGAGCGGGGCATGGGGTCAGCCGTTGGACAGGTGCCGGAATACTGCGCGCAGATCACCGGCTGGGTGAAAGAAAAAGCGCGGACGCCGGTGATCGTAAAGCTCACGCCGAATATCTCCGATATCCGCATGCCGGCGCGCGCGGCCAAGCGCGGCGGAGCCGATGCGCTTTCCGCGATCAACACCATCAACTCCATCACCAGCATTGACCTCAACACCTTCCAGCCCAGCCCTAACGTCGATGGCAAGAGTTCCCATGGCGGTTATTGCGGCCCGGCCGTGAAACCCATTGCGCTCAACCTGGTGCATGAGGTGCTATCTGATCCGCAGGGTGCATTGCCCGTCTCCGGCATCGGCGGAATCGCCAACTGGCAGGATGCTGCCGAATTTATCCTGCTGGGTTGCGGCACGGTGCAGGTGTGTACCGCGGCCATGCATTACGGCTATCGCATCGTCGAAGATATGCAGGATGGACTGCTGGCATGGATGGCGGAGAAGGGCTTTGCCACCATCGACGACTTTCGCGGGCGGTCGCTCCCTACGGTCGTCGACTGGAATCAGCTCAACCTCAATTACCAAATTGTCGCGCGCATTCACGAAGACCTGTGCATCGGTTGCCAGCTTTGCTACACCGCCTGCTGGGATGGCGCGCATCAATGTATCCACCTGGATCGCACCTCGCCCGCGCCGGATATCACACGCACGCCGGCCATGGTCGAGGCTGAAGCATCCCGGCGGATTTCGACCACGCCGATTCCCAAGCTGGACGCAGGCGCAGTTCACACCAATGCGGTGACCCCGCTGGAGCGCATTCCGCGCGTGGATGAACACCACTGTGTCGGTTGCAATCTCTGCTCGCTGGTCTGCCCCGTCGAGGGCTGTATCACCATGGAGCCGGTGGACAACGGTCTCCTTCCGCAGACCTGGGCGGAGCGCACCACGGCCGCTGCGGTGAGATCGTAACCTAAGGTTGCTATGGCTACCCTGATCAAAAATGGCACCGTCGTCAACGCTGATGGCCAGAGCAAGGCTGACGTGCTCTTCGCGGGCGAAACCATTCAGAAGGTCGGCCGCGATCTTCCCGCCGAGGGTCACACGGTCATCGACGCCACTGGACTGCTGGTCATGCCCGGCGGGGTGGACGTCCACACCCATCTGGATATGCCCTTCGGGGGCACTGTTTCAGCCGACGACTACCGCACCGGCAGTATCGCCGCGGCTGTCGGCGGAACCACCACGGTCATTGACTTCGTGCTGCAGTCGCGAGGGCACACCATGGCTGAGGCGCTCGAAACCTGGCTGGGCAAGAGCGATGGAAAAGCGTGCATCGACTTCGGGCTGCACATGGCGGTGACCGACCTTGGCCCGGGCGACGGATCGCAAGGCCTGGCAGAGATGGAAACGATGGTGGCCAAAGGCATCTCGTCGTTCAAGCTCTTCATGGCCTACCCCAACGTGCTGATGATCGACGATGGCCTGATGTACAAAGTCATGCACAAGGCCGGCTTGCTGAACGCGCTCTGCTGCGTGCACGCGGAGAACGGCCACGTCATCGACGTGGTTGTAGCGCGCATGATCGCCGAGGGCAAAACCGCGCCGCATTTTCACGCGCATAGCCGTTCGGCCAAAGCGGAGGCCGAGGCCACCCACCGGGCTATCCATATCGGCGAAATGGCGGGCGCCGCGGTGTACATCGTGCATCTCTCGAACGAAGACGCGCTGCGCGAGTTGAAACACGCCCAGCAGCGAGGCCTGCGCGCCCTGGCGGAGACTTGCCCGCAATACCTGGTGCTCTCGCTTGAGGAGCACATGCCGGGCAAAAGCTGGGATGAAGCCAAGTTCGTCTTCACCCCGCCGCTGCGCGCGAAACATAACCAGGCTCCGCTGTGGAAAGCGCTGCAGGATGGCACGCTTTCCGTGGTCTCCACCGACCACTGCCCTTTCCGTTTTGCGGATCAGAAATCGCTGGGCAAGAACGATTTCACAAAAATCCCCAATGGCGGACCCGGGATCGAGAACCGCTTGCAGATCCTGTGGCAGTTTGGTGTGAATGCGGGGCAATTCACACCGGAAAAGTTTGTCGAGCTTTGCTGCACGGCGCCGGCACGGATCTTCGGCATGCCGCAAAAGGGTGTACTGGCTCCGGGTAAGGATGCGGACGTGCTGCTGTGGGATCCTAAGGTCTCGTACACGATTACCGCCGCTACCCAAGCCATGGCAACGGACTACTCCATGTTTGAAGGCTGGAAAGTGACCGGCAACGCCCGGCACGTTTTCTCTCGCGGAGAACTGGTGGTCAAAGATGGCCAGTGGATCGGGCAGACCGGGCGCGGACGCTTCCTCAAGCGCCAAGCTAATGCCGGAGGATTTGCCTGATGCCGGTGCTCACCGACGTAGATCCGCGCCTCTACAACGCGGACCTCGCGCCGACTACGCCGGCGAATCGTACTTGGAACACTTACAATTACATCGCCCTGTGGTTCTCCATGTCGATGGAGGTCACCACCTACATGCTGGCCTCTTCCCTGATTGCCGGGGGCATGAACTGGAAGCAGGCACTCTTCACCATCCTCATGGGTAACCTGATCGTGCTGGTGCCCATGTTGTTGAACGCGCACGCGGGCGCGAAGTACGGCATACCGTTTCCGGTATTTGTACGCGCCAGCTTCGGCGCATTGGGCGCGAATATTCCTGCGATGCTGCGTGCCCTGGTAGCGTGCGGGTGGTTCGGAATTCAGAGTTGGTTAGGCGGCCAGGCGATTGCCGCGATGATCGCCGTGGTCTGGCCGGCGACGGCGCACAATCCCGCTGTTCTATGGTCGAGTTTTCTCGGTTTCTGGCTGCTGAACATGTTTGTAGTTTGGTGTGGAGTGGAATCCATCCGCTTCCTGCAGAGCTTTTCGGCGCCCTTCATGCTGGTGATGTCGTTGGCTCTGCTCTTCTGGATGCTGCACCAGGCGGGCGGCTTCGGGCCTATGCTTTCTGCGCCCAGCCGGTTTCACAGCACGGGCAGTTTTCTTCACTTCTTCTTCCCGTCGTTGACGGCGATGGTGGGTTATTGGGCGACGCTTTCGCTGAATATCCCTGACTTTACGCGCTATGCCAAGTCGCAGGATTCGCAGATTGTCGGGCAGGCATTTGGTCTGCCGGTGGCGATGACGCTCTACTCGTTCGTGGGCATTGCTTGCACTTCGGCCTCGGAGAAAATTTTCGGGGAGCCGATTTGGTCGCCGATCACTCTCCTGGGTCGCTTCCACCAACCAGTGGCGGCGGTACTGGCATTGGTCGCGGTGCTGGTGGCAACGCTCAACGTGAACATTGGCGCCAATGTGGTCTCGCCTTCGAATGATTTCTCGAACCTGGCGCCGCGGCTGATTAGTTTCCGCACGGGTGGGCTGATCACCGGCTTTCTGGGGCTGGCCATGATGCCCTGGAAACTGATGAGCACTTTCGGTACGTATATCTTCGGGTGGCTGGTGGGTTACTCCGGTCTGCTCGGCCCGGTGGCCGGGATCATGGTGGCGGACTATTTCCTGATCCGCGGTACGCATTTGGATGTGGCGTCCCTCTACCACCGGGGCGGTCCTTATGAGTACTCCCGCGGGTTGAATCCGCGTGCGGTCGTGGCTTTGGTCGTCGGTGTGTTTGTTGCTCTCATTGGGCTCGCGGTTCCGCCGGTGCGTTTCCTTTATGACTACGCCTGGTTTGTCGGCTTTTTTCTATCGGCAGCTATTTACTACGTACTGATGCTGCGGTTCAAACCGGTTGAGGCGCCGGCATAAGCCGACGAACGATGCCTTTTCAACCCTTCGTCATCCGTTTTCTCCTGTCACCTGCTCTCCCCTTTCTGTCATCCCGAGCGAAGCCGAGGGATCTGCAGTTTCACTCTCATGAGTCGCCGAGGCTGAGGAAGAGAACTGCAGATCCCTCGGCTTCGCTCGGGATGACAGAAAGGGGAGGATAGTTGCAAGGAAAGGGCAGTTACCGGATGAGAGGGCGGCTACTGTAGTAGGGTTTATTTTTGACGCCGGTTGCATGCTGCTAGCGCAGCGCCTGAAGGCATGCAAAACTGTCGTTGTCAGGGTGGTAAGAATGCTACGAACAATTCTCGCCTCTACCGTAGTGGCGATAACGGCACTCTCTGCTTCAGCCGAGGATCGCTCCTATGGCCGTTCCATGGTGGTTACACCCTACGGCATCGTGGCCACCAGCTATGTGCAGGCTTCGCAGGCCGGCGCGCGCATCCTTGAACAGGGCGGGTCCGCTATTGACGCGGGCATCGCGGCGAACGCCGTTCTCGGTGTGGCCGAGCCGATGATGAATGGCATCGGCGGCGACCTGTTCGCTATCTACTGGGACGCGAAGACAGGTAAGTTATACGGCCTGAACGCCAGTGGCTGGGCTCCTCAAGGCCTGACGATCGATCATCTGGAAGCGAAAGGCTTGCACTCCATGCCACAGTCAGGCATCGACTCCGTGACTGTCCCCGGCGCTGTCGACGGGTGGAGCAAGCTTCACGAGAAGTTCGGCAAGCTGGCGTGGAGCGAGTTGTTTCAGCCGGCGATCTTCTATGCCGGGCATGGTTACGCTGTGCCTGAAGTGATTAGCAACTACTGGGAGGGCGCCGCGCCCGACTTGGCGCCCTATGCCGAGAGCCGGCGCGTGTACCTGCCCGGCGGCAAAGCACCTGCCACCGGCCAGCTCTTTCGCAATCCGGATTTGGCGCACGCACTGACCATCATCGCCGAGCAAGGCGAGGCCGCCTTTTACAAAGGGAGCATCGCCCAGGCCATCCTGAAGACTTCGTCGGAATTGGGCGGTACCATGACCGCCGATGATCTGAGCCAATACTCCGCGGAGTGGGTCGAACCCATCTCCACCAAGTACCGTGATTGGGCAGTGTATGAGCTTCCGCCGAATGGCGATGGCATGGCGGCGCTCGAAATGCTCAACATCATGGAGACCTTCAAGCCTTCAACCGACGGGCCTTTGAGCGCGGCCGAGTTGCACACCAGGATCGAGGCGATGAAGTTAGCCTACGCTGACGTGAAGGCTTACGATGGAGATCCAAAGTTCGGCCCCATCCCAGTCACTGAGTTGATCTCCAAGCCGTGGGCTGCCAAGCGGGCGGCGCTGATCAACCCCGGCAAAGCAAATTGTGAAGTCGCTCCCGGTGCCCTTCCGAAAAGCGACACCACCTATCTCTCGGTGGTCGACCGGGAAGGAAACATCCTATCTCTTATCCAGAGCAATTACGAAGCGTTTGGATCTGATGTCACGGTCAAAGGAATGGGGTTCGCCCTACAGGATCGCGGCGGACTCTTCTCTGTCGACCGCAAATCACCCGATGCGCTCGCCGGTCACAAGCGGCCATTCCACACCATCATTCCCGCGTTCATGGAGCACGGCGACCAGCACATTGGCTTCGGCATCATGGGGGGCATGAATCAACCGCTGGCGCATGCGCAGTTTGTTTCCAACATCGTTGACTACCACATGAACATTCAGGCCGCCATGGAGGAAGCGCGCTTCACGGTCAGCGCAAAACTCGGATGCAACATCCTCATTGAGTCGCGGGTGCCGCCGGCCTCACTCGAAAAACTCAGGGCGATGGGTCACGTGTTCGACGTCCGCAAAGAGTATTCCACTACCATGGGTCGCGGGCAGGCCGTTCTCCACGACAGCAGCACAAATATCAACTATGGCGCCTCGGAGCCGCGAGCAGATGGCGCCGCTGTGCCCGAGGCGCCGGTCTTTACCAAATAGTGCAGCGATTGACCGGAGCCATGGGCTGCCCGGTTTTGCATGCAAAGACCCGCTGAAACTCGGGGAGATTCCTCACCACGCCGTTGGCACGGAACTCCTCCGGAGAGTGCGGATCGGTCTGCATGCGCAGCCGCAAATCTTCGGGACGATTGTTTTGGCACCAGTTCTGTCCAAAGGAAACGAAAAACTGCTGCTCGGGGTTCAAACCTCCGTACTCCGCACTTCCCTTCTTCGCGAGGTCAACGCCGCTCCTCTGGGCACGGTCGAGATAGGCGAGGAAAGCCAGTTTGAGTCCGCCAAGATCGGCAATGTTTTCACCCAGGGTTAGCTTGCCGTTTACGTGCAGATCGTCCACTCCAATGAAGCCGTCGTACTCCTTCACGACGCAGTCGGCGCGTTCGGTGAATTGCTTGCCGTCCGCGGGCGTCCACCACTCTTCAAGATTGCCCTTGCCGTCAAACTGGCGTCCTTCATCGTCAAAGCCGTGGGTCAGCTCATGACCGATAATGGCTCCTGCCGCGCCGTAATTCACCGCATCATCGCGGGTACTATCAAAAAACGGCGGTTGCAGAATGCCGGCAGGAAAGTTGATGTCGTTCATCTGGGCATTGTAGTAAGCATTCACGGTGGGCGGACTCATGCCCCATTCGCCGCGGTCTACCGGCTTGCCGATTTTCGCGATCTCGCGGCGTTCTTCAAAGGCAGCGGCCTGCATTGCATTGCCGAGCGCATCGCCGCGGGTCACGGTCAGGGTTGAGTAGTCGCGCCATCTGTCGGGATACCCGATCTTGTCGGCAACCGCATGCAGCTTCTGTTCAGCCCGTGCTTTGGTGGTCGCGCTCATCCAGGGGAGTTGCTCAATATCCCGGCCCAGTGCTGCTTCCAGGTCGCGAGTCAGCTCCAGGGTCCGTGCTTTGTCTTTCGGGCTGAAGCGCTGCTCCACATAAACCTGTCCCAGCGCCTCGCCTAATGCATCGTCGGTCGCGGCAACGCATCGTTTCCATCTCGGCTTCTGCTCCGGTTGTCCTTCGAGCACCTTGCCATAGAAGTCGAACGACTCTCGATCAATCGCCTGGGGCAGAGCTGTCTTGGGCAGATGACGGACGAGAGCCCAGCGCAAATACGCCTTCCAGCCATCCAGACTATTGTTGGCCAGCAGGTTGTTCAGCCCGGCAAAATATGCCGGTGAGGTAATGTTGAGCGATTCCACCGCCGGAGTATGCGCAGCGCGCAGAAAGCGAACGAAGCTGAACGACGGCGTGCTGCTGTCAAATTTTGCCAGGTCCATCTTGTGGTACAGGCTGGCAGGATCCCGCCGCTCCACATTGCTGAGCGAAAAGCCGGCAAGAGCCGTCTCCAGCTTCACCACTGTTTCCGCATCCTTCGCTGCCTGCGATTGCGATTCGCCCAGTTGTTCGAAGGTTCGCGCGATGTGCGCCTGGTATTGATCCCGCAGCTTGACAGACTTTTCATCCGTGCGCTGGTAGTACCCCTTTTCCGGCAGGCCAAGTTCCAGCTGATCGAAAACAGCAATCTGTTGCGTGGCGTCTTTGAAATCCTGATCGGAGCCGAACGCAAACAGCGTGTTGACGCCAATGCTGTCCAAATAGGCCGCCAACTCGGGCAGTTGATCCTTCAACTTGAGCGCACCGATACGATCCAACAGCGACTGCAATGGCTTCAGACCCGCCTGGTTCACCGCGTCGACGTTCATGCAGGTGGCGTAGTAGTCGCCGATTTTCTGTTCGTTTGCTGTTCGGCCGGCGCCCCCCGCCGCAGCCTTCTCCAGAATTGCTTTCAGCACCAGCTGGTTCTGGTCGTTCAATTCATTGAACTGTCCATAGGAGGATTCGTCCGGGGGAATCGCTGTCTGCTTAAGATAGCCGCCGCACGAGTACTGGTAGAAGTTCACGCACGGGTCGGCGCTCGTGTCCATCAAGCTCGGGTCGAATGCTTTTAGCGTTTTCTGCGCCGAAGCGGGCAGCAGGGCCGCCACAAACCACAACAGTGAAAACGACAGCGTAATGCGAGCGCTCATGCAACCTCACTCACTCCAACGTATTCGGAAAAGCGGCGCCTCACAAGCCTCCCGGGTGATATTCCCGCTCGGTATGGCCCTTTAATTGATCCGGGTAGAAGTAGACTTCGCGCAAGTTCCCGGTGCGATACCGCTCCACCTGATCGTTGAAGTGGGGCGACGAAGGATGCCCGCTTTCCCCACCAGCAGTTACGGCCCGGGCCCGCACTTTGTTCCCAAACTCCACCACGGCAACAAAGCTGTTGCCGCGGGTGCCGTACCATTTCTTTGTCCCGGTGGCACGGCCAGTTTCGTTTGCCGTGTAGGGCCGCGCGCTGAATGCGGCCAGCGAGCCCCAACTGGAGGCGGTGAACCCCACGGGCGTGCTCGGCTCCGCGTCGTCGAAGGGTTGTACGATGTCTCCGGTCAGGCGTTGATAGCGGTTTATCTGCCCCCAGGGTGTCCGCCAGATACCGAAGTCCGCTTTCAACTTATCTGAGGCGGTTTGGAGCGCCTTTAGCGCCACATCTGCGGGCACCACGGGCCCGGCAAACTGGTCCTCATAAGCGGCGGTATGACCCACCTTTGCGATCTCCTGCCCCCAGAAGATGGCCAGCGAGGTAGCCACCGAATCCACGCCCCAACGCATATCCCATTTTCGGAGTACTGCGATTTGATCCGCCAGAGCAGGCCTGGTTTTCGAATCAGCCGGCAACTGGTCCCAGGCTTGCATGAGCGCTGGGAGTGGTTTGATGAACCAGGGCAAATGGGTGTCGAAAGCCGCGGTCACCAACCCGTCCAGAGTGAAGTCCTTTTTGCCCTGCAACAATTCCATCGCATGCACGCCCCGGGCCGACTCGGTGCCGGTCTCCACATATGCGGGGTAATCCTTCCGGCGCAGGCTGCTCTCCCCCGCGCCGTTCCAGGGTGAGTCGTTCACGTTGAACAGATATCCGCTCTTCGGATCGAGCAAGTGTGGCGATTCATCGACGGTCAACAAACCCTTCCAATCCGTTGCCGGGTCACTGCCGTCCACCGGTTTGGTGAAGTCGAAACGCGTGTCTCTGCGCGGAATGTAGTTGCCATGAAAGTAGGCGATGTGGCCGTCCGCATCGGCATAGATGGTGTTGTTCGATGAGTTGGCTTTCAGCTCCATGGTCTTGAGGTATTGCTGGTAGTCCTTCGCCTTGGTTCGCAAGTAGGACTGCGTCAATGCTTTGATCGGCTCCTGCATCAGCCGGATGGTCACCCACTTACCATCCTGCTCGCGAATCACTGGCCCATGATGGGTGTAGTACACAGTGAACTTTTTCTCGGCCATCCCCTGCGCGGTCTTATACGGTACGGTGATCTGCTTCTCGACGATTGGCCGCTCTGCGTCTCCATACTTGTAGGAGTAATGTCCGTTCTTGCTGTGGACTGTTTCCAGGTACTCATCGACTGCATCCACGTTGCTGGATGTATGCATCCAGCCAACCCGTGAGTTGAATCCCTGGTAGATGAAGAATTGACCCCAGGTGACGGCCCCATACGCATCGAGCCCTTCTCCGCTGGCCATCTGCAACTCGGAGCGAAAGAAGAACGAGGTGTGCGGATTGATCAGCAGCAGCGCGTGATGATCGGTGGTATTCGACGGGGCAATGGCGATTCCGTTGGATCCACCGGGCTCTACTTCCTGGATCTGGGGCGATGTTGTTGCCTGATCGTGCTTGCCGTAGAAGGCTTCCAGTTTTTTCAGGTCCACACCCTCGATGTCGCCTCCGATGCTGCCTTCGGTAAACGAGAGCGCCATCCAGGGGTCGAAGTGTTGAATCACGCGCGGGTGCACATCGGGGTGTTTCGCCAGGTAGAAGTTAGCTCCATCCGCGAAGGCGATCATTAGTCTGCGCAGCCACTCCGAACTGGCGGCGTAGTCTTTCTTCAGGTCCTCGGGATCGATAAACATCTTCATGCGCAGATCCTGATAGACCTTGTTTTCTCCTTCTGTCTCTGCCAGCCTCCCCATCGCGTTCAGGTAGTTGGTCTCTACCCGGTTGAAGTCGTCTTCGCATTGGGCGTAGATCATGCCGAACACGGCGTCGGCGTCGGTCTTGCCGTAAACATGCGCGATGCCCCAGTCATCGCGGACGATGTTCACGTTGGCGGCTTCTGCGGCCCAGCGCTTTGTCTCGGTAGCCCTGCTCTGCGCGCGGCAAGGGGTGAGCGCTCCTACGACTATGATCATCAGCAGAGCGAAGGTCTTCTTCATCTGTTTGGTCAGTGTAAATGAAGGTTTATAGAGCAAACCCTGGAATGGCGTGGCATCGGACCTATTCCCCCGACGACAACTGCCGGCTGCCACTGCGTTCAACCCGAAAACATTCGCCTCACTATCAACACTTGAGGTCTAGATCTGTGGAATCCCACATCTCGCGAAAAACGAGCGAGATGTGGGGCACCCGATCTTCTCTTGCCGGTACAGGAGGTCGGTCAATTTGATCTTCCAACTCGTTGCCTTGCTTGCCCAAAGGGCGGATGGCAGTTAGCGTCTTAGCATGCATCACAAGCGGCTGCGCGAGGTTGGCTTTTCTTATGGAACGGCCTGAGTGGTTCACCGCCGGAGACGTCGACGGCTTCTTCGGCCTCTTCTTCAGCGGCTTTCCTGATCTTTTACTCATCGTGGGCCTGGCGCCGATTTGTGGCTTTCCATTGAGCTTTGTCGCCAGCCGCATCCTCCCCGGAGTGGCGATTTCCGTACTGGCAGGCAATCTCTTTTATGCCTGGCAGGCCCGCCGTTTGGCACTGAGGGAAGGCCGGAGCGATGTGACGGCTCTCCCCTTCGGCGTCAATGCACCTACCATCTTTGCCTACGTGTTCCTCATCATGGGTCCGATCTATGTCAGGACACACGATGCAAACCTGGCCTGGCACGCGGGCGTTTTCGCCAGCCTGTTCAGCGGGCTCGTGCAAACTGCGGGAGCCTTCTGTACGGATTGGCTACGGCGCAACACGCCGCGCGCTGCGCTGCTTTCCCCATTGGCGGGACTCGGCTTAGCCTATCTTTGCCTGGGCTTCATCTTCGGCGTGTTTCAGCAACCTGCCATTGCCTTGCTGCCCATGCTCATGCTGCTTACGCTGTATGGCTCGCATCTCAAGCTGCCGTTTCGTTTGCCTCCGGCGATGCTGGCCATCGGCACCGGCGCGATCCTGGTTGCGGTGCTGCGCTGGCTGCATATTTACACCGTGCCCCCGCCCGCCGTACCGGCGGTGAAACTCTACCTGGCGCATGCGGTGAATATTTTTGCCCTGTTCCGCCAACCGGTCTTTTGGCCTTACCTGACGATCATCGTGCCTCTCGCCGCGCTCGACACGCTGGCCTCGCTGATGATCCTGGAAAGCGTCAAGATTGCCGGCGATGACTACGCGACCAGGCCGTCTTTGCTGATGAATGGAGTGGGCACAATCGCCGCTGCATGCCTGGGAAGCCCCTTCCCCACAACCCTTTACCTGGGCCATGCTGCGCACAAGGCCAATGGCGCGCGCTCCGGTTATTCCGTACTCAATGGCATGGTCACGCTTGTCCTATGTACCACGGGGATCCTGCCGGTGGTCCTGCGCTTTGTGCCCCTGGAGGTTGCGGCACCCGTCATCATCTGGTTCGGGCTCATCACGGTCGGTCAAGCGGTCACCGAAGTGCCTGCGAACCAGGCAATCGCCGTGGTCATGGGGCTTATCCCCGCGCTTGCGCAGTGGGTTACGGGCATTGTCGATACGGTAGCGCGGAAGGCAGGCAGCAGTCTGATGGAAGTAGCGCCGCGCATGGGCGGCGACCTTGCCGTGGGCGGACTGATCGCGCTGGGGCAGGGATCGCTCCTGACCTCGATGCTGTGGGCCGCAGCGCTGGCGTACATCGTGCAGCGCCGCTTTGCCCCCGCGGCAGCCTGGCTCGCGGCGGCGGCCGGGCTTTCTGCTGTGGGCATCATTCACGCCTACAAGCTCTCTCCCAATGGGGTGGAAAGCCTGATTGGCTGGTGGGTTGCGCCGCAGTTTACACTCGCCTACGCGGGCGGGGCAGGGTTTCTGCTGGCATGCGCGTGGTATGCACACAGGGTTCAATATTCCGAACAACGATAGGGGAAACAACATGGAGCGTCGCAGTCTGCTGAAGAATCTTTCTGCCGCCGCCGCAGTCGGTGCGGTCACAAACCTGGGTGGCGGACGCACTCTCTCTGCCGAAGCGGCTTCCGGAGTGGTGAAGACGATGGGCAATGGCGGCCCGCTGGCGCAGGCAAAGGATGCAGCCCGCAGGGGGATGCCCCCATTGAAAATCACCGATGTCAAAATCATCGCCACCGCACCTTCCGGTTCCAACTGGACCATCGTCAAGGTGGAAACCAGCGAGCCTGGGCTGTATGGCCTTGGGGCGGCGACGCACCAGGAAATTCCGCAGGCGGCGCAGGCCTATATCGAAAAACGCCTGAAGCCATTCGTCATTGGCAAGAACTGCGACGATATCGAGGACATCTGGCAGTCTGCGTATCTGCAGGAGTACTTCCGCTCGGGACCCGAAGGCAACGATGCATTGAGCGGAATAGATGGCGCTCTGTGGGACATTCTGGGCAAGCGTCTCGGTGTTCCGGTCTATCAACTGCTGGGTGGAAAGGTTCGTGCCGCTGTACCGCTCTATGGCCACGCCGCCGCTCTGACACAGAGTGCACTGAACGACCAGGTGCAGGCCTATGTCGAGAAGGGCTACCAGGTGGTGCGTATCCAGCTGGCGGTTCCGGGCTGGTCCGGCTACGGCGTCAGCGGCGCAAAGACCTCAGCCGCAGTGCAAGCATTACGGCCCGACGGAGTGGCGCCCTCGCCGGTCTTCGACGCCGGGCGTTATCTCACCACCACGATCGGCATGTTTGAGGCGGTACGCGCGAAGTTTGGATTCGATATTGGGTTGGTCCACGACATCCACGAGCGGCCCGCGCCGAACCAGTCGATTGAGTTGTGCAGGGCAGTGGAGCAGTATCGGCCTTTTTACATGGAAGATCCGCTTTCTCCAGAAGATGTGGGTTGGTTTCAGATCTTTCGCCAGGAGACTTCGGCGCCGCTGGCCATGGGAGAACTGTTTGTCAACCGCAACGAATGGCTGAGCCTGGTAGCGAACCGTTGGATTGACTTCATTCGCATCCACCAGTCATCCGTGGGCGGATTGAATATGTGCCGGAAGATAGCGCACTGCTGCGAATTTTTTGATGTACGCACGGCGTGGCACGGGCCGAACAACGTTGATCCGGTCGGCCACTGTTACAATCTGCACCTGAACCTGGTGACTCCGAACTTTGGCATCCAGGAAGAGACGTTCTTCGACGAGAAGACGCGGGAGGTATTTCCGGGCACGCCGGAGATTCGCAAGGGTTATATCTACTCCAACGATAAGCCGGGTTTCGGCATCGATATCGACGAGAAGGCGGCTGCGCGCTATCCCTACACGAAGGACTTTGAAGACCGTGGCAATGACCGCATGCTTGACGGAACTATCGTCCGGCCTTAACGCAAACATGCAAGAACTCCATCCATGCAACATGATCAAGTCCCGCTGGGACGGCTGAAGGTTGTTCAGGATTGCGTCGCGGCGTATTACCAGCCGTCCTTGCGGGACTCAATTCATAAGCACAGTTGGCTCGATCATGGGTCCGCTACGAACGCTCCCAAATATGAACATAGGTCGGCTCATTCCAGGCATGGCTGATGATCGAAAGCTTACCGGGACTCAATTCCACGGTTTTGGCACCGTCATGGTGCTCGAACCGATTGTCCATCGGGAACCGGCTCCAGGTAATCCCCTGGGGATCAGCTTGCTTGTAAACAAGCAGGCGGCTTTCACTGCGGTAGGGTTTAAACGGGTCGTGCTCAGCCACGACCACTTCCAACTTCCCGTCTCCATCCAGGTCGGCAACGGAAATGGAATGCGGAGAACGGATCTTGTCGATGATGTGCACTTTGAATTTCCGATCGCGTGGATTGCCGGTATTCTCTAACCACCCCACTGGCGCAAAGAACGCCTTATGCACGTTGTAGTCAACATTCTTCGACGGTAAAGAGAATGTCCGGACGGCCATCTCCATTCATGTCCGCGATCGCAATGCGGCAAATGGCGTGTAGAGTTTTCGGACTGCAAATACTCAGGATCAATCAACAGGTGCGGGCGAAACTTGGCCGTCTCCCAGATTCTCCAGCCAGTAGGGTCCGGCAACTATATCCAGCTTCCCATCCCCATCCAGATCGTAAGCAATCATCTCCTCGCCGTATTGAATGTCCGCAACCACCCGTTTCGGCCAGGGTTGTTTTGGGTCCTGGGGGACTTCAAATAACTGAGGCGGATGTGTGCCGTCGTGGTATCCACAGATCAAGGCGAGCCCGTCCGCCCGGCAGCAACGGCGCTATGGTGTTGCCGTGCGGCCAGTCTCCATCTCCGCTGCCAATCACGTGTTCTTCCCACTGATCGCGGCTTAGATCGGTAGGCTTGAGCCAAACCAGGTCGCTCGAAAGCGCGTTGTAGAAATTGTCTCGCTCCGGGCTTGCCCTTGATGCCGATCAGTTCTTTTCGCCCGTCCTTGTCCACATCGTAGGCAGCAATGATCTGCGCCACACCGGGAATGGTATGCCGTTCCCAGGCGGGCCCCTTGTACCACCAGGCTCCACATACGATGTCCATCACGCCGTCGCCATCCACATCGACGGCGTGAATGTCTATGCCGGTGTAAGGTTTCTGGCGATCGACAAAGGTGTGCTTGTATTGCGAGAAGATGGGCGCGGTCGTGCGCGGCCGGAACATTTGCACCCATCCGGCGTAGACACGCTTTTTTCTCGGTGAGGATCTGCGCGGAATGCCCGAAGATGACGTGGTTGCCGGAACCGTCCAGGTCGGTGTAGACCGCCTCATGCGTTCCCTCTCCGCGATAGAGAATCTCATTGTGCCAGGACTTGCCGCCTTCCACCGCGGTGTAGCGCATCAAGCCGCGCGTTCCAGTTGTAAGGAGCTTCCCAACCGCCCTCATTCATCTCGCCAGCCAGGATCTGTACTTGTTTGGTCTTCGGATCCTGCCAGGCCTGGAGCGAATGACAAAAGTTGAGAGGCCCCTCGATCGGATGTTCTATCCATGAAGTTTCTGCAGGATGTTCCGCGCCCGCCGCGAGCTTATTCTCAAACCACGCCAGCCGCCCATCAGGATATTCATCCTCCACCAGGATTACATCCGGACGGCCGTTACCAGTTCACATCGATCACCGCGGCACGGCAATACTCGCGGTAGTCCGGGCGCCAGCGAATGCGTCTTCCACAACTCCCCGGAAAAAGCGCCGGCCGCCGGGGCGGAATACCAGTAGGGGCCGGATACGATTTCGGCTTTGCCATCCCCGTTCAGATCGCCGGTTGCGGTGCCCTCCGCGGCAATGCCTAATTGCACCGCTTGCTTCTTCCAGGGCTGCGGTGGGGTCGCGAGGAATCTTATAAGCAAAGAGCCCCGGATGATCGACATACATGGCGTTGGCTACCAGTTCCTGCTGCCCATCGCCGTCCAGGTCGGCGAAGACCACGTCATGCGGATCACCGCTGCAGGCGGGGTCCAGGATGTATTCCTTCCACGGATCGTGGAGACTGGCGCCGAACTTATACCAGCAGAGACCCCAGGTTTCCCTCGAACTTCTTGCCGATCACGATTTCTTTGTGCCCGTCGTGGTCGATATCCTCGAGCGCCATGCCCACATTGAAGTAGCCGCGGCCCACAACGCCTCTTTCGGAAGTAGAGGGCCGATACCAGAGGAGCGCTCCGTTGCCGGCAATGATCAGCTCGGTTTTGCCGTCGCCGTCGATATCCGCGGCTCCCGTGCCTCCCGTCTCGGTGGTATGAGCAGGGGCGCGCATCGAGGATCACTAATTCCCACGCATCACTCCCGCCACTGGGCGGGATAGCCGGGTACAGGTCCTTCCTGCGCAGCCGGTTTGCGCTGCGCGTCACTCATCCCATGGACCCCGGCGGCGGTCACCGTTCCCGCCAGCAGCTTGCTGAAGCTCCGTCTATTCATCACGCCCCACCTGTTGCTATCTCACCACAAGCCAGAAACCCTCGATGGAACATTCGCCGGCCGATGAATGAAGATCGACAACAAAAAAATGGGCTGCCTCTTTAAGAGGCAGCCCCTCACGGCAAAGCGCTTACTGGATGGTTAATGTGAACGTTGTGGAACCGGTGATGTTTGAGTTGCTGCTGTCAGCGGCGGAGATGGTAACGGTATAGGTCCCAGCCGGAGCTCCGCCGGCAGGACCCCCACCACCGCAACCCATTCCCGCACCGACGCTCAGGAAGACCAGCATCGCGAGCGCAACCGGCCATCTCTTTCGCCGGATTCCCGGAATGAGCAGTAACAGGATGCAACCTGCTGCCGTTCCTCCTGCCGCTGCAATCCGGGCTGCTGTCTTGCGGAAGTTGCCCGCCGGACTTTTCTTGAGATTTCCGCTCGCCTGGACGGTGGTGATGTGTGATGGTCGTGCTTCCCGTGCCCCCCGAAGACAGTACGACGCTCGCCGTCTGGGAGCCCGTGCTGCCGAATCCATAGCTTGACATCGACCGTGCTGGCCGAGGCTGACAGCGTTGCTGTGCCCGAGTACCCACCGGTAGACGTAAGTGTGATGGTCGACGTGCCGCTGTTTCCTGGCGACGCTGAGGAGATGGTGGCGTTCGTGGCGGAAAGCGTAATGCCCGGATTGCTTACCGTCGCGGTCGTCGTGCCCGTAGAGGTTGCGTTGTAGGTGTCCCCGCCGTAGGTGGCGGTGATGGTATCCGTACCGGCAGCGAACCCTAGCGAGGCAGTGGCATTGACGGTGAGCGATGCGGTCGCAGTATTGCCCGGCCCGATGGTTACCTGCTTGACGGTGCCGATGGTTCCGGTTCCCGTCGTGAAGGTAATGGGTCCGGTCAGCGTTCCCGCGGTTTGGGCGGTCACGGTCGCCGCCAGCGTAACGCTGCTGCCCAGGGGGAAACTGGTCGGGGTGATCGTGACCGCGGTTGTGGTCGGCGCTGTGCCTTGCGATGCCACATTTACCGTAACGCTGGAACTGGTGGACCCCAGGTAGGTGGTGTTTCCCGAGGTGAACGTAGCCGAAACGGAGTGGGTTCCGGAAGAGGCGAAACCAGTGGTTAAGGTTGCGGTGTAGGGGGACGCAGTGGAGAGGGCCACGGGCGTTTGCGCCACCCCATCGAGCGTGAATGTGACCGTTCCCGTGGGTGGCGTGGTCAGGGTGTTCGGTGTAACCGTGGCCGTAAAGACGACTTGTTCATTGATCACCAGGGAGGTTCCGGGCGCGGCGGTGAGGGCCGTCTTGGTGCCGGTCGCCTGCACCAGGGCGGCAACGGCCGTCGCCAGGTTGTTGGCGTCGACCGATCCCAGTCCAGTTGCCTGGTCGTAGCCGGTACCGGCCGTATAACCAATCACCGGGTTGGAGCCGGTGGGGCAATTGGTCGAACCGGTGGTGCAGGGGACCTGGTTGTTCCCGGTTGTGATGTCGTGAAAACCCGAAGCATAGGTAGTTGCGTTTGCCGCTAACTGGTAAAGGAGTGGATTGATGTTTCCCACGCCGCCACCGGAAGCCAGCTTCTGCTCCATGATTGCCAGCAGACCGGCAAAGGCAGGTGCGGCAAAAGAAGTTCCGCCGGCCGCGGTGAGAGTTGTTGGTATCAGAGTTGCTTCCATCATTTAAGCGAAAACTGGTCGCCTGGCAGCTGGAGGCATAGCCGGCCCCGCTTCCCGTGGTCTGTATCTGGGTGCAGTAAAGATAAGGGTCATGGTCCGGGGAGGAATTCAGCGAGATGTCCGGCACGTCGCGGATGCCCGTCGGCTGGAATGCCAGGCACTCCGGTCTGCCACGAGGGCTTAGGCCACAAAGCGCTTACGCCGCCGCCACCCGCCGATAGGCTGCCGCCATTGGCGATGGAAAAGGTCGTGTCGTTCCAGGCCATCTCCGGGATATAAGACTTAGCCGAAGTGATCAGATCGTCGGAGACGCTACCGGAGCCATTGGCGCTCCAATAGGTACCGGCGCCTGTTTGCGGGTTCTGTGCCGTACCGTCGCCCATGAATTCGCTGCCGCCCGCGGCAGTGACATAAGCGCTGCTTCCCGGATAGTCGACGGCCAATCCCTGGGTTGCGGAGGTTACGCCGCTATCGTCGCAGTCCGCTGCGCCAGAATCGCCGGCAGCCAACACGACCGTCTGGCCCTGGCTATTTGCCTGCTTTAACCAGCCCTCGATCGTGTTCTGGTCGGCGGTCGAGAAGCCCGACTCACAAGCCCCATAGCTCTGGCTGATGATGGGAATGGTGATGCCGTTGATCGGATTCTGAATGGCGTACTGCAAGGAGGTGAAGATATCGCCTGAATTCACCAAAACAATCGAGGCCCCGCTCGCAACACCACCCGACCACTCCAGATCCAGGTCGGTTTCCGACAAGTCATCGGAAGCGGAACCGGCAGCGACGGACAGAGGTGTGGTACCCGGAACGGTGACCACGGTGGGGTCATTGGCCGTGAGGCCGGCGGCGCCGCGGAAGTCGGTGATATCGGCCGGGACAATATCGGTCTGGCCAATCACCGCGATGGTGACACCCTTGCCTGTGTTTCCTGCGGTGTAGAGAGGGTTCACGTCATAAATGACTGCGAAATCCCCAGGGGCTACGTAGTGAGATCCGGAGAGACCCGAAGTGAAATGCGCATTGGCGGCACTGGTCCTCATGGGCTTAACTCTCGGCTTCAAACGGAAGTCGTTGAGTCCGCGAACACTGCTCACCGCGCCTGCGAGGCTGCTGGGAATGGAGATCTGGGACGCGTTGGCGAAGTGGGTTTCGCCATTCACGCTGTAATTATGGATTTGCGTCTGGAACGCCTTTTCAATGGCTGCGATATTCCCACTAAAACCGATCGCGTTCCTGCTTTGCGCCACGGAAGTGACGGTGAATCCCTCTTGCTGCAACCACCCGGTGACCTTATCGAGGTCGGCCGAGCTCATCCCGAATTGCTGTCCGAACTCCGCCGGTGTCAGCCATTTGTGATAGGAGGGCGAGGACGCATCCAGCTGCGCCTGGAGCAACGCCTTCAGGCTGGCTTCCTGGGCGTCGGTCCGCTTGAAGTTGATGGTCATCCCTTGAACGACTTTGGAGTTGTCGGCCAATCCCTGATCGAATTCGGTTTTCGCCATGGGATGTACGCTCCCCGTCAGGGGCGACATGCTGGCGCTATCGACTGGCTGGGTAATCCGATCCTGAAGAACCACCTGGGCCTGGGATACCTGGAAGGCACTCACACCAAGCAGCAGAGAAAAGGGCAGCGAGAGGAAATTGCAGAGTTTGCGCAAAGGGCTTTCTCCTGGGGTCGGAGCTCGATCGACGGAGCTCAAGGTCACAGCGTTTCTAGGTACAACCGACATTATCGGTTATCGGTTAGACGGATCAACTCAAAAAGGTCTTGGAAAGCAATCAATATTCACAAATTCATAGAGGGGCAGTGTCTCCCGCGGCTATGTCGCTGTGCAAGTTACTTGTCACTCCCCGTAGTCAACAGACGTCAAAAAAGAACCCTGGGTTTACGGGCATTCCCCAAAATGCCCGCATGCAGAGGGTTCTGAATCAGGTAGATGGGGAGGGCAGGGGCGGTGTGAGGGGCACCCAAAAGGTAAAGGTTGCTCCCTGTCCGCGATGGCTGACCACTTCGATGCCCCCGCTGTGCGCGCGGAGTATTGCCTTGGCAATGGCCAAGCCCATGCCCGTACCATGCAAAAGGCGGTGCCGGCTGCCGCGATAGAACTTGTCGAAGATGTAAACCTGCTCCGCATCATCGATTCCCTGCCCCTGGTCGGTGATGCTCACCAACAGCCGGTCCGGTTCGAGCGTAGCTCCGATGCGCACCGGCGAGCCAGCGGGGGAGTATCTGGCGGCATTCTCCAGCAAATGGCGGAGCACACGGCGGATCAGTTCCCTGTCGAGCGAGATTGCGGGCATTTCCGGCGGCAACTCCACTGTCACCGGGCGCCCGCGCAGGAGTGCCCGGCAATCTTCCAGCGCCAACTCAATTACCTCCTGCAAACGTTGCGGTTTCCACCGCACCTCGATGCCGTCGGTATCGAGCTGGGCCATTTCCACGGCTTGGCCGATCAAGCGGTCGAGGCGCGCGCTCTCCTCATCGAGGATGGCAAACATCTCGTGACGCTGGCTTTCTTCGAGCGCCGGCTGCGACAGCAGACTGGTCGCCGCCGCTCGGATGGCGGTCAGCGGGGTGCGCAGTTCGTGGGTCACGGAGTCCAGCAATGCGCTGCGCAGACGTTCTCCCTCGCGCGCCGCTTCCACCCGACTGAAACGGTCGAGTGCCGCAGCTCGCTCCAACGCTATGGCCAGCAGGCCGCCGATGGCGTCGTACAATCCGTCGGAATAGCCGGCTTTGGTCATAGCGATCGATCCGCTCGCGCGCATCCCCAGCACCAGGGGAACAATGCAGACGCCGTCGTTTCGGGGCCGGGGGCCATCGGGTAAACGCGCTGCCGCGCGCAGATCGCCCAGTGAAACAAGAGACCGACGCGGATCGGAAGAATAGGCGGTGTCATTTTCGGTGAGGTACAGGGTAACGGCGTCGAAAGCGAAGATGGAGGCCACGACTTGCGCGGCGTGACTCGCCACGTCGTGCAGATTCTCTTCCATCAGCAGCTGGTTGCTGAATTCGTAAAGCCGCTCCATCTCGGCGCGCCGGCTTTCGCTCAATGCAGTTTGGCGCCGTTCGTTTTCCGAAAGCTTGCTGATGAAGATAGCCGAGGCGAGGAAGGAGAACAGCGCGATCCAGTTCTGTGGGTCGGCAATGGTGAAGCTGCCAATCGGTGGGAGGAAAAAAAAGTTGTAAAGCAGGGTGCAACCGATGGCCAGGGAGACGGACGACACCAGTCCCCAGCGAAAAGCTGCTATCTGTACCATCACGAGAAAAGTGAGGGCTACGGTGGTCTGGTTTACATGGAGTATTCTGCGATAGACCAACACCACCAGCAGGGCGGCCGAGATCATTGCCGCATAACGAAAGACGAGCGCCCGGTACCGGGAAAGAAGCATCAGTGGGGATCATATCGTAGCCTTGCCCGGGCGAAGGATGGAGATGGCGGAACGGGTCCTGGTAGTAGACGACGAGGCTCAGATCACGCGCGTGCTGCGGACCGCGCTTTCGGCGCAGGGGTACGATGTTCGCGCCGCGAATGATCCTGAAGAAGCTCTTCGTTTGTTCGAGGAGTGGAGTCCGGACCTGATAGTGACCGATCTGATGATGCCGGGGATGAGCGGCATAGACCTTTGCCGGCGAGTACGCAGCAAGTCCGGAACACCCATTATCGTTTTGTCGGTGCGTGATCAGGAGAGATCCAAAGTGGAGGCGCTCGATGCGGGCGCCGACGACTATGTGACCAAGCCTTTCAGCATTCAGGAGCTCCTGGCTCGTGTACGGGCTCACCTGCGGCGCGCGCCGGAACGGACGGTGGACGCGCCGATCGAGATTGGCGACTTTTTGATTGATGCCGGGGCGCACACGGTCGCCGTAAGCGGCAAGAGCCTGCACCTGACGCCAACGGAGTTCGATCTGCTGCTCTTCATGGCGCGCAATGCGGGGAAGGCCCTGACTCATCGCGCACTGCTCACGGCGGTCTGGGGAGGGCAATCCGCGCATCAGCCGGAGTATCTCCGTGTGTTTATCGGTCAGCTGCGCCGGAAACTCGAAGCGGAGGGCCCGCGCCAATATATTCAGACGGAGCCGTGGGTGGGGTATCGTTTCTTGCCTGAGGGCGTCCCGGAATAGAAAGGAATGGGCGAGTTTTCGTGGCGCCACGGCTCTGCTGCTCTGTATCGGGGCACGACTTTTAGTCGGGCCGTAAATCGCTCGCAGGAATTAGGGCTTTAGCCCCTGAGGAATGTCTTTCCGATCTCGGCAGCTGCGGAGTGAGATGACCTCGCCCTTTGTGTCTCGAAAAGCGTACCTCAGCGGCTAAAGCCGTCAAGCGCGTAGGTCATTTACGGCCCGGCTGAAGCCGTGCCCTGATACAAAGCATGAGAGCCGCGACTTGGGAAAACTCGCGCGTTCCGCAGATTCCGCGACCTGTGACTCGGATTCCCCATCCGTCATCTTTATGAATTCCTTATGCCTCGCTTACACCCCTCTTAGTAGCCCGCTGTTCGAATGGAATGCATGCAGGACCTTCTGATGGTTCTATTCACAGTCATTTTCTTCGCCGTCGCGTTGATCTACGTTCGCGGCTGCGAGAAGTTGAGGTAAAAGGCGAATGTCCCCTACCACGGTCATCGTGCTGATCACTACGGTCGCGACCCTGATCTACCTGGTGGTCACGCTGTTGTATCCGGAGAAATTTTGAAATGACCGCGAACGGTTGGCTACAGTTTGTCGCGTTCTTCGTTGTACTGCTCGTGCTGATGCGGCCCCTGGGGCTCTACATCGCGCGTGTGGTCGAAGGCGAAAAGACTTTTCTTGATCCAGTGCTGCGGCCCGTCGAACGGCTACTCTACCGTGCCTGCGGCATCAAGGCTGATCAGGAAATGCGTTGGCAGCAGTACACCATCGCCATGCTGATCTTTAGCCTGGTTTCCTTGTTGCTGACATACATGATCGAACGCGCCCAAAGCGTGCTGCCCTGGAATCCACAGCATCTGGCCGGTGTCGCTCCAGCCACAGCGTTCAACACCGCGGCGTCGTTCACCACCAACACCAACTGGCAGGTCTATAGCCCAGAGACCACGATGAGCTATTTCAGCCAAATGGTGGGTCTCGCGTATCACAACTTTCTGAGCGCAGCCATCGGTATCGCGGTCGCGATCACCTTAGTACGCGGTATTGTGCGTAAGCAATCTCCGACCATTGGCAACTTTTGGGTGGATACCACGCGTATCGTCCTGTGGATCCTGCTGCCGATCTGCCTGGTGATTGCGCCGGTGTTGATTGGCCAGGGAGTGATCCAGAACCTCAAACCCTACACGACCGTGACCACGCTGCAACATGGGCAGCCTGCTCAAGTGATCGCGCAGGGTCCGGTGGCTTCCCAGGAGGCGATTAAGGAGTTGGGCACCAACGGCGGTGGGTTTTTCAACGCCAACAGCGCACATCCCTTTGAAAATCCCACGCCCTTCAGCAACTTTATCGAGATCGAATTGATCTTTCTGATTCCGGCAGCACTGACCGTCACGCTGGGCAAGATGACCGGGTCATCCGGCCACGGTTGGGCTGTGTTTGCCGCAATGGCCATTCTGTTTGTCGCCGGATACACAGTCTGTTACTGGGCAGAATCACAACCGCACCCGCTGCTGCATGGCGTGGATCAAAAGACCACACTGATAAATCCCGGCGGCAATATGGAAGGCAAGGAGGTGCGCTTTGGCGTCTCGCAGTCGGCGCTCTTTGCTACCGTTACAACTGACACGAGTTGCGGCGCAGTCAATTCTTCGCATGATTCCTTTATGCCTCTGGGAGGCATGGTGCCGCTGGTCAATATCATGCTCGGCGAGGTGGTGTTCGGCGGAGTCGGCTCCGGGCTTTATGGGATGGTGATCTTTGTCGTCCTCTCGGTTTTCATCGCCGGTTTGATGGTGGGTCGAACGCCGGAGTACCTGGGCAAGAAAATAGAGAGCTATGACATCAAGATGGCCATGCTGTACGTGCTCATCTTTCCCCTGCTGATCCTGGTGTTGAGCGCGGTCTCGGTATTGCATCCCGCCGCTCTCGCCGGCCTGGGCAACAACGGGCCCCATGGCCTTTCCGAGATTCTGTACGCGTACGTATCGACCGCGGGCAACAACGGCTCGGCGTTCGGCGGACTTACCACCAACACCAACTGGTACAACCTGACCCTGGCCTTCAACATGCTCGCAGGGCGATTTCTGATGATGGTGCCGATGCTGGCCCTGGCCGGCAACCTGGCGCAAAAGAAGAGCGTTCCACCGTCATCCGGGACCTTCCCGGTGAATACGACCTTGTTCACTGTGCTGTTGGTAGGGGTCATCCTCATCGTCGGCGCATTGACGTTCTTTCCCGCGCTCAGCCTCGGGCCGATTCTTGAGCACCTGCTTCTGCATGCAGGAAAAACCTTTTAAGCGGAGAAACGGAGAAACGCTATGGCAGAAAAACAAAGTCTCTGGAACCCCGCGATCCTTCGTCAGTCGGCGCTGGATTCGTTTCGCAAGCTCGACCCGCGGCTGATGGTGAAGAACCCCGTCATGCTGGTGGTGGAAATCGGCAGTGTGCTCACCACCGCCCTGCTAATACAAGGGGTCCTCACTCACCAGGGTAGCTTCGCATTTAACCTGCAGATCACCCTGTGGCTGTGGTTCACTGTGCTGTTTGCCAATTTCGCCGAAGCTATGGCTGAAGGCCGCGGCAAGGCTCAGGCCGACACGCTGCGCAAAGCCAAAGGCGAAACGGTCGCGATTCGCCTCAAGGGCGAGAGCAAAGAGGCGGAGCGGGAACAGGTTTCGAGTTCTGCCCTCCGCGCCGGCGACGTCATCTGGGTCGAAGCGGGCCTCTATATTCCTGGAGATGGCGAAGTGATCGATGGGGTCGCTTCGGTAGATGAGTCGGCCATCACCGGAGAGTCCGCGCCGGTGATCCGCGAGGCTGGTGGCGATCGCTCCGCAGTTACTGGGGGAACGAAAGTGCTTTCCGACTGGATCATGGTCAGGATCACTTCCAATCCCGGCGAGACATTTCTTGATCGCATGATTGCCCTGGTCGAAGGGGCCCAACGGCAAAAGACACCGAACGAAATTGCGCTGAGCATTTTGCTCTCCGGGCTCACCATCATCTTTCGTTCTGGCGGTGGCTACGCTGCAACCGATTGCTGTGTATTCGCAAGCACCGCAGACCATCTTTGTTCTGGTGTCTCTCCTGGTCTGTCTCATACCAACGACGATCGGCGGGCTGCTCTCCGCGATCGGGATAGCGGGGATGGACCGCCTGGTGCAGTACAACGTACTGGCCATGTCCGGCCGCGCGGTCGAAGCGGCGGGCGACGTCGATACTCTCTTGCTGGATAAGACCGGCACCATCACCCTGGGGAACCGGCAGGCGACCGAGTTTATCCCCGCGCCGAACATCAGCGCTGAGCGGCTGGCGGACGCGGCACAACTTTCATCCTTTTCCGATGAGACACCAGAAGGCCGCTCCATCGTGGTGTTGGCCAAGGAGAATTTTGGACTGCGTGGCCGTGATCTCAGCGCCTTGCAAGCCGAGTTCGTTCCCTTCAGCGCGCAGACCCGTATGTCCGGAGTTAATTTCGCCGGCCACGTTATCCGCAAAGGCTCGGTCGATGCCATCACGCGCTTTCTTGTCGAACAAGGATCGAACCTGCCGCAAAAGGTGCGCGAAAGCGTGGAACAGATTGCAGGCATGGGTGGCACTCCGCTGGTAGTGGCTGAGAACTCGACTGCGTTGGGGGTGATCTATCTCAAAGACATCGTCAAGGGCGGATTGAAGGAGAGACTCGCCAGGCTGCGCTCCATGGGCATCCGCAGCATTATGATCACGGGCGACAATCCGCTGACCGCGGCTGTCATCGCACGCGAGGCGGGCGTCGACGACTTTCTTGCCGAAGCAAAACCGAAGGACAAGATGGACCTGATCCGGCGGGAACAGGCGAAGGGAAAGCTGGTCGCGATGACGGGCGACGGCACGAACGATGCGCCGGCACTGGCTCAGGCCGACGTGGGCGTGGCGATGAACTCCGGCACCCAGGCAGCTAAGGAAGCGGGCAACATGGTCGATCTGGATTCGAACCCGACCAAGCTGATTGAAATTGTCCAGATTGGCAAGCAGTTGCTGATGACCCGCGGGGCGCTTACCACCTTTTCCATTGCCAACGATGTGGCCAAGTATTTCGCCATCATTCCGGCGATGTTCGCCGGAGTCTTTCCGGTGTTGAATCAGCTCAACGTCATGCACCTGAGCACGCCGCACTCAGCGATTCTGTCGGCGGTGATCTTCAATGCGTTGATCATCGTCGCGTTGATTCCCTTGGCTCTGCGCGGGGTTGCGTATCAACCGCGCTCGGCACAGGCGCTGTTACGACGCAACCTCCTGGTCTACGGAGTGGGCGGGGTCATCGTCCCCTTCATCGGAATCAAACTGATCGATGTTTGTCTAACCGGCCTGGGCCTGTCCTGAGCGGAGTTTCTATGTTGCGCAATGAATTCAAGATCGCCATTCGTTTTACGCTGCTGACTTCAGTGGTGCTCGGCATTCTTTATCCGCTGGCGGTGACCGGCATCGGGCACCTGGCGTTTCGCCACCAAGCCGAAGGAGATTTGATCGTCGTCAATGGCCAGGTGACAGGATCACAGCTGATCGGTCAGAACTTCACCGGGGATCAGTATTTTCATGGACGCCCGTCGGCCGCCGGTACCGGTTACGACCCCACCTCTTCCGGTCCCTCAAACTACGCTGCCTCGAACCAGAAGTTGATCAGCCGGATTGACGGCGACGTGTCTCACTATGCGGCGGAGAACAAGGGCCGGCCGGTGCCGATCGATCTGGTCACTGCGTCCGGCTCTGGTCTTGACCCCGACATCTCTCCTGCTGCGGCCTTGTTCCAGGTGGGCAGGGTTGCCAGCGCCCGGCATCTGCAGGTGGCGACAGTGCGCGACCTGGTAGAACGGCATGTGCAACGGCGCCAATTTGGTTTTCTGGGGGAAGAGCGGGTGAATGTTCTTCTGCTCAATATGGATTTGGACCGGATCCCTCAGTAGGGCATGAAACAGCGCCTCAAGAATTCCAATTGCCAGCGGATCCTGGGTGGTCGGGACAGGTATAGAGTTTGTTAGGAGCAGCCCCACAAACGCGACTGCCCCAGGCCTTGCGTAGCAAGGTGGGGCAGTCGGAGACGGGGACGTTTAGTGGCGGATGCCGGACGGTTCGAGCAGCTTAAACTGCTTCGCTGTACTGCTCGACATACTCGTTAGCTTCCTCTGGCTCGGCTTCCTTGTGGGCCACGGGCTCTTTTTTCGCCGGTTGAGCCGCTTCGGTCAGGTCGACGTAGCCTTGTAGCGTGGCGTTGTCTTCAATCGACAAGCGGGTCGCTGCGATGTCTCCGATGAAAACTGCTGAGTGCTTCAGTTCTGCACGGCCGCTGGCCTTGACACTGCCCTCGACGCGCCCAAAAACTACCAGGTCTCCGGCGACGATATCCGCATGGATAACGCCGTTGGCTCCTACGGTGAGCCGCTTGCCGGTCAACGTGATGTTGCCTTCCAATACTCCATCGAGGAAAAAGTCTTCCTCACCTGTTACTTCACCGCGAATACAAATACCTTTCCCTACCACGGTCCCCGAACTATTCATCATTGGTGGTGCCCTCCGATTGCCACAACTGTATGGGCCGGAAGAGGGGGTCGCAATCACCGAAACGGGGCAGATGATACCTTTGGTGACACATTTCCATTCAAGCTCGCAAGGGAGAGTATCTGTCCCCCCGTCGAATCAAAATTGGACGGTGCGAGCCAGCGCTCGAAGTTCTCCCTGCGCAAGGGCCATTCTGCATCCAGCATGGCAAACCAGGCGGTGTCGCGGTTGCGTCCCTTGATGATCATGTGCTGGCGAAAAACTCCCTCGAAGACAAAGCCCAGGCGCAGAGCAGCGCGGCGGGAGGGCTGGTTCAGCGCGTTGCACTTCCATTCGTAGCGGCGGTAGCCCAGATCCTCGAATGCGTGCCGCGCCATGAGATACATGGCCTCCGTCGCACCGATGCTGCGTTGCAACGCGGGAGTGAAGAGGATGTTGCCTACCTCGATGACCCGATGACGAGGTTCGATCCGCAGATACGAAGCCTGGCCAACGGGGACGCCGGTTGCGTTATCCACAATGGCAAAAAAAAACGGGTCGGACGAACCGGCATTCCTATCGAAGGCGGCGTCAAAGTCGGCGCGGCCGGCGAACGGGCCCTCGCTCATGTACCGCCACAGGTCGTCTTTTTCGGGGCCGTGGGTGGCGTGGTACAAGGCCTCGGCGTCGCCTAACCGGTCAAACGGGCGAAGGGTGACCACTCGCCCGGCAAGCACTGTGGGCTGCGGGCGGGGAGCCGGAGTTGGGTCGACCGCAATGCCAATCTCACTCATGCTCCGATACTAGCAAGGGCAAGAGTCTCACTGGCCCGAGTAGTAACCTGCCCGTGTCTGTACCTGAAGGTCCTTCTTCTTGGCGACGAGATGGATAGAGTGGTAGCCGCTGGCCTGATCCTTGGGTGGCGTGTAGCCGAGCATGAATTGGGTACGTAATTCCTCGGCGATTTGGGCATAGATGTCGTCTACGGAGTCCTTCTTTTTGGCCTCGAAGTACCGTCCCCCGGTCTCCTCGGCGATACGCTGGAGGATCTTCTTGCCATTGGGGCGGTTTTCCTGCTGCCTGGGGTAGTTGCCTCCGGGATAGCCTCCTCCAGGATAGCCTCCGCCTGGGTAGCGGCCGCCTGGATAACCACCTCCCGGGTAGCCACCGCCCATGCCACCGCGTCTCCCCATTCCGGGATTGTTGTCGTAATCGTGGTCCTCGTGGCCGCCTATATAGATGGCGTAGACCACGGTTTCCGCCTTTTGCGCCGACTCAATCGCGCTGTTCAGGGTCTCCTGGCTGCCCCGATCCTCTCCGTCGGTCAAGACAACGATTGCCTTGCGGCCGGTCTGCTTTTTCGTTATTTCATCGCAGGCCAAAAAAATGGCGTCGTACAGTTTCGTTCCCGCGCCATGCCCGCCCCGGTGCGACCCTGAACCTTGGTCGCTGGTTGGAATACTCTCGACCGATTGCTGAACATCGATGAGCCCCACGGCCTTTTCCAGTTTGGCGTGGTCTGAGGTCAGGTCCTGCAGCAGCTCGATCTCGCGATCGAAATGGATGACAAACGCCCGGTCCACCGGCCGGTTGATCATCTGGTCAAGAAAGCTCCTGCTGGCGCTGCGCTCACGATCGATATTGTCGCGCTCGCTCATGCTGGTATCCACCAGCAAGCCCACCGTCAAGGGAAGGTTCGTTTCCTGGCTGAAGTAGCGGATGGTCTGCGGCTTGCCGTCCTCCTCCAGCTCAAAATCGTCTTTGGTCAGGTCGCGGACGATCTTGCCCTTTTTGTCGCGCACGGTCACCGGCAAGGTGACCACCTTCACATCCACCGGGATGGTGGTCACCGGCGCCGAAGGTGCCTGGGCGGTCGCCGGGGCACTCGAGGTTTGGGAGTGAAGCGCGGGAGCGAGAAGCAGAAGACAAAAGAGCGGGGGAATACGCGTGAGAACCATGCCCACCTTAGACGGCACAGGCGTCCGCCTTGTTACCTTTCATCCGCTTAGACGGAAATCCAGTCTACCTAGTTTGCAGTCGATAGCCGGGCGCGATAACATCAGCATGACGGATTGTTGCGCCTATCCTCATGGTGGACGCCGTCCAGACTATTGTTCTCAGCGCGGAAGTGGCGAAATTGGCAGACGCACAGCCTTGAGGTGGCTGCGCTCGCAAGGGCGTGGGGGTTCAAATCCCCCCTTCCGCACCATCGATTGAGGTTCACGTTCAAATGATCTGGTTAGTGGGTACGATTCACGTTATTGTTTGCCTCGTCCTGATTGGGGTCGTTCTTCTCCAGCAGGGCAAGAGTGCCGACCTTGCGGGCGCCTTTGGCGGCCAGGGATCACAGACTGCGTTCGGTCCCCGCGGAGCCGCTAATCTGCTGACCAAGGTGACCACCTGGGCGGCCATCGTATTCATGTTTACCTCGATCGGACTTACGGTCCTGATCCAGCGCAGCAATGGAGCACGCTCTGTGCTTTCCGGGATCAAGGCCACGCATACCGCGCCTGCGAAGCCGGCAGCTCCCGCCAAGTAAAGTATTTTTGAGCATGAGTCCCGTAGGGACGGCTGAACTTAGCCCAGGACGCAGTCCTGGGTAGATTTTCGCCTCTGAAAAGTCCCGTAGGGACGACTGAAAAGCTATCGGATCCGAATTTCACACCCCCTTGGTGTCCTCACCCTTCAGGAGCGGGCTCGTATCCGGCGGCCCACAGCCACGACCAGCAGGCCCATGCCAAGAAAGACCAGGAGAAATCCCGCGGCACGGGCGAGGACTCCGGCGTATCCCAACACCTTCACATCGACAAATGGATAGGGGTATAAGCCGCTCACTGCGCCCCGCGCCAGTATGTAGACCAGATACACGCCGGGATAGGTCAGCCAGGTGACAGCATCCCTCCAGGTCAGCCCGGCGCGCGGCGCAAAGAGCAGCCAGTACAGCACGTATCCCACGGGAAGGATGCTGTGCAGCAGGACGTCGGCAACCCATTGAGCGCCCTGCGGATTCCATAGCTGCCGTAGCAGTAACTGATAGACCATCCCGACGATCGCAATATAAACAGTCGTGGCGGCTTGTACCGACGGCCGGCGGAGCCACTGCCCCCATCCCTCCTTCGGCTGCAAGGCCACGGCGGTAAAAACCAACGCCGTCAGAATGTTGGTCAGGATGGTGAAGAAGCTGAAGAAAGTGATCACCGCCCCCAGTCTCTCCGGACTGGGCGCCTGAACGAGCATCAGATAGAGCTGCAGGGCGAGCGCAAACCAACCCAGGAACGCCCCTACCGCTGCATAAATGCGCATGGCGCATTGTAACCAGACCTGCCAGTCCGCAAGATCAATCCCCTAGAATCAATGCATGATCCTTGAAACTTTTCCGGTTGGTCCGCTGCGTTGCAATTGCACCATCCTGGGTGACGAGGTTACCCAGGAAGCTGTTGTCGTCGATCCCGGAGACAACATTCCGGAAATCCTTTCCCGGCTGCACAAGCATGGCCTGACCCTGCGCCAGATTGTCATCACCCATGCCCATATCGACCACGTAGGCGGAGCAGTCCTACTTAAAAGGGCGACCGGCGCACCGGTCTTTCTCAATCGAAACGATCTGGGGCTGCTGGGCGCGATGGAAATGCAAGCCGGATGGCTCGGGATACCCACACCGGAAGTCGCGTCTCCGGAGGCAAGCGCCGACGATGGATTGACCGTCGGCCTCGCGAGCCTACCGGGCGAAGTGATACACACGCCGGGACACACCCCCGGCAGTATCTGCCTCCTCTTCCCGCAACAGCACCTGCTGCTGGCCGGAGATACGCTTTTTGCCGGATCCATCGGGCGAACCGATCTCCCCGGGGGCGATGGACGCCAGATCCTGCGCTCGCTGCGTGATCGACTGATGGTGTTACCGGAGACGACGCGAGTGTTGCCAGGGCACGGTCCAGAAACGACGATTGGGGAGGAAAAGCAATCGAATCCGTTTCTTCAGCCAAATTTCCGAATGTGACACATTAAGCTGTTTCGAGAGCGTACAACAATGTGTTCATTATTGGGTCCGACGAGACAAAGTTAAGTCAATTTAACGAGCAGTAATAATCGTAGAATGATTAACTTACAGACACTCGATAAACCTTTAATTGAATGACCCGAAAGTATTAGTAACGAACTTGAGTCCTTCTTTGCACAAATGATTCTCGCTAATGGCCATTGAATTGCCCGCAGATCGCCTCCAGACCTTCCCTAAACTCCTCCAGCGGCGTAAGTAAACTCACTACCAGCCACCCCTGGCCAGAGAAACCGAAGAATCCCCCTGAATGCACCACGACACCGCGCTCCAATAACAGATCGAGTGCCATCTCTTCCTCAGGTTTCAGCCCGGGAACCCGAAGCACGGCATACCACCCTGCCTCGACAACCAGCCGGGTCACCAGGTTCTGCCGCAGAAGAATCGCGTCGAGGATGACCAGGTTCGCCTGGAGACGCTCCCTGATTTGCTCCTGCAGCGTGGCACGCCGGCTCAGCCACTCCGGGAGTGCCCACTGAATGGGGGCGCTCAAGGAAAGGAAGGTGTCGGAGATGACTTCCAGGCGATCCCTAGCCTCCCGTGCAGCAAAACTTGCGATCCAGGCGGCCTTCATCTGTGGCAGTCCAGCCACTTTGCTAAGTCCGCTCAGTACAAAAGTGGGCACCGGATGGTTCCCGGTCGCGAAGCTCGCACCTATCTGATTGAGACCGAAATCAAGAAAGACCTCATCCACAATTAACGCCAGCCCCTGCTCCCGGCAAAGCTCTTCGAGCGCTTCCCTCTCTGCCCGCCCAGTGAAGTGACCAGTCGGATTATTGGGATGGACGACCACGATAGCCCGAGTGCGCGGTGTCACCCGCCGTCGGAGTGCCTCCAGGTCCAGATGCCAGCCATGATCGTAGAAGAGCTCGTAGGGAATCAGGCCCACATCGTCCAGGCGGGCGAGAAAGTCGAACAACGGATAGCCTGGTTGGCCAATCAGCACCTCATCACCCGGGTCGCAGAGCAGGCGGAAGAGGAAGCTGTAGGCCTCGCTGGTGCCGGTGGTAAGAAAGATCTGTTCTGGCGCTACCTGCGCTCCGTGTTCCTGGTAGTAGCGGCATACCGCCTCGCGCGCCGGCCGGAGACCCCGCGGGTCAGGATCGTAAGACAGGGCTCCCGGATCGCTCAGGGGAGCCAGAATCGAGCCGGCATCGTAGGTAAATCCGCAACGGGTCGGATTGGAGGCGGTCAGGTCAAAGAGTTGCACACCGGCTGCGCGCAAACGTGCAAGCTGCTGGGCCCATGGTGTCTCGGTCAAATTCCATGCAGTCCGCGCAGACCAGGGGTATCTTCTTGAGTCACCTTCCGTCACAGTCCCCTCACATGTCGCATGTTGTAATAGAGCAGAACGCGCAGGAGCCTGCAACGCATGGATTTAGAAGCCGTTATCTTCGACTATGGTGAAGTCCTCAGCGGTCCACCCGACCCTCAAGCGCATCACAACCTGCTGAAGATCGCCGGAGTGGCAGAGGAGCCTTTCGAAAAATCCTACTGGGCTCACCGGCTGGATTACGATGCGGACATCCTGAACGGCCAAACTTACTGGCAAACCGTGGCCCGTGACACGGGGGTTCACTTCACAGCGGAACAGATCAGCCGCCTGCTGGAGCAGGATGCCATCATGTGGATGAACCTGAACCCAGCCATGCTGGCCTGGATTCCCAGGATCAAGCACGCGGGTTTCCGCCTCGGGATCCTTTCCAACATGGGGGACGGCGTGCTGGATTACATGCGGCCACGTTTTCCCTGGCTGGCCCAGTTCGACCACCTGACCTGGTCCTGCGAGCTCGGCGTGGTTAAACCCGATCCGGCCATTTATCTGCACACGGTAAAAAAGCTCAACGTTTCTCCGGACCGGGCGCTATTTATCGACAACCTGCAAAAAAACATCGTGGGCGCGGAAGCCGTCGGCCTTCATGCGGCTCTCTTTGAAAATCCGGAACAGCTGCAGAAGGATTTGGCTCGGCGAGGGTTTCCGCTGCCAACTCTCGAAGCACAGGATTGAAGAGTTAACGCGCCCCCGGCTTGGCTAATGCCAGGGGAACCTGTTCCACAATCTCCAGATTGAATCCCTGCAACGCCGGAACATGGGTCGGTGTATTGGAAAGCAGGCGAATCTTGCGGATGTTCAGGTCGGAAAGGATCTGCCCGCCTAAGCCAACCTGACGCAAAATGCGCTGATGGCGGTCTTCCCTGTGCTCGCCACTGCGGTGCAGGAAGAGCCGATGGGGCATGGAGCTACGGTCGATCTCGAAACCTTTACTTGAATTGTGCAGATAGATCAGCGCACCGCGTCCCGCGTCCGCGATCATCTCCAGCGAGCGCTGCACCACCTGGTGGCAATCGCACAAGGTAGTCCCAAAAACATCGCCCGCCAGGCAATGTGAGTGCACCCGTACCAGAACCGGCTCCTGGTTGTGCTCGGAGTTCACATCTCCCCGCACCAACGCCAGGTGGCTCTCTCCACCATCCACTTCGCTCTCATAAGCGATCATGCGGAAGTCGCCAAAGCGGGTGGGCATGATCGATTCCGCAACCCGGAATATGTAGCGTTCGTTCTGGAGCCGGAAGCGGATCAATTCCGCCACGGTCAGCATTTTCAACTGGTGCTGGTTGCAAAACTCCACCAGATCGGGAACCCGTGCCATCGTTCCGTCATCGTTCATGATCTCGCAGATCACACCCGCCGGAATCAGGCCCGCCATCCGAGCGAGATCGACCGAAGCCTCCGTTTGCCCAGCCCGGACCAGAACACCGCCGCGGCGAGCACGCAAGGGAAACACGTGCCCCGGGCGGGCCAGATCTGCCGCCGTCATGCGCGGGTCGATCGCGACCTGAATGGTATGCGCGCGATCGTAAGCGGAAATGCCCGTGGTCACACCCTCTCGGGCCTCAATACTTTCGGTGAACGCAGTGCCGAAGCGCGACGAGTTCTGTTGCGTCATCGGGCCCAGGCGAAGATAGTCGGCGCGCTCCTCGGTCAGGCTGAGACAGATCAGGCCGCGTCCAAACTTGGACATGAAGTTGATCGCTTCGGGAGTCACGAACTCCGCCGCCAGCGTCAAATCCCCCTCATTTTCGCGGTCCTCGTCGTCCACGACGACAATCATGCGTCCAGCTTTGAACTCTTCGAGGGCCCCCGGCACATCGGTAAACGGCGTTTTCGACTGCATGGCTACATTCTCCGCCAGTTAGATGCCAGACGCAAAAAACGCCGCTCGAGGCGGCGTTTCTCTTTTCTGCGTTTCCCGTTTTAGTTTACAAAGTGGATTCGATCTCAAAGCCCCAAGCCTCGAGAAGCGCTTCCGGGATATACTTCGAGTTCTTGTTGCGGCGAGCCCACTCGCGCAACCGTGTGGAACGCACATACTGATCGGGGGTCAGTTTAAACTCTTTCACAACCTGCTCGAAAGAAGTGACAGTCGGGACCACCGGGCCGATCGGCTCCGGCTTGCCCCAGTTAGGATTACCACGTCGTTTTGCCATTTGATCCGTTATCCTCTAGGGAGATGAGCAACAAAAACCGCCCGGCAGCTAGTAACTTTCGAGACAATCAGCCCCGCCGGGACGTGTCAAAGCTTTTATTTTAAGGATTTTTTCTCCAGAAATCAATAGCAAATTCGCGTTAACCGATGCGCGCTTCCCACAACGGCATCAACAACCTACGGCAACCTATCCGTTGCCGGTGCACTCCAAACGGATAACTTACTGGCAATCAGGAAAGGTGGATGGTCAATGAACGCAGTTCGTTACTGGGCAGTTTTCTCCCTCGGAGTCGCAGCCGGCGCGGCCGCCGCTCTCATTTATGCTCCCCAGACCGGTGAAAAGACCCGCAAGCAACTCAGACGTCACCTGGAAGACGCAAGTGACTACATCAAGGACGCCAGCGACGATCTCGGCAAGCACGCCACCAAGGTCTATAAGCAGACCGTAGACAGAGCCGGCGACGTAGCGTCGCGAGTGAGTTCAGTCGCCAGCAATGTGAGCTCCGTGGCCAGCAACATCGCAGAAAAAGTTGGGGATCTGGTCTAGGGAACGGAAGAGGAAGAACCTACCTCAGGGCCTAAAGGCCGAATGATTTGTGGGTTTGTTTACGGGCTAAAGCCCGTACCTACCTAACCTTACCTGCTCTGCGGCACGATAGGCGGAGCGCAAAGCTCCGTGGACCGTGCCCCAATGCCCGCTGGTGTCGGTATGTTCGCCGGCGAAAAAGAGGGTATTCTCCACCGGAACGGAAAGCTCATCAGAAGCGAGGATCGCGCCTCGCGGAACATAGGTGTAGCTTCCCCTGCTGTAAACGTCGCTCTTCCAGTCGTGCTGATGCCAGCGAAGCAGGTGCGAACGTAGCTCAGCAGGTTCACTGCCGAGCAGACCGGCGAGGGTCGTCAGGCCGATTTCGGGCAACTCGAGTGGGTTCAGCTGGTCCGCACGTCGGCCCGCAACCCACCCCGTCAGCATCGAATCCGGACAGGGGTGGGTTGTCCACCAAGTGGGAGGAATGGAGTCGGGTGCGAAGAGAAAACTCACCCCTTTCCACTGGTTGAAATGTGACCAGAAAGCTTGGTCAAACTCATATACCACACGAGCGGCCGTGCCCATGGCCAGTCGATCGGCCGCATCGAGGATCGCTACCGGTTGAGGCACAATCGCGACCTGTCTTGCCTGCAAGACACCCAAGGGTAGGGTGATAACCGCGGCGGACGCCTCGAAGACCTGATCGGCCGCGGTCGCCACCTCCACGTTACCGGGTTTCCAGGTGATGGTTCGTACCGGAGCCGACGACACCCATCGACCGCCTGCTTCCAGAAATCTGCGGAGCAGAAACTCCGGCACCCGCGCATAACCCTCGATCACGCGGAAGATACGGTCACCCGAAATCGCATCTTCCGCAGCCTGCTGTTTCTCGAGCGCCCGGATGCTGATGCGCCTGGCATCCGCCGCATTGAAGCCTTCGACATAGTTGGTCGCTTGGGCTACCGCCTCTGGCGAAAATCCGCGTTGGGCGACGAACTCACTGAAGCTCAGGTCCTCCTGAGGGGGCTGCAAGTGGGCGAGCTCGTCAAATAACTGGTCCACCTCGGGATGGCCGACACAGGGGTCCAGCCGGCCTACGCCGTTTTCCTTGCGGAAGCAGAGAGTGTCGCCTCCCAGCTCGAAGCGGGTAAGGCCCGCTTCCTCGATCAGATGAATCAGCTCGAGAGGCAAACCATGAACAAATTCGGCCCCCAACTCCACCGGCAATTCCCCGGCTGCCGGCGGGACAGTGTAGATCCGCCCTCCGACCCGGTCCCGCGCCTCGATGAGCGTCACCTGGAGTCCGGCTTCGGCTAATTTGCGGGCTGCCGCCAATCCGGCAATCCCGGCACCCACAACGATTACGTTGTTCATGCCACCTCCCAGGTGAGCGTCTCGGCACGCGGGCCTTGCGCCGGAACCGGATGCCTGAGCGCCTGGATGGATAAAGTCCAGCCTCCACGCACCACGCCTGGAGTGAAGCGAGTATGGGGTCCCGTGACTTGCATCGTAACGCGGGGCGCGGTTTGCGCCTCGGCTGAGGCCGGATGGGCCAGCGGAAGATCGACGCTGGTGAGCCCACTGAGCAGGGAAAGCGACACGAGGTCGCAGAAGCCGAGAGCGGCGGTCCAGCGGAGCAGATCCGCATCGTTTGTGCCGGGTGCGAGCTTTCGCTGACGCGCCTGCTCTGCCTGGAAGAAGCGCTGGTGCACTGGGTCATGCCCGGCGAGCAGACTGAAGTGGCGGCTGACGATCATCGCTCCTGGTTTGGAAAGGGACTCCACAGTATTGATCGAAGCCGTCCACGCCTCCTCGACTTCCCTGGGCGGAATGGCAACGAAGGAAACAGGATGGCCCGCCTGGGCGCCACCGGATCGCAGCCGTTGGATCTGCTGCGCGTCGCTCGCGGCCCAGCCGGTATCGTGCATCTGAATGGCGCGCGTGATGTCGGGAGGCAATTCGCCGAAGCAAGTCAACCCCGCGGCGAGTTCTCCCGCGAGCACGGCGTGCGCCGGCTGCGATACCAGCAGACAGGGCAAGCGCCGTTGTCTTTGTGCCGCTTCCACTCGGGCCCAGGCTGAAGCACCTTCCGGGACGCCGTCTTCCTGCTCTGGTTGTAACCAAGCAATCACCATGCGAATCCTATTGCCGTCGCCGGCCCAATATCAGTTAAGCTGACCCCGGAGAGTCAGATGATCATTCAAGAAGAGACAGCGGTCGATCTTGCCACCCCAACCGGCCCTATGCGGACCTACATGTTTCGCCCCGTAGCGAAGGGAAAGTATCCCGCGGTGGTTCTGTTTTCCGAAATCTTCCAGGCCACCGGCCCGATCCGTCGCTTTGCTGCCGTGATTGCCGGCCATGGCTATATTGTCGCCGTTCCCGAGGTGTATCACGAGCTGGAGCCGGCGGGAACCGTGCTGCCCTACGATCAGGCCGGCTCCGACAAAGGCAATGCGGACAAATACGGCAAAGCAGTTTCGGCCTATGACAGCGATGCGCGCGCGCTGCTGGACTATCTTCATGGCCTCGACGATTGCACCGGCCGCCTGGGCACCATTGGCATTTGCATGGGCGGACATCTGGCCTTTCGCGCGGCGATGAACCCCGATGTAAGCGCATCCGTATGTTTTTATGCCACCGACATTCACAGCCACAGCCTGGGCCTGGGCAAACACGACGACTCCATGGAGCGGGCGGGCGAAATCAAGGGCGAGTTGCTGCATATCTGGGGACGTCAGGATCCCCACGTTCCGCTCGCCGGACGTAACCTGATCAAGGCCCGGTTGGAGGAAGTAGGGGCGAATTTCCAGTGGCTGGAAGTGAACGGCGCGCATGCATTTATGCGCGACGAAGGCTACCGCTATGACCCGGAGCTGGCGGCGATCTGCATGCAGATGACGCTCGGGCTGCTGCATCGGAAATTGGCACTGTGACTGATCAAGAACGAAGGGAAATACCTGCGAAGGCTCCTGAGGACCCATCCAGCGATCTGGGGTTTGGCAGGGTTGTCTCTTCGCAGCGTGAGCTTCGCCTGCTCAATCGGGACGGCAGCTTTAATGTGCAGAAACGAGGCCGGGGTCTGCGGACGTTTCTGGCCTACTCCAACCTGGTCAGTACATCTTGGGCCCGTTTCTTCGTCTTCGTCGCTGCTGTCTACCTTACGCTCAATGGCTGTTTCGCTATACTCTACGACGCGTGTGGACCAGGAGGTCTGGTCAACACGCTCAATACCGGAATCAATACGCCTTTTCTGAAGGCCTTCTTCTTCAGCATCCACACCTCAGCAACCATTGGCTACGGAAGTACTGTTCCTGTGGGCCTGGCCACCAACATCCTGGTCGCGCTCGAGTCCGTGGTTAGTTTGTTGGGCCTGGCGGTGGTGACGGGGTTGGTGTTTGCGCGCTTCTCCCGCCCGGTTGCCGACATTCTCTTCAGTCAGAATGCCGTGATGTCGTGGATCGGCGTCAATCGCGCCTTTGAGTTCCGCATTATTAACACGCGGAATAACCAGATCATCGATCTTCACGTTCGTTTGCTGGTTTCGCGGTTTGAGACGAATGCGAGTGGAACCGCGGTACGCCGCTATTACCCGCTCAGCCTGGAGCGGGAAAGCGTGGTCTTCTTTCCGCTTTCGTGGACCATCGTGCACATCGTCGATAAGAACAGCCCGCTATACGGGGTGACGCAAGATCAATTGTGCGCGAGCGGCGCAGAGTTTCTGATTTTGCTCACGGGTATGGACGAGACCTTTTCGCAAGTGGTCAATGCGCGATCGTCCTATCGCGCCAACGAAATCGTCTGGGACGCAAAGTTTACCGATATTTTCGTGTATGACCCGGAAGGAAGAATGGCCGGCATCGACATGAAGCGCTTCCACGATACCGCACCCTTCTCCAACCCACCCTGATGAGGGTCAGAGACCGCTTCCCCGGCCCCTTCTCAGTTAGAGTAGGCAGCAGGGGGCGACCAGATGGCTCGCAGGATTTCATTCGGAGTCTATGAACTGGACGGCGACGCCTTTGAGTTGCGCAAACGCGGTGTACTTATCCGCCTTCAGGAACAACCGTTTCGGGTGCTGTTAATGCTGGCCGAGCGGCCGGGCGAAATCGTCACTCGAGAAGAGATCCAGGAACAGATCTGGGGAAACACCTTCGTTGACTTCGATCAATCTCTGAATAAGGCGGTCAATCGCGTCCGCGAGGCGTTGAACGACAGCGCCGGCACTCCCCAGTACATCGAAACCATCCCACGGCGCGGTTACCGGTTCATCGCGCCGGTAGCTGCGGCCCTCGCAATCGAAGCGCCCAGTCCGGGCGCGTCTGCAGACGCAAGTTCGACGGTAATTCCGGCAGAGTCCCGATCGGCTGCATCATCATCCCGGGTCTTCGTCATCGCCGCGCTGGCCATCGCCGGTTTGCTGGCTGTCTTAGGCATCGCGGCCATCGTTCGCTGGAGGCAGCCCAAAAACCCCACCCTGCAGGAAGCCAGGCTCATGACCACGTTCGGTTGGCAGCCTGCTCTTTCCTCAGACGGCAAGTTGCTGGCCTACGTTTCGAGCGACGGCGATGAGCCGGCTCGTATCTGGGTGCAGCAGACTGCTGGGGGCGACGCCATTCCGGTAACCACCGGCCCCGACCTTGAAACCGCTCCTGATTTCTCACCCGATGGCACGCGCATCGCCTTCTATTCAGAAAGAAAAGGGGGCGGCATCTACACCACCCCAACTCTGCCGGGCGAACCGAGACTGCTCGTCGGGGCCCCCAGGGCGTTTTATCCGAGGTTCTCGCCCACTGGAGATAGCATCCTTTACTGGCAAAACAAGATGGCGTTCACCGTAGCTGTGAATGGCGGTCAGCCTGTCTCTCTGCCGCTCAATCAGGACCTCATCGTATATTCCGCGCCAATTTGGGCTCCTGACGGAAAGGAAGTTCTCTTCTACGGGAGCCCCCGGCGAGAGCCAAACAAGCCGGCCAATTGGTGGATCGCCCCGCTTGCACCCGGCAACGCCAGGTTATTGCGCCTCCCCGGAATGGAGCAACACGGCCCGTCACGAGCCTTTGTGCGATCGTGGGTCCGGACTGGCGACAATCGCGAATGGATCCTCTACTCAACCACGACGCCTCAGCACTGGAAGATTTGGCGCATCGGAATCTCTGCCCAGGGCAACACCGATGGGACTCCGGAGATCGTCGCTTCCGGCAACGGTGGCGGGGGTGTTTTCGGTTCTTCATCCAAGGATGGCAAGCTGGCCTACATGGTCTGGAACGGCAGCGAATCCATCTATCAGATTTCGATCAGCGATCGAGGCCAGAAACTGGGCCCCACAATGCAGCTACCTCTCCACGAGGCGGAGTTTCACAACTCTCCTTCCATCTCCCACGACGGAAAGTGGATGGCCTACGTGACCGATATCCCTGGCAAGCCCCGTAGCGTCGTGCTGAGAAATCTGTCCACCGGTGCCGAACACCTCCTGGACGACCAAGACCTGCAGCCAAATGGTGACGTTGTGACATCGATATCGCCAGACGGATCGACGGTGCTTTTTCAGCGCGATTGCAAAGAGGCTTCGTTCCGGGATATCCCTGACAAACCCCTGCCGTGCGGCTATATGGTTTCCGCCGCGGGTGGGGACGCCGAGCGGATTTGTTTGCGCTGCACGCCACGTGGTTTTTCCTCCGACGGTTCAGTGGTTCTCCTGCAGAAGTACGATGGGGTTGACCCAAACAAGGATCGGATTGTCGCCCTTGATCTGCGCACAAAGACTGAGCGCGAATTCCTCAGCCTTCCGCATAGTTCGCTCTATCACCCCTTTTTCTCCTGGGATGATCACTGGGTAGTTTTCAAGAAAGTGACTTCATGGAATCCGTCGGAACCGCCCTCGCAGCTCCTGATCGCACCGGTGCGTCATGGTTCGGCCGCCACCGAAGCGGAATGGATCCCGGTGACCGACGGACAGCACAGTGACGATAAGCCTCAATTCTCCGCCGATGGCAACACGATGTATTTCACTTCCACCCGTGACGGGTATCTTTGCATTTGGGCCCAGAAGCTGGATCCGATCACTAAACATCCCCTTGGCCCTCCATTCGCGTATGAGCATTTTCACAACTCCGCGGGTCACGATGCCTCCACCAACCAGGCCGGCTCCGACCTCAGCGTCGCTCGGGAAAAGATGCTCATCAACCTGCCGGACACACACTCTGCCATCTGGCTGACGCAGATGCCATAGGCTAATGACGGACAGCAATCGAGGTGTCTGCGCCGATCCCGGCCGGGCGGCCGGCCCCGAAGCGGCGGTTCAGTTCCCGACTCTGCTCCGCGCTGAAATGAAAACGGTTTTGCGCCATCGCCCGGAAATCGTCCGCCTCCCAATCCGCTTTCATCAAACCCTGCGGAGTGTGCGCCTCGTCACCCAGAAGCAGGTGACCCACTTCGTGGGCGGCAGCATATGAAAGAACAAGGATCCGCGGAAGATTTGCCACAGCCGCTTCTTCCTCCGCCAGCTCTAGAAAAACTGATGCGTAGGTACCGCCATCGTGGGTGGCAATGGATTGACCTAGGTGTTGCCGGCGAGCCCGACTGCTATCTATTGGTGGACCGGCGACCACCCGCACCACGACCTGCCGGAAACTCCCTCGCCGGCCTTCGCAAGGCCTCGACACTCCCCTCGCGCAAGCGTCCACCTCCACCGAGATTCCTGCGCCGGTCAAAATCTCCTGTGTTTGGATAATGAATGCATGAAGAGCCGCCGGGCTTAAACCGGCGTAGTCATACACCTGCACCTGGAGCGCAGCGGCTTGCGCCGAAACGCTCTTCGCCTCACTGACCAACGCTAGAAATAGGAGCAGAAAGTAACAGCCTCGGTTCGCCATAGGCCGAGACTGCCTGGAGAATCAGAGAATCAAAATGGCCCGACGCGGACTTAATCCTGACCCGGGGTTCTCCGGAGATGACGCGCTAAGTTATTTTTCCAAAGCAAGATACCGCTGCGTCTTACCTGAAGACGGGGGAGTGCAGAGCGGGCGAAGGTCAACCACGGGGCGAAAGAACGACCGGTTTGACAAGACAACAGGACGACTCTAGTGTTCCGTTTGGAAACTATTCCCCGATGACCATGCGAATAACCTCACGCCCATCGCCGCAAGCTGACATAACCCGCAAAGCACAGCAGCTTACATTCTTCGTCATCAGCGGCGCGCTGACATTGCAGGCGCAGACAGCCCCGCCCACTCCCAAGCCTTCCCCCGATGTCGTTGCCGGCATTCCGGTCAACTACGACGAGGCGAAAGTTGGCACCTACTCCCTGCCCGATCCTCTACGGCTTAATAACGGCAAGCCCGTCCGCGACGCCAAGACCTGGTACTCCAAACGCCGTCCGCAGATCGTGGAGATGTTCGAGACCCAGCAATATGGCCGAGCACCGGGCAGGCCTGCGGATGAGAGCTTCGAAATGGTCGACCCGGGAACGCCGGCACTCGACGGCAAAGCGATTCGTAAACAGGTCACCATCTATCTCAACAAAGACAAGACCGGCCCGTCGATCGATTTGCTCATCTATCTCCCCGCCGCAGCCACCAAGCCTGTGCCGATGTTCTTCAGTATCAATTTCGGCGCCGTGCAGAACGCGGTCAATGATCCGGGAATCAAATCCGAGAAAACCTGGGATCCCAAGACCAATACCCGGGTCACCCCGACGGCCGCTCGCGGGTTCGGTCACCTTGACGCCGAAGACCTGCTGAACGCTGGCTTTGGTGTGGCGACCTTCTACTACGGCGACGTCGATCCGGACTATGCTGCCGGATTTGCCAATGGCATCCGCGCTCGCTACCTGAAACCCGGACAGGCAGAACGGGCGCCCGACGACTGGGGTTCCATCGCAGCCTGGGCCTGGGGCATGAGCCGGGTGGAGGACTACTTCGAGACGGACAAGAGCATCGATGCCAAGCGGGTGGTGATCCACGGCATCTCCCGCCTGGGAAAGACCGTGATGTGGGCCGGAGCCCACGACCAGCGCTTTGCCGCCGTGATCGCCAGCTGTTCGGGCGAGGGTGGTGCTGCACTCAGCCACCGCAACTACGGCGAGACCATCGCGCATCTCACCGCTCCGACCCGGTTTCCCTATCAGTTCGCGGCCAACTACGCGAAGTACGGCGGCTTTCCCGATACGGCCCCGATGGATGCCAATCTCCTGATTGCGCTGATTGCCCCGCGGCCGTTGCTCCTGCAGACCGGCAGCAGCGACTACTGGTCCGATCCCAAAGGAGAATTTCTGGCTGCGGTCGCCGCCGGCAAGGTCTATAAGCTACTCGGCAAAGAAGATTTGGGAACCGATGTTTGGCCCGGGGCCACGCAGCCCATCTTTCACGACCTCAGCTACTACATGCACGAGGGCGGCCACGGCATGGTGCCTCCTGACTGGAGCATCTACCTGGAGTTCCTGAAGAAGACCTTCCCTGCCCAGTGAGGATTCCGCGGGTCGCTCCACTAACTCTCTTCTACAAGCGTGGCGATCATGGGAATGACTGCGTCTACATTGGTGAGCTTGAACAGTTCCAGGACGCGTGGGTTCACTCCGGCGGCAATAAACCGAACGCCTTTGTCCTGGCACCGGACATAGTGTCTGATAACCATACCCAGCCCCGTTGAATCCATGTACGGAACGTCGGTCAAGTCGAAGATGTTAGCGATCGGCAGCTCGCCGGTGGGCAACATCAACTGCAAATCGAATAACTTGCTGACGGCGTCGGGTGATTGGCACTCAAATACAGTGCGCGCGGTGAAGGGTCCGGAGAAATGGAAGATCAGGGTGCCCGGAACTTCGCCTTCTTTGCGTTCGAAGGTGAGAGGAAGACGATTCGAGGTCTGAACTTGCGTCATGGCTTCAAATGCTCCGTATTGAAATAAGGCGGCTCAACCCTGGACCGGCGTGGATCACGAATGCGAGCATACATGAGGATGCCGGAGAGCCCTCCGGCAAGATCGCCATTCATACTTCCACATTTCGCCTACGGTGACACAATACTCATTCGTTGGGCTCCACGCCAATGGGCAGGCGGAACTCCTTCCCAGGTGCGAAAAGCGCGGACAAAAGAGCTCGAATCTTCATAGCCGAGGAGATAGGCGGTCTCGCTCAGTTCGAGGAGGGAGTTGTTGAGGTAGTGGCGGGCCAATTGATGACGCGCCTCTTCAAGGACCTCCTGGAAGCTAAAGCCTGCTTCCTGCAGGCGGCGCTGTAGCGTTCGGGAACTCATGTGGAGGGCACGGGCGATATCCTCCATTTTGGGGCGCCGGCCGGCAAGGTTTCTTTGAATGGTGGCGCAGACTCTCTCAGGAAAGGTCTCCTGGTCTTTGCGCAATTTCAGCTCCTGGTCGAATTGCGGGGCGAGCATAGCCAGGAGTTCGGCGTTGCGGGTTACGAAGGGCAGAGCAGCATCCGATGCACGAAAGATGATCGCATTTCGGGGAGATCCGAAGACGATGGGGCAGCCAAAGTGGCGCCGAAGGATTTTTTCGTGCGCGGGCCCGCGAGCGAGTTCGAGGCGCAGCGGAGTCAGGCGGGTTCCGGTTCCATGACGTGCAATACAGAGCACCCAGGCGAAGCAGAGGTCGGTGAGGACCTCGGGCTCGATGCCGTTCGCGAGGAGCCAACGGAACTGAATGCTCCACTCGGTGTCATCGGTTTCGTGAATAATCTCTTCCGGGCAGGAGAGTTGTTTATAGCGAGACATTTGATGCATGGCTTCGCCGAAACTGGCTGTAGAGAGCGCAGCCAGAGCGATGGGATCGAAGTTTTCCGCTCTGACTTCGGTGCCCAGCTCCAGCCCTACCCCAGGTCTAGGGCTGGCCTGGCCGATACCCTTCCACAGGGCAAAGAGCTCTTCTGTGGTTACGATTATGCGCGGCTGATCCAGCAGTCCCGGAGGCAGCCCCGCGTTCTGAAGCAACAAGGGCAGACGGATTCCCAGCTCTTGCAATCTTGCAGGCAGCCGGCCGGGAACCCGAAAATGCTTGCTCATGCCACTATTTTTAGCCTCTAAGAGACGCCATGTCGATGACGAAGCGGTATTTGACGTCTGCCTTCTCCAGTCTGGCGTAAGCCTCGTTGACCTTTTGGATAGGAATGACCTCGACCTCGGCAGCCATGTTGTTGGCGCCGCAGAAGTTGAGCATCTCCTGCGTTTCCGCGATGCCTCCGATCGGAGAACCAGAAAGGCTGCGACGGCCGAAAATGAGGTTGAATGCTGAGACCGACATCGGTTTTTCGGGTGCGCCTACCAGGCACAAATGCCCGTCCCGGCGCAGAAGGTGGAGATAGGCATTGATGTCATGGTCCGCAGAGACGGCATCGAGGATGAAGTCGAAGCTGGAGGCGTGCTTTGCCATCTCGTCCGCATTGCGCGACACGATTACTTCGTCGGCGCCAAGACGCAGGGCATCTTGCTTCTTGTTGGGTGAGGTGGTGAAGAGGACAACGTGAGCTCCGAGCGCATGGGCGAATTTGACCCCCATGTGCCCCAGGCCGCCGAGTCCGACAATCCCGACCTTTTTCCCCTTGGTGACTCCCCAATGGTGCATGGGTGAATAGGTGGTGATACCGGCGCAAAGCAGAGGCGCTGCTCCGGCCAGGTCGAGATTCGCGGGAACCTTGAGGACGAATTTCTGGTTGACGACGATGGTGTCAGAGTAGCCGCCAAAGGTAACGCCGCCGGTGTGCTTGTCCGGGGAGTTGTAGGTCAAGGTGAAATTGGGGCAGAACTGTTCCTGCCCTTGCTTGCAGTCGGGGCAGGTGCCGTCTGAGTCGACCATGCAGCCGACCGCGGCAAGGTCGCCGGGCTTGAATTTGGTTACGGCGGAGCCGGTGTTGAGAACCCTGCCGACGATTTCGTGACCGGGAACGCACGGGTAGACCGTGGGGAAGACCCCACTCCACTCATTGCGAGCCTGGTGAAGATCGGAATGACAGATGCCGCAGAAGAGAATCTCAATCTGCACATCGTTCTCGGTTGGATCGCGCCGCGGGATGGTGGTGGAGACAAGCGGCGATGTCGCACTGGCAGCGGAGAATGCTTTTGCGTTGTACATGGATATAACTTAGCGGGTGACCGCTCGCGTATATATGCAAAACACGCCATTCTCTATGCGGGACGCGCCATACACTAAAAAAGACACGACAGGACTTTGCCCCATCGGGTCTGAAAATGTGTACCTGAGCGATTAAACAGACTGCGGAAAAATCTGGGGAGGGGACAACAAAGACGTACCCCAGGGGCTGAAGCCCTCATGAGCGGGCAATTTAACGGCACGGCTGAAGCCGTGCCCTTCGTTTAGGGTATTTTCCCTATCTTAATGCCATCGGATTGGTTTCCACAGGCTCTGCGGAACTCATTCTGCCATCCGATCAAGCGTGTTTTGCCGTCCGGCCTCGGAGCAAAGTCAGCAGTTCCGCAATGACCCCGTAATAGCGGTCGGGCCGTGCCGCAAAGTGCACAATTACACCCAGACACTTCATTCGATCAGAAACCTTGGAAGGCAGGGTGAGCGCTGCCCTGGTATAGCCGACAAAACAAGGAAATTGTGTGGGCAATTTCCATTCGGCTTTCGGGGAACGGCTCCAACTCTCTCGATCGGCGACCGTCATATTGGTCGAATTGCCATGATGGGCTCGGCGAAAAAATTGCAGCTCCTGCACTTCGTGAAACCGGCCCAACAGGCTCAGTTGAGCGAGCATCACTTTATCCGACCCGTAATAATCCAATTTCGGATAGGTCGCCAGCATCGCCTCGCGGCGAATCAAGGCGAAGATCTCGAAACACCAATGAGTGCCGATGAGAATTTCACGGAAACGGCCGTGGGGCAAGGTTCCGTCTAAGTGACGCGGACGATCTTCCGGATGCACGCGCACGGGAAGTCCTTCGTCAAAGATCACCTTGGCGTTCATTTCCTCAGAGGTGACGATCTCACCCTTTCCGTTGATTGTCCGGCTGAGTGTGTGAGCCAACACGGCGGTCGGATCTGCATCAAGCTGGGCCACGGTGAGTTCAAGGTAGCGCGGGCCACACACATCATCGGCGGCCACCCACTTGAAATATTCGCCTCGCGAATACTCGAACACACGGTTGAAATTCGCTTTGGCTCCGATGTTGATCTCCTGCCGGATATAACGAACGCGCGGATCCTTGCGGGCAAGCTCTTCACAGATGTCGGGGGTGGAGTCCGTGGAGGCGTTATCGGAGATGATCAATTCGAAATCGGTGAACGTTTGATCGAGAACGCTTTGAATGGCATGTTTCACAAAGCGTTCGCCATTGTAAACAGGAAGTCCGAGACTAACCTTGATCTTAGGACGCGTGCCCATTTTGCCTCCCAGTCAAATCTCGCCACCGGCGGGCCCGGTTTCAAGATGTCTTTTGTTGCGTCCCATTCGGCCTTGAACGATCCCCCCAACTGCAAAGCCGAAATCAAGTTAGGATCCCAGGCGGCCGGCTATTGCTTCAGATTTTCTTTGCCGGCCCGGGCCCTCATGTGACACCGCCACGGAACGCGCCTGAAGCTATCCGGGCCGTGTTCGTACACCGAGAACCAGACTTAGCATCCGCGCGATTCCTATCCGGCTCCCCTTGCCGGAATGCAAGCGTTCGCCGGCTTTCCACGCTAGCGCCTCTGCCGGAGTCGGAGCGGGTTTGCGAGGAAACTTCTTCTCGTAGCGATCCATTGCGGTTTGAATCTCCAGGATGTCCCGCGGCGTCATCGGCATTCGGGCACTCTTTCTCGGAGCAGCCACCTCTCGGAATGGACTGCCCACGATCACAGTGAGGGATAAACACTGCATTTAGGTTGGCAAGCAGCCAACCACATAGGTTGCGAAAGAAGCACGGTACCTCTCATACCATTGCTCCTACCGCTGGTTCTGGTGGGGGGATGTGCGTAATGTACACCGCTTAGCTCGCTTGTGCACAAAAGAAATTGTCATCTACAACTATGGTTTTTCCCTGCAATCGCTAACGTACAGCCGCACTTAACCCCTATATTGCGTGGCTGGACGATCCGCTTCTAGGAACCATACACGCCGCTCTTCGGCGAACGCGGAAGCTCCGGACACAGAGCAGTTGTGCGGGGTGGGCGCACCCGGCCTCTTTCTATAACTGAAGCGCAACCATTTCCGCATGGCCGCCACCAAGTTAGTAAGTACGCCTATCAGCGCAGCAGAGTTGATTGCTTTGAAGATGAGGACTTCGGTAACCATGGAAACGACTGCGCTCTTGACTATCGGAAGGGACTGGGCCCGTGTTTTTCGGCCCACGTACGCCCGGGGCGAACATGGAGCACCCGTCCACGGAGGAGGGCCTCATTGTGTGCCAACAACAACGCCGCCGTCCGCGACCGGGTCCTTACGGTAATAGGCACCTCATACAGTTACCTATTACTTGCTCCACGCAGACTTTCAGCTCCAATACCCGCTGTCGCCGGCGAACACCTGCGGGCGCTCCGATACAAGTCGCACCGTCAACTCGCCGAAGAGGGTATTGGCCCAGGCAAACCACGCCCGCGTAAATACCTTCGGGTCGTCCTTCTGGAAGGACTCGTGCATAAAACCGGTGCCGGCAGTGGTGTTGCGCAGCCAGCGAAGGCAGTGGCGGATCTCCGCGTCATCCCTGGAGGTAAGCGCGCGCACGATGATCGACATCGGCCAGATCATATTCAGCCCCGCATGCGGACCCCCTACACCCTCTGCCGCGGTACCACGAAAGAAATACGCGTTGGCTTCGCTCAGCACGAATTGCCGCGTGCGGTGATAGAGAGGATCATCGATACTGCAAGAGCCGAGGTATGGCAGACTCAATAGTCCCGGTGCGTTGGCATCGTCCATCATCAGCTTGTTTCCATAACCGTCGACTTCATAGGCCCAAATCTCGCCGTATTTGGCGTGTTGCGTTTTGCCGTACCGGCTTAGCGCCGTTTCCACTTCCGCGGCGAGCGCCTGCGCTTCTTCCGCCAGCTTTGTATCCTTGAGCACCTGGTTGGCCAGGGTCGCCAACTGGCGAAGACTCACCACTGCAAAGAGGTTTGCGGGAACGAATAAAGGATAAGTACAGGCATCGTCCGATGGGCGAAACATGGAGAAGATCATGCCCACGGGCACTGCGGGATTGCCAAATCCATCCAGCGCTAATGTATCCGTCGGCGTCTCCGCTTCCCGTTGAAAGGAATACGGTCCCCTTCCCTGCTTACGTTGTTGCGTGCGGAAAGTCCGGACGATGGTCCACGCCGCTTCTTTCCACTGCGCATCGAAGGGGCCGGTGTCGCCCGTTTGCTGCCAGTAGCCGTAAGCGAGGCGGATGGGATAGCAAAGCGAATCCACTTCCCATTTGCGCTCGCCCACCCCCGGATAATGTTGGGTCTTATCGTTGACAGCCCACTTGAGCGGCGCCGCCGTAGTATTGCGCATGAACGCGTTGGCATAGGCGTCGATGAGGATCATGCGCGCCTGGCGGCGAATAACACCTTCCAGCAGCTCGCGCAGCCGGTGGTCCCGCTTGGCCAATGGGAGGTACGGCGTTACCTGCGCAGAGGAATCACGCAGCCACATGGCATCGATGTCGCCGGTCACGATGTAGGTGTCCGGCTTGCCCTCGTAGTTGCCCGGAAAGACGGTGGTGTCCAGCGTATTGGGAAAGCAATTCTCGAAGAGCGTGGCCAGTGGCAGGTCAGGAATTTTCTTTTGAACCTGCTGGATGACTGTCTCGACCGCTTCACTGGTGAAATGCCGCGCCCCCGCGGCTGGCCGCGCATGAGGCAAGTCCAGCGCCTTGATTGCGGCCACCGAAGTCTTATCCGCCCGCATGTGGGAGGTAAACGCCAGCGCAGCGGCCCCCTGCAGCCAAGCCCGCCGGCTGATTCCAACCATCCTTATCTCCTCCATACGGTCAACCGATCCCTCATTCGTTTTTAACCAACCCCGCGCTCCACAAGGTAACCACTTTTAGCAGACGTTCGCGGGAAAGCACAGACTCTAAAGTCTTCATGAAAATGGTATCGAGCCGCAAAGCTGAAGCCGTGCCGCTCGTGTATCGCCTAACTAATTTAAAATCAGTAAGCTAAAGCCATCAAATCGCACGTTGGAGGAGCCCTTTCTTCCTCCGGCATGGTTCTCTCTTTATTTCACCTACAACCTGAACCATACCGTGATAGAGTTTTTGCCGGGCATCAATTACCAACATAGGGCTGAGTAGTTAGCAGCAACGGCCATTCTCCCCCGGCACCCCTGCGGTGTCATTGGCCATTTCCCCCCCATTAGGGATGTCTCCTTAAGTTGTCCGGGCTTGCGCGAAAGGGACCAGGAAAATCAACTTGCCAATGCAAGAGAGGACCTCTGTTTATGAAGACGTGGGTGTGGAAACTAATGCTCTTGTGGCTGGTCAGTCCCGTCGCTCTACATGCCCAAGGTTTTGGGTTGATCCAAAAGAAGGCCGTAACCATCAACCGGCTTCTTCCTCCTACCGTTAATTTGAATGGCAAGAGAATTCGCGTTGAGGCAACGGCCGACAATATTCAGAAAAACGGTGACCAATTGCGGTCGTTACTCAAGACCAAACTGGTCACGCTGGTTCAGAAAGACCCGCGATTCATACTGAATGAGACGTCTCCGCAGACAATCTTGAAATTTACTATTACAAACTTCTACACGGAAAAGGTGACCTCGGGCTCTGGGACTAGTCAAACCGTCTCCAATCGGGGAAAGATTGAAGTGGCCTACCAGGCAATCGATGTCGCCACGGATACGGCCCTTGACTCCGAAAACCTGACGCAGACTGCCGGCTATGATCTCGGCCAGTCGAGCTTGATGGATCAGTTTCATTTCAATAAGAAGAAGTCAGCTGCAGAGATGAGCGAGAATGAAACCAGAGACCAACTCGTCGATGGCATTGTTGACGCCATGGCGCGGAGGATTGCGCCGCTTGACCAACCTTTCGAAGCACCTCTGCCCGGAGGTAAGCTCGAACCCCTATCCAGCCTTGCACTCAGTGGCCGATGGGGCGCCCTCGAAGAACAAGCTGACAAGATGGATAAACTGCCTAAGCCCAACGAGGATGCTTATCGCCTCTACCTTCTGGCGCTCGCCAAGGAAGCACAGGCCTACGACCTGACGCGAGAGGCCAACGATCGGGACCTGGGCAAGCGGACGGATATTTCTCCAGCCCAGGCAGAAGCTGAGTTCAAGAAAGCCCAGGCGGATTTAGACGAAGCGGGAACCGTCTACAAGCAAATCATTACGCAGAACTCAAAGGAAAAGGACTTTCGCGCGGGCGACACGCGCACGGAAGAGGCCCTGGCGATTTATGCCAAGATCGAGCGCTATAAAGCCGAGAATGCCAAAGCGGTGGCGGCCAAATCGGCACAGACCGTTCACACGGCGAGCGTGACCCCGGGCCATGCTGACCCCGTCCTCGGCAAGCATAGCCCTCTCGAGCAAGTGCTTGATTTTTGTAATCGTGGCTTGGCGGTGGACAGCATCAAGGAATACATCGAGTCCCCCGACTTCATAGCAGATGCAAAATCCACAAATTACAAATTTAACTTTGCCAACGACTCCGTCAGGCTGCACGACACTTGCAAGCAAAACGCATCTATTCTTCAACATTTGATTCGCAGTCATCTGACTACGGCGACGAGTACTGCGCATAGGTGAGACCGTAACCATGCGGCCCTGTTCGCTTCCTTTACTTGTTGTCTGCTTGCTGCTGCCCCTCTCCGCACCAGCCCAGGACGATGGATGCCGGGGAGCGCTGGACGCGCTCAATCGCGTCAAGGAGCAGATCACCCCCGCGCTTTCAACTGGCACAACGGCCGGTAAAAAGCGGCTTGAGGTCATGAATTCTACCCTCGAGAACAGCACCCATCTCTGCAAGGATTTCCCCGAGCTCTGGTTTTATCGCATGGTCGTCTCCCAGAGACTCGGCCTCGATAAGGACTATAGGTATGCCAAGGAAAAGGTAGACGAACTTAATTACGGCAATCATTTTGATCCCTTCACCGTCCCGCCGGCCGCGACCACGCCGCCCGACCAGGCGCTTCGCACCACCACCAGCACCGCTCAAAAATGGGCGCTGGTCGTCGGTATCGATAAGTTTGAGGACAAGAGAGCTCCTCAGCTTAACTTTGCAGTGAAGGACTCTAGAGATTTTGTCAATTTCCTCGAAGACCCGCGCGGCGGACGTTTCGATCCGAGCCACGTTGTGCACATCGAGAACGAAGCAGCCACACTGCGAGGTATCAAAGAGGGACTAGGCAAGCTGCGTGTCGAGGCGAAGCAAGACGATCTCGTCGTGCTCTACCTCTCCAGTCACGGGTCGGCGCGACATATGGATCCCAATGGTGTGAGCTATATCATCACCCACGATACAGATCTAAGCGATCCTGCGACGCTCTATGCGTCCTCCTTACAAATGATCGACCTGGTGCAAGAAATCAATCGAGAACTCAAGGCCAGCCAGGTGGTCCTGATCCTGGATACCTGCTATAGCGGCGACGCCCTGACAGAACCGACCAAGGCTCCGGAATACGCAGTCTCGCGAGGGGCGCTCCGGGTAGACAACCCTCCTGCGCAGGACCAACAAACGTCTCCATCCTTCAGTGCTGCGTTTGAAAATCTGAAAGTGGGGCATGGGAGAGCGGTCATCACCGCCAGCCGCGCGAATGAGTCATCGTGGGAGAGCACAAAGCTGCAAAACGGCTACTTCACGCATTACCTTCTGGAGGTCTTGCGGGAGCATCATGGGGCCGACAGCCTCGATCATGTCTTTGCGCAGGTCCAGACAAGAGTATCCTCGCATGTCAAAGCGGAACTCAATGCCAGCCAAAACCCTAGCTTCGAGTTCAGCGAACACGCAGACTCGATCGTTCTGGGCGGCACCGAAACCAACTAGCGATGGGTGAACTTGCCTGCTGCCGGCTTAGGCCTCGATAATCCGTGCGCCGTCGGGCCCCGCAATAATTGCCACCGAAGCCAATCCTAGAAAGAGCCCGTGCTCAACCACGCCCGTCATGCTCTTGATGGTGTGCGCTACCGCAGGTGGATCCTTTATCTCTCCATAGTGGCAGTCGAAGATGTAGTTGCCCTCGTCCGTGATGTACGGCGAGCCGTCCTTCGCGCTGCGTAACATTGGATGGGCCCCGACATCTTCGAGCTTCTTCTTGACTGGCCCAGCCGCGAACGGGATCACCTCCACGGGAAGTGGAAACCTGCCCAGATGCTCGACGATTTTGTGTTCGTCGGCCACGATTACCAGGCGATGCGAGGCAGCGGCTACGATTTTCTCGTGCAGCAAAGCGCCTCCGCCTCCCTTGGTCAATGCCAGGCCGGGAGCCACCTCGTCGGCGCCGTCGATAGTCACATCGGTATAGCTCACTTCATCAAAGCTGGTGAGAGGAATGCCCAGCGAGCGTGCCAGGTCGCCGCTCGCGCGAGAGGTAGGGATCCCACGAATCTTCAATCCATCGCGGACCATTTCCCCGAGAAACTGGATGGCAAAGGTTGCCGTCGAGCCGGAACCCAGCCCGACGATCATCCCACCCTTGACGTATTCCAGGCTCTTTCGAGCGGCAACTGCTTTTTCAGTATCGGTAAGGTTCATGACGCGCGCAAAGCCCGAGAGTACATGAGGCGGGTGAAACCACTCATCAGAAGGTTGATGCCGACAATCGTCCCCAGCGCCCACACTGCGCTGGCCGGCCAGCTCTTCCAGATCATCACTGCCAGTATAAGGGTCACGATCCCGTCAAATAAAAGCCAACCGGAACCAGGAGCACTGCGGAGTTGAAAATAGGTAACGATGTGAAAAATACCTTCCACGAAAAATAAAACGGCCAAGGCGAGGGTGAGCGAGACCAGGCTCAGCTTGGGATGCATCAACAGGTAGACGCCGGCAATGAGATAAGCGCAACCTACCAGCAAGCGCCAGAAGAAGCCGCCCGTGGTGCGTGCGGCCAAAGTACCCGCCAGGTGAACGACGCCGGCGATGATGACCAGGATGGCGACGGCTATCGCGATCGCGACCCCCGCCTCGAAGGGCAACGCCAAAGCGAAGAATCCGACAATAATCAGCAGGACGGCCCACCAGGTGGGAAACGAGCCGGTTGTTCCTAACACGCTGCTCGGCGATGTGACCATGTTCTCAGCTCCTTAAGGTTGCAATAACGAATGATGCAATGACGCCGCCACCAGCATAAGCGTTTCTGGCCGGGCGCGGTACAAATTCGGCCGCCGCGGCCCAGGCGGCATGATTTCAGCATGATACCGGGTAACGGCACGCGATATCCTGATTTTGCGCTGCCGTTTCCTGAGTGGACGGCAAAGACCGCAAGATTCACCTGAAGGAGATCCATGTCGAACGATTTGCGCAGTTTTCTCACGCTCCCTTATGAAGCGCTCGAAGAGTTGAATTTGAAGGCCAAAGAGCAGCGAAAGAATCGTGTTCCCCTGGACCAGATCCGGGAGGAACGGATCAAGTACCTGACCGACGAGAAAGGCATCAAGGCCGTCACGGTTCTTTTCAGCGACCTCGAAGGCCGGCTGCACATGCTCGACTACGACAAAAAATTCATCATCAAGAGCTGGGACAATCTGACCTTTGACGGCTCTTCGATCCGCGGATTTTCCGCCCAACGAGAAAGCGACCTGCGGCTGGGCATTGACTGGAGCGCCTTCTATTGGGTACCCGCCGACTTTTTCGGGGCCGGCAAGGTCATAGTGTTCGGCGAGGTCATCGACAAGAGTGGAGCGGTCTACCCCGCCGATATCCGCAGCGTGCTCAAGGCCTATGCCACGGAACAGTTCGAGAAGAACGGTTATACCCTCAACGCGGCTAATGAAATTGAGGGGTTCCTGTTCGAGGGTGTCGATGCCGAGCGGCGCTACCCGGAGACCGGCAAGTTCGAGTACGTTAATACCGGCGGGTACTACCATTCTCTTCCGGGCGATCCGTTGCGCACGTTTATCGATACGACGGCAGAGGTGCTGCGCTCGATAGGGTTTGAAAATGAAAAGGACCACCCTGAGGTTGCGCCCTCGCAGTTTGAGATCAACTACGGATACGGGGAGGTAGTGGCTGCCGCCGACCAGATCCAGCTCTATAAGCTCATTTGCCGCCAGGTAGCCACCGGCATGGGTTGCTCCGCCTCGTTTCTGCCGAAGCCGGTCATCGGCGTCAACGGCAACGGGATGCATACCAATGTGTCCGTAAGCAAAGACGGCAAGAATCTTTTCTGGGATCCCGGAGGAGAAGAGAAGCTCGCTCCGATGGCCTGGTCGTTCATCGATCGCATCCTATCGAGCGCAAATGATATTTGCCTGATTCTGAATGCCAGCGTGAACGCCTACCGCCGGCTCGATCCGCACTTTGAAGCGCCCAATCAGATCAAGGCGTCGCCTATCGATCGCGGCTCCATGGTGCGCGTGCCCATTGCCAACGAAAAAAGCTCTCGGGTGGAAGTACGGTCGGTTGGTCCGGATGCCAATCCCTATATGGCGCTATATTCCATCTTCCGCACCGGCATCGACGGGGAAATTGCCAAGATCAAGGACATTCGCCAGGCGAAACGCTACCTGCCCGACAACGTGTACACATCGATCGACGATTTTCGCCGCTCGAAATGGACAACCACACTGCTGGGTGCAGATGTAAAGGCCCGTTACGCTGACCTCAAGCAGGCCTCGGCAGATCGGTGCCCGCGACTGCTCGGCAGCCTAATCAAGGTTCCCGAGATCCAGTTCCATCACGATGTCTATAACCAGTTTCTGTGGAACCAGTTCTGATCGGTGGTGGGCACGACGTGCCCATCGCAATTCGGGCGGACAAGGGGTTCGAGCGGGTGTGAGAACCGGAAATTTCGGTTTAGTCCCGTAGGGACGGCTGAACCTAGCCCTTACGGCACAATCGAAACGAGGTTTTCCTCTCCTTCGGTGAGCCGCAAGCTCCTGGGGACACGGCTGAAGCGGCGAACTCAGTTCGGAATCTTTGCTTTATTCTCCGCTACACTGATGCGGGACCAAGGGGGACAGAGCTATCAAACTGCTAGGCATCGATGTAGGCACCGGAGGGACACGCGCCCTCCTCATCGACGAATCAGGCGCGGTCATCGCGTCCGCGATCCACGAACACGAGCCCTTTGCGTCCCCACGGAGCGGCTGGGCGGAGCAGGATCCGCACGACTGGTGGAAGGCCTGCCAGGCCGCGGTTCGAAAATTACTTTCGGATTCCAGGATCCCTGCCTCGGAGATTGCCTGCATCGGGCTTAGCGGCCAAATGCACGGCGCGGTGCTGTTGGACCGCAACCATGAGGTTTTACGCCCTGCTCTCATCTGGTGCGATCAGCGTACGGCGGCTGAATGCCGCTATCTCAATGAAACTATCGGGCCCCGACGCCTGGTGGAGCTGACCTCCAACCCGGCACTCACCAACTTCACCCTTACTAAGCTTCTGTGGGTACGGACCAACGAACCCGGAATCTGGCGGCGATTTCACAGCTTTCTGCTGCCCAAAGATTACGTCCGCCTCTGCCTCACCGGGGTCCGGGCCATCGACGTGGCGGATGCCTCGGGCACCTTGCTGCTCGATGTAGCACATCGCCGCTGGTCGGATGCCATGCTGGACGCGGTAGGGCTCAACCCCGACTGCCTGCCCGCTCTCCATGAATCGCAGGAGGTGGTCGGTCAGGTGACGGAGGCGGCCGCCGCCAGCACCGGCCTGAAGGCAGGTACTCCAGTGGTGGCAGGCGCTGGCGATCAAGCTGCCGGCGCAACCGGAATGGGGATTGTCCGTCCCGGCGATGTCAGCGCGACCATCGGTACTTCTGGCGTGGTCTTTGCCGCTTCCGACGCCCCGGTCACTGACCCGTTGGGACGGCTGCACACCTTCTGCCATGCCATACCCGGACGCTGGCATGTGATGGGCGTGACCCAGGCGGCTGGCCTTTCCCTGCGCTGGTTTCGCGACAACTTCGCTGCGCCCACCGTGTCCTACGAACAGCTGAGTGCGGAAGCAGCGCAGGTTCCTCCCGGATCCGGAGGAGTGCTTTGGGCTCCGTATCTGATGGGGGAAAGGACACCGCACCTCGATCCCGACGCCCGCGCGGCACTGCTCGGCTTAGCGGCGGATCATACCCGCGCGCACGTAGTCCGGGCGATCCTCGAGGGTGTCGCCTTCAGCCTCAAAGACACGCTGACGATCTTCAAGGAACTCGGCATCCCAGCGAAGGCAATCCGGGTGGGTGGTGGCGGGGCACGGTCAGCCCTGTGGCGGCAGATTCAGGCCGATGTGTACGGGCAATCGGTCGAGACCGTGGAGGCGGAAGAAGGCGCTGCCTATGGAGCCGCGTTGCTGGCCGGTGTCGGAGCAGGGGTCTGGCCGTCTGTGGACGCTGCCTGCGACGCCGTGGTGCACGTGGCTAAGCGAACGCCGGCCAATCCCGAGACGGTACACCTTATGGGGGAGAGCTACGCCAGATACCGCCGCGTTTACCCCGCTTTGCGGAGTATTTTCCCGGCCAGCCTGCCTGAGTAACGGACCCGTTCCCTTTTGAGGTACCCTGCGCCTTGGTTGAAAGGGGTCCACCCCTTAAACTCAAACGGTGGGCCTGATTTCAGATCATGGGGTAAGCGCGGCTTGACGGAACCGACCCTGATAGCCGCACCTTCGAAGCCGGCGTTATTGCGCGACACCGTGTTCACCCGAAGGAATTTTCTCGGGCTCGCTGCGGGCTCTGCCGCGGGGCTGGCGTTCTATGCCGGTGAAATCGCGCGCCACGAACTCGAAATCGTCTACCTGACGATCAAGCTCGCCCGGTTGCCGGACGCTTTCGCCGGCATGAAGATCGTGCAAATCAGCGATTTTCATTTTCATGAATTCACCGAGGCGGCTTTTCTGGATGCAGTTGTCCGCCACACCAACGCGGTGGCTCCCGATCTCGTCGTGCTGACTGGAGATTTTGTGAGCACCAAGCCGCTTCCGCGGCACTTTTCGGTTGGGCTGGGCTACCAGTGTGCCGAACATCTTAGCCGGCTCACGTGCTCGCTTCGTTATGCCGTCCTAGGTAACCACGACTGCCTGGTAGGGTCTCACGCGATTACCGATGCCTTGCATACCCACGGCATTCCCGTGCTGGCCAACAGCTTCGTGCCCCTGGAGCGAGGTGGCCAGCGGGTCTGGCTCGCCGGGATCAAGGATGTGCTTGAGGATAAGCCCGATCTGAGCGCTGCCCTTCCAGCGGGCAGGTCCGAACACGAACCGGTAATCCTGCTGGCACACGAGCCTGATTTCGCGGATTATGCCATCGACCGGCGGGTTGACCTCGTACTCTCCGGACATACCCACGGCGGACAGATTCTTCTCCCCTTGCTGCCGCCGCTGCTTCTTCCGGATATGGGGACCAAATATGTGCACGGGCTGTTCCGGCTGGGCGATGGAATGCAGCTCTATGTGAATCGGGGCATCGGTGCCGTCACCCTGCCGTTCCGCTTTCGTTGCCGGCCGGAAATTACCGTTATTACTCTCGCCCAGGGCTGAAATACGACAAAACTTAGTCGCAGATTCACTCAACGATAGAGCTCCAGCACTTTCGGTACTCTTTTGTCCGCACCTCCGCACCGGGTTCCCCCCTTACCTGGGTAATGAAGTTGGGGGAAAAGGCGGCGGTACAGCCCGAAATCATCCCCATTTCGGAACTATCACGGTACCGTTCCGGGCCGATCGCATGAGTTACTCGACCAAAGTTGTACATAACTGCTGAGATACCCGCCTCTCTTCCCGCTACACTCAGTAGCTGAAAGGGGACACCATGGGCATACAAGCATTTCCAAATTTAGCGGGGCAATCGATGAGGCCGGAGTTGCGCATAGTGCGCAAAGAGGAGTCCATAGTTTCCCTCAATGTCGCGGATGTGTGCGCCGACGATCCGGAGCAAATCTATTACGAAGACAAGCTGGGATGCGCGCGTGGCATCGTTTTTGCCTTCGCCTTCCAGGCAGCATTAGTAGCCGCTGCGGTTCTTTGCTGGAGGATTTTCGTTCACTAGAGATACCCCGCGCGTTTTTCGTTGCGCAGAACAGATCGGCTTTCGTTAACCTTGGCATTGTCCCTCCCCGCTGAAGTCATACCCTGCCGCCCTTCTCCACGGTATCAACCTGCTCCCCCGGTGACGCCCTCCCCTAAAAAATCTTGATCGGAATCGACTCATGCCCAGGGCGTGATCGCGACCTTCATGGAATCGGCAGCAACCGCCTTATGCACCGCGGCCTCGACCTCATGCAGGGGAAAACGGTGCGAGACGAATTCCCGCAGCGGGTAGGCCTGCATGTAGCGAGCCATCTGTCGCATGCTCGGTCCATAAGCGGCGGGCTCCTCTCCCCCAACGCCGAGAATGCGCGCGCTCTTGGCGCAGATATGGCGATGCGGACTGATGGCCACTTCCCCCAGGTCGGAGAAGTTCCCTGCTTCTACCAGTAGGCCGCCTAGCCTCATCATGTCCAGAGCTTCAGGCACGGCTTGTGGCACACCGGCGGTTCCAATTACCAGGTCGGCGCCACGGCCATGAGTCAAAGCGCGTACAAACTCCAACCTCTCGGCAAGCGTTGTGTTGGAGGCATTGATGACGTGGTCCGCCCCCAGCCGCCTGGCGAACTGCAGGCGGTAATCCGAGAGATCCACGGCGATGATGTTGCCGGCGCCTAACATGCGCGCCTTCATCAGGAAGGGAAATCGTGCCTGCAGTAGTAGCAATGGCCACAGGCCACGTTGGCGCCAACCATGACGCGATCGCCAACTTTCAGCGGGATGCCTTCAAAGTCCTCGTACCGGCCGTCTCCTCCAATGGCAGCCACGGTACCTACATTTTCGTGGCCTTGGTTATGGGGAAACGGATCTGCTTGCCTTCGCCTGCTCCCGCATACTGCATAGTGAAGCCCTGGTAGGTGTGCTTATCCGTGCTGCAGATGCCGGAGAGTTCCATCTTGACCAGAACGCAGCCGGGAGCCGGCTCCGGGAGCGGATACTCCTGCAGTTCATATCGTCCGGGTTCGATCAACACGGCAGCGAGAACGCGATCAGTGGCCATGAAAGGAGGATACCCGCGATTGCGGATCGGGTTTTCAGCCGTCCTCCAGCTTTGCTGGAGGGTCACGAGGACGTTCTCGGAGACATTTTATTGGACACCATGGATGAGGGGCTTAATAGTTCGTCAAGGCCCGTAGGGCCGACTCTAAACTCAGCCCAGCCTGGAAGGGCTGGGAAATCGATGGAGGGCGTCCGAGCGCCGTAGGCGCGGCACTTCAGATCGCCTTCTCCATCACTTCGGCATCGATCGTGCCACCGTAGTACTTCGCGATTTTTCCCCGGGTGACAAAGCCAAGGTTGCGATAGAAGTGGCGGGCGGTGACGTTGTTTTCCGCCACTTCCAGGCTCATCCATGCTGCGCCTTCCTGCTTCATTTGTTCTTCCGCAGTTTGCATGAGCAGGGTTCCCAACCCGTGGCGCCGCGCGGCGGGGTCCACATCCAGCGTCACAATGTGCCCGGCGGGGCGCCCGTTCAGATGGGCACGTTCGATAATGACAAAGCCGGCCAGCTTGTTCTCGGGTTGCTCCGCAATCCAGCAGGAGCAACGGGGATGCGTTAAGAAATACTGCAGTTCTGTCTTGGAGTAGGCAATCCCCTGCGCGAAACAGGCATGATCCAGCTTGTGCAGCGCGGCCAAGTCGCGTGGTTCACAACTGCGCAGCTGGATCACGACCGAACAACTTTAGTGGGTTTGGGCAACGGCCACTTTTGTGGTTGTCTTTTGCGGCTCCACGACGACTCCGTTATAGAACGTCGCGGCCACCAGGCGTCCGCTCACAGAACGTACATGCCGCACCTTCCAGCCAGGGTCGTAAAACTTCCAGGTACGGTTTGCAGGATCTACGGCCAATACCCAACTGGACGCCCATGAGGTGATGACGACGCGTTTCAGGTCCGGGTCATAGCTGAGTCCGCTGATGTCGGAGATGGGCAGGGTAGACAGGTCGCTCCAATTCTGCCCCTTGTCCTCGCTGTAGAAGACACCCTCGCGGCCACCGAGCCACACACTGCCGTTGCCGGCGATGGAGATGGATTGCAACCACGTAAGCTTGTGCGGCATGGCCAGCGGCTGCCAATTCTTTCCGCCATCCTCTGACCAGGCAAGTGCGGTGCGTTGCGCCGCGATCACCATCGGCCCCGAAGCAGCGACCGCACGATATTCCGCCTTGCCGAGGACTGGACCACCTACCCAGGTAGCACCCTGGTCCGCACTGGCATACACTCCGTTGGCCGTTGCGGCATACCAGGTGTTCCCGGAAGCATCGAGGTCGCTGACGCGCGCGTCCATCTGACCGCCCGGCACCATCACGACTGTTTCCACCTTGGAGCGCTTGCCTCTGTGGACTACGTAGGAGGTCTTTGTCACCGGCTTGACGATCTTTCCATCCGGTTGCCAGTTGGTGCCGTCCCAGCGGAAGATACCGCCGTTGGTTCCGGCCAGAATGACGCCGTCCGCGGATTGCGCCATATCGAAGACGTCGCGTCCCTGGAGCCCGTTGCTTTGCTGGGTCCAAGTGGCGCCGTCATCGTGAGATACGAAAACGCCGCCGTAGGTCTTGTCGTTGACTACGCCGGCCAGGATGGTTTGTGGGGTTTTCGCATCGATCAACAGACTGGCCACCTGACGCTGGGAAAAGCCGGTGTTGGAGGCCTTGAAAGTCGTCGCCGCGTCTTGGCTCTCGAGCACTCCGCTGCGATCGGTCGCCAGCAGCACGTGCTGCGGGTTCTTAGGGTCCACAAAGACGTCATTCACGATCACGTCCGGACCGGTCATCCGCTTCCAGGTGGTCCCCCCATCGAGGGTCTTGTACAGACCTTCGGTGGTGCCGGCATACACCGTGTTGCGGTTCGTCGGATCGAGCATCAGGACCCTCGTCCTGCGCGCGGTCGAGGGGATGCCCTGGATCTTGTGATACAGCTCGCCGCCGCTATCGCTGCGGTAGATTCCCGAACAGGCGCTGGTGTAGACCACGCTGGGGACGGTGGGATCGATGATGATGGAGAACACATCCGAGTCGTCGATTAAGCCCTGCTTAATGTTGTGCCAGTTGGCCCCGCCGTCGGTTGTCTTCCACGGCAGGTGCCAGGTACCCGCATAAACGGTTCGCGGATCCTTTGGATCGATGGCGATGGATTCCACTTCGTGGAGGTCCATGCTTCCCAGGGGCGTGATCTGGTTCCAATGGACGCCACTGTCTTCACTGCGGAAGACACCTTTCAGGGTGCCGGCGATGATGATCTTGGGATCGGACGGGGCTTGGCTCAGAGCGCGGATGGATTGACCCTTCATCCCGTCCACTGCTGTCCAGCTTTTGCCTGCGTCGTGGCTGATGAAGAGGCCGCCGTCGGGGTGATCCACGACCCAGGTGCCGACCAAAAGAGTCTTGGGATCGGACTCATCCACCAGGATGTTGTCGACCAGCAGATCGTCGGTTTTGGCCAGCTTGGCCAACCTCTGCCAGCTCGCGCCACCGTCGTCGCTCTGATAGATCCAGCTATTAGTGGTTCCCAGGTACAGATGCTTTGAGTTGGTAGGGTCGGCGGCAAAGCTGCGTCCGTCCCCGCCATCAGGACCTACGGGTACCCAGGATGCTGACTGTGCAACGGCTGACTGAGTGGGGAAAAGAGCTGCCAGGAGAACTGCGGAGGAAAGTGTACGCCCGATATATGGAGTCATTGTTTTCTGCTTGTGTGCCTGAGGAATCCGGAAAAGCTCGACGAATTATGTCCGGATTTAACCGTAGCACCGGCGAGCGGGACAGGGTCAAGCACAATGAAAAGGGTGGCCATTACTAACTGGCCACCCTTTTCTGTTTTAGCCGCCGGTACCGTTACTGGGCCGGGGCCGCTGCTTTCTTCCTGCGGTGCCCACGAGCCGGAGCTGTTCTGGCTTGCGCCTTCACAGAGTTCTCGTCCACCGCAGTGGTGCCGGATACGTCGCTATCGAAGGTGGCGCCGGCGGGCACAAGGTAATTCTCGACTTCCTTGTTACCTTGGGTACCGGTCCGGACCTGGACTCGGGAAGGATCGATGCCCTTCTCCTTGACCAGATAGTCCTTCGTGTTGACGGCGCGTTGCGCAGCCAGCGTGTCGGCCTTCTTCTCATCGGAAGCCGCCTCGCCAACCACCACAGCACTGGCATCGGTTTGTTGTTGCAGGTTCAGAGCGACATCATCGAGGCAAGCCTTCGCCTCGTTGTCGACCCGGGCCGGACGCTTCTTATCGCGATCGAAGTTGATCGAGCAAAGCGTCTTGGTCTTCGGGGCGGGCGGTGGCGGCGGCGCTTCGACACTGACATTCGTCGTTGAGGTCGCCGTTTGACCCTTGTCGTCCTGTACGGTGCAAGTGATGGTGATCGTGCCAGCAGGCGCACCGGTGGTGCTCAGGGTAGCGGTGTTGCCGCTGCCGCTGATCTGGCCGGCCGACGCGCTGTACGAATAAGTCAGCGGCCGGTTCTGCGGGCTTACACCCTGGGAAGTGATGGTCGCCGTGCCACCAGGCTGAACGGTCGTCGGATTAGCCGAGCAGCTGAGGGTCGGAGGATCGTATTGCTTGACGGTGAAGTTGGCCGTGCAATCGGCGAACTGGCCAACCTTCTGGCCTTCGGAAACGTGGCCGGTGACGGTGTAGTTGCCAGGGGCCAGACCAGCCGTATCGACTGCACCTGTGGTGTTGTCGCCCTTGACGTTGACACCGCCGCTGCCCGTCCAGCTATAGGTTGCGGTCTTTTTCGGGTTCAGATTCGCGGCCGTGCCGGTCACCGTGACCGGATCGCCAGGAAATGCCGGCGAAGGAGACGCGGTGCAGCTATAGGTCACAGGAGGCGGCGGAACGATGCTGCCCATGTGGTACAGAATGCCCGTGCTCAAGCGCGCAACCTTCAGGTTCGCCCTGCCGCCGGTTGGATATGGCGGTTGGGGACCAAAGTTGGCATGGAAGTATTCGTAGTCTGCCTGAAACAGGCGCAACCCGAGTTTCCCGCCGAGGAAAGGCAGTGCGTAGTCCATACCGCCGCCGACGGTCAGAGCGGGGCCGTAGGTGTAGGGCTGGTGGTAGGGGCCACCCAGCCTTACAAACCCGGCGTCCGCATGAACGAATGGCGTAATCTCCGCGGTCGGGTAGCGGAAAATCATACCCAGCTGCCCAGTAGAGGCTCCGTCATTGTTACCGTCTGGATGGTTGGCATATTCGAGCTGCCCACCGACGTAACGGTTGAAGAAGTAGCTCACGCTACCAATCGCGCCGTAGTTGATGGACGAGTACGATACCGGACCACTGACGCCAATATTGGCGCCACTCGGAATCGTAACCGAGCCATGGGGCGCGAGGTACGAGTAGCCGAGGAAAATGTCGATTCGTGAAGCTGGCGAGTCTGCAGGAGCAGCCGGCTTGGGGGCTGTACTGGTCGAATCCTGAGCTAGGAGACTCACCGAGCCGAGTCCCACTGCACTAGCCACTAGCAGAATTCGGCCCAGTGAAGTCAAGGGGCGAGAGAGCATGCGTCTATCCTCCGCAACCACTGGAAAGTCATACAAAACCTGGAAGTCTATCAACAAGGCCATCGAGCCAAATAGGACGTGGCTCGAGTCACAATCAAATTCGCGTCACGCAATTCAGACCGTTGGATGCAAAACAGTCACATCCGGTAATCTACAGCATATTTCTTATATCGACTAGCCTTAATTCTCAACATCTTAACGATGGGAACGCGAAGGGAGTTAGCTACTGGTTACCTCATTCGCCAACAAGTCTCTCCGGTCACACGCAAAAGGAACCGCCCAGCAAAGTTATTACAATTGCACAATTATTGGAAGTTTAATGCGCGTTTTGCGCTTCCCCGTTCGCGCAGAATTTTTTCCTGGAGAAGGGTGATGGCATACATCAGTTGTTCCGGGCGCGGCGGGCACCCGGGAACGTAGACATCGACCGGAATAATCTGGTTGACCCCCTGAACCAAAGCGTAATTGTTAAACACCCCGCCGGAGGTGGCGCAAGCCCCCATGGAGATCACCCATTTGGGCTCGGGCATCTGCTCATAAAGCCTGCGGATCACGGGGGCCATTTTTTGCGATACGCGCCCTGCAATGACCATCAAATCCGACTGCCGTGGCGAAGGGCGAAAGACCTCAGCGCCAAATCGCGCCACGTCAAATCGAGCTCCGCCCATCGACATCATCTCGATCGCGCAACAAGCCAAGCCAAACGTCATCGGCCACACCGAGCTTTTGCGAACCCAGTTCACCGCGAAATCTAGAGATGTCATGAACACTCCCTCGGGTTGCTCGTAACCGAAATTTACTTCACGGACTTTCTCTTGATTTTTGCCGCTGGATTCGAGGTTTCCAAAGAGATACCGGTCAGTGAATGGCGCGCTCATACCTAACACTATAAGGCATTTGCCGGGGGGATTCCGGCAAAAGGCGGCACCGGCCGTCAAGTCCTCACACGATTCTCCCCGAACGAGAGCAATATGGTGACTTCCGTTCGCCAAGATACAGCCTTAGAGTCCTCGGGAACGAGGTCCTCAGGTCGCGTGCTTCAAGCTGTCAACGAGGTTGCACGGATTCGTTTCCAAACTCAGTCCCGCAGGGACGGCTGAAAAATTCCAGTCGTCCCTCGAACCTCCACCCACGACTGCGTCCCGGGCTCAAGTTCAGACGTACCCACGGGACTCACCGTGCGCCGATGCAAAACGAAGCACGCCACCTTTAGGCCTTCTCAACGGAAACCGGAGGGGAAAACTGCCTTCCCGGCTATACTCTTGCTACTCTGTAGAGCAGACTATGCAAAAGATAGAAGCTGTCATTCAACCGTCGAAGCTCGACGCAGTCAAAGATGCTCTGATGGCCATTGGTGTGGAGGGGATGACCATCCTTGAAGCACGCGGCCACGGGCGGCAAAAAGGCCACACGGAGTTTTACCGCGGACGCGAATATACGGTCGACCTTTTACCCAAAATCAAGATCGAAACCGTGGTTCCGGACGAACTGCTGGAAAAGGCTGTACAGGCCATCATCACAGCAACCAGGACGGGGAAAATCGGGGATGGAAAAATCTTCGTCTCCGCGATTGGTGAAGCCATCCGCATCCGCAACGGAGAGCGCGGAGCGGCCGCACTTTAAGTCTGCGCTGTAATGTTCGGGATGGCCACGGATGAACTCGTTCCCGGGTTGATCGGTGGGATCGCAAAGGTGTCCCAAGAACAAGCCCTTGTTGTCTAAATCTCTTTCGCGGTCGACATGAAAGCTGCATTCACGTCTCACCAGCAGTTGCGAGAGTACTACCAGGCCGAGATGGCAGGCATGCGGCAGTCGTTTGAGCGCACGGGCAACGGCGTGCTTTGTATCCGCCGGCGCGCCCTGGTCGTCGACTGCCTGCTGGAGCCGCTCTGGCGATTCGAAAGCGGTGGGCCGATCCCACCCGGGTTGGCACTGATGGGAGTAGGCGGCTTCGGACGCAAGGAACTCTTTCCCTGTTCCGATGTCGACCTGCTTTATCTGTGCGCCGATGACCAGGTGGAAGATAAGCTTCGCGAGCACATTCGCGGCTGTAATCAGGCCATGTGGGATCTTGGTCTGCGGGCCAGCCCCATGATTCGGACCCCTAAGGAATGCGACCGCTACGACCCCGACAACATCGAATTCACCCTCTCCATGCTTGACCGGCGATTTATAGCCGGGGACCACGCACTCGCGCAGACTCTACAAACCAAGACCCTGCCCGAAGTCGCGCTGCGTGAATGGAGTGGCATCGTACACAGGCTTGCCGATCTGGCGCGAGCGCGCCACCAGAAATACGGCAACACCATCTTCCATCTCGAGCCCAATATCAAAGAGTGTCCGGGCGGACTGCGGGATCATCAGTTAGCCCATTGGCTCAATCTGCTCCACTATGTTCGCGAACATAAGGCTTGGCCCACCAGCTTCGGCAACTCCCTCTATTCCGTGCACAACGACGCCGCGTCGGCATTTGACTTTCTAAGCGCCACCCGCTGTTTTCTCCATCTGCGCAGTGGGCGCGACGATAACAGTCTCGATTGGCATGCGCAGGATGAAGCGGCAGCGCAGAGTATCGGCCTCGAAACCAAAGGGACTTCGGACCCTGCTTACTGGATGCGGACCTACTACCGGCATGCCCGAACAGTCTATCGGCGCGCAGTCCTGGCCATGGAGGCTCTTCCGCCGGCGCGGCAGTCCTTTTACCGTCCGCAGCGGCGGAAACGGGTCCCTATTCCAGGCACCGATTTCGTTATCCAGGATGGACGCATCGATGTTTCGGAAGCCGCGCAGTTCACGGGTCCGGAGGGGATTCTTCGTGTCTTTGCGCTGGTCGCGGCGCATGGCTACCGGCTGACGCAAAATGCGGAGGATCGGCTGGCAGACGCTCTGCCGGTACTCGACGTGCACATCCCGGAAGGACCCTTTCTGTGGAACGGCCTGCGCGAAATCCTGCTTGGACCGCATGCAGCGCACGCCCTGCGCACTATGCATGCCCTGGGAATTCTGGAGTTGCTCATCCCTGAATTCCACGGCATTGACGCGCTGGTGATTCGCGATTCCTATCATCGCTACACGGTCGACGAGCATACCTTTCTGGTCATCGACAATGTGCATGCCCTGCGCCAACCGCATCTGGCCTGGGAAAAGCGTTTCTCTACCCTGCTGGCGGAGATCGACCGCCTCGACCTCTTCTTCCTGGCGCTCCTCATGCACGACACGGGCAAGGCTCGCCGCACCGGCGAGCACACGGTGCAGAGCGTAGTGCTGGCCGACAGCTTGCTGGCGCGGCTGGAGCTGGATGCCGAAGAGCGCGACCAGGTGCGAAGGCTGATCCGCAATCATCTGGAAATGTCTCTGACCTTGCGCCGCGACATTTTTGACACCGAGACGATCCGAGCCTTTGCCGAAAAGGTGGCATCCCAGACCCACCTCAAGATGCTGTGCCTGATGACCTATGCCGACATTAAGGCGGTCAACCCGGATGCTTTGACCCCATGGAAGGCAGATAGCTTGTGGCAACTGTATATCGCCACGTCTAACTTCATGGACCGCAGCGTCGATCAGGAACGCTACCGCGCGGATTTAGATCCCACGCTACTCCGGCGCATCCTTACCCTGGCTCCGGAGCGCGCTGCAGAGGTGCGCGACTTCCTGGAAGGCTTTCCTCAGCGCTACCTGCAGACACGTATGCCGGAGCAAATCCGCGACCATTTCCAGATGGCTTTGCGGCTTGCCGAATCACCGGTGCAAATCAATCTGCGGAGCGTGCGCCAGTTATGGGAACTGACGGTCATCACCCGGGACCGGCCTCTTCTGTTTGCTGACATGGCTGGCGCGCTTTCTTCCTGGGGCATGAACATCGTAAAAGCGGAGGCGTTTTCCGACGACGAGGCAATTATCGTCGATACCTTTCAGTTCTCTGATCCGTTCCGCACCCTGGAGTTGAACCCGTCTGAAGTGGATCGCTTCCGCCAGAGCCTGCTCGACGTGATCTCTCTCAAGACTCCCATCGAAGTGCTCTTACGGCGCCGCCAGGCGATCCGTGCGCCCATCATGGTCAAGGTCGAAACGCGGCTTGATTTCGATAACACCGCGTCCACGCACAGCACCCTGTTGCAGGTGGTCGCCCAGGACGGGCCCGGGCTGTTGCGCCAGATTGCCACCACCCTGGCCGCACACAATTGCAATATCGAAGTGGCGCTGATCGACACCGAAGGGGAGATCGCCATCGATGTTTTCTACCTCACCATTGGGGGCGCCAAACTCGACCCGGATACCCAGCAGAAGCTGCAGGCAGCGCTCACGCTCGCGGTTGAGGAACTGCGCCCTGCGCACGCCACCTAACCGGCAAACGGGGGGTGGATGGTATGAAAAATCGTGTTCCTGCCCCGCGTTTAGAATGAACGCAAGGTGAAACTAAGCCGATCGATCCGCAAGTATTTGCGTCTGCGCCAGCATTTCCGGCCCCGACCTGCTTTCGCTCGTGCCAAAGACGAGTTGCGTGCGCGAACGAAGGCATTTTCTGCGGCCACGACTCTGGATACGCAAACCGCGAGTTTTACCCGGCTCTTCCATACCATCTGGACCGGCTCGAACGAACGCTCATTCAACGTGCGCCTGCTCTGTTGGCTTCGTATGGTGGAGCATGACGATCTGCTGCGGCTTGATTTTCAGGAAGCCTTTCAATCCATGGTTTCCCAGCTCGACTCGGTGGCTGTGCTCGCAGAGGCGGGTTTGCCCCGGCACCATGCGGTCTTCTCCGAAGGGCTTCGGCGACTTTTCAATCGGCTTCTGCCATCGGCGATGGCGGTGTCGGACAGCTCGCGGCTCTTGATCGCGCTGTTCGCTCACTCCCGCGACGTGGAGCGTTTTCTGGAGCTGCCTCAGCCGCTCTTTCAACGGCTGAGCACGATTCTCGCTCCGCCGCCTACGGGGGGTGGGCCGCGTTCCTCTCCTCGTTTGCAGAGCGATTTGCGCCAGGCACTGTGTCTGATTGCGACGCGCACCGCGGGCCGTGGCGTAACCGCCGCCATGCGCGAACGTGGAGGCCGTGCGCAGGTGCAGAACTCACCCTTTTACCATCTCATCTTCGCTACCCAGGAGTTGGTAGGCGCTACGGATGCGGCGGAAGCCGCGCCGCGCTTTGATGTCTGGAAAGCGGCCATCAGCAGTTGCCGCAAAGAACTGGGCCAAGTGCGCCTGGGCATGGAGACCACCGGGGTGAGTGCGGACCTGGTGCTCGACCTGCGCAGTATCGAGTTGGCCCTGATGCGCATGCACGGGCTGGCCAGGGTTCTCAGCTACGGTGCCGTACCGGTGGCTGGCATCGATAGTTTGGCGGCTGCCCGCAACTTGCTGAACCAACTGATCGAAGGGCGGCTCGAAGATAAACGGGTCTCCGCCCTGCTTAAGCAAAACCTGAATTTGCTGGCGCGCAAAACGGTCGAGCGCACCGGACGAAGCGGCGAACACTACATCGCTCACAGCCGTAAGGAGTATTGGCAAATGTGGCTCGCTGCCATAGGCGGCGGGCTTCTGACCGTGCTGACGGCTGCCTTCAAAATGCGCATCGTGGAGCAGCATTTCCCGCTGTTTGTGGAGGGATTTTTTACCGGAACCAATTACGCGATCAGTTTCGTCCTGCTACAGGTCTTCGGCCTGGTACTGGCCACCAAGCAGCCCTCAGCGACCGCTGCTACGTTTGCCGGGATTGTGCGCACCAATCCAGGCAATGCAAGTTGGAGCAAGATTGCCGACTTCACGGCGCGCATCACGCGTACACAATTGGCAGCAGCAATTGGTAATGTAGCGGCCGTGTGCATCGGGTGCGTAGCCCTGGAGCGGCTATGGCGGGTGATGTTTGCCCAGCATTACCTGCCCGATGAGAGCGCCCGGCACGTTTACGAGGCCCTTCATCCCTTCGCCTCCGGGACCATCATCTACGCGGCCGGAACGGGAGTAATTCTGTGGCTTGCCGCGCTCATCGGCGGGTGGTGCGAGAACTTTGCGGTGTTCCATCGCCTGACGGAAGCGGTCTCGCAGCACCCTTTCGGACGGCGTATCGGGCAAAGCAAGATGGCATCCGCGGCTGCGTGGATCGAGCTGAATCTTGCCGGTTGGAGCACCAGCATTGCGCTCGGTTATCTGCTGGGATTTGTGCCTGTGATCGCAAGCTTCTTCGGAATTCCCTTCGATGTGCGGCACGTGACCCTTTCCACCGGGACACTGGCATTGGCCGCGGCAAGGTTCGGCACCAGTTCCTTTGGCAAGGACTGGTTCTACTACGCCATAGCTGGCATCGGCGTGACGTTTGTTCTCAACCTCGGGGTCAGCTTCGCCATTTCAGCGTTTGTCGCTTTACGCGCGTACGATGTCCGAGCTCGCGAACAACTCCTATTGGTCCGTTATCTGCTGCGCCAGATGGTGCGCTCTCCGTTGAGATTCCTGCTGCCGATAGAACGGGACAACGGATCACTACCGGTGCTCACTGCTGCGCCGGAAGAAAAATAAACTATTTTTTAGGCGTGGTGAGTCAGAGGAAGATGCGAAAAGCGGAGGGACTCAAGAGGGTGCGTGAGAACGCATTGCACAATCAGTCCCGCAGGGACGGCTGACCTTAGCCCAGGACGCAGTCCTGGGTTGGATTTAAAAGGATGACCCAGTCCGGGTGACTCTCGACAGTCGGTGCGGGACCGAGTTCGGGAATGAGGTCCCGGCCACTGTTCTACTTGGCGGCCTGAGCGGATTGGGGTTTGTCGTTCAAGGCGTAGATGACTTCTCCGGGCTTGGCGTAGCGGAGGATGACCCTGGCCTCATGCTCAATGGCGTCCGGATCTGACTGCAGATGCTGCACGTGGTCCTGCAAGCGGCTATTTTGCTCTTGCAAGCGCAGAATTTCCTGCTGCAGCATTTGGTGCTGATGGCGCTTCTGCTGGTAAGCCGAGAGACCGTTGGCCCCGAAGGTAGCGTGATATCCGAGCAGGAGGGCGATGACGATGGCCACGACGGTGGCGACCCGGCGGCCTGACCGGGAAAAGTATGATGAGACGCTGCGCGTCAAACTGTGCCACTGCATCTGTTTTCCTGTGACCACAATCGCCTCACAATCTGTTGACTTATCTTCTCAATGAACCCCGTCGAACCAGGGGAAGTTTTCACGCTTGCGATCGAAGGAAGCATAGTTGGTAAACATATGACCGATTTTCAGATTGTTCTTTCCACCTGCGCCGATCGGGAGGAGGCCGAACGGATCGCCCATCGGCTGGTGGAGCAGCAGCTGGCTGCGTGCGTCAATATTCTGCCCGGCGTGCAATCGATTTACCGTTGGCAGGGCAACGTCGAATCCGCGGCCGAAGTACTGATGGTGATCAAGACCAGCGCCGGCCTCGTCCCCGAAGTGCAGTCAACCATTGCCAATCTGCACTCCTACGAAGTTCCCGAGCTGCTGGTGGTCCCGGTCGCCGGCGGTTCAGAGGCTTACCTTGGGTGGCTGAAAGCAAGCCTGCGGTAGAGCGGCATTTTTTGTTATGCTTCAAGTTGTTCCTGAGCCCGGTCGTCCCCTATGCGGCTACTGTTCGCGGCTTTTGCTATCAGCTTTTGCGCATTACTGTGGGTGGCTTTCTCAGTTGCCCGACATATTTTGCGGCACGACCCTGCACAGCAAGGCGCGAGTGCCGGGGAGTCGGATGGAGAGATCAAAGATGGCCGAAATCGGCTTTAAGCAAGACAGGCTTCAATCGTTGCATGTACCCCGCTTTGCCTTGAAGACCCGTCTGACTGTTGTGGCGGCTACGGCCCTGGTTGCGATCTGCGCCCACATCGCCTTACCGCTCGGCTTCACTCCCGTTCCGGTAACCATGCAAACCTTCGCGGTGCTGTTGTTGGGATTGCTCTTCACCCCGAGAGCTGCCTTTGCATGCCTGGCGCTTTACCTGGTGGAAGGCGCCGTTGGGCTGCCGGTTTTCAGCCCTCATGGTCCCGGCGGGATTGCACAACTGCTTGGTCCTACGGGTGGGTACCTGCTTTCCTACCCCTTTGCCGCAGCTTTGACGAGTCTGCTCTATCGCCGTGGCCGTCGTTCGTTCCTGACCGCGCTCACGGCCGCTGGGCTGGGCAGCATTGTCATTCTTGCTGCCGGCGCCACCTGGCTCGGACTGATCGCCCACTTGAAATTTTCTGTGATTTTCGCTCAGTCGGTCGCACCGTTCCTCCCCGGCGATGCCATCAAGATTCTCGCCGCGACGGCCTGCGTAAGCATATTGGGATCGTTCGGCAACGATTCCCGCGATCGGGTTCTTTAAGGTCGCTCCGCCGAGGTTTATTAGAAAGGACTTTGTGACCACTACGCCTATTTCGCTTCCGCCGGATGCCCCGGCCAAGGGTCTGAGCAGGAGTTCGAGCGCGGTGAAGGAGATCGCCATTGCGCACAGTCCGGACTCCGATGACGCCTTCATGTTTTATGGCCTGGCTACAGGCAAGATTCGGGTTCCGGGATACAAGTTCACCCACACCCTGTGCGATATCGAGACCCTGAATCACAAGGCCATGAATGAGGCCTTTTACGACGTGACGGCGATCTCGTTTCACGCCTATCCCTACGTGCAGAAGGACTACGCGTTGATGGCTTGTGGCGGCAGTGTGGGGGAAAATTACGGTCCCATGATTGTGGCCAGCCAGCGGACCCCGGCCAGCGAGATTGGGCGGGTGCGGGTTGCGGTTCCCGGCACTCTGACCACCGCGTATCTCACCCTGAAGCTGTTCGCGCCGGAGATTGAAACCGTTACCGTTCCCTTTGACAAGATCATCCCGGAGGTGGTCGCGGGGAATTTTGATGCTGGTCTCATCATCCACGAGGGGCAGTTGACGTATGCCGCCAGCGGATTGCACAAGGTGATCGATCTTGGCCAATGGTGGCGGGAGCAAACGGGGCTTCCCTTGCCTTTGGGGGGTAATGCCATACGCCGCAGCCTGGGTGAGGAAGTCATGGTCACGGTTACACAAGCTTTGCGCGACAGCATCCAGCACGCCCTGGATCATCGGGAGGCGGCGCTCGAGTATTCGATGCAATTTGCCCGCGACCTCGATCCGCAAATGGCAAACCGCTTCGTGAGCATGTACGTGAACCAGCGCACGCTCAATTACGGGGATGACGGGAAAGAGGCTATCCGCAAGCTGCTCAGCATGGGCTATGAGCGAGGGATTATTTCAACTCCGGTGCAGGTGGATTTCGTCGGGTAAGGCTCACACAAAGCATATCCACAAGGGTCCGCGGAACTGCAGATCCCTCGCTTCGCTCGGGATGACAACAAGGAGAGGGTTGCTGTAAGGACAGGACCGTTGCCAAGGGACAGGGCGGTTGTTGAGGCGGGAGACCTTTAGCAACCGTCCTCTGCTTTACCAACCGCCCTCCCCTTTAGCAACCTCCCTACCCTTACAGCAACCCTCTCCTTGTTGTCATCCCGAGCGAACCCGGATTTCCTGCCTCGCCGCCCTCACCAGCGACCACTTATGTGGTTCTCCTTAAAGAGAACCACATGCTGTTGACCGAAGCCGCAACTCCCGACAGGAAATCCGGGGCAGCCGAGGGATCTGCAGTTCTACGGACCCTTCCTGGAAATGTTTTCTATCTATCTATCATCGTCGTCGTCCCGCTGTTTCGCGGCGGGTCTTAGCAGCATTGCCGGCACCGGCTTGTTCCCCATTGCGTCCTTCCAAAGGATCACATTCAACACCCTCGGATCCGCTCGATCCTCGTGGGTGAAGTCCATCCGGCTCGACGCTTGCGCTCCCTGCGCTTTGGGTCCATTTGCCTGGTACAACAGCCCATTGTCGCGATTGCGATAGTCCGCTTCGAAAGGCGGCTGATCTCCCACGCCTGTGAAGAGCGAAGCGATGGGTGGGGCAAAGGCGTCGTTGTTGTTCATCGGCGGCAGGCCCAACAGCTCTTCCATTGTCCGAATCACACTGACCGTGGTGTAGAAGGTGCTGTCCACCTTCGGCTGCGCGGCGCGGGGCGAGTACTTGCTCACGATCAAGGCTACGCTGCGATGAGCGTCGACGTGGTCCGCTCCGGCCTGCGCATCGTCTTCGAGGATGAAGAATGCGGTGTTATCCCAGTAAGGGCTGTGGGCGATGGCCTCCACGGCTCGTCCCACCGCCAGGTCGTTGTCAGCGACCGAGGCCTTGGGCGTCGGCATCCCTGGAGTGGTGCCCGCAGTGTGGTCGTTGGGGAGGCGGAGTTGGATGAACTGCGGCATCGTATCGTGGCCCTGCCGGCGATCGTCAACCCAGTTGCGGAAGTGGGTCAGAAACTCTTCCACCCGCAACTGATCGGGAAAACTGAGCTCGAAGTCAGGATATTGCGGGTCAAAATGACCCACCAGCTCGGGCTTGGTGGCAATGTTTTCGTCGATCAGCGGAATCGGCCAGGGATAAGGGCTGGTTCCGCCGCCATAGTTTTGCGGGATCGCTTCGCCGTGCCGGATATCCCCCCGCGCTCCGCATTGCGCCGGCTCGGGTTCCGGTGTTCCCTGGGTCGGGGAGGAACCCTTGGGCGCCACATCCAGGTTGGAGCAGAACCTGGTCGAAATGAATTCTCCGAAGTGGTACAAGCTTTTTCCGTTGCGGGCCAGGTTCGTCCAGAGGTATCCGCTGGTGGGCTCATTGATATCTGAAATGCCTTCGCGTATTGGATAGCCGTTTTCCACCACGCCCTCATAGTCGTAGACGCGTTCTTTCCCACGGTAGCTCTGCTGCCACGTCTTCTCGTTGTAGTCGCTGGAAATGGCGGCATTCGACCATACGTGTCCGTCGCCTGAAACTTCTCCCGAATCATAAAAGTTGTCGAGCACGCCAAACTGCTTTGCCAGCTTGTGCTCATTGGGCGTGATGTCCTCGCCGTACATGGTGAGGGCGGGCGATCCATTGCCTGCACCCAGGTCGCCCAGGATCTGGTCGTAGGTCCGGTTCTCTTTGATGATGTAGATGACGTGGCGGATAGGGTTGGTGCCGCCGTGGAAAACAATCTTCCGCTGCGCGGCCTTCATCATATTCGTCTCTATCACGGTTCGCGTCAGCTGCTGGCGTTGGGCATCGATTTTCGAGACGTCGATAGCGGCCAGCGATCCGTGCAGAAGGGTGGCGATGTAGGTGGAGGCGGCGTTCTTGGCCTGGGCCTGCCCGCGGATCTGTGGCTGCGGCATATTGTTGGGTCCCGTCCCCTGGCCTTTGGCAGTAGCCACGTAGAGCTTATTGCCCTTCATGGCCAAGGCGGTTGGATACCATTCTGTCGGCACCCACGCTAACGGCTTGGTCTGGGGTTTCCGTCCTCCAAGATCAAAGACCGCGACAGCATCCGAGCCGGTGTTCGCAGCAAAAAGCCGTTTGCCGTCTTCGGATACAGCAACCGCATCCGGCATCGCCCCAAAGTAGGTCTGCCCGGGCAGCCGGGTATCGTAGATCGTTTCCAGTTTGAGTTCATCGCCGCCAACACGTACGGCGGCCACTGCATCCCGGTTGGCCAAGGCCACAAAGAGCGTTTTTTCGTCCGGGCTCCAGGCAAACGCCGCAGGATGGGAACTGGGCGAGGTCGGCTCATTCGGAGGGAGCAGCTCCAGCTGCTTAACCACCTTGCCGTTGTTCAGATCGAGCTCTGCCACCCCCGAGCCGTTCCACAGCGCGACGTATGCGCGGCTTCCCGAACGATTGACGGAAATCGCAATTGGGTAGGTGGAAGGCACCACATTGCCCTGTGACAGGTCAAAGCGCCGCAACACCTTGCCGGTGACTCCATTCATCAGCAGAACATCGTCGGAGAGGTTATCCGCCACCAGGACTTCATCGGTCCCATCAGGCCCCTTGCGGACCGCGATGCCCGCCGGCGAAGGTATCGCAGTGCCGGGAGGCAAAGCCACGCCCAGGGGGTTTTGCAATTTCCCCAAGGCCAACTGCTGTAACGGGACAGGAAGCAATTGCTGCGGCTTCACCTGGCCATTGTTGAATTCATAAACAGCGATGGCGTTGCCGGTAGCGTCTTTGTTGTTTCCCTCGGGCGCGCTCAGAGAATCGAAGACCGCGTAGAGATGAGTACCGTCGCTGCCGAAGGCCAGCCCTGAATAGAGGGTTTGGGGCAAAGCCATGGCTGTTCTCGGCTCCGGGAAATCGGTGACTTTGCCCGTCTTGATATCGAGCACTGCGATCGATTGCTGGTAGCTCGATTCGAAGGTCCCATAGCCGGCGTTGACCACTGCCAGGTAACGTCCATCCGGGGAGATGGCGGCCGTCATGGGCAGGCTGTTGAGTCGCTGTGGTGCACCGGGAACAGGCTCGGCCAGTCGTTTGCTGGTGGGCAGGTCAATCTGTCCCAGAGCAGTCGAGACCTGAGCCACCAGAACCAGTGAAAGTACATGACCCAAAAGTCCACAGAAACGTCCAAAAGAATTCGCCACGCTCCACACCCCACGAGACAATAGATTCAGATGCAAACCACTCAGGCAGACCTACTTGCGGGCAATTCAAGCCCCGCGACTCCGGTGATTGCCATTATGAACAACTGTCATTACAAAACTCTTACGAACGGACCAATCGGACCCCTGTTAGGTTCGAAGTTAACTGATCCCGCGATTTGAAGTTCGAAAGGGACTTTCCCCAGACCATGCTGACAGAAATCGTAGAACCTTCTCCAACGCCAACCATTGTTGCTCCGGCTGAAGCCGGCGACCGCAGGACCGGCAAGCCTCGGCGCATGCAAGCCCACAGCGACGTACCAGTGCTTGGACGAGACACCCAGGCGAATAACACGAACTGGGTGACCACCAGCTTTATGGCGGCTTTCCACGTGCTCGCAGTGGTGGCTCTCTTCATGTTCACCTGGAAAGCGTTCTTCTGTTTCCTCGGCCTTTGGCTCGTGGCGATCAATATGGGCATCGGGATGGGGTACCACCGCTTGCTCACCCACCGCGGCTATCGCACGCCCAAGTGGTTGGAGTACTTTCTTTCCGTTTGCGGCACACTGGCGCTCGAGGGGGGACCGATCTTCTGGGTAGCCACCCACCGCGTTCATCACCAGCTTACAGATCGCGAAGGTGACCCCCACACCCCTCATGATGGCGGATGGTGGTCGCATGCGGGCTGGATTCTCTCCGGCGACGCCCTGCACCATGAGACGGCTCTCATGGCTCGCTATGCTCCCGATCTAGCCAAGGATCGCTTCCAGATCTGGCTGAGCAAATATCATTACGTGCCGATGATCGTCGTTGGGTTGGCTCTGCTGGCGTTTGGCGGATGGTCTTGCGTCATGTGGGGCATCTTCCTGCGCGTGACTCTGGGTCTGCACGCCACTTGGCTGGTGAACTCCGCCACCCATATGTGGGGATCCCGGCGGTTTTCCACCCGCGACGAGTCGCGCAACAACTGGTGGGTGGCTCTCCTGACCGGTGGCGAAGGCTGGCACAACAACCATCATGCGCATCCCGTCTCGGTCCGGCACGGGCTTACTTGGTGGGAGTTCGATGTGAACTACTACGGCATTTGGCTACTCCAGAAGATGGGCCTTGCCACCAATGTAAAGGTGGCGCAGTTCGATCCTAAGGATCCCCGCCCCGCCGGGGTTTCTTAGCTACCCGGTTGGTTGCCAACCCTGGGCGCGGCTTCGGTCGCGCCCTTCCCTTTTTGGCGCCGCTATACTTTGGGAAGGGCCTTCGGGATGCGCATCACCAGACGCCGAAACGCGATCGTTCTTTCCATCACCCTCGGCGCTTGCCTGGTCGCGGTGGCCATCGCACTCAACGTCACCTGGGTGATCATCAACTGGCGCAGCCTGATCCTCCTGGTCATCGGGGTTCTTTTTTTCCTGCTGCTGATTGCCGGTCTTATCCTGAACACCATTTTCCTGGTGCGCGAGGTCAAGCGCAGTGAGCGCCACGACAGTTTCCTGAACGCTGTCACGCACGAGCTCAAAACGCCGATCACCTCCATCCGCCTGTATCTGGAAACCCTGCAGCGGCGCGAGGTGCCGGAGGCGCAACGGAAGGAGTTCTACGACATCATGCTCTCGGATACCGAGCGACTTCTGGCCACCGTGGAGCAGGTGCTCAAAGCGGGAGAAATAGGCCAGCGGGCGCGCAACCAGGTCCGGCTGCAGGTGCTCTTCGACGATGTGGTTCAGGACTGCATCCGCACCACGTTGCAGCGCTACCACTTGGAGGAATCCACGATCCAGCTCACGGTGGACCCTGACGCCGAGCAGCTGGCGGTGGTTGGCAATCCGGAGGACCTGCGCACCGCGGTGCTCAACATTCTCGATAACGCGGTCAAGTATTCGCCCCAGGGGCCGCAATTGGAAGTGCATCTTGCACTCGACGGCGATGCGTGGTTGATGTTTACCGTTTCGGATCATGGGCTAGGCATCGCGCCTTTGCATCTGAAACGGATCTTTACCCGCTTCTACCGGGTACCCGCGCGCAATGTTTTTCGCATCAAGGGCACGGGCCTGGGGCTGTTCCTCGTTCGCTCCATCGCCCGCCAGCACGGTGGAGATGTGGTCGCCGAATCGGAGGGAGAGGGCCGCGGGGCGACCATCCGCTTGCAGCTTCCCCGGGCGCTCTCCAGCAAAGGAGCGAGATAGAGTGGGCGCTCACATTCTGGTGGTGGAAGATGAAGCTCACCTGGCGCAGGGTCTGTTGTTCAATCTGCGCGCCGAGGGATACACCGCGCAGCTGGCGGTGGACGGCGAAACTGCGCTGGAGGCGATCGCCGCTGACCCCGTCGACGCCATCATCCTGGACGTCATGCTTCCGGGGAGGGATGGATTTTCGGTCGCGGCCGAGCTGCGGGCGCAACAGAATTTTGTTCCTATCCTCATGCTCACCGCCCGTGGCCGTCCGGAAGATGTACTCAACGGATTCAGTGCGGGGGCGGACGACTATCTTCCCAAGCCCTTCGATCTCGCTATCCTGCTGGCGCGTCTGAACGGCCTGCTTCGTCGCATGGCATGGCTTCGGCCGGGGGGGACGCCGGCGCCGGTCCAGACATCGCGCAGCGTTGAGCCGCTTTCTACCTTCACCTTTGCCGGGCGCACGATCGATTTCGCTTCACTCGAGCTCACGACGCCGTCCAAGAAGATCCGCCTCACTTTGATGGAATGCGATTTGCTTCGTTACCTGGTGCTCAACCAGCGCCGCATCATCTCCCGCAAGGAGTTGCTGGAACAGGTCTGGCGGGTGCACGAGGACACGGACACACGCGCTATCGATAACTTCATGGTTCGCCTGCGCCGTTACATTGAAGACAATCCCGCCGAGCCTGTTTTTCTCGAGACTGTGCGTGGCGTCGGTTACCGTTTTCTGCCCGGCGTAGCTGCTCAAACGGCTGATAGCTCGTCATAACACCTTTTCGCCATTGCCGGTGTTAGATGGCAAAGGCAGACTCCCAGATAGCAGCATGCTCTCCCTCCTTTGGGTGCGCCGGCAGAGTCGATACATCTTTCCACGTCGAAAGATATCGCTCGGATGTTACGCGCGGCGGCTTCTACTATGCGCACCCCTTCTCTCTCTAAAAATTCAAATGTCATGGCTGAAGCAGGGCACTTCTCCAGTTGCGAGGTCCCGAAGGCGTGTCTGATATCGCTCCATACACGATTCAGACGAGGGTTTACTTCGTTTCGAGTCCCGAAGGGGCGGCTGAACTTAGCCCAGGCTCGTCCGAATTATTTTTCCAGCTTTGCTGATGGTCACGAGGACGTTCGAAGAGGCAATTATTGGAAACCATGGGCTGAGGGGCTTAATAGTTCGTCAAAGGCCCGTAGGGCCGACCCCCCATGGCAGCCCAGCCCGGAAGGGCTGGGTATTGAGGGAGGATGATCCCGAGCGCCGTAGGCGCGGCACTCGCTTGTCCAATAAAATCAAACCCACAGAATCGACTACTAACCGGACCTAGGATCCTGCACGCCCCATGTTTCGCCAAGGTTGTTCAATTGACTCAACCGGTCCTCTATCCACGCCGGAGTCGTCGCGGAATGCTCTAGACTATTAACAGAAGATCGGATCCCTGTGCGCCTTTTTACCCGCTACATCTGGCATGAAGTGCTCTCGCACGCCTTTCTTGGCGGTGCGCTGTTCACCTTCATCCTGTTCATGAAGTATCTCGGGCAACTCCTGGAGATGGCGGCGCGTAACAGCGCATCCCTTGGCAGCGTGGCCAAGATCTTTCTGTTCATGCTGCCGAATACCCTGAGCTTCACCATCCCCATGGCGGTACTGGTCGGGGTCTTGCTGGGTCTGAGCCGGCTGGCTGCGGATAGTGAAATTACCGCCATGCGGGCGGTTGGGATCGGCGTCTGGTTCTTTGTCCGCGTGGTCTCGGCCATCGCGATCATTGGTTGGGGAATATCTCTGGCGGATTCGCTTTATATCGCCCCCAAGGCAACCGCGGCTCTGCTGAAGATCGAGAGCTCGCTCAAAGATCAACAGGCTTCGTTTGAAGTAGAACCGCGCGTCTTCTATGAAGACTTCAAGAACTATGTCCTGTATGTGCAGGATATTCGCGCCGGCACAGGAGCCGCACGATGGCAGCGCATCTTCCTGGCCGACCTGAGCGATCCTGTCGCACCCAAGGTGACCACGGCCGAAGAAGCCGTAGTCGCCGATAACGGAGCGCACACCATCCTTATGCGTCTGCGTAATGGAACCGAGCACGACATGGTGAGCACCAATGGGGCGCCTCAATACCAGGTCTCTACGTTCGTAGAATCGGAACTCCCCCTTACCCTCGGCACCCAGGAAGATGCACACATCGGACGCGCCGATACTCCCATCCTCGCGATGGGCAACCGCGTGCTTTATGAGCACACCAAAGGACCAAACGGTAGAGCCTACCTGATCGAACTGCACAAGCGGTTCGCCTACCCCGCCGCCTGCCTGGTTCTGATGCTCATCGGTATTCCGCTCGGCCTCGCCTCGAGAAGAGGCGGCAAGAGTGCCGGCTTTGTCGTGACCATCGCGCTGGTCTTCATTTACTACTTCCTTTCCAACATCGGGATCGCTCTCGCCCGGGAGGGAAAGGTGCCGGTATTTGCCGGGGTATGGGCTGCAAACATTCTCTTCGCCTTCTTCGGCTTGCTGCTGCTGCGGCAGATGGCGGTCGGGGGATCCGTGGGCACACAGTTGGCCGCCGTGGTTAACAAATTCAAGAACACGGAGTTGCTGAGCTCCAGAAAGAAAAGCAGCAAAGAGGAGGAGCGCAACCCCCACGAGCGGGGACGCTTTCCGCTCATTCTCGACGACTACGTGCTGCGCGAGTTTCTGACCACGTTTGCCCTGGTCATGTCTAGTTTTGTGTTGCTGATGCTGGTGTTTACCTTCTTTGAGTTGCTGGGCGACATCATCCGCAACCGTACGCCGCTGGTCACGGTCGGCGAATATCTCATCAACCTCACGCCCAGCATGATCTACAACATTGCGCCTTTGGGCGTGCTGGTGGCGGTACTGGTCACGTTTGGCGTACTCACCCGAACCAACGAATTTACCGCCATGAAGGCTACCGGCATCAGCCTCTACCGGGTGATGATGCCCATTCTGTTGGTGTCGGCGCTGATCGCCGTTGCCCTTTTCCTTTTCGACGAGTCGTACCTTCCCGGAGCTAACCGTCGCCAGGAGGCACTACGCAGCGTGATCAAAGGCAGGCCGGCACAAACCTTTCTTCGTCCCGACCAGAAGTGGATCTTCGGCCGCCAGGAGCCGGGCAAACCAGGCCGCATCTTCTACTACCAATTCTTCGATCCGGATCAGGACCGGTTTGCCAATTTAACCGTTTTCGAATTCAACCCGGAGAATTTCTCTCTTTCCCGCCGCATCTTTGCTTCCAGCGCGTACTGGGAACCGCAACTGCACCAATGGGTCTTTGAACACGGGTGGGAGCGGCGATTCGATGGCGAAGCGGTGAGCAGTTTTAGCCAGTTCAGCGTCGACAGCTATCCCGAGATCACCGAGCAACCGCAGTATTTCAAGAAGGAAGCGCTGCAATCACAAGAGATGACCTTCGGTCAGCTGCAGCGCTACATCCGCGACCTGAAGCAGAGCGGCTTCGACACCAAGCACCTCAGCGTGCAGCTGAACGTCAAGCTGGCCTACCCTCTGGTCACCCTGGTGATGGCGGTGCTGGCGATTCCTTTCGCGCTGACCATGGGCAAACGTGGGTCGCTGACCGGCATCGCCACCGCCATCGGTGTGGCCATCGCCTATTGGGTGGTGAACCTTACGTTTGACGCGCTGGGAGACATTAACTTCCTTCCGACGCTGCTGGCGGCCTGGTCGCCGGACCTGCTGTTCGCCCTTGCCGGGGCTTACCTGCTGCTCCGTACGCCTACCTGAGGCGTTTAGAATAAGGGACAGCATGCTTGCCACGCTCCGGCCCCTGTTTCCCTATCTGCGCCGCTATCGCCGCGACTTTGTCTGGGGCGGATTGGCAGCGGTGATGGCCAATGCCATCTGGATCTTTTTCCCCCAGGTGCATCCGCATTGCCATCGACGACCTGAACCAGGGCGTCACCCGCCAGGAAGATTTTCCTCTATGCCGGGTTGCTGGTTGCGATCTCCGCCGCCAAGGGCGTCTTTCTCTTTCTTACCCGCTGGATCATCATCGGCATTTCGCGCGAGATTGAGTTCGACCTCCGCAACGACCTGTTCCGTCACCTGGAGCGGCAGCCGGCCGCTTACTTCCAGCAACACCGGACAGGCGACATCATGGCCCGCATGACGAACGACTTGAACGCCGTGCGCATGTTGCTGGGGCCGGCCATCATGTACAGCGCCAACACTGTCCTGTTTTCGATCGGCGCATTGTATTTTCTGCTCCGCATCAGCCCTTGGCTGACCCTGGTGGCTCTGGTTCCTCTGCCCCTGGCCAGCATCCTGGTGCAAGGGCTGGGCCGCAAAATTCATGAACGCTTCGAGCGCATACAGGCCATGTACTCCGAGATTTCCGCCCAGGCCCAGGAGAATTTTTCGGGCGCCCGGCTGGTGCGGGCCTTTGCCCAGGAAGAAGCGCAGATCGCGGCCTTTGAGAAATCGAACAAGGAAAATATCCGGCGCGGTTTGCGCCTGGTGCAGCTCATGGGGATGCTGTGGCCCACGCTCGAGTTTGTTCTCGGACTCGCCATGGCCATCACCCTGCTGGTGGGTGGGCATCGAGGTACTGACCCACCGCATCAGCATCGGTGATTTTGTCGCTTTCAATACCTATATGGTCATGCTCACGTGGCCGGTCATCGCGCTCGGGTGGGTGGTGAACCTTTGGCAGCGGGGCACGGCTTCGGTGGTGCGCATCGATGAGTTGCTATCGGATAAGCCCACCATTGACGATGCCGAGGCCGACGCTGGTATTCCAGCCGACCTGACACTGCGCGGGGATATCGAGTTTCGCGACCTGAATTTTTCTTACTCCGGCGCGGATTCCGGCCGATCCGAGGTGTTGCACTCCTTGTCGCTTCGCATCCCAGCCGGTAGCAGCCTTGCGATCGTGGGGCCGACCGGTTCAGGAAAGTCTACCCTGGTGAACCTGATCCCGCGGCTTTATGACGCAGCCCCGGGAGCTGTTCTGATTGACGAACGCCCTATCCGCGATTACCCGCTCGAAGTGTTGCGCGCGAATATTGGCTTCGTACCCCAGGAGACTTTTTTATTCAGCCAGACCATTCGCGGAAACATCGCCTTTGGCGCTCCCTGGGCCAGCGAAGCCCAAGTGCTCGAGGCAGCCGAGGCGGCGCACATCCGCCGCGAATTCGAAGAATTCCCCGCCGGTCTGGGGACGATGGTCGGCGAGCGTGGTGTCACGCTCTCTGGCGGCCAAAAGCAGCGCACTGCCATTGCCCGCGCGGTCATCCGGAATCCCAGGATACTGATCCTCGATGACGCTCTTGCCAGCGTCGACACCTACACCGAGGAACAGATTTTGGGTGAACTGCAGCGCGTGATGCAGGGTCGAACAACGCTCTTCATTTCGCATCGCATATCTACCGTTCGTCACGCGGATCAGATTGCTGTATTGGTCGCGGGCCGCATCGTGGAACTCGGCACACATGATGAGTTGTTAGCCAAAAACGGCTATTACGCGGATCTGTTTCAGAAGCAGCTTCTGGAAGAGGAATTGGCTATCTCGCAGTAAAACTTGCCTTCGAAAAACATTTCCAAGAAGGGTCCGTGGAACTGCTTTCTTTCAGACCTACCCGTAGAGACTCTGCTGGGTCTGCTAGGGTTTGGTCATCTTCAAATCGCTCACCGTGCCCTCTGTGTTGTGAGCGAAGCGAATCCCATAAACACCATCGGTAGACTTCAGCTTGCCCGGAGTCACGAGTGCTGACTTGTCGTAGCTCGCAACCACCGTGCCATTGATGGCACACTCCACCTTGTCACCTTTCACCGACAGCGCAATCTTCTGCTCAACCGGTTCACCGGGACCAGCTGCCTTATGGACCGCGCCGTTCATCTCCCCGTGGCCGTTCATCTGAAATGGTTCGGGTCCAAATCCGCGCACGATGAATCTGCCGTCGCCGTAGGCCGCGCAGTATAACTCGCTGTGCTCGGCGCTGCCCAGGTCATGACCGCCGATGAAAATACCGTAGGGATGAGGATGGTTGTTCAGGTTCATGTATTTTGCTTCAGTGAATGTGGCAGATACGGTGTAGTTCCCGGCCGCCATGTTCGCAGGCTTCCAAAAAGCTGCCGCCGGCCCGGTCGTTACTTGCAGCTTGTTGCCTTCCTGCGTGAGCTTGGTGTCTTTGATCGTCTGCCCCGCCTGCTGTGCCCCGGCATCAATCTCGCCCGTCCATCCCGGGGCAGAGATGCCACCACCTGCAACTGAGTGGGAACTATCCATCGGCCCCTGGGCCAAGCCAGGAGTAGCGGTCAGGATGACGAGGGAGGCTGTAGCAAGGAATCCGCTGAGGCGAAGCATAAATGTCCTTTCGGGGACGGTTAGTTCACACGCGAAGATTGTAGAGGGGTCTTCCCTTCCCGCACAAGCCGCGTTCGGAAGGTCCCCGACGGTTTCTGCTTGCATGGCAACCCCACCTGTTACAGACTGGGAGTGGGACCCCTTCACAATTTATGGTGCGGAGCAGACTCAATGAGCCTCACTCGACGTGTATTTCTGGAGCGGATCGCCCAGATCGGCGGATACTCCGCTGCTTTTCGGACCATGCAGGTTCTTGGACTTACCCCAACGGCGAGTGCGTCTGCCCTCCCCGCGCTCACCGCGGACTTCGGAAAGGGCAAGAGTGTAGTCATCCTGGGCGGCGGTATCGCCGGGCTGGTATCGGCCTACGAACTGTGCAAGGCGGGTTTCGAATGCACCATACTTGAAGCGCGAAGCCGTCCCGGCGGCCGCAACTGGACGGTGCGCAACGGCACCAAAGTCGAGTTCATCGACGGGACCGTCCAGAACTGTAGCTGGTCGGAAGATGGCTATCTCAACGCCGGCCCGGCGCGCATCCCCTCTATCCACACCAACCTGCTGGGCTACTGTCAGGAATTGGGCGTACCCCTTGAAGTGGAGGTGAACGTCTCCCGGTCTGCCCTGATGCAGTCACCGCTGTTGAATGGCGGCAAGGCGGTCGAGCAGCGGCAGGTGATCCACGACACCCGCGGCTACCTGGCGGAGCTGCTCTCCAAGTGCATCCATGCCGACACTTTAGACAGTGCGCTCTCGAAGGAGGATACTTCGCTGTTGCTCGACTTTCTGCAGTCGTTCGGCGACCTCAATGAAAGCGGGAAATATGTTGGTTCCCTGCGGGCCGGTTTTACCAGACCTCGTGGAGCCGGGCCGACGGACGTTGTACTGCGCGAGCCCTTGAAGCTGCATGAGCTTCTGGCCGCGGATCTCTCGAAGGGCGAGTTCTACGATGAGGACATTGACTGGCAAGCTACGATGTTTCAGCCGGTTGGCGGAATGGACCGGATCCCCTACGGCTTTGTCCGGGCCCTCCCTCCCAGCATGATCCACTACGAGTCCCCGGTCACGGAGATCACCACCAGCGACAAGAGCGTGACGGTGGCCTACTCCAAGGGCGGAGTGCCGCAAACCATCACTGCCGACTTCTGCATCTGTACCATGCCTATCTCGATCCTGGCCAAAACCAAAAATAACTTCTCGCCGGAAGCCAAGCGCGCGTTCACCGGCATGTCGATGGCTGCAGCCTACAAGATTGCCTGGGAATCGCCCAGGTTCTGGGAAAAAGAGAATCACATCTACGGCGGTATTTCTTTCCTTAAGAACACCGTCGACCTGGTCTGGTACCCGAGCGCAAAACTGTTTTCTCCGACGGGTGTGCTGATTTCCGGCTTTAATATCGAACGCAATGAAGCCGGATTCGGCAAAGCCTTCGGCAATAGCGCGGGTGGGTTGACGCCCTTTGGAGCCCTTCCCTCGATCGAGGCCAAGTTCGACGCGTCCCGGGCGGCAGTAGAGACGCTGCACCCCGGCCGCTCGAAACTGCTGGACAAGCCCATCTACGTCAGCTGGTTGAGGATTCCCTATTCCCTAGGCTGCTTCGCCAATAATCGGGTGCCAAGCAGTGCGGAAGCCTATACCCAACTGGACAAACCGGAGGGCCGCACCTACTTTGCCGGCGACTACCTGTCTCACCTGGTAGCGTGGCAGGAAGGCGCGGTCCTCTCCGCGCACCGTACCATCGACCGCATCGCGACTCAGCTGAAGAGCTGAGCAATGGCGCGTTAAGGCCTAGCCGAACATCAGTCCCGTAGGGACGGTACAAACTGTAGCCCGGCACGGGAGTGCCGGGTCGGCTGAGGTTTATGTACGAGTCCCGTAGGGACGACACAATGCGAAGCCCGGCGCTTCGGGACGCCCCTTCGGCGCTGCCTTGACATCTCCCGAATCGAAGGTTCAACATTGACTGCAGTGGTGAAGGAGTTCACCCTAAACCGCTGTGCGGCACTCGCACAGATGATGACTCCTGACAGGCTTTCTGTCGGTTGAGTCAGACGCTTCAGCGACAGAATCCCAAAATGACTGTGCGGACGTAAACGGATGGCAGGCACCGTTATGACGAGACCCGTCGCAAAACCCGCCGGGGACGCCTTGAATGAAGCACAGCGTCTTCGGCTGAGCGTGAGTTGCCAATATATCGATCGACTCCTCACGGATATCGGCAACATCCTCCACGCCGCAAATTCCCCTTCACCCTTTGCCAAGTACATCGTGGATATTTCTCCCACAGAAGCCAGGGTGCTCGAGGACTATATCCATCGCCTTCGCGGGCAGCTACTTCGTTCGCTTGCATGGCAGCAGATAGAGCCCGGCGACCCGACGATCCCTGCCACGCATGCGATCCTGACCAACCTTTCCTTCATTGATATCGCCATCGAAGAACTGCGTCCTCGTCATATGCGCGGTTCGGGCGCCGTCAGTGATCGGATCGCTGGCGAGCTGAATGGAGTGGTCCATGAACTGCGCTCGCTGATCGAGGGCATGAACCGCTATGTACGCCAGGAGATGGGAACCAACCTGGAGACACGCCTCGAGCGACTGCAGCAACAAGGCGCCGATATATCGCTGCTGCAAACCACTTCAGAAATCATTACGCGCCACGGACTCGTAGAGTTTCGCGGAAGGCTCGAAGCATTGACGTCGCGCCTGGAAGATTCCAACTTCGAGGTTGCCTTCTTTGGCCGAGTAAGTTCCGGCAAGTCATCACTGCTGAACGCGCTGCTCGGCCAGGACATTCTGCCCGTGGGCATCAACCCCATTACAGCCGTACCGACCAGGTTGCGATCGGGCCCGAATGCCCGGGCAGTCATCACCTTCGTGGATGGTCACAGCGAGAAAATCCCACTCAACCAAATCGCGCAGTTTGTCACCGAGCAGGGAAATCCGGGAAACACGCGCAACGTAGTCAAAGCGGTTGCTGAGATTCCGTCGCCCAGTCTCACACCGGGCATTGTGTTGGTAGACACGCCCGGCCTTGGCTCCTTGGCGAAGCGCGGCACAGCCGAAACGCTGGCTTATTTGCCATCAGCCGACCTCGGAGTCTTGTTAATTGACGCCGGCACCTCGCTCAGCGAGGAGGATATCGGAACCCTGCGCATGCTCTACGAGGCCGGGATTCCATCGCTTGTCCTGCTCAGCAAAGCTGACCTGCTCCAAGCAGACGACCTCGAAAGCGCTTTAGCGTACATCCGGGATCACCTTGACCAGCACCTCGGTATCAAGCCAACCGTCTATCCGGTCAGTGCCCGGCCCAGTCATTCGGCGTTGCTCGATTGTTTTTACCAGACCGGCTTGCTGCCACGGTTTGGCCGCTCCACCTTGTTACGCGACGAATCGGCCAGCCGGAAAATCGCGGCTTTGCGGGATGCGGTCATCGCGAGCATAGAAGCGGCGCTGGACCGCGGTTCCCTGTTGGGCAATCTTAACCTTGACGAACTCGAAGCAAGTCTCCGCCATACCATGGGTGTGATCGGCGAACAGCCCCGGGTGTTTGGGCACGACCTGCTGCAGCTGGAAGAAGGCTGCGACCGCGCACTCTCCCACCTGGCGCAAGCAGGCTTGCAATGGACCCGGAACACGCGCCAGACGGCGATACCTCCGCAGCAGATTTCTGAGTGGGTGGCCACGTTCGTTGAAGATCAGCTCAGGGAGCCGCTTCGCCGCTTACGCGAAACTTCGGAACAAGCCATCCATCAAATGCAAAAGGTAGCCACCAGCCTGAATACTCCCGACGCGCCGGCTGTGCGTGAGGTCGAGTTGCTGCTTCGCGATCTACCCCGCTTTGCCTTCGCCGAGCTGAGCGAGCCCGTACGGGTTGGCCGTTGGATTCTATTAGGGGAAACCGTTGCGGCCGCGCGCCTGCGTTCGCAGCTCAGAGAAGAACTTGAGCCCCTCCTCAGAGATCAATTCCGCGCTTACGGCCGCATCCTGAATCGGTGGATCGAGCGGACAACGCGGAATCTGGAGCGGCTGGCAAGCTCGTACGCAGACGGCTACCGGGTACAGATTCAACGCCTCGCGGGACACACTGCGGAGTCCGCCGATGTGGAGCTCCTTCGGCTGGATTTGGCTCTTTTGATGCGATCAGGGGCAAAGGTGGAAGGACAAACAGCATAAGTAGTTTCCTCAGCACGAGCTTCAGCAAAAGCCTAAAATCTGTGAGCGCGCTTTGCTTCCAAGGAGGCTCTATGCTGAAGACTGGAAAGGCCCTCAAGGTTTCGATCTATCTGAGCGAAGGCGATTCCCGCCATGCCGCCATTCTCGATTACCTCTTTTTTCGAGGTATCTCCGGCGCGACCGTCTTCAAAGGGGTTGCGGGCTTTGGCGCAGATCACCGCCTGCACAGCGCCAGCTATGTCGAGATCTCTGACAAGTTACCGGTCAAGATCGAATTCATCGAATCTGAGCAAAAGGTCCAGGAGGTTCTGGGCAAACTCGAAGAGATGGCTGGACACGGCATGATCGAAGTGCAGGAGACCAAAATCATAAAACCGGCAGTGCCCTCCAGGCGCCACGCCGCCGAGGCCCAACCCGCTATCAAGATGGAAGGCAAAGCCAAGCTGATGAGGATTTACATCGGCGAGGACGATCGCTGGAACGACAAACCGTTGTACAAGATGTTGGTCGAAGCCATGCGGGCCAATGATCTCGCCGGTGCTACGGTGTATCGGGGCATTCTCGGATACGGAGCGCATCGGAGGTTTCATCGCGACAAACCCTTTCATCTATCGCACGACGCATCGATGATGCTGTCGGTCGTGGACACAGAGGAGAAAATCCGCAGCTTTCTGCCTGTTCTGGAACAAATGGTTCAGGAAGGATTGATCGTGCTTTCCGACGTGGACGTAGTGAAATATTCGCACCGCCCGATCCATACTAATGAAGCCGTCGAGGATCCTGTCCGATGAGAGAAGAATTTCTAGCCAGCATGCTTCGCATTCACTTCAACGGGGAAGACAAGTCGCAAGGCAAGCCGCTCCAGGAAGCAATCCTCGAAGCCTCTCGTTCCCAGGAGATGATGTTCGCAATCGCATACCGAGGCGTAGAGGGATTTGGCGCGAGCGCAAGAATTCATCGCCAAACCGCTCTCTCCCGAGCGAAATCAGCGCCGGTGATGATGACGATCATCGACCGTCCAGAGAAGATGGACAAGTTCATGCCCTTGCTCGATCGAACGGTCGAAGAGGGCTTGATTGCCATATCGTCCGTCGAAGTCATCCGCCTGACAAAGGGATGACCATCCCGAGCGTAGCCGACCTGTCCCGCCTGCCCCGGCGAGCCGTGGGGCGTGCCGTGGAGGGACCTGCGGTGCGCCCTCCGGCTGCCCCACCTCTACCGTCCAGCAACCACTCTCTATCGACCGCTGCCCTTTCCTTTTTGTCATCCCGAGCGTAGCCGAGGGACCTGCGGTGCGCCCTCCGGCTGCCCCACCTCTACCGTCCAGCAACCACTCTCTATCGACCGCTGCCCTCTCCTTTGTCATCCCGAGCGTAGCCGAGGACAGCTTCATGAACGACAGTTTCATGGACAGTTGGAACTGGCACTTTGCAAGTTACCTTTGAGCTGCCATTTATATCTGTCACTGTTTTCTCTTAACGTCAAGAACTTTCATCCTCCGGCCGGTTGCATACACATAACCAAAGACACCCGCAAGATGGCACGAATGGGGGATATTGCCTCCACAGCTTCTGATTGAGAATCCGAGACGTGCGTGAGACCCTTCCGTCGCTGACTGTTCTCGAGCACATTCCAAAGAGACGCATTCTCACGTCAGGGGGAGTCCCGATGAAAACATGCATGCGAACCATAAACACAGCCATGGTTGCAATAGTCCTCGTCACCTCTGCGGCGGCACAAGACAGCAAGTGCCCGGTGGGCCTGAAGTACGTGGGCCGATTGCATTATGAAACCAACGCAGACAACGGACATGAAACCAAGACCGTTGCGTTTCCAGTGGGTATCGGGCTTGATCCGACCTATCAGCAGAGCAATCTTAAATGTTCGGGTGGCGGAAGTGATGCTAAGTGCGATCTTACGAATGCAGATGTTCCTCGGGGGCTCCATCTAGCCATGAGCGGTGACGAAGCTGCATGCCCGGGCCTTGTTGGAGACCGCAAGGGGTGGGCAGTGAATCGACCGATCAACCTTACGGCCCTGCAAGTGAGCGGGAACACCGTCGAACAATTTGGGTTTTCTGCCAATCTCTCTTGCACTCACGGCACCAACGCCTGTGGTGTCTGCAATGTCGATGTCAAAGTATGTGCGAAACTTCTGACTCCTCCCGCGAAAAAACACCACCCGGCAACGGGCTCTTCCGGGCAATGATGATGGAAACCGCGGGACATTCAGGCGATCCCGGTGGGCAAGCAGTTGAATCTGCTGCAAGGGGCGGCTGTCGCCGTATTAGCCCGAACTGGCTGACGGGCCTCTGTCGCTAAGAATGGCCCGTCGAGTTTCCGCGTAGTCTTCGAATTGCCCCAACCGATACGACTTATACCCTGCTTGCTCCAGATGGTGCATCTGTATCTCGCCTCCGATAGGGACTCTTGCTTCCTTCGGAAGCTTCGCCTGGATGGCGCGCTGTGCCGCCATGATCCTTGTAAAGTCACTAGGGTGGAGTGTGTCCTTGGGAATCGCGTCTTCGGGAACGTTGGGCTTGACGTAGAGTCCACACGCAATTTGGCGAGGCTCGAACAGCTCCTCCGACTTGTACGCAAACGCTTGAATGATGCCCGTATCCTCTGAGAAGCCGAAGTGATAGACACTGGTGGTCTCATGCATGCTCGGAAATTGCTTCTGAACGGTCCGTAAGACGTTTAACAAGCCAGCCTGTGCCTGCTCGTTCAGTGCGTCGATGCCTCGGACCGGCGAGGCGTTAACCTCGACGAGCCAATGATCCAGGAAACCTGCCAATCCAGTCCCCGCAATCACCATGCGCAAATGGGGCAACGGGAACGCTTTCGTTGTGAACCCCATCGCCCTTCCGTTCACCGTCGCTAGGCTATCGGTTGCTAGGAAAACTTGCATTTTTTCAACTTTGTAAATCAGGGATGACATGCCTGCCCAACCTTTCGTTTGCCGCTGTTGTCGGCGTCATTTCCCGAAATCGAGTCCCCGAGCCTGCGTAAGAGCGGGGTCGTAGATGAATTCTTCTTTGATGGTGATGGGCAACCAGAAAACATTACATTTCGGGAGCGGGACCGGCGATGGAGCACCCCATGGTTGGCCTAACGGGATTCGTTTACGCGCAAGCCTTAGCAATGCGCGGATCCAGACGCGAAGTCACCAGCTGGCCTATTGTGATTGGTTGATGCTGGCTTTGACGACGGTGGCTTTCTGCTGCTTCTGGTCGTCGTCGAGGATCGTCATTTTGTTGCCCTGGATGGTGAACTTGACCTCCTCGCCAAGGGCAATGTTGGCGGGCTTGGACCAGGGGAAGTTAAGTTTTTGGCGGACGACGTAGGTCTTGGTCGGGGTCTGGATGGTGAAGACCTGGTAGGTGTCGGTGTTTTCGACTTTGTTGGCGGTGGTGTTCTGGGAGTACTTGCCGTTTTTGGCCTGGGAGTCGGTGTTGTAGGTGGTTGTGCTTCCGGTAGGGACTTCCTGCTTTTCGGAGTCCATCAGTTTGCCGGTGTGCCAGGGGGCGGCCAGGGCGAGGCTGGAGCTGAGGAGAAGTGCGGGTAGGAGCGCGGAGCGGATACGTGTCATGGGTTTCCCTCTAGGGTGCAAGCATTTTTGTTGCGAGCCGTGCGCCGTGGAGGGCAGCGCAAGTAACATCCTAACCGAATCGGATGAAAGGGACGTGCGGGGCACCTGCATAATCCCCTACGGTCTCCGCGGACGGCGACCAGGTCCCGACAGCGCAGGGCGAATCAGCCGCAACTCCCTCGGTCCAGCAACCACTCTCTATGGAACCGCTACTTTTCCTTTGTCATCCCGAGCGAAGCCGAGGGATCTGCAGTTCCACGGACCTCTCCTGGAAACGCGGAATACTATGCTCAAGCAGAATTGTCATCTCGACCGGAGCGTAGCGCAGTGGAGAGATCTGCGGTTTCCTTTCAGTTCTCACCCAGACGCTAAACCCTTCGCGTGCGCTTACTCGTGTGGACGGGAGGAAAGCGGGCGAGCCGACTCATGCAGGCAAAATACCACGAACCCCGGTGAATGGGTATGTATGCTCACCGGATTGCTCCCCAAACAAAATCGTCATCCTGAAGCGAAGCGCTTCACGGATCTATCGCAACAGAAAGCTTTATGCGTAGCCGATGGAACCCCCTCGATGCTTGTTGGCAGATGCTCTTGCGAGCTTTCCGGCCGCAAACTACAACGGAAGACCCGGAAACACGTCCGGCTGCTTGACTACAAGGTTAGCATCTGCTAACCTTGCCCAAATGACAGAACCTCGCCGGCCGTTCTATGTCTCTAGCGGTGACGCTCCTGCTAAACAGAAGATCGTCATAGCAGCACTGGACTTATTCGTACGGGACGGACTTTGTGAAACCAGCATTCGCGATATTGCAAAGGCATCCGGGTTCAGCAATCCCGCATTGTTTAAGCATTTTTCCGGCAAAGATGCGTTGGCCGGCTATCTGTTTGAGCGCTGCTATCTTGAACTCTACAACCTGGTAATCAGAGCGATTCAATCCGGCGACACCTTTGCGAAGAAGCAGCACGCTGTCATCGGCGCCTATATGACAGCGCTCCATGAGGACCGGAACGCCGTACTCTACGTACAGGAGAATCTGCGGCAATTCTGGCCAAAGATGCCTGTAAGTTTCCGAAGGCACTCCATCCTCGGCGAAGTGCGAAGCCTGATTGAGCTTGGACGGAGAGAGGGCGTAGTCACTCCAACACTCGATGTAGGGTTACTCACCGTTGCCTGGATCGGCACTCTGCAGCAGTTTGCCCGCGCACAGTATTTCGGCGAATTCAAATTGCAGTCAAAAGTGATTGCAAAAACTCTGGAAGACCTTCTGACCAAGATGTTGCAGGCATAATTTTTTTACCAGCAGGCGATGTGTTGACAACCATGGGGAGCGGAGGAACAAATGCCAAAGATTCACGCAATTCGCACAGGCATGGTGCAGGTGAGACGTCCACAGATGGAATCGCGCGGTACCGGACTTGCCCGTATGGCACACATGCTATTTGACGAAGACTGGTCAGAGTGGCTGCCGGTTTACGCCTGGGTTATCGAGCATGATGAGGGGATCATTCTAGTGGATACGGGGGAAACCTCTCGCGTTCATCAGAACGGATATTTTCCTTCCTGGCATCCCTTCTACCGGCGCGCCGTTCACTTTTCCGTCCATCCTGAGGAAGAGATCGGTCCCCAGCTTAAGGCCCTCGGAATCGCTGACAGGGATGTGCGCCAGGTCGTACTGACGCATCTTCATACCGATCACGCGGGAGGGCTGATTCACCTGACTGGCAGCAAAACCTGGGTTTCCGGACAAGAACTGCGAAGAGCGAGCGGCTTTGCAGGAAAGGTGCAAGGCTACTTGCCTCATCGTTGGCCGAAGTGGTGGCAACCCGAGTTCATTCGCTTCGATGATCGCCCCGTGGGACCGTTTCGGCAATCCATGTCTCTCACTCAGAGAGGCGATGTGCTGATAGTGCCAACACCAGGCCATACGCCAAATCATGTATCGGTGCTGGTGTCCGGTTCACCCTCCTTCTTTCTTGCAGGTGACACCAGTTACACCGAACGCCTTCTTCTCGAAGGAAAAGTGGACGGAGTAAGCCCTGATATCAAGATCGCTCGCCGGACATTGAACCAGATCATGGCTCTTGCCGAGGAGCAGCCGCTTGTGTATCTGCCGTCTCACGATCCGGAGAGCCTGGTCAGACTGCAACAGCAATCTGTCATAAAAAGAGAAGCTGCAAATACCACCAGCATTTCCCGGTAAAACTTCAGTTCCAGTCGACCGAAGCTGGCTCCGGAACGAGCGCCACATCTATGATGAAGAGGGTAAAAGTGGGACAGCTGGATATGCTTCCATGACACGATTTCTGCTCGCGCTTGTCGGCGCCACGCTGTTCGCGACGGCACCAACTCCTCGGTATTCGATTCAAGCCATACGCTATGCAACGGAACCGGACATACCCGTATCTGCGATGGCGGTGGGGGCGCCGAAGGACCAGAAGGTCGATGCAGCCGACGTGATCTGGCTGATCCGCGGCGGGGACCGCAACATTCTGTTGGACAGCGGTTGCCACCGCGACCAATTCCTCAAAGAGTCCCCCATGAAGGACTACTTGCGTCCCGACCTGGCGGTCGAGGCCGCGGGAGTGAAGCCTGAGGAAGTCACCGACATCGTGATCAGTCATGCGCACTACGATCACATGGGCGGAATCGATCTGTTCCCCAAGGCGCAGGTGTGGATTCAGCGTGAAGAGTATCGCTACTATACGGCGGACGCCTGGCAGCCCGGAGGCAATCATCGCGGCATCGATCCCGAAGATGTGAAGGAGCTGGTGAAGCTCAACACCCAAGGCCGCGTTCACATGGTCGACGGCGATAACGTTGAGATCTTTCCCGGCATTCGCGCCTACACCGGCTCGCGCCACACCTATGCGTCGCAGTATCTCCGCATCGATGGCAATCCGCCCTTCGTGCTGGCCTCCGACAGCGTTGGCCTCTATCTGAATTTGTCGTCTCGCCTGCCAGGCGGCACCTTCAGCGATGCCGACCGCGCGGCCAACATCGCCCAGCAGGCGCGGATGATCGAACTTGCCGGCTCGGCGGACCGCGTGGTGCCGGGCCACGATATGCTGCAATTCCAAAAATTTCCCACCCAGGGCCGCGTGGCAAAGATCCGCTAGTGTCCCATCCGGGCTTGGGACAGCAAGTCATTAACCCGATCCGACGAATACGGGGACGATGTAACCACCGTAGCTGACGTTGGGGTCACTCCTTCTGTCCCCGAAAAGGCTCTTATCCCCTATCCACGCGGGCAGTCGGTTTCGATTCGACTACGCCGACGCGAGTGAGTCGGTAGTTATGTTACGGAAATGATGCAGGACAAATGATGCAGGACGAAATAACCTCCATTTGCGCAGTCGTTTCAGTTCATTAGGGGTTGTTTCGTCTGCCCTGCAACGTCAGGATGTTGAAATTCGCGTGCTGTCGCTTTCCGACAGAAAGGTAAGAACCGTGGCCAAACTGCTTGGGGGGCGGGGCACGATGAACGTTCCGTCCTGGTCGCCGGACAGCAAAATGCTGGCCTTCACCAGTTTTGAATTTTTACCGGAGTAGGGTGCCAGGGTTGACTTCTTCAGCAGAGTCAGGCGGCGGTGTGGGGGTCAACCAACTGAGACATGGAGCAACCGGGCGGCATTCTGGTTATAAATTTTATGTAAGAGGCCATCGGGGAGGTCGATTCCCGATATTTTCCAGCGCCCTTGCGGAGGCGTGGCTGCGGGAGCGTAATCGAAGTATTCATCGTCGGTTTCGAGAAATCGAAAGTAGATTTCGTAGAGGCTGTCGTTGAATACCTGCTGCGGAAATTTGTCTCCATGCGGCGTAGCATCCGTTCCGAAAACAATCCGGTCCTGGTACTTATCAAAGAACCTGCGCGCTGCTCTTGGCTGGCGTCCCAACTCATTCAGACGGGCCGCGATGTCTACATACATATTTGGAAAACGATCGAGGTTTTGCGCGACGTTTTGCAGGTCTTCGGCGCAGTTGCCGACATGGAGGGCGACGAAGTTTGTTTTGGGATGCCGGGCAAACACTCGATTGCGCGCTTCCAGGATCTCCGCGTTGGAGGGAAACCCTGGTTTGAAGTAAGACCAATCAGGGTGATTGTTCAGTTCCTCGTAACGCTCGTTGAAGCGATCGGTTCGGGTGAAGAATGCCAGTGGATCGGATACGTGGATGGCGACGGGCATACCCAAACCGCCGCAGGTTTCCCACATAGGGTCAAATCGCGGATCATCCACTTTCACCAGGTTGCCTGTGGTCGTCTGCTCACGCAAAGAGAGGCCGAGGGTCTTCAAAATCTTTAGGCCGCGAGCGCCTGAATGGTGGGCGGCGAGAATAGCGTCTGCCTGCAACTGAGGATAGTTCGACTGTTGGAACAGGTTGTAGGAGGGCTCGGTGAAGGTATAAAACCGCGTTGGAAAATGCTTGTCGTACTGGGCGACCGTAGTTTGCAAGCCATCTGCGAACCCGCCCGTGAGGTTCGTCAAGGCAAGGATATTTCTGCGCTCCATCACGGGCAGCAGTTCCTCCGGTTGCCCGACGATCCTGCGTCCGGCGCCCAGGGAAACGCCATTGACCACCTGGAGCGAGAAAGTCAGGTGGGTATGGAAATCGATGACCGGATACCTGGCCCGCGGCACTTGCGTTTCTTTCAAGTGGAGCATGCTGACGGGCTGATACTGTGCCAGGGCAAGCGGGCCCTTTTGGCTCTCGGCAGGCGCTTTATCTGCCTGGGCGTTGGTGCCTGACTCGATACCGAAAACCCGGCGGAGGCCGCCGCTGAGGATACCCATGCCGGTCGTGGCCAATAGATTTCGACGACTGATCCCGTTCATGCTCACCGCCCTCTCTTGCCAGGTAGAGTTTCTGATTTGGTTCGATCGCGTTGGTGTAAGTGGGTACGCAAGCAACATCGTCGAGGTGAAGATGGAAGGTCATGCGATGCCTGGGTAAGAATATATAGAAAATTCGAGGGCGAGGTGCGGCAAGTGGACTGCAAGCGAGTGTTGCGTCGACCGGTTTAGCCGGAAGGAAGTTATTTGTGGTCGTCTAGGAAGATTTGTGGTGAAGATTTGTGGTCTGACCACAAATCTTTCGCGAATCTTTCGGATTTCCTGTCCAGCTTACTACCCGGCGGTCTTCATGCGGCTTTTCTAAAGGAAAGCCGGGGACAGGAGTTTCGGGGCATCCTGAAGCAACAGCATACAGATTCACCCCTGTTCTGCCGTTGCTGCCTCCGGGGCCGGGCTTTGGCCGCCTTCCAGGGCGCGAGACCGAAGGAATAGAGTCATCCCTGCCCCAACCAAGCTCGGCACCGCAAGTGTTATTAACCCGATCCGATAGCTACCCGTCCAATCTTTCATCAGGCCTATCCAGAATGGGCCAACAAATCCGCCGAGCAGAGCGATGCTGTTGATTGCCGCAATCCCCACGGCCGCAGGTTTGCCCTTCATGAAGGTAGCCGGCATCGCATAGAAAACCCCTTGCGTTGCATAAAAACATATGGCCCCCATCGCCAGCGCCGGCACAACCGCAGGACCGGACACTAAACCGCTCATCGCAAAGCCAACAGCCATCAGCAGCATGGGTGTAGCCATGTGCCAATAACGTTCACCTGTTTGGTCCGAGTGCTTCGCGTTATATACCAATGCGATGGCGCCAAGCGCACTGATGATGGCAATGATCAACCCGATTTTGCCCACGCTCAAGGCGGTAGATTTCTGAAGTACTGCAGGCCCCGAGAAGGCATAGGAGAATATGCAAGCCATCATGCAAAACGAAACCAGGCCGAACTGCCAAATACGCGGATCGCGAAGAGCCTTCATTACATCGCCATGACCGGTTACACCCGCCATATCCTCGCCGATACGATGGGTGAGCCAGTTCCGCTCCTCTGCCGTGAGCCATTTCGCCTCTCCGGGATGATCTGGCAAGTACATCAGGTAAAGAATGCTTAGCCCTATTGGAAGCAGCCCTTCCAGCAGGAAAAGCCATTGCCAACCGGCAAGCCCGAGCTTGCCCTGCAAGCTGAGAAGAGGCCCGGCAAGTAGACCGTTCACTACTCCGGCCAACGCAGCTGCGACATAAAAGCGGCTGATGGCGCGGGCACGCATCGAGTCTGGGAACCAATGCATCAGGTAGAACACGACTCCAGGAAAGAAACCTGCCTCCGCAATCCCCAACAGAAACCGTATGCAATAAAACTGTATGGGCGTTCTGACCAGCATCATGCCCACGGCCAACAAGCCCCAGGTCAACAGAATGCGTGCGATCCACCGTCGAGCCCCAAAACGGTAGAGCAGCAGGTTAGAAGGGATTTCGCATGCCGCGTATCCGACGAAAAATAGCCCAGCGCCGAAGCCATACATAGATGCGCTAAAGTGCAGGTCATGGTTCATTTGCAAAGAGGCGAAGCCGATGTTGTTGCGATCGAGGATGGCGGCCCCGTAGCCCAAACCAAGCAGCGGGAGAATCCTGAGGTTCGCTTTGCGCAGCGCCAGGCGGCCGACCGCGTTGCTATCCGGAATCGTGGCAACGGTCGTCATAGGTGCTCTTGAAACTAGTTAGTAAGGAAGGTACCGCAACTATAAGCGCAAAGTTGGAAGACGGATACAACATTATGATGGCGGCCCGATTAGTTGAATGCCGGTGACAGAGAAACCCTGGACTGCACTCCGGGGAGAAGCGGGGCTGTCCAGTTTTCCCGCTCGGCGCCCGGCGGGCCAGCTCGCGCCAGTGCTCAAACCCCGGCGGTGCCGCTTCGTTAGATGAGCGATTTGATTGCGCCCTTACCAAGAGGTGGAAATTTGCGATCCAGCGTGATGACCGTTGCGTTCGTGTGGGACGCGAAAATAGCCAGATATGCGTCAGTCCAAACATTCGGACCTCCCGCAATCTTTCCTCCCAACTGTCGCCACTCCTCGCTGAATTCGGCGCGTTCTGGCAGGAAAATCACACGGTCATCCGTTCGCCACTCATCGTAGACAAGCCACGCTTCAACCGGAGACAACACATCTTTGCCCATCACATGAGCGTTGGTCAGAAGACGGAGGAAGCTTAGCTCACTGATCCGGCAAAAGGCGATCTGGTTGTTCTCAATTTCCTGTAGCCATTGAGTTGCTAAAGAGTGGTGGACATGCCGGTTAGAAGTGAGCGCGATCCAAATGTTGACATCAGGCAAGAAGATCATCGAAATTGAAGTCTTTCAGATCCATAGTGCCCGGTTCTTTGGAAGGAACCAGCGGCAGAGTCACCCTCTTGGAATGGGAGGGAGAGTCCGGCTCGGCTTTCAGTTCACGTTCGAAGGCACGGACAAGGAACTCTTCAATCGTAACGCCTTGCGTGCGCGCGACTTTTTCAGCTTTGCGATAAACCGAGTCGGGCAATTCGATTGTCGTCCGCATGATCCGCCTTTCTTCTATGATACAGCGTCTCCCACCCACGGCCTCGCCATTGGGGTATTTTTCGCCCCGGAACTCTATCTGGGCGCGAGAAGGCGAGCGGCCGACCACTTAGGCGATTGGCGGGGAAGCAATACGTGGGGGAATTTGGTGGGAGGTAAAGATCGCGGTAGGGAGGCATATTTCTAGGCATTGAAGGGACGGAACAACCACCATCCGGTCAGCATTCGGGCATTCGGTAGGATTCCGAATTCGCTGTGGTGATTGATCCGTTTGCTCCCTTCAATGCCTCGGCGTAGTTAACGTCGCGTAATTCGGCCAAGTAAGACGGGATTTGTTCTGCGGCGCCTTGCGGTTTCTGATGGGGTTATTCCCCCGTCCGTCCCGCAAATGCCGCAAAGTAGCGTGAAGGCTATTCTCAGCGCAAGGCCGGATAAGGTGCGAGGGGGGCATTCTTAGGGTGCCGATATGAAGATTTGAGCGTCGAATCCGCTCTTAGCCCACATCATGGCGACGATCCCTTCTTTATTCGACGTAGAGGGTGCGGGAAGCTGGACTAATTGAGTCTGGGGCTGGGGGAAAGTTACGAACTCGCTTGCTATCCTCACGAGCTTCTCAGCCAAGCCTTTCTTAGCCGGATCAATGTAAAGAACCACGGATGGATGCACGGGGTTAAAGACCAAATCCATACTGGATACTCCCATCCCCACCCTTCCAGTCAGCATCGGGGCGCCCAGGGCAGGGATGACACCCGCCATCTTTAACTTTGCGATTAGTTGTTTCATTTTTTCGGTGGAAATAACACCCTTCTCGATGCCAGAGTAGCTGATGTTAACGTCGACAAAGATGTCGCCTGGCTTTTTCAGGCTCTTGTCGAACGTTACATTCCCAACGGTCAAGGCTGGTTCGATATCCAAATTGGGGAAAGCAACGGCTATATCGTGGTCATTTTGGAGTCGGGGGATTTCGGTGAAACTGGGCGAGAGATGCGTCGACATGATACCTATCCCCCTTTTCTTTCCTTGTTTGCCAAGATGACGCGCCTTGCCCGCATGGTCGTTGCCGGCCTTCCTCATCACGTGACCCAACGCGGGAACCGGCGGGAGGCTATATTTTTCGAGGACGGGGACCACGACATCTATCGCGATTTGCTCGCCGAGCAGACTCGTAGAGCAGGAGTCGAGGTATGGGCGTACTGTCTGATGCCCAACCATGTTCACCTCATCCTCACCCCGACGCGGGCGGACGGTTTAGGCCTCGCGGTCGGTGAAGCGCATCGCCGCTACACCAATTTCATCAACGCACGTGGACGCTGGACAGGCCATTTGTTCCAGAGTCGGTTCGCGTCCGTGGCCATGGACGAGGCACATTTAATCGCAGCGGTCTGTTATGTGAACCTAAATCCCGTGCGAGCACGCCTGGTGTCACGCGCTGAGGATTGGCCTTGACGTTGAAGGGAACGGGACGGAGTAACCTCCAAGATCGGCTACGGGGGTTACTCCGTCCATCCCCGAAAAGGCCGTCCAGGCTGACAAAAAGATGTCCACGTAGGATGAGGATCCGGATAGACCGGTTACGGTAAGCGTCCGGTTTTCACCGTATAGACAGATGTCCTGATCTGCCCCACTATGACCTCGTGAGCGATACCGTTGCAGTTGAGTCAGTGGCCGCTTCTCGGAAACGCTTGCGAAGAACACCAGAAGAGAAGCGTCGGATTGTAGAAGCGACGTTTGTCTCATGCGCGTCGATCGCGCGAGTGGCTCGTGAGCATGGAGTAAATGCAAACCAGGTGTTCCAGTGGCGATATGAGTATCGCAAGGGAACCCTCGGTGTTCGCCAACAGGCCCAGAGCAAGCTGTTGCCGGTGACCGTGACGGCAGAACCAAACAGTGTTCGGTTGGTCTGTGATCCTGGACTGTCCATACTCCAAATTATCTGCGTCCGGGCCTGTCACTTGAGACAGTTGTGAGCCGTGCGTGCTGCTCATACATTAGCTATTTGTGGAGCTCGGGGCATGATCTTCGCAAACTGCGACGCCAAAACCAAGCTCTTTGACGAAGCCCAGTACCTGGGTAGCAAGATTTGGACAGTCGGGATGATCGTACAAGTATTCCGTGAGCGTCTCTTCACGACCATCCGGCGTCTTCATGCCGGTCTTGATTGTTATCTGAGGAATAGCGAACCTCTGTCGAAACACCTACAGATTTGGATGCACCGAGAGCCAAGAATACTTCAGCAGTGAGGAGCCTGAGATGCCAGATGCAACAGTAGACCGCGCTGTTTTGCCGATCCCAGATCGGCCACATATTGGTCTGACAACGTACGACGCCAAAGATCCAAACACGAAGTTTCCCGCCATCGAACCGCTGCGTCCACCCAAAGGCGCGCCCAATGTATTGGTCGTCCTGCTCGACGACGTGGGCTTCGGCGCGTCCAGCGCCTTCGGTGGACCGTGTCGAACGCCGAATTTTGAAAAGCTCGCCTCCAACGGTCTGAAATACAACCGCTTCCACACGACCGCGCTCTGTTCGCCGACGCGGCAGGCCCTGCTTACGGGTCGCAACCATCATTCGGTCGGGATGGGTGGCATCACTGAGCTCGCCACCTCCGCGCCAGGCTATAGCTCCATACTGCCCAAGAACAAAGCGCCTCTGGCAATGACGCTCAAACTGAACGGCTACTCCACCGCGCAGTTCGGGAAGTGCCACGAAGTACCGGTCTGGCAGACAAGCCCGATGGGTCCATTCGACCAGTGGCCGACAGGCGGCGGTGGATTCGAGTATTTCTATGGATTTATCGCCGGGGAGACCAATCAGTGGGACCCGTCGATTTATGAGGGCACCACGCCAGTGGAACCACCGAAGACGCCGGAGGAGGGATACCACTTTACCGAGGACATGACCGACAAGGCGATCTCATGGGTGCGGCAGCAGAAAGCGCTGATGGCCGACAAGCCGTTCTTCATGTACTTCGCACCCGGTGCCGCGCATGCGCCGCATCACGTGCCCAAAGAATGGGCGGACAAATACAAAGGTGAGTTCGACCAGGGGTGGGACAAACTGCGCGAGGAAATCCTCGCCCGGCAGAAGAGTCTGGGCGTCATTCCGCAGAATGCCGAGTTGACCGCGAGGCCGAAGGAGATTCAGGCCTGGGATGAACTCGACCCGAAGATGAAGCCTATGCTGGCCCGCCAGATGGAGGTCTTTGCCGGATTTATGGAGCACACCGACCATCACGTGGGTCGGCTGATCGACACGCTCAAGGATCTCCAAATCCTGGATGACACCCTGATTTATCTGATCATCGGGGACAACGGCGCTTCCGCCGAAGGCACGCCAAACGGCACGTTTAGCGAGTTACTCGTGGGCAACGGATTTGCTGCCCTCGAGACCCCGGAGTTCCTGATCGAGCACATCGACAAGTTCGGCACCCCGGAGGCATACAACCATTATGCGGTGGGCTGGGCGCATGCCACGGATACCCCATATCAGTGGACCAAGCAGGTGGCGTCGCACTGGGGCGGGACGCGCAATGGGACGATCGTCCACTGGCCCCAGGGCATCAAGGCGAAAGGCGAGATCCGTTCCCAGTTCTCCCACGTGATCGACGTCGCCCCAACCATACTCGAAGTGGCCGGCCTGCCGCAGCCGACGATCGTGAATAGTATGCAGCAGGCGCCTATGGAAGGCGTCAGCATGGCCTACTCGTTCGACGACGCCCAGGCCGCGGAGCGACATGAGTTGCAGTATTTTGAGATGTTCTGCAACCGGGGAATCTACTACAAGGGCTGGAGCGCGGTGACCCGGCATTCGACACCGTGGGTATTTGCCGCCAAGCTGCCCGCCTTCGACGACGACGTGTGGGAACTATACGACGGCAACAAGGAGTGGACCCAGGCGCACGATCTGGCGAAGGAGATGCCGGAGAAGCTGCACGAACTGCAGCGACTATGGTTGATCGAGGCGGTCAAGTACAACGTGTTACCGATCGACGACCGCAGAATCGAACGCTTCAATGCTGACATGGCTGGCCGGCCGCAGCTCGTCAAGGGCGACTCGCAACTGCTCTTTGGCGGGATGGGAAGATTGAGCGAAAACGCCGTCCTCATTATGAAAAACAAGTCGTTCTCCATCACCGCCGAGATTGAGGTTCCATCGCAGGGAGCTGAAGGCGTCATCCTTGCCCAGGGCGGTGCGTTCGGTGGGATGAGTCTTTACACCAAGGCCGGGAAAGCAAAGTTCGCCTATAACTTCCTGGCTCTTCAAACTTTCATTACGGAGGCAAGCCAGGCAATTCCAGCCGGTCAGCACCAGGTGCGTATGGAATTCGCCTACGATGGCGGCGGGCTAGCCAAGGGCGGCAACGTTAGCCTTTATTACGACGGGAAGAAGGTCGGGGAAGGACGAGTTGAACGCACGGTTCCAATGTTGTTTTCCCCAGATGAAACGACCAATGTTGGCCGCGATTGCGGCACAGCAGTCAGCTCAGACTACAAAACCAGCAGCAGCGTCTTTAACGGAAAGATCCACTGGGTGCAAATCGACGTGGGTAAAGACAGCCATGACCACCTGATCAGTCCGGAGCAGCGACTGAACCTGGCGATGACGAGGCAGTAATCGTGATGGTCGACACAGGCGGGCGATTCCATTCGTCCCCCTGAGCGTTCCCACCTCCCGCGAAATCGAATTCCAGGTCGGGAAGCTGTGCACTGAGGAGCAGCGTGTTTGAACTATTTGATTGGGGGTTACTTACCGTATTTATAAAGTAGGGTTAAAGCTATTCCGCTTTGACTGGCACAAGTGACAGTAGGCGGCTGGTTTCAGCTGAAAACCGATACCAAAGACGGCTCACGAGATGCGTCGACATGATACCTATCCCCCTTTTCTTTCCTTTGTGGTAGTTTGCCAAGATGACGCGCCTTGCCCGCATGGTGGTTGCAGGCCTTCCTCATCACGTGACCCAACGCGGGAACCGGCGGGAGGCTATATTTTTCGAGGACGGGGACCACGACATTTATCGCGATTTGCTCGCCGAGCAGACTCGTAGAGCAGGAGTCGAGGTATGGGCGTACTGTCTGATGCCCAACCATGTTCACCTCATCCTCACCCCGACGCGGGCGGACGGTTTAGGGCTCGCGGTCGGTGAAGCGCATCGCCGCTACACCAATTTCATCAACGCACGTGGACGCTGGACAGGCCATTTGTTCCAGAGTCGGTTCGCGTCCGTGGCCATGGACGAGGCACATTTAATGGCAGCGGTCTGTTATGTGAACCTAAATCCCGTGCGAGCACGCCTGGTGTCACGCGCTGAGGATTGGCCTTGGTCGAGTGCACGAGCCCATCTGGCCGGTGTCGACGATAATCTAGTGATCGTGCGTCCTGTGCTCGATCGAACATCCTGCTTCGCGGACCTGCTTTTGCAGGATCGCGCTGAGGATTTTGCCGCGCTTCGGCGGTCCGAGGGCAGCGGACGCCCGATCGGCACTGCAGAGTTTGTCACAGGACTTGAGCGCTTGCTTGGCCGACCGATCGCGCGCCGATCTCCCGGCCCCAAACCAGCAAACCGTGTCGACGGCGAGCAGCTAGAATTGCTGCAATAGGTATCATGTCGACGTATCTACAACCTGGTGGTGAGGCGGGCGAGCACCAGACACGCGAGCATGACACTGAGACGAATGAAAGGCCTCCCTCCCTTCATTCCTCCCTCAACAGCATCGCCGGATCCACCCCCAAAGCTCGCCGTGCAGGAGCTGCCGCGGCCGCTGCTCCAATCACCACCATCAGTGCCAACGCCCCGCCCAGCACGACCGGGTCATAGACCGTGGCCTCGTATACGATGCTGGCCAGCACTTTGCTGCCAATAATTCCGAGTCCCAGTCCCGCTATCGACCCAACTGCTAACAACACCACCGTTCGTCCCATGGTCGCGCGCAGCACCTGCTTCCGTTGCGCGCCCAGCGCCACGCGAATGCCCAGTTCCCGCAGTCTCTGCGCGACTGTATAGCTCGCCATTGAAAAGACCCCGGTCGCCGCCAGCATGATTGCCATCAGTCCCAGCACACCCAGCGCCACCGTCGCCGCCCGCATAGGGAACAGCACCAGGGCCATCGCATCCGGCCAGCTTTCGATCACGACTGGAAGCGCGCTGTCAGCCTGCGCCATCATGCTGCTGAGTGCTGCTGCAATCTCTGCTTGCGGGCGCTCAGACCGTACCACCAGCGTAAGCTCGTTGTTGGGATTCTGCGCCAGCGGAAAGAACATCGCCGCCCATGCGTCTTCTTCCAGTGAATCATACTTGCCGTTCTCCACCACACCCACCACCGTGTAGTCGACGGGTCCAGGCTGTGTGAATCTCTTTCCGACCGCAGGCTCGTCGCCGAACAGCCGATGCGCCAGAGTCTCGTTGATCACGACCACCTTCGGCGTGTGCTCGTCGTCATGCCAGGTAAAATCGCGCCCCGCCATCAGCCGCGTTCCCGCCACCTTCAAATAACCCGGCGAGATCGTATAAAACTTCGCTGCGGTCACGCTGTTCGACGTACGGAAATCCGTTGTGCCACTGCGGTACACCGGTGTCGTGCTCCCTCCGCCATTTAGCAGGATCTCATTGATGCTGGCCGCCGACGTCACACCTGGAACCCGCTGCGCTTGCTCGATCATCTTCTCTTGCAATGGAAGAGCGTCGCGGTCGCTATATCCCCCCATTTTCATTTCGCTCTCCGCCAGCATCACGCCCTGCGGATTCGATCCAAGAGGAGCTTGCAGCGATCGCAGAAGACCCCTTAGCCCCACCAGCGCACAAGTCACCAGCAGAGCGCACAGCGCCACCTGCAATCCCAACAGCAGATCGCGGACGCTGACTCGCCCCACTCGGCTTTGCATCGCCCCTGCCTTCATTGCTTGCATCGCATCCGTCTTCCAAATCTGCCGCGCCGTCAACAGCGCCGGTAACACTGCGCTTGCCGCAGCCAGCAGAATCGCCGCACCGTACACCAGCGCATTCGCCTCCACCGTCAGCCGCACCGGAAGGTTTGCAATCGGTTGCCAGTCGCTGAGCCAACGCATCATCCATGACGCGAAGACGGCCCCGGCTATACCTCCGCCCAACGCCAGCAGCGCCGCTTCCGACAGCACCTGCCGCAACACCCGCCATCGACTTGATCCGATGGCGATTCGCACCGCTAGATCCTTCCCGCGGTCAGCCGAGCGCGCCGCGAACATGCCGGCCAGGTTCACGCACGCCGCCGCCAACGTCAGCAATGCCAACAGCAGAATCCCTCCAATGTAGGTCTGCCCCTGCGCGCCAATCTGATCTCCGAAGAGTCCAGCCTTCACCAGCCGCGCACCAAAACCGTCATTTGTCTGTGGATATTCTTTCGCCAGTTCGCGCGTTACTACGTTCAGATTTTCCGCCGCTTGCAGAGGCTTCACCCCCGCCTTCAGACGACCAACTACCGACAGTGAGTGGTTATACCGCCGTTCCAGATAGCTATATCCGTTCACCTCCGGCGCATTCACCATCGGATACCAAAAGTCCGGCCAGAGCAGCAGCTCGGTTCCGTGGAAGGCCGCGGGAGCCACGCCAACTATCGTGAACGGATGCTTGTCCAGTTGTACCGTCGTCCCCACCACCCTAGGGTCCGCTCCAAACCGCGACCGCCAGAAACCATCGCTCAGGACTATATACGGAGCCGAGTTGGTTCCATGCTCATCGCTCGCATGAAAAAACCGTCCCAGTTCTGGCTGCACGCCCAACAGATCGAAATAATTTCCGGAGACTTCGTTGTCCCAGCTCTTCTGCGTCGTCCCCATCGCGTTCATCGCGGCCACACCCATCCGGTAAGCCAGCATGCCCGTGAAGACATTGTTCCGTGCTTTCAAATCTTGGTAGTCGGGATACGACTGCGCGATCACACCCTGCTGCTTTTGCGCCACTTGCCAGAGCTGCTCCGGAGCAGCCATTCCCACTGGTCCCACAACCATTGCACGCAGGACGCCCAGCGCCACCAGGTTCGCCGCAATTGCCATCGTGAGAGAAACCACCACCGTCAGCACAAATCCCGGCGACCGGCGCAGCCGCCGCGCCGCAACCTTCACGTCCATCCAGATTTCATTCATAGGTACCCCCGTCCCGCCACAGCAATTCCTCAATGTTTCTGCACTTAGCTCTCCAAACGCACGCCGTGGGTAACATGTGCTGCGAAAACAACTTCGCCGGGGAAGCCGAGCCCGGTATCGCATCTGGTTGTTCAATTTCCCATCAGTCCGTCCGCTTTTGGACATAGGCCGTTGCGGGTTTCATGACCTTCTTCGGCGACAGTCCTGAGAAGTCTGATTATCGGTAAATTCCCCGGGGTAACCCGGGGACGGGAAGGTGTGAAAGATTTCAGCCGCCCATGGTCGTCCCGGTGCCCCGCTCGTTATTCGATGGCAGGTACTCGGTTCTCCAGCCCTCCGATCGGATCGTGAATCTGAAACTGGGGTTTCACAGTGCACGCAGGAGGAGTGGCTTTGGTCTTTTATCGTGTTGAGAAACAGACCACCGTGTCTTTTCTTAGGCGGCTGCGACAGTCGAGGTAGCGATCTTGCGGCGTCGGCGTACGCTAAATAACCGGATGAGGTTGTAACTGATGCAGGTCCATGTAGCTTCCATGCCTGCTTTTTGTTGCCCACGGCAGCGAAATTGCCGGAGCCCACATCGCTCTTTAATCCAGGCGTGCGGGAACTCGGCGATCTGCGAGCGCTGGTGGTAGATTTTCTGTGCCGCCTCAGTCTGCATCTTGGCTTTGAATGCGCTTGTTTCCGTAGACTCCTCAAGACGTGTGATTGAGCGTCTCCACTGTGGTTTCGGTTTCTTCGAGGCACACTGAGCGCGATAAACGCAGGAAGCGCAAGCTGCCTTTGGCGCCTTGTACACATGCGTGCGCACCCCGTGTCCACGATCGAGGACCGTCTTGTGGACTAGTTGCTGTCCGGCAGGGCAGAGGTAAACGTCATTCTTCGCATCATATGGAAAAGCACTGCTTATAAAGGCCCCGGAGCGTCCCTGAGCATCCGATTCTGTCGGTTTCCAGCTGTCTTGCCACGAACCGTAAAAGTCGACACCAGACTTTGCAGCAGCCTGCACGGCTGCATGGTTGGTGTAGTCTCCATCTGCAATCAACTGCTTCGGCAGCAATCCCAGCGTCGCTTTACAGCGGTCAAGGGCTGGTTCCAGTTGACGATAGTCGATGGCGTCAGTGGTAGCCTCTACGTTCACTACGAATCCGTGGGTGGTGTCGGTCACTAATTGCACGTTGTAACTGGGCACTGTGCCACCTTCGCCGTTACGCATCACATGAGCTTCGACATCGGTGGTGGATGCCCGCGCTACAAATGTCTTCTTATCCTCTTTCTTTTTTTCTTGCAGACGCTCCACTTCACGAAGCGCGCTTTCCAGGCGGGTTACGCGTTCACGAGCCGCCCGCTCTTTCGCAGCCGCTTGGCGCGTGGCCACCTTCTCTTCCTCGGCGGCTTGTTCGTTCATCTTCTCTAGTTGCGTTTGTGCTGCAGCAAGATGGGCTTCGATCTTCTCTTTGCGTCGAAACGTGTTTCCGCTGGCGTTGGCTTTGATCTTGGTGCCATCCAGCGTCACCCGTTCCATGGTGATCAGCCCTTCGGCACTCAGCACTCCCACCACCTGCACGAACACACTACCGAGCGCGTCCTTGTTATCAGAACGGAATCCGGACAGGGTGCGATAACTAATAGGTTGCAAACCGCACAGCCACTGGAACGCAGGTTCATACTCACATCGCCGCGCAATCTCACGTGCCGAACTGATCCCTCGGCTGTAGGCATACAACCATAAACTTATGAGCAACTGCGGAGCTGTATGGTCTCGGCCAGCACGTCCCTCCACAGCTGCAATCTTGGCGTTATACAAACTTAGATTCAACCCGCCGATCATCTCCCAAATCGACCGTGCACTGTGGTCGTCGTCGATCATTCTCTCTACATCCACAGTACGAAAGACAAGCTGGGAACGGTCTATCGATGAAAGGCGCGGACGAGGACGAGGGGAATCTGAAGGTGCGCTCACGCTTTTAGTCTAGTGGTGTTATTGTTGCAACAATAGCCCTTTGCTGTTGTCAATTTCTTCACACCTTCCGGTCACCTCGTTTCGGAAGCAATGTGGTGATTGCCGATGCGCTGCTGAGTGTCCTCCCAATATATGCGCACGCGGGAATGCAGGACGGGGTAACGCCGCGCTTCCGTGAGGAGTCCCTGCATCCCGGTATGCGCGCGGCGGTGGACCAAGTCCTCTAGCGTTTGGCAACGCGCGGCTCTCTGATAGGCGCGCTGGCCGGCGATGACGATGCGGGCCAGACGGGCCAGATGACGATGCGGGCCAGACGAAATAACCCCTTTTTGCGCCGTTGTTTCGGTCCATTGGGGGTTGTTTCGTCCCGCATCTCCCCGAGATTCATTCTGCTTATGGCGCCCAACTATGCAACAATTTCGTGCTATGCACGATTGGAAGGCGTTCGCGGACTTCATGGATTCGATCTACGCGGCCAAAGAGGGGTTAGGCCTGCGCTCACATCAAGACGCTTTTTTCCGAGGTCACTCTAAAAGCACCTACAAACTCCTACCCTCGCTCTTCCGCCAAAAAAATGACCCTGACGAGCCTAATTATTTCTGGCACCTCGAACGCCGAACCTTCTTCCAGTTCCGAACCCTGGCCCGCGAGCTGGAGATAAAGGGACATGATACCTATTCACTTCCAAACGGTGCCGACAACGCGGAAATAGGTATCGTGCCCCCCTCCTCTCTTTACGTGTACGCCTTCTCTCCGCCGACCTGCGAATCCCAATACGTCGTAGGATCGGTGAAGAACTCACCCTGCCTGCAGAGATTGCGCATCGCTTCTTCATTGACTTTGATCCCCAGGCCCGGCCCCGTCGGAACGGGGATGTGACCCTGAACCACAAGATCCCCTTTGTCGGTTAGTTCTTTGTGCCAGGCTGGCTGCGGCTGGTGCCATTCCATGGCGAGGAAGTTTTCGCAGGCGGCGATCGCGTGCGCGCCCGCCGCGTAGCCGATCGGGGTAGCGTTGCTGTGGACCATCATCCCCACCGAATACTTGGCCGCCATGTCGGAGGTCTTCTTCAATTCGAGACAGCCGCCGATCACAAGGTGATCCGGGTGGATGTAATCGACTGCACGCGCTTGGCAAAGCGGCTCGAGCGATTCCACCAGGTAGGCGTCTTCGCCGGTCAAGGTGGACACCTTGACCGAATCGGTGATGAGTTTCCACTCCTGTACCCGGAACCACGGAACCATGTCTTCCAAAGTCGAGGGATTGATCCTCTCCAGCGCATTCGCCAACTTGATGCAACTCTTCACGGTGAGGTGCCCGAAATGGTCGTGACCCATGGGAACGTCACCAGCATCGCCCATGGCTTCCTTAATCGCAGCGACGTGGTCCGCTACGAGTTCACATCCCTTGTCGCTGATCTCTAAGCCCTCATAGTAGTTCTCGGGGGGAAAATCCCCCGGTTCCCCGTAATAGCCTGCCGGAGCATAGATCGTGCCCGGCTTGCCTCGGAGGATGGGAGCTACGGGCAGGTCGTATTTGAGCATCGTAAACCCCGAGGCGACTCTCTCCTTATAATCAGCGGCGATGTCTGCGATGGAGTTCGATTTCGGGTCACCCTCGCTGTACAGGCGGACCTTGTCGCGAAATTTGCCTCCAAGCATCTGATAGATCGGCACGCCATAAGCCTGGCCGGCCAGATCCCACAACGCGTTCTCAATCGCGTTGACGCCGCTCCCCTGACGGTTATATCCGCCATGCATCTTGATCTTGCGGAAGATTCTGTCGACGTTGCAGGGATTCTCGCCAAGTAGCCGGCCCTTATGCATCAGCACGTAGTTCGGCTGGGGGCCGTCCCCGATCGTCTGGCCGTAACCCGAGATTCCCTGATTGGTATCGATACGGACGACGATCGTGCCGCCAGAGGCCGCTCCCGCTCCGGGAGTCGCAGGAGGCATCGGTCCCCTGGGCGGACCGCCACGGCCGCCGCCGGGGCCCCCGCCCGCGCTGCTCGGGCCGCCATTGCCCTCCTGGACTGGCTTGCCTCCCGGCCCTCTCAGAACGGCGATGCGCATGTCCGTGATCTTCAAGTCCGACGCAATCGAATTCCGGTTGACATTCTGTGGATACGCTTCCAGGTCGGCCCAGAGGCCAAGCCCCGCGGCTGCCGCGCCCATGCCCAGAAACGAACGCCGCCCAATTTTTGTAGACATTATTCTCCTTTTCGCGGCCAAGACCGGCCCGCGTCTAGAACCGGTTCATTGTATTCGAACTCATGTATACGAGCCTATATTTCGAAGCAGAGGCTCGCCGGCCCGGCGACGTCAAGGCCTATGAGGATTCACCGGAACCATTTTCGTTTGGCCGGTAGGCGCCCATCAGCCTCGCAATCATCACAGCGATGTACAACACCGCCAGAACGGATTCGATCATGGACACCGATCGGACCTGCGGCGAAGCGGCCGCAATGCCGGCCGCGCCGGCCGTAGTCATGCTTCCAAAGCTGAAATAAATAAAATCAAAACCCACAGGGACGGGATGCAGATTACTCGCCGGATCCAGATAGAAGGCATGAGGTTGGATGATGGCAAGGATGGCGTAGAGCTTTGCAAACGTAAATCCAATGAGGAGATAAATGCAGACCGCGCCATAAATCGTCTCCGCCTCAGCCTTTTCGCGCGCAAAAACGCGGCGAAAGATAACTCCGATCGTGAAAACGTCAAATGCGAAGCTGAGCACGACGTTGAGGACCGACGTGGGCACCATCCTGGGCAGAAAAACGATCGTGTGCGCCACGATCGTAGGAACCGCAAGAATCAAACCGACAAAGATGAGACCCTTCCGGAAACTCACCGCGTATACGCACATCAGCGTAAGAGCGGCGCTCGCCAGCCGGAACACGTAATAACGCATGCCGGTTTCACCCATGTACGGGTACAGAACGAGGTATACGAGCAGAAACAGAAATAACAGAAAGAACTTGTGCCCAGTGACAGGCTGGACCCGTCGCACAAACTTTTCGTCCGTAGTTATCGACACCAAAGCCATCGCAGGGAAATAAAAGCCGGTGACAGGCGGAATGTAATCCAGGTCAAACGAGGATAACTCAACATGTCACGATTCCATCCCGCCACTCGCCACTACTTCATCGCCGCGTCTGCGCGCCAGGCAGAACCATGCCGTGGCCCCGTGAGCGCGGAACTCGGCACCGCGGAGTTCCAAAATTTCCAAAGCGGGCTCAATCGCCCCAGCGACGTCCCGGGCAGAGCGGCGCGGCGGACCGACCTCGCGTGGAGGGCCTTCCGTGCTGCCGATAAGGCTAAGCCAGAGGCCGCGCGGGGCCAGGATGGCCGCGACCCGTGCGGCAAAACGCGCACGCTCTTCCTCTTCGTCGAAGACATGGAAGCAGCCGCGATCGAAGACAAACTGGAAGGGAGCCTCGGGCGGCGAGGCCAAGAGAAAGTCCAAGGTACGGAAACGGCAACCGAGATTGCGGCCATTCAACTTTGCCGTGGCTCGTTCGATCGCGTGCGGCGCGATGTCGATCCCCAGGACCTCGAATCCGCGTTCCGCGAGCCAAAGTGCATTCGTCCCTGTCCCCGCGCCAATCTCGAGCGTCCCGGTGGGCCGAACGCGACCTGCGGTGACGAAGTCGACCAGCAGCGGCTCCGGCTCACCCGTGTCCCAGGGAAGCTCTCCCGCGGCGTAGCTCTCATTCCAGCAACGGTGCGCCATCGCCCTTTAGTGTAGCGCCCAACCGGCACTCCCAGCCACCCGTCGTCACAGTCAAATCGCCCGTCACCGTGCTCCAGCAAGAAGATCGCCTCGCGCCGGGGTAAAAGGGGGGACAGCCTGACAGTGTGTCGGAGATAGTTTTTTGCACACTATATGTCCTAACTGAGCGATGGATCGGGGCCGCATGTTGCGGTTCGTTCGCGTAAATAACAATTTCTCCGACACACTGCTCAGGCAGTCCCCCTTTTACCGGTTGCGTCCTGACCCCAAACGGAGCGTAAATGAATGAGGGCTCCAGAAGTTCTTTTCCGGATACACGGTTAAACCTTTACCTGAAAAGGCTGTCGGATGTCGAGGTGGGACCCATGACTGCTCTGCAGCGGTTCGGTTTGGCTCTTGGCTCTTCTGTGGTTTGTGCCTTGTGTTCGTGGTTTGCGGTTCCACAACAGATAGCCACCGCTCCAATGCCGATCGTCCAAACGCCCGACAAGCAACAGTTGCTCGATGGTGGAAGAGGTCTCATTCACCTCGACGTTGTTGTCACGGACCAGTCGGGACGTCCGGTGCCTGGTCTTCAACTCAGCGACTTTACGCTCCTCGACAACGGTCGGCCGGTAAAGTTTCTGTCATTCCATGCTTTCGACGCAAAGGCCAGTCCCGCCCCTCCTGTGAGCCTCATCGTGGTGGTGGACACGCTCGTTCTTCCAGGCCTTCTTCCAACCAATGAACGGCTCGCGGTCGAAACCTTCCTGCAGAAAAACGGCGGACGCCTCGCTCAGCCCGTATCTCTTTATGAGCTCGACGAAAGTGGTTTTTGGGCCGTGGGCATCCCGTCAATAGACGGCAACGCGCTCGCCTCCGATCTCATTCATTCGAAGAATCTTCACCAACTTCGTTCGTTTCGCAGTGCGCTACGCGGAAACACATGGAAGTGGACGGACTCGAATGACTCGCCATCCCTTGAAGCGCTAAAGGCACTCGGCCAGGTCGCCACCATGGAAAGGCAGTTGCTGGGTAGAAAGCTGCTGATCTGGGTAGGACCAGGCTGGGGAATCGGAAGCGGAGCCTATGCCGACAGAACAGTCTCCAAAGAGGAGGTCTTCTACACGATTCGTTGGTTCTCAGATCTGTCGCGGGAGGCTCGCGTCACTCTTTACAGCCTCTCGGTCGGAGAAACTGAACCGTCTCAGTTCTATGTCAAGTATCTCCACGGAGTAGCTTCGCCTCAGCAGGCAAGTTTTATGAATCTGGACCGCAAGGTACTCGCCGAGCAGAGCGGTGGCCGCGTTCTGAACACTGGCTCCAACCTTAGCGCTCAGATTGAGAGTTGCACTCATGAGCCAAACACGTTTTACACTTTATCCTTCGACCCTCCCCCTGCGGCTCAGCCGAATGAATATCATGACCTAACACTACGAGTTGAGAAGCCGGGCCTGAGCCCTCACACCAATACGGGCTATTACAACCAACCCTACTACTCGGATCAAACCGTCAGAGGCATCACTTCGCAGCAGTTCGGCAGATTGCTCGTTTCGCTCCACGGTCAACCGGATGAGAAAATCGCGCGCCAGCTTTCCGTGCTTTCTCTCACCGACCGGCCCGACGGCGTATCTGTTGCGTCCTGGCGTGCGAGCCTTCGCGGCAAGAGTGCCCAGCAGCAGTTGACCGGCATCACTGATTTATCGGCCTTTCGGGAGCCGTCCCCAACAACAGCTAATGCCGATCCGCCACCCAACGCAGTCGAACAGCAGAGGATGATCTCTTCAGCCGCCGATTACCTGACGAAGACAATTCCCAATCTTCCTAATTTCTATGCGCGACGAATTACCGTTCGCTATCAAGACACCCCGGCCGTCAACGAAGGAGATACCAATGTCAGCTATCAACCACTTCACGTGGCGCAGACTACCACGGAAACCGTCGTTTACCGCGATGGCAGAGAGTATGTTGATGCAAAAATCCACAGCCACAAGAAGCAGAGCGAGCGAAGCCTCATCACTTACGGCACTTTCGGACCAGTTCTTAAATTAACGCAGGATATTTTCTCCGCCCCCTCCACTTTGGCCTGGGCTCGCTGGGAGCAGGATGCAGGGAGTACGAAAGCCGTCTTTCGTTACTCGGTGCAGTCCAGAACATCACGCTACAACGTGTGGGGGTGTTGTCTTCCTGAGGGTGATGGCACCAATGGCTTCGACTTGATCGCCCCCTATCATGGAGAAGTTTCGATAGACCCGGTGAGCGGAGCCGTGGTTCGCCTTGAGGCCATCGCGGACCTGGAACCGTTCGTCCCGCTTCTCCGGTCCGATATCGTGGTTGAATACGGCCCGGTCGAAATCGGAGGCAAGACCTATGTATGTCCAGTAAAGAGTGTCTCCGTGATGACATCGCGGTCAGTAGCGTTCTTAAAAGAATGGGACGAGGGCTTTAGAACCTTCGGCCCCTACGCAACAACGATGAACGACATCACCTACGACAGCTATCACCTGTTTCGGGCCGAGTCCCGCATGCTGACGGGTGTGAATCCGTCATCTGATCAGTCCGACCCGAATCCACCACGCCTTGAGCCGACTACCAGGTGAAGCCAAAAGGATGCTGTCTCCGGATTCCCATGAAGTCTCGTTTTCAGTAACTTCCTTCAAGTCTTTGCCCCTCTCCGCAATCTGAGACCTGCCGCCACGCAGGCGCAAACGAGCAAGACGACACAAGTCCCGGCGCGTTCCAAGGCACATCTCCCTCTGTCCACGGAACCGAAATCTTTCAGTCATCTCGCAGATGGGATAACCAGTCGACCGAAGCTGGCTCCAGGAAAAGCGCCGCATCTATGATAAGGAGGCAATTGCAAATCCGCCTGGGGGCACATGCAATGCTTCGGAACACGGGGTCGTTGAGAATCCTTGTCGTCGGCTGTGGAAACATGGGCGCATCGCATGCACGCGCTTTTCGCAACATGCCCGGCGTGGAGATTGTCGGCTTGGTATCGCGGGGCGAAAGCAAACACCACCTCGCCACGAACCTATCGCTCCAGGTGCCCCTGTTCGACGATGTGGGCACTGCACTGGCTAGTCTCGCACCGGACGCGGTCTGCATCTCGACCTATCCCGATACACATGAAGCGTTCACGCTTGCCGCGATCGAAGCCGGATGTGATGTCTTTGTGGAGAAGCCGTTGGCCCCCGACAACGAAAGCGCCCGTCGCATGGTTGAGGCGGCACAGCGCGCTGGCAGGAAGCTCGTCGTCGGATATATTCTGCGCCACCACCCGACGTGGCAGAAGTTCATCGGCATCGCGCGAACGCTGGGCAGTCCGCTGGTTATGCGCATGAATCTCAACCAGCAGAGTTCCGGAGCGGAGTGGCAGGTGCACCGCGGCCTGCTGGCGTCCGCTTCGCCCATCGTCGACTGCGGCGTGCACTATGTGGACGTCATGTGCCAAATGGTCGCAGCCAGGCCGCTGCGGGTTTCTGCAATCGGAGCCTGCCTCGACCCCAGTCTCCCTGACGGCCGCTGTAACTACGGCCAACTGCAGATCGTCTTCAGCGATGGCTCGGTGGGCTGGTACGAGGCCGGATGGGGCCCGATGATGAGCGAGACCGCATTCTTCGTCAAAGACGTGATCGGGCCGCGCGGCGCGGTATCGATCCAGAGCATTCACTCCGACTCGAACGGCGCCTCGGCCAAAGTGGAAGACCACGTCCGCGCCAATGCCATTCGCGTGCATCATGCAGAGCTGACACCATCCGGTAGCTTTGCCCGCCCTGACGAATGGCTGACGCAAACCGACGAGCCCGGTCACGATGAGCTCTGCCGGCGCGAACAGGAGTTCTTCGTGCGCGCTATTCGCGAGCAACTCGACCTGACCTCGCACTTGGAGGACAGTCTCGCGAGCCTGTCGATCGTGCTCGCCGCCGACCAAGCCATCCGAACCGGACAGTCGGTCGATCTCTCCGGCCGTGAATTCTCCCTGGTCTCGTAGCGTTGCATGGAACTTTAGCGCCTCCAATTCCCTACTGCTTTTCAACTAGGCCGGCGCCCGCCCTACTTGAAAAAAACTCTCAAAGTCTCTCGACGCATCCGAAAAACCGTACTAATGTGGAACTAACAATTCATATTCCGGCGCCGCCTCACCGCAGTCGGCGCTGCCCGGCTTAGCACCGAACCGCTCTTTCCGTGCCGCCGCAACCAGCTTACGAAAGCGCGCCTTCAGCGCTCACGGCTGCATCATTTCTCGGCCATCGTAAGCTGCTCATTGTTAGAAGAACTGATTGACCACGCTTTCCACTCTGTATTCCACGCCCAGGGACGAGGCCGCAGAGTGAGCACATGATTGCGCGATGAGCAGGAGTGCGCCCAGGCGCCCTCTTACCATGGGCAGCTCTTTGACAACTTGGCACCAAAACCTGAGGACACCGGCTCCGCCGTGTGGGAAGACCATCATGGAGTACCTGAAAAACCATTCGTCCCATCCCTTTCAACTCGAAAAGGGGGATTTATGGCGCATAAGGCGCTCAAGGCGCACACTTTCCCCGCGCTGAAAACTAAGTAGCGGGACAGTTAGTTCGCATAGTTCGCTTAGTTCGCACATTTCTACAGAAGAAATCGCATCGCCTACCAGCCAGGAGCCGCCCGGCGAGGGGCTGCAAATTAATTAATTAAATTTGAGCACCTTGACCATCTTGATAAAACAAAGGACTTAGCCCCCGTCCAATCATCAAATTTGACCACCTTGACCATCTTGCCCAAACAATGGACTGAGCTCCCAGACCCAAAGGGTGAGATACGGCCGACGGAAACGCATGAGCGCACACGAACGATCGCTGTCATTGACTACAATGGACGGCGACGATGGATACTTTCGAGGAGTTCCGCGACGACTCGCCGAACGCAGTACCGGTTCAAGGATTTCTTCATCGCTCGCCAGATAGCAAGGGCGACTGGTTGGTCTTAACCCATGGAGCGGGATCAAACTGCAAGGCGCCGCTGCTCGTTGCGCTGGCGGATAGCTTCTGCGCCTCAGGCTGGACAGTCCTCCGTTGCGATCTTCCCTTTCGGCAAAAGCGGCCGCACGGTCCACCACCACGCGGGAGCGCCGAGCATGACCAACAGGGTTTGGCCGCGGCCGTTGCATGCGCACGGCGGCATACTTCCGGCCGCGTGTTCCTGGGTGGCCATTCTTACGGGGGGAGACAGGCGTCTATGTTGGCCGCGGATCAGCCTGGGCTCGTGGATGGTCTCCTGCTACTCTCCTACCCGCTTCACCCGCCGCAAAAACCCGGCGAATTGCGTACCGCGCACTTCCCTCGCCTGCAAACTCCGTCGCTCTTCGTGAGCGGTAACTGCGATGGTTTCGGTTCCATCGACGAATTGGGATCGGCCTTGAAGCTCATTCCCGCGCCCACCGAACTGCTTCCTATCACAGGCGCCGGTCATGAACTTCTCACTAAAAAGAATCGCGATTCGTTGCCGGAGACAGTCGTGAATACCTTCCGGCGGTTTGAAGACGCCTGATCCCTCTAGCCCGCATTTCTGACGGCCTGTTGGGTAACGAATGACGGGTGCCCCATATCTGCCTGGTTTTGGCAGATGTGGGATTCCACGAACATCGGCCCGCTGAGTGTGCAAGGTGTAGATGACCATCATCAAGACCTATTGCCCGTAGAGAGCTAGGGCTTAGGAGCATCCACGACCGGCAGGCTGAAGGGCACAAACTGCTCGTGAACAACTTTGTCCTCGCCGACCGCGACCACAGTCATCTTGTCCGGCGCCAGATATCGCTGGGATGCCTGTTGGACTTGTGCGGCGGTAGCGCTCATGATGTCGTCCGCATCTTTGCGGATGAACTGGGTATCCAGGCCGTAAACCCATAGAGTCGCCAGTCGTCGCGCCACGGAGGCCCGCGATTGGAGACGGAAGCCAAGCGTACCCAACAAGTAGCGTTTTGCAGCCGTCAGCTCCTGGTCGCCTGCCGGTGCGCTGCCCATGCGGTTTAATTCAAAAATTGTTTCCTTGTAACTGGGGCCGGTGACGGCGTTCCGCACGTCTTCGCGGGTGATGACGACGCCCGCCTTCCCGTTGATGTCGAGGTAGGAATACGGCGAGTAGGTATAACCCTTGTCTTCGCGGATATTTTTGGTCAGCCTCGACCCAAACATACCGCCGTAGATGGCGTTGGCCACCTCAAGGGCGGAGTAATCAGGATCGGTGCGAATAGGAGCGGGCGCTCCGATCAGCAGGGCGGTCTGCACGGAACCTGGACGCGGTACAAAGAAGACTTTCTTCTCTGCGGCAGCCACTGGCTCAGAGGGAGCAGCCGATGTTGTTCCCGCCCCTGCATGGCCACTCCAACGATCGAAGGACGAATGAATCGCGGCCAGCGCTGCCGATGGATCGATGGCGCCCACGATCACGATGACCGCCTGGCTAGGCAGAAAGGTCTCCGAATAAAGCTTGCGCAGAGAATCAGGGCTCGCATGCTCGACCATGGCCGAAGTAGGCGAAACAACGCCATAAGGATGATCGCCGTAATGAATACGACCGAAGGCACGTTCCGCCAGAAATTTCGGATCGCTTTCGTTCTGCTGGATGTTGGCCAGTAGATTTTTCTTCGCCAGTTCTACTTCGCTGTCTGGAAACGAGGCGTGAGTTGCCAGGTCGCCAAGCAGCGCAACGGCGTCGGAAACATGCTCGGCAAGCGGTTCGATCGAGAGGGTAAGGTTCTCTGTGCTTGCGGCGGCCTTCAGATCGCCGCCGGCGGCTTGCGAGCGCTCCGCGATCTGACGCGCGGTCATGCTGCTCGTACCGAGCTTGACGGTGGCTGCGAGCAAATCTGAAATGCCTCGCGCGTCCGCCGGATCGGCACAGTAACCGCCGCGCAAGGTCAGCGTGATGGCGGCCTTGGGAAGGTTGTTCTGCTGTACCAGCCACACAGTCAATCCGTTGCTCAACGTCTCGCTCTTTACCTTAGGAGCTTCCGGCAAGCGCATCGGGCCGTAGGGCGGCAGCCCCTGAGGCATTTTGATATCCGCTGCTGCGGAGGCTGCGGGTACAGAGCTGATGACGAGCACAGCAAAAAGCATGGCGAAAACATTGCGGGGGTTGCAAAGAGAGTGGGCCATGTCTATTCTCCAACTTTCTGCGCGGGCGGCTTGGGCGCGGGATTCCGTTCGACGATCGTTCGGTTGCGAGGTATCAGGTACTTTTGCGCGAAGGCCTGAACGTCACCGGGCGTGACTTTGTCGATGTCCGCAGGAACGGTATTGATGCGCGCAGCATTGCCGTCAAAGAGTGCGGCGTGCGCGATCAATGAAGCCCGATTGATCGGCTGCTCCATCTGGTCGTACAAGTCGGAGCGCATCTTGGTCTGGACCCGCGCCAGTTGCTCCGCTGTCGGCCCCTTGGCGGCAAGTTGCTGGATGGTTTCGTCGTAGGCAGCCAGCACCGTCGCCGACTGTGTTCCCTCGGGCTCTACGAGGAATGTCGTCAAGAGCGTAGGACCGTTGTACTCAAAGGGACTCCCCAGCGGCCAGTTGGCCCCGCCATCCACAGAAACAGCGACCTGCTTTTCTTTCACCAGGTGCTGGTAGAGAAGCGAAGCCTCGCCATTGTGCAGAAGCTCACCGGTGACGGCGCCGACAACGGCATCCTTCGAGTTGCGGTCAGGCAATCGGTACCCGACAGCAAGAGCTGGCAGGTTCGCCAGCTTGTCTTCTTCCACTGCGTGGCGTTCCGCTGTCTGCTCTTTCTCTACTACTTTGAGAAGCGGAGGAACGTCACGCCGGGGCACCGAGGCAAAGTACTTTTCTACCTTGGCAAAAACTTCCTCAGCCTTCACATCGCCGGCTATCGCCATGACGGCATTGTTCGGTGCGTAGTACTTGTAGTAGAAAGCGCGGACGTCTTCGATGTTGGCCGCGTCCAAGTCGCGAAAGTCGCCGTAGAAATTGTGGCTGTCGGGGTAGGTGTCGTAGGCCTTCATCGGAAGGTCGATGGCGAAGAACAGGCCGTAGGGCTGGTTCAGGACATTGACCCGAACCTCCTCCTCCACCACCTGGCGCTGGTTGTCCAGATTCTTGGTCGAGAAGTCCAGGGCCTTCATGCGATCAGCCTCGAGCCAGAGCACGGGATCGAGCGCGGAGACAGGAGCTGTCTCGATGTATTCGGTGTAGTCCCAGCGGGTGTCTCCGTTGAGGTTGCCGCCGCCGCCTTCGATGATGTGGTCCATCGTCCCCTTGGGGGAAACCGGAGTGCCTTCGAACATCATGTGCTCGAAGAGATGGGCAAAGCCGGTCTTCCCCTCTGGCTCGAGCCGGAAACCAATGCGGTAGGCGATGCACAAGCCAAACGTAGGCGCCGAGTGATCTTCAGAAACGATCACGGTGAGCCCGTTTGGCAGCGTCTTCTGCTGCAGAGGGATAGAGAAATTGGTTGCGGCGCAAGCCGGGCTCACGCTCAGCGCTGCGAGGAGGGTTGCGTGGACAAGAAACAACAAGATCCTACGGGGAAGGAATATCAAAAGACGTCTCAAAGCGTCCTCGCTATCAACGATGATTAACCACCGAAGTATAGCCGCAATCCGGGGGGTTATCGCTTTTCGAAGATCAGGAAATAGTCTTGCCCGTCTGCCTTGGTGAAATCGTAGCGGGCGACCTGGCGAAAACCGGCACGCTCGACCTCGGCGCGAAGGATGGGCTCGTTCAGGCCATGGTCGGCTCCGGTACCGTTGCGATCGATAATGCCAAAACGAGCACCCGGCTTCAGAGCATCGCGCAGCTTGGCCAGGACCAGAGGGGGATGGGCGATCTCGTGGTAGACCTTCAGCATCAGGGCAGCATCCAGTGAATTGGCCGTTAGCTTGGGATCATCGGGTGTGCCCAGGAGGGTCTCGATGTTGCTGAGATGTTCTCGCTTGGCACGCTGCTGAATGGAGGCAATGGCCTTGGGGTTGATCTCTTCCGCGATCACCCGTCCATTGGGGGCGACGCGGCGGGCAGCACGGACGCTAAACCAGCCACCGCCGGCCCCGATATCGGCAACGGTGCTGCCTGGTTTGATGTTCAGCAGGTCCATGACGCGGTCGATCTGAAGACGCTTGTCACGGCCAGGGTCCTCGAAAATACTCAGGTCGCCGGCGTAGGGTGTGCTGGTTGGATGTGACGCCGGCACCGGCGTCTGCGAACGAAGGAACGGCGGGCAAAGAAAAACGACGGTAAACAGGGCGGTAATCAGCGGGCGGCGTAGGGTCATTTCATTGAGACGCATATCATGTTTACCAGGAATCGTTTGCGAAGGGGCACACCCTGATGCTACTCGCAGTCATGGCGGTTTATCGTGGACGCCTCAATACACAGGAGCCAAAAAACGAAACTGCGCGATATTCGTAACCTATTTGGCCTGTGTCTCGTCTCATCTGGGCGATTCAGGGAAAAGCTGGTGAGTCGATGTTGCTCTTGTTCTTAGCGTATTTCGGCGGAGTGCTTACGATTCTGAGCCCCTGCATTCTGCCGGTGCTGCCGTTCGTATTTGCACGCTCCGATCAGCCCTTCCGCAAGAGCGGATTGCCGCTGCTTGCGGGTATGTGCATTACCTTCGCCGTGGTTGCCAGCCTGGCCACGGTGGGCGGAGGATGGGCGGTACGAGCCAACCAGTTCGGCCGGATCGCCGCACTGATCCTCTTTGGCCTGTTTGGCCTCACCTTGCTGTTCTCGTCGCTGGCGGATCGTCTCACGCGTCCGTTGGTGCAACTGGGCAATCGGCTTTCGAGAAATTCCGATTCAGGCGCGAGTGTCCTGAACTCCTTCCTGTTGGGTGTCGGCACCGGATTGCTCTGGGCTCCCTGCGCCGGGCCGATTCTAGGACTCATTCTTACCGGAGCCGCCCTGCAAGGTGCGAGCACCCATACTGCCCTACTCCTGCTCGCGTACGCAGCAGGGGCAGCCACCTCTCTGGCGATTGCCTTGCTCGCCGGCGGCCGTCTGTTCGCTGCCATGAAGCGAGGACTAGGGGTTGAGGAGTGGATCCGTCGAGCACTCGGCGTAGCCGTATTGGCTGCTGTGGCAGCGGTGGCCTTCGGACTGGACCGTGGCGTGCTCACGCGGCTTTCCCTGGCGAGCACGGGTGGCCTCGAGCAGCATCTGCTCGACCGATTCCATCCTGCGACCCAGCCGAAGAGAATTGTTCTCAGTCAAACCATCGATGTCTCTGACAGCGCCCAGCCCGATCTATCAGGAGCTACGGCATGGATCAACTCACCGCCCCTCACGCTCGCGTCGTTGCGCGGCAAAGTGGTTCTGGTGGATTTCTGGACTTACTCCTGCATCAATTGCCTGCGCACGCTGCCTTACATCAAGGCGTGGAATGAAAAGTACAAGGCCAGTGGCCTGGTGATCATTGGTGTTCATACGCCCGAGTTCCCTTTCGAGAAAGACGAATCCAACGTCCGCAAAGCAGTGAAGGATCTGGGCGTCCCCTATCCCGTCCCGATGGATAACGACTACAAGATCTGGCGTAGTTTCAACAACGAGTATTGGCCGGCCGATTACTTCATCGATGCCACGGGGAACATTCGCTTCCACCACTTTGGCGAGGGAGCTTACGAAGAGTCTGAACAGTGGATCCGGACCCTGCTCAAGGAAGCCAATGCTCCTGTTCCCGAGAGCATGACCAAGGTAGCCGGCAGCGGCACGGAAGCGCCGCCGGATTCAGACGATGTCCAGTCTCCCGAAACCTATGTTGGTTATGCTCGGGCGCAAAATTTTGCTTCTCCGGGTGGACTGAATCAGGATGATCCCCTGGTCTATCGCACGCCCGACGGACTGAAGCTGAACCAATGGGCGTTTGCCGGCAACTGGAAGGACGAGGACCAGGTTGCTACCTCGCGTGCAGCCGAGTCGAGTATCTCGTTTCGCTTCCACGCGCGCGACCTTCACCTGGTCCTGGGGCCGCCCAGCGGATGGGAAAGCGGTCCGCTTCCGTGTCACCATCGACGGCCATGCGCCAGGCGCCGACCATGGCTTAGATACGGACGCTGAGGGAAACGGAGTGGTGACCGATGACCGGCTCTACCAACTGATTCGCCAGCAAGGTAGTATTCACGACCATACCTTCCGGGTGGAGTTTCTGGCGCCGGGGGTACGTGCCTATTCATTTACTTTCGGTTAGAGATAACGTCTAAGGAAAGGGAGTTCTTATGAGGGATTTATCAGAAAATACAGAGAGGGTAGTGCGTTGTGAGCGCCCCAGCCGGCGCGCGTTCCTGTTCACCTCGGCCGGTGCTTGCGGGGCGCTCGCGCTCTGGTCTCTGCGCCCGGCGGGCACTGCATCCGCAGCCAATCTCCCAGGCATGGTGACCATCGTTGAATTTGGTGCGAATGGCAAGAAGACCGGCAAGGTGGTGGTTGCGAAAGTCGTCAAGTCGGACGCCGAATGGCGGCAACTGCTATCCCCGATCTCTTACGAAGTAGCTCGCCAGGCCGGCACGGAGCGCGCCTATACGGGCGATTCGTTGAACGTACACGATCGTGGTCTCTTTCGCTGCATCTGTTGCGACACAGCGGTCTTCAGCTCAGACACCAAGTTCGATTCCGGCACTGGGTGGCCGAGCTTCTGGCAGCCGATTGCGCGGGAGAATGTTGTGGAGACGACCGATCGAAGCTTAGGGATGGAGCGCACTGCCGTCTCTTGCAGACAGTGCGACGCTCATTTGGGGCACGTCTTCACGGACGGTCCGCCTCCGACGGGTCTTCGGTACTGTATGAATTCAGCGGCAATGCGCTTCGTCAAGCTGGCTTAGATACATGTCCACGGTATACGAACACTACGAACACCTGCTGTCACAGCACTACTCATGGATGTTCGGCGCCTCTTTCGAAGAAAGAGTGAACGAGCAGAAAGCTTTCCTCTCCCGCGTGCTGGAACCTCTTAACCACGCTCCGGAGGCTGCGCTCGCGGTAGACCTGGGATGCGGACCCGGCTTCCAGACAATTGCCCTGGCGGAGCTGGGGTTTTCGCCGGTAGTCGCCATCGACACCAGCGCAGAGTTACTGGATGAGCTCGGCTCTCACATCGGCAGCTCTTCCGGTGAGGACAGAAAAAGCAGATCTGCGGACTCTGCCGGCAATCGTTCCGAGCGGAAAAGCCACTGTGATTGTATGCATGGGCGATACACTGACCCACCTGCCGGACAGACGCGACGTGAGTGCCTTGTTCCGCGAAGTGTTCGACGTACTGCGCCCTGGTGGAATGTTTGTCATCACCTACCGCGACCTGACCACGGAGCTATTTGGGACTGACCGCTTTATTCCTGTGCGCAGCGATGACAACAAGATCATGACGTGTTTTCTGGAATTCGAAAACGCAGACTCAGTGGTCGTTCACGACTTGGTGTATCTGCGTCAGGGTAAGGATTGGGCGCTCAACAAGAGCAGCTACCGGAAGCTACGTTTAGGGATTGCGTGGATACGCGAGGAACTCTCCAAGGCCGGCTTCGAGATCTTGTCTGAGGGCTTGGCAGGAAGACTCATAGGACTCGCAGCCGCAAAGCCTGTTTGAGGGTCGAAAAAGGCCCCCACCCTGGGGGAGGCCGCCGCGCAATGGCCGTGCCTCCACCAAGCGAGAGGAAAGTGCGTCTGTCGAGCAAATGACCCATGAATCTCTACGAAGGCATATCATCCGCCGACGGTCCATAAGAGCCCGGGATCGGGATCCCATTCAGGCGCAGAAATACCCCGAGCTGTGCCCGGTGATGAATGAGATGGTTCATCACCCATTTGCGAAGTACTTGCCCGCGCGGCATGTCGACAACGGTCTGACCTCCCCAGGTCATCTTCCATTGTTGAGCCAGAACGGTATCGTCGGCTGCAGCCAACCGCGTGCGCGCCTCGTTTAGATCACCCTCGAATTGCGCCAGGATTTCTTTGGCGCCTTTCCCCTTCCGTTCCTCTACTTTTTTCTGGTAGTCGTCGTTGGAAAGCGCCAGCAGATCTTGTTTGAAAGTGGAGGTACACCACGAGGGCATGTCGGACAAATGCCACGCAAGCTGGCCCATCGTCATCGACTTTTCGTGGGGTTTCCAACCAAGCTTTTCGTCGGGCACAAGCTCCAGAAACTTCCGTGTCGTTGCCATTTCCTCATCGAATTCGGGTAGCAGAGATTTGCTCACTTCCATGGGATCTTCCTCCGGGCCAGTTGGCCCATGTAGGGAACATTAGGGCAGCATATATGCCACCCAATGTCATATATTGATTTTTTATCAGAGATCCCGGCGGGAAAAGAGAACCTGGGCCAGCAGGATGGCCAGCAACGCATAAAGAGCGGCGTAGACCACCATGGCATTACTGGGAACGAGGCTGCTGCCGAAGGGAGAAGCACCGACGCTGCCGATGAGGGGCGGCTGGAAGACAAAGGCCGCGCGGCGCCACAGGGCATCGCACGGCATGATGAGACTGGAGAGAATTCCCAGGTCGACTAAAGCCTGGACGTGCCGTAAAGCCCCAAACTGTTCGATCCATCCACCTACGAAGGCCAGGCCATAAAGCCCCAGCGAGAGAGCGCCGCTGGTCAGCGAAGAAAAACAGGTGCTGGCGGCCATGGTCACGCCCAGGAGAACCACTGTCTGCAGCCAGACCAGGCTAAGCACGGCCAGAGAGTGGTGAGGAAGATATCCACTCTGCCGCCAGCTGAGCACGATCGTGCCACCCTCGACCAACGACACATAGAGGGTGAGCATGCCGACAAAGCCTACCCATTTGCCCAGCACCAGGCACCAGCGTTCGACCGGCTTGGTGGCGATGGCGTGAATCGTGCCGGATGCGATTTCCCCCGACAAGGTGTCGCAGGAAGTCAGTACAGCCATGAGCGATGTCATCATGCTTCCGGCATAAAGCACCATCATGGTTATCATGACGATGGCTTCGCGAAGCTCGATAGGATTCGCTTGCCGGGTTGCGTTCTTGAGCACGAAATGAAGAGCGGTCCAGAAAAAGGCCAGAAAAAGGATGCCGGCCAAGCTTGCAATCCACAGAATCTTACGCCGGGCCGCCTCAAGGAAAGTGATTCGCGCCATCAACAACGTGGTACGCAAGGCGCCCGGCCCGGCCGCGAGGCTGAGCGACGGCGTCCCGGTTGCGGATGCAGCGGCGTGCACGTGGATTGCGTTCTCGCTCATAAGCCGGTATCCGGTCCCATCATCTGCAAAAACAACTCTTCCAGGCTCACGCGCTGGGGAACAACAGAGAAGACTTGCGCTCCGTTTTCCACCAGGCAGCGTACGACCTCGGGAAGATGGTCCGTCTGCGTGACCCGCAGGCACAACAGTTCTCCCTCTAGGCGCACATCGTGGGTGAATTCCTTGAGACGCTCCATCGCGGTCGAGTGAATCCCCGCGACCCTGATCTGAACTTCCGTCTGGGCCGACTGCCAACCGCCCATCTCATACCTGCTGACGATGCGGCCGTCGCGAATGAAGGCTACGCGGTCACAACTCTGCTCCACTTCACCCAGCAGATGCGAGTTCAGAAAGACAGTCGCACCACGATTGCGCTGCTCGCTGATCACATCGCGCACCAGCTTGCGCCCGGCGGGATCGAGGCCTGAGGTGGGCTCGTCGAGAAAGAGGATCTCGGGGTCGTTGACAATGGCCTGCGCCAGGCCGACGCGCTGCATCATTCCCTTGGAGAAGCTGCGGATCGGCTTGTTGCTTTGGGCGCCCAGGCCAACCCTGTCGAGCAGCTGCGGAATCTTGCGGCGGAGAGTATCCTCCGCCAAGCCGCAGAGCCGCCCGTGAAAGAGGATGAGCTCGGATGCCGAAAGCCAATCGTAGAAGCGAAAGTGTTCGGGAAGAAAGCCGATGCGGGCTCGTACCTCACGCGTGCCCACTGGCTTTCCCAGGAGAAGAGCGCTGCCACCGGTGGGCGCTACCAGGCCCAACAACATCTTGATCGACGTGCTCTTACCCGCCCCATTCGGACCGAGAAACCCGAAGGCCTCTCCGCGCGCGACCTGGAGAGTCAGATCGCGCACGGCGGCACGGGTTCCGTAGGTCTTTCTAAGCTGGGAAGCGTCGATGGTAAGAGCTGCCATGCACGTTCCTCTACTGCAACTGCGAGGCCAGGTTGATCGCGGTAGTATCGTCTCCCGTTCCACCCAACCCGAAGACTATTCCATTGTCCACCCACATCAGGGAGTAGTGGCCGGATGGTCCTTGTCTGAGTGGCCGGATGAGGGCGGCCTCGTTGCCGTTGACGTGCACCTGCTCGTACTTCGTTTTACCGCGGTCTACGGGGAGTACGAGGGTCGAGGTCCAGTCGACGGTCTGGGTGAAGTTGGCGGCATCATTGGCGCTCATGCCCATGAATTGAAGAGCCACCTGCGCAATCTGCGCCGGGTCGATGTCTTGCGGAGCGGAGACAACTGGGCTGGGAAGCTCGATGAGCGAGATACAGCTGGCGTCGGCCTCTTTCCCCGCTCTGCCGCCTCCGTTGGAGGTATAGAAGACCATTCCTGACGCCGCATCGCCGCAGTTGCCGTAGAACGCCATCACGCCGGCCGGTACACGCACACCAACGGTAGCGCCGTCGACCGATGCTGGGATCTGCAGGTCGCTTCGTCCGGCTTCATCGAGGATCGACTGGATACGGTCGCGATTGAGCTTCATCTGCATGCCGGCGCCACTCTCCACCAGCATGCCGGACGGCGTTTCGCCTGGCAGCAGCTGGACGGCAAAGCCAGCGGCTTTCGATGCAGCGGCAGCGTCCGCTACCGGTTGCGGTTTTTGCGGTTTCTGGGTAACGGTGACCTCGTCGGAAAGGACGCGGCTGATGGTCTGGTTGAGGAGCTGGTTGTTCTGTAACGCATTGCCCTTGAGAGCAGAGGGGTCGATCTCGAGCACGGTGAAGCGCTCGACCCGGAAGATACCCAGCAGGCTCTCCGCCCACGCCCGGACTGGGGCAACGGTTAAGACTAAAACAACCGCGACGGCGCCAAGGGCGGCGCCCGCGAGCGACAGCCTTCGGCCCAGAGACCACCGATTCTGATTCGTTTCCATCCAGACCTCCCGCTTATCTTGAAATGCAGCCCACGCCATCGCTGAGTTCTCTGTGCCCGGCAACTCCGGCAGCCGATCGAGGCCATCACGCACCCGTGCTGCGTGGTCACGCAGTGACCTCAGCTCTCCTTCGCACACTGCGCAACTTTTCAGGTGCTGGATGGCGGCATGTTTCGCCGGCTCGAGTTGGCCATCTAAGTAGGCTCGTAGGGTTCCGGTGTCTATGTGCTTCATTGCCCCTCCTTCGCGGTCTGCAATTGCTGTGTCTTACGATCGCGCCGCTGGTGCCGTTGGTAGAGTGCGGAGAACTCCGCCTCTGCCCGCGCGAGTTTTGTGCCCACCGAATTTACCCTCACCCGCATGGCCTGAGCGATCTCCTGATAAGTCAATCCGCTGTGGTGCAACAGCAATAGTTGCGCTTTGTCCACCTTCAGCTTTGCCAGCACGTCGCGCACTGCGGCGATACGTTCTTGCCGTAACAGCAGAGTGAGCGGACCCTCGGCGGGGTCTTCACTTTGCATGGCGCCGTCATCCTCGATTTCCGTGCCACGCCGCCGGTTGGCGCGCAGGACATCGATCGAAGCTCGCGTCGCGGTGCGGTACAACCAAGCCCCTACCAGTCCATCGGCGGCCACGCTGGGACCGTTCCGGTAGAGCCGGAGAAACACTTCGGCGCAGACCTCTTCCGCCTCCGAATCGCGTTGCAGTACGCGACGGATGACACGGACGATGCGCCCGTAGTGCTCTCGAAAGATCGCTTCGAATTCGGCTTCTACCCAGCGACCGGTCATGCTCACCACTTCTACACCTCTATAACGATAGGTGCGGTGAGTTTGTGCCAGAAAAAATGCGTGGCTAGGAGGGATTCTCGGCAGTTTCGGAATCTACCGGCGTTAGGCCGTGCTTTTCCATGCGGTAGATCAGGGTGCGGCGGCTGATGTCCAGATAGCGGGCGGCCTGCGTTTGGTTTCCATCGAACTTTTCCAAGGCTCGGCTGATGAGTTCCCGCTCGATCGCTTCCAGGCTGATGCCGTCCTCAGGCAGGTTTGGCCACAGAATCGCAGTGCTGGGCGAGACGGGCACTAATTCCTCCGGCAAATCTTCCGCGGTGATCAGATCTCCCGAGGATAGGACCAGCAGGCGCTCCAGCACATTTTCAAGCTGACGCACGTTGCCTGGCCAACGATACGAAATCAGCCGTTGGTGCACGGCAGAGGCCATCCTTACATCGAGCAAGCCATGCCGTTCCTTGGCTCTTTGAAACAGCGTTTCGATGAGTTCGGGTATGTCTTCTCGCCGTTCGCGCAGCGGAGGCACCGTTAAGGGGACCACGGCGAGCCGGTAATACAGGTCTTCACGAAACGTCTGATCTTCTACCATGGCCGAGAGGTCGCGATGGGTTGCCGCGATGACCCGAACGTCCACCTTCACCGGCGTATTGGCGCCAAGTTTATGCACTTCCCCTTCCTGCAGGACTCGCAGGAGTTTGACCTGGGCCTCGAGCGGGAGTTCCCCTACCTCGTCAAGAAAAATTGTGCCGCCATCCGCCGCTTCAAAGCGTCCGGACTTATTGGAGAGCGCGCCGGTAAATGCTCCACGCACATAGCCGAACAGCTCCGACTCGACCAGGTCTCGAGGGATAGCGCCGCAATTGACGGGAACAAAGGGCCGGTTGCTTCGGCGGCTGTTGTGATGAATGGCACGCGCCACAAGTTCCTTGCCCGTGCCGGTTTCTCCCTGAATGAGCACCGTCGTGGTTCTCTGTGAAACACGGGCGGCTTGATCGAGGACGCGCAGGAAGCCTTTGGAGTGTCCAACGATGCCCGAGAACCCGTAACGCTGGTCCAGCGCCGAACGGAGCGTGCGTACCTCTTCAATCAGGTTCTGACGCTCCATCGCACGATGCACAATCAACACCAGGGCTTCGAAGTCGATGGGCTTGGTCACGTAATCGTAAGCGCCCATCTTCATTGCTTCCACCGCGGTTTCTATGGTGCCAAACGCCGTCACCACGATGACGGTCGTCTGCATCCCCTCTTTCGCGATGCGGCCGAGAAGTTCGAGTCCGGTGGTTGGCATTTTCAGGTCGGTGATGATGAGGTGTGGCTCCACCTCCCTTAACATCTTCCAGGCCTCGGCTCCATCCGCGGCCAGAGATACTTCATAGCCAGCTTCTTCGAGCTGCATCTTCATGACCCGGCGCAGGCTGCTGTCATCGTCGACCACAAGAATGTGCTTACGGCTCATAGCACCTCCGCCCTGGTTGCTGGTTGCGGGATAGAGGCCGGGGCAGGCAGTTCCATGCGAAAGACGGAGCCGCTCCCCGCGTTGGGTCTGCAGGCGAGCATGCCACCGTGCTGGGTGGCTATATTCAGCGCAATGGCCAGGCCCAATCCGGTTCCATTTTCCTTGGTGGTGAAAAATGGATCGAAAATGCGGTCCCGGTCCTCAGGAGCGATCCCGGCACCCCGGTCGCAGACATCGACGCACACACTGTCTTCCGTGAACGAGGTGCGGACTGCGACTGTCCCTGATCCATCAGTGGCTTGAATGGCATTCAGAATGAGGTTCAGTAACAATTGCTTAATCTGCTCCGGATCGCACTCGATCTCACGCGCCTGCCCTTCTGAGGACAACTGTAGCGTTACGCCTTGCCGGCTGGCAGTGTGCTGGGCCAACGCGGTTACGGACTGAACCAACTCCAGCGGTTCCGCCCGCTGGAACCGGGGCAAACGCGGACGCGCGAAATCGAGAAAGTTCGTGAGCAGCTTGTTGAGCCGCTGCGACTCTTTGGTGAGAATCTCCAGGCACTCGGTGCGGGCCTCGGCAGAGACTTGCCCTCGGGCCAGAATTCCGGCCGCTCCGCTGATGCTTGCCAACGGATTGCGGATCTCATGGGCCAGGCTGGCCGATAGTTGACCGGCAGCGGTAAGCCGCTCCGTCTTTTTTAGTTGGTCGATATTCTGTTGCAGCTCGGTGTAGACGTGCTCCAGTTCAACCTTCGTCGCTTCGACTCGTTTTCGCTGCGTGCGCTCGCGATCCGCCAGAAGACCAGCGATGACCGCCGCTAAGCCGAAGGTACTAATTTCCACTACCTGATCCTGCGCATCGAGGGGCTCTTGAAACCAGTGCCGGTAAATGGACGGGCCCTGCAGCACCGTAGCCAGCAGGACCGTTTTCAGTGCTCCGCGCCAGCCGAAGAACATGCCCGCCAACATGAAGGGCAAGATATTGAGGTGGTGGAGCACGTTGTGCAATATCACATGCTGCGCCGGAGCCATCCAGTTGAAGACCGCCAGCGTGATCACGAGGATCACAATCAGCAGCGCTTTTGCCCGCGGAGAGCGCAGGCCGGACGGACGAGAAGGCATGCTCCCATTCTCCCACGTTGACCAGGGATAGCCGTCGAGGGCGGGCTGCAACAACGACGCGGATGTAAGCCGGGTAATCACCAACCGGGATAGTGCATTTGGATAGCCAAGCAAGGTTCGCCTGATTCCCTCTATCCGAGAAAGGCTTCCAGCCCCGAGATACATGGCGGTTGTACCTTTCGGAACATGGGTGTCCCTTATGGAACACCCCATGTTCGCTGCCATGCGCTCATTGCCTGCATTTCACCTGGTCGCCTTTGGCGAGCCAATTGCTTAAACCAGGGCGTGACGCTTTGCAGATTGATGCTATTTCCACTGATCTTGCCAGGTTGCCTTCTTTGGGGACAGTCGTTGCCCCAAGCTCCCTCGCCGGTGACCGCCTCTCCGGGACCGATCGCAATTGACTCGGCTCGGCTACCCCTTGGCAGCAAATTTCCCCAGGCTCCTCGTTTTCAGCCTCCGGGTTTGCAGATTCCTCTTCTATTCCGGGAAACTCCAAAACCCTCTGCTGCTCCGGCCGCGGAGAAACCTCTGGGCCTAACGTTAGCGGAGGCCATCGCCATGGCACAGCGCAACCACCCAAGACTGCAAGAGGCTTCGGCGGCCACCCAACGCGCAACGGCCGCAGCCCGCGTGGCACGGGCATATACCAACCCTAGCCTGGAGGTTTACGAAGGCGAGCAATATGCGAGGCCGATATCGACCCCAGGCATCCCGGGACTGCTGCAACATTACGCCGCCTATCAGACCATCGAGATTCCGTCCGAGCGCCGGGCACGCCAGCGCGCCGCCCAGTATTCCGTGGCGAGTAGCCGCTCGACGGAGCAGTCGGTGATGCTCTCCGTGGTTGGCGATACCAAACATGCTTTCTACAATGCGCTCCGCCGCCGCGAAGAGATCGGCCACGCGGAGGAGAATCTGCAACTGGTAGAAGACCTGCGCCGGCGGGTGGAGGTGTCGGTCAACGTTGGCGAAGAGGGGCGGCTGGAGTTGACGAGGGCCGAGGCTGAATTGGGCCGCGCACGGTTCGCGGTTACCAGTGCACAACTTGAATTCGCCAACGCGATTGCGCTCCTGCGAGTCACGATCGCAGGGGAGGGAGACGCAGACCTGGACCCGCAGGGCGAGTTTGAAGCGCGCGTCACGCTGCCCCCGCTGAAGCAGTTGCGGGACCACGTGCTGCAGACCCACCCGGCCCTGGCCGCGTCACAAGCGGAAATTCAGGCAACGCTCGCCACGCTGGATCGTGAACGGGCTCTGCGCATCCCGCAACTCGTCGCCTTTGCAGAGTTCGAAAACCAACCCGACCTTCGTTTCTGGCGCACGGGTGTCACTGTGCCTATTCCCTTATGGGATCGACGCCAGGGACAGATAGGCGAGGCGAAGGCCGCTACCTCTCAGTCCGCTGCGGTGCTCTACCAGAGAACGCTGGAGCTTGTGTCGGCGCTGGAACGCGCCTACGAGCAATATCAACTCGCCGACCAGCAGGTCACTTCGCTTGAGTCGGGTTCACTGCGCGCTGCAGTGAGCGCAGTCGATGCGGCCAAGGCGGCCTATCGTTTTGGCGAGCGGGGCATCGTCGAAGTGCTCGATGCTCAGCGGGTGCTGCAAAGCGTTCGTGGCGACCTGGTGGATGCGCAGTTCGCGCGCCAATCAGCCCTGGTGGATTTGGAAGAACTTGGCGCGATTGCGCCTGGAGCGAGACCATGACGATTCATCCTCATTTTGCACGGCCGGTTTTGCGAGGCTGTAGCCCCCTCCATTGCTGTGGAGGGCTTTTGCTGCTCATATTGCTTTTGGTCACAACGCAAGGCTGCAAGGCCAAACACCAGGCCAGCGCCGCCGAGCGGAAGATAAATCCGAACGAGGTGGCGATTACCCCAGCGCTCGAGAAGAACCTCAAATTCGGTACGCCTGAAATGGCGGAGGTTGACGGCACGCTGCAAGTAGCCGCTCACGTCGAAACGGATGCGCGGCGGATCGCCCGTGTGGGCTCTCCGGTTTCGGGACGCATCCTGGAGTTGCTCGTCTTTGAAGGCCAGAAAGTAAAGGCCGGCACCGTCCTGGCCATGCTGCACAGTACTGATCTATCGGATACGCAGCGCGCCCTGATTAAAGCCGCCTCCCAACGCGGTCTCGCCGAAGCTTCAGAAAAGCGAGCGGAGCAGCTGGTGGAAGCGGATGTGATCGGGCGCGCCGAGCTTGAGCGCCGCCGCGCCGAGCTGCTGCAGGCGAACACCGAAGTGGAGTCGTGCCGCACACAACTGCGTGGACTGGGCATGACAGAAACCCAGATTCGCCAGCTGGAGAGCACCCGCAAGCTGAGCGCCGACTACCCCATCGTCACCCCTCGAAGCGGTACGGTGCTCAAACGCGAGATCACCGTCGGGCAGGTGGTGCAGCCGGCAGACCCCGCCTTTACCATCGCGGACCTCTCCAGCGTGTGGATCGTCGCCAATGTACCGGAGGAAGATGCAGGACAACTGCAGAAGGAGATGGAGGTCCAGGTGCGCGTCCCCGCTCTTCTGCAACAGAGGATGACCGGGCGTCTCGCATTTGTCTCACCCATTGTCGACCCGGCCACCCGCACCGTGGAGGTCCGCATGGACGTAGCGAACGCTGACGGTTTACTCAAGCCGGATGAACTCGCCAGCATGGTGCTCACCGGCCGCGCAGACCACAAACTCACTGTACCCAACGCGGCCGTCGTACGAGAAGAAAACCAGGACTACGTGTTTGTGCAGAACGGCCCGCGGACCTATGCGCTCCGCCAGGTCTCTCTTGGTGATGAAGAAAATGATCGCCGCATTGTGCTCAGCGGCGTTGGGCAAGAGGAGCACATCGTCACAGAAGGTGCATTCCACTTGAACAATCAGCGCAAGCAGAACGCCATCAAGGGAGGCGTTTAGATGCTGCACTCCATCATTGCGGGAGCTTTGCGGCAGCGGCTCATCCTGGTGGTTGTCGCCCTGGTGCTGGTTGGTTTCGGGATAAACGCGGCGCAACATCTATCAGTGGATGCCTTTCCTGATGTGGCCAATGTCCAGGTGCAGATCGCAACCGAGGCTCCGGGCAAATCTCCCGAAGAGGTGGAGCGTTTTGTCACCATCCCCATAGAAATCGCCATGACCGGGTTGCCGGGAATGACCGACATGCGATCGCTCAATAAACCAGGTCTATCGCTCATCACCCTGGTGTTCACCGACGGCAGCGATCTCTTCCGCGAACGGCAGATGATTTCCGAACGGCTTTCCGAACTACGCGATCGCATGCCGGAGGGCGTCACCCCGGTGCTCGGGCCCATCACCAATGCTCTGGGAGAGGTCTATCAGTACACGCTGGAGCAGCCCAACGAAAACGCCGCACGTCGCCCGCTCACGCGCGAAGAGCTTATCGAGCGGCGCACGCTGCAAGACTGGGTAGTGCGGCCCCTACTGCGCTCCATCGCCGGCGTGGCTGAGATCAACTCCACCGGCGGGTTCGTCAAGCAATACGAAACCCTGGTGGATCCGCAAAAGCTTCATTACTACAACCTGACCATCAACAATGTGCGTGACGCGCTGGCGCAGAACAATGCCAATGCCGGCGGGGGCGTTTTGCCCCAACACGCTGAGCAGTACCTCATTCGCAGCGTCGGGCTGGTGCGCGATCTCGACGACATTCGAAATATTGTGCTTACCGAGACCAAGGGCACTCCCGTTTACATCCGCGACGTGGCTGAGGTGCGCATCGGCACAGAAGTGCGTTACGGCGCCATGATCAAGAACGGCTACACCGAAGCCGTGGGTGGCGTGGTGCTGATGACCAGCGGTGGCAATGCCAAAGAGATCGTAAGCCGGGTCAAAGAGCGAGTCGCGGAAATCAATCGCAAGAATATGATTCCCGGCGGCCTGCAGATTGTTCCCTATTACGACCGCTCACAGCTGGTGGACGCTGCCATCCGCACCGTGACTGAGGTACTCGGTGAGGGCGTGCTGTTGGTGGTGGTTGTCTTGTTTCTTTTTCTCGGCGATCTGCGCTCGAGCCTGATCGTCAGCGCGAACCTTGTCCTCACTCCGCTGCTCACCTTCCTGGTAATGAATCAGATCGGCTTGTCAGCCAACCTGATGTCTCTCGGCGGTCTCGCTATCGCCATCGGTCTCATGGTCGATGGTTCGGTGGTGGTAGTGGAGAACATCTTCGCCCGGCTAAGCCACGTCAGGCACGATCACCAACCGGGAGATACGTTTGCCAAGCTGCACGTAGTGCTTTCAGCGGTGAAGGAGGTGGCTACACCTGTGCTGTTCGGGGTGACCATCATCATTCTCGTTTTTCTGCCGCTAATGACCCTCGAAGGGATGGAAGGCAAGTTGTTTTCGCCGCTCGCCTACACCATTGCCATCGCGCTGGCCATCGCGCTGGTGCTCTCGCTCACCCTTTCGCCCGCGCTTTCTTCCTACCTGCTGAAGGGAGGCTCCGAAGAGGACACGTGGCTGGTGCGCATTCTGCGGAAACCCTATGAAGCCTTGTTACGCTGGGCGATGACGCATCGCAAGATTACGGTCATCGCTGTGATCGCGGCCTTCTGCGGCGCGCTGTCTCTCTTTCCTTTGCTGGGCACATCGTTCATCCCGGAGATGCAGGAGGGTACGCTCTCACCGAATGCCGATCGCGTGCCTAACATCTCGCTGGACGAATCTCTGAAAATGGAAAAGGAAATGCAGCGCCTGATGCTGCAAGTGCCCGGAGTGGACAATGTGGTTTCCCGTTTAGGCCGAGGCGAGTCACCCGCCGATCCAGCTGGTCCCAATGAGGCGGATGTGCTCGCCTCGCTCACTCCTCATGACAAGCGGCCGCGTGGCATGACCCAGGACAAGCATTGCCGAGCAGATTCGTGAACGGCTCACGGCGCTGCCCGGGATCAACCTGGTCATGTCGCAGCCCATCAGCGATCGGGTCGACGAAATGGTCTCCGGTGTGCGCGCTGACGTTGCCGTGATGCTCTATGGCGATGATCTGGATACGCTGGTGAAAAAAGCCAATCAAATTGCCAAGGTGGCGACCGGTATCCAGGGAACGCAGGATACCCGCGTCGACCGTGTCGGTGGCCAGCAATATCTCACCATCGACATTGACCGCGGGTCGATTGCTCGATATGGCCTGAACGCGGCAGATGTGAACGACGTGATTGAAACCGCGATCGCCGGCAAATCCGCTACGGAGATTTATGAAGGAGAGCGCCGATTTGCCGGAGTGGTCCGCCTGCCGGAGGACTTGCGCGACAGCGTGGAAGACATTCGCGAATTGCAGATCAGCTCCCCCGACGGACCGCGGATTCCGCTGAAAGATCTGTCCAGCGTGAAGGTGGTCGAAGGGCCGGCCCTCATCAACCGCAACATGGGCAAGCGCCGCATTGTCGTCGGCGTTAACGTGCAGGACCGCGACCTGGGCGGGTACGTCAAGGAGCTGCAAGAAAAGGTAGAGCAACAGGTCCAGATGCCTGCCGGATATTACATTGAATGGGGCGGCCAGTTTCACAACATGCAGCGTGCCCTCCATCATTTAATGGTGATTGTGCCCATCACCATTGCCGCAATCTTTTTCCTCTTGTTCATCCTCTTTCAGTCGGTGCGCTTCGCAGCCCTCATCATCACGGTACTGCCCCTGGCGTCGATCGGCGGCATACTCGGACTCTTTCCTCTCCGGCGAGTATCTCTCGGTTCCAGCGTCTGTCGGCTTTATCGCGCTTTGGGGAATTGCGGTCTTAAACGGCGTGGTCTTGGTTTCATACATTCGCAAGCTGCGGGAGGAGGGACTGACGCAGGCTAATGCCATCCGCGAAGGGACCAGGTTACGATTCCGACCGGTCATGATGACGGCGACCGTCGCCGCCCTGGGGCTGGTGCCGTTTCTCTTTGCCACCGGGCCGGGATCTGAGATTCAGCGCCCGTTGGCCATCGTGGTCATCGGCGGCCTGGTCAGTTCCACGGCGCTCACGCTTTTATTGTTGCCGGTGGTCTACGCCGCGTTCGAAGGTAAAAACGCGATCCCGGCACCCGGTTTGCGGTTCGTGGGAACACATTCTCCTGAAAACGTTCCGGTCGCTTCAGGCGTGCAGCCGGCTCGTAAATCCATTGCCCATTAGTTGGTTGGTCTCGGGGCAGGAGAAAAGAGGCGTCGGGTTTCCCATTGGGGGTCGGTTGCAGGGATCCGAGGCACCCATCGGTTCTTACCGATGCAACGATTGGCCCGAAAGAGAAACCGCAGATCCCTCGGCTTCCCCGGATTTCCTGTCGAGAGTTGCGGCTTTGATCAGCTACGTGTGGTTCTCTTTGGAGAGAACCACATACGTGGCGGCGGTGAAAGCGGTGAGGTAGGAAATCCAGGTACACTCGGGATGACAAAAAGGAGAGGGTCGTTGTGAGGATAGGTCCGTTGCCAAGGGACGGGGCGGTTAGTGGGGCGGGAAACCGAGTAGCGCAGCCCTTCCTTTAGCGACAGCACTCTCCTCTTGCCACTGCACTCTCCTTTAGCAACCACGCTCTCCTTTCAACGGCCTTCTCCTTTTTGTCATCCCGAGCGTACCCGGATTTCCTACTTCACCCCTCTCACCGGTGCCGCTTATGTGGTTCTCCTTAAAGAGAACCACATGCACTTGACCGAAGCCGCAAACCTCGACAGGAAATCTGGGAAAGCCGAGGGATCTGCGGTTCTGCGGACCTTTCCTGGGAATGTTTTCGAGAAGGTCTCACTCGTGGTTTTTTGACGGGAGGATGCCGGGTACTCTATAAATCTGCAGGCATTGCAGCGGGGGCACCATGGCGTACATTCTTTCGCTCGATCAGGGAACCACCAGCTCTCGATCCATTTTGTTTGGCAAAGACGGCAATATCGTCGCCCAAGCTCAGCGGGAATTCCAGCAGATCTACCCCCAGGGCGGATGGGTCGAGCATGACCCCTTCGACATCCTTACCTCACAAATGAGCTCTGTCGTGGAGGTTCTCGGCAAGGCCGGGATACGCGCTCGTGACCTGGCGGCGGTGGGCATTACCAACCAGCGGGAGACCACGATTGTCTGGGACCGGGAGACGGGGAAGCCTGTCTACAACGCGATCGTGTGGCAGGATCGCCGGACCGCCGAACGATGCCACCAGATGAAGAGGGATGGGACGGAAGAGATTGTCCGCAAGAAAACGGGGCTGCTCGTCGATCCCTACTTTTCCAGTTCCAAGATCGCGTGGATCCTGGAGAACGTCGACGGGGCAAAGCAAAAGGCGGAGGCCGGTAAGCTGGCCTTCGGAACCGTCGATACCTGGCTGATCTGGAACCTTACCAGCGGGAAAAAGCACATTACGGACCGGACCAACGCTTCGCGGACGATGCTCTACAACATCGTCGAAGACCGATGGGACACGGACCTTCTGAAGTTGTTTGGCATACCCGAGAGCATGATGCCCGAGGTCGTCTGGTCAAGCGAGAAGATCGGCCAGGTGACCACATCGCTGGGTCTCGAGGCAACCGAGATCGCAGGCATTGCCGGAGATCAGCAGGCCGCCCTGTTTGGACAACTCTGCATTCGGCCCGGCGATGCGAAGAACACATACGGGACCGGCTGCTTCCTATTGCAAAACATCGGCACGCAGTTCGTGCTTTCGGAGAAACGGCTGATCACCACGCTCATCTGCAGCCTGGACAAGAAACTGGAATATGCGCTCGAGGGCAGCATCTTCATCGGTGGGGCGGTGGTCCAATGGCTGCGCGATAGTTTGCAATTGATTCGAAAATCTTCTGAGGTCACCGAACTGGCTGCCAGCGTCGAGGACTCGGATGGAGTGGTTCTGGTGCCGGCGTTTGTTGGCCTGGGGGCGCCCTATTGGGACCCGTACGCCGCCGGCCTCTTGATTGGCCTGCGCCGCGGCACCAAGCCAGGCCACATCGCCCGGGCAGCGGAAGAGAGCATCGCTTTCCAGGTGGCCGATGTGATCGACGCGATGAATGCAGACACCAAGGTCCCGTTCCGAGAATTGCGGGTCGACGGAGGAGCATCCGTCGATGATCTGTTGATGCAATTCCAGGCCGACCTGCTGGGAGTGCCCGTCATCCGCCCTGCGGTAAGCGAGACCACTGCGCTCGGCGCGGCCTACCTGGCCGGCCTTGCCGTAGGCTTCTGGGACAGCCCTGAAGAAATTCGCAAGCTGCGCGCAGCCGATACGCGCTATGAACCGCATCCCGACCTGAAGAAGATCAATGCCGGGCGCGAACGCTGGAAGAGAGCGGTCGAGCGCTCCAGGAACTGGCATGAAGGAGACGAATAGATGAATCGCCCCGCAATGCTGGCTCGCGTGAAGGAACGTTCGACTCCGTGGGATATCGTCGTCATCGGCGGCGGAGCCACCGGGGTAGGCGTGGCCGTCGACGCGGCGAACCGCGGCTTTGCCGTACTACTGCTGGAGCGAATGGACTTCGGCACAGCCACCTCGAGCCGCAGCACCAAGCTGGTTCACGGAGGAGTTCGCTACCTGGAACAAGGGAATGTGTCGCTGGTGATGGAAGCGCTCAAGGAACGCGGTCTGCTGCGGCAGAACGCTCCCCACCTGGTCCATGACCTTGGCTTCGTGGTCCCCAACTATTCCTGGTGGGAGGCTCCCTTCTACGGGATCGGCATGAAGGTGTATGACCTGCTCGCCGGGAAATACGGGTTCGGCAAGTCTCGCTTGCTCTCGCGCGAAGAAACGCTGGAGCGGCTGCCCACCATCCAGACCAATGGTCTCCGTGGCGGTGTCATTTACTACGATGGACAGTTTGACGATACGCGGCTGCTGATCCACCTTGCGGCCACCGCGGCCGATCAGGGAGCCGTTCTGCTCAACTATGCCCCCGTGGTGGAAATCACCCGAGGGCCCGATGGCTTTGCGGATGGAGTGATCGCGGTCGACAGCGAATCCGGTCAACGTATGACGATAGCCGCTCATGTGGTGGTGAATGCAGCGGGCATCTTTGCCGACCAAGTGCGCCGGCTGGCAGAGCCGGAGGTGGATGCCATGATCGCGCCCAGCCAGGGTATCCACCTGGTCTTCAAGCGGGAGTTTCTGCGTGGCAACACAGCTATCATGGTGCCCCACACCAGCGATGGCCGGGTATTGTTTGCCATCCCCTGGCATGAGCACACGGTCGTGGGCACCACCGATACTGCCATTCAGGAACCTTCCTATAACCCGCTTCCCTTCGAGGAGGAAGTCCAGTTCATTCTCGACACCGCGGCACTATACCTCAGCCGCCCTCCCCAGCGGAGTGATGTCCTTAGCGTGTATGTAGGGATTCGTCCTCTGGTGAAAGCCAATGGGGCTTCGAGCAAGACGTCGTCGCTCTCGCGCGATCACACGATCCATATCGATAACTCTGGGCTGCTGACCATTGTGGGCGGCAAATGGACCACGTACCGCCACATGGCTGAGGACACGGTGAACCACGCCATTACCCTTGGCGAGCTTCCGGATGTGCCGAGCAAGACGCATGACCTGAAGATCCATGGCTACAAGCAGGAGGAGTCGCTGACCAGCCTGGGCGTCTACGGTTCCGATGGGGATGCCATCATGGCCATGGCCGCGGCCGACAAGCGTCTGGGCGCGCAGCTTCATCCCGCGTTGCCCTACATCGCCGCCGAAGTCATCTGGGCGGTCAGAGAAGAGATGGCCCGCACCCTGGACGATGTGCTGTCTCGCCGCACCCGCGCCCTTTTCTTGAACGCCAAGGCGGCCATCGAGATGGCGCCTGCGGTCGCGGCCCTCATGGCGCAGGAGCTGGGCAACGGCCAGGAATGGATCGACCAGCAATTGCGGGAATTCAACGACCTGGCGGCAAAATACCTGTTACCGTAGAGGGCACCCACACCGATGAAGAGACAAGATTTTGGCGAGTTGCTGGCGGAGGCCCTGGCAGTCTTCATCATCATTGCGTTCGGAGATTCGGTGGCTGCGATGTACTCCCTTTACAATCCCAGCCCTTATCTCAACTCCTATTGGGGAGTGTGCATTGCGTGGGGCCTGGCGGTCACTATGGCGATCTATGCCACTGGCTCCATCTCCGGCACCCATGCCAATCCCGCGGTCACGCTCGCACTCGCACTTTATCGGGACTTTTCCTGGCGCAAAGTGATTCCCTATTTCGTGGCGCAGGTGATTGGTGGGATTCTCGGGGCGGTTGTGGTCTACGTGTTATACCTGCCGGTCATCGACCACTTCAACCAGGGCGCTCAGCTCACTCGAGCTGCCGGCGGAGCGGCTGGGGTCTTCTTTACTCATCCCGGCCTGGCGATCACGCCGATGCATGCCTTCGGCGACGAGATCATATTGACGGCGTTTCTCATCTTCGGCATCTTCGCCATTACGGAGAAATACAACGAGATGGCGCCCCAGGCGAATTCGAGTGCGTTGATGATTGGTTTACTGGTCGCTTTGATCGGCGCATCGATGGGTTATCTGGAAGCATGGGCGCTGAACCCTGCGCGTGATTTGGGCCCACGCATCTTCTGCTATCTCGCGGGTTGGGGACCGGCTGCGTTCCCTTCTCCCGATAATTATTGGTGGGTGCCGATCGCCGGGCCTCTGCTCGGCGGTTGTGTGGGTGGGGCGGCCTACCAGTTCCTGGTCCGGCCGTTTCTGCCTGCCCGCTTGCGGACCCTCGGATGAGCCAGGTTTCGCGCCGAGCCTTCCTTGCCATGGCGGCCATGGCCTCGACCAGCTTGGCCCAACCTAAACAGACCAGCGTTGTTCTACTGATGACAGGCGTGATCACAGACGGCGGCTGGAGCCAGCTTGCTTTCAATGGACTGAGGTCGTTGGGACCGGAATTCAAGACTGCGTACGCGGAGAACATCGGCCTTGCACAGATGCAGGAGATCGCGCGTGGCTACTCTGACGACGGGTTCGATCTGATCCTGGGCCATGGCTTCGAATTCAGCAGTGCGCTCCTCGACATCGCGCCGGACTATCCGCATCAGCACTACTTCGTCACCAGCTATCTGCCTCAGCCCAAAGTGCCGCCGAACCTGATGTTTATCAACCTTGGTTATTTTGGCGCGGCCTACGGTGCGGGTGCGCTCGCAGCGTTGATTTCGGAAAAGAAGCAGGTGGTTGGTTTTGTCGGAGGCGAGGACGATCCCACGCAGCAGAGGATCCAGAGGTGCTTTATCGCCGGGGCCCGCAACACGATCAAGGGTATCCAGGGTTTAGGAATCATCACTGGGGATTACGACAATGCTGCCAAAGGGCGCGAAGCTGCTTCGACGCTGATTGGCAATGGGGCCGATGTGATCTGGCATGCGGCGGACCTGACTGGCCTGGGTGCGATCCAAGGTGCGGTCGCGGGCAAGGTTAAGGTGATGGGCTGCTATTCCGATCAGACAAGCTTGGCGCCTGACAACATGGCGACAAGCTTCGAGATGAATCTTGGCGGAGTGGTCCAGACGGTGGCGCACGCCGTGGCTAACCGCACCTTCTCCGGCGGGACGGAGTGGAAACCGGCGGTCGATTGGATGTGGCTTCTGAAGGCCGGCGCCAATGGTCATTACAACCCGCACCTGGTTTCTGCTGCGGACTGGGCTGGGTTTCAAAAGACCTGGAGCGATCTGGCTGCGAATCGGATCGAGGTCCCTGCGTAGGATGGGGAAAAACATTCCCAGGAAGGGTCCGCGGCACTGCAGATCCCTCGTGCTTCGCTCGGGATGACAAAAGGAGAGAGCTGTTGCAAAGATGGGACCGTCGCCAAGGGACAAGGCGTTGGTGGAGAGGGTAGACCCTTTAGCAAATGCCCTTTCCTTTAGCGACCGCCCTCTACCTGCAATAGCCCTCTCCTTTTTGTCATCCCGAGCGAAGCCGAGGGATCTGCAGTTTCTTTTTCCAGGAGAAGCAATTGCCTACGTTTGAAATGAGAAAGATCGTGAAGCGGTTCCCTGGAGTGGTGGCCAACCGCGACGTCGACTTCACGATCGAAGCGGGAGAAATCCATGCGCTGCTGGGAGAGAACGGCGCCGGCAAGAGCACCCTGATGCAGATTTTGTATGGATTTCATTCCATGGATTCCGGCTCGATTCTGATCGACAGCAAAATTGTCGAGATCGCCAGCCCCCGGGATGCCATCGCGCTCGGCATTGGCATGGTCCACCAGGAATTCATGCTGGTGCCGAGATTTTCTGTGGTGGAGAACACCGTGCTCGGCCTGAAGGGTAAGCTCGATCTGCGCGAGGCTGCGCGCCGGCTGCGTACTCTGAGCGAGCGGCACCACCTTGCCGTCGATCCTGATGCGCAGGTGCAGCATCTGCCTATCGGCGTGCAGCAAAGGGTTGAGATCCTCAAGCTGCTTTATCGAGACGCCAAACTGCTGATCCTCGACGAACCCACCGGCGTGCTCACCACCCATGAGAAGGATCAGCTGTTCACCGTCCTACGCGGGCTACGAGCGCAGGGCCACTCGATCGTGATCGTGACCCACAAGCTGCAGGAGATCGTGGACCTTGCCGATCGTGTCACCGTCATGCGCGATGGCAAAGTCGTGGCCACTGTCTCCACGCGCGAAACAACGGAGCAGGAACTGGCGCGCCTCATGGTGGGCCGTGACGTGAACCTGCGCGCGGTAAAAGTCCCGGTCGAACGCGGCAAAGCCATCCTGCGTGTAGATGGGCTCCACGTGCGCGATGAGGCGGGACAGGAAAAAGTCCGTGGGGTGACGCCTCGACGTGCATGCAGGGGAAATCGTCGGCATTGCTGGTGTCGATGGCAACGGGCAATCACAACTGGCGGAAGCGATCATGCACCTGCGCCCCGCGGACCAAGGACGCGTCTTTCTGCATGAACGCGAAGTGACACGGCTGACGGTCGCGCAGCATCGTGCTCTGGGTCTTGCATATGTGCCCGCTGACCGGCGGCATGTGGGCGCAGTCACGGAGATGTCCATCGCCGACAATGCAATTCTCGGATCACAACGGAAGTTCACCTGGGGTCCGTTCCTCGACCTGCACAAAATCCGCGAGCACGCAGAGAAGCTGATCGCCCGGTTCGGCGTGCGCGCAACCAGTATCGCCGCAAAAGCAGGCAAGCTTTCCGGGGGCAACCTGCAAAAGCTGATTCTCGGCCGGGAAATTCTGGAAGATGCAGCCGCGATGGTGGTGGAACAACCGACCCGAGGTCTGGATGTAGGCGCGATCGAATCGATTTGGGCCGAGCTGCTAGCCCAGCGAGAACGGGGGAAAGCGATTCTCCTCATCTCCGCAGAGCTGGAAGAGCTGATGAACCTGGCTGACAGGATCGCTGTGATGTTCGAAGGACGCATCGTCGGCATTCTCAACGCGGCCAGCGTTACGACCGAAAAGCTGGGTCTTATGATCTCCGGCCTGAGCGAAGAATCATGAAGCTGATCGAACGCCGTGTAAGTCCAGCCGACTCGCCGCTCGCTATCACGACTGCCATGGTCATCGCCGCGGTGGTGGCGATGCTCGTTACGTCATTGCTTGTTTACCCTCTACAAAGCCAACCCACTCCAGGCATACTTCGCCCTTTTTCATGAACCCTTCGCGAGCTGGCGTGGCTTTGGCTATACCCTGGTGCGCACTGCGCCGTTAACCCTTATCGCCCTGGGCACCATCGTCAGTTGGCGATCGGGTTTCGGCTATCTGGGATTTGAGGGATGCTTCGTCATTGGCGCCGCGGCCACTACCTGGCTGGCCCTATCGAGTCACAGCTTCCCTTCTGGACATTCTTGCCTTTGGTGCTCCTGTTAAGTTTCGCTGCTGGAGCCGCGTGGGCCGGTGTAGTGGCGCTGATCCGGGCACGGTTTGGAGGCAACGAAGTGCTCATCTCGCTGATGATGAATTACGTGGCGATACTGATGGTGCAGTACCTGGTGTCAGGCCCCATGCGCGCTCCTGGCGGCGTGCCTGAAACGGCCCTGCTGCCTCGTGCAACGTGGCTACCTTTTATCTTGCCGGGAACACGCGCACATGCGGGCATCCTGCTGGCGTTGTTGGCGACGTTGCTGGTATGGGTGCTGCTGCGCAAGACCCGGATAGGCTATGAACTGGTGGTCAGCGGTTTCAGCCCGTTGGCCGCCCGCTTTGGCGGAATCAATGTGGGTGGCCACCTGGTGTTTGCCGCTTTCTGCGCCGGCGGTCTGGGAGCGTGGGCCGGCATGGTTGAGGTATTGGGCGAACAACATCGCTTGATGGATGGCATCAGCGGCGGCGTAGGATTCACCGGCATCATCGTCGCCCTGCTGGCAAAGCTCAACCCGCTTGCCGTGGTCCCCGCGGCAGTTCTTTACGGCGGTATGACGGTAGGCGCCAATGCGATGCAACGGCGAGCAGGGATCCCTTCTTCCATTACGTTCATCCTGCAGAGCCTGATCGTGTTGATGGTGCTGGCGAGCGATATCTTCCGCCGTTATAGGGTCAAGCTCACATGAACCTGCAGCGGCTTTTGACGTCAGCGTTCTTCGTGACATGGCTGGCCGCTAGCCTGCGGCTGGCCGGACCGGTGCTGATGGCTGCGCTTGGGGAAACATTCGCGGAACGATCAGGCGTGTTGAACGTTGGCATTGAAGGCACGATTCTGCTGGGGGCGTTAGCCAGTTTTCTGACGGATTATGTAACCGGCTCGGTTTGGTTAAGTCTGCTGGCGGCGATGGTCACGGGTATCGCGTTCAATCTGTTGTTAGCCTGGATGTATGTCACCGTCCGCGCCAGTCAGGTGGTTGTTGGACTGGTTTTCAATGTGCTGGCGATCGGCGTAGCCGCGACTGTGTATCGACGGGCCTTGGGCGAATCCTCAGGTCCACAGAGTGTGGCCATGTTTGCGCCGCTACATATTCCGGGGTTAAGCAATCTTCCGTTGCTCGGACCGGTTTTGTTTGGACAGACGAGTTTGTTTTATTTGACTTTGCTGTTGGTAGGTTTAGCCCACTTCGTGTTGTTTCGCACCAGCTTTGGTTTGGCGCTTCGTGCCGCCGGAGAAAATCCCAGCGCTGCAGACGCAGCGGGGATCTCCGTTGCCCGCATGCGCTACATCGGTGTGTTGATTGGCGGTGCTACCGCCGGCATGGCTGGTGCTTACCTGGTGTTGGCGCAGATCGGGTTGTTCCGCGAATCGATCGTCTCCGGGCAGGGATTTATTGCGCTGGGGATTGTCATTTTCGGGCGATGGAATCCCTGGAAGGCGGCGTTGGCTGCGCTGGTGTTTGGCGCTTGCGATGCGTTGCAGTTGTCGTTGCAATTAGGCGGTGGCAATTTCCCGCCGCAACTGCTGGCTTCGCTGCCTTACATCGTCACTATCCTGGCCATATCTGGTTTGTTTGGTGGGAGAGCCGTACAACCAGCGGCACTGATGGTCCCCTACGCCAAAGAGTGAGGGTAGAGAAACTGCAGATCCCTCGGCTACGCTCGTGATGACAAAAAGGAGGGGGTCGCTGTAAAGAGAGGGCGGTTGCTAAAGGGGGGCGTCGCTTATGGGTTTCCCGCCCCAATAACCGTCCTGTCGCTTGGCAACGACCCTCTCCTTTAGCAACCGCCCTCTCTTTACAGCGACCCCCTCCTTTTTGTCATCACGAGCGTAGCCGAGGGATCTGCAGTTTTTATCGCGGCCACGGACGATGCTTGGATGCATCGGTGCCCGCGCGCTTGGTGAGCGCATCCGCGCTCATCTGTGCCTGATTCCGTACTGCTGTTTCGTCCACGCTACCCACGATTCCATCGCGCATCACGAAACGTCCGTCGATCATCACGCTGGTTACCTCATGACCCAGCGCCGAATACACAATCGCCGAGACAGGATGATGAATCGGCGTCATAAAGGCGTTGTTGTAATCCACCACGGCAATATCCGCCTTCTTGCCTACCTCGATCGAACCGATCTCCTTTTCCAGGCCAACCGCACGCGCGCCGCCAATCGTTGCCATCTCCAGTACTTTTTCCGCGGTGATGATGGTGGCATCCTGGTGCACGCCCTTTTGTTGCAGGGCGGCAAACTTCATGGCCTGAAAGAGACTGTGATTGTTGCTGCTTGCCGGCCCATCGGACGCCAGACCCACCGTGACCCCCGCCGCCAGCATCTCCGGAATGGGCGCGCACCCCGACGCCAGGTACATATTGCTACATGGATTATGCGAAACCTTAGTATCGTGCTTGCGCATGATGGCAATATCGTCAGTTTTGCAATGAACGCAATGCACAGCGATCACATCGGAACCCAAAAATCCGATCTCGCTCAGAAACTGCGTGTCGTTCATCCCGTAGGTCGCCGCGGAAGTCTCCAGCTCAAAGTCGGTCTCCGCCACGTGGGTGGTGATGAGCACATGCTCTTCATCGGCCAGCTTCCGGGTCTCCCGGTAGCCCTCCTCATTCACCGCCCAGATCATGTTGGGAGCGAGCCCCACCTGCACGCGCCCTCCCGGCTTGTTGTATCGCCTTATCTGCGCCTTTGCATCCGCTAACGCGACTACCGGCCGCTCAATGAGCGCTTCCGGAATGCCATACTGCACACCGTCGGAGATAAACCCCCGGCAGACAAATCCACGCATACCTGTCATCTGGAACGCATCCACGACAGACGTGATCAAACCCGGCTGCGGGTGGACATACATGAAGTCCACCACCGTGGTTACGCCGGAGCGTATCGACTCAACGCACCCATGCAAAGCGGCCGCATGAGCATCCGGCGCGGTCAGGTGCACAGCGCTCGGCGCCGTCATGCAGGTAAACCACTTCTTCAGCACCATGTCGTCCCCCAGCCCCTTCAGCAGGGTCTGGAACAAATGGGTATGCGTGTTGACCATGCCGGGCATCACAATGCGCCCGGTGCAATCCACCACTTCGGCCCCGGGATACTTCTGCTGTAACTGCTGCCGGCTGCCCACCGCGGCGATGCGATCGTTTTCAACACACACGCTGCCGCGCTCCAGGATTTCCCGGCGCTCGTTCATAGTGATCAGCCAGCCATCGGCGAGGATGAAACTCATTCGGTGAGACCTCCGGGGGATGCTTTGTTTCGTTCATCCTAACCGCTATCATGGAGTCAGGCCATTCCGATCATGCCGACCCACCCCTCCACCGCGGAAGAGCTTTACCACCAGGCGCTCGACCGGCTCGCTGAAGGCGACGCGGCCGGAGCCGCTGAGGGCTTGCGCCGCTGCCTCGAAGCAGACCCCGGCATGCTCGATGCCATGCACGGGCTCATCCGCGCCTTACAGGAGCAAGGTGATTTCGATGGAGCCATCTCGGTGGCGCACCGCCTGCTCGATCTGGATCCAGACGAGGTGCTGGCTCATACCAGCCTATCCATCCTGTATCAACACAAGGGCATGATCGCCGAGGCGGAAGCTGAGGCACTGAAAGCCAAGCTCCTGGGCTGGAAGAAACAATTGCAGCAACAAAAGCCGAAACCATGAGCAAAGCACCCGGGCCCATCCTGCGCAATTTTCACGACCAGTTGGCCGCTGCGTATGGCCCGCAGCAATGGTGGCCGGCGCAGACGCCGCTGGAGGTGATCGTCGGCGCTTACCTGACCCAGAACACCGCCTGGCGCAGCGTAGAGCGCTCGATCACCAACCTGGTCGAACGTGGTGTGATGAACCTCGACGGGTTGCGGGCCATTCAGGAAGACGAACTGCGCATCCTTATTCGCCCGTCGGGATACATGGTGCGCAAGGCTGCGGCGATCAAAGCATTTGTCAGCTTTCTTGATCGACAGCACGGTTCCTCACTAGCCCGGCTCGCGGCCCAACCCACGAGCGTGGCGCGCCGCCAACTACTGGACCTGCCAGGAGTGGGACAGGAAACCGCCGACGCCATTCTGCTCTATGCGCTGTTACATCCGGTTGCGGTCGTCGACGAATATTTACGCCGCATCGCCGATCGCCACGGCCTTGCCGGCCGCGATCGGAAGTATGGCGAGGTGCAACAACTGGTGGACACCGCATTTGCCAACGACCCAGCGGAGTTTCGATTGCAGCTCTACAACGAATTTCACGCCCTGGTGGTGGCGGTAGGTAAGCACCATTGCGGCCCCACAGCCCGCTGTGAAGGTTGTCCCCTGGCCCCTTTTCACTAATGGCTCGCACGCTTTACATTGCCAGCACCAACCCGGGCAAGCTACGCGACTTTAGCCTGGCGGCAGCCGGTCACGACCTGAAGATCCTGCCCCTCCCTGGTCTTAAAACCATTGAGGCCCCTGCCGAAGATGGCCTGACGTTTGCCGATAACGCCCGTGAAAAAGCGATCTATTACAGCTGCTTTGTACCCGGCGAAATGGTCCTGGCCGACGACTCAGGACTGGAGGTCGACGTTCTTCGAGGCGCCCCTGGTGTTCGCTCCGCGCGCTACGCCGCCGATGCCGCCTTCGCAGTTGCCGGCAGCCCCGACGCCAACAACAACCTTTTCCTGTTACAGCAACTTGCCGGGGTGGATGAGAACGAACGCGGCGGTCGCTACCGATGTGCGCTGGCCATCGCCCAGGATGGGGTCCCCTTGTTCGGCAAGGAGGGCGCGGTGGAAGGGCGCATCGTTACCGCTCCGCGGGGCAGCAGAGGCTTCGGATACGATCCGCTCTTTTATTTGCCTCACCTTGGCAGCACCATGGCGGAACTCGACGATCAGGCCAGATGGGCGCTCAGCCATCGCGGCCTAGCCTTTCGTGCCCTATTGCAACTGTTGTCCTAAATTCCAAAACCTTGACGGTGCTCCGTTTGCGCACCAATAATAGAGAGTTGGGCAAGATTCAATTCCAGCCCCTCCTGAGGCATCGGAAAAATTCAAATGAGCACAATGGCAGCCGTCCCTCGGGACAATCGGGCGCCCGGGTTCTGGGCCTCCACCGTCGGCAAGAAGATCGTGATGGCCGTCACCGGCATCCTCCTGTTTGTTTTCGTGATCGGGCACCTGCTGGGCAATCTCCAGGTATTTGAAGGTCCGGCGAAACTGAACGCGTACGGCGCGTTTCTGCACAGCATCGGGGAGTTTCTCTGGCCTGTGCGGATTATCCTGCTGATCGCGGTCACGCTGCACATTGTCGCAACCGTGCAACTGGCTCTGCGGAAAAAGCGCGCACGGCCGGTCGAATATTCGGTCAAGAAGGCTATCGCATCCTCCTATGCTTCGAGGACCATGTACTGGTCGGGCCCCATCGTGCTGGCCTTCATCATCTTTCATCTCCTGCACCTGACCGCCGGCTACATCCACCCCGGCGCCGCTTTCATTGAAGGTGACGTGTACCACAATGTGGTTTCCGGCTTCCAGGTGTGGTGGGTTTCGCTCTCCTACATTGTTGCCGTCAGCCTTTTGGGACTGCACCTTCGCCACGGTCTTTGGAGCATGTTTCAAAGCCTCGGCATTCACCAGCCACAACACACGGCCAGGCTCAAGACGGCAGCGATGGTCATCGCTGTCCTCATCGTTCTCGGCTACATATCCATTCCGATCAGCGTTCTACTGGGGCTGGTGAAATAGATGATCCTTGATTCCAAAGCACCCACGGGCCCGATCGAGCAAGCATGGGAACAGACCCGTTTCGACTTCAAGCTAGTCAATCCTGCAAACAAGCGTAAACATCACATCATCGTGGTGGGATCCGGCCTTGCAGGAGCCTCGGCCTCCGCTACGCTGGGCGAACTGGGCTACAAGGTTCATTGCTTCTGCTTTCAGGATTCGCCACGACGCGCCCACTCCATCGCCGCCCAGGGGGGCATCAACGCCGCCAAGAATTATCAAAACGACGGCGACAGCGTGTTCCGTCTCTTCTACGACACGGTGAAAGGCGGAGACTTCCGTGCACGCGAGGCCAACGTCTATCGCCTGGCCCAGATCAGCGTGGAGATCATCGATCAATGCGTGGCCCAGGGAGTCCCCTTCGCCCGCGAGTACGGCGGCGCGCTCACCAACCGCTCGTTCGGCGGCGCCCAGGTTTCCCGCACGTTCTACGCTCGCGGCCAGACCGGCCAGCAGTTGCTGCTCGGCGCCTACCAGGCGCTCGAACGCCAGATCCACGCGGGTACCGTTACCATGCACCCGCGTACCGAGATGCTCGACTTGATCGTCATCGACGGCAAGGCCCGCGGCATCGTCACCCGGCACCTGGTCACCGGTGTCATCAGCACCCACTTTGCGGATGCAGTCATCCTGGGCACCGGGGGCTATGGCAACGTCTACTACCTCTCGACCAATGCCAAGGGCTCCAATGTGACCTCCATATGGCGCGCCCACAAACGTGGAGCGCTGTTTGCCAACCCCTGCTACACGCAGATCCATCCGACGTGTATCCCCGTTTCCGGCGACTACCAGTCGAAGCTCACCCTGATGAGCGAATCGCTACGTAACGACGGCCGCATCTGGGTGCCGTTGAAGGCCGGGGACAAACGTTCCCCCGATCAGATCCCTGAAGCAGAACGCGACTACTACCTGGAGCGCCGTTACCCGAGCTTCGGAAATCTCGTACCCCGAGATGTCGCGTCCAGAAACGCAAAGGCTGTGTGCGATGAAGGCCGTGGCGTGGGCGAAACGGGGCTGGGCGTCTATCTCGACTTTACCGACGCTATTCGCCGGCTGGGCGAGAAAACCATCCGCGATCGCTACGACAATTTGTTCGACATGTACCAGCGCATCACCGATGAGAACCCGTACAAGGTTCCCATGCGCATTTACCCCGCCATCCACTACACCATGGGCGGCCTGTGGGTGGACTACAACCTGCAAAGCACCATTCCCGGCTTGTTTGTGATCGGCGAAGCCAACTTCTCTGACCACGGCGCGAACCGCCTGGGCGCCAGCGCCCTGATGCAGGGGCTCTCGGATGGGTATTTCGTCGTTCCCTACACCGTAGGCAACTATCTGGCGACCAACAAATTCCCTGCCGTGCTCGACACCGCGCCTGAGGTCAAGCAAGCGGTTGCCTGCGTCAAGCAGACCATCGATCTGCTGCTCTCGATCAAGGGGAAGCGCACGGTTGACTCCTTCCATCGCGAACTGGGAAAGATTGTTTGGGACTACTGCGGCATGTCGCGCACCGGCGCGGGCCTGGAATCAGCCATTGGCCAGATTCGAACGCTGCAGGAGGAGTACTGGAAGAACGTCAACGTGCCCGGCAGCGGAGAGGACCTGAACCAAAGCCTGGAAAAGGCCGGCCGCGTGGCAGACTTCTTCGAGCTTGCCGAGCTCATGTGCATTGATGCCCTCAACCGCAATGAATCCTGCGGAGGCCACTTCCGCGAGGAGTATCAAACCCCCGAAGGCGAAGCACAGCGTGACGACGACCACTACTCCTACGTCGCCGCGTGGGATTATCGCGGGCCCGGCAACCCGCCCACGCTCACCAAGGAACCATTGGAATTCCACTACGTTCATCCGAGCCAGAGGAGCTACAAGTAAATGAAGGTAACGCTGAAAATCTGGCGCCAGAAGAACCGTAAGGAAGCGGGCAAGTTCGTCAGTTATCCCATCGAGGTCGTCAGCGTGGAGATGTCGATGCTGGAGTGCATCGATGTGCTCAACGAGCAACTGATTGAGCGGGGCGAAGAGCCAGTTTCCTTCGAGCACGATTGCCGCGAAGGCATTTGCGGCTCCTGCGGGTTCATGATCAATGGGGTTGCGCACGGCCCCCAGCGCGCCACCACCGTCTGCCAGCTCACCATGCGCCACTTCAAAGATGGAGAAGAGTTGGTCCTCGAGCCCTGGCGCGCTTCGGCCTTCCCGATCATCAAGGATCTAGTCGTTGATCGCCGCTCCTTCGATCGCATCATCGCTTCCGGCGGGTACATCTCTGTGTCCACGGGGAACGCCGTCGACGGCAACACTCACCTCATCGGCAAGGAAACGGCTGATCGCGCGATGGATGCGGCTGCCTGCATCGGCTGCGGAGCTTGTGTCGCGGCTTGCCCCAATGCTTCTTCCGCGCTCTTTACCGGGGCCAAGATTGCCCATCTCGGCATCCTGCCCCAGGGCAAGCCTGAGCGGGACCGGCGCGCCCTCGGCATGGTTGCGCAAATGAACGCCGAAGGCTTCGGCAGCTGTACCAATATCGGTGAGTGCACGGGCGTCTGTCCGAAAGAAATCCAGCTGGAAGTCATTGCAGTGATGAACCGGGACTATCTCCGTGCCAGCATTAATCGCCGCGACGAGCTGGGCACCACCATCACCCCCTTCACGGAGTGGAGCACCGGAGCAAAATATAGTAGCCCCAATGTGAAAGAATAGCGGCGAATGAAGATTGCGCTCTCGCTCCTCCTGTTCACCGCGGTTCTCCCGCTCCCTGCACAGACCACCTCGAAGACTGCCTCCGTGACCAAACAGAAAGATCCGCTCGCCGTCCACAAGGCCGCTATCGTCATCGACACGCATGCCGACACCACCCAGCGCCTGCTCGACGAGGGCTACGACCTGACGGAACCGCTCAAGGGCGGCTACGTCAACTTCGAGTCCGCACGTAAAGGCAACTTGGGAGCGGAATTCTTCTCCATCTGGGTGGACCCAGTCGCTTATCCAAACGGGCATGAAGCTCGGCGCACGCTGGAACTGATCGACGCGGTCTACCAACAAGCCGCCAAACATCCCCAGCAGATGCGTATGGCCTTTTCCCCGGAAGACATTATGGCTGCCCATCGCGAGCACAAGCTGGCGGCGCTGATGGGCATCGAGGGCGGCCATTCCATCGAAAACAGCCTGGGCCTGCTGCGCGACTACTACCGGCTCGGCGTGCGCTATATGACGCTCACATGGAGCAACTCCAACGGTTGGGCGGATTCGTCTGGAGATATTGACGATCCCAAGGTTCCGCATACCAAAGACGGTCTGAGCGACTTCGGCAAAGACGTAGTGTATGAGATGAATCGCCTGGGCATGATGGTGGATATTTCCCACGTGTCCGACAAAACCTTCTATCGCACGCTGATCATCAGCCGCGCTCCTGTGATCGCCTCGCACTCCTCGGCACGCGCCCTCTGCAATGCGCCGCGCAACATGGATGACAACATGCTGCGTGCCGTCGGCCAGTACGGCGGCGTGGTAATGGTGAATTTCTACTCCAGCTTTTTGAGCGAAGACTACCGCAAGGCGGCGCAAGCCATGCAACCCGCCATCGACCAGGCGGTTGCGGACGCGAAAGCAAAACTTCAGGCCGAAGGCAAGCCGGTACCCAACGAGCTAGCGGAGGAAATCAGCAAGAGCTACACGGCGAAAATACCCCGCCCTCCGCTCAGCGTGCTGATCGATCACATCGACCACATCGCCAAGATTGCCGGTATCGACCACGTGGGACTTGGCTCGGATTTCGATGGCATTCCTTCGAGCCCCGAGGGCATGGATTCCGCCGCGGACCTGCCCAAGATTACCCAGGCGCTGATGGCGCGTGGCTACAGCGCTGAGGACATGAACAAGATTCTCGGCGGCAACTTCCTGCGGGTTTTCGAAAAGGTGCAGGAGGTTTCCCGGCAGTTGCAATCCCAGAGCCGCCCGCGGATCAGCGAAAAGCAGCCCTTCGACAAGAAGTAGGCGGGGCGAGCAATTCTCCTACGGCTGTATTAGTCTGAGTTGGGAACCATCCATGAGACCCTGTCGTCGTTTCGCAGTTTTGTTTCTCTTTTCGACTGTATTCGCCATTGCTCAGCAGTCCACTCCACCGCAGACACCCCCGGCTCAAACGCCGCCCGCGCAGACTCCTCCCGCCGAGCTGCCGGATATGCCCACCAGCCAGGTCCCACCAACCATCGAGCCCACCGGGCCTACGGCGGTCCTCGATACCAGCATGGGCCGCATCACCTGCAAGCTCTTTGACAAAGAGGCGCCGCTTACGGTGGCCAACTTTGTTCAGCTGGCCCAAGGAACCAAGCCGTGGACCGACCCCGTCAGCAAGAAGAAGATGAAGAACAAGCCCTTCTACGACGGGACTACCTTTCATCGCGTCATTCCTGAATTCATGATTCAGGGTGGCGATCCAACGGGCACCGGGACCGGGGATCCGGGATATATGTTCGCCGACGAGTTCGATCCCAACCTGAACTTCGATGTACCCGGACGCATGGCGATGGCCAACTCCGGACCCGGCACCAACGGATCGCAATTTTTCATCACCGAAGTGCCGACCACCCACCTGAACCAGAAGCACACCATCTTTGGCCAGTGCGACCAGCCGAGTTTGTCGATTGTCTCTTCGATTGCCCGCGTGCAGCGGGATGCGGAGGACAAGCCGGTCGAACCGGTCGTTCTCAACAAAGTCACGATCGTGCAACCGGGCCAGCAGTTGCCACCTCCGCCCCCTGCTCCTCCGGCGCCTGCAGCCGCACCTCCAACCGCCCCTGCTGCGCCACCCATTCCCAACTAAAACTGAAAACACCAGGAGTTCTTGAATGTCCCGTGAATCCGGAACCTATGCCATCTTCAACACCAGTGAAGGTACGATCGTCTGCCGCCTCTTTGAAAAAGACGCGCCTAACACGGTAAAGAACTTCGTCGAGCTCGCCGAGGGAAAACGAGAGTGGACACACCCCGTCGGCAACAAGAAGAGCACCAACAAGCTTTATGACGGCACCATTTTTCACCGCGTCATTCCCGACTTCATGATTCAGGGCGGGGATCCGGCAGGTAACGGTATGGGCGGTCCGGGTTATAAATTTGCGGATGAGACCAAGGGCTCACCCCACAGCCTGAATGCGCCGGGTAAGCTGGCGATGGCCAACGCTGGTCCCAACACCAACGGGTCACAGTTCTTTATCACCGTTGCGCCGACCCAATGGCTCACGGGTAAGCACACTGTCTTCGGCGAAGTCGTCGAAGGCTACGATGTGGTGGAGAAAATCTCCAAGGTGCCGCGCAACTCACAGGACAAGCCGAACAAGCAGGTGACCCTGGAATCCGTGGTCATCGAACGGGTCTAAGGTCAAGGTTCGTGGTATCCCATATCTCGCGAGAAACGAGCGAGATATGGGGCACCCGGGATTCATTCGCACGGAGAATCCGAAGAGAAAGATCCTCGTTTTCCAGTTCAACTTTCAACAACCAACAACACTCGGGTGGGCCACGGATCTAACCCTCAGACTCCCTACCTTTCACCCATCCGCAAAAAAGCTTGACACGACAAGCAAACCGTTCGACCATCGACTGATACGATTTCATTCGTTACCGCAGCCAACATCCTCTTCCAAGTCGAAGAACACAACACCGCTTCTTGGGCCAGAACACTCCCCGGTTATTTGAGCAGGTGGAATGCGTGCGTCTGGAGGAATTGAATCGATGGCTTGTCGTGTTCTCGGAGCGCTCCTGTTTGCCTCCTTCTGCTGCCTGCCTGCAATCTCGCAAAAAGCAGCATCGACTCCCGAGGTAAAAGCTTCCACACCCGCAAACAGCCCCGATGAAGCCGGTTTCCCAGTCAAAGACCAGCTCACCTTGAGCAAGTGCGGCGGCTGCCATGCTCCCGATGCCAAGGGGAACATGACCCGCATCTCCTACATCCGGACCACGCCCGAAGGATGGGAAGAGGCGATCAAGCGCATGATCCGGCTGAACGGGCTGCAACTGTCGCCGGAAGAAGCCCGCAGTATCCTCCGCTACCTGAGCGACTATCACGGCCTGGCCCCTGAAGAAAACGCGAAGATCGCGTACTTCACCGAGCATCGCATCATCGACGAAAAAATCCCCAGTCCCGAGGTAGCGCATGCCTGCGCCGCCTGCCACGCCTTAGCCAAACCGCTCTCCTGGCACCGGACAGCGTCGGACTGGCAATACCTTGAGAACATGCACGTCGCTTTCTTTCCCTCGGTGCGGTTCACCGCCTTCGATCATCCTCACGATCGCGGAGACGCCGGGCCGCCCAAGGGCCCAACGCCTGCGGAGCAGGCACTCGACTATATCGTCAAGAGCTCACCGCTCCACACCACCGAATGGGCAGAGTGGCAAGCCTCCATGCAGGCTCCCAAACTCGGCGGCCGCTGGTTGATCTCGGGCAATGAGCCAGGCAAAGGCCGCTTCTTCGGAGAAATGACCATCGAGCCGAACGCCTCGGGAGATGCCTTCACCACCAAGACGAAAATCACGTGCAACGAGGGGAGTTCCGTGATGGCCACGTCAGGGAAAGCTCTGGTGTACACGGGATATTCGTGGCGCGGACGATCGACAGTGGAGCCCGGCGGAACGACGACACCTGAAACCCCGCAGACTGTGCGCGAAGTAATGGCGCTGTCCAAAGATCAGAATGAACTGACTGGGCGCTGGTTCTGGGGCGAGTATTCAGAGTTTGGGATGGACGTCACCATGCGGCGCGCCACCTCCGCGCCCATGCTCATCGGTATCGATAAGCCTTCGTTGAAAGCCGGCACCAGCGACGCAACCATGAGCATCTACGGAGATGCCTTGCCCACCAACCTAACCACGAACGATGTGGATCTTGGGCCTGGGGTCAAGGTAACCAAGATCATTGACCAACAGCCTGGCTTCGTGACCGTGAGCGCTAGTGTAAGCGCGGACGCCACTCCGGGAAATCGTCTGATCATGGTGAAGAATGCGACCCTTCCTGCCGCCTACGCCGTTTACCATCACATCGACTTCCTAAAGGTAACGCCGACCACGTCGATCGCGCACCTAGGCGGGGCGCCGCATCCCAAAGGGTATGTCCAATTTGAAACCCTGGCCTTTAGCAACGGCCCCGACGGCAAACCCAACACCGACGACGATATCAATCTCGGGCCTGTCCCTGCGACCTACAAGATGGAGGAGTTTGTCGCCTCTTACGGCGACGACGACACAGATTTTGTGGGCGCTATCGACGCGAAAACCGGGCTGTTCACGCCTGCATCGGATGGCCCTGATCCGAAGCGAAAATCGATGCGCAACAACTACGGAGACGTTTGGATCACCGCATCCTATGAGGCTCTCAAGGGGAGAAGTTACCTCGTGGTCGCGGTGCCGCAATACGTGTCCTGGGATCAGCCGGAGGTAGCACAGTGACGACGTACTCGCTCGGCGAATTCCACAAATTCCATGGCGGGGGCCAGGACTTTCTTTATCTCGTCCCCAGCGGAGGCATTGTCGCGCTGGATGGGATGACTTCCGAGATCCTGGAGCAGCTCGATCAGACGCCTCTCAGCAGCGAAGATCTTATCGGGCGCCTCTGCAGCGATGGCTACTCCGCGAACGATGTCGAGGAATGCCTCAACGAGCTACGGGAAGTAAAAGCGATTCGCAACGGGCAAAAGGAGTACGCAAAGTCCGAACCGCTGCCGGATGCCTTTCCCCTGCAGACCATCGTGTTGAACGTGACCAACCAGTGCAACCTGTCCTGCCAGTACTGTTACGAGTTCGGCGAGGACAAGGTGGCGACTCCTGAGGGCAAGCCGAAGTTCATGGAGTGGGAGACAGCGAAAAGCTCTGTCGACTATCTCTTTGCCGAGTCACAGGGAAGAAAAAGCGTCCACATTACTTTCTTCGGCGGGGAAACGCTGATGAACTTTCCCCTGCTTAAGCACGTAGTGGCCTATGCGCGAACCCGGGCTGAGGAACTGAAGGTCAAAATCGACTTCAGTCTGACGACCAACGCAACGCTGCTTACGCCCACCATCATCGAGTACCTGGCAGAGAATGCCATTGGCGTTACCGTCAGCATGGATGGGCCCAAAGAGATGCAGGACAAGTTCCGCGTCTTCTCCAACGGCCGGGGCAGCTACGACATCATCAAGCCCAAAGTGCAGAACCTGCTGGCCAATCATCGGACGCGTCCCATTGCCGCCCGGGTCACCATGACCTCGGGAGCCATGGACGTTAAGAAGATTTATCAGCACCTGAAGCACGAGCTCGGTTTCTACGAGGTTGGGTTTGCGCCGGTGACCACTTCGCCCAATCGCCTCTACTCCATCAACGAGCCGGGAATGGACAGCGTTCTGGAGCAATTCAATGAGCTCGCCGATGAGTACCTGGAATTTGCATTGCGAGGCGAACACCACGGTTTCTCCAATGTGAGCGACACGCTTTCGGAGCTGCACCAGGGGGTAAACAAATCGCTTCCCTGCGGCGCCGGCCTGGGGATGGTTGGCGTTGGCCCGTCAGGGGACATCGCGCCCTGCCACCGCTTTGTCGATTCCGATCAGCATGTCCTGGGTAACGTGACTACCGGCATCGACCGTGAAAAACAAAATGATTTTCTGACTCGAGGAAATATCGATACCAAGTACGACTGCCATGAGTGCTGGGCGCGACCGCTTTGCGCCGGCGGATGCCATCACGAGGCGTTCGTCCGCTATGGCGATACCGGCCATGCCAATCTCCACTATTGCGATTGGATCCGTGGTTGGACTGATAAGTGCCTGCAGGTATACGGAGCGATCGCAGCGCAGAATCCCTCGTTTCTCGACCATTTCTCCGAAAGGAAGGCTTCATGAAACATCTTCGAGCCGTCAACCAGAAGGCGCATCGCATCGAGAGCAACGCAGAGGCCTTGAAGGAAGACATCGTTGCCCTGCAGGCCCCTGGCGGGGCCGCGCCGAAAGTCCACGTCCCGATGGGATGCACCATTATTTTCTCGCCCGGGTGGGAGGTCGACTCCGCCGGCGGTACAGCAGGGCTATGCCAGCCGGTGGAACGCGATATCTACGATTGCTATGCGACCTGCTTCTGGCCGGCGCAGGTTCCCGATCACCTCAACAACTCTCCGGACTGGACCAGCAAGTGCGCTTCCGCGACCAAAGACTGGCGCAACGTCGACATCGTCTTCCCGTGATCCGCTGAACCTTGATCTCCTGAATTTGGAGGAACTTCATGCGCGCCATCTTCGCCTTTGTGGGCCTTTCGCTCTGGGCCGCAACCAGCTTTGCCGCACCAGCGGGCAGTCAATTGATGTACCTCGGAGTCTGGCCCCATACCGTGCTGGTGATGGACTCGGTCCAGGGAAAGATTGTCGATAAGATCGACCTCCCCACGGATATCGTGCGTTCTCTAGTGCTGTCGCCGGATGAGAAGACTCTGTATGCCTCCACGCTTAAAGACAACTCCATCGTGTCGATAGATCTCGCGACTCGCAAGGTGATGGACAAGTTCTCCCTGAACACTGCCGACACGAACTATCGCATTGGCGGCTTTGCCGTTGATCCGACGGGAAAATCTATCTATACGTTTGCTACGCCGGTGGTGAAGAAAATTGACCACTATCAGATCGATCCACCGCAGATTCTCGAGGTCAGTCTCGCCGAGCGCAAGATCACGCGCATCGTACCTTATCCGAAAGATGAGCCACCACCCGCGGGCTACCGCAACACCATCAGGGTTTCGCCCGATGGAAAGCTCCTGTACCTGTTCCGCAACAACGTCATGGTCTTCAACACGAGTGACTTTAAACTCGTCAAGAAGATCGAGCTGGCGAAACCGACCGATCCCTCCAGCGACGGCTCCTTCGCCGGGTTGGTGAATGATCCCAATGAACCTTCGGGCAAGGTTATCGGGATCTTCGATTCATCGGATCCTTACGTGCATCGCCGCGTCTTTGGGATCGCCGAGCTCGACCTGTCCAGCATGACCTACGATCTGACCCCAGTGGGACCCGCAGAGGAGGAGATGGAGCCGCTGATGCTCACGCCTGATAGGAAGTTGGGCTACACGGTCTCGGTGTATGGAACCCATGGCGATCGGGTCACTGAATTTTGGGTCTTTGACATGAAGACCAAGAAGATCATCAACCGGCGTCAGTTCCTCGGCCGGACCCGTCTTGCCTTCGGCATGACCGCGGATGGATCGAAACTCATGATCTATAACGCAGGCTTTGAAATCGAGCTATACGACGCCAAGACACTGCAGCTGCTGCAGACGATCAATCTCGAAGGAGACACCACGTCGAACCTGGTCGTGATGCCGCTTAAGAAGTCTGCGTAAGATGAACCAGCCAGTACGCATCGGTGTTCTGGATAGCGGCGTCTGCTGCACACATCCCCATGTGGGCAAGATCGTCGATGGCATTACCATCGGCGCGGATGGTCCGATCGGCGGCTACGAAGATAACCTTGGTCACGGTACGGCCGTCGCGGCGATCATTCATCATCTGAGTCCGGATGCGGATCTGGTTGCCGTCAAGATCTTCGATGGCAAACTGGCCACCAGCCTCCGTGCTGTCATCCGCGCCATCGACTGGTGCCTCGATCACGATATTCAGGTCATCAATCTCAGTCTGGGAACACTCAATCCGGAGTATCGGAGCGCGTTCGAAGAAGCTGTCGAAAGAACCCACGTAGCCGGAGCAGTGATCGTCTCTGCCCTCGAGATGGGTGGCGATCCTGCGCTGCCGGGATCGCTGGCAGGAGTCATCGGAGTGATGGAAGGAGAGCAATACCAGGTCTGCCATCGCTACGGAAAGCCCGTGTACACCGCCCCGCCCTACCCTCGCGATATTCCCGGGGTACCGCGGGAACGCAATCTAAAAGGGGTAAGCTTCGCGGTAGCTCGTATTTCAGCAAAGATAGCCGAAACTTGGTCCACCACCGTCCCAGGTCACTGGACGGATGCGAAGGCACATATCCAGGAAGGGTCCGCGGAACTGCAGATCCCTCGGCTTCGCTCGGGATGACAAATAGGAGAGGGTTGTTGTAGCGAAAGGACCGTTGCGAAGAGACAGGTCCGATGTTAGGGCGGGAACCCTTAGCCACTGCCCCTCCTTCAGCAACCACCCTCTCTTTATAACGACCTTCTCCTATTTGTCATCCCGAGCGAAGCCGAGGGATCTGCGGTTCAGCGAACCTGTCCTGAAAACGCTAAGTCCTAGCGTAATGGGAAATCTGTGATTTCCCCTCAGCTACCCCACCTCCGCAAGCTGCTCATCAACCAGCTCGCAGATGGTGTGTAGCAGAAACTTATGTCCTTCCTGGATGCGCGCCGTTGTCTTGCCCCCAACCAACAACTCAACATCAGCCATCCCTGCGCACTCCCCGCCATCGCGTCCCAGGAATGCAATCGTCTTTAGCTTAAGATCCTTCGCGGCCACCAGTGCGCGAAAGATATTCTCACTGTTGCCGCTGGTGGTGAACACCGCCAGCGCGTCGCCGGGCTGGCCATACGCCTGCACCTGTCTGGCAAATAGATCGGCAAAGGAATAATCATTTCCGATAGCCGTTAAATCGCCACCGTGGGAGGCCAATGAAATCGCCGGGTACGCCCGGCGTTCACGATCGAAGCGAACGACAAACTCGGTTGTCAGATGGGAAGCATCCGCCGCGCTGCCGCCATTCCCGCATGCCAGCAACTTATGCCCAGAAAGCAAAGCCTCCGCAATGATCGCGGAGGCTGCCTCTATTTGTCCTTCCAGTTCCAACAACTGCTGCAGGACTGCTCTGGCATCAGCAACGTTGGCAGTCACGACCTGGCGGACGCGTTCTTTCACGGTTCAAACCCCAATGACAGCGCACAGCTCTTTCACTGCATCGGCACTCTTCTTGAGCGCAGCAGCTTCTTCCTTGGTGAGCTTGATTTCGATGATCTGTTCCAATCCTCGCTCGCCCAACTTGCAGGGAACGCCCACATACAGCCCATGAATGCCGTACTCACCTTCCAGATAAGCAGCGCAGGGAACGATTTTCTTCTTATCTTTCAGGATCGCCTCGACCATCTCCGTGGCCGCCGCGGATGGAGCATAGTAAGCGCTGCCTGTCTTAAGGTGCTTTACAATCTCAGCCCCGCCGTCGCGCGTCCTTTGCACCAGGCGGTCGACCGTGGCCGCATCCATCAGCTCGGTAATCGGAATGCCGGCAACCGTCGAATACCGCGGTAGAGGAACCATCGTATCTCCATGGCCACCGAGCACAAATGCAGTTACATTCTCGACTGACACCTTCAGCTCTTCCGCAATGAACGAGCGAAAGCGGGCGGAATCGAGGATTCCCGCCATGCCAATCACCCGCTCCCGGTTGAACTTCGCCAGCTTGTACGCCGCTTGCGCCATCGCGTCGAGCGGGTTGGAAACGATAATCAGGATGGCGTTGGGTGAAGCAGCGACTACCTTGCCCACCACTTCCGACATGATCTTGTAATTGGTGTGCAGCAAGTCATCTCGGCTCATACCCGGCTTGCGCGGAATCCCTGCGGTGATGACCACAATGTCGGAGTTTGTGGTGTCGGCGTAATCGTTGGTCCCGATCACGTGGACGTCACGTTTTTCGATCGGCAGCGCTTCCAGCAAGTCGAGGCCTTTGCCCTGCGGCACGCCCTCCACCACGTCCACCAGCACAATGTCGGCCAGTTCCTTGGCTGCGATCCAGTGCGCCGCGGTCGCGCCTACATTCCCTGCTCCTACGATGGTTACTTTCTTTCGCATATTTCTCCTAACCCATGTTTTCGATCATTCGGGTGGCAAATTCACTGGTCTTCGCCTTGGTGGCTCCGGGCATCTGCCGTTCAAAGTCGTAGGTTACGTACTTCTGCAGGATGGTCTTCTCGAGCGAGTTCTCGATCAGCTTAGCCGCCTCTTTCCAGCCCAGAAAGTCAAACAGCATCACGCCCGAGAGCATCACTGACCCGGGATTGATGACGTCTTTGTCGGCATATTTGGGCGCCGTACCGTGAGTGGCCTCGAATACTGCATAGCCGTCGCCAACGTTGGCTCCAGGAGCGATGCCCAATCCACCCACCTGGGCCGCGCAAGCGTCGGAAATGTAGTCGCCATTCAGATTCGGGCAGGCCAGGACGCTGTATTCATCCGGCCGAATGATGACTTGCTGAAAGATGGAATCGGCAATTCGGTCATTGATGAGCAGCTTCTTCTTCCATTGTCCGTTGCCGTGCGTCTTGCCAATGGAATCGATCACACCCTTCACGTTCTTGTACATTTCCGCCCGGAAATCGTCAGACCCGAAAGCGATCCCTGGTTCGATCAGCGCGGCGTTCTCTTCCACCGTCAACTTCGGGTTGGCTTCCAGGTTGCCCAGGATCCAGCTCTCCATCTCAGTCACCGTCTGCTGGCGGAACTCCTCGGTGGCTACCTCGTAACCCCACTCGCGGAAGGCGCCCTCGGTGAATTTCTGAATGTTTCCCTTGTGCACCAGGGTGACGGATTTCCGTCCATTCTCGAGTGCGTACTTGATCGCGTACCGCACCAACCGCTTGGTCCCGGTGATCGAGATCGGCTTGATCCCAATGCCCGAGTCCTCGCGAATCTTCTTCTTGCCGCCCTTGAGCATGTCGTTGTTGAGGAAGTCGATCAATTTCTTGACTTCCGGCGAGCCCTGCTTGAACTCGATGCCCGCGTACACGTCTTCTGTGTTCTCGCGGAAGATCACCACATCGAGCTTCTCGGGGTGCTTCACCGGGCTCGGCACACCTTGGTAATACTTGACCGGCCGGATGCACGAATACAGGTCAAGGATCTGCCGTAAAGCGACATTCAGCGACCGGATGCCACCACCCACGGGAGTGGTCAGCGGTCCCTTGATCGAGATCCGCAAATCGCGCGCTGCGCTCACAGAGTCGTCAGGCAGCCAGGTGCTGAACTGCTGATAGGCCTTCTCGCCTGCGTAGATTTCAAACCACTTCACCGACCTGCGGCCGCCGTAGGCCTTTTCCACCGCGGCATCAAAGACCCGCTGCGAGGCACGCCAAATATCGCGCCCGGTGCCGTCGCCTTCGATAAAAGGGATGATGGGATGGTCAGGAATCTGGTATTTTCCATCGGCATATTGAATCGCCTCGCCCCCCGTGGGCAAGGAAAGACCGTTGTAGCTTTTCTGCATGGATGCGTATCTCCGAGAGCGGATAAGTGGTAGCGCGACGAATGTTCAGGCTATCACCATGCGAATTGGAGTGGCAATCGGAGTAGTCTATAGGTATGAGTTTCAGGTCCCTGCCCGGTATTGCTGCGGTTCTCGTTCTTTCGGTCGTCGTGCCCGCCTGGGCACAGCAGTATTCTGCGGATAAACCCGTGGGAACGGCGGCGCAATCGACCCCCGCCTTCCTCAAAAAGGCCGGCATCAGCCAGAACCTCGGTAATCAACTTCCCCTCAACGATCGGTTTGTCGATTCCACTGGCGCCAATGTGTCCCTTGGCACTTATTTTGAGCGTCGTCCGGTGGTGATGGCGCTGGTCTACTACAAGTGCAAGATGCTCTGCCCCCAGGTCCTCAGTGGCATGGCCAGAACCCTCCGCCAGGTGGGCTTCACTCCGGGCAAGGACTACGACATCGTAGTCACCAGCATCGATCCCATGGATACGCCTGCCGACGGAGCAGCGGAAAAAACCCACTTCCTGGAGTCGCTCGGAACCCCCAACGCCGGGTCCAGCGTGCATTTTCTCACTGGCCAGCAGGCCTCGATCACCGATCTTGCCTCAGCCACCGGCTTCAACTATGTGCGGGTGCCCGGGCCGGATGGAAAGATGGACCAGTTTGCCCACTCCAGCGTGATCATGATCGCCACGCCCGATGGCCGCATGTCGAAGTATCTTTTCGGCATCGATTACCAGCCGCGTGATGTGCGCTTGGCAGTCATCCAGGCCAGCACTCACCATATTGGCTCGGTCAGCGACCTGATCCTGCTCTATTGCTGCAACTACAGTCCCTCAGCCGGCAAGTACACAGTGTCGATCCTCCGTGTGATGGGCCTGGCTGCCATGGGTTCGCTCTTCATGCTACTGGCAATGCTCTACGCCCTCTCCCGCAAGCCAAAGCGAACCGCTACCCCCGCCTAACGACTGCATAGGAAAGGGACGGGTGCCCGTCCAGTTCCCGAAGACTTTTCCGCGGAAGTGGGTTCTAGTCCGCCACCATCAGTTGTCCTGGAACGATAGGCCGCGTGCGCGGAAGCATCCCAAAAGCAGCCGCCGCGCCCACCGCACACAAGCTCAGCACAAACACTGCCAGCTTGATCTGGTTGGTCGCCGCTGACCTGGGCAGAGTCTTCCACAGCACCAGCAAAAGCGTCTGGGAAATCACCGCGGCCCACACTGCCCCGTAGAAATAGCGCCGTTCGATTCCCTCGCCCTTGGTGGAGCGCCCAACACGAGGGAGCAGCCCCAAAAGTCCGAGCAGCAGCACCACGGCGCACAGCGGAAAATAGGCCTGAAGATAAATCTGCTTCATCACCCACCTGCCGCTCACGGCCGCAATCACCAGCCCAGCCAGGTTCAGCAACACGAACGTGATGACTGCGTTCCAGGCAAAGGTGTAGCAAATCTTGCGGTACAGGGGATTCGGTTTGTCCTCAGTAAAGCGAAGAATGTAAGGCCGCGGCTCAACTCCAGGCAGCTGCCCAAAATACCCGGCGATTCCCGTTCCCACGATCACCAGCAAGAGCCAAGCCAGGTTGTTACCGCTGCCGCCGTGCGCAAACAGGTCGAACGTCCATGGTCCGGGCGCAAGAAAAAACACCCAGATCCAAATCGGCAAGTGAGCCAGGCGGTATCGCACCGTGTTGCGCTCGCGCATCCTGCGGGCTTCCGCATATTCCACCTTGATCGGGTAAGCCATCTCCATGCTATTGTGCATCTTTTTCCATCATCGAGGGGCCGTTCCGCATCCATTCATACTGTTTGTGTTAGGTTCGTCTGGGAGGATTCTGCATTGGGCAAAAACATGGTCCCGAAGCGCCTGTTTTTGACTAAGGGCGTGGGGAAGCACAAGGAGCGGTTAACATCTTTCGAGCTGGCTCTTCGCGACGCCGGCATAGCCGCGCAAAACCTGGTGCGAGTCTCTTCCATCTTTCCACCGCAGTGCAAACTCGTTACCCGCAAAGAAGGACTGAAATATCTCTCGCCGGGCGAGGTAGTGTTCGCCGTGGTGGCAGAAAACTCCACCCGGGAGCCGCACCGCCTGGTGGTTTCGAGTATCGGCGTCGCAATCCCGACAGATCGCAACACCTACGGTTACCTGAGCGAGCACCACAGCTTCGGCGAGGCCGAAGATCAGGCCGGCGAGTATGCGGAGGAGTTGGCCGCGGAGATGCTCGCCACTACGCTCAACGTCGAATTCGATCCTGATAAAAGCTGGGACGAAAAAAAGGAGATCTATCGCATCTCCAACAAGATCGTCCGCACCACTAACATCACGCAGTCGGCGATTGGCGACAAGCGAGCGCTTTGGACCACAGTGATTGCCGCGGCAATCCTTATATTCGAGTAAAAGAATGACTAGCAAAACAAACTATCGCGTTGGGTTGGTACAAATGTCCTGTTCACCGGACCCCGATGCCAACCTTGATAAAGCTGCCGACCGGGTGCGCGAAGCCGCGCGCGGCGGGGCAAACATCGTGTGCCTTCCCGAGCTCTTCGGCGCCCAGTATTTCTGCCAGCGGGAAGATGCAGAACTCTTCGACCTCGCCGAGCCCATACCGGGCCCTTCCACGGAGCGGCTTTCGGCCGTGGCGCGAGAGGAAAAAGTGGTGGTGGTCGCTTCCCTCTTCGAGCGCCGCGCCGCCGGTCTCTATCACAATACCGTTGCGTTACTGCAGAACGACGGATCGCTGGGCGGTATCTATCGCAAGATGCACATCCCCGACGACCCGCTCTACTACGAGAAGTTCTACTTCACGCCCGGCGACCTGGGCTTCAAGGCCTTCGATACATCGGTGGGACAAGTAGGCACGCTGATCTGTTGGGACCAGTGGTATCCGGAAGCGGCCCGCATCACCGCCCTGCGTGGAGCTAACCTGCTCTTTTATCCCACCGCCATCGGCTGGCATCCAGCGGAAAAAGAGCGCTTCGGCTCGGCCCAGTATGACGCGTGGCAGACCATCCAGCGCTCCCACGCCATCGCCAACGGCGTCTACGTCGCCTCGGTCAACCGTGTGGGCCACGAGAATGGAGACGTCCGCGGCAACCGCGCCCCCGGCGTCGGACTCGAGTTCTGGGGCGGCTCGTTTATCGCCGATCCCTTTGGCCGCGTCCTGGCTCAGGCTCCCCATCACGAGGAAGCCATCCTCATCGAGGAAGTGGACCTGAAGAACCTCGAAGATACGCGCCGCAACTGGCCCTTCCTGCGTGACCGGCGCATCGACTTCTACCCCCCGATCACGGCTCGCTTTCTCGACGATGGCAAGTGAATCCGTAACGCCACGCAGCCTGGGCTATCGCATGCCGGCGGAGTGGGAGCGCGCATGCCGCCACCTGGCTGGCATGGCCCCACAATGCGGAGGACTGGCCCGGCAGGTTTCACCCCATTCCGTGGGTATATTGCGACATCATCCGCCATCTCTCCGGCGTGGAAGACGTGCACCTGCTGGTCGAGAACGGCACCGCTGAGCAGCGTGCGCGAGGCATGCTGACGCGAACCGGTGCACAGCTGGATCGCGTGCATTTTCACCAGTGGCCGACGAACCGGATCTGGATGCGCGACTCCGGCCCCATCTTCATCACCCGAAGCGGGTCGCACGAAAACCCTGTTGCCATCACCAACTGGCGCTTCAATGCGTGGGCAAAGTACGAAGACTGGCAGCTGGACGATCAGCTTCCGTTGAAGGCGAGCGAGCTGCTGCACCTGCCCAATTGGACTCCGGAAGTGGCTGCGCACCGGGTAGTCCTCGAAGGCGGGAGTATCGACGTCAACGGCCAGGGCACTCTGATCACCACCGAAGAATGCCTGCTCAGCCCGGTGCAGCAGCGCAATCCCGGCCTCAGCCGCGAAGACCTCGAGCGCGTCTTCCACGACTATCTCGGCATCGACCAGGTGTTGTGGATGGACCGCGGCATTGCCGGCGACGACACCCACGGGCACGTAGATGACATCACCCGATTCGTGAATCCCAACACCATCGTCACTGTCACGGAGCCAAATACAGCCGACGACAACCATCTGCCTCTGGCGGAGAATCTGGACCGGTTGCGTGCAGCCCGCGATCCGCAACGCCGGCCTTATACGATTGTCGAGCTGCCCATGCCCTCTCCGGTTGTGTTTCAGGGTCAGAGGTTGCCCGCGAGCTACGCCAATTTCTACATCGCGAACGGACTGGTCCTGGTGCCAACCTTCAACGACGCCAATGATCGTAAGGCGTTGAACCTCCTCGCCGATGTCTTTCCTGATCGCAAGGTGGTGGGCATCCACAGCGGTGATCTGGTCTGGGGTTTGGGAACGCTACACTGCATGACGCAGCAGCAGCCCGCAGGCACCTAGGCCATGACGGATGCGGAAGCACTCACACTCGCGCTCGATGAGGCTCGCGCCGCAGCGATGGCCGGCGAAGTCCCGGTGGGCGCGATCGTGATCGCAAATGGAGTGGTCGTGGGCCGAGGCCAGAATAGAGTTCTGCGCGACCTCGATCCCACCGCCCACGCCGAGATCGTCGCGCTCCGTGGAGCGGCCAGCGCCCTGGGCAACTATCGGCTTTCAGGCTGCGAGATTTTTGTGACTCTGGAACCCTGTGCCATGTGTGCCGGAGCCATGATCCACGCCAGGGTCAGCCGGCTTGTCTATGCTGCTGCCGACCCCAAAGCAGGTGCGGTCGGCTCCGTCCTGCAGGTGTTGAACCACCCTCAGCTTAACCATCAAATGGAAGTGACCAGCGGAGAGCTCGCGGAGGAAAGCGGTGAGTTGCTACGCTCCTTTTTTCGCGAAAGACGAACGTAGCGTCGAGAAGACCGCAGATCTCTCCACTCCGCTGCGCTCCGATCCCACGGCACGCCGGGGCAGGCGAGATGACAATTCGTTTGAGGGGTTAGTTCCGTTTTTTCCCGAAGGGACCGTGGAACTGCAGATCGCTCGGCTTCGCTCGGGATGACAAAAGGAAAGGGCGACGGCCCCAAAGAAAGCAGTTGCGTGGTGGAACACAGACCCTGCAGGTAGTAAGAAAAACACCTCGGTCCAGCAACCACCTCTATGGGACCGCTGCCCCTTCCTTTTGTCAATCAAGCGAAGCCGAGGGATCTGCAGTTCCGCGGACCTATCCTGGAAACGAGTAATTTTACCCTCAAACAAAATTGTCATCTCGCCTGTCCCGCCGTGCCGCCGGAGCGCAGCGGAGAGATCTGCGGTCTTCCCAACCCCTACCCGACTCGCTCGTCGATGATCGGCGGTTGAGCCGTTCGCCTGGGACAAAACCGGCACACATGAGCAGAGAGCCAGTAAAGCGAACCCTGCTAAGAATTTCACTGAACCGTGCCCTGGGGCCTCAGTTTGCGCAGCTCCTGGGCGCACTCCACTGCATTCAACGCCGAGAGCTCAAGGTTGTCGGCAGAAGCCCAAAGCCAGAACCGTCGCGATTGCGAAACTCCCGGCTCATCGAAACGCACTCTGACCGAAACATCCTCGTCGCCAATGGAGTTCAAGTTGCCGGGCGCATCGGCATCGCCCAGGATCACCTCAAGGTGAGGAGCAGAAAGCGTCGCCTCAACCTGCTCCAACGTCACCGGCCGCTCGTATTCCAATGCGATCGAGAACGTATGACCATGAAAGACCGGCGCGTGAATCATCTGTAGCGAAAGCTGCGGAAGCCGCCCACCGGAAAGTAACGCATAGTGGCGTCGGACACGTGCTTCACTGTCCGAAAGGTTGACCTTTGCCGCCTCCCCAAAAGCAGCCACGGTGTTGAAGGCAACCTGGACGTCGTACACCTTGGTGGGGATCGTTTGAAAGGAAAGCAGCGTCACCGTTTGCTGATGCAGCTCGTCCAACGCGGCCTTACCATACTCCGACGCCGGCTCCAGTACAGTGGCGGAGACCTGGCGAATGGCTCCTGCCTGCTGCAGGCGCTCCAGCAACAGAGCGAGCACCAGAGCTGCGGGGTGGGCGGAAACAACCGCCGGGGTGTGCAGATTGGGCGAGCCGGCCACGGCCGTTTCTCCCATCGCCTCCTGCACCCACGGAGCGCACACTAATACCCCAGGGTGTCCCTCCAGGCCGCTCGAAAGATCCACGATGCTGGAACCGGCCCGCTGCGCGGCTTGCCAGTGCCGCAGGGTTAGCTCAGGCGGCCCGGCGAAGAAGGTGAAATCGACACGCTCAAAAGACTCGGCTGCGATGGGTTGGATAAACGTCATCTCATCGCCCACCGCCTCCAATTGCCCTAGCGCCTCCTGATCGTCCATCAGCAGGAACTCTGCAGCGGCGAAACTGGACTCGGCAAGGGCTTCGCTAAGCTGTTTGCCGCGAATGGAAGCGGCGCCCACAATCGCAATACGGTAGCTGGGAGTCATCGATCTAGTGCCTGCTCACTGATGCACGGGCGGTTGGGAAGGGGGTTCGCTGAGCACCACTGCCTCAGGGGGCGCCATCCGGCGATGGCGGCGCTGCCAGGAGTAAGCGGCGCGAGCGAAGATGCCGGAAAACGTATAAACAGCGGCCAGTGCGAGGAGAACATACTGAGAGAAAGCAACCGTAGCATAGATAGCCAGTCCCATCAGTACGATGCGCTGAAACGGATGACGATCGGAGAGGTCAATTTCTTTTCCACTCCAGAAACGCCACGTACTGACCATCAACAGGCCGATGAGTAACACCAGCACCATCCACATGATGGCCACCCGCCAATTCGGAACCGGCGTTCCTAAAAAGAAGTGGACGACCGCGGCAAGCACTCCGGCAGCCGCGGGGATAGGCATGCCCACGAAATATTTTCGGCCGGGACGACCGGGATTCGAGGGTACCGGAGTCACGCTGATGTTAAAGCGCGCCAGGCGGCCGGCGCCGCATAGCAAAAAAAGAAAGCACACAAACGCGCCCCACTGCACAATGTAATGCCGCAAGGCAGGATTCATGGCTGTAGGGAGAGCCTGAAAGCCCCAGGTGTAGGCCAGCAGGCTGGGAGCGACGCCAAAAGTGATGACGTCGGCCAGCGAGTCGAGCTCTTTGCCGAATTCGCTGGTGGTCTTGGTCATGCGTGCGATGCGGCCATCGATCGCATCGAAAGGGATGGCGAAGCCGATGGCCAACGCGGCGTAGTCGAAATGCCGCGGCTCCTGCACCGACCCCTGCAGGCTTTGGGTAATGGCGTAGTAGCCGGCCGCGATGTTGCCTGAAGTGAACAGCGAGGGGAGGATATACAGACCCCGGCGCAAGCGGCCTCTCCGCTTGCGCTCGGGCGATCTGAGGGCGTCACGCTTCAAGCAAAACTCTCCTGCAGAACATCCAGCGACGGCTCGTCCTGCGGCGGATGGATATCGGCCAAAACGGAAGCGCCTCCCTTGACTCGATGGCCAAGCGCTACCCGCACGTGCGCATGCCCGGGCAAGATCACGTCCACGCGGGAGCCGAACTTGATCAAGCCCACCCGCTCCCCGCGCTCCACAAAATCGCCTACCTTAAAGCGGAAAACGATGCGGCGGGCAAGTATCCCGGCAATCTGGCTAAACGTTACATCGAACTCGTCGCCCTGCACCGTGACGATATTCTGCTCGTTTTTTTCCGCACAGTGCCGGCTGAGCGCATTCAGGTGCTGGCCTTTCTGGTAGCGAACCTCACGAACGGTTCCCGCAATCGGAGAACGATTGACATGAACATCGAAGACGCTGAGGAAGATGCTCAAGCGAATCCGCTCGCCTGCCGGCGTCTGAATGCGGGCGACCTCCGTAATCTTTCCGTCCGCCGGCGAAACCACCAGGCCCGCTTCGGCCGGCACGGGACGCTTGGGATCGCGAAAAAACCAGAGAAAAAAGCACGCCAGCAGAACAGGCACCACCGCCCACTCCCAATGTCCGGTTACCAGAAAGACCAGAACGGCGGCGGCAATGAACCCAAATCCATAAAAATATCCGTCACGGACCATGTTTTCGATCAAACCCTTGGGGAATTATAGAGGTACCGGGGTCAGGGGAAGCAATGGCGCTTGCAGTACCAGTGCGTCTTCCACCGGGGCCGAGTAGTACCCACGCCGGACCCCTGCGGCCGAAAAGCCATAGCGGCGATAAAGAGCGTGTGCGGCCGTGTTCGAGGCCCGCACCTCCAGCCGGACCTTCGATGCCCCGGCTTTGGCCGCCCAAGCCATGCATGCGGTGATCAGAGCGCTCCCAACGCCCCGGCGGCGGCAATCCAGCTCCACAAACAGGCCCTCGACCTCGGCCACGACCTCGTGGCGCAACCAGCTGGCTACGACAAACCCGGCAACCTTGCCGCCGCTATCCGCGACCAATCCGCAACGTAGCAGCGGGTCCGAGGGCTGCGCGAGGAGGATCTGCTCGTAGTCCCGCCGGTTCCAGTGCGGAGCCTCCAAAGAATCGGCGGCGAGCACCAGCACCTCGTCAAGATCCTGCGCCAACAGATTGCGGACCACGAAATTCACGCCCCCACCCTGGCAGCGCGCAAAACCTCAGCATCGGAGCGGCGGAGGTAGTTCGCGTCCAGGGTTTCAAGGTCGTCAAAATCGCGGGCCCGAAACCGGCCCAACGAGAAACGTAGCGCCTCGGCGGCGTCGGGTGGCTGTACGTAAACCGGCCCGCAGATGGCAAGAGCAGAACAAGCGCTGGCGGAGACATCATCGGCGCGGCTCTCATCGCAAACCAGCACTCCAGCCCCGGGCTGCTTCGCCACCGCCACTGTGTCTTCACTATTCAGAAGCATCTCGCTTACCTTATGGCCGTTCCGGTATTCACCGACGTAATACTCACCGCGGCCGGCATCGATCGCAGCGAGCACATGGGGCAGTCCACTCGCATTTGCCAGCAACGCCAAACGGGAGATGGCAATCAGGGGGATACCTCCTCCTTCGGCCAGCCCTTTGGCAGTGCTCAAACCCACCCGGATGCCGGTGAAGCTTCCCGGCCCATTGACCACCACGATCGCCTCAACATCGCGCAGAGTCGCATATTTACTCTCGAGCAATGAGGCAATCTCGGGGATCAGCCGGGCCGAATAAGTGCGCACCGCAAGCTCAGCGGTGGCGACAATCCGGACGGTATTCTTCTCAGCCAAGCCAAGAGCCACGCTGGCCGTGTTTCCACAGGTGTTCAGGGATAGAAGCATGGGACCTTAGACTGCGGCAATAGGATCCTGGCAGATTTCGAGCAGCACGCCGTTCGCCGCCGACGGGTCGACCAGAAAATGAAGGCGCCCGCCCGCGCCGATCTCGATTTCATCGGAGAGCAGACGGTAACCCGCCTGCTTCATCTCTTCGAACGCGCCCGAGATGTCGTCCACGTGCAGCGCAACATGGTGCAAGCCCTCCCCATGCTGCTCCAGGAACTTGCCTACGGAGGTTGTCTTGTCCAGCGGTTCCAGCAACCGGAGGCGGCTCTCGCCCATGGGGATCATCACGCTGCGCACTCCTTCATCCTCTTCTTCCTCCTTCAGCACACTTAAGCCGAGAGCTTGATAGAGGCGCTGGGCCTGCTCGATACTCCGCACCGCAATGCCCAGGTGGTCGATATTTGCCATCGTTCACTCCTAACGCCGGATTAATTGTTCCAATAGCTGCGGTACAAGCTGGTAGGGATTCCGTTCTCCAGCCACCACCTGCTGGCTGATATTGGCCAGTGCCTGATCGCTCAGACCGTGTCCACGCAGTGCACGCATCAGTTCATGACGCACCATCTCGATGACGCGGGCGCGCCAATGCATCTCCCGCCGGGTCGTCAGTCTTCCTTCCTGTGCCAGCCACGACCAGAACTGGCCCACTGCCTGTTCCAATTCTTCGATGCCTGTGCCCGTGGTGGCGATGGTTCGGATCACGGGTGGTACCCAGCTTCCATGTTCTGCCGCCAACGACTGCATGGCCCGCACCTCTTTTTCTACGTGATCTGCGCCATCGCGATCACTCTTGTTGATCACGAAAATATCCGCAATCTCCATAATGCCAGCCTTCAGGCTCTGTACGTCGTCGCCCATACCCGGTACCAACACCACGACGGTGACGTCGGCCAGGCGCACGATGTCGATTTCATCTTGCCCGACACCCACAGTTTCGATCAGCACGCGCTGCTTGCCGCTGGCCTCGATCACCACCGCAACATCCGCGGAAGCACGGGCGAGGCCTCCCAGCGAGCCGCGGGTGGCCATGCTACGCAAGTAGAAGCCGGGATCCGCTTCGTGTTCCCGCATGCGGATCCGATCGCCCAGGATGGCTCCGCCGGTGTAAGGGCTGGTGGGATCGACAGCGACCACCCCAACCGTCTGCTGGTGCGCGCGGTATCGGCGCGCGAGCCCGTCGACCAGAGTGCTCTTGCCGGCGCCCGGAGAACCGGTGATGCCGACACGCATTGCGGAGCCGGTATAAGCAAAGCAGCACGAAAGAATCTGCCAGGCGGACGGCGCGTCGTCCTCCACCAGCGACACGGCCCGCGCCAGCGCGCGTACGTCACCCTGGCGCAAGCGTGCGACCAATTCCGTGACTTCGGAAGCGACGCCGGTCTCGATATCCATCCCTACCGATCATACGATTCGCACCGCGAGTCCCGTAGGGACGGCTGAACTTAGCCCAGGACGCAGTCCTGGGTTGGCATGCGCCACGGAAAAGTCCCGCAGGGACGACTAAAAAGGTTATCGAGAAGTGATCCTGGATTCACTGCCAACCTGTCTATCGCGCCGCGGGAACGACCTCGTACTCGCTCTTAACCAAACCGCTCGGGTACGCCCGAGTAGCTATGTGACGGAGCTGGACATCGTGCGGGAGTGTGCTGAAGAGAGGAATTCCCTCACCGATGAGTACAGGCACGCGGGTAATGTAGAGACGATCAATGAGGCCTGCACGCAGGAATCCCTGAATCGTAATCCCGCCATCGATGTAAAGGTGCTTAGCCCCTGTAGCAGCAAGCCTGGCAATGATCTCGGCCGGGAGCCCGGCCATCTGCTCCACTACCCCTTCGCCGATCGAAGACAGATCCACCGGCTGGCTACTTAAGACCACCACTCGCTTCCGGCCGTATGGCCAGGTTGGAAAAGCAAGAACAGTCTCGAACGTCTTGCGACCGATGACCAAGGCGTCCACGCTTGCCATGAATTCGTCATAGCCGTGGGGTTCACCTCCGTCTGCTGGCAGGAAGTCCAATTCGCCATTGGGTCGCGCAATGAATCCGTCGACGCTCGTGCCTATGAAGACAGATACCGCCATCCCGCAAATTTACCCTGCGCCGCAAGATTCCGGCTACTCACATCCTGGAACATCGGCAAGGCGCTCGAACACCATAAGTCCCCGCTCCCTCGCGACTCTCACATCTTCATCGGCACCTTTGGAAGCTCCTGGAAGCCGCAGAACGCCGTCACATCGACTGAGCAACCGATGCGCGATGGGATAGAGAATCTCCTCATAGACAGCGTCCCCCGGGCGGACCGACCCTGCTTCGCGAAGCAACGGCAGAGCAATCCATTCGCCGATCAGAGGAATGTGCCCAGCACGGTACAGCGGGAGCGCCACGGACTCCAGCCGGCGCAGGTTGTCGGCCATCCGTTCAGGATCGTCGCCGGTCCCTGACCGGTACGGCCCCGCAATCAAGATCATTAGCGAGCGCTCAGACATGCACGTCGCCCCGGTTGAAAAGGTACATGCACGCATATTGCAACAGCATGATGGTCTTGCCATCCGCGATGTCGCCGCTCTCGATTGCTTTGATCGCATCATCGATCGGAAGCTCGATCACCTCGATATCTTCACCCTCGATCCGATTGCCTCCACCGTACGTAACCTTGCTGCTTCCGTCATACTCGGCGACAAAGAAGTGGAGCTTCTCAGTGACAGATCCCGGGCTCATAAACGCCTCAAAGATTTTCCGAACCTGATCGACGCGGTAGCCGGTCTCCTCTTCAACCTCCGCCTTGATTCGGTCCTCGGGAGTCGCCTCATCCAACAGTCCGGCCGCTGCCTCGACCAGCAACCCTGAATGACCGTTCACAAACGCCGGAAATCGAAATTGTCGAGTAAGCACGACAGTTCTTCGCGCAAGGTTGTAAAGCAGGATCGTCGCGCCATTGCCGCGATCGTAGGTTTCTCTGCTTTGCCGCTGCCACGTCCCGTCGCTGCGCTGAAGATCGAAGGTCGTCTTTTTCAACACATACCAATCGTCTGAGAGCGTTTCCACCTTCTGGATCCGCACCCGTTCTTTCATGGAAACTTCGTGCACAAGTTCAAGCATGAAACCGACAATATCGTGCAATTTCGTGCAATGTCAAGTATTATTACTGAAACCGCATGTTAACCACTCACCGCAAGCAGCAGATTCTCTCGATCCTGAAACTCCAAGGTCAGGTCATCGCAAAAGAAGTAAGCCAGGACATGGGCGTTTCGGAAGACACGATCCGCCGCGATCTAAGAGAAATGGCACAAGAAGGACTGCTGCAACGCGTCCATGGCGGCGCTCTTCCCGCGTCGCCGGCGATCGTAGATTTTGCCGGACGCGAGCTGATTACCGCAGATGGCAAAGTAGCCATCGGCCGAGCAGCAGCGAAGCTGATTCAGCCGGGACAGGTAGTCATGCTGGATGGCGGGACCACCGCCCGGCAAGTTGCCCGGCATATTCCCTTGGATCTGAAGGCGACGATCGTTACCCACAGCCCCACGATCGCGACCGAGCTTCTCAACCACCCCAACGTGGAGGTCATTCTCATTGGAGGCCGTCTGTTCAAGCACTCGGTCGTGGCCGTGGGGGCCGTAGCCATCCAGGCGATAGCCGAAATTCATGCTGACACCTACTTCATGGGCGTGACCGGCGTTCATCCGAAATCAGGCCTTACCACCGGCGACTACGAAGAAGCAGCGGTAAAGCGAGCGCTCAGTCAGGCAGCAGCAGAGACGATCGTCCTCGCCTCCTCTGAGAAGCTCAACGCTGCTTCCCCTTATGTAGTGGTGGCTCTTTCGGAAATCAGCGGAATCATCACCGAACGGGCAGCCGCCGCACCGCTCACCAAACCCTACGAGAAGCTGGGAATTTCCGTGACTCGAGCTTGACCCGTGGGTCCCGATTAGAAATGGCAGTTCCCCGGGTCTGCAACCTCAATCCGCCGTTCGTTATTTGCGGGAATGATCTGGATGGCAATCGTTTTCGCCTCGACAGCGCTTTCATCCCGGAGGATGTGCACGTGTTCTCCACCGGGATCCATAAACGCCATCCCCGTCTTGTACACATGTGGCTTGCATGCGGGATCGTGCCCTTCATAATCCGTCACCGTTCCCGCAGTGACGATGATCAGACTGTGCCCGGGGTGCGTATGCCAGCCAGTGCTTCCCCCCGGGGCCCAGACATTGCTCTGGACGTACACGTCTGACAGTCCCTCTTTTTCTTGCAAAGACAGCCAGAGCTGGTCGCTCCCGTCCGCCTTCAGCCTGGGCAGGATGGAGCTGACGACATCCTTCTCATCGAAGCGGCCCAAAGCGACCACGCTGCTTGTGTACCCTTCCGATGTGGTCGCCAATGTCGTTTTGTGATGAAAGAGAGTCGCGGCCGCAATCGTCGCACTTAAGAACAGCGGGTAGGCTAGCCCCCTTCGCATGGAGATCTCCTCTTCACTTGCGACCCATAGCCACCATCGAACGTCCTGGTGGGTGCGTTCAAGCGGCAAGGGGCCGAACACCCGCTATTTCCGCAACTTGCCGTCGAATGCCGTGCTTCGCTGTGCAGTGAGGCCCTGGGAGGCTACAATTTCGAAGCCCGGGTTCGTCGACTGGGGTCAGGAGAGCACAATGGGCGAACCACCCGCCACCCCGCCACGCGAGCGGCCGCTCGAAGACCGGCTGGACTCGTGGAAGGAAATTGCTGCCTACCTCAAACGCGACGTAACCACCGTTCAGCGCTGGGAGAAGCGCGAGGGGATGCCCGTCCATCGTCACCTGCATGACAGGATGGGCTCCGTCTACGCCTCCCGGGCGGAACTGGACGCATGGACCCGACGCCGGAATCTTCCGCCAGCCCAGGAAAATAGTCACAGCACCCCGGAAATCAATCCAGAGACCAGTCCTCCAGCGCCCCCACTGCAGCCGGCGCCTGCGACCTCTCGCACCACCTGGACTCTTGTTCTACTGCTGGGATTAGTCGCCGCGCTGGCCATTGCAGTCGGCCTATGGCTCCAAAAGACGGAGCGCTTCTGGCGAAGTCCCATTGCCGACGCACGCTTTCAGACGGTGTCAGACTTCGATGGATTGGAGCAGGCGGCTGCGATCTCACGCGACGGCCACCTGATAGCGTTTCTGTCGAACCGGGACGGCCACACGGACGTCTGGCTTACCCAGGCCGGTTCGGGTGCATTCCACAATCTGACCCACGGAAGCATTGAGGAACTCGCAAACCCGTTCATTCGAACCCCGGGGTTCTCTCCCGATGGATCTCTGGTCACCTTTTGGGTTCGCAAGCGGGATGGCTCGAGCAGCGGCAATATCGGCGTCTGGGCAGTGCCTACCTTGGGTGGCGAGGCACGGCCATACCTTGAGGGCGTGGCCGAGTACGACTGGTCGCACGACGGTGGGCGGCTCACCTACCACACACCGGGCGCTGGGGACCCTCTATTCGTATCCAACGGAAGCCTGGCGAATGTGCCTATCTACACTGCCCCTCCCGGGATGCACAGTCATTTTCAAACCTGGGCACCCGATGGTGCATTCATCTACTTCGTCCAGGGGGAACTCCCTGACAAGCTGGACATATGGCGTATCCGTCCCGTAGGTGGAACTCCGGAGCGAATCACTTCGCACGCAGGACATGTAAGTCACCCGGTCTTCCTGGATTCCCGGACGCTGATGTATCTGGCCACCGACCCGGAAGGTGGTGGCCCATGGCTTTACAGCATGGACGTCGAGCGGCGCATACCTCACCGGCTCAGCTCTGGCCCGGACCGGTATACATCCTTGGCGGCCACCCCTGACGGTCGCCGGCTGGTGGCGACTCTTGCCAGCCCGAGGAGAACACTCTGGCGCATGCCGCTTCCCTTGCAGATACAAGACGCACAGGCGTCTGTTCCGGCGCAAGTCTCGCTGACCACCAGCACCGGGTTCTCCCCGCGGCTGGGTGCCGGTTACCTGCTTTATGTCTCGGCGAACGGCGCGGGCGAGAGTATCTGGAAGCTCGCCAACGGAGCGGCCACGGAGTTGTGGAGCGGACCAGGAGCCCAAATCCTTGGCGGCCCGGCGATCGCACCGGATGGGCAGAACATTGCGTTTTCGGTCCGGCAACGCGGGCAAACAATCTTGTACGTGATGCACGCCGACGGCACCAACGCGCGGAGAGTGACAGATTCGCTCGACCTGCAAGGCGCTCCGGCATGGGCGCCTGACGGCCAATCGATCACACTGGCGGCCGGCGATCACGGCGTTCCCCACCTCTTTCGCGTACCAATCGACGGTCGCTCTCCGGTTGCTTTTGTGCGGGAGTACTCGGTCGACCCTGCCTGGGCGCCTGACGGCCAATTCCTCGTCTACTCGGGACCCGATATCGGGACCACCTTTTCTGTGAAAGCCGTCACGGCCAATGCCGCACCACATTCCCTACCAGCGCTGACCCTGACGCGAGGGGCTCGCCACCTGGCCTTCCTCCCCGGAGGACGCACACTCATGCTCCTGCGCGGAGATATTCAACACAAAGATCTATGGCTGATCGATCTCACCACGGGTGCCGAGCGGCAGTTGACTCACCTTCCGGCCGACTTCGACATTCGTGACTTCGACGTCTCACCAGACGGTCGCGAAGTTGTCCTCGAACGGATGCAGGAGCGATCGGACGTGGTGCTCATGGATCTGCCCCGGCCGTGATCCTGCTGGTTGGGTTAAGTCGAAGAACGGATGCGTTCGTAGTCCTGGCGAACCGCTTCGCTTCCGTATTTGCGCTCCAGGCGGCGAACGACGAAATGCCCTTCCGCGAGGCTTTGAAAGTGTTGGCTGAAGAGCACGTTAAGCGTGAGACCGCCGACTGCCCCAACGACCGGAACCAGTTCTGCGGCGACCTTCTCACTGACCTCAAGACCAAATCTTGAAGCGATCCTGCCCATAAAGGACAACAGCGCCGGCGCGCTTTCTTTCGCCATTCCCTTCTGCGTAACGTAGGACACGGCTTCCCGCGTAACCTGCGCTAGCGCTGTCCGGGTAGCGTAGTAGGCGCTGTCTTTCGCAGTTTCATGGGTATTTTGCGGGCTCAGGGCAAAGACTTCCAGGCAAGCCAGGGAACTTTCCGGGTTCAGGAAATCCTCTCCCTGACTGCGGGCAATCTCGACAATGGAGTGCAGCATCAGCGTCGTCGTGATGGGAAGCTCCACCACCAGACCGGGCAGCCCAAAGAAGCCGCCGACGGCGCCAGTGATCGCCGCTGCGACTGTGTGAGAGCGCTTGTATGTCATCACGGACGATTTCGCTTTAGGCGCCTTGACCGCAATGCGCAAACATTGCTCCAGAGCTTTATCGACGGTCGCCTGGATGACTGACTGGGCCGGAGAAGGAAGCCGGCGCAGCAGGACCTCCACCGGCATGCCCAGCTTCGCGGCAATCTTCATGGCAAAGCTCTGCGTTTCGAGCTTAGCCACGGCGGTCTGGAGATCAGCGTAGTCGGACGGGGAGAGGTTGCTCATGACTCCAGAGAAAGCGGAGCGATCAGACCCTAGTTTACGCCGCAGCGGTGCGGAGCCATTGTTCCATCTGTTCATGGCCAACGAGACCCGCCTGTTGGAACACCGGCTTTCCGCCCGACAGCACCACGAAATTTGGGATTCCCTGCACGCCGAAGCGGGCGGCCAGCTCCGGATGCGCCTCCGTATCGACCTTGAGGACGATAGCCTTCCCCGCCATATCCTGGGCCGTGCGCGCGACTTCCGGCGCGGCAGCGCGGCAGGGACCACACCATCCCGCCCAGAAATCCACCAGCACTGGAACCGTAGCCGTCGTCACGACTTCGTCGAAAAGGGCGGGATCGGCGGCCACCGGTTCCGCAATTGAATCCAGCGTGCCTTTGCACGCTCCGCATCGACCGGTATTGGCCAGATTCTTGCCGGCGACACGATTCTTTTGCTTGCAATGAGTACAGGTTCTGATGACAGGCACGATGAGCCTCGGGTGATTCACAATTTCCACCACATTAGATGCTTCGCCGACACAAAGATGCATCGATTTGCGAGCCAAGTTAATTCGCGACTTCGACCTTGTCACCCGCGGCAGGTCCCGCGATGCTTTCCAGCTTTCTCAGATCGGGAAATAAGAACATCCAAATCAACGCAATCACCATACTCCCAACTCCGCCAAGGATGGTGGCCGGGATGAGTCCGAACCAGGAAGCCGTCACGCCCGATTCGAATTCGCCAAGCTGGTTGGATGTCCCGATGAACAGCGAATTAACCGCGCTCACCCGGCCACGCATCTCGTCCGGGGTTTCCAGTTGGACCAGCGACGACCGCACCACCACGCTGGTTACATCCGCAGCGCCCAGCAGGCAAAGAATGGCCATCGACATCCAGACATTCCGCGAAAGAGCGAAGGCCACCGTGGCCACTCCGAAGACCACGACCGCGGCGAACATGCGGTGTCCGGCGCGTTTGCGAATCGGATGATGGGCGAGGAAGACTGCTGTCGACAAAGCACCGACAGCGGGTGCGAGGCGCAGCAACCCCAATCCCCATGGCCCGGTGTGCAGGATGTCTCGTGCGTACGCAGGAAGCAGCGCCGTTGCTCCGCCTAACAGGACAACAAAAAGATCCAGCGAGATGGCGCCGAGAATGTTTCTGCGCTCGCGGATGTAATGAATCCCGGAGAAGATAGACTTCGCGGTGACGGGTGCTTTGCCTGCCGTTCGCCGCTTGGCAACGATGGTTGAGGACAACACTGACGCCGTCGCAAATAAGCAAGCACACAAACCATACGGCACGTGCGGCCCAAACGCATACAGCAGTCCGCCCAGCGCCGGGCCGACAATCGATGCCGTTTGGTTGGCTGAAGTGGACCACGCGATCGCCTGCGGTACCTTCGCATCTTCGACCAAACCGGGAACCAGGGCTTGTGTCGAAGGGCTCTCGAAAGCCCGGGCAGCCCCGATCGCCGCGACCGCAAAGTAGATGCCGAACGGATGCAGCCGCTGTAGATAACTGCTTACCGCGAGCAGCCCCAAGGTGGAGGCTTCCACTACCTGGCAGATGCTGATGATGGTTTTGCGATTGAACCGGTCCGCCACATGCCCGACCACCAGCGTGAGCAGGAGCATAGGTAGAAACTGCACCAGCCCAACCATGCCCAGGGCAAAGGTGCTGTGCGTCAGTGCGTAGACCTGCCATCCGACGGCCACCGCCGCCACTTGAAACGATATCGTCGAGCAAATCCGGGCGAACCAGAACCGCACATACGCTGGCTCGCGAAAAACTGATCCTTCGTCGCTCGTCGGCTCTCGCTCTGGCAAACTCACCTCTTCCATGTTCGCCCGTAGCGAGTGAATCGTCCACTCGGTCGGGCCACGCGTAGGGAGGCACGGGCTCTCAATCCGGAGGTAAGTGAGAACCGGAAGTAAACCGCAAATCTCTCCAGGTCGAGGTAAAACGTCTGGAGTGAGAATTCCAACCAACCACGCTGATCGGGTGCCCCACATCTCGCTCGTTTTTCGCGAGATGTGGGATTCCACTGCGCTATCCTCGCAACTTCAAAGTTTGCCTCGTCCTTGAAGGCGAACGGTCAAGACTCGCGGCAAGGCTTACCGCGTTAGGCAGTGATACTACGACCTCGAATCGTCACACCGCCCGTAGTACGCGGAGCGCTGTAGCTCAAGGTGGCGTGCTGAGCACTTGGGTTTCGCACCTTGGACGCACGCCCCTCCTCGCGCATCCGTTTATCAGCGTCCGTCCACGACGGTAGAGACTCTTCCGGCTGCTCCCAATGAGCAACGGATGCCTCATCACACCAGTGCAAAAGGTGTGGCATAGCAGCCTTATGTGAACCTGTCGTCATAAATCGGCGCATATTCTCCTGAGTATCCCAAACCGTCATGGTCCAGAACGTCCAACTTCGGTCGGCCAGGAGTGCGCCGCGTTGAAATCCGGGCGCCATTTTTACCTGCTTCACCGAGCGAAAGGCATGAAACGCAAATAGAGGGACGAAACGAAAGGACCGGACCCGCAACCGGGTTAGGCTAACGAAACTCATACCGAACTCACAATTCCTATTCCTGTTCACCCAAATTCACAAAACTTTACCTGCCTTTACCAACCTTTATCGCACGCTTCGCCCCCCGATGCTGAAATCGAATCATGGCACGCAGGCAATCGAAATGATTGTCACAGTTGTAAGCACAATTCGATCTCACAGCAGGTCAAGGAGCACTTATGAATCGCGAAACTTTTAAAGCTATATGCGCCAGGGCAATCGTAGCAGCCGTTATTACCTGTGGCATATTGGCCCTCGGCGCCAACACCGCTTCGGCCCAGGCAATTACCGCAACCGTACCATTTGCCTTTTCCGCCGGCCATCAACCTTTTCCGGCCGGAACATACCAGTTCACCTTATTATCTCCCTGGTTTCTCTCCATTCGGAATGTCAAGGGTGGAGGAGAAAAGTTCTTTGCCGTACATCCTCAACAAAATGGATTGCACGGGTCCCACGCCCGCATTGTCTTCCACAACTCCGGAGGGCAAAGGAATCTCGACGCAGTCTATCTGCCCAAATCAGACGGAGGTGCGCAGTTGGTTCCGTCTGCGCATGTGTCTAAGAATCAGTCGCTCATACAAAACGCAAACCTCCGATGAACTGCTTACGTACCGCAGAAGGTCTGGCTTACGCATTCCTCGGGAAGGGCCGGTGTGGTGTAACGCTCCAGCCCGGCCCGGTCCTCGTAGGGACGTGACACGACATCCAGCATTTCCTCAAAAGGTTGAAAGTCCTGGCGTTCGATAGCGGCACTGAGCGCCCCCTCCACCAGATGATTGCGAGGGATAAATGCCGGGTTTGCCATCCGCATTGCCGCCCCGCGCGCCTGCGCCGGCTCTTGTTCGAGGCGATGGCGCCATACGGCAGCCCAGGCGTCGTAAGCACCGGGGTCGGCGAATAACACCCGTACGCCCTCGTCGCCCGCGGGTCCCTCCGCTGCGTCGCACAATCGGCGAAAGGTCAGAGTGAAGTCGGCCCGGTTCTCCGCCATGCGCTTCAGCAGGTCCACTGCCAACGCCGCATCGCCCTCGCGCTCAGTGCTAAGGCCGAGCTTGCGGCGCAATCCGGCGGCGCGAGCGGCCTCAAACTGCGGCCCGAAAGCGGTCAGCGACTCTTTGGCCGAAGCCAACGCCGCCTCGGCATCTCCCACCTCTTGCTCCAGGACAGGAAGCAGCGCCTCCGCCAGGCGCGCCAGGTTCCAATGCATAGCCGTGGGCTGGTTGCCATAGGCATACCGCCCGTAATGATCGATGGAGCTGAACACCTTCGCTGGATCGTATACCTCCAGGAAGGCGCAGGGGCCGTAGTCGATGGTCTCGCCGGAAATGGAAGTATTGTCCGTATTCATCACGCCGTGGATGAAGCCGAGGAGCATCCATTGTGCGACCAGAGACGCCTGCCGCGCGATCACTCCAACCAGCAAGGCCAGGTAAGGATGCTTTGTGTGTGCGGCCTCCGGGTAGTGGCGGGCGATCGCATAGTCGGCCAGCCTGCGCGTCCCCTCGGTATCGCCCTGGGCGGCGAAATATTGGAAGGTTCCCACGCGCAGGTGGCTTGCCGCTACCCGAGTCAGCACAGCTCCCGGCAAGATTGTGTCGCGTAGCACCCGCTCCCCCGTGGTCACCGCAGCAAGGGCTCGCGTAGTCGGAACGCCCAGGGCCGCCATAGCCTCGCTCAGGATGTACTCACGCAAGACCGGACCCAGCGCGGCTCTGCCATCCCCACCACGGGAAAAAGGAGTGCGGCCGGAACCCTTGAGCTGGATATCGTAGCGCACACCGTCCCGCCCCACGACCTCGCCCAGCAGGTTGGCGCGGCCGTCGCCGAGTTGAGGGACAAAATGCCCGAATTGGTGGCCCGCATACGCAATGGCCAGAGGCTCGGAGCCTGCGGCCACCACGTTGCCGGCCAGAATCGCGACGCCTCGCTCGCTCGCGAGAGCTTCCGGATCCAGCCGCAAGCTGCGGGCCAGTTCTACATTCAACTTGACCAGGCGAGCCAACGCCACCGGTGTCGGGTTTACCCGGGCATAGAAGTGATCCGGCAAGCGCGCATACGTGTTTTCGAAACCAAAGAGGACAGTGTTACCCGCGCTTGACGAGGCGGCCGGTGCGATCGCGGGAGCATCTGGCAGAGTCATGGTTGATTGGATGCCGGCACTCCGCTTTCGCTCCAGCTTCGTTTCCAGGCCGCCCCTATCATACAGGTGCGGCCCCACTCGTTAACGCTATCCCTCGAGGTTGTAGACCACGTTTACAGTCGTCTTTACCTCGATCGGATCTCCATTGAGAAGGTAGGGCTTGTACGTCCACTGCCGGACGGCATCAATGGACGATTGCTGAAGCTCGCTGGGGCCGGATAGAACTTTGATATTTTCTACCATTCCATCCTTGCCAATCAGGACACTCAACACGACGGTTCCTTGGATTTTGGCCTTCTTTGCCGCAGGTGGATAGACCGGCACGGCCTTCGTCAGGAGATTTCGGGAAATCACGTCGGAGGAAACCGTAAGCTGCTTTGGTGCCTTGGATGAGTTGCTGTTGTGGTCTGCCGAGACTCCATTTGCATGCATACCCAGCGCCAGTGCGGTTCCGCAAGTGGCCAGACCCAATGCGGCACAAGCCGCCACCACCGCCATGCGGCACGCTCCTTGTATCTCTTTCTGTTTCTCCGTGAGGTTCATAAGTCTCCTTTCAAAAATGTTGGTATCGAAAATTCCGATGGTGTGAGGTGTCGGCTTTCCCGGCACTAGCAGAGAAGCCATCCGTAAGAGAGATTGTGCGTATTCATTTCTTCCGCTCATGTCCGCCGCCATCTGGTCGCAAATCATTTCGCGACTCTCCATGACCCGGGCGCGGGTCACCCAAAGCAGCGGATGGTAAGTCACAGGCAAAGAGAGCAACTCATAAAACAGGTTCTTCAGGAAGTCATTTCGTTGCATATGAGCGAATTCATGAGCAAAGACTGTTTCGAGATCCCCGCTTGGCAATACGTCGACCATGGCGGCGGGCAATAAGAGAAGTTTTCGCCACAGGCCCATGGTTACTGGCGAGAAGACTCGCGACGAAGCAGCAATCGATGCATCTTCGATCGCAAACCGTCTTGAGCATCGCGTCCAGAAAAGCGCAGCATCCCCGGTGAGCCGTATCGGCACGGTCTCTTGCCGAAGCAAAGAGAGGTTCATCCCCCGCCACAGAAATCTAGCTGCAAAATATGCGCTTACGGTGGCATACAAAACTGCGGCCGTCCCCAGAAGAAAGGCCCGCAGCGGACCAGGAGCGATTCCAGTTCCGCCTCCCATCGTCACCGACACATACGCTTGACTCGTATGACTCGCATTCCAGCCCAGCAAGGAGAACGTACGCAGCCAGTCGACGGGGAAAATGGAGGCGGCGGGAAGCAGACACTGGAGCGTCAAGGTGGTGACCCACACGCGATGTTCCGCCTCGGCGCCGGTGGAACGGAGCGCTCGGGCAGCTAGCCATCCTGCGGCAAACAGCAGTGGAACTTGCCACAGGGAATTAAGCAGATACGCCAAAATCCATAGCTCCGCGTCTCTCATGGCTTCCTCGCTTTCTGATTGAAGCGTTCGGTGAGTTCCGCCAGGTTCTTGGCATCGATTTCGCCATTCTTGAGTAAGCTCATCACCAACGCCTCGCTCGAGCCACCGAACATGCGATCGATAAGATCGCGAACGCCCTGGCCTAAAGCCTTGGCCTCTGTGATGGTTGCGCTGTAAACGTAGGCTCGGCCTTCCAGCTCACGCTTGAGCTTCCCTTTGCGCTCAAGAATGTTCAACATGGTTTGAACGGTGGTATAAGCCAACGGCGGGTCCAACTCTTCCTGCACCGCGCCCACCGTGCACCGGCCGCTCTTCCAGATCACTTGCATGATCTTCAATTCAAGCTTGGTTAAGCCGACTTTGTTCGAGGTCTTCACCAATCCATCCTCCTAATTTCTTAGGACAATATGCCGTCTGGATATCCTTTGTCAACTAAGTTTTTAGGAGACGATGGAAATAGCTTATTTCCGCTCAAGCCTGTCCAAAATCAAACTTGATTCTCTGAAGGGTACGGCCTTTAGGCCGTACGTAACTCGTGTAGTAAATCCGGCTTTAGCCGCAGAGGGCTGCTTTTCAAGACCTATAGAACAAAGTTATGTCATTAGCGTCAGAATTCGCCCAGAGCCGATGCGGAAAACGCACTTCCGCTCTTCTGCCGGGACATCGAACCCCTATGGATTTGCCTGGTGGCGAAGCAATTGTGGGTCCGGCGCCGGCATGTCGGGCGCTGCTTCGATGGCCTTGCGGTCCAGATCGGCCGCCCCGATGCGTCCTCCATTGGCTGTTTCCGTAAGCACGCGAATGCTTCGCGTCTTAGGCGGTATTCGTACGGTTACCTGGAAACGGGAAACAGCTTTTGCCAGGTGGGATGGGTCCTGCGTTGGTACTGAGAGGGCTAATCTTTCCACCCTTGAAGCCAGAACATCCTGGCTTTTCGTCAGGCTCGCGGCGGCCACAGTGATATAAGCAGCGCTTTCTCCGTTGTTGACTGGTTGCCAGCGGATGCCTTTCGATTGCAGAAGCAAAGTAATGTCTGCCGTATGGTTCTGGGCGTGCCGCACGACACCGGAGACCTTCAGATCCAGCGATGCAAACGGAATGGTAGATCGCGCAGCCTCAGCGAGGTCGATATTCGTCTGTTGGCGAGGGTTGATCGGCGAGCGTTCGTCTGGCGCGTAATAGCCGGTTTTGGTTACGGCTCGCAGGCTGGGATCGCGCAGGACTACTCGAATCTGCCGGAACTTCCCGTTCGCGTTCCCGCCCGCGGGCTGGTAAGTGAGCGTGTAGTACTCCGAACCCAGTTGCTGCGATTGATGGATTTCGGCGTCAACATCGTTGCGGTTATAGAAAAGCTTGCCACCGGTTTCGTTCACAAGCACGCCGAAGTTGATACTTTCCGCAAAAGGATGATCGCTGTCAAAGCTTTCCCCTGCATCCGCCGCACTGATGGGTAAGGGCGACCTTCCGCTCAGGTTGACAAAGTGTCCGATCTTTAACCCGGGATAAATAACATAGAGGCTTACGCGCGCATCCACCAATATGTTGGTCGTAGCGTGCATGTATTGCTGCACCTCGTGGGCCACCTGCGTTGTCATACGCGCAGTGCTGAAGCTAGGACTGCCATACCCCACCCACACAATGTTCTTGCGTACGGGCACTCCCTTATTCTGGAGCGCAATCTGTTGCAGGGCATCCAGCGACTGGCCAAAACGCTCCATGTCAAAGCTATCGGCTGCCCACTTGTATGGGATTACGGGCCCCAGGTGGTCAAGGGCATAAAGCAGAGCCTGTGTGTCGCGCGTCGGTCCCTGAATCAGTTCCAGAGATTCATTGCCGATAACCATCATCTCGGCAGGAGAGTCCAACAGCACCGGCTGTGCGGCTAGAAATTTGTGGACGGAATAGCGGATGAACCCAAAATCCTCAAAGCTCGAATTCAGCAAATCGAGCACAAAGATGGTCAGCGGCGCTTTTGTATCCGGGTTATCGTCATCGGCAAGCGCATCTACCGTGTGCGCCTGGGGCGCTTCGAAGGAAAAGATTGATTGCGGTCGCTTGTCTTCGGTGATCGTAAAGTCGTCTTTGGTTAGCCCGGTAACCACCGGGTGCCCTTTTTTATCCAGCACCGTCACGTCCAGAAAGACGAGACGTGAGGTCACTTGAATTGTCGGTGGGCTTGAAGGTGTTTGCTGGCCTTGAGCAGCGGATTTCTGGAAGAAAGTCCCCAGCACAGTGAGAACCACGCAGAGCAGCACTCGAAGGGGTTTCATGGCCGACCCTCGCTGGCATTCTACTCCTGGTGCTCTCCTCCTGGTTCACCAAGCGAGCAAATCGCATTGTGCCAGGATGGTGTTGCCGATTATCCTGACCAAGGCCCCACGGCACCACCGTAAGGAAAGGATGCATGGCATCGATACAGGAATTCAGATGTGAAGTTTGCGGAATTGTAACCAGTAACCCCATTCACTGGTTCGTCATTGGATGCGGGGAAACGGCACTTACCGTCCACCGATGGAACACCGACGCCGCCAATGCGGAGGGCGCTCGACACTACTGCGGTGAGGCTCATGCCCAGGTATACATCAGCCGCTGGTTTGAGTCGGTGTGTACCCCGCCGAAACCATCCTATAAATAGCGAGCGAAGTTATCGCGCGTAGGTAAATGTCCCACACAGATCGGTTGTGTTCGCGAACGCTTCCGGAGTAAAGACCGGCATTTTTTGGCCCGAGAAAAATGCGATATGCAGAGCGCGTCCTTCCACGAAGGCAGCCATCCACTGCGTATCCTCGGAGCCACACAAGCTGTTCTTGTGCAGAAACTTCCGGGAGCCGGGAATGCTGAGCCGGTAGAGACTCCCACGCCGGCCGGCGCTGCTATCTACGTCGAATACCGCGCTAACTTCGCCCGGCTCGAGCTCGCGGATACGAGCCATCGGGAACCCGTAAAAGTTGAGAAAAAGCTTCTCATCGGAAATCGAAATGTCGCCGGTGATGGACGTGGCCGACGAGCTGGAGGCACGCCAGGCTCCCGCTTCCTGCGCTTTCGCCGAAACACTGCAGGCGAGTAACGATCCCAAAACCACACATAATAACTTTTCCCGCTTCATCTCTTAGAGGATGACATTCATAAGACCTTTGAGCAACCCCCGGTGCATACGCGGCCTTCAGCATTGCCGGAGAAGTCCCCAAACAAGACAGACCATCGCCATCATGAGCGCCAGAATTCGCCAACGGTGATACGTGTCCCACCTTTTATGCTCTTGCCGCCATCCCTCAGGCAAATCACCGGACAGACGGGCGATCCGATTGTTGATAGGCACAAGGGTGGTGAGGGTGTAAACGATGACCGCAATCCAGATGGCCACCGCGGCGAGAAGCAAGGTCAATGCCGGCTGATGACGGCGCAGATAGGACTCGACAATCATAAGAACAAGACACAACACGTACCAAAAAGGCATAACCTTGCCCAAAGTGCCGGCAAACAGGCTGAGAGCCTTGGCCTGGGAGCGATCTTCTAATTGCCAAACGACAGGGTTGACGAAGAGAGATACGGCCAACTCGTTACCGATCATCGAACCGGTGCAGAGGATGGTGAGTACGTCCAGAACTAGCATCATGGCAATCTCCTGGTAGCAGGCATATGTTTCTGACGCCCATCCCCGATAAACTGATTCAGATTGAGCCACTGACTAATTTGTCAGCTTTGCCCATAGCACAATCGGCAAGGAGGTATGGGATGCCCGTATCAAAGAAAGAGATATCGCCGTGTCCGATTGACGCCATGCTGTCGGTCGTTGATGGCCGCTGGAAAGGAACGATTCTGTGGCGGTTATTGGACGGCCCGATGCGGACCAGCGAGCTGCGCCGCAGCATCCCTGGAATCACGGAGCGGATGTTGATTCGACATCTGCAGGAGCTGGTGTCGGACGGTATTCTTCTACGGCATGAAGACAGGAATATGCCGCCGAGCGTACGCTACTCGATTTCGGAATACGGCATGACGCTTGTCCCTGCGCTGGAAGCGATTTGCGATTGGGGGCGAAAGCATCTTGCTCGACTCGACAGGGCGTGCGCGGTGAAATCTCACGACCCGGCGTAGCGAGCTTCCCCCGATACCCTGGTCGCAAATAAACAGTCGCGATAGGTCCTCGACTTGCAGCTTTCGCGTATGCTGGATGCGACTTCTCATTGAGTCAAGCGGCCATAGCCAACCTATTCTGCATGAATGCAGATTGGGATGAGGCAACTCCGTCTTTCTTCAGGCCAGCTGACAACAAAATCGCAAAAGGAACGTCATGACAATAAAACCGCTGCTCCTAGCAGTCCTCGCAGCCACTGTGGCGCTTGTCGCCGGCTGCAACTCCGTCAAACCCGAACAGACAGCGGACACCATCTATAGCGGCGGCAGCATCATCACCGTCAACGACGCTCAACCCAGTGCTGAAGCCGTAGCCGTAAAAGACGGAAAGATTCTGATGGTCGGCTCATCGGCCGACGTCATCAAGGCCCACAAGGGTGAGACCACCCAGATGGTTGACCTTAGTGGTAAGACGCTTGTGCCCGGCTTCCTTGATCCCCACAGCCACTACATCAATTCCCTCTCCGTGGCGAACCAGGTCAACACTATGGCGCCACCCGCCGGTCCGGGCAAGGACATTCCCAGCATCGTCGCCGCACTCAAGCAGTTTCGCGACGAGCATAAGATTCCCGCAGGAGTGCTGATCCAGGCTTACGGCTACGACGAGAACGCCATGCCTAAAGGCGTTGGTCTCACTCGCTACGATCTGGACAAAGACTTCCCCGACAATCCGGTGATGGTAGGGCATGTCTCCATGCATGGCGCCGTGCTCAATTCCGCCGCGATGAAGAAGTACAACATCACCGCCAAGACCAAAACCCCTGCGGGGGGGATCATTCTGCGCAAGCCCGGGTCCAACGAACCTTCCGGCCTGTTGATGGAAACCGCGTATCTGCCCGTCTATTCTGCCCTGCCGCAACCGACCCGCGAAGAAGAAGTGGAATTCAGCCGTGGTGGACAGATGCTTTATGCCGCAGCCGGAATCACCACGGCACAGGAAGGATTGACCCACGCCTCCGACGTGGCTCTCATCCAACGTGCCGCTGCCGCGGGCGTTCACATCGTCGATGTGGTCTCTTATCCCTTCATCCTGGACCTCGATGCGGTACTCAAGAACAACCCCGCAAGCAGTTTCGGTACCTATGTGAACCACGTGAAACTAGGTGGCGTGAAGATCACGATGGACGGTTCCCCTCAGGGCAGGACTGCCTACTTTACCACCCCGTACCTTACCGGCGGACCCGGCGGCCAAAAGAACTGGCGCGGCGAACCGTCGTTTCCTGAAAAGGAAGTTAAAGAGTGGTTCAAGAAGGTCTACGACCTCGGTTTACCTTTGAACGTGCATGCCAACGGCGACGCGGCAATCGATATGTTGCTTCGCGCCCATGAATATGCGGCGGCCGGAGATCTCTCCAAAGACCGCCACGTTACGGTGATCCATTCCCAATTCGTTCGCGCCGACCAGTTGGACAAATACAAGGCCTACTCCATCACCCCGTCGCTTTACACGGAACACACGTTCTACTTCGGCGACACCCATGTGCTGAATCGAGGGAAAGAACAGGCCTTCTTTGAAAGCCCTATGCGGGCGGCGATTGATAAGGGCTTGCGCCCCACCAACCACACCGACTTTGTGGTAGCGCCGCTGGACCAGATGTTCGTCATCTGGACGGCCGTGAATCGCATTTCTCGCGGCGGCGTGGTGATTGGACCCGACCAGCGCGTCACACCGATCGAAGCGTTGAAAGCCATCACCATCAACGCCGCTTACCAGTACAGCGAGCAAAGTTCCAAGGGCTCGATTGAACCGGGCAAGCTCGCCGACCTAGTGATTCTTTCCGGAAACCCGTTGACGGTCCCGGCCGATGGAATCAAAGACATCAAAGTCGTCGAAACCATTAAGGAGGGCAAGTCCATTTACAAGCGCCCCTTGTAAATGGATCCAACCGGGCTTTCGCGGCTCTTGCCTGCCACTTCAGGATGGGAGAAGATGCAGCATCCAAAAGCTGAGGAGAAGCCCCGGAGATGAAGAGCCACACGGAATACCTTGTTTTCGAAACCAAAAAGCGCAGAGAAATGGTGCACATCACCGACCAGGTGGAACAGATTGTGCGGAAGAGCGGCGTGACCGATGGGCTGTGCTTTGTCTCGCCGATGCATATTACAGCTGCCGTTTACGTGAACGACCTCGAGGGTGGCCTGATCGAGGACATCGGCAAGTGGTTGGAGGAGCTCGCGCCGGCGCGGCCGGACTACAAGCACCACCAGACGGGTGAGGACAACGGCGACGCTCACCTGAAGGCTCTCCTGCTGCACCATGAAACGACTCTGCCCGTAACCAAGGGCAGGCTCGACCTCGGGACGTGGCAAAGAGTATTTTATGCAGAGTTCGATGGGCAGCGGCCCAAACGGGTGATCGTGAAGGTTCTCGGGGTTGAATGAATGCCCGGCATTTGCCGTCCGGTATTTACAGGCGCGGTCTCCGCAGCTTCCGGTCTTTTGTGCCGTCCTCTTGATGGGAATGCGTGCCAATATCGAGCGGAGGCTGCAGGTCAGGTGGCAACATACCATGCCGAGGGGTCCCACAAACCGGGCACGCTTCCGCCTTCAGCGTAATCTCTGCTCCACAGCATGCACAAAAAGCGGCCATATCCTCTGTTCTCCACTTACTGTTTTTCTTTTGGATGACCGCCCACGCCGCGAAGATTCATGACACAGCAGCTACGAAGGAAGGATCATGCATGAAAACGAACCTGAAACTGATATTTGCCGTGCTGGTTGGGGTCTCGATGGGCAGTGTAGGCGGCGTAGTCGTCCGAGGGCAGCAGATCAAAACGGCTCCTGGCTATTTGATCGCGGAAGTCGAGATCACGGACCCCGGTAAGTTGCAGAATTACGCCCAGAAGGTAGAGGGAACGCTAGCGCCTTTCAATCACCACTTCATCGTTCGCACCAGCAAAATAGAAACTCTGGAGGGCGGCGCGCCCAAAAACAGGGTCGTCATCATCGCTTTCGACAACGTAGACAAGGCACGTGAATGGTACAACTCTCCAGCCTACGCCGCGATCAGGCCTATCCGGGAGAGCGCAGCGAAGAGCCACGTATACATCGTAGAAGGTCTCCCACCCCAGTGAGGGCGCCGGCTCGATTTACCACCAAAGTTAGATCCCAACAGGTTGTCGTGTCAACCACGTTCTGGTAGCCTTTGCTTGACTCATGTCGATCAAGCCGCTCTCCCCTCAAGAACTCCGTGTCTGGCATGCCTTCAAATTGATGGGCGAAGATGTGATGGCCCGGGTCGGGCGCGATATCACCGAGGCGACCGGGCTTTCAGGACCGGATTTCGGCGTCTTGTCCCGACTCGCCGCTCTGGGGCAAGGGGAGATGCGTCAACAGAGGTTGGCCGAGTGTCTGGGTTGGGATAAAAGCCGGCTGTCGCACCAACTGACGCGGATGCAGGAGAGAGACCTTATCGAGCGGCGTGAGGGCGAAAAGCGCGTGATTCTGGTCGTGCTGACCGAGCACGGACGCGAGAAGCTGAAAGGTGCGCGGCCCATTCACGCGGCATCCGTGAGGCGAAACTTACTCGACAGACTAACCCCGGAACAGATAGCAACGATTGTCCGTGTAAGCAACATCCTCGGCGAGGACGATGAGGAAGCAAGCCAGCCATGAGGTGGCTGCCCTACTGGCTGGAAAAGGTCTGAGGAAATCGGACGGGTGCCCCATGTTCGCCAAACCTGCCCCGGCGTGTCGTGGGGCGTACATGGGCCGAAAATGATGGGCGCAGCCCTTCGATCGCTTTTACCATTCGACCCGAAAATCGCGGAGGTAGTTTCTGACGCCCGTGGTGGGACGCCCTACTTGTTCAATATCTCCCGGGCGATAATCAAGCGCTGGATTTCGCTCGTGCCTTCCCCGATGGTGCAAAGCTTCACGTCGCGGTAGAACTTCTCAACCGGGTAATCCTTGATGAAGCCGTAACCACCGTGAAGCTGCACCGCCTCATCGCAGACCCTGACCGCTACTTCGCTGGCCATCAACTTGGCCATGGATGATTCCAGTGTGGTCTTCTGGCCGGCATCCTTCATAACCGCGGCTCGCTGCGTCAGCAGCCGCGCCGCATCAAGCTGGGTCGCCATATCGGCCAGCTTCCATTGGATGCCCTGAAATTCAGAGATGGCTTTGCCAAACTGATGGCGCTGCTTTACATAGCTGCGCGCGGCGTCAAAGGCGCCCCGCCCGATACCCAGCGAAAGAGCAGCAATGGAAATGCGGCCACCGTCGAGGATACGCATGGAGTCGATAAAGCCCTCTCCCTCTTTCCCCAGAAGATTTTCTGCCGGAATTTCGCAGTCCTCAAAGATCAGCTCCGAGGTGTCACTGGCACGCAGGCCAAGCTTGTTTTCCTTCTTGCCGGGGCGAAAGCCCGGAGTTCCCTTTTCCACCACGAACGCCGACAAACCGCGCGTGCCCTGGCTCTTATCCGTAACTGCGATGATGACCGAAATATCCGCGTAGTGGCCATTGGTGATGAACGTCTTGTTGCCGTTCAACACCCATCGGTCGCCTTTGCGCACGGCGCTCGTTCTGGCGCTGCCCGCATCCGAGCCTGAACCCGGCTCCGTGAGCCCCCAGGCGCCAAGCCATTTGCCGGAGGCGAGCAAGGGAATGTATTTAGATTTTTGCGCTTCGTTACCCGCCACAAATATGTGGTTCGTGCAAAGAGAGTTGTGTGAGGCCACAATGATCCCGATCGACCCATCGACCGCCGAAAGCTCCTCCACGGCAAGCGCATAGTCCACGTAACCCAGGCCGGCGCCCCCAAGTTCAACCGGGAAGATAACCCCCATCAGGCCCATCTCGCCCAGTTTCCGCACTACCTCGTGCGGGAACTCACTGGCTTCATCCCAGCGCAGGACATTGGGAGCGATTTCACGCGCCGCGAAATCACGGATCTCTTTGCGCAACTGCTCCTGCTCATCGGTCAGAGCAAACGAATGGCTCACACTCATAAGAAAACCCCCGGCTTACAGGACACTGAGTGCCTGCTCCAGATCTTGCAGCAGATCTTCCGCATCTTCGATACCGGCAGAGATACGCACCATTCCGTCGGTCAGGCCGATCTTGGCGCGGCCATCTTCGCCCAGCGCCGCATGGGTCATGGTGGCAGGATGCGAGACCAATGTCTCTACCCCACCCAGCGATTCGCCGACCGTGCATATCCTGAGCCGGCGCAGCACCGCGTTGGCGTTGTCTAACGAACCGGTCTCAAACGTGATGAGCGCACCAAAGCCCGACATCTGCCGCTGGGCAAGAGCATGTTGCGGATGTTGCGGGAGCCCGGGATAAAACACCTGCGGAACCTTAGCATGGTCCGCCAGGTAGTTGGCAATCGCATAGCCGTTCACTTCATGCTGCTTCATGCGCACCGCCAGCGTCTTGACCCCGCGCAACACCAGAAAGCACTCGAACGGCGAGAGAATGCCCCCGGTGCACTTCTGCACAAACTGGAAAGACTCTTTGTGCTCGGGCGTAGTCGCCACCAGGACTCCACCCAGACCGTCACTGTGGCCATTGAGAAATTTGGTGGTGGAGTGCATGACAATATCCGCGCCAAACTCGATCGGGCGCTGAAAATAGGGCGACATGAACGTGTTGTCGACGCTCAGATCGATCGCCTGGCCGGCCGCTCTGCGCTCGTAACAAATATCCGCGATGGCCCGAATGTCCGTAATCTGCATCAACGGGTTGGTCGGGGTTTCAATGTGGATAAGCCGGGTGGTGGGCGTGATCGCCTGCCGGACTTGCTCCAGATCAGTGGTATCGACGTAGCTGAAAAGAATGCCGTAGCGGGTGATGATCTGGTCAAAAAGGCGCGGCGTTCCACCATACACATTGGACCCGCAGATGACGTGATCGCCCGTCTTGAACATCGTGACCAGGGCGGCAATGGCCGCCATGCCACTCGAAAACACGTGGGCCGAAGTGCCCCCCTCGAGAGAAGCGAGATTTTCTTCAAGCGCGTCTCGGGTGGGGTTGGAAACCCGGGAATATTCGTATCCGCGGTGCTTACCTATCTCTTCCTGGGCGTAGGTCGACGACGCATAAATAGGCACGTTGACCGCGCCCGTCAGCGGATCGGCTGGCTGGCCATCGTGGATGGCTCGGGTGGAAAATCCATGTCCGCTCATAGACCACCCTCAAAAACCTTCTTCGACAAGTAACGTTCGGCGGAATCGGGAATGAACGTGGCCACCCTCTTGCCTTTGCCCAGACGAACGGCTATGCGCACCGCTGCTTCCACGCAGGCTCCGCCACTGGAGCCGGAGAGCACACCTTCCTCAGACGCAAGCCGTTTGACCATGGTGAAAGCTTCCGGATCATGGATGGCCATGATCTCGTCACACCATTCACGATTAAACGTGCGGGGTATGAAGGAGACGCCGATTCCCTCCACCTTGTGGTGGCCAGGCTCACCCCCCTGCAGGATCGAACCCTGTGGCTCGACGGCGACGGTGAGAATATTCGGGTTCTGTTCTTTGAGAAAGCGAGCCACTCCGGAGAACGTGCCGCCGGTACCGACCCCGGCGACCAGGGCATCGACGCGTCCGTCCATCTGTTCCCAGAGTTCTCGGGCAGTGGTGTCGTGGTGAAAGTCGGGATTCGCCTGGTTGTCGAACTGCAGCGCCGCAAAGCTGCCCGGGGTTTCCTCGGCCATGGCGCGACAGCGCCGGATGGCCCCCTTCATCGCCTCAGCCTCCGGGGTGCGGATGACCGTGGCGCCAAAGCCGCGCATGAGGATGCATTTCTCTTCGGCAAAGCCCTCGGGAACAAAGAGCACTACCTTGTAACCCCGATGCACCCCCACCAGTGCAAGCCCTACCCCGGTGTTCCCTGCCGTCGCCTCAAGGATGGTCGCGCCCGGCTGAAGCAGACCACGGCGCTCCGCATCCAGAATCATGCCCAGCGCCGCCCGATCCTTGACACTGCCGCCGGGATTGAAGCACTCGAGCTTGACGTAAATGTCGGCCGCTCCGGGGGGAACGACGCGATGAAGATGGAGCATGGGAGTGGACCCCATCAACTCCGTAACATCTTCAGCAATATGCAGCGCACGCGCAGCAACTTCACGAGTAGAAAGGGTCATAGGCCAACTGACAAGTGTAGCAGCGACGCGCCGTCAGCAGCCTGTAAGAAGCTCACCTGGATGCCGGTTGGGACCCGTTCGGGGAAGCCGCCACGTTAGCCCGCTTGCTGTTGGGGTAGTAGCCGGACTTGGTCCTGACGCTTAACTTTCCGTAACCCTTTGCCTTTGCCTCCACGTGAACGGCGCGGAAGCCACCCTGAGTCATGGGCTTGCCGGAGTGATAGCCAATCGTGTACTGCTCTCGGATATCGCGCGCAACCTCAGAGGCGATCTCATCCACCTGGGACAGGTTTTTGGGGAAGAAGGCAATGCCCCCGGTCTCGTTGGCCAGCATTTCCAGGGCCCGCTTGGCACGCCGGGCCTCGCGGCCACCGCCCGTGTCGTCGTAGAGCAAACCGATGGAATACACCACCGGACCTTGCAGATCCTGAATACGACGCACCGTTTCCTCCAGCGTGGTGCTGGAAGCATTGTCCTCCCCGTCGGTGATGACCAAAAGAACCTGCTTGGGCCGCTTGGCATTCTTGGTGAGGTAATCGGCCGAGGCCATGATGGCGTCGTAAAGGGCGGTTCCCCCTTTGGAATCAATGTGGGAGAGGCCGTCGCGCAGTTTGTTGACGTTGGCTGTGAAATCCTGATCGATATACGCCTCGTCGGAAAAATTGACCACGAAGCTTTCATCGTCCGGGTTCGAGGCATGCACCAAATCGAGGGCAGAGGAATTCACCGCCTGGCGTTTGGTGCGCATCGACCCGGAGTTGTCGACCAGAATGCCGAGCGAGATGGGTATGTCCTGGTGCTGAAACGAGGTAATGTTCTGGACCACGCCGTCTTCAAAAACCTTGAAGTCGTCTTTGGCGAGGGTGGTGACCATGTGCTGGTGGTCGTCGAGGACGGTAGCGTTCAGGACCACCTCGTCGACATTGCGCTGCAGGGTGTACTTTCCGTTGTCACGGCCAATGGCAGCAGCGGTTTGCGGTTGGTTGGGCGCAGCGTTTTCTCCGTCCGGAGAAGCAACGGGGTCGCGGTCGACGTTCAGAGGCCGCTGTTTTTCCGGCTGGGTGGCAGACGCGGCGCCACCGGCCTGCGCCATGGCTGCGACCGGCAGGCTGCAAAGCAGAAGAATCGATGAAACACAGAGCCATTTACTGCAAGGGGGCATAGTATCCGGTACGGGCATGAACAGTGAGCTGGGGCAGCCCCTCGGGCGGAACCAGCTTTACCTTCAATTTACGCCACTTCCCGTCCCGTTTGGCATCGTCTGAGCTATACCCAAGTACATATTGGTTACGTAGCTCGGCACTGATCTTGGTCGCAATATCGGCCATGTCGGCCAGATCGTCTACGCGAAAGAGCTGTCCGCCGGTCTCCTCGCTCACGTCGTGCAGCAGGATGGGCCCCAACTGCTCTTCCCGGGTGGGAGCGTACTGGTCGAAGATGCCGATGGAATAAATCTGGACATCGGACTCGCGGACCACGGACCGCACCTCACTCTCGGTATAGCGGCTGCGATTGTCGCCTCCGTCCGATACCACCAGGAGCGCTTTGCGTTCATTCTTGGCTTGCTTCATCTTGTTCAAGCCGAAGTAGATGGCGTCGAGCAGCGCGGTCCGGTGCCCGGGCTTTACGGTGAGCAGGCGAGCTTCGATATTGTCAACGCTTGAGGTGAAATCGGTGATCAGCTCGGGCCGGTCGTTGAAACCAATAACGAAGAACTCATCCTGGGGGTTGGCGGTGCGCAGAAACTCCAGGATCGAGTTCCGGGCGCGGTTAATCTTGTCGGTCATACTGCCGCTGAGATCGAAGATGATGCCGATCGAAACCGGGGCATCCTCGGAGGAAAAGCTTTTGAGCTTCTGCAGGGCATTGTTTTCGTAAACGAAAAAGTCCTGGCGCTCGAGCCCCGTGACCAGGCGGTTGAGAGGGTCGGTTACGGTCACCGGCACCAGCACCAGGTTGACATTGACCCTCATCCGTTCATTGGGGCGAGCGCTGAGTGCTTTGTTGCCTTCCAGCGGAGCTGGGGCTTTTGCCGGGGCCTTGGAATCTGCGGGACTTATAGGCGCTATAGGGGCGGGAGGAGGAGGGTTCACGTGCACATCATTCAAGGGATCCTGGGCCCAGCAAAACTGAGAAAGCCCGAGCCAGAGCCCGAGTGCCATGGCAGTCTTCACCGTCACCCACGCGCTCAGCCGTATCCCCATTCTGCGCTCGATAGTGAGCGCCATAGCCCCAATCCTCGTCTCCGTATTTCCGTGAATGTCGCTGACTCTTCAGGAAACCCGGACTCCCATTGTTTGTGTGCAGGATGGTAGCACGACGCCATCAAACCTGCGTTTCCATATTAGACGCGGGAATTATGGGACGGCTACCACGTTTCGGGTGTTGCCTCTCGTGGGACGCATGGATCAGGATGCGGAAGCGAGGCTGTTCCCGTCAGGTACAATCTGGCAGATATAAGAGACCAAAGCAATTGGCAGCGTGATCGACGTTGCCGTTGTCTGGAGTGGGACCCCCTAAAGCATGGCCCGGATTTATCCTTTTCGCGCACTACGCTACAACCCGAGCATGGTCCGCGTGGAAGAGGTGGTGACCCAACCCTACGACAAGATCACCCCAGCCATGCAACAGGCGTATTACCAGCGCAGCCTCTACAACCTGGTGCGCGTCATCCTGGGATTGCCTGAGCTGTTCGACGAGCCCGGCAGCAACGACGTCTACACCCGCGCGGCGCGGGATTTCGCCGACTGGCGCCGCATGGGGGTCCTGGCCCAGGAAAAAGACCCCTGCATCTTCGCTTACTCGCAGCGTTTTACGGTGCCGGGCGGCGATGGTGAGGTTCATGAGCGACGTGCCTTTATCGGCCTGGGCGAGGTATGTGATTACAGCTCGCAGGTGGTGTTCCGCCATGAACAGACGCTTTCCAAACCGAAGTCTGACCGTCTGAACCTGTTGCGCGCCACCCGGGCGCATTTCGGACAAATCTTCATGCTCTACTCAGACCCGGCCCTAACCGCGGAAAAAATCCTGTTTTCCGGCACCTCGGCGCCCGAAATCGAAGTCACCGATGAGTTCGGCGTGACCCACCGGGTTTGGAAGGTCAGCGACATGAGCACCATCAATATATTGTTGGGGGCGATGGAGGATAAGAAGTTGATCATCGCCGACGGTCACCACCGCTACGAGACAGCGCTGGCCTATTCCGCCGAGAATGCCCCGCCCAGCGTTACCCGAACGGAGCGGAACCTGGCCAACACCACGCCGCACCCCGCCTTCCCTGAAGCTGCCGTCATGATGACGTTCGTCAATATGGACTCAACTGGCATTACCATTCTGCCCACCCATCGCGTGGTTTTCGGTCTCAAGCAATTTTCGCCGGACACGTTTATCGACGAGGCAAAGGCTTTTTTTGACGTTCAATCAGTGCGCCCCGTCGACTCTGTGGAGTTGACCAGGATGCTGGCCCGCCAGCCGGGCACGGCCTTCGTAGCTGTGACCAAACTGGGTTATCACCTGCTGACGGCCAAGCCGGAAGCGGTCGCGGAAGCGCTGGCGAAGTTGCCCGAGCGGCAGCGGCGGCTGGACCTGACCCAGCTGCACTCCCTGGTGCTGGAACAACTGCTGGGCATTACTGGGGAAGCCATCCGGGAGCAACGCAACCTCCGTTATGTGCGCGATGCCGGCGAAGCCATGGAACAGGTTTGGCGGGGCGAAGCAGACTTGGCGTTCCTGACCAATCCGATCACGCTGGCGCAGTTGCGAGAAGTGGCCTTCGCGGGCGACGTCATGCCCCAGAAGTCGACCGACTTCTATCCCAAACTACTGAGCGGTCTTACCATCTATGCGTTGGATTGAGGAGGGCCGCCCAGCCGGCGCCTGCCTCGCAATGGGTCTTCTTCTGTCGTCTATACCGGCCAGCGCCCAGTCACCACCAAGCCCACCGCCGGCGCCGCCCGCAGCGGTGCGGCCGGCGGCCCGGTTTGCCGTGGTGATCGACGCCGCCCACGGGGGCGCCGACAGCGGCGCACGCCTCTCGGATCATCTGCTGGAAAAAGATCTCGTGCTCAACCTGTCGGTTCGGTTGCGTTCGATGTTGAGCGCGCATGGCATTTCTGTGGTCACCACCCGGGAGTCGGATAACGCCGTCACGGCGTTGAATCGCGCTGAAACGGCGAACCACGTGGGTGCGGCGGCCTGCATTACGCTGCATGCCACCACCAGCGGCAGCGGCGTTCATCTGTTTACCGCATCCCTGACTCCGGTCTCGATGACAAAATTCTTGCCCTGGGAGACTGCCCAGGGAGCTTATGCGGAGCAGAGTTTGCGGCTCTCGTCGGAGTTCGATTCCGCGATGACACATGCGGAGATTCCGGTGACCCTGGGGCGCACGGCCCTGCAGCCTCTGGACAGCTTCACCTGCCCGGCGGTGGTGGTCGAGATATCGCCGTTGAGTGGCACTGCGCACGTGACGGCGCTGTCTGACCCTGGATATCAGGACCGGATCGTGGCAGCGTTGGCCGCGGCGGTCGAGCAATGGCAACGCGATTGGAGGCAGCAACCATGATCTCCCGTGGGCAGCGCATCTTGTTCTGGACGCTCCTGGTCAGCTCGGTGCTGATGGCGGTGGTCCTGCTGCGCATGCGGGAGCGCGCTATGGACCGGCTGCTGGCTTCAGGAGAAACGATGCCGCTCAATCCTCCGGCGGGCAGACCGGTGCAGAGCGTAACAATGATGATGGCCAATGACATGGATGGGTCGGTGCAGCCGGCAAACCAGAGTCTGGCTCTGCCGGTGGACGCCAACGCGCGCGCACATGTGATTCTGCAGCACCTGATCACGAACTATGCGCGGCCCAATTCCAAGCATCCGATTGCCGCCAACAAAGGCGTGAACGAAATATTCTTCATGACGCTGCCGCTGGCGTCGAACCAGGTTGTGCCGGATACCATTGCCGTGGTGGATCTGAGTACTTCGTTTGTGGATGCTCACCCTTCCGGCATCGAACCGGAAACGCTCACGCTGCTTTCGATCATCGGGACGCTCCACGCCAATTTTCCCCAGGTCTCACAGGTTCGGTTTCTGGTGGATGGACAACAGCGCGACACCCTCGCCGGACACGCTGATCTCACCCGCGTCTACCTGGCTTCCGATGCTCCCGGAGTAAAACATCTGTGACTGGCGGCCGCCTGAAGATCGGCGTTTTCGATTCTGGGTTCGGCGGCCTGACGGTGCTGCGAGCGCTGTTACCCTTGCTTCCTGGAGCGGAGTTTCTGTACCTGGGGGATACGGCGCGGCTACCGTATGGATCCAAGTCGCGGGCGACCATTGTGCGCTACGCGTTATCGAGCACCCGCTTTCTTCTCGACCAGGGCGCGGATTTTTTGGTGATCGCCTGCAACACAGCCACCGCCCTGGCACTGAAAGAAATCAAAGATTCGACGGCGGTGCCGGTCCTGGGTGTGATCGAGACCGGGGCCAGCGAGGCGGCTACCTGGTCAAAGACGCGGGAGATCCTGGTGATCGGAACGGACGCGACCATTGCCAGCCACGCTTACGCGGCGGCTTGTAGAGAGCGCGGTCTGCGCGCACTGGAAAAGGCTTGTCCGCTGCTGGTGCCACTGGTGGAAGAAGGATGGGTGGATCACCCGGTTACAGCTGAAGTGATACGAATCTATCTCACAGAGTTGCTGGAGCAGGCGCAGGAGGAAGCGCTCGATCCCGACACGCTGGTCTTGGGCTGCACGCACTACCCGCTGCTGCGGCCGATGCTGGAGGCAGCGGTGGCCCCGGCGATCAAGGTCATCGATTCTGCGGAGGCGACGGCGAGCCAGGCGGCGCGGCTGCTGGCCGGACATCGAGGACTTCACGGAGACGGCCGTACAGCGGAACGATGCCGCTTCTTCGCAACGGATTCGGTAGCCAAGTTCCGGCGCCTGGGAGCACGGTTCTTGGGCAGCGCGATTGACGAGGTCGAACTCGTGGACCTGGGCGGCTGATATATCCTTGCAACGGCAGGATAGGAGCAAGAGGGAATGGTGGATTTGAAGGGTCAGACGGCAGTGGTATTCGGCTTGGCAAACAAGCGCAGTATTGCATGGGCGATTGCCCAGAAGCTTTCTGCTGCCGGAGCGCAGATTGCGATCTGCTACCAAAATGAACGTCTGCGGGTAGAAGCCGAAGCGCTGGCCGGGGAGCTGCCCAATGCAGCTACCTTCGAATGCGATGTCTCGAGCGACGAGCAGATCGATGCGGTGTTTGCGAAGTTGAAAGATAAGTATGGCAAGCTGCATACCCTGGTGCACTCGGTTGCGTTTGCCCCAGCCGATGCGCTGCAAAACGATTTTTTGCTGACCTCTCGTGACGCTTTCCGGGTGGCGCATGAAATCAGCGTTTATTCCCTGATCGCTCTCAGCCGCGCAGCCGCACCGTTGATGACAGATGGCGGCAGCATCATGACCATGACCTACTACGGATCCCAGAAAGTGGTGCCGCGGTACAACGTGATGGGTGTGGCAAAGGCGGCGCTCGAAGCTACGGTGCGGTATTTGGCTGCCGATTTGGGTGGGCAGAAAATTCGGGTGAATGCGATTTCCGCGGGACCGATCAAGACGCTGGCCGCCCGCGGGATTGGCGGCTTAGGAGAAATGCTGAAGGTGCACGCGACACGCTCCCCGCTCAAGCGCAACATAGAACCGGCGGAAGTGGGCAATGCGGCCCTTTTCCTGGCTTCCGATTTGTCCTCGGGGGTGAGCGGCGAAGTGCTTTACGTGGACTGCGGGTACAACGTGGTGGCCTTCGCGAGTGAAGAGTTAGAGCACATGCGAGGCTAGAAGGGCGTGCGCGAGAACTCCAATCCAAACTCAGTCCCGAAGGGACGGCTGAACTTAGCCCAGGACGATAGTCCTGGGTTGGATTTGAAAGGACGACCTAGTCCCGGAGGGACGGCTGAAAATAGGCCGCGACGCAATCCTCCTTCAGCCGTCCCTGCGGGACTAGACTCACAAATCCATGCGGCCCTTACCCAGGGTTCGGCTGATTGGTCATGATCTCTTCGCGAACATTCTTGAGCACAGCCAGCGATCGTTGAACCCCAACCTCCCCACTCAAAATCGGGTCTTCATTCTCAATGCTGAGCATTCCGTTGTAACCAACTTCCATGTAGGCGGCAACAATGTCCTTCCACGTGCTCGCCCCATGGCCATAGCCAACGGCACGGAAAAATTCCGACGCCTCATGATCGTCCTTCTTCCCAAAATTCAAAACCCCAAACCGGTCCACGTTCTGCGGAAAAAACGCCGTATCCTTCATGTGCGCGTGATAAATCGCTCCCTGCTTGCCCAGGAAACGAATCACCTCCACCGCATTACATTGCTGCCAGAACAGATGGCTCAAATCACAGTTGGCCCCAATCTCCTCACCCGCCGCCTCACGCAGGCGCAGCAACGTTCGCGGGTTATAGACAACAAAATTGGGGTGCATCTCGAGCGCGATGCGGTGAACCCCATGTTCGCGGGCAAACTTCGCCGTCTCCTTCCAATAAGGAATCACCCGCTCCGTCCACTGCCACTTGAGCGCCTCGCCGTGTTCCGGCGGCCAGTCATACACCACCCAGTTCGGCACCGTGTCTGTTGGCGAACCTCCGGGACAACCTGAGAAACCCACCACCGTAGGAATATCCAGCATGCCGGCAAGCTGCAGCGTCTGGCGAAACTGTTCCGTGGCCTCGCGCGCCTTGGTTGCATCGGGATACAGCGCGTTGTTGTGGCAACTCAGCGTCATGACCGGAATGCCGCGGTCATCAAACTTCTTTTTCCATGCGCGCGCCTTAGCCGGGTCAGCGACCAACTCGGGTCGAGGACAATGCGGCGACCCATTTGGACCGGCGGCGCCGACCTCAACCGCCTCAATGCCCAGGCTGGCGAACCGGTCGAGCATCTCGTCCAACGAGAGTTTATTGAACGGCGGGTCAAACACTCCGATCGGCAAGCTCTTTTTAGGAGCAGACGGTTTGTCCTGCGGTGCAGACGGGGCGGATGCGGCGACGGAAAGCGGAGCAGAGGCTAGCGCAGCCGCCGTAGTACCTAGAAACTGACGACGATTCATGAAACGCTCCAGAACCCACAAGGATGATGCCACGTTAGGCGGGCGATTAGCCAATCGACCCTGGTCCATCTATGAAACCTAAAACCCGCCCGGCCCCTGGAGTTGACTAGTACGTTGCGCGGCCGCCGCTAGCGTCGTAGCACTGCGCGGTCACGAAGGAGCACTCGCTGCTGGCCAGGAAATGCACGACGTACGCTATTTCTTCGGGCCTTGCCGTGCGCCGCATGGGAATGCGGTCCGTCATGTACGCCACCTGCTCCGGGGTCAGCTGATCGAGTATTTGCGTCTGCACCACTGCGGGGGATACAGCGTTCACGCAAATGCCTTCCGTGGCCACTTCTTTCCCTAATGATTTGGTAAGCCCGATGACCCCCGCCTTGGTTGCGGAGTAGGGCGTCATGCGGGGATTCCCTTCCTTGCCTGCAATCGAGGCCACATTTACGATGCGTCCATAGGCTCGCTTGCGCATGTGCGGGATCACGGCCCGGCAAAAATTGAATACGCCGGTTAAGTTAATGGCGATATTGCGCTGCCAGTCCTCATCTGTTTGATCCCAGATATAAGCCGCAGGGCCGGCGATGCCGGCGTTGTTCACCAGAATGTCGATCTGGCCGGTTTGCTGCAATACTTTATCGACGGCTTGGCCGACTGAGGCCGCATCGGCGACATCCGCCTGCAGCGCGAACGCCCCGTTGGGCAAAGCGGCAGCCGACTGCTGGGCTCCCGGTAAGTTCAAGTCGACCACGGCAATCGTCGCTCCTGCAGCCGCCAGGCGAATGGCGATGGCTTCTCCAATCCCGGTAGCGGCCCCGGTCACAATGGCAGTCCTCCCTGCGAGGCTGAACATGTTCCCCATGCCATTGCTGTCAATCATGTCGGCTGTTTTCCTGGAACCGGGCAAGGTTCATCACTGAAATGAATTCCATGTTACAGCAAGGCTCCAGATCGAACTTTTTCTTAATCGATTCACCCCAGGTTAACGTGGTTGTCGAAAACTGGTTGAAAAGCAGTTCACGCATGCGCTGACCCGCCAATCTGCTACGCCACGCCAGAGAGTACATCATCGAATGAAACTTTCCCAATGGGCCATTGTTGTCGTCTTATACCTCGCGCCTTCGTGTGTACGGGCCGAAAGCGTATGTCCACGCCCGGAGCCCGGGAGCAAGGTCGAAGAACCGGAGGATCTGCGCAGCCAGAACGGTGTGCTGGAAGCGTACTTGACCGCGAGGAATGCCGCCCAAGCCAACGGCTCCATTCGATACTGCTACACCGATGCCGGGGGCCACGAATCCCCGAACCTGCGCGTCCATCCCGGCGACCTGGTCATTCTCCATCTGACCAATGCGCTGAAGGAAGTCAGCCACGGAAGCGCGATGCCCATGCCCGCGCACACCCATGCACACTCTGCGGGGAATCCCTGCACCAGCGGAATCATGAGCCCGGTGTCGACTAATCTCCACTTTCACGGGCTGACCATTCCTCCCGTTTGCCATCAGGACGATGTGCTGAAGACGTCCGTGCAACCAGGTGACGCGCCCTTCGAGTATCGCTTTAAGGTTCCTGAGAACGAGCCACCGGGGCTCTATTGGTATCACCCGCATATTCACGGATTCAGCAAGGAACAACTGCTCGGCGGAGCCTCCGGCGCGCTGATCGTAGAAGGCATCGAGCGCGCCAAGAAGGCGGCAGCCGGATTGCCGGAGCGAGTGTTGATCATCCGCGACCTGGACCTGGCCAATCCCAATGCGCCTCCGGCCAAATCAGAACCGGTGGTGCCGAAATTCATGATTGATAAGGACGGCGACTCGGCCAACAACGGTACAGGCTTTGGTAAGCCGGCGAAGGATCTCTCCATCAACTACGTGCCGGTTCCCTACCCCAACTATCCTCCGGCAACGATCGAGATGAAGCCCGGAGAGAAGCAGCTTTGGCGCGTGTTGAATGCGTCGGCCATCACCTATCTCAATCTATCGGTTCTGTTTAACCGCGTGCCCCAATCACTGGGCTTGGTCGCCATGGACGGCGTACCGATGAACCTCAATGACAATCTGAAAGATTCGGTAGACCCCCAGAACCATATCGGTCTGCCGCCAGGCGCCCGCGTGGAATTTATTGTGAATGGTCCGCCCGAAGGAGTGACCGGCCTGTTGGTCACGAGAACTGTGGACACGGGTCCGGGTGGGGAAAATGACACCAACCGCATGCTGGCGAAGATTGTCGCGTCTCCGAATGCACCGGAGCCGGGCGCAAAGCTGGAAAGCTCTCCCGCGCCTCTTCCTCCGCCAAGCGAAGCATGGCTTGGAACCGTTGCGCCAGTCCGTGAGCGCCATTTGTATTTCTCCGAAAAGTTGACCAATCCCGATGATCCAACCAGCGCCGTAGAGTTTTACCTCACAGTGGACGGGCAAGAGCCCAAGATGTTCGACATGAGTTCCGACATCCCGAACATTGTTGCCCAGCAAGGAACGGTGGAAGATTGGATCATCGAAAACCGTTCGCGCGAGCTGCACGCATTCCATATCCACCAGTTGCACTTTCTATTGCTCGATTACTCGGGAAGACAACTGAGTGAGGATTTCCTGCGCGACACGGTCAACGTGCCCTACTACGATGGCCACTCGCTTGCATATCCGAGCGTTCGGCTCCGCATGGACTTTCGCGACCCCAATATCGTGGGCACGTTCGTCTATCACTGCCATCTTCTCGAACATGAGGACAAGGGGATGATGGGATCTATACGCGTTGAACCAGCATCACCGCCCACATCAGAGAAAAACGCGGGGACTCTGTGCGACACACACAAGCCTGGAGCGCAATGTAAGGAATTCCATATCAGCAAAAATTAGTTGGCAATAATTACTCGAACAAACGCTCATCACGATAAGGCCGTGTTATTTTCAACACCCGAAACATTATTCACCGCGTGTTCATTGGATAAAGATCCCCCATTCATTTAACGCAGCTATTCCTCGGGACGGAGTTGAGCCCGCGAGCTCCGACTTCAGGAGGAAGTATGACTGCAAAGAAAATCGCGTCTACAGCCGCGAGGGCTGCACAGACGGGACTGATATCTACCATGATTTTCCAACTGGCCATTGGCAGCGCATTCGCTGTTGGCCAGACAGAAGCCGCACCATCTCGTGACAATGCCACGACCACTCCTATCAAGCACGTCATCGTCATCATTGGTGAAAACCGTAGCTTCGATCACGTTTTCGCCACCTATGTACCGAAGAATGGCCAGACGGTCTGGAATCTTCTTTCTGAGGGCATCGTGAAGGCTGATGGAACGCCGGGGCCGAATTTCCCTCTGGCGGAACAGAAGGCAGCCACCAATAAACCGCCCGACGACTTCTTGCTGAGCCCTACGACTAACTCCTATTCCGTACTACCCGCGCCGCTGAATGGCGGACCAGTCACCTCCTACGTGAAGAATGACAACCTTACTCTTGCCAAGCAGTCTGAGAACGGTCTTCCCGCGGATTATTACGCGTACCTGGTCACCGGTGGTTCGGGCCTTTCAGGGAAGGTTCCCGATACACGCATCAAGAACGTGAGTGCACTTCCTCCAGGACCGTTTCAGCTGACCAATGAAGCGACCTTTACCTACAACTCTTACGCAGCCAGCCCGGTGCACCGTTTCTACCAGATGTGGCAGCAACTGGATTGCAGCGTTGCTCACGCCACTGCAACCAACCCTTCCGGCTGCGACGCAGCGCTGTTTCCCTGGGTTGAGACGACTGTAGGCGCCGGCACAAACGGTCTCAAGCAACCGGCGAACTTCAGCACCGACTATTCGCCCACTGCCGTCACCACTGGTGAAGGTGCGACTGCCATGGGTTTCTATAACGTGCAGAACGGTGACGCTCCGTACTTCAAGTACCTGGCGGACACTTATTCGATGAGCGACAATTTTCACCAGTCTGTAAACGGTGGAACCGGCGCCAATCACATCATGTTCGGCCACGGCGACGCGATCTGGTTCAGCGACGGCAAGGGTAAAGCGTTGGCGCCGCCGCACAACGTTCAGGTTGCGGCGGGCACGGCCAATGCCGGTATTGTGGACGAGATCGAAAACCCGAATCCGGCTGCCAGCACCAATAACTGGTACACGGAAGACGGTTACGGCGGTGGTTCCTTTGGTGCGGCCTCCTATGGTGGCGGCTCCTACTCACAGTGCGCAGATGCCACCCAACCGGGTGTTGCTCCCATCCTGAATTATTTGAAGTCACTGCCGACGCCCATCAATCCGCGGTGCGAAGCCGGCCACTACTACCTGCTCAACAACTACAACCCCGGGTACTTCGGCAATGGCGCCAATGCTTTCACCGACACCAATGCCAACAACACGGTGTTCACCATTCCTCCGTCCTCGACCCCGAGCATCGGAGACACCATGCTCGCCAATAACGTTTCCTGGAAATATTATGGCGACCAGTGGAACAACTATGTACCCGATCCTTATCAGTTGAACTACGGCGCTGTGGGCAAGGACACGGACGAATACTGCAACATTTGCAATCCGTTCCAGTACGACACCACCATCATGGCCAACGCTGCGATCCGCACTGCCCACATTCAGGACACTGCGAATCTATACAGCGACATCAAGAACGGAACACTCCCGGCGGTCTCGATCGTCAAGCCGAGCGGGCTGGTAGATGGGCACCCATCCTCCTCCAAGCTCAACTTGTTTGAAGGGTTCACCAAGAAAATCATCAATGAAGTCAAGGCCAATTCGGAATTGTGGAAGGACACCGCGATCTTCATCACGTTCGATGAGGGCGGCGGCTACTACGACTCCGGATACGTGCAACCGGTCGACTTCTTTGGCGACGGCACCCGCATCCCACTCATTGTTGTCTCTCCCTACGCCAAGGGTGGCCGCATCATTCACGACTACTCTGACCACGTTTCGATCCTGAAGTTCATCGAAGCAAACTGGGCTCTTCCGACAGTCACTGCGCGCAGCCGGGATAACTTCCCCAACCCGGTTACCACTGCGGATAACCCGTATGTGCCGACCAATTCGCCGGCGCTCGATGACCTGATGACTATGTTCACCTTTCCCGCAAAGTAAATAGCAATCAGTAGCAATCACTGTTGCCGGAGTTGGCGTTGCCAACTCCGGCTTTTTTTATCAGTCCCGAAGAGACGGCTGAAAATGGGCCGTGACGCAAACCTGGACTGCTTTCAACCGTCCCTGCGGGACTTAATCATGTTTCATGGTGTACCCAGGACTAACGTCCTGGGCTAAGTTCAGTCAGACCTGTCCAAATTAGATTTTTAAAATGCCTCGGTTTAGGAACCGCCCTTTCCTTGCCACGGTCCTCTCCTTTTTGTCATCCCGAGCGCAGCCGAGCGGATCTGCGGTGCGCCATTCGTGGGCCCCGCTCCTACCGGTCTACATCCTAGTTATCCTCCGAACCCTCCTGGAAACATCACCCTTCCCTTTGTTATTCCGGGTTTCCAGGAGTACTCCGTAGAACTGCAGATCCGCTCGGCTGCGCTCGGGATGACAAAAAGGAGAGGACCGTGGGCAAGGAAGAGGCGGTTGCTGGATGAAAGGGCGGTTGCTGAGCCGAGGAATTGTTTAAATCCAATTTGGGGCAGCAGACGATCTACATGCAACCAGAATTTATTCCGCCAAACGCGCTTCAAAGCATTCAACAAGTTACATCCTCAGAAAGCTAGTTGCTCCGCTAATTTGGACAGCTCTGAAGTTCAGTCGTCCCTCCGCGACTAAGCTCGTACGTCATGGTTCTCATTGATCCGCTATTAGCCCTGACAGCCGGACTTTCTATTGCACGGCTAAAGGCGTGTCCTTTGTGGGGATCGTATCTTTCACACAGCGAAAGCCTATTGCGCCCGAGCGGTCATAGCTCGGCGCCATCAGCAACAGCTTGCCGTGTTGATCGTTGCGATGGGCCTGGGGAAAATACCAGACGGATCCCAGCGGCTGATAGTAACTTCCCCCGCGCAGGATGCCGCCCCGGGTGTGATCATCGACGTATTCATCGGTCCACTGCCAGATGTTGCCCACCATATCCATGACTCCCAACGGGCTGGCTCCGGTTGGATGGGCATTCACGTTATCGGGCCCGCGCATGGTTCGCCCGTGATCGATAGCAGGCACGCGGGCGGCATCCCAGTCGTTGCCCCAGGGATAGATACGCCCGTCGTTCCCCTGTGCGGCGTACTGCCACTCCCATTCATGGGGAAGGCGTTTGCCGGACCACTTCGCGTAGGCGCGCGCATCCTCCAGAGAAACCCAGGTCACGGGCTTGTCCGCCCAGCCTTGGGGATAGTTGCCATCCTTCCAATCTTTGAGGAAGTTCAGATCGTCGGCCGGATGATAGTGAGTCGCTTCCATAAATTTCTTGAAGTCCGCGTTGGTCACCGGGTACTTGTCCATATAGAACGCGGAGATGTGCATCTTGTGCTCGTGATAGCGGCGCGGAATGTCTTCCCAGGGATACTGCACGTCGACGCCGGCGTCGTTGAAGCCCTCGACCTCGATACCTTTGACCTTGAATACGTAGTCTGCTGCGGGGATCAGGGTCATCCCCTCAGGGGTGGAGCTCACGGGCGCCGATTTTGCGATCTCCACCATTTGCTGGGGGAGCGGCTTCCACTCGTGCGAAAAACTTGCGAGAGGCGTGGCTGTCATCTGCTTCATCGTCTCCATCAAGCGCACGAACTCGGGACCCGGCTCCCCTTGGGTCGCGAGCAGGGCGGCGTATCCGTGCGCTTCGATGGGAAAAGTTAATACAGCCTGATCGCCGTCAGGCTCGGGGGTCAATTCGCTACCGTGATAGAGATCGTAGTAGCGCGTTCCTGCGGAGTACGGAACGGAGATCTGCCGGCCGGCAACATCGTATTCATTGCGATTGACGATGGTCCATACGGTCTGCTGCCCTTGCGGCCACTGGCTGGCGAAGACTCCGTAACGCTGCGTGGGATAGAGTGGGCGCCATTGCGGGCTCGAAAAAAATGGGGCCACGGCGCGTTCGATGGTTGCGATCCGCCGGGTCGCTTCCGCATCGCGCGGAGTGATCCCGTTCCAGATGCCCCAGATATTTTCCCAACTCTCCCAACCTTCGCCATTGAAGAAGGCAAACTGCAGGTCGTCGGTTTTGTCGCGGTTCCAGCGATCGGAGATGTTCACCTGGTGCCGTGGCTCGAGCCAGCGGTAACGGTCGACCAAGGGGACGAAGCCGAACTTGTATTGACCCCAGGTGAGCAGGTTCCAAGCCAGCGCTTCGTCGCTCGGACTTCCCTCCGGTTCGAAGACAAGCGGATGCCCGGCAGCATCCGCAGCCAGCGAGAAGGCCAGGGGCACACCGTCCTGGGTATCGCCGTTGATGCCGTCGGCGCCGATCTCCTTCATGGTCTCCGCGATGGCTTGCGGCCAGGGCATGCCGGGGTCGCGGGTTCCTTGGTCCCACATCATCATGGGGAACAGAACGTGCACACCGCGGCGATGGAAGTCCTCCACCATCTTGCGCACTCCGGGAATGCCTCCCGGCATGGAGCGGATCAGGTCGTGCTGGTTGCGATTGTCGATGCCCATGTTTGGGTAGGTCGGCCAGATGAGAACCGCATCGATGCCGCCAAACCTTTTCTCAAGATCGTCGAGGTAGCGGTCGACGGTGTATTTGCCGGCCACCGGATCATAGAAATATCTCTCCTGAACCATCATCTGCGGCTGGATGAACGCGGATTGGGTCCACTTGAATGCGGGGAGTTGATAGCGCTGATCGCTGTAACCGATGCGGATCTTCCGTTCGGCGCGCCAGTGGGTGAGGTCGTTTAACCAATCATCGAAGTCCTTTGCGGTGCAAGGGCGTGATCCACCCTCCCAGGCGCCTTTCTCGGCAAAGCAATCCGGCGCGGAGAATTGCTGCACACTGCCGTGGGGAGCATAGTGCGAGTCCTGGGCTTTGGCCGACGGACTTAGTAAGAGGAGGGCCAAGGGTAAAGCTGCTGGTGCCAGTGATCGCTTCATAGTTGTCAAAAGAGGGGCGCCAGGGCGACCGCTGAGAGTCCGCAGAGAAACACGGCAAACATCCACACCAGCAGGGTTTTGGCGCGGGACGGGGCAGTGGAGAATTCATGCCAGATGAAAACGCCCCAGGCCGCGGAGATCATGGTGGCGCCTTGTCCGATGGAGTAGGACACCGCGGGGCCCACGATGTTGGAGCGGGATGCGATGAAATTGAGCACGGCGCCGGTGCACCAGATCAGCCCGCCAAGGATTCCCCATACATGCCACATTCCGGGGGCGCGGGTGTAGCCGGTCATGCTCACCGGTGGTTTCCCGTCTAACGGGCGACGCATCAGGATGGAGTTGGCGACCAGGGCACAGGCTCCGACGCCCAGGGCGAAGAAGAACGAGGTGGCGTAGGGTCCGGGCGCACCCGCTCCGCTCATGGCTCGGGAGACGAAGGGATAGAAACATCCCATGAGCAGCCCGGCCACCAGGCTGATGACCACACCGTTGACACTGATGCTTTGCCTCTCGGCCTCGCGCAGACGGTAGGCTGCAGCGTCGAGCACGATGGCGGTCACGACAAGAGCGATGCCTCCAAACAGCATGAGCGGATTGCCGGCGGGCGCGAGGATGTAACTGCTGACCGCTCCGACCACGAGAGCGAGACCGATGCCTACAGGGAAGGCTACGGCCAGCCCGGCTATATCAATGGCCGCTACCAACAACAGGTTGGCGACATTGAAGATGATGCCGCCGATCACGGCGAGGCCGATGTGGTGAAGATCGCTTGCCGAAATATCCTGCAGGAAGGGCCGGCCCGTGTTGCCGAGGGCCCCAAGCGTGAGCCCCCACACCAGGGTTCCGAGGATGAGGCCGATCACGTAGTCCCAATAAAAGAGTTGAAATCGATATTGGGGACAGAGCTTGATGGTATTGGCCCAGGATCCCCAGCAGAGCATGCTGATGATCATGAACGTCAGCGCGATGGCGTACGTTTGAGGTTGATACAACCGGGATCTCCTTGCGGCCTGACGAAAGTTGGTTGGAAGAAATGTACCTTACGGGGCGAGGATGGTGCGGGAAAAAGGGTTTTTGGGGTGTTCGAGGCGCCAGGAGAAGGGCGCAGCGCTTCGGGGTGGAAGTGTGCGCCTTAAGCGCCCTATGCGCACTTTGGGTGGAAGTGTGCGCCTTAAGCGCCCTATGCGCACTTTGGGTGGAAGTGTGCGCCTTAAGCGCCCTATGCGCACTTTGGGTGGAAGTGTGCGCCTTAAGCGCCCTATGCGCACTTTGGGTGGAAGTGTGCGCCTTAAGCGCCCTATGCGCACTTTGGGTGGAAGTGTGCGCCTTAAGCGCCCTACGCGCCATAAGGGCCAGTTTCGCTAGGGGTCGCGCTGGTCCCGGGGTTTTGTGGCCTGGTCCAGAGGTTTGTGGCCCGTCCTCGCCCGGCGGAGATTTCCCGATGGATCAGGCCGAGTTTCTGCAGTTGCTCGAGAGCAAGGTCGATTCGTTCTTTGCTGACATGGCGATGGAAAAGAGCGCGGATTTGCATTCTGGTTAGTCCCTCCGGAGTGAGGTCAACCGCCTGGCTGATGCGTTGGGCGGTGGGATCGATGGGGGCGGTATCGAAAAGAAGACGAGCGCTGGCGCGACAGTAGTCCCATACAGCCAAGGCGGCCTGGAGGTGGCAGACATCGATGAGCGGGGTGCGATCCAGGGCGGCATAGATGGCGCTCAGGCGAAGGACCTGAGCTTCGGCGCGGCTGGTGGCGGCGCCGAATGCGTCCGCGCGACCCTGGCTCAAGGCAACGTAGCCATCGTTCCATAGCTCGCGGGCGGCTGGGGTGCGCGAGAAGAGAAGTTCGTCCTGGCTTTGCACCCAGTCGAGAGTACGGCGTAGCTCGCCGGCGATCACGGAGTGCTGTTCGGGTGGAAGGCAGCCACCGTCGGGCAGGGGTTGGCTGCGGCGCACGCTGGTCCACAAACAGCGATTGGCAAAGCCGTTGTGGGATTCGATGTGATTGAGGTGGTGAGCGAGCTCGCTCTGCGTGACATGGCCCACGATGCTGATGTGCGCGGCGGTGGCCTGGACATAGCGATGGCCATCGTGAGAGCACAGGTTGCCGCCGTCCCAGGCGGTGCGTAGCAAGGGAGAGAGTTGGCCGGCCTCGCGGCCGAGCACGTGGATGACGGATGCGAATTCTTCAGAGAGCAGGAAGAGCCGGCGATCGGTGACGGGCTGTTGATCGCGCAAGGCCTGGAGGATGGTGTTCGGGGTGGGGCGGGTGGTGGTTACGCAGCGGGAAGACCACAAAGGGTCAGCTTCGGCGAAGAGGCTGGAGATCTGACGCCAGCTGGTTCCTTTGCGGGCCTTGCTCGATTCGCCGACGAGAATGACGAAGAGGTTGAGGCCGTGGCGCGTGGCGCCGACGCGGCAGTGCGGGCCAGGGCCGACGAGGTTGCCGAAAGCGGCGAGGAACTGGAGGAGGACAGCGGCGGGATCGGCCTCGGTGTGGGGCGCGAGGGTGCGGACGAGGGAACCGGCGATGCCGTGAAGAGCCGTGCCGTGCAGCGCGGGCGGTGGGGGCGCGGATGATCTGTGCGGAGGCACAGCCGGCGGCTCGGGCTCTTCGACGGCGTAGGGGTCCTGAAATTCGGCGCTTTCCTGTTGCTCTTCCTGCTCTTGCGCGAACTCCTCGAGGATCTGGAGGTCTTCTTCGGCGTGAGGTTGGCCCGATGTAGCGCGTGCTTGCGCGGACTTATGGCGGTTTTGGTAAGCAAGCAGCTCTCCACAACGGCGTTGTATGTCAGCGAGTGTCGGCAGCTTGAGGGAAGGGTTGAAGGTGTTTGGTCCGAGTGTCATGCTTTGAAGCTCCCACGGTTCTGATTTGATCCAAGGCAGATTGGGTGTTCGTCTCGCGATGTAGGTTTGTGTGCCTGTGCGGCTACTTGTTGCGTGGATGGTTGCAAACCCACGTCGCTATCTGAGTTGACCGTATCTCCTGTGGTTTCTCGCGTCCATAGGGGTCATGCAAAAAAGATGAGGAAATAGGGTAGGTAAACTGGAAGTAAACATCAGGGTAATTTGTTGCTGAGATAGTTACGATCCGGGGCAGCTAGCGGGTTGGGGGGATCGCGGCAGCATCAGAGATGGATGTTGGTGCAGTGGTTGATTTGTGGCGCACTTGAGCAGAATGGTTAATGTCTTTCGATTTGCGACAGATGAAATCCTCCTGTGGGCGGCGTTAACTGCTTTTTACCTTGCTGTCTGGCTTGCAAAACTGACTCAGACCTTTTGCCGATTGCCGACCTGATCTTCTGAAGTCGCCAGAGAACCGAGGGGCCGCAGTGTTATTTCTGAGCCTTGGCCCGTTCGCAGTAATGGCAAGGCTCGCTCGCGCAAAGAGTGGCGGGAGTCACGTTCCATTGATAAATTAAGAGCAGCTTTCATATTGCTGAGATAGGAGCTTCCATTAGGGTCATTTCCGGTCCTGAATTGACCCATGCGCCATGTGAAGCTGAGACCGGGAACATTCACAAACGCCGCAGCTCTCGGCAAACTTATCGATACGGCGTACTGGGATATAAAGTCGCGGGTTGAAAACGGCTGATCTTGACAAGCCGCCGGTCGGGGCAGACTATTGCGGTGGCCAGCTCCTCCTTCTCTGGGCTACCGGGCCCGAAATAGAAATTTCATAGAGGTGAATTCCCATGAAACGTCTTCCCATGAGCCTCTGCGCTCTGCTCTGTTGTGCTGCCGGAGCTCTGCCCTGCGTAGGGCAGAGCAACCCCTGGAATGGATCGTGGAAAATGGACGTATCTTCGATCAAATATGCTGGACCGACCTTCTCCGTTGCGATGGATGCGGAAGGTTACACCCTGACCAGGGGCGGCAAGACAGACCCCAAGAGGATCTGCGACGGCCAGCCCCATCAGGCTGCCGATGGCACGACCATTATCTGCACCCGCAGCGGGTCGGGCTATCAGGTGGATACAACCAAGAGCGGCGACGCGGAGGTGAAAGCGACGATCTCCCTTTCCGGCGATGGCAACATGATGACCAGAAAGGCTCTGATTTCCCCGCCGGGCGGGCCTCCCTTTACGATCACGACCACCTCCAAGCGAGTTTCGGGTGGACCGGGAGTGTCCGGCACCTGGAAGGAGGTGCACTTTGACGAGTCTTCGGAGAGCGGGCTGCTTACGATTGCGGTTGAGGGCGACAGCGTGGCCTTCAAGGAGACCGATGCTGCAAAACCAACCATGTGCAAACTCGACGGCACGGAAGTGAAGCTCGGCGGTACTTCGACCATGGCGGTAAAGATGGAAGGACCCCATACCCTGAAAGTTACCTATCGAGCGGACGGGAAGATCAGGCGAGAGAACACCTTTGAGTTGAGCCCCGATGGGAAAACAATTAAGGAAACGGACGTTACCCCCGAGCCATCTCCATCGACAACTTCGATGCTGTTCCACAAATCCTAGGAAAATGATTGCCCACCCTTTGCGTTGCTCAACATGGCTCCTCGCCTCAGGATGACGGCTTTGTGGGGGGCTGGAAATACAGCTGATGGGATATGCAGAAAACACGAAAAGATCGAAAAAGTCACAAGCTCTCAGGATGACGATTTCGCGAGAACCCGGCGCATGCGAGGCTCCCGAAGGGCGCACCGCAGATCCCTCGCTACCCCGGATTTCCTGTCGAGATTTGCGGCTTCGGTTAACTGCATGTGGTTCTCTTTGGGGAGAACCTCATACGTGGCGCCGGTTCGAGCGGTGAAGTAGGAAATCCGGGTACTCTCGGGATGACAAAAAGGAGAGGGTTTCTGAAAAGAGAGGACCGTTGCCAAAGGACAGGACGGTTGTTGGGACGATGGGGACGTCGACAGCAGCCTTTTTTTGTGCGAAATCAAAAAAGTCACAACCTCTCATCCTGCCCAGGGGTTAAAGAGGCTGCGGAAAAAGCCGGTTTCGCGAGATTCTCGCCGTGTGCGTTGAAGTTTTGTGCCGTCCCTTCAGGACTCATCATTAGCCCAAATCCTACCCGGCACTGACGTGCCGGGCTATCGGTTGTTCCGTCCCTACGGGACTGGATTCGTTACAGTCCGTTCAACCCCCAGCTGGCATTCGACACAGGCAGGCCAAACGATGTCGGCGCCCACCGGACCGTAAAGAATCCCGTTATCGAGCTTGGCTGTCATTCGCCACGCACGCATACCGGCCGGCCTTAGGCCGGCGCTCTCCGACCACAAATCTCCAATCTCCAGCACAGAAATCGCCTGCTCAGTACATCGGTGGCAAGCCCATCTTCTGGATGAGGGAACGATAGCGCGGGTCGGCATGGAGAAAGTCGAAAGCGGGGTCGGATTGAGCCAGGAGCAGTAAGAGTGGATCGCGTTCATTTACACCTTGCTCGAGCAAGGCAAGAGTCTCATCGTGCTCACTGAGCCTCCCGTGCAGGTCTGCAATTTCGAATGTAGAAACTCTCGCGGCGCGCGCCCTCTTTTCACCTGCAGCCAACTGGCAGCGAACCACTGCCGCGTATCCGCCGGTCACGAACGCACGGCGAACAGCGGCCGACAGGGGAAGATCTCCTGCAGCGGAAAGCTCGCGGGCGAGCATTTCAACGGCCTCTTTGTCCATACCTTTCCAGTGATAACCGTCCGCCAGTTGTTTGAGAATGTCGGCAGCCGCAGGAAAGTCTTTGAGGCGCATCTCGCCATCCCTGATCGCAGCATCAAATTGGCGGGTACACCTGTATATCTCCGCCATCGCCCCCGGATGCTCGAAGGGATTGATGGCTGTGGACTGTTTCTGGACCGCGATCGCTTCGCCATAGCGGCCCAGTGCGCAGAGAACCCTCGCGCGCAGGTGGAAATCCTCGCTATCCTGCCCATCCAATTCTGTGGCCCGGGTAAGCTCCTTAAGTGCCTGCACGCTATCACCACGATTGAAAAAGAGCATGCCTCCGAACGTTGCATGGGCTCGTGGGACACTGTCGTCGAGTTCGATCGCTTTCCGGGCCGCCGCTTCGGCCTGCGGCAACGCCTGCAGGGGATCCACTTCACCGCGGAGTGCCTCGATTCCGTAATAGTCGGCAAGCCCGGTCCAACCAAGAGCATAGTCGGGCTGACTCTGGACGGCCTGCTGGTAGTACCTGCCGGCATCTTCATTTCGTCCGACGACCCAATCGTAGTGGCCACGCAAGTAGGCGTCGTGCGCTTTCGGATTGATGTAGCGGGCGTTCGCATGCGGCGGCGCGCCACTGTTCAAGCGAGCAGCGATGGCTCTGGCGGCATTGTCGGGCAGCGCAGCAACATCGTTGGTATTGCGATCGTAGCTTTCGGCCCATAGATGACTATCCGTGTCACCGCGGATAAGTTGCAGGGTCATATGCACCTGGTGACTGGAGCGCGAGATGGAGCCTTCGAGGATGGCGTCTACGCTGAGGGCGCGGGCGATTTCCGGCAGCGACCGGTGCGCGTCCTTGAATTGCATGGCGGAGGTGCGGGAAACGATCCGGAGGGTGGAATCCTTGGCGAGCATGGTGGTCAGTTCGTCGGTCATGCCGTCGGCGAAGTACTCCTCATTCGGATCGCCGGAGAGATTGTCGAGGGGGAGAACGGCGAGCGAGGTGATCGGAGAGTGGGTGTCTCGATCGAGGAAGCGGGCAGCCAGCGGATGCGGGCCGAGGGTGAGTATAGAAATGAGCACGGCGGCACATAGGGCTGCGACCACCCAGAGTCTGTGATGGGGTTTGGCCGCCGATGGGATGACGGGCGTAGCGGAGATCTGCGGCGGAGCCGGAGGCAAGTCGACCGGATCCCCAGTAGGTTGGGTTGGCTCGGTGGCTTCCGGTTCAACGGCCGTGACGGGTGCGATGAAGCGGTAACCCGAGCCGGAGATTGTCTGCACAAACCGCGGCAGGTCTGAACTGGTTCCGAACGCGCACGGGGTCTTATCTCATGCGAGCCGGCTAGTTCCCGGCATCGGAGGAAGTGATGAAATCAGGAAATTGGAAAATTGTGCCGACGCTGAGCGCGCTGGCGCTCGCAACCATGTTTGCTCCCTACGCCCATGCCGGCTGCGGCCTCTATAGCCCCGTGCCACACGCCGCGAGTTGGCGGCCCCAGATCGCCTCGCCGCGACTTGTACTGGCGGCTCTCATCAACGACGACGAGGCAGCCACCCCGCACGGACCCAGCATCGTGGGAACCTGGAAAGAGCATTGGATCTCCGAAGGCAGTGATGGCATCAAGGACGGCACCGAGGTGGACGCTGGCTACGCTACGTGGCACAGTGACGGCACCGAGATCAATGTCTCCGGCATGCGTGCTCCCATGACCGGCGACGTTTGCTTGGGTGTATGGATCAAAACCGGCGCGCGGACTTACCAGCTGAACCACTTTGGCATCTCGTACGACCCCACAGGAGTGAACCTCGTCGGCCCCGCCCGCATTCAGCAATGGCTAACCATCGATCCCAAAGGGGATGCAACCTCGGGAAAATTCACCATCGATCAGTGGGACGAGGCGGGCAATCTGCTTGGTCACGTGCAGGGCAATGTCATCGGAACCAGAGTGACCATGGAAACTGGATTCCAGAGCGTTGAGTGAGTTAAATCCTGATTGGCATTCGCGGGTCTCGCTCGGCGCTGACTGGATCGAAGCGTGACCTGCGTTTGCGGATCTATTGCAAATCAAAACCACCGTCGAGGGTGGGCGGGTATCATTCGAATATGAGACCTTCCCCGCCGCAGCAGACAGCTCAGATCCTCTTCTCAAGCGCCGAAAGAGGGTGGAATGCAATGGATGCCGATCTCGTACGTATCCCGGCCGGCCGCGCGGAAGCGCCGGGCGGGGAGCAGCATGTTTTGGCCATGCACTTCGGCCCGCCCGTCAACGCGGATTGCTCCGTTGGAGGCATCCGGATGCGGGGAGTGCAGAAGCCAGGCGACATCGGTGTCATTCCTGCGGGAATGGATGGTTGCTGGGAGGACGATGCGGCTTGCCAGATTCTACGGCTGAGGTTTCGCCCATCGCTTCTGGAAGAGGTTGCCGAGCAGCTGGGAAGGAACGCTGCAAAGATCGAACGCATTCCGCGCTTTCAACTTCGTGACGCTCGCATCGAAGCGATAGGCTGGGCGATCAAGGCGGATCTTGAGGATGACACTCCGTCCGATCCGCTTTATATCGATCTTCTGGCGAATGCGTTGGCTGTCCGTCTGATTGAGATTGCCACGGACCGCACCTCGCATCCGAAAAGTTCCAGCGCACCGGGAATGTCTGCGCGCCAATTGAGAATGCTGATCGAGTTTATCGAGACCAACCTTGATCAAAAACTTCATCTTGCCGATCTTGCATCGGTTGCCGGTGTCAGCACGACTCGTCTGAAGACGCTATTCCGCAACAGTACCGGAACGCCCGTACATCGATATGTGATTGGCCGTCGCATCGAATACGCCCGAGCGCTGTTGTCCACGACGACGATGCCAGCCAGCCAGGTTGCTGTTTCCGCCGGTTTTGCCCACCAAAGTCATATGGCCTCGACGATGCGCCGCATTCTCGGCCTTACTCCGGGGGAGATCGCTCGCCCGCAACGCGAAATCTGACTGAAATTGCGAAGCTCTGTCCGAATCTGTGCGATGGCAAGGGGCTGATTCTTTAGTCTTGCTGTATCGCAACGGAGGACTCGAGCATGTTTGCCATCATCGGAGCAGCGGGAAACGTGGGTTATGCAACATCGTCGGCACTGCGCCAAGCGGGCGTGCCGGTTAGGGCAATCCTTCGCGATGCGGCGAAGGCGGCGCGCCTGCGTGCGATCGGTTGCGAGATCGCGATCGCCGATTTGCAGGATACCGGCTCGCTTGCCCAAGCAATCGGCAATGCCGACGCTGTGCAAATCATCGTTCCGGTTTCGCCACAGGCGAAGGACCCGGCCGAAGATTTGCGACGATCGATCGAAAGCGTCACCGCGGCACTCGCGCAGGCGCGGCCCAAGCAGGTACTGGCCATTTCCGACTACGGCGCTCACGTCGCGGATGACATCGGGATGCCCAGCATTTTCCATGACTTTGAGGCGCGGCTTCGCCGGCTTGGGGGCCACAAGCAAATTCTGCGATCGGCGGAACACATGCACAATTGGGGGCGCGGCATCCCAGCGGCACTTGCGTCCGGCACTCTGCCGAGCTTCCAAGACCCGATCGACATGCAGCAACCTACGATCTCGGCCCAAGACCTCGGTCTGATTTCCGCCAAGCTGTTACTACGGCCCGACAGTGGGAATGATGTTGACGTCATCCATGCCGAGGGACCGCGCCGGTATAGCGCCAGCGATGTGGCGACGGCGGTGAGCCAGCTGTCGGGCCGCACGGTTCATGCCCAAGCTGTGCCTCGCCCGCAGTGGAAGGAAGCATTTGGGCGTATGCCCGCAAGCCTTGCCGAACTGCTGATCAAAGCGAACGAAGCGAAAAATAAGGGCGGACTCGTCGATGTCGAGCCAAACGTTGGCGAGGTTATCTATGGCACTACCGAATTGATCGACGGGCTGAGGCCGCTCGTCCGCGCAGTGAGCCCGTCCTGATGGCCGACAACGAAAGGAAGCTGTCGTGAGTGTTACCGGCAACACTGTATTGATTAACGGCGGTGGCGGAAGTTTCGGGGACGGGTTAGTTCGTTTGTGCCTGAAAGGTCCCGCGGATCGAGCACATCAAACAGATGTGTTCAGGTGAAACTCTTTACAGCCCTGCCTGATCCACCGCTCTTTCGCTTCATCGCTACACTCGCATGCCTGTTCGGGCCCGTTGCCGCAGCCACCATCGACTTGTGCGCAGCGCCAAACTGCTGGACTTGGTTTGAAGAGACCGATGAGGAATTTGAAGATGTAAATCGTGGCTGCGATGCCAACGAGTGCTGTAATCATGTGGTTCCTTCCGCCGTGGGTCGCGTTAGTAACATTTTATCTTTGGCAGCACTAAAGTCGGCGGCAGACCCAAAGCCCTGGCAGCCCGGCATTGCCTTTCCGGGTTCTGCTCTATCCAAGCAGGTGAAAGACTTCCACAAGTCCCACCAGAGCAGCGAGACGTGAAATGAGCATCGAGTTTCGGTAATTGATCTGGGTAGGCCTTCACAGCCACTCGCCGAAGTGCGGGCAGCGACCAGCAATCTTCTCACCATGTTATCGAACGGGGCACTCACGCCGCCGGCGATGGTCCAGTATTCACTTAAAAATTTCCAAGAGGCGGTCCGCCTAGCCGATGGTGAGGCAAGACAGGAAAACGTCTTACTGGGCTTCTCCCATTGAGGGTTACGCGGTGACAGCATGCCTATCGCCGCGAAATAAGTTTCATCTCAAATCATGTCGCCGTATTTCTGGCAGTTAGTCGACTGGAACTCGTAGAGTTGCAGCGGTGTCCAAGTAGTAAGAGTCCAGTCTCGATCCGCGCAGTGTCATTGAGGCCCCTGGATCTTACTAATTGAGGTTTCGCTTATGACAATTGGAAATGGCTATCGTTCCAGTGGACTCAATGCTGAGATGAATGTGACTCCGCTGATTGACGTTCTGCTGGTGCTATTGATCGTGTTCATGGTCATTTTGCCGGTTACACCACAGGGGCTGGATACGCAGGTGCCCCAGCAGCCGAGCAACTCGCATCAAGGTCCGGATGCCGCAATCGTAGTGCAAGTTTTTACTCTCCGGGCTGGTCAGCTAGGCTACAAAATCAATCAGGACAATGTGGCGGTAAACGACTTGGGCAGCCGGCTAAATGCCATCTTTTCAGTACGCGCAAACAAAGTAATGTTCATCAAAGGGGACGGCAATCTGGATTTCTCAGCAGTTGCGCAGGTAGTAGACATCGGAAAGGGAGCGGGGGCTATCCATATCGGATTGATTACACCGAAAAGCGGGATGTAAGTCGGGATTTGTGTACCAGGAATTTAGTGCTCAGAATTTAGTGGTCAGTCGCTCCAGAGCCGTTCAGACGCTGGGTTTTAGTTCGCAAGCGCGAATGTTTTGGGGTCGACGTTATAGAAAAAGCCCATGCGCAATTCAAGATAGGGACCAGTAAACTCGGCAGGCAAGGACGGATATGGCGAGGCACTTGTGATGCCCCCCCACGCTGCCCGGTCAAGCCCGATATCGCCGCTAGGGTATTCCAGTACCATTCCACTTACACGGCCGATGGGGTCGATTCTAAACCGAATTCCAACACGACCTTTCTTTTCTTGGGGTGGTCGAGCGGACTCGGGAATGACCTTCAACCAGGCTCCGCGGGTGGACTGAATGATCTGCTTCACATAGGGGCCGAAGTCAACTCCTCTTGTATCACTGAGAATTTCGACGCCGCTGCTTGCTGCCGTCGAGGGAGTTGCTTTTGGGGACCCATTCCCCGCGGCTTCCTGGCTTGAGGAGGTGGCAGGGAAAATGGAAAAAAGGAGCACGACCAGCAGAGCCCAGGAAAAACCAGCGTTACGTGTCTGAACGTCTTTCGCCGACCTTCTGACCGATCCGAACATTGGAAACTGCGCCGCTCCGAACCTGTACATGATGTTGGTTCCCCGGACAGCCTGAGCAAGGTGAACAACTCGCCTGTCTAAACTCTCAATGCGAAGACCATTCTACTCCGACGAAATTGATACATGAAAGTTGCGAGCACCCTCGACTTCCCTGTGAAACGAGGTATTCGTCGGTAACCTGCGGGCGTCACCGATCACGCAGAACCACTTCCGCCAAAGATACTGTTTCCGTGTCGGCACACGCGGGAAGTGGCCGGGGGAACGTCTCGTCTGGAATTTAGCGGTCAAATCCTCATGAGTATCACCGGCAACACTGTATTGATTACCGGCGGTGGCGGCGGGATGGGCCGCGCCCTTGCGAGACGCCCCACACCAGGAGCAACTACATCACTGCTTCTCGTGTCCATAGGGTCGTCCAAAAGATGAGGAAGCAGGGTAGGTAAACTCGAAGTAGACATCAGGGTTATTTGTTGCTGAGATAAGTTTTCCTGTTGGGGGTTATCTCGGCCCAGAGCTCTCCAAATTAGCGGAACAAGCTGGTTTTTTGACGATGTAACTTATTGATTGCTTTGAGGAGAGCTTGGGCCAAACCAAATCAGGTTGGTCCTGTTGATCGGCTGCTGTCTAAATGTCAAGAAAGTTTTCGAGTTGAATGGATGACGAACTCAGAGGCGAAGGAGATGGCTTTGTCCTGTAGGTCTCGAACAGCGTACCTCAGCGGCTGAAGCCGTCAAACGAGGACTATTTACGGCACGGCTGAAGCCGTGCCCTTCGTTGGACGGTCTATTCCCTAAACTCTTGGGGGCAGCGAAAGCTTCCTGTGCTAGCCAAATTGGCCAGCTTGAAAAAGCTAATTTGGACAAGTCTGATCTCGGTCGCGGTAGGGACGGTCATCGCTGACCGCCCCCCGCACAGATCCGTGCGAGCGGAATTACCGCACACGGCTCCTACCTCGGATGAGTGGCGTCAAAACGCACGTCAGGATAAGGATGCAGGGCACGAGGGCGCGGTATCCATCGATCGAAGGTCGGGCGAATGCGCTTCCAACTTGGACGGCTGCGCTGGCTGCGACGGCCTAGCATCGACCGCCACAGATCGCACAACCGACTGCGAAATCGCTCTAACGCCCGCTGGTTTTCAGGAACCGCATGGTAACGGTAATAGCCACTGACCACACGCTTCAACCATGCGCCCACCGCGTTGACCGGCTCATGCATCCGCTGACGCAGCTTCGCCTTTATGGCGTGAAGCGTCGCCTGCATCCGCTGAGGTACAGTCCTGCGATGCACAACGAAATGGCCTTTGGATGTCGTCGCGCAATAGTGCGTGAACCCAAGAAACGTGAAGCTCTCTGGTTTTCCCTCGCCACGCTGTTGCCGATTGACCTGCGCGAACCGACCGAACTCGATCAGTCGCGTCTTCTCCGGATGGAGTTCCAACGCAAAGGTCGCCAGCCGTTTCCGAAACTCTTTTAGAAACCGCTCGGCGTCTTCGCGCTGCTCAAAGCCGACCACCAGATCGTCAGCGTAGCGGACGAATACCATCTCTCCGCTCGCCACCTTCCGGCGCCATGCTTCAACCCAAAGGTCGAACACATAGTGCAGATACACGTTCGCCAAAAGCGGTGAAATCACAGCCCCCTGCGGCGTGCCTGCTGTCGTCTCTGACCACTTACCCTCCTCCGACACACCAGCCTTCAGCCACTTACCAATTAGAGCTTATCCGTAAATAATGTTCTTCTTGGTTCCCTGGTCTGATTTTTCTGTGAGCGCAGGCTGAATCTGGGTGAAGCTAGTCCACAAGATGGCTCAGATCAAGTCGTGGACGGTGTCGGAGGCGTTGTGGAGCAAGCTTGAACTGCTGGTTCCCAAGCGCAAGAGGCCGAAGGACCGCAACTATCGGCGCAAAGCCGGAGCAGGGCGCAAGCCGATGCCGTCGCGGCAGATTTTTTCGGCCATTGTCTATGTACTTCGCACCGGCTGTCAGTGGAAGGCGCTGCCCAAAGAGTACGGCTCGGCCAGCGCGGTGCATGCGCACTTCCAGCGCTGGCAGCGGGAAGGTTTTTTCCTGAAAATATGGAAGGCCGGCTTGGCCGAGTACGACGAGATGGAGGGTATCGCCTGGCGCTGGCAGAGCATCGACGGCGCCATGGGTAAGGCTCCTCTGGCTCAAGAGTGCGTGGGCCCCAACCCCACGGATCGGGGGAAAAAATGGGCGCAAGCGCAGCCTGCTGGTGGACGCGCGTGGCATCCCGCTGTCACTCGTCGTCAGCGGAGCCAACAACCATGACATGAAATTGCTTGTCTCCACCTTGGACGGCATGGTGTGCAAGCGTCCCAAGCCCCGCAAATATAAGCCGCAGCATCTGTGTGCCGACGCCGGGTACAAGGGCGAACCGGCCAGCAAAATGGCTTTGGCGCGGAACTACCGGCCCCATATCAAGCAACGCAAAGAAGAGCGTGAAGCCAAGAAACGAAAGCCGGGATACAAGGCTCGCCGCTGGGTGGTGGAGCGCACCCACTCGTGGCTCAATCGCTATCGCAAACTGCTGGTCAGCTTTGAGAAGACGGAAGCCAGCTACCGCGCTTTACTCTTCCTGGCCGCCGCTTTGATCTGTTGGAGACAGACCTTGGCTATTTGCGGATAAGTTCTTAGCAGAAGAATGCGCGTGTCGGCCACTCGATGCTCGACAAACTTCATCATCCACTCGTGGCTCAGGTGATCAAAGAATCCACGAATGTCCGCATCAAGTATCCAGTTCACTCGCTTCCGTTGGATGCCCACATTTAGCGCGTCCAGCGCCTGATGCGGACTCCGTCCCGGACGAAATCCGTACGAAAAGCCCCGAAAGTCCACCTCGTATATCTGGTTGAGGATGGTGACCACTGCCTGCTGGACGATCTTGTCTTCCAGCGAAGCGATGCCCAACGGTCGTTGCCGGCCGTCGGCCTTCGGTATGTACACTCTTCGCGAGGCTTGCGCCCGATACGCTCCACGGTGCACTCGGCCATGGAGTTCGGCAAGCCGAGCCTCCAGGTCTTGCTCATACTGTTGCCAACTCACTCCGTCTACTCCAGGCGCTGCGCTCCGCTGTAAGGCGTAGTAGCTCTCCCGTAGTAAGTCGATCGTGAGGTGGTGCAGCAAAGCGGTGAACCGCTCCTGCTTCCTGGCCCGCGCCGCTTGGCGCACGCCGCCTAACCCCTGGGACACGCGCGCTCCGCTCTGTGTCGGACGCATGTGTGGCTGGGCGTCGTTCTCCTTGGTCTGCGCCCTTCCCTCCGCTGGCTCCGCGGAAGTTTTACCCTCGTTGTTCGTCAGCTTCATAGGTACTATGGCGCAGTCCGACTCCTCCAAAACGTACATGTCCGGATGACGGGTCTTTCACCTTCCCGGACCGGTCTGCTCGCGCAGACGCTCTGGAGGTCTCCCGGTTCTCGTGCACACTGTGTGCTGACGTGCCTGGACTCTTCGACTACGCCGAGCCCAGCGGCCACTCGCGATCTAGCGCGGCTCGCTGATGTTGCCTTCCCACCGACAGAAAGGGGTCGGCACTCGGTTGCATGTTTTCGGAGCTCAATCATCCCGCCCGCCAGCCCTCTGTCTACGCTTCGCTATGACCCCTTGCGGAATCACAGGCAAGACTCGAGGCCAGAATGGAGTCGCTTCTCCTTTTCCGGTCGGAGTAGGGATCATGATTGCTCATGACCCCCTCCACGGATCCGGACGAGCGGATTTCCCGCATCCGGCTCTTACCTCAGGTAATGACGCCCATGCGGCGCAGTGGGTAAGGATGATATACGCGAGCGGGAGGCAGCCAACGGTCTATCAAGCGCTGCATTCTGTCCCAACGGACGTGGCCTTTCTGGCTGCGGCGCGAGAGCGCTTGGTGCCAGAGCAAGCCGGCCCGCAGCCGGAATGCGCTCAACGCGGAGCCGTTCATGGGCACGCCGTAATAGCGGATGTGTCCACCAACGACCGCACGCAACCATTGACCTACTTCCGGGATGGGGTCGTGCATTCGCCGTCTGAGTTCGTCTTTTACTTCGCTCAGCTTCGCTTGCATCCGTTTACGAATCGTCTGCCGCAGCACCGTGTAGTATCCGTTGCTTCGTGTCTTCCCGCAGATATGCGTGAAGCCCAGGAAGGCAAACGTTTCCGGCTTTCCTTCTCCACGCTGCTTCCGGTTTCGGGCCGCGAACCGCCCGAACTCCAGAAGTCGCGTTTTGTCAGGGTGCAGTTCCAAGCTGAACTTCCGAAACCGCTCAGTGAGTTCCGCAAGAAACTGTTTGGCATCCATTTCGCTCTGGAATCCAACCACGATGTCGTCCGCGTACCGCACAACGATTACATCGCCGAGCGCCTGCTTTCGACGCCATGTCTGAACCCACAGATCGAAAACGTAATGGAGATAGATGTTAGCCATCAGTGGCGAAGCACTCCCGCCCTGAGGCGTACCCTCCTCCGTTCGGATTCGTTTCCCATCCTCCAGCACGCCCGCGTTCAACCACTTCTGGATGAGCCGTACGACGCGCCGGTCCGCGATGCGGTGACCGATGAACTTGACGAGCCATTCGTGCGAAATCGCATCGAAGAAGCTGCGGATGTCCAGATCGAGCACCCAGTTCACTTTCGTCGTTACTAGCCCCGTGTAGAGCGCATCCAGCGCGTTGTGCTGGCTGCGTCCTGGACGAAACCCGTACGAGAAACCGAGAAAGTCTGTTTCGTAGATGGCGTTCAACACCTCAACCGCTGCGCGCTGGACGATCTTATCCTCCAGCGCTGTGACGCCGAGCGGCCTCAACCGCCCGTCAGTCTTGGGGATGTACACCCTACGCACAGGCTTGGCCCGGTACGCACCTCGCTTCAGCCTATGGGAGAGTTCATGGAGGTTATCCTCAAGATCCGCTCCGTAGTGCCGCCACGTCTCACCGTCCACACCAGGTGCAGCTTCTCTCCTTAAACTGAGATAGGCCATGCGCAGTGTTTCCAGCGCGTAGATGTGGTGAAAGAGCGCAGTGAACCGCATCTCCTTATCATTCTTTGCTGCTTGTCGTATCCGCTCCAGCGCACTGGGCGCGTCGCTCCGGCTCGGTGTCCGGAACGCGTTTTGCTGTTGCGGCTTCCCCTTGGTCAAACCTCTTCCCTCCATCCTCTCCGCCACCGGTGGCCCGGCTTTGTTCGAGGACTTCACAGGTAGTACAGGTTTGTCCGACTTCCCACGCTCGTCCATCATCGGCGTACGTCCTTAGACTTCCCGATGCGTCCCAAACCATCTTCCGCTTTAGGAGAACGTGGGATCTCCCGGTTCCCGTGCAAGGTGCTTCGGTGCGTGCCCGGGGTCTGCGACCGCGCGGAACTCGGCAACGCCTCGCGATAGCGGCGCGTCCGATTTTGCCTTCCGCCTACCCTAAAAGCGTCGGCGTTCCGGAGTGCGAAAGTTTCGCGGCTGAATACCCGGCCCGCACTTGCCCCTGTCAACGCTTCGACGTTGTCCTCACGAACAACTCCGCATGACTCGGGGCCAGTGTAGATCGCTAATCCTTCACTGTATGACTCTTTCATTCACTACACCTCGCCGGTTTAACCGGCGCACTAGGGCTCTCTCATCCCCTACAATGTGCCGGTTTATCCCGGCGCTCTCTGTCCCGCAAATGACCCAATACTTTTTACTCTGCGCGCAAAGCCTGCATTGGATCGACATGCATGGCTCTGCGCGCCGGGTAATAGCAGGCGGCAAAAGCGATGAGGAATAGAAGAACGGTTGCGGACAAATAGGTGGTTGGATCGGTTGTCTTTACTCCAAAAAGCAAGCTGGCCAACATGCGGGTCCAGATGAGCGCTGCAACCGATCCTGTCACCAAGCCTATGAGCGCGAGTTTTGTTCCTTGTCCTACGATCAGCCGGAGCACATCTTCCCGGCTTGCTCCGAGGGCGATGCGAATACCGATTTCACGAGTGCGTGTGCGCACCGCGAAAGCGAGGATGCTGTAAAGCCCCATGCCGCTGAGGCATACGGCAAGCACCCCGCAAAAGCTCCTAACACTGCTCGCCAGCAAAACAGGCATATATTCCAGGCTTACCTGCTCGGACATGGACATGTCTTCGCCTATCGGCACATTCGGGTCTAGAGATTGGATTAACCGGCGGATCACAGGTAAGGCAGCGGCGGGATCTCCTCCAACCCGAACGGCTAGCCGTACGTCACCTTCGCGCATGGCATTGGATTGCCAATAGGCAAGATACACATGCGGCTCTGGCGCGTGGAGGGTGCTCGGCGGCTGGATATTCGCCGATACGCCGACCATCTGAAATGGTTGCCCACTGATGAGCAGGCTGCGTCCTACTGCGGAATTGTCTGGCCACAGGCGCAAAGCCAAGGCTTCGGTTAGTTCGTTTGTACCGCAAATGCCACTGGTGTGCTCAACAGACATGGGTGAACATCCGCTCTGTCCACCCTTTCTCCGCCCCCGAAAATTGCGGTCAGACGCGACTGGATGGCTTGCGGCTGTCGCTGTGTCCGCCGCGCACCCATCGGCATTACAATAGAAGCAGGAAGACTCGAAATGGCGAAGCTTGCAAACAAAAAACAGATTTTGGACGACGCTGGATATCGATACGACTTTGACAGAAGTCTCTACTTCAACCGCAGAGCCAAGAAGGCGTTCAGTGTTGAGTTCATCGACGACAAGGCTGAAGGTGAGCTTAAGAAGCGTATCGCCCAGAAAAATGATGGGCGAGAGTGGCTCTTTTTCTTCAATAATCCTCCATCGGAAACAGTGAAGCGCGAGTTAGAGGAGTCGCTTGGATAATGCCCGACCGGACAGTTGAAGATCTCCTGCGTGAGCAGTATTTTGATCTGCTTCCCGAGATTCGTAAGGTGATGGAACGTCTGGAGTCCGAAGTCAGATTTCACCTACTGTCGGTTCGTACAGATTTAGACAAATTCGAGATTATTGAGGTGAGAGCGCGCGTTAAGCAATGTGAAAGTGCACTTGATTCGCTAAGACGCAGGCAAGAAGGTACTATTTTTGATCAAACCCGATCTTCAGCCTACAGCCTAACGAACCTTAAAGACTTGGCTGCGGTGCGCGTTCTTGCATTCCCCCATAGTCGCGTGACCGAAATTGATTCTGTACTACGTCTCAAGTTTCCATTGTGGCACTCCGATCCCGTTGTCGGGGATAGCGGTAAAGTCCTTGCGCACAAATACTCGGGCTACACAGAGGAGAGCAATAAAATCGCGGCGGAGTATCAGGTCGTCTCTATGCTGACTGGACTTTTTTGGGAAATCGAACACTCTGCTCTTTACAAGCCTGCTCCCCGACTGAAGGGCCTCGCACGGTCGCTCGAAATGCGAGAACGCTCAGAGCAGGTTTATATCGCTCTAAATGACTTCGCTGTGGGATTTGAGCGCATGGTTCGCGATCATAAAAAGAAGAAGAAAAAGAAAAAAGGAAAGCCGTTTCGGGCTCGGCCCTGAATCGAAGCCGTGGGCACTCTGTTGAAGATGGTCCCCACATGTCCTTAGTTCGACTACTTCCCTTTCGTTTTCACCCTATCCCGCTCCCGCGCCCTACTCCACAATCAGCTTAATACTCGCAGTTTGCGGTGAACTGCTCCCGGTTGCAGTGGCGGAGATCGAAATGGTCGAAGCGAAAGCAGAAACCCATGCGTTTCGGGCCGATCAGCCCAACGATGGCAGCTATCCATTGACAGTAACGTTTACTGTCGTCTGGGCTGTGATCTTTCCGGTTGCGGCATCGGTCCCGGTCACGGTAATGGAGTAGCTCCCTGGGGTTGTTCCTGAGTTGCCTGCCAACTTGTTCGCCGACCCACCGCCTCCACTCCCACAACCGAGAACACCTATCGAAGCGGGCAGAGCTATGGCGATCACCATCCGCAGCCAGGCAGTGCGCCTCCGTGGGATACCAAACCAAAACAGCAGGGCCAGGAGGCCCGTCAGTCCTCCGATGGGGAATGACCCGGGCCCTAGAGCGACGCCTGTTGGCGCCGTTGTGGACACCGTGAGAGTGCTGGTGGCCAGGGTTTTAGCAGTGATGTTGAGCGACGCCGGAGAGAGCGCGCAACCGGGGAGGCCGGTGGGATTCGTAATGTTCGTGTTCACCACGCAGCTCAGGTTCACGGTTCCAGTGAAGCCGTTCGTGGGTGTCAGGCTGACGGCCACCGAGTTGCCGCTGGTGGCTCCCGCGTTCACCTGGAGAGTGCCACTGTTGCTGAGAATGAATGCAGGTGGGCCGGTGTTGTTTACGGTAATCGTGGCGGTGGCAGAAGCGTAGTTCGAGTCTCCGCTGTAGGCCAGGGTCACCGTGTTCAGTCCGGCCGCGAACTGGCTCGCCTGGATAGTCACGGATCCAGTGACATTCTCGGACAGATTGCCTTTGCCCAGGAGTAAGTTGCTGGTGCTTCCGAGGACCTGATTGTTTTCAGTGAGCGAGACGGTGCCCGAAGGGCCCACACCAGGATTCCAGTTGGTGTCTAGTTCGAAAAGCACTGTCGCCGCCTGACCCGACGAGATCGAATACGACGGCTGATCTATCACAAAAGAAGTAGCGGCCGGAACGATAGTGACCGCAACAGGCTGGCTCGAGCTGGGATTGTAGCTGGGATCGCCCGAATAGCTGGCGACGATCTGATGGGAGCCGCCGCTGAGGACGGGAAGACTCGCCGCGAGTGAGGGCCACGAAATTGCCCCGAGTGTGGGCCACGACGCCTTATTGCTGCTAACTGCTCCCGAGCCGAGCGTGTTTGCGCCGTCTGCAAAAATGACTTTTCCCGTGGCCACTCCCTGCGTTTTCGAGCCTTCGGCGGTCCCTTCGATCTGGGCTTCTGCAAACACATAGGAGCCGTAAGGAATATTCGTCGCAGAGATCGGCTTTTCTTTCAAGCTATCGTAGGCATTGATCGCGAGCGTGGTGGTGCTGGACTCTGGGGTGATGGTCACGTTCATAGGGGGCGTGGAAGTGCTGGAGGCATTCGCGGTGTCGCCCCCATACCTTGCCCAGACGGTATAGGAGCCACCCGGCAGTCCATTGTAGGCGGCAGAACCGGCGCCGGCGATGATCGGGATGGAGAATTGTCCGTTGTTCTGGGGTCCGCCATTTACCTCGCCGGCATTGTCGACAATGGCGGCGAGGCCCGTCGCCGTAGCCGGAGACACGGCCACATCGAACGTGAGCGCCTGACCGTGGACCCCGGTATAGGCAGCAGTCGAGCCGTTGATGTCCAGGGTCGCACTCGTTGAAGCGAGCGAGACACTGGTCCAGTTGTTGACCATTGCTGCTGCGTCGACGCTGCCGAGTCCGGATGCAAGGTCATATCCCGTTCCGGCGTTATAGCCAGTCATGAAGAGGTTTGATCCGCAATCCGGCGACCCGGACGCGCATGGCACCGAGATGTTGCCGGTCGTAATGTCGTGAAAAACAGCCGAGTACCTGGACTGGGCAAGCTGGTAAAGGATCACGTTGGCTTGACCGAGGCGATAGTTGTCAGAAGGAGAGCCGTGAGCCTGCGCGACCAACGCCAACATACCTGCAAAGGCCGGAGCCGATGCTGACGTGCCTCCGCTGCTCGCAAACACCGTATTGCTGGTGAACTGTCCGTTGGCGGTTTGGCAGTCTGTGTAGGTCTCGGTTGTCACCCCGGCCGTCACATTGTCCGAACAGAGGACCCACGTCGCACCGTACATGCCACTTCCCGCCAGCAGAGAGACGTCGGGCAGGTCCCGGAATCCATCATTTGGGGTGAGAGAGGTTTGGAACGCCGGCTTGGCATAGACGGAACTTACGCCGCCACTGCCTGCAATGATGTTGCCGGCTCCCTCGCTGTTCTTAAAGACGACGTTGTTGGATAAGGTGGTGTTAACTGTGGTCGAATTGTTCCACGGGTTTTCCGGGATGTACTTGAGGGCAGTTTGGTAATACGGCGGGGCACCGCGGTTCGTGTTGACATACGAGGTGAACGAAGCGGAAAGAGCATCGAAATCGCTGCCGCCCACAGCGATGGTGTACGGAGACGATGCAAAGCCATTCACGGCAAAGCCCTGCGTGGCCTGCGACTCCGTACCAGACTCGCAGTCGGCCGGGCCGAGGTCGCTGGACGAGTTGACGAGCGTGATGCCTTGCGCAGCCGCCTGTTCTCCTGCTTCCAGGACCATTTGGTTGCCCGAGGCGCCGAGTGAAGGTTCGCAGATGTGGAAGCTAACGCTGACGATACTGACCGTATTGTCATCCAGGGCACGGAATATTGCGTTGAAGAGTCCGGGAGCGAGATCGATAGCGTCGGACGTATAGAAGTAGATCCTCGCCTTGGGCGCAATGCCACCAGACACTTCGGTGTCGAGCAACGCCTCGCCTCCTTTGGCGTTGAGTCCCGGGTCACTGCCATCGACCACGACGGTGGGCAGATTCACCGAGCCCGAGGCTTCCCCGAGAAATGCCATGCGATAGTTGGCGACGTCTGCCAAGGTGAGGTCAGAGACACCGGCAATGCCGATCGATACGCCCGTACCGTCATACGTTGTGCCGCTGTACGCCGGATTGAGGACGCTGTTCGGGGTGTCGTAGATGATGGCGGCGTCTGCCGGGTCGACAAACAGGTACGACGTGTTGGTGCCGGTTAAGGTGAGTTCTGGAATGATTCGACCGGTTGCAGGGTCATACCGGCCTTTGGGGCCGCGCACCAGCGTCGATTTGGGGTGAAAGTCATTGAGGGGCCCTATACCGGCGATCACCGGCGCCAGGGCAGCGGGAATTTGCGGGTCGCTGACATTGGCGAAGTGGGTTTCGCCGTTCACTGAGAATTTGTCGATGGCAGTATGGAACGCAGTCTGGAGCTGGTCGAAGTTTCCGGAAAACTCAATGACATTGTGAGCCGCGGGTACCTTTTCGATTTTGAAACCGTGCGCCTGGAGCCAACTCTGGACACGCAGCATGTCGGAGCCGGAGACTGCAAAGGCAGCTCCATATTCCGCTGGGGTCAGCCATCTGTGGTAAGCAGGCGAGACGGGGTTCTGCAGATCACCCAGATATTGGGTCAATGCACGTTGCTGCGCTGCACTGCGCTCAAGCACCAGCATCATGCGGCCCGTCGGGGTCGAGCCGGGAGCAGTTCCCTGGTCGAATTGTTTTTGCGCCAGGGGGTGGATATTGCCCTTCAACGTAACCCGCTCAGCGTCGTCGATAGGGCCGATCACGCGGTTCTGCATCGGTGTGACTGCATTCTGGGCAGGGGCACAGGGTGCGCAGAAACATAATTCAGCGATGACAAGAGCAACGATAAGTCGTCTCATGGGGAGAATCGCTCTCACGACTGCATCGTGGCTCTATCGGCGGAGACTTCGGGTGGAGTCATGTTTCAAACCGAATCCGCCCGGGCCAGTGAGCACCCCAGCGACGTGCAGTTCGATCACCGGCCACGAGTTCACAAAGCCAATTTGCTTCTGCATGGAAACTCCTCCGCTAAGCTGGAGTCGCGGTATCCCTGTGCATAATAGACGTGCCCGCAAACGACTTCGTTAGTTGAAAAGCGGGTGAATCGGAAGTGTAGGAGACGCGCCCTTACTCCACAGTCAGCTTAATACTCGCAGTTTGCGGTGAACTGCTCCCGGTTGCAGTGGCGGAGATCGAAATGGTCGAAGAGCCTGCCGGTGTTCCTGGATTGCTCGGGGTAGTGCCACCGCCGCCACAGCCGATAAAGGACGCGCTCAAAGCCAGGCAGTCGTCAAAGGAAAAGGTCACAGGCACGTCACCGGTATCTCAAGGCAGTTGAATGGCTCCGTCGCAGGTCAAGAAGGCGTGATCAGGTTGTTTTTGATCCCAATGCACATGACAGGGTTTCTTCTTCAAGTTGATTATCTCGAGTTGAAGAAATTGCTTGCTGCCGGACGGTTGGAGGATAGGAAGCCACGGAGAATAATGACTTCCCCCAACGACGTAACTCACGTGTGCTTCGGCTTGATAAACCAGAGCGGTCCCGCGCATGCTCTCGCGTACTTGTGTCAATACCGTGCGAAATTCCGAGACCCGAATTTCTTCCTGCGGCCACTCTTCCCGCTGAGATCGAAGATGAACTCTCCAGCTGTAGATGGCTATCAAGCACGCACAAATGGCGAGCCCGAAGACTGCCAAAGCACGATTGGATGCATAGAGCGGTTTTTGCTTCCGAACCGTCATACCGTTCTCGATGCACCCTGAAAGATACGAAATCCTCGACCAGAATAAGTTATCCATCCCTCATTCGTTGCGTAACGCGACGATGGGTTCCACGCCCGCAGCGCGCCATCCGTGCAACGCTGCCAGTCCTGACGTCTCGGTTGTTCCGTCCCTGCGGGACTGGATTGGTAGCAATCCGTTCAACGCCCATCTTGCTTCGACACAGGTAGGCCAAATGAGATCGGAAGGGGCTTCGCCCCATCTTATTCAACCCACCCGTCCAGGGGGACAGAGACGGTGCAGGTCTGTCAGGAGATAGCTCAGGACCGGATCTGCGTGGACAAGGCTGCCTTCTCAATCTGCTTCAACCTTTCTGTCAGCAGTTCCTGCTCGCGCAGGTTTTGCGTCAGGGTGATGGCGCGTTGAATTTCCTCACGCGCCTCGGGGAACCTGCCCATTTTCGTCAGGAGGTCTCCGCGAACACTGGGAAGCAGATGGTAGCCGGCGAGGGCCGGCTCGGCGGCGAGACCGTCGACTGCATCGAGTCCCGCGGCAGGGCCTTGCGCCATGCCAAGGGCGACCGCCCGATTCAGAGCCACGATGGGCGACGGGCTCAGCTGCAGCAGAGCGTCGTAGAGAAGAGTGATTCGGTTCCAGTCAGTGTCTTCGGCGGTTCGAGCTCGCATGTGACAGGCGGCTATGGCTGCCTGTAAGGCATAGTATTTCGGGCCACCACCTAGTTTCAGCGCGCGTTCGAGCGCAGCCATGCCTTGGTGGATCTGCATGTCGTCCCATAAGGATCGGTCCTGTTCGGGCAATAAGATTGCCTCTCCGTTTCTTCCCCGACGCGCCGCAGCGCGCGATCCCTGGAATTCCATCAGTGCGAGAAGGGCATAGACCTCAGATTCGCCGGGAAGAAGTTGCACCAGGATGCGCCCGAGGCGCAGCGCATCTTCACAGAGCGCAGCCTTCATCCATTCGTCTCCCGAGGTCGCGGTGTAGCCTTCGTTGGAGACCAGATAGATCACGGAAAGAACAGACTCCACTCGGCGGCGCAACTCGTCACCGCGAGGCGTCTCAAAGGGAACATGCGCTTCCGAGAGAGTTTTCTTGGCGCGAAAGATGCGCTGTCCCATGGTCTTCTCAGGCACCAGGAAGGCGCGAGCGATCTCCGCGGTGGTGAGGCCGCAGATCAGACGCAGGGTAAGGGCGATGCGGCCTTCCATGGCGAGGACGGGATGGCAGGCGGTAAAGATCAGCCGGAGGATGTCATCGTCGATCACCTGGTCGAGGGAATGCTCCAGTTCGTCGGCGAGGCGCTGCTGATGATCTTCAAGGTCGCGCGTGATTTCCTCGTGCTTTCGCAGGATCATGCGGCCGCGGCGCAAGGAATCGAGCGCATGGCGTTTCGCAGCGGTCATCAGCCATGCGCCGGGTTTTTCAGGGATGCCTTCTGCGGGCCACACTTCGAGCGCCGTGACCAAGGCGTCCTGGGCAAGTTCTTCGGCGATGCCAATGTCGTGGGTGACGCGGGCGATCGCGGCGATGAGGCGCGTGGATTCGATCTTCCACACGGCCTCAATGGTTTTGTGGATGTCGGTCATGCTCGCTGACTACATCCTATCGCCGCCGCACACAACGAGCTCCATCCATGGAGCTCGGTTTCTAGTCGGGCGCCGGATTGAAAAAGATCTCTCGCACCTCGACTTGGCCCCGCGTGGCGGAGACGCCTTTGCGCGCCCATGCTACGGCCTCGTCCATGTCAGCGCATTCCAATATCCAAAAACCGCCGATGTGTTCCTTGGTCTCAAGGTAGGGCCCGTCGGTGATGAGGATTCCGCCATCGGCCTGCCCGCGCAGCGACTTCGCGGCGCCAAGGCCGCAAGCGAATTTTCTGACGCCGGCAGCAATCAGTTCTTTGTTGAGCGCGTGGATCTCGCGGCCCACCGCTTCGTCCGCCTGGGACGGGTCGAAGTCGTCGGGGAGGTAACCAGCAACGAAGTATTGCGGCATTGTCTTCTCCTGAAATGGTATTCAGGCAGGCTCGTTGCCCTGCCTTCACTATAACGACGAACGGCGATAACGGGATTCTACAGATCGTCGCGGAAATTCTACGAACAGAGAGCAAATTGTTATTGCTATTCGGTCCGCAAAGCTTGCGATGGATTGGTGGAGGCGGCGCGTTGCGCTGGGATGAGTCCAGCCGCTGCGGCGGCTGCGGTCAGTACCAGCGTGGCGATGGTGAGGACCGCGAGGCTCATGCCCTTGGATTCGTAGAGCTGCGATTCGATGTAGCGGACGCAAAACCAGGCTAAGGGTATGCCGATGGCGGCGAGGCCGATCGCGGTCTGGAGCATGGCTCCGCGCATGATCATACCGACCACGGAGCGGCGGTTTGCGCCGAGGGCCATGCGGATACCGATCTCGGAGGTGCGGCGGGCTACGGTGTAGGCGGTGACCCCGTAGAGGCCGAGGGTTGCGAGTAGAAGAGCCAGGATGCTGAAGAGAGTCATGAGGCGCGTGATCATGCGGTCCTGAGCGAAGCGGTCGGCGATCTGCTCGTCGAAGGTCTGGAATTTCACCACGGAGAGGTTCGGATTGATGGCAGCGAGGGTCTGGCGGGCGATGGATTCCATGTTGTCCATGGGGTGGCCGGTCTGGAGGACGATGGCGCTCGCGTAGAGGCCGGTATCCTGCTCGATGGGGCGCCGGCGTGCGGACTCTGGTATGCGTTGGGTCATGGGGAGGAAGTACATGTGGTGGTTCTTCCAGGTCGCGGAGTTGTATGCGGTGTCCTCGACGACGCCGACGATCTCAAAGTCTCCGGAGGATTGCGGCCCGGGTGAGCCGAAACGGCGACCGATCGGGTTCTCGCCGGGCTTGAAGAATGCTTTGACGAAGGCCTGATTGACGACGGCGACGGCGGGTGAGGTTGAGGTGTCCCGGGTGGTGAAGCCTCGTCCCAGCAGGACGTGGGTTCCTACGGAGTCGAAGTATTCGGCGTTGCCCCTGACCCAGGAAGCTCCGTTATGCAGGTCGGGCTGGCCCTGGATTTGGACGCCGTCGCCCGTGTTGTTTGCCTCCATTGGAGTGTTGGAGGAGATGCCAACGTTTTGGACGCCGGGGATGGCGTGGAACCGGTCTTCGATGGTTCGATAGAGGGCTTCCACCTGGGCGGGGGAGTAGCCCGCTGCCTGCGGGTTGAAATGGACGATGTATCGGTTCGTCGAGTTGAGCTTGAGATCGATGTTCCTGAGCTTATTCAGGCTTTGGATGAACATGCCTGCTGCGACCAGCAGCACCAGGGCAAGAGCCGACTGCAGCACGATGAGGCTGCGCTGCAGGAGTGAGGCTCCGGAGGTGGTGGTGCGGGTCCCGCTGCGGAGAGCGTCGGCAGGGTTTGCGTTCGATGTGATCCATGCAGGAGCTACGCCAAAGAGGATGCCGGTGAGGAGCGAGATGCCGAAGGCAAAGGCGAGCACCACTCCGGAGGGGCCGGCGTCGATGGGGACGTTCTGCGCGCCGGGGAAGGCCATGGCGAGAAGCATGCGCGTGCCGGCGTAGGCGACGATGAGGCCGGCCATTCCGCTGATGATCGAGAGGACGATACTTTCGGTGAGGAGCTGGCGGACGATTCTTGTGCGCATCGCGCCAAGTGCCGCTCGGACGGACATCTCTTCGCGGCGGTTCATTCCGCGGACGAGGAGAAGGTTGGCGATGTTGCCGCAGGCGATGAGGAGTACGAGGCCGGAGATCCACAGCAATAGCTTAAGTTTGGAGGAGTAGCTGTCCTGCATGTCCTGAATGCCGGCGCCGCCGGGCGACAGGACTACGTGGGCTTTGGCCAGTGCGCGCTTCCCTTGTTCGCCGGAGAAGTGTGTCGTGGGTGCGAGGGATTGCCGGACCAACCCGGTGATTTTGGCCTGTAGCGGAGCCAGGGGTACGCCGGGTTTCAGGCGGCCGATGAGGTAAAGCCATCGCATGCCAGGCTCGTGCACGAATGTACGGTTGGTCAAGACGGGCACGGATTCGATGGGGAGATAAAAGTCGGGCGGGGTGCTGGAGAGGCGATCGCCGTAGAAGCCTTTGGGGGCGATGCCTGTAATGGTAACAGCCTTAGTGTCGATCCAGAATGTGCTGCCGATGACGGAGGGATCGCTACTGTAACTGGTCTGCCAGGTGTTGTAGCTCATGACGGCGACGAGTGGTGCGCCGGTAACATTGTCCGCGTCGGTGAAGAGACGTCCGATCTGCGGCTGCAGCCCGAAGGTGCGGAAGTAGTTGCCGGAGACGAATTCGCCGGTGACGGAGCGGGCTTCCTGGGTTTTGTCGCGTCGCGCAATGATGGTGCCGAAGCCTGACTGCATGGCGGCTAATTCTTCAAACTCTGGTGCGTTCTTCTGCAGTTGCTGCCAGGTGCCGGTGTCGAACAAGGCGTAGCTGCCGTCGTCCGACGCTCCGGAGTCTTCGGCCGTTCCCTCGTTGACGCAGCACTCGTTGGTGTTGCCGATGCGGATGAGGGTGGAGGGGTCAACGACGGGGAGATTTTTGAGCAGGATGGCGTTGACCAGGGTGAAAATAGCAGCGTTGCCTCCTATGCCGAGGGCGAGGGTCAGCACGGCAGTCACGGTGAAGCCGCGGCTCTTTCGGAGCTGGCGGAGGGCATAGGTGACGTCTTGCAGAAGAGTTCCTAGGAAGAAGCTCGGACGTTGTTCGTGGGATTGTGCGCGCACGCTCTCAATTCCCCCGAACTCTACGACCGCTTTTCGGCGTGCCTCCTGTGGCGACATTCCGGTGGCGATGTATTCCTGGGCTTGGTGTTCTATGTGGAACTGCAACTCGTCGTCTATTTCACGATTAGGTTTTGGAGACATCAGAAAACGAAGGCGTGTCCACCATTCCTGGAGCATTCATCCCTCCTACTTCAGCACTTCGAGGGCATCCTCAATATCAGTCAATCCAGCATTCCGCGCAGAAGATCTGTGGCTGGGCATCGTTCCCCTCGACATCCAACAAGAGAATGCATGGCCGACCTGTCGAGTGTCAAGGGGTAAAGATTTTCTTACAGCGCTTACCGAGAAGCGCATCCACGATGCGTGATTAAGCGGGAACGTAGGTCAAGCGAATCACGTCCTCGGCAATTCGATCGCCGGCAACAAGGCGGAGCGGGGGAGGAGGGCCGGAGAAGAAGGGCTTGCCGCGGCCAAGGACGACGGGGTGGAGGTAAATTCGATACTCATCAATGAGACCAAGGTTGGTCAGGCTGCCTGCCAGGTCTGGTCCGGCAACTTCAATTTCCCCAAAGAGTCGAGCCTTCAGCCCACGGATCACCGCCTCGAGGTCATCGTCGACAAGGGTGGCGTTGGGCCCGACCGACTTCGACGAGCGTGACACGACCCACTTCGGTTGGCTGCGCCACACCGCTGCGTAGGCGTGTTCCTCCGCGGCCCAGCCTGGAAGGTCGTCGTCCCAATAACGCATTACCTCGTACATGCCGCGACCGTACACCATGCCCGTGAGGCTGCGCACATGCTCGATGAAGTGACGAAAGAGCGCGGGACTCGGGGCAAATCCCCGGTGGTCGATATAGCCGTCCAGAGACTGGTTCAATCCATAGACGAGCTTGGCCATGGTACAAAACCTCCGCCGCAGATTCTTCAGAATAGCTTGAGCCGACATTACAGAAAAGTGAGATTCGGCACAATTTGCGCGCAGCCTTGCCGGTGTGACCAATCACCTGGGTAATGCGCTCAGCGACACCGGATTAGTCGCGAGAAGGGCAGTTGCGAGGACTTATGGTTCAGGGAGTGGCCGGAGGAGGGAGCACGCCGAGTTGGCCCAACAGGCCGAAGGTATCCATGAGGATGCGGGTGTCCTTGATGCGGCCATCTTGCAGACGGTCGATGACCATTCCCCAGACGCGAACGGTGCGTCCGGTGGCGGGAATACCGAGAAACTCACCCTTATGCGTACCGGTCCATTCGAAGCGGCTGGCGACTTTATCGCGTTCCGCGACTTGTTCCTGGATGGAAAAGACGATATCGGGAAAGCCGGCACGCATGGCGCGAAGGATGTCTTTCAGGCCTTCGAGTCCGGGGCCCTGCCCAGGCAGCGGAACCTGCTCGATCACATCTTCCCAGACATATTGCGCTGCCGCTTCGATGTTCCCCTGGGTGATCACTTCGTCCACAAATCTGCGGACGATCGTGGCATTGTCTTGCGACATTCTCTTCTCCTTTTAACCACCAGGTTAGGAGTATAGCCATGAATTTATCGTGCCGGGACTTCCTGCACTTCGGATTTCCCCACCAACGCCAAATCGTTTCAGCAGACCTATGAAGGCCCGAAGCCTTACGTCGAATCACGAGCGCTGGAGATAGGCCGGGGCCCGTTGGGTACACAGACTATCCGACGTATGGCGGGGGATAGGCACGCTGTCCCGATCTGCGTAGCAAAGGTGCAAAGCGGGCCGAACGACTATGGGAGATGAAGGATCAGCATACCGATTGCGTGATCCCCGTTGAAGAAGGCAGGACAAACGGAATTGATACTAACGAAATGCGTTCGCAAGGCGGGTGCATTTCCATAGAGCCAATCCTGTTTGTCCCGCTTCTCCCATCGTGCGTATTCCTTAAAAAAGTGGCCGCACGAGTGCCGTGACCAGTTAGTCGTGGTGCGCCGGGAGTGTCAACAGATCGCTGGTGCAGCTCACGGGTTCTGCGGGTCCAGCTAAGTAACCGGAGTCGCTGCCGCTAAACGGGTCTGTTGCACTTCCCCGGGACATCTGGATGTAATCCACTCCGAAGTTGCCGACACCGAGATAGTCGGGGTCGGCGCCGGAAACGCTGACCGTCAGCGCTGTGCTATCGCTGGATAGGCAAGCGGTACCGCTGGTTGTGAAGATGACGGTGGCACTGGTCTTGGTGTAGCCCGCCCATGGTGTGCACTTGCTCGCCTCGGGGAAAGAAAAGTTACGCGCGACGAAAGTCGAGCCACTATAGCCACTATTGCCGAAGCCGCCGTTCACCGCGATGCAGTACGGCGCCGGCGCTGGGGTTGCGGCGAAGCTGTGGACGGGGATGAGCAGGAGCGACAGAACCGCGAGGGACGACTGAGCAATGGGATTGAATTTCATGACATCCTCCTTGGGGCTCCTTGCAGTGGAACCCAACTGAATTTGTCTCTCAAACTCTCAACCGGTTGGCTTTGAGTTTGCTCAGACGGACTACCCATTGCATGCCGCAGGCCAAACGGAAACGCCGGGTTCTCGCAGGGTGGGGCCTTTTATTTGCAACCACATACGCGTGGGTTGCGTGGAGGGGAGCGGGGCGACGGTAGCCGTACGGCTACCGTCGTGGAGCCAGTTGGTTCTCGTGGAGTTCCTGTTGAAGTCGTTTGATCGACGAAGAGGTCACATCGGGAGCCATGAGCGCACTCATCAAACGCGCTTCCACTCCTTGGCATGGATCTCAGGAAACGAAACCTGGCATTGCCCCGGGTCAATATCGTCAAAGCGGGCGAAGCCCTGGTCGTCGAGTGAGCCTGTCATGATCGATCCGTCCGGCAAAGTCACGCTGTACGCAACATCGGGGACCGGATTGCCATCTTCGTCGAGCACGCGAATGGCGATCCAGGTTTTTACTCCCGCGTCGCTCGATTCAGAATTCCTGGGAGGTTTCTTTTGCGGCGTTTGCGACGCCAGCGGCGCCTCAAGCGGGGACTCAACACCGCTGGCAGCCCCTGCAGAGGCACATGCAAGCATCTGCACTCTCCATCTCTGAATCAATTCCTTCTGCTTGCCGGCTTTCGTCGCCTGTGCCAAGTGTTCCTGAATGCTCTCGATGGCCGCCTGGTAGTAGCGTTCGGCAAGAGTTTGAATGTGCCTCAGTAGCTTTGCTTTGTCTCCGTGAACGGGTTGGGCCGGCACCAGGTTCAGCTCGTTGAGAATCGAGCCAACAGCAGTTTGATAACTCCCGGTTAAGGTACCTTCCAAATGGCAGTGAACCCAACCGACCTGGCGCTGAACCTCATGCAGCACCCGAACCGGATCGACAATAGAGAATGACATCATGAAACGGGAGGCTTCCGTCAGGAGGCCCATTTGACGGTCATAGATGAGCTGTAGCCCGGTGTCCGGCAGAGTGTCTCGCAAGCTGCAAGAACACTTGTCGAGACTCGTTTCGACAGCCAGCTGGCTATGGGTAAGTTCCGCATCCGCGGAGTTATTGATTCCAGTCCCGCCGGTGTCCCAGAGATGACCCCATCCCACTGGCGAGTTTGGGTGTGGCAAAACTCCAGAACTCCATTCGATGTGCCGCGCCGCTGGGGAATTCGGATGCGGAAGCCACAGGGAAGACGAGTCGAACGTCCTGGCCGCAGGGCAACGCGGATGGGGCAGATGACGAGACCACAGTTTCGCGAGATGAGCCGGTCTATCCAAAACCACTCCGCAGGATTGAGTGCCGGGGGACCGTATGGAGCCCAGAAAAAGCATCCCGGCGCGATGGACTCAAGGCACGCCAGGTTGCGCTCGCGCTGACAAGCAGCGCCGGATCTGCGCAACGACAGATGATCGTACTACCAGATAAGATCTTTTGCCTATCCAGTCTTTGCTCTATGCTCTATATTTCTCCCAAAAACCCCTTAGACGCACCATAGCGCAGAGCGCGGAACGGACGCTTTTTTTCAGGATTGAAGCGGCCGAGGAAATGGTATACTCCGCCTTCCCCCAGGTAGCAGCTTGCGTCGTTGTGTCGGTGGGCCGGTCATGTACGGTCCAGTCAATGACTCGTTTCCGGGAGATTTACGCCGCGAAGAGCCGGCAAGCGGATTTAGGGACCGTATGGAAGGGACCCTATAGAATCGTTTGGCCTTCGGGGAGGGAGCCGCCTTGGGAGAGAACTACACCGTCAAGCAGGGGGACTATCTCTCGAAGATCGCCTCTGAACATGGATTTTTCGACCACACCACAATCTGGAATCATCCGGCTAACGCCGAACTGAAGAAGAAGCGCCAGAATCCCAGCGTGCTTTTTCCCGGCGACACACTCTTCATCCCCGACAAAGAACAGAGAGCTTACCCTCGTGCCACGGGCAACAACCACACGTTCGTCATCAAGCGCGAACGGCTGAAACTTCGGGTGGTGCTGGAAGACCAGTACGAGAAACCAGTCGCGGGGGCGAAGTGCAAAGTCACGATCGATGCCGAAGACAAGGACCTGACTACCGACGGCAAGGGAAAGTTTGAATTAGACATTCCCCTCAAGGCGCAAACCGGGGCTATGGTGATCGACAGCAAGGAAACTCCCTATGACGGCGAGTTCTTCAGTCTGCACATCGGAGAGCTCGATCCGGTTGAGACTCTCAGCGGCCAGCAGGCGAGGCTCGACAACCTCGGTTATTTTCCGGGCTCATCGGACCAGGATGACGATCCTGCGTTCCTGTCCGCCGTGGAAGAATTTCAGTGCGAGCACGACCTGACGGTGGACGGTAAGATCGGGCCGAAGACGCAGGCCAAGCTCAAGCAGGTGCATGGGTGCTAAGCGCTTTCGGTACTGCCGGCAGGGATAACACTCATGAGCAATACTGAAAAGCTTTCATCGCTCGATGCTGGTACCGCCGGCGTTCACCGTTCCCCTGAACCCTTCGCCATGCGCGTGGGACCGGCGACACAAAATGAATTCAATACTGCCCGCCTGAAGTTGCTCCCGCTGGCCTGCTGGCGAGTGGAGGACGTGCGCTTCAAGTTCGATTCTTCGTTCGTGCTGCCGGGTGTGGAGGCGGAGATCAAGCACCTCTCGGACATGCTGACCTCGGAGCAGTTCAAAGATTGCCCAATTTCAATCTTCGGGCACGCCGATCCGGTGGGCAACGACAACTACAACAAGACGCTCAGCGGCCGGCGGGCCGCCGCCATCTACGGTTTGCTGGTGCGCGACGCCGCAGGGTGGGAGAATTTGTACTCTCACAAGTTTGGCAATGACGTCTGGGGTGACGACGCCATTGCCACCATGAACAGCCGGTTGGCAGAAGATGACGACGCCAAGGCCTCAGGGCTCAAGTTTGGAAGCGGCAAGCTGAACGCCGATGGTTCCAGCAGCGGCAGTTCCTCCCCCTCGAGCGGGTCACAGTCGCCACCTGCTGCTCCTGTGGACGGCGCAGCCAACGACGGCAAGAAGCGGCAACAACTATTTCTGGCGTACATGGATAAAATCTCCGGCGGCTTCAAACTTGAGCGAACGGCTTTTCTGGGTCAGGGAGCTGACAAGCGCGGCAAGGCGGACTTCCAGGGTTGCAGCGAGTTCAATCCTCTGCTGATTTTTTCTCAGGACAAGCAGAACACCTTCGAGGCCGCAGCAGAGAAAAAGGATTCGGATACGCTTGCCGAGCGGGATAAGGAGAATGGGAAGAACCGCAGGGTCATGGTGCTGATTTTTCGTAAGGGCAGCAAAGTCGATCCTGCCCGCTGGCCCTGCCCCCGCTTTGACGAAGGAGTGGATGGGTGCAAGAAGCGCTTCTTCTCCAATGGAGAGGAGCGGCGCAGCAGCCGTCTGCCCGATAAGGATCGAGCGTTCGACCAGACCAAGGATACGTTCGCTTGCCGCTTTTATCAGCGTCTCTCGGACACCTCCCCGTGTGAACAGGTTTCCGGGCTCGACTTCCGTTACGCACTGGAAAAAAGGGAGGACCTGCCGTGGTCAGACCAGGCGAAACTTCGCATTGTGAGTGAAGACGGAACTCAGGAACGTATCTTTGCCATGGGCGAGGGACAGCTGGTCGACGATTTACTGGTGTTTACCTTCCGCCACTGCCGTGCCGGCGTGCTCTACAAAGGCGAGATCCGCGACGGCGACATCCTGCTTCAACTTTTCCCGCCCACCGAGCTTTTCCGCATCATGAATCCGGAGGACCCGTTGAATGTGATTCCGCTGAATCCTCCTGATGAGTTTGCGGGCGATCCGCCGGCGGATGGTCCCGGCCTCACGCCTGATCCCAATGACGACACAATCCTGGACAACAAATCGTGAAAATCTTCCTCGTGGTTAAGGTTACCGACGTAAATTACAACCCGTTAAACGGATGCACGATCAACGTAGATTTCGTGGGAATCGGCAATCAGGTGCCGCAACCGGCGGGTACGGATGGAACCTTCGAGGTCCAAATTCCAGACCAGGCCGATATCATCTCCGTCACCGTGGAGAAGCGGCCCAGCTTCTTCCCTGCGAATCAACACGTAAAGATTGTCCGTGGCACGGGTTCGCAAAATCCGTCGCTGATTTTTACCGGCAACGGGTTCCAGGAATTGAACACCATCAAAGTGGGAGGAAACTCGCGCGGTGGAGGGGATTTCAACCTTGAAATCTACTTCGCCCTGGGCCAATTGGTAAACGCGCGCAGCGATGTCGAAGCTGTGAAGCGTGCGGCGGAGAAAACTCCGAGCAAAATACTGGGTCTCGATGCGTTCATATGCCCGGTCATCGATTTCACCGGCCTTACCGTGGTCAATTCATCCGCGCGTACAGGCTGGAACCTGCTGGTGCAGACGGCCATCCCAAGTGTCGCTCCGGCGGGATTCATGATGTATGCGCGACGAGTCGAAATTCCGCAACTGATCGGTATTTGGGTGCCGGGAGGAGTTACCTTCTCTCGCCAGCGTAACAATGTAGACCCCGCGACAAAACCGCTGAACTTCCACATCTTCTATCATCCCAGTCCCGGCGTGCTGAGCGGCAGCTATCCTTTTTCATTCGCCTTCGTCGACCTCATCTGCCGCTATCTTTTCTATTACCGGCCTTTGCACAAATCGATGGTGAACCAGCACTTCGCGACTGAGGTCAATAACATTTTTATCTTTCCCGTCGGGGATCCCAGCGGCTGGAACGGAGCCCTGGGGGGGCAGGATAGTCTCTTACGGTTGCTGCAAGAGTTGGCGTTCTTCGTGCAGCGTATGGACGGTATCCCCATCCCCTTGCAAAAGGTGGGTAAGTGCGCCGTCTCAGGGTTCAGTGCGGCGGGCCCGTTCGTGAATCAAGCGATGACGTTGCAGAACGCTCACTTTGACCAGAATGTATTGCGCGAAATCTACGCCTTCGACCTGCGCCAGGTGGATCCGCAGACCTTCGCCAATTCGCTCGCCGCCTGGAGAAAGCGCAACGCCGCAAAAGATCAGGAACCCCGGAAGTTTCGCATCTATACCACCGACGACTCCTGGTTCGACCCGAATGCGAACGTGGATCGAACTGCGGCTACCTTCACTGGTTTGGCCGGATCGAGGGAGAGCGCAGGGATCAACAGTTCCGTCGTCTTGTTGCCGCTGCAGTTTTGGGCCTCGCTCAACCCGAATGTGCCCGGAGACGGTCTACCCGCAGATAAGACTTCGTACCAGATCTTCAGTCCAGACTTCAAGTCAGTACATCAGATGATGCCGGCGCTATTCATGCAGCACGCGCTGAAGAATTCGCAGTTCAAGTGACGGGCGGGTCGTTTGTGGGGGGACTGCACGGCAGCACACATTCAGGGCCAACAGTCATGTTCCCCAGACCCGTCCTGCTTCGGTTGTCGATACATTGAAAGTTTCGGAGAGTTTCGGGACCGAATCATCCCGAATCATCCCGCGGTCTGGAGTCAGGACAAAGATGTTTTCAGAGCTGTCCAAAATAGCGGAACAACTTGTTTTTTGACGATGCAACTTGTTGATTGCTTTGAGGAGAGCTTAGCCGCACAAAATCGGGTTGGTTCTTGATTGGCGAGTTCAGATCCGAAACGACAGGACTTTGCCTCTTAGGTCTCGAAAAGCGTACCTCAGCGGCTGAAGCCGTCGAGCGACAGAGCATGTACGGCACGGCTGAAGCCGTGCCCTTCGTCTAGAGTTTTTGCTCACCTGAAAAAGGACCTCAGGGGCTAAAGAGTCTGCGTGAGAACTCAAAAATCTCACAATATTCGTATTACTTTCGGCCAATTATCAACATAAAATCGCGTTGATTTTGCCAGAAATCTTAGCTCTCACGCAGACTCTAAAGCCCTCATTGGCTCCACTCCGTACGGCCCGACTAAAGTCGTGCCCTGATACAGAGCATCAGACCGGTGGTTATCTGAAACGCGCGCATTTCCGCAGATTGTTTGTCTATAGTTTCGAGAACAGTTCTCATTCGGGCTCTAAAGCTCGACATGGGTCTGCGAAAGGTTCATGGGCTGTCCAAATTGGCCATCTGAAAAAATCTAATTTGGACAGACCTGGGGTGTTTTCCCCCGACCTGACCGTGTACAGAGACTCCGCCAGCAAGGCCTTCAAAGAAGATGATATCGCCTGTGATATCTGCGACAAGGACGACTAACGCCACCGTGGCAGTGCGTTTTTGGAATCCTTCGTGTACACCTGAAATCTGTGGACGAACAAGACCGGCGTACGATGACGCAGTGTGAACCGGTGCCTACCGGTGTGACCGGGATGTTCCGCCGGATACTCCAAATCTATCGAGCGTACAGAAAGGCCCTAGGTGCTCAGCTCGGCGACTGAAGGACGGTTGCCAGGCTCGGAGCACGGACGTTGGCTAGCGCGCAAAGCGCTCGACCTGTTCTGCTACCGATCGCTGTGGCCGGTTGCTGCTGTGCGGAACGACGATAGCGAAGGCAATGGCGGATCCAAGGATAAGAAGGGGAAGAACAAGAGCAATAAAGACTTTCATGGTTCTCAGCCTATCGGTCTGTGGGGACTTGGCAGAATGACACAGATCAAGTTCGTACTCGAATCGGTGCCATGGCGGGTTGTGCTGCCTGTAGAAATGTGCGAGGTAAGCGAACTAAGCGAATTAAGTCCCCTGAGCGAAGCGGCGTCGCACAGAAGAGGTTACGATTCGCCTTTTTGGCATTTCTCTGACGCGGGGAGCGATCGGGCAAGGTGGTCAAATAAGTCGTTTGTTTCACGAAGATGGTCAAATATGTCCTTTGTTTCACGAAGATGGTCAAGATGTTCAATTAATTAATTTGAGCATCTTGCCTCCGTGGGTGCGCCGCAAGCGGTATAAAGCCCCTTCTCACGTGCTGGATCGCCGGCCCTTTGCCGATCGGGACGATCTTCTGCCCTACGAGGTACGTGCCGGCGAACGCCCAGTATGTCATCCGGCTCGGGATGGTGTCCGGTGGCGTGGTGTTTCGCGGGTTGTCAAAACTGCTTCATCAAGAGGGCGCACTGGGCGCACCCTGTTCGGACACGGTGATTGTTGCTCTCCGCAGGCGCGCCCTTCGCGGGGCGCAGGAATGCTGCGGAAAGTCGTCATCAGTCACTTCGATGTCACCTTACGGTTTGCAACACCGGACATCAGGCTGGCAAGCGCTGATGCTTTCGCGGTGGTGGGCGGCGGATGCACGGGTAGAGCGCATGGGTGCAAGGCCAAACAGGGCAGTCGTGGTAAAGACTGCGCTGACGTGTGTTTCTTACCCCCACAGTAGTACGGTTTTGGGATGTCGTCCAGAGCCGGAGAAGAATATATTTGGTAACCATGCCTGCGCGGTGTTCGGTGCTTCGCGGGAATTGGGAAATTGGAGGTCAGCCCTGTAATGCACCGCAAAAGCGAGACACGGCGGTGGCAGACAAATGCACAAAAAAGGTGATATGTTCCTGCTTCTATCGTTTATGTCGCCCCTCACAGCGCGCGGCGCATCTCTTGAGTTCGAAGGTGAACTCAAGAGATGCCCTGCTACATCTAAGCATGGTCTGCGACAAGGAATGTCTGATTCTTCTCCATCGACTTCGTCAATTTCTGAAAATCGGCCTGAGTGAGTTGAGCGGGCAGAAAATCTGTCCTGCCCTCCGGATGCACAGCATCCTTCATCATCCGCTCGTGGTGATACGTTGACACACTCAGCATGCGGCACGGATGTTCACTCTTATTGAAGAATGTATGAGGCGCATTGGGCTGCACCATCAGACTCTCCCCGGCTTCACACGCGTCCCACTCAGTGACACCCTGGTTGTTCCAATACCCGATCGACAGATTGCCTTCCAGCACATAGAAAAACTCTGGAAAGGGGTGTCTATGAAGTGGAATACCCATGCCCGGCGCGAACGTGCTCTCGAAGATAGAGAACGTGTAGCCCGTGTTTTCTCCCAAGGCCCTCCAGAGCAACTTCATTTGCCCGACATCAAGCGCCGGGCCGCCTGTTTTGTTGTTCTTAATAACGTTGTGATGAATGACTTCTTCAAGCGGCGTGGGGAAGTTTGACATATAAGTGATCCTTTCGTGAACGAAGTTGTGCTCTGGTGCGAACGCCCGAGCTTGTGAGTTGCGCAGCTAGCACTCCGCTAGTGCCGTGAGTTTCCACAGTTATCTGTCGCATGAATCGTTACAGGCCTTTACACAGCCGATCGGATCGCCTCGATGAGAGAGGTGGTTGATCCTCGCGGAGGCCTTGCTATGTGGTCGTCACTGTCACGGCCTGACGCACATACCGGCTGCTTTCCAGTTGCTGCACCATGAAGGCTGCCAGATCGGCCCGCCCGATCTTGTGCGCCTTCTCGCCGCCCTCCGTGCTCAGCACCCTGGCAACGCCGGTCTTCTCGCCGTCGGTCAACATCGGCGGCCGCACGAGCGTCCAGTCCAAGTTGCTGCCTTCGATCTCGGCCTCCATGCCCGCCTTGTCTACCAGCAGACCCCGCAGAAACGTCCGCATGAGCAGGTGCTCGTTGAAAAAGCCGGCGTTCTTGACGCTCTCGCCCGCACCCACCACCGAAATCTTCAGCAATCGCCGCACGCCATTGCGCCGCATCGCGTCCACAATATTGTGTGCCGCGCTCGTTTCCATCGTCGTCACTTTCCACGGCGTCTTGCCGCCCAGCGCGTCGATCACCGCATCCTGTCCGGCGACCGCAACGTCGACCGCGGCCGCGTCCAGCACGTCGCCCGCAACAACTCTGACGTTCGCCTTCTTGTACTGCGCGGCACCGCGCACGAAAGCCGTCACCTTATGTCCGGCCGCCAGCGCCTCATTTACCAGCGCCTCTCCGCTCTTGCCCGCTGCTCCAATCACTAGAACTTTCATCGCATCCTCCTTTTGCCTCGTATATGGCCGCCCATCCAAATGCGCGACCTGACGATTAGAGGCCTCGTATAACCATTGGTTGCAAATTAATCAGTGGTTTTATAACCAATGGTTATAAATCAACAATCGGTCGCAAAAATCGTCAAAAGGGACTAAGCTATGGAAGTGACATCCACATCACCAAGTCGCCGGGTAGAGCGCAAGGAGAGGTTGCGGGGCGAAATCCTTGCGGCTGCCAGCAAAATGTTTGCCGATCGCGGCTACGAAGCCGTGACGCTTCGCGAGATCGCTAAAGAGATCGGCTATACGCACGCCGTGATCTATCAGCATTTCCCCGACAAATGGCACATTCTTGCCGAGTTGAGCAGCGAGACGATCGGGCTGATGATTCAGAACTTCGACGCGATTGCCGCTAAACATCTTGCACCGAAAGAGCGTCTTTTTGCGACTTCACGCGGCTTGATTCAGTTCTGCACTGCCCATCCACAGCAGTTCCGCAACGTCTTCTTCGGGCCGGAGAACCGCAACGGCATCCGCGCTGGACAATATATCAACGACATTGGCGCGCCGTTGTTCGAACGTTTCGTGCAGCTCTTTTTCGATGTTGCCAAGGATGAAGGATTGCCAAGTAGGGATGACATAGTGGTAGCCCACACCTGGTGGTACACGATCTTTGGCCTCGCCACGCTCATGGTCATCCAAGGGGTTGTGCCTGACTTGCCTGACCAGACTCTCGTGGTCGAGCAAACGATCGCCACGCTTTGGGCGGGCGTCCAGGCTGTTCCGCGATTGCCGAAGAGCGCAATCTCTAAGCGATCCGGCCGATCCAGTGCCTCAAAGCAATAACAGCTTCTGTCTCCAGAGTCTCGGGGCATCCGCGGGACGCATTGCGGGCGCGATCCGGCGCAACGAGTACTTGACGGCGGGCGCTCACTCTGATTCCGCCAGTATCTTGGTGCAAAGTTGTAACGGTAACCTTCCGTCTGTCACTAGCCTTGTGTCACTAACTTTGTCTCTACTTTTGAGTCTTCCAGCCATGTTAGTGTGATTGGATCTATGAGCGAGCCGCAGACCTCAGGAGCCTGGGTGGACCGGCGCGGCCTAGCGCGCGGCGCCAAAGATCAACCAGCTGCCGAAGCCGGTGTGCTGGATCAAATAGTTGAGGAAGGCCGCTTCGGGTCGGATCCCGTTTCCCGCGAGCGGGGCGGGGCCGCGACTTGGTCCGCGAGTTCGTCATTCAGGTGCTCGACGGCTCGATCAAGGTCGCCCGTGATCTACCTCAGATGCTCAACGCACGTATAGCGCATATTGATCATCTCGTTTCTATTCAGCTGAACGAAGTGCTGCATCATCCGAATTTCCAGACGCTTGAATCGGCGTGGCGCGGTCTCCATTATTTGGTCGACAGAACCAGTTGGTACCAAGGTGTCAAGGTTCGGGTCTTAAACGTAGGCAAGCGTGAACTCCTGCGAGACTTCGAGAACGCCGTGGGCCGGCGGGGATCAGGGTTGTTTAAAGCCGGTGGTGGACGAACGTTCAGGAACGCTCGGTTCGGAGCCATTCGATGTTCTGATAGGAGACTATGCGTTCGGTAAACACCCAGAGGATGTGTTCATCCTGGAGGAAGTCGCGAGGATCGCATCGGAGACAAAGGCGCCGTTCCTGGCCGCAACTTCTCCGGCGATGTTTGACGGTGACGCATTCTCCCAGGTCTTCAGCGCAACGGATCTGACGAAGGCTTGTAGCTCGCCTGCGCACTCGAAATGGGAGCGGTTTCGCCGTTCTGCGTATTCCGACTTTGTGGTTTTGTCCTTACCAAACCTTCTCATGCGAAAGCCGCATACACATGACTACGTGACAGAAGAGTTTGAGCTGGACGAGGAGGTCGACGGCACCGATTCCTCAAGACTCCTTTGGGGCAACGCCGCATGGGCTGTTGCGGCGCAACTTGGCCGCGCATTCGGGAAGGGTAGCTGGTGCGCCGATCCGTCCTCAATACAGGGCGGAGGCATCATTGGTAAGCTCTCTTCATTTAATTTTGTTACGGGCGAAGGAGACATAGGATGCATGGGTCCAACCGAAGCTTCCATCAGCGATTCGGCATTCAGTGAACTTCGCGAAATGGGCTTCGCCCCTGTTTGTCGTGACGCCAATGGCTCGCGCGCAGTGGTGTATGAACTTCCAACGACGCACCGCGCTCTCGACACAGAGGATGAAGAGGGAGAGATACACAAGGCGCGACCAACGGCGCTGCGCGATGTTCTGATTCGGTCCAGGATCGCGCACTACATCAAATGCATCGTTCGCGAAAAGCGTAGCTGGTTCAAAACTCCAATCGAGTGTGAGCAATATATCAATCGATGGGTGGAGAAATACACCGTCGTTCAAGGCCGCGAGAACTCTCCCGAGCAACAACTGCGTCCGTTTCTGCGCGCGAACTTTCGTTTGGTCAAGGACGAACGGCGGAGGGGGCACTGGTTCCGGGTGGAAGGCCAGGTAGTGCCAAATCTGCCAGCAGACCAGACATGCGATCCGATCGATGTTTCGGTTCCTGTGTTGCTGACGCGTTTGGCGGGAGACTGGAGCCCACCGGCGAACCTCGTTCGAGAAGACGAAGCAGCAGAACCGATCGCTAGCGCCGCGGCTGGACCCACGGCACTCCGGCCGAGTGATGGCGGGGATGCATTCTTAGCCGCGAGCAATGCTCTGGAGAGAATCGCCGATCTCCGGCGCCGGAACATTCTCGATGAACCGGATTACCTCGAATTGAAGGGCGCAATTTTGGCCAAGATGAAGCAGATTGTGGCGCCGGAAGGTCTTCCGGTGCCGGAGAGAGCGAAAGCGCCTGATCCCCCAATGCCGGATTATGAGGTGCCGTATGCGCAACTTCATGAGCAAATTGTGAATTTAATTGCTGGACCCTACCGCAGCGGCGCTGATCCGAAACAACGCGCGCAGCAAGCCATCACAGAGATGGAGGAAAGGGGCGCGCTGAATCCTGGCGATCACCCGCTTTTGAATGAGCTCGTGGATGCGGCTTTGTCAGATGCCGGCGAGAATCTTCCCGATCAGCTTGGGAGAGTTATGGACATTGCAGCCAGAATTCGCGAGCACGAAACGAGCCCGGCATCCAAGGCGATTGTCGACACGGCCGAACAGAGCGGGAAGCGGGCCGTTCAAGAATACGCGTTGGAGGAAAAGCTCGGAGCGACCACGGGCCTGGCCTCAGGGTTCTGGCGCAAGCTGGTGTGGCCAGATGTCGAGGGCGCGTTCAGCGGAGGTGCGGCCGCGGCCGCAGCAAGTTCGGCGATGGCGACACCCTCGTTTGCGTGGCCAGTGCAGATCGTTGCAGCGTTCGGGGTGGTTATTGGCGCGGGTCTCCGATCCGGAGTGGCGTACGGCGAACATGGGTTAGCTCAGCAAACGATTGAGCACTGAGGACGAATGGTCAGCTTTCGATGCCGCCTTTTAGTTGTTCGCGGGCCGCGGCCACGAAAGAAGCCTGCAGTTCACGAATTGCGTCGATCTCCCGCGAAAGTGACGCAGGTGATAAATGACTTTGAGCGTCCGTAGCCGGTTGGCGGCTGGACTCGAAGAATCCTCTGAGCGTATCGAGGACATCATGGTTGCCGAAGATCTCGACAACCGTCACAGCTTTGAACGTCTCCGCACGCAGGCGATGCAACTGAATGGAACTGGTGTGCAGATCGTCCCCCGGCGGTGAGGTTAACGCCAGTAACGAGCGAACTGCGTAGCAGCAGTCAAGGTAATCTGTGCTGACGCGCAGCAATTGTGTATACGAATCGAGGCGCTGCTTCCAGAGTGTCTGTCGATTCCACTCACCGCCCTGCAATCCTTGCTTGATGTCTTCCTGGACGCGGGTGACTTCACGCATCTCTTCCCGAATGTGATCGAGTTTCTCGAATCTTGCCTGAAGTTTCCTGGATTCTGCCCATTTTGCACCGAAGAAGGATGCGACCAGTGCGACCCCGGAGGTGATGCCCGCACGGATGATCTCAGCTGCCCAGTCCATCGACATCGGACATTAGTACCATAAGGCTGGGTTTCGTTGTCTAAAAAGAGGGGACGGACAGGACGATCACGTTTGAGCCATGAATATGTGAGTAACCGTCCAGTTTGTCATCTGTTTTTTTGCTCTAACTCCGCCTTGGCTTGCTGCAGCCGCTCCAAGCGGCTCTGAGATTATCAGATCTATCTCCGACACACTGTCCGTCTGTCCTGCATTCCGTTCCGCCCGCTGGGATCACACAAAAAGGATTAACTTCCCTTAGCCGTTTCGCGAGATTCTAGCCGTCTGCGTTGGAGTTTGTGCCGTCCCTTCGGGACTCATCGTCAACCCGATCCTACCCGGCACTGACGTGCCGGGCTATCGGTTGTTCCGTCCCCGCGGGACTGGATTCGTTGCAGTCCGTTCAACCCCCACCTGGAATTCGACACAGGTAGGCCAAAACTTTCGTTAATACATCCCGCAGTACGTTCATCCAAAACATGGAAAAGAGGTGACGGACAGGACGATCACCTATGAGCCATGAATATGCATGTAATCGTCCCTTCTGTCACTTTTGGTCCACCTCTTTTTGTCACCTCTTTTTACCTCTTTTTTGCATGTCACCTTTTTTCTGTGCGCTTTCGGTATTTGACACATTCCCATATGGGAATGTAATGTTTGGTCATGGCAAGAGCAGGGCTTTGCGCAAATAGCAGCTCCGGGCAGAGGCAGGTCTTGCAAATTACCCAGTGTATTGTCATCCCGGCCCCAGACGATACCATGCAACTCCTGATCCGCCTTACGAATACAAACCCGAAAGGAGAACCCCATGCCTATCGCACAATCCTTACTCGCAGAATTTGAAGCTCAGGCCCCCGTCACGCGGAAGTTCCTCGAGCGCCTTCCTAACAACAAGCTCACCTGGAAGCCTCACCCCAGGTCATTGACCGCTGGGCAACTGGCATACCACCTCGCCTTCGTGCCTGGAGGAGTCGTCCGCGCCGCTCAGAAGAACGAGATCCCGCCGCCAGACTTCCAATTCCCCCAACCCGCAACCGTGCAGGAGGTCCTTGATACCTTCGACCAGAGCATCGCCACTGTGCGCGAGGTCCTGCCCGGCTTCGATGACGGCGCCATGAGTTCGACCTGGCGGATCGTCGCCGGCGATCAGGAGATCGTAGCGATGCCGCGCGTCGCCTTCCTACGCAATATCATGCTCAACCACTGGTACCAGCACCGCGGCCAGTTCTGCGTGTACCTGCGCCTGCTCGACGTTCCGGTGCCGTCAAGCTGGGGCCCTAGCGCCGACGAGCGCTCACTGCAGGCGGAACCTCAGGAGGCGTAAATCGTTTGCGATGACGGCGGCGGAACCTGGGAAGCGAATTTTGTCGCGACACTGACGCGTAATGATGAAACATCGACCGGCGACGAGATTTCAAACGGATAGAGTTTCTTTGCTGTGACTCATGCTTTCGGTGTTGCAGGTGATCGTCCTGCGTTAGCAGACCCTATTCGTGTCGCAAAGCCTGCACCTGTTGAATGCGAGATGCTCTGCGCGCAGGTCCCCACTGGCCAGGATGGCGACGGTGAACAACTGGGACCCAGCGCCTGCAAGCGTACCTGAATCGGTTGGCTTGAGCCCAAAGAGAAATGAACTCAATAAGCGACTAAGGAGTAACGCAGCGCCAAGGCCCCCGCCAACGCCCACAAGTGCCAGAGATAAGGGGACCGGACGGAACTACCCCCAACGAAATCTTCCGTCGGTGAAAAGTCTTAGATACTAATCTGCTGGTCGAAGGAAGTGTGTCCGGGCGTTCCCCCCGATGAGAGCAGTTCTTGGGGGGTACCTCCGCCCGCAAATGCCCCGGGTTAGGCGCGACCGAATGGTTCGCGGCGGTCTCGATACAAGCGCTTCTCATCGTTTCGGGGCAATGAGAGCCAGCCTGGGAAAGTAAGTACGGTAGCGAGTCGCATCGCGCGTCAATAGGCTATATCCAGCGACGGCTGCATGAGCGCCTATAAAGAAGTCGGGCAAGGTAGACCGATTCTTCCCTCCACGCTTTCGGTAAATGCTGAAGGCCTTTCCAGCAAGAAACGCAGCTTCATATGGAATCGGTTCTCGATCGAACAAAGTTGTTGGAATCGCCGCGTTCACTGCCTCAATACTTGAGAAACGCACCGAGATTTCGGCATAGACGATGGGATTAATGATCAGGCGAGAATGTTCGGCTGCTTCGGCGATGGTTGCGGAAGACCATGCGAACCACTGCACGTCTTCGGTCATAAGATCTAACAGGACGTTGCTGTCGACAAGTACAGCGGCCATCTATTCGCCGCGCGTGAGAGCCAGGATGGCGTCGGTGGTCATATCTACGTCGCCACGTCCTCGCAGGTGTGCGACGAGGCGCGCCCCCCGGCCATCCTTCCGGCTTTTCTTCGAGCGGACGAGGCGGACGGTCTTGCCGTCATACTCGAAATCTACCTCGGTGTGAGGAAGAAGGCCCGCCTGCTCGCGGATTTCGGCGGGGATGGTCACCTGGCCTTTTGAAGTGATACGCATTTGTATTACTCCTACCGGTAAGAGTAATACGCCTGTTGCGTGGAGGCAAATGCTTTCGCTTCCATGCCGGCCGACGGGGGAAGGCGGGAACGCCTGGGAGTGTGTCGGAGAGAAGTCAGTCGTTCCTCGTGATCAGGGGTGATTTCGGTCATGATCAGATACGGTTGCGTTAGGGTCACTTCCCGTCTTTCCTGCATTCCCGTGGTCATGGAGAATTAGCGGCGCCGGGTTTCGTGCTGAACCAGATACCGTTGGGAGCATCGGAGCGCGCTGCCACGATGTCCGGCCAGCCGTCGCCGTTGAAATCAGCGAACGCCAAGCCATACACGGTGCCCTTGCCGTCATTCCAACGGACTTCGTGAAAATTGTGCGGGCCTGTGTTGAAATACACCGAGCCCGGCGTCTCCACATAGCCCACCACGATATCCGGCCGGCCATCGTGATTGAGATCGGTCACTGCCAGCGCATACGGTGGCCGCGGCGGCCCCGGAAGGCGCTCGGGTTCCCCAAACTGCCGTCTCCCACGGTTGTAGATCACGAAAGCCGCCTGCTTCTGCTCATCGATGAACGCCAGATCCAGCCGCCCGTCCCCATCGAAGTCGCCGGCGGCGCCGATGCGGATCCAGGCAAGGGCCAGCCCGACTTTCGTAGATGCCGGGAAATGACCCTTTCCATCGTTCCATAAAATGATGCTCTGGCCACCATCGCGATGCGGGACGAAGAGGTCGAGTGCTCCATCGCCGTCGAGGTCCGCCGCTACGATGGAGGTTGCCGATTCTGCCGGGAGCGCTTCGCAGGCGGGAAACTGGCCCTTTCCGTTGTTAAGGCAGACGAAACTCGGAGTGGGGACTTTGGGGCCTACGCCGGGTTTGCCGTCCACGAGGTCCGGATAGTCGCCGCGGTTGGCAACCACAATGTCGGGATAGCCGTCGCCGTTCAGGTCGGCCAGTGTCACATAACGCGTAGTCCAGTTCGGGCTGCCGAATGTACCGGCCTCGTTGAAGTGTCCTTTGCCGTCATTCAGGTAGACAAGCTTGCGATCCGGCGCATCGTTGCTGACGATAATATCCAGGTCGCCGTCGCGATCGATGTCCGCCAGGGCCGCGGAATAGGTTCGGTCCGGAGCGGTGCCGAGGTTGCTCGCGGTGAACCCGCCCTTGCCATCATTCAGGAGCACGCGATTGTAGAGCGGCCAGTGGCGGCCCTTACCGAGGACGATGTCGGGGAGGCCGTCGCCGTTGAGGTCGCCCACACTCACGCCGGCCGAAGTTTCGGCCTTCTCTTCAAGCAGTAGAACGCGATCAAAGGAACGCAGGACCGGGGTCGAAGCTGGTTGCGCACGCGCCAACAGAACGATGGCAAACAACACCCAGCTTAGCGAGCCTACCTGCTTATCTTTGAAGAGCAGGCCAACCACAGGCTTGGACACGATCGCCTCCATAGAGCGATTGGTAACGAGGCCAGTAGACACGATGATTTGGGCCTTCGCAAGACTTCGAGTCTTCGCGAGTCCCCCCGCTTTCATCGCTGTCCCGAATCATCCGCAAGCTATGAAGACGAAGACTACCGGGGCAGACGAACGGTACCCCATGAGTGAAGGACATGACACTGGAGAGGAGCCGGTCTTGACGGTGTTACGTTTCGTCTGTTCCTCATCGTCCAAGACAACGGTCTCCCGGAGATGCAGGGCAGACGAAATAACCCCGGAACTCCGCACGCGTTGCCCATCTCTGAGCTGTGGCCGGATGCTTTATCTCGGTCTCAGATATTCCGAGGGAGTGACAATGCGCCGACCCTTGTACGTGCCGAGAGTTAGCAAATCCTTATCGCCTGCAACCAGTAAATCCGCTTTCGCAAGAGCGGCGCACTCCAGAAACATATCGTCGTTGGGATCACGGCATACCTTTACCGTGCCTCGAATCTTCACGCGGATGCTACGCGCCAGAATCGCTTGCAGCGCCGATGTTGCGCGGTGTTGTTCCCAAAAGAATTTTTCCATCAGCACGCGCACAATCTCCGCGTCCATCTCATCGCACGTGGCAATCACGTCTTCGCTCATCGCTTTTTCCATCGCCAGCGTCGGTGTGCCACGACCTTTCGCAAATTGAAGCGCGGAAATCCAGACGTTTGTGTCGATGCCGACAATCACCCGTTAGGCCGTACCTTACGGCGGCGCGCCTTCCCGGCACGTACTTCTTTAATGAGCCGGGGCACATCGGCTTCGGTGTAACCCTCGGGATTGCGGCCTGCCGCGTACTCGCTCAACTCATCCAGTGTCCGCCGCGCCTGCTGCGCAGAATAAGTGCGAAAGGCTTCCCGGAATAGCTCGCTCATGGTGCGGCTGTCTCGGCGGGCAAGGGCTTCGGCCCTCTGCGCCAATTCCGGCGGCAAGCTGATCGTATAGACCTTCGACTTCCTTGCAGTAGCCATAGTCGGAATATTACACTGTAATTGATTCCCTTACAATCGTTGAAGGTTTACCAGGTGGAATGCTGCGGAGCTGATATACGACTGAATTGGCCCAACTCGACATGGCGGCGCTCAAAAATTCATTTACCAGCCAGCCTGTTTGAGCCATTCGTAGGCATGTGCATTTTGGGACAACAAGCAAGGACGGAACTAATACTGAAGGAGAGCGTGTCAGAGCAATACGATCAGATACGGTTGCATGAGGGTCAGCTTCCATCTGTCCTGCAATTCCTGTCCCTCACCATCAAAACCTTGGTTAAAAGGTATCCTGTCGACGCATTCAGACCTGGCGGTTGTCGGCCTTCCGCATCACGTAACGCAGCAGTGGCAATCGCCGGGAGCCAATGCCTACGTATCTACTCTCTGTCGCCGTATCCCTCTCCCACGCGAACAGGCTCGCAGCAATAGGCCGAGACCCGAAGACTTACCTTACGGACACAGAATCCAGGGCCTGAAGTATCCATTTTGCATGCCGCGCTTCAACCGGATCTGTCGAGTCTCGACTCACTTGTAGGGCGTTTCGAAGGGATACGTCCGTGATCACTGGCGCTATCCGCGCATAATGTCGAAATTCCCGCGAATCGGGCCCTTGAACGCGAGCTATAACAACCTTCCTTAACCTACTCTTCTGATCCTCACTCAGTTGGACCCTCTTGAGGTGACGAAGTAGATCAGCTTTGATGTAGCCTGAACGGTGAAACAGAGGATCAACCTCCAAGAAAGTCACAGCCGACTCGATGACCTTAGCATCTCCGGCAGCGAGCAAAGCTAATCCTCGTTCGAGTCCGCCAGGGAATGCCAACTGATCATAACGCTGGAAATACTGCGTGATGGTAATCGATCGGTCTTGGTCCTCAGGACCTGGATGTTTCAGACCGTTGTGCAATGCCACGAGTGCTTTCGTATTCTTCTCGATGAGAAGGCGCTCAGTCATATGTGTAGACGATGATTACAGCACTGTTCAGAAAATCAAGATCAATCGACAAAGACCACGGCAGAGGCCGGACGCTTACGTGCAATCGCCGGGAGCCAATCTCCTTTGAAGACGGCGACCGGGACACTTGTCGAGATCTGCTGTCCGAGCAGACGCAGAAGCTCTTGGTTTAACCCATCCTGTGGCCGGTAAACGTCAGTACTCTATCGGCGCTGCGCCGCGATGAGCGTGTCCAATTCCGCGAAGCTCGCAGTACCCTCCATGGGACCTTTGCGCGTCACAGCAATCGCACCACTGGCGCAGGCATAGCGCAGCGAGTGATCGACCGCTTTGCCTTCTTCGCGGCACGCCGCGTACGTGGCGCAGAAGCAGTCGCCGGCGCCGGTGGGGTCGACCTCGCGGATTGCGAACGCCGGTACGTCCAGCCGGCACGACCGGTCGTAATAGGTGCAGCCAGCGCTGCCATGCTTGACCACGATCTCTCGAATCCCGAGGGCGAGTAGCGGCTCGATGGCCTCGGCTTCGGTTTGCGCATCCACCAGCAAGGCCACCTCGTCTCCGCTCGGCAGGAACACATCGGTCTGTTCGAGGATCGATCGCAACGCTTCTCGAACGCCCGCGCTTCTGAGTATCTCTGGGCGGATGTTTGGGTCGAAGGAGATTACCCCACCGCGGCGCTTCACCATACCAATCGCCTTGCGTACGGCTGCGGTGATTTCCGGAGAGAACAGTGAGGAACCCATGACGTGAAACCATGTGCAATCGGCGAGCATCGGCTCGGTGATCGACGACACTGAGAGGCGGCCGGAGGCGCTATTGGCAATGTTGAAGATAAAGTGGCGCTCGCCCGTCGCCGTGTAGGTGACAAATGCGCTTCCGGTGACTGCGTCGGCGAGCAACGCGATGGCACTGGTGTCGACACCGTCGCGCCGGAGGCGGTCGATGTTCAGCCAGCCGAAATCGTCGTCACCGACGCAGCCGATGATCCCGGCCGAACGTCCGAGCCGGCCCACCTGGTCGATGAAGATGGCGGGAGCGCCGCTGGGGAACGGCCCCACCAAGGTGCCCGGCGCGCGGAAGCTCTGGCCGCGCTCGGTCGCCATGATCTCTACCAGGATCTCCCCGATTGTCATGATGCGGGCCAATCAACGGCTCCCTTCCAAGAGTCGTTCTGCTACAAGCTCAATTGCCTGGCCTGTTGCAGCTGGTACTCAGACGCTCGCCAGGATAATGCCGGTCTTGACGGGAGTACGTTTCGGCTGTCCCTCATCGTCCGTCATCGTTGGAAACCTTCCCACTTCGCGGTTATCGATGCACGCTAACGCGAAAACGTACAGTTCCTGTCGCTCCTCGGGGACTGAACCAGTTTCCCTCAAGACCGAACGCAAAGACTTGACCCGGCGCAAACCGATATTCCATTCGTGTTGAGGTACCTCTGCGAACGTCGTAGCGACCAACGAGTGTGCGCGGGGCCCTCCCCTGCGTCGGAATCGCCGCGTTCCCCGGAAACAGGTCGAAGGAGCCATCGGTCTGGCTGTTGCCAGCGACCTGGAGTTCGATGTCGAGCACCCCGCCCTCCACAAAGTCCCGAGTGTCGATGGTAAAGACGTTGTACGCCATCTGTCTCATGCCTGGCGCCGTGATCGGCGCCACTCGTTGCGCCACCGGCTGCGAGTGCGTGAGCACGATTGCCTGTGAAGTCTGGATCTCAGGCTCGATCGAGCCCGCTGTAGGCGCCGCGTTGGCCCCAGGCCTTGGAATCCGCCCCGGCGGAACGGGTACCTGAACGTTCGGATCACCGCTGGGTGACTGTTCACGCATCGGATTCTCGTTCAACACGAATTCATCCTTCGAAAAATCGAAGACGGCCGGAACCTGTCTTGGCATGGATACTCGCGCACTGTTGACGACACGCGCGGACCCGCGTCCTCCGCCGGTGGATTTGTCCACCCTGGACACATCGAGTTGCGGCACTTCATGCACCGCGAAGTTCAGCCACTCCGCCATCATGATCTTTCCATCAGCCGGGCTCCAGTCGGCCTTGCCTTCCACCAAACCCTCCTGGCTCAGCACGTAGCTAAGAATCCCCTGTCCCAGCCGCGCGTCTTCACCCGCTGTCTGATCCGATTGGCTGGCGGTCAAAATCCGGATCCTCTTGTCATAAGCCAGTTGCCCCAGGCCGCGACTGCCCATGGGGCCCGGCTTGAATCCGTTGGCCTCCACGCTTTCTGCCGAATAGCACGAGTCGAGAATGAGCGTCATCTCGTTCGCGTCAATGGGCCGCAGCCAGGATGCCAGTTCATCGCTTGAGATCGCACCTTTCAGGAGAGCCGGTGTGACCTGCCGACAGCTCCCCTGGATGTCTGACGGCAAGATGTAAAACTCTCCTTCAGGGCTCGTGTATCCGTGGCCGGAAAAGCTCATCACAAACACATCGTCCGGCGTTGCCTTGGCAGCTATCTCCGCCAGCGCATTCTGGATCTGCTGTCTCGTCGCTCCTGAATGCTGGTCTGTCGATGTCAGCTTCTGGGCAACCACTTTAAGCCCGCGTGCCTTTAGCTTCTCGGCCAACACATCGCTCATGCGATTGGCGTCGTTGGCCGAAAACTGCAGCTCGCACCCGGTGGCCTGATAGTGGTTTTCCCCAATCTGGAGCAGAAAGCCACGCGGCGCTGCTTTCGTTGCCGGCTGGTAACTGTAGTCGAGCGATGCCGTTGTGCTCTTGATCAGCGCGTTGCTGAACGCGTAGGCAGTGAACGTTACCTGCGTCCGCCCCAAGGGCAAGGCCACCCCATCGATGCGGAAGTCGCCGTCTTTCTGCGGGCCCTCCAGGTATCGCACCAGTTGTCCGTTGCGAAACACCCGCAGATCCTGCAGCCCACTGTCCTGGCGCTGGCCGTCGACGATTCGCCGCGCCCGCACCACCAGATCCACGCGGCCCGGCTGACTTCGCGAGGGAGTGGCCGAGACGATTTTTACCTCCGGCTGTACTCTCCGCAACTGTGCGACATTCGGCAGTGCCGGGAGCGCCGCGCCCGACAGCAGCAAGGGCAGCAGTTTCGGCGTGTAGTACTGCCGCATGAACATCTCGAGGGGCAACGGCCGTACGGGCTCGTCGGAGACCACCCAATGCAGCAGTTTATTGTCATCCAGCAAATCCGTGTCGAACCGCCCCGCCGGATCAGCCACGACCCAATGGTTGTCCGCTGCCGTAATCAGTGTGGCGGCCAGTTGGAGATGATCGTTCGACATGGTCCAGAAACGGATTGTTCCGTCCTGGTGCGAAGAAACCAGGTGCCTCCCATCCGGCGCTATCGCCAATCCGTTCACCTGCGGCAACGCATCCGGGGTCCGGGACACCTCGTGGCCCGATAAGGCATCGAGCACCACCAGCCGATTCATCGTTGCCGTCACAACGCGCCGTCCATCCGCGCTGTAGACCATCTGAGTAATCGGGCGGCTGCCCCCGTTGGAGAACTTCCAAGCTGGCCGCCACGATGCCACGTCCATGAGCCGGAGCGTGCCGTCCTCGGTGCTGATCAGTATCTGCCTGCCGCTGGGCGAAAACGCCATTGCCATCGGTTCGAGCCGGGTGCGGAAGTTGTAGCCGATCAGATTCCAGTCGTTGGGATTGCCCTGACGCGCTGGAACATCTCTCAGTTCCAGCGTGGCCAAATCTGCGCAGGTCGCCGCATTGCGAACGTGGATGAATTTGTCCGCACTTGCCTGGATAAGCTTTGTGCTGTCGGGTGAGAAAAGCACGGCGTTCGACTCCGTGTGGGCTTCGCCCTGTTTGGTTTTGGGGACGGCGCAGCGGCCGCTCTCACGCCCGGAACCCACATCCCACACCCGAACTTCGTCGCCGGAAATCTCGTCTTCCCCCATCGTCATCAGCTCCCGGCCGTCAGGAGAAAACTCGAGCTTGTTGATCTTTTGCATCGGGTACTTGGGTTGTTTCGTCACCTGTCCAAGAAACTCGGACTGTTGCACCGGCCCTTCGTCAGGAGTGAACTGGAGAATTTCGCGGTGCGTCGTCAGATTGAAAAGAAACAGGCTCGTGTCCAGCGCCAAGGCAATTTTGCTGCCGTCGCCCGAGATGGCAATAGGATTTTGCGGTCCCTTAACGTCCCTCAGAAAATCCGGAACTCCCGTTGTCAGATCCCAATCCACCGGCCCATTCGTCCACATATGCGAGCCATCACGCGAAAACGCCAGCGGCAGCGCGTGCGGAGCGAACTCCATCGCATTGCCAAGGAGGGCCCGGACCTCTTCGCCTGTCTGGCTGTCATAGATCCAGACACCCTTGTTGGAGGATTTCGACCGATCAGCGATCGCTACCTGCCTGCCGTCCGGCGAGAAAGCAATTCCCGCAATCTCGAAATGAGGCGAGTTCGGGATGTCGCCGATATTGTCTAAAAGCTTTTGCTGGCGGCGCTGCAGGAACATGCGAACCATCTCTTCCTGAGTCGCACCCTTAGGAGGTTCCCACTGCTCAACCGGTTTCTTTTTCGGAATCTCCATCAGTTTTTGCCCGGTCGTGGCATCCCACGCGAACGTCTTTCCCTGGTTCGTACCTGTGAGCACGCTGTGACCGTCCGGCGAGAACCCTATTTTGGCAACTTCGTTTCGTTCGCCTCGCTCAGCCGTATCGAACTGGCGGATTTGCTGGCCCGTCGCTCGATTCCAGAGGCGCGCAATGGGATCGCTCGAGCCGGTCAGGACACGGGTCCCGTCGGGAGAAAACGCAACGCAGCGGATGGGATAAGTGTGACCCACAAACCGACGCAATTCCTTTCCGGTACGCGCGTCCCACAACTGCGCTGTGTTGTTGGTAGCGGTCAGCAGATCTTTTCCGTCCGGCGAAAATGCCACCGCTGCAAGCAGTTGGACCACGCCCTTCAACGAAGGTTCCTGGGTCGTGTTGAAGGCCAGGAGTTGCTGGCCGGTTGCTGCATCCCACTCCCGCACATGGTTGATGGAATATCCTGCGGCGATGGTCCTTCCGTCCGGAGAGTACGATACCGACAACGCCGGTTCGTAGTCATGGCCCGGCATCTGCCGCACTTCTTTTCCGGATGCGACGTCCCAGATGCGGACCGTCCCATCCTCGCTGCCGGTCGCGATCTCTTTTCCCGACGGAGAAAAGACTGCCGCACTCACCCTGTCCGCATGCCCGTAGAAAACGCGAATCTCGTAGCCCGTCGCCACGTCCCACAGGATCGCCGTGTCGTCGCCTGCCGTCAGAAGCTGCTTGCCATCTGGAGAGAAAGTGACCGCGCTCAGCCACCCTTGGCCCTGCTGGACGACCAGGTCGGCCTGTAGCTGGGCCAAACCCGGCGTTGCTATTGCCAGCAGCAACATAGAACACGCTAGGCTGTAAATCGCTCTCGGCGAACATACTGCGCGCATCATCGTCCCCCTCATTCGCGTCAGTGATTTTCCAAAATCTAACTTTCCGCTCTCGTTAAATGAAACCGATGATCATCAACCTGGGTTCATCGGCTTTCTCCAGAGAAGGTTGGTTTTGGGGGAAATCTGGGGGGGAATTCGGTGACATGATACCTATTCACCATCAGAAATGTCATTGCTTATTCGCTGCAATACGTATGCCGTCGCCGAATTACTGCCAAGCCATCCTGTGGCCGGTAAACGTCGGTACTCTATCGGCTCTGCACCGCCATGAGCGTATCCAATTCGGCAAAGCTCGCAGTGCCCTCCATGGGACCTTTGCGGGCCACGGCCATCGCACCACTGGCGCAGGCATAGCGTAGCGAGTGGTCGACCGGTTTGCCTTCTTCGCGGCACGCTGCGTACGTGGCGCAGAAGCAGTCGCCGGCGCCGGTGGGGTCGACCTCGCGGATGGCGAACGCCGGTACGTCCAGCCGGCACGACCGGTCGTAATAGGTGCAGCCAGCGCTGCCATGCTTGACCACGATCTCTCGAATCCCGAGGGCGAGTAGCGGCTCGATGGCCTCGGCTTCCGTTTGCGCATCCACCAGCAAGGCCACCTCGTCTCCGCTCGGCAGGAACACGTCGGTCTGTTCGAGGATCGATCGCAACGCTTCTCGAACGCCCGCGTTTCTGAGTATCTCTGGGCGGATGTTTGGGTCGAAGGAGATTACCCCACCGCGGCGCTTCACCATAGCAATCGCCTTGCGTACGGCTGCGGTGATTTCCGGAGAGAACAGTGAGGAACCCATGACGTGAAACCATGTGCAATCGGCGAGCATCGGCTCGGTGATCGACGACGCTGAGAGGCGGCCGGAGGCGCTATTGGCAATGTTGAAGATAAAGTGGCGCTCGCCGGTCGCCGTGTAGGTGACAAATGCGCTCCCGGTGACTGCGTCGGCGAGCAACGCGATGGCACTGGTGTCAACACCGTCCCGCCGGAGGCGGTCGATGTTCAGCCAGCCGAAATCGTCGTCACCGACGCAGCCGATGATCCCGGCCGGACGTCCGAGCCGGCCCACCTGGTCGATGAAGATGGCGGGAGCGCCGCTGGGGAACGGCCCCACCAGGGTACCCGGCGCGCGGAAGCTCTGGCCGCGCTCGGTCGCCATGATCTCTACCAGGATCTCCCCGATTGTCATGATGCGGGCCAATCGACGGCTCCCTTCCAAGAGCCCTTCTGCTACAAGCTCAATTGCCTGGCCTGTTGCAGCAGGTATTCAGACGCTCGCTAGGACAGCCGGTCTTGACGGGGGTACGTTTCGTCTGTCCGGCTTCGTCAGTTCAGCGCAATGGTAACCGTCTGCGGAGTGGCCGGCACGGAGTGGTGGGTTACGTCGTGGAAGCCGGCACTGCAGCACATCGATGCGATCTCGCGTTGCGAAAACGCGTCGCCCGACGGAGTTGTGGTGAGCATGGTCATGGCAAACATACCGGCGCCGGCGGGCGTGATCCTATCGTCGTTGACCGCCATTTCCACGATCGCCATCTTTGCCCCGGGCTTCATCGCGGCGCGGATTTTCTTAAACAGGCCAATATTCGTCGGCACGTCGAAATGGTGGATAAAGTTGGTAACCAGCACCAGGTCATACCCGGAGCCGAAATCGGCGGCGAAGGCGCTGCCTTCGATGGCACGCCAGCGGTCCGCGACCCCAAACTTGACTGCGTTCTCAGAAGCGACGGCTAAGACATTTTTCCAATCCAGTGCGTGTATTTCCGCTGCCGGATTATGTTGCGCCACGGTGATGCCGTACATGCCGTGGCCGGCGGCGATATCCAGCACCTTGATGGGGCCGGAGCCGGCGGCGAGCCGCGCAATCATTCCTGCAGAGGGCGCCGTCAGCGGCGCCATACCCCGCGCAAAATTCACCCAGACCGGGTTGTCGTCGCTGACCGAGCCCCGGTCGGGCAGGGTCGTTCCACCCTTGCGTACGGCATCGGTCACGTTCGCCAGGCCCTTCTCCATAAAGGGGTGGAAGAGGAACGACGCCATGCCGCCCATGTAAGCAGGTGAGCTTTCCACAAGGAAGAGTTCTGAATCCGGGGTCAGCGCGTAGTCGGATTCATCTTTCGTGAGGAAGCCCGAGATGGTGAGAAAGTCGCAAAGGACACGCAGCCCTTTGACGGAGGCGGCGCACGCCGGTTCGAGTGCCTCAGGCGTGCGCGCGCCGCCGGCGATGGCGGTGAAGACTTTCAGTTCGATCCCGGCGCGCAGCGCGCTGGTCTGTTGGTGCGCTTGCAGGGTTTCGAAAACCAGCATCGGAGAAGGGGCTTGCGTAGGCATCGGCGAATTCTACACGTCTCGATCGAAACTTACCTAGGTTAATCCGGCTTCCGAGCCCGCACCAGGGAAATGCAAGGACCGAGCTTCTGGATGTCGCTTCTAAGATTACGCTCCGCAGGAAAGCTACGGGTGTCCTCATATCTCGCAAAACCGCGAATGACTGCCCTGCAGGAGCAAAGGCAGTCACTCGCGGCTGTCATACACAACGAAAGAACACAATTGGGACAGTCATGCAGCTTAAGGTGTGTCCAACAGGGTGACGACGAAGGCATCGAGGTTGCTGACCTGCGTTGTATCCGACTTTGGAATATAACGATCGCCCACGGTATAGATCGTTGCGCCAGACGCTGAATAGGTGCCGGTGGTGCTTACAGGGTCTGTGACATCGATGCCGTACACGTCTGCTCCCAGGAACGTCGTGTACGCCATGGTCATCAGCTTGGGATGCAGTTTAGTTAAAAAGCCTGCCGACGGATTCACTGTCGTCTCCGGAACATTGGGAAATAAGCCAGTCGTCGTGGTACCGCCGACAAAGGTATCTCCCAGATGATCGAACCCGATGCTGTAGCCCTGCGTCGAGCCCTCCGCGCCCCCGAGGTAGGTGGAGTAGAGCAGAGTTCCGGTGTTATTAAGTTTCGCGACAAAGGCGCTTTGATAGTCATCGCCTGCGGGCTTCGGAATGCATGCCGACGGGGGCGATGCCTGGAATGCCTGGGAGGTGGTTGGGAAATCCGCAGAGCATGCATATCCCGTAACGTACGCTGTCCCTGAGGCATCCACCGCGATGGCATTCCCCCCGTCCAAGGGGTAAGTGCCCTGGAACGTCTCCGTGCCCCCCAGCAACACGGAGTAGAGAGACTTGGATCCGTCCATGGAGAGTTCGGTGATGAATGCAACCGTGCCATTCGTGTTCGGCGCACCGTGGGAGACCGCCCCGTTGGTTGGGAAATCCGAAGAAGACGTCGCGCCGGTTACGTACGCGTGACCCACGTTGTCGACAGCAATGCCATACCCGTAGTCGACGCCGGAACCGCCTAAGTAAGTGGAATAGCCCGACGTCAAATATCCGTCGGCGCCCACCTTGACGACAAATGCGTCATACAGCCCGCCGGCAAAAGCCTGTTGTTTCGGTTGGAGCGTGGTAGACGTGTAGAGCGACGTGGGAAAATCAACCGAACCGGTCGTACCGGTCACATACGCAGCGTGGTTCGGATCGACCGCGATCGCGTAGGCTCCTTGAAAGATTGTTTGGTCACCGACACCACCAAAGGTGACACACCAGTCCAGCGTGCTGAGATCTGGGGTGAGCTTGGCGACGAAGCCATTCCAGAACCCGTGCGCAAATTGAGTGTTCGTCGAAAAATTTAGAGAATCTGTCATGCCGCTGACCCATACGCCGGTTTCATCCACCGCTATGGCGCCGACGTACTCGGTATCACTGCCGCCGATGAGCGTGGAATTAAGAACCTTACCCTGGGGAGAGAGCTTGGTCACAAAAATGTATGCCGGGCAGATGTTGTTCGTGCAATTCTTTGCCACCGGCGCCGCTGTGGTGACCGGGAAGTTGGTCGAGAAGGTTTGCCCCACAACATAAGAATTGCCGGCGGTATCCACCGCAACGGAATAAGCATCGTCCTGAGCATTGCCTTCGAGGAATGTTGTGAAGGCCACGGTCGGATCGACGATGAGACTATTCCGACGGTCGTAAGCCGCCAGCCGAAACGCCGCCTGATTGTTCTCGAGAATTTGATAACCACCGGCGACCTCGACCTTCTCGTCGCCCACCTGTTGATAGACCCTGGGTCGAACGTGGCGCATCTCCGACCCGGTCTTGGTTTTGATCACCAGATCACCGGTCTTGTTATCGACACGCATCGAGTTCACACCGTCGAAGGCCAGGCGAATCTGGTTGGGATCGCCTCCCGGTCGGACCACAAAGTCATATTCCATGTCGTGACCTTGACCGTAGAAGACCAGGTCGATGCCGTCGTAAACACCTTTCACCCGAACGCGACCGTATTGAGGAATGCCCTTGTGCCAGTCCTTTTCCGGGCCCACCAAATAATTGCTGACTCCGCCGGTGGGCTCCAGGCCCTCAACGGCGTTCCAGGGCCGACTACCGCCCAGGTTCATGCCTACTACGCTCATCCGCGCCTTGGGCAGACCTTGAAGCCGGGTGCCCGGCTTTGGGTTTGCCGGCGAATCCGCCGCAGATGCCGGCAGAGGCTCTGCCATCACGATGGACGCACCGGAGCCAGTTAAATAGAGTTGATAGCCTTGGCCGCGAGCGGTCCAGGATACTTGAGACGGCGCCTGGCCGACATTCGGCTCGAATACCAGCGGCCGATCGAACGCGGCGGAATTAGTGGCCGCAACCAACAAAGCCGGGCTCAGCAGCACCCAGCCACTTACCATCGCGCGAAGTAGGTTTTTCATTAGATTGCTCCTCTTGCATTTGGGTATGCCGGCGACAGATAGAGGGAATGGCTTGCCGCTCGTCTGAGCTCGCACGCTCTCTCTTTTGCATGCTGCGGACCAATCGCGAATGGTCCGCGATGCCTATGAGAGCTCTCGTATTTTCAATCACATGCGCGTGGGATGCCCGGACTGAGGAGGGGGAATGGTAGCCGAACGGTTACCCATGCGGAGCTAATCGGTTCCGGTGAAAGGGACAGGCGGATTCATCACCGCTAGACGGTCGATTCTCGGAAGGTGCGGGACTGACGAGCGGCCCCGCGGAGCACGGATTGACCACCTCCCATAAATATGGGACTCTGATGGAGTGAAGACCACTCTCGAGATTCCCGATCCGATTTTTCGCCGCGCCAAATCGTTGGCCGCCCAGCGTGGCATTCCGCTGCGCGCCTTTGTGACCGAAGCTGTGGAGGAGAAGCTCGAGGCTGGGTTGAAGAGAGAAGAAAAGCCCTGGGTGCGGCTTGCTGGAGGTCTCAAACATCTCCACAAAGAAACAGTGCGTATCAATCGGATCATCAAGAGTGAGTTCGAGAAGATTGAGCCCGAGGATTGGGAGTGATCCTCGACACTAACGCACTGTCCGCGGTCGCGGATGATGAGCCGGGGGTGGTTCGCGTATATCGCCAGGCTGCGAGCATGGAACTGCCCGTGATGGTGCTTGGCGAATATCGTTTCGGTATCGGGCAATCGCGACGGCGCGGTGAGTACGAGAAGTGGCTGCGAGAGCTGATCGCGGCAACGCGCGTCCTCGTGATCGAGGAAGAGACCTCACGGCACTATGCCGGGATTCGAGCAGATCTAAAAAAGGCTGGCCGTCCCATCCCATCAAACGATCTATGGATCGCTGCACTCTGCCGGCAACACCGTCTACCACTCCTCAGCCAAGACCAACACTTTGATGCGGTGGAAGGGCTCGAGCGTGTTGGATGGTAGTCGAGGAGTTGAGATGCCTTCGCGGTGTCAACAGATCGTTAGAGCCCTTCGCCCTACAAGCTCCATTGCCTGGGCTGTTGCAGCGGGTATTCAGACGCTCGCCAGGACAGCCGGTCTTGACGGTGTGTCTTGAGAGGGCACACGGCAGCTGGATTCCCGCCGAAGACGCGTTCCGTGAACGCGTCAACCTGATACATCGTCAGTTCCATGAAATCTCCTTTTACGAGAGTACGTTTTTGGGGTGGGCCCGCGGGAGATCGGTACCGATACTATTACAACGTGCGTCGCGGCCGCACAGGACATCTCTGGCAGAATGTTTTTTTTGCCTGTAGTTTGGGCGCTGGGCATCTGTGGGTAGCTTTGGCATATGTGGAGCGAAATCCAGTGCGGGCGGGAATGGTGGCAAGTGCCACAGACTACCGGTGGTCCAGCGCAATGGCTCATATGACAGGAACAGACGAGCATGAGTTGATTGACATGCGGTGGTGGAAAAACGAGTGCTGCGACGGCGGAGTGGGCCCAGTTCCTGGGTCGTGAAGATGCCGTGGCAACCGCGGAGTTGCGGGCGAGGACATATGCGTGGCGACCGTTTGGAGATGAGGTTTTCGTAAACGGGGTCGGGACGCGATTTGGTCGAAGCTGGACCCGGGGACGTCCGCGGAAAAAAGGAACAGCAAAAACAGAAACTCCTGTCGTGGAGGGTAAGAAGGCTCCGTTCTCACTGTTCTGATCGTGACGGAAAATCACGCAGTTCAGGAGTGTCCCCCTTTCCCCGTCACAAATCTTGAAACTGTGTCCTGATACAAGAACTGACCAACATTCATTCAATGAACTTCCGGGATAGTGCACTAACTCCCACGCAAGAGCATGCAGGTAATGTCATCGTGTTGCGGTGCATCCCCCACGAAGCGGTCGAGGTCACCCATGATGCTATCCAGTAGCATAGCCGGAGGCAGCATCACGCCGGAGTTCAGCATGGTCATTAAGCGGTATTCGCCGTACTCCTGCTGAAGGTTGTTCTCGGCCTCGATGACGCCGTCGGTGAAAGTCGCGAGCCAATCACCGGGTTGCATCACTACTTCCCCTGACAGGTAGAAGGCATCTTTCATGATCCCGAGCGGCAAGCCGCCAATCCCGAGACGCTCGATGACGCCCGATTGACGACGCAGCATGGGATCGTTGTGTCCTGCATTGACATAGGTCAATCGACGCGATGCGGAGTCGAATTCGGCAATGAAAGCGGTGGTAAAGCGGCGGCCATTCTGGCTATTGCTGCAGGCATAACCATTCATCCGGCCGACTAATTCCGGGAGCGAGCCGTGTGTGCCACTGAGAGTTTTCAAGCTTGCTTGAAATGTTGCCATCAGCATCGCAGCGGGAATGCTCTTACCCGCCACGTCTGCAATCGCAATCAGAAAAGTGCCGCTTCCTGAACCTTCGCTTGGACGGGCAAAGACGTCATAGTAATCTCCCGCAACGGTATTGGCCGGCCGGGTGGTGAATGCGATTTCGAGCCCCGGCACCAGGGGCGGACTCTCCGGAAGTAACCATGTTTGGATCTCCTTCGCAATCTGCAGATCGCGCTTCATCACAACGCGATCTGCAACTTCCAGAACTAAAAGGACGAACATCAGAAGCCCACCGTAGAAGTGAAAATCGAGACCGAATACTTCCACTGTTCCCGATCTTGTATGCCACGTCCATTCGCCGCCCGGAACAAAGACCAGCACTAAAGCGACGAGCAATAACACCCGGCGGGCCGGCGTGAGCTTCTCGACAATCGCCCAGAAGAATTGGCTGCCCATGCTCAAAAAGTGCCGGGTGCGGTCCACGCCTTCCACTCGCGTGGAATCGACCTCGAGGGAATATAGGCGGTAGCTGGAATGAGCATCTGTCCGAAACTGCGACCATAGCTGGTTGAGTTGCATGCCCTCGGTCACGCGCAGCCAAAACCGATTCACGCGCTCCGATAGATCATGTTTCCCCATGCTTGTACTCCTCTCGATCATTTTTGTCGCAACGGACCTCCCCGGCAACGCATCGTGGCTGAGGTTGCGGAGTTCTCTGCCGATAGTAGCAAGGACATGGGTTCCACGGCCGCAGCGCGGGCAGCGGGGAGCGCCGACGCGATAGTCGTAGGTCATGTAGCGCAGGTCTTTCACGACGCCGACGATTTCATAGTTGGACGCATATGCTGGTCGAGCGGGTTCTCGTTCTCCTCCAGGATGACAAGGCAGGGGTTGGTATTTCCATGAGGACTTGGTGGACGATTCGGTTGTAGGCCGGTAGAAGCGGGGCACACGAATGGCGCACCGCAGGTCCCTCCACGGCGCGCCGGGACAAGTCGCCTTCTCCGAATTTCCTGTCGAGGGTTGCGGCTTCGGTCGGCTGCGTGTGGTTCTCTTTGAAGAGAACCACATCCGGGGTCGTCGTGAGAGCGGTGCAGCAGGAAATCCGGCTGCGCTCGGGATGACAAAAAGGAGAGGGTAGTTGTAGGGAAAGGGCGGTTGCTGGAGGAAAGCGGTTGCTCAAAGGAGAGTGGTTGTGTCAAAAGGGAGCGGGACGTCTTTTCCGTCAACAATTGCCCCTCTCCCTCAACAGCTGAGCACCTGACGATTCAGACAGTCGCTCTTAATGACATCGATTGAATTGCACGTCGAGTACCGTGGCATCCCACATCTCGCGAAAAACGAGCGAGATGTGGGGCCCACCCGACCTTCGTTGCCGGTACAGAAGACCGTCTTTGAGCGAGTCGGCCGCTCCGGGATCATTCATTCCGCAACGCCACCATGGGTTCCACGCCCGCTGCGCGCCATGCGGGCAGCGCCGACGCGAGCAACGCTGCCAGTCCTAACGCCAAGGTGGCCGAGGCCAGCATGACCGGATCCCAGGGTCTTACGCTGAACAATTGCTGCGTCATCAGCTTGCCGGCGCCGATCGCTGCCGGTATGCCGATCGCCAAGCCGATGGCTACCTGGGAAAAGGCTCCCCTTAACACCATGCGCAACACATTTCCCCGATCGGCGCCCAGGGCCATGCGGACGCCGATCTCCCCCGTGCGCTGCTCCACCATGTACGCCATCACGCCGTAGAGGCCTACCGCCGAAAGGACCAGCCCCAGCGCTCCGAACAGCGTCGTCAGAGTCGCAATCATGCCCTGCTGCTGAAAGTCTCCACGGAAAACCTTGTCGTAGGAGTCAACCCCATACAGCACCAGATCGGGATCGACACTCGCCAAGGCTTTGCGCACCTTTTCTTCTATCCCCGGAGGATTGCCGGGGGCCCAAATCACGATGTTGTACAGGTAGTGTGACCAGATCTCGCCAGCCTCATAGTCAGGATCGTCCCAGTGCGTGGTCTGCGCCTCCGATAGCCAGTACATGGGCCCGATCGGGTCCTTGTAGTCCTAGGTCATGTAACGCATGTCTTTCACGACGCCGACGATTTCATACTTGGACGCATATTGGATCTTGTCCGGCCCGAAATGCTGGCCGAGCGGGTTTTGGTTTTTGAAGAATCGCCGGGCGAAGGCTTCGTTGACCACGGCTACCGTCCGCGTGGTGGCCGTGTCCTCCTCGGTAATGGGACGGCCCATGACCATCTTCGCGCCGATGGTTTCGAAGAAGCCCGGCATCACGCGCGCCCAGCCGGCGCTCGTATCTTCCTTGGCCGGGGGCTCGGGTCTGCCGGCGATGCGCACGCCGTTGTTCCAGCTATCGCCCGACATCGGCGCATAGAGCACAGGCGCCACCATGCGCACGCCCGGGATCTGCCGCAGGCGATCGTCGATCTCGCGGAACAGCGGCTCCATTTGTTCGGGCTTGTCGTTGCCCGACGAGAGGCCGAGCGTGGGGTTGATCGACACGAGATAGCGGCCCTCGGTCGCAAATCCGAAATTCTGGTGTTCCAGGTTGCGCAGACTCTTGCCCAGCAAAGCCGCGGCGGACAAGAGCACAATCGACATCGCGGCCTGCCCAATCACTAACGACTTCTGTGCCCAGGAACCACGCCCACTGACCGCGCGATTCGCTCCGCGCAGCGCCTCGACCGGATCCGCGTGCGAGGTGGTCCACGCCGGAGCGACGCCGAACAGAATGCCGGTGAGCAGCGAGACCCCGAGCGCGAACAGCAACACAGGCCAGGAGGGGGACGCGCTCACCGGCACATAGTTGTCCGGGCGACCCGCCTCGAAGGCCAGGTAGAGAATCAGCCTGGTTCCTGCATAGGCCACGGCAATTCCCAGTACGCCCCCGGTCACCGCCAGCAGCACTGACTCGACCAGGGCCTTGCGCACCAGGCGATGGCGGGAGGCGCCCAGGGCCATTCGTATCGATGTCTGTGCGCGATCTTTCAGCCCGCGCGCCAGCATCAGGTTGGCCAGGTTGCCGCAGGCCACCAGCAGCACACAGCCTGCAGCCACCAAGAGCAGCTTCAGCCCGTCCTTATACTGATCGCGCATCGCGGCGACCCCGGCATCGCCCGGGGTCAGGTGCAGGGTGTCTTGTTGCCAGAGCTGCTTCTCTCCCGGCTGCATATCGGGCACGTGGCTGGCGAGCCAGTCGTGGAATTCCACTCTGAGTTTGGCTTCGAGCTGGGTCGGACTTACGCCCGGGCGCACACGGCCCAGCAGGTCGAGAAAGTTTCCGTCTGGGCGTTTGAGGCGTGAGGTCGCTCCGTCGATGATGAGTTCTGAGGTTAAAGGAAGCCAGAAGTCGGGCGTGCTGCCGCCGCCGAGCCGCGCGCCATAGAAGCCTGGAGGCCCGACGCCAATCACGGTGAAGGGATGCCCGTTGATCTGATAGCCCGCGCCTACTACGGTGGGATCGGCGCCGTACTTCTCTTTCCAGATGCGATAGCTCATCACCGCCACTAGCGGTGCTCCCTGCTGATCATCGGCGTCGGTCATCATGCGCCCGATCCAGGGGTTGATGCCGAGGGTGCGGAAGAAATTGCCGGAGACGTATTGCCCGTTGCGGGTGTCTGCCGGAGATTGCGATCCGGCTCTGCGCACGCCCAGCGGCGCGTTGCCCGCTTGCAGAGCGGCGAGGTCGGTGAACTCCGGCGTGTGGGCGCGAAAATGCTTGTACATTTCCCAGGAGAAGAGGGCGAAGTCTCCGTCGCTGCCTTGTACGTAACCACCCCAGTTGCAGCAGCGAATCTTGTCGCCGATGCGCCATAGTTCTTCGGGCTTGACCACCGGGAGGGACTTCAGCATGACCTGGTGCACCAGGGTGAAGATGGCGGTGGTGGCTCCTATGCCCAGGGCCAGGGTGATGATCGCCGTCAGCGCGAAGCCGGGGGCCTTTCGTAATTGGCGCAGCGCATCGCGTAGATCTGCCAGCATGCTTCCTCCTCGGGGTGTTGTTGATGAGGGATACGCAAGGTTTGGGGCGGCGGTTCCGTTGGAGGCATGGGGGAATTGGTGCACGCGAAATAAAAAAGCGGAAGGGGCTTCGCCCCAGCTTGTTCAACCCATGTAGTGCCCCGGCTACGCCGATGCAAACACCCCGAATTTCCTGCAAGCTGCCCTGGACAAGGCCGCGTGTGCGCCTTTCTTTGACGGAAAGGCGCATGAAGTTTGTGGAACCCATTGAACCCAACAGGAAATTCGGACCATGGGGCACCCGAACAGGGGGGTGGCATGGTGCTGAGGCCTCGGCTTCCATCTCGCGATAGGCAGCTTTAAAGTGATGCCTTAAGAAGCGGCTTCTTTTTCTTTGATTTTGAGGGTGATGTTGCGGGTGTCTCCGCCGGCGTGCTCGATCAGGATTTCACCGTCGCTTCGCTTGACTACGGTGGGAAATTTTTCTCCCCATTCCACCAGGAGAATGGCGTCTTCGGTGGCCAGTTCATCGAAGCCGATGGTTTCCAACTGGCGCTCGTCTTCAATGCGGTAGAGGTCGATGTGGTAGAGCTTAATGTCGCGATCCTTGCCGTTGACGCGGCGCCGACCGTCGTATTCGTGAACCAGGGTGAAGGTGGGGCTGGTCACTTCGTCAGGGTCGGCAGCGTCGAGAGCTTGCGCGATTCCCTTCACCAGGGTGGTTTTGCCCGCACCCAGGTCTCCGCGTAGGAAAAGCAATGTGGGGGAGGGGAGCATGTGGGCGATTTCTCCGCCGATGGCGATGGTCTCTCTGCTGCTGTTACTGACGAATCGTCGTACGGTCATTCCAGCTCCTTCCCCATGCCTGCGATCCCCTGCAACCAAACATAACCTCCCGGGTCCTCCGCTCGAAAGCGAAATGCTTCATAGAGATGCGAGACCGTGTCCATGGCCAACAGAGTGTGCTGATCTTGCAAACGTACGGCAAAATCGGCCGCCAGGCCGTGAAGATATACCGCTGCTTCCACAGCCTCGGCGGGCTGTTTCGGATATTGGCCGAGCATCGCAGCCACAATCCCGGTCAAAATATCGCCGCTTCCTCCCTTCGCCATGCCCGGATTGCCGGTGGTGTTGAGGGCGATGCGGCCGTCGGGATGGGCGATGATCGTCCGCCACCCTTTCAACACCAGGGTCACCGCGTGCCGGGTTGCGAAGTCCCGGGCGATACCTTCCCTATCGGCCTCCACCTGCTTGATGGTCATCCCGGCCAGGCGGGCCATTTCACCGGGGTGGGGAGTGAGGACCAGCAATCGGCCGCGGCCATTCAATTTGCCTGGGTTTGCAGCCAGAGCATTCAGGGCATCGGCATCGATCACCATGGGGATTTTCGTTTGTTCCAGGATCCCCAGGAAGAACTTGACCGCTTCCTCTTCCTGCCCCATACCGGGACCGATGGCGATGACGGATTTCTTTTCCAGAACAGGGTCAAGAAGATCGGGTTCCAGGTTTTTGCTGGAAATCTCCCCTTTGTCGCCTTCGAGTAATGCGAGGGTCATCAGTTCCGGAGTGACCGCAGCAACGGTTGGCAAGATCGATTGTGCGACGGCCGCGGTGACCAGCCCTGCACCGGTGCGCAATGCGGCGACCGAGCTCATCGAAGGGGCCCCGGACTTACCCCTGGCTCCTCCGATCACCAGGACGTGTCCAAATTGACCCTTGTTGGAATTGGGAGAACGAGGGCGATCGGCGATGATTTTGGAAGCTCCTGCCCACGTCAGGCCGGTTGCGGATTCGACTGCCTCGGCCGGCGAACCGATGGGCGCCACCACGATGGGCCCTCGGGTGAGCATTCCTGAAACGTGGGCCAGCTTGGGCGCGGTAAAAGTAACGACGGCATCGGCGCGATAGGCTTCTGGCGAATGATATTCACGCGAGTCGGCGTCCCAACCGGAGGGGAGATCCACCGCCACTACGGGCGTTTGGGGGTAACCCTCCAACAGCTTGCGGCCGGCGACTGCCAAACCGCGCATTGGGGGATGAAAGCCTGTGCCCAGAACGGCGTCCACGAAGAGTTGAGCACCCTCGAGGAGGGCCTTGCAGCCGGATCCGGAAAAGTCTGACTCCTCCTTGATGCCGATCGGAGCCAGGGGAAGCCGTTCCAGCATGACCTTCGCGTCGCCATGCAGCTCTGCCGGATCACCGAGTATCAGCACGGAAACACTGCAACCGTCTTCTACCAGGTGGCGTGCGGCGACCAAGCCGTCACCGCCGTTGTTGCCTTTGCCACAGAGCACTACGATGTGCCGGCAATGGGGCAGCTCGCGGCGGATAAAGCGAGCCACGGCGCGCCCGGCATGCTCCATCAATTCGAGCGATGAGATCCCGAAGCGCTCAGTGGTGACCCGATCGGCGGTGCGCATCTCGTCGGCGGTTAGTATCTTCATTCACTAGCATCGTAGAGCATTCTTGTTACGGGGACAGCGGGTCGAGAAGCAGGAATTGCGAGTTTGGTCCCGTGGGGAAGGCTGAAAGTTGTCCAGGATCACCTCGCGGCCCATTTTCAGCCGTCCCTACGGGACTGGTCGTTCTTTCAAATCCCAACCCAGGACGACGTCCTGGGCTAAGTTCAGCCGTCCCTAAACGGGACTCGGTTCTACTGTGTTTCCAGCAAAGAAGAAGGGCCTCCCCGAGGGGAGGCCCTTTTGTGAATCGCGGTCTTGAAGGTTATTGGCTGACGGGGGTGACTGCAGGCGTACCCGCTGCCGAGTCGCTCGTAAGCTTCTCTGCGAAGTAGCTGTGGTCCCAGAGGTTGTGGTAGAAAACGCCGGTCAGTTCCGCGGCCTTCGGGCCGAAGGTGGGACGGCCACCCTCGAGGAAGAAGACAGTGACGATGCGTCCATGCGAAGTGTTGGCGAAGGAGGCGAACCAGCCGTAGCGGGTGCCGTTGTTGGAGCAGGTACCGGTCTTGCCCAGAATCGGGAGCTGGTTAAAGTTGGCGTGCAGGGACCGCGCGGTGCCGTAGTCGACCGCACCTTCCATGCCAACGGAAACTTCAGGAATCAGGTTGCCGATTTCCAGTGTCCGCTTTACGCGGGGCTGGAAGTTGGTCGCTTCTTCCGGCGTGGTCGGGTGCTGCAGGTAGTAAAGTGTTCCGCCGTTGGCAATCGATGCTACCAAGGCTCCCAACTGCAGGGGGGTCATGGAAATTCCCTGACCGAAGGAGCACATACGACCGACACCACCCTCGCTCTCAGGCAGTACCTGGTCGGGATAGATGCCGAGCTGCTCGCCCGGTATGTTCCAGCCGGCCAGTTCTCCCAAGCCGAAGGAGTTGGCATAGTGGCGAACCCGCTCAAAGCCGAGACGGCGGCCAACGGTTTCGAAATAGAGGTTGTTGGAGTGGGCAAGAGCCTCGGTCAGGTTCATGTGGTAGCTGCCGCCCAGGTTTACCGGGGTATCCTTGGTGACGATCCCCTCTTCCAAGGCAGCCAGTGCCACCGAAACCTTGATGGTCGAGCAAGGCTCAGCGCCGCTCGACAGGGCCAGCTTCTGATTGACCATGGCCAGAATGCGCCCGGTGCTGGGGTCAATCGCTACCGCGGTGCCATACATGTTGCCGAGCGCGTCGATCGCCGCCTGGCGGACAACCGGATCTTCACCCGCAGTCACATCACCCTGGGTGATGTCAGAGTCGGTGAACGAGCTGGCTGAGAAATGCTCGTAATAACGATGACGGACCAGAACTGCACGGCGGACAACCCGCCCTGATCGGGTGTGGACCAGGACTACCCGGGTTTGAGCGACCGGCCGCGCATGACGCATCCCAGCCATGTGCCGGCGGGCACGGGCGCTTTCCTGTACACGGGCAACGTGAGTATGGTGGGTAGAGGGACGGGTGGGACGGGCGTGGGCAGGTTTCGCTAAGGCAGCGGAGGCCAGACCGATCATGAGCAGGAAGTGGAAGGTACGTTGTAGGAGCTGTCTGTTCACCGCGCGTTTCCTCTCGAAACCATGGCTATAAAGATGATGCGTGCCCCGGAAAGTTCCGGGTACCTCAGTAATGCCGTACTACCCGAGCCAGGATCCCAAGACCGAACCCGCGACCCCTTGTTTCAATGACTCACTTGCCTTTAACACTTATTTGACACGAATTCTTTCTGCATTTCCATATTCCAATGAGATCTTGCCGGTGTCCGTACCACAATTGGGTACGCGAACGTAACGCTAGAGCGCAGATGGAACTGGATTGGTGAGGACCGGCCTAGTTGACCGGTCGACGCAGAAAGGCTGGGATATCAAGGTTTTCCATCTGCGCGTCCGCTTCGTTACGATGGGCACTCTCCGCGGCGCGTGCCGTATCGGGCTTGCTGGGTATCAGCCTGGCGTACTCCTCCTCAAACGGCTCGTCGAAGTTGATGTGGACGGGAGCCATTGGAGGGGGAGTGGGCTGTGACGACTGGGGAACTTCTTCGATCATCACGGGCTGGGGGGCCAGGGTGAACGGCGCCGGCTCAGGCGAAGCTTCCCTTGGCGCTTCCCTGGTCGATTCCTTAATGAGGGGCCGCTCGCTGGGTGGCGTTTGCGGGGCTTTCCGGGCCTGGAAGAGGGGGGAAACCTCCTCCTCGGTCATCTCTTCGCTGGCAAAACGAGGGAGCGAAGGCTGGCCCTGCACCGAAACCCGGGGCACGAGGGCATCACTGGCCGAGCGCTTGTGGCGGCCCATGTGGTCCTGTTTGAAACCGGTGGCAATCACGGTGATTTTGACCTGGTCGCCCATGTTTTCGTCGAGGACGGCGCCGAAGATGATGTTGGCGTCTTCATGAGCAGCATTTTGAATCAGGGTCGAAGCTATGTTCACCTCACTCAGCCGGAGCGAGCTGGAACCGCTGATGTTGATGAGAATGCCGCGAGCGCCGTCGATGGCGCCCGCCTCCAGTAAAGGAGAGGCCATGGCAGCCTGGGCGGCGGAAATGGCGCGGTTGTCGCCACTGCGGACGGCCGTCCCCATGACGGCGTAACCCATGCCGGCCATGGTGGTTTTCACGTCGGCGAAGTCGCGGTTGATGATGCCCGGGATGGTGATGATGTCGGAGATGCCCTGCACGCCCTGGAGCAGAACATCGTCGGCCACGCGGAACGACTCGAAGAAGCCGGCATCCTTGGCTACGGCGAGCAGCTTCTCGTTGGGGATGACAATCATGGTGTCGACGCCTTCGAGCAGCTCTTCCATGCCGCGCTCGGCCTGCTGCATACGGCGTTTGCCTTCGAAGCTGAAGGGCCGGGTGACGACTGCGACGGTAAGCGCGCCCATTTCGCTGGCTAGCGAGGCGATGACGGGAGCCGCGCCGGTGCCGGTGCCACCGCCGAGTCCTGCGGTCACAAACACCATGTCCGCGCCCTCGAGGGCTTCGATGATTTTCTCCGAGTCTTCCAGGGCGGCGCGCCGGCCCACGTCGGGATTCGCGCCCGCGCCCAGGCCGCTGGTGAGCTTGACTCCCAGTTGGAGCTTTACGGGGGCCTGGGAGAGCTGCAGGGCCTGCACATCGGTATTCGCGACGATGAACTCCACGCCTTCCAGTTTGGCGGCGATCATGCGGTTGACGGCGTTGCCGCCGCCTCCACCCACGCCTATGACCTTGATCTTGGCTCCGCGAGCGACGTCTTCGTTGTATTGAATGCGGATTTCATCGGAATAACTCATTCGGGTTTGCTCCATTCTGGTTGCGTTAACCTAGGTCCTGTCCTTGGCCGTTCTGGTGACTATAAACTCCCGGCGAATATGGCGCGCAATTTGGCGCGTAGTCCTTGATCTTCGGCTGCCCGCAGCACGCTGGTGCGATGGCTGTAGAGCAGCATGCCGATGGCCGTCGAAAACTCCGGCTGGATCAGCTCGTCGGGCATTCTGGAAAGTGGCACAGGATAGCCCAAGCGCGCGGGGACACGCAACAGGCTTTCGGCTACATCCAGCAACCCGGGCAACCGCGCCCCGCCGCCGGTGAGCACGCAACCCGCGCCGAGAGCTCCGAGCACACCACCCTGGCGCAGATTCTCGCGCAACAGCTGAAATAGCTCACGGGCACGCGGTTCGAGAATCTCGCTCACCGACCGCTGCTTAATTGTACGGATAACATGGGTGCCGCCGGCTATTAACTCCAGTTCACTGGACGAAGGTACCGAGGTTACTACGCAGTGGCCGTATTCCAGCTTGAGCGCTTCCGCCTCTTGCACCGACATGTGGAGGCCGACGGCAAGGTCGTTGGTGAAGTGGTCGCCGCCTACTGGGATCACGGCGGTATGGGCTACCGCGCCCTCAAAAAACACTACCAATTCGGTCGAGCCGGCGCCGATGTCGATGAGGCAGGCGCCCAGTTCGCGCTCATCCGCCGAGACCGTCGCTTCGGCCGCGGCGATGCCTTCAAACACCGTGTCCGTCACCTCGAGACCAGCTTTGTTGGCGCAGGTGATGACGCTTTGCAGAGCGCTGGCGGAACAGGTGGCGATATGCAGATTTACTTCCAGACGGTTGCCGATCATCCCGATCGGATCATGAATGCCCGGCTGCTCGTCGAGGATAAATTGCTGAGGTAACAGGTGAAGGATTTCGCGATCGGCGGGCAGAGAGACAGAGCGGGCGCGGTCGACGGCAGCGCGCACATCCTCACGCGTGATCTCGCGCAGACGGTTACCCAGGCTGATGCCGCCCTGGCTGTTGACGCCGCGCACGTGGGTACCGCCCAAGCCTACGACGCAGCTGGCGATCACGGCATTGGCCAGTTGCTCAGCTTCGGTCGCCGCCTGGTTGAAGGTCCTGCTGGCCGGCAGCAGATCGCTGATGAGCCCCTTGCGTATGCCTTCCGCATTCACCACGCTGTGCGCGCGATAACGCAACGCGCCTTCGTGTAACTCTGCAACCAGCACACGGACCTTGGAGCTGCCGGCGTCCAGTACGGTAAGTAGGTCTTCGCTTTTCTGGCTCATTGCCGTGGTGTCAGCCCTTTGATTTTCCCGCTTTGGTCGATTTTGCCGAAGGCTTCCCTGCCGGGTGTTTGCCTGCGGCTGGATGGTGTTGGTTGGCGGCGGTGGATGCGGCATCCTGCCCCGATTCGCCGCTGGCCTGCTTCGTCATGTCGAGGACCACCTGGTCCTGATAGCGCATGTCGACGGATGCCAGATGGGGATACTGCTGCCGCCACTCCGGCAGATGCTGCTGGTAGCTGCGGTAGCGGGCCAGGAAATCGGAGTCGCCGAAGTGCACCTGGATGTCGTTGCCCTGAGCCGGAAGGAGAGCCCAGATATCTTCCGGGTCGGAAATATCGACTTCACTGAGCTGGGTGGAGACTTTCGTTCCTCCCGAGTCCAGGTCATTGATGAATTGCTGGTAGAGGTGCATCCGCGCGGCGCGTACTGAGAGCGGATCCCGGGCGGAAATCCCGGTGACTACTGGAAAGGAGTAGTGTTTGGCAGCCATGGCCATCGGAGGCAGGTGCAACAGGACCCCGTGGGCATCCACCAGGCCGATGCTGTTGCCCTGGCGCACGAAGGCGACGGGCGTGCGTTCGATGATCGCGACGCGCAATTGATCGGGCAGCAGCCGCATCACAGTCGCATGTTCCACCCAGGGTAGTTCTTCCAACGCTGCGCGGCGCTGACCCAGGGGGATGTAAAAGATATTGCGGCCCAGGTCGGATCCGAACACGGAGAGCAGCTCGGGGCGCGTCACCTGGCTGTTGCCCATGATCTGGATGGAGGAGGAGGTGACAATGCGGAAGCGGGGATCGTCACGGAAAAAGTTACGTATCAGGATGGCCAGAAAAAAGAGGCCGCCCACCACGGCGACTGCGGCGGCGGCCACAAGGATGCGACCCGTTCTGGTGGGAGGAATGAGACCGCGCCTGACTGGGATGCGTCGCCGTGCGCGCAGAAACGTATCGTCCTCAGTGTCCGGATCCAGGTCGGCGGCCTGTTTGGCCGGCCTGCGGCTTCCGGTGCGCTCAGAAGAGACATCCTGCGTTGTTTTGGCGCGCGCTGCCGACGTGGCCGCGGGGCGAAAAAACTGCTCCACCGGTTCATCGTCCGCGAACACCGTTACACGGTTTGCTTGTGAGTCGATTTTTGCCACGCCCGAGTCAGGTCGTGAGATTTGCCATCCAAACTATAACGCGGTTTTTCAGGGAGTGCTTGGGCAATTTCAGGGAATCTTAGGGGTATCTCCCTTGGAAATGGGTGGATGGGACAATTGGCAATCGAGGCCGCTCCCAAACGCGAACCTCTCGTTTGTTATCAAGGGAAACCGCGGACTCTCCACTACGCTACCCCGGATTTCCTGTCGATGTCGGTGGCGCCGATAATGTCCATGCGGCTTTCCTTAATGAAAGCCGCACACGCGGTTCTGTCCAGTGAAGCGAAGCAGGAAATCCGGGTACGCTCCGGTCCTAATGACACAGCGGGAGCGGCCGATCGGTTTAGTGCCGCGCCTACGGCGCTCGGATCCTCTTCGGGCATCGATTTCCCAGCCCTTCCGGGCTGGGCTGACGTTTGGTTGTCGGCCCTCCGGGCCTTGCATCTACAGCGATCATTGCCATGTCATTTCTCCCTCGACTTGCCGCAGGCAAGTCAGCTGCTCGCGATGACATTTCCACGAAAGGTCCGCGGAACTGCAGATTCCTCCACGGCACGCCGGGACAGGTCGGCTTCCTCGGATTTCCTGTCGAGAGTTGCGGCTTCGGTCGACTGCATGTGGTTCTTTAAGGAGAACCACATAAGCGGCACCGGTGAGAGCGGTGAAGTAGGAAATCCGGGTACGCTCGGAATGACAAAGGAAAGGGCGACGGTTCCTTAGAAAGTGGTTGCTGGACCGAGGCGTTTTTCATCACCTTCGGTGGGCCAGGGGCCCATGACAACTCGGTCGAAAAACATCTCCACGAAGGATCGTGGAACCGCAGGTCCCTCCGCTCCGCTTCGCTCCGGTCGGGATGACAAGGAAAAGGGTAACGCTTCCATAGAGAGTAGATGGAGTGTCAGTAAAGTAGGTAGGGTTTGCGCCGGGCTTCGAAATCGTGGAGTTGTTGTTGCCAGTCTTCGGCGATGCGTTGCGGATCGCGACCGGCTTGCAGAGTTTCGAGCACGCTGCGGTTCGCGAGCAAGGTTTCGATTTTGTTCAGGGTGTATTTGTCCCCGTACAGTTTGTGGAGCGCGTAGGCGATTTCCAGGCCGAGTTCGGGTGAGTCGATCACATTTCGGTCGGTTACGACCAGCTCGATTCCCTGACAGCGTTGGCCGGCATACGGGTAGGGCGAATGCGGCATGAACTCCACAGGGAGGAATCGCACTCCGGGCAGCAACCTGGCATTCAGCGCATGCGCAAGCTGCGGACCGTCGATCCAGGGCGCTCCGACATAGGCAAAGGGAGTGTCGGTTCCCCGGCCGACAGAAATATTGGTCGTCTCGATCAAGCCCAGGCCGGGATAAAGAATCGCCTCCGCCAAGCTGCGGAGATTGGGAGAAGGATTGGTCCAGGTGAGGCCCGTGGAATCGAACCAGTCGCCCCGCTGCCAGCCTTTCATTTCGACGACGGTCAGCGGTGCGCCCAGTTTGTACTCCCCATTGAAATAGCGTGCGAGTTCACCGAGCGTCATGCCGTGGCGCACCGGTATCGGCGCTACGTTGACATAGCTCTCGCTTCCAGCGTCGGAGAGCGGACCCTGCACAAACGCGCCGGTGATCGGATTGGGACGGTCGAGGACCACGAGGTCCGTGCCGCTGTGACCCGCGGCTTCCAGAAAATAGCGCACCACGGTTTCATAGGTGTAGAAGCGAACGCCTGCATCCTGCAGATCGATGAGCACGGCATCGAGTCCACGCAGCGTTTCCAGGGATGGGCGGCGGTCGGCGGCTGACGCGCCGTAGAGGCTCACCACGGGCAGGCCGGTCGATGGGTCCTTTCCATTCTGAATGCCTTCCTGGTCGAGAGCCCCGTTGATTCCGTGTTCCGGACTAAAGAGCAGCTTGAGCTTGAGCCCAGGGACGGCTGCTTCCGCTTCATGAACCAGGATGTCGATGGTTCTGCGCCCCCGCGCATCGAGCCCGGTCTGATTGGTCAGCAACCCCAGGCGTAACTGACCACCGTGTTTTACAGCAAGCGCAGCCAGTGGCGCGAAGTGCTCTTCTTCGAGCACATCGATGCCCGTAGTGACTTTTCCGTTGCGGTCCTGCCACCGGCGCTCGCCCGCGATCGATTCGTTATATCCGGTAATAGAGGCAGCGAGTGTTCCGCTATCCGGTTGCAGTTTCACCCACCTGGCTACAGCGGTCGCGACTCCTCCACGGATGGCGTTGATCCCGGTCGGGCCATTGGGATAAACGGCGTTCGACATAAAAACCACGTAGGTATCGCTGGTGGGGTCCATCCAGAGGGAGGTGCCGGTGAATCCAGTGTGACCGAAAGAACCCACCGGGAACAACTCGCCGCGATTGCTGGAGAAAGGCGATTCGATGTCCCAGCCCAATCCGCGCAGCGCAGTGCCGGTCGCCGGTTGGCCGGGCGTGGTCATCTTTTCCAGCGTGAGTTGCTGAAGAGGGAACCGGCTCGGCCTACCCGCAAGGCGATCGAGCAGATTCTGTGCGTAGATGGCAACATCGCCCGCAGTGCTGAAGAGGCCGGCGTGCCCGGCAACGCCGCCCATACGACGCGAGGTTGGATCATGCACCAAGCCGCGGAGCATGACTCCATGCTCGTATTGCGTGGGTGCAATGTGGCTGCGCCAGCTCTCCGGAGGAAGAAATCGCATATGCTCTACGCCCAAAGGCTCGGCGAGATAGAGTCGCTGATATTCATCCAGCGTGAGGCCAGAGAGTTTCTCGACCAGCGCACCCAGCACGATGAAGTTGATATCGCTGTAGCGGAATTGCACGCCGGGAGCGGTCACGGGGATGGCCGCAAACGCGCGTCGCAACCCCTCTTCTTTGCCTAACCATGGATCTTCGAGCGATACATCGGGAGGCAGCCCGGAGTAGTGGGTGAGCAGCTGGCGAATCGTGATGTCCTGCTTGCCATTGGCGGCAAACTCGGGCAGATATTCGGCGACTGGATCGTTCAGACGAAAGCGGCCCTGCTCGTAGAGCTGCATGACCGCCGGCGCTGTCGCCAGGACTTTGGTCAACGACGCGAGATCGAAGATGGTGTCTTCGGTCATGGGTTCGGGCGCAGGCATCAGAGAGCGGTTGCCGTACGCTTTGTGAAAGATGATGTGGCCGTCGTGCCCGGCGATGACGACCGCTCCCGGGAACTTCTTGGCCGCGATGCCGCCTTCGACAATGCGATCAATCTGCCGGAACTCCGCGTCCTGCGCTTTTAACTGCGGAACCAGGAGAACGATGAGCAAAACTGCAATTTTTGCCGCGGATTTTCTGGACAGGAGTTTACTCATCATCCATCCCAAGATAAACGTAAGCATCGATCCGATGAGCACAAACCACGTAAAGGCAACTTTCGGGACCGGGAACCAGTGAGGCTGTCTCCAGAGCAGGATGTTGGCCACCAGGCCGCCGAGCATGCCGATCATCGCGCCTGCTTCGGTTGCGCTTTTGGTAAGGGTACCAAGGAGAAACACTCCCAGCAGTGCTCCATAGGCTACGGAGGCGATCGACAAGCCAACTTCTACCACGTGGCCGCCGCCTCGTGACATCAATGCCAGCACAAACAAGAGCATTGCCCAGAAGACCGTCATGGCGCGTGACAGGCGGGCGCGTTGGCGTTCATCGGCATCCGGTTTCCAGGCCACGTAGAAGTCGACCATGCTGCTGGAGCTGAGCGAGTTGACCGCTGCGCTCAGGTTCGACATCGCGGCAGCCAGGATAGCCGCGACCATCAGCCCGGCAATGCCGTGCGGCATCTCGGTGACGATAAATGCCGGGAACACACGGTCGGGATTCGTGGGTGCCGTGCCTTTGGTCACATGACCGTAGAAATAGTAAAGCCCCGTACCAATGGCAAGAAAGAGCGCAAATTGAACCAGGATTACGACGCCGCTGCTCAGTAAGGCGATCCGCGATTCGCGCAGGTTTTTTGCCGCCAGCAGCCGCTGCACCATGAGCTGATCGGTACCATGGCTGGCCATGGTCAGAAAGCAGCCACCGGCAAGCCCTGCCCAAAAGGTATAGGTTTCGCTCAGGCTGAAGGCGAAATGGAAGATGGTAAGTTTGCCGGCGGCGGAGGCAACGGTGTTGATAGCGTGCCAGCCACCGGGCACTCGATTCCCTACCAGGATGACGCTGGCGATGGTGCCCGCAATGTACAGCCCCATCTGCACTACGTCGGTCCAGATCACTGCGGCCATGCCGCCTTCCAGCGTGTAAATCAATGTGAGGACGCAAATGATGGCGATGGAAACGACGTCCCCTGTGCCGATGGCGATGCCCACGACAATGGAAACGGCAAAGACACGGACCCCTTCCGCAGCCGCGCGCAGAAAGAGGAAAAGAAAGGCGGTGAGTTTGTGCAGCCGCGGACCAAATCGCTGCCCGATGACTTCGTACGCGGTGAGGAGTTCGCCGCGAAAATAGCGGGGCAGAAAAATGATGCAGACTACGATTCTGCCCAGGAGATACCCGAGGACAATCTCGAGGAATCCCCAGTCTCCGGTATAGGCGAGGCCGGGCACGCTGATGATGGTCAGGGTGCTGGTTTCGGCGGCTACGATGGAGAGCGCAATGGCCCACCAGGGAATTTTGCGATCGGCGAGAAAGTAGTTCTTTAAGGACCGGTCTTTGCTGCGGAACTGCAGACCAAAGAGGGTGATGCCCGCGAGGTAGATCGCTACCAGGGATAGATCAAGCGCGCTCAGCCGGTGCATCCGGATTTCTCCATTCCGTTTAAAGTACGGTACCGCCGCTCTGTTGAAAAAGATTTCAAGGAAAGGTCAGTGGGACCGCAGATCCCTGCTCTTAACGACAAACCGAGAAAGTTACCCGTCGACGGCCGTGGTATCCCACATCTCGCGAAAAACGAGCGAGATGCCCCGAATTTCCTGCACGCAGCCCCGGACAAAGCCGCGTGTGCGCCTTTCGTTAAGGAAAGGCGCATGAAGTTCACAGAATCCACGAAGCCTCACGGGAAATCGGGGATGTGGGGCACCCGATCTTCTGTTGCCGGTATGGGAGGCCTGTCATTGCTCTCCCGAGTCGCCTCAACGAGCCGGCTGCTCGGGATGACCAGGGAGGAGGGCGACGGTTTCATAGAGAGTGGTTGCCGGACCGAAGCCTTTTTAAAAGCAATTGTTGGGCTGCGCCCGTCGTTTTCGGCCCACGTACGCTTAGGCGAACGTGGGGCACCCGTCCAGTTCCCTTCGGACTTGTTTTGGGCTTTGAGAGATCTGCGGTTTTCCCTTCCACATTCACTTCTTCTCCATGCCGTCGCCTTCGGTGATGGTGATGTACTTGTCGATGGGAAGTTGGGTAAACTTCTCCGTCTTTCCGCTGGGTTCCGGCCACTTCACCTCCAGCCAGTCGATTTTGGTCCGTGCGCCCAGGCCTAGAACCATGCGCGGGTCGTGGGAAGACAGATAGCTTCCGCCGCCCACTTTTGTTCTGCTGCGCTTGAGATCTCCGGCCTGGTAGGTGACGCGGGCGCCGATTGCGTCACGGTTCGACTTTTTACCCACCAGCTTGATTCCCAACCAATGATTGCCTTTGGCGGCGAGGTTGCGCATCAGCACTGGAGCGGCATCGTTGACGGACACCAGCACGTCTACGGCGCCATCGTTGTCGAAGTCGCCGATGGCTAGGCCCCGAGAAGAGAGATTCCTGGCAAAGAGGGGCCCACTCTCTGCGCTGACATTGTGCAGCGTCTTGCCGTCGCTGTGAAACAGCATGAGCGGCTCGCGATAGGTCACGTCCTTCTGCAGGGTCTCGATCATGTCATCCGGATTCCCGTTGGCGAGAAACAGGTCGAGGTTGCCGTCGTTGTCGTAATCGAAAAACTTGAGTCCCCAACCGCTCAGCAGTCGAGTCGCAGCGCCGATCGAGGTCGCATTGGCCTGGTCATCAAACGTTTCGTCGCGATTGTTCTGGTAAAGCGAAAACCTCTCGTGGTCGATGTTGGCCACGAAGAGGTCCATCCAGCCATCCTGGTTGAAATCCGCGGAGTCCACGCCCATCCCTGAGCGAGGCCGGCCGCTCTCACTAAAGCCGACGCCTGCGAGCGCGGCTATCTCTTCAAATTTGCCGTTGCCCCGGTTCATGTAGAGATAGTTCTGCACTGTGTCGTTGGCGACGAAGAGATCCATTTTGCCGTCGTTGTTCAGATCGGTCGCGACGACACCCCAGGCTTTTCCCAGGTGTTTCGCAATGCCTGAAGATTGGCTGACATCGGTGAAGGTACCGTCGCCGTTGTTGTGGAAGAGCCAGCTGGCCGCGGGTTTGTAAAGCGTCGGAACACAGTACCCGGGCTTGTTGTAAGCGACGCAGTTAAGGTTTTTGGATTTATTGAAATCGACAAAGTTGCAGACAAACAGATCCAACCGCCCGTCGTTGTCATAGTCGAACCACACCGCACTGGAACCCCATCCGGGGGCTGCAACGCCGGCTTTGTCGGTAACGTCACTAAAGGTTCCGTCGCCGTTGTTGTGATAGAGAATGCATTTTCCGTACTGGGTGACGTAGAGGTCGGGAAAGCCGTCTCCGTCGTAGTCGCCCACGGCAACTCCTTGTCCGTAGCCACCAGCCGCGACCCCTGCCTTCTCGGTGACGTCGGTAAAGGTACCATCGCGATTGTTGCGATAGAGCGCGTTGCGCAAAGGCGGATCGGGATTGTAGAAGTCACATTTGCCGCTGTTGACGAGATAAATGTCCATCCACCCGTCGTTGTCGTAGTCGAGGAAGGCGCAGCCGGCCCCGGTGGTTTCCGGCAGATATTTCTGCGGCGACTTGCCGGCTGTATGCACCCAGGTAATGTGACTGGCGGATGCGGGAACTTCTTCGAAGGGATAGATGGGGGCGGCGTGAGCGAATCGGGGCCAGGAAGCATTTGCACCGGCGAACCCGGCGGTGCCGGCCAGGATCCGAAGAAAATGCCTGCGGGATAACCGTGTCCTCTTTGCGGTCACTGCGGAGGCTGGGCTCCCTGCGGGCCTGCCGATGCTGAGGTCTTCTGTTGCAGGGCAAATTCCCTCTCGGCGTCGTCTTTGCGGCCGGTGCGAGCGTAGGCGGTCGCCAGGCTGTAGTGTCCAGCAGGATTTGCGGGCTGCATCTTCACTGCTTTTTCCAGTGGGGCAATGGCATCGGGATATTTCTTCTCAGCGAGAAGTGTCATACCCAGCCCCAGGTAGGCATCGGAGAAATTCGGATCGAGCTCGGTGGCCTTGGAAAAGTGCTGTACCGCCCCAGGCAGGTCCTGGGCCTGCCGCGCGAGCTCACCCAGCACGTATTCTGCACCCGCATTTGCCGGATCCACTTCGAGTTCCTGTTGCAGTTCTTTCTTAGCCTGCTCGGCAAAGTCGGACGCTGGATTCGGTTTGGAGAGTATCAGCCGCGCCAAGCGAAAATGAATGCCCGGATAGCGCGGATTTTGCTCGAGAATTTTCCGATAGTCCTTCTCCGCCTGATCCCATTTGCCCTGGGGTTCGCTCGCGTCCGCGTCCATTTCGAGGGCGGGGATCGAGGTCGGAGCGGTTGTTGCCAACTCGCTGGCAGCACGCGCGGCCAGGTCAGAATAGGCATGGGTCAAGACATACAACACTTCTGGATCATGGGGAAACTGCCGGCTCAACAAGCGCAAGAGTTCCTGAAGGTATTCCATCTGCTGGAGCGTGCTGGCACAGCGGACGCCATCAAGGCTCACTCTCTTCTGCAGCTCCTTGTCGGCGATGTGCGCCGCTGACTTTGCCAAGACAGGCAACGCCTCCGCACAACGTCCGCTCTCAGCCAGAGTTGCGGCATGTTCGGCCGCAGCGGGGGTCACCGCAGCGGTTGCTTTGCCGGAAACCTGCGCAGAGGACAAGAGGCTCATGGCCGGGAGGAGAAAGATCAGCGGGGACCACTCGATAGGTTTGCGCATCATGAGACCAGGAGCGAACACACAGGTAGGAAAAGCATACCTCAGGGCCTAAAGGCCGAATCATTCTGTTGGATTTACGTACGGGCTAAAGCCCGTACCTACCCTCCCACCGTCTCGTTGGTACAAACCTCTCGCGCAAAAAAACAAAGGGCAGACGCTGTTTGTGCAGCGTCTGCCCCTGAGTTTAACAGCCGCCTAATAGTAAAACTTAAACGCGAATTGTATGTTCCTTGCGGGTTGCGAAGTATTGATCAATCCGAAGGTTGAACTTGGGAAGTTTGTATTGGGATGACCCAATTGAACGTTATTGAACGCGTTCAGGAAGTCGCCCCGGAATTGGAAGTACTTGGACTCGGTTACGTGAACACTCTTCGATATGCCGAGATCGGTATCGGCGTAACCAGCTCCGGTTTGAGGACCCTGTAGCGGGCAATTGCCGAAGGTCCCAGCTGCAGGTTCCGCGTAGCCATTTGGACTCATGTATTGGAACCCCTGGAACGCTCCGTTGTTGATGCTCGCCTTGCGGCCGAACACTTGCATCTGGCTCGATATGCAATCGGGACGCGGTCCACGCCCATTGGTGTTGGTAGTGTCAGTTGCCTCGTAAACGGCCAGAGGGAACCCACTGTGAATGGAGACGATGGTGGAAGCCTGCCAGCCGCCCACAACCGCATTGACCACCGAGTTCATGTTATTGCCGATCAACTTGCCCTTACCGATCGGCAAATCATAGGTAGCATAAGCAGCGAGAATGTTTTTCGAGTCAAAGTAGCAACTCGAATAGTCAGCGTGCGGGTCGTAGAGATTCTGGTAATACGGGGATCCTGGTGTCGCCTGTGTTGCCGAGCCCCAGCTACCGTAGTATCCGCTGTTGTTCGTCAAGCAGTGCGACCAGGTATATGCAACCTGCCCCTCGAGGCCGTTTGAAATACGCTTCTGCAACACTGCCTGAAGCGCGTGATAGGTTTGGAAACCCGTGCTGGCGGTCCCAGATACCTGCGAGATGTCATTAATCAAGGTGGGATTGCCGGTGAAGTAGAGTCCAGGGGTCGGTACCCCATTCGTGAGCGTTTTTTGAAGATAAGGTGTCGGAACGATCAAGTGGGTTCCGTGCTCGCCGACATAGCCAACCTGGAAAGTAGTCGTCGCACTGGCTTCGCTCTGGACGGTCAGGTTCCACTGCTGATTCATCTCAGGTTGAACCTTGGGTGCCCAGACATACATGATCGCTCCCGCGAACGGATCGCCGGGAACAGCGCCGCCCGGGCCTGATTGCGTCTGCACCGTTGGTGCGCTGTAGGAAGCGGAGACTTCCGTCGGAGTAAAGGGAGGGTTCCGGGCAAGGCGAAGGTTGGTGCCGGTTCCTTCCAGGTACGAAGAAATAGTGTATGCGCCGCGAAGGACCGTCTTGCCTTCCAAGCTCGCGGGAGACCAGGCAAAACCGACGCGGGGTTGCACGGCCGGCAGACCGTATTCAGACTTGTAGAGACCGCGGCTGTTGCCATCTACGCCCGCATATTCGATTGCCCCGGTTTCCAGGTTCAGGTTGTCCTGGCGGTTGTTTAGTTCCACCCAGGGAGTCGTGGCTTCATAGCGCAATCCGAGATTGAGAGTCAGGGTCGGAGTGATGCGCCAGTCGTCCTGACCGTATCCGGCATATCTCCATGCGAACTGGTGCCAGGTGCCCCCGGTGCTGACGCCCTTACCCGTCGCGACCGGATAGCCGGTGAAGAAATCGCTGGCCGGGTCACCACTGAAGGAACCGCCGAAGAGGATAGATCCATACTCGCCGCTATTGCCACTGTAGAAAGTGTTTAGCCGGAATCGCCACATCTGAAACCCGGTCTTGAACACATGCTTGCCACGGGTGATGGTCACTCCATCGTCAAACTGGACCACAGTATCGGCGAAGTTTTCGTTCACGACCGAGCTGCCGATGTTGGTCAGCGTCCCGTTGCCCGGCGCCGGCGCCGTGCCACCGCCAAAGCCCAGCAGAAGCAAGCCAGGACCGACGGTGTTGGCATTGGCAATTCCAAGCTCAGTACCGAGGTCGCCGATGCTGGGAGTAAAGGAGGTAGCGTTAGTAATGGTGATCCATGAAGCGCCAAAACGAGCTTCGTTCAATATGTTGGGGCTGAAGGTGTGCGTCCAGGTTCCAACCGCATTGTGAACTGGTGCATGGACTGCGTTATTGCCCAGGATCGCCAGCGAGTTGGTCTGGGGGTCATTCTGAGATTGCTGCGACCATCGAGCGCTGAGACGATCACGCTGGGTGATATTCCAATCGAGCTTGGCATCGCCTTGGTCGGTGTTGTAGGCCTGGTTGACCTGATTGATCGCGTTATTGGTGGCGTTGCTGTTGATTGGGGTGGGGTAAAACTTGGATGCAAAAAGAGCCGCTGCCACAGGGTTGAGCTGTGACATCGGAATCTGGTTGTTGACGTAGGGCGCTCCCGTGATCGGATTGTGCAGCTGCGTCGTAAGCTGCGAGAAGTCGCCATTGCGCTCGGCATTAGTGAAGACGGTAATGAAGTTGCTGGTGGTCGGATGGTCGAAACGCTGTCCCTGGTAATCCGCGAAGAAGAACAGCTTGTCTCTCCAGATCGGACCGCCGATCGTCGCACCAAACATGTTCCAACGAAGAGCCGCGCGGGGCAGGAAATTGCCTGGACCGTTGAACTTGTTCTCCCACTGGTTCGCATTGAGCTTGTCGTTGCGGAAGAACTCCCAGACATCGCCATGGAATGAGTTGGTACCCGATTTGATCGAAGCGTTGATGATCCCGCCGGCGAAATTGCCGAACTCTGCGGGAGCGTTCGAAGTGATCAGGTTAAATTCCTGGATGGCGTCAGGGGAGGGCGTAAAGCCCAATTGGTTTTCGGAGGTCTGATTGTTATCCATCCCGTCCAGGATGAAGTTATCGGACTGTTCACGATGCCCATCGATGGAGGGGCGACCGCCGCCATTGACGTTATCGCCGGTGTTGAAGGTTGAGTTGTCGGGGGTGACGCTACCGGGCGCCAGCAGGGTCAATTCGACATAGTTGCGCGTGGACAGCGGGATGCCAACGATCGTGTTCGCGTCGATAAGGGTGCTGACCTGCGTGGTGTCGGCCTGCAGTTGCGGAGCCTCAGAGGTGACCTGCACCGTGTTGGTTACCGCTCCGACGTTCATCTTGAACTCAAGACGTGCTCGCTGATTGAGCACCAGAGTGATCGGCGGCAGGACCTGGGTATTAAAACCGGCAGCCTCGGCCTTCAACTCGTAGGTACCAATAGGAAGACTATTGAAGTTGAAAACACCACCCTGGGTGGTTTTGGTGGAGGAGGAAGTACCGCGCTCAGTGTCCCGAGCGGTGACGGTAGCGTCGTTGAGCGCCGCTCCGGCCGAATCTTCCACGGTGCCTGTGATCGACGCCGTAATCTGCTGACCCAACGCGGGCTGACAAACGGCATACGCCGCCAGGACCGTTACGAGGGCTACGCCCCATAAGGAAATGCGTTTCATACTCGCCTCCAAAACCAACAATGTCTAAACGGGCCCTATTGACAGGAAAGATTGGCAACTCTCTACAGGCTGCTCTTTCACCCGAGGACTTACTTCAGTTTCTGTACTATATCCACAGCATTATTGGAAATGCAAGCAAGATTATTGAGGAAAAAACTTTTTCTTAACCTTGCTGTGAGGGCGGGCCGTCGGAGAACAGCCGTTTGTCTGGGGCCATCCGCCCGTTTTGCGCCTGGTCAGGTGGACTATTTTGCGGCACCCAACTCCTCCACCAGTATTTGGGAGACCCGGGCAATCAGCAGATTGCCCGGATTGTCCACCCCATAGTCGACGATCGGGATGTTGTTCACGGTGATCGACATAGCCACCGGTCCATGGGGAGAGTAAACGATTGCTGCCTCGCTTCTAAGATGATCGAGCGCTCCGGACTTGCTGGCGACCACTGTGTCTTTCATGTCCCGGCCAACCCCCTGGAGATCCCGCTGGCGTTTGAGCACGTTGATCATTTCGTCGGAAGCAGATTTGCTGACTAATTGGCCGCGGTAGAGTTTTTCCAGGAGGACGACCATGTCGCGGGGACAGCTTCTGCCGGTTCCCCAACGGTCGCTGCCCGGCTTTTTTCCTTCGTCGGTGAAGCTTTCCGGCTTCGTCTGCATGATTTTCCGCATAACGGCGGTTTGGGTTAACCCCAACTGAGCCATACGCTGATTGACCGCATTTCCGCCGATTCGATCCAGGATCAGGTTGGTGGCGGTGTTGTCACTGACCACGATCATCAGGTGCATCAGGTCCCGGATAGGTAGGAGATCTCCTGCGGAGAGCTCCGTCAGAACGCCGGTGCCGGACACCTTGTCCTGATCGGTAAGTTCCAGCTTTTGGGTCCAGTCGAGTTTTCCCTCCGCAGCTTCGGCAAAAAGCTCAACCATAATAGGTAGCTTGATGGTGCTGGCCGTGGGAACCGGGGCATCGGCTCGAAGCTCGTAGCTGGCGCCGGTGTCGAGATTCTTGGCATAGAGGCTGACCGTGCCGGGAAAGCCCTGAATCGCGGACTGGACACGCTGATCGATGGTCACGGTACTTTTGGGCTGGGCCGCTGAGGCGGGGCGCGTGACGGCTAGGGCGAGCGTCCAAGTAACCAGAAAGGGAGTGGCGAATGACATTGCTAGAGGCATGACTGATCCAACCTTAATATGAGCGCATAGGAAAAGGCCCAGCACTACGTACTGGGTCAAGGTCAGCCAGCGGTGTCCAAATTAGCGGAATAGTCGACTCTGTGGGGTTGATGTTATTGGACAAGCGAGTGCCGCACCTACGGCGCTAAGGATCACCCTCCATGATTTCCCAACCCTTCCGGGCTGGGCTGACGTTTAGCGTCGGCCCTAAGGGCCTTGAGGATTGCCTCCGGGAAACGCCCTCGTGACCATCAAGCAAAGCTGGAAAAAAGCTAATTGGGATAAGTTTTCAGCCGTCTCTGGCGGGACTGGATCGATTTCGGTTGATGGACCCAGGACTGCGTCCTGGGCTAAGTTCAGCGTCCCCGTTCGGCAAGCTCAGGGCAGGCTCTAACGGGACTGGGAGGTTGTCCCAAGAATGCCCGGCTCTTCCCTTCGGCGAATTTGGGAGACGGAGCACGACCCCACTCCATAGGTCACGTTACAAACGTATGGCATCCAGTCCTGTCAGGGAGGGCTGAAAATTCCTGGACGAAACGCGCCCACAGCGATCCGATGCTATTCTTCCGCTGTTCGAACGCGAGGAGAAAACTCCGTATGAGCCTCTGGGGCACGATCATTCTGTTCGCCCTGGCAGCTCCGCTCTGCCTTGGGCAAAATCTCGACGGCTCGCGAAAGGCACCCCCTTCCGACCGAGTCCGATCCGGTTTGCGCGGTCCGGTAAAGATCTGTATTCAAGAGACGACCTACCCGGCGGTCACGAGTTCGAACGGCAAGCAATTCCCTGAATGGACGCAGCGGACCGAATCAGAATACGACCAGGAAGGACGCCTGGTGTCGACCCGCAACCGCAATTCAGACGGTTCGTTCTGGATGGCTCGGAATACCTACGCGTCCGGCAAGCTGCTCAAAACCACCTCGGGCAAAGAAGGCGAGCTACCCAAGGTGACCTCGTATGCCTACGATGACCAGGGAAGGCTCAGCAGCATCACGGACAGCAGCGTCCCTGACAACCCAACGACCTTTCGGTACGACGAGCGCGGACGCAAAACGAAAGTGCAGAAATCCCGAGCCGAGGATTACCTTTCAAACACCGCCTTTGCGGGTTCTCCCATGCAAGTAGCCGATAATCGCCCCAATCTTCCGGGTGGAGGAACCGCTATCACCACCTACGACGAGAACGACCGGCGTGTCGAGGTGCGGATTCAGGATGCCCAAGGCACGGAGGTGAGCCGGACGGTGAGCGTCTACGATGAGCAAGGCAACGTCACAGAAGAAAAGCAAATCCTGGACGATCCATTGAACCTGATTCCTGCGGACGCACGAACCAGGATTCTGGCGGATTCGGGAGCCTCCGCTACGGATCTACGGGAACAACTCAAGAAATTTATGGGCGGCCACGAGGGTGCTTCCTCCGAATCCTACAGCTACGACGCGCAAGGCCGAGTGAAGGAAACCGCCGTCGCATCTTCAACCACGACGAGACTATCGAGACGACCTACAACGAACAAGGCGATGTCGCGGTCGAGATCAGGCGGAGCTTGCCCGGCAGCAATGAACAGGAACAGACCTTGCCGGCGCAGAATTCCGAAGCCCATTTTACGTATCAGTATGACGACCACGGCAATTGGACGGAGAAAGTTACTTCCAATTCTTCCAGCCCCGGCGCTCCGTTTGAAACCACCGGCACCATCCGGCGAACCCTTACCTACTTTTGAGATTTGCACGGCATTCAAGAATTTGCGGGATACTGCTCTGCAGCCACCCGACGGTTACGAACCACCTGCATCTGAGCAAGAGACATGCTGGTGAGCACGCTCAAACTCTACTGGAGGTTCTATCCATGCAGCGACGCAGCTTCATTCGCGCAGCCGCGACCGCAAGCGCCATCGCCTGGGTTTCGCCCATGCACAAGGTCTTCAGCGCTGTAGGGTCCGCGCAAACGTATCCGAACCAGGTACCATTTGTCTCCGGGCCTGAAGTCTACGGCCTGACCGCAGACGATATCCAAACCCTGTTCGCGATCAACCCCGCTTACACGGCGCAGGATCAAGCGGCGACCTACCCGCAATCGGTTGCCTCCGGTGATCCGCAGCCCACCGGTATTGTGCTCTGGACGCGCATCGCACCCACGGCGATGGGTGACCCTTCGGCCGGCAATATCGCCTGGCAGATCGCGGCGGATTCCGGCTTCGCGTCGATCCTGGTGCAGGGTGTAGCCACGGTGGACCCAGCGGCAGATGACACGGTGAAGCTGCCGATCTCGAATCCTGTTCTGGCGCCCTATACCGTCTATTACTACCGCTTCGTCTATAACCAAATCCCCAGCCGCACCGGCCGATTCAAGACGCTGCCCGCGGCCACGGCGGAACTTGCGCAACTCAAAATCGGCTACGTTGTTTGCCAGGATTACAACAACGGTTACTACACAGCCCTCAGCTACCTGGCGCTCGAAGACGTCGAGTACATCGTGCATCTGGGCGACTACATATATGAAACCATCACGCAGGCGAATGGGGCGCGCGCCATCCCTCCCTTTCCGTCCGGCGGCGTGATCCCGCAAAACGTAGATGACTATCGCTACCTGTACCAGGTCTACCGCAGCGATCCTAACCAGCAGGCAGTGCACGAAAACTTTGCCTATATCCAACTGTGGGACGACCATGAATTCGCCAACGACTGCCATCAGGATTTCCATCCTGACAACAACATCGCCCCGAACACCGCGACCACTCCTCAACCCGCACTGCGGCAGGCGGCAAACCAGGCCTGGAGCGAGTACGGATTGGCGGATGCGGCCTTCGATCCAACCCAAACCTGGGAGCAATCGATCCAGGTCTATCGCAAGTTCAGCTTCGGCAGGCTCATGGACCTGGTGGTCACCGATGAACGTCTTTATCGGGACGGGCCTCCGTGCGGGAGCGATATCGTCGGCGAGCGCTATTTCTCAGTGGGTTGCGGGGCGATGGGAGACAGCAGCCGCAGCATGCTCGGTCTGACCCAGCGGCAATGGTTTTTGGATCAGTTGACCGGCTCGACCGCCACCTGGAAGATCTGGGCCAACGAGGTAATGCTGATGCAGCTGAAGTTCGCGCTGGTGTATATCGATCTGGATCAGTGGGATGGATACCAGCAGGAGCGCAACCTGATTTTCAATACTGTGCACAACAAGGGCGTGAAGAATTTTGTCGCCATCACCGGCGATTTACATACCTTCCTTGCGGGTTATCTCAAGCGGGACTTCGACAATCCGTTCCAGAGTCCAGTGGGGATCGAGTTGATGGTGGGCTCTATCTCCTCGGCGAATCTTGCCGAGGACATCGAGTCGGCAGTTGATCTGCCAAGCTCTCCCTTCCCGGCAAAGCAGATGGGCATTCCCCCCAACCTGCTGAATCCCGTCATTCGCGCAGCCAATCCGCACATCAAGTATTGGGACTCGTCCACACACGGCTACGCTGTGCTCACCATCACCCCGAGTCTGCTAACGTGCGAATTCAAGGCGGTGAGCACGGTCCGAGAACCGACGGCTACGTTGGTACCGCTGCAGACGTTCACCATTCCGGTGAATGAGGTGAAATTGAACCTGATCAGCAGCTAGCGCGAAGTGCTTTCAAATCTCAACTTCGCCTTCGAGATAGAAGACGCAGGAGCCTTCGAGTTCAACCCGGTCTCCGCGCAGCCGGCAAAGGACTTCTCCCCCGCGGGGGGAGCACTGGAAAGCATGGAACGATGTCTTGCCCAGCCGATTGGCCCAGTAGGGCGCCAGCATGCAATGAGCAGACCCGGTTACGGGATCCTCAGGGATGCCCTTGGCGGGCGCGAAGTAGCGGCTGAGGAAATCGTAATCCCCTTCTCCCGGCGCGGTCACGATCACACCGGGGCGATCCAACCGCGCGACCGCCGGCATGTCAGGGCTCAGTTGACGCATGACTTGCGCGCTCTCAAACAACGCCAGGTAGTTGAAGGAGTTGGAGAAGACCTCGGTGGGATCGGCGCCCAGCGCTTGGACTAAACTGGGAGGCGGCGCGATCCGCTCGCTGGGCCGTGCCGGGAAATCCATCACGTATCCCGAGCCGACACGATTCACCGTAAGCGGCCCACTGGCGGAGTGAAAGATCACAGAGGTGCGCCCGGGCTCCAGGCGCTCCATGACCACTGCGGCGCTGGCCAGGGTGGCGTGACCGCAAAGGGGCACTTCCGTTGCGGGCGTAAACCAGCGCAGGCGATAGTCTCCACCATCAGGCAGCAGAAACGCGGTCTCGGCCAGGTTGTTCTCGGCGGCGATGGCCTGTAAGGTTGTATCCGCCGGGAACTCCTCCAGGGGCATGACTGCGGCGGGATTTCCGGCGAATCGCCGGGTGGTGAAAGCGTCGATCTGAAAAATAGGAGCACGCACGCGTAACTTCGACCTCTCCTCTGAATCTTAACTTTAGTCCCATCCGGGGCACTCAAAACCATCCCTGTGGCACCCTCCAGCAAAAACTGGCCTTGCCGCGGGATTTCTGAAGGCGAGATGCTGTTGACTGGGCGTGGTCCATCATGGAAGAGCTAGAAAAGAACGACAAACCGGTACCGTCGCAGAATCCGGCAACTGAAAACCCGGAATCGGTGACGCCATCAGAGCCGGCGATACCTGAGGAGACGGTTGTGGTGGCCGCCGCGCCCCCTCCCGTAGAAGTACCAAGACCCCCGGTCACCGCGGGGATTCGCTTGGATAAAAAGCATCCGCTCGCCATCCGCTGGATGCACTGGATCAATTTCCCCGTGCTCTTCACCATGATCTGGAGCGGCCTGCTCATCTATTGGAACGTTTCGGACAACGCTTACAAACATCCCCATGCCGTCTACCGGCTCGGGATTGGGCCATTCACCATCGTCCGCTTTTTCCCCGAGTGGTTCTGGAAGGCGATGAACGCGCCGTACCATGTCACGAAAGGGCTGGGATTCCACTTCTTCTTTGCCTGGATCTTTGCCATCAACGGCTTCCTTTATGTGCTTTTCACCCTCTTCTCCGGCGAGTGGCGCTTTGTGGTTCCCGACCGGAAGAGCCTCAAACAAGCAATTCAGGTGACATTGAAGGACCTGCACCTGAGCAACTACCTCCCTCCGCAGACCAAGTACAACGGCGCACAAAAAATTGCGTATACCTCGGTAATTTTGATGGGCTTCGGGAGTCTCATTACCGGCCTCGCGATCTACAAGCCGACCCAGTTGCATTGGATAACGACTTTGCTGGGCGGCTATGAGATGGCGCGCTGGGAGCATTTTCTGCTGACCCTCGGGTTCTGCGGATTCTTCCTCATTCACGTGACCCAGGTGGTGCTGGCGGGCTGGAACAATTTCCGCAGCATGGTGAGTGGACTGGAAGTGAAGCCGATCCAGGAGACCTCCTTGGAGGCTGAGAGAAAGAGTTGGGGATGAGCGATCTCGACGAAACAGAAGTTGCGGAGCAGAAGGCCGCTGATGAGGCGGTTCTTAAAGAGAGCCGCAAACATACCCGCCGCAGCTTCGCGATCGCGGCTGCCGCAGCCGCCGCAGGATGGGGCGTCTACGAGTGGATCGATAACAGCCAGCGGCTAAGCATGCAGCCGAAGCCCTTCCGCAGGGTTTTCCAGGCCAACGCCAGGCTTTCGCGCACCATCTTCGACGAGCGGGCACTGGCGCCGACCTATCCGCTCAAACGTGCCGAGGAATTGCGGGTGAACGGAGTCTACGGGCTAAAACAGGCCCTGGTTCCGGAGAGCTGGCGTTTGCAGATGGTCGGCGTGGCCAACGCAAAGAATTATCCGCAGTATGTTTCGGACGTGACGGCCTGGGAATATCAGTATGCCGATGTGAAAACCCACGAGGACCAGGGCCACGATACCAAGGTGGCTCCCAGCGCCGACACGGCGGAGAAGATGGCGCCGGCATCCATGGTGGCTGGGGAGAAAGTTCGCCAGGAGCGTGCAGGGCGGATGCCCCGTGGGCTCGAGGAGGCTGGGGAAAGCCGCTCTACGCTGAGTCCCGGCACGCCCGGTTTGCTGCTGACCATGGACGACATTGTCAAACTGCCAAAGCACGAGCTGGTCACGCAATTCAAGTGCATCGAGGGATGGAGCCAGATCGTGCATTGGGGCGGAGTCCGCATGGCAGACCTGATTGCGGCCTATCCGCCCGAAAAGCGCGCCGATGGCCGGGTTCCCCGCTACGTATATATGGAGACGCCGAACGGCGACTACTATGTCGGTTACGATATGAACGTTTGCCTGCATCCGCAAACGCTGTTGGTGACGGAAATGGGTGGCAGTCCCCTCACCCAGTATCACGGGGCGCCTTTGCGGCTGCACGCACCCACCAAGTACGGGTACAAGCAGATTAAGCGTATCGGGCTCATCGCCTATACCGATCAACAGCCTGACGACTACTGGACCAAGCTCGGTTACGACTGGTACGCGGGTCTTTAGCCGTGGCAACCACGGCGAACCGCTTTTTGCTGGATCGCACAAAAGGCGATTCCCTTCTCCTCCAGGTGGCACAGGATATCGAACAACAGATCGCTCTCGGCCGGCTCCTGCCCGGCGATCGTCTGCCCAGCGAACGAACACTGGCCGCGCAGCTTGGTCTAAGCCGCAACACGGTGACGGCGGCTTATCGTGTGTTGGAGGAACGGGCAGCCATCCGCCGCGTATCCCATCGCGGGGCGTTCGTCTGTCCGGCGGCTCCGGCGGAAAATCCGATTGACTGGAGCAGCAAAATATCCCGCCGGGCCCACTTGCTGGATGAGCCGGTCCTCGAAATGCTGGCGCAAAGCCGGCTGCCCAATCTGCGCTATCGGCTTTCGGCCGGAACCCCGGCGCTGAGTTGTTTTCCCTTGGCGCCGTTTCGTAAGGCGGTCAACAAGGTACTGGCCAACGACGCTTTGCCGGCGCTGGCAATTGCTCCCACCGAAGGTCAGCCCCGTTTGCGGCGAGCGATTGCGGCACTCGACGGCACCGAGCCCAGCCACATTCTGGTGGTAGCGGGCGCGCAGGAGGGCATTGACCTGCTGGCGCGCTGCCTGATCGAACCGGGAGACCGGGTCATTATCGACCGGCCAACATTTCCCGGAGCCATCCAGGCCCTGCAGGCGGCTGGAGCGCGGCTGGTGGAATGGGACACGGCGGAATGGTCCATGGAAGCACTGGAAAGGCAATTGATCGCGTACCGCCCAAAGTTGATCTTCACCATGCCCACGTTTCACAACCCGACCGGGCGAACGATGGACGAACGGCAGCGGCGGGCATTACTCCGCCTGGCTGCTCGTTACCAGGTACCGATTGTCGAGGACGATGTCTACTCGCGCACTCGTCTTTCGGGATCGGTCCCGCCAGGGCTCTATCGCATGGACAAGCATAATGTGGTGATTTATCTCAGCACTTTTTCCAAGGTGCTTGCGCCCGGATTGCGGCTGGGGTGGATTGCGGCTCCTCCGCACATGGTCAAGCAACTGTCGCTGATCAAAATGCGCGCCAACCTTTTTACCGAGGGACTACTGCAATTGACTCTGGCGGAGCTATTGGAGAACGGCGCGTTCGACGAGCACCTTCCCCATCTGCGGGCGACGCATACGGCTCTGCTGAAGATTGCCGTGAAGGCACTGCGGGAGAATTTCCTGAGCAATGAGCTGGATTTTTCGGTTCCTGAAGGCGGCCTTTATATCTGGTGCCGATGGCGGCGTCCGGTCGACATGGAAGCGGTGTTGATACGGGCCCAGCAGACGGGTGCAGGTGTAGCGCCGGGACGAGCTTTCTTCGCCGGCGAAGCGGACGAGAACTGCTTCCGCATCTGTTTTACCGCGAGCTCGGAGCAAGACCTGCCGGAAGCGATTCGGTCGCTCGCGAAGGCGTTTCGGAACGCGGATTAGCTGCTTATTGGGGGTTGTCGGTTTTGGGGCTGTGGTATCCCACATCTCGCGAAAAACGAGCGAGATGTGGGGCACCCGGGATTTGTTGGAACGCTAGGGAAAGCATTGGAGGGCTTCGCCCATCGTTTTCGGCCCACGTATGCTACGGCGAACGTGGGGCACCCGTCACAGTTCCCCATGAAATCACTTAGGGCTTTGCCAGCGCTTCTAACACCATCCCCGACGCCTGCGAGACGCTTCCCGCGCCCAGGGTCACGATGACGTCGCCGTCACCGGCCTGGGCCACCGACCGGCCTACCGCCTCTTCGAACGAGGCGGCGTATTGGACCTCTTTCCGCCCGATAGCTTTCACCAATGTTTTCGAATCGACCCCGGCAATCGGCTCCTCGCTGGCGGCATAAATATCCAACACTTGGACACTGTCAGCATCGTCGAAAGCAGTGGCAAAGTCGCTCATCAGGTCCCGGGTACGGGTATAGCGATGAGGCTGAAAAATCACGTGGACCCGGTGATACCCCGACTCCCGTGCGGCGCTCAGGGTAGCGCGTATTTCCGTGGGGTGGTGGCCGTAGTCGTCAACCACATTCACACCGCGAGCAGATCCTTTCAATTGAAACCGTCGATCCACTCCGCGAAAGGTGCGGAGCGCTTGAGCAATCTCTTCGCCCGGCACTTCAAGCTGGGTGCCAATCGCCACCGCGGCGGTTGCATTGAGCACATTATGCCGGCCGGGTACGCTCAGAGCAAACGGGCCGAGCACCAGGCCATCGGCAGCCACCTCAAAGCGGGAGCGTATCCCTTCCGCCGGGGGCAGCGCACGCACAACATAGTCGGCCTGAGGAGACATGCCATAGGTGAACACCCGCCTCCGCACCCGAGGCAACAGGGCAGCGAGTTGTGGGTTGTCGATGCATGCCGTGCACGCTCCGTAAAACGGAACACGCTCCATGAATTCGAGGAACGCCGACTCCACGTCTTCCATGTCGCGATAGCAATCCATGTGTTCCCGATCAAGGTTGGTCACCACGGAAAGGATCGGCGAAAGCTTCAGGAACGAACGATCGCTCTCGTCAGCCTCGGCAACCAGGTATTGCGACTTCCCCAGGCGAGCGTTGGAACCCAGCGCATCGACCCGGCCGCCGACCACCACCGTGGGGTCCAACCCACCCGCGGCCAGCACGGTGGCAATCATGGATGTGGTGGTGGTCTTGCCATGCATTCCGGCCACCGCGATTCCATATTTCAGCCGCATGAGCTCCGCCAGCATCTCCGCCCGCTGGATCACAGGGATCTTGCGTTGCCGCGCCTCCACCACCTCGGGGTTCTGCTCATTGACCGCGGAACTGTTGACCACCACCCCGGAACCAACCACGTTGGCGGCGGCGTGGCCCGCGAAGACGGTCGCGCCGAGGCTTACGAGGCGGTCGGTAATGCTCGATTGGCGCAGGTCGGAACCGGAGACGGCATAGCCGAGGTTCAGCAGAATCTCCGCGATACCGCTCATGCCAATGCCGCCAATCCCAATGAAATGAACACGTTGCGCTTTGGCAAACATAGCTGGGGGAGGAAGGGACTCACTTTCACCGACTCTCACAGTCGCAGGTTCCGCTTCCCCTTTGTGGGGAGGGGCATCTAATATGTAGCAACCGTTCAGTGTAAAGGCAATTGGCTTGCCAGGCGCTGCAAACGGGCGCAACTTTTGTCAAGAAATGTTGTTTGAGGTAGTAGGCACCCGCAGCTAACCCAGGGTGCTGGCAGTATCGCCAAAGCGGTGGTTACGCAATGCATGATGCCTTGGCGCGGAGGACCAAAATGAAGTTTCTCAGATATTTTCTGCTGCTCGGCGCGCTGATTCCCGCAGCGTTGATGTCTACTCCGGCTAACGCACAGGTAGGTGTAGGTATTGGGGTTGGATACGGAGACGGCTACGGCTACGGAGATTATGGGTATCCTGCTCCGGTATGCTCCTGGGGCTACTACTCCTATTACCCTTACGCTTGCGCGCCCTACGGCTACTACGGACCTAGCTGGTTCGTGGGCGGCCTCTTCATCGGCGCGGGTCCCTGGTATCACGGGTACTGGGGTCGCGGTGGCTACTACGGTCGCGGCGGCTACTATGGTCGCGGTGGATACTACGGCCACACCGGATACAACAACGGGTACCATGGCGGCGTCGGCTATCGCGGCGGAGTTGGGTACGCCCGGACTGGTGCGAGCTTTAACCACGGACCTGCTGGATATGCGGGCGGCGGCCACGCATTCGTAGGTGGAGCGAGCGGCTTCCACGGCGGCAGCGTCGGGGGAGCCAGCGGATTCCACGGCGGTAACCCTGGTGGCGGCTTCCACGGTGGTGGCGGTGGCGGCGGATTCCACGGCGGTGGCGGTGGTGGTGGCTTCCACGGCGGCGGTGGCGGTGGTCATGGCGGCGGTGGTGGACACCGGTAATGTTTTAAACTGATCGACGAGAACGGCTGGCGATGTTCGCCAGCCGTTCTCTTTTGCGTGGGTGATCGACTGAGAAATGTGCCTCACACGCCAACCCCTTGCGTTCCGTCCTCAGCGTGGCCTGGTCGGCTTGGGTCGGTTCCGCTCGAAGCTAGAAAGAGTATTTGCGTAATTACGCAATAATTCAGTTGAGAGCTCTTCGATTCTGCCCCAAGGACGCAATACAAAACCGGCATACATAACAATGAACCCATCGAGATCTTTCAAGCGAATAATCTGCGTATCTCCTCGATTGCCGACCCCGGCAGCAGACCATTCCTCCTTAGTGGGTGGCACGCTTCCGAGAATGATCATCTGATGTCGTTCTCGCTGAAACTTCATGATTCGCCAAACGTTGGGATCCGCACTACCCCTTAAGTAGCCGACGATGTCCGCCGAACCGTCTTGGGGATAGTACTCACCAAGGGTCGCTCGCAGTTGATCGAACCAGTGCGCCATCGGTTAGACCTCCTCACCAGTAAGACCGGACGGCAACCATGGGTTCCAGTATGGACTGACTATTCAGGTTTGAGAATCGTTTGCGGCTCGATCTTCACAGGATCGAGTTGAGCGAACGCATCCCGTCGGGGAAACCTGTGAAACAAGGGATCGCAGTCATCTTCGGTGCGACAATTGCCATAGTAAAAAAGGTCAGTCCGAATTCTGACTTGAACCCGATCCTTCACAGGCCAGCATTGGAGAAACCCGGCTCGAGTCTGGAGGCTCCGTGCACCAAGCTTCCGAGTTAGGGCTACAGACTACCGAGGTCGTTGTCACTCTGGTACATGGCACATTTGCCCGCGGTGCGGCCTGGACCCAGCCCGATTCCGCATTCTGCACACAGCTTCGCGAAGAGTTGCAAGTTTGTGGCGCGGCCAGCGTCACCTTTTCGCGTTTTGATTGGAGTGGCGGCAACACGCATTTTGATCGACGACTGGCCAGCATACAACTACGCAAACATCTTCTAAATCTGCTCAGCACCGAACCCGATGCCCGCCACTACGTAGTCGCCCACAGCCACGGCGGAAACGTAGCTCTGCGTGCGCTTCGAAGTTCTCCGGCTCTGTGCAGGAAAGTCAGCGGTATTGCTGCCCTGGCTACCCCCTTCTTGACCTTCCGGCAACAGAGCTTTCGCCTGGCGCTGCTTCGCCCTGCTTTGCAAGGCGCAGTCACAACCGTAAAGGATGTGTTGGTCTGGCTCATGGCATCCAACGTACGTAACTTCCTCATCATATTGTTCGGGGGGCCGTGGTTCCTGGTGCCGTTCGCTGTGACGATTGGTTTGGTCTGGCTGGTGTTCAGGTACCTCGTACCTCATCTCGTGCATTGGCTGGGTTCCAGCGGGGCCGGCCCGATCGTTACCGCCGGCTATCAAGTGTTCGCGGCCCTGGTTGGCGCGGGCCTTGGTGTGCTTGCCTTGAAGTGGAGTTGGGATGAGGCTACGGAGCAGCATACGAAGAAGCTGCAATCGGAGAGCCGTCGCGTCTTTCTTCGCTACAGCTACTACCAGCCTGAATCGAGCCTCACCGATGTTCCGGTCTTCGCCCTGTCGTCGTTCCTGGACGAAGCCTACGGCGCTCTTGCTGGAAGTTGGTGGATCCACCGCGCAACTGGATGGGGAGTTCGCTTCGGCATCTTCGCCGCTTTGTTAACAACGATCGTCGTGACGGCGGCCGTCGCATATGAAGTATCGCGAGTGAGATTTGCGGTGATGTCTTACCTGGGATGGTCTACCCTTGTGAAGACCGCCAGTCCGATCCTGCTCGGGGGGAGCATCTTGCTGGCGCTCTGGCTCGCATCCACGCTGATCGGGCTTTTCCTCGCCATCACCGGCCGATCCAGTCTCGGACTCGGTCTTGCCAATGCTGACGATAATCTCCTTTGCGACGTGCGCGCACGGCGGGATCTCCCGCTGCCGATTCGTGTCACAAGAAAACGCTACGGCACATGGCAACTGCTGCGCCACTCCAAGGGAGCGCTTTTCCACTCCCGCATCTACTTCCACCCTCCGGCGATCCAAGACATCGCCGCCTGGATCAGCGTGCCACCCATCGAAGAGCCGGCGTCGGGTCGTGTTTGAGAAGTCACAAAGCGTTCACACCAACTTCCATCTCAAATCATTTCCAGCACAAGAAGATTCCAATCGATGAATCCCTTGTGACTCAGGGCGGCCCCGGTATCCGGATGGTAGTACTCATTCAGTGAGCCGTTTCGCGTCGAGGTCCCTTGACAGAAGAAGCAGCGTCTTCCCGGCCAGCGCGTCTGCTTCTTTCTTGTATCCATATCGCAGCAGACCTTTCCATACGAAGTAGTTCACCAATGATCCAGACTGGCCCAAGCCAGTTGCTCGGGTCGGAACTAAATTGCAGAGAGTACATGGTCTCGCGGTCCGAAAGCGACCTGGCGCCCCATCGCGCGCAGAGCCGGTCGTCCGCAAGATAGTTTGTGCTCACTAGTTTCTGTGCGTGCTGTGGTTGCGCAATGCCGCACCAGAGCGGCAGGAAGCCGGTAAACATCTGGATCCTCATCGGCAGGCATTTCCACGACATGTCCATTCCTCGCTGCACGGTGGGGATGAGCTCAGCCCGCCGGTCGACACATTGCACATCGACCGTATAGTAATAACTATCTCTGGGATCCCAGCAGAACGTCTCGATCCGTTGCGCCAATTCTTTCGCCTGGTTGGAAAGCCGATCATGATCCGCCGCGCGTCCGAGCCGTCGCGCCAACTCTGCCGACGCCAAAAGATCCTCATAGAACAGGCAATTGAGGAGCAAATTTGCCGAGGAAAAAAAAGGCCGGCCGAATGTGCTTGGGTCGTTATCGTCACCGATCGCGACATCATCGCCCCACACCAGCAGGCCAATCGGAGAGGAGTAGTGCCGTGTCCAGGAATCGTAGAAACCCAGGATCGCATCGAAATGCGGCTCCAACCACTTTGCGTCTCCGCGTTGATCGCAGGCGAGCAGCCCCAGCTGACCAAAAACGGGCTTCGCCTGGTTTCGCGACAGCGGATTCTTGCCCAGGACGCGAAAGGGGTCCGCGTTGTCCGCGGTCATCATCATGGGAATCTGGCCATCCGGGGAAGCATGCTCGAGAAAGTTCAAGAGACTTCCCGAGACATGTTCACACAACTTCTGTTTAAGCTGGTCGTCATGAAGCAACGCCGCGAGTCGAAAAAGTCCCTGGCTCGTCCAGAGCGTGTCCCAATCCCAAAGGTTGGTTGAATAGGCTCTACCCGGCAGACTCGGTGCAACGCTGGGATGCTTCAAGATGCCCGCAGGATCTCGCAGGAGTTTTGGCGCAATCTCCGCAAAATAGTGCAGCAAGGCATCTGCGCGTTGACCGCGCTCTTGGCCGGAGAGGAGAGTCGCATTGCCGGCGGCGGGGCTTTGGCGCCGTTCGCTGCGAGCTGTCACGATGGAGGCAGCACTGGAAGCGGCCAGCCCAGCTAAAACATCACGTCTAGAGATTGGGGTCATTCACTTTCTCTGCCTCTCGGGTTCTCGTTCGGTTGGCTTCACATTTCGCCGCATGTGACCTGATTTGCATTCGCGATCTCTCGAGAGCGGCCCAGCGACAGGAGATGCCTATCCTGGTTGGCTCTTGAACCATTGGGCGCCTCGGCAAGGGCCTTCGGCATCTCGCCGTCCGGTGCTTCACTCATCCTGCGCGACCTGAATGGGAGACGTTGCTACGTTGGAAGTCGGACTCGATTCCGTTTCGGCAGCGAAAAGGAGGAGCGAATTTGCCAGGTGACGCGCGTCCCTCACTGAGAGAGTGATGAGCCCGCCGCACTTCTTTGCCGGTGCGAGAATTGGCGGTTCAATGATGATTTCGTTCTTGCTCTGATCTCTCCAAACCCTCAGTTCGCCGCCGATAGTTTCAATCCATGGCGTTTTCTCGAGACGTCTCTTGCCCCTCCCACGTTTTACATCTGTCGAGCTGCCATCCGGCATATTCCGTCCCCGATCTGCCTGTTATCCGGCGAATGAAAATCGTCAATGTCCGAAGCACTCCGCAACTCTTCAATTTGGCCCGAGTATTTTTACGCCTATGGCTGAGTTGTTTCTCCCAGTCGCTGGGCGGTGACTTCGCCGGCTTCCAAGAGGATTCCGGTTCGGGCAAGGCGACTGCTTTCAAGGGCGTGAAGGCGCTGGAATTCGGCTAATGCCTTTTTCTGCCCTTCGTGGTCGCCAGTCAGGCGCAGGGCGCGGGCCAGACGGTACCAGGCAACTTCGTCGTTGGGCTCGAGTTCGATGGCGCGTTTGAGTTGGGTGGCGGCTTCGCCGGGCTTCTGGTTTTCCAGGAGGATGCCGGCGAGGCCGACCCGTGCTTGCTCGAATTCTGGACGACGCTCGATAAGGGACTCAAATTGCCGGCGGGCCTGTTCGACGTTGCCCAGGTCGCGTTGAATCTGGGCCAGTTCGTAGGCGGCGTTGCCGTTGCCAGGATCGATGGCGAGCTCGGCGCTGAACTGGTCCGCGGCCTGATCGCGGTCTTTGGAGTCGTGCAACTGCTCGAATCGGGCGAGGTAGACGCGGCCCATGCGGTAATGGACTCCCGGCCGCTGGGGCTCAAGGCGCAGGACACTTTCAAAGCTGTTTAATGCCAGGTCATACTGCTTCTCGCTCTCCTGGGCCTCGGCTTTGGCTTGCAGCATCCAGACCGAGTTGGGGGCCTTGTCACGGAGCCTCTCCATGGTGAGATAGGTGAAGTTTCCGTAGATGCGGCCGGTTTGGTAGAGGATTTCGGGATCGTCGGGATAGGCCTTGTACAGGGCGAGAGAGGTTTCGACGGCGTCTGCGTCGCGGTGCAGTGCGGTGTAGGCGCGGAGGAGTTCAAGGCCGCATTGGCGCTTGACTTGGGGCTCGGCTGAGGAGCGAAATCCGGCCTCCAGACCGGGGAGGGCTTCAGCGGAATGACCGGATTCGGTGAGGCAGATGGCGAGAAGCGTTTTGGCCCTTGCGAGTGAAGGTTTGAGGCGGAGCGCGTGGCGGAGGGCTTCGATGGCGGCGTCGAGCTTGCCTTGCTGGAAGTAGACTGCGCCGAGGTTGGCGTAGATTTCGGCGACGTCGGGTTCGAGTTTGGTGAGCTCAAGAAACGCTGCTTCCGCCGCGTCGAATCGGCCTGCGGCGATAGCCTGCTGGGCTTGCTCGGTGAGATCCGCAGCGCGGTCGGCCGAGGCAGCCTGGCCTGCCGGAGTCGGCTCGCCCGCGACAAGTTTTGCGGGCGAGGCGGCCATCATGATTACGGAAAGAAGATATGGGAGCAAACGCATGGCGGCCGGCATAAAGGGTATATAGGAAGGGTCCGCCACGGCGAGTAAGGAACCGTGGCGGACCGTTGTCGGTTGCACGGGTTAGAAGACGAGCTTGCCGCCGATTTGGAGGATTCGTGGTGGACCCGCGGCTCCAATGAGTCCCAATTGCCCGGTGGACAAGACGTTGTTCACCGACGATCCGCCACCGCCGAAGCCGCCGTTAGGATCCGCATCGAACTGCGGATGATTGAAGGCGTTGAAGGCTTCAAAGCGGAGCTGGAACTTGACGCGCTCGGTGATGTCGGTGTTCTTGTAGAGCCCGAGGACGAAGTTTTCGAGGCCTGGAGCTGTGGCAACGTTCCGCGCCGAGTTTCCAAACGTCCCAGGTGTGGGGGCCGCGAAGAGTGCCGCATTTCTGGCAAAGTCAGCGGGGCTGAGTGTCCACTTCAGCGACTTGGGATCGCCGACTTGATCGCAACGGTTGATGCCACTGCCAGTCCCGATGTCGAGCAGTCCGCCCACATTCGTCGGAGCGTAGTAGTCGTAGCACTGAATGGACGTGGGAAAGCCCTGCTGGAAGGTAGCGATTGCAGTTCCCTCCCACCCCCCGATGACGGCGTTGACGACCGGGTTGACCTGATTGGCGAATTTCTTGCCTCGGCCTACCGGCAGATCGTAGACCAAGCTGGTGACGAAGCGCTGGCCGACGTTGAAGTCGGATCGTCCGTAGTCCAATTCAGGGTCGTGGTTGTTGAGGTAGCCATTCCATCCCTGCGCTTCCGAGCCGGCACTGGCGGCGGTGGACTTGTCGTCCAGGCTCTTGGCCCAGGTATAGACGCTGGTGAGGGCGAACTGGCCGGAGCGATGCTCAAGCTTGAGGTTCAACGCGTTGTAATTGGAGTGCCCGATCCACGAACTGTCGATATAAGTGACGAAGTTCGGATAGGGACGGCGGTTCACTGGCAGGCAAGAGTCTGGTTCCGGAGTAGTGGTGTAGCAGGCCGTCAGATCGGGGATCTGCAGGGCCTGATTGATGTTCTGGCGGGCCAGCAACCGGCTGCCTTTGTTGCCAATGTAATTCACCTCGAGGGTGGTGTTCCTGGCCAGTTCCCGCTCCGCGGAAAACGACCATTGTGTCATGTATGGATTCTTCGGCTTTTCTGAGATGATCACCGCGATGAAGGTATTCGCGGCTGGGGTTACCGGGGCAATGCTGCTGAAATCGGGCCAAAGCTGATTGGTCGTTTGGTAACTTGCTTGACCACTGACTTGCGACAGGTTTTGGCGGCTGACATAGGGATAGACGTCGCCGGAGTCGTCCATTTCCCGGCCTTCGACGCCGTCCCAGACCAGCCCGAAGCCGCCGCGGACAACGGTTTTGGGATCCAAGCGATAGGCGAAGCCGAGGCGCGGAGCAAAGTTGTTGTATTCGGTGCTGCCGGGGTGGTTAGTGCCGCAGTAGCGATAGTAGCCATTGCCCGGCGGTGCGACACCGTCGGTGGCGAGCTTGGGATCGGCAAAGCACAGGCCGCCAAGGGTATTGGTGGTATCCCGCCAGGTCAAGCGATTATGGGCATCGTAGGGGATGGGGCGAATGTCCCAGCGCACGCCAAGATTGAGCGTCAGCTTGCTGTTAACCTTCCAGTCGTCCTGGAGGTATGTGGCGTAGTAGCGGAATTTGTAGTCGTGCAGGTTGCCGGCCGAGTTCGGGAGGCCGAACGGGCCGGGAAGAAAGCCGTTGGCACCGCCGTAGTATCCGAGAAGGAAGTCCCCCAACTGGTTCCCCGTGGCTACTCCGTCGTTGAACGTATATTCGCCGAGGAAGTTGCTCGCGTTGTTCCGGTAGAGAGTCCACCGCTTGTAGTCCGCGCCCGCCGTGAAGGTATGCGCGCCACGGATGTAGGACAAGGCATCGCTGTACTGCCACATTGGGTTGTCGCTGTAGGTGTAGGCGTTGTTGGCTCCGCCGAAGGTCCCTATATTCTCGCCATTCTGATTTCCAAAGACGATCGTGGGATAAGAACGCTGCTGTGGTGTGAGATCGGTGAATACGCCACTGAAGCCGAGCGACGTTTGAACCGAGGCGGCGACCGGAGCTCCGAAATTGACCAAGTACGAGTCCATTTCGCCCATGATGAACTGGTTGACGATGTGGGGTCCGAAGTTGACGGTGTGCCCAGCGGCCCAATTGGTGTTGATTCCCGAGGTTCCGGAACCACTGGCCGCCGCCGATGCCCCGCCGGCTCCAAAAGGGTTGTAGTCCGAGTAAGTACCCCTGCCAAAGAGTCTGCCCCATTTGTGCATATCCTGATCGACACGGTAGGTCTGCTGATTGGCGGTCAGGGTGTTGGTCGAATTGAACGAATAATTGTTCTTAGCATTCCCTCCGCAGCCTGAACAATTGGCTCTTGGGATGAACCCTTGGGCGATGGTCACATTCGCCAATCGCGAAAAGCGCGCAGCCGGAATCTGAGAAACACAGCCGCCGGCTCCTGGAAATGGCAACCCCGTCGTAGGATCTGTGAGCGAGGTGGAGAAACATCCCGCCAATTCGGCGGGCGTGGGTACGGTCGTGTAGCCCGTCCCCGCCCCCGCGCTCAAGCGCTGGCCCTCGAAGTTGGCCATGAAGAAGGTCTTGTCCTTGCCGTTATAGAGCCATGGAATTCGGACCGGGCCGTCGAAGACGACCCCAAATTGGTTCTGGCGCAGCTTGGCATTGCTGCCCGATTGGAAGTAGTTTTTGGCGTCGAAGGCGTCGTTGCGGAGAAACTCGAAGAGCGCACCATGAAAGTCGTTGGTGCCGCTCTTGCTGACCACGCTGATCTGGTTGGCGCCCAGGCCGTACTGCGCCGAATAGGTTTCGCTCAGCACCTTGAATTCCTGAATGGCGTCGATCGAGAGGATGTTAGACGGGACGTTGACGGTCTGATCGGTGTTGAGGATGCCGTCGAGCAGGTAGCTGTTCGACTCGGGCCGGGATCCGTTTATGCTGATGGCCTGGCCCGCGCCGGGATGGCCCGACTGTTCGCCGCCAGTCTCGACCGCGCCTGCTCCGATAAAGAGCAGATCGAAGAAATTGCGCCCGTTGAGCGGCAACTCAGTCACTTGCCGCGAACTGACCAGTTGCGAAATCGCACCAGTGTCGGTATCGAGTTGGGTAGCATCGGCGGCAACCGTAACCGTGGCGCTCACATCGCCCGGTTTGAGGACCAGGTTGACACGTGCCTGTTGAGCGACAGCCAGGGTGACGCCTGTGACCTCCTCCTTGGCGAACCCGGGAGCCTCGGCAACGACGCTGTACTGACCGGGGATGAGGCTAAGCACGGTGTAGTCGCCGGCCGAGGTGGCGGTGGCTTTGGACTTCACCCCGGTGGCGGTATTGGTAAGGTACAGCGTGGCGTTGGGGATCGCAGCGCCGGTTGAATCTACCACCGAACCGAGGATCGACCCGGTGGGGCCGGATTGGGCTATAAGCCGTGCGGACGCCAGAACGAGCAAAACCGCCCAGATCGTGATGGTCCTATTTCCTATGTACTGCCTCATGCGTTTCCCTTGCATATTGCCTCCAAAAGTGTGGCTCCCATGGGCGATTGAATTGGTTCCTGTCAGCCTCTGAGCCAGTGGTGCAATTGATTTGGGGATACATTTCCTGGCCACGGGACAAAAGCCAGGAAACAGCAGCTCCATCCCATCTAAAATTCACCCGTGAAACTATTTCCCAAATCAACATCGCATTCATACGGTTGCCCCCCAAACTAGTCAAGATTGCTACGGTAGCTAGGCGGCCAATACGTGCGAACCGCTTGTTCTGTCTTGCAAGCCATTGCTGGTACAGAGGTTAGCGGGACAAGTAGCAAGCCGTATCAAGGCGGTGCTACATTGAGACGCCCGAATTTTCGGGCCGTGAGATGAGACCTTGGCGTCCAACGGGTTAGTGACGAGTGCCTGGCACCCCAAAACAGAGAGGGACAGGCAGCTCGTGCGCTCGCAACTGGAAAAGGTTGTGAGCGACGGTAGATTCGCGGCCAGTAAGCGCTATCCGTGCCTGCTCCGGTACATCGTCGAACAGACTCTTGCGGAAAACGAAGACAACTTGAAAGAGCGCACCCTCGGGGTAGAGGTCTTTCATCGGCCGCCGGATTACGATACCAACGCCGATCCGGTCGTGCGTCTCTGTGCCGCGGAGGTCAGGAAACGGCTCGCCCAGTATTACCAGTCACCGGCGCACGGGGGCGAACTGAGAATTGATTTGAATCCCGGATCCTATGTTCCCGTCTTCTCGCAGGCGGCACCGGATGCGACTGTCGTCAAGGTGATTCCGGAGGAAGTCATTCCGGCGGAGGTGATTCCAGCGGGGTTTCCCGTCGAAGCGCAGCAGGTCAGCCAGCCCGGAAGGAAAAGGAAAATCTATTGGCCCGCGAGCTTGATAGCTTCTGGAGTGATCATCGCCGTGGTATTGGTCTTGATATTGGCCTCGGGCGGCGCTCGCTCATGGAGACCATTCGGCAAACAAAAGTCCGCTCTCGAAGAAGTCTGGTCTCCGTTGCTCACCAGCGGCAAGCCTGTCTTGTTCTGTATGGGCGAAACCGAAACCGAGTTGTATGCCCCTCATGATTCCCCGCTGACTCAGCTCCAGCGGGGTGCCGATGACGACTCGTTTCTTCAGTCGTTCGCGGACAAGAACGACTTTATTCCTTTTTCTGACGTGCAGGTTCTTAGCAGATTCGTGTCTTTGGTCGGAGCTCACGGACATGCTTTCAGGGTTCAGAGTTCTCGGAGGACAATTTCCTCTCAGCTTCGGGAAGGACCGGTTGTTCTGATTGGAGCGCTGAACAATGACTGGACGCTGAACAGAACGTCCTCCCTCAGGTTTCATCTGGAAGGGCCTAAGGGCCCGGATCAGGTGTACTGGATAGCGGACACACAGCACCCCGAGTCACGCGCCTGGCAAGTCAGAGCACAAGCTCCGAGGAGTCCCGTTGTCAAAGACTATGCCATCGCCGCCCGCTTCACTGACGAGAGCACCGGCCAGGTAGTTCTGGTCGCGGCAGGAATTGCAGGCAGCGGAACCAGGGCTGCCGGCGAATTCCTGACCGATGAAGCAAACCTGAAACAGTTGGCAGATGGTGCCGGCGTCGACTGGGGCAAAAGGAATTTCGAAGTCGTCCTTAGCTCGCAGGTAGTCAACGGCATGCAAGGCAAACCCAGGGTGGAAGCTAAAGCATTCTGGTAGCGATCCACCGCAGCGGGGCAAACACCGTGACAGCGTTTGACAGCATCCCTGATTCCCACGCTTTGATCATCGGGCATCCCTCAAACGAATAGCGGCTAAAAAGACACATCAACCAGCCGTGAAGCTGCCCCCCCCACTTCTCCGACACCGCTCCCGATACGCCGAATTTCCGGAAGAGTATTCGACCCCGGCCAGCCCTCCCACATTCTCCATGCTTACCACAAGATTGCGAGTGGCAACGGCGATGGAGTTTTGGCGACGCCGATGGCGCCGACTAGGAAACGCCGAACGCGCGATTACTAACGTTCGTTTGATTTTGATCGATATCAAGGCGGTTGAGATTTGGAAGAAATATGTTCGAGGTACGGGACGGACCTACCTTGAAACAGCGGGGCTGTCTCAGGAGCACGGGGTTGGGCACTCCCGTATCTCACAAAGAAAGAAAGGACTAACCATGGCGTACACGTACAGAACAGAGCAATTCGGCATGAGTGGCGCTATCGGCAGCATTTTCAAGGATGGGGTTTTCGTCTGGTCCACCGAGATGATTCAGGCGTTCGGCCGCTATGACACTGACCGCAAACTGGCAGCCCGCATCGTCCGAAAACGTATTGCTCAATTGAAGCAGTCGGACTGAGGCGAACTTCACTGTACCTGCAAACGGCGAAGGTAGGGAACGCTGGCCTTCATGAACGGAAAGTCCATCTCGACGAAATAGTTCTTGATACCGCCTATCTTGGCCGTGCCAAATATCCTGCTCCAATCGAGAGTGCCCTGGCCCACCGGCACGATCTTGCGCGAACTTGCCGACCAACCCTGCACATGCATAGAAACAAAGCGGCCCGGGTATTTGGTAAAGTACTCCGCGGCATCGTAACCGTCACTGATCGTCGAGACCTGGAACTGGAACTTGACGAACCTGGGATCGAGTAGTTGAAACAGCAGGTCATACGTCCGCCGGCCATCGACCTTGCTGAGCTCAAAGTCCTCGTTGTGGAGGCCTTGCACGATTCCGGCCAACGCTGCTCGCTCGCCGAATCGGTTGTACTCCCCGGCGGCGCGTTTCACGTCCTCTAACGTGGGATTCTTAGGACCGTCCAGACTGGCCACAAGCATTTGCGTCAGGCCAACATCCTTTGCCCAGGAGATGCGCTCGTCCTGGTTCTTCCTCAATTCCTCCATGGAGAAGTGACTGCTGACGCAGGTCAGGCCTTCCTGCTGCAGGATGCTTCTCAGCTCAGATCCCTTGTATTTGCGTAGGCCGCCAAATCCGGAGTCTGCATACCCCACTGGCGAGCATAGCTCAATCGACTGGAATCCCGCTGCGGCGAGCATCTTCAGCGTGCCAGGGAAGTCCTTGGCGATCATCGTTCGGACCGGCCATGTCTGACATCCAATGGGCAAGCCGAGAGGGTCCGCGTGAAGTACGCGGCCACCCGTCGACAGAATCGCGCCCAATGCTGCGCTCGACGACGCCGTCTTGATGAATTCTCTTCTTGAAATCGGGGGCATTCGTGTCTCCTCGCGGAATGTTCACTTCGATCTTAGACGCTCGAAAGAAAAAGACCCTCGCACCGAGTCAGGAGAGAACCTTTTTGAACGATTTATTCAGGAGCGTGCTGCGCAGAATGCGTCGACGTGACATCCGACAACCACCAGCCTCGGGCCCCGGCGCAAGCACTTCCCGATCCGATCTGGAGAGGGGACGTTGGCGCTCAAGAGGAACGCGCACGCGTAATAATGATCTCTGCTGCAGGTCAGCCTTAAATTCGGTCACCAACGCCACGGAACGAAGATTTTCAAGGAGAAGAAAACCATGAGTAACTGCACGCGAAGAGGATTTGTGGGATCGCTCAGCGGAATAGCAGGAGCAAAGATACTTGCCGGCCGGGCCAGCGGTGCTCTGATGAGCCCCCCGGAAAAACCTAAGGCAAGCGGACCGATTAAGATTACGGATCTCAAGTGTGCCATCATCGGCCGCAATCCAACCGTGCGCATCGTCACCGATCAGGGAATTTCCGGTTACGGTCAGGCCGAATCCGCCAAGCCGTATCTCAAACCGATGGTCCTGTTCTATAAGAGCTATCTCATGGGCGAAGACCCCACCAACGTCGCCGCCATTATGTTGAAGATTCGCCGCATGGGCGCCTCTAAGCCCTGGGGCGCGGCGATCAGCGCCATCGAAATCGCACTCTGGGATGTTGCCGGACAAGCGGCCGGCTTGCCGGTCTATAAGCTGCTGGGCGGAAAGATCCGCGACCGCGTCCGTCCCTACGGAAACTCTGAAAACAACATAGGCGCCACCATGACGATGCCCCGTACACCGCAGGATTACGCCGAGTTTGCCGCCAAGATGAAAGAGGCCAAAGAAGGCTACACCCTGGTCAAGATGCCCATCGGCTTCCACAATACCCCCATGATGACGGCCGTTCCTAACACCTGGTATGGCCAGCAATGGCATGGAGCGGGGGCGCCTTACATGGATCGTGGGCTGATGACTGAACGTGGCATCGAGAATTGCGTCGCCTGCGCCGAAGCCGCGAGAAAGGCCCTTGGCGCAGACATCGGCCTGGCTTTCGACTGCGGGCCAGGCTGGGTCGTCAAGGACGCCATCCGCTTTGCGCGCGCCGTCGAACCACTCCACATTGCATGGCTCGAAGACCTGATCACCGGCGACTACGAGCCCTACCCAAAACCCCAGGTCTTCAAGGAAGTGACCCAAAGCACGTCGACGCCGATTCACACCGGGGAGGAACTCTATTTGCGGGAGAACTGCATGGAGCTGATCGAGACCCAGGCTGTGAACGTACTCGGACCTGACCCCGAGGATGTGGGCGGAATCGCCGAATTGAAGTGGATCGCTGAGTATGCCGATCTCCACGGCATCCTGGTGGCTCCGCACGGGATTTTCGATGGACTATTCGGCGTCGCCGCGCAGGTGCATATGGGTGCGGTGCTGCCGCAGAACTATATTGCTTTCGAATACGCCAAGGGCGAGCCCGAATGGTGGTATGACATCGTGGATGGATTGCCGGATCCGGTTGTCAAAAACGGCTTCATCGACGTCTGGGACAAGCCGGGCCTCGGCATCACCTTCCGAGTCCAGCAAGCCAAGGCGCACCTTTCGGAAGAGGATCGCGACTTCTTCGACTAAGAGCACTCCCCTACATGGGCAACGCGGAATGGAATTGCAATCACGTCGACGCATCGGCAGATGCGTTTGCCCTCTGGAGATTGCGGTTCCTCAAATCCAGCAGCAGCAAGGGTAGTAGAATGACCATTCTAGTGCCTGCAACACGGCGAAGAATGACTGGCAAACGGGACAAACGGGAAGCGATCCTGAAGGCGATGCTCGACCTGATCGTCGAGCGTGGCTTTCATAACGCTCCCATGTCCGTGCTTGCGAAGCGGTCCGGCGCGAGTCCGGGCGTCATTTATCACTACTTTCCGAGCAAGGATGACTTGATTCACGCCGTTTATGAGCGCGTGGCGTCGATCAAGCACGAGGTGTTTTTCGAGGGCGTTTCCGCAGACGAATCCCCTCGCGAGGCGCTTATGCGTGTTTGGCTCAACGCGTACCGCTTCTATCGCAGCCATCGGAAGGAGACGCGCTTTCTCGATCAGTATCTGAACTCGTCCTACTGTAGAACCGGCGCTGAAGCAGCGGCAGAGTTCGGGGATCCTGAGAGTGCGCGCATACTCAAATGGCTACAGCCGAAGAGGAAGGGCGGAATCCTTAAGGACCTTCCGCGCGAGGCAATTGACAGTCTTACCCTCGGCCTTGCGGCCAGCCTGGCAAAAGCGCCCAAGGCGTTTTCGACCGCCACGCTCCAAGACATTGCAGACACGGTATGGAACGCCATTGCCGACGAATAGGTGACCGAGCGAGAGATTCCCGGGAACTTTTGCATCCGATAGAACGAACGTTCGATCTAAAATCTAAATTCTCTTTCGAGAGATGGATTCGAGCAAGGAACAGAACCGGCGGAGACAAAAATGAGCAAAGTTCTTGTTACAGGCGGATCAGGATTTATTGGCAGCCACGCCATCGTGCAGCTTCTCGCGGGCGGCCATCAGGTGCGCACCACCGTACGGAACCTGAAGCGCGAAGGCGATGTACGCGCGATGCTGAGGAACGGCGGCGCCGAGCCGGGCAACCGGCTTTCGTTTGTGGCAGCCGATCTCACCAGCGACGCAGGCTGGGCCGAGGCCGTAGCCGGTTGCGAGTACGTGCTGCACGTCGCGTCGCCTCTTCCGCCGAGCGTCCCAAAACACGAGGACGATTTAATCGTGCCCGCGCGGGATGGGGCGCTCCGCGTGTTGCGGGCCTCGCGCGAAGCCGGCGTGAAGCGGGTTGTGCTCACCTCCTCGTTTGCGGCCGTAGGCTACGGCTACAAACCACAGAGCGCGCCCTTCGACGAAACCAACTGGACTCATCTCGATGGTGACGATGTGGCTCCCTATACGAAATCGAAGACTTTGGCTGAGCGTGCCGCATGGGATTTTATCGCCAAAGAAGGTGGCTCCCTGGAACTGTCGGTGGTCAATCCTGTGGGAGTGTTTGGGCCGGTCCTCGGGCCTGATTATTCGGCCTCGATTCTGATTGTCCAGCGCCTGATGGATGGCGCTCTGCCCGGCAGCCCAAAGCTCTCTTTTGGGATTGTCGATGTGCGGGACGTGGTAGACCTGCATCTCCGTGCGATGACACATCCTGCAGCCAAGGGCGAGAGATTCCTCGCCGTCGCCGGGGATTTTCTCTGGATGCGCGAGATCGCTCAGGTCCTGAAAGAACGCATGGGATCGGATGCCAGACGAGTGCCGGCGCGAGAATTGCCCAACTGGATGGTGCGCTTGGCGTCGCTACGCGATCCGGCGATCAAGCTGATTCTGCCCGAGCTCGGCAAACGCAAAAACGCGACCAACGAAAAGGCGCGGCGGATGCTTGGCTGGACGCCGCGGTCGAACGAAGAGGCAATTACCGCGACCGGCGAGAGCCTGGTGCGGCTTGCGCTTTTGAAGGACAGCGCGAAGCGCGCCTCCTGAAACGCTGTGTCTTCAAGCCCAGCAGGCACGTGCTGAGGCCGACTTGGGTGTCCTTCCTGAGCAAAAGATGAGAGCCATGGTTGGTACGATCTTCGATGCCCTGTTACGATTACGCGGTCAAGCCACTCAAACCGAGGAAGCCCGTGAGTAGCGCGTGTTCCAGGGCTCTCTGGGGCGACAGAGGGCCAAAAGGAACGTGTGGGTGAAGAAAAGCCTCGGAAATGCAGTTATCGTGCCTCTTATGGTGTATGCCGTGTGGGCAGGAGCGCAAAGCGAACGGCGGACCGGTCCCGGGAACGGTCCGTTTGGAGTTCCGCAGACTGCCTTTCTTGTTCACCGCCTGGGGACCGACCAGGATGAAGCCGTCACCACACTCGACATGAACCACGATGGGCGGCCCGATCTGCTCAGCGGAGCCTACTGGTATGAAAATCCCGGAGCAACAGGAGGCGTCTGGAAGAGGCATCAATACCGTACCGTTCAGATCGACGACGAGTTCGTGTCGGATTGTGGTGAATGGATCTTCGATGTTAACCATGACGGCGCACCCGACGTTGTCACAACCGGTTGGATCGTAAACGGACTGTGGTGGTACGAGAACCCCAGGAAGCCAGGCGCGGAGTGGCCGCGGCATTTCATCACCGACAGTTACGATACCGAAGGCGGTGCTATCGGAGACATCAACGGCGACGGTAAGCCTGATCTCGCACTGGCACACTACAATCATTCGGGCATTCTCTGGATAGACTTTTCCGGACCATCGCCGAAGGTGCATCATCTGGGCGGCAGGGAGCAGGATGGTCACGGCATAGGCATCGCGGATGTAGACGGGGACGGGAAGGCGGACATACTCACGCCATCCGGATGGTTCAGGAATATCGATGCGGACCATGATAAGTGGGAGTGGCACGGAGACTGGAAGTTAGGGGAAGCAGGGTTCCCCATCATCGGCTATGACGTGAATGCAGATGGCAAGCTGGACATTATTTATGGCCGAGGCCACAGTTATGGCCTCTATTGGTTAGAGCAGCGAACGTCAGGTAACAGCCGTGATTGGGTGTTGCATACGATTGATGAATCATTTTCGCAAGTCCACGCGCTCCTTCTTGCCGATATCGACGGGGATGGGCAACCGGAACTGATTACCGGCAAGCGTTATCGAGCTCACTCCGGGAACGATCCGGGAGCCTACGACCCGCCGGTGGTGTACTACTACAAAATCGATCGCAAAACAGGAACGTTCACGCGTTACCCCATCTCGATGAATGGCACCGCCGGAGTAGGGACACAGATCCTTGCCTTGGACCTGGACGGTGACGGTGATGTTGATCTAGCCACCGCTGGAAAGAGCGGCGTGCATTTCTTCGAAAACCTGAAGGTTGACCGAGTCCCGAAGTCCACCCGTGAACAGGAAAAATTGCTCGACAGGAGTTGGCCATTTCCCGGCGAAGGTGTCGCGGTCCAGCAAGAGAACGGGCCAACGCCCAAGTGACAAAACGACTATGAGGCTTCTTATGATGTCTCCCGACGGAGAAAAATGGCGTTCATCTCCAGCTGGCATTCGCGGGGATTGACGATCAGCGCGCTCCAACATTCACGGGCAGAAACTGAGCCAACAAAGCTGTGAGCCTGTGGTCCAAGTGCATTTGCGCCGCTTCTTCTTGAAAAGCCTCATAGGATGTGGATCGGCCCTTGAGGGTGTAGCGAAGATACGACAGCCGCATGAGCCAAATGGCGCGACTTAGGTCAGCTTCATCATTCATATGAAACGTGGTCCAACCCGACTCCGGAACCCAGCGATGCCGTTGTGCAAGACCCTCGGCGACGAGAACGTCGCGAATTGCGCGGGTGAAGGGAATATCGACGTCTCCCCAGAAGTGGATGTGACCTACTTCTGCCTTCTGGAATCGAAACTCTCTGGCCGCGAACTGATGCGGCACAACGGAAACTTGCGGCCACCGGACAACTTCTGCCTCCAGTCTCTTCGCCAACGATCCCATCCTTCCCTCCTCTTGTCCACATTTTCGATGGGGCGACCGTGCACAACGATTCGGAATGTGACTTCGTTAGCGTAGGAAGGTTTCGGAGGTAGTTCAAACCCCATCCGGAATGCGGTCACATCCTCAGCAACGGAGTTGTGTACGGATCGGTCAATCCCGTCTGGCACTTTTCTTCCGGCTAGAGTTCGTACACCCCCGGGGGCTAGGCCAGCTTCTCGCGTTCGTGGGAATTTCCATCTATAATTGCGGTTGACGAACGCTTATTATTTAGTCGATAATTCGTTCGTCAACCAGGGGTCTACCATGGTGACCAAATCGAACAGTGAACGACCTGCTTCCTTGGAGGACGTCCAGAGGATCGTCAGCAACTGGATCGAAACTCTTCCGGCCCCTGATTCTGCCCGCATCCGGCTCTCCCGCGCCTCGGGACCACATAAGCGATTGCTGCTGTCAACCGCAATTCACAAGAATTTGAAGTTCGAGGTAACCCAGAACAAGCTCTCCCTCAAGGCAAAACGCCGAAAAATCTCGCTTGAGGTTTCAGACTTCGTATTGACGACCGAGGTGGACGGAGCGACATTCCTGGTTATCTTCGAACTCAAGAACACCTCCCGGCTCAGGCCTCTGACGAGGGCCATCGACTCGCTCTCGCGAACCGAACATCCAGTGTTCTTTTCGCGGGCCTTCAATGCGCTCTCCTCGATTACGAATGAACTCTCTTCGCAGAGCGTCGAGGAACTGACCGCTTCGCCCACCGACTTCGAGCTCCTCGTGAATGCTCTTTCTGCGGCTTCGATAGCCGCGGAGTCTAGTGCTGGCGATCCCCTGATTCGAGCGAAGCTAAGAGGCATCGAGCACAGGAAACGGATCATCGAGAAGCTCGGAGGAACTCTATCGGTCGAGCAAGTGTCCAAACTCATCGGCATCAGTCGCCAAGCGGTAGATAAGCGGCGAAGCCAGAACCAGCTGATCGGTTTGACTCAGGGGAAAAGAGGCTATGCGTATCCAGCCTTTCAGTTCGAGGACGGAAAGACGCTCGATGGCCTGAAGGAAGTCCTGGATGCCCTCAGTGGGCACGATCCGTGGATGCAGTCAATTTTCTTTGCTAACGGCAACGACAGGCTGAACGGCAAAACCCCACTCGATGCGCTCGGTCAGGGAGAGACGAAAGCAGTGGTTCGGGCCGCCGAAGCATTTGGGGAACAGGGAGCTGCGTGACCGATTTTCCCGGCGAACATCCGGAGCCGCCGCGTGACCTCGAAACGAGTGAACCCATCCTTGCCGAACTATCAATGGGTGCTATCCTCTCCCGGATACATGTCCGGGGCAGAAATCCTCTTTTCTTTGGCAGAACAGTAGGCAATCGCTTCGATTCACCGGATGGTTCCTACGGTGTTCTCTACGCAGGTCTCGACGAATATTGCTCGTTTATCGAAACGTATGGCCAAACAACCGGGATCCGGACCGTAACGGCGGCCGCCCTCGAAGGACGCCACCTAGCCCACCTCGAACTTCTGCGCCCGATGAAACTGATCGATCTGTCCACTTCAGGAGGGCTCGCCCGTGCCGGTGCAGACTCGCGTCTGTTCAGCGGTTCTCACGCCGTCGCGCAACGATGGTCAGCCGCTTTTCGCGAACATCCCAGCAAACCAGACGGCATCCTCTATCCTGCGCGACACGATGCAGCAAGAAGCGCCTGCGCGATTTACGAATGCCTCCCTTCCGTCTTCAGACTGCATGCGAAGGGTTCGCTCCTTGAACATCAACACATCGCTTTGCTCGGAGCAATCCTTGACTGTTACGATTTCGCTGTCATTCCATAGCGTGACGTTCGAAGGGCTCCACCTGTTGAGAGACCGGACGTTCGCTTACCCGTAAGCACGGATAAACGTCACCAGGTTTGGCATCACATTTTCAAAGCCCTACTTATCGTCTTTTTTGGTCTCTTGAATCTTCTCGAGCGCAAGTTTCTCCGCCGTGTCCAGAGCATCGGCAGCGGATACCTTCACGTCCGGTTCCACGCCGATTCCCTCCCAGTTGGTCTTCGTCACCGGGTCGAGCGATTTGGCGAACGGCACGGCAACCATGAAGTAATCACCAACTGGATGGCCGGACACCGGGTGGGCACCGCCGCCGGTGGTCTCACCGACGATGATGGCACGTTTCTGATTCTTCAGATCGAAGGCGAACTCCTCGGCGCCCGAAAACGTCCGCTGCGCAGTCAGCACAAATACTGGCTGCTTCGTCAGCCTGGCTCCCGGCAAGTACGAGAGCGTCCAATTCTGTACTGTCGAGTCTTCCTTGCGATTGTAGATGTCGATCAAGTGGGTCGGTTTATCAAACAAATAGCTGGCAATCATGGTGACCATTGCCGGTTGACCGCCGCCGTTTTCCCGCAGGTCGAAGATAAGCGCGTCGGTATGAGCCACAAAGCCCATGGCCGCAACCACGGTCGGGCCGCAGAAAGATGCATCCATAAATGCATTGAATTTTATATAGCCGATGTTATTGGGCAGGATCTCAACTTTCTCGAACCCGCAATTGTCGCGCTCCATTTGTTTGTGAAAGCGCGCCTCGTCTTCCGGAGAGGGCCCGCTTCGCGGCGGCGCTTTGAAAGGATTGAAGTCTACGTGCAAATGCTTGTCGTGGCTGACGTCTCGAAGATCCGTGGTAAGACGCGCCGCCAATGCATCACCGTCTGCGATCGCGTTGTAGTCACCCTTGGCTTCATGAGCCTTGATGGCATCCGCCATCTTTTGCGCCAACACCGGATCAACGTAATACTCATTCAACTCGGCGCCCACACCGTCGATCAGCTTCTTGCGCATAGCCGCGTCGACGGTTACGTTCTCCAGCACAGCTCCCGGAGGCAGCGCACGCAGCCCAAAAGTGGCCACAGTCGGCGGCTGCCCGTCCTTAACCAGAAGATTGCCCAGCGCGGTGGTGGGCCCGCCCTTCTCTTTTACCCGGAAGCGAATGTGCAACGGCTCGCTGCTCTCGACGGAGAGCAACTCGAATCCGCCGGTCTGTCTGCGGAACGCACTCATGCCATCGATGGACTGTTGCTGATCGATGGTCTTGACATAGATCTCCACTTTGGCTCGATCACCGCTATTGAAAGCGTCGAGCCACGCCTGAAGAGTACGTCCCGCGGGAGTATCAGGGACGCTGGTTTGTGCCAGGGCACAACCACCGGCTAGAACCAACACAGCTAAGCATTTGCCCATTTCGAGAACCATGCAACGTAAGGCCTCCTCACCTGTAAGACCGGCCGCCAACCATGCGTTCCAGTATGGACTCACTATTTAGATTTGAAAATCGTTGTACGTCCTTATACCCACTTCCTGCAGCAGTGCGACAGAGTCTCGTGGGCGGATTTACGGCTTTGCCCGGACGTAAGCGATGCGGCACGCTCCATCCTGATCACCTGCCACAGGTGGACGCAGCCCGTTCGCTGATTCGCGGTTGAGCATGGCGCGGACCCAATCCCTGGCGTCTTTGATGGCAGCATCGGTGGCGCTGTCGCTTGCCCTATCTGCGATTTCCTTGCGTTCTCCAGCCGTGAGATGCCAATTGAGAGGTTCGATTTCGTCGCTGGGGTTCTTGGCCTCAGGACTCGGTGGGGCTGAACCGTAGTTGATGACCACATGATGGATGACCAGCCTGTCGAGGTAGGTGGTCTCGAGCAGGCACAGGCCCAGCCGATTGCGCCGGGTGACGCTCTCATGGCCGGCTTTCCAAAGCGCTCCCGGTGGTGCGGTCAGCTGCGAGATCGCGGTCCACGAATGCTTATCTTTTGGATGAGTCTGAAAATTGTAATCGTCTACGTTGCTGAGTGGGTTGAGATCGTCACCATTGCGGATTTCAATCAGCAAGATAGCCAACGGAGGAGACTGCAAGCTACTTGGCGGCGCGGTTTCCTGCTTTTTCGTTGGGCGCGTGGGGATGGATACCGGCTGGGCTGCAAAGAAACCCCCGAGCTGGATTGGAAGCAGGGGTCTTGCGGGAAGTTGGCAGCAGGTTTCGTCAACGCAGCACTGAGGAACTCAATGGCCGACCCGGTGCCGTCGTTGTCGTAGTAGCCACCGTCGACAAAGTGGTAGGCGTACGGAGCAAATTTAGCCGGTACGCGCGAGGCAGAGGAGACAAGGGGAAACGTTGCTGACAGACGGGCGGCAGTGGCGATGGGCAGATCGGCATAACTATATCCCTTATGTAGCGGGCTATCCGCACAGGGCTCACCATATGCCTGGAGGAAGGACTCAGACGGAAGCAGGTCGCTGTTGGGAATATAGTTCCTGGGTATCTGGTAGTTAGAGAGAAGAAAACGGCCTCCGGTCTCGACTGCGGTGGTGTTCAGAGTAAAGGCGGGGAGCTTGTCCGCCCGGAGGAGTTCAGCGCCCTTGCCGAGGGTAAGATGTTCACCGTCCAGTGGGAGCGGAGGGAGACCCGGAAGACTTTGGTCGTCGGTGCGGCAGAGAGGGTGATGGAGGTTACGATTAAACGCCTTGGTGAGGGCCCAATTGCGGTCGGGCGCCACATTATCCGCCAAGGAGTACCACACGTTAAAGAAAAGGCGGACGAAATCATAGTATTCAAGGCCCCAGGCAACATCCTCGATGCTGGAACAGGCAGCAGCGTTGGTCATCCGAGCCGTGGCAGCGGGAAGATGTTCAGGATCGAAGGGCTTCTCCGCGGTGTACTCGAGTAAGTAAGACATAAGGCCCACGCTGCCGCCGGAGACTCCGCTGGCCAGCACGACGTGATCGTGGAAGTTATAAGCTTGGGCGCCCGGGAAGGGAGCGTGCAGCGAAGGATCGCCGGCAAAGCTCTGCTCCAGGCGCCCGAGAATTTCGGTCGTCCAGGCCGCGGCGTGGATGCCTCCGCCGGTAGCGGTGATGACCACCAATGGATCACTGGGATCGTGGGTGCGAATCTTCAAGGCCTGATCGGGGGATGGGGGAATGACGTCGGTGTTGATGCGTTCCTCGGCAAGGAAGTAGTGCTCGCCATAAGTCCAGTGCACGAGTTTGGGGAAGAAGATGATCACCAGCAGCGCGGTGAATACCGGGACACGATAGCGGTCGAAGAGGAAGGCGAGCCCGGCGAAGACCCACAACATGAATGTGCAGAGGATGACGATGGTGGCCAGGACGGGAAGATCCCGTTCGGCTCCGGTGCCGCTCACAAATTGGGAGGCGCTGACGCAGAAGACCGTGGCCAGAAAAACAGCGACGGCGACAAAGAAATACTTGACCGGCGTGGCCCATTTGCCATGCCCGCGCGTGGGCGTAAAAACCACCCCGGCGATGAAAAGAAGAGCGATGATGCAGGCGATGATCTTTCCCGCCCGCAGAGGTCCCTCGCGGGGGATAGGAGCGGTGAGAGGGTACAGAAAAAAGTACAGCAGCAGGAACCCAACCAGCGAGATGAAAGCGAGAAAGTGTAGTTCCCACAGTGGACCATCCGGCCCCGGAGCAAAACCGGGATAGGTAATGCGCGCCAGGCGGAAAAGCGGGCGTTCCAACACTCTGGCGAGGATGGGCCGGGGAGAGCAGTCCAGATCGCCGAAGAATTTCTGCGGGAAGATGAGCGGTTTAGCGCCGGTGGGCTCACAATCGTTCCCCAGTGGCTCGGTGTAGGTCCAGTGATAGAACAGCGAAACAGCGTACCAAAAGACCAGGGCCGCCAGGATGCCGATTCCGAAGTAGAGCCAGATGAGTCCAGAGGAGTGGTAGTGAAAGAAGGGGAAGGCGGCCTCACCCTCAATCCGGGCGATATACGCCACGTAACAAAGGGTGATCAGCGTGGGTATGTGGGCGAGCGCAAGAGACCACCAAACCGCCTGAGGTTGGCTGCTGCCGAAGAGCCATGAAAGGAATGGAGGCGGCGAGGACTGGAAGCGATCAGCCCCGTTCATGCACGAGTTGCGTGCCGTCACCAGCACCGCCATCTCCAAGGAGACGACAAAGAAGGCGATATGAAACGCCTGCCAGGGGCTATCCGGCGCCATAAAGGCCCGGGTAATGGTCGTGGTATAGCCAAGATGATCGAGAAGAATGAGTATCGGCAGAAAAAGCCAGGAGAAAATGCTAAAGCGCAGGAAGTAACTGTATTGCACCCAAGCCGAGATCCTCTGGCTAGTTGTCATGGAAAATTCCACGCTGTCTTAACGGCGAGCTAAGTGCGATGCCCTAACAAGCCGTCCTTTGTATGACACTTCCGCATAGCGTTTCTCGAGCAAAATAGTGAGCCGAAGCGTCAAACCGTTTCGCTCAAACCTATAAAAATTTCCCAGGTAGGGATAGTCGGACGTACCTAAAGAAATAACGTCAGCTACAAAAGGGAAGCAGAGGGCGCTGCCTTCGCGGAACAATTCCCGGTCCGACAACTTTTTCAGTCGTCTCTGCGGGACTTTTCAAACGCGCATGCTAACCGAGGGCTGCGTCCTGGGCTAAGTTCAGCCAGACCTGTCCAAATTAGCGGAAACCAATGGCTTTTTGACGATGTAACTTGTTGATTGCTTTGAGGAGCGTGCCGCCGAACAAAATCAGGTTGCATCTTGTTTGACCGGCTGCCGTCTAACACCGGCAAATGAGGGCTTTAGAATCAGCGCGAGAGATAAAAGAAGACCGCAGATCTCTCCACTGCGCTACGCTCCGGTCGAGATGACAATTCTCTTTGAGCATAGGACTCTGCGTTTCCACGAAAGGTCCGTGGAACCGCAGATCCCTCGGCTTCGCTTGACAAAGGAAAGGGCAACGGTTCCATAGACAGTGGTTGCTGAACCGAGGCGCTTTGCAATTTAACGGGAGGGTGACGAGGCAAGCCCGGCAACTATTTCGCCAATCCGGGCCGCCGCCTGGGGATGAGCGAAGGTGCGGGCGCTGGTAGCCATGGTCTGCAGCTTACCTGGATTGCTGAGCAGCCCGATCAGTGCGGCCAGCAAACTAGCCTCCGTCATATCCTGCTCCAACAGCATGACGGCCGCTCCTCCCTCAACCAGCACCTCGGCATTTTTTCGCTGGTGATCGTCTGCCGCCTGGGGAAACGGCACCAGCAGCGAAGGCTTGCCACTGGCTGCAAGTTCCGCAACCGTGCTCGCTCCGCTGCGAGCGAGGATCAGGTCCGAAGCCGCAAACTGTGCCGGCATGTCCTCGAGAAACGCCTGTACTCTCCAGCGATCCGCGGATGCTCCACTGGCCGCATAAGCCGCTTCGGTTGTTTCGGCGTGGCGGGCCCCGGCTTGATGCAGGATGGTGAGACCGGGCACGGCATCCAGGAGCGCCTTGGCAATCAGCGGCATCTTCTGGTTCAGTGCACGCGCCCCCTGGCTTCCACCCATCACCAACAACCGCGGTGCGCTTTGCGGCGGCCGGGGAGCGAGTGCAAAGAATTCACCGCGCACGGGAATCCCGGTAACTTCAGCATTGCGGAAATAAGCAAGCGTTGGAGCAAAGTTCACAGCAGCCGCGCGGATGCGCTTGCCAATCAGCCGATTGGCCATCCCAGGGACGGCATTTGGTTCGAAGGCCAAAGTGGGGATACGAAGAATGAGCGCCGCCAGCATCGCTGGCCCGGATGCATATCCCCCGACACCGACGACCACCTGCGGCTGCCACCGGCGCAAAAGGCCGAGGCAGTGCAGGATGCCGCGCGGTAGCGCCACCAGGGTCTTGAGTTTTGTAGCCAGGCTGACACGGTTCAGCTGACCGACGTCGATGAGCTCAAGAGCATAACCGGCCTGCGGCACCAGCCGTGTTTCCATGCCTCTGGACGTTCCGATGAAACAAATGTCCGCGGCGTAAGCAGCCTTGACCGCGCCCGCGATCGCGAGCGCGGGAATCACGTGGCCGCCCGTGCCACCCCCGGCAATCATGACCCGCATGCCCGTCAGTCAATCTCCCGTGTGAGGCTTAGAAGAACTCCAACGCTGGCCAGGGTAATGAACAGAGACGTACCGCCGGAAGAAATAAAGGGCAGAGTAATGCCCTTGGTCGGGACCAGCGCAAGCACCACGCTGATATTGAAGAACGCCTGGATCAGAATGGTCGCCGTAATACCAAAAGCCAGGAAGCGCGCGAACACGTCTTTCGACAAGCTCGCCGCCCGCAGCCCGCGATACCCCAAAGCGACGAACAGGGCAATGATAGCCAACGCCCCAATGAGCCCGAGTTCCTCCGCGATATTGGCAAAGATGAAATCGGTATGCGGCTGGGGCAAGTAAAACAGCTTCTGCCGCCCTTCCATAAAACCGAGCCCACGGATCCCGCCGGTACCCACCGCAATCAACGACTGGATGGTGTGGAAGCCGGAGCCCTGCGGATCCGATTCCGGGTTCATAAAGGCCAGCATGCGCGCCCGCCGCCAGGGCACGCGGAAGAGCAGGAAGTAAAGCACGGGAGCGGCGGCAAGCACGGCATAGCCGAAGTATTTCGCCTCCGCACCTGCCAGGTAGAAAATCAGAGCGGTCACGGCCGCGCACACCAGCGCGGTGCCGAGATCCGGCTCCTTGAGAATGAGCACCAGAAACACCAGGCTGGGCAGAGCCGCGGGCACCAGGGTGTTGCGCCAGTCGCGGATGGACTGCAGCTTATCCTGCAGAAACCAGGCTAAAAACAGCACCAGCACGGGCTTGGCAATCTCCGATGGCTGAAGGGAGAAAGCCCCTGCGAAGCGGATCCAGCGATGGGTGTTGTGCGAGTCGCGCAGGAGAAACACACCCAGCAGCAACAGAGTGGTGATGGCCACCGCGGGAAACACAACGATCGGGCGGTTGAACCGGCGGTAATCGATGCGCATCACCACGATCATCGCCACCAGGCCGAGAACCGCTGCCACCGCTTGCGAGCGGACAAAGGTGTAAGGCGAGCCATAGCGATCCTGGGCCATGACCGCGGACGCGCTGAAGACCATCAGTAAACCGATGAAGACGAGCAGTACGGTTACGCCGAAGAGCCATTTGTCGACCCCTACGCGCTTTGCCATACGCCTGCCCCTTGGTTGGTTCCTTCGGTCGCTCCCTCGTTTGCTCGATGCCGAGCCATCACGGCTTCTTTGAAGACTCGTCCCCGCTCCTCGTAGTTTTCGAATTGGTCGAAACTGGAGCAAGCCGGAGCCAGTAGCACTACATCGCCGGCGACTGCCTGGCTGGCCGCCTGGTCGACTGCGGCTTCAAGCGTACCTGCGTGGATTACCGTGGTAGCTCCGGCGATCTGACCTTCGATTTTTTCTGCAGCCGAGCCGATGGTGTACGCCGCCTTCACCCGCGCGCGCAGCAGCGCATTCAGCTGGGTGTAGTCGGAATTCTTGTCCTTGCCACCAAGGATCAGGTGAATATTGCCTGGAAACGAGGCGATTGCCTTGGACGTGGCGTCGACATTGGTGGCCTTGGAGTCGTTGTAGTACTCGACACCATGAATGGAAGCCACAAATTCAAGCCGATGCTCGACAGCCTGAAAGGCAGCGACCGTGCGAGCCACCACCTCGGCCGGTATGTCCACCACGCAGGCCGCGCAGACCGCAGCCAGCACATTCTCGATATTGTGCTCGCCCTTGAGCGGAATGTCGGCCAGCGGCAGTACCGGGATCGGCTTAGCCTGCTCCGAGGGACGGAACATCACCATGCCGTCCATGAGAAACGTTCCGCTACGCACAATTTTGCTGCGGCTGAACCATAAGACCTGCGACTTGGTCCGGCTCGCCGCCTGCTGGACCACCGGATCATCGCCGTTGAGGATGAGAAAATCTCCCGCACCCTGGTTGGCGAATATCTTTTCCTTCATGGCGACATAGGTTTCAAAGGTGCCGTGCCGGTCCAGGTGGTCGGGAGTAATGTTCAGAATCACAGCTACCCGGGGGTGGAAGCTTTCCGTCGTTTCCAATTGAAAGCTGGAAACCTCGAGCACCGACCACGCGCCCTCGGCACTCTGATCGACCACGTCGATGACCGGTAGACCGATATTGCCGGCGATCATAGTCTTGAGCCCGCTGGCTGAGAAGATCTCGCCGCACAGGGTTGTGGTGGTGGTCTTTCCATTGGAACCGGTAATCGCCAGCACATTTCCCTTCAGGAAGCGGGCAGCGAGTTCGAGTTCGCCAATGATCGGCAGGCCCAGGTTGCGTACCTGAACCAGTTCGGGAGTGGACAGGGGTACGCCCGGGGACACCACGATCAGGTCCTGCCGGCGAAAGGTCAGCAGTCCATGACCGCCGGCTTCGACCGAAATCCCAGCTTCCATCAACGAGGGAATCTCTTTGCTGAGCGCCTGGGCGCTGCGCAAATCAGAGACGGTGACCTGAGCGCCACGGCGGCGCAAAAAGAGCGCGGCAGCGAGGCCTGATTTGCCCAGGCCAACGACCAGTACTTTTTTGCCTTTCAATTCCATCCAGCGGTCCTGGTTAACGTAGTTGATTAACGTAATTTCAGGGTGGTGAGTGCGAACAGCGCAAACACCAACGCGCCAATCCAAAAGCGGACGATGACTTTGGACTCCGACCAGCCCATCAACTCAAAGTGATGATGCAAAGGAGCCATCTTAAAGATACGCTTCTTGCGCAGCTTGTAGCTGCCTACCTGCAGTATGACGCTGATCGCCTCAAGAACGAAAATACCTCCGATGAACGGCAACAGCAATTCCTGCTTGATGACCACGGCGACAGCGCCGATGGCGCCGCCCAGGGCAAGCGAACCCACATCGCCCATAAATACCTCGGCCGGATGAGCGTTGTACCACAAGAAGCCGATGCTGGCGCCCACCATGGCCCCGCAGAACACGGTCACTTCGCTGACCATGGGCATGCGCTGCAGTTCGAGGTAGTCAGAAAAGACGGCGTTTCCGCTGACGTAGGTGAGCACGGTGAGCGCTGCTGCGGCAATGATGGTGCAACCGATCGCCAAGCCGTCCAGTCCATCGGTGAGGTTCACGGCGTTGCTGGATCCGACGATGATCACGCTGACGAAGATGACGAAGGGCACAAAAGCGAGGACACCTAAATGGGGGATCGCACCGAGGAAGTGTATGGAGAGATCGGGACGAAAGCGCTTGAGAAACGGCACCATGAGGTGGGTTGAGTAGACGCCATCACTGCGCATGGCCAACAGCACCAGCGCAAAGGCGATGGAGGTGAGGATCTGTAGCCCCATTTTTTGCTTCGCGGTCAGGCCGAGGCTCCGCCGCTGGATGACTTTGATGTAATCGTCGGCGAAACCGATGGCTCCAAAAGCCAGGGTGGCACACATGACCAACCAGACGAAGGGATTGGACAGGTCGCTCCACAACAGCGTGGGCAAAAGAATGGCGATACAAATGAGTACCCCGCCCATGGTGGGGGTTCCGGCCTTTTTCAGGTGGTCCTTTGGACCGTCTTCGCGAACGTATTGGCCGATTTGAAATTCGCGCAGCTTCTCAATCACAAATGGACCGATGAGCAGGGCGATGAGCATCGCGGTGAGACTGGCGAAAGCGGTGCGGAACGTCAGATACCGGAAGATGCGGAAGGGTCTGAAGTAGGGAAAAAGTTTTTGATAAAGGAGCCAGTAAAGCAAACTTCCTCCGCTACCCGCACAAAGATACTCGTGGCTATCTTACAAGCGTTCTCAGCCATGTCTCTGTTGCATTTCGGCACGAACCACAGCGGCAACTAGTTGCGGATCTATCTATTGCTGTAGAACGCGGAGAGCTTGCTCCAGGCCGACACCGCGAGAGGCTTTGAGGAGCGCGGCGTCGCCGGGTCTCAGCTCGGCTTTCAGCCACTCGCCGGCTTCGAGTGGCAAGGGAAGGAAGATGGCCAGTGCTCCCGCCTCGCGCGCACCGTCGACGATGTGTTGAGCGTTTCCGCGCACGCCCACGACCAGATCGATGCCGGCTTCGGCAGCGACTCTCCCGCATTCGCGGTGCAATCGGACCGACTCCGGCCCCAGCTCCAACATTTCGCCTGCGACCAGGATGCGCCGCTTGGCCGGCATGGCGGCAAGGGTCGCGATCATCGACTTGAGCGCTTCCGGATTGGAGTTGTAGCAGTCATTGATCACCGTAGCGTCGCCAATGCGCAGCACCTCGCCCCGCTTGTCAGGAGGCCGCAGCTGACCGGCCGCAGCGGCACACTCAGCAAGGGGAATCCCCGCTTCCAACCCAGCTGCGATCGCAGCCATCGCGTTCCAGATGTTGTGCCGGCCGAGTAGCGGCAAAGTGACAGTTGCCTCCGTTTCGCCGGCTGTGACTTGAAAGCGCATCCCCTCAGCGCCAAGTTCCTCGATGTTGGAGGCTCGCGGATCGGCGCACGGCCCTATACCGAAATAAATAGAACGCCCGTGGAAGTCGCGCCCGAACTGGCCCACGTAGGGATCGTCACAATTAAGGATGGCGACACCGGAAACCGGCAGGCTTTGCACCAGCTCATATTTGGCACGCGCAATGCCCGCCACGCTGTCGGGAAAATTTTGCGCGTGAGCACTGCCTACGTTGGTGACAACCCCCCAATCCGGGTGAGCGATACGAGCCAGGGCCGCGATTTCGCCGGCGTGCGACATGCCCATCTCGATCACGGCAATTTCGTGTTCGGGTTCGAGTTTGAGCAGCTGCAGGGGCATGCCGAATTCGTTGTTGAGGTTGCCTTGCGACTTAAGAACCGCGAAGCGCGCGCCCAAAACCGCCGCCACCGCCTCTTTGGTCGTAGTCTTTCCGGCGCTGCCGGTGATCCCGACGACGCGCTTGTTCCAATGCCTGCGCACGGCGGCCGCCAGCGTCTGCAAAGCGATCAGCGGATCGTCCACAATGAGCAGGGTGTGGGTATGTGCCAGGTCGAGCAACTCGGTGACCTTGCTGCGGGCGACGACGGCCGCACGCGCTCCTCGCTGCAACGCCGCGGCGACAAAGTCATGGGCATCGTAGCGCTCGCCGCGGACGGCAAAGAACAGGTCTCCCGGCGCGAGCGTGCGGGTGTCGATGGAGTATCCCGTTGCCGGCTGCTGTAGAGGGTCGCTTTCCCGCGCCCTGAGCTCGGCTCCCATATAACCCGCAATGTCTTGTAGTTGCAGCTTCATTGGCTTCGTTCCCGGCCGCGCAACACCAGCCGCGCGATGGCCACATCATCGAACGGTATCACCCGCCCGCCGATGGTTTGCGTCTTTTCGTGTCCTTTGCCGGCCAGAAGCACCAGATCCCCGGGCCGTGCCTGGGCGATGGCCAATTCAATCGCATGATGACGATCTGGTTCGACGATGACCGGGCCCGAAGCGTTGCCTAGACCCGGGAGCACCTCCTCGATAATCGCCAACGGATCTTCTCCGCGCGGGTTATCGGAGGTGAGCACCACCACGTCACTGCCCTCGGCGGCTGCACGGCCCATCAGTGGACGTTTCGTTCGATCACGATCGCCGCCGCAGCCGAACATGGTGATCACCCGGCCGCCACGCTCGCTCACGAACTCGCGGGCTACAGCGATGATATTGCGCAGGGCGTCGTCGGTGTGAGCGTAGTCGACGACCACGGCAAAGTCCTGACCGCAATCGACCGACTGAAAGCGGCCGGGCACAAAGTCCAGCGAGGCTGCCCCTTGCGCGACCTGGTCGAGAGTAAGGCCGCGGGCCGAAGCTGCGGCTCCCGCAGCCAGCAAGTTGTAGATATTTACCCCCCCGGTTAAGCGGGTAGAGACCGGCACTTCTCCGAAGGGCGTGACCATGGTGAAGCGCATACCGGAAGGTTCCATCCGCAACTGCTCGGCGTGGAAATCTCCCTCATGCAGCCCATAGGTATAGATGAGCTCGCTGCGCGCGTGGATTTTCAGGGTGATCCCGTAGCCGTCATCCTGATTGAGGACTGCGACCCGCGGCGGAGTTCCCAGGGAGCCATCGAACAATTTCAACTTTGCGGCAAAGTAGTTCTCCATGGTGCCGTGGTAATCCAGGTGATCGCGGGTGAGGTTGGTGAAAATAGCCACGTCAAAATGCAGGCCCGCAATTCGTTCCTGGTCGAGGGCGTGGGAGGAAACCTCCATGACAGCCTCGGTTGCGCCGCCATCCACGCCTTCGCGAAATAGCTCCAGCAGGTCGCGCGATTCGGGCGTGGTGTGAGGCGCGGGAAAGATCCTGCCTGCCGCGTGATACTCGATGGTACCGGCGAGGACGGTTTTGCGTCCGCAATTGCGCAGCATTGCCTCCAGAAGGAAAGCCGTTGTCGTCTTGCCGTTGGTTCCGGTGACGCCGCTGAGTTTGAGCTGCGCTTCGGGATGAGCAAAGAAGTTTCGCGCGACGGCCGCGAGGGCACGCCGGCCATGGGCTACTTCGACCACCGCTAGATTCGGGTGCGATGTGGCAGCAGCAAATCCCGCCGCGGAATCGGTCACAACGGCTCGCGCACCTTGAGCAACTGCCTGCGGCAGGTACCGATTGCCATCTGTCGTGCCGCCGCGAAAGGCGACAAAGAGCGAGCCATCACGCACGCGCCTGGAGTCATACTCGACCCCCGTGACATGCGGGTTGGGGCCGGCACGGCGTACGAGATCGACACCGCGCAAAAGGCTATCGAGATCCAAGGGGCCGCTCACGCTATGCTGTCGCTTTTACGCTTAACGAAGCGAAGCGCGGTGAGCTTGGCCGATACTGACGCTACTTTAGTGTCGATGAACCCGCGACCACGAAGGAGTTCCCGCAAATCTGATTCCTTAACCTCGCTATTCGCCCCTTTGGCGTAGACGATCCATAGAGGAGCAGTGTAGGTCTCGGCTGCAAAGTATTGCTGTAGTTCGGATTGTGAATTGACACAGAGCAGAACAAGGTCTGCATCTTTTCTGTTCGCAAGAGCTGCCGCAGAGACAGCTTCCTTTAGCTCTTCGCTCTGGATCTCGCCTATGACTGCAAGCCTTGTGGTGCGCGAGATTCCCATTTTGCCGGCGAGCCTGGGAGGCGGGGTCTGAATCGCTTTGGCCCATCGCTGGGCTGCCTCCGGACCGAGACCCAGTTCCACATGATCCTGACCGACGGTGAAAACCAGCCTGCTGCCACGAGCCGCCACGCCGGACATCGCGGATAGGGAGACACGCCGGCGCAGGCCCGAACGCAAGATGAGCTCACGGCCTTCCAGCAGCACCTTGCAGTCACCTTCGTCCGTGCCCCACTTACAGTGGCATGTGGCTTCTCGTCCCATGTGTGACAGTGTAAGGGAAGATCAGCGAGAGAAGCGGACCACGATTTCTGTACCGGGAGGCACCATGCTCCCCGGTGCTGGAACCTGCTCCCGGGCGATACCGCTCCCTACAATCTGCAACGCGAGGCCGGCGCTGCCAGCCGTTTCGACCGCCACGCGAAGCGGGTCACCCAGGAAAGAAGGAACGCCGACCCGATTCGCGGCGCTCACCACAATGCCATGGCCGGAGACGTGAGGTTCGGGCGCGGCGACTGCTGTCTCTTCGACAGGGGGCGTCTCTTTTTTCACCTCAGGCGCATGGACCGGGATCACAGGTGGTCGCGGAGCAGGGGGTGGTGTGGGCGCAGCCTGCTCCGGTTCCGGACCGGAAGCCAGCTCGCTTGCCGCCGAAGGCACCGGCTGTTGGCCATTCACCGTGCCGCGAAGCGGATCATCGGGCGGCAGGTTGTTCACTTCGGCAAAGAGTGCGTCGAGGTCTCCGGTATTTTCTGAAGGCGCATCTTCATCCATCTCCGGGTCTGCATGTCGCTTGGCCAACTCCGGTTGCGCGACCAGAGGCGTATCGTGGGGCACGCCCAAGTATTCGAGGACATTCTGGGCCACCTCGGCAAACACGGGCGCGGAAACCGCAGTGCCGTAATACGACGGCCCTTTTTGGGGGTTGTCGATGATCACGGCAATGGAGATGACCGGGTTATTGACTGGCGCGATTCCAACAAACGACGCGATGTGCATGGTCTTGGAATAATGGTGCGTCCTCGGATCGATCTTTTGCGCGGTGCCGGTCTTGCCGCCCGCGGAGTAGCCGTTAAGCTGCGCCGGTCTGCCCGAGCCATAGAGCACCACCCCTTCCATCATCTTGCGCATTTGCGCGGCGGTCATCTGGGAGATGACGCGATGCGCGCCGGACGGCAGCGGGTCGGGCAGATCTTCGCCGGACGTGAACGGCTGCGCCTTGACTGGCTTGGCATTGCGATCCAGCTGCCCTGTCAGGAGCACGTGGGGCGGCATATATATGCCTCCATTTGCGATGGTCGAAACCATGGAGACGAGTTGCAGGGGCGTGACGGCGATCTCCTGACCAATGGCGATCGAACCGATCGACGACGGTCCCCATTTGCGCACAGGGCGAAGGAGCCCGCGGGTCTCGCCGGGCAACTCCACACCGCTACGCGAGCCGAAACCGAAATCGTGAATGTATTGGATGAACTTGTCCGGGCCGACCCTCAACGCCAGTTTCACCGCAGCCACGTCGCTCGACTGTTCGAGCGCTTTGTGGACTGGAATCACGCCAAAGTGTTCGCCTTGATTATCGTGAATGATTCTGCCCGCAAGCTCGATCTTGCCTCCCTGGCAATCGATCATCTGGTCGGGACGGGTGACATTTTGCTCCAGGGCTGCGGAGTAAGTCACGAGCTTGAATGTGGAGCCCGGCTCATACACGTCGCTGACTGCGTGGTTCTTTAGCAGGCTGGTGGTGGCGTGGCGAAAGTCGTTGGGATTAAAGGTGGGGCGAATCGCCAACGCAAGAATCTGGCCGGTGTATGGATCTTGAACAACGATGGTGCCATTCGAGGCGTGGGTACGTTCGAGCGCGGAGTCGAGCGCACGCTCCGCCATGAATTGGATGTTCTCGTCAATGGTGAGAACCAGGTTCTCTCCCGGGTCGGGCTCGCGCTCCGTGCTGTCCAGAACATGACGGCGGGCATCGATCGCAGTGAGCATTCGGCCGGGCACACCGTGGAGCTCCTGGTTGTATTTGCGCTCCATGCCTCCGAGGCCGTTGTCATCGGTGCCCACGTATCCCAGGACCTGCGCCGCCAGTTGGCTGTTGGGGTAGAAGCGCTTGAATTCCTTTTGGAAATAGACGCCTTTGAGATTCAGCGCTTTCACCCGCGCGATTTCGGCGGGGGAAAGTTTGCGCGCGATCCAAGCGAAGTTTCTCGAGGCGTTCAACCGGGCATCAATCTGGCGCGCCGAAGTAAAGCGGTCGCTAGGGTCGGTGTGCACGACCTTGGCCAGGGCAGCGGCAACCGCTTGGCGTTTTTCATCGCCCTCAATTTCTGAAGGAACTGCGTATACCGAATCGGCCAGCGTGGTCATGGCCAGCTCATGCAGGTTGCGATCGTAGAGGATTCCCCGCCGCGGCGCGACCTCGAAGGTGCGCTGCTGTTGCCTGGCAGCACGCTCCACGAAGTCCTTGTGATGGATGACCTGCAGCCAGACCAGGCGGCCGCAGATCAAAACCACCCAAGCGACAAAGAAAAGCGAGATATTGAGCAAGCCGAGGCGGCGGCGCACTGTACCGGTTGAAACGGGGCGAGCGGAGGAATCACCCGGCTTCTGGGTCTCTGGTTGCGCGCGTTGCGGTTTGCGATGGAAAAAAAGCTGTTTCAACTGCACCTGCCATGGATGAGGTTCACATCTGCGCTAGTTTGAATCTCTCACTCGCGCAGAGCACTGGACAGTGGCACTTGATGTACCTAATTTCAAACCTTCAAATGGGTGAAGAAGAACCCGCAGATTTCTCCGCTGCGCTCCCCTCGAGATGACAAATTTGTTTGAGGAGCGAATTCAGCGTTTCCAGGAAGAGTCCGCAGAACTGCAGATCCCTCGGCTTCGCTCGGGATGACAACAAGGGGAGGGTTGTTGTAAGGGGAGGGCGGTTGCTATAGGGGAGGTTGGTTGTTAACGCAGAGGGCATTGCAACGGGTCTCCTGCTTCAACAACCACCCTTTCCCTTGGCAACGGTCCTCTCATTGCTGCAAACCTCTCCTTGTTGTCATCCCGAGCGTACCCGGATTTCCTGCTTCACCGCTCTCACCAGCGCCACTTTTGTGGTTCTCCCCAAAGAGAACCACATGCCATTGCCCGAAGCCACAACTCTCGACAGGAAATCCGGGAAAGCCGAGGGATCTGCAGTTCTGCGGACTCTTCCTGGAAATGTTTCTCTGTTTACCGTCCAATCGTCATCGGCGAGGCTTGTGCCATCACGGGTGCGTTCGAATCAAACTGACCTTCGCCGCGCACTACCTGGCCTGGCTTCGGCGCGTCCAGGCCGAGCTTGCGGGCCATCTGATCGATGCGGTGGGGGTCGCAAAGCTGCGCTTCCGCGAGCCGCAATTCGCGGTTCTGTTCTTCGAGCTGGGTGCGCTGCTGCTTCTCCGCCTCGACCTTGTAGCCATACTCGATCGCGCTGAAGTGCTGCAGGCCATAAAACATTACGATCACAAACAAAACCGTCATCGCGGCAGTGAAGATACGCATTTCGCGTACGCGCACGGGATCTGCCGCCTTCACCAGGCGAGTATTGTCCAGCCGCTTGGAGTAGAAGACCTCGGGGGTAGGTCCTCGCCGGGCGCGCTGCTGGGCTGCAAATAGATGAAGGTTCCGGTCCGCGACCTGTTGGTTGTAGCGCCGCGTTCCGTAGTTGAGTTCGTATGCCGGGATTGTTTGGGTTGCCATTTTTTCGCCCTATGATGCCTGTCCGATTTTCATTTCCGTTCCAATTCCCTACTTCATTGCTGCCGTTTGTCGGTTCTCTCTGCGGCGCGCAATTTAGCGCTGCGTGCCCGCGGATTGCGATCCGTCTCTTCTTCGCTCGCCGTTACCGGCTTGCGGGTAAACACTTCAAAAATTCCCTCCCGCGCGCCATCGCGCAGAGCGTCTTTGGCCAACCGGTCTTCGAGAGAGTGAAAGCTGATCACCACCAGCCTTCCACCCGGCTTCAGCAGCCTGGGCGCCGCCTGCAACAGCGCCTGTATCTCGTCCAGCTCGGCATTTACGTAAATTCGGAGCGCCTGGAAAATCCTGGTCGCGGGATGGATCTGATGGCGGCCTCGCTCAGATTTCATCGCCGGGGCGGCGGCCGATAAGACTTTGGCTAGTTGTGCCGTGGTCTTGATCGGCCGCGCCCTGACAATGGCTCTGGCAAATCTCCGCGATCTCCTTTCCTCTCCGAATTCGTAAATCAGGTCGGCGAGAACTTTTTCGTCGGCCTGATTTACCACTTGTTCGGCAGTCGCGCCCCTCCGCGGATCCATCCGCATGTCGAGTGGCCCGTCCGCCTGAAAACTAAATCCTCTGTGCGCTGAGTCCAGCTGCATGGAGCTGACCCCAAAGTCGGCCAGCAAGCCGTCCAGGCTCGCCTCCGGAATGTGGCGGCTCATGTCGGAAAATGGGTCGCCGTGAAGCTCCCACTGCGGCATCTGCTCGCCCAGCTCTTCGCTGAGAGCCTGAAACCGGGCCTGCGCTAATTCCAGCGCATCGGGATCTCTATCGAACCCGATTAACCGGCCCTGTCCGCCCAATTCCCGGGCGATGGCTGCGGAATGCCCCGCAAATCCCAGGGTGGCATCCGCGTAAGTCCCGCCGGGACGCACATGTAAATAACGGATCGCATCTTGTAAAAGAACCGGCACATGCCGCTCGCTACTCGGTACCATGTGCTCCCCCTGGGGGGCCTACTTAAAGCCCAAAACTCGCTAACGCCTGCTGATCGTCCACCGTCAACGGATCGGTATCCATGGACTGCTTGAACTCGTCGTGGTTGGCCACTTCGAGGTACGTCTGTTGCCCAAAAACCACGGCGTCTCCCGCAAGCTTCGCCGTTTCCCGTAAGATCTGGGGTAGCAGGACACGCCCTTGCGCATCCATTTCCGCCATCTGCCCGTAATAGTTCACCCGGTCCAGGAACTTCTTTTTGGCCGGGTTCAAGTTGGGTATCAACGCCAGCTTCGCTTCGATCTTTTCCCACTCCGGCAGGGGGTAAATCTCTGCCCGCCGTCCATCCTTACTCGTGATGTAGAACTGCGTTCCGTAACGCTCATCCACCAGGTGTTTGAACTCTGCCGGCAGCTTGAGACGGCCTTTTTCATCGACGCGAGTTGGGTGATTGCCACGAAACATCGGTTACTCTCACTTTTTGTGGCTGAACCCACTCGGAATCGCTTCTTTGCTTCCACTTTCGACCACTTTTGTCCACATCTTAGCCCAGCGAGAGAGGCTGTCAAAGAGGAAATTCCGGCAAATTGTTGAGAAAGATGGGGTTTAACGCGACTCCAGCGAAAAATACAATTGGTTGCCTCTAGGTGCTCTCAAGGCACAACATGCTGTGTTAACTTGGTTGATTCCGGTTGCTCGAGATGTACTTGTCAACTGAGCAAAACTCAGGCAAGCCAGATAACACTTAAGTGTTATCTTGAGCCGGCATCCTTCTCCACCAGTACCGGCTCGGACGGTTGCTGGCGCGCTCTCACCTTTTCGTTGACTACGTGGGCAAGGTAGATAAAAACTGCCAGGTTCAGCAGCGTGAGCACGATCTTGAGCACGGTGACGTGGCGAATGATTTCGTACAGCTCCCAGGGCAGAAAAGAGCCGGTCAGAATCAGGGTGAAGTATTCCGCCCAGACCTTTTCCAGTACCAGCCCGGTGCCTTCAATCACGTCCAGAGCAGCGTAGAGGAAAATCGCAAAGCTGATCTCTTTGAGGCGGTGCGGACTCAGCAGGGCCGATTTTTCCAATAAAACGTTGACGATGCGATTCTCAGGATCGAATCTCAGGGCCGTCACGGCCCGTAACAAGACATCGGCGATGTCTTTATGCAACAACCTGATGACGCCAAACCCCATGGAGACGAAGAGCACCGCCTTCAGAAGCTTGAGGACGCCAATTGCGATGAGCCAGCGATTGCGGTCAGGATGGGAATGCGTTGTCAAAATGCCGTTATTCATCAACCATGCATTCATGCCGATGATACACCCCTAGGCGGCCTGGGTTTTGGCGCCGCATCGCCATGAGCAGGAGAGCCCGTATTCGCCTGCCAGTCACGTGAAGTATCGATTAAAAGATTGAACGCTCAGCAGCAGGCAATGGATCCCCCTTTTGGTGCAGAGGAACATTGCCTTTGTTGTTGATTGTGTCATCAGGACTGGGTCAATCCATCTGCTCGCTCAACAGCGAAGCTAAAAGCGCACTTACCTTCAAGGGATAAAAAGATCCGTTGCGGTTCGCACCCCGTACTAACAGTGCAGCTAAACGCCACACGAAAGTGAGATGGATTTACATGAATAAGAAAAATTTGCTTGCCGTTGCGGTAGCACTGATGTTTGGATTTTCTGCTCTTCAGGCATCCGCACAGAAGGATCCGATGGTTGGTGGTGCAGCGATGTATCCCACCAAGAACATTGTAGAAAACGCGGTCAACTCCAAGGATCACACCACGTTGGTCGCCGCCGTGAAGGCTGCGGGTTTGGTCGAGACCCTGCAAGGTCCTGGACCGTTCACCGTTTTCGCACCCACCAATGAGGCATTCGACAAGCTGCCCGCCGGAACCGTGGATACGCTTTTGAAGCCGGAGAATCTTGACACGTTGAAGAAGATTCTGACCTACCACGTAGTTGCCGGCAAGATGACCTCCAAGGACATTGCCAAGAAAATCAAGATGGGCGGCGGTAAGGCGACGCTGACCACGGTCGAAGGCGGCACGCTGACGGCGATGATGGACGGCGGCAAGCTGGTGCTTACCGATGAGAAGGGTGGAACTTCGACGGTTACGATTGCAGACGTGATCCAGTCGAACGGCGTGATCCACGTGGTGGATACGGTTCTAATGCCCAACTAACAGAGAATTCGATGTCCTGGTTCTCGAAAGCAGGCGCCTGATGGGGCGCCTGCTTTGTTAGGTAGGGTAAACGTATGCGGCACCACTTCCAGACCGAACAGTGGGTTTCCTACCCCAGGAAGCAAGTCTTCGCCTTCTTTGCCGACCCGGCGAATTTTCCTCCGTTGATGCCCGGTTGGCAGCGAGCCCGGGTGGACAGAACGAGCTATGTCTCACCGCCTGGGGCGCCTTCCACGGGTAAGGTGGTTGCCGGCGAGGGTTCAGTGATGACGATCAGTTTTAGACCCGTTCCATTGTTCCCGTTTCGACTCGAGTGGGACGCATATATTGCGGAATTTCGTTGGAATGATCATTTCTGCGATGAGCAGCGGCGTGGTCCGTTCAAATACTTTCGCCATTGCCACCGGCTCAGAGATGAGGTCCGCGACGGAATGATGGGGACCGTGGTGAGGGATGTGGTGGAGTACGAGCTTCCTTTAGGGATGCTTGGGGACCTGGCCAGTGGGCTGGCGGTGAGGGGCCAGATCCGTTCGCTATTTGATCATCGGCAGAAGACGCTGCCCGGATTGCTGGCGGCTGCTAAGTCTTGAGAAAACCACGAACCCGCTACGCTCTCGAGAAACACGTTTCCAAGACGGGTCCGCGGAAATGTTTTCTACCGGGCGACTAGTCGCTTGGGAGTTTTTTGCTGGAGGTAAGGGGCCAGTTTTTCCAGTGCTGCTTCGACGCTGAGGCCGTATTTGGCTCGCAATTGGTCTACCTTGCCGTGCTCGATAAAGCGATCGGGCCAGCCAATGCGCACTACCGATGCTTCAATCTGCATGTCGCTCAGCGCTTCGAGAACAGCACTGCCAAAGCCGCCCATCAGAACGTGGTCTTCAAACGTGACGATCACTCCGGTACGGCGAGCGTACTCGGCAAGGACGTCGCGATCCAGCGGCTTCACGAAGCGGGGGTTGATCACCGCTGCGGAGAATCCCTGCTGCCGCAGTTCGGCGGCGAGTTGCTGCGCCATCGGCATCAAGGCTCCCAACCCGAAAATCGCAACGTCGTCGCCGTCGCTGATGATTTCCGCTTTGCCGATGGGGAGAGCGACCGGATTAGCCTTGACAGTCGCTCCGGGGCCTGTGCCGCGCGGATAGCGCACCGCCGAGGGCCCAGGGTGTTGTAAGGCCGTATACATCATGTCTGCCAGCTCATCCTCGTCTTTGGGAATCATGTGGATGATGTTGGGAACGCCACGCAGATAGCTGATGTCGAAAAGTCCGTGATGGGTCGGACCGTCATCACCGGAAAGGCCGCCGCGATCCATGCAAAAGACGACCGGCAGGTTCTGCAGACAGACATCGTGCACGATGGGATCGAAGGCACGCTGCAGGAATGTGGAGTAGATGGCGCACACTGGACGGAAGCCCATGGTGGCCAGGCCGGCAGCGAAGATGACCGCGTGCTCCTCGGCGATCCCTACATCGAAATACCTGCGCGGATGATGAGGGCGGAAAAGATCGAGTGCCGTGCCGTTGGGCATGGCCGCGGTGATCGCCACTACCTTGGGGTCCCTGTCCGCCAGCTTGACTAATGTGTCGGCAAACACCTCGGAGTACGTACGTTGACCGGCCGGCGTGGTCTCGCCGGTATCCGGGTCGTAGGGTCCGAGTCCGTGGAATTTCTTCTGCTTGTCGAGCGCCGGTTGGAAGCCGCGCCCCTTCTGGGTGATGGCGTGCAGCAGCACAGGACGATCCTGAGTCTTGAGGAACTGAAAGGTTTCGATCAGGAGGCTGATGTTGTGGCCATCGAGCGGACCGTAATAGGTGAGCCCGAACTCCTCAAAGAGCATGGAGGGCCAGAGCATGCCCTTCGCCGCTTCTTCCGCCTTACGCACCATGTGGCGGGCGGTTTTGCCGCCGAGTTTTTCGAGCAGGCGGGCGGCGGAATCATGCAGATTGGTGTATCGCTCGTTGGTGACGATCTTGTGCAGGTAGTTGGCGATCGCGCCGACGTTGCGGTCGATGGACCATTCGTTGTCGTTGAGCACGACAATCAGGCGCTTGGTTTGCTGGGCAATATTGTTGAGTGCCTCAAAACTTATGCCATTGGTGAACGCAGCATCGCCGGCAAAGGCAATCACATTCTCCTTGGTGCCGGCCAGATCGCGGGCGACCGCCATGCCCAGAGCAGCCGAAAGGGCGGTGCCGGCGTGGCCTGCGCCGTAGCAGTCGTGGTCGCTTTCGGTGCGCAGGGCGAAGCCATTCAGGCCGCCAGGCTGGCGCATGGTGTTGAAACGAGTACGCCGGCCGGTGAGCAATTTGTGAATGTAGGCCTGGTGGCTCACATCGAAGACAAACCGATCGGAAGGAGTGTTGAAGACGTAGTGCATCGCCAGCGTCAGTTCTACGACGCCCAGGTTCGGACCGAGGTGGCCGCCCGTCTTGGAAAGTACGAGGATCAGTTGCTCGCGAATCTCTTGAGCGAGTGCCTCCAGTTCCGGCACGGTAAAGCTCTTGATATCCGCGGGCCAGTGAATCGTATCGAGTAATTTCCCCATGGTGTCTCGTGTACGCCCTTGCGACCCTTTTTGTGCATCGCGCCATCAAAAAAGACCCCGGGTGGGGCCTGCAGGCGCGACTAACTGCTCTTAATCACGTAGTATAGCAAGCTTGGCCGGCCCTGACATTATCTTTACGGCAGGGCATCGAGGGTCTCAACTGCGGGCGCGTCCAGGTCAAATTCACCCTCCCAGCGAGCGATCACGGCAGAAGCCAGGCAATTGCCCACGACATTGACGGTGGTCCGCGCCATGTCCATCAGGGCATCGATGCCGAGGATGACAAAGATAGGTTCTTCGGGCAAATGGAACATGGCCGCGGTCGCCAGCAGCACAACCAGGGTTGCGCGGGGCACGCCGGCCACGCCTTTGCTGGTAAGCATGAGGGTGGCAACCATGAAGATCTGCTGCTTCCAACTCATACTCACACCGGCGGCCTGGGCCACAAAAACCGACGCCAGCGCGAGATAAAGGGTGGAACCGTCCAAATTAAAGCTGTATCCAGCGGGAATGACAAAGGCGACAATTCTGCGAGGCACGCCCAGTGCTTCCATGGCTTCCATGGCCCGGGGCAATGCTGCTTCCGATGTGCTGGTAGCGAAGGCAATCGTGGCCGGCTCAGCAACCGCGCGCAGGAATCTGCGGATGGGCACGCCTGCTATGAGTGCGGCTGGTAACAGGCCGACTAACCCGAAGGCCAGCAGCGCACCATACAACGTAAGCAGTAGACGGCCGAGATGAAACAGGACACCCGGTCCCATTTGCCCCACCGTGTATGCCATGGCGGCTCCAACGCCCACGGGAGCGTAGTACATCACAATGTTGGTGAAGGCGAACATGGTATGGGTCAGCGATTCGATCACACGCAGCAGCGGCGCACGATGCTCCGGGCTGAGCCGGCCCATCGCCACGCCAAACAGGATGGCGAACACGGCGACCTGCAAAATCTGATTGTCAGCTACAGCCTTAGCTATGTTTTCGGGAAAGGTGTGCAGTAAGACCGCATCCCAGGTGAGCGGGGCCTGCACAGGCGAGATATTCATCACCTGCTGCTGAGGAACAGCCAAGCCTATTCCAGCCCGCGTAATGTTGATGGCCGCCAGTCCCACCAACATCGCGATGGTGGTAAGAACTTCGAAATAGATGAGCGCCCTCAGGCCCATTCTTCCCAGGCTGCGCATCTGTCCGTGGGCGGCGATTCCTGTAATCAGGGTACCCAGGATCAATGGGGCAACGATGGTCTTGATCAGGCGCAGGAAGATGTCGCTGAATACGCGTAAGTGAACGGCATGAGACGGCGCGTCCGCACCCAACTCACCGCCTGCAATCATGGCCCAGAAGATCCAGGCCATGAGGGAGCGCCGCCGCCACGCTGACCAACCTAACAGAGCCAGGCCTGCGAGCCGCAGCAACAGCCCGATATGCACAGGGACATGCATTGCGGCCGTCAAGAGTCCCAGACAATAAAGGAGCGTCCCTGCAGTGGCAACTGCATTGCTGCGGAGAGAAGCCGCGTCACCAGTTACGACTTGTCGCGATTCCATCATGCTGTGTTACCTGCGGCCATTACTTTACGGTTAGATAGATCGAACGAAAAGCTCATCGTGCCACATAGGTAACCTGCGCTCTGCAACTTCGATCGATTCTTCTGGCCTTCCCACATACAGGAGTACGACTCTCAGGTTAGGATGTACCCAGTCTGTATCACTCATCCCCCAGGCGAATGCACGTCCCCCTTGGTGAAATGCGCGGAGTGTTTTCCGTTCGCATTCTACCTGCCCCCGGGTAGTTGATGATTCGAAGCGTAAGGATGCAGAGAACCCCGATGCTTTCAAGTTCCGCAACCGTGCAGCACGACGAGACCGAGCGGCTCAAGACTCTTCTCCAATATGAGATTCTTGACACGCTTCCCGACCCCGCGTTCGATGAGATCGCGCGGATGGCGGCTTCGATCTGCAATGCACCGTATGCGTTCATCGGTTTTCTTGACTGGTCGCGCGTTTGGTTCAAATCCACGGTTGGTTTTGCGGCGCGCCAGATACGGCGCAGCGGCTCGGCGTGCCAGTTTCTTCTACTCGACGGCAAGCCACTCATGATTACAGATGCCCTGGAAGACCACCGGTTTGCGGCGTCGGGCATTGTCCTTGAGGATGGCATACGATGCCGCTCGTACGCAGGCGCTCCGGTGTTTTCTGCCTCCGGTATGATTCTGGGTACGGTTGCCGTTTGTTCTCTTGAACCCAACGCTTTCAGCCGCAGCAATCTGGAAAACTTGCAGGTTCTCGCCCGGCAGGTCAGCACGCGCCTGGAACTTTATGCGACCGGCCATGTGCAAGAGAGTGTCGTGCGCTCGCGCCAGCGTTCCGAGCAGGCACTTACCGTGGAACGAAACTTCGTCTCCGCGGTGCTCAACACGATCAGCGCACTGGTGCTGGTGTTCGATACCGCGGGCCGCATCGTGCGTTTCAATCGAGCCTGCGAGACGATTTCCGGCTACGGTTTTGGTGATCTGGCCGGCCGCGCCTTTCCTGAAGAACTGTTCCCGCCGGAGGAGCGCGAGACTGCCATCCGCGTCTTCGAACAAGTGCGCACCGGCAACGGGACCCAGTCGTTCGAGATTAACTGGCGTACCAAATCAGGTGGTCTGCGGCGCATTGCCTGGACAGCTACGTCGCTGGTCAATGCCCAGGACGAAGTTGGTTTTGTGATCATGACCGGCGCCGACGTAACCGAGCAGCGGGAAGCGGAAACGGCTCTGCGCACCAGCGAAGAACGCTACCGGCAGTTGGTGGAAAGCAGCCTGGGATTCATTTGCACCCACGATCTGAATGGTGGGTTGCTCTCGATCAACTCTTATGCCGCCACCACCCTGGACTATGAGCCGGAGGAACTGGTCGGCACCCCGCTGCGCGACTATATCGACCCCGATCATCTCGTCGACTACGACGCGTACTTTGAGGCGTTGAAGGAAGCACCGGATCAGGATCACCAGGGACGCTTTTATCTGCGCGGAAAAGCGGGCCAATTGTGCATCGTTGCTTATCGCAATAAGCTGTTACAGCTACCGGGCACCCCACCCTTTGTACTGAGCCACGGTATCGACATTACCGAGCAGACGCAGAAGGAAGAGGCGCTCAATGCACTGACGCGCCGCCATGAATCGATCCTGGATTCAGTGGGCGATGGTATCTGGGGTATGGATATGGAAGGCAGGCTCACCTTCATCAATCGCAGCGGAGCAGAGATGTTGGGCTACACGCCGCAGGAGTTACTGGGACAGAACATGCATGCGCTGATCCATCACTCGCGTGCGGACGGCACGCCGTACCCGATTGAGGAGTCCCCTATCTTTGGCAGTGTGCAGCGGGAGGTGCCCTTGCATGTCGACGACGATGTGTTTTGGCGCAAGGATGGAAAGTCGCTGCCGGTGGAATACGTTGCGTGCCCACTGGTGGAGAGCGGCCAGGTGGACGGCATTGTGGTTGCCTTCACAGATGTTACCGAGCGGCGCCGCCTGGACCGGATGAAGGACGAATTTATCGCCACGGTCAGCCACGAGCTACGCACGCCGCTGACTTCGCTGCGCGCTGCGCTGGGCCTGGTGGCGAGCGGGGCACTGGAAAAGCGTCCGGAGAAGGTTCGGCCCATGCTCGATATCGCGCTGGCGAACTGCGATCGGCTGGTTCGGCTGGTGAATGACATTGTCGATTTCGAACGCATCGGCAACGGCAGTCTGCCGCTGCACAAGAGTGAATGGAATGCGATTGATTTGTTACGGCGGGCGATGGATCCGGAGCGATCGAGCGCGGCACGGGCGGGATTGACGTTCCGTATCGACGCGCAGCCGGTCGATGTTTGGGCGGACGGGGATCGCATCCTGCAGGTTCTGGGCAATCTGATCCGCAATGCGATCAAGTTCTCCGAAAAGGGGGGCGAGATTCGTCTGGCTGCCCGCGCAAGCAGCGATACAGAAGTCACCTTCGAGGTCCAGGATCAGGGACCGGGCATTCCTCCGGAGAAGCTGGATTTGATTTTCGATCGCTTCCAGCAGGCGGACGCTTCCGATTCGCGTATGCAGGGCGGTACGGGGATGGGGTTGGCTTTATGCCGCGGGATTGTGAATCAGCATGGCGGCCGGATATGGGTGCAAAGTAATCCAGGCCGCGGTAGCACGTTCTTTTTCACTGTGGATTTGTTCGTGCCTAAGGACGAATCTGAGACTGAAGCCTCGGCGCCGGCGCCGGAGTCGGAGACAGAAGCCAGTCAAAGCTGAGCCGTTTGAACTACTTCCTGTAAACAAATGCCGGGTATCCCACATCTCGCGAAAAACGAGCGAGATGTGGGGCACCCGGCATTTGTTACCTATCGAGGGTAATCCTAAGCCGCCTTCATTCTTCTGAGCCGCGCAGTTGTGCGATGACGGTGAAGTCTTCGAGGGTGGTGGTGTCGCCTTTGATTTCTCCATTGGTGGCTAGCTCCCGTAGTAAGCGGCGCATGATTTTTCCACTGCGCGTTTTGGGCAGCGCCTGGGTGAAACGGATGTCATCCGGACGAGCCAGCGAGCCAATTTCTTTGGCTACCCATTCGCGCAGTTCTTCTTTGAGTTGCGGCGACGGCTCATGACTGCTTTCGAGCGAAACAAAAGCGGCGATGGCCTGCCCTTTTAAGTCGTGCGGGCGACCGACGACGGCAGCCTCCGCCACCTTGGGGTGTGCCACCAGCGCGGATTCCACTTCCATGGTGCCCAAGCGGTGTCCGCTTACGTTGATGACGTCATCGACCCGCCCCATCAACCAGTAATCGCCATCCTGATCTACCCGGGCTCCGTCGCCGCTGAAGTAGCAGCCGGGAATTTCCGACCAGTAGGTCTTGGCGTAGCGATCGGGGTCATTAAATATGGTGCGCGCCATGGAGGGCCAGGGCCTGCGGATCACCAGCAGTCCGCCGCTGCCGGCAGGGACGGTTTCTCCTTCGCGATCGACAATCGCGGGCTCGATGCCGAAGAACGGGCGCGTGGCAGAACCGGGCTTGGTAGGAACGGCGCCGGGCATAGGCGCGAGCATGATGGCTCCCGTCTCCGTTTGCCACCAGGTGTCGACGATCGGGCAGCGTCCTTTGCCGATCATCTCGCGATACCAGATCCACGCCTCGGGATTGATCGGCTCGCCTACCGTTCCCAGCAAACGCAGGCTGCGGAGCGAGTGCCGTAAGGGATACTGATCGCCCCACTTGATGCAGGCGCGGATGGCTGTCGGCGCGGTGTAGAAAACAGTTACTTTATGGTCATCGACCATCTTCCATAAGCGATCCGGCTCGGGATAATTGGGCGCACCCTCGTACATCAGCGTGGTGACGCCGTTCTGCAGGGCGCCGTAGACGACATAGGAGTGTCCGGTGACCCAGCCAATGTCGGCTGTGCACCAATAGACATCGTTCGGCTTGAGATCGAAGATCAGTTTGCTGGTGAGGTAGGTCTGCACCGAATAACCGCCCGTGGTGTGCACCAGGCCTTTGGGCTTCCCCGTGGTCCCCGACGTGTAAAGGATGTACAGCGGATCTTCCGCGTCGAGCGGCTCGGCCGGACACTCCGCCGGCGCCTTGGCGACCAGGTCCTGCCACCATTGATCGCGTCCCGGCTTCATGTTGACTTCCGAACCGGTGCGGCGATAAACGACCACATGCTTTACCGTGGAGCAGTTCTTCAGGGCCTCGTCCACAATGGGCTTGAGCCGCACTTCCTGCCCACGACGATACGAGCCATCCTGGGTAATCACCGCAACGCAGGAGGCGTCGTTGATACGGTCGACCAGGGCGTTGGAAGCAAATCCGCCAAAGATCACAGAATGGATGGCGCCAATGCGCGCGCAGGCGAGAAGGGCAATGGCCAACTCCGGGGTCATGCCCATATACACAGCGACCCGGTCACCCTTGCGGACGCCGAGCCCTTTCAGTACATTGGCGAATCTCTGAACCTCGAGATAAAGTTCGCCGTAGGTCAGGGTGCGGATCTCGCCCGGCTCGCCTTCCCACAAAATGGCGACTTTGTCCTTCCTGTCGCCCAGCGCGTGACGATCGACGCAGTTGTAGCACAAATTGGTTTTGCCGCCCACAAACCACCTGGCCGTAGGGGGTTGCCAGTCAAGCACGCGGGTCCACGGGGTGAACCAGTGAAGTTCCCTTGCGATCTCTGCCCAGAAGCTTTCGGGATCCTGAATGGAACGGCGATACTGCGTCTCATACTCTTCGAGACTCTTGACGTGCGCCTGCGCAGCAAACTCGGCGGGAGGGGGAAAGACTCTGTGTTCGCGCAGGATCGAATCCAGATTGGGAAGGGTGGTGCCGGATTCCATTGCTTCTACTCCTCTTTCGTACTCAATGATGGTTACGATATAGGCCCGGGATCGCGTGCTCAATGTGCATCAGGATCGCCCTTGAGCATTGTACTCAGGCAGATGCGCGTTGGTAGCGCTGCTGATGCCATTCCCAGGCGCTGCGCAGGATGTCGTCGAGGTGGGCAAATTTGGGTTTCCAACCGAGTTCGGTCTCGATTTTTGCCGAGCTGGCAATCAAAACCGCAGGGTCGCCAGCGCGACGAGGTAACTCCTCGGTAGGAATCGGGTGCCCGGTGACGCGGCGGGCGGACTCGACGACCTGGCGCACCGTAAAGCCCTGGCCATTACCGAGGTTGTAGATCATGCGAGGGCGCTGATCGAGGGCCTCGAACGCCAATAGATGAGCTTCCGCCAGATCCTGCACATGAATGTAGTCGCGAACCGCGGTGCCGTCGGGGGTGGGATAGTCCTGGCCGAAGATTTTGATATTTTTGCGGCGGCCCAGAGCCACGTCGAGAATGAGGGGGATCAGGTGAGATTCCGGCTCATGGGCTTCTCCGCGACCCGGAATGGCGCCCGCGACATTGAAATAGCGCAAGCTGGCATAGCGCATGCCGTGAATTCGGTGCATCCAGGCAAGCATTTGCTCCACCATCAGCTTCGATTCGCCATAAGGATTGGTGGGAATCAAGGCGGCGTCCTCTCTGATGGGAGTGCTCACCGGTTCCCCGTACACTGCGGCTGTGGAGGAAAAAACGAATTTCCGTAAATTATTCTTTACGGCGGCCTCCAGCAGACTTAGGGTCGCCGCTGTGTTGTTCCGAAAATAAACTTCGGGTACGCGCATGCTGTCTCCGGCCTCGATGAGCGCGGCAAAATGCATCACGCCGGCAAAGGAGCCATCGGCAAACAGCCCATCAAGCCTTTTAGTGTCAGCAACATCGCCCTCAATGAAGGTAGCCCCTGCAGGCACCATGGAGCGCTGGGCATGGCACAGATTGTCGTACACCACTACGGTATGGCCGCGGTCTAACAGGAGCTGAGTCACCGTTCCGCCGATATAACCGGCCCCACCCGTTATCAGAATCTTCACGCCTTCACATTCCCTTCTTGTACTCTTAGAGCAGAAGCCTTTAAAAGGCCGAGTGACCGAGCAACGAAAAGTCTTCGCTGCGAGTCACATTGTGGGGTTTATGGGCGACGCTGATGGAATTCACAGAGGCGCCACCAACAAGGGTTTTACAAGCTTTGGGTCTGCCCCCGGAGCTGGGATTGAAACGCTATGGCTCTCGTCATACCTTACCCATACACTTCTGTTCCCAACCGCTCCACCTTTGGGTTACTGCATCCTCGCGAGATCTCGTCTATCGTGAGCTTATCCGCAAGTACTTTGGTACCGAGATTATGACGGCGCGAAAGTCGATAATGGCTGCAGGTTTCTCGGCAGGAGCTCGGGGATATTGAAGCATTGGTCTCGGGCGTGCGTCAGTTTGAATGTACGAGTGTTTTAGCTGCGTTTTGATCACCCCGGTGGCTCGCACATCACCTTACGACTAGAGAGAATTAGGAAATTTCAATTATGCCGAAAGATCTTTTAAATCGCGATAACTTCGGACTCCTCCCCGAACCGGAAGGCCGTTGGGGCTCCTTCGGGGCCAGCATGGTTACGAACATAATCATTATGTCCTTGCTGGTCCTGTTCACCGCAGCCATCCATAAAGTCGAGAAGCAAAAGTATAACGAGACCCTGATCTTTCCTCAGGAAGTTCCGCCACCACCGAAGATTGTGGTGCCCAAGGTAAAGGTGTTTGCTCCGCCTCAACCCGAGGTGGTCAAGCTAACCCCACCCAAGATTACGATACCGAAGATCCAGCCGCCGCCTGAGATTCCCAAGCCGGTTGAGCTGAAGCAGCCGGATGCGCCGAAGCTACCACCGGCGCCGCCGAAGGCGGTCGCGCCTCCGCCGCAGCCGAAGGTCGGTTTGTTTTCCAGCCCGAAGCCTACGGAGACAGCGAACAATCAGGTCAAGCCGGACGTAAAGGCCGGTGGTTTTGGCGATCCAATCGGCGCCAAGCCCAATCCCAACTCCACCAAGTCAGCACTGGTGGCGGTGGGTAACTTCAACAGTGCTCCTGGTGCCGCTACGGGCGCGGGCGCGGCTCGTAAAGGTGCGGTTTCAGGCACTTCCTTCGGCGCCGGCGTCGCCAACGGCGTTCCTGGCGGACACGACATGGGCAAGGTGGCCTCGGCCGGCTTCGCCAACGGCGTAGTCGGTGGAACAGGCAAACCAGGTGGCACAGGCACGGTGGCGTCGGCGGGCTTCGCCAACAATGCCGGCCCAGCTCCCACCCAGGTGGCGATCAAGACGTCGGAACCGGCCTTTGTTCCGCCGGTTGTGATTTCAGAGCCGCATCCTCAGTACACCCCGGAAGCTGCTCAGTTGCGCATTCAGGGTGAGGTTACTTTACAGGTGCGTTTCCTGGCGAGTGGCCAGGTAGAGGTATTGCGTGTAGTGAACGGCCTAGGGCATGGTCTGGATGAGGCGGCAAAGCGCGTTGCCGAACAAATCCGGTTCAAGCCTGCGGAAAAAGACGGGCATCCGGTAGATCACACGACCTTAATTCACGTGACCTTCCAGCTGGCTTAGCCAGCGATTGCCCAGGTTCTACGAATTCAAAGCACTAGGAATTCTTCGAAGTTCGAAATCGTTAAAAGGTTACAGGAGCCAGGAAATGACCCTGCGTCGAGTTTGGATTACCAGTCTGCTGCTTACGCTGACCGCGTCTGCAGCTCAGGCCAAAACCAAGTATCAGCCCCCAATGGCCCTGTCGCCGGAACAGAGCGCGCTGGTGCAGAAAGCGATTGCGGCCGAAAAGGTCACCATCAAGCAGATCCAGAAGCACTCTCCGCTGGTGCAGACCTATATCCAAAATATGCGGCCCGACCAGGTTCTGTACGCAGTGCCGGAATCGGATCAGTATCTTCTTGGCCGAGTAGATTTCGGCAAGTCGATCAGCGACACGTCCTACTCCGAGCAGGGCAACAGCAAGGGTCTGTTCAAGGGCTCGATGAAGTATGTATCGGGTCTGACCAAGGCGTTCAAGATGCAATACATCTCCGCCGGCTTCATGGAGATGATGTTCCTGGACCCGATCTCGTTTGACCAACAGCACTATGACTTCAGCTACGTCCGCCGCGATTTCCTCGGCGCAGTGCGCACGCTGGTGTTCGACGTGCACCCCAAGCCCGGCACCGGCAGCGGTCGCTTCACTGGCCGTATCTGGGTTGAAGACCAGGGTGGAAACATCGTCCGCTTCAATGGCACTTATACCGGTGGCAACCAGGATGACGACAGCTCCAGCTACTTCCACTTTGACAGCTGGCGCGAAAACCTGCAGCCTGGCCTCTGGCTGCCCGTCGGCGTATATGTCGAAGAGACGCAGAAGAGCTCAGAGCACCCGGTATCTTTCAAGGCCCAGACTTATATCTGGGGCTATAGCCTGAAGCTGCCCACCCACGAGTCTGACAACGAGTCGGTGAAGATCGACGACGTTCAGGACCAGAGTGATGCCAACCAGGATCTCAGCCCGTTGCAAGCTCAGCGGCAATGGATTTCCCAGGCCGAGGAGAACGTCCTCGATCGCCTGGTGCAGGCCGGCCTGCTGGCTCCTCCCAGCGACTTCGATAAGATCCTGGAGCAGGTTGCTAACAACATTGTCATCGGCAACAACATTCAGATCTCTGATGCGATCCACTGCCGTGTCCTGTTGACTGCGCCGCTCGAGTCGCTCGCAGTCGGCAACACCATCATCCTCAGCAAGGGCTTGATCGACGTTCTGCCGACCGAGGCGGATCTGGCAGCGGTTCTTTCCTTCCAGCTGGCGCACATCGTCCTGGGCCACCACATCGACACCCGTTACGCCTTCAACGATCGCCTCCTGTTCCCGGATGAAGCGACCTTTGAGCGCATCCACATGTCGCACTCGGATGCAGACAACGAACTGGCTGCCAAGAAGGCGCTAGATCTGTTGAACCACTCTGTTTATGCCAACCAGCTCTCTCAGCCGGGCTTGTTCTTCAACCAACTGGATGCGCGCTCGAAGCAACTCACGGCGCTCAATACACCGAGACTGGGAGATTCGCTGCTGCGCCCCACCGGCGAGCCCTGGCTAAACGGCCTGATGCCCAAGGCACCGAAGCTCGATATCAACAAACTCGATCAAATCGCGGCCCTGCCCTTGGGCAGCAACCTGAAGATCGATGCCTGGGATGACAAGGTCATTCGCTTGAACGCGAGGATCCCTCCCATCATGAACGCGCGGGACAAGATGCCCTTCGAGGTAACTCCGGTCTTCTTCCGCCTAATCCGTTACGCGCCACCGGTCACAGCAGCTCCTACGCCGGCAGCCGGATCAGCAGACACTGCTGCTCCTCCGGCGGTCGATACGCAGCAGAGCGCAGCTCCGGCCCAGGCGTCGGCAACACAACCGAGCCCTCAGTAAACCGCTACTAGAGAGGTTACCAAGGGTATATCTTCGAAGTAACGCAGGACAGAGGCGGGGTAGACTTACAGCTACCCCGCCTCTGATTTTTCAGGGGAACCCTCTGCGTGGTGCGCATGAATAAAAGGTATCGGCTAGCAAGTTTTCTCTCCCTCCTTCTTTTCTTATGGTCGAGTTCTTCCCTCCACTCCCAAGTCATCGCTGCCGGCCGGGGAGGTGCCCACTTAGTGGGAGGCGGATTCATCTCTGACTTCAGCCCCGACTACGGCCCCAACCGTCTCTATGGGATCGGCGGCTTTCTCGATCTAAACTTGCGGAACCACCTCGGAGCGGAAGGCGAGGTGCGCTTTCTCCGCTTTAGTCAGACTTATTCCGTACACCAGGACAACTACAACATTGGGCCGAGATACCGGTGGCGCTTTCGTCGCTACGAACCGTATGGGAAATTCATGATTGGCAATGGCCAAATGAATTTTCCCTTTAGTTATGGGCATGGCGGGTATTTCTTAATCGCGCCGGCAGCGGGGTTGGATATTCACTTTCACCGCTTCACGGTGCGCGCGATCGAATACGAATATCAGCACTGGTTTAACTTTCAGAACAGTTCTCTGAGTCCGGACGGATTCAGCAGCGGGATCGCTTACCGAATCTTCTAGTGAGGGGGAAAAGATCAGACTAGGCTGTTTAGGCACGGCTGAAGCCGTGCCCTTCGTCAAGAGCCGTTTTCCCATCAGGAGGAACCGCGGCTCTCTCTACTACGCTGCGCTCTCTAGAAAAACATTTCCACTAAGGGTCCGCGGAACAGCAGATCCCTCGGCTATCGACGGGATGACAAAGGAAAGGGCAACGGCTCCGGAGAGAGTGATTGCTGGACCGAGGCGTTTTCACCCAGATGACGAAAGCGCTATCTGCCCCCGCAACCACTTTCCACGGAATCGTCACCCTTTCCTTTGTCATCCCGAGCAGCTGACTTGCCTGCGGCAAGTCGAGGGAGAAATGACACGGCAAGATCGCTGTAGATGCAAGGCCCGGAGGGCCGACCGCCAAACGTCAGCCCAGCCCGGAAGGGCTGGGAAATCTGGAAGAGGATCCGAGCGCCGTAGGCGCGGCACTAAACCGATCGTACGCTCCCGCTGTGTCATTAGGAGCGAAGCCGAGGGATCTGCAGTTCCGCGGACCCTTAGTGGAAATGCTTTTCGTTTTTTTTCCGTTGCCCAAATGAGTGTGGCACGGCTGAAAGCCGTGCCACACGGGCCCGAGAGTTTTTCTAGAAGTGGTAGGCGATGCCGATCACTGGGTTGTAGACGTTGTAGAAGCGGCCGGTCTTTTGCGGTTCCAGGCCGAAATTTGGGGTCTTCATGAGCAGCCCGCGGTACTCCGCCCGGATGTCCCAGCTGGGGCTGAGCTCATAAGCGACTCCTGCGCCGTAAACCGCGCCCAGGATGGTTTGCTGCTTCACGTCGATCTGCGTGGTGCTGGCATCGTCGAGCGGGGAAAAGATAAAGGCCGCCGGCCCACCCTCGAGAAACGGATTCCAGTTCTTGAAATTGGCGTTGAGCACGTAGGCGCCGGAAAATTCCTGCATCCGGTCATGCACTCTCACGTTGTTGAAGCTGGTGTAATACTTCTGCGCGTTCTGGGCGTACTGGTAGTTGAGCTCGAGCCCGCTCCTCGGAGTCAGCATGTAGCGGTAGCTGACGAGGCCGCCTAATCCATAGGTACCGGTCTGCTGAACATCATTGCCGGTGATAAACGGGGGAAAGATGCCGGTTGCGCTTATGCTCACATCTTGACGGCTTTCCTGGGCCTGACTCGCCACTGCCAGAAAGGGCAGTAGCAGAAATAACAACAGCGTTTTCTTCATTCGTTCCTGAACCTCTCGCCTGCGCGCATCCGAAATCCGTGATCCACTTTGGCAATTGTACCTGCGCCCAGCAAGTGCACGCACGTCAACCGGCCCGTTCGACACGAAACTCATAGGGCGAGCCACGCTCCAGCGACAGCGAACGCACCACCTTGAGAAACGCCAGGGCCGCATGCGACAGGTTGGCCTGCTTACGGTGCACCAGGCGCAGGTGACGTTCAAATCGCAGCGCTTCGACCGGCACTTGGACCAATTCTCCGCTGGCCAGCTCGCGACCCACCGTCAGCCCGGGAACCAGGGCCACTCCGTTGCCCATGGCCACAAAGCGTTTGACAGCTTCCAGACTGGGCAGCTCCATCCCCATATTCAGCGGGGTTTTATGCTTCTCAAAAGCCGAAACCACCTGCCGGCGCAACGGTGAAGGCACATTGTGGGCAATGAAACTCTCCGCGCCCAGATCTTCAATGGTTATTCCCTTCTCGCGCGCCAAAGGATGATCGGGGTTGACCACCAGGGCGAGCTCGTCGGTGTAAACCGCGATGGACTTGAAAAGATCTCCTTCAGGGCGGAAAGAGAGGATACCGATTTCTACCGTTCGCTGCAGGAGTTCGTCAGGAATTCTGCTGGCCAGCGAGCGCTGTATGCTCACCCCAATCTGCGGGCAGAGACGCCGAAAACGGTCCAGAATTGGAAGCAGGTAGAGACACGTATATTCGTTGGCTGCGATCAGCAGGCGGCCGCGATCGAGCGATTTAAGCTCTTCCATCGCGCTCGTGGCCTCTGTCCGCAAAGTCAACATTCTCTGCGCGTAGTCGCGCAGGACTTCGCCCGCGGCCGTCAGGGTTCCGTCCCGGGCGCTGCGCTCGAAAAGTACTTCGCCGAGATCGTCCTCAAGCTTGCGAACGACCTGGCTGATCGCAGGCTGGGTGCGGTGCAACCGCTTGGCGGCGCGGGAGAATCCCTTCTCTTCGACGACCGCGAGAAACGTCTCCAACTGATGAATATCCATAAGCCCCACTCGCGTGCAAGCCAAGTTATCTGCCTAAATATAAGTATAATTTATGTTTTCGAGAAGAATTATAAATTTGATCTATGGAACCAGATCCGCGACAATAATTGGAGAGTTAGTGGAGGGTGGCGCCTCGATGAGCAAGAATCAAGTTCGCGATCGAGTGTTCTTCTTCGACACCACATTGCGTGATGGCGAACAGTCCCCGGGCTGCAGCATGACCATCCCGGAAAAGCTGCGTATGGCGCATGCCCTCGAAGCCCTGGGCGTCGATATCATCGAAGCCGGCTTTGCGATTGCTTCCCCCGGCGACCTGGCCGCGATCAGCAGCATTTGCCGCGAAGTCCGCGGCCCACGCATCGCTTCCCTGGCCCGTACCCGCCGGGAGGATATTGAGGCGGCCGCGAGATCACTGGAAGGAGCGGACCGGTCCCGCATCCATATATTCCTGGCCAGCTCGGACATTCACCTGGAACACAAGCTGAAGATTACACGGGCGGAGGCCCTGCACCAGGTAGAGAACGCGGTTCGCCTGGCGCGCACCTATGTGGACGACGTGGAGTTCTCTCCCGAGGATGCGTCGCGCTCAGACCCTGATTTTCTGTGCAATGTGGTGACGGTGGCCATCGAAGCCGGAGCGACGGTGATCAATCTGCCGGACACGGTAGGCTACTGCGTTCCCAACGAGTACGGCGCAATCTTCCGTATGCTGCGGGAACGGGTTCCACAAGTCGCTGGGATCACGCTTTCCGCTCACTGCCACGACGATCTGGGCATGGCGGTCGCCAACAGCCTGGCGGCGCTGGAAGGAGGCGCGCGGCAGATCGAGTGCGCCATCAACGGCATCGGGGAACGGGCCGGCAATGCGGCCCTGGAAGAAGTGGCCGCCGCCATGCTGGTGCGCCCGGACAAGTTTCCCTACTCGCACGGCCTGGTTACGGAGCAGCTTTACCCCACCAGCCAGCTGCTTTCTGAAGTGATCAGCTTTACCCCCGCTCCGAACAAGGCTGTGGTGGGCAGCAATGCCTTCGCCCACGAAGCCGGCATTCATCAACACGGCATGCTGGCACACCCGCTGACCTACGAGATCATGACTCCCGCTTCTGTGGGTGTACCCGCCAACCGCATGGTGCTGGGCAAGCACTCTGGCCGGCGGGCGTTGGCGCACCGGCTCAAGGAGCTCGGATATGCCCTCGATACCGCTGATCTGGACGCGGTCTATCACCGGTTTACGGAACTGGCCGACCGGAGAAAAGCTATTTTCGACCAGGACCTTCTCTCCCTGCTCCCAGCGCACCACCGCCCGGCTGATGCCATGTTGCCGGAAGCGGAGTTACAGATCTGAACGCGAGGTAGGTCACGCATGAAATTGAAAGTTCTGGTCGGCGCCGGAGATGGGATTGGCCCCGAAGTCACCCGCGAAGCGGTTCGCATCCTGACCTCGGTGGCGGAGTTCGGCGGGTATGACTTCCAGTTCACCGAGATGCCCATCGGAGGCCAAGCCATTCGCCAGGCAGGCACGCCTCTGCCCGCAGCCACGCTCGACGCAGCCCTCGAAAGTGACGCCGTGCTGCTGGGGGCTGTGGGAAGCAACGAATTCAATGCCCTGCCTCCGGATCGCCGCCCGGAAGCCGGCCTGTTGCAGCTTCGGCAAGCGCTGGGAGGGTTCGCTAATCTGCGTCCCTCGTTTGCTTACAAGGCTTTGTCCGCCAATTCGCCGCTGCGTCCCGAGGTAACCGATGGGGCGGATATTCTTTTCGTCCGTGAGCTATTGGGGGGCCTTTATTTTGGCGAACCGCGAGCCTGGGACCGCGAGAGCGGAGCGGCATGGAACACCATGCGCTACACGCGTGACGAGGTGATCCGGGTGGCGCGGGTAGCCTTCGATCTGGCAGGGCAGCGGCGCAAGAAAGTTACGTCGGTGGATAAGGCCAATGTGCTCGAAGTGTCACAGCTGTGGCGCGCAACGGTGATCGAGATCGCCCAGCAATATCCGGGGATCGCTCTCGAGCACCATTATGTCGACGCCTGCGCCATGCACCTGATGAATACTCCGCGGAACTTCGATGTGGTGCTCACGGAGAATTTGTTTGGCGACATTCTTAGCGATGAAGCCGCGGTGATCACGGGTTCGCTGGGCATGCTGCCCTCGGCGACCATCGGTGGGGCGGTCAACCTCTATGAGCCGGTACACGGCTCGGCGCCCGACATCGCGGGCAAAGGGATTGCTAATCCGCTGGGCGCGATTCTCACGGCCGCTATGCTGCTACGTCATTCGGCGAATTTGGAAAATGATGCTCAGGCTGTGGAGTTGGCGGTGCGGAAGGTTCTGGAACAGGGTTATCGCACGGCTGATCTGTTGCGCGAGGGGCAGCCTGGTCAGCATGTATCCACCCAAGAGATGGGAAGGTTGGTCCACCAGACTCTCAACGAATTGATTGATCGCCGGCAGGCGTTGCACGCGGTTTAGAGCTGATTGGTCCGAAAGACTGTTCGGTCGAGTGTTGTGGTCGGGAGAAATTCTGGTTTCCAACGGTAGGAAAGAAGCAAAGGGAAAAAGCTATGTCGCTTGGTCCGAAAACACTGTTTGAAAAGGTTTGGGAATCGCATGTGGTCGTGGCTCCCGAAGGCGAGCCTTCGCTGCTCTATATCGACTTGCACCTGTTGCATGAAGTGACTTCACCGCAGGCGTTTGAAGGGCTTCGCCTGGCAGGCCGGACGGTGCGGCGTCCGGACCGGGCGGTGGCAACTGTGGATCACAACGTACCCACGACCGCCAACCGGCTCATCATCGAAGATGCGATCGCGGCCAAGCAGATGGACGCCCTAAGGGCCAACTGCGCCGAGTTCGGGATTCCTCTCTACGACGTTCAATCACCGGAGCAAGGGATCGTGCATGTCATCGGCCCGGAGTTGGGCGTGACCAAACCGGGCATGACTATCGTCTGCGGCGACAGCCACACCAGCACTCATGGAGCGTTTGGCGCACTGGCGTTCGGCATCGGGACTTCGGAAGTGGAACACGTTCTAGCCACGCAGTGCCTGCCGCAATCACTGCCAAAGACCTTCCGCATCACAGTGGATGGCAAGCTCGGCCCAGCGGTGACGGCAAAAGATATTGCCCTGGGCATCATTGGCCACATAGGGACCGATGGGGCCAGCGGCTGCGTGATCGAGTACGCGGGCGAAGCTATCCGCGCGCTCTCCATGGAAGGTCGCATGACCTTGTGCAACATGAGCATTGAGGCCGGCGCGCGAGCGGGCATGATTGCTCCTGACGAAACCACCTTCCGCTATCTCAAGGGACGGCGCTTCAGCCCCACCGGCGCCGACTGGGACCGTGCAGTGGCCGAATGGATGTCACTGGCCAGTGATCCCGGCGCCAAGTTCGACCGCGAGCTGGTGCTGCACGCGGAAGACCTCGCGCCTTTCGTCACTTGGGGTACCAGTCCCGGGATGGTGGTACCGGTCACGGACCGTGTGCCCGATCCGGCCTCCAGCCATTCTCCGGCGGAACGCCGTGCCTGGGAGCGCGCGCTCGAATACATGGCACTGGAACCAGGCAAGGCCATCGAAGAGCTGGCGATCGATCGCGTCTTTATCGGATCCTGCACCAACGCCCGCATTGAAGATCTTCGCTCCGCGGCCAAGGTGGTGAGCGGATACCACGTTCATCCGCAAGTGCGGGCGATGGTGGTTCCCGGATCGCAGCAGGTGAAGAAGCAAGCGGAAGAAGAAGGGCTGGATGAGGTTTTTCGCGCGGCTGGTTTTGACTGGCGCGAGCCCGGCTGCTCCATGTGCCTGGGCATGAACCCGGATATTCTCGCCCCCGGCGAGCGCTGCGCTTCCACCAGCAATCGTAACTTCGAAGGACGTCAGGGCCGCGGTGGGCGCACCCACCTGGTAAGCCCGATGATGGCCGCGGCAGCCGCAGTCTCCGGCCACTTTACCGATGTCCGCAAATGGCAGTTCAACCCGGTTGCAGCGCAAACAGTGGAGTCTCTCCAATGAAGCCATTTCGCAAACACACGGGCGTGGTCGCGCCCCTCGATCGCGAGAATGTCGACACCGATCAGATCATCCCCAAGCAGTTCCTTAAGCGGATCGAACGCACCGGCTATGGCGAATTTCTTTTCTACGATTGGCGGCGCATTCAGGAAGGGCCGGATGCCGGCGCACCGCATCCGGATTTCGTTCTGAATCATCCGCACTACAAGGATGCGGAAATTCTGGTCGCGGGAAAGAACTTCGGCTGTGGATCTTCGCGCGAACATGCCGCGTGGGCTCTTTCTGACTACGGCTTTCGTTGCGTGATCGCGTCTTCCTTCGCCGACATTTTTCATTCCAACGCGGGCAAGAACGGCATCCTGCTGATCACTCTGCCTGAGGAACAGGTGCAGACGCTGATGCAGCGTGCCGCGACCATTCCAGGTTACAAGCTCACGGTTTCGCTTGAGGACGAGAAGCTGCACGATGAACATGGTCTCTCGCTTCCCTTCTCCACCGACCCTTTCCGTCGCGAGTGCCTGCTGCTGGGCCTGGACGACATTGGGTTGTCGCTCAAACATGGCGGAGCGCTGGAGAAATTCGAGCAACAACATGACAAGGCATTCTGGTTAGCGCCGAGGCCGGCGAATGCAGCTATCACCCAAGGAGCTATATGAGCACACATGAACACACCCGGCTCACCGGGGCGGAAATCATCTGGGCAACGCTCGAAGGAGAAGGAGTGCGCGAGGTTTTCGGCTACCCCGGCGGAGCGATCTTGCCGGCGTACGATGCGTTGCGCAAGTTTCCCATCCGTCACATCCTGGTGCGCCATGAGCAGAGTGCGGTCCACATGGCCGACGGTTATGCACGGGCATCTGGCCGCGTCGGCGTGGCCATTGCTACCTCAGGCCCAGGCGCTACCAACATGGTGACAGGCATTGCCACCGCGATGCTGGATTCGATTCCGCTTGTGTGTATCACCGGCCAGGTGGGAAGCAAGGTACTGGGCACCGACGCGTTCCAGGAAGTGGACATCACCGGCATCACGCTCCCGGTGACCAAGCATAACTACGTCGTCACGCGTGCCGAAGATATAGCACCCGTGCTGCGCGATGCCTTCCGTGTCGCTAAGTCGGGCCGCCCTGGGCCGGTGCTGGTCGACATCACGAAAGACGCGCAGCAGGCCACGGCGGAGTTTGATTTTGCCGCGGCTGCGCCGGTGAAAATCGGCACTCACCCGATGCTCAGTGTGGTCGAGCAAAGCATTGCTGAGGCGGCAGAGCTGATCCTCAACGCGAAGCGCCCCTTGATTCTTGCCGGGCACGGCATTATCCAGTCGGGTGCGATGAGCCAGGTGCGCGCGCTGGCCGAACGGGCGCAAATTCCCGTGGCCTGCACCTTGCTTGGACTGGGCAGCTTCCCTGCTTCCCACAAGCTCAACCTGGGCATGATGGGCATGCACGGTGAGTCGTGGGTCAACCATTCCATTCAGGAAGCCGATCTATTGATTGCGTGCGGCATGCGCTTCGACGACCGGGTTACTGGATCGCTCGCGACCTACGCACCCAATGCGAAAAAGATCCACATCGACATCGATCCTTCGGAGATCAACAAAAACGTCGCCGTGCAGGTGGCGTTAATCGGCGATCTGGCGACGGTCCTGGACCAGCTTTTGCCGCGGATTCGTACCCGTGACGGAGCGGCATGGCTGCATGCCATCGACCGCATGAAAGGGCACGCGGCTGTCCGTGATATCCAGAATTTGCCTGACACCGGTCACCTGTATGCCGCGCACGTGATCAACGATCTCTGGCATGCAACATCGGGCGGCGCTGTGATCACGACCGATGTAGGCCAGCACCAGATGTGGGAAGCGCAGTACTACAAGCACGAGCAGCCGCGCTCTCTGATTACCTCGGGCGGGTTGGGCACCATGGGCTTCGCCCTGCCTGCGGCGATCGGCGCCAAAGTGGCGTGCCCGGGTAAGGAAGTGTGGGCCATCGCCGGGGATGGGGGGTTCCAGATGACCAGCCCCGAGCTGGCGACCATCGTCCAGGAGAAGTTGGATATTAACATCGCCATCATCAACAACGGTTACCTGGGCATGATCCGCCAGTGGCAAGAAACGTTTTACGAAAAGAACTACGAATGCTCTCCGATCTTCTCGCCGGATTTCGTCAAGCTGGCCGAGGCTTTCGGCATCCGGGCGGCGGCTGTGACCAAGCGTTCCGAGGTTATGAAGACCGTCGAAGCGGCACGTACCCACAAGGGCCCCTTCCTGATCAATTTCATGGTGGAGCAGGAAGATACCGTCTACCCGATGATCGTGCCCGGAGCTGCACTGCACGAGATGATCCTTCGGCCGTCCAACAATCCATTGATCGAAACGGCGTCGGACGTCTAGAAAGGTTTCCATGCAGCACACATTCGTCGCCTACGTGGAAGACAAGCCGGGCGTACTCACCCGCGTAGCGTCGTTGTTCCGCCGGTTGAACATCAATATCTCCTCGGTCACCGTGGGGGGGTCGGAACGCCCGAACATCTCGCGCATGACCCTGGTAGCCGATGCTCCTCCGGCTGCCGGCCACCGCATCATGGCGTCGCTCTACAAGCTGGAGAATGTGATCCAGGTGGATGACGTGGGCCGCTTCTCCTCGGTCAACCGCGAGCTGGCGTTGATCAAGGTAGCGACTACACCCAAGACCCGGTCGCACATCTTCGAACTGGTCAACGTGTTCCGCGCGCGCGTGGTCGACCTCGCGCCGGGATCGCTGATGATCGAAATCACCGGCAGCGAGAGCAAGATCGAAGGACTGCTGCAGGTGCTGAACGAGAATGAAGACCGTGTACTGGAAATTTCCCGCACCGGGCGCATGGTGATGCGTCGCGGGCACCATACCAGCCGCGTACTTGAGGCCCTGGGCGATGTCGAATCACAAAATGGCGCGATAGGCGTGCCAATGGCGGATGCGCTGCCGGAGGAAGAGGACACCCTCCCCGACGATAGCGGCCTGCCTCATCAACAAACGTAACTATATCTGCACACAAAGGAAAGTTTAATGACCAAGACTTATCACGACCAGGATGCCGACCTTTCGCTGATCCAGGGAAAAAAAGTAGCCATTGTCGGCTATGGCTCCCAGGGCCATGCCCACTCGCTGAATCTGAAGGACTCGGGCGTCGACGTGCGCGTCGGTTTGCCGGCCACCAGCCGGTCGATCAAAAAGGCCAAGAGTGCCGGCCTCGAAGTGCTCTCCGTGGGCGATGCCGCCAAGTGGGCGGACGTCGTCATGATCCTCGCCCCCGATACTTCGCAGGCAGCGATTTACAACGAGCAAATTGCTCCTCACATGGGCAAGGGGAAGACGCTGATGTTCGCGCACGGATTCAATATCCGTTACGGCACCATCGTTCCCAACAAAGACATTGATGTGAGCATGGTCGCTCCCAAGGCTCCCGGACACCGGGTACGCGAAGTATTTACCGAGGGGGGCGGCGTGCCGGCCCTGATCGCGGTACAGCAGGACGCATCGGGTAAGGCTCATGCCCTGGCCCTGTCTTACGCCAAGGCCATCGGCAGCACACGCGCCGGAGTGATCGAGACCACCTTTACCGAAGAGACCGAAACCGACCTATTCGGCGAGCAGACGGTTTTGTGCGGCGGGGTAAGCGCGTTAGTGAAGGCGGGCTTCGAAACCCTGGTGAACGCCGGTTACCAGCCAGAAGTGGCCTACTTCGAGTGTCTCCACGAGCTGAAACTGATTGTCGACCTGATGTATCGGGGTGGGTTGGCTTACATGCGCTACTCCATTTCCGACACAGCGGAATATGGCGACTACACCGCCGGACCGCGCTTGGTGACGGATGCCACCCGGGCGGAGATGAAGAAGATCCTGACCGAAATTCAGGATGGGACGTTTGCCAAAAATTGGATCAAGGAGAACGAGACTGGCCGGAAGCAGTTTGACCAGATGCGGAGCAAGGAAGCGGCGCACTCCATTGAGGAAGTGGGCAGCAAGTTGCGCGCGGCCATGCCTTTCCTCGATCCGGTAACGGTCACGGTGGACAGCCCGGGCGCGGCGCCTCGTTTGGCTGAGCCTGTCGGCGCTTAATACCCTGGATGGTAGTCCCGCAGAGCCTGCCCTGAGCTTGTCGAACGGGGACGGCTGAACTTAGCCCAGGACGACAGTCCTGGGTTGGATTTCAAAGGATGACTAGTCCCTGCGGGACTGTGGTTGGAAATAAGTCGAGAGGTTTTTCCCATCCTGGCGATGAGGCACTGAAGAAAACAGGGTGGTTACGTTGGGGACCTTTTGAGTTTTTAACGCACCCCTTACAGCTTTTTTCGAGTCTACTCTGCATGCACCTCCCGCCGGCTTTGCGTTTTTCTGTTTGTGCTTTGCTTTCAGGCTCTTCGCTGATTGCGATGAGCGGGCAAACGCGGAACCCAGAGCCTACCGCAGGATGTCCTGCGCAGCCGAACACCCTGCGGGCGATGCGGGGCTGCTACCGCCCGTTGCTGGTCTTCGCTCCGAGCCTCGACCATCCCCAGCTGGTGGAGGAGTTCAATCAACTGAAGGCTCATGCAACCGAGCTCAAAAGCCGGAGTGTTCTCTACGTCCCCATTGTGCCGGAGGGACATAACCAGCCCATCCCGGGCTCCAAGGTCCCTACCGCCAGGCTTAGCGAGGATGAGCTGGCAGCAATGCGTCACCGATTCAAGGTCGAACCGCCTGATTTCCTGGTGATCCTGATCGGTAAGGATGGTGAAGAAAAGCTGAGCGACAAGGCCCCGGTATCGGTTGACCAGCTCGAACGATTGATTGATTCGATGCCCAAGCGCAAGAACGAGATGAAGCCGGAACCACAAGGCGACGAATAGCCCACCCAGTCACGCCGGCGGAGAATACTGCAACTCTGCCCCATCGGCTAAGATCAAAAGCAACACCGCGAGGTGCCATGACGACCCAAGCTACGATCCCTGGTTTCACCACGGTTCCACCTCCGTACCGCGCACCTCACGACCCGGCGCGAGTTCCCGAACTGGTAGAGGCACTTAAGAAAATAGGCCCCCTTCACGACCTGGAAGAGGCGGATTACGAGTGGTTGGCGACCCAAGGCACCGAGGTTTTTGCGGAGTCGGGCGCGGTCTTCTTTCGAGAAGGCGAACCGGCCACCAAGATGACCATCCTGCTCAAAGGTGAGATTTACGTGCGCCGGGAGCACGGTGGACCGGCTGCCCTGTTCATAGGGCGGTCCGGATTGATTACCGGCTTGCTTCCCTTCTCCCGTATGAAGGCTTACGGTGGGCTGGGATACACGTCCGCCCCAACCTGGGGGCTGGAGTTCGACCGATCGCTCTTTCCCGAGATACTCAAGAGAATTCCAGCGCTTGCTCAACGATTCGTCGGTATCCTTCTGGACCGGGTTCGCGAAATCACGCGCATGGAGCAGCAGTCAGAAAAGCTGAATGCGCTGGGCAAACTGGCTGGGAATCTCGCCCACGAGCTCAATAATCCGGCCTCGGCCGCGCAGCGGTCGGCCGCCGGGGTTCTGGAAGAATTGCGGGTTTATGGGCACGAACGCTTCAATCTGGGACGTCTGTGTCTGGACTCCGAGAAGACTGAGAAGGTTATGGCCTGGGAGGATCAGGTCCGGACTGCAGCGAAGAACCTGGGCACGCCAGCGGAAGCGGAGCAGACCTATCGCGAAGATCAAATTGTCAGCTGGCTGCACCGGCACGACATCCAGGAGTCGTGGCATATCGCGCCCGAGCTAGCCGAGTTTGGCGTAGTACCTGAGCAGTTAGAGCCGTTGGCCGGCTACCTGGACCCAGGGGCCATCGCCGTGGTGCTGTCTCAGTTCACCTCCTCGCTCCGGACGGAAAGAATTGCGGAGGCCATGCTGGACTCGACGGCGCGCATTTTCGATTTGATCCGCGCCATCAAGGACTATTCCTACATGGACCAGATGCCCATTCAGGAGGTCGATGTCCCGCAGAGTCTGGAAAATACGCTGGCCATGGTTGCCTCCCGTTTGCGCAAGGTGGAAGTCGTCCGCGACTATGAGCCCCACCTTCCCTCCGTGAGCGCCTATGGGCGGGAACTCAACCAGGTCTGGACGGCGTTGATCGAAAATGCTCTGGACGCGGTTCAGGACAAAGGTACGATCAAGCTTCTGGTCCGCACGGCCGGCGACATGCTGCTCATCGAGGTCTGGGACGACGGTCCGGGGATTCCGCAGGAGTTGCAGGGACGCATTTTCGAGCCCTTCTTCACCACCAAGGCTCCAGGAAGTGGGCTGGGGCTTGGCTTGGACGCAGTCAGCCGCATCGTGCGCATGCATCGCGGTTTTGTCACTGTTCAGTCCAAGCCGGGGAGTACCTGCTTTCAGATCCGGCTGCCGCTGCAGCAAGTGCAGGCTTACTAGAAGAGCACACCCATCGCGAAGTAGTCCCGTAGGCACGGTTCTGGAAGTAGTCCGGCCGTCTTATTGGGTCGCGGACGGTGCGGGCACAGCGGCCACGCGTACGATTCCGCACTTGGTCTTCTTGCCGTCGGAAGTGGTAGCCTCGCCATTTTGGCCGTTGAGTTTGAACTGCAACGAAGATCCCACGACAAACTGTGTCGGCTTTAGCGAACTGCCCAGCTTGGTACGGCAGACGTACTCGTTGGTCGACGTATCAATGACCAAGTCGTACTGTTGGTGCTTCATCTTCTTGGTGGTCGAGCCCACGGTTTGCAGGTCTTTAAGGGTTGCTGTCTGGACCAGGCTGTCGGCCATAGCCGCGGTGGAAAGTGCCACGGCAGCCAAACATAGGCACGAGGTTTTGCGTAATCTCAAGGCTCCTCCTTATCAGGCTCCTGCAAGTTTGGCGCCGAAGGCCAGCAGCAATGAGCCCAGTATGATGCGATAGAGCGCAAAGATGACAAACCCGTGGCGTCGCACCCACAACAGGAACCACTCTACCACCCCGAGGGCAACGACAAAGGAAACGACAAAGCCGATGGCCAGCACGATCCAACCATGCGAGGTCATGACCAGGGGGACGGCCGCCTCCACCCCAGGGACCTGCTTGGGATGGAGGGTGCGAAGAAATTCGTAGCCGGTCGCTGCAATCATGACCGGGATGGACAAGAGAAAACTGAACTCGAGGGCCGCGGTGCGCGTCATGCCCACAGCTTGGCCGGCGGCAATGGTCGACATGGATCGCGAGACCCCGGGAAACACAGCCGACGTGACCTCCCACAGGCCGATCCAGATCGCCTGGAAGAGGGTCATCTGCTCCACATCCTTGGTCTTCAGATCGCGACGCACGCTCAAGGCATCCACCAACCACATCACGACGCCCCCAATCAGCAGCGCCCACGCCATGAGGTGGATGCTTTCCAGGTGCTTACCGATTAACTTGACCAGCAACAGCGACGGCACCGCGGTGCAAACAAAGGCCACCATGGTCAGCGAAAGAGGGTGGGTGAGGGCCGTACGGTCCGCATTTTCTCCCTCGGGAAAGGTGCGGAAGAATTCCAAAATCCGCCCCGTAAACAGCAGCACCAGGGCGAGGATGGCGCCCAACTGGATCACGATGGTGTACATCTTCCAGTAAGGGCTGGCCAGGTCGACGTGAAGCATCGCCTCCACCAACCTCAGATGCGCGGTTGAGCTGACGGGTAAAAATTCGGTCAATCCTTCGACGATGCCAAGCAAAACAGACAGGATGTAATCGTTCAAAGGCCCTCCGGCAACCGTAACGTTACTGCCGGTCGACGCCGTAGATGGGAATTGATTCCTGCAATTGGTATACCAGACTGGCAGCGCGCGCGGCGTAGTCTGATTGGGGATATTTGGCCGCAATGGTACCTGCAATGGTTACGGCTCTCGCCTTAGCCTCGCCGGCTTTTTTGTCGTCTCCATTGGCGCTGTACATATCATTCAACGCGCCCTCACGGTAGACGGCGTTGTAGAGGGCCTCGGGAGCACGTGGCGAATCAGGATGCTCCTGCGCGTACTTTTCATACATCTCGGCTTCCTTTTGTGGGCACTTGGGAGAGCCCTGCCAATCGCCGCAGACTTTGTTGTCCAGCATGTCCCAATCGGCGAGATCCGCCCATTTCGAACGAGGGTAGGCTTTTTTTAGCTTGCGGAACTCTTCATCGTCGATCTGGTCGCGCAGGTACGCTTCTTTTTCATGCGCGGAAGGGAGCGAGGATATGTCGACCTTTTGCAGTTGCCAGCGTATATCGGCGGAGCGCCAGGCGGCTTCGGGGGCAAGTGGCGATTGGGGAAAGAAATCGGCCATGCGTTGGTAGAGGAGGCGCGCTGCCTGGGCGACGCTCTGGGGTGCCCGTGGCAACATAGCATCTTTCTCCTGGCTTGCCGCGGCGCCGAAGAGGATCAAGTCACCCTTGGGAGTCTCGGCGCTGACGACCCCCGCCGCAGGCATCCATCCGGATACCGGGACGGCGGCCGCGTCGTGACCAAAGACTGGCGCATCCTGCGATCTCGATGTCTCCTCGTCGGTGTTGGCGAACACGCGCAGCCACGGGCCATTTTTCTCCCCAATCACCATTTCTCTGCCGGGCGAGATCTCGGCCAGGCGGGAAGAGCTGTTGTCCGGCGCCACGTAGAGGTTGGTATCGCGGATGACGGTTGCCTTAAGACCATTGCTGGGGGCTGACGGCTTTTGGGCCGCCTTCGCCTGGACCGCAATTAACAGGAGGGCAGAAAAAGCGAGGAATCCAGTACGCATAAAGACTTAGACGAATCCACCACTAGAATACGCTGACAGGAAAAGCGGAGAGGAGAGGCCGGTTCGCTCCGGCAAACGTCCGCTGAACTGCAGATCCCTCGGCTCCGGGATGACAAATAGGAGAGGATCTGCAGTCTTCCGTCGCCCCGCATCAGTGTAGGGAACGAACAGAAGACTGCCCAATAACCCTTTCTCTTAGCCCTGTTCTTCCAGGACACTGCGCAGCACGGACGGTTCAACGTTGCCGCCACTCATGATCGCAACGGTCTGCCGGGCTCGCGGTAACTGTTCGGAATGAAAAAGTGCAGCCGCCAGGGCGACAGCTCCGCTGGGCTCGGGAACCAGTCGCACACCAAAGATCATCCGGCGCATGGTCTCGCGGATCTCAGCTTCGGTCACGGTCACAACGTCGTCGACAAAAGCTTTCATATGAGCAAAGTTCAGATCACCGACGCTTTGGGTTCTCAACCCATCGGCTGCGGTCCGGCTGGTCTGCTCGCCGGTGAAGGACACAATTTCTCCCGCCTTGAAGCTTTGTGCCGCATCCGAAGCAAGTTCCGGCTCAACCCCGATGACCCGGACGTTAGGGCGAGTCAGCTTCACGGCAGCCGCGACTCCGCCGAGCAAGCCCCCTCCGCCAACGGGAGCAAGCACCAAATCGACCTCGGGCCGGTCGGCCATAATCTCCAAACCGCACGTTCCCTGCCCGGCGATAATGTCGCGATCGTCGTAGGGTGGAATGACGACATACCCGCTGGTGGCGGCCAACTCCTCTGCCTTGGCCTTGCGCTCCGAGCTTGCCGGGCCAACGGTCACGATCTCCGCCCCCAGCGCCTGGGTCGCCTTGACTTTCACTTGCGGCGCGTTCGACGGCATCACGATGACTGCTTTTATGCCCAGTTCGCGAGCTGCATAGGCGACACCCTGAGCATGATTGCCGCTGGAGTAGGTGATTACGCCGCACGCGCGTTGCTCAGCAGACAATTGCGCGATTTTGTTGAAGGCTCCGCGCAGCTTGAAGCTGCCGATGGGTTGGAGCCCCTCAGCCTTGATCCAAAGATTGCCGGGTTCGATACGAACCAACGGCGTGTGCACGGCCACGCCGCGAATCCGCTCCTGGGCTGCGCGCAGCTCGGGTAGCGTGACCAGCACTTAGATTTCCAGGATAATCGGCATGATCATGGGCCGGCGCGAAGTGGCTTTTTGGATGTAGCGCTTGAGATCGAGGCGAATCTTCTCCTTCATCACCCCGTAGTCGGCCTTCTCTTCCGCCGAAGACCCTTCCAGTGTCCGATTGACGATCTCCTGCGCCTGCTCGCTGAGGGCGATCTCGCCGGTCACGAAGCCACGAGTCACAACCTCCGGCGGCCGCTCCACCTTGCCGGTGCGCTTGTTGATGGTGATGATCGCAAGTACGATGCCATCTTCGCTCAAGTGCCTGCGGTCGCGAATCACCAAGTCTTCGACCACGTCCGTCGTAGAACCAGCATCGATGCAAATCCGGCCGGTGGTCACCTTGCCCGCCTTCACTGCAGTGTTGGCGTCCACTTCCAGAACGTCGCCATCTTCGAGCAGAAGCGCCTGCTCCACCACCCCAGTGTTCTTGGCCAATTGCACGTGCTTCTGCAAATGGCGATAGTCCCCGTGGACAGGGATAAAGAACTTTGGCCGCAGCAGGTTAATCATCAGCCGCATCTCTTCCTGGCTGCCGTGTCCGCTGACGTGGATCAATCCGGATTCACCATCGTCATAAATCACATTGGCCTCGCGGCGGCATAAGTGATCGATGACCCGGTAGATGCTCTTCTCGTTGCCGGGAATGACTCGGGAACTCAGCACCACGGTGTCGCCCCGCTCGACCCGTGCGTGTTTGTGATTGTCAACCGCAGCCCGGGAAAGAGCCGACATAGGCTCGCCCTGCGTGCCGCTGATCAGCACCATGACTTCCGATGCTTGATAATCGCGGATCTGCCCGGGATGAATGAGCAACCCGTTGGGCACCGTGAGGTAGCCAAGATCCTGCGCGATTTCTGAAGATTCCACCATGGATCTGCCCACGATCGCCACCTTGCGGCGATGGGTCTGAGCTAATTCCAGGGCAATACGAATGCGGTAAATCGAAGACGAGAAGCAGCTGAAGAACAGCTTTTGCCGGGTACGCGAGAAGACCTCATCCAATCGCGGCTTCACCGCCCACTCGCTGGGGGTATAGCCGGCACGATCGACGTTGGTCGAGTCCTGGAGGAGGGCCAACACGCCCCGCTTGCCGTATTCAGCAAAGGCATGCAGGTCGAAGGGTTTGCCGTCCGGTGGCGACAGATCGATTTTGAAGTCGCCGGTGTGCACAAGCACGCCGACTGGAGTTTCAATCGCGAGGGCGACGCAATCCACCAGGCTGTGGGTGACGCGAATCGGCTCCACGGTGAAAGCGCCGAGGTGAAACTTTTGCCGCGGTGTAATCTCGATCAGCTCCGTGGTGTCGAGCAGCTTGTGTTCTTCCAGCTTGCCTTCGACATAGGCCAGGGTGAATTCGGTACCGTAGACCGGCACTTTCAATTCACTCAGGATCCACGGCAGCCCACCGATGTGGTCCTCGTGACCATGGGTCAGGATGATGGCGCGAACATGCTGGCGGTTGTCGGTGAGGTACGTAATATCGGGAACGACAATGTCGACGCCCAACAATTCAGTCTCGGGAAACATGAGACCGGCATCGATGACGATGATGTCGTCTGCCCAGCGAAGCGCCAGGCAGTTCATTCCGAATTCGCCCAGCCCGCCGAGGGGGATGACTTGTAACTTACCTGCAGACATTAACGTCTTATGCTACCACGCAGAAGCACCCATCTCTTCTCTCCAATCGGAGGGGTGCTTTAGCGCAACAGATCCTCGAGAGTGGCGCTCAGATCGGTCTTGTCATCGCGATACTTAACGATTACCGGCGTGTAGAGGCTCAAGCCCCCGCCGAGTTCTGCACCGCGCTTGAGCTCTCTCGATCCGGGCACGACCACGGCGCCCTCAGGAATAATCAAGGGTTGATCCGCGGATGCCTTCAGCACTTCGCCGCGCACGATGTCGTACACCGGTGTTCCGCGGGTCAGGATGGTGCCCGCAGCCAAGACTGCTCGCCGCCGTACGAGCGTACCTTCGTAGACACCCGTGTTGCCGCCGATGAGTACATCATCTTCAATGATCACGGGAGTGGCGTTGACGGGCTCGAGTACTCCGCCAATCTGCGCTGCGGCACTCAGATGGACTCGCTTGCCAATTTGGGCGCAACTGCCAACCAGCGCGTGAGAATCGACCATTGTGCCTTCGTCGACGTAGGCGCCGGCATTCACATACATGGGCGGCATGCACACCACACCGCGGGCAAGAAAGGCGCCTTCACGGATGGAGGATCCGCCGGGGACCACACGTACTCCCTGCTGCGGGTCGAACCGGCGGGCGGGGTAGGTGCTCTTGTCCACGAATGAGAAGTCATCGCCGCCCATCTGCACCATCGTGCCCAGCCGAAAGCCGAGGAGAATGCCCTGCTTGACCCAGGCGTTGACCCGCCATCCAAGGGCGGTTCCCGGATCGAGCTCGGCCGCCCTCACCAGTCCGGCGCTGAGAGCGCTGCGCAGTTCAAGAAAAGCGTCCATCGCTCCCCGGTCGCCGATGGCATCGACACCGGCCAAGAAAAATCGTTCTATGTCGGCCTGCAGCGTTTTCGACTCTGTTGTCATATTTTTCCTAATGGAGATTCCTGGGTGGCGGCGCGGTCAAAGATTCGACAACAGGCCTAAGTCTTCTGCCAGCGTCTTCAGCTTCGCCCGTGTTGCCGGGGCAACGGGCACGATGGGCAGGCGATAGGTTTCTTTGAGACGGCCCATCATGGCCATCACGCACTTGACGGGGCCCGGGCTCGACTCCCAAAAATTCGCCGTGATCAGCGGAAAATATCGCCGGTTGAGCGAACGAGCGGTGGCCCAATCGCCATCGAGTGCTGCCGATACCAGGCGCGCCGTCTGGTGCGGAATCTCATTGGACGCAACCGAGATCAGACCTGCCCCGCCCAGGCCGATCACCGGGAGAGCCATCAGGTCGTCCCCAGACAAAACTGCGAAGTCCTGCGGCAACGAGTAAATCAACTCAGCAATTTGTTGCAGGTTCCCGCTCGACTCCTTGATCCCCTGGATGTTGGGCACATCCGCGGCCAGGCGCAGAACGGTTGCCGGCTCCAGGTTGGCGCCGGTGCGACCCGGAATGTTATAGACCACTACGGGGCAAGGAACCGCTTCCGCAATCGCGCGGAAGTGACGATACTGGCCCTCCTGGTTCGGCTTGTTGTAGTAGGGGTTCGCAGTGAGCAGACCAGTGACTCCCGGCACCGACGCAGCTTCGGCCGCACGCGCGACTGCCTCCACAGTGGAATTGTGGGTGCAACCAGCCAGCACCGGCACTCGGCCCGCCGCAGTTTTACTAACGATGCCGATGACCCGCAGCCATTCTTGATGGGTCAGCGTAGGTGTTTCGGCAGTCGTTCCGCACGCGACCAGAAAATGAATGCCGCTTTCGATCTGCCATTCCACCAGCTTGGTGAGTGTTTCCTCATCAAGGCTGCCATCGCTGCAAAAGGGAGTCACCAGTGCTGTGCCACAGCCGCTGAGGGTCATAACAAATGGAGTCTACTACCCTAACAAGGGATAAATCTCTTTGAAGTCGTAGCAGCCTGTCTTGCCACAAAGCCACTCCGCAGCCCGGACTGCGCCTTCGGCGAAACTGCGGCGAGAGATTGCCTCGTGCCGAATCTCAATCACATCGTCTCCCAAGCGAGCGCTGATGATATGCGTGCCCACAGCTTCGCCCTCACGATACGAAACAATGTCGATCTTCAGCGCCGGGTCCATCTCCAGAAGAGTCTGCTTCAGAGCCAGGGCCGTTCCCGAAGGAGCATCTTTCTTGCTCTCGTGGTGAATTTCCCGAATGCTCAGATCAAATCCATGCACCAGGGGCACGAGCCGATACGCCAGTTCATACATCACCTGCACGCCGATGGAGAAGTTTGCACCGTACAGCAGGGCGCCATTGCGGCGTTCGCAGATGGCGCGGATTTCGGGAAGCTTCTCATACCAGCCGGTAGTGCCGACGACCACGCGCGCTCCGTTTGCCAGGCAAGCTCGCATGTTGTGGATGACTGCCTGTGGCGTGGTGAAATCGATGACGACGTCGAACTGGGCCAGCATCGGGCCGGTGAGCGCGGAAGCGTTGCCATTTTCTTCTTCGCCGATGACCCGGACACTGTGTCCTCGTTGACTGGCCACATCCGCCACCACTTGCCCGGTCTTGCCACGCCCCAGCACTAGAAAGATCATGGTTACTGCTGCACGCTTTCCACCGTTTTTCTTGCGCTAATGTCGAAGATCTCAGGATCGGGATCAACAAAAAAGGCCGCGTGCAGGGAACGCACTGCCTCGTCCACATCATCCTCGTCGATCATGAAGCTCATGTTGATTTCTGATGCTCCCTGCGAGATCATGCGCACGTTAATGTGGCGGACCGCATGGAAAACCTGGGCTGCAATGCCGTTCTGGCCGCGGATATTGCCACCGACCATGCAAATCAGGGCTTTTCGTCCCTCGTAAGTCACGTCCGCCAGCTTGCTCAGCTCGGCGGCCAACTCCGGCAACTGCTCGTTGGAATCAACGGTCAGCGAGACGCTTACCTCCGAAGTGGACACCATATCGACGGCACACTTGTGCTTATCGAAGACTTCAAAGACGGCCTTGAGGTAGCCGTGCGACATGAGCATCCGGCTGGCTACCAGGTCGATGATGGTCAGCTTCTTCTTGGCGGCGATGGACTTGAAGGGACTCCGGCAATGGGTCGCGAGGGCCGTGATGCGGGTGCCCTCATTCTCGGCATTGCGTGAGTTTAGTACCAGCACCGGGATATTCTTCTGCACCGCTGGCAGAATGGTTGCAGGATGAAGCACCTTGGCTCCGAAATAGGCTAGCTCTGCAGCTTCTTCGAAGCTGATGGTTTTGACGCGGAGAGCATCCGGACAAACTCTGGGATCGGCGGTCATGATGCCGTTCACGTCGGTCCAGATCTCGATGGCCTCAGCCTCCATTCCGCCGCCGATCAGCGCTGCGGTATAGTCCGATCCGCCGCGACCCAGGGTAGTGGTCACACCGTCGATCGTGGAACCGATAAAGCCGCCCATCACCGGGACTTGTCCCGCATCGACCATCGGCTGCAAATGCTGGCCGCACCGGGCCTCGATGAGGGCGCTGTTGGGGGTTGCTTTGCCGTACTGGGCGTCGGTCACGATGAGGGTCCGGGCATCGATGTGAGCGGCGTTAATTCCCTGGTGACGGAAGGCCTCGGCCACCATGCGGCTGGAGAGGCGCTCACCGAAACTGACCACCATGTCGTTGGTCCGGGGGGTCAGTTCGCCGACCGCGGAAAGGCCGCGCAGAATCTCATCGATCGACTCGAATTCCTGCTGGATCCAGTTTTGCAGTTCTGCCTGGCGGTCCGCCGGGAGGAGCAAGGCCGAAGTGTCGCAATGACGGTTGCGTAAACGAGAGCTGATGGCCAAGGCTCCGTTGCGGTCGCCACGACCGGCGGCTTTGGCTCCCGCCAGCAGCTGGTCGGTGACTTTGGCCATGGCGCTGACGACAACTACAGGCCGTTGCCCGCGTGCGAGCCGGCCTTGGACGATTTTGGCGGTGCGATTGATGGCGTCAGCGTCTTCGACAGACGTGCCGCCAAACTTCATCACTACCGGTTTCATACGGGGACAGCCACGTGATCGCGCGCAGCCGCGGGAACAAGTTTGCCCAGGGCGGTCAGGAATTCTCCATTCAATACCGCCGCACCGGCGCCACCGCGGATTGTGTTGTGGGAGAGCACGGTGAACTTCCAGTCGAGCAGCGAGCAAGGCCGCAGGCGGCCTACCGTTGCGGCCATCCCTTTGCCGCGCATGCGGTCCAGACGGGGTTGGGGCCGGTCATCGGCAGCGCTCCACTCAATCGGCTGGCTGGGCGCGATGGGCAGCGCGTAGCTCGCCAGCGGCGCGAATTCACGCCAGGCGGCAAGGATCTCTTCCCGCGTGGCTCGGGCAGTCAACTTGATGCTCACGCTTTCTGTGTGGCCGTCTTCGACCGGAACCCGGTTGCAATGGGCGCTGACGCGGGCGTTCAGGGGCTGTACGCTGTTTCCGCTCAACTTGCCTAGTAGCTTCAGCGTTTCGGCTTCCAGCTTTTCTTCTTCGCCCTTGATGTACGGAACGACATTGCCCAGGATGTCGAGCGACGGTACGCCGGGATAGCCGGCGCCGCTGACCGCCTGCATGGTGCTGACAAAGACGCTCTCCAGCCCAAAGCGATCGGCCAACGGCTTGAGCGCCAGAACCAGACCGATGGCGCTGCAGTTGGGGTTGGTCACGATGTAGCCCCCGGATTGCTTGCGCCAGCTTTGGGTTTCGAGCAGGTTCAAGTGGTCCGGGTTGACCTCGGGAATGACCAGTGGAACATCCGCCTGCATGCGAAATGCACTGGAATTGGAGATCACGGCACAACCGGCAGCGGCAAATTTAGGTTCCAGTTCCCGCGCGATATCGGTGTCGAGGGCGGCAAAAATCACCCCGGGAGCGCCTTCTGGACCAGCCGGCGAGACCATCATCTCGGCGATTCTGGTGGGAAGCGGCGTCTCCAGCTTCCACTTGGCGGCTTCGCCGTAGGTTTTGCCGCTGGATTTGTCACTCGCCGCAAGCCACGTGATCTCAAACCACGGGTGGTTCTCGAGTAACTGGATGAAGCGCTGACCAATGACCCCGGTGGCGCCAAGGATGCCAATCTTGTGTCTTGTCTGCATGGTCTTGAAAATAGTCTGTTTATTTTAGACTATTCGGCCCGCGGCCGGCTGAACTTAGCCCGGGATGTAGTCCCATAAGCGCTAACTTGTTTTGGAAGTTTTTCTTCAAACTCCCACAAAACCGTCATCCTGAGGCCTGTGACTTTTTCGCTTGCGCACACAAACGATTGTTGTCAGTGGAAAGGGCGGTTGTCGATGGAAAAGGAGTCCTTCCCCCCAGCAACTGCCCTATCCCTTGGCAACGGTCCTCTCCCTTGGCAACGGTCCTCTCCTTTGGCAACGGTCCTCTCCTCTCAGCAACCCTCTCCTTTTTGTCATCCCGAGTGGCTGACTTGCCTGCGGCAAGTCAAGGAAGGAATGAACGAGGCGAGGGCGGAGGTTTTAGTCTAGATAGGACTGAGGCGAAGGAAGTAGGCCGGCGCCCGATTGGAGCGTAAGAGCCCGATCCCGAGTGTGGTTCCAGGCTGCGTGGTAGAGAGATTGGTGACGTTGAGCGAGTTTGCCAGCGATCCCGTTTTGGAGATTACAGATATCGGCCGCCTGGCCTTTTAGCCCAGTCTGAGGGAGGAAGGATGGGAAAGGAAAGAGGGCGTGGTGGGAGTTTGAGTTTAGAGTGCATCGAGCCCAATGCGGCTGGGATCGATGTGGGAGCGACGGAGATTTACGTAGCTGTGGCGGGGGATCGGGATGCGGAGCCGGTACGTTGTTTTGCGACCTTCACCGAGGACTTGCAGGCGATGGCGAAGTGGTTGCAGCATTGCGGCATTACCACCGTGGCGATGGAGGCGACCGGGGTGTACTGGATTCCGGTCTACGAGGTACTGGAGGATGCTGGAATACGGGTGTGTCTGGTCAATGCCCGCCATGTGAAGCATGTACCTGGACGGAAGTCCGACGTGAGGGATTGCCAGTGGTTGCAGTATCTGCATTCGGTGGGATTGCTGCGTGCCTCGTTCCGTCCAGAGAGTGCGATCTGCGCTCTGCGTGCGCTCAGTCGTCATCGTGCCAACCTGGTGGAGATGGCAGCGGTGCATGTGCAGCATATGCAGAAAGCGCTGACCCAGATGAATCTTCAGATTCATCATGTGCTCAGCGACCTGACGGGTAAGAGTGGACTGGCGATTTTGGACGCCATTTTGGCTGGCAAGCGGGATGGGGAACAGTTGGCCAGTCTGGCCGACGGGCGCCTCCATGCGGACCGAGAGACGGTGATCAAGTCGCTGGTAGGCAACTATCGTTCGGAGCATCTGTTTACGCTGCGTCAGTCGCTGGAGGCCTACCGGCAATACCAGAAGATGCTGGTGGCCTGCGACCGTGAGTTAGAGCAAGGCATGGGCCAATTACCCGACGGACCCAACGGGGGCCAGCCGCCGGCGTCGCTGGAGAGGAAAGGAGGCAAACGGCGTAAGAATCAGTTCCACTTCGACATGGGCAAGGAACTGTATCGCGTGCTGGGTACCGACTTACTGAGCGTTCCCGGTCTGAGTGCGCTGACGGTGCATACGCTGGTGACCGAGATTGGAACCGATCTGAGACGTTTCCCCAATGTAGCGGCCTTTACCAGTTGGCTGACGTTATGTCCCGGGAGCAAGAAGAGTGGAGGCAAAGTTCTCTCTTCAAAAACCCGCAAGTCCAACAGCCGTGCTGCCGCTGCGCTGCGACTGGCTGCACAGGCGCTGCATAAAAGCCACTCCTACCTGGGAGTCTATTACCGTCGCATGCGGTCGCGTCTTGGCGCTCCGCAAGCCGTCACCGCTGCGGCTCATAAGCTCGCCCGCATCGTTTACCACCTCATCAGCACCCGCACCGCTTACGATGAGAGTGTCTTCGCCAAGGAAGAACAAAAGCAAAACATCCGTCACCAACATCGCTTGCACAAACAAGCCTTCGCCCTCGGCTTCCAACTCGTTCCACTGCCTCACCAGGAGGTTGTTCATTAGGAGCGAAGCGAGGGATCTGCAGTGCGCCATTCGGGTGCCCCAAATTTACCGGCCCAAAACCCTTTTCCTCCGTCATCCTGAGTGAAGCGCCTCACAAATCTATCGCGTCACACAGCGCTTGGTGGCGCGGAGTCGAAGGACCTCGGCGCTGCTTAATTGCCTACACTGCTCGGAGCTTTTCAACAAAGTTCTTGTTCTCAGCCCCAGGGAAAGACCCGTGGCGAGTCCGCCGGGTGTAGGCTTTCGTGGTTGAAAAGCTCCGAGCGGCATGGACAAGCTAAGCGCCCTCGGGGTCCTTCAACTCCGCGCCACCACGCGCTGTGTGACGCGATAGATTTGTGACGCGCTCAGGATGACGGTTTTGTGGTCAGTTGGAGATGCAAGAAACAGCGTTTTCTCAGATTACAAGTTAGCGCTTATGCGACTCCATCATGGGCTAAGGTCAGCCGTCCCCGTTCAACGAGCTCACGGCCGTCCCTTCGGGACACGATTTTTAGAGCACCGCCAGGACGGCGGCAGTAAATGCTTTGGTGCCACTGCTCCCACCTACGTCACGGGTCAGCGTCTTCTTCTCGATGTACACCTTCTCAAGCGCGGACTGGACCCGATCGGCGGTATCGGTTTCCCCGATGTAACGCAGCATCAGAATGGCGGACTGGAGCAGCGCGGTCGGATTGGCTATGTCCTTGCCGGCGATATCGGGAGCAGAACCGTGAACGGCTTCAAAAATTGCGCACCCGGTGCCCAGATTGGCGCCGGGGACCAGCCCCAGACCGCCAACGAATGCTGCACACAGGTCACTGACAATATCGCCATACAGGTTCTCCGTGAGCAGGGTGTCGTACTGGTAGGGATTCATGACCAACTGCATGCAGGTGTTGTCGACGATGTGCTCGCCATAGGTAATCTCGGGATAGCCCTTGGCCACTTCGCGCGCGCAACGCAGGAACAGCCCATCCGACATCTTCATGATGTTTGCTTTGTGGATGGCGTGGATCTTGCGCCGCTTGAACTTGCGCGCATATTCAAAAGCAAACTTCGAGATGCGGGTCGAAGCTTTCTCGGTGACGATCTTAAGCGACTCCACCACTCCAGGAACAACTTCATGCTCCAGACCCACGTACTCGCCTTCGGTATTTTCCCGGACGATGATCAGGTCGACGCCTGGATAGCGTGTGTCCATTCCGGGTAGATTCTTGATGGGCCGGAAGTTGGCGAACAGTTCAAACTTCTTGCGCAGGTGCACGTTGATCGAGGCGAATCCGCCGGCGATGGGAGTAGCTACCGGTCCTTTCAGCGCCAGATGGTTCCGCTCGATGGACTCATACACCTCTTTCGGAATGTACTCGTGATATTTTTCGTAGGCGCTGGCGCCGACCAGGAATGGTTCCCAGGCAAACTTCGCACCCGATCCTTCGACGGCTGCTTCCAGGATGCGTACCACCGCATCGGTCACTTCCGGCCCAATGCCGTCGCCGGCAAGCAGTGTGACTGTGTGCGTTCTCTCTGCCATTGTTTCTCCTCGGCGATTATCGTTTGCCGGTCTTGGATGCTTCCCTGGTGTTGAGGAGTTGTTCCAGCTCTTCCTTGAACTCGCGTACGTCCTTGAAGTCCCGGTAAACGCTGGCGAAACGAATGTAGGCGACCTTATCGATGGTCCTTAGATGGTCCATGATCAGCTCGCCGATTTGACTGGTGGTCCGTTCGCGTTCCGGGGAATCGACCAGAAATGCCTCGGTCTCATCCACGATGGCTTCCAGTTTGCGCTGCGGAGACGGGGCGTTTCTCGCAAGCGCGCAGCAGGCCGCTCAGCACTTTTTGGCGCTCGAATTTTTCCCGGCGGCCGTCTTTCTTCACCACCATGTAGGGGATTTCATCGATGCGTTCGTAAGTCGTGAAGCGCTTGTTGCAACGCTCGCATTCGCGACGGCGGCGAATGGAGTCCGCTTCTTTGCTTTCGCGCGAATCCACGACTCGATCCTGCGCAAATCCGCAATAAGGGCATTTCATCAGTAATTAAATTCTAGCAGTCGTGGATTGTTCGGTCGGCACTGTCGATGGCTGGAGCAGACCCCGGGTTTGTGGTTGGGAAAAGTCGAGAAGGTCAGGCTTCGCTGATGGCGGGGGTCTGGTCTGCGCCTTCTTGACTGAATTGTTCCGATTGTTCGGAGATCTTCTTGAGCGAAACGTGCTCCACGCGGGCCCAGATCAGGCCGATAGGAATCACGCACATGAAGGTTACGATCAGCAGCATAGCGCCGCAGGCAAGCGCGGGCTCGAATTGCACATGGAAGACTTGCTGCATCACGCCAGTAGTTACGCCAATTTGGGTGAACCATCCGATTACCGGCAACTGGACGACGGAGCCAACCATGCTCGCTGCCATTAACACCATGCAGCGCGCGAGAGTCATCGCCGACAACTCGGGCGAGAGCACGAAGGCACGGGCAGTCTGGAGGTAAGCAGCCGTGATCAGGCCCCACATGAGCAGGGAAAGTCCGAGAGCGCGGAAGAAGTCACCCAGGGTGGCGATGGAGTCCAGACCGTCGCGAAAGGCGCGAATCTTGGCTCCCGCCGATACGCCCAGCGACGGCGACATAGAGCCGAAAGCCCTTTCCGCAAAACCGGCGACCGCTCTCCCGGAAGCGCGCACCGCGATGGCGAAAATGGCCAGGGCAACGGTCACCGCGAGACCGCCCAACGCCGCGTGCTGCAGGGCTTCGTGATGGGGCAACGTCGCACGGTCCGGAGCCAGCAGGAGAGCACCGGAAAAGATCAATGCCATCGCGCCAAGGTCGAACATGCGTTCGACGGTGTAGACGGCAATCTGCGAACTCAGCGGCAGCTTGGTGCGCTTCGCAACCAGATAAGGCCGCACCAGGTCTGCCAGGCGGCCGAAGAGCGCTACGCCAGTGAAGCCGATTACCTGCGAGCCCAGCAAAGCAAAGGAGCTGACTTTTTTCTGCGGCTTAATCAGAACTCCCCAACGCGCCGCGCGCAGCCAGTAACAGAACACCACCATGGCAATGCCGAGAACGATGCGGCGCCAATCCACGTGCTGCAATTCATCGCGAAAGACGCTCCATTGAAAGTGGACTCGCTCGTGGACCAGCCACACCAGCGCCCCCAGGAGAATCGCTCCCACGAGGTACATGATCCAGGAATGCTTTTTCACGGGCGACTCCAAATGCGAAGCGATCGGTTGAGAGGTTTACCGGCTGGTGGGCATAGAGGATAAAGCAGCAGTGCCGGCCGGATGCTGCTTCTCCCACTGCTTTCTACGGTTGAACTCGCGGATGACGCGCCCCACATACACCTGGGTCTCGCGATAGGGTGGTATCCCGTGATATTTATCCACCGCCGCCGGACCGGCGTTGTAGGCCGCCAGCGCCAGTGCCAGGCGGTCGTGATAACGCAGCAGCAGGGCGTCCAGATAGGCCGTGCCCCCATTGATGTTCTCATCCGCGCGGAAACTATCCGTCACGCCTAATTGCGCCGCAGTTCCAGGCATCAACTGCATCAGGCCCTGCGCTCCCGTGCGGCTCACCGCGTGAATATTGCCGCCGCTCTCGGCCCGGACAACACTGGCCAGCAAGTCAACGTCGAGATTATGGTCGGCCCCCGCCCGGGCAATCAGCTCGTGCACATCGGCGTTGCTAAGTTTGGGTGCGACGGCAGCGATTTCCGCCGGCGGAGGAGGATCGGGCACCGTCTCCACAGACGCGATCTCGGCGGCATCGACTTCTACGAAATTGCTGTTGCCTTGGCTGGTAAACAGCCGCACCTTATCGCCCGCCTGCTCCCGGTGATCGCAGAACAGGTTGAACCCGTTTTTCAGGGTGATCTCTTCGGCGGCATGCAGGGCAGGAACAATCCCCAGCAAAGCGAGGACTCCAGCCCAGCAGGCGAAGGCGGAGATTTTGCTCATTGGGCAAACTGTACCACGGGGCTGGTGGCGATTGTCTCTTCCCCGTTACGGGCGGTATGTTGGCGTATTACCTCCTCGACCGCTCGGGCCACCCCGTCGTCATCATTTGAGGCAGTGAGTTCCCAACCGCGGCGCCGGGCCAGGGCTCGAATCTCCTCGCTCGCATTGGCCATGACCACCGCGCGCCCGGCGTATTCCAGCATTTCCAGGTCGTTCAGGTTGTCACCGATGGCCATGATCTGCTCCCGCTCCAGGCCGCGAATGCGGGCCAGACTGTCGAGCGCCGCGCCTTTGGAGCAACCCGGAGGTAAGAGGTCGAGAATGCTCAGGTTGCGCGCGGCGTACTCGGTACGGTGCATGGCAATCTGTCCCGCCACGTCGCTCAAGAGCAACTGCTTCTCCGCTTCCACCATTTCCGCGACCGTGCCGCAAATCATGCCCTGGATCGGTTCCTCGCCGCTGTCGAACGCACGCTCGATGGGCTGGAACTCAACCAGGTAGGGCCTATTGGCTTCCACCCACCGGTCAATGCGGGCATGCAGCTGCTGAAAGCTCTCAATCACCAGGGCGCCCACGCCCTCGCGATCAAAGGTAAATACCAGGGTGCCGTAGCCTTGCAGTTGAAGACAGAGTTGCCGCGCGGTTTCGACCGGAAGAAACCGGCGATCCAGCAACTGACCGTCAAAACCTCGCACCACAGCCCCGTTGGAGGAGATCATCACCGAGTTTTCGCTCAGACCCACCTGGGCAATGAGGGGCATGGCATAGGCTTGGCGCCGCCCGGTGGAGATGACAATCTCAATACCAGCCGCTTCGGCCGCTTGCAGGGCGGCGCAGTTGCGGGGACTGATTTTGGGGCCTGTCGAAGGCACAAGAGTGCCGTCGATATCGATCGCAATTAGCTGGATGCTCACCCCTCTATTTTACCCGTTCTTTGCCCTGCTGACGGGAGTGTCTCGAAATGGGAACCCCTCAGATATCATAGGTTTATGCCTTCTTTTGCCTGCACCCGGTGTCATAGCCAAATTTCGGCCGAAACGGTGCAAACCGTTTGCCCTCTATGTGGTGGCGCGCTTTCGGTTCGACATGAAATGGCGGTTTCAGGGGTGCAAGAGGAAGTGGATCATCGGGGGGTAGTTTTGCCGAGGAAACATCGGGCGGGGGGGATTATCACGCCCCAGTAGCTTCGAGGACCGTTCCTCAGTGGCGGACATGGCCCGATGCTTCGGCCTTGTTCCGTGCAAAAGTCTGAGACGTTTCCAGCCGGTACCTCGTGTGTATTTTCTGGCCCTAAAGCGTTAAGTCTTCCGCCTCGTGTTTAGCCGGCATTTCTCACGGACCCCCTGGGTAAGCGAGGGTTGCCGGTAGCGAGATCTCGTATTTCTAACGGATGACGGGTGCCCCATATCTGCCCGGTTTTGGCAGATGTGGGATTCCACGGCTGTCCACCGGTCACTCTCTACTTGGGCAACAGGTCTTGATGAGGATCATCTACACCTTGCAGACTCAGGGGCCGACGTTCGCGGAATCCCACATCTGCCAAAACCGGGCAGATATGGGGCACCCGTCATTCGTTACGAAACAGGAGGTGAGAAACGCGGGCTAGCTAGCCCTATCATTTGCCGGCAAAAACAGCTACACCGCCAGAATTGGCAGTAATGGCACCATATTGGTTTCTTTTTTTGGCCCAACGCCTGCTTTTCGTCGAGGAAGTTGTTTTCTAGCTCAAGCGGGCAAAGGAATGGTGCGTCGCGAGCGAATTGATGCGCTTAACAGTGACCGAATTGCCCTCGGTGTAATAAAAGGCTATGGCAATCAAGAGGAGCACTGCCAGCAGGGCGATGACTACCACAAAGTGTCGAACCATCTCTCTCTTTTGTCTTTGAGCTTCGCTTGGCTTCAAAACCAAAGCACACTTGATGGGCTCGCCCATGTCGGCATGCTTTACACTCGCCGTCATTGGAACGTGCATTGGGCGCCCTCCTTTCTAACTCTTTCTTAATAGACGGACGCAGTAGCCCAGAGGTTGTTTCACTTTGAGGATGGAAGGTTCCGCCCAAGTAACCTCGCAAACGGTAACTCGCTGATTGCTCTAGAATGGAAAGGTGAAGCAAGAGTTAACAGAAGAAGTGCCATTGGGCACAAGCGGTGTTGCGGATGCGGTACTTGAGCCGCGGCCGCGCATCGGCTTTGTGAGCCTGGGCTGCCCCAAAAACCTGGTCGATAGCGAAGTCATGATGGGCTTGCTTGACCAGGCAGGCGCAGAAATGACCAACCGCCCGGAGACGGCGGACATTCTGGTGGTAAATACCTGCTCTTTCATAGATAAGGCGAAACAGGAGTCGATCGACACCATCCTCCAGATGGCGCAGCACAAACTATCCGGCAAAGCCCGCAAGCTGATCGTAGCCGGCTGCCTGGTGGAACGGTACCGCGACGAAATCCGCAAGAATATGCCGGAAGTGGATGCCGTGGTCGGTACGGGCGAATTGGAAGCCATTCTTGCCGCCGCTGGGCTGGATGCGCCGAGCCCGGCTCCTAAACCACCACAGCTGTTTTCGATCCTCCCCGGCAGCACATCCCGCCCTGAGGGCGACTTGCGCGAGTCCCAGGGGCGTTTCGCACGGGAACAGTGGGAAGGAGCCGAGGCCAAACTTCCTCAGTATCTCTACGACCACACCACGCCGCGGCTGCTGGCAACCCAAAAATCTTCGGCTTATATCAAAATCGCGGAAGGGTGCGACCATCCCTGTAGTTTCTGCGTCATACCCAATCTCCGGGGCAAATTTCGCTCGCGGCGTTTCGAATCCGTGGTCGCCGAGGCCGAACAACTGGTCACCCAAGGGGTACGCGAACTCACGTTAATCGGGCAGGATACGACCTGTTATGGCGAGGATTTAGGGATGAAGGACGGGCTGGCGCAACTGCTCGACAGCCTGGCTAGGATTCCCGATCTAAAGTGGCTGCGGTTCCTCTACGCCTATCCCAACAAGGTTACCGGGCAGCTGCTCGACACCATTGCCCGCCACGACAACATTTGCAAGTACCTCGACATGCCTCTGCAGCATGCTTCCGCCGCGGTGTTAAAGAGCATGCGCCGGGGTGGCAACGCCGATATATTTCTCAAGACCATTGAGCGGGTGCGCGCAACCGTGCCCGATGTAGCAATTCGCACCACATTCATTACCGGATTTCCGGGCGAGAGTAACGCCGACTTTGCCGTGCTCAGCGATTTCGTCCGCGCAGCTCAACTCGACTGGCTGGGCGTTTTCAGTTACTCCGACGAAGAGGGCTCCGGCGCTTTTCACCTGGGCGATAAAGTGCCGTCACGCACCATCGAGGCCCGTCGCCGCTCCCTGATGCGCCTGCAACAGTCGATTAGCCGTAAATCCAGGGCTCGTTTGATAGGCCGCCGCTTCGATCTGCTGGTCGAAGGGCCATCGGAAGAAACCCCGCTGCTGTGGGAGGGCCGTACCCAGCATCAGGCGCCGGAAATCGATGGCAAGGTCTACATCAACGATTTTGGGCCGTTCGAACAGTTAAACCCAGGGCAGTTTTACCAATGCGAGATCACCGAGTCACAGGATTATGACCTGGTAGGCAGGATAGTTTCGTAAAAGGAATGTCGTGATGAACCAACGGGCGAAAAAAATGAAAAGCCTGCGCTGCCCGACCTGCGGGAATATCGTCACCGCCAAAGATGAGGATTTCCCCTTCTGCAGCGATCATTGCAAGACCATCGACTTGGGAAAGTGGGCCAGCGGAGTTTACCGCATCTCCTCACCGGTACTCGATCCCGAGCTGCTGGAAGAGATTGAAGGGATGCAGCCCCGCTCGCCCGGCGATGAATGAGCCGGTTCGAGCCGGAAAGACCGTCTGGGCCTGGGCAGTGGGGACGTTTTTCGGCGCCGGGCTGCTTCGGCCCGGTCCCGGCAGCTGGGGGTCGGCGGCGGCAGCGTTGCTATGGTTGGGAGCGGCCAAGGGGCTGCATCTTGCTCCGGCGCCTCTGGCTTGGCTGACTTTGGCGGCTGCGATGTGCGCGCTCGCGATTGGGGTGCCCGCCGCTACTCGGGTAGAACGGGAAAGCGAACGCCAAGACCCGGGACACGTGGTGATTGATGAGGTCGCAGGGCAGTGGATCGCGCTCATCTATTCGCGAGTAAACTTGAGTCACTTGCTAGCCGGGTTTCTATTTTTCCGTCTCTTTGACATCGTGAAACCATGGCCTGCGAGGCAGCTTGAGAGCATGCCCGCGGGCTGGGGAATCATGCTCGATGATGTTGCTGCAGGCGTGTATGCTTTGCTCTTGATGCTGGCGCTGCAACACTGGATTGGCTGAGGCCCTTCGGTTTGCATCGAAATAACCACTCAACAAGCGTTCAGGAACTCAGCCGATGAGATTCTCCAAGGAGTCACCCATTCCGAACTCGCCCAGGATCGATTCCGCCTTTCCCGATGCAGCGCTGCCGGGCGGAGAAATCGAGGTTCGCGGCACACAACTGGGCGCCTTGCGCTCGCGTCTGCCCGTCGCTGTGCTGGACGGAATCGTGGCTCCGATTCTGCTCAGCCGTTCAAACCGGATGATCGTCCGTGTTCCCGAAGATGTGCAAACGGGGAAACTGGAGATTCGGCAGAATGGACAGTCCAGCAATTCCATCCGGCTGAAGATAGCTCGTCTGATCACGGGAAATCTCCATCCCGTCGGCAATCCCGCGGTGGATGCTGAGGGCAACATTTATTCCACCGATTCGGGTCCGCGCGGGCAAAAGACTGCGGTTTCGGTTTACCGCATTTCACCCACGGGAGAGATGCAGCCGTTCGTGAGCGGGATTACCAATGCCACCGGCCTGGCGATCGACGCGGAGGGATACCTCTACGTTTCCTCGCGGCTGGATGGCACCGTGCACCGGGTTTCTCCGCAGGGTGCATCCTCGGTCTACGCCGAGGGAATGGGGATCGCCACCGGGATTGCCTTCGATTCTGCCGGCAATCTCTATGTGGGAGACCGCAGCGGAACCATCTTCAAGATTTCCCAGGACCGGCAGATTTTTGTATTCGCCACCTTGGAGCCCAGTATCGCCGCGTACCATCTCGCCTTCGGCCTGGATGGAACGCTCTTTGTGGCCGCACCCAGCACCTCCAGCTATGACTCGATCTACGCTATCGATCAGGCCGGTGTGGTGCGGGTCTATTATCGAGGGCTCGGCCGTCCGCAGGGATTGGCATTCGATGTCGCCGGCAACGTGTATGTCTCTGCTTCCTTCCACGGCACTCGCGGCATTGTCTGCATTAATCCGGCGGGAGAAGCCTCCGTGGTGCTTGCTGGTTCTGGTATCGTAGGTCTCGCTTTCGTTCCCGGCGGGAATGCGATCCTGGCTGCCAATGGCGCGGTCTATGATGTTGGTTTGGGCATCGAAGGCGTGCGTCTGTTCTAGAGGATCCAGGTAAGAATGAATTGCGAAATTATTGCAGTCGGCTCTGAACTGCTAACTCCCTACCGTCAAGACACAAACTCTCTCTTCCTCACCGACCGGCTGTTGCAGCTGGGCGTGAATGTAACCTTCAAAACGATCGTTGGCGACCGGCTGGCAAATCTCGCCAACGCGATTCGCGTTGCCCTGGGTCGCACCGACATCGTGATCACCATGGGCGGATTGGGCCCCACGGAAGATGACTTGACGCGCCAGGCAGTGGCCGAAGCGCTGAACATTCGCCTGCGCCGCAATCCGGACATCGTCGGCGCACTGTATGCGCGCTTCGCTGCGCGCCGGATACAGATGACCGACAACAACGCCCGCCAGGCAGATGTGCTGGACGGTTCGGTGATTCTCGAAAACGGCCGGGGGACGGCGCCGGGGCAATGGCTGGACACGGTTTACGGTGAGCACCGCAAGCTGGTGATTCTGCTGCCTGGGCCGCCGACCGAAGTAAAGGCCATGTTTGACACGCAATGCATGGACCGGTTGCGGGCTGTGGTCCCCAAACGGACGATCGCGATGCGTACGCTGAAGGCTGCGATGATCGGGGAATCGCAGGCCGATGCCCGGATCGCGCCGATTTACACCAAGTACAAGGATGTGGATACCACCATCCTGGCCCACACCGGCGATATCACACTCAACCTGATTTGCTCCAAAGGGGACCAGGAGACTGCCCAGGCGAGAGTGGACGAGTTAGCCGGGAAGATTGAAGAAGAGCTGGAAGAGTTCATCTACTCTGCGCAGGCCGAGTCGCTGGAGCAGATCGTTCTTTACTACCTGGGCATGCACGCGTCGACGCTGGCGGTGGCGGAGAGTTGCACCGGAGGTTTGGTGGCGCAGCGTCTGACCAGCATTAGCGGGAGTTCACGATCGTTTCTGGGCGGGGCGGTAGTTTACAGCGATGAGCTCAAGACACTTTTCGCTGGTGTGCCTCCGTCCGTGATCGAAGCCAACGGCGCGGTCAGCAAGGAAGTTGCCGGGGCCCTGGCGGAAGGTATTCGGCGGAAGACTTCCGCCACTTTTGGGTTAGGTGTTACTGGTATTGCGGGTCCTAGCGGTGGGTCAGAAGAAAAGCCGGTAGGGTTGGTTTACGTTGCGGTGAGCGATGGGAAACAAACCGATGTTGTGGAACGGCGGTTCGGCGGGGACCGGGAACACATTCGCGCCTGGACGAGCCAGTTGGCGCTCGATTTGGTTCGGCGGCGATTGAAGTAGAACCAGGATTTACGAATTGAGTCCCGTAGGGACGGCTGAACTTAGCCCAGGACGCAGTCCTGGGTTAGCCGGCGCGTTTGAAAAGTCCCGTAGGGACGGCTGAAAATAGGCCGCGATGCAATCCTGGATAATCTCCAGTCGTCCCTGCAGGACTCAATCATGTTGCGTGATGCACCCAGGACTAACGTCTTGGGCTAAGTTCAGCCGTCCCTTCGGGACTTCGAGCCCACCCGCAACAGACCCTACGCCGGGCATGCCTCTACGGCTGCGGCCTCGGTGTCGTACACCTTGAATAGGGTGAGAATACCGACCATTTTGAACGTCTTCGCTGCAAAGGGAGAGGGGCTGACCAGCTTCGCGTCCCCACCGGCCTTCTTGGCCTGGCGCAGGGCGTCGACGATGGCGCCGATCCCGCTGGAGTCGATATAGGGCATTGCGGATAGATCCAGCAGCAGGTGAATGTGTCCGGTGGTGAGTGCGGTTTCGACTGCTTCGTCAAGCCGCTTGACACCCTCTCCGTACTTGAGCGGTCCCTTTAGCTTCAGGCAACAGATGTTACCGCTCTCTCGAATGTCCAGATCCACGTCTTCCTCTCCTACACCCAAAATGCGGCTTGCCAGTCCCCGACCAGATTAACAATCAACCTATCCTGGCCCATACGTCAAGCAGCCTGGCACGACCATTCAAACCGGCGTTTGGCAAAACAGTCAACAGTTTCAGGAGATGGTCCATCAGATACCCCCCTATTGCGGGAACAGCCGGGGATGGGACAAGCTAAAGGGTGGATCGGGTGTTAATCATCAAGCCGCGCAGCTGGTGGATAAGTAACCGTAGCGCTTTCGTATTGGGCGCAATCGGGGCGGTGTGCTGTCTTGCCGGCTGCAATCAGGGATCCGCTGTCGCGGCGGGACCGGTCCTGGCCTCGTCACCGGCAGCTCCGGCTGCTGACCCGCCATCGAATCTAGCCCCCGCCTCAGCCGCGGGACCGGCAACCGGCGAAGGGCGCGCCTACACCACCGTCGCGCCGCTGATCGTGGATCAGCAAGCCGACGTGGTAGCCGAACGCGACGGGCGCATCACCGCGGTGAAAGTCGAAATTGGCGATCACGTCCGGCGCGGAGAGGTGTTGGCTTTGCTGGACGATCGCGCCCTGCAGGCAGCGCGTGCAGAAAAGGCGGCCAAAGTCGATTCCCTACGCGCCCAGAGACAGACCAGGGCGGCGGAGCGAAAGAGCCATGAGGCAGATCTGCGCCGGGCCGAGGCGGAGTTGCGCGCCGCCAATGTCCAATTGGCCCAAACGCGCGTGACTGCCCCGTTCGATGGCGTAGTCGGCCGTCGTTCGGTACACGAGGCACAGGGAGTCAAGAAGGGTGACGCCCTGTTCTGGATCACGGCCCAGGCGCCCCTGCGCATCCACTTTACCGTGCCCGAGTCAGCCATGGCCTTCTTCCCCCGGGGCGCAAAACTCGAGTTGAGCACTACGGATTATCCCCACCTGAAACAGCCCGCAAGCGTTTTCCGGGTCAGTCCGGTCGTCGATCGAGCCAGCGGCAGTGTCGAGGTCATCGGCAATCTGGAAAGGCCGTCACCCTTGTTGAAACCGGGCATGTCGATGCAAGTGAAGCTGAGCCCGCGATGAACCTCCCCCTTTACTTGGGGCCTTCGTCTCCCCAAGCCTGCTGCAGAAAAAGGTAACGATCGCGATGCTGATCCGGAGCAGCGGCCGGGTCCGGGCTCAACCGCATCACCTGCCAGTTTCCTGCGGCATCGTACCTGGGCCAGTGGGGCGCTGGATCGCCATTGGGATCTCCGGTTCGGGCAAAGTTTGTCCAGTAGGTCTGCATCAGATCGGAGAGCTTGTAGTCTTCCGGCCTGAAGGTCGCTCCCTTACGAAAATCAAGATTGCCGAAGACATACTCAATCTCATCCGAGTGAAAAGCACCGGCGGAGACGGGATGAAAGGGATCTCCCGGCGACGGGAGTGCGAACAAATACCGGTAGACCGGTGAGCCACCTGTTTTCCCATGGGCGTCCAGCCATGCCCAGGTGGAATAGACCAGGAAATGATCGCCGGAAAAGTCCTCGGCGGCGCGCAATGCTTCCGCGTCGTCAGTGGCGTGGTAGACCTTCAGGAACTCGTCGGCCCGGGGCCCAAATTCCTTGACCGCCGTAGCGCGCAAACCGTCCATCGTCCCCTTTTCCGGTGTTTTCACGATGTCGCCGGTTCCTTCATCCTGGTTCCAACCCGCAATCAGCGGTATGTGCGCCTGCTTACCCGCGGCATAAATGGCAGGGATGCTTTCAGGCAGGAAGTAGCCGTCTATGTCCGGCCCGAAGCGAGGTTTGCCCGGAGCCTTTTGCGTGGCCAGTTTGAGGATCTCAGCACTGCTGGTAGCGCGCAGCGCTGCCAGACTGCTGTCGGGGAGAACGCTGTGGAAGTAGTCTTCACTCTCCTTGGCAAACTTGTCGAGTGGGGGAAAGTCCAATTCCTTACTGGCAAACGCTCCCCCGCTTTCCCCGATCGCGTGGGCGAACAAGCCCTGAGCGAGGGGTGAAGCCATCTGCGCACTAACGGCAAACGAACCCGCCGACTCGCCAAAAATGGTGACGTTGTCCGGATCGCCGCCGAAGGCCGCGATGTTGCGGTGTACCCACTGGATAGCGGCCAATTCATCGAGCAGTCCGTAGTTGCCGGCGGCGTGGTGGGGGTCTTCCGCAGCCAACTCCCGGGTGGCGAAGAAACCAAAAATGCCCAACCGGTAGTTCATGGAGACAACCAGAACACCCTTGCGGCTGAGATGTTCACCGTCCTGCCGCGGTTCTGAGGTTCCTCCACCGGCAAAGCCGCCACCAAAAATCCAGACCATGACCGGGAGCTTGCCCTTGGGCTTACCGGCGGGCGCCCAGACGTTCAGGGTCAGACAGTCCTCGCTCTCGCCTGGATCGCGAAACACCATGTCGTCATAGCGCTCCTGCTGCATGCAGCGCGAGCCGAAGCTGGTAGCCGGACGCACGCCTTGCCATTTGGCCGCGGGTTGCGGAGCCTTCCAGCGCAACGGACCAACCGGAGGCGCGGCAAAAGGGATACCCAGAAAATCCCGCGTCTGGTTATCCGCGCTCATTTTTCCCTGGACCTTTCCCTGGTCCGTCTTAACGACCAACGGGTTGCTGGCATAGGCCGGAAGTGAGACCGTGAGCGCGGTAACTCCCGCAGCTGCATATTGCAAAATTAACCTGATTGACATAGGAACCCCAATTTACCAGATGACCGCCGTACACCAATCAGCTATACAGTCGCTGCTACACTCAAACCACCCATGTCTCTGTATGTGATCGTCGTGATCGTGGCGTATCTGCTGGGTTCCATCCCCTTTGGGTTCCTGCTGGTGTGGCTGGTGCGCAAAGAGGATATCCGCGCCCAGGGCAGCGGCAACATCGGAGCCACTAACGTGCTGCGGTCGGGCGCGAAAGGATTGGGCATTCTGACCTTTGTCCTCGATGGCAGCAAAGGTTATGCCGCAGTGGCAGTGGCAGATTTTCTGGGTCGTGGGAAGGACCCCACAACCCTCACCCATCTCGCGATCGTGGCCGGACTCCTCGTGATCCTCGGCCACATGTTCCCAGTCTGGCTGAACTTCAAGGGTGGCAAAGGAGTGGCCACGGCGTTTGGCGTCTTCCTGGCACTTTGCCCGTGGGCCGCGCTCTCTGCGTTTATATTGTGGCTTGCTATGGTGAAACTGACCGGCTATGTTTCCCTGGCTTCGATTCTAGCGGCGCTCGTGCTTCCTTTCCTTACTCTGTGGATGTCTCCGGGAAAGTATGGATACGCATCGGGCGCAGCGGTCTTTGTCTCCTGCTGGATGGTCATCGTGAAGCACCGGCAAAATATCGTGCGCCTGCTGCGAGGCACAGAGCACCGTTTTGGCGCGGCGAAGGAGACGGGAAAGACGGAGAAGACCGGCGCGTGAACCGCATCGCCATTGTGGGCAGCGGCTCCTGGGGAACCGCACTGGCCCTGAGCCTGGCCCGGCGCGGCGACCACTCCATCGCCTTGTGGTCCCATTCATCGGCAGTGGGAACCTACCTTCCCGGATTTCCTATTCCTCCGCAGGTCAACCCGGTGACGGATCTGGCTGCCGCCCTGGCAGGCGCGGAAATTGTCATCAGCGCGGTCCCCTCACAACACGTGCGCACAATCTATCAAAATATGGCTCCCCATCTTGCGCCGGAGCAACGCATCGTCAGCGCCACGAAGGGAATCGAAGATGGGACCTTTCTGCGCATGACGCAGGTCATTGAGCAGGTGCTCACAGATCATCATCTTGATGGCGGATCGTTGAGCGTCCTGAGCGGACCCTCGTTTGCCCAGGAGGTAGCGGCCGGCGATCCGACTGCCGTCACCATTGCCTGCGCCGATAGCGCGCTGGCGAACTGGCTGCAGGAAGAACTCAGCGCGCCCGCCTTACGGATATACACCAACGATGACGTGATTGGAGTGGAGTTGGGTGGGGCGCTCAAGAACGTCATCGCCATCGCGGCAGGCATCGCGGCAGGCCTGGGTTTGGGTCACAACAGCGCTGCGGCCATCATGACTCGAGGGGTGGCGGAGATAACCCGGCTGGCGGTGGCATGCGGCGGCCGGCGGGAGACGCTGGCCGGCCTCTCCGGTTTAGGGGACCTGGTGCTCACCTGCACCGGGCCGCTCTCCCGCAACCGATCGGTTGGCGTGGAGTTGGGCCGGGGACACAAGCTTCCGGCCATCCTGGCCCAACTGCAGGGCAAAGTAGCGGAAGGGGTGCGAACGACCTCGGCCGCGCTGGGGTTGGCCAAAGCTCACCAGGTGGAGATGCCCATTATGGAGCAGATGGCCGCCATCCTTGAGCACGGCAAGTCCCCGCAGGATGCCATCCGCGAACTGATGGCCCGGCCTGGCCGCGACGAGTAGCCCCAGCGCTTTCACTTCCGGAGTGTACGGAGCAACCGCTCCTGACGCAGGTTTTCCTCAAGAAAATCCGCACATCGCTGCACTTCCCTGTGCAGGGTTGAAGTGAAAGTGCTCTTGTACACTCAAATCATGCTGTATCGAGTGCAGTGTCAATGATTCAAACCCTTTTTGGCAGCCTGGAAGAACCCGAGAAAAAAAGCATATTCGGCCGCATGAAGGAGGCAGTCTCGCGCACGCGCGAGACCCTGGCCGACCGGATCGAAGGCATTGTCGCCCTGACCCACGAGGTCGATGAAGCTGCCCTGGAAGAGCTGGAGTTGAGCCTCGTGGCCTCGGACCTGGGGATCGGGACGTCGACCGAGATCATCGAGGCGCTACGTGCCAAGGTAAAACGGCACGAGGTCCACAACGGCGCGGAATTGAAGCAATTGCTGAAGGAGGAGATTCAGTCCATCCTGGACGCGCGCGAGGAGCAGAATTTCTTCAAACCCCGATACACCGCGCCGCCCTTCGTCATCATGATGGTAGGCGTAAACGGGACCGGCAAGACTACCACCACCGGAAAACTGGCCAGCTATTTCCGTGGCCAGGGCAAAACGGTTTTGCTCTGCGCGGCCGACACCTTCCGCGCCGCGGCCATCGAACAGCTCGAGGTCTGGGGCCAGCGCACGGGGGTCGAGATGATCAAAACCAAGCAGGGCGGCGATCCCTCCGCCGTGCTGTTCGACGCCATGCGTGCCGCCCAGGCACGGGGTACTGACGTACTGATCGTCGATACTGCTGGACGATTGCACACCAAAGACAACCTGATGGCTGAGTTGAGCAAGATGCGGAGAACCGCGGAACGAATCATTCCCAGCGCCCCCCACGAGGTTCTTCTGGTCATGGACGCGACCACAGGCCAGAACGGATTGCAGCAAGCGCGGTTGTTTACCGATTCGGCGGGTGTCACCGGTATCGTGCTCACCAAACTCGACGGGACGGCGAAAGGCGGCATCGCCGTGGCCATCGCCCGTGAACTCAAGGTGCCGGTGCGATATGTTGGAGTGGGAGAGAAGCTGGACGACCTGTTGCCGTTTGAGAGCAAAGCCTTCGTAGATTCGTTGCTCGACAACTAGAAAGAGTTCGATGCCGGATATTGACCAGCAGTGGATGGAACGTGCGTTACAGCAAGCGGAGAAGTCTGTCGGTCTAGCCTCCCCCAACCCGGCCGTCGGCTGCGTGGTGGTTCGAGGCGAGGATGTGGTGGGCGAGGGCTTTCATGAGTACGATCGCCGCGACCACGCCGAAATCGTTGCCCTTAAGCAGGCCGGCCCTCTGGCCCATGGTGCGACCGCTTATGTGACCCTCGAACCCTGCAGCCACCAGGGCCGAACCGGACCCTGTGCGGATGCGCTGATAGCCGCCGGCATCGCACGCGTGGTCGTGGCCACCGCCGATCCCAACCCGCAGGTGCACGGTAAGGGTATCGCCCGCCTTCGCGCGGCTGGGGTCGAGGTCAGCACGGGGGTTCTGGAAGAGCCGGCTCGCAGGCTGAACGACGGCTTCGCAAAGTTCATCACCAGCTTTCTTCCTTTCGTCACCATGAAGGTTGCCGCTACGTTGGACGGCCGCATCGCGCCCGCCCAGCAGTCGGCCCGCGGACACTTCTGGATCAGCGGAGCGGAAGCTCGTGCGGAAGTGCATCGCATGCGTCACGCCGCGGATGCGCTGATGGTGGGAGTGGGAACCATCCTCGCCGACGATCCGTTGCTCACCGATCGCAGCGACTTGCCTCGGCGGCGGCCATTGCTGCGCATTGTGCTGGATTCCTCGCTGCGCACCCCCCTGGACTCCCAGCTGGTGAAGACTGCCTATCAGGATGTGCTTATCTTTTTTAGTCAGGCGGATGTCGCCGCGCAGAGGGCGCTGGAAGCTCGTGGCGTTCGCTTGCAGCAGATCGCGCACCGTGGCACGCGCATTCCCTTGCAGGAGGCACTAGTCCGGTTGGCTGAGATACAAATCACCAACGTACTGCTCGAAGGCGGTGCGGAGCTCTACACCTCGGCTCTCAACCACGGGCTGGTGGATAAACTCACATTGTTTTACGCGCCCAGATTTCTTGGCCAGGCGGCGGTCCCTATGCTTTCCTCGGTCGACGGATTGCCCGCAATTGAAAATTATTCGTTGAGACAGTTCGGACACGATTTTGCGTTGGAGGCCTGCCTCCATGATCCCTGGTCGGAAGTAATTTAAATGAGGCTGAGATGTTTACCGGGCTGATAGAAACCACGGGCGCCGTCCTCGCCGTCGAACATCGCGAGGGTTCTATGCGGATCGCCATCGCCGCGCCCCTCATTCATAGCACCGCTCTACGCACTGGAGACAGCATCGCAGTGAGCGGTGTGTGCCTGACGGCCCTGGATATTGAACCCGACGCGACCCCGCCTCGTTTTCATGCGGACCTGGCTATGGAAACGGTGGCGCGCACCTCCCTTTCTCTGCTCGCCCCGGGGTCTACCGTGAATCTTGAACTACCGACGCCGGCTGGAACTCCGCTTGGCGGCCACGTCGTGCAGGGCCATGTCGACGGCACGGGCACGTTATTAAGCCTCGAGCCCGTCGATGCTCACGCCGATCCTGCACTCGCCGATTGGTGGCTCAGAGTCGCCGTCCCCGCGCACGTGAGCCGCTACATGGTAGAGAAGGGCTCGATCGCGATCGAAGGCATCAGCCTGACCATCGCTCGGTGGGAGCCGGGCACGCCGGAAGGCGACGTGGTCAGCGTGGCGATCATTCCTCACACGTATGCGCGAACCAATCTGCATGCGCTGAAGGCCGGGCAGCCGGTCAATATCGAAGCAGATGTGATGATCAAGTTTGTGGAACAGCGATCGTCCGCGAAGCTGCACCCGCTCGAACCCGAGTTTGATCTCACCGTGGAATACCTGATTGCGAACGGCTACTGATGGATTTGTTGGGTCGATTGCGGTCCCGGACCGGTGATATTATCGATGGGTGCCGGGTCCTACGCGACGCAACCCCGCCAACCCCGCCAGGTCCGGAAGGAAGCAACGGTAACGGGTCAGTGCGTGCGCAGTAGGTTACCCGGTACTGACGACCACCCGTGACCCTTCCATCTCCTCTACCCCTCTTCCATTGTGGTTCGTCAGCGACCGGCTTTCCTTCGCGAATACCGAATAACGGAGAAGTATATTGAGCATCGAACTGCGTCCGCGTGCACCACGCCGCGCCAAAATCAGCGCTCTGGGAACCTATGTGCCGCCGCGCATCCTCAATAATGCCGATCTGGCAAAAATGGTAGACACGTCCGACGAGTGGATCATGCAGCGTCTCGGCATTCGTGAGCGCCACCTGGTAGAACCGGGCATGGCGACCAGCGACATGGCGGTGGAAGCGGCACGCCGCTGCCTGGCTCAACGGGGCGTCCAGCCCAACGAGGTGGAGGTGGTGATTGTCGCCACCGTTACCCCCGACATGCTTTTCCCCGCTACCGCCTGCCTGGTGCAGGACAAACTTGGCGCCAAAGGCGCGTGGGGCTTCGACCTTTCCGCCGCTTGCTCCGGTTTTCTTTACGCCCTTCAGGTGGGGGCCAAGCTGGTCGAGTCCGGAGTTCACTCCAAGATTCTCGTCATTGGGGCGGACACCATGTCGTCGATCATCGACTATACGGACCGCACGACCTGCGTCATTTTTGGCGATGGGGCCGGTGCGGTCCTGGTCGAACCGGCCGCAGAGGGTGAAGTCGGGTTGATCGACTTCCAGCATGAGATTGATGGTTCCGGTGCGGCCGCACTGAATATGCCGGCCGGAGGCAGCCGGTGCCCTGCTTCCCCCACGACCCTCGCGGAAAGAATGCATTACGTGCACCAGGACGGACAGGCGGTCTACAAATATGCTGTGCGCAAGATGGTGGAAACCTCGAGCAAGTTGCTGGAAAAAAACCATATCAGTGGAAGTGATTTGGCCTGTTTTATTCCCCATCAGGCGAACAAGCGCATCATTTTATCCACGGCGGAGCGCCTCGGCCTGCCGCTGGAGCGGGTGATCATCAACATCGATCGCTTCGGAAACACCACCGCAGCTACCATCCCTCTAGCCATGCAAACAGCCCTTGATGAGGGCCGGTTGAAGAAGGACAGCCTGGTCTTGCTGGCATCGGTGGGCGCCGGGTTTACCGTGGGGGCTTGTCTGCTTCGCTGGGAAATGTAGAAACGGTAGATCTCTCGACTCCGCAACATCGGTGTTCCAAGAAAGGTCCGCTGAACTGCAGATCCCTCGGCTTCGCTCGGGATGACGAAGGAGAAGGCGGTTGTCAACGGAGAGTGGTTGTCAAAGGGGAGGGCGGTTGTTAAAGGAAAGATTGCTGTTGGGGTGGGGAGACGCCGTCTCCTTCAGCAACCATTCTCCTCTCCAGCAAGCACTCTCTCCTTTGTCATCCCGAGCGAAGCCGAGGGATCTGCAGTTCAGCGGACCTTTCGTGGAAATGTTTTTCGAGAGAGCGTAGCGATCTGCGGTTTCCACTTATGAACCCCTCTATTTCGTGCTGAGGGCAGCGCTCTGGGGCAGGCCTGGCTGCCGGCGCTGGGTGGCGAAACTTCCACACGCCGTACAAGATACCAGCCACCACTAAGCCTAAATAAACCCACATGATGATGGTGCTCCAGCCGGACAGGTAGTGGCGAAACGCGCGCACCATGGCCCGCCCGTAGGTAGCGGCAAGCCACGCCACCAGCGCATAACGAAAGGTCCTCGCCAGGCCGAAAGAAATCAGGAACCGCTTCCTCGAAACTCCCAAAGCACCGGCAGCCAGCAACAACGGCATCAGCGGAAAAGGGGGAGGAAGCAACGCCGAAGCGGTAACGGCAACCGTGCCACTCTTCTCTACCCACTTCGACAAGCGGCGCCCGAATCGCTTGGGCAGGTAACGATGGAGCGCGGCTTCCCCACCCTTTTCGCCAGTCGCCCAAGTCAAATAGCCGCCCAGGATCGACCCCACCGTAGCGGCGACCGCCGCCAACACGGGATCTCCCCGATGGGCTACGAGCAGAATCAGGAGAAGATCCGTGCTCCCGGGAACCGGCAGGGGGATGATCGACGAATCGATCACCGAGACCGCAAACAGCCCGAGGGTACCGAAACCCATGAGCCAACGCAGGCCATGCGCGGAATGGCCACTCGCGGCGGCCTGATGCTTTGCAGATACTTGAATCACTGAGCCATTGGACGCAAAAAGGGGCTTCGGTGACGCAATCCCGCTTGGATATCGCTAAAGGATGGTCAAAGCGGCTGCCGGTGGCAGGGCGCCGCACTCAGCCGCAAGCCGGTAAAACAAGTCCAGACCGCGCATGCAGGCCTCATCCAATATGTAGTGGATGTTTTTGCTCAGATAAAAGCGGATGGTGTCTCGCGGAACGGCGATGCGCTCTGACCACTCCATGGCCAAATCGTCCACGTGCGCGAGCCCATGGTCCCGGGAAGCCTGCAGATCCGCGACCAGGTCCGCGGCGCGCGCGCCAGTCTCTTCCAGCGCCCCCTGCCGTACCGCCCAAAAAGCTGAAACCCACGGCAGCCCGGTAAAACCGTGCCACTCGTGCGCCAGGTCAAGGTAGAGTAGCCGCTCCCCCGTCCGGGTCTCGCGAGCTTCCTTGTCCTCCAGGGCCAGAAGGGCGGGGTCGCCAATCAGCAGAGCCGCATCGGCCACCGCAAGCATGGATTCCAGAACCGGCGGGTGGGGGATAAACTCGGCGGGAACCTTCCAAAAAGTGTTGAACAGGATGCGGGCGTAGGCATAGGATGTGCGCGAAGATGTGTCTGCCGCGACCGTCCGTACCGCGCTAACCCCCTGCTCGGGACGGATCACGAGGATGATCGAGCGCACCCGATCAAGAGCAGCGATGGCGCACCCGGGTACGATCATCAGCGAGGGAGTGGTAGCATGGGCCGCAACCGGGACCAGGCCGATATCCGCCTCACCGGCAGCGAGTTCTCGCGCGCACCGCGAAGGGGTCGTGTAGCCGATCTGGTAGCGCTCCCGCAGATCGCTGCGCAGGGGCTCGTGCTCGAAGTCCCACATTAAAGGAGCAGGATTAAGGAAGTGAATCGCCGCCATACGAATGCGGCGTTTGAGTGGACGGGGCACTCATTAGTGTACCTTGGCATGCACAATGAATTCGCCTGAACAAAACCGCCTCGCCTGGGTTGCGCTCACCCTCACACCCGGCCTGGGACCCAAGCGAATCTTAAGAGCTGCCAAGGCTTTACCCGATCTCTCCTGCCTCTTTCGCCTTTCCTTGACGGAACTCGAATCGCTCAACTTTCCCGCGCCCGCTGCCCAGTTCCTTTTCACCGGCAAGGCGCGCACGGAGGCGGAACGGGAGCTGGTGCGGATCGGCGAACAGAACGGTAAGATCCTCACCTTTGAGGACGAGGACTATCCCGAGCAACTGCGAGAGATTTTCGATCCGCCGCCGGTCCTTTGGGTGCTGGGGGACGCGAAGCTCTTGACCCGGCCCTCCATTGCCGTCGTGGGCACGCGGCATCCAACGCCCTATGGAACCGGGATGGCGGAAGTCCTGGCCCGAGATCTGGCCAGCCATCGAATGGTGATTCTTAGCGGCATGGCGCGGGGCATCGACACGGCCGCGCATCGTGGTGCGCTGGCGGCAGGTGGCAGCACCGTTGCGATATGGGGCACCGGCGTTGATGTCATTTACCCTAAAGAAAATAAATCGCTGGCCGAAAACATTCTCGTTGCCGGAGGAGCCATCGTTTCTGAGTACCGCTTGGGCACCTTCCCGGCGCCGCAGAACTTTCCCAAGCGCAACCGCATCATCAGCGGCATAAGTATCGGCGTGCTGGTCGTGGAGGCCGGTGAGAATAGCGGCACCCGGGTGACCGCGCGATGCGCCCTGGAGCAGAATCGAGACGTCTACGCGGTGCCGGGTAACGTGACCACCAAGAACGCCTGGGGGCCCAACACGTTGATAAAGCAGGGCGCTAAGCTGGTGGCAACGTGGGAGGATGTGTGGCAGGAGCTGCCCACGCAAGTACGGTTGCAATTGGAAGGCGAACTAGGTTTTGCATCGCAACCGGAGCAAGCTGCATCGATTGTTGAAGAACTTCCGCTGCAGGAGCCGGAAAAGGTAGTGCTCAACGCGCTGCACCACGATGTAGCGGTGCAATTGGATGAGCTGATGGAATCGCTGGAGTCGAAACTGACTTCTTCTGAAATCTTTACCGCCTTGTTCGAACTCGAGCTTGCCAACCGGATTAAACAACTTCCGGGCAAGAACTACGTCAGACGAATGTAAAGTTCTCGTCTCTCTGCACCATAAGTTGCAGACGCGGAAGTTGCAGACAGGGCAGGAGAAAGCACATCCTGACCTACGCTGATCGAAGCCGCCGCCAGCACGCGGATCACGATAAGTAAATAACTGTGAACCTTCCAGGTGGTACAGTCAGTCCCATTGGAAGACGTTTTGTTGTTCCTGGGTGTCATCGGGTTTAAGGAATGCAATGAGTAAATCACTAGTGATCGTCGAATCGCCGGCGAAGGCAAAGACGATCAGCAAATATCTCGGAAAAGACTTCACCGTCGAAGCCTCCGTCGGCCACATCAAAGATCTGCCTAAGAACAAGATCGGAGTGGACCTGAGCGATGGCAGCTTTGCGCCTGAACTCATCGTCATCCCGGGAAAAGAAAAAGTTGTCGACCGGCTGAAGAAGCTGGCTAAGGCGGCCACCACTATTTATCTGGCGCCTGACCCTGATCGCGAAGGCGAAGCCATCGCGGCCCATCTTGAAGATGAGCTGAAGGGCCTGTCCAAAGGCAATTCGATTCGTCGCGTCACATTTAATGAAATCACTGCGAAGGCGGTGCATGACGCCTTTGAGCACACTCGCGATGTGGATCGCAACCTGGTGGACGCGCAACAAACGCGGCGCGTGCTCGATCGCATTGTGGGCTACCAGATTTCGCCGTTGCTGTGGGACAAGGTACGGCGCGGGCTCTCCGCAGGCCGGGTACAAACCGTGGCTCTGCGCCTCATCGTAGAACGCGAGCGCGAGATCAAAGCGTTTGTTCCGGTCGAGTATTGGACCCTCGATGCCCAGCTCACTCCAGCCAACGAAAAGACAGAGTTTACTGCGCGCTTCACGGGGATCGATGGAGAAAAAGCCGTCGTCGAAACCGTCGATGCTCCTTCGCTGCCTAACAAGCAGCAGATGGATGCCGTAGTCGCGGCGCTCGAAAAGGCCAAGTGGTCGGTCCAGAACGTAGAAAAGAAGGAGCGCCGGCGCAATCCCACCGCCCCCTTCACCACCAGCAAACTGCAGCAGGATGCCTCGCGGCAGTTGGGCTTCAGCGTGCGCCGCACCATGGGTGTAGCGCAGCGCTTGTATGAAGGCATTGAGCTGGGCAGCGAAGGAGCGGTCGGCCTCATCACCTACATGCGTACCGATTCCACGCGCGTTTCACCCGATGCGATCGCCGAAGCACGCAAGTTGGATTGGACAGAACCACGGCAAAGATTATCTGCCCGCCGTACCCAACGCGTTCAAGAGCAAGAAGGACGCGCAGGACGCACACGAGGCGATTCGTCCCAGCAGCGTGGCGCATCATCCGGAAGAGATTAAGTCCTATCTCAGTGACGAACAGTATCGGCTGTACCGGCTGATCTGGCAGCGCTTTGTCGCTTCCCAGATGGTCCCCGCGGTGTTCGACCAGACGACGGTGGATATCGTCGCCAAGGCGGACCGCAGCTATAACTTCCGCGTCACCGGTTCCGTCATGAAATTCGATGGTTTCCTCAAGGTCTACGAGGAAGCGAAAGAGAAGAAGGACGACGAGGACGAGGAGCTCAAGAATCGGCTTCCCGCGCTCGAAAACGGACAGGCGCTGGCGTTGATCGGGTCTGCAGCCGGAAGAGCATGCGACCGAGCCTCGCCCGCGCTTCAATGAAGCGTCGTTGGTGAAAGAACTGGAAGAGCGCGGCATCGGGCGGCCTTCCACATACGCCACCATCATCAATACGATTCAGGAACGCGAATACGTGCAGAAGGTGGGCGTCGGCAGAGGCGCGAAATTCATTCCCACCGAGATTGGCTTTGTGGTCACCGATCTGCTGATCGCCAACTTCCCCTATATCTTCGATCCGCAATACACCGCCAGGCTCGAGGAAGAACTCGACGATATTGAAGACGGCAAGGAAGTGTGGACTACGTTGCTGGGTGCTTTCTACGGGCATTTCGAGAAAGAGCTCGAACATGCCGGCAAGCACATGGAAAACATCAAGCGGATGGAAAAGCCGACAGACGAGAAGTGCGATGTCTGCGGTTCGCCGCTGGTGCTGAAGTGGGGTAAGTTCGGCAGCTTCTTCGCCTGTAGCACCTATAACAAGAAGGACAAGAACAGCTGCACCTTCACCAAAGAGAACTTCGCCGCCAAACCTGAAATGAACACGCAGGAAGGTCAGGAAGGGGAGCAGGCGGAGGAGTACTGCGAGGCGTGCGGCCGGGTCATGGTGTTGAAGCGGGGACGCTTCGGCGCGTTCATGGCCTGTCCCGGTTACAACGAGGATCCACCCTGCAAGACCACGCGCAAGCTGACCCAGAAACAGCAGCAAAAGGCTCCGCAGCCGCTGGACGAGAATTGCCCCAAGTGCGGACTACAACTGGTGCTGCGCAATGGCCAGTACGGAGAGTTCGTCTCCTGCAGCGGCTATCCGAAGTGCAAGTACATTAAGCAGAACCTGGTTGAGGGGATGAAGTGCCCCAAGTGCGGCGATGGAGACATCGCAGAACGCAAGGCCAGGCGCGGCAACCTGTTCTATGGCTGCACCAATTATCCCAAGTGCGACTTCACTTCGAATGCCAAGCCGGTGCCGGAAAAGTGTCCGGAATGCGGCAGCCCATACCTACTGGAAAAGACGCGCACCACTGGGACGTACCTGGTATGTCCTAATAACCGCAAGTCCGCCGCAGAGGACGAGGCGCCCAAAAAGCGGGCTAAGAAAGGCGCGGCAGAGGAGCCGGCAGAGCAGGTCGCCTGCACCTATTCCAAGAAGATTGCCGAGCCCCAAATGGAATCTGTGGAAGCGATGCGCTATCAGACCAAGGCAGAACCCCTTCCAGTCGGTTGAATAGGGTCAAACCGCTTTCCCCTCCGGACTTGCCAGGAACCGTACCGGAGCGTACAACTCGATTTGCGGTTGTTTCACCCCATTTGATCGCATGGAGCCAACATGAAAGCACTTTTGGTAGTTCTAGCACTCTCGACCGTCCCGGCAATGGCTGCGGATATGAGCGCCGCGAAGGTCTCTGGATATATCAGCGACTCGATGTGCGGAGCCAAACATAACGGTAGCGCTCCGGATGCGGCCTGCGTGAAAAAGTGCATCGGCGGCGGAGCAAAGCCGGTTTTTGTGGATGATGCCAATAAGAGCGTCTATACCATCGACGATCCAGACTCGGTCAAGGGTCACGAGGGTCATCATGTGAGTGTCGTCGCCAAGATGGATGATTCCGCCAAGACGATCCATATCACCAAGCTCTCAATGCTGGCCGACCAGGGCAAGCCGAGCGGCGCTTCCGAGATGCACTAGATTTATCGACCTTTTTGACTAACCTAGCGGCAGTGCATTCGGCTTAGCCGGGCACTGCTGCGTTTTCGTGTGTTCAATCGTCTAATCAGGGTAGATGCCACAGCGGGCATCCATCTGCTAAGGTGAGGAGAGGGTAGGAAGGAATGCAGGATTCAACCCCAGTTATGGCAAAGGCAACTTGGAACGGCAAAGTTATCGCGGAAAGCGATACCACAGAGATGGTTGAGGGCAACATCTATTTCCCGGAGAGCTCCCTGAAGCGGGAATTCTTCCGCCCCAGCTCGACGATTTCCACTTGCCCCTGGAAGGGACAAGCGAGGTACTACAGTCTTTTGGTCGACGGACAAGAAAATCAGGACGCCGCTTGGTACTATCCCGATCCCAAGCCGGCAGCGCGTAACGTCAAGAACCATGTAGCCTTCTGGCGCGGAGTTGAAGTCGAAAAGTAGCCTTCAGAGCACCAGCCGGAGCATGGCTACCCTGCTCCTGAGTCTGGCGATTCTCGCTTCAGGCCGGCTCTTACCTGCCCAGCCACCCGCTAACTCTCCCCAGAGAGACCTTGAGGTCTTGCGGCGGCTGGAGGAGGAATATCTGCGGGCGGAGATAGAAGACGACACCGCGATCGCGGGCACGATTCTTGCCGACGACTACGTCGGGCTAAAACCAGATGGCTCAACTTCCACGAAAGCGGATGTCCTGAGCCGTCTGGACCGGCACGAACGCCGCCGCGAGCCCTATCTGATTACCGCAACCAACATGCGGCAACACTTGTTTGGTGATACGGCCTGCGTGACTTACACCAAGGTTTATACCAAACCTGGCAGTCAGGCAGCGTTCAGCGAAAACATCCTGCACGTTCTGATTCGGCGTAACGGGATCTGGCGCCTTCAAGTGAGCAGCCCCCTGCCGTCGCCAAAGCCTTAAGTGGAGCGTCCGGGAGGCGCACCGCAGATCCCTCAGCTTCGGTCGGGATGACAAAAGGGAAGGCCAAACGTTCGATGAAAAGTGGCTGCTGAACTCAAGCCACTGAGAAGGCCTCGGTCCAGCAACAACTCTCTATCTGACATCACCCTTTCCTTTGTCATCCCGTCGATAGCGAGCGGATCTGCGGTGCGCCCTTCGGACGCCCCTCCCTCTAAGGGAGTCACGGAATCGGTTCCCCGTAATGCCCGCTAACGCTGTTTTTGGTTTTCCCCTGTCCATCTCTGGGATAATGAAGCCACTCTGGCGTTCGAATTGGCGGCCGCACTTGCACTTCTACGCAGGCGGCAAGCACCGCAAAGATCCCCGATGAAGCCACTCAAACTGGCATTGACGCCGACTCGCAACCGTCGCCTGAATGAAGTGACAGGCATGGTGCTGCTGGTTGCCGCGAGCCTCCTGTTCCTCGCCCTTGCTTCCTATCGCCCCACCGATCCGTCCTTCAATACGGTCGGCGCCGTTGGGCGGCCGGTCCACAACTGGATTGGGCTCCTCGGCGCCTCCCTCAGCGACCTCTTACTGCAGTTGGAAGGTGTCGCCGCCTTTGTGATCCCGTTGATGCTGGCTGTACTCGGGTGGACATGGCTGCGATCGCGCGCGGCCGGTTCTCTCGGGGCGAAAGTATCCGGCGTTTTTCTTTACCTCGTGTTTGCACCCGCCATCTTCGGCCTCATGCCTGGCCATCTCCGCTGGATGCACGCCCTCCCTGTCGAAGGCCTGACCGGGCGCCTGGTGGTGGATTCCCTGGTCCGGTACCTCAACTTTCCCGGCGCTGCCATCGTGATTGTGAGCATGGTGGTGATCGCGCTCTATCTGTCCACCACGTTTAGTTTCAACACCGCGCAACAGTGGCTGGCGGTTCACTTCGCTTTTGTGCTGGTGTGGCGCGATCGGGTGCGCAACTGGCGCTCCGCCTGGGCTGAGAAACGGGCGGTCGCCCGCGCAGAAAAGAATGCCGCGAAGCGCGCGGCTGCGAGAGACACCGCCGGCAAGCAAGCACAGACGGGCTGAAGACGAGGAGAGGATTCCCACCACCCGCCGCTCCGCCTTTGCCGACGTGAGGACCTCCGAGCCAGCGGCGAAATCGGAAGGCGCTGCACAACCGCATAGCCCATCGCTTTGGGACCAGATGCCGCGCACCAGTATTCCCGATCGAGAGCCGGAGCCGATGGACGACGATTCCGGGTACGAAGCGGAGGAAGTCGCGGCAGCCCCGATAGCGCAGCGGCCGGCACCGGCCAAGCAGGCGCCGCAAAATATTTCGGTCAAGAATCGGGCCGACGCCGATGCCCGCCCGGTTACCCTGGCTCCCCGCGCCGTCAGCGGCTTCAGCTTGCCGCCGAGCACGCTGCTGCACCGCAGCGACGAGTCGCAAATTGTGCGCGAAGACGATCTACGCAGCCAGGCTCGCGTCCTGGTCGAGAAATGTGCGGAGTTCGACGTACGCGGGCAGGTAGTGCAAATCAATCCCGGGCCCGTCGTCACCACCTTCGAGTTCCGCCCCGAAGCGGGGGTCAAGTACAGCCGCGTGACCGGCTTGGCAGAGGACTTGTGCCTGGCGATGCGCGCCGAGAGCATCCTGATCGAGCGCATGGCGGGAAAGAGCACCGTCGGTATCCAGGTGCCGAATCACGACCGCGAAACCATCTGGCTGCGGGATGTGATTGAAGCCGAGAACTTCACCCAGACCAAGTCCAAACTCACGCTGGCGATGGGGAAGGACATCAACGGACGCATTGTCACGGCCGACCTCGCGACCATGCCCCACGTCCTGATCGCCGGATCCACGGGCAGCGGCAAGTCGGTCGCCATCAATGCCATGATCATGTCCGTGCTCTATAAGGCGACGCCGCAGCAGGTAAGGATGATCCTGGTCGATCCAAAGCGGGTGGAACTGGGCATGTATGAAGGCATACCCCACCTCTTCACGCCGATCATTACCGAGCCCAAGCTGGCCGCCAACGCCCTACGCAACGCGGTGCGCGAGATGGAGCGGCGGCTGAAGCTGTTGGCCTCCCGCAGCGTCAGGAATATCGATCAATTCAACAAGCTCTTCGACAACCAGACACCCAGCCTCTTCGAAGAAGGGGAAGAAGAGCAGCCACTGCCGCACATCATCATCATCATCGACGAGCTCGCCGATCTGATGATGCTCGACAAGGCCAACGTGGAAGAGGCGATCACCCGCCTGGCGCAGATGGCCCGCGCGGTGGGCATCCACCTGGTGCTGGCCACCCAGCGGCCGTCGGTGGACGTGATTACCGGCCTGATCAAGGCCAATGTACCTACCCGCGTTTCCTTCCGTCTGGCGACCAAGGTAGATTCGCGAACCATCCTGGACTCGAACGGAGCAGAGGCTCTGCTGGGACGCGGCGACATGCTCTTTCTTCCCCCGGGAACTTCGCGCCTGCAACGTCTGCATGCTCCATTTGTCACCGAGAAAGAAATCGCCGACGTGGTCGCTTTCTGGAAGAACCAGGGAGAAGCGCAGTATGTGCAGGGCTTCCTCGAGTCTCCGCGAGACGAGAAGGGCCGCGACCTGGATGCCGAGCCGGAGGATGGCGACGGCAACGACGAGTTATTCGAGGATGCGGTACGGCTGGTGCTGGAATTCGGCAAGGCCTCCACTTCCCTGCTGCAACGTCGGCTGCGCATCGGGTATGGCCGGGCCGCGCACCTGATCGACATGATGGAGCGGGACGGCATCGTGGGCCCCGCCGACGGATCAAAGCCTCGCGAGATCCTCAAGCCACCCGACTGGCTCAACCAGATCGAACCCGCCCTGCGCTAGCCAAGTAGTAATTGTCCTTTGGGATCCGTCCCTTCCAAGGTCGTTGGGTGCCCCACATCTCGCTCGTTTTTCGCGAGATGTGGGATACCACTGCGCTCAACCCCTAGGGTCTAGATCGATGGCCCGCCCGGCATTGGTGGCTCTCGAAAACAGGCTACCCGCGCAGGCCTAGCCAGTTTCTTTGATAGGCGAAGCTGATGGCGAGCAAGAGCACACCCAGCGCCAGGAAACTAAGCACACGATAACCCTGGCTCTGTAGGGTGACGCCGTTCAGGAAAACCTTGGCGATGCTGATGGCGAGAACTACCAAAGCCTGCCAACGTAGAAAAGCACTACGCCGGAAAAATCCCGCAGCCATGAGAACTGCGCCGTATAACATCCACCAGGCGCTATAACCCCATCCCGCGGCAATGGTGCGGCGCTCCAGTTGGCCATATCCGCCACAGAAATCGCGAAGGAAGCCCGCCCCACAGAACCAATAATGGTGAATTTCCAGGCTGACAGCGACCAGTATCGTGAGGCTGAAAGCAATGGTCGAAAAGCTGGCCAGGTAGGTCCAACTGCCGAAGGCGCGCTCCGGCCCACCACCCATGCTAAGCCGGGCGATCACCGCAAATATCGCCGCGCCCACCAGGTTGGTGGCGAAGTGCATGTTGGTCACAACCGCCAATGGCTGCGGGGGCCCGACGATCCAATCCACCAGCAGAGAATAGCTGGCAAGCGTCAGTACCAAAGTGGCGAAAACCCTCAGCACTGGATTCGCTCTGACTTTAGCCAGGGCAACCAGCGCCAATGATTCGCCCAACCAGCCCAGCGTGATCCCCGTGCCGTGAAACTTCAGTGGCACGGCCATGGTTACAAAAAAGATGGCCAAACCAACATAGGTAGAGGAGAGGACGGCGGGCCGTCGCCGGGCGGCCGCCATCAGGAGGCAGGCCGCAGCCAGGGCAATCGTTACCCAGGGGCGGCCGCCCTGCTGACCTCGTACGCCGAAAACCACCATCAACGCAACCCACGTCGCTCCTGCATTGACGATCGGGAAGGCGATAAAAAACGAAGCCGGCAACGACTGGGCTCCGCGCAAAACCAGAAAAGGCGCCACGGCAAAAAGAGCAAAGAAGAGCGCCAGAAAGAAAACCATAAGTGGCAAGTGAGAAGGATTGTCCTCAATCACGCTCCAGCCGATGTAATAACCCGACGTTCCCAGCAGCGCGGCCCAGGCCACCCGCTTCCACTGGTGGGCCGCCATCAGAAACAGCGCGCCGGCATTCAGCAAGACAAGATAGGAAAAAAGAAAGACCTCATTGCTGTGCCCCATCGACAGCAACGCGGGGGTGGCCAGGCCGCCGGCCAGTGCGTAAAGCCCTAGCAATTCTGAATTCTGGCGGCGGGCGAGAACCGCATTCGCGATCGTCACCGCGGTCATGGCGAGAAAAATAAGCCACTGCGGGCCCAGATGAAAAACGCTGGAAGCTGCCCAAAGCGAGAGATACGCGATGCTCGTGCCCAAGGCCTTAAGACTGAAGGAGAAGGCCGGGAACCCCCGGCTGCGAAAGCGCTCCGACCAGACCACAAGTCCGGCCGCACCGGCCAAGCCGATCCAAACGCGAACCGGTGGCCCGATCCAGTTGCGATCAAAGGCCAGCTTGAGAAACCAAGCCACGCCAATGAGCACTGCAAGGATACCGATGCGGTTCAAGAGCTGGGCCCCAATCCGGCCCTCAAGCGATGCCGCCCGCCCCTGCCTTGCTTCCCCTAGCGTCGCGTCCCTGACCCTCTGCGCGGGGATGACCGGTTCCTTCGCAGAGGGACCAGGCTGACCCGGGCGTAGATTCGCGACTGCGGCTTCCAGAGACGCAATCCTCTCCGACAACTGCGCCAGTTGCTGACGAAGGTCGTCGTCTGAATCCATAGCAAAGACTTTAGAGCATTTCCCAGTCCACCGTTACTTGCGTTTGGCTGGCTAACACTTTAGAGTGCCATTTGCTGCAGAATGCCTTAAGCTGCAAAAGGACCACTCAGGAGGCATCCCCCCTTAATGACTCGGTCGAGTGGAATCGAGGCCCGGCACAAGGTTCTTCTGGTTGATGATGACGCGGTGAGCCTCGAACTCATGGCTCTACTCCTCGCTCACGAGGGCCACCAGGTGGTGCGTGCCAACGACGCCGGAACCGCCCTGGAGTTGCTCTCATCCGATAAATCAGGTCCCCCGGATGTCCTGCTCGTAGACCTGCAAATGCCCGGTGTCTCCGGCGGTCAACTGGCGGAAAAGGTTCGCGCCATGGGCAGCCCCGGACCTCTGCTGCTGGCGATGAGCGCGTCGGAAGTCCAACGCCAGCAGCTACTTGCCTTTGATGGCTTCCTGTTGAAGCCGCTCGCCGTGGACGACTTACGCCGTGCCCTTACACCCAAAAAGCGAGGCCGGAAACCCGGCGTCCGCGTGGTTCATCCCGGAAGGACAGAGGCGCGCTCCGCCGCCGGCCAAGTCATTGACATGACAGTGATCAAGAAATTGCTGGCCATGATGCCCAAGGAGTCGCTGCTGGAACTCTTCTCCGCCTGCATCGCGGATACCCGGTCCTGTATCCGTGATCTCCAGCACTACGTTATGCAGGGCGAAAGCAAAGACGATAGCGTGCGCCCGCTGGCCCACCGTATCAAAGGTGCGGCGTCCATGGTCGGAGCCGTCCGCCTCGCCCGGCTCGCCGCCGGCCTGGAGGTAGGGGGTAGCAAAGAAGCGGCCACCCCCGGCGTTTTGGACGATTTACTGAACGCATGTAGTGAGTTGGAGCGTATGCTTTTGGCAGGAAATTTAACCAAAACCTAGGGCCCCCCATGACCACAACGACAATCTCCTCCACTCCTAAGACCAGCAACGACCGCCTGCATCAGATCCGTATTGTCATTGCCGACGACCATCCAGTCGTACGCATCGGCGTAAAAAACATGCTTCAGAGCGATTCCGGCCTCGAAGTGCTTGGCGAGGCATCGGATGGCGATGAGGCCATTACAGCAACACTCGAACTGCTGCCGGATATCCTCCTGCTCGACTTGCAGATGCCCCGTCTCCCTGGCTTGGAGGCCATGCGGGCCATCATGAGTGGTTCCCCCACGGTAAAGATCCTTCTCCTGACCAGCACCATCACCACCCAGCAAATCATCGAAGCACTGCAGATCGGCGCCCGTGGCATCGTGTTGAAAGATGCCTTGGCGGATCACCTCACCACCGCAATCCGGGCTGTTTCCTCAGGCGACTATTGGATTGGCGGCAAGCGCGTGGTGAACCTGGTGGGCGCTCTGCACGAGCTGATGCAGCAGGCTGCCGTGCCCGAACGCAAAACCTATGGGCTGACGCCGCGTGAATTGGAAGTGGTTGGGTGCATCGTCGAAGGGTGCAGCAATCGTGATATCGCCAAACAGTTCAGCATCAGCGAGGAAACCGTGAAGCGCCATCTGTCGAATATCTTCGACAAAACCGGCGTTTCCACCCGCCTGGAACTGGCACTGTTTGCCATTGCCCACCAGTTGGTGGCTCTGCAAACCTAAGCCCCTTTACTCCAAGGGCGTCCTCTTCAGTCCGATACGGAAAACAGTCGCGGTTTCGCTCCCGTAGCGACCGAGCCTGCATCTGATAAGCTGCCTCCCGGCATCTATCTGCGTAGGCGGCCCAGAATCTATGGGGCTTTGTGACCTTGCGTCTATGATGAGTAGCGGACCGGTGAGGGCGCCATCCTGACTCGTCTCGAGTCCGTCGCAGTTGAACGCGCCTGAAGCTCGTAAACCGGAGTTCGACAAGATGATCGCTGGAAGAGTGTTCCTCGTTACTTTGCTTTGCGCCGCCTCGGGTGCTGTTTACGCGCAGGAGCCTAGCCCTACCGCGCAGCCACAACAGCAGCAACCGATCATGCCGGCCGAAAACGGCAACGGCAATAACGTTCCTCTCTACCGCATCCAGGTTGTGGGGCGGGATATTCCGGCGATCAATTACTGGCACCGTAGCGGGAGCACAAAGATTGGCTTCGCCGGCACCAGTCTCCTCCCCCAGGGAAAAGGTGAGGCAAATGTCACCAGCAAGGGGCAAACCTCCATCGACGCCAAGTTCCAGGGTTTCGTGCCCGCGAACAGTTTCGGTGTCGAATACCTGACCTACGTGCTGTGGGCTATCACCCCGCAGGGCCGGCCGGTAAACCTGGGTGAAGTGATGCCCGGTGGTTCCAAGGCCGAGATGAACGTCACGACGAATCTGCAGCAATTCGCGCTGATCATCACCGCTGAACCTTACTTCGCCGTGACGACACCGAGCGATTTGGTAGTGATGCAGAATACTGTTGCCAAGGACAAGACCACCGGCATCATCGATACGGTGAATGTTCACTTCAACCTTCTGCCGCGCGGAGCCTACGTGCAGACGGCCGGCCAACACGCGGTATTGAATCCCGTTAAGCCCAGCGACAAATCTCCTCTCCAACTCTACGAGGCCATCAACGCAGTGCAAATTGCGGAGGCCACGGGCGCTGCTCAATATGCGCCGGATATTCTCGCCAAAGCGAAACAGGAACTTGAGAATGCCCAGGCAATGGACGGGAAGAAGAGCCAGCGCAAGCAAATGATTACCTATGCTCGCGGCGCAGTGCAGGATGCGGAAGATGCACGCGTAAGCACCTTGCGCAGAATGCAGCAGGAGAAGGAACACCAGCAGCAATTGGCCATGCAGCAAGCGCAGTCTGACGCTCAGCAGGCCCAGATCGTGGCCCAACAAGAAGCATTGAAGCGCGCCCAGGCCGATGCCGCGGCGGCGCAGGCGGAGGCAGCAGCAGCCAATGCCAGGGCCGCCCAGGCAGCAGCAGAGCACAGTGCCCGGCAGGCAACGGACCAGACCGAGCAGATGCGCGAGCGCCTGCGGGCCCAGTTGAGCCAGGTTCTGCAAACCCAGGAGACAGCGCGCGGACTGATCGTGAATATGTCCGACGTTCTGTTTGACTTCAACAAATACACCCTCAAACCAGAAGCGCGGGAAAAGCTCGCGAAGGTATCCGGAATTCTTCTCGCCTATCCAAACTTGAAAGTGCAGGTAGAAGGCTACACCGATAATGTGGGAACCCAGGAGTACAACCAGACGCTTTCCCAACAGCGAGGCGATGCGGTGCGCGACTATCTGGTTTCCCAGGGCGTGAGTGAGGGAAACATCACTGCCACTGGTTACGGTATGAGCAATCCAATCGCGGACAACGCGACCAATGCTGGGCGCGCGCAAAATCGCCGCGTGCAGATGGTGGTTTCAGGCAGCGCAATCGGTGTGCAGGAAAGCCAACCCTCGGCGGCCAATCAACCACAAGCCGCGCCGCAAGGCGGCATGACACCGGCGCAGGGAACGAGCAACCCGCCGCAGTAGAGTCACGCGCGGCGTCAGCCTCAGACGGCTGCCCTCAGGAAAGAAGAGCCAGGCGAGATTCGATATCGGCCAGCGCTGCTTCCAGCGCAGCCCGTCTCACAGGGCTTGAGGTACGCTCTGAGAGAATGCGTTCACGCTGCAACTCAAGCTCCTGCCTTTGCCGCTCGACCCTTGCTCGCTCCAGAACGTTTTTCTTCGCCGCGTCGATCAAAGCACCCGAAGCGGTTAGATCCGCAGCCGATTGCTGCTCTTCAACAGATTTGCTCTCCCACCCTCGTGCCATATCTCTATGGTACGACACGGCTCTACATCCCACCGAGGTTTCATTGGGGGCAGAACCGAGACCTGAACGATTTGCTTCGAACTGCCGTTTCTATTTGGGAACGCCAGTGGAGGAATTATGAAAGTCTGGCAAATTCAATCTTTTGGGATTGACCAGCTGGTATTCGCAGATGTCCCCAAGCCCCGGCCCGGCCGGGGACAAGTTTTGGTGAAGGTTCACGCCGTGTCGCTGAACTATCGCGATCTGCTCATGGTGCGCGGCCAGTACAACCCAAAAATGGCTTTGCCTCGTATCCCATGCTCCGATGGAGCAGGCGAAGTCGTCGAGGTGGGAGAAGGCGTCGACACCGTCACGGTGGGCCAGCGTGTGGCCGGTATCTTCATGCAGCATTGGTGGGACGGCCCGCCGACGGCCGAAAACACCCGCGGCGCGCTGGGCGGTGACGTGGATGGAATGTTGGCGGAATACGTTGTCCTGCACCAGGCTGGCGTGGTGACTATCCCCGAACATCTCTCGTTTGCAGAAGCAGCTACGCTTCCCTGTGCTGGAGTGACAGCATGGAACGCAGTGGTGAATGTAGCCCAGGTAAAGCCTGGAGATGTCGTGTGTATCCAAGGGACGGGCGGGGTTTCCATCTTCGCACTGCAATTCGCGAAGTTGGCGGGAGCAGTCGTGATCGGCACATCAAGCAGCGATGAAAAGCTGCAAAGAGCAAAGGCGATGGGACTCGATGCGGGCGTCAACTATCGGCAATCCCCGGAGTGGGCGAAATGGGTGCTCAAGGAAACCAACCACCGCGGCGCAGATTTGATTGTCGAAGTGGGCGGCGCCGGCACCTTCACTCAGTCTTTACAAGCCGTTCGTTATGGTGGCACGGTCGCGCAAATTGGAGTGCTGAGCCAGTCAGAACAACCGTTACCAATCCCATTGATCCTCCATCACCAAGTCCGGATTCAGGGCATTTATGTCGGTTCAAAGTCTCATTTCGAAGCAATGAATCGAGCGATTGTGGCGACTCGTACGCAGCCGGTGGTGGATCAGATTTATACATTTGACCAGGCCCGGGAGGCCTTGAAATGCATGGAAACAGGTTCACATTTCGCCAAGATAGTAATCAGATTTGTTGCGTAATCTTTGCGATTCCCAACTTGGTCCTGCGCTATGTGATTGAAATTGCTGGGCTATCGAAAGGACAGTAACTTTTGGGTGATCTGACGGGGACGAAAGCTGTATTTTCCCTACGACAAACGCGACATTTTCGTGCAGAATGCATCTTAACAGTACGATTTTTAGCCACTACCCGTACCTGCTTTTAAGGGAGCTTTATATGATGACATGGATTCAAAACCTGCTTGGTTTCTTCTACGACATTGTTTTCGGCTGCCGCCATTGGAGTCAGACAAGGCCGTTCACGCTGGAGCAGCAAACCTACAAGGTTTGCCTGGATTGCGGTAAACAGATCTATTACTCACGGGAGCGCATGACGCCGCTGAGCGCGCGCGAGATCCGCCGCATGAAGGCGGAGGCTGCTGGACCAGTTACCGTGATTGCTGCATCGATGAACGATGGCGGTTTTTTCGCCCGGCGCGCGAATAAGTCGAACGCTGCTGCTTGAGTATTGAATGACCAGCCGATAGGCTGAAGCTCCGTATCGTATGGCGCCCACTTCGCAGCCCGATACGGGGCTTTTCTGTGTCCGGATTTCATTTTCCCGAAAAGATACCGCCACAGTTTCTTTTACAGGAGTACCGTGGGAGTGATCACCCACGCTTGGTGGGCTGTACCCTGACCGATCGCCAGTATCATGTTCCCGCCGCTGCCGTCACTCACCGTTTTGGGTGATTTGTTTCCCGGCCTCCCGAGCACGTAATTTCATGAAAGTGCTTACCTCGGCTGGCATATCCTTAACTCTGGCCGTAGGCCTTTCGCGATTCGCGCCGTCTATCAAAAGACCGCGCGAGCCGGGCGATGGATGGAGCAGCAATGGCAAAATCCGCACTAGCTCTGCTGCCGCTCGCCGCCCCTTTTCTGCTCCTGTTGGCCGCGGGCTGCGGAGCTGTCAGCGCCAGCCCGGGCGGACTGTTCGTCAACGCCGAAAAAGCCACCCTCGATACCACCCGTACCGACCAGTTCACTGCCCGCCTGGCTTCCGGAGCCCCCGCGAGCGTCAAGTGGACCATCGCTGCCGGGCAAAACGATGCTTCCCTGGGCCAGGGAACCATCAGTGCGAATGGCGCCTATACGCCGCCACCGTTGCTTTCACGTGACCAGATACAAGTGCAGATCACGGCCACCTCGCGCAGTGATCCGGCGGCCACCGCGACCTACCCGCTCACCGTTACCCCGGGATTCGTCCAGGTGCTGACCCCGGAGACGGCCAGCGTCCCACCCGGCGGCACGGTTCAGGTCAGGGGGGAGATTGCTGAGGTCAACTCCGGGGCGATCCGCTGGACGCTATCCACCACCCCGGGGGGTGAGAATGATCCGGGCGACAGCTACGGCAGCGTGGGAGAAACCAAGTGCTATCACTCCCGCCGTTCTTACACCTACTGCACTGCAACCTATACTGCCCCGCGTGGCTTGCCAGCCGGCAGCCCATCCGTCTTCTTGGTGGGGCAGGCGGCGGGAAACCCTCACTCCGCCGCTGCCCTGCACATTTTGCTCAATAGTGGCGGATTTAACAGCTCGGGCCTGCAGAACCAGGCCGTCCAGACCGGCTACGTGGAGATGGGCTCATCCGGAGGCAATGCCAACGATTACGACTCCAGAAAGGACGGCAGTGGCAAGGAGTATGTCAACGACTGCTGCGGGGGAACCCTGGGCGCGTTGGTTACGGACCGTAACGGCAATCCCTACATTCTGAGCAACAACCATGTGCTGGCCGAATCAGACCAGGCGCGCACCGGTGACACGGTCGTACAACCCGCCCTGGTCGATTTGAACTGCAATCCCCAGGCCGGTCGAAGTGTGGGGTCGTTGCGCTACGTGGTGCCCTTGCAGAGCCGGCAGACCAACGTGGATGCAGCCCTGGCGGCGGCAACCCCCGCCGTCGACGGAACCGGGGCGATCCTGCAGTTGGGGCCATCGGTCAATGGCGTGCTGACTGCCGCGGCTCCCGCGGCGGGTGAAGGGGAGGCTCTGACCGCCGGCCTGCTGAACCAGCTGCGCGTGGTCAAGAGCGGGCGGACGACCGGACTGACCTGTTCGACCGTGAACACGGTCGACCTGAGCGTGCAGGTGGATTACTACTACGATTGCGCCGAGACCCAGCCCTACTACACCAAAACCTATGTCAATCAGATCGGCATGCCCGGGGCCAGTTTCGCGGATAGTGGAGACTCCGGAGCACTGGTGCTCGACGCCGGCAACGCCCAGCCCGTGGGCCTGTTTTTCGCCAGCGGCGCTGACGACAGCAATCACGGATTCAGCGTGGCCAATCCCATCCAGGATGTCCTGACCGAGTTGGGGCAGAAGAGCCAGGCCGACGGGCAGGAATTCCAGATTGCGGGCGGGGCCCCTCATCCTGTGACCTGCTCCAATTACGACGAGCACACCCCTCCGCCGGCTCCCGGCGTGAGCGCAGCCCAGATGGCCGCCGCCAAATCCGCGGCAGACTCAGCGACCGCCCAGCTGCTGAATAACGGAATCCTGGGCACGGCCTCCGGCAAGAGCATGGATAGTCCGGGCGAAGCGGCGGTCATTGTCTACGTGGACAAGAACAAACCGGGGATCGTGGTTCCCAAGGTCGTCAATGGTCTGCGCACGGTCGTGATCCCGACGGACGCGGCAACCGTAAACGCGCGCACCGCGCCCACGACCCTCCCCCAGGTGGAAGGCATTCATTTACCCGCAGACGTCCTGCGGGCCGCGACCGCGGTACAACGGCAATTTGCGCCGCAGTTGATGGCCGACCCCGCATTTTTCGGGGTAGGTGTGACCCAAAGCTACGACAATCCAGCAGAGGCCGCGCTGCTGGTGCTGGTGGATTTGACCAAGACTCCGCGGTCCATGCCCGACGTGGCCGGGGGACTGCGGATACGTTATATGCGGATCAACCGCCTGCACGTCACCCGATCGAAATTCGCGCCCGTACAGCAAGCCCCGCGCTGCGCGCTGCCTGAGTCAGGGTCGACGGCTAACCAAGCCGCGGAGAAAGCATCGGATTTCTAATCTGTCCCGACCACAGATCTTGGGTGCCCCATATCTCGCTCGTTTTTCGCGAGATGTGGGATTCCACGGGTCTGGACCGTCCGCCTTCAAGGACGAGGCGAGACTCTAAGCCTTCAAGAATAGGGCAGTTGCATCCCATATCTCGCGAAAAACGAGCGAGATATGGGGCACCCGGGATCGGTGGTCAGTACAGGGTGGAAATGAGGCTCTCACACCCACTCTGACGTCCCACCAACCGAAGTTTTAAACACTTTGCGTGGCCGCGGCCGGGGCAGCCACCGGAGGTACACCAATCCCGTTCTCGGGGAAAAAGATCATGAACACCGTCCCGGACTGCCGGTTGTTTGCCGTCCCGGCCGCCCGGCTGACCACGCGCACCGTGGCATTATGTTTGACGATAATCTCGCTGCTCACCCAAAGACCGAGCCCAGTGCCGGTCGACTCCTTGGTGGTAAAAAAGGGCTCAAAAATCCGCAGGCGCGTGGCCTCCGTCATTCCGCACCCGTTGTCGGCAACGAACAACCGTACCCCGGGTTTCCCATCCACCCAGGAACGGGAGCGCCGTACAGTCAAGGACAGACGTCCTCCCATACTCATGGCGTCGATGGCGTTGCCGATCAGGTTGGCAAAGACCTGGCGCAGCTCTCCGGAAAAGCAATAAAGTTCCACATCCGGCCCGATCTTGCGGGAAACCTCGATCTGCAGCGCCACCAGCCGCCCAATGTAAAGGGTGAGAACCGACGCCAACAGCTCCCCAATGTTGGCAACCACCGGGAGGGTGGATTGGCGATAAAAGCGCAGGGTCTGCTGCGTCATCTCCGCGACCCGGGAGATTTCCTGCTGCGCCAGGTCGGCGTAACCGGTCGCCTCCTGATCGAGCGAAGGCTGGTGCCGCAGCAGGTAAAGAAGGTTGGTGACCGCCTCCAGCGGATTATTGATTTCGTGGGCAATGGAAGCCGCGAGGCGTCCCGCAGCCGCCAGTTTTTCCGTTTTCCGCAAAGCCTCCTCTGCGCGTTTCCGTTCCGTAGCTTCGACTACGATCGCTCCGACCCAGCGAACAGCCTCGGACGTCGCCTTGACCGGATACACATTGATCAACCAACTCCGCACGTGGTCAACGTCACCCGGTAGCGGTGTATTCAGCTCGAATTGAATGACCGGCTGACCCGTTTCAAAGACGCTTTGCACCTGGCGCTGCAGAACTTCCGCGGCAGGACCAGGCAGCATTTCCGAAATCGACCGCCCCAGGTGCCTGCCGATCGGCGCCTGGTTCATCTCCGCCATGAATTGGTTGACGCGCACGTAGCGCAGCTTGCGATCGAAAAAGGCGAAACCGATCGGGGCGTTTTCCAACATGGAGTCCAGCAGTGCCAGTGTGTCGCCCAGCCCGGCCCTCTGCTCCTCAATCGAGGTCACCATGAGATTGAAAGCTCGGGTCAGGTCCGCCGATTCGTTATTCGTGGTCACTTCCAGCGGAAAGCCTTCTTTGGTCTCTGGATCACGAATCAACTTGCGGGTCGCCGCCAGCAACGTACGAAGCGGGCGGGTAATCGAACGGGCGAGCGTGCCGGCAATGACCGCCGTGCCCAGAGCCCCCAGGCCGGCGAAAATGAAGGTGATGCGGATGAGCGAGTAAATCTGCTGCCAGGCCGCAGTCGCATCTTCATAGACCCAGGCAAATCCGCTGAGTTGTCCACCGACGTGGATCGCCTGGACCGCTTCCCGGGCACCGCCGGGAACACGAAAAATCACCGCCCGATTCGTGTCTTCCAGATGCTTCTTTTCCAGGCGGGTCAGCAGTTCCTTGCCGTTCATCTCCGGATCGCTGCTGGCAATCACCCGGCCGTTGGCGTCTGTAACCATCGCTGTACGGATGGACGGAGAGTTGATCATGGCGCGCAGAATTGGCACCAGGTATCCTGTCTGCCCCTGGGCCAGCGAATCCTGGCTCTGCAGCGCCAACAGGTTTACCTCGGACTCCAACCGCAGACGAGCCCGTTCATGAATTTCCAGAGCCTGTTCGCGGACCAGCAGGATCGCGAAGACAACTACCAGCAAGCCTTCAAAAAGGATGAGACCGGAGATGAGCTGACCCCGAATCGAACGAGGCTTAAGCCAACTCATTTGGCGGCCCTCCTTTCTTTCACCTTGCTTCAGCCCACCTTCACTGGGGCTTTGCCTGCGAGCTTGGCTTCCATATCATGTGCGATCTGGCGGCCATGGAAACGGCCGTTTTCAATGAAAATCTCATTGGTTCGCATCCCCGCAACGATCACTCCAGCAAGGTAGAGACCGGGTATATTGCTTTCGAGCGATTGCGGATCACAGGCTGGGCAACGGTCTTGCCCTTCCATGCGCACACCAAGAGCAGTCAGAAAATCAAAGTCGGGATGGTACCCCGTCAAGGCAAACACGTAATCGTTATCGATGGTAACGGGACCTTGGGGTGTTAGCAAGTCAACCGAGTCCTCTCCAATCCGGACGACCGAGGTCGAAAAATGCGCCGTGACTTCGCCGTTCTTGATGCGATTGTTGATATCCGGCAAGATCCAGTATTTGACGTGATGGTGCATCTTCTCGCCCCGGTGCACCAGGGTCACATGGGCGCCGTGGCGCCATAAGTCCAGGGCAGCAATCGCGGCCGAGTTCTTCCCTCCCACCACCAGCACCTTCTGGTCGTAGTAGGGGTGGGGGTCGTGGTAATAGTGCAACACCTTCGGCAGCTCTTCCCCGGGGACTTCGAGGTAGTTCGGCAGGTCATAATAACCGGTTGCCAAAATGACCTTGCAGGCTCCGTAGGACCGGTGCCGGGAAAACCGGTCGACCGTGGTAATCGTGAAATCCCCGTCTGCCCCGGTTACGCTCGCCACTCTCTGATATTGACGAAATTCGAGCTGGTAATGCTCGGCGACCTTCCGGTAGTACTCCAGCGCCTCATTTCGGCTTGGCTTCTGGTTGGGGCTGGAAAACGGCATATCGCCGATTTCCAAAAGCTCGGGAGTGGTAAAAAACGTCATGTTCGACGGGTAATGAAACAAGGAGTTGCAAAGGCACCCCTTGTCTACCAGAACAACCCGGAGACCAACCCTTTGAGCCTCGATGGCGCAGGCCAGACCGGTAGGACCGGCGCCCACCACCAGCACGTCAAAGTCTTCCTTCAGGACAACAAGGCTGTGCTCCATCTCTATAGATTAGACGATGCGCGGCTCTGGCCGAGGGCGTCGTTCCCAGGGGACGCCTGAAATCGCTATAATCGAACGTTCTACACGGGTTAGCCAGGAGCCACATCCTTATGTCCGATGTCCGCAAAGAGAAAGACTCGCTTGGTTTTGTCGAGGTGCCTGCAAAGGCTTATTACGGCGCGCAAACAGCGCGTGCGATGGATAATTTTCCCATTTCCGGCATGCGAGCTCATTCTCCCCTCATACGCGCCTTGGGCATGGTGAAACGCGCCGCCGCGGAGGCCAACAAGGAACTTGGGTTGGTGGATGGGAAGCGTGCCGACGCCATTATCCAAGCGGCCCAGGAAGTGATCGACGGGAAGTGGGACCAGGAATTCATGGTCGATGTTTTCCAGGCGGGCGCGGGTGTAAGCCTGCACATGAACTCCAATGAGGTCATCGCCAATCGCGCCAATGAAATCCTAGGAGGAAAACTGGGGGAATACGCCCACCTCCACCCCAACGACCACGTGAACTACGGGCAGTCGACCAACGATGTCTTCCCCACCGCCATGCGGCTGGCCACGCTGCTGGCGCTGGACGAGTTGTACCCGGTGCTCGACCACCTGGCTGCGACGTTCGCGGATAAGGCGAAGGCCTTTCACCACATCATGAAATCCGGTCGCACCCACATGCAGGACGCGGTTCCGATGCGCCTGGGGCAGGAATTTGCCGCCTATGGCATCGCATACGTAAAGGGGCAACAATTCCTGAAGTTGGCCTGCACCACGTTGCGGGAACTCGGCCTGGGTGGAAGCGCAGTGGGCACGGGAATCAACACCCACCCTGACTACCGGGTGAAGGCTATTGCCAATCTAGCCCGCATATCAGGTCAGCAGCTCACCCCGACCGACGACATGCGTTGGGCGATGCAATCCAATGCTTGTATGGCCGATGTGAGCGCGGCATTGCGTGGAATCGCTCTCGAAACCATCCGCATTTCGAACGATATCCGTCTGCTGAGTTCCGGACCCAATACCGGTTTTGCGGAAATCTACCTACCCAGCCTGCAGCCCGGTTCCTCGATCATGCCGGGAAAGATCAACCCTGTCATTCCGGAGCTGGCTGCCATGGTCAGTTTCCAGGTCATCGGCAACGACGCGGCTGTCGCCTATGCCGTGCAGGCCGGGCAATTGGAGCTGAACGTGATGATGCCGACCATGGCCTACAACGTATTGCTGAGCGTGACCATTCTCAGCAACATGCTGCGCCAGTTCGATCAGTATTGCGTGCAAGGCATCACGGCCAATGAACAGCGCTGCCAGATGTACGCGCAGAGCACTGTATCGCTAGCCACGGCGCTCAATCCGTACATCGGCTACGCCAAGGCAGCGGAGATTGTGAAGGAATCCGTGGCCACCGGAAAATCAATTATCGACATAGCCCGTGCGAGGAAACAGCTCACCGAAGAGGAAATTGCAGAGATTCTGGACCCGGTCAGGATGACTGAACCCCAATATCCCCTGGAAGCCGCAAAGGAACGCGACAAGGCTGTCACGGCCTGAGTCTCTGTCTACAAGTCTTGGGCCTCACCACGACTCTCGGGTGCCCCACATCTCGCTCGTTTTTCGCGAGATGTGGGAGACCAACGCCCTGTCCTGACAACTCCTCAGGTCTCAATTTGTGCTTAAGGGCGAAACGATTGAAGGCCTGTAGCTAGATGGAAAGTTATCCTCAGCTACTGCCGCCCGAAGCGATACACCAAACCAGCAGTGAATCCCAGATTCTTTACCTGTGTCGTGCTCCCGAACGTCGTTAACCAATAGCCCGGCTGCAGACGCACAGCGAGCCCCGGGCCCAACGTTGTAATCGATCGGCACACCTGCCGCAAAACTGACGTTGGTACCGTTACTCCAGAGCCCTACAAGAGGCCCGGGGAGCTCGGCGCCATTGGCATTGAAGTTGCCCTTCGATCCGCCCACCAGTACCTGCCCACTCACCGCCCAGTGTTCCCGCCGCACAAAACGATACTGCGGGCCTGCCATAAAGGAGTACTCGCTGATACTCGGCTTGAAGATATTGAACGGGTTGGGAGGGATAAACGCGGTGCCGTAATAGCCGCGCAGATCCGCCGTGACCCCCAGTCGAGGCCGCAGATAATCGGTGAAACCAGCGTTCCAGGCGGATTCATTAATGTGCTGCAGCGACGCGCCGGGACGGAAGCGGGTATAGCCGCCCCCGCCATAAACCTCGAATTTGTGGCTGTACGTATCCTGAATGACGCGCTGGGTTCGCTGCGCCCGCCGTGCCCGTATGCGTGCCTGAGCTTCCTGCGCCAGGCGAACCTGATTCTGTTGTGGATTCTCCGGCTCGGTCTGAGCCGCTGCTGGAGCCTGAGAACTGCTATCGGTGGGATTCTGCGCCAGGAGCCCGGGTACCGCGAGAAGAATCAAAAAAAGAAGCGGATACACTTGGCATCCAAAACGCTTGCTATGATGCATGAACCTGAAAGCCTCCACTGCTGCACGCCACTCGGCGATGAAAATACGGTTTTGATGTCCTGGTTAGTATTAGAGCATTTCTGCGCTTGCTATATCCTGCTCAAGACCGGAGACTACAGCTTTTCTTATCCCACGCGGCAAAAGAGGGCGAACTGAATGAAATTCCTGCTCGGGCTCCTGATCGGCTTGCTGATTGTGCCAATAGGCATCTGGTTTTATCTCACCGCAGGGAGTCCCCCGGTGGCCACCGGCGATGCACCTCTTCCCTTCGAGGCCAGACTCGTGCACATTCCCATGCACGCGCGCATCGACGAAGAGCTGATCAAGACGCCTCCGGTCGAGGCCAGCCCCACCAACCTGGAGATCGGCGCCCACATCTACCGCCGGCAATGTGCCGCCTGCCATGGCCTCTATGGACTTCCTGCCGGCTTCGCCAAGGGTATGTTTCCCGAAGCGCCCCAGCTTTGGGAGCCGCATGGCCACGGAGTCGTCGGCGTCAGCGACGACCCGCCAGGGGAAACCTATTGGAAGGTGGCCAATGGGATCCGTCTCTCAGGCATGCCTTCCTTCAAGAACGTGCTCAACCAGACAGAGATGTGGCAGGTGTCGCAACTGCTGGCCAACGCAGATAAACCCCTGCCCCCTGGCGTGCTGACGCTGTTGAAGCAGCCGCTGGATCTTGACCCAGCGGCCCCGCAATAGCCTCTACTTGAGCGTGTACGTAACCCCGGCAGTGAACTGGAATGAATTCTTTTTGCTGCCGGCGGCCGGATCGTTCAGGAAGTCGTCCAGCGCACCAACGCTAAATCCAAGCCGCTTGTACACCGGGAATAACAGACCCGGCCGTCGCCACTGCCGAATAAGCATTCGATTGATTGAACGCAGGGGTGATCGTTGCCCCCTGGTTGAAGACCAGGCCCTTGGGTAGCTTCCGCATGTAGGTGTCGCCAAAGTTGGCTCCGATCAGGTTTTTGCTCGGACTGACCGGACGCTGGGAGGTTCGGAAGCAAAAAGAATTTCTGTTTCTCGTAGTGAATATCGAACTTCAAATCCAGCTCCTGGTTCGGACTCTTAATGACCGTGTAACCCATCCCACCTCCATAGAGTTGCTGCAGATCCAGGCCTTGCGAATAGTTGTGGTCGAAAGATGTATCCACTAGGAAGTAGAAGCGGGGCGTGAAGTACCAATCATGCTCAGCATCGAAGTGGATGATGTTGGTCTTGACCGTCGCCGTGCCCGGCTGGCTAACGGTCCCGTAGGACCCGGTGAAATCAACCAGGGTTCGAGTGCGCGGGTCGAGCCAATCCACCGTTGGAATTCTGCGTACCAGGGCAACCGCGCCGTTAAACGCCCGGCTGTTCTGGGTCGCCTCCACGGTCGTGGCGCCCGCGGTGATGGCGCCATTCCAGCCATAGCCGAAGCCTGGATTCCTGCGCACTTCTTTACCGTACGTCGGCTCGTCGATCATGTACTGTGCATTCTTGACCGGGATGTCTTTGGTCGTACCGCCGGTGCCGGTTGCCACTTTGACCTGGTCATCCTGAACCTGGACCACGCCCTGGGCGATATCCGTGTCCGCAGTCTTGCGGGTCACATGCTGACCCTGCTGAATGACGGCAAACTGCTGCGAGGTGTGAATGGACTTGATCTTGTCCCAGGTCACCGTCACATCTCCTGCAATATCGCTGTGAAAGGTCACACTGCCGGCGACTTCACGCAGCAGCTTGCCGGTCAACTGATCTCCATTCGTGAAGATGATCACATCCGGCGCCGGCGCAGTGCTCGGAGCACTCTGGGCATGCCCGGGAAGGGCGAAGGTGAATCCAAGAGTCGCCCCCAGCACAAGGCGCAACGTGGTGGGAAGTCGTGAAAAGGCACGGCTGGCAAATTTAAATTGGGACATAAAAACGGAACCTTCCTCGAAGGAGATGGGTAGCGCGGCAAACAAACAGCGCTTCGTAGTGATGGATTGGGGCCCGCGAAACTAACGCACTTATCGTAAAGCGTTCGATCGAACATGCCGCAAGAACCGGCACGGAAGCCTCAACTGGTTGTGATAGGGCGCAACCAGCTTACACAGGCCGCTTGCGCAGCCCTATATCGGCACAGCACCTCTGGCGCAGTAGCACTGGATTGTAGGCCGCCATACCCGTAAAATACGTATGTGGCCATTACCAGGACTCAAGCTCTCGACTATTTCCGCTCCGATGACCTCATCGGCCTGGGTATGGAAGCCGATGCGCTTCGGCGCAAGCTGCATCCCGAGGGCGTAGTTACCTACATCGTTGACCGCAACATCAACTATACAAATTTTTGCACCGAGTATTGCAGTTTTTGTGCTTTTTATCGGCCTCTTAAAGGTAAGCTCGCCAGCGAAGGTTACATTCTCGACTTCGAAACGATTTACCAGAAAATTGCCGAGACCGTGGAAATGGGTGGTACCGGCGTGCTGATGCAGGGCGGCCTGCACCCTGACCTCAAGATCGAATGGTTTGAACGCCTGCTCAAGGGCATCAAACAGCGGTTCCCCCAAGTTTGGCTCCATTGTTTCTCCGCCTCAGAGATTCTGGCCATCGCCGAGTACAGCGATCTCTCCGTACGCGACACCATCGCCCGGCTGCGGGATGCTGGCCTGTCATCGATTCCCGGCGGCGGCGCAGAAATCCTGGATGACGAAGTACGGCATCGCATCGCGCGGCTCAAGTGCTCCACCCAGGACTGGGTGAATGTGCACCGCACTGCGCACGAGCTCGGCATGCGCACCACGGCCACGATGATGTTCGGCGTGGGAGAAAGCTTTGAGCAGCGCATCAACCACTTTGAACAGGTTCGGCGCTTGCAGGAAGAAACCGGCGGTTTCACTGCGTTTATCCCCTGGAGTTTTCAGCCCACCAACACCGCCCTCGGCGGCCGGAAATGGGACGAAGCCACCTCCGTCGAATATCTGAAAGTACTGGCGATCTCGCGCCTCTACCTGGACAACATTGAGAATGTGCAATCCAGCTGGGTCACTCAGGGATTAAAGGTGCTGCAGCTTGGCCTGCGCTTCGGCGGCAACGACGTGGGTTCGGTCATGCTCGAGGAAAACGTGGTCAAAGCCGCCGGAACCTCTAACTGCACCACCGAGGAGGAGCTGCGGCATGTGATCCGCGGCGCCGGCTTCCGGCCTGTACAGCGCGATACGTTGTACACCACATATTTTCTCAATTGAGTCTTGTAAGAACCGCCGCAGGATGCATCAAAGCACGCAGGATGAGCATCTTGGCGGGACAATTCGGACTATGCACGGAGGAAGCACCCTGCTGCCAATGATTGACCAACTCAGCAACTTCCCCATCACGGCTCTGCTCCATGGGCGTGGGGGGGCCGATGGAGTTTGTGCCTGGCCTATCCGCAGCACGGTCTCGAGCATTATTTCAAGACCCATTACGCCGACAAAACCTTCGAACACCTATACCGTTGGAACTCGTTTGACACCGCACTTCTCATTCCCTACTTCATCGTAATGGTGATACTTGCCTTTTACGGTATCCATCGCTATCAGCTGGTGTACCGCTACTACAGGAACCGCAAGAACGCTGTGCGAGCGCCTGAATCGCATTTCGCAGAACTTCCTGCCATCACCGTCCAGCTTCCCATCTTCAACGAGCAATTCGTTGTGGATCGCCTGATCCGTGCCTGTTGCAATCTGGATTATCCCGCCGATAAGTTGGAGATCCAGGTCCTGGACGACTCCACCGACAGCACGGTGGAGGTCGCTAAGGCGGCCGTGGAGCTTTATCAATCCCTCGGTCACAGGATCGTCTACATCCACCGGGTCAATCGTCACGGCTTCAAAGCGGGAGCTCTGGATGAGGGTTTGCGCGTGTCCACGGGCGAACTTGTCGCTATCTTCGATGCCGATTTCGTGCCCCCGAAAGACTGGCTGATGCAAGTGGTGCATCACTTTGCCAATCCGAAAATCGGCATGGTGCAGACACGATGGACCCATCTCAACCGCGATTACAGCTTCCTCACCCAGGTGGAAGCAATCCTGCTCGATGGCCACTTCGTTCTCGAACACGGCGGCCGATCCCGCACCCACGCCTTCTTCAATTTCAACGGGACTGCCGGCATGTGGCGGCGTGCAGCGATTGATGGATCGGGAGGCTGGCAGCACGACACCCTGACCGAAGATACCGACCTGAGTTATCGGGCACAGCTGAAAGGCTGGAAGTTTCTGTATGTGCAAGACATTGAGTGTCCCGCCGAACTGCCCGTGGAAATGACCGCTTTCAAAACCCAGCAGGCGCGCTGGGCCAAGGGCCTCATTCAGACCTCGAAGAAGATCCTGCCCATGATGTTCCGCAGCGATGCGCCGTTCCATGTGAAGCTGGAGGCGTTCTACCACCTTACGGCAAACATCAGTTACCCGTTGATGATCGTGCTATCCACGTTGTTGATGCCGGCCATGATCATCCGCTTCTATCAGGGATGGTTTCAAATGCTGCTCATCGACGTTCCACTCTTCATGGCGTCAACATTCTCTATCTCCTCGTTCTATCTGGTTTCCCAAAGAGAGTTGTTTCCAGGGAAGTGGTACAGAACCTTTTTGTATCTTCCCTTCCTCATGGCACTGGGCATTGGGTTAACGGTGACGAATACCAAGGCGGTCATGGAGGCGATCTTCGGCATCAAGACCGCCTTCAAGCGCACGCCGAAATACCGCATCGAGAAGCGCGGCCAGGTTCCGCAGGCCAGCAAATACCGCAAGCGGCTTGGCATCGTGCCCTGGATTGAGCTCCTGATCGGCAGCTATTTTGCCCTGACCATCTGGTATGCAATCGTCAATGAGAACTATTTCACCGTGCCCTTCCTTCTCCTCTTCGTGCTCGGATACTGGTACACCGGCTTGATGTCTCTGCTCGAAGGCAGATTTGACCGCTTTCGGATTGGCAGCGCCAATGCCGATGAATCCTCGCCGAAGCCTTTTCCTGTGGGCGTGTAGTCAGCTCAACCTTCCGTCCACGCGGCCAGTTCATTCCCATCCGGATCGGTAAAGTGGAAGCGCGATCCGCCGGGAAAAGTGAAGATGTTTTTGGTGATTTTCCCCCCGGCCTCTTTGATTTGTTTTTCGGTTGAGGCTAGATCGTCGACGTAGATGACGACGAGAGGTCCAGCCCCCGGCGCGACGGGGCCCAGCGCGAATCCACCAGCGATTCTGCCATCTTTGAAGCTGGTGTAGTCCGGACCATAATCCTCGAACTCCCATCCGAAGACCTGGGTATAGAACTGCTTGACGGCGGGCAGATCGTTGGCGCGAAATTCGATGTAGTCGATGGTTTTGTTGCGATTCATACGTTCCTCCATGCTTCGACAGGTGGCGGGCAAAAGTAAGCACACCACCAGGGTGTGCTCGCAATTCCTCCATCCATGCTCCCTGCGAGTTGGAGAACGTGGGTAGGGTCTCTTCATCCGAACGGCAGAGACCACCGAGGTACAGAAGAAGAATATGCAAGACCGAGCCAGAATTCAAGCCGTGGGCCGAGAACGATGGGCGAAGCCCACAATCGCTTTCACTCAACCGCTAGCGAATCCCGGGTGCCCCATATCTCGCTCGTTTTTCGCGAGATGTGGGATACCACAGACCTAAACCTTAAGTGTTGATACTGAGCCGCATGATTTCCGATTGAGTGCCATGTTGCCAGCTCGGGGAACTAAACAACTACCAGCGGAACCCAAACGTCACCGGAAACATGTTAACCGTACCCGTCCCGATACTGGCATTCGAGCTTGTCGGAGAATTGACCCAGACATAGCGAGCCTCTGCATAAAACTTGGCTTTGCCGCTCTCATTGGGCTTAAACGTGACGCCGGTGCCGAAGTTGACGCCGCCCTGGTTGCTGGAGAAGTGGCTAAGCGTCACATTCTCATACTGCGGATAGCAACCATAGAAATAGGAGCAGTAGTCGCCAACATACACCGGCTCGGTGAACGTGGTGAGCTTACGATAAAATCCACCGCCGCCAATTACGTAACCACCAATGTGTCCGCTGGTCTTGTAATAGATGATCGGCTCCAGACCCAATGACCACACGTGAACATTGCCGTCTGGCTCACCGATATTCGTCAGCGTATTGGTGGGAATATTGGCGCGGTTGAAGGCGTACTCCGCCAAAACACCGATCCTGTCGTTGAACATCCACCCGCCGCCCAGGTTGACGCTGTAGCCGACCGCTTGCCACGTCGTCGTATTCCCCGAAGGCACGTTGAAGCCGGCGCCCAACTCGACGGCCACATGGTCGGTCAACGTGTCGGTATGGTGGCTGTTGTAACTCGGCCTGTTGTAGCCACCCTGGTTGGGATACTGGTCCTGCAACAGGGCATCAAAGGCCTGATGGTTTTCCGCGCTCGAACTTACCTGGGAAAAGCCTGCTGGAGCCAGCAAACAGGAGGAAAGGGCCGACACTATCACTGCAAACCGAACAAAGGAACCGGGACCCGACAACATCGTTTAGTCACCCTTGGGAATCGAGATATGGAAGTACCCCAAAAGACGGGGCCCCTCCCCTATAAACACTCATGTGACTGTTTTGACGCGGAGAAGTTTGCAAAGGATGGCAGTTTTGCGCGATTTGGCGCAGTCTAGGGTCCTGCCAGGCAGGACCCTAGTGTCTTTAGTGGATATCGAACTGTTCCGGATGCAGGGTCGGATCGCTCTTGACGATGATCGTTTTACCGCTCATCTCCTCCAGCTCATTGAGCCAGCGGGCGTTCCCCACCTTCAGCGTCTTGACCACCTCGGGATGCACGCGAAGCAGAACATCCTGGCGTTCCAGATGGTTCTGCATCTTGCGCATCTCGATATAGATCTCGTTGCACACCGTAGTCGGGCTCTTGACCATGCCGGTGCCGGCGCAGATCGCGCATTGCGTACTCAACGTGCGCTCCAGCGACTGCTTGACCCGTTTACGAGTAATCGCGACCAGCCCGAAATCGTTAAACTGAAGCACCTTGGAAGGCGCCCGGTCGGACTTGAGCTCTTCCTCGAGCGCCTGCATTACCTTATTCCGGTTCTTGCGCTCGTCCATGTCGATGAAGTCGATCACGATGATCCCGCCCAGATCGCGCAGGCGAATCTGGCGCACAATCTCCGGGATGGCATCCAGATTAGTCTTGAGAATCGTATCTTCCAGGCGAGCCGTCTTGCCGACGTATTTGCCGGTATTGATATCGATCGCCACCAGGGCCTCGGTCTGATTGATGACAATGGACCCACCAGACTTGAGCCATACCTTGGACTTGAGTGCCTTGCTGATTTCGTCCTGAATGCCGAACTGCTCGAACAGCGGCGTCTCCTTGGAGTACAGCTTGACGCGCCGCACCAGCGAGGGCTGAAAACGGTTCAGGAAGCGAACGATGCGCTCGTACTCCACCTCGGTATCGACCCAGATCGTGGAGAAGTTATCGCTCACCTGGTCGCGCAGGATCCGCTCTACCAGGTTCAGATCGTGATAAATCAGGGCCGGCGCCTTAGCCGCATCGGAACGCTGTTTGATCTCCGTCCACAGGCTGATCAGGAAGCGGATGTCCGCGCGCAGATCGTCTTCGCTGGCCCCATCGGCCGCCGTGCGGACGATAAAGCCACCACTGACTGTTCCCTTTTCGCTGATCAAAATGCGCTTCAGACGCTGGCGTTCCTCATCCGAGGAAATCTTCCGCGACACACCAACATGATTCACCGTCGGCATGAACACCAGAAAGCGGCCCGGGAGCGCGATATGACTGGTGATGCGCGCACCCTTCTTGGCAATCGGTTCCTTGGCAATCTGCACCAGGATTTCCTGCCCCTGCTTCAACAACTCGCTGATGATCGGCAGGTCGCTGGTTTGGGCATTCTGTCGGCGTCCGTTGTGGCGGCGCCGTCCATCGTTGCGCTGGCCACGCCCGCCACGCCGCTGATCGTCGCGCTGCCGGCGTGCCGGCTGCCCAGCCACCGCGGCGGTTTGGTTCTCTTCCGCTTCCGGCTCTTCCCCGCCCTCGGCAGTCTCGAGTTCGTCTTCTTCTTCCTCCTCCTCGATCATGAGGCCGGAAGCATCGCTATCCGTGCGCTGGTCAATATGCGCATCGCGTACCATGTCGCCAATCGCGCTGCCGACAGAGACTTCCTGGTCGAGTGTCTCCTCTTCCAGATCCTGCAGGTCGTGGTCCTCGCTTTCCACATAGAGGGGGGTAAAGTCGTACTCCTCTTCGTCGGTGACCTCTTCCTCTTCCACCAGTCCGGTTACGGGAGCTCCGTCTTCCAGATCGTCCTCAACGTCTTCGAACTCTGTTTCCGGGTCCATGAAACCGGGGCTGGAAGCAGCAAAAGCGGCTGGCTCCTCGCTGGCTTCCGGACGTAGGTCCACAGGCTCCGGCAGCTGGACTTCCGCCTCCGGCGCAAGCTCCTCCTCATCCATCTCCACATCAAGGGTCGAGGACGAGGTGGAAAAACGGAATTCGCTGGGCGCAGCAGGATCGACACGATACGAGGCGGAAGCTTCTTCAGGCTCAAACTCAACCGGCGCCATCGGCTCGTCCGCCATGCTGGCCAGAACCTCTTCTTCCTGCATCTCCGTCGCCTCTTCCGCTTCGGGCGCAACGGCTACCTCTTCGTACGTCGCCGCTTCCTCCAGCACGGCAGGTTCGTGTGCCGTGGCGGGAGCCACCTCAGGCGCGGACATCTCCTCATGCACCTCAGGCTCGGTTTCCTGCGTCGTAGCGGAAGCAACAGGCTCGGTGTAAACCGGAGCTGGCGTTTCCCCAACAGAACCTCGATATCGAGAGATGGACTCGCCGGCGAGCAGGCCATCGCCGTTCCACTCAATCGGCGTCTCAATCAGCGTCGAGGGTTTAGCCAGAATGACGTTCGCTTTAGCAGGCGCTGATGCCGAAGGTGCCGGCGTCCGAGCAGCGCTCTGACCGCCATACTTCGAAAGCGACTCGCCTGGGAGAGAGAATGCCACGGCTGGTGCCGGCGCTGCATAGGACTCTGTTTCCACCGGAGCCGCCGGCTCTACGAACCGCGAGCTCTCCGGCCGGCCCGCTGGGGTGGCCGGTTCCTGTGTAGGCTGCTGTCCGCCCTGGGATGGACGAAAACCCTTGCGGCGGCCCCGCCGGCCGCGCCAGCGCCTCGTTCCATCCTCGAACTCTCCACCCGGTGCAGAGCCGGCAGGACCGGCAGCCGGGGCGCCATTACGCCGTGGAGCCGTCTCTTCTTCCGGAGATCCCTGCGTTGCGCGCGGTTGCCGGTTCTGAGCTTCCCGGCCCTGACCACCTCGGCCCGCCTCCTCGCCGTTGGCTGGAATGCGTTCAAAATCGGAGGAGTCTTCCTGTTCCTCCATGAAATCAGTGACATAAAGGAACGCGTCGCGCTCTAATCCCAGGTCGACGAAAGCCGACTGCATCCCGGGGAGCACCCGGGTGACCCGGCCTTTGTAAATGGAGCCCGCGAGAGTGTATTCGTTCTCTCGCTCGTAATAAACCTCTGTGAGTTGATCGTCCTCGAGGATGGCCAGACGCGTTTCATGGGGCGTACTGGAAATACAAATTTCTTTTGACATGCTGCCTCTCCTGTCCGCAGGTCGTACCTGGCGGAAGGCCGGCGCGGCAGATCGGAGTGGAAGCTGCTATCCCACTCCCGGAATGCTGGGAAGGATTAGGTCAGACGGAGAGAAAGCCCGGGCAAAGGCGCGTGATCCTCGGGATAGAATCCTGCGAAATTCTTTGTGCGGAGATACCGGCGCACAGCCATGACCGGGATCGGTCGCTGTGCTGCCTGGCGTTCCAAGGCCATCCGGGCGCAAAGAGTCGGTGACCACTTCAGCCTTAAGCTCAGGCGGGGCCGTTACCCTTCTCTGCGAACTCATTCCTAAATCCTGCCCGGCCCCGGTGATTTACCTGGCCGGCTTATCTAAATTACTGAAAAATCTAAACTTAGTGGTCACTGTCTAGTTCACAAAACGGCTCATGCGAACGTTCATCGCGATGCCCAGAGCCAGAAACGTGAACAATACCGAGGATCCCCCGTAACTCATTAAGGGTAAAGGGATTCCTGTGACCGGCATCAGACCGATAACCATTCCGACGTTAACTGCAATCTGAAAGATGAGTACTGCGACCACGCCCATGATCAGGAACGTACCGGAAATATCGGCGGCTGTTTGAGCATTTTGAATCAAACGCGTCAATATGAGGAAGTATAGCAGGAGTACAAACAAGGCGCCGACGAACCCGTGCTCCTCACAGAACGCGGCAAAGATGAAGTCCGTATAGGGAATGGGTAGAAAGTCCCCTTGGGTTTGCGTCCCCTTGGTAGCTCCCCGGCCCCACAACCCTCCGTCACCGACCGCAATCAATGACTGTTTCACCTGGTAACCGCTGCCCTTGGGATCCGTATCCGGGTTCAGGAAGCTGGTCAGTCTCTGCTTCTGGTAAGGCTTCAGCACCTTGGACCACACCGGAACCACCAGGGCGAGGCCGGCCACGATCAGGATGACCGCCTTCTTCCACTCCAAACCCCCAAGGAACAGCCCGATAATCAGCACGGGAATATAGGTGAGCGAGGTCCCCAAATCTGGCTGTTTCAGGACCAGCAGCATCGGCAGACCGACCATCAGGAACGCCTTGAAGATATCGCTCCAGGTAAGGTCCTTCCCTGCCAGGTTGGAGAAGTATCGCGCCATCGCAACAATCAGCACCAGCTTGACCCATTCAGAGGGCTGGAAGTGAATGCCGCCCGGAAGTTTGATCCACCGCCTGCCCCCCATGACTTTGGTGCCAACCGCCAGCACCGCCACCAGGGAAATGAGGCAAAAGCCATAGATCCAATGAACGGACTCCAGCAGCCGGTGGTAGTTGATCAGCGAGAAGACAAACATCGCGCCCAGCCCGCCGAGGAGCCAGAAGATCTGCTTGGTCTCAAATCCGACAAACTTGGTGTGCAGTGTGGCACTGTAAATCTCAAAGATGCTGATCACGGAAAGCAGCAGCACCATGCCCAGGAGCAACCAATCGAAATCACGAAATGAGATAAATCGCCGCATCGTTCTTCGTCTTTCTCCTGGCCTTAAGTGGGTCGAGCTTCACACCCAACCCTCTACAACGAGGTAACAACTCTCCACGAAGGGCGCGGGGCCCCCCTCACTGAGCCGGCACCGTGAAATGTCCGCCCTTCATAGCCGGAATTGGATCCTTGACTGCCGCAGTTGTAGTCTTCTCCGGGGTCGCGCCGGCCTCTGGCTTCTCCGACCACACCGCACCCACTTCCACCTTCGAAGGCACTTTGGCTTCCTGCAGATTGTTATCCAACCGGCGCTGCTTATCGACGAAGGTCTCGATGACCCGCGCGGCCAGAGGTGCGGACGCCTCTGCTCCCCAGCCACCATGCTCCACCAAGACCACCACGGCGATATCGGGATTGCGGCGGGGGGCGATTCCGACAAACCAGGCGTTGGCGCGCTCAGCACCGGTGCCAAGACTCTTCATTCCGGCACTGTGGTTCACCACCTGCGCCGTGCCTGTCTTGCCGGCAAAGTCGATGTTTTCCAAATGAGATCCCGCTCCCGTACAGCCCGCGCACTTAGTGGTCGTGAGGGCCATTCCGTCGGTGATCGTCTCCCATACGGCAGGAGTGATCGGTATCGTTACGTCACCGCTGCCCGGATACGAGTCATACATCGCCTGGCGAAAATCAGCCGGTAACTGATCGGGCTCGACTACATGGGGGCGCTTGAGGACGCCGCCGGAAGCAATTCCGGCAATCGCCCGCACCAACTGGACCGGGCTGACTGCAACTGCTCCTTGTCCGATACCTACGGAGATCGCTTCTCCCGCATACCATTTTTCGTGGAAGGTCTTCATCTTCCATTCTTCCGAGGGCATAACGCCGCTGACTTCCCCGGGTAGATCGATGCCCGTCTTCTGCCCTATACCGACTTTGTGAGCCCAATAGGCAATCTTCTCAATGCCCAGGCGTTCGGCGAGCGTGTAGTAGTACGTGTCGCAGGAAAAGGGGATGGCGTGCAGAATGTCGACCGGTCCGTGGCGCTTGTCGCAGGCAAAGAAGCGTCCGTAGAATGTGGCGCCGCCATTGCAGACCACCTTCAGTTCCTGCGCAACATTGTTTTCCAGGCCGGCCAGAGACATGATGATCTTGAATGTGGATCCTGGCGCAAGCTGCGCCTGAATTGCTTTGTCCAGCAGGGGGTGGCGAGGATCGGTGATGAGTTTGTTCCATTCGTCGCGAGAGACGCGCACGGAGAAATCATTGGGGTCGAAGGCAGGCCGTGAGACCAGCGCCAACACCGCGCCGGTGTGAGGGTCCATGGCGATAATCGCTCCGTTGCGGTCGCCCATGGCCGCCTCAGCAGCGCGTTGCAGGTCGAGATCAATGGTCAGCTTGAGACCCTGCCCGGGTACCGCCGGTTCCCGGCCGAGAATGCCCACTTCCCTGCCGTGGCTGTCTACGATAATGTCCTGCGAGCCATCCACGCCGCGGAGCAACTGGTCGTAGGACTGCTCGACTCCGGACTTGCCGACCACATCACCCGGCTCGTAGTAGGCGAAGCGCGGGTCGTTCAACATGTCATCGCTCACTTCGCCGACATAACCGATCAAGTTGGCAGCGAAGCCGTTGCGCGGATAAAGCCGACGCTGTTCGTCGATGGTCTCCAGTTCCGGCAGCTCGTCGCGGTGCGACTCGATAAACTCGACCTCGTCTGGAGTGATGTCCTGCTTCAGCGGGATGGGCTCGTATTTGGGCGCCAGAGCATAGTGGGCCAGGGTGCTTTCCAGTTGCTCTGTCGTCATATGGAGCCCGCGGGAGATCAGGGGAAAATCAGCCCGCAGATCGCGGCCGGGTTCGCGTATCAGGAAACAGGAGACGGAGGGGTAATTGTCCACCAGCAAACGGCCTTCACGGTCGAACAGCTTGCCCCGTGGCGCCAGGATGGGCACCTTCCGGATCCGGTTCTGCTCCGCCAGGGTGCGGTAGTTCTGCGCTCCGATCACCTGCAGCCGCCACAGCCCCGAGAGCAATACCAGCAGGATGGCGACGATCGCGTACTGCACGATCGTCAGCTTGAACGCCGGTAGTCTCTCTTCTTTATTGAGCAATTGATCCATTCCCATACTGTGACGTTTATGCTGTCGATTCGCTGCAAATTTCTTTTATTCCCGCGGCCGGACACGGTCCAGGATGTCGAAGAAGAACACGCCGATAATCGAGTTAATCACTGCCTTAATGACTTCATGCAACCAGTTGGTCCGGACATTAAACGCCAGCATGCGGTGCATGATGAAGAGGTAAATCCCGATGTTCAACAAAGTAAATGCGAAGTTGATCAGCAGCCGGGTTCCGGGATTCTCTACGTCGATCTTGACTCCCAGCGAGGCGGCGAAGAACCCGACGACGCATTGCGAGATCCCGTTAATGCCCAGGGGGCGGCTCGTCAGCGCATCCTGAACCAGGCCGATCACCGCTCCCGTGATGGTGCCTGCGATCGGATTTCGCCAGCCTACCGAGAAGTAAATAGTGACCAGCAAGGGCAGGTCGAGAATGTCGAACTTGGGGATAAACCGGGGGATCAGGACCTGGAGAAAGATGGCCAACAACGGCACCAGCACCACCACGATGAGTGGGTAGCGCTGCACATCCAGTTCCCTCCGCGCGAGTGATGCCGACATTGCCATGCTGTTCTCCTCTTGCCGCAGCCTCAGAAATACTTAGTGGGGCTGGCTCCCGTCTCCGGCGCCACTCGCCGGTGCGGGGTTGGAGCTGTCACTGGGTTCTGGAGGGCCAGCCGGCTCAGTCACCTTTGGAACTCTCGGCTTAGCCACCGGCGGATGGGTCGAGCCGGGTACGGCCTCCTGGCCCGTGGTTGCCGCGCTGGTCGCAGGATGCTTGGGCTTTACGGGAGCGCCGGTATCCGCTTTTGCGCCGCTGGGCCGCTGTCCAACTCCGGCTTGCTCGCGGTCTTACTTCCTGCCGGCTTGCCAGGCACCGTTTCGCTCACCAGTGGTTTGGGTGCAGGCGCGTACTTCGGATCGACAACAGCCTGTCCCGGCGTGAGTGCTGCAGCCGGCGGTGTCGCATCAGGGCTGTAATGATCCGGATGAACGGTTGGGGGCGGATGCAGTGGCGCGGGAACCGTAGGCGCCGCAGGAGTCACCGGCTTCTGGCCCGGCCCAGGGTCAGCCAGCGCGTTGGGATCATTCAGCCCCGGCAAGCGCTCCGCAAGGATGTCCGAGGCCCGCTGCTTGCTCACCGCGGCCCCTTCGGCTGCACTCTGGGCCATATCCCGCTGGGCGGTTGGCGGCATGCGGTCAGAAGACTCGGTGATCACCAACAGCTCCTCCAGGTGCCCAAGATTGGCTGCCGGCTTGATGACGATGTCGACGTACGGCGGATTGGAACTATCCTCCACCACCTGGCTGACCACCCCCACGGGTAATCCACGAGGATAGATCTGGTCTCCCCCACTGGTGATCACCCGCTCTCCCGGCTTGACCCGCTCGTCGGGAAGCATATTGATAATCTGCGGCTGGCCCAGCGCGTTGCCGCGCAGTACTCCCCGCAGCCGGGTCGACTCCAGCAGCACCCCCGCCCCGCTGGTCTGATCGTTGATCACCAGCACCTGGGAAGTGTGCCCGAAAACGTCCCTCAGCTTGCCCACGATGCCGTCGGGAGTGATGACCGCCATGTCCGGCTTCAGGCCATCCCTGGAACCTTTATCGATGGTGAGGATTCGCGACTGGTCTGTACCCGACGTGCCAATCACCTGCGCTGGAACAGTACTGTAAATGTAGTGTTCTTTGAATCCCAGCAGCGCCTGCAACCGTTGTCCCTGGCGGGCATCTTCGAGCAACCCGGCCTGCTCCAGCTGCAGCCGGCTCACCCGCTCTTTGAGCTCCTGGTTCTGCTGCCGCACGTGGCGAAGATCCAGATAGTTCGACCACAGGCCGCGAACACCCGTGCCCGTGCCGTGCACCACTTTCTCCGGTGGCGAAATAAGGTTGATGGCCCAAAGACGGATCAGCCGCACAGTCGTGCCATCCCCACCAGTGGGGTTGGGTCTGCGTACCTGCATTGCCAGTCCGATGACCTGGACCAGCAGCACAGCCACCAAAAACAGGATGTTTTTATAGCGGCTCAAGGCAAATCCATCGCTGCTTCCACTCACTTATAGATCGAATCGCTGGTTGATCAGTCGATCTTGATTTTGCGCAGCAAACGGAAGTCACTCAGCATTTTGCCGGTGCCCAGCACCACGCTGGCCAGGGGATCATCCGCAATCGAAACCGGCAAGCCGGTTTCCTCGCGAATACGCTTGTCGAGGTTCTTGATCAACGCACCCCCTCCGGTCAGAACAATGCCGCGGTCGCTGATGTCGGCGCTGAGTTCCGGCGGGGTCCGTTCCAGTGCTACGCGGATAGCGTTCAGAATGGTCGAAATGCATTCCGTAAGCGCTTCACGAATCTCGCTGTCATCGATGGTGATGGTTTTCGGCACACCTTCAATCAGGTTGCGCCCTTTAATCTCCATGGTGAGCGGCTTGTCCAGCGGGTAAGCCGATCCGATATCGATCTTGATCTGCTCTGCCGTCCGCTCGCCGATGAGCAGGTTGTACTTCCGCTTGAGGTAGTTCATGATCGCCTCGTCCATCTGGTTGCCGGCCATGCGGACGGAACGGGAATAGACGATGCCGGAAAGCGAAATGACGGCGATATCGGTAGTGCCTCCGCCAATATCCACCACCATGTTGCCGCTCGGCTCGGTGATGGGCAGCCCGGCGCCGATCGCGGCCACCATCGCCTGCTCGACCAGGAACACTTCGCTCGCCTTAGCGCGATAGGCGGAGTCTTCGACAGCCCTTTTTTCTACCTGTGTAATCTCGGAAGGCACGCCGATCACGATCCTCGGGTGCACCAGCATCTTCCGGTTGTGCGCCTTCTGGATGAAGTAGTTCAACATCTTTTCCGTGATTTTGAAGTCGGCGATCACGCCGTCCTTCATAGGCTTGATGGCAACAATATTGCCAGGCGTACGGCCGAGCATCTCCTTGGCCTCTTTACCGACCGCTTCCACCTCACCGGTGTTTTTGTTGATGGCGACGATGGAGGGCTCATTGACCACGATGCCCTTACCGCGCGCATACACCAGGGTGTTTGCGGTGCCTAAGTCGATTGCCAGATCGCTCGAGAATACGCTGAACAACGAACGCACACCGTGCGTCCGCGAAGAACGCGAATGGAAACCGTTTGATGACATGAATGCAGGACTTTTCCTGTCGACCCGGATTCATTGTACGGCCATGGTTGCTTTGTTGCACCGCTACTCTTTTGAGTCTTTACCACCACTTTTAGGGCATACGACCTGTTTTGACGCCATGCTCAAGGGCGCGATGCAACAGCGACGGTTCGCCTGAGTTATCCTCTGAAGTTCAACGAAGGGAATGTTCATGACGACGAAGATCTACAAAAACCTGATTGGCGGCAAGTGGGTAACTGCGGCGAGCGGCAAGACTTTTCTCAATCAAAATCCCGCCAATGTCGACGATGTCGTAGGAGAGTTTCAAGCCTCTGGCGAAGCGGACGTGGACCGCGCCGTCAAGGCGGCCCGGGCAGCCTACCGCCAGTGGCGCCTGGTGCCGGCGCCGAAGCGGGGCGAAATGCTTTACCGCACCGGTGAGCTGCTGCTGCAGCGTAAAGAAGAGCTAGCCCGGCAGATGACCCGTGAGATGGGCAAGGTGTTGAGCGAGACCCGGGGCGATGTGCAGGAGGCGGCCGACACTGCCTTCTACATGGCCGGCGAGGGCCGCAGGCTTTTTGGTCAGACTACGCCGTCCGAGTTAAGGGACAAGTTTGCCATGTCTGTCCGCATGCCCGTAGGGGTTTGCGGCATGATCACTCCCTGGAACTTCCCCATGGCCATTCCGTCGTGGAAGCTGTTTCCCGCCCTGGTTTGCGGCAACACGTGTGTGATAAAGCCTGCGGAAGACACTCCGCTGTCGACCATCAACCTGGTGGAATTGCTGCTGGAAGCGGGATTGCCCGACGGCGTGGTCAATATTGTCACCGGCTTCGGTCCGGATGCCGGCGCGCCCCTGGTGGCCCATCCGGATGTGGACGCCATTTCGTTTACCGGTTCGAGTGAGGTTGGCCGGATCGTCGCCCAGACTGCTGCCGGGCTCTTCAAGCCCTGCTCGCTGGAAATGGGGGGCAAGAACGCCATGATCGTGCTTGAGGACGCGAACCTAGATCTGGCCCTGGATGGCGCGGTTTGGGGCGCCTTTGGTACCACCGGCCAGCGCTGCACGGCGACCAGCCGGATCATTGTGCAGAAGACCGTTGCCGCCGAGTTTACCCGCAGGCTGGTGGAAAGAGCGAAGGGGCTCCGTGTGGGGGATGGTCTGGACGACCAAGTGGAGATGGGGCCGCAAATCAACCAGCAGCAAGTGGAGACCTCCGCGCGTTACACCGCGATCGCGCAGAAGGAGGGTGCACGCTTGCTGACGGGTGGAAGTCGCCTGGATGCGCTCAGCCGGGGATTTTTCTTTGCCCCCACGGTGTTTGGTGGGGTAGGTCCGGAGATGCGCATCGCCCGGGAGGAGGTATTTGGACCGGTCGTCAGTGTGCTCGAATGCGACAACTTCGACCAAGCGATTGAGTTTGCCAACGGGATTGAATACGGACTATCGACCGCGCTTTATTCGAGGAATGTAAACCTGGCGTTCAAAGCCATGCGTGATCTGGAGGCCGGGATTACGTATATCAATGCGCCGACGATTGGGGCCGAGGTACATCTGCCCTTCGGAGGAGTGAAGCACACCGGCAACGGACATCGCGAAGGCGGAACCGGTGCCCTTGATTTTTACTCCTCGTGGAAAGCAGTGTACGTGGACTACTCCGACCGGCTGCAGCGGGCGCAGATTGACACCGGTGAGTGATGAGAAGGCGCGACCATCATTACTTCGTTTATATGATGGCCAGCCGAACTCGTGTTCTGTACTGTGGCATGACGAACAGCCTGGACCGGCGCGTTGAAGAACACAAGACGGGACGGACTCCGGGCTTTACCTCTGAATACCGGTGCGAGCGCCTGGTGTGGTTTGAACGCTACCAATACGTCCGCAACGCAATCGCCAGAGAAAAGGAAATCAAGAACTGGACCCGCGCCAAGAAACTTGCGCTTATTAACGAACAAAACCCCTCGTGGGCTGACCTAAGCGAACAGTGAGGGGGAAGAAACACTGCAGATCCCGCCCTCCCCTTTAGCAACCGCTCTTTCTCTACAACAACCCTCTCCTATTTGTCATCCCGAGCGTACCCGGATTTCCTACTTCACCGCTCTCACCGGTGCCGCTTATGTGGTTCTCCTTAAAGAGAACCACATGCAGTTCACAGAATCCGCAACCCTCGACAGGAAATCTGGGGTAGCCGAGGGATCTGCAGTTCTCTTTCCCCCTCACCAAAGCCCGCCCGCGCAACCGCTCTCCCCTTTGCCAACGCCCTCCCCTTTAGCAACCGCTCTTTCTCTACAACAATCCTCTCCTATTTGTCATCCCGAGCGTACCCGGATTTCCTACTTCACCGCTCTCACCGGTGCCACTTATGTGGTTCTCCTTAAAGAGAACCACATGCAGTTCACAGAATCCGCAACCCTCGACAGGAAATCTGGGGTAGCCGAGGGATCTGCAGTTCTCCTTCCCCCTCACCAAAGCCCGCCCGCTCAACCGCTCTCCCCTTTAGCAACCGCTCTCTCTCTGCAACAACCCTCTCCTATTTGTCATCCCGAGCGTAGCCGAGCGGATCTGCAGTTCTCTCTCCCCCTCATCAAAGCCCGCCCGCGCAACCGCTCTCCCCTTTGCCAACGCCCTCCCCTCTAGCAACCGCTCTCTCTCTACAACAACCCTCTCCTATTTGTCATCCCGAGCGTAGCGAGGGATCTGCAGTTCTCCTTCCCCCTCACCAAAGCCCGCCTTAGCAACCCACATTTGCTAGCATTCCCTTGCGAGGCAATTTTTAATGATCATCGGCGTTCCCAAAGAAGTAAAAGACCATGAATCCCGAGTAGGCATCACCCCCGCCGGCGTGAAAGCCTTAGTAGACGCAGGCCACACCGTCCTGGTGCAAACCGAAGCCGGCGACCTCTCCGCCTTCTCCGACGACGAATACCAGTCAGCCGGAGCCGAAATCGTCGGCGCCGCCTACAACGTCTGGGGCCACGCCGACATGATCGTCAAAGTCAAAGAACCAATCGAAAAAGAATACCCCTTCTTCCGCGAAGGCCTGGTCCTCTTCACCTACCTCCATCTCGCCCCCCTGCCCGCCCTCACCGACAAGCTAATAGCCACCAAAGTCACCGGAATCGCCTATGAAACCATTCGCGACCGCGCAGGCACTCTTCCCCTGCTAACACCCATGTCAGAAGTAGCAGGAAGAATGTCGGTCCAGGTCGGCGCCACCTACCTCGAAAAAGAAAAAGGCGGCCGAGGCCTACTCCTCGGTGGAGTACCCGGAGTCCCACCAGCCACCGTCTGCATTCTGGGAGGCGGCATCGTAGGCACCAACGCCGCCAAAATCGCCCTGGGCATGGGAGCAAACGTCACTATCGTGGATCTAAACCTCAATCGGCTGCGCGAACTCGACGACATCTTCAACGGCCGCGTCTATACCCTGGCCTCGAACTCCTACAACGTCGCCCGAGCCGTGCAAGGCGCCGACTTGCTCATCGGTGGAGTACTGATTCCCGGCGCCGCCGCGCCCCGGATCGTGACCCGGCAAATGATCTCCCGCATGAAAAAAGGCGCCGTCGTGGTCGACGTCGCCATCGACCAGGGCGGCTGCATTGAAACCGCCAAGCCCACCACCCACAGCGATCCCTCCTACGTCGTCGATGGAGTCGTCCACTACTGCGTCACCAACATGCCCGCCGCAGTCCCGAATACCTCCACCCTGGCGCTCACCAACGCAACCTTCCCCTACGTCCTGCGCCTGGCGCAACACGGCGCCGCAGCAGCCATCAAAGCCGATCCGGGGATGTGTGAAGGAGTGAACACCTACGCCGGGGAGCTTACCTATAAAGCAGTGGCGCAATCGCAAGGCAGGGAGTGGAAACCGGTCATGGATCTGCTGAGCTAATCACCGGCGAACCCAGTAAGAGCTCGCCGGCGACAGCTGTTACTGAGCCGGAGGTACGCCTGGAGCTCCCCCGCCGCGTTGCATCATCCGTTCCTGCATCTTCTGTTGATCCTCAGCAAATTTCTGCTTCTGGCTATCGTTCAGGATCGCCTGGATCTTGGTGCTCGAGCCTTCGCGAATGCTCTTCATCTTGGCCATTTTGTCTTCGCGGGACAGGGAGCTGTCCTGATGCAATGCCATCATTTGCGTCTGCTGGTCGGCGAGGATCGGCTTGATTTGTGTCTGCTGGTCGGCAGATAGGTTGTAACGTTTGGTCATCTGCGCAAGCCGGTCATCGGGACTCATTTGCATCCGGCCCATTCGGCCGCTGCCATTTCCTGGCTGCTGGGCGGAAGCATCGGGGGCGGGGCTATCCTGCTGCGCAAAAGCGGCGGCCGCGCCTAGGGTGAGCCCAGTGGCCAACAAACCACTGAGTGCTATACGACATAACTGGTTCTTCATGGGTGTTTCTCCTGCATATCTACCACGGTGATAAGAACACACTGTCTGGCGCATGGTTGCTGCGGAAACCAACCCGCGTGCACCCCTTCATGAGAAATTGACGTAAGGAATACCCCAGGAGTTTAGTTTTTCGGTGGCATCGGGACCGGAGCGGACCGTAAGCCACAGGACAACTGCCCCGGTGGTTGGCCCCCAGGGGCAAGATACGCATAGGCGAACACAACCTGATACTCGCTCTCGCCAGGATAGGAACACAGCGCACAGCCGGGTTTGTACTCGAGAACCGGGTTCTCCTGAGGGCTTGCGATCCACTCCCTGGTCTGGTGCGGGGCCAGTGTAACCCACTTTGGATCATCGTTGTTCGGGGTCGCAGGATAGACCGCTACCCGGCCGTACGGATTGCCCGCATCCACCAGGCTTCCACCCGCACCATTGGAGGCTCTCCAGAGCCAGCGGCCCTGCGAACGAGCGTACCAGTGGGAACTGGACGGCACCGGCTCGGCCAGCTTGATGGTGCGGCCGGTGTGATTCGTCAGCACGAAACGAAAGCCGGATCCCTGGTCGCTCCCAACCAACGCGAGGTAGCTTGCCGAAAGGGTCACGCCGGAACAAAGGGGTATCGACCGCACCGGCCTGGCGGCAACCCGATCTCCACCGAGGAGCAAGGAGAGGATGATCCCGGGAAGAATCAGACCACACCTTTCCCTTCCACGACATGAATATAGCGGTTGGCCGCAAGCTTGGTGAGCTTCTCGACGTGCTTGCTGGGCGCGGGCCAATGAATCTCCAGTTCATCGATCTCAGTAGCAGTGGCAATTCCCAACACCTCCCGAGGATCGTGGGAAGAAAGATAGCTGCCACCACTATTTTTCAATCGTTCTCGCACCTTGCCGTCGGCTTTCCAAATGATCCGCGCACCGATGGCGTCACGGTTGCACGTGACGCCTTCAAGCTTGATGCCCAGCCAGTTGCTGCCCTTGGCCGCGTTGTTTTTCAAGAGCACAGGAGCACCACCGTTCACGCCAACAATCACATCCACTGCGCCGTCGTTGTCATAGTCTCCTACCGCTAGGCCCCGGCCAGACCAATCTTTTTTGAATGCCGGACCGGCTTCATCGGTCACATCATGCAGCTTATGGTCCGCACCGTGGTGGAACAACAGCAGCGGCTCTCTGTAGTGCACTTGCATGGAGTAGGAATCGATCATGTCGTCAGGATGACCGTTCGCCAGAATAAGGTCGACCAGGCCATCGTTGTCGTAGTCGAAATATTTGAGTCCCCACCCGCTCATCAAGCGGGTGCTGCGAGCTACTCCATTTGGCTGGGCGGCATCGGCAAACGATTCGTCTTTGTTGTTAACGTAGACGGAATACATTTCATGATCCACGTTGGAAACAAACAGATCCTGGTATCCATCCGCATTGAGGTCCGCGGCATCCACACCCATACCTGAACGAGGCCGGCCGCTGTCGCTGAAACCGACACCGGCTTGTAACGCGGTCTCATCCCACTTCCATTGGCCATTGGCCCCGGGACCGCGATTCATAAAGAGAAAGTTCTGCACCGTGTCATTGGCGACAAACAGATCCATGCGGCCATCGTTGTTGATATCGGTGGCGACCACGCCGAGCCCCTTACCGAGAGCAGACGCAATCGCGGTCCCCTTGGTGACGTCCGTGAACGTGCCATCGCCGTTGTTGTGATAGAGGAAGCTCGTGGTGGGCTTGAACACCCGCGGCACACAATAGTAGTTTCGGCCGATCTGGTTACTGCCGCACTCCAGCTTGCGCACACCGACAGGGTCCACAAAGCTGCAGACAAACAGATCGAGCCGGCCGTCGTTATCGTAATCGAACCAGACCGCACTGGTGGTGAACCCCGGAGTGGCGACCCCCGCGTGTTCCGTCACGTCGGCGAAGGTTCCATCGTGGTTGTTCTTGTACAGCATGCATCGCCCATAGGAAGTGACCAGCATGTCTGGCCAGCCGTCGTTGTCGTAATCGCCCACGGCGACGCCCATGCCGAAGTAGGCTCCGGCCACACCGGCCTTTTCCGTTACATCGGTAAATGTGCCGTCACGGTTGTTTTTGTAAAGCGCATTGCGTATCGGCTTGTCCGGCTTCCAAAAATCGCTGGGCCCACTGTTCACCAGGAAAATATCCATCCAGCCATCGTTGTCGTAGTCGAGAAAAGCGCAGCCCGGGCCGAGCGCCTCGGGTAGAAACCGGCTGGGTGACATCGCGTTCTCATGCACCCAATGGATGCCGGACGATGACGGCGGCACTTCGAGGAACAACGGCTCTTTTGAAGTTTGGGCTGATGTCTGGGCGTGAGTGGGAAGAAACTTTGCAACCCCGGCCAGCATGCCAAATCGAAGAAGCCCGCGCCTGGAAAAAGTCATTACCCCTATCCTATTCGTCCTAGCCCGGGTAGGGTTCGTTCGGTTTTACTATCCGGATGCGATGATCAGTGAATTTAAAGTGTGCTCCCGGCAAATCGAGCTTTGGCATGTGGCAGGACACACAGTTGCTCTTGGCCACCGGGCAAGCCTTCGCTCCCGGTTTTGCTGCGGCGGGTTTTCCTGTGGCAGATTTCGCGCCGCCCACATGGCATGCCAGGCACTTGGAATCGAAATTCACGGGCTGCGGTCCGAAGTCGTGGTGCGGATTGTGACACGCCAGGCAGCTGATGCGCGCGTCATCCGGGTCATAGCATTTGCTCCCCGTCAACCGGTACGGTTGAAAGCGGACGTTGGCAATGCTCGGGTTTCCCTGGAGAGCTATTTCCTCCCAGGTGCGGTGACACTGGCCACAGAAATGAGACGCCTGGTCCGCAGATAGCCCGATCAGCTTATGCAAGCCTGGGGGCGGCGGGGCACCGTGATTCCCCGCTACCATCGCCGCCAGGTGGGCTTCTGTGCCCTGATGACAGTGCGCGCATTGCACTCCCGGAGTCAATTTCTCCAGCGTCAGTTGCTTGCCCTCCACCGCATGGGTGGCATGACATCCAAGGCAGCGCCGTTTGTCATCGCCGCTCATCAATCGTCCTGCAGCAGCGGTGATATCGGCCGGTGCCGATCCAGAAGACCCCATCGTGGGCCCCAGACCTTCTAGCTCGCGAAACCAGCTCACGCGGCTCTCGTACAGCTCGCCGTCCTTCTCAAGAATGAAAGTCTGACCAATGGCTGAACTGGCGCCCAAGGCCCAGCGAATAGGCATGGTCACTGACGCCGTGCCATCCGTCACTGAATATTGACTCTCGGTTCCCTTTCGCTCAATCCGATAGGAGTACTTGCCCACGGTAGTGGTAAGCACCGGATGATCGATGAGAACCTTGGTCTTGTCGACGGTTTCCAGTGCATGCGCCATGTACGTATTCGGCTGAGTCAGGGCCTCGACGTGACATTGCGCGCACGCAGCCGGGGCCGTAGGGTTCGTTTGTGCGAGCCCGCCTATCGGTAACAGTAAACACAGCAATAGGCCATGTTTCTTCATCAGGAAATCACTTGATTTTGGCGCCGGGCTGCTTGGCCTGGGCTTCCGCCGTCAGTTTCAGCACGATTTCGCGCTCGCGCTTGCTGTCCTCTGGTCGCTTCAGCCGGTAGTAAACCAGGGACAAAGACACGTGCGCCTCGGTAAATTGCGGCGACTGCTTTATCAGGCTCTCGAGAATCTCACGTGCCTGGTCGAGATGGTTTTCGTCAATCGCAATCAGCGCCTGCTGGTAACGAACGCCGGGGTCTCCAGGCCTCGTCTCCTCCGCGCGCGCGAAGTATTTGCGCGGCCGTTTCATAGTCCTGTTCCAACCGTGCGGCCGCCCCCAATTGCAAGTTAGCCTCGAAATTGTAAGGATCCACGTCCTAACTCCGCTTGGAACTGTTTGGCAGACAGATCGGAGTCGCCGGTAAACATCAGCGCTTTGGCATACAGCACATGCACTTCAGGGAGATTGGGATTGAGAGCCACTGCCTTGGCGAACTCGTCGCGGGCGCCGGCATAGTCCTGAACATTCATCTTTGCGCTTCCCAACATCAAGTGTGCTTCGGCTGAGTCGCCATTGCGCAAAATACGATCGACCAGCAGCTGCCCCTCATCCACGCGATTCTCTCGGATCAACGCCGTTCCCAACAAGTACGCAATCGCCAGATCGTCAGGATATTTTTTCTCCGCCGGCTCGAGAACGCGAATCACTTCGTCCTGACGGCCCATACGCGAGTAGCAGTCCGCGAGCAACAACACCGCCTGGTGATTTGATGGATCCTCTGCCGTCACTTTCACCAGCTGCGTGGTCGCTTCATCGATCTTGCCCATCTTGTAATAGACAAGAGCCAGGTTAAGCCTTGCCCCTTCCAGTTTGGGAGAAAGTCTGAGAGCCGTTTTGTATTCCGGCAGAGCCTCTTCATACCGGCCCAACCCAGCGAGCGCGGCACCCAGGTTGGAATGAATGGCAGCGACCTCAGGATGCGACTTCAGAAACTCTCTGTATTCCGGGACGGCGCCTTGCAGATCGCCCGATTGCTGCTTCTGCATCGCATCCTGCACCAGCTGCTGCGGGGATGACTGGCCCTGCGCGATGCTGAGGAAGCTTGGGACAAGGGCTATGGATGCCTGTAATAACGTCCGGGTCAGGCCGTTTTGAGCCAATTTCAAAAAGCGCTTTGTATCAGGACACGACTTCAGTCGTGCCCTGAAAATCGCAAAGGACGAGGGCTTTAGAGGGTGTGTGAGAACCCAATTCCAAGCAGTCCCGTAGGGACGGTACAATCGAGAGCCCGGCACGGCAGTGCCGGGTAAGCAGAGGTTTATGATTGAGTCCCGCAGAGCCTGCCCTGAGCTTGTCGAAGGGGACGACACAATCCTCAGCCCGGGGCGGCGCTCCGGAATCGATTTCTGACACACCCTCTTTAGCCCCTGCGGCCCCATTTCCTTGTCTCTTTGGCTTTGGGCGGCGTTCAGCAGCTCAACCTGACGGCAGGACATTGCTTTTGCAGCATTCAAAAGAACGAAAAGAAAAGAGGGCTTCCGCATACCGGCTACTTGTTCGGTTTCCTGAACAAGTATATCGGTACGTCAGAAGCCCTCGAACTTATTTCCGTTGCTCTTTATGTACTCCTGTTGAGTTAGAAGAAGAACTTCGCTCCAAACTCAATAATGCGCGACCCCTGCTTCTGGGTTGTATAGCCGAAGTTCGTATTCGCCTGGGTGATCGCTTGCGTGACCGGATCCTGCGTGAATTGCAGGGTCAGATCGCTGCCACTCGGGAACGAATACAGAGGATGGTTGAGGAAGTTGTAAGCCTGAGCACGGAGTTGCAACTTCATACGTTCCGTCATCTGGAAGTTCTTGAAGACTCCAAGATCCGAATCAAAGAACGCTGGCCCGAAAGACGAGGGAAGTAGGTTCGGCCCTGCCTGACCAGGTACGGTGGGCGCCTGGAAGCAGTTTGAGTTGATGTACTGATGAGCGTTCTTGGTCGCGGACGGGTTGCAGACCACGAGTGGATTCAACTGCTGACTACTCGTACCCAGGATGGATTGGTTGCTGATCGCAATGCCAGTTGGGTTCGCTAGGCTCACCGAGCCCGGGATAATAGCAGCCGATTGCGGGCACTTAATGCCGGCGGCCGTCTCCGCGGCGGATGCCGCGCAGGTCAATGCCATGCTGTAGTTGGTTTGTGCAACGTTTTGCGAGGTACCGATGTTGTTGGTGAGATTCGCGCCACTTTCCAACTGGGTGACACCGGAGAGCTGCCAGCCGTTCGCCAATCCGTTCAGCAGCGCATTGGAATGAACGCGCTGACCCAGGTCAAGCGAGTAGGCCGCGTTGAATAAGTGTCTGCGGTCCGACGGCAATGAGCCGTAATTGGCGGTCAGGTTGAATGGATCGATCTGAGGGTTCGCTACGCCCAAAGCCTTCTGAAATGTGTAGTTGGTCTGTATGACATACATGCCCGCGTGGCGCGCCCAGCTGACCTGCATGGCGTTGTAGTTTTGGTAGAGGTTATTGGTAGCAAGGTTGAGATCGCCATACCCCTGCAACGGCCGATAGTTGTTGGCATTCGCAGTCGCCGGATTGGTGGCGGATAACATGGATCCGGCAGGAACCAGGTTAATGTTGCTACCCGCTCCACCCTGAGTGTTCTGCAAGTCCCTGCTCCGGTTCCCCACATAAGATAGCTCGAAGAGCCCCTGCCAGGGTGTCGCCTGGTCGACGTTAACGCTCCAACCATCCGTGTACGGTTGCTTATCGTCCTTGCTATCCACCGCAGAGGGCGAAGCCGGCGTTGACGACAGATTCAAGCATGAAGGTACGCGGTAAACAAAGCCGAGCCAGTCGAGGGATTGTTGGGACAGCCAGTCGATCCGACCCAATTGCTCGGGGACAGATTTGCCTGGGCTACCCCTGCCGATGCGTCCAGGCCGCTGGTGAACTGGCCGGAATGATAGTAGAAACGTCCCCATCCGCCGCGAACCACCGTCGTGCCGGTACCGGAAACGTCGTATGCTGCGCCGAAACGGGGTTGATAAAACAAGGTTCGGGTCGGAAATCCTCCCACCGGGACGGCCGCGTCCTTGCCATGCCATTCGAAGCCGCAGAACGTCGGAGCAGAAGCGCAACCGGGAGCGAACTGAGCCTGGTTGAAGATCGAATAACCGAAGCCCAGAGCATCAAGCCACGGCTGGAAGTGAGTGAAACGAACACCGAACTCCAGGGTCAGCTTCTTGGATGCTTTCCAGGAGTCCTGCCCGAAAAACTCGTAGGTGCCGTAATGAATATCATTGAGGCGATTTTTGTTTGCCTCATTATAGCTATTGAGATTGCCGGTTAGCAGGTCGGCATACTCATTGCCGTAGCTGAAACTGTTGCCGGCGGAAACCAGAGCCTCTCCGTTGGTGTTGTTGTTTGCCGGCTGCGAGTTCCGAATCCACTCATAAAAGAACCCGGCCTTGACCGTGTGATTACCCAGCACCTTGGTCAGCGTATCGCTCGCGCTGGGCATCCACTTGTTCGCATACAGGCCCTGAGACGGTCCACCCGCTTCGAAGCCCCCGGGGTTGAAGACCAGCGCTGCTTCGCTCGGCCCAAACTGGCCAAAGGAAGGAATCTGGCTCACGCCATTGTTGTAAGACCCCTGTGTAACCGTAGCCAACCGCGCTACGGTCAACTTTCTTAGGATCCGCGAACACGTTAGGGAAGCCGACGAAGGTATACGCGATCACCGTCTCATTGGTCATCGTCTGGCTGAACACATGGGTGATCGACCCTGAATAAGCATCGGATTTGTTCTTGCCTTCGACGGCGGTCGGATACGGAACCTGGTCACCATTGCGCCACCAGAGACCGACCGGGAACTGCTGAATCTCGCGCTGGTAGTTGTAGCGCACAAAAACCTTGGTGGCGTCGCTTATGTTGTAGTCCCCGCGAATGGTCCACTGCCGGTTGTTCTGAGCGAAGATCTCGGACTGGGTGTAGTTATAGCCCCCGGTCGAGTTCGGATCAGCGTTCGCGCGCTGGATAAAGTTTCGCCAAGGCCAGCATATTTGGATCGATGCAGGCACCGTTGGCTGGACCGGTGCACGGGCTCAGCTGGGTGCCGCCGAATTTCGTGATCGCCGCGCTCGTAAGCTGTCCAGGAGCTTTGCCGGATGCCGTTATGTTGCCTTCTTTCGCAATCTCTTCTGGCGAGAAATTACCCGTGAGCTCACCGGGCGTCGGTACCGTCGCCCTGAGCAGCCCCGTGTCCAGTGTCTGCTTGTAGATACTCAAAGCCGGTAAAGAAGAAGAGCTTGTCGTGGTTCTTGTTGAACCGCGTTCCTGGAATGATGATCGGTCCGCCGAGTGTGCCGCCGGGATAGTAGTAAGAGTTCGCCGGCTGTTTGACGTTGCTGTTGTTGTTCAACCAGTCATTCGAGTTGAGCACGTGATTGCGCGCGGTGAAAAATGCGCTGCCGTGGAAGGCAGAGCCGCCCGCCTTGGTGACCGAGGTGATGACGATCGGACCCTTCTGGTCTTCTGCGCTGAAGTTGGAAGTCAGCACCTTGAATTCCTGCAGGAAATCAGAGTTAGGGTTGACCGGCGTGTCGCAGTTGCAACCAGGATCGGAGACGTGCGCGCCGTCGGCCACGATGTCCAGCGAATTCGTAGGCAAACCGTTGTAGGCGGAGGAAGCATTGAGAGGGCTCTGACTGCCTGAATCGCCATTGCCGTTGATACCGACGGTCTGGCCGGTGTAGTTGGAATGGTTTGCAGTGCCGTTGCTGACGCTGAAACCGGGAACGATTTTGATGTACTCTGCGGCGTTACTGCCGACCTGGACGAAGTTTTCTAGTTCCTTGGTGCTCAGAGCAAACGACCGCTCGCCTGAGTCCGTTACCGCCAGCGCGGTATTTCCCGCATCGACGGAAACTGTCTCGGCGGCAGTGCCAACATTCATCGCGACGTTGACATTGCGGGTTTCGCCACCGCCCAATGTGATATTAGTGCCAGTGAAATCCTTGAAGCCCCCAGCCGAGACGGAGAGATTGTAGGTACCGACGGGCACCGATGCGAACGTGAAGAAGCCGTCCGCATTCGCTTGAGTGTCACGCGCCGAGCCCGATCCGGCATCGGTCAAGGACTACCTTGGCATTCGGAACAACCGCGCCGGTGGGATCCGAAACAACACCGGTGAGGGTCGCGAAAACGCCCTGGGCTAGTAAGGGTTGTCCACAAAACACAAGGAAGGAAACGAGCGCGGCTATCCGCGAAAATCTGCGTACGTTCACTGACACACCTCTCCAAAAAACACTGCAAAATCGTTCGGTAGTACAACGCGTGCTTCGCGCCGTATTTATTGGGTTCCGCTGAGCATATGAATCCTCCGGATATGAGGTTGTCAAGCAAATTTCGCAAAATACTTAAACGTTTCTGTGGAATCTGGTTTTTATGGGTTTTCGGGGTCACTGCCTGCCCCCAGCAGGCGGTAACCCGCGGGCACAGAGCGGCATCCACCCCGTTTCTGGTAGCCAACCAATAAGCGGTTTGTTTTCAGGGCCTTTCTGTGACCGGACCCCGAAAAAGCCGGGATCTATTTCGAGGGAAGAAGCGCACGGAAATGGTGACTACAGGTCAGCGAGTCGGCCAGGTACGAGTAGTTATATGGAGAACACTCCAGTAGCAGGATGGGACACTGCGGGTTACAGACTTTATTCACCTCGAGGCTACTCAATGGCAGACCTCTCCAAATTAGCTTTTGAAAAGCGGGTCGGTTCAGCAACCACTGTCTATGGAACCGTTGCCCTTTCCTTTGTCATCCAGAGCAGCTGACTTGCCTGCGGCAAGTCGAGGGAGCAATGACACGGCAAGATCGCTGTAGATGCAAGGCCCGGAGGGCCGACCGCCAAACCTGTGCAGCCGGGGAGGGCTGGGCTGAGGATGAAGAGGATCCGAGCGCCGTAGGCGCGGCACTAAACCGATCGTCCGCTCCCGCTGTGTCAGTAGGAGCGTACCCTGATTTCCTACCTCACCGCTCTCACCGGTGCTGCTTATGTGGTTCTCCTTAAAGAGAACCGCATGCCGTTGACCGAAGCCGCAACTCTCGACAGGAAATCTGGGGAAGCCGAGGGATCTGCAGTTCCACGGACCTTTCGTGGAAACGCAGAGTCCGATGCTCAAAGAGAAGAGCACAGCTATAGCTGCTTTTCCATGTGAACGATGGGAAGAGAAAGGCCCGGTACGAGCGGAACCTCGCGATGTTCCCGTTCCACGTAACCCCGGGCAAGATACAACGGCACCCCGGTAAGCGTAGCTCCCATTTCGAGACGGCGAAAACCTTCAGCCGCGGCAGCTGCCTCGCAAACGCCGAGGATGCGGCTGCCCACTCCGCGACGAGCCCACGCAGGATGTACAAAGAAAGCTCGTATTTTCGCCGCGTCGTGTGCAGGATCCAGCAGGGCATCCTCGCGGCCCTCGCAGTGGTCACTGCCAAACAGCGTCTTCCGTTTGCTCCAACCTCCGCAACCGGCGATGACCATGTCGTGATCAACCTTGGCCTCCGCTACAAAATAGGTTCCATCTTTCACCAACTGTGTATCCACGCCGAAGACCCGTTCAAGCGCTAGCTCCAGTTGCTCAGGCGTGTAGTCAGCCCCCTGCAGTCCCAGAACGGATGCGCGGATGAGTTCTTGAAGCGCCGGGATATCGGCGGGAACGGCTTGGCGGACGGTGAGGAGCATGGGACTAGCGCTGAACGTTCAGAATATCAGGATCGTATGGGCTTTCAGTGGTTAGAAAAGAACCGCAGGTCCCCCAACACAATCAGTCCCGAAGGGACGACACAATCGGGAGTTCTCACGCAGTCTCTCTAGCCCCTGCGGCCCTACCGATTCAGCTGTTACCCTCCACGAGGATCATGGGACCGGGCAATAACACGCCTTATAGCTAGCGGGGTCCAGCGCTTCGTCGGCGCATTGGAGAGTTCGTACACCGTTCGCGGGCACATGATCATGAGCGCTGGAGACGTTGAGCAAGGTGAGCCACTGAGTACTGGCTTCCGGATCGCTTTTGAGCTGCTCGTAGATTGTGTTGAGACTCGCTGCGTCCAGCCGTGGGCTGTGCCATTTCTCAACAAAGCTGTACTCCCGCGTCCAGACGCCTGGAACGTTGCTCTGCGCAGCCTCGAGGTTGGTCAGATAGTAGGTGCTTTGATCGACCAGTTGGCCGCCGGCCGCGAAGGTCACGACGCGGAAGGCGGGATTCTGCCCGTAGATAGGCGAAATGGGCGGATCGATCAGGACGAATTGCGCATTGTTGCCACTGCCATGGATGACGCGAAAGTCATCGGTGTGATCGTGGCCCGCGAACATGGCGGTGATGGTGTTCTGGATGTTCGGCCACGAGGTGGTCGAAGAGGTCGGTCCAATAGGGCTTCCACATAGGAACGATGGCCCGGCTACAAAGATCGTTGGCATCCGCGGACTGGGAGAGCGACCGGTAGCTGGTCATGGTCGCGAAACCGTCAATCCCCGGCGGGATGTGAAACATGAGCCAGACCTTTTCGCGGCTTTGTTCGGCGCGAGAGAGGCTTGACTCCAACCATGCGAAGGTTCGGGTTGCGGCTTTCGAGTCAACCGGCGAGCAGGAGTCAGCAAAGTTCGCGGCCTGATATTTGTTCGAAAAAAAGACAGAATTCACGGAGATGATGCGCACCCCGGGGATCGACCGGGGCCGGACGGTGTAGCTGCCGAGGGCTTTCCAGTCAGCCGTAAACTGGCCGCTCGCCCGGGCGAGCGATCGGGCCGGCCTGGCTGAATCTTTCAGGAATGGACCACCGCCCTCGATGTCGTAGTCCCCACATTCATCGTCGTTATTGCCGGGGGTCAGCAGGATTTGCGACTTACTGTATCGCTGGCGCAGCTCGGCGGTGACAAAGGAAACCGTCTTGGATACAAAAGCGCGATAGTGCTCCGGCTTGGTGTCATGCATGGCCTTGGCGTAGGCCTGGGGAAATCCGTGGGCTAGCAGATCGCCGGTGATCATGACAAAGGCGGGATCGGGGTCCGTCTTCCGCATCGCGTCGAGGGCAGACCGCAGGAGCCACCAGTTGGTGTCCTGACCGTAGGGACTGTAGGCGGTTGGCTGGGAGCGATTGAGGATCCCTTCCCATTTGCGCACCGGTGCGGAGGCCAGTTCCGCGACCAGCGCAGGGTCGGCAAAGGGATTGAAGTGAAGGTCTGAGGCAATGAGAAATTGTTGGCTGGTCCGTTTGGGCAGCGAATGAGCCGTGCCGGCAAACAAGACCAGGACAGCCAGGAAGGCGAATGGGTGGCGCTTAGGCTCGATCAGTTCCCTCTCCTCCTGATGGTTAGCTTAAGCGATCAACCTTGAGACTGTTGCTAATTAACGGTGGCCGCCGCCCCCTCCTCCACCGCCACCACTAGAACCTCCGCTCGATCCTCCGCCGCCGTGGGATCCTCCACCACCTCCGCTAAAGCCGCCACCGCCTGGAGCTCCGCCGCCATGGTGAACCGCCACCGCCGCCACCGCTGGAGCTTCCGCCGCTATGGGAACTGCCGCCGCTGTGGGAACTGCCTCCGCCAAAACTGCTGCCGTGCGCACTGAAATTGCCGTGCCCGTCGACGCTGCCAACCCGTGCCTGGATACTGTTGATGTGGTTGTTGACCACGGCGCGTTCCGCATTGCTCTTCAAGCCCACAGAGTCGTGTTTATCCAGCATGAAGCTCTGTGTTCTGTGATCGAAGCTGAGCCTGGTTCCGGGCTCTTTCACGTCAACGGCCTTCCTCGCCACCATCACATCCTGCAGATGATGCGCCTGCACCACTGGATTGGCGGCCCGCACCAGTACAGGGGTATCCGCAGTCCGAAATTGCCGAGGCGGGGCGGAGAGCAGCTTGACCGGGTGGCTCGCATCGAGCCGCGCCCACTCCACCGAGTTTTGGTGTCTGTTTGTTAAGGCGTAAACGCCATGCACCTGGTTAAGAGGAGCTTTGCCGGGCGCATCCTTAGGATGAATGGGAACATAGGCCAGGGTGCGCCCGTTCTTGACCCAGTGGACCGGGCAGTGATGGTGCCTTTTGCCTCCAGCCACCCAGGCGTAGCGGCGCTGGTGATAGATCCAGGTTCCCGCATGACAGACCGTCCAGTCATACGGCATTGAGTCATGGTGGAGTACAGGACGTTTTGCTTGCCGGTGATGGGGTCCCTGGCGACCATGGAGCGCACTCGCGTGGGAGGGCAGGGGAAGAAAGTGTCGCGCATGACCGGGGTGTTGTTGGGTTTGGGACTAACCGTCTGCGGCATTGCGCTCCCTGGCTGAGACGGCGGAAGAGAAAGCTGCGCTGCCTCGAAGGGCTCATCGAGCGATGCCTCGGGTGACCGGGCGCTCACTCTTTCGCTGGGCAGGTTGGATGGCGCCCAACAGGTTCCGTAAGGGGCGCAAGGAAAGAAGGTTCCCTGCCCGTTCATATCAGCCATGCCGGGAAGAGGCGAGGTAAGCCCGGAAGCTTTCATCATCGCGGTCATGGCGGCGGATCGCTCGTCTACGCGGCCCGCTACCCAGTTGTCCCAGTCGCGAAACTCTGCAGGGTCGCTGGACTTCGTCACCCGGCCGGATCCGCTGTAGGTCACGGTCTGCAGTGTGGGTTCCGATGTTTTCAAGGGAGTAATGGTCATCGCGTCGAGATAGCTGCTCACTCTCTCGTACATCTTGCTGGGGTAGAACACGGCGATGCTGTGGGTAGGGGTGTAGAGCCTGAAGGATTCCCCGGCGATGGACTCGTCCAGGTTTATCGTTGCGGTTCCTGAGAGCAATGCGAGCTCGCTGTAGGGAACGCCTGCAGTCGTGTGCATGTCGTTGAACGCGAGAGCGGAATTCTCCCCCAGATAGAGGGTGGATGCGTCCTCAAACTCGATCTCGGCTTTGCCGTTGCCGGTGACCAGGTTGAAGCCTGTTTCCAGGGGGAGGCCGGTGACGGCCGTCTCCCAGGTTGCCCTCCTCGTACCGCGCGACACGCGCACGTCGCCTTCAGCGTAGCTGATGCGCACGATTTGCGGGTAGGTGGCATCCGAGTAGGGCTGCACCTGGGCCGACGAAGGCGGGGGGCTCGCCGTTTGTACATCGATGCCAAACAACGGGAGAACCGGGAGAAGACAGCCACCTACGACAAGGACTGCCAGATGCCGACAGCGCGTAATGCTCATGGTGAGCCTCCGCCGGCTGCATTCCCGTTGGGAGGGGGAGCCCAACTACGAGAAATGAGTCGAACCAACCATCTCCGGCGGGCGGTACACCCGACGGGGTTGTACTTATCTTACAAGACGGGCGACGCGGGCATTAAGACTCAGACTTACTTCGCGGCGCAGGACTTCGATCCGGTGTCGGCGATGCCGGCGATGAGCCACTTGCCGCCGGTTTGCACCAGGTTAAAGAGGTCGGTTCCGCAGTGGTCGGGTTTGCCGTCGACGAGAAACTCGAAGGGCGCCCAGACTACGGCTAAGTCATGATCGGTGCGCACCAGGGGATCGTGAATGCGCTCTTCCAGGTGAGCTTTGCTGGGCTTGGCGAAGTGATCGGCGAAGGCGTCTATGGTCATCTGCTCCGGCTTGCCGTCTCGCATGAGGACCAAAATGGTTCCGGGCAAGGCTGCGGCTTTGATGGCGGCTGGGTCACGCTCGGTCATACCGTGAAACATGGCATCGATTGGAGCGAGTACGGCCGAGTCTGGTGTTTGGCCGGCGGCCCGCAGCGTGAGAGCGAGAGTCAAGGCCCCGGCAAGGTAAAGGGGAGTCTTCATGGGTGCCGATTATAGTGCCTGGTTAAGGTTCGCGAATGAAACCTACTATCTCCGACCCCTGTGAATAGTAGCCGGTGACGAAGTCGCAGTTGTTGATGCTGGTCGGTATGGTCTGCTTGCTTCCCGGGTAATTGAAGGTGGTCACCACTCCGCTTTCCAGGCGGATGAAGGCGGTCGCGATTTGGGCGGCATTGGTGGTGTAGCCAATGATCGTTCCCTGGTCATTCACCAGGATGGTTTGGGGCACGACCGCGATGAAGCCGGGAGCGAAGACCGCAATGCAGTTTGGGACTGTGCCGGGGATGTAGAGGGTTTTGACGACGCCGTCGCGGGCGCGCACGAAGTAGCGGTAGAGGCCACCGGCGGCGTAGCAGCCTACGATGGTCCCGTCGGCGTTGATGCCGGTGGGGAAGGTTCCGGTGCTCCCGGCTACGGTGATGGGCGTGAAACCGCCGCCGGGATTCGGAGGAGGGCCCTGTCCGCTCCATAGGAATCCTTCGGCCAGGTTGAGACTCTGGCTGCTGGCGTAGCCAACAATAGCTCCGCCGGCGTTCAGCCCGGTGGCTACGGTGGAGTAGTGGGCGCCGATGCTAAGGCTGAAGGTAAGGACGACCCCGGCCGCCGAGCGGAGAAATACTAAGGAAGCCAAAGCTACGTCGGGATAGTTTCCGATGATTTCGCCGGCCACGTTGATGGCGACCGGCTGGGCCCAGAAGCTTGCAGGGCTGCCGGTGTTCGCTGGGTTGCCGAAGGTTGTGATCTTTCCCTCGGGGGTGCGCACGAAGGCCTGCGGGATGTTGGTGAGAAGGGTGTAGTAGCCAGTGATGTTTCCAGCGGTGTTGATGCTGAGAGGGATGGTCGCGACGCTGCCGGGGACGTCGAAGGTGACGATTTGCCCGTCTTCGTAGCGCACGAAACCGCTGCTTACTCCGGACTTGTTGAGGTAGTAGCCGGTGACGGTCGCGGCTTCGTTGATGCTCAGGGGATAGGTAGCTCGGCTGCCCGGCACCTGGAAGGAGACGAGGGCAGGTTGGCTCTCTCCACGGAGTTGCTGGGGTAGGAATAATAGCGAGGCGAGCAGGCAGAGCACGACAGTCTTCCAAGGAAAAGGCATAAAGGCTCCCTCGAGCTTACGCAACAGGCGTAGGCACAAATGCCGTTGATCTGGTCTTATGCTGGAGAGTATCGGCAGGGAGGACTGCGGAAGTCACAGGAATTGAGCGCGCTTGCTCTCGGCACGCAACGGCTTTTGCCCACAAAGGGAATGCTATTCCGGATGGAGGGCGTCCAGGTGGGGCAAGAGGACTACGCTTTCCTGTTCGTTGGGATCGGTGCGGGCGATGACGGCGATTGCGTTTTCCGTGGCGCTCGGGTTGTAAGGGAGATGGGGCATGTCCGCCGGGATGTAGAGGAAGTCAGTGGGGCCAAGCAGGACGTGCTGCTCGAGTTGATCGCCGTACCACATGCCGCCAACTCCGCTGAGCATGTAGATCGCGCTTTCGTGGGAGGCGTGTTTGTGGGCTTTCGCGCGGCCACCCGGCGGGATGGTGAGGAGCTGCATGTGGATGGCTTGAGAACCTACGGTCTCGGCGGAGATGGCTGGGGCGTACATCAGGCCTTGCTTGCCTTGGTAGGGTTCTCCGGCTCGGACTAACTTGCAGGTCGGGGTTGCGGTGGTGGGTGCCATGGGATATAGGGTAGCGATTTGCCCGGTGTCGTGTCGAGCCCTTCGACTAGGGATTTGGCGTTAGTACCAGGGTGAAGCTTTTGTTGGTGAAGGTGACGTGTAGTTGATGGGTGGCTTGATCGTAGTCCATATTTTCTGGAGGTTTTCCGTCCAGTTGCACGGTGGTGGGTGCGGCCGTGGTGGTGACGATCACTTCGTAGGGCCGCTCGGTGGGTGAGGTTCCGGTGATGGTCAGGTTGGTTTGGGTGGTTTGTAAGGTTGCGCTGGTGCCGTCGGGCAGGGTGAACGTGGAGGTGTTGTTGAGCTTGCTTGGGTAGGCTTTCCAGACCAGGGGGCCGGCGAGGAGGTTGGGATCGCTCCAGTTCAAGGTGGCGGTCTCCTTTTCTGGCTTAAAGGGGAGGATCGCGCCGGCTCGCACCAGAATGGGAATCTGGTCGAGCGGGGCCGCCACGGTTACGTCTGCTCCTCCGGTGAGACGGTCTCCGGTCCAGTAGTTCAACCAGTCCCCTTTCGGTAGATAAAGTTTGCGGGTGAGTGCTCCCGGCTCGATGACTGGGGCTACGAGCAGGCTCTCGCCTAACAGGTATTGATACTCGGCGGTCGCGGCGCGGGGGTCGTCTGGAAATTCGAGTACCAGGTGGCGGAGGATCGGCACTCCGGTGCGGTGGGCTTCTGCCGCGTACGTAGCGAAGTAGGGGAGCAGCGAGGTGTGAAGGATGGCGTAGCGGCGGAACAGGGCTATGGTTCCAGGGTCGTGCCAAAGGTCTACGGAGAACTTGGGCCTGGACCAGGGGTGGTCGCGCATGACCGGGGTGAGGGCTCCGAACTCGGCCCAGCGCAGCCATAGCTCCCTATCGTAACCGTCACTGATGATGTCCGGTCCCCACGTGGAATAGGCGGACATACCTGCGGTAATTCCCGCGGTGATGACAGAAGGTAACCCGGTGTCGCGCTTCCAGTCGTGGGACTGATCGCCTCCCCACAACATGGGGAATTGCTGGGTGCCTACGAAGCCGGAGCGAGCGAAGGAGACGATGTTGGGGTTGAGAGCCAGCACGATGCGGGTGGTGATCTTGTGATACAGCAGTGGATACACTTCCGAGAGCCGCGTTCCGTCGCCGGCGGCGAGGTGGTCGCTATCGTCGATATATTCTCCAAAGTCTTCCATCCAGCCGTCCCAGGCCTGGTCTCGCGCGGCGTGAGTGAGCATCTTCTGCCACCAGTCGACGGTGCGGGGATTGGTGAAATCCAGATTGCCGGTACGCACAGGCTCGAACATGGGACCGTGGGGAAGGCCGTCAATGCCGGTGACCATTAGTTTCTCCGCAAGCGCTCTCCCGTACGTTGGGCTTGGAGTCGGGTACGGAAGCATGCGCTGGCGAAGATAGGGATGCACGTAACCGAGGACCTTGTAGCCCTGGGCGTGGAGGGTGTCGTTGAAGGCCCGGGGGTCTCCGTAGTAGCTGGAGAACCAGAAAGGCCAGCCGAGGTTGTTGGGCTCATCGAGCTCGTCAAACACCCAAAGGGCGCTGGCGGGGATTCCTTCGGTGCGGATTCTTTGCGCCTCCTCGAGGACGGCGTCTCTTCCCTGCAGCGCAGTGATCCAGGGTCCGAAGGTCCATAGCGGCGGGTTTTCAGGGCGGCCGGTGAGCGCGGTGTATTGCTCGAGGATGGCTTTAGGATTGGGGACGGAGAAAAAGTAAAACGTCACGGGCGTGTTGGCAACCCGGAGATCGAAGGCCGACCCGGCGGCGTTGAAGTTGAAATTTGTATCAAAGACTGTATCGGCATAGAGGCCGAGGCCGGTGGGGGTGTAGACCAGGGGGATGGCTACGTAGCTCCAGTTGTGGCCAGGCTCTCCGGAGCGGTCGGCAGGGCGAACGTCGAAGTGGGTGTTGGAGAGGGCAGCCTGGTTAAAGCGCTCGCCGAGACCAAAGCAGGGGTCGGCTCCGGCGATGTGGATGGTTTGCGGGGATTGGGCCAGTGCGGGCGTGGGGCGTGCGATGGTGAGCCTGGCCAGGTTGGCGTGCAGGAGCTCCAGATTCAGGGTGGTATCGCCGAGAGGGATGGTCCAGTTGTTTTGCTGACGGGTGATATTGGCGATAGCTGCCGTTTGATCCGGGAGCGAGAACACCCAGGAGCCGTGGGTTTGCAGGTTGAGCAGGGAGACGGTGGCGGCCTGGCGGTCGATGGTGATATCCATCGATTGCGTTTTCAGGTTCAGGGCGGTGCGGGTGTTTCGTACCTTCACTTTGAGTGACTCGTCAGGGAGTGGCCTTTGTCCGGTGGCGAGGTAGATGGGCGAGGGCGCGGGGGTGTGCAGCTCTTCGAGCATGCCCTGGTATTCCGCGGAACTGGCATAGGTGCCGGATTGGGCTTTGAGGCTGGGGACGAAGAGGGCCAGGCAGAGGAGGGGCAGGCACCCTCGGATTGCTCTGCTTGGAAAAACATGCGCACTAAATCGGTTAGTCCTTTGTTTCATCAAGCTGATCAAATCGCTTATTTCCCCGCCCTCCCATGGTTCCGGATTTAGCTCAGCGAATCGATGCGATTTCGTTGGGTTTACACTCGAACTTTTATTTTATTTTTAGATGGAAGGCACAGGTAGGCAAATAAGGCCCCGGGTGCCAGAGCCGTTGGAATCGTAGCCGGTGATTACGCCACCGTTGTTGATGCCGGTGGGTATCGTCTGCGTGGCTCCCGGTTGGCCGAAGGTGACTACTTTCCCATTGCCATAGCGAACAAAGCCGCGGGGGACATTGTTTCGGTTGATGTAGTAGCCGGTGATGATTCCCTGGTCATTGATGGTGATCGAGACGGGATTCACATTGAAGACTCCCAGGGCGCTGCCCGCTGGGAGGCATGAAGGGGTAACGCCGGGAAGGTTCAGGGTCGTGATGGATCCATCGGGGTTGCGGACAAAGTCCTGATAGTGGTTGTCGGCAAACGAGCAGCCCACGACGGTTTGGCCGGCATTGATGGCGGTAGGGAAGGTGCCCTCGCTTCCCGGCACAGAGATTTCGGTCGTGGTGCCATTGGACGGGTCGGGCAACGGGCCGTGGATATTGGCCATGAAGCCCTGGGACGCGTCAAACATGTCGCTGGTCGTATACCCGACGATTTCGCCGGAATCATTCAAGGCGCTTACGAACGTCGGGTAGGACGATCCTTCGCTCAGGGTAAACGCCCCGATCGAACCCGTGGCTGACCGTATAAAGGAGATCGCCGCGTCGGCGACATCCGGATAGTTGCCCACAACCTCCCCGGCCGTATTGATGGCTACGGGTTGCGCCCAGAAGCTTGACGGGTTTCCTGTTTGGGCCGTATCTCCAACGGTCGTGATGGTTCCGTTCGCGCTGCGGATAAAGCCCTGAACAATCGGGCCGGAGGGGCTGCTGAGCTCGTAAAAGCCCGTAATGTCCCCAGCGGAGTTGATGCTGACCGGCTCGGTCACGATGCTTCCCGGGACGGCGAAGGTGATAATTTCCCCCTCATCATAGCGGACGAAGCCGCCGGTGGCTCCCGAGGCGGTGAGGAAGTAGCCGGTGATGGTTCCTTCTTCGTTGATGGCCAGGGGATAGGTGGCGTTGCTTCCCGGCACGTCGAAGTGAAAGACGAGATATTGCTCGCCGCGCGTGAGCTTTTGGGCAAGGGCGAAGAGCGGGGTGAGCAGGCAGAGGGCGGCCGCCAGGCAGCGGCGAATGGTTGCAGGCGAAGTCATGGGGGAGAAATCCTTTGTCGCGGGTGCGATGTGCGTTTCCACGAGCCCAGCCGGCGGAGGGCGCTTCCCTGGGTGCTGCTGGACAGGTGCGCACGGTCAGTTGGGGAAAGGACAACAAGGGAGAGCAGTGAAACCGTGACGCAAGAGAAACGGGGAAAAGGCTGAGGGGGGTTCAGTCGCTGTTCCCTAAGATCAGGCTCACTATATAGGCGGCGGTTTCTAAAGTCACATGAAATTTTTGAAGTTTTTTTTCATTCATCGCCTCGAAGCTTGCCGGCGGAGACTTGCTGCATGCCGGAGGTAACGGCGCGCGAGGGGGGAAACGCACAACAGCGGGTGCAATTGGGCTTATTTTCGCTTCCAATCCCCAGTCGTGCCCCGTTGGTACTCTGGCGCAAGGAAACTGTCGCAATTACTTTCTCCTTCACTCGCAGTCGAGCGAGCATCCTGTGAAAGGTTGACGGAGGTGGCTTTGAAGAGAACTCTACGTTTACTGCCGTGGTATCGCGCGCGGATCGCGCCTGCTGTGCTGACACGAGCGGACTTCAGCAGCGCGAAGGCGAGAGCAAGCGGCACCGTCGCTACGGTCGTTGTGATGCAGCCCTCCACTACCTTTCCTCACGGACCGTAGGTTTTAGGGTCGGGTTTCGGTTGTGGTGGACCGTCGCTTCCGCGTTGAGGAGGGCGCAGATGGAGTGGCGACGGTCTGCTTATCACTTGGGGCCTGGCAGGTTGGGCACCAGTAGAGGGTGCGGCCAGCCAGGTCTTGGCGCTGGATGGTCGTACCGCAGACGAAGCAGGGCTGGCCGTGGCGGCGGTAGACGTAGTGCACCTCGTCGGGCTGGGGTTCGCCTTTTGGATGGGGCCGGTCTTTGGGCCGGGTGGTCACGATACGGCGGTCGACCATGCCGTCAGACATCAGGTTGATTGCGTCGCGCCAGACCGCTTTGAGGGTTTTTTCGGAAACATCCTTGCCGCGGGCGAAGGGGTCCTGGCGGGCCCGGTAGAGCAATTCGGCACGATAAATGTTACCGATCCCGGAGAAGACGGACTGGTCCATGAGCAGGGCGGCGATGGGCGTGTTGGCCTTGCGGATGTAGGCGATGGCCGGCGAGGGGTCGGCGGCGGGCGCGAGCGGATCGGGACCCAGGCGGGCTTCGACGGCTTGCCACTGGGCATCGGAATAGACGGAAACGTCGGTGGCGCCGCGCAATTCCAGCCAGTCGGTTGCGGTGGACCAGCGCATGCGCAGCACACCCTTCACTTCGGGATAGGGCATCTTGCCTTCGGTGAAGTCTCCAAAACGGCCGAGGTGGATGTGCAGCTTGCGGTCGCGGCCGAAGTCGTAGGCCAGGTGCTTACCGTGCGCGATCACGGATTTTAGCTTGCGGCCACGTTAGCTAAGGCGGCGCCGGGAAAGCGGCCGTTGGGCGATTCCACGCAGATGGTCTTGCCGGCATAGGTCGCGTCGTGCAGCTTGGCGAAGCGGTGTATCTCATTGCCCTCGGGCACGTGTGGTTCCCATCCCTTTCTGGCTTGGTGCGCTTTGTCTTCTCGTTTTGGGCGAGCTGCGCACTTCCATACTAGATGGCGCGATGTTCGCGTGCGGAGGTGCGAGAGCCCAGGACAAGCTACCAGGGCAGCTCATCCTGAGTTTTCCCCTCTTTTCTTCCTTATTGGACTTTCCAGAACCCTGGGTCTTTTTTGATCCATTCGCTGGGCGGGTTGCTCTCCCGAGGATTGATGGCGAACAGGTTCGTGGTCGAAAGCTGAATGCTGGCGGCCGTCAGCTCGCTCACCTTCTGCATGCCACTGGCTCCGAGCTCGCTGGCAAATTTGTCAGAGTCCTGGATGCTCTTGTCAGTTTCGGCGAGAGACTTCATCAGGTTGAAGATGAGAAAGACTTCTCCTCCAGCCGTGGTCGGCATAGGGCTTCCGTACATGACCTCGAAGGTATCCCAATGGGTTTGGGGGTCAATCTTGCGGAAGGTATCGATGTAGATTTTCGCGAGCTCTTCGAAGTCGTGCGCATGCCCTGGTTTGATCACAAAGGCGGTGATCTCAAAGTAACGAGCGCCGTTGATCGAGCCCTTGTTGAGGCTGAGATCCGGACGAAGCATCATGGCGCCGGCGTCGTAGCCCGTGAGCAGATCGCCATCATTCAGCGAAGCCTGGTCGACTTTCGCGCCTAAGGCCGGGTTGCTGCGGATGGCGGCTGTTTCCTTTTCCCAGTCTGCGAAGCTGTCGTAGCTGAAGAGGAAGAGGGAGCGGGAAGGGCCGGAGAGCGAGTCCAGAGCGAAATAGTGATAGGGGGACTTTGCCTCCGCGAAAGCCTTGACAAATGCGCTTTCTGAGCGCTCATGGATCTGGCCGCCCTTGCCGGGTTTGAGGTACTCGCGGTGGATGACGAGGACCTTGGGCGGGCCATCCTCGTCGGACGCGTTTTGGGCGTTGAGAGCGGGGGCGAGGATGGCGGCGAGCGGCAGCAGAAGGGCGCAGCCGGAGAAAAGTTTGCGGACGAGAGCGTGCATAGGTCTCCTTGAAACAGGTGAGATGGATAAGCCCGAGGGGCCACAGGGATATGCATGCACGCGGCTGGGGCTGAGCTATAGGGCCGAGGAGGAAGGGACGAAGGAGCCCTTGGGGATGCGCCTGCGAACCCCGGTTGCGTGTCTTAACCCTTGTGATGAGCCGCAAATCTAGTCTTGCGTGCTTGGGTTTGTCAATGGTGATGGGAGTTTGAACGGAATGTTGCGCGAGCGGCATTGAAGAATCCGCTGCCGCTCGCGGGTTTAGCTAGGTTGAGTTATTTGTGTTTTTCGTGGATGTTCTTGTGCTTAGCGATAATGATGGCCTCGAACGACGAGAAGGCAACGTCGCCAAAGTCGTTGATTTGAGCATTGACGAAGCCTTCCACTTGAACACCGTTGATGGTGTCTCCTGTAGCGGCCACGACGGAATCTTTCGTGAACAGCCCGTAGCCACCAGGAAAATCAGCCTGCATCAGGACTTCGCCGTCATCATTGATGCCGAAAGTAGCAATGGAGTCGGTGAGGGTAAAGCCGGAAATCGTGTCCCCTGTTTTCGCGACCACGCCGCCAGGGCCAAAGGCTGCATAGCCCGCACAGTTGAAGGAATTGCAGCTCGACACGGCGTATTCGCCGGTAAACGCCACCCGACCAAAATGGCTAATGGCCGGAGCAAAGGCAGTCAGCAAGGGAATTTTGTCGACGGTTTGGCCGGGAAGGGCGAGTGGCTTGTGCTGGGTGAATGCGCCGGTCTGGCTTCCTCCCATGTTCGGTAGAACGCCCATGGTATCGAAGGCCACGGTTCCGAAATCACTCAACCCGTAGAGGCGGCCAAAATAGTTGTTTCCGGAAAGGGGGATGCCTTTGACCTCAGAGCCGTACTTGAGCAGAACCTTATTGGGGGTGAAGACGCCGATGTACCCGTTTCCGGAAGAGTCAATATAGTCCGCGGAGAAGACGATTTCTCCCATATCGTTGAACGTGCATTCGCGAAAATCGTGAATGGTCAGCCCATCAATCACGTCCCCCGTTTTCACCAGCTTTCCTTCGGGAACGATCGATTGGCCGTGCTTTACAAATTTTCCCAGCGCTGTCGAGGCGTTGGTGCCATAAGAGAAGCTCAGCGCTACTTCGTCGAAATCATTGATTCCGCAGATAAAGGGGCGGCCGACCGTGAGGCCGCGAACGATATCGCCCTTTTTCAGCAGTACATGATTCCGGCTAAAAACACCGGCAGCTCCCGCATAGCTACCGTCGTTGTATCCGGCTTCAAAGATAACGGTGTCCAGGTCATTCATGGCCACATTGTCGAAGTACGTCGGCGAGATGCCGTCAATCTTCATCCCGGGTTGGGCAACCACGTCATATTTATAGGTGGATTCGGCTGCATACGAATAACTCGTCAGCAATGCAGCAAGGCAGAAATGAGCAAGCAAAACTTTCGAACGCATGTGTTTTCCTCTTCGTGAGTACGAGAGCTGGGGGGGTTCAGTTGAACCCGGCGGCGGGAACGCCTAGGCAGGGACTTGTAGTGGACTGCGATTCACAACTCTTTACGTTCGCCAGCAAGCGACAGCTTCCTCTGGCGGAGGATGTGGATGCCTCCTTCGCGATGGCTTATGCAAAACCGAAGTAATGTGCAGGGTCGTGTTTATCATGCGAGCAACCACGTAAGCAACGGATCTTTGGGGAGTTACCCAAGCGTCTTGCGCACGATGGCTCAACGAAGATTTACCTTTGGCGATCCACGGCTTTGTGATAGTGCCGAGGCTGCGGGACCGGTAGCGCGGGAAACTTCCTTAGCCCCATGATGTAGCCTGAAGTGGAAAAAGGGCGTAGCCAAGTGGCCGATCTCTGGAACGACGTGAAACACGCGCTGCTCATGTTCCGCAAGAACCCTGGCTTCACCATCGCCGCCGTAGCCGCGCTGGCGCTGGGCATCGGCGCCAACACTGCCATCTTCAGCGTCGTGAATGCGGTGCTGCTCAAGCCGCTCAGCTACCCCGATGCCGATCGCATGGTCGAGTTTCTCTACCCCTCGATTCTCGCCAACAATTTCCTGACGGCCATTCCCGAGTTTCACGCTTACCAGCGGCAGACCAGCCTCTTTCAGGAAGTGGCCGCGTACGACGTAGCCGGCCCCGGCTACAATCTCACCGGCGACCGGCCGGAGCAGCTCCACGGCATCCACGTCAGCGAGGGATACTTCCGCCTCTTTGGCGCTCCCGTGATGCTGGGCCGCACCTTCACCCGTCAGGAGGATTCGCCCAACGGCGGCAAGGTAGTGGTGCTGAGCTACGGCCTGTGGCAGCGCAGGTTTGGCGGCGATCCTTCCATCGTGGGCAAGTCCCTTCCGCTGGGCAATGAGCCGTACACCATCATTGGCGTGCTGGGGAAAGAGTTCCTCTCCGATCCGCAAGCGGATATCTGGCTGCCCTTTCAGTTCCCTCCGGTCAGCGAGAACTTCAACCACTTCTTTCAAGTGGCGGGACGGCTGCGGCCCGGCGTCACGCTGGCTCAGGCCAACGCGCAGTTAAAGGTCGCGGCCCTTCAGTACCGCCGCGAGTATCCCAAGGGAGACCCCACGCAGCAGTTCGCCGTGGAGCCTTTGCGCGACTCCATTATCGGCGACGCGCGCAAATCGCTGCTCGTGTTGTTGGGCGCGGTCAGCCTGGTGCTGCTGATCGCCTGCGCCAACGTGGCCAACCTGCTGCTGGTGCGCGCCACGGGACGCAAGCGGGAGTTCGCCATCCGCTCCGCGCTGGGAGCCGGCCGCGCCCGCATCGTGCGCCAACTGCTTACGGAGAGTGTGTTGCTCTCCGTGACGGGCGGCATCCTGGGCATGGTGCTGGGGTTTGTAGGCGTGCGCGCTCTGCTGGCCATCAGCCCCGCGGGTTTGCCGCGCATCGGCGAAAACGGATCCGCTGTGGGCGTGGATGGCCGCGTCCTCGGCTTCACCCTGGTGGTCTCGCTGCTGACCGGGATTCTCTTCGGGATCTTTCCCGCGCTCAGTGCTTCGCGCACCGATCTGAACTCCGCGTTGAAGGAGGGCAGCAGCCGTGGCGGCACCGGCTTCCGCGAGGGCAAGGCCCGCTCGCTGCTGGTGGTGAGCGAGGTCTCGCTGGCTCTGGTGCTGCTGATCGGCTCGGCGCTGCTCATCCGCACCTTTGTTGCGCTGCACGGGGTCGGTCCCGGGTTTGATGGGCACAACGTGCTCACGATGGAGATGTCCCTGAACGGGGAGCGCTACCAGAAAACAGCAGGCGTGGCCCAGTTGTTGCGCGATGGCCGCGAGCGCTTGAACGCTCTGCCTGGAGTGGAGGCCGCAGCCGCTGCGTACTGGCTGCCTATCCAGGTGGATGACGGCCTGCCCTTCCAGATCATTGGGCGGCTGGTCGAGAAGAACAAGTATGGAGCCAGGTGGATGAGTGTCTCGCCGGGTTACCTGGGCCTGTTCAAGATTCCCATCCTGCGGGGGCGCGACTTCACAGATCACGATACGGCCGCCGCGCCTGGCGTCGCGCTGATCAATGAGGGTTTGGCCAAACAACTCTGGCCTGGGCAGGATCCCATCGGCCAGCACGTGATCGTCGGCAAGGATATGGGTCCGACGTTGCAGGGAGAGCCGGTGCGGGAGATTATCGGCGTGGTGGCGGACACCCACAACACCGGCCTGGGCCGCGCTCCCGAGCCGATGATGATGGTTCCGGTGGCGCAAGTAGCCGATGGATACGCCGCGGCCTACTCCGATATACAGCCGCTCCTCTGGTTGGTGCGGACGCGAGGAGATCCGCACCAGGTGATGAGTGCGGTTGCCGAGCAACTGCGCGTGGCCAGTGGAGGCTTTCCGGTGGCACATGCAAGAACCATGGACGAGGTGATGGGGCGCTCCACCGCGCGGGAAAGCTTCCACATGATGCTGCTCACTATTTTTGGCGGGGTGGCGCTGGTGCTGGCGGGGATTGGGATTTACGGGTTGATGGCGTACTCCGTCGAGCAGCGCACGCAAGAGATGGGGATCCGGATGGCGCTAGGCGCGGATCGGGGAGCTGTGCGCCGGATGGTGATGTGGCATGGCATGCGGCTGGCGATGATAGGCGTGGCGCTGGGGATGGCTGCGGCATTTGGGCTCACGCGGCTGATTGCCGGTTTTTTGTTTGGGGTGCGGGCCTGGGATCCGGGGGTCTTTGTCGGGGCTGCGATGGTTCTTTCGGTGGTGGCGCTGCTGGCAGTGTGGGTGCCGGCTTCGCGGGCCTCGAAGGTTGACCCTATGCAGGCGTTGCGGGCGGAATAAGTTGGGATGGGGCGGCGGGTTTTGAAGCAGGGCGTTTCTTGATGACTGCAAAACTAATGCCCAGATCAGTCTGTTTCGAGCCATTTTCGAAGAGTGCTTTGTATCAGGGCACGACTTCAGTCGTGCCGAAACGGAGGGTAGGACGAGGGCTTTAGCCCCTGTGGCGCTATTTCCTTCTCAATTCGGCTTCGGGCAGCGTTCGGCAGCTCAACCTGCGCGGCTACCTGGCAGCTCCTCCGCGGCCCGACCTCGTGACATGGCGATTCGTTCTTTCGTTTTCAGCGACAATTTGAGCACGCTTCGGTGAAGCCTGATCCGACTGCGCTCCATGAGCTGAGGGTTTGAATTGTTTGTAAGGTGGGATCAACCGTACTGGGGCGAGTTCTTTGGAGTCGGGGAACGTCCCGCCTGGTCACTAATTTCTGGTCACTAATTTCCAGCTGGATCAAGAGGGCGGATAAAGGATGTTGGTATCCAGTACCACCCGCATCAGGCTTTGCGGGCTTTCCCTTTGACGCTCCGCTGGGCGCGCACCTGACGCACCGCAGTGTCAATGAGGCGCCGCAACTCGTTGGGATCCGTATCGGCGTTTTGATCCTTGATACTTTGCACCGTGCGATGAAAAACGCGCCATCGAACAGCTTCGATGCGTATCCGAGGAGTGCAGATTGCGAAGTTCCGCGATGGCAAGATGGTGGAACGCTGGGGAAGTTCCGATCAGCTCGGTATGCTGCAGCAGTTGGGTGTTCGTTCCACGTAGCCCGATAGCTGGGCCCATGCCAGAGGCCGGGCCTATCGCAGGAGCACACTGGCAATGCGCACCCACCAGGGTGAGGCGTGAACATAGGTTTGCACGCAGAAGATCTGAACGATTAGGAGCAAGGGAAACGCGTAGAGATACACCTTGTGAATACGACGGTCCACGATGAGGTCGCGCACGATGCCCAGAAAAATCAGAGCGTCGACGCCGCCGGGCGCGAAGGCGAGGGGCAGCAGGGGAAAGCGGCCAAAGGCCGCGTCCGTGAGACAGCAGGAGGCGATCAGCATGAGCCGCCGATGGAACTCGGGACGCCGGCGCCAATAGATGGCCAGCACGAAGGGAATGGCGAAGCAGGTAAGGTCCATCAACGGAATGATGAGGAAGGCCGGCGTCTCCGTATCGTGCAAGCGTTGCAGACCGAATCGGCCCATGCCGATGGCGGTCAGGTAGCCGAGAACGAGGATGCCGCTGCCAAGTGCCAGGCCAAACCAGCCGAGCGTGCGATGCAGGCGAACATTGCGGCTGCGCACCAGCGCCGACTGAAGGATAAAGAAAAGAACCCACCCGGGAAAGACGATAGCGTGGATAGTGAGGATGAAGGGCGGTATCGGCGAAGCGTGCAGCAGGTTATGGCCGATAGTGTGGCTAAACCCATAAACCACAACCACGGCAATGAGCAGCGACATGCAGAAGTAGAAGTATTTGCGCAGGAAAGCCGCGGGCGTGTCGTGGGCGCGCGGGAGCGCTACGGGCCTGGTCGTCATAAGGGAGCCTCCTGAAGGCCCGTGTGTGAGTTTTGTGGTGAGCGCTATAGTAACAGTTCGGCTGGGACGCTTGTTAGCGGATGACTTCGTTTCGCCAACGAGTAAGATTGTGAATTCCTATGACAAGACGACATGCACGATCCCAGCCCACATGGACAGATGTTAAGGCGAAACTGGCCGGCCTTGACCGGATAGGATTAGTCAGCCTGATTCACGATCTTTATTCTGCCGACAAGGACAATCAGGCTTTTCTCCACACCCGCTTTGGCTTGGGCGACGACGTTCTGTTGCCCTACAAGAAAACCCTGGACCGCTGGCTCTGGCCGGATGTGTTGCGTAACCAGGATACTTCCGTTGCCAAGGCAAAACAGGCCATTGCCAATTACCGAAAGGCAATCGGCGAACCCGCCGGACTGGCAGAGTTGATGGTGTTTTTTTGCGAAAGCGCTTCTGGCTTCTGCAACGAGGTCGGCAACCAGGACGTAGCCTATCTCGATGCCCTGGTCCATATGTTCGAACAGGCCATCAAGGTGGCTCGTCAGCTCTCTGCGGGCGACCGCGATGTCCTGATCGGCCGGCTGGACCGTGTGCGGACCCTCAGCCACAACCTGGGCTATGGCGTTGGCGATGCCATGGACTTCCTGCTTGACACGCAAATCGACACCTGACCGCCCCTTCTTTCCGTTACGCTGGCGGAACGCTGGGGAAGTTGCATCAACTCGGTATGCTGCAGCAGTTGGGTGTTCGTGGATGACGGAATGACGAGCAGCGGCTATCGTTCGTCAGCTCTTTCCAAATTCGATTTTTCAAGCCCGCCAATTCGGCCAGCAGAAAGCTTTCGCTGCCCCCAAGCGCCGAGGAAATAAACCGTCCCTCAATGGATGGGCTTTATTTGATGCCTGCAAAACGAATGTCCCCGTCGTCAGTTTCTTTCGCGGCAGATCCAACCGACGCTTTGTATCAGGGCACGACTTTAGTCGGGCCGTACAAGCCGCTCATGACGAGGGCTTTAGCCCCTGAGGTACTTCTTCAGACGGGGAGAAACTCTAGGCGAAGGGCACGGCTTAGCCCCTGAGGTACTTTTCCCAGGAAGCGTATGGGCTTTCAGTGGTTAGAAAAGAACCGCAGGTCACCCAACACAATCAGTCCCGAAGGGACGGGACAATCGGGAGTTCTCACGCAGTCTCTTTAGCCCCTGCGGCCCTCTTTCCATCCCAGTTGGGTTTCGCTCAGCGTTCGCCAGCTCCACCACCCAAGAGAACATCATTTTTGCAGCGTTCCATAGCCCCCGCTATGGCCTATTCCTGCACAAACAGCCGGTTCGGGGGTGACAGCTAAAAACCTGAATGGAAAAGCGTCTCTGTACGAAGGGCACGGGTTCACCCGTGCCGTAAATAGCCGGTACTTGAGCTTCGTGATCTTCCCTGTCGAAGGGGCGCCCTGTCTTGTGGCCATGGTCATCGGGACACAAGGGCTCGCACCCGATGAGACGATTCTTGGCCGTCCCGGCCATGCAAGAAAGATGCAGGCTATTTGCGCTTGGCTGAATCTGCGGTTTGGCGGCGGTGAGCAGTTGGCCTGGGCAAAACAAGACCCGACGCGCCGGCGATTTCGACGAATACACTTGTCGTGCAGTCTCTGCACGTCTGGGCGCCGGTCTTTTCCCGGTGGCGAGGGTCAAGAAAATACTGAAAGGAGTAATCATGAACGCAAAACGGAATCTTTGTGGACTAGCGGCCGCGCTGATGGCGATTGGATCGCTAACATCGCTCTCGGGTGTTGCACTGGCCGAGGACGGAAACGCAAAATACTCGCTTGCCAGCCTATGCGGTGACTATGGGGCAGTGGTGACCTACGGGGCCAATGTTGCGGCGGGGCTCGGACATGAGAAATATGACGGACAAGGAAACGCCACCGGGGCCGCATTGGCAAACCAACCGGGGCCAAACGGCACGCGGACGATCACCAGCTTTGGCATTAGCGGCACTTACATCGTGAACAAGGACGGTTCCGGGGTCAGGTACTTGACGATTGCGCTGCCCGGCGGCGGCACGGCACACGTCACCGAGGACTTCGTGATCACCAGGTCGAAAATCGTCGGTGGCATCGCCATCGCGACCGAGATTGCCGATGTGCAGAGGGAAGCAAGCGCAGTGATCGATGACCAGAGCCTGGTGAGACACACGCTCACCTTGCGAGGGAAGGTGGGGCCACGGGGTGAAGGTGATGTCTGCGGAGACTAACGGCTTCCGAACACGGAAACTTTCGGCCAAGTCTGGAGGACCGGCGGATAGGTTTCGTGTCCCCTCATCTACCGATAGACGGCGGGTTTGCGGTAGCGGTGATGGGTAGGCAAAGCCGTGCTGCGAATCGTACTCTTGCGGTCTGTCGCTTGGTTTCCCCGCCGGTTTTCCCTTGCTTTTGTCGACCCGACCCTGAAGTGAATCACGGCCTGTAGTTCAAATTTGCACTATAGGAGAGATGATGATGCGCGCTTCGAAATTCACCCTGTTCGCTGCGATGCTTCTACCGTTCGCGCTCGCTGCAAGCGCAAACGCAAATGGGGCGAAGCCTTCTGCGGCTGGCCCAACCTCAGACGACTTTCTTGCCTTGGAGAAGAAAGCGACTGAGGCCTACTTCCACGGCGACGGCAAATTCTTTCAGGAGCTCTTGACCGACAACACCGTCAGGGCCGTGGGTGGCCGCCGGATCAGCAAAGCTGAAATCGTCAAGCGGATCAGTGGAACCAAATGCAACATCCAGCAAGGCTGGTCGCTTACCGACCCGGTGCTGGAAAAGATCGATGACGACACGTATGTATTCACTTACACGACGGCCCTGGACGGCGATTGCACCTTCGCTCACCAGACTCAAAAAGAGGCTAGCCCTGTCCGTTCGGCCACTGTCTGGGTGAAGCGCGGCGAAAAATGGCGCGCCGCCTTTCACGGTGAGATCCCGATCGTCGATCCCAAAACTCTCTCGGAAACCTTAAAACAAGAAGAGCCGGAGAAAGCCAGCGCCCAGCAGAACGGGGCTGCCGGGCCAGGTACGGGCGCCTTGATGGCTGCGGAGAACTCCGTCTGGGATGCTTGGAAAAATAAGGACGCCAGGAAGATCGAGGAACTGACAACAGCGAATATCACCTTCGTCGACATCTTTGGAAACTATTTCAAAAACAAGCCCGACGCTGTCAAGGACTGGACCGGATCCATATGCGAAGTGAAAAGTTTTTCGCTAACGAACGGAGTGGGCACCTTTCTTTCACCAACCGTCGGCATCCTTACGTTGACGGGCTCGGTGGACGGTGAGTGCGGCGGCCAGAAACCTCCGCCAGTCTACGGCACCAGCGTCTACGTCAAGGAAGGCGACATGTGGAAGTGGGCGTTTGGCTTCAATTCGCCGAACTGATGCAGGAAATTTAGAGCGCAGAGTCTGTCAAAAATCATTTTGGAGGCGAGCCTATTCAAGGCGACAGAGATGGAAGGCCTGCATCGGCGCTGGGGTCGTTTTCATCGGGAGCTTCCGGGGCGGAGACATGACGGGGGTTACTTTGTCGGGTCCGGCGGTGTTTGGGGGTTATCCCGTCCGCCGTCCCGGAAATCACCGGAAATCAGACTCGAATTTTCGGCCCAAGGAATTTTTTAGCGTTGAAGAAACACCCAAAGAACGCTGCCACCAAGGGAACGCCCTGTCTGCCCCTTTTGGTGCCGACGCTGAGTACGAGGGAATTAGGTATCCTGTCGCCGGATCTTTCCCGTTCGCCATCTTGTCTGCATCGCCCGGTGGAGGATGGCCTGGATTTTTACGACGGTGAGGGGGCGCCGGTGCTGATGCCTACCGATCATCCTCGAAGGAGTCCTTTAGCCTGGAGATGCCGTAAGGTTTCGCGGTCCTCCTCCAGGCCCTCCACATCATAGGCATGATCGTAGATTTGCCTCTGCTTCAGAAAACCATCAAACTCGAAGTGGGACAGTCCGAGTAGCCGACTCGCCTGGAAGTGAGAGAGCGTCCCAGCCCAGTATTCGTCACAATTGGGGTCATTCCCGTCAGGCAACGAATTTCCCGTCAGGCAACGAATTTCCAGGCAAAGAATTTCGACTTTACACTCCGCAGTGTTGCGGGCTGCAAACCAGGAAGTTCAACAGACCTATGCGAGACCGACCTTTTGCGGAAGGCTCTAGCAGAAGTAGTAAACTACCGCCATGGCTGTCGATTGGTTGGAAATGATGCAAAGGCTAGCTGCAGGCGCGAGGGCGAAGGTCGCAGAGGACCGTCGCCGCCTTGAAGAGCTTCAGGCACAAAGGTCCGATGCGCCTGGTGGCGTCGAAGCGTCCGCTTCCGGGCGGTGAGCCGCCCGCTTCTGACCATCATTGCTGGTGCAAACGGAGCTGGAAAGAGTACGCTTACCGCCGGAAGCCCTGGCACGTTCGCCGCGATTCCTCTCTTGGACCCGGACGCATTCTCAAACACGCTCCGTTCGAGCGGAATGGGATTGTCGACCATTGCAGCGGGCAAAGAGGTTCTTCGTTTAGCGAAGGAACACCTCGAGCGGAGAGAGAGTTTTGCTGTTGAGACGACTCTCGCCGGCAAGAACTATCTGCAAATGATGCAATATGCCATGGGCCTCGACCGAGGCTTTGAGGTGGTTCTCATTTACATCGGGACCGAGAGCGTTGAGATCAACTTGGCTCGGATCGCCAACCGTGTTCTGGGAGGTGGTCACAACGTTCCTGAGTTGGACGTTCGGCGGCGCTATCTCCGTAGTCTTCAGAATCTGCCCGCCGCCGCTAGAATCGCTGATCGAGTTTTGGTATTCGACAATTCCGATGATTTGGGTTACCGGCCCGTCGGCCTAATCGGTCGCGGGCTGAATCGGTGGTTTCATCCGCTGCCATTGTGGGCTGCCGAATTCCAGACGAGACTCTCCCAGCCGACAGACGGGTGACAGAGCTACGAGGAGTCTTGTAGACGCTAAATAGCTTGCGATTTGTCTGGGGATTATGCTCTGGCCTCAGCGGGGTGTGAATCGGTACGATGTGCCTGAATTGTCGCTGGGAATAGGTGTCACCGGACAAGGCGATAGCGGAAGGTTTCAAGCCGGGCACATGACTGGACGGCAGGCCAAGCCCTGTCGTCCCCGCCCACTGCCTACGAGGGGGTTAGGTATCCTGTCGCCGGATCTCTCCCTGCGAAAGCTGCGACTCCCGAACAATCTACACGTGCTGGGCACCATGAACAGTGCCGACCAAAGCATTGCCATCCTGGATGTGGCGGTTCGTCGGCGATTTGCTTTCTTGTCACTCTGGCCAAGCTTGGCGGTCGTTGAGGAGCACGGTTGCGAGTTGAGCCAAAAGGCATTTCGAGAACTCGTGTCGACGTTCATTGAGCACGCGACGGACGAAGCGCTCCCCCTGGTGCCAGGGCATTCCTACTTTTTGGGAAAAGACGAAGGCCTCGCCAGGACGAACCTCAAAACAAGCCTCGTGCCCCTCTTGACGGAGTACTTGGCCCAGGGCTACGTGAGCGGATTTGCGGAGCCGATTCGCGCCTATCTGCAATGGCTCGAGAGCCTATGAAGGCCAATGCTCGTCGTCGAGGCTTCCGACCGCGCATCAGCGGAAATACGCCGCTGCAGACGATTCGACCGACCAACGACATCTGCCTGGAGCTCCGGGATCATACGCGGGTCACGAAATCAGCGGTCGCATTCTTCGGAAGCAAGGCCTCCGCTGACCCCGCAGCCCAGGCGGCGCGACTCGCTGACCAATTCATCACGCAAAACGCTCCGCTCTTTCAACTCCTCCAAGTGAGCGTCCAGCGGGACTACGACGGGAGAGATGTTCTGCTCCATATCGATTCCGGGAGCGCGATCGGTGCCGTCCCGCTCGTCTCCCCTTTGAGTGGGAGACAAGATTTTGGCCTTGTGGTCCAGCCGCGGTTTCCGTGGACGGGCATCGGCCCGATGCTTGCGGAAATGGGGTGGCTCATCAGTCCCACGCCTCTCCGGCTGCCGCTTCTGAAGCGCTCCGAACGGCGGGTGCCGCCGTGGGTACTATCCTTTATGGTGTTGGCGCGGCTTAAGGCTTTGCTAGACCGCTTGGAACGGCGCTTTGAGCTAACGACCGAAGCGCGATCGGCCCCCAAAGGAAACATTGACTGGACGCAGTACGCCACACGCCAAATGCCGCGGGGCGATTTTCTATCGGTGCCCTGCACCTTTCCCGACCTGCGTGACGACCGATATTTGAAGGGAGCCATTCGATTCGCCATAGAAAAACAGCGGCGATCCCTCGAAACGCAGCACGAGCAAGGGGGATTTATCCATCGGCTGATAGCCCTGGCGGAGTCACTCTTTCGCAAGGTCGACGCCGTTCCCAGCCGCCGGCCACAAAAGTCGGATACCCAGATGTGGCTACGACGCCCGATGCGTACCGACAGCTTCGTCGAGGGCCTGCAGGCAATTGACTGGACGGTGGAAGAGCGAGGACTCGCCGGGCTTAGCGATCTTGAAGGCATACCGTGGACGATGCCGATGGAGCAATTCTTCGAAGCTTGGGTCGAAACGGTGATGCGCAGCGTTGCTCGCCAGATGGGTGGCACACTGAAGGTCGGGCGCCGGCGGGAGACGGTGTCTCCCCTCGCCTGGGACCCACCCTACCTCGGGTCGCAGCGCTCACTCGTCCCCGACATGATCTTGGAGTTGGAGGGGAGGTCGTTCATCATCGATGCGAAGTACAAACGGCACTGGGAAGAGCTGCAGCAGGGGGCATGGCACGAGCAAACCACTGAATTGCACGAACGGCATCGAGAGGACCTTCTCCAAGTGCTCGCATACGCCAACCTCGTGGGCACCGCTGATATCGTGTGCTGTTTGGTCTACCCCTGCTCGCAGGGAACGTGGGAATCCCTTGACAAAACGTGGCCGACTGTTCCACCAAGCCGAGCTACCAAACCGCGGACGACGGGTTCGCGTCTGGCTGACGGCTATTCCTATGGGCGCGTCGGCGAACTCTGTGGCGGCGCCGTTCGGCGAGCAAATCCGGGATGAAGAACTCCAACTTCACTGAAACGCCATTTACTCGCCGGACTTCATACTGCACTTGCGGACTGCCACATCGGTCTAAGGGCAAGCCGACTCAGGTTCCGACTCGTCTCGGTGAATAGGTATCGTGTCGCCGAATAGCCCCGATTGTCCCCAGCTCCCAGCTGATTCAGCGATGGATCAACCATGCGAGATATCGGCTATAGTGACTAGCAGAGGTCGGATTTGGGTCAAGCCATTCAAAACGAGCAGTTTGAAATAGACGCATCTGTGGTGTTTCAGCTAGGTGAGAGCCTCATCACGGATGCCGTACAGGCGCTTATGGAGCTCGTCAAGAATTCCTACGACGCGGACGCGTCATATTGCAAGTTGAGCGTTTCGACGACGCCAGATAACGAGCCGGTCTCCTCTTTTAAGGGGGCTAAAGGAACGATTACGGTCGAGGACGACGGAATTGGTATGGATCTCGATTCGATCCGAACGGGCTGGCTTACGATCTCTAATTCCGGTAAACGGGCTTTAAAGCGGAGAGCCGGAACGACGACGAAAGGAAGAACTCCCCTCGGAGATAAGGGCTTGGGCCGGCTAGGAACCCAAAGGCTTGGCTCAAATCTAGAGATGATTACTGTGACGGCCGGTTCGTCTTTGCAACAGCACGTCTGGTTTTCATGGAACGACTTTCAAGATCAACGCGTGCTCTCCGAGGTGAAGGTCAGTAGGCGCGAGGAAAAACCTACTCGAACGCGGGGCACAACGCTGATTGTTTCTGGCTTGCGAGATCTCGATGTGTGGAGAGAATCTGGAAAGGGTGATCTTGAAACACAGCTGTCCCAAATGATCTCTCCATACGGCGCTACCCGAGACTTCATCGTGCGCGCCGAAGTCAACGGGATCACACTGGATCTTCTGGAAATATCCGATCGCCTCAGAGATTTAGCCCAGATCCGTTATCAATTAGCTTTCGTCGGAGATATGTTCACGTGTCGGGTCGGGCGCGGCTCAATTACCTGCGGCCGGAGGCGACTGACCCGAGCGTGAAAGCAAGGTTCAGAGAGCTCGTAGAAAAAGACAAGGGAAGGGCTCTTTACCAATATTTAGAATCGAAGAAAAGGGCCGCTGATTTCCGACTCCAAACGAATTCAGAAGATGGTTGGTTTGTTTCCTTTGGTAAATCGATACTACTCGACGGCATAAACAACATTGCTCACACAAGCGGAGAAGTTGCGAATCCCGGACCCTTCCACGGAGAAGTAGATTTCTTTAGCCTCAGTACCGACAGCAGCGCTGAACAGGATATTTACTCCCTTGCTGAGTATAGACAGACAATTGAGAAGCATAGCGGAATCAAGGTCTATCGAGACGGTTTTGGTATTCGAGTATCGAAGGATTGGCTAAACCTTGGTGGGCAATGGACGGGGCGCGCTCGTATTACACCCTAAAACCGCAGAATACGCTCGGGTACATCTCTCTTTCCGCAAGAGAGAACGCCCAGCTGCAGGAAAAGACTGATCGAGAAGGCTTCACCGATAATGCCTATTTTCAAAACTTCCACGCTCTCTTAGCGGAGTTCGTCCGTTTCTCAGCAAGGGGCAAGAGTTCTTGCGTAGGGGCTATAACGAGTTTCGAAAGCTCCATGATAAGCAGACCGCCAATGTGCCGGAAGAGATCACTCCCGAGGCTCTCTCGCTGAGGTTGGGCGCGACATTGGGCAAAGCGGGGCAGTACCGGTACAAGATCCAAGAAGCCGGAAGGCGTTTGAAAAGCACCATCTCTGAGGCTGACGACCTTCTAACCCATATCGGATCCGATATGGAAGGTGTTCCGTCATCAGACCGATTTGCGTCTCTTGTTGGTCGGCTTAGGACCGAAGCCACTACAGCCGCGAAGGATGTCCTGGATGCGCAGGAGTACCTAGAAGAGGCATCATCTATGGGTGACGCTGGTAAGGGCTCGCATCTGAGATCTCCGAGCTGCGGAACAAATTCGCCAGGTTTACGAGATCATCAGCCTTGGGCTCACAGCGGAAGCTCTATCACACGAGATTACCAACATTATCTCCCAGCTCGGGGAGAGGACTACGAAGATGTCGAGACTCTTGCGTGCCTCGGGATCATCCGACCTCAAGATTTTTACCTACCTCGAATACGTTGAAAGTGCGATAGCCGCTCCAAAGCGTCAGATGATGTTCCTCGAGCCATCACTACGGTATGCGCGAGAAAAGCGCGGGCACATCGATAGCAGATTACTCAAAAGAGTTGTTCCAACATTGCACGTTGCACTGAAATGGCTCTGGGATTCGGTAGACCTACAGGTAAAGTCAGACCCGGAACATTGTGGTCAACATGAACAAGGGAAAGCTCGTTCAGATTGTGGACAATCTTGTCTTAAATTCAGAGTATTGGCTAAAGGACAGCTTTAAGTCCGGCGCGGCTCGTGGGACCATAACTCTCAACCTCCAGCGACCGTTTTTGTATGTCTCGGACTCCGGCCCAGGAGTGGATCCGACGGTCGAAAACAGCTTGTTCGAGCCGTTCATCACGACAAAGCGACGAGGTAGAGGGCGCGGCTTGGGTCTTTACGTTGTACAACAGCTTCTGAGGTCAGATGGTTGTGATATCAGCCTAATGCCTGACCGAAATTCTGCGGGGAGACTTATAAGTTCGAGATCGATTTATCGGGGGTGTTGGTTTAATGAGCCCGGAGATAGCTGATTATGCCGCGCGTTTGCTTAGTTTCTCTGGGATCAAAAAGGTCGTGTCGATCGACGACGATAACTCAGTTAATTCGCCACCAGAAGAACTCTTGGCAGTCTTAAATGTGCAGGACCAAGGTACATTGACAAACGTCGTCGGTCCGCTTTTGTCAGTCGAGAACGGGGACCGTGATCTTATTCGCGACCGGGTCCGAACAGGTTGGGCGGAGCTATCGGAAGCGGTTCGAAACGAGCTATTAGCCAAGCTCACGCCTCCTGAACAGAAAGGCGTCGAAAGCGTAGTCCTGGAAGACGATTTAAGAACCACATCCAAGCTTCCAGAAATCTTTGGCGACAAGCTGCAATCTCTGACACTTGCCGAATTTGAGAAAGGAGGCAGGAGTTCGTAAACGAGCAGATGCCGCCGACACTTCTGTTAGTAGACCTGAGCTTCGCTGGCGACAACGGGGTGCGGCCGAAGGTCTTCAGGTTATCGCCAACCTACTGACCGTCCATACCGAGAGCCAAATCTACTGTGCTCTTCTGACAGGCCTCTATAAGACAGTTTCTGTGCACAGCGATTGGAAGAAAATAGCATCCGAACACGGTATAAGCCCCAACGCTTCGTGCTCATCCCTAAAGATTCACTCAAGGGGGATCAGCTAACGTTTCTCGCACTAATCAAGCTCGTCGTTATGAATGGTCCGGCGAATGCCTTGCGAAGGGCAGTAAGGAAGGCCTATGAAGACTGCCTAAAGGACGTCGACGTGGAGTTGGACAAACTCGATGTTTTTGAATTCGAACGGATCGTCTGCTTATCGTCTTCAATCGAGGGCGTCTGGGAGCCGGACACGCTGGTTCGCATCTTCTCGCTATTCCACAAGAAGTTCGTAAGAGGATCGCTCCGTAATAACGGTGACGTGCATGACTCAGCGGATTATTTGAGGAAGCTCACAAGCATCCACGTCGGGGAATGGGGTGGCCCTACAGAAATGGAGATAGCTCTTCGAAAATTGGAATGGTTCGAAGAGGCGGTCGATATAAACGATCAACACTTGCCGCTCGAGCTGGGCGATGTCTTCAGAATCGAAAGCAGACCGAACAAATGCTCGTGCTCGTCGGTCAACCATGCGACCTCATGATGCGGCAAATTGGCGAAAGGCATCACGCTGTTGAGAATGCGTTGCTGCTGGAAGCGACTCCGATCGGCGAGGAGCCCCAGAATAAGACCAAATATGATGGCAACGAGAAAGAAGAACAAGGCTTTTTTTTTAAGCTGACTTCTTCGAGAACGCGCGTGATTGGCGGGTCAATTTGCGCAAGACTCATTATGTCAATCTCGACGTTCTAGACTTGTGCGTGTTCAGGAGCGATGGTGCGCTTCGTTCTCGGGGGCCGATTTGGCCCCTGAGCACATGTCTCAGGCGTGGCGTGCACGTTTCCCAAAACTCGCCGCCAAGATGCGGAGCGCTACGGTGCGATACGCGGAACTCGTGCAAAAATCGGGGATGAAGCCCGCAGATGCCTCGAAGGTTGCAATGAGTATCTCCCTCGGGAATCTTGTCAAGACTGAAGTAGTCCCGAAGACCGGTTCGATCACTCACGATATCAGTCGCGTCGGAAGACTCAAGCAACCAAGGTCGGGGGCGCTTCTCGCGAGATACGCTAACGCGCTGGCTCGTGACGCTTTCGAGCATGACCTCACGCGCAGACCAGAACCTGTTTTCGTTTACTCCTACAAGGAAGAAAATTTAGGTGATCGGAACACCAGCGATCAGATCGTCCCCAAGGCAGAGGCTTCCGACCCTGTCGCTCGTCCTGCGGCGACGAACATCACCTCACCGCTACTCAGCAGTGACCCTACGGCCGGGGAAGCGCCAGCGGACTGAGAACTCCAAACCTCCATACCAGTTAGATTGCCGTTGCTCAATAGTGCCCCAAGGGGCTTTAGTGTCTGGCGTCAACTAATCTTTCCGGTCACCGACAACCATAATTCCCGATAGTTGTTGGAACTTGTTTCTCTCCTCTCTTTTGTCGTTGTCGCTTATCCCCGTCGTCGCTGTGGCGGTGGTAATGTGGAAATCGGCAACATCGATTTCCAAGGTCTGTGGGAAGGGTGGGAAAAACAGTCTCACCGTTTTTTCCAGGCTTTCCAGCGGACCGTCATTTCCACGGCCTGCTTTCCCCCCTCTTGCTTTTCCTCTTTATTTATTGCGCTCAGTTGGCCGCGTTGCTTTCTGGCGCCGGGTCCCGATTCTTCTTGGCCTCCTCCATTCGATAGCTGGGGATGTTCAGTTCCACGATGACCGAGTGATGCACCAGCCGGTCGATGGCTGCCGCCGTGGTCATCGGGTCCTTGAAGATCCCCTCCCACTTCGAGAACGGAAGATTACTGGTCAGCAGTACGCTGCCGCGTTCGTATCGCTCCGACAGCAGGGTGAACAGCACCTCCATCTCCTCGCGGCTTTGCTGGACATAGCCCATCTCGTCGATGATCAGGCCGTCGTGCCTGGCCAGCTTCTTGATCTCCTTACTCAGCCGCAGATCGCGCTTGGCCACCAGCAGATCCTGCACCAGCATGGCGCAGCTCGTGTACTTCATCCTGCGTCCTTGCGCGATCAGTTCATGGGCCAGGGCGCACAGCAAATGGCTCTTGCCCGCGCCAGGATTCCCGAACAGGAGCAAGTTCTCCTTGCGATCCAGGAAGCTGCCGTCCACCAGCGCCTTCAGTTGTCGTCCAGCCTTGACGGGTAAACGCTTCAGGTCGAAGTTTGCCATCGTCTTCTCTCGCGGCAGCCCCGACTCGCGCAGCAGTGCGGCGATGCGATTGCGTCGCCGTGACTCGCACTCCCGCTCCGTCAACCGCAGCAGGTATTGCTCGTAGCTGAGGGTCTCTTTCTCCGCCTGTTGCGCAGCCTGCTCGAAGCAGTCGCGCATCGCCGGCAGATGCAGTTCTTTCAGGTTCTCCATCAACGCCGTTCTGATCTGAGGGGCCGCGCTCATTGCAGCACCTCCTGCGCACTGAACAACTGGTCGAAGACGCGCAGATCCACCGCCGCCACCTCGACATCGCGAACGGTCGTGTTCTGCTCGGCTCCCAGCATGGCCTCGATCCCCGCAGCGCTGATCTGCTCATCGCCTGGTCCCAACAGAACAAGCAGCGCCGCATCGACTCTGACCTCGCTGTCCTTGGCAGCCAACTCCAGGATCTTCAGGTATTCCTTGCTGCCCTGATACCGGCCAAGCTGCTCCTCAAGCAGATCGAAGGTCATGCGGAAGCGGCTGGTCGGGAACAACTCATCGCGGTACCGGTAGTGCTCGAAGGCTCCCGGCTTGCGCACCAACCAGTCGATGATGTGCCGGTAATCCACGCGATGCTTCTGCCGCCCGCGCAAGCGTGGCATCTCGGCGACCTTCTTCTGCCCGTACCAGACCTCCACATGGTCCATGAACAGCCGCGCCTCCACCTGCTCGCCGATCAACCGGCTCGGCACCGAGTACGCGTTGCGGTCCACATAGATCAGGCTGCCCGAGTCCACCTTCACCCGCTCGCGCTTGGCCGACTCCATGCGCCGCTCCGGCAACTCCCTCATCACCGCCATCTCTTCGGCCAGCCGCTGCCTGCGCCCGGCGTTCAACCGCTCGAACATCGCTGCCAGGAAACGCTGATACTCATCAACACTGGCGAAATCCAGCGCTGCCGCGCAGCATCAACTCCTGCGCCACGGCCCGCTTGAAGCGATGATGCCGCTGCTCCACATCGCCGTTCTCGTTGCCATGCCCGGCCTGCGTCTTTTCGCTCTCCAGTCCGTAGTAACGCATCAGACCCTTGTAGCGATCCGTGAACTCAGCCGGATCGCTCATGTTGTTGACCGCCGTCGAAAGCCGGTCGGTGCGATGGCGATGCGGTACTTTGCCCAGCTCCCACAGCGCGTTCTGCAACCCTTCGCTCAGGCTCTCGAAGCTCTCTGAAAAGCACACCGTCCCTGCCTCCCAGTTCGAGTACGTCAGCACGAAGTGATAGATCAGGTGCGGAAAACTCTGCCCCTGGATGGTCACGCCCAGCTCTTCCATGTGCGTGAAGTCCGACGCTCCCAGACGACCCGGAGGATGTTGTTGCGCGAAGAACACCTCCCGGGCCGGACCCTCGGTTGCACGCCACACCTTCACCCGCCGCTGCAACGTGCGCACCTGCCCGTCCTGAAAGCGACCCGGGTTCTGCCGCTGCAAGAACTCGAACACCGTCTTGGCCTCAAGCCCGGCGTTGTCCTCAAACAACTTCTGCACATCGTCCCAAACATCAATGAACGGATCCGGCCGAGTCCGTCCGCGCACCGCCGCCGGCAACTCACTGGGCAACCGGCCCTGGCGGCGATACTTTCGCGCCGTCTTGGCGTCCATCCCCGCCTTGGACGCCGCAATCTCTTGGTTTTCCTCTGTCTTTATCAACGCAAACAACCTCCGAACCTGCTTGTCTGTGACCAATCCGCCTCCGCTCCGATGAACCGGAATACGCTTGGCCTAATTGTCGTTGGATCGGGAATTTTGTTTGTCGTCGATCGGGAGTTCTAATTGTCGCCCGTCACTTTAGCGTGCTTGAGTGACAGGCCACCCTAAAATCCGAGCCCTGCGTTCTGAGTTTTATCGTTTTATCACCTAGCGCATGCGTAGTAGCGTGCAGGATAGCGAACCGCTGAAATTCAAAAGGACTGCCTCGCGCCGGTTCGCACTTTCCATAACAGGGAATAGGTGTATCCCGTCATATTTAATGATCCACCAAAATGAATATCGCCGTAATGATGAAATGGCCACATGGGACCAGTTCAAAGCGAGATGGCAGGCCCAACTCGTTTCCAGTCTTCGACTTGCTGATCGAGGCTGCGGTTTATTCGTCGACTCCAAGCGCCGGGGTGGTAGACCGGGATGACTCGAGAATGTTTGTTTAGGAAAATTGGATCCGCTTGTGAAACCGCCTCCCTCAGTAGTTTCTTGGGCTTAAAACCAAATGCGCGAAGTACAGCACGATATGGGACCAATCCGAGCGTCACTATCACCTTCGGCCGAACGAGTTCAATTTGTGGTCTTAAAAAGAAGCTGGCGCAGTTGCAAAACACAAGTCTGGTGGAGTCTTGCTTTTATTATCGTTCTCGCTGGCCCGCCCGTCTCTTAAACAGAGCGCAGCATTCGTAAAGAAGAGTTCCCCCTGCGATATCGCGCCCCGGACGTATTGTTGGCTGGGTGGAGAAATTTTGATGCCAACTGATCGGAGCAGAGTGATGAGCCTCGTGTTCGTTGGACATGAGTCTCTGTCCCGCCCTTTCGACTCGATAAAATTGAGGTGGCCATCCCATTCTTGACCGATGATCATGAGCTCAGCGTTTAAATTTCCTTGCCAGTTGGTCCACGGTCCAATGTTTTGCGAGCCAAATTCGTCTTTGGAACATACAGAGGGGTTACGTACACCGAGCCTTTCACATAAGCGGCAGGCTCTCCGCTCATTGACTAATTTGATGTACTGTTTATGTTTTTGCTTAGCCAACTTTGCGGGAGGGTTAGCTCCCATTGCGCTTACGATCGGAAGAAAATCTGATCTCATGTTTACGCGTTTACCAACTTTCGCCATGTAGAGAGGTTTAGCGGAGGTCCCACCATGGTCCGAAGCCATCGTAATGGATTGAAGGTCCTAACTGGCCTTGAAAGTTAATTAGCGTCTCTTTTTTGTTGGCTATTTGTTGCGCCTCATAATTGCTGCCCCTCATGGAGCAGAAACCTCTCAATCGACGCTTGCGGCAATATGATCTGCCTACTGCGCTGCGGTCCGGACAGGTTCTACCCCGCACCGGAAAGCTGCAACCACGGACTACGCGGTTTCGGCTGAAGATTCGAAGCCCACGCTCGCCTCGAGATCCAGTGCCCCCAAAGACTCGATCATCGGTAGTAATACAGGCGCGAGTGCTGTGGTCATCGCTTCAATCCTTTGGTCAATGGTCTCGTTGACCTCTTCCTCTCCATCACCGTCCGCCTGCCTTGCGGAGCTTGCATCTCCGTTCCTGTTCCGGCGCTTATTATCATGGAGGAGTCCGGGCCAACCAATACCAAAGCATACTGCCAGCGCTTGTGGACGAGTTCTATGTCGTTCTTCGAACTCTTGAGCTCTGATTTGAGAAATGTATTGTCCATATTGATCAGGAAATCATAGATGTCATGCCGCTCATCACCATTTGTCTTCTGGCCGTCATCCGGCTCATCGGTGATACGTATCCGAAGAGCGGTGCCTTTCTCGAAAGGCGGCTCGAACGTCGCCCATGCGTCTTCTGTTACTGGAACGATATTTGGCAATGAAATTCCGCTCGGCGTCTCGCGCTCGTTACCCGGCTTGGAACTGGGGGGCTTGCGTCGCGTGCCGTTTGCCCCTTGGTGTTGGACCTCGGGCTTTACGGTCAGTGAGAATCGATTCGTAAAGTCAGTCACAAGCGTCGGGTCGCTGACGATTGCTTCGAATTCGAGTTGGTCTCCAACATGACTGTTTGGCGGCAGCTCAAGCCTTAGGACCGCGATGCCGTTTTCGAGGATCGGCCCAACGTAGTCGGTGGCTGGACTACGATGGGCGCCCGAGATGCGGAACAATGAAAAAACCCCACAATTAACCTGTCTACTAAAATAGTCGTTTGCGGCATCGGTCTCAAATGTGATTCGGCTGCGTTGATTGAGATTGCAATCCCGAGCGAGGGTCTTGCCATAATCTTTGCCTTTGAACTTAAAATAGGTCGGGTGGTGCTTTCCTATAAACACCTCGTCTCGCTGGGCAACATTCATTGTCTTGAAGGGATTCGCTGCTCGCGCACCTGACAAGAATAGCGAGGCAAGCGTCGGCGAATGCTGGAGCAGCCCTTGGAGGATATCTTCTAGTGGCTTTTCCTCAGCTAGCTTCGATTGGATTTCCTCAGCTCGTCTGTGTTCTTTGAGTTCTCGCAAGACCGCATTCTCTCGGAGCATCACTTCGAGTTGGCTTTCGATAGCTTGACGGATCGGATTGTGACTCAGTCGATCCCGACTATTCATAAAGAGGTCTTCTCTCGCGCGGCCGCTGATATTGCTGCAGTCGACTACGACCAAAAGGGAATTAGCTATGTAATCCAGCCGGCCTGCCTTCTGGCGCGCAAAAAAAACTCTTCGAGAGATTGCCATGGACTTGGCCGTTTACTGTGAACACGATGCCTTCGTCTTTCCGATAAGTTTCAGCCCGCCCCTTCTTGAAGGCAAATATTGTTGCGACCATCTGCTCACCATCAACGCTGAGCGGGCAAGAGACGGGAAAGCTTTTCTCAAGGTTTTCCTGTCGGTCGTCTTCGAGTCGCACGACGACTCCAGTCAGCGACGTATCAAAGCTTCCAGAATGGCCACTGTATGCAGATCGGCACTCATGTAGCCTGATCGGTAGAGCAGGTTCCGCCAGGAGTAGATCCAGACGACTGAGCAGTCCATCCTTCATCAAGATGTTAGTGTTGCTGAAAACCGAAGTAGCCCCCCCGAACTCGTAGAGCTTGATTACAGTTCCCCACTCAGCGCTACGAGCATATGCCTGATTCTTGTCCGGAAATACACTTAGTTCGTCAGCGGTGAATCTCAAGACACCGCCGCGACGGGGATTTTGATCTAGATTTAACGGGGCAAGATAGGTGTAGATCGAGCTCCGGGCCCCTTCGGTTGGATCCTCTCTTCGGACCACTGTAAATCCCCATTGGGAATCTGATAAGTTCGCGGTTTTTGGAAGGATCTTAGGATCACGTCTCGAGATCACAAGTTCGAGATTGTGCTTGCCACAGAACTTTAATATGCCCGTGCCACCCATGTTGAATTTTCCCTGCACAAACGGGATACGGAGTTTGTTCGACTTGTCAAGGGAAAGCAGGGTCTCCGGCATCGCGTCCGGGGTCTGGCCCTCGCCACAGTCCGCTATCGTGAAGCATGGCTTACCCTGCTTTGGAGATGCGCCAGTTGCACTGAGGGCAATCCCGCGTGCTATTTTTCTTCGCTTCTCATCCGACCAAAGCGCGATTCTGCCTGCACCTGGATACTTTGACAAAACTTTATCATCGAAGAAGAGGGCTACCGCCGCCCTAACTGATTGCGGTGCAGAGGGACCTTGGGGGTCGATCCCTCTGCGCATGCATTCCGACATCAATCGAGCGTCCTCTGAGTTTACTAATTTTTCGACCAATGCCGCGTCCGGACGACTCTGTTCATTGCCAATCGTGCTGAAGTTGTTCTCGCGGTCACCATAGAGTCTCCAGACGGGAGCAGACCATAGGCCTGCTCTCTCAAGTAAATCCATAACCTCGACCTCGGTGTCCACGCGAAGCAAGTCAAGGCAGAGTTTCTTGTTTTCTTCGTTGTTTGTAGTGCGCATTTATCAGCGCCCCCTCTCGATGAACTGCTTTCCTTTGTCAGTGACCACATAAGTTACGTTCGGACCATTACGGGCGCGCTCTACAAGCCCTAGATCAGCCATCCGAGAGATTACACCGGCGCGTTGGGTTGTCAAGAATGCATTACTAAAGGGCCTTTCAGCTCGTTCAGGCATGTATTTTTTCAGCGAATCATCGAGTTTCTCCGGTGTGTTGGAGCCTGATTCAATGGATGTTAGTGTAGCTACATAAGCAAAACGCTCTACGGGAATCGAAGAGGTGATGTGGCCGATCAGGAAGTCAGTTTCTTCGGCGGAAAATCTCTCGTGGGCATAGAGACCTGGACTATCCAGAATGGGATTACGCAGCGCAGCAAACTGAATGCCTGGTTCCGTAAGGCGTATCCGCTTTTGCCGATCAAGATTGATTAACTTGAGATCAATCAGTAGGCCAGATGTACGTCCCTCGCGCGACAGGGCGCCTACGAGTTGGGTGGCGTAGCGCAGTCTCGACTTGTCGCTGTTGCTCGGGTCTGTGCTAGGGAAAGCAACAGCAAACGAGTCATCCCTGGAGCGCTTGGTAACCGTATCCAAGTGTCTCAAGACGTCCCCCAAATTCGAGGCTGCGGATGCAATTTCGGTCGCTGCACGATCGAGTTGAACCGCCCCGTGCTTTATATCTCGCTGTAAGAGGTTAGATAATGCCCGTACGTTGGCTTTCGCGGGAAGAAGCTTGTTATGCTGCCCAAACATCCACCTGTCCACAGGCACGGGCATACCTGGTATGAATGCATCGTTGGGCAACGGAGCGGGGATCAGGTCAGCGTTCGGATCCGCTGGTCTCTGAAAAAGACTTGGGATAGCGAACGGAAGATCCCCATTGTTCTGCGTTGCGGTTTCAACTCGGACAGTAGACTTTGAAATTGACGGGTGCTCCAGACCCACCGAGACCATGACGGTTGGTTCTATGTGGGAAGGGCTGACTAAACTCGACCGATGCAGGAGCGACTGGTTAGCGACTGCCACTGAAATCGCCTCCGAAAAATCGCGATAATGACCTTCCCCCACCATTTGGTCCAATATGTCCTTCGTGGTTCGATCCATTTGGATACATATAATCATTATTCCCCTCGCGAGTAACAATATAGCCCACTAATTAAACAATTGGACGACTAAAAAGCCATAAAATTGCTTGATTTAACCACTATTTCGTTTTGTTGCTTATTGTTGTTCATTGTTGATCGTTACTGCTTGCCATTCCGTTAGCTGGTTCTCACAATTGGCGAAATGGCTATTTGGCTTGACATCGAGGAATTGACGGCCTACCTCAAAATGCCCCGTTCGACGTTGTATCGCTTGGTTCAACATGGTCAGTTACCTGGGCACAAGGTGGGGAGAAGCTGGCGATTTGATCGAGATGAGATTGACCGGTGGATCAAGAGCGGCGGCCAAGGCCAACGTAGGGGCGGCAAATGAGAACGTGCTTGACTCCGGAAAGCAGAGAGAGACTGGCGCGCGGAATCTTAAGTAGGGATCCGGTGACTGGTCTCACGCACAACTTTTATCGTTATCCGGCTAGATTCTCGCCAGAGTTTGCGCGTTCGGTGTTAGTTGAATTCACTGAGCCGGGTGATCATATTTACGACCCTTTTATGGGAGGGGGCACTACTCTAGTTGAGGCGGCAGCGTTAGGCAGAAATGCCTTGGGTACGGACATTAGTAGCCTCGCTGCCTTCATTTCCGCGGTGAAGACGACCGTCTTTACGAACACCCAGTTGCTCAACGTTGAGGTGTGGATAAAGATCGTTGCGCCTCTGTTAGTCCTCAGGACTGAAGTGCGAATGTCAGCTGGTTGTATCCAGGCCTACAAGAAAAACATCAATGACCGAGACACTTGGCGAATTAGAAAGTTACTTGAAATTGGCCTTAGTGCAATCGATTTGCTGGACACGCAAAGCGAGCAGCAATTTGCTCGCTGCATCCTTTTGAAGACTGGCCAATGGGCCCTCGACTGCCGTACGGAGATTCCTTCAACAAGAGCGTTCCAAAAGCAGCTAGGATCGAACGCCGAAGAAATGATAGATGCGGCACATGCCTTCGCCACACGGGTGCGTCGACACAGCCCCCTGCCAAAGACACTCTGCATCCACCGCTCTGCGATCGGCGTTGATACTGATAGCAGAGTCAACAGGATTCATCCGCTGAAATTGATACTCACATCGCCCCCGTATCCCGGGCTTCATGTGCTCTACCATCGTTGGCAGGTCAAGGGAAGAAGGGAGACGCCGGCTCCTTTCTGGATTGCAGGCACACTCGACGGCGACGGGGCTTCCTTCTACACGTTTGGTGATAGAAAGCGGGCCGGGCTGGAACCATACTTTGAGGGAATCCGCGCAGCGTTCCGGTCGATGCATGCGATTTCTAACGAATCCACTCTTGTGGTGCAGATGGTCGCATTCTCAGAACCAGAGTGGCAACTCCCCAAGTATCTTGAGGCAATGTCCCAGGCCGGCTTCAAGGAAGAAGCGTTTAGTCTTGCTCTAGACGATATTCACGGACGAATGTGGCGGTCGATCCCGGGCAGGAAGTGGTACGCAAGTCAAATGGGCGCGACAAGCGGCAGCCGCGAGGTGGTTTTGTTTCATAAAATGCGTTAGCAAGACGTCATGCCCCCTGACTCCTGTCAGGAGTGTGTTTCAATTCGGGCGACTAAGGCGAAGGAGCGTCGGTGGGCGGAGTCCATGGTGGACCTGACGGGGACAGGACGGAGTAACCCCTAAAGAAACTCTGATCCGTCCGATAATGGTGAAGGGATACCGGAAACAGTGGCGCAAAGACCAAAATACGCGCTTGAGTTGAGAATTGACGGTCCTGGCGTCCACTCGGGAACCATCTCCGTCCCCGACCTGCTGCGGATATGCCAGGCGGCCCAGGATGCCGTCAACCGGCAGGCAGAAGCAATGCGTGGTGGCGTATCTCTCCGGCCCGGGCCGAAGACTAGCGAAGTACAGGACGAGTGCACTCTAGAATTAGCCGGAATCGAGAAAGGGAGCACAATCCTGCCGTTTCGCTTTGCTAAGGCTCAGCAATCGCTCGCGTTGCCGGGGACGACTACGTTTGGCTCCGATGTGATCAAGAACGTAGTCACCACAGTCAAGAGGGTCGGGGGCGCCCGAAATCGATCTGAGTTTGACCCAGGTGTCCTCGACAGTTTGAAGGCCTTAGGCGAGGTATTGGAAAAGGGGCGAATCTCGAAAATTGAATGGATCGCGCCGGGCCGGCCCGGCGAAAAGGTAACTAAGGCGGTATTTGACAAGCGCGTCCGGGGGCGTGTGCTCAAGGCGATCAAGACGCCGTCGCAGAGAACCGAATCGGTCGAAGGTATCCTCGAGATGGCCGACTTCAAAGAACAGGAACGCAAATGCAGAATCCATCCTCCGGTTGGACCGCCCATTGTTTGTAATTTCGACGAGGGTCAGGAGGACAAAATCTACCAATGGCTGAGAAGACCAGTTCGCGCAACGGGGATGGCCAGAATTAATCCGAACACCGGCAGGGTCGACGAACTGCGCATCGAGAAGATCAGCATCGTCGAGCCACTGTTGAAGGGAGGAAGAGACTTCTTTACTGAACGCTCTATGGAAGAGCTAGCCAAGGTTCAAGGCGTTCCGCCGCTGAAGAATCCGAAAGCGTTTGCCGGCGCGTGGCCAGCGAATGAGGATGTGGACGCATTTCTTGAGGAAATTTATTCGTCTCGCTGAGATCACGAAGGTGAAATGCGGTGACATGATACCTATTCACCTTCCAGAGCGTGACTCCCTCCGTTGCGTCGAGGGCAAGTCAATCCCAATCCAGCCAGCGTTCTCTTTTTTCCGGAAACGGGAAGATCCAATCCTGTGGCGTTCCTCTCGGATGGGCCAAGCAACGGGTGCAGGGATGCTCCGCGCAGGGGCTTAAACCCCGGATAGTGTTCGGCGTTTTACGGCCCGGCTCTAAAGTCGTGCCCTTAGATAGGGCATCCGAGACGCTTCGATGCCGACGGATTCGATTCAATGCCATTGACTCGTGGTTTAACCCATAATAGCCTGCCATTATGAACGTACGTCTCACCATTGATAAGGCCGGCCGGATTGTCATTCCGAAGCCGCTGCGCGAATCATTGCACCTCGAACCGGGGGATGATCTGGAACTGGAAAGCGCTGGGGAAGAGATCACCCTGCGGCCGGTTCGAGGAACGGGACCGCTTACGCAAGAGCACGGCGTCTGGGTTTTTCGGACGGGCCAGCCGATGTCAGCGTCGGCTACAGAGGAAGTGCTGCGGCAGATCCGCGAGGAGCGTGACCTGGCGAACCTGGGTGGAGCGGAGTGAAGGGGTTTCTCGATAGCTCGGTCCTGGTGCCGGTGTTTTATGGGGACCATGTTCACCATAAGGCGAGTCTTGCGTTGTTCCTCCAATTTGACAAGTCAACCGGCTGTTGCGGGGCACACAGTTTGGCCGAGGTGTTCTCCACCTTGACCCGCATGCCGGGAAAACATCGCATCAGCGGCGCCCAGGCCATGCTGTTTGTGGGCAACCTCTGCGAACGGCTTTCGTTGGTGTCCCTGGACGGAGGAGAATATGCCAAGGCTTTGGGAGCGGCGGCCGCGCTTGGTGTCGTGGGCGGCGGGATTTATGATGCGATGCTCGCCCATTGCGCGTTGAAAGCCCAGGCGGAGAGGATCTACAGCTGGAACGCGCGGCACTATGCGCAGTGCGGACCGGATGTTACGCAACGTCTTCGAACGCCTTAAGTTCAACTGCCGGCCGGATGATCCGGGATGATCCGGCACAGGATGATCCGGGACGAAATAAACCCCAAAAGAAAACCGCCTTCAGGTTGCGGCGATTTTCAATCTTCGCTTTGGAGATGCTGCGGAGCGATGGTGCCAGCTCCGTCCACGAACCTCACGAAAGCTCTTCATGACGTTGCCGATTCTGTCTACGAAAAGTCCGCTTTCCAAAGCACAAATCATTCACCGGCCGTTGCTCTCGATTTCCACCAGTTGCCCGGCCTGGATGGATTCGAGGGCAGTGAGGCAAGCGGGGATGAGGGGAAGGAGGTCTTTGAGACGACTCGACTTCGCGCGAAAAACGACGATGGCGATCTTTCGGTCGATCAGATTTTGCTGCTATTCGATACCTTGATCCAAGGTGAGAAAGGCATCGAATTCGGCGCTTTCTGCGGCTGTGAGGAGGTCGCCATTTTTCAGGCCGGTCAACCCAGCGTAGCGGACAGTTTGGCAGTCCTGGCCGGGCAAATGATTGCGTAATCTCTCGTCGATACACTCGTCGATCAGGACGCGCATTTAGGAGTTAGGATCGCGCGAGCAGAAGGTGTTTCGCTTCCTCGAGCGCGGCGAGAGCCGCTTCGCGCGAGACCGTAGGGAACCCTTTCTGCTTCGCGTTCCCAGTGCAATCGTTCCCGAAACCATGAACCGCCTCTTCAACCCGGCTCATCGTCAGGCGGCAGAGTTTCGGATCGTCGAGGCCATGGCATATCCATTCGATGTAAGGCCCAAGCGATAACCGATGACGGCGAGCGACAGTCGAGATGCCAACCTGCCCGTTCCGAAAGAGTATACGAGGACGCCAAGGCGGGCACAGCGAGCGTCCAGACAGGCGAGATGACAACGTGGAATGCAGACCGTTATCATGGATGGGAAAGGCTGACATGGCTACCACTTCCTACGAGAGCGCTCTTGAGATAGCGGCATCGCTTAGCCGCGACGAACAGTTGCGGCTGATCCAGGAATTGACGGTACGTGCTGCCCAGGCGCCGACTTCTGAAGAGGAAACCAGTGTGCTCGCGTTATGCGGTCTCGGCCAGGAGACCTGGCGACACATGGATGCCCAGGAGTATGTCCGCCGTGAACGCTCCTCATGGAATGGGTGAGAGCGCTTCACGGAACTATCGTTGGCTTGGACACCGCTCCCCTGATTTATTTCATTGAAAAACATCCGACCTACCTGCCTCTGCTTCTGCCGTTTTTTGAGTCCGTGGAGCGCGGCGAAATCCAAGTGGTCACCTCCACACTCGCTTACCGAGGTTCTTGTGCACCCTTACCGCGATGGGAACCCGGCCCTGGCCGAGCGCTATTTTCAGATACTGCTGCATGCGCGCCATCTGAGGATGATCGCGTTATCTCCGGCGATTGCAGCAGAAGCGGCCCGGGTTCGTGCCGATTTTCAGATGAAGACGCCCGACGCCATTCAACTCGCCACTGCCAAAGAAGGCGGTGCTACTTCGTTCGTCACAAATGATGGTGAGCTTGCTTCGATTCCGGGCCTTCGCCTGATTTGTCTCGGGCACGTCCTACGAGGATCCGGGGCTTAGTTAAAAGGGCGATACGGAGCCTCCGAGCCTCGCCGTGGAGCTTGCCGAACGGGGACGCTTCCTTCTCCCCATTGCCGAGCAGCATAGAACCCGGTATCCTACCCCTAGATCAATGATTTCGGCAGGAAGCGGCTTCTCGCCAACCGCTCCGAGCCGGGCAGTTGCCGGAACTTTCGGCCTAAGCGCGAGCGAAGGACAGTCTTCTTCCTGTCCGGTGCCTTACCCAAACCATCTCTCAAATCAGCTGAACCAGCATCCCGCCGCCGCGGGATTTTTTATTGCCCTGCCTGCGCAGGGGGAAATCTTTCCCTGCGCGCAACCCCTCAACTTTTCCACCAATGGAGCCACCCATGCCCAAAAATAAAGTCAATGACCCCATCACTGACCAGGAAATGACCTTTGCTCGCCTGGTCGCCTCTGGATCCATGACCGACCGTCAAGCCGCAGACGCCGCCGGTCTCAACCCCAACACCGCTGCGTACACCAAATCCAAGCCCCGTGTCCGCGCCTACCTGCTTGAGCATAGCGCTGCCGTTCGACAGCAGTTTGTCGAGCAGGATGCCGACCTGTCCCGCCTTGCCGTGGAGCGTGCCGTGGACCAACAGAACCGGCTCACCCAGAACCGTGAGCGGCTCCTCGCCCGCCTCTGGGAAATCGCCGACCTCACCTCCGAAATCACCCGCGGCAACATGTCCAGCCAGGTCAGGGCCCTCTCCCTGATCGCAACCATCGAAGGCCACATCCCTGCTCGTCGCCCTGCCTCCGAGCAGAACAAACCCGCCCCTCTGCCCACGCCTGACATCTATGCCTCCGCCTGGCTGAGAGAACAGCAGGAAAACGGAGTTCCCTCGCCGGACCCAGCCCAGCACGAAGCCGCTCCCCTAGAATTGTCATCCCGCCTGTCCCGGCGTGCCGACGAGGAACCTGCAGTTCTCCCAGACACCTTCCCCGACCCTACCCCCAACTCAACGGTTGACCTTACTCGATCCACTGATTCCGCCGGCCCCTCGAGCCCCTCGCAAGGGGCCTCATCCGTCCCTCGTGTCCCGATGGCCGATAATTTTGCTCCAGACACCAGAATCCCTTTCTCCATAAAAAGGAACCCCTTTGCTCGGCGCCGTTGAATTTGGCATAACCTACGCACCATCGTTCGTGTCCCAAAATGCCCAAAAACATCGAATTTTATCGAATTTTACAAATCGAAACTACAATCCGAATTTTGGCAGGCGGACCCACTTGAGTGTCTTGCCCAACTTTTCGAATGCCGGATCGGCGGATACGAGCGTTGCCTTCAAAGTCAATGCCAGCATCGCAGCAAAGCTGTCCGCGTAGCCAAGCTTGTACTTGTGCTTGATCTCGGCCGCACCAAGGGCTTGGGCAGCATCTGCTTCGATCATCGTCACCACGTGTTGCAGGACCTGGACGTAATGCCGGGCACGCGACTCGCCCACATGCTTAAGCAGAACGTACAGGACTTCGCCCAGATTGATCACGGACATCGAGAGCCGCGCCTGCCCACGCTCTGCCTGTTCGAAGAGTGTACGAACCTTGTTGGTCCCTTGCCCTTCGCTGACACCAAAATACCGGAGCACCGCGTTTGCATCCAGAACGTATTCTTTCACCGTCTGTCCTCTCGCTTCTGCTCCGCTCGTCTTTCCTCAGCCAGGTCCTGTTCGAGCGGAAAGTCCGCAAGACTTCCTTGCAGGGCGTAGATCGCCGCGTGATTGTTGGGCTCCAGCACCAGGCGGCCACGATCTTCCTGAAACACGATGGTCGTGCCTTCTTTTAACCCGTAGCGCTTTCTCAGGTTGGCGGGAATCACAATCTGCCCCTTGGAGCTGACGATAGAATGCGCTCTCATTTCACACCTCTCCGTAGGATTCGTCTTACTAAAGTGTAATACATTCGGATAGATGCCCGGCTTCGATCCAGCCGGCATCAAGGGCCGATGGAGTTCTCCAGCAGTTCGATCGCCTTGCGGTAATCCACTCCCGGCGGGACTTGAGAGAAGCGGCTGGCTTCCTCCGTCAACTGGATGTCCAGCGATTTGAGCATCAGCGCTTTGCCTTTCAGGTTCAGCTTCAGGGTGGTGAGTTCCCAGTCGCCGCCGCCGATGTCGGATTGTTCGAGCTGGATGGTTCCGCCTTTGTCCAGCTTGCCCAGGATGCCCCAGCCGAAATCCACATTAGCGATGACGTGGGCGTCGAGGCGGGTCAGGCGTTCCTGGGCTTGATCGATCCAGACTTCGCCCGCCAGGCCGCGGAAGATGTTGGCTTCCACATCGGGCGGCTCGAAGCCCGGGTTGGGGGAGAAGGTCAGATGATGGCAGCTTCCCCCGCTCGATGGGCACGGGGTCGTGCCTTGGTCGCGATACAGGAAGGCGTCCGGCAGGAGGCGCATCAGGCGATTCACCCGGGCTGCATCTTTCTGCTCCCGCTGGTGACGATGCTCCTGGATCTCGGGGTGGTGGGCTAAGGTGTTGAGCCGGTCCAACTCGGCCTGGTTGGCTTCGGGGGTCAGCGGCTGGTTGTGGATAGCGATGAGGCGGGCAACGTCGCCTTGCTCCGTTTCGATGATGTCTTTGGTGGTGTCGCGATGGTCGTCGGTTTTGCGGAGAAGATAGCGGAGCGGGCGGTGGGTCTTGGCGGCGTCCTCGCGGTTTTGGATGGCTCGGCGAACCAGGGCTGCGGCGTCAATGGCTTGGGATTGGGCAGGTGAGGTTAGGGTTAGCAGGGTTAGGAGGAGCGCGAGGGAGAGAGCCTGCGTCCTCTTTGCTCTACTCACAGTTTCTCGAAAATAGAGCACTGATGGTTAGACGGCAGGAGGCTGCTTCGCGGATAGACTGCAGGGAAACTCGCGAGGAAAAGCGGACCGCCCTGCACTCACAGAGGAACGCCGACCTGCCGTAAGAACGCCTGGAATCGGGGGTCGGACCGAAGACTATCCATGCGCGGGTCGGCTGGAAGAGACCAAACCAGGCCCAAGTCTCTCTGCTGGATCGCTTGACCAATTAACTCCAACGCGGCGTCCTTCCTGCCCAGTCCGGCGTTGATGGCTGCCAGCGAAAGAGGAGAAACAGCTTTGGGCCTGTGCTGCAAGTCGGAAAGGATTTTCTCTGCTTCCGGCCTTCTGCCCTGCTTGGCATAGGCGTATGCCAACGCAGCCGTGGGACCCTCATCGCCGCCGGACATATCGACAGCTTTCTGGTACTCCGGAATGGCCTCAGCCCGTCGACCGGTCTCCTCGTAGCCCATCCCGAGAAAATAATGCTCCCCGAATTCGGTGGGATCAGAAGCCACTCCCTTGCGACTGGCTTCGATCAAACTCGGATAATCGCGAAGCTGAAAATATAACGCCGACTCTGAGAACGCGAGGCTCGCGCTGGGATTCAGCTCGCGGGCCCTGGTGATTTCCGCAAGCGACTCCTCGCGCCGATGGCGCCACGCAAGATAGCCGGAGTAATACTCGTGCCCGCAATCGTAACTCGGCGCCAATGCGATGGCGTAGTGAAACTCCCGTTCCGCTGTCACCGGGTCCCAGTCATACATCCAACTCAACATGGCCAGGACCATGTGGGCCTCGCCGGTGTTGCCGCCCAAGACCAGCGCTTTGTTCACCGCATCCTTGGCAGCGCGATAGGCAACTTGCGACGATACATGGCCAGACAGACCCTGGTTGAGCCACGTATCCGCTAACCCTGCGTACGCCGGCGCAAACCCGCTATCCCGGCGGATCGCCTCTTCGTAGTAGCGCTGGGCTGTGTCCAGCCCCTGCGGCTGGGAGTACTGGGTCATCAGGTAATAGCGTCCCCGCAGGAAGGCGTCGTACGCGGCCGGATCGACCGCTCCGCTAGTGCCGAGTCGAGCCTGCTGCTGGGGGCTGAGCTTTACCCGAACCTGCTGCGCGACCGCCTGCGCGATATCCCGCTGCACGGTGAGGATGCTGCGCATCGGGCGTTGATAATTTTCGCTCCAGAGATGCCGGTCATCGGGAGCATCGAGCAGTTGCACCGTCACGCGCACCTGGTCACCCTCCCGGACCACGGAGCCTTCCAGAATGTCATCCACCTTTAACTCGCTCGCAATCTGCGGCAGGTGTTTGGTAGTGGCCTTGTACTCCTTCACCGAAGTGTGCGAGATAACCCGCAGCTCGGGGACCTGCGACAGCTCCGTGATCAGCTGATCGGTGAGGCCATCTGCGAAGAATTCCTGGGAAGGGTCTCCGGAGAGGTTCTGCAGCGGAATGACCGCGATGGAGCGAAGCGCCGGCGCTGCGCTTCTTGTCCGGAGGTGCTGCCACGCCATCCAGGCGGCAAAGGCCGCGATACTGCACAGGCACAGAACCACGACCAGAACCGGGACCAGGCCGAGGCTCCGTTTGGGTTGTGCTGCTGCTGGCGGCAGCGGGAGTCCTCCGGCGTGGCCGTTGCTCTCCGCGGGCATGGATGGACCCTGAACTTCTTCGACCGGCGCAATGAACCGGTATCCCCGCCGCGGCAGCGTTTCGATGTACGTCGGCGTCTGCGCGGAATCACCCAGCACTTCGCGGATGCGCGCGATAGCGTTGTGCAGGCTGTGATCGAAGTCCACGAACGTGTCGGCCGGCCAGAGCTGGTGGCGCAGTTCCTCTCGCGTGACCAGGTTGCCGGCGGATTGCAGCAGGATCGCCAGCACCTGCAGAGGCTGGCCCTGGAGACGAAGCTTTACGCCGCGCTTGCGCAGTTCGCCGGCGGACAAATCTAGCTCGAAATTGTCGAAGCGGAGGACAGGTGCGGCGGGAGCAGCCGATCGGGACATAGAACACATCCGCGAAACTAGCGAAAGCCTATCACAAGCGGCTGCGGAGAAGTTTTGTTTTGCCGGGCGAAGGCCTTGCCGTTCAGAGGTTTACCGATGGAGGAAACTTTGGGGCGCAATGGAGCCGCCCAGGATTGCTTCGCGGCAATGGCGTGTGGCTAGATGGCGCCAGTGTGTGCGAAGTCACAAAGCAGATCTTTCAAGGAGAAACCAATGATCACTCTTATCCGCAAATCAACCCTGTGCATCCTGCGTTTGGGATTGCTGAGCAGTCTTGCCGCGGCCGGGCCGCTGCTCGCAGCCGGTACGACGGCCGGCGATTCCGCAAACGACGATGCCGCCCAGGCCAACCAAGCCAACTTAGTCCAGATCGTTCGCGAAGCCACCGCGCAATTCGCTAACGTGAACGCGGCCACCGCCGCGGGATATGAACCGGCCTTTGGCTGCGTCACCGGGCCGGATATGGGCGCCATGGGCGTGCACTACATTAACGGCGCCCTGGTGAGCGGTGGGCAACTCAATCCCAAAGAACCGCAAGCGCTGATCTACGAGCCAGTGGGCAACGCCATGAAGCTGGTCGGCGTGGAGTTTATCGCGATCGCCGACCCCTGGCTGGCGGCGCACCAACAGGCTCCACCGGTGCTCGAGGGTCAACTACTGCAATACATAGGAACGCCCAACCGGTACGCTTTGCCGGGGTTGTTTGAGCTCCACGTGTGGGCCTGGCGCGATAACCCCCATGGAGCGTACGTGGACTGGAACACCCACGTGTCGTGCGAAAACAAGTAGATCGACGGTACTGCGAACGGGAATAACCTCTAAAGGAAATCCGCGTGTATCCCAAGCTCGTCTGCAATTCAGATCGCATAGCATATGAGCTGAAGATCGGTGACGCGGATTCCTCTTCTAAACAGTTTCTTATCGTCGATCAAGCCAAACAGTTCCTCCGTTGCCACCTTCCAGCAAGGGCAGAGGTAATCGGACGGGTGCCCCACGTTCGCACCAGCGTACGTGGGCCGAAAACAATGGGCGCAGCCCAACGATCGCTTTTGCTGTGCCGATCACCTCTTTGCTCTACTCACAGTTTCTCGAAAATAGAGCACTGATAATTAGGCGGTAGCCGGCTGCTTCGCGGAGGGGATTCCGGAACGGCATATTTATCCCTCGATGATGCGCAAAGGATCCCTGGAAAGTTTAGGGCAGACACGATGACATTTGTATCCGCTGTGATGCGCAGGAATTTGCGTGAGAGTCGGCACGTGCGGCTGAAATTTCGGAGTAGTCTCTTCCCTCGCGGCGGCTTCCTTGACCTTCGCCTCTTTCCGCTTCCTCGGCGGACAAGATATGCGAAGGCATCGCTAGCGATTAGGTGCGCTTTCGCCATGTAGCGGACTGGAAGCGCCTTAGCGTCAGAGACGCCTCGACGAACTTTAGTGTACCCGCTCATGGGTGAAGCGGTCGCGGCCTGCCCAAAAGGGACACTGGGGACAAGATTGACCGTCAGGATAGTCCACGCCTTCTTCATGCGGACAGCCGATGATGCGGTCAACTGCGGCCACGGAACGGACCTGATGCTGACGGAGGAAAGCCTCGATCTCCTTAGCGATGATGGGGTCGTAGCGGATGTCGCGGTCTTGGGAAAACCAGCGCTCGAGCCGCTCGGGTTCGTTTCGTTCGTCGAGGATGATCGACACTGCAATCTTGGTAGCCAACGAAGCGGTGGGACCGTAGAGGGCGATGGTGCCGACGGGATAGCCTTTGAATCCACGCTTGGCTTTCTTGGCCATCCAGGATGCTGGGCGCTTGATTTTCCTCATTTGTTGATGGAATACGCTAGCCTCATGTTTCGTCAAGGGTGTCCATATAGCATTGTTTCTCGAGTGCCCGTCGTCCCCTTCTGCTTGCCGCAGGTAGCCCTATAATGGTTTCGTCATGAGCAAACCGGCGTCCGATGGGAGATGTCAATTTTGCGATCACATCGTGAATCGCGCTGCCGTGATGCGCCATTTATCCCTATGCAGCCAACCGGAAGCCACACGCTTGTCTCTTGGTCCGAGCTTTCACATCGTGATGGAAGGGCGTCGGGCCAAGGCTTACTGGATGCATGTGGCTGTGCCGGTGGGCGGCACGCTGGCCAAACTTGACGCTTTTCTGCGGGAAACCTGGCTCGAATGCTGCGGCCATTTGAGCAGCTTTGAGATCGCCGGCGAGCGTTATGCGTCCGACCCCATGGATGGGGACTTGAGCATGAAGCGGCCATTGAACCAGGTGGTCGGTGTGGGAATGAACCTAACCTACGAGTATGACTACGGCTCGACCACGGAGCTGACGCTGAAGGTGGCTGGATTGCGCGCATACGGTACACCGAAAGGCGCGGTTCAGTTGCTCGCCAGAAACGAGCCACCAGTGATTCTCTGTCAATCTTGCGCGAGCGAGCCAGCCACGGAGATCTGCGCCGAATGCGCATGGGAGGAGGCGGGATGGCTGTGCCCCGCGTGCGCCGAGACGCATACCTGCGAAACGGAAATGCGCCTGCCCGTAACCAACTCTCCCCGGGTTGGGGTGTGCGCGTACGTCGGTTAGGGCCTGTCCATGC
>CAVUYJ010000008.1:0-581798 GCA_963745725.1 uncultured Acidobacteriaceae bacterium
ATCTTCCGCGCTGCGCTTGTGCAGACCTCCGCTTCGCTCCGCCCTTTCCACTCCGCCCTGCTTCGTTCCAAGGGTGGGGATACCCCTCAGCTTGCGCTTGCTACCCCCCGCCTTCGCCAGGTGGCGTTCGGCATGTATGTCACATGCCACTGCCACAACAACGGCAACAGCAAAACAGGGAGGAAGCACCAATGAGCAAGCAAGCAGCCACTAGCCCCAAAGCCCAACATCTACCAGATCGTCACCGACCGCATCATCGCAAGCCTCAAAGCAGGCGTGATTCCGTGGGAGAAGCCTTGGCAGACACCCGCACTTTAGCGGGAGGCCCGTTTCCCCGCAACTTCCGCACGGGCAAACCCTATCGCGGTATCAACATCATGCTCTTTGGTCTTGCAGCTACAGCTCCCCATTCTGGCTTACCTTCAATCAGGCGAAGGAGCTAAACGGCAGTGTCCGCAAGGGTGAGAAGGGTACGCAGATCGTTTTCTACAAGCAGCTCCGCGACCGCAGAAGACTGACGACGAGCGAGACAGAGGAGGAGGACGCCGCGCCCCTTTCGTTCTCTGCTATTACACGGTTTTCAACGTCGAGCAGTGCGACGGCCTCACGCTTCCGCAGATCGAGCAGCCGACGCAGCCCAATGAAGTTGAAGAGGACGAGACCTGCGAAGCCATCGTCACCGGATGGGCCAATCGGCCCAGCTCTCCATCTGACCAGCGAAACGGAATACCGCGCCTACTATCGGCCGAGCACCGATTCCGTCCACATGCCCGCCCGTTCCCGCTTCGTGGATGCCCCGCACTATTACAGCACTCTATTTCATGAACTGGTCCACAGCACCGGCCACGAAAGCCGCCTCAATCGCACCTTTGGCGCGCGCTTCGGAGATGAGCTTTACAGCAAGGAGGAACTGGTTGCGGAGATGGGAGCCGCATTCCTTTGCGCGATCGCCGGCATCGCCAACGAGCACACCGACCGCAACACCACCGCCTACATCCAGAACTGGATATCCAAGCTGGAGGAGGATAACCGCCTCATCGTTCATGCCGCAGCCAACGCACAGAAGGCCGTCGATTTGATCCTCGGCACTGACGTTCGAGGAGGGAATTACAGAGGAAACCGGGGAGGCTGTCGCTACGGACTTCTCTTCCGTCGAGTCGCTAGTAGCCTAATTCTCACGACCGCGCCTGAAAACACGCTCACCTCCATTGGCTTGATACGCAAACAGCGGATCTTCAGTTGCCGTCCGGATCAATTTCTCTTGCCTGGGTGGCTTTCAGGGATGGCCTTGGAAGGGGGGTAACCGGCTGATCGTCCAGGCAGCCGCAAATGCCCAGAAGGGCGCCGATTGGTTAACCGTGGGAATCGTCGCCTTGACCGTGGTGCAAATTGTGATGGGGTTTTAGCAACTCTACCTGCAATCCCACATTTGAAAACCGGGGGGCATCAGTAACGGCTTCACTCATCGCCGCCCGAGACCAACTCGTAAACCGGGTTCGGCCGCATTTCATTCGTCGGGTCAAAGAGGTCACCCATCCGTGCATGAAACCCTGCCGGGCGCGAACTCTTTTTTGCGCTTCCCACGCGGTTTCCCCCTCTTCGATTGAATCGAAATACCTTGGTTCCTCGGCTGGCACTGGCGGTGAGTCCCGCCTATGGTTCTCTGCCGTCTCATCCCAGTTTTCATGAAACTCCCGCAAGACAAAACGACCATCGCTGGTAGGGGTAAGGGCAATCTCCCAGTATTCGCCCGCTTTGAGGGACGTACCGGGGGAAGGGGTTTTGTACAGGGTTATGACCATCAACAAAGTCTACAACTTGCTTACAGCGCCGGCCCGGCGCAAGGGCTTGCAACCCGCCTTTCTGCTAGGCTCGCTTTTCACTCGGAACAACACACTCCGGCTTCGCATAGCTGTTTCCGCTAGGCCTCGGCTTGCCGAAACACTGGCAAACGCCGCCGGTCCGATAGCGGTCCAACAACCCTTCTCCAGGGGTCCTGGAAGGCACTTTGGAAGCCATCCGTGCCTTGTGTTTTCAATCAATTACGGTTGTTTGCGAGACTTTCACGGCGATAACACGGGTTCAAATCCCGTCGGGGACGCCAACCTAATAAAAGATAGATACTAACCCTCCTCGTCTTTCTCTTCCTGGAAAGGATATCTCGTAATCCTGACCGCCATAGAAGACGCCGAGAATGGCCACCTGGTCAGCATCCACCTCGAACGCGACCATAACGCGTTTTCGATAGCTGGTTATTCGTAGACCAGGGCGGATATCGTCCCTCTGGATGCCTCGATGCGGAAGAGACTGCAGACTTTCGCAATACGTCACAATGGAATCGGTATAGCGGGCCGCCACTTCGGGAGATGAGGCGGCAGCGATGTAGCGGTAGAGTTCGGTCAGTTGCGCCTCGGACTCGGGCGTGAAAATAACCGTGTAGGGCATCAGCGTTTTTTCGCGGCCTTCTTGTGTTCGGCCGAGAGCGTGGCTCGTACATCGTCCGCGGAGACTGCACGCGACGGATCGGCTTTTAGGGCATCATAGGCCGGAGCCACCTGCTCCCGTAGCCAGCCTTCCACCGCGCGGTCTCGTGCAAGCAAGGTTCGCAATCCTTCCCGTATGACTTCGCTTTCGCTTGCGTACTCGCCAGTAGCAACCTTCGTGCGCACGAGATCGGCCATTTCGTTTGGAAGGGTAATGCTGAGTTGTTGGGTTGTCCGCATGAGAACCTCTGGGATTAGAGTAGGATCAAATCCTACTCTAATCCCCTTTCCGGTTTCCAGGCGTGTTCGCTGACTTTCGAGTGAAAGGAGGCGAAGTTCGATCATGATCTCGACCTGAAGATGCAAAATTGCTGTTCGCGGCCGGCCTTTTGAAGATCTTGAAGAGCGGAAGGCGCGTCCGCCCGGCTGTCCCAAAAAAGCGTCCAATTGGCGTGCAATGAGCATTTCCGAACCGTCCTCAGAGGTTCTTTGGGAGCCATCCGTGCCCTCTGTTTTCAACAAGTTACATGCTACCGGCGCCCTTTCACGGCGATAACACGGGTTCAAATACCGATCTGGATAAACGCCAACGAAAAAACTGGGCTCGAACCCAGCTTTATCTACGGGGCGGTCCAGCCATTTTTTGGCCTCGTCACGGAATTATCCCGCCGCGAATCGGCGCCCAGGAGCACCTCGCCTACGGCCGGCTGCCCAGCGGACCAAGACTTGACTGTCTTCCAGCGGAATTGTCTTGGCGTTCATCACAGAGCTGAGGAAGTGACCAGCCGATGCTAATTTCCGACGGTCATTAGGTGGGCCGGTTCGCGCTACAATGGCGCTACTCCCAAGCAACATTGACGCAACTTAAAAGATCCTATATATTCAAATATATAGGTGAGAGATGTCAGCAGCCCACACATTTCAAGTCGCTGAGCCGGAACTCTTCAATCCGGAGTCGGGGCGCCTGGACGCTGCCCGAATTGCACGCGAGCTGAATGTCCCGGTAGGTTTCATTGCGGAAGCGATTGGTCGCAAGGCTCCAGGTGTTCGCAAGAAACCAGATGCCAGCAGTCTCCAAAGTGAGCTACGGAGGATCTACCGTATTTGGGTGACCCTCGTGCATCTTTATGCTGGTGACAAGGCGCATGCGCGCATCTTTCTGAACGCCCCCAACCGGCACCTTGAGAATCATGCTCCGATGGAATTCATCCAATCTGGCGACCTTGCCCCGTTGGAATCATTCATCGATGCAATGAGTGTCCGGCAACCGGTCTGAAGAATAGAGATTGCACTCCCTCGAAAAACTCATACAGGCGCTGGAAAATGCCCCACTTGCCTCCTACTCGGGTTTTACCTTCCGTGTGATTTCCGACAGATGGCGAACATCGCCGCTTTCTGCTATCGGCGCTCTCGAGCGCGGTGGACGGTTCAACACCCCCGATGCCTTCTCAGTCCTCTACTCTGCGGACAGCCAATTGACAGCGTTGCGTGAAGTGGAAGCGCTCTTCGTGGACTCCGCTGGACGGTTGCGTGGTGTTCCCCGCAATCCCGATCTCGTTCTTACGCTCGAATGCACTTTGCTCCGGGTGCTGGATTTAACGCTCCCCGATTTATATCTTGAACTCGGCACATCGAGGGACAAACTCATAGCGTCTTCTCCATCGCGTTTCCTGGCGAATGCGCGTGGAGAGCACACTCCGACGCAAAAATTGGGTTTGGCCTGTTTTCGCACCGGACACATTTCTGCCATGAAAGTACCGAGTGCGGTGAATCCAGACGGATTCTGCCTCGACATTTTCCTTGAATCTCTTATCGTCGGCGAACACATATCAGTTCGCGATGACAGCGGTCTTCTGCAAGCTGAACTAGTAGGACGTCTCCCGGACCCGTTTTCACGTTAGGGATTCGGGCCGGGGCCCGCAACACATGTCTAAGCGTGTATGCCAATCAACGTATCCCTGCCGCCCAGATGACAAGCAACAGAGCACTACTCTGGTTAGCAAATAAATCCTTTAAACCTCTCGACGAAGCCCAAAAACCGTACTACTGTGGGACTAGCAACTAACATCAGCGCCGTCTTGCGTGACGGTCCTGCCTGGCTTTGCACCGGTCTACTCTGCCCGTGCATCCGCCGCCAACCACCCGCGAAAGCATCAGCCCCTGCCGGCATGATGACTTGGGTGTAGCAAACGAGAATGTGACGTCGAAAGCGACGGATTACGCCTTTCCGCGGAATTATCGCGTCCCTTGGGGCGCCTGCGGAGAGCACAAATCACCGCGTAAACAGGGTGCGCTCAGTGCGTCCTCTTGATTGAGCAGTTTTGACAACTCGGAAACCACCATCACTAGCCGGTGCGGCGCCAGACTACACAGATGCCCAAGCGGGACGTATGCCAATCCGCAGTGTGGGCAGAGAAATCGCCCCGCTTGCCACTGGACTGACGAGGGAAAAATCGGACCAACCGTCGCCTCAGAAGGGGACTTATAGCGCTTTTAGAGCACTTATTTTTGTCGGGCTAAAGCGCCTGAGTGAGGACCCCGATTCAGAAATGAGTCTCAGAGGGATAGGTTGTAGGCTATTGCCGCGTTCATAAAAGGGTCGTCTGTTCCCGGCATTTAGCAAGATGCTCAAATTAATTAATTTGACCATCTTGGCCATCTTCGTGAAACAAAGAACTTGCCGGCTCCGTGTGCTCGTGGCGTATGTCCGCCCGTTTTCTGATTTGCTTCCTCCCAATGTTTAGTGTGCCTCTATCTGTTCCTGTCGTCCCGCCCGGCATCCTGGAATCGCTCGCGTATAGCCATAAAACCCGTTCCGAGGAGAATCGACCCATGCATTGCCAATACAATCGCGATCAATCCAGGAGAAATCATGGGTGTCCGTCCTGGGACTGAAGTCTTGTCGCGGGCGGTTGATTCCTCAGCAGATTGCCGGTGGCGAATTCAAGGTTGACTGCCTCCAGAAATAATTCCGATCGTGCCGAGACACTGGATAGTCGAGCTTGGGCCAGTTGCTTCTCCGCGGTAACAACATCGACCAGGTTCTTGACTCCATATTTGTACGCATCGAGCGACGCCGAGTAAGAGGCGTTGGCGGATTCTAGAAGCGCCACAGCAGCCTCTTGCTTTCGCAACGCCGTCCGGAATGCTATGTAAGCGGTCCAGACCTCGCGCGTCGTCTCATCATCTTTCGTCGTGAGTTCGTCCTCTGCCTCGCGCCGTTTCGATTCGGCGATCAACAGTTCGTTCTTGCGCACACCTCCGTCGAAGATGCGCCAATGGATGCCGAGTTCGACGGACCAGGTAGGCTCGCTCGCGGAACCGAGCTGGCCGTAATCCGAGGTGGGCCACACGGAGGTCTGCGCAACCGATCCCGAGAGAACGATCTGCGGCTTGTACTCTGCCCTCGCCGCACGAATGCCGGCCTCGGCAGAGCGGATGCGCAGAGCTTGCGCCATGAGTTCGGGACGATTCGCCATCGCGCGATCGATCAGGCTCTCGATCGACATGGTGAGTCTCTCCGGCAACGGCGCACTCCTCTGGCTGTCAATCACTACGTCGGGAGAAGGATCAGCTCCCACCGCTTCCGTCAGCGTCACGCGCGCAATCTTTTCGTCCCCGTCCGCGGATTCCTCGTCGAACACAGCCTGTGACGTTTCCGCCCGGGCGTTGAGAACATCGGGAAGAGTTGCAAGTCCGTTGTTCAGTCTGTTTTCCGCCGCATCCTGCGTGGTTTGCGCAGTCCGCAATGTGTCCTGAGCGGCCTGCAATCTTTCCTGTGCGGTCACCAGCTGGTAATACGCACTGGCGACGCGAAACGCCAGCGCTTGATTTACCTGAATGATGTCTGCACCCGCGGCGAGCTTCTCCTCTTTCGCGGAGTCCACGCTCGCTCCACGTTTACCAAAGTCGAAGATCAGATATTGGAGCGCGACTTCAGGCCGGACGATGGGTATCTCGACCATGACGTAGCCGCGAGGAGCCAGAGGTTTCGGGAAGGGATTGATCAATCTCTCGTCGCCGAAAACAGCTAGACCCTCTAACTCGGGATAATAAGCAGCTTCTGCCAAACCGAGTTCGCGTGCCTTCTGTTTTGCGCGCTCCCAGATCGTGCGCGTGCTGGGATTGTGATGCTCGGCAACGTCAATCAGCTCGGCCAGGGTATAGGGATGAGCTGGATCGAGAATCGCTTTTCCCTCGCGAGGGGTTTCGCGAGCGGCGCAGTCGGCGACAGCTGCTGGAGAAGACACTTTGCCGGCACATTGCCCCATAGCTCGCGTCGCGGAGAAGGCGAGAAGCAGCGACAAAAACAGAAGATTCAAGAATGGGTTGTATTCGATCAATCGAAACCTCTTCCGCTTCTGCCATGCCCATCTTGTCCGCTTATGCCGAAAACGATTCTTTCGTGTTCAAGGATTATTTAGGCAGAAGAGCGCAGCCGAGTCTATTAGACGAACGTATTGATCGACACCAAAATATCCCTGGACATCAGATAGAGGGCGTTAATGAGTGTCGAGCTGAGATCGATGACCCTGTTGAAGAATGTTTCGGTCAGCTACACGTCTTCGAAGGGCTGGCACTTCAACCCGAGTCGCACCGTCGCACCCGCAGATCGGCGGGCTTCACCGATCCGTCGCGGCGTGATCGTGAGTTGACGTCAACCACCCTTAGCCTTAATTGGCCCTGAGTTGCTGAGTTGGGCAGTTGGGCTGCGTTTCGCACGATTGGTCCTCATACGTTCTAGTGTTCACTGATTTCCAGTAGGGGACTCTCCGAACACCTGGCTTTTCGCCGTGAACCGACGATAACAGGCCTGACGCGTTCATCAGCATTTGCGGTCCCCACGCATAACCCGCGCTGCGGGACTAAGGGGGCCGCCTAAAGGGATCCACAGTCCTCCCCCTTTCCGGAGAGCTGCAAATCGAGGTGTCCATTGCCTCGGGCACTCTTCCTGGCAACCACCGGGCAACCGGTGCAGCGTAGGAGTGCCACCTTTCCGCGGTCTGTTGTGCCCAGAGGCAAAAAAAACTCAAGAATTTCCACTACCCGCGACACTAATTACACCCAATCGGCACCTAAGTGTCGTGACCTCAAACCCGACTCACCCAGTTGCCGGAGCCGGATGCCAGCCAGGCTTCCATCACGAGGTGAGCGCACGATCGCACGACAAGCAGGGGTGCCCAGCGCATCTCGTAAGATGAGCAGCTCTTTGACAACCTAACCCGCCGTCTTGCAACAGCTCCTATCGATGGGCGCCCTCTGCCGCAAAGTCTCTCCGGCAAGGGCCTTTCGCACTCTTCGGTCGCCAACCGATGCAAACTTCAACCAACCCGCGTAACTTACCACGCATACCACGCACCATTTCCATCGGCCGGAAATGAGTCGTCCGACCGGACTTCCGGACCCGAGAATTTTTCTAGGAGGAAACCTAGTGCGCATAGTGCGCACATTTGAGCCATTTCTCGGAACAGGCATTCCGCTTACGCCGAACTGGAAACGATTCTTTCGCGTTCAAGGAGTTATTAAGGCAGAAGTGGGGAAGCCGAGTCTATTAGACGAACGTATTGGTCGACCCCAAAATATCCGGGGACATGTGTCCACGATCAAAATACCTGCGCGCCAACGTGACCATCCGATACGAAGGTATTGATCGATACTTTCGTCCAATAGATTCAGTCTTTGACTCTGTGGCTCAATCCAAACGTAGGGCTGAGGCGCTCTCGATTCGCATCGGCGGGCAGTAGACATAGATAGACCAATTTTCGACATATAGAGGTCTACTGAAATGAACATGGAATCGACGGAGCGCGATCGACGCCGGAGTGCTCTCATTGCTCGAGCTCGGTGTCTTATCTCTGACCGTGTTGTTAACGTTGGCTGGTTGCTCCCACGCGCCCGAATACAGCATCTTCGGCTCTTTTTTTCCCGGTGTGGATCTTCTCGGCCGTCGCTGGTCTCCTACTGGCGCTGGGCGCACGCGTCCTGATTGCCCATACTGCGATCGCTGAACACTTGGCAATGCCAGTACTTTTCTATCTCGGCATGGCGACCTTCTTCGCGTGCGTGTTGTGGCTCCTGTTCTACAGCTAGGTGAACGCTATGTCGACCCAAGTCACTGTCCAATCCGAGCAAGACGATCACCTCGCAAAACTTGACTTATACGGTCGCGTCTTGACCGCAGCCATGGTTCTTCTGGCGATCGTCGGCTTGATTGCTGTCTACGCGGTCACAACTCGGCATCCCCAGACCGATGACGCCGAAATCTTTGCCAACTACATCGGAATTGCCCCCGTCGTCGAGGGGCCGATACTGCACCTGAACGTCGCCGACAATCAGCGCGTGAAACGGGGCGACCTGCTTTTCGAAATCGATGATCGACCCTACAAGTACGCCCTTGACCGTGCAGTGTCGGACCAGGCCGCCCTCGAAGGCCAGATCGTCGACGAACGGCGGCGCATAGGGGCCGAAGTGCATGCCGTCACCGCCTCCGGGGCGGCAACCCGCAGCGCCGGCGCCAACGTCGATCGGGCGCAGGCCTCCATCCGCGAGGCGGAGGCCGATGTGGCCCACTCTGAGGCTGCGCTCGATCGAGCCAAGGCTGAGTCGGCATACGCTGAAAATAACCTGCACCGCGTCGAGCCCCTGCTCGCCAAACAGTACGTGACCGTCGACCAGGTGGATCAGGCACGCACCACAGAGCGGGCCAGCGCGCAGTCCGTGCATGAAGCCGAATCGCAATTGGCTCTCAATCGAGCCCACCTCAACACCATGCTGGCCGCCCTGGCGCAGGCCAAGGCCTCGGCAGAGCAGAGCACGGCACAGCTGCAGCAATCCCAGTCCAGCGTACTTACCCTCGATCCCCTCGTGGCCCAACGACAGGGACACGCCGCCGCCGTCGCTAACGCCCAGTACAACTACGACCATTGCCGCGTCTACGCTCCATTCGATGCACGTGTCACCAACCTCGTCATTTCTGAGGGTGCCTATGCTCACATAGGGCAGGAAAGTTTCACGCTGATCGACACTCGTGTCTGGTGGGTGCTTGCCAATTTTCGTGAAACGCAGCTGAAGCATATTCAACCGGGTATGACTGCGGACATCTACTTTATGTCTGACACAGGCATGCGATTTACCGGCGTCGTCGAGAGCACCGGGTATGGCGTTATCCCCGATCCTTCGCTCGTTGGCCGAATTACGTCCGGCCTGCCCGACGTCCAACGCACTCTGAGCTGGGTACATTTGGCCAGCCGCTACCCCGTCCGCATCCGGATTCAGTCACCGTCCTCTGACGTCCTTCGTCTAGGGGAATCTGCAGTGGTAGTGATCCGCGGATACAAACGGAAGCCTTGATATGGCGACCCGGGCTACTCAGCTCCCCCACCAGCCCGCCCGCCGAACTATCTCCTGGGTTTGGTTTCGCGAATTCATACGCTGGGAAATTGCTCCGTATCCAGGACGCATGAACACGGTCATCCGCATGACGATCGCGGCGACCCTGGTCATGATCATCGTTGTCACCTTCCGCATTCCCAACGCTGCCTTGGCTGGGTTATTTTCAATTCTCCTGGCTCGCGAAAACCTCGCCGCTACTTGGCTCGGGGGACGACTGATCGTCCTGGGATTCGTCCTCGCGAGCCTCTACACCCTGTTCGGGATGATGCTGTTCCGCGGATTTCCCATCACTCATTTCTTCTGGGTAATTGGAAGCCTGTATCTGATCTTTTTCGTGATGCGCACGACGACTAACTACGCTGCCGCAGCGGCTTTCACCATTCCGATCGGCGTTGCCCTGCCAGTATGGGACCGCACTTTGCCCAGCCAGATCCAGGTGGAGGGTACCCTCTGGCCTATCGTGATCATCGCCGTAGGTGCCGGCTCCACTGTGTTAACCGAAGCGATATACCGCATCTTCGATCGCTCCGATCCGCTCATCATATTCGTCGACGATCTGTTGCTCGCTGTGCAGCAGGTAGCGGAAAGCTTTGCCGCTCACCATGCCCCACCGGAGTCTGTCGTCGCCAGAGTTCTTCAATACCAAATGATCGGCACCGGTCGGCTCAGAACGACGTTGCTACGCCAAGGTCTGGACCCGACCCGGCGGGCGCAGCGCGCCGCTCTGATTATGCTGGCGGGCCGGCTCATTAGTCTTGCCGCGAATCTCGAGCGCACGCCCCCCGATCCTGGTGACGACGACGCGATCCGCCTGCGCGCACTTTCTCTGAGGATCGGAGCCATCCGAAGCGAGCTCCGCGAGCGAGGGATGATCTCCGCATCGCCTGTGTTCGAGGGGCAGCCATCCTCCACCTTTCCCGTGCTTCAAGAGATGGAACGAACCGTCGCCCTCATTCCCGAAGTCTTTCAACCGGATGGGATCGTCGGTGGTTCCCAGAAGGCGCCAGGGCAGGATTGGTGGCGCACTCTGTTGGTGCCGGATGCATTCCAGAATCCGGAATATCAGCGCTTCGCTCTTGCCGGATGCCTGGCTGCTACTGTTTGTTACGTACTCTACAATGCGCTCGACTGGCCCGGCATCAGCACCTCCGTTCTTACTTGCGTCGTTACCGCTCTGAGCACCATCGGCACATCGCTACAGGTCCGGTTTCTTCGCCTTGCCGGATTTGTTGTCGGAGGGCTGATCCTGGGGATTTTGGCGCAGATTCTCATCCTCCCCGCTATCGACAGCGTCTTCGGGTTTGCCATCTTCTTTGCGGCGTGCACCGCGATCGCCGCGTGGTTCGCCACTTCCAGTCCGCGGCTGTCCTTTTTTGGCGTGCAGATCGCGCTCGCCTTTTACTTCGTCAACCTTCAGGACTTCCAGATCCAGACCGACCTCACGATCGCGCGCGACAAGGTGGTTGGCGTCCTATTGGGTATTCTCGCCATGAGCTTTATCTTCGACCGCTTCGGGACGAAGAGCGATAGGGACCAGTTGCAGAACCTGCTGGTCCGCAATGTACGGATGCTGGCACAGCTCGCAGTTTGTCCGGTGATAGGTGACAGAGGCATTGCCGTTTCGCAGCTCAGCCGTCTCCGTAGTCAGATCAATGACAACTTCGCCGGTCTGGAATCGGAGACGGATGCCGCGCAGTTTGAGTTTGCGTTTCGCCAGCGGCGGGCGCAAGATGTTGCCGAGTGTGAGCGGATTCAGAGGGCTCAGCCGGCGTTGCGCTCGGTCTATCTGCTCGAACTCAGCCTTCTCTCACATCGGGGGCGGCGAGAGAACGACTCCCAATTGACCCAGGATCAAACCCAGGCGCTGGACCGTTTTCTAAACGAATTTAGCGCTGAACTCATGCATATTGCCGCATGGATCGCGCATGAAGAAGAAGCACCAGCGCGCGTCACCGACGATTCCATCCGGTTATTACAGCAGTCCTTCGAGGACCACAGCTCGCAGAACTCGCAGGCTGTTACTGATATCTGCCAGAAGATGGTCTCCTCTCTCCTCCTGCTGCGGAACGAGTACTAACTCTTACCCTTAGCGGCTTCGCGCAAAAAATCTTCCCCCCAAAAGAGATCGGGCCATCCAGCCGTATCAATCGGCAAGATGGCCCGGATTTTCAAATCTCGCAAACCTGGATTTCAGTCAGCAGCCTGCTGTCCAATTTGCTGCACTTCTCGCAGCACACCGGTCTCCACGTCGAAAATGAAACCGCGCACGGGAATATCCTTGGCAATCCAGGGATGCGAAGCGACTTTCTTGATCTGCTCCCGGGTATTTTCCTCCGGGTCCTTAAACGAGAAGAAGCGCATGGGAGCCGGCGAAGCATCTCCGGTGGAAGCGCTCAGCTTTGCGTTCAGCTCTTCATCTGTGAAGGTCGTGAACCCGCAGCCGGTATGGTTGAGAAGCAGTATCTCGGTGGTTCCCAGTACGCGGGTGGAAACAACAAGCTCACCGAGAACATCCTCTGTTACGGCGGGGCCGCCGGTTCTGATAACGTCGAGATCGCCCTGAGGCAGACCCAAAATTCCACTAAGGTCTGAGAGGCGAGGATCCATACAGGTCACGACCGCGAGTTTGGGAGCGGGACGCTTTCCCAGCGCCGGATCGTAGTTTGTCGCATAGTTGCGGTTTGCTGCTAGCGCCTTATCGATAATACTCATTGTTAGTCTCTCCATGATGGTGGATATAGTCTGACGTCATCTCAGTGGCAAGCTTGACCGATAAGCGCAAATTCATTGCGGTATGAGTCTCGCGACACCCGATGCACATGAGCCATCACATCACCGGCGCGAAAAGAAACCTATTGGACGAAGGTATCGTGCAATACCTTCGTATGCCGAGGAGGGCATTCAAGGGGCTCGCTCTCAATACCAAAGTATCTCCGACACCATCGTCCGATTGTCCTTCGTCCGCACGTCCGGCCTAATCAATGGGAGGAGGGAAACATGAGCACAGACGCAACGAAGCCAAGATAAGGCTCGTTCGTCAGTCCGAGGCGTTTTGGAGGGTTACGTTCGACCTTCCGCCCCTGGACATTTCTGGACCCGCGAACCTTCCACAACTCGAAGAAATTGTGTCATCGCTCGAATCCGACGATCGAGTGAAGGTTGTTGTTTTTGACAGCGCGATGGACGGAGTTTTTCTTACCCACTATGACTTCTGGGACAGCGGGAGCCCAGAGATAGCGCTGAAAACCTGTGGTGGTTCAGGAACAATCAGGCCACAGGAGTAGCTACTCCGGAAGCGCGTGTAAGGCGGAGCTTCCCGGCCATCTTGACCAGGTCGGCGATGGAGTCCGCCTGCATCTTTTCCATGACCTTGCCGCGGTGGGCTTTCACGGTAATCTCGCTGATGCCCAGTTCGCTGCCCACCTGCTTGTTTGGCTTGCCGGAGGCTACCAATGCCATCACCTGGCGTTCGCGACTGGTGAGCGAAGCATAGCGGCTTTTAAGTCCCTGCATCTCCATCTCGCGGCCCAGTGCGATGCGGCTGCGTTCGAGGGCGTGCCGGATGGCGGCCAACAGCACCTCGTCGTTGAATGGTTTCGTCAGGAACTCCTGCGCCCCTGCTTTCATAGCCCGGACCGTCATCGGGACATCGCCGTGACCCGTGATGAAAATGATCGGCATCTCAGCCCGTTCGAAGGCCACTCGCTTTTGCAGGTCGAGTCCGTTGAGGCCTGGAAGGGAAACGTCAAGTATCAGGCAGCTCGGAGTCTGAACTCGTGGACGCGCGAGGAATTCCGCTGCCGATCCGTAGGTCTCGGGCTGCCAACCTTCGCAGCGAAGGAGCGCTTCCAGCGATTCACGTACAGAAACGTCATCATCGACAACAAACACGATGGGAACGGCTTGCGACATGAGCGATTTACCTCATTTCAGGATGACGTTGCTCGCTGGAAAAAAGTATCTTCGGAATAAAAAAAACTACCGATTTCCTGCCCATCGAGCGTTTGTGTGGCCGGATCGCCCTGGAAATTGGATCCAGCGAGGCGATGCGGTGGATCAAACAATCTCTGCAGTCATGGTCGCGAGACATAGGTCCATGCTCCCCACCATGTTATCCGGTTTGCATGGAATCGAGAATGAAAACGTCGTTCCCGGACCGTCGTTGGGTGTAGCCCATAGACGGCCATGATGCCTCTCAATAATAGCGCGGCTGACGGACAAGCCTATCCCCATGCCGGTGATCTTGGTGGTGAAGAAAGGTTCAAACAACCGTTCAGCCTTGTTGGGATCGATGCCTACTCCCACATCCTCAACGGACAGGCACACGCCGTCGTTCTGCGTCCGCTCCGTTCTCACGGTCAACTGCTTCGCGCGGCCTTTGACCTCGCTCATCGCATCCGCCGCGTTCCGCAGCAGATTCAGGATGACTTGCTGAAGCTGGATGCGATCGGCTGGAACCAGAGGAAGGCGATCGTCGAGTTCCAATTGCCAAATCACCTGGCCTCTCTCGAGATCGGTCAGCGAAAGAGCGACCGCTTCTCGTGCTGCTTCATTCAGGTCGACCAATTCCGTTGCGGCTTCTTTCGCGCTAAAGAGCGAGCGCAGTCGCATGATGACATCCGACGCGCGGTTGCCATCGCGAATCGTGCGCTGAGCGGTTTCGAGAGCGCCGGCTACGTTTGGGGGGTCGGCCGCCAGCATGCGCAGGCAGGTGCTCGCGTTGGTGATAATACCGGTCAGAGGCTGGTTGACTTCGTGCGCGATCGACGCCGCTAATACGCCGAATCTCGTCAGGCTGGCCAAGGTGGCGAATTCGCCGCCGGCTAGGTCCTGCGTCGCTGAATATGCAAGTGAGTTCATCGTTTGCTCCCTGGTCTTTCTCGTCGATCGTTCTCGAAGGAACATTGATACCTTTCGAGTATGCGTTCATGGTGGACGTAACAGCGAATCTGCGAAACCCCCAATCGAGTTAAGTGTGAACTGCATAGTGTGTGTCCTGTAGCATCTTTCGGGTCGGCACGACGCCGCTATTTCGGGGGGGAGCAAAGGTGAGGAATTGAGTGGTGGCAGAGGGCTCGGTCACCCGGATTTCCTGTGGAGCTCGGTGGCGCTGAAATCGGTTCACGCGCCTTTCTTTACGGAAAGGCGCAAACGTGGCCTTGTCCAGTGCTACGCGGCAGGAAATCCGGGTCACAGCAGGGCTCTTCAAGAGTTCGACAGGTCAGGCTTGGGCGGGAATTGAATTTCTCTGGATTGCGAAAATAAGCTATGAATATTCGCGGCAGTCGTTCCGTAGCTAGCGTTCGATATCGATTCTTTTCCATCCAAAGAGCCAGGCGTCCAAGGACCAGGCTCCCGGTCCGACCAGCGCCAATCCCGCGCCAATGCTGGCTGACAGGATCATCGGACACAGGCTTGCGTTCTGAGTTAGAAAACCCCAAACGGCGAGTACAGACACCAGAAATCCCGCGAGAGGCGTCCATAACCCTGCGGCCAACAGTACGCCGTCTCCGACAGCGAGTAGATTGAGAATCGCCATTGCAATTGGCTGGCCAGTCTGGAACTTCTGGGTTCCGTCGACGATGAGAGAAATGCCAACAACCAGCCTCATGAGCAGGAGCCCCACTCCGGGCCAACCGTGGGCGAACGTGGAAAATAAGCGACGCAAGTGAACCTCTTGCCGAGGCTAGTCGATTGCCGGCGACTGCCGACACCCCAAAAAGAGTCCAATACCCCCTCTTTTGAGTTGCTATCTTGTCCTCCTTAGAACAAATCAGCGTCGAGGCAAAGGTAGCTGGGGACTTTTTTGAGTCGCTACAGCGGTTTCGCAATTGATGTAGACCGAAGCGGAAAACCACTCCTCGCGATCTTTATCAGGCCACGGTAATTGCGAAACCGCCTTAAAGTTCTATGATTCCCCGCTTCAAGCCAATGGTTGCGGCGTGAGTTCGATCGTTTGCATTCAGTTTGGATAGGATGTTCTTGACCCGGCCCTTGACCGTCTCCTCGGTGATCGAAAGTTGATCGGCAATCTGCTTATTTGCGTTGCCGGCCGCAATCAGCCGCAGGACTTCGACTTCGCCGTTGGTCAGTGGGTCATCTGTTGCGTGTTCGGCAATCTCGTACGATGCCTCCGGTGACAAGGCCTTCTTGCCTGCGTGGACAGCTCGGATCGTCTCCAGGAGTTCCTTGTGAAGCAGATTCTTTAACAAGTATGCGCGGGCTCCAGCCTTCAAGGATCGCAGTACCTGGACATCGCCGGTATAGGTGGTGAGCACGATCATCTTCGCCTCAGGAAACTCTCCACGGATTGCGATAACAGCGTCGAGCCCGCTCATTTCAGGCATCTGCAGATCCATCAGGGTGATGTCGGGGAGGTGAGACCGGTACTGCTGAATGGCTTCCCGCCCGTTGCAGGCCTCGGCGACCAGCATCATGTCGGGCTGGTCGGCCAAAAGACCGATAATCCCCTGACGAAAAATCGGATGGTCGTCGACCGCCAGGATTCGGATCGGCTTGGGACTGGCATTCATCACACTAACTCCGTCTTGTGCTACCAAGATCAAACCAGCGGCGAGGGGCCGGCATTGCGTAAGCGTTAGCGGCCGGTATGCTCAACTCAACCTCGGTACCTGAATTCACTTCGCTCCAGACCTCGAAGCTACCACCAATAAGATTGGCGCGTTCGCGCATGCCACGCAAGCCCCAGTGTCCAGGCACATGTTCTTTGCCCATAACACCCAGGTCGATGCCCCTTCCATCGTCGCGGACTCGCAAACGAAGTTGCTCCTGATCGTACCGAATCTCCACTTCGATTCTTCGAGCCTCTGCATGCCGAAACGAGTTTCGCAACGCTTCTGCCGCGATGCGGTAAGCTTCGTCCCGAACCATCGGGTTGAGGTTTTTGGGAATTCCCTCCACCTGAATCTGAAACTCCGGGTGATTTCCGCTTGAGGGGTGGCCTAGAAGTTCCTTGGCAAAGTTGCCGATGGACTCGGCTAGATCGATAGCCCCCGATCCACCCGAGCGCAACTCGTGAACAGCATCTCTGCCTTCGGCAATCGCATTCGATGCCTCCTCGATCACGCCGTCGATTCGTGATTTAGCCTCATCTGGCCGCCCCGGAAGAAGATTCGATACTGTCTGAAACCGCAGCAGCAGCCCGTTGAAGCTTTGCAGCAGAGTGTCGTGCAGCTCTCGTGCGATGCGCGTGCGCTCATTCACACGCGCTTCCAAACCCAGGTTGAACTGCTCGTTCAATTGCCGGATACGGAGTTGATAGATACCCCACAACAGCGCCAGAAAAGCGGCCACACACGCAGCGAGAAACCAGGCGGTCTGATAAAAGGCTGGAATAATCGAGAAATCCAGAAACGCTCCGGTCTCGTTCCACACTCCGTCGTTATTCGACGCGATGACACGAAAGCGGTAGTGACCGGGACGCAGATCGTTATAGAACGCCTGGCGTCGAGTTCCAGGTTCCTGCCAGCCTGCATCATGACCCTCGAGCGTGTAGCGAAACTCGACTTTTCGCGGCACAGTGAAGCTGAGTGCCGTGTAGTCAATCTCCAGGTCGCGGGTGAGTGGAGGCAGCCTAAGCGCCTCCTGTGGTGAGTAACTCTTTCGATCTGCAACGATGCCAGTGATATGTACCGGCGGGGGCACGGCATTTCCAGACGTGTGCGCCGGATCAACCATTTGCAGTACATGGCTGTTGGCAAACCATAACCGTCCGTCGGGCGTTTTTGTGCTCGTATTAAAGTGCCCCAATCCTGGCTGAACTCCGTCCGACACATCGAGAGTCTTCAATTTCAACTTGCTTTCTGGCTGTTCCCACCACCTGCGCACCTCGTCCTTTGCAATCTCTATCAAACCGCACTGCGCGTAAAGCCACAGGTTCCCTTGATCGTCCGAAATGACTGCATTCACGTCATCGCAAGGCAGGCCGTTGCGGACCGTGAGCATCCGTTGTTTGCCATTCTTCCATCCCACAACTCCGAATGAAGTCGTTCCTAATATGGATCCGTCGGATGTTGCAGTGAGTGCCCTAACCCGAGAATCAGGGTGGCCCGTGAAAGAGAACATCTCTGTCTTCCCAGATCGAAAACGAGCCAGGTCGCCGTTGACTAAACCTAACCAGATCCCGCTTTGCGGATCGGGCGCCAGTTTGCGTGCAAGGGGCATTGGCGGCGCCGGAAACACTTCCCGAACCTTCAGGTCCTGCATGCGAACGAGCGTTGCCGGTGGCCCGTGGGTCTCAGCCCAGATATTTTGCTCAGAATCTTCGGTCAGACCCATGATCATTCCGGCCGGACCGCCATCGGGCTTCGTAATCTGACGAAACCTTCCTCCTTGATGGATCCACAGGGTACTATCCATTCCGACCCACAAACGACCGGAGTGATCTTGTAAAAGAGCGGTAACTTGATGTCCTTGCAACGCCCGTCCAGGTTGAGAAGACACACCATTCGAGCTGAGAACCTCCAAATGGCCCGAATTCCCGATCCAGATAGCGCCGTCCCGAGAAGCTAGAACGGAATCGACTGAGTCCTCGCTTAGCCCTTCGCGCGATGAAAAGGCACCCACGCGCAGATCACGGAACATATCGATCCCATTCGACGTTGCTACCCAGAGGTTACCCTCTCGGTCCTCAAAAAAACGATTCACGAAGTCACTCGACAAGCCGTCTGCACTTCCATAGCGATCGACGTCTTTACCGTGGATTCGGTAGATGCCCTGATTCTCCGTTCCGACCCAGAGATTGTTTTCGTGATCATGGAAGAGGGCCACGACAATCAAATTGTCCCCATTCACCCTTGGCGCAACAAACGGCTTCAGAGCGCCATCTACCCAGTGCTGCAGTCCGGCTCCTCGACCAGCCAGATCCATTCCGACCCACAGTGAGCCATCCGCTGCCACCGACAAGGCATCCACGCCGTTGATTCCCTCATTGGCTTGCAATGCCTTCGGTCTGTAAATCGTGGCTGTACCGGGTCGCCATTTGAGAAGCGTGGTGGAGGAGCCAACCCAAAGATCGCCTGAAGGATCCGCCACGACGAAGTCCGAGCCGGTTGGGGGCACTCCGTCCTGGCTCCCATAACAACGAACTGTTGTCCCAATCACCTGACAAAGTGGATAGCTGTTATTACCCGCTCGAATGCGGCCGAACCAGACCCTCCCTGCTAAATCTTCAACAATGGATGCAACGTTCCATCCCCCTCCTACCGAGTATTTAATCAACCGCTCATTCTTCCAAAGGGACAGTCCGCCCTCCGTTCCGATCCAGAGACTTCCGTCTTTTGTCGCTAGCAGAGAATAAACTTTGGTCGAGGGCAACTGTTCCCCAGTCAGCATGCCGAATGGCACAAACCGCATGCCGTCAAAGCGAAAAAGCCCGGCTTCCGTTCCTATCCAAATGTACCCATCCGCGGTCTGTGTAATCGCAGAAACCGAGCCGGCAAAATATCCATCCTGCACTCTCCACGCAGTGTGTCCATACTGTGAGATACGACGGTCCGGATTGAGTGCGGCGATCCAACCCACCGAAGAAAAAATCAAAATCGCAAGAAGCAAAACTGTGCGCGCGGGGCTGCTGCTGCTCTTTCCTTTCGTTGCAAGAGGCTCCGTAGCACCTTTGGACCTGCGCGGCATGGAAAATGACAACGTAGACCCCGGACCATTGATGGAGGTGGTCCAGAAGCGGCTCGAGCGACTCTCGATGATGGTGCGGCTAATGAACAATCTCCAATGGAGGATGAGCCAAAATGCGAGGCGTTGTCCATTGTACTTAGGTATTGGTTGGGGCATGTCGGGAGTCGTGTATCTCTCACGAGCACAGTCACTTTCACCCATTCTGCCTCTGCTCGGGATCGGAGCATCAGTTCGGGTGGTGCTTCTTACTTGAGTGCCACATGGCCACTTCGGAACAAGCGAGAGCAGCAGTCTGAGCTGTATCTTTTGCGCGCCGTTTAATACGAAGGTATTTATCGATACCTTAGTCCACTAGATCGACCTCCAAGTCTATGGCTTAATCACAACAATGAATGGGATCCTTTGCTGGTCCAGTACGGAGAACAGCCATGCACGAACTCCAACGGACCCTCGCGAATGGACGAACGATGGATGAAAATCCGAATCGCAGAAACCCGATGACTATGGCAGAGCGCGAGTTCGTGGCATTTACAAAAGCCGTGACTGAACTGTTCGGGCCGGAGTGCGCCAAGTCATCGGCAGAGGACTGGCTCAATGAAGTGGCGTCGATGGAGTGCCTGCCTGGACCAACAAGTCCCGAATGGCGACTTATCACTGTCGCCGCCTTGGCGCGGCTGGCCATCCGGATGACCATCGTGCTGCGCTGCCCAAGCCCCACGCACTTGGACGATTGATACCAAAGTATCGGCAATACCTTGGTCCAATTGTTCGCCTCTTCTGAATCTAGTGTGATGGTTTTCTACCCAGCCGATTGAATCGGAGTGGGTAAAACGAAGAACAAGGGAGAAGCAAAATGAAAATACTTATGGTGCTGACATCGCATGATCAACTCGGCAACACAGGCCGCAAGACCGGATTCTGGCTCGAAGAATTCGCGGCGCCCTATTTTGTCTTCAGAGACGCCGGTGCGCAGCTAACCCTCGCCTCACCGAAGGGCGGCCAACCGCCGATCGATCCCAAGAGCGACCTACCTGAGAATCAAACAGACGCGATGACACGGTTCAAGAATGACCAGCCAGCACAAGCGGCTCTATCTCAGACCGTCAAACTTGCAGACATGAAATCGGAAGATTTCGACACCATTTTCTACGTGGGCGGTCATGGCCCCATGTGGGACCTTACCGATAACCCTGACTCCATTGCACTGATCGAGTCTTTCTACAATTCCGGCAAACCGGTCGCGGCTGTTTGTCATTCTCCTGCGGTGTTTCATCGCGCGACCTACAACGGCCAGCCGCTGGTGAAAGGCAAACGCGTTACCGGATTTACCAATGGTGAAGAGGAAGCCGTACAGCTGACCCATGTTGTCCCATTCCTTGTCGAGGATGAACTCAAGCGCGTGGGCGGCCTCTATGAGAAGGCTCCTGATTGGCAAAGTTTTGCCATCACAGACGGTCGTCTGATTACCGGACAGAATCCTGCATCTTCGACCGCCGCAGCCCAGGCGCTTCTGAATCAGTTTGCAGAAGTGGCCGTCTAGCACAGTCACACCGGTCATGTGGGAGCAACCTCACGATGGCCGGTGAGTTCCACAGGCGGGATATATATACCCGCTTAGCGTCTCACGCAAGACCACAGCGCACCACCTTGAGGAGACAGTCATGATTTTCGCCGGTGAGAAAATCGCCATTGAATTTGCTTCACGCGACAACGAATCTCTGCAATGCCAAAATCTTGTCGCCGCGGCCCGATCAGGGTCTTCCGCCGCCTTTGACGAACTCAGAGAGGTCTACGGGCGGCGAGTCTATCGGAAGCTTCTGGCCATCACCAAGAACCGGGAGGATGCCGAAGATGCATTGCAGGACGCATTCATGCGAGCCTACATGGCGCTTCACACCTTCGAAGAAAGAGCAAGCTTCTATACCTGGGTTACCAGAATCGGGATCAATTCCGCGCTGATGATCCTTCGTAGACGCCGTTTGCGCCCTGAAGTATCCTTCGACAATCCGGGTGAAGCAGAGGAAGCAATTTCCGGTTACGAAATCAGAGACACCAGCCCGAGCCCCGAGCATATCTGCGTTCACCGTCAGATGCATGCTTGCATGCTTCGCTCTATCTGGAAGCTCCAGCCGCGACTTCGTCAGGTCGTCGAATTGCGGATGATGAATAACTACTCCATCAGAGAGATCGCTCGAGCGCTCGAAATATCCGAAGCCGCCGTCAAATCGAGGCTTTCCCGGGCTCGTGCGCGGCTGGCCTCGCTTCATGCCGCCGGTGGCTCGAACTGGGACGCACATGTCGACGCTAGCTCCTTGCCACGCGCTGTATAGTGCCCGCAACCCTCTCGGGTTCGGACGGGTGCCCATGTTCGCCACCCGCCCCGGCGTGCCGTGGGGCGTACATAGGCCGCACGATGGGCAGAAACCTTATGACAGACGTTACTCGTTCCTCCCACTCGTAAGCGTGGGAACCGGAATCCGATCCCGGTAGTCCCCGCGTTGGCGATGAACCCATGGGCAAAGACCCGCCGATGCGTCCAAGCAGCGCCGCTTGGCCTATTGAGAAGATGAACGGTCACCCTGGAAAAGTTGGAGGCACTCAACGAGCATCGTGGCCGTACAGGCCTCGCCCATCTCGGTATTGAACATTGCGTGATATAGACCGGGTTCCGGCCATTTCAGACCAAGATACTGCCGGACGAACGCAGCGCGCGCTTTGTCCGTCGTGTCGACCAGTTCAATTGCCTTGTCCTGCGTTTCGCCCTTGGAGATCAGTCTGCGGATCTTATGATCGCGAGATGCATAGAGAAATACATGGAAGACATCTTCGCGATTGCGCAGAAAAAACTGCGAACCTCGGCCGACAATCACTGACGGACCGCTAGAAAGTGCCGTCTTGACAGCGGTCTCTGAGACTGCGGCGATCCGGCGCGCATCGAGGAAGTGCAGCCGGTTGGTGGGTGGCAAGCCTCCCTCAAACCCGCCCCGGAGAAAGTCCTGGAAAAGCCTGTACACAACCGGATCGGTTCGCCACTCTCTCCGTTCGACGGCCTCTGGCGTGCTCTCGGTCAGTCGCGCGATTTCCTGTGTCAACCGTTCGTCCCACAGACTCCATCCAAGACGGCTGGCAGTCAAACTGGCAATTTCGGATGCTCCGCAGCCGAACTCGCGCTCAATTGTGATGGCGTTCATCATTGCACTTATCCTCAACCTACCGCGACATCGCCACCCGCTCCTGGATCGTTTTTCTTCAAGAAGAACGCAAGAACGAACATGAGGGAGCAGAGCGCGCCCAAGACCCAAAAGATGTCCATATAAGACAGTGCACCGCTTTGTCGATGCACCAATTCGTAGAACCGCGCAATCGCCTGGTCGTTGGCGTCAGAGGCCCGAAGCCCGGAGTGCGCGATCTTCGAGCTCAGCGCGTGGACTGCCGAACGATATGCAGGCGAATCGGGAGTGATGTGGCCGACGAGGATCTGCTGGTGATATTGAGCCCGCCGGGCAATCATCGTGGTCACCACGGAAGTTCCAATGCTGCCGCCGATATTGCGCATGAAGTTGATCATGCCGGAGACGCTATTGCCTTTCTCTGGAGGGACTCCGATGTAACCCGCTGCCGTGATGGGGACAAATAGGAATCCGATTCCCACCACTTGCGCGACGCGGAGCCACATCGCAAAGCGGAAGCTGACGAACAGATCAATCTCGTGCGCGCAATAGAACAGTCCAATGGCCATGCACAGCCATCCAGTCGCTATCAGCCACCGCGCTTGAACCTTTGAGGTAAGCCGGCCGACGATGGGCATCATCACCAGCAGGATCACTCCGCCGCCGGATAGAACGAGGCCCGCAAGTTCTGCCGTGTAACCCATCAGTGTCTGCAGAAATTCTGGAATCAGCACCAGGGTGCTGAAGAGCATGAAACCCATCATGAACATCATCAAGTTTGCTGTCGCGAAGTTGAAGCTCTTGAACATGCGGACATCGATAATCGGCTCCTTGCGGAACCACTCCCAGATGACCAGTGAGATAAGACAAACCGTTGCGGTGATCGCCAGGGTCGTGATGAAATGCGAGCCGAACCAGTCGTCTTCCTGCCCCTTGTCCAGAACCACCTGCAGCGAACCCACTCCCAGCGTCAACATCGATATTCCAATGTAGTCCACCCGGATACCCCCGCTCTTCAAGCGACGGAGGAACGGCGGATCTTCGACCAGGGTGTGCGTCAAATAAAGAGCGAGCAGGACCACGGGCAGCGTGATGAAGAATATCCAGCGCCAGGAATAATTGTCAGTGATCCAGCCTCCCAGCATCGGCCCGACGGTAGGAGCGAGCACTGCAGTAATGCCGTAGACAGCAAACGCCGAGCCGCGCTGCTCTGGAGGAAACGTATCGTTGAGAATGGCTTGTGCCATCGGTTGCAATCCGCCGCCACCGATGCCTTGCACAGCTCGAAACAGCAGCAATAGCGGCAGGCTGGGCGCTAAGCCACAAAGCAGGGAACTCACTGTAAAAATAGCAAGCGACATCATGAAGTACCGCTTGCGGCCAATCAACTCCGCGAGCCATCCGCTGATCGGTAAGACGATAGCGTTCGCAGCAAGGTACGAGGTAAGTACCCAGGTGCTGTCGTCGTAGCTGGCTCCCAGGCCTCCGGCCACGTAAGGCAAGGCAACGTTCGCTACGCTCGTGTCCAGGACTTCGATAAATGCCGCCATCGACACGGTAGCGGCAATCGCCCACGGATTCACCTTGGGCCGCCAGACGGCCTGCTCCGACGGAAGAGCCAGTGCTGTGGCGCTCATCGCAAGTACACTTTCGCCTCGACATTCATACCCGGCCGAAGCTGATGGTCCTGATTTTCGCCTGGTTCCAGAACGATCTTTACCGGTACCCGCTGAACGATTTTCACGTAGTTGCCGGTGGCGTTTTCGGGCGGCAGCAAGCTGAAGATGGGCCCCGTTGCTCCTGCAATGCTATCGACATGACCACGGTACGTGCGGCCGTTCGAGTCGAGCTTAAGTTTTGCTTTCTGGCCCACGCGCATGTGTTTGAGTTGAGTCTCTTTGAAATTCGCGGTGATCCACACCTGATCCAGGGGAACCACAGTGAGCAGCTGCTCCCCGGGCTCGACATTCAATCCGACGACCACCTTTTTCGTGACCTCCCCGGCCACAGGTGCAAATATTTTGGTGTATCCCAGATTCAACTGCGCTTGTTCGACGGCAGCTCTTTTCTGCTGAACGTCCGCCATCGCCGAAAGGGCCTTGGCGCGCGTTGCGGCTACGCGCTGCGGCCCGGCTTGGGCATCCTCGTAGTGGGCCTCAGCTTCAGTGAGGCGGCTGTGCGCTTCTTGAACGTCTTGTTGAGCTGCGGCCTCGTCTGCTTCTGCAACGGCTACGGCGGCGACATCGGTCGCTGCGGCGGCATAAGCATGGTCGTAGACTTGCTTCGGTACCTCCTCCTTCGCGAGCAGCAAGCGATAGCGCGTTACGTCATCCTGAGTCTTTACGTTTTGCGCCTGCGCTTCCAAAACACGGGCGTGGGCGGCCGCAGCTTGCTTTTCTGCTGCCTGTATCGCTGCTTCCGCATTCTTGATATCCGAGGAAGTCGATTTCAATTGGCTTGAGGTATCGACGGAAGATATAGGCACATCGATATTTGAACTCTTCGCAGCAGCCTCTGAAGTGTCGAGCGTGGCTTGGGCTCTTGCCAATGCGACTTCATAGTCTTTTGGATCGATCTCCACAAGTGTGGAACCTGCTTCGACCCATTGGTTGTCCTCAACGCTGACCTTCTGGGTATATCCGGAAATCCGGGCGCTGACAGGGTAGAGATGGACGTCCACCTGTGCATCGTCGGTGGATTCGAAGCCGGAAAGATAGTGCCAGAGGAAAGCGCCGGCGACGGCCAGAACAACGAACGATGCAAGAATAATCCAACGCTTGTAGGAGCGCTTCGTCGGATAAGCTGAGATTGGGGGATAAGTGGAAATTGGCGGGTCAACCGCGCCGGCGGCTGGTACATTTGGCCCTTGCGGTGGATTGGTTGCTTGATTTTGCTCAGCCATACTATTTTCCCTCCACATATTCAGCAAATCCTGATTCCGCGACACCGATCGCTCTTGCCAGCGATATCTTTGCAAGGTTGTGGCTGTAAAGACTGGCGATGTAGCTGTCAGTAGCAGTTGCCAGCACATCCTGTGCTTGAACGACTTCAATATTGTCGGTAACTCCGGAAATGAATCGATCGCGAGATTGTTCCAGTGTCAGAGTCGCCAGCGCTACCGCGCTTTTCTCGACAGACACTTCCTGTGCAGCCGCTTCCAGATCCAGATAAGCGTCGCGAACCTCCTGATCGATCTTGGCTCGCAAGTCTTCCAGCCGCTGTGTTTCCCTGGTGAGCGAAGCGTCCGCCCGGAGAACATCCCCATGTACTCTTCCACCTTGAAAAATCGGAATGCGGAGCGTGGCAGCCGCATCAACGGTACCGTGCGACGAGCCCGGGTTAACTCCCGAGAGACCGTAGTCGGTCTCCACGCCTAACGACGGATACCGCTCGGCGGAAGCAGCTCGTCTCGCGAGCTCAGCGGACCGGACCTGATTCATTTGGCTCTGAAAATCAGCACGAGTCTTGTAGGCGCTTTGGATCGCCTCATCGAGGCCAGACGGTGTCAACTCCCGGTAGGGGACCTGGGTGGTAATTACGAACTTTTGGCCGGCAGGGAGACCGATAGCTCGCGCCAAAACCAATTTCTGCTTGGCTAAATTATTTCGCGCGACAATCAGTTTCTGTTCGCGTGATTGCAGCTGCACCTGTGACCGTAGAACATCCACGGCCGACGCGACACCTGCGATCTTCTGGTCGGAGGTCTGTTGGAACAGTGCCTTGGCGGTATCCCGTTGCGACGTGGCTGACTCAACTTCCGATTGGTCGGCGATGACCAGCAAATAGTTGGAGACAATCACCAGCACGACAATCTCGCGGGCATCTTTGGCGCTGAACTCCGCCGACCTCACCTGCGACCGCGAAGATCGTGCCCGCTCTATGGATGCCCAATCAAAAGCCGACTGCGTGAGATAGGCCCGCGAGTCGAAATAGCCAAATGGACCAATGATCGGAGGCTCTCCACGGATGGTCAGACCGAAGGCCGCCTTCACATTGACTTGATGAACGCCGAAACCCGTATCGGTGACAAGATTGGGAAGCAACTCGCTCAACGCTTGCCAACGCTGTCCCTCCGCGTCGGTAACGATGTCCGTGGCCAAAACTCCGCCGAGATTGTGTTTGAGTCCGTGAGCGACCGCGTCTTCGAGGGAAAGCGCAACAGGCGTTGCGCTGAGGGTTCCCGCAGGAACTCCTCCAAGGTACGGATTCAGCGACAGGGTCTGGTAGTTATTCTGACCGGCTTGAACGGCTGCCCGTGGTGCCCCTGTTACTTCGGCCAGGGCAATCGGGTTGTACGGCGCGGGCGTGGATGGCGGGTTGTACTGTGCGAAGGCGCCAACTCCGCCGAGAAGGGAGGAACCAAGCAGGAGTAGCTTTTTTCGGAGTTTGCACCGCATGTTCGTTTCCTTGCCAGAGAAATTTCGGTTCTTCCTTTCGGGATCAACTGATACCAGAGCCTGTGCGGATCAAGCACGCTTGTTCGAACGCGACACACTGCCATTAGGCCAGAAGGGTCGGGGAGTATCTATTGGACCAAAGTATTGATCGATACCTTGGTATCAGCCGGTGGCGGGGATGCAAATTATGTCCACCATGGGGGGCCCGTCTCAACGGCCCTCTAACCAACACCAAGGTGTCGACCAACACCATCGTCTAATGGATTCCTGCTGCACGCGTCTGATCTCATCGCTCCGTACATTCGATCCGCCTTGCTGGAGAGCGTGTCCATATTCACCGGATGCCAGTTCCGCTTAACTCCTCTGGCTGCAATTTATTCCGAGGATAAGACCTGCGGGTTCCGGGGGAAACGTAGGAGAGCAGACAAATGATCACTGAATTACGCAGATATCGGAATCAATGCCTGAGAGCGTCACTTTGTTTGGTTGGGATGATTTCGTTTGCGTGCGTGGCGGCTAAGGGCCAGCAAAGCGAGCAGTCACAAGAACTCGAGCAGCTGCAGCAGAAGCTACAGCAACTGCAGCAACAGTATCAGGCAACTACACAAGACCTTGAACAGCGGCTGGCAACTCTCCGGCTACAAATCGAAGAAGAAAAGCTAGCCAGAGAACAACAGGGTGAAAGAGAGTCCGAAGACATAAAACAGACAAAACAGACGACAGTTTCGACGGTAGAGTTGGCGGCCCAGGAAGCGAGAAAAACCGTTCTCGGCGCGTCCAATCAGGTCGGGGCTCGATTTCAAGGTGACGTGGCTTCGGAACCGTCTTATGACTTCCTGAAAGAAGCGGACGAGAAGATAGACAAACTCCAGGAGCGGGAATCTACGTTCGAGTTTCACGGGTATTTTCGCTCCGGTTCCGGCCTGAATAGCGTCGGCGGCCAGCAGGTTGCGTTTGAGGCCCCCGGGGCTGAGGCAAAGTACCGCTTGGGAAACGAAGCAGAAACCTATGCGGAATTGATCTTCGTCAACAATTGGGTCAACCCGGACCACGACTTGAGCAAGGCGTGGTTCAGGACCGAGTTGATGGTGGAGGCCAACACCTCGAACTCCGAGAACTTTGCTCCTGTGGGCAATGCTGCTGGGGCCGATCAGTTTCGTTTCCGCGAGGCATTTGTTCAGGCAGGCAACGTTTTCGAGAACCAACCCGGGGCAAAATTCTGGGCGGGCGAGAGATATTACCGCCGGCAACACGTCGATAGTAACGATTTCTACCCGTTGGACATGAGCGGTTACGGCGGCGGGGTTGAAGACTTAAGTGTGGGCTTCGGCAAGTTGGCTTTGGCGTTCATAAATACCGCCCGGCCTGACATCGTCACCGAAAACGGCAACCTCACAAAAAGCAACATCGACGCGCGTCTTTATGACGTGAAGGGGCCCTTTGGCCTGTGGGGCCTTTGGTTCGATTACGCGACCTCCAAAGGAGGCACAGCAACATCGGCCACAACGCCGGGCTCGACGTCCCTAACCAACATCCCCACAACCGACGGCTACGCATTTGGTTTTCGCCATCAGCGGCTGGAGTGGCATGGCGGCTATCACACCTTCATGATCCAGTACGGAACCGGGGCGGCAAGCAACTTCAGTAATCCCGGAAACGGCACAACCATCCCAAACCCGACGCCGTATATCGATTACTCGCGACAGTTTCTTGCCACCGAACAGGTTGTCTTTCAACCAAACGATAAGTTTGCTGTGATGCCAATCTTCATCTACCAGCGGACAAAGGACGGCAATCCGGAGCATGACTGGGCACAATGGGTGTCCTTCGGCGCACGGCCGGAAGTGTTTCTTACCCGGCATCTGTCGCTGACCGGCGACTGCGGCTTCGATCGCACGCATCTTCCCGGGTCGTACGAAGGCTGGCTGCGCAAATGCACGTTCGCGCCTCAAATCGGACCGGACAGAAAGTTCTTCGGCCGGCCCGTGCTTCGCGCGTTCGTGACCTATGCCAACTGGTCGAACGGCTACCGTGGCTTGGTGGGCGGCGTGCCATTCAAGAATCGAACGAACGGGCTAACGTTCGGGGTGCAGGCTGAGCACTGGTGGTAGAGACCACGGGCCTCGGCGGGCAATCCCGAGCTGCCAAATTGCGCCAATTGGAATCCGCCGCTTGCGGCGATGTTCTCTCCAAGAACTCCCAAGTCCGGCGCCACCAAAACCCCTGCACACCGGGCCAAACTATCGATCGATGTCCAGGTATCGATCGAAAGTCTGCGTCTCGGCGATACGTCTCGGCGACACCAGGATCGGAAGTTCTGGGATTAAGCGACTCAGACCAATGCAAGTACAATATAAGTTCGTCCGTCGAACGGCATCCATTGTGACGGAGTGGTACCGGGTGAGGGATCGCCACCGACGAGCGAGTACAGAGGCCCGCGCTACTCGTATAGGAGAACACAATATGAAGAGGGTCGCTGCGCCCATCTCCCTTGCTGGCTCCCAGCTCGGCGAAATGCGTCATGTTTGCGCGTTTTTCAACAGTGAAGACGAAGAGTACCGGGTACTGCTCCCGTTCATTAAGGACGGGTTCGAGTGTGGCGACAAGGCGGTTCACGTCGTCAATCCCGATCAACATCATGACCATCTGCACCGGCTTGCGGCGGTAGGGATCGACCCGGCGGCGGCCCAGCAGAATGGACAATTCGAGCTTCGTACGAACACCGAAACCTACCTTCGCGACGGACACTTCGATCAGGATCGGATGCTGGAGGCATTCGAGCAGTTAGCCAAAGGCAACGTCTCGGCAGGATTTCCAGGAAGCCGCATTGTCTGCCGGATGGACTGGGCTGTGGAAGACCGATCCCACATCGACAATCTCGTCGAATTCGAGTCGCGGGTCAATGAAGTATGGCGTCGCCATGACGACGTGGTCATCTGCACCTACCATCTCAATAAATTTGGAGGAGACACGGTGGTTGACATCATGCGGACGCATCCGATGGTGATCATCGGAGGCATCCTTCAGCAGAATCCGTTCTTTGTGCCTCCGGAGGAGTTCCTGCGAGAAGTTCGTAACCGGCGCGCCGGGCGGGTTGCGTCGCCCTCGTCGGCGGCCTAAGTGGAAGGCCCACTCGAGAATCCGGCCGAGGAGATCAAGCGCCTTCGAAGCTGTATTAATGATCTGGTCAGTTTCCTCGCGATTCCTGCCATGTGGAGTGGCGGCGAGCCATCCCAGGTTGTTCATAGCTTGCTCGACACGCTCCTACGAATGCTCCAACTGGATTTCGTCTATGTGCGATTGAAAGACTCAGTAGGCGAGACTCCCGTCGAGATGGTCCGGATCGGTGAATCACAAAACCTGATGTCTCGCTCGCAAGAGATCTGCCAGGCGCTCCACCGCTGGTTGGAAGATGACCCACAGAAATCGCCTCGGGCCGTGAGGAAGACGATTGGCGGCGAAGACATTTCGATCGTGCCCTTTCCCCTGGGGCTGCATGGTGAAATCGGCGTGATCGTTGGCGGGATCCCAAAGGGCGGATTTCCCCGGAGCAGACCGAGAGACTCCTTCTAAGCGTAGCAGCGAATCAGGGGGCGATCGGGCTGCAAGAGGCACGCCTCCTAAGCGAACAAAAGCGGGTCGCTATCGAACTCGATCGGCGGGTCGCACAACGGACTAAGGAACTGGTCGACGCCAACCAGGAGCTGCAACTCCAGGTTGGCCTGCTGCAACATATTCCCGTTGCGGCCTGGACACTCGAGCCGGATGGCACACCCGATTTCGTGAACAAGAACTGGCTTGAATACACGGGTCAAACGCTCGAATACGTTCGGTCAGATCCCCAGGCATGGATGACTGCGATCCACCCTGAGGATCGGGAAAGCGTGTCAGGAATTTTTCGCGACGGGATACGCTCAGGACAAGGCTTCACGATGGAAACGCGGTTTCGCCGAATGCGCGACGGGACCTATCGCTGGCACCTCAATCGAGCCGTGGCGCTACGTGACACGGAAGGAAACGTTCTTAGATTCGTCGGCACATCCACCGACATTGAGGATGTGAAGCAGTCCCAGGAGAATCTACGGAGAGTCGAAGAAAAAACCCGGCTGATCATTGACACAGCGCTAGACGCGGTCATCACCATGGATGCCGTGGGGAAGATTACTACCTGGAACAAGCAAGCTGAACTCACCTTCGAGTGGAGTGAAAGCGAAGCCATTGGGCGGCACATGGCGGAACTGATTATCCCTGAACGGCAACGGATGGCACACGAGCGAGGTTTACGTCACTTCCTGGCCACCGGCGATGGCCCGATATTGCGACGACGTGTCGAAGTCACGGCCGTCCGGCGTAGCGGGGTCGAGTTCCCGGTTGAGTTGGAGATATCGCCCATGATGCTGGGCCAGGAGTGGGTCTTTAGCGCCTTCATTCGCGACATCACCGATTCAAAACGGGCGCAGGAAAAGCTTCGCGAGAGCGAGCTCAGCCTACGCCAGCTGACCGAGACCATTCCGGAGATGCTTTGGAGCGCTACCCCGGCAGGGGCGATCGACTACTGCAACGCGCGCGTGCTCCATTACACGGGCTTCTCCGCCGAAGAGATCATGGGCAACGGTTGGCGGCAACTTCTTCATCCGGACGACGTCGATCACGCATCTCGAGAGTGGATGTCATGTGTCGTAACCGGAGCCCCATACCGAGTCGAGGTGCGCACCTTCAACGAGGAGGATCGCGCGTACCGATGGTGTGTAACCAGCGCGCTCCCGTTGCTCGACCAACAAGGACGCATCCTGAAGTGGCACGGTACCGTCGTGGACATGCACGATTGGAAGCAGGCGCAGGAAGACCTGCGCAACACCCAGGCCGAACTCGCACATTTGACGCGCATGATGACGATTGGAGAACTTACCGCGTCGATCGCTCACGAAGTCAACCAGCCGCTGTCGGGCATTGTTACCAATGCAAGCACGTGCCTGCGCATGCTGAACGCGACTCCTCCCAACGTCGAAGGTGCGCGCGAGACCGCACGGCGGACGATCCGCGACGGAAACCGTGCCTCGGATGTGATTACCCGGCTGCGCGCTCTTTTTGACAAGAAGCGTTCCACCATCGAACCGATGGACTTGAATGAGGCTGTCCGAGAGGTGATTGCGCTTTCGTTAAGCAGGCTCCAAAGAGACAGCATAATTCTGCGTCCGGAACTTGCCGGCAGTCTTCCGCTTGTTACAGGCGATCGTGTGCAGCTTCAGCAGGTCATCCTTAATCTGCTGCAGAACGCGTCAGACGCGATGAGCGCGGTCGATGATCGTCCGAGACAGTTGCTGATCAGAACCGAAGCAGAAGAAACAGATCACGTGCGCCTGACCGTCCAGGATTCGGGAATCGGATTCGATCCTCAAGTTGCAGAACAGCTCTTCAAGGCCTTTTATACGACCAAGAGTGACGGGATGGGAATCGGGCTATCCGTCAGTCGGTCCATCATTGAAACTCACCATGGCCGTCTATGGGCAAAACTGAATGACGGTCCGGGAGCCACGTTCGCCTTCTCCATTCCTTGTGAACCCATGGATTTGACAGGCGCCCCCGGTCTCGAGGCGCGTCAAACACCGGATGCAATCATTCGCCGGCAGATTATGAGGAATTTATGATCAACAAGCGTCCCCTTGTATCGATCGTTGATGGCGAGACCGTTCCTTCGCGGTAAGGCAAAACCAATACCAAAGTACAATAGAGGTTCTTGCGTGAATGGGGCATCATACCTTCTGGAGTGTTGCCACAAACAGGAATTCACGACGAAGATTTAGCTGAGTGGTCCATCTGTTTCCGAGATCAACCCTGCCGCGCACTCTTGGAGCGCGTCGACCTCCAAATAGGCTGTTGGATAATGCGTTCCAAGTGTTGAATGGGAAACTCCATGACGGATACACGTTTGCTAGTTTCGGTAGTGGATGATGATGAATCGGTGCGCGAATCCTTACCTGATTTGTTGAGGGAAATGGGATTTACGGTGCGTGCCTTTTCGTCGGCGAAGGAGTTTCTGGAATCCGACACCGTTTTGCGGGCTGCATGCTTAATCCTCGACCTTGCAATGCCGGGCATGAGCGGCCCGGAACTCCAACGCGAGTTGAAGCGTCGCCAGATACAGACGCCAATTATCTTCATCACCGGTCATCAGGATGAGGCAGTGCGGAGAGAAACTGTGGAGCAAGGAGCAGTGGTATGTTTGCTCAAGCCTTTTACTGATACGGCCCTGCTGAATGCGCTGAATGTCGCGCTTCGGGTCAAGTGACGACTGACGAGCACTCGGCTTGGAACGGGGTCATGGTTGAGTTGGATGGATCTGCTTGATAAACTTCTGAGTTTCCAACCACCAGGGAGCCTTGTCATTCCACGTCTGCCTGCCAGTGCAACACCAGATAACAATGCCATCCGCATATTTGCTCGCAGTTTCTAGTTGCATGCGCCAAAAGTCACCCGGCAGAAAGGCGTTGGCCAGAACCCCGCTTGCTTCGTATTGCGGCCAGAGGAAAACGTAAACGGGTTTTCCGCCGGCGAACCGGCGCGCCTCGCGAATCTCCGCGATGGCGTACTTTGTCCAGCCGCTCCGATCTTCATAGAAGGTATAGAGGGAAGGGAAGAGCACATCCGACAATTGTGCGATGGGTGCAAGACTCTCATTTTTTGCCTGCCATGATTTATAGCGAGGGCTACCTTCTTGTTGAATGGAATCCCAATAATCGCGGAGTGGAGGGAATCCATAGAACCCAACTTTCATCGATGGTTCGGGACCTTTGAACCATCGGATCACAGTCTGAAGTTTCACGACGCTGGCAGCAACCGTCTTCGGATCTCCCTCCAGCGGCCACTGCTCGATATCGACAACCAGGATGTTCGACGATTGAGCAGCAAGCTGCGCAAATGCGTTCACGCGGTTTCGATCCGGCAGACTCGTTTGGACGGCTGGCTCTTTCGAGTCCCACATGTAGGTGGGATAGACCACCGGCAGCCGCTTCAGGCCGTACGGGTTCAGGTCAGGCTTTTGTGCGAAGTCAGTTGCATCGAAAATCGGGAACGGATGCTGTGAGCTCACGGCTTGGCCCTGCACACTGATCCAACCCAATGACAACACGGTGAGGAGAAAAAGGCGACGCATACGAAGAACTCTTCGGCTCGTGCGCGTAGAACGTGAGCAAATCGTTTGCAGAGTGTGCCGTGGGAAAGTTAGTCGTTCGTGACGGCAGTACCATATGGGATCAGCGTCTTGATCTGGTCTGTTCCAGAAATACCGATAACCGTCCAGCACCGCTCGGTCTTCTTGAGATGGAAGGTTTGCACCTCATTCCCAGTGGCGTAAACATATCCAAACTTAGCCGTGCCCCTGCGTCTATTTTGGATGTAAGACGGGAAGAGGGTCGGGTTCTTAGGTGTCGAATTGGGGATTGTTCTGCGAAGATGTCACAAGAAGCCAGGTTGATCGGTCATTACTGTGTAGGGCTTAGCAGTACATTGACCACGCTCGAGACCAGGCTTGGAGTCGCAAGACTATGAAGAAGAACATCAACAACGGCTCATACCAGGCCCAAACACCCGACACGACAGGCTCGGTCCGGCTTGCCACCTTCGATCAGCATCGTAGCCTTCTGTTTTCGGTTGCGTACAGGATGTTGGGCACTGTAGCCGATGCCGAGGACATACTCCAGGAGACCTTTATTCGCTGGCAACAAGCAGTTGAAGAAGAAATTCGATCCCCGCGCGCTTTTCTGGTTACCATTGTCAGCCGGTTGTGCATCAACCATCTGCAGTCTGCGCGTGTTCAGCGTGAAGAATACGTCGGACAATGGTTGCCCGAACCGATCGTCACCGATCCGGCCACCGATCCCTTGAGCATCATTCGCGTGGATGAATCCTTATCGATGGCCTTCCTCGTGTTGATGGAACGCCTTACACCGGTGGAACGCGCGGTGTTTCTTCTTCGCGAAGTATTCGAGTATGAATATGCGGAGATCGCCGCGATACTCGGGCAGAGTGAGGCTAACTGCCGGCAGATTTTGCGGCGCTCACGCCAACATGTAAGCGCGCTACGTCCTCGCTTCAAAGTATCGGCGCAGAAGAAGAGTGAATTGCTGGAACGTTTTCTACGGGCAACCGCGAGCGGCGACGTAAATCAACTCGTTGCCGTGCTCGCAGAAGATGCAATCCTCCACACCGATGGCGGCGGTAAGGCCATTGCGGTACCTAATCTGATTCACGGCTCCGATGCGGTAGCACGCGCCATCCTGCGAAGCATGAGCAAGCTCGTGCCCAGGAATCTGGTGCGGCGAATGGCTCAAGTCAATGGGAACCCTGGGGTCATCACCTATCTCGAAGGAAGGCCGTTCTCTGTCTTCACGATTGACGGCACTGCGGAACAGATTCGGGCGGTATACGTCGTAACCAACCCAGAGAAACTTTCGCACCTTCCGCCGTTGTCTGGGAATCGCGATCTCTCGGATCGCGTAACCCACAATCGAGAAGATGGAGACGACAGCAGTTCTAAAGAACAAATAGTGTAATGGCCGCGTGAAAGGCGGGGGGGAACAAAACTTTATGACCTGGATGAAGACATATCGAACCGTTGTGTTGATCAATCTCTTGCTTATCTTTGCGCAATTCGGTTTTGCGGGGCAGATGCTTGCAGGAAGCAATGCTGCGTTCAGGTTTCATGGTTTCACGGGAGTTCTACTTGTCCTGATCGCATTGATGCAAGCGGCCCTTTCGATTGTTCTAAAGGCAAAGGGCATTGGGCCAACCTGGCTAGTCGGAGCGAATGTGGGAGTCATCGTGGCTGTAGCGATCGAAGCCGTCTGCGGGCACTTTCACTACCTGGCGCTGCACGTACCGCTCGCTCTCGGCATCTTCGCTGGTGTGATGCGGCAACTCTTTTGGGCTATGCGAGAAACGCCAACCGCGTTGGAGCGGCCGATACGAAGTGGGGCCGTCGCCAACCTGTAAGGTGAGTGGAAGTGCGATCGCAGCCAATCTCCTCTGGCCATGGGCGTGGGCGGCCACAAAAAGCGCCGACGTGCAAAACGAAATCGCCGCTAAGATACGAGAACCGAAGCAGCTTAAGAATGCTATCCATTCCGTGCTTTTCTACGCGTCATAGACAAAAAGGCCGCTTGTGAACACAACGTGATTGCGAGCCACGAATCGGTATCTTTTCTTCATTGTTGGTGATGCCTGTCACTGACAAAGTAGCGTGCTCCGCTGCACAATTTATTTGGATCTCGATAGCACAGCGTGCTTTGCATGAGGGACCTCGATTTCGCGAAGGATTTGCTCGTGCCGAGGTAGGTCCCTGGGTCCATCGAAACACGCCACGGTCCACTTACCGCCGAGCCATCGATTCTCGTGCGGGCAGCCAAAACACACCAAGAAGGAGAACCTATGTCCACCGCTGTTGCAACCAGACCGAACCTGTCCAACAAAACCGCAATTCAGTTTCCCCAAACCATCAGCTTCTTCGACGAATTGGAAGCATTGAACCACGAAACCGCAAGGCGCGCTTTTGCGCTTTTTCAACAGCGCGGTTACATGGATGGCTGGGATTTGGATGATTGGCTCCGCGCCGAATCGGAAATCCTCCGGCCCGTGCCCATCGAAATGAGCGAATCAGATGACAGCTATACCATCCGCGCCGAGGTACCGGGGTTCGATGTTAAGAATCTCTCCATTCAGGCAGACGGCAACTCGGTCTACATCCGCGGCAAGAACGAACACAGGAAAGAAGAACGAAAGGGTGGAGAGATCAAATATAGCGAATTGTCCTCCACTGAGTTGTGCCGTCGTATTGCTTTTCCGAGTTCCATCAGTCCGGAAAAGATTACGGCGCGGTTAACCAGCGGGGTTTTGGAACTCACTCTACCGAAGGCCGCGCCACCGAAGACGGTTGAAGTGAAAGCGGCTTGATTCTTTAAGGGTGGCCGGCTCGGGAAGGTCGGGGCGTCGCTCGAGTCGGTGCCCGCTGATAGGTCTCAACGAAGACCGGGAGGCCGTTTGCATTTGCCATCGCATCGCCCATGATCTGAGCAGGGCCGGCGGGGGGAAGCTACTCGGCTAGCTTGTCGAGTCTGGAGGGGTCCAGAATCACCAACGACGCGCCCTGCCGCTCCACCAGGCGGTTGCGTTCGAACCGGTTGAGCACCCGCGTGACGGTCTCGCGCGAGGTGCCTGCCATATTCGCAAGCTCCTCATGGGTGAACACCATCGTGAAGTAAGGCCGAAACTCACCGTCGGTTGCGGCCGTCGCGCAGTCCAGAAGCAAGCGCGCCAGCCGGCCCGAGGCAGAGCCCGAGAGCGCAAGTCGACGGGTATCCAAAAACAATTCGCGATATTGGTTAGCGAGCACCTGCGCCGCCTTGCGGCCTACTTCAGGGTAGGTTTCAAGAAGCCTCAGGAGGTCCCCGCGTTGTATCTCCATAAGTTGCGAAGGTTCCAGCGTTTGCGCTGTCACTTCATAAGGTAGGTCGTTGAGTGCCGCGTTCAGGCCCAATATATCCCCTGGGCCGGCGATCCTGATAATCATCCTGCGCCCTTCTTTGGAGGTACTGAAGAGCTTTACGCTTCCGATGCGTATGACAAACACTTGGCTTGAGCATTGGCTTTGCTCAAAAATCATGGCTCGGCCGGGAAAGGCGACGCGCATACCGATTTCATCGAAGCGCCGCAAGGCCTTGTCACTCGACCTGTAAGATATCTCAAACGACGAATGTTCGCGAGCAGGGAACCCCATAGACTATCTCCGGATAACGGCAAAAAACCTATGTGTGCCCCCAGTGCAAATAAGAGAACAGCCAGTCGATCAATCCAAGCGGCATTGAGCGGGAGCTTCCCTCTTGGGTGGCCCTCACGTAAGCCAATTACCGCGGTCAGCGCCGCCTTTCCGAAGTTCCTGCAACGCCGAAATGCGTGGGGCATAGCCTATACTTTGCCTCACCACATCCTTTCTAGCATACATCGATTGATGTCTGACAAAATGAGGAGGTTGCAGGCCCATGACTGATCCATCGTGTTGCGTGAGCTATCTGGTTCGTGCCGACGCTTTCATCGGTCTTCGGTCCAATAAGGCGCGTAGCCATAATGTTGGTGAAGGCGCAACTCATATTCCCTGCTAATTGCGGAGTCTGGATCCCAGGCAGGACTTTTTTCGATGAGAGCACGGGTCATGTCGGTATGAATCTTCCGCTCAGCCCAGTCCATGCTCTTGATCCATTGCGGTCTTAGCAGGACCCTCTTACCCGGCCAAAAGTTCCTCGTATCAATGATCGCGTAGCGAATGGCCCAGGTCTCGGAGTCAAATAAGAAGTCTTCAACATGTCCAATTTCGCCGTCGGCCGCTTTGACATGATAGCCCGAGACTGCTTCCGTGCTCCGAAGATGAGTGTCAGGTGACTTATCGTTCGGTCCAGTTTTCGATGCACTTCGCGGAGCTTCCAGAAGCTCCTGTGGATGCTGCCATGAACCCCATACACCTGGCCCCTCCCAGTAAAAAGGCAACTCGTAGTATCCAAGGTGTTCCATCTCGTGCTGACGGGATACAGGTTTGTGCAGATCAATACTGGGACTGTTCTGCACTTGGTCGCGGGTCAGGTTTACATAAATGTGCAGCGGGCTCCAGGCTGGATGCCGCAAAACCAGGGGAGAGATCAATACCTTGCGTCCTGAGAAGATGATGCCCGTTCCTACGACGATGTAGCGGATAGCCCAGTGCTGGTCGTCAAAATAGAAGTCGCTGACCGACCCGATATCTGTGTCGAGCGCTCCGATCGTGTATCCGTGTATATCTTTTGTTCTTCGCAGACGCATCCGTTTGCCATCCGCCGTTGAATGTTGGGCGACAATTCAGACACGATCATTTTACTCTTCGCCGAATTATTCAACGACGCGCGTGCGGAGGAATGGCTTGACGGCGGGCCTTCCAGGCGCGACTCCTTCCTGTATTTGCCCATCGATCGGTTGAAACGGTGGTACAACGTTAGAGTGAAAACCGTAGACCGGCCCCGGCTCCTCGCAGATTCAATCGTTCTGGGCGTCATCGGCGGGTTGAGCGCGCAATTGTTTACCTGGACGCTGCGGTTCTTTGCGAAGATCTTCCTGTTCTGGATTTCAGGCTACCATCCGCCAGGAGTTCCGGGGGAAGGCGGAGTCCTTCGCGAAGTGATCGGACCGCACGGGTTGTGGCTGATACCGGTCTCCACAACACTCGGCGGACTATTGTCGGGGGCTCTTGTTTACGGCCTGGCGCCGGAAGCGGAGGGACATGGCACGGATACCGTCGTAAAAGCATTGCACTGGACCGGCGGGGCCATCAGAGCACGAGTAGCTCCGGTGAAGATGCTTGCTTCGGCCATCACCATCGGCTCCGGAGGATCCGCTGGACGCGAAGGCCCCACCGCACTGATCGCAGCCGGCTTTGGCTCAATCTATGCGAAGCTGCTTCATCGGTCCGAATACGAGCGGCGCCTGGTGGTTTTGATGGGAATGGCCGCCGGGCTTTCCGCAATCTTTCGTTCCCCCATCGGGACCGCCATTTTTGCCGTTGAGGTTCTGTACGGCGGCATGGACTTCGAGGCCGCCGCTCTCATTTACTGCATGTTATCCGCGATCATCGCTTATGCCGTGAATGGATGGTTTGTTGGGTGGCAGTCGCTATTTCAGGTACCCATTCACCTATCCGCTCTGGGCATGGAAAATTACGGTTGGTACACCGCTCTCGGCGTTATCAGTGGTCTTCTCGCTACGGTCCTGCCCGAGGTGTTTTATCGTTTTCGCGATGCCTTCGCCGCTTTACCTATACCAGCCTGGACCAAGCCGGGCCTTGGCGGCCTGCTCGTAGGTGTGATCGCGCTTCGTTTGCCTCAGGTTCTCGGCGGCGGATACGGTTGGATTCAGGAGGCGATCGATGGGCAGTTGGCTTTGGGATTGCTTCTGATTCTTGTCCCGGCAAAGATGTTGACTCTCTCCTTTTCCGTTTCATCCGGAGGTTCGGGGGGCATATTCGCGCCCAGCCTGTTTGTCGGCGCGATGCTTGGCGGAGTTGTCGCTGCCATCTCCCACCACCCGCCTGCAGGCTTGGTGATTGTCGGCATGGCGGCAGTTTTTGGGGGCGCCGCTCGGGTTCCGATCGCAACGTTGCTCATGGTCGCCGAGATGACAGGCGGCTATCAGCTTCTGGTTCCCGCCGGGCTAGCTGTCATGCTGAGCTTCCTGATTCAAATCAATCTCTCGTCATTCTTTAAATACACCAGCCTTTATGAGGCCCAGGTAGTCGCACGCTCTGATTCGCCGGCGCATGTTGCCGAGCACATTCAGATCGCGCTACGACTCCTGGAAAAGGGAAAGATCGCGTTACCCCCGCCAATCACCCACGTTCATCTTGCAGCCCTCTTGCAATCCGGCGTCGCTTTGGACCTCCCGGATGGGTCCCAGCTCGTGATCGGAGCGCTGCGACCGGAGAGCTCCTGGGTTGGAAAGGCACTGCAATCCCGACCTCTTAGTGGCGCAATGGCGGATTCAAAGGTCGTGGCAATATTGCGGGGTACGACTGTTATGCGCGCCCGGCCCGATGCCGTCTTACAGCCAGGAGATCGGCTATTACTCATCGCATCCCAGCAAGCGCAGGCGGAGCTATCAGAGCATCTCGCGCCACCCTCTGCTTCGACGCCGCAGACGAGCGCGATCAGTATTTAGTAGTGTTAGATGGAGAACGAAAACCTCCATCGGCAAAACAAATGAACGTATCCGACATCTCAGTGGCAACGAGCGAGATGCTCGGGCACTCAGTGGTTCGTAACCCTACTCCCGCTCAGTTCTCAGAACGAGCCCGTACCGCCACGAAGCGGGCGGCCAGAAAAAGCGCCGACGTGCAAAACAAAATCGCCGCCATCGGGCGCAGGTAAGTGGCAAAGTGCATCGCCACACCTGCTCCTGTCCACAAGGTCAGATACGCCGCAATGCACATCGGACATTTCGGCAGCAGAACCAGCAGTGCGCCTGACCCCATACATCCGCTGGTACCGCCCCACCATCTGCGTTGTGGCCGCCGGCCCGTCTGGACCTTGCAGCAGTTCGTCGTCCCCGGCTTCCTCCCCTCGCTGTACGGAGAGGAAGCCAATTTCCGGTTGCTGTTGCATATCATGGAGAACATTCCATACCCCTCGAAACCAGTGGAAGATGCGTGCGGACTCAGCGGGTTGCGTATTCGTCGTGGCGGCGCCACCAAACGCCGGTATCGTTGCGGCCTTTGGGGGCGCGGTCGAGCCACACGTACATGCCCCACAGCGAGTCCAGTCCGCGCGCATACGTGGAATAGGTGTGATAGACCACGCCATCCTCAAGCACGAAAGCGCTCATGCCCGGTCGATCGCGCAGGAACGTGGCCGGATCTGTTCCGCACATGGAGGCACACTTGCCGCCGCCCCCCTCCTGACCTTCGCGCCATACAAACGCCTTTTCACGCCGGTAGTTGTATGCAATAGCGCCCCCGTGTTGCTGCTCCTCGGTGAACGCGACACTGAAGTCGTTATTGAAGTCGCTATGGAAGGAAGACGCCCACGGGAACGTCCAGCCCATTCTCTGCTTGTACGCCTGCAGCTTTGCGAGCGGCGCCCGCGACACCGCCGTGAATGCAACATCATGATTCTCCAGGTGAGTGAAAATACCGTTGAAACCGTCCGCGATCGACGAGCACGACGGGCACCCTGCCTTGTAGTCGGGCCCGAACATGAAGTGGTAGATCAGAAGCTGCGAGCGTCCTTTAAATAGATCTGCCAATGAGACGCTCCCCGCCTCCGTGTCCAATTGATACTCCTTATCAATTGCCACCCAGGGCAGCTCCTGCCGCTGCTGTGCCAACTCATCGCTCCGTTGGGTCAGCTCTTTTTCCGCCTGAAGCAGTGCGAGCCGCGCTGCCATCCACTCTTCGCGTGTACCTGTTTTGTGTGTCGTCATTGTCTTAGATGTCGTCATCGTTTTTGTCCTCTGTCGAATGTCTTAGTTCGTAGCACCCGGTCCTTTGTGCTCATGGGGTATATTTAGCACCGGGTAGCGAGAGGGTGGGAGTGACAAGTGTGGCGGGATTCTGATGGATTCAATGATCACAGCTGCAGCACGTGCGCTCGCGGCGGGTGATCCCCTCGGCGCCCTGAAGCGAGTCTCGCTACGCGACGATGCACCTGCACTCGCACTTCGAGGAATTGCCATGGCGCAGCTCGGCGATCTCACCCGCGCGAAGGCTCTCCTGCGAAGTGCGGCACGTGCCTTCGGGCCAAAAGAAGCAATTGCCCGCGCGCGATGTGTCGTCGCTGAGGCGGAAGTCGCGCTTGCCTCCCGCGATCTGGGCTGGCCCGCGAAAATGCTCGACGCAGCCCGCAAAACCCTCGAAGAGCACGGCGACCGCTTGAATGCTGCGCATGCCCGGCATCTCGAGATCCGGCGACTTCTCCTTGTCGGGCGTCTGGACGAAGCCGAGTGTGCCCTCGCCGGCCTCGATCCGTCGCCCTTCCCGCCCGCGTGGAGAGCCGCTCATGAACTCGCCGTGGCAGGCATCGCGATACGCCGTCTTAGAACCCACGACGCACGGGTTGCGCTCGCGCGCGCAGAAGACGCCGCGCACCGGGCACGCATCCCTGCGTTGGTGGCAGAAGTGGAAAGCGCATCTCTCCTTCTGAGCACCCCGGCAGCACGTCTTATTGCGCAAGGCAAGGAGAGGCTCCTCCTGCTCAAAGAAGTCGAAGCGCTGCTGGCGTCAAAGGCGCTTGTCGTGGACGCATGCCGTCACGTCGTGCGTAGCGCACGCACGGTCATTTCCATCACAGGGCGCCCCGTATTGTTCGCGCTCGCACGAGCACTGGCAGAAGCATGGCCCGGCGACGTGCCCAGAGACCTGCTCCTCGCCAGGGCGTTTGGAGCGAGGCTTGCCGACGAATCCCATCGCGCGCGGTTGCGGGTCGAGATCGGGCGTCTCCGCAGGCTGCTTCAACCGTTGGCCGGTATCACCGCCACCACGCGGGGATTTACTCTTTCGCCTCGAGGCGCACGCGAAATCGCGGTGCTGGCCTGGCCAGTAGATGAGGAGCATGCTGCTGTGCTTGCCTTCCTCGCCGATGGCGAGTCGTGGTCGAGTTCAGCCTTGGCGCTCGCCCTTGGAACCAGCCAGCGCACCGTGCAACGCGCGCTCGAATCGCTCGCGCAGGCAGGAAAGGTGCAGTTCTTTGGTCATGCCCGTGCTCGCCGTTGGCTGACTCCTCCCGTGCCGGGATTCACGACGGCTTTGTTACTCCCTGCCGCACTTCCCGGCGACTTAGGATAAAAGCATGAATCGATCAGCAGCAGAAATTGTCCAGGAGTATGGTCCATTCTCAGGAATCGACCGCGTGCACGGAGTGACGTATGACGGCCAGAACGTCTGGTTCGCGTCCGGAGACAAGCTGAACGCTTTCGATCCTTCGAGTGGAAAGCAGTTGCGTGCGATCGATGTCGCAGCGCATGCTGGAACGGCCTTTGACGGCAAGCACTTGTTTCAAATCGCCGAGGATCGCATCCAGAAAATCGACGTGAAGACCGGCCGTGTTCTCGCCACCATCCCCGCTCCCGGCGGCGGCGGTGACTCGGGACTCGCCTGGGCCGAAGGCACACTCTGGGTAGGCCAGTATCGCGATCGAAAGATCCATCAAGTCGATCCGGAAACAGGAGCGGTTCTTCGCACCATCGAGTCCAATCGTTTTGTCACCGGGGTGACCTGGATCGACGGAGATCTCTGGCACGCCACCTGGGAAGGCGACGAGAGCGATTTGAGGCGCATCGATCCGCGCACCGGGGAAGTTTTCGAAAGGCTCGATATGCCTCGCGGAATTGGCATTTCAGGCCTTGAATCCAATGGCGCCGACCAGTTCTTCTGCGGAGACACAAGAGCCGGGAAGGTCAGGGCAGTCCGGCGTCCTCGGCGGCGTGCCTCCTGACTTCACAATTCTTTGCAATTTATTGCGTCGTTGTGACAAAGTGCCGAAGCTGTCCGTTTATTTTCAAACCAATGACATACCAATTCGTTTTTCATGGAGGTCGATGTGAATAAGAGACTCTGTTTCATGCTCATCGCATTAGCTGCTGCTCCAGTTGCCCTGCACTCGCAGGAGCCGACGGCCGCATCTTCTAATCCGATCAGCGCCAGCGAAAAAGGATTTTACACAGTGGTCAGCGGTCAAGTCATTGCTGCTGCCGAGAAGATGCCGGAGCAAAACTACTCCTTCAAGCCAACCCCGGAGGTGCGCAGTTTTGGGCAAATCGTCGGCCACGTGGCCGACGCTCAGTACTTTTTTTGCTCGACCGCTACCGGTGAAACGGCTCCTATGAAAGACATCGAAAAATCCAAAACCTCGAAGGCCGATCTAGTGGCCGCACTGAAGGACGCCGTAGCCTACTGCAATAAGGCATACGCCGGTATGACCGACGCGCAGGGCAGCCAGACCGTGAAATTCATGGGCTACGATACGGCAAGGCTTACAGTATTGTCGGTCAATACAGCCCACACCGACGAACACTACGGAAATATCGTCACCTACTTACGAATAAAAGGCATCGTTCCCCCGAGCAGCGAAAAACGCGGAAAGATGTAGGGAGGCAGAGAGCGCTCACCCTCAAACAGCTGCAAACCCTCTGGCTGGCCCCAGGAGCGTTGCCATGGCTCTCGATCCAATAGTGAGTGCCTTGGCTATGATGTATTCAATTGCGCTGGCGATTCCGATCGCCAGCGCATCAGCTCCCACGCGAGGCTCGTGCCGTGCCCTTGTCTCCAAATTCAGCCGCGCTGCAGCAGGTGGCGCCGCTGCTTGCGTCGGCCACACAGTTGCTCAAGGCAGGGCGCCCAGCTGATGCCATCGCGCCGTTGCGCGAAGCGGCTCTGCTGCAGCCTTCCAACGCCATCATTCACCACGATCTCGGTCTCGCCTGCCTCGAGGTTGGCCGCATTGCGGATGCCATCGCAGCATTGCGGCTGGCCGTCGCCGCCAATCCGCGCTACGCCGATGCATATTTCCGGTTGGGAGCCGCTTTGGAGAAGTTGGGCAACATCGGCGAAGCCATCGTTGCCTACGACCGCGCCACTCAGCTTCTCCCGTCCCTGACCGAGGCATGGTTCCGCGCCGGTGCCCTGGTCTACCTGCTGGGCCATCGCAACGAGGCAATCGGCTGTTTCCGCCGCGCTGCCGCGACCGGAGGTAACACCAGCTTCGGACGCTTGGGCAAAGCTCGGGCGCTGCTTACCGAAGATCGTAACCAGGAAGCCGAACAGGTGCTGCGGCGGACGGTGGAGCGAGATCCCAGCAACGCCATCGCGTATGATCTGCTGGGCAACCTGCTCTCTGAGTTCGGCCGCTTCGACGAGGCTCGTCAATGCTTCGAACGCGCCGTCGCGATCGCGCCGCTGCTCGCTGGATGCTACTACGATCTGGTCCGGTGTCGCCCCATCACGAGCGATGACGACGATCTGCTTCCACGGATGGAAGCCGCGCTCGCCACGCCAGGTCTGGAAGCGGCCCAACGCGTGCGGCTTCACCTCGCGATCGGGAAGGCTGCGGATGATCTTGGCGACTACGCCGCGGCCATGCAGCATTTCGACGCCGCCGACGCGGTGCGCCGCGACTCGTTGCCTTTTGACTCGGCCGCGTTCGCCATCGAGATCGACCGCCTGATTGCCCGCTGCACATCCGAATGGGTAGCCCGGGCGCCCGAACTCGGCAGCCGCGATGCGACGCCGGTATTGATCCTGGGCATGCCGCGGTCCGGCACGACGCTCGTCGAGCAGATCGTCTCCAACCATCCCGAAGTGGGGGCGGGCGGCGAGTTGTATTTCTGGAACGAGCGTGGGGCGGCGTGGCACCGCTCAGGTGCGTCCGGGACTGAGACTCCGTTCCTCGCCAAGGCGGTGGCGGACTATCTTGGCGTGCTGCGCGCAATTGCACCCAAGGCGGCCCGAGTGACCGACAAAATGCCCTTCAACTTTCTCTGGGCCGGGCTGATCCACATGGCATTCCCGCGCGCAACCATCATCCATTGTCGTCGCGCTGCAGTCGACACAGCGTTGTCGATCCATCAAACTCATTTCCATCCGAGCCTGGCCTTTCCGACCGGAGGAACCGAACTGGTGATGTATTTCCGCAGCTACCAGCGGCTCATCGACCATTGGCGGAGTGTGCTGCCGGCGGATCGCTTCATCGAGGTAGACTACGAAGATCTGACCCGCGCGCCCGAACCAGTGATCCGGCGAATCATCGCGGCCTGCGGCCTGGCGTGGCACGGCGGGTGTCTGCGGCCCGAATCAAATCCTCGCGCTGTGAGGACCCCCAGCAAGTGGCAGGCCCGCCAGCCGATCTATCGCAACTCCGTGGCGCGCTGGCGACGCTACGAACCTTGGCTGGGGCCCCTGCGCGCCCTCGTCGACGACGAGTCGAAACCAGAAACGGGTATCGCCCAAGGCCTGAACGCCTGAGGGTTTCGCTGGGTTATTGCACGGGCTTTTTTGCATCTCCGACTCCCCACAAAAACGTCATCCTGAGCGGAGCGCTTCACAGATTTACCGCGTGATTGAGCACTTCATGGCGCGGAGTCGAAGGACCCCGACGGTGCTTTCTTACCCATGCCGCTAAGAGCTTTTCAACCACAGAAGCTCGCACTTGGCGGACCCGCCACGGTCTTTCCGTCGGGACGAGAACATTGAGCAGCGCGTCTTTCAAGCCGCGACCCAAAACGACCCACATTACGGAAATGTAATGTGCCCGTCACCAGCCCGTCAGAAACCGTTTGTGATACTTGCTGCGAAGTAAACGGGCGCTGATTGACCGCGTTTAAACCTCAATGTTTCACAGCTGTTCCGGGCCCCTGCACCAGTACACGTTTCTGATTTGGCAACTCGCGCATCCGTCCACTCGCATACCCGGCAGCCAGCAGCGCCACCCGCATCTGTCTGCTTGTCCTTTGTCCCGAGCCATCGGTCGAAGAGAGAGCTCCTAAACGCCGGTCGGCATTCTCAAATCGCGTAAATAAACAGTCCGGGGAGAAGAAGTGATGTACAGAAAAGCGTCCCGAAAAGCGACTCGAAAAAAGTCGAAAATCAATCGTTTGCGTCCGCTCGCCGGCCTGCTGGCGACGGGGCTGAGCGTTCCGATGTTCGCTCAGTCTGTGCAGTTCCCGACCTACACCGCGGGTGCGCAGCCGAACGGCTCTTTTGTTGTGAGCAGTGGCCAGATCATCACCCCGGCCGGTACACAGGTCGACCTCGGCATCCGGGTCCGCGCGAAGGCCGTGGCGCTGAACCCTAATGCTGCCACTCACACCGCCGCCGTCCTCACCCTGGGAGCGACGCAGGCCGTCGAGGTGTTTGACACCCGCACCGGCGAGGTCCTGCAGAACTACATCGCGTTCGGATCGGATGCGCACGGAAGCTTCAACGGTATAGCCTATTCGGCAGACGGTAAGTACCTGATCTTCAGCCAGGACAGCAGCTTTGTCACCATCGCCAATGTCTCTGCAGAGGGCTTGCTCACCGACAACGCCCAGGTAAGCGTGCCGGCGAACAATTCCTTCATTCAGTGCTTTCCGAACAGCCCGCCCGCTGCTTACGCCAACCCCTGCGGCACCTTCTATACTCCTGCCACTTCCTATCCCGGTGGCATTGCGGTATCAAGCGATGGCAAGAGCGCCTATGCTCTGCTGAACCAGAACGATACGCTCACCAAGATCGACCTGACCGCGTCGCAGCCGGTGCAGGGCACGCAGATCCGCGTAGGCAACGCGCCCCACAGCATCGTGATCGGCAGCAACGGCACGACCGCCTACGTGAGCAACGAGGGTGGGCGGACCGCTACCCAGGCGGACTTCCAGATCAACTCCGCCGGCACTGAAATCGTCGCCGACCCCGTGGTTGGGGCCGCGATTACCGGGACCGTGTCAGTGGTTGATTTGACATCGATGAAGGTCACCGCTACCATCTCGACCGGTCTGCACCCGACGGGGATGGCGTTCTATGGCGGTTACCTATTGGTCGCAAATACCTATAGCGACACCATCTCGGTCGTCGACACCACCACCAACGAGGTGAAGAAGACGATTAATCTTGGCCTGCCGATCAAAGTGCCCGGCCAAAAAGGGGCGGCCTACGGCGCCGCGCCGAACTCGATCGCCGTCGATGCCACCACCGGCATTGCCTATGTCGCGCTTTACAATGCCAACGCGATCGCGGTGGTCAACCTCAATGCCACCGGGAAGAAAGCCGTCATGGGCATGATTCCGGTAGCCTATGCACCGAGTTCCGTGGTGCTGGACACGGCTGAGAACAAACTGATCGTCGCCAACGACAAGGGCGTCGGCACGCTTTATTCGTTCGAGACCGACTACAAGGTCACCGACTACAACACTCACCAGGACAATGGCACCGTCAGCATCATCCCCGTACCGAACAGCACGACTCTGACGTCGATGACGCAGCAGGTTTTCGAGAACAACCACTGGGATCTGACGGAGAATATCAAGTCTGCCGCCGGAGGCTCCCAGGATACCCAGGCGGTCCCAATCCCAGCAAAGATCGGCGATCCCTCGCTGATCAAGCACGTGTTCATGATCATCCGTGAAAACCGCACCTATGATCAGATTCTGGGCGACGTGGCTGCCGGTAATGGCGACAGCTCGTTGGCGGTGTTCGGCGGCAAAGACACGCCGAACGTGCACAACCTGGTGAAGCGCTTCCCGCTCCTGGACAACTTCTACGACCCAAGCCGCCAGTCGGCGGACGGTCATCAATGGATCACCGAAGCCATGGCGCCCTATGCCGACGACATCCAGTCGCCTGACTGGGTCCGCAGCTATCCAGGCGGGAACGCCGGCGATGCACTCGCCTACCAGAACAAAGGCTTCCTGTTCTCCGAAGCGTCTGCGGCCGGTTTGCCGGTGAAGATCTACGGCGAATACGTAGAGAACGACACGTTCCTACAGCCGAACGGATCCACCAAGGAGCCCACCTGGAGCCAGTTCTACACCGACTCGCAAAACTTCGAGTCGGGGGCCGAGAAGACGCTCTACTACCAGAACACGGTCCAGGCACAATCCTCTCTCCCAGCCGTCTATAACCACCTCATCACCAATTTTCCCCAGTTCGATCTCGGCATCCCCGACCAGTTCCGCGTCGATGTGTGGCTGCAGGACTTCAACAAGGACGTCGCTGCCGGTACCGTGCCGGCGTTAAGCCTCCTCTGGGTCATGGATGATCACACCGGTGGACCGCCTACGGTGGACGCCGAACAGGCCGATAACGACCTGGCCGTGGGGCGCATTATCGACTACATCAGCCACAGCAACATATGGTCCTCGTCGGCAATCTTCATTGAGGAAGACGACGCGCAAAACGGCGTCGACCACGTCGACGGTCATCGCAGTCCGGGGTATATCGTCAGCCCTTATACAGTGCAGAACGGACCCACCGACCACACTTACTACACGCAGGTCAACATGACTCGGACGATCGAGCAAATCCTCGGTCTGCCGCCCATGAACCAGTTCGACCTCGTGGCTTCGCCGATGACGACGGCTTTCGTTCAGGGCACGGCACCCGCGGAAAACTTCCAGCCGTGGACCCACGTGCCAAACCAGGTCCCGCTGGACATGGGTGTTACGACGACCACCGCATCCAACCAAACGATGAGCCCCGCGGCCAAGGCCCTGAAGGTAGCCTGGCTGCAGAAGAAGAAGCAGATCTTCGCCGGCAAACTTACCAAGCCTGACGCCGAAGATCCAGACACCGTCAACCATCTGAATTGGTACATGTCGACCGGGTTTACGCGGCCCTATCCCGGCGAGACCAAGGTTCGCCCACCGAGCGAATTTACCAAACCTGCGCCCAAGGGTGAGGATCTGGACGACTGAACAACTTCCTCCCTACAACCGCCCTTTCCCCACCAATCCGGGGAAAGGGCTTTTTCTTCGATCGACAGATCAGACGATTGGAGCCGGAATGATCGAATTCGCTCTCCAACATGCCGCCGACATCCGCCGCCAGGTTTTAGACATCGACAAAGACGCCCGCGCCCGCCAGAAGCTGCAAAAGCCGTTTTGCTTGTGGTTAACCGGTTTATCAGGCGCGGGCAAATCGACGATTGCGACCCTCCTCGAAAAGCAACTGTTCGCTTCCGGCAGACATACGTATGTTCTCGATGGCGACAACGTACGCCGAGGACTCAACCGGGACCTGGGATTCTCCGAGGCTGACCGCGTGGAGAATATTCGCCGGGCCATGGAAGTTGCCTGCTTGTTCGTGGACGCGGGTCTCGTGGTGATCGTCGCCTTCATCAGCCCCTATCGCGCAGAACGCGACCGCGCCCGTTCTCGGTTTAAGCCGGACGAATTTGTAGAAATCCATATCGATGCTTCGCTCGAAGAGTGTGAGCGTCGTGACCCCAAGGGACTTTACGCCAAAGCCCGCCGCGGCGAGTTGGTAAACTTCACCGGGATCGACAGCATCTACGAGCCACCGGAGGCTCCTGAGATTCGTCTTGACACGGTTGCGAAAAGCCCGGACGAATGCGTCGATCTCATTCTTCTTTACCTGGACTCCAAAGCACTCCACAATGCCGCTGAAGGCGAGAGCTCAAATGGACAATCCCTACGCTTGTAAGTGGCTGACGGAATTGTTGCCGCGTGTCACTGCTCTCGCATGTGAATCCGGACGCACCATATTGGCCATTTATGGGCACCCAAATCCAGGAGTGCAGTATAAGTTGGATCACTCGCCGGTGACTAAGGCCGATCTTTTGTCTCACCGTATCCTTGAGTCCGGGCTTGCCCGGATAGAGCCCCATTGGCCCGTCTTGTCAGAAGAGTCCGTCGAGATTCCCTTCGACGAGCGGAAATCCTGGGGACATTTTTGGATGATCGATCCACTCGATGGCACGAAGGAATTCCTCCATCGTACTGGCGAGTTCACCGTCAACATCGCCCTGATCGAGGAGGACCGGCCTATTCTTGGAGTGGTGTATGCGCCGGTGATTGATAAGTTGTATTTTGCCGCTCGTGGAGCTGGCTCGTACAGAACCGACGGTAAGGTCACCATGCCGATAAAAGTCGCGCCGGCGACAACCGGAAGTACGCGCTTCGTAGTCAGTCGGCACCATGCTTCGGAGGAGAAAACTCTCAGCCACTTCATAGACCAAACGAAAGGCGGCGAACCAATAGTCATGGGCAGTTCGCTGAAGTTTTGTCTGATTGCTGAGGGTGCTGCCGATGTTTATCCGCGCAATGGCCCCACCATGGAGTGGGACACCGCCGCGGCCCAGTGCATTCTTGAGGAAGCGGGTGGCTCGGTCATCGACCTCGAAGGAAACACGATCAGGTACAACAAACAGGTCCTGCTGAACCCTGGTTTTGTAGCCAGAGCCCACTCTTGACTAAGGGAGGGTATGTGAGCAACCCTCGGCCAAGGGCTGTGAAGAATCATGTGTCTAAGGATTCGGCGTTTCCCGGAGATAGATAATTGTCTCTTTTCCAGCTCGATCCTGGGTCCCATTGCGCTCCCTGCATCTCTCGAGCCCGGCGCCGTTTTCAATCAGTGTCCACGTCTCCTTGGAAAGGATGATGCGGCCATCCTCGTGTTCTTCTACAGAAAAGACCAGGCTTTGGCCGTTCCAAACGATGGAAGTATGGAACTCATCCCCGTCAGCCCCGGTGGACACAGATGTCTTGCCGTCTGTGCTGTAGCGCTGTACAGCGTGCCGGGGCACCCCGGAAACACGGAGAGCAGTCGTCTCCACAGTCAAATCCGGCTCGCGATGCTCGATGTGCAGGATGACATCGCCCACCCGCTTGGGCACACTTCGTTCGTTGCTCTGTTTCCATGTTCCAGAGAAATTCGGGCTCGGTGGCGAGCAGATACCAGCAGGGGCCAAAAGCAGCGCCAGGAGCAAACCCAGAAACAATCGTTTTTTCATATTTCGCAGGCCATTATCCCGTCTTGCTTGCCGCGACCGCATGCCTTGTTAAAAATCCAGCCGCACCGCGAACTGGATCTCGCGCGGCGTTCCCGAGCCCACGGGGGTGATCGGCGATACGATGGCCGTGTTCAGGTTCACCGTATTGATGATGCTGCCGAACCCCGCGGGCTTCGATGGGTTGAAAGAGGCCTGCGGCTGACCTAGCTGCGGGTGATTGAAGATGTTGTAGAACTCGGAGCGGAATTCCAACTGCATGCGCTCTGCAATTGGAAACGTTTTGGCGACGCCCATGTCGATCTGCCACGTGCCCGGCCCGCGAAAGAGGTTACGCGGCGCGTCACCGAATTCTCCCGCCGGAGAAGCAAACGCTGCGGGATTGATCCAGTGCGCGACATTCCTGCCCCCTGGCGGAGTAAGAGGCACCCCTCGAACCAGATCAGGTCGCTGCGTGCCAGAGTTCCCATCGGGTGCGACGTAGCTGCTGGGCAAAAGCACATTGACGGGAAAGCCGGTGCGAGCCAGTGCCGTCGTGGTCATTTGCCAGTTCCCCGCGATGGTGCTGCTAATGCCGCGATGGTTCAGCATCGGCTTGCCCAGGCCAAAGGGAAGTTCGTAGACCGCGTTGCCGTTCACCACATGAGTGGCGTCCCAGGCGCCGCTGGCCCATTCGCAGGCCAGGCAAAATGCGTTCTGCGGCGATATCTCGTCGCCGTCGCCGCTGCCGTTGGAGCCGTTGTCGATCTCGTGCGTATACGCGTAATTTGCCGCTACCAGGAGCCCGTTCGAGAACGGCCGCCGCACTGACACGGAGAGGCCATTGTAGGAGCTCGCGCCGATTGAGCCGCGCCAGCCGATAGCAGGAGCGAAGGCCGGATATTGTGCAACCCCAGTGGCCGGATCGATGAGGTTCACCACATTGGTTTCCAGCAGATGCACGCCATGGCTTCCCAGGTAGGAGACCGTGCCCACGACGTTCGCAGGCAACTCGCGCTGCATGGAGAAGACCCACTGCTCAACATACGTGTCCTTGCGGTTCCGTTGTTCGGCATTGGGGGAGATGGTTCCGGATCCGGTGAAATAAGGGTCGACGGGATAGGTCACGTTCTTAACCGAGTAGGAAGGGATTTCGTTCTTGGCGGGCAGATTCTGATCGTCCAGCTGGCCATCTTCGTGGTAGGTTCCGAATCCGGCGCGAACAATCGTCTTTCTGTCCTGCAAAGGCGACCAGACGAGGCCTACGCGCGGATCAAAGTCGCCATAGTTTTGCTGGCCGAAGCTGGCGCCCACTCCGCAGTATCCCTGAGGCCCGCAGGTGTCGAAGTCGAAGGGGTTGGCCTTCCCGTGCGCCTCGTGGAATAGCTGGAATACGGTGTACCGCGCGCCCAGGTTCAGGGTGAAGTTCGGCCCCACCTTGAACTCGTCCTGGACGTAGCCGATGATGTCGTACTTCCGCAAATCGTTGACCGGCAGAGCACCCGACAGACTGGCTTTCGCCACCTTATTCGCTGCCAGCTGCTGCAGCGAGGAAAACGTGACTGTTCCGTGTTCCCCGTAGTGCTGGTTCAATTGCACGCGCCGGATTTCTACTCCGGCTTTGAGGGTATGCCGGCCGTGGAGCCAAGTGAGGTTGTCGATCCCGGAAAATGTGTTGCCCACGTAGATGGTGTTGTAGTCGTAGTTCTGGGCGCCGAATCCCGGCCCAGGGCCCGTGGAAATTGCAATCTGATAGATGGAATCCGTTTTACTGGAGTTGTAGGTGTTGGAGGTGGCGCGATTGTATCCAAACTTGGCCTCGTTCGTGAGTGTGGGACTGAAGAGGTGAAGTAATTCGAGCACGCCATTGACCGGCGTGGTCACCCTCTGCTGCAAGTCTGTTGCGGCAGCCGAAACCGGCTGCGTATTGACGGAACGGTCGTAATTGAAGCGCATGAAGCCGGTGGTTCGGGATGAAAAATGATGGTCGAGCCGCAGCATCGCCGAGTTCTCGTTCACCACCTGCGTGCATGAGCAGGTCAGCAGGTCATAGCTCGCGTAGTTCGGGTCACCCGGGTCGTTTGCCGGCGTATAGGGCGTCAGAAATGTTTTTGGACCTGCGCCCGGGTAGGCATTTACGATCCCGTAGACCGGGGATGAACTCGGAATGGATGCCTTGAAAGCCGCGCTCGGCACATCCCCGCTAACCGGATAGCCCCAGACTTGGCGGTAGGCTTCAGAAGCTAGATAGAAGAAGGTCTTGTCGTGCACGACGGGTCCGCCCACCGATCCGCCGAACTGATTCAAACGAAACGGCTGTTGCGATTCGCCGTTGGACGCCCAGGTGGGCTCGGGCGCGTCGAAGTAGTTATTACGCAAGAACTCAAAGAGACGTCCGTGGAGACGGTTAGTCCCCGAAGGCGAAATAACAGCGAGTTGAGCACCGCCGGTCGCGCCTTCCTCGGCGGTTGCCAGTAGCGTATCGACCCGGAACTCTGCGATCGCGTCCAGCGGAATGGAGAGCCGTGCCCAGGCGCGCTGCGTCTGATTCGCGACGTTGGTCGCGTCCACACCGTCATAGGTGAAGTTGCTGTCGTCAAGGCCACGTCCGGCGAACCGGATCGACCGCTGGTTGCTGCCACCGGTGTCGATGGCGCCGGGGACGTATGCCGTCAGCGACGCCCAGTTGCGGCCGTTCAGCGGCAGTTCGTCGGCCTGCTTTCTCTCGATCAGGCCCGTCACCGCACTGCTGTTGCGGTCTATCAGTTCCGAAGCGACCGAGATTTCCACGCGCTCCTCGCCGCCCGATATCTGCAAGGCCGCATCCAGGGTGCGCGTCCTTCCGACCACCTGCTCCACATCGAGGAACGTCAGAGTCTTGAAGCCGGGATGATCGAACGTGATCGTGTATCTCCCCACCGGAAGCTCAGGAATGTCATATCTTCCCTCGGCGTCTGATTCCCCTTCACGCCGCAGCTGGGTCGAGTTCTCCACGACAGTGATGTGTGCTTTCCCCAGCAGCCTACCCGCCGGATCAGTCACCGTGCCGGTCAAAGCGCTGCGATCCACTTGCGCGATGCCTGGGATTGCACACGAGAGAGACAAAAGTGTGGAGACGATCAACACAGACGGAGAGAACAAAAAGCTGAACTTTTGCATGTTGGCCTCGAAAAGCAAAAATTGCAATCGGTGACTGAAGCGGATCTAGCTCGAACTCCCACGGAGCTCTTGACGAATTCTGCAATCCCAATGATTTTGGAGTGGAAACACAATATCAGATCCGTAAGAGTCTCACGGCCTGATTACAAAATCGTAATGCCTAGGTAAAGTTCTGTGACCGAGATGGATTCTTTCATTATTTTCAGTGGAGTGAACAAAACCGGTGTTGATTGAACCCGTCGATAAATTTATCTCCCGTCAATGCAATCCCATCAAGCATTAACAATCCCGCATTATAAGTCTGGAGTTGTTACATTTCGTGCCGGCCCCGAACCTCTCAGTCGCGCGTGGTAGCGAGAGAGAGACGATGGCCCAGGCAGGTTTGGATCGTAATGAGAATTCTGGTCGTAGACGATGAAGCCAAGACCACCAGGTTTCTGAAAAAGGGCCTGGGAGAAGCGGGGTTTGTCGTCGATGTGGCGACAAATGGCTTGGACGGGCTGCAGTTGGCGCAGGATGTGGACTTCGACTTGATCATTTTGGACGTAATGCTGCCCAGCCTCGACGGTTGGCAGGTTTTGACTTGCTTGCGTCAGGCAGACCGGGCGACCCAGGTCCTCTTGCTGACCGCCCGAGACGCGATCCACGAGCGCGTGAGAGGATTCGAACTGGGCGCCGACGACTACCTGGTGAAGCCGTTCGCCTTCTCTGAATTATTGGCTCGGGTGCGCTCGTTGTTGCGCAGAACCCCCTCTCGCCCCCAGGATACGATCCGTATGGCCGATCTGGAAATTGATCTGCTGCGCCATCGTGCGACGCGAGCCGGCCAGCGCCTGGAGTTGACTTCGAAAGAATTCCTGCTGCTCTCTCTCCTCGCGCGGCGTGCCGGCGAAGTCCTGTCGAGGACTCTGATCGCCGAAGCGGTCTGGGACATGAACTTCGACAGCGACACCAATGTCGTGGACGTCAACGTCAGGAGACTCCGCAGCAAGGTCGACGACCCTTTCCCTCACAAACTTATCCAGACCATTCGCGGCGCCGGCTATGTGCTGGAAGCTGGCTCGTAGCCTCACGCCGATATCGCGGCTGTGGCGAACGTTGGCCTTCCGGTTAACCGCCGGGTACGCGCTCGCAGGCCTGATTCTGGTCATTTTAGCCACGGCCAGCCTTTACCTCGTGCTGCTTTCGGAATTGGAGAAAAGTACGGAGTTGTTCCTGGGCGACAAGGTGAACGTGCTGCGCACGATGCTGCGGGAACGCCCTGACGACCAGGACGCGTTGCGGGAGGAAGTTGAGCTGGAAACGGCCGCACGGCGATATGAACATTTCTATATTCGTCTGCTTGATGAGCGAAATGTGCCATTACTGGCGACGCCCGGCATGGCAGAAGAACTGGATCTTTCGCAGTTAACCCAACGGACACGAGGCCGTCCCGATGTGGCGGTCCCCATGAAGGGGAGCCACGGACAATCCTTTCGCGTTACCACTTCCGTAGCGCCGGTCGGCTCGCCTCTTACCCATGCCTACACGATTCAGATTGCCATCGATGTTTCGCAGAAAGAAGAATTCCTGGCGCGCTTTCGCTTGGTGTTCTGGGTGATCATACTGGGGACGCTGGCGATTTTCCCCCTGGTTGGCTATCAGATCGCGCGTCAGGGCATTCGGCCGGTCGAAGAAATGGCAGCGACCGCGAGGCGCATCAGCTCCACCCACCTGGGGGAGCGAATTCTCACGGAGGGTTATCCCTTCGAGCTTGCATCGCTGGCCGGCACCTTCAACGAGATGCTCGATCGGTTGGAAGGTTCCTTCGATCGAATATCCAGATTCTCTGCAGACATTGCTCATGACCTGCGCACTCCTGTAAACAACATCCGCGGTGAAGCCGAAGTTGCCTTGGCGCGTGCTCGCACCATTGACGAATACCGGGATGCGTTGGAGTCGTCTCTGGAAGAAGCCGTGCGCCTGTCGGAGTTGATCGGCAACCTCCTGTTCCTTGCCCGTGCAGAAAGTCCTTTGGCGCATTTGCGTCGCGAACGGGTCGACGTAGCCGAGTTGCTGGATGGTGTGCAGGAGTATTACGAAGCTTCTGCTGCCGATGGCGGAATCTCCTTGAGCACCAGATTCAGCGATGAGCCGGTGATTGCGGAACTCGACAGGACGCTCATGCAGCGGGCGGTAGGAAACCTGGTCTCGAACGCGGTAGCGCACACACTATCGGGCGGATCGGTGGTGATGGCGGCCACCTCCGAAAGTGCCCTGGTTCGGATCGAGGTCAGCGATACAGGCATCGGTATTCCGCCCGAGGCACTGCCCCGGGTATTTGATCGTTTCTTCCGTGTGGATCCATCACGTTCACAAGCCTCTGGGGGCACCGGCCTCGGGCTGGCGATCGTGCAGGGCATCATGCTGCTTCACGGTGGCAAGGTGGAAATTGTGAGCCACCCCGGGAAAGGCACTCGGGTCATTCTGAGCATGCCTGCATCCGCCCCCGCGATGACAAACGCCTAAAGAGGAAATCCATGGCTGGGCTCTTCAAAGGATTTCTTTCAGCACCACATTCACTTCGCGTGTTTCACTTCCGTGCTGGACGGTAAGGCGAAGTTCAGTGCCCGGCGGCTGAAGGAACGGTGGTGAGTTTACTTCATCGCTTGGCGCTTTGCCGTCGACAGCTGTGATCACGTCGCCAGTGTGCAAGCCAGCCTGCGCTCCAGGCCCGTTGGGTAAAACCGTCATTACCTGCAACCCATGCCCAAAGGAATCGAAGATGAGACCTGCACCGTTGAAGACCTCCCGCCGATCAGAGTCTTTCGTCCTTTCGAAATAGACCGTACCGCGCATGCAGTCGAAGACTTCGGTGAATTTGCCGAGAATACTCTGCCCAATGTTACCCGCCAGTTCCGATTTGTCCGACGGGTCTGTAGTAAGGTGGGCAATGACGCTTGGAGCGGAAATGCTGCCGATATGCATGTTGGTTACTCGAGCCAGGTAGGCTTCGGGGGAAGGCCCACCAAAGCCACGTCCGTTATAACCAAGAAAATGCGCGCCCAATACATCGACGAGCCCGTTCTCTTTGGTAAAGCGCGTGGTCAGTGAGAAACCAAACTCGTTGCCGGTATCAAGAAGAAAACGCCCCGACGCCGTGCCGATGGTAGCCTCCACAAACAGACCGTCGCCATTCCCCTGGATCTCGAGCGGCACCGCGGTACCAGAGCCGGAGTAGTGAAAGCGCGGACCATCGTAAAAGGTGAGGCTTTGATGCTCGTAATCGACCCTGACCGCGAAGCGGCGCAGCAGCTCGTATCCGACAATGAGAACGGGGGTGCCATTGTTCTCGGGCAGAGCCCCCGTATAAAAGATCTGATCCCGAACCACAAGATCGCCGATCTGCAAGCTGTCTACGAGGACCTTATGCACCTGGATATTTGCTGGACTAGACGTGCCGAATTGGAGCCCCTGTGTATCCGTCTTGAGTCCGAGCCGATGAGCGAAGCTCTCGGACATGAAGTTCACCGACCCGGTATCGAAAAGCGTCTGGAATGGTCCTTTGCCGTTAATCGTTGTTCGCAGGATTAATCCACCCTCGGCGGATATCGTCACCTCACCGGAACGCGGCATTTGGTAGTCTTGGCGGAAAGGGACGGCGAATGCGGTCTTGTCCAGGTGCTTGCGCAGAGTTCGGGTGGCATAGGTGATGGTAAGCTCGCCGTTATCAACCGGCTTCTTCTCGATAAAAGGCAGCAGCACACCACTGACAGAGCGATAATCGCTGAGCTGCTTCGTAATGCTGCCTTCCACACGTTCGAGCATGCCCGTTTTGCGATTGATCCAAAGTGTAAAACCCTTTCCACCCGGTACCTTGAACTGCAGCAGGTCCCAGGTAACGGAGCCTTCCGTATGCGGGCCGAGCACCGTGACCGCTGCACCGCCGAAGTCCTTCCGCCAGTATCCACGGCTGGTTAGGTAGCGGTCGTCGATGCTGACGGGATCGTTCGGATGGGAAAGCTGAATGTCTCCCGCAGCATTCTGATGCCAGTTCTGTATCGGATCGGTGCCGTCAGCCTGCTTGATGTCCAGCGCAGAGATTTCCACGTCAGCTCTGTTGCCGCCGCTCCGCAGGTTCTCGATGGAGCGAATGGTTCCAGTCCTCCGCAATAAGGCGACGGTACCCACCGAGCCGCACTCTTCGAAGCGCTGCCACGCACTTCCACCGGCGGCTCGATAGAAGTGCTGCAACACGTCCTGAGCGGAGATTTCTGCCTTCGCCACAATCGTGTGGAAACCCAACACTAAAATGCCAAAGGTCCTAAGCAGAGAACGCAACTCTCGATTAAAACGAGGAACATTGGAATTGGGCATAAGCCAGACACATTCCTCCGCAGTTCGAGAGTACACGACGATAGGGAAAGGGCTGCCGGAGCCCCACTGGCGCCCATCAGGGGATAAGGTTCTCCCCGCGCAGCCTCGAGAACAGATCGAAGAAGCTGTCACTGGTCGCCTGGTAATCAAGAAAACCAAGCTTGCGGCTCTTACTCATATCGGTCAGCACCTCGATCGGGCGGCCGAGATCGGCGTCCGTGTGCCATGCGGACGAGAGTACCTTTAGATCAGGCTGCACTAGTTTGTGTTTGCGCGCGATCTCAGCCCAGATAGGCCCGGCATCGGCCAGTTGTAATTCGAGCGGTGTGCCTTCGCGCGGAAACTCCGCGGGTTCCACTCCAAACCACTGCGCAATTCGCTCCCACATCCAACTCCAGCGAAAGACATCGCCATTGACAACATTGAACGCTTCGTTTGCCGCCGCAGGTGTGGTGGATGCCCATTGCAGATGTCGCGCAAGTAAACGCGCATCGGTCATATCCGTGAGGCTACTCCACTGCACGGCGGAACCGGGAAAGAGGAAAGGCCGGCCTGTCTCACGGCAGATACTTGCAAAGGTGGCAAGCGTAACGCCCATATTCATCGCGTTTCCTACCGCGTATCCGATAATCGTGTGCGGACGGTGCACACTCCAGGTAAAGCCATCTCGCTGGGCAGCAGCGAAGACCTCATCCTCCTGAGCATAGTAAAAGTTCTCGACTGGAAGCCTGGCCTGTTCTTCGCGGAATGGGGTGGGCGGCAATTTGCCCTTGCCGTAGTTCTCGAATGGCCCAAGGTAGTGCTTTAGGCCTGTAACCAGCGCAACATGCTTGACCGAACCAATGCTGGAGAGGGCCTCCAGTAAATTGCGCACCATGGCGCTGTTGACTTTTATATTTTCGGCTTCCGTCGGTTGCCGGAGCCAACTGGTGAGGAAGACATGCGTTGGTAAAATCCCTCTCAGCGCGCTGCGGAGCGTGTCAGGATCGAGCAGGTCTGCCGCAACAGGCTGAACTCCTTCACTAGCGGACGGATTACGTGCAAGGCCATACACTCTCCAGTCCCGTTGACCTGCAAGGTGTGTTGCCAGGTTCAGACCCACGATGCCCGTTGCCCCGGCCACTAATGCCGTTCGACTCGTCATCAAGCTCCTTCAGGTGGCGCGCTTTCATACCGTTGCCACTCGATGAGATCCTGGCTACATGCCTATAATCTCACCGTCCTCGTCCACATCGATGGTGAGTGCGCGCGAGGCTTTTGGCAGGCCTGGCATGAGCATCATGGAGCCCGCGATCACCACTAGAAATCCGGCGCCTGCGGAGAGACTAATGTCGGTTACATGCAGCGTCCAGCCCGTGGGGGCGCCCATCCGCTTGGGATCGTCACTCAGCGAGTATTGCGTCTTGGCGATGCAGACCGGAAGCTCGCCAAACCCCCAACGCGTAAATCGGGCGAGGTTCTCTTTTGCGAGCTCGCTCAGTTCTATGCCCTCTGCTCCATAGATGATTTGGGCCACCTTGGTGATTTTTTCTATTGCTGGATCCTTCATCGCGTACGTACGCGTCAGCGAGATATTCGAGTGAGCATCGATCACTTCGACGACTTTTCGCGCCAGCGCAGCCGCTCCTTCGCCACCCTTGGCAAAGGCCTCTGAAAGCTCAAACGCCGCTCCCCTCGCTTCGCAAAACGTCTTCAGAGCAGTAAGCTCCGCCTCCGTATCGTTGGGGAAGCGGTTGATGGCCACGACCGCGGGCAGTCCAAAGCCGCGGACGATGGATATGTGCTTATCGAGATTGGCAAAGCCAGCCTCGAAATCACCCGCACCCTGCTGCTTGAGACTCTGTACCGTGGTCACCAGCACGCCGGCTGCCGGCTGAATGCCCGAGAGCGGACTCACCAGGTCCATGTATTTCTCAAAGCCTAGGTCCGAGGCGAAGCCTGCTTCGTTGACCACGTAGTCCGCCAACGCCATCCCCATGCGCTGAGAGAGGACTGAGCTGGTCCCATGGGCGATGTTTCCAAAGGGACCACAATGCACCAACGCAGGCGTTCCCTCAGTGGTCTGTACAAGGTTGGGGAGCAGTGCCTCACTCAGCAGGGCCATCATCGGCCCAGTGGCTTGCAGATCGGCTGCCCGCACCGGCTGCCCGCTGCGGTTCTGGCCGACCACGATGCGCGCCAGGCGCGTACGCAGATCCTCGCGATTGGCAGCCAGCGCCAGGATGGCCATGATCTCCGACGCGGCTGTAATCAGAAAACCACTGGGACGATTGCTGCCGTCACGTTGCCGGCCCGCTGTCACGCTCAAGGTGATCTTCCTGAGCGCACGGTCGTTCATGTCCAGGGTGCGTGGCCAAGTGATGCCGCCAGGATCAAGATCGAGCTCGTTGCCGTGAAACAAGTGCGCGTCAATCAGGGCGGCTAAAAGATTGTGCGCGGAGGCGATCGCATGAAAGTCTCCGTGGAAGTGCAGATTGATCTTCTCGGCGGGCTCGACCTGCGAGCGTCCTCCGCCCGCCGCGCCGCCCTTCATGCCAAACACCGGCCCCAGGGAGGGCTCACGGGAACAAACGATCGCGCGTTTGCCGATCTTCTCCAGTCCTTGCGCCAGGCCGATCGAGGTCACGGTCTTGCCTTCGCCTAACACCGTAGGCGTCGTCGCCGTCACCAGGATCAGCTTGCCGCCGCGGTTAAATCGTGGATCGTCCAGCAGCTCGAGGCTCAACTTGGCGCTGACCGGGCTGCGCTTCTCGTAAAGTTCCGGGGGTAGATCCAACTTGGAGGCAATGGTCTCAATCGGCAGCAGATTCTTCGGCAAGCAGCATCCTCGTCAGCCATCTCAGCTCATACATGACTGCTTTAAGCATAACTGGTGTACCCGGCACGTTTCTGTATCGCCTACCGGCGGCCAGAGGAAACCGGACGGTGCCGCATTTGCAATGTCGGGCGAAATCGTCGCGAAGATGCTGGCACGGAAAAGGAAAACCCTACCAGGGTGACCTGGTAGGGCGAAGGTAATGCATCGTTAGAGTCATTCAGTGTGCGTAATCAAGATCGGGAAGAACGTAAGACGAGAGTAACTTGGCAGATCCAAGAAATCATTTGCTGCGAACCGCAAGTAAGGCAACCACTTCTATTACAGCGACTCTCCTTATTCCTCATCGAGCCCATCCCCCGAAAGGCTCGTTGAGGGTTTGGAGAATCGCTGCTTGAAAAGAGCATATCGTTTCTATTGGAATTCACCATGCGCCTTGGGAGGCAAAGGCCAAAATTGTAGTTGTAGCCGTTCGCCTCACGGGTGTATCCCACCTTCCACTCGACCGGCTGCAACCAGCTCCCGCAATCACTGACAGGCGGCGCCCGCGCGAACTGGTTTCATCCCATCAAGATCGGAGAAGTCGCGGTCGAGGCCGAGCTTCGTAGCGGCTACATCGAGTGCGCCCTGGGTAAAGAAGAACATGTGCTTCGGGTTCGAGTTAGGAAAAAACCGCACGATAATCTCGGGCCGAGTGACTGAGCCGCTCCGGCCGTCGTGAAACGGATAGCCGAGTTCCTGTAGCAGATGCAGAGAGCCTTCGTCTCCGGTAGGGTTGCCGGTATCGCCGACGATGGCGAAGACGGCCCTTTGGCTCCGCTCTGAATATACGGCCACGAAGTCGCCTACCTTTACGCCCCGCCGGCGAGCCCCGTCGCCACGCACCACATAGTTGATATTTCGGGCATCGACGTAGGACCGTGGATCACGCTCGTTGGGATTAGCTACGTCCGCGAAAGCCGTCTGTGAGATGTAGTAGCCAGGAAACGGATCCTTCGGGCCTTGCAGGATGGGTTTGTACCGGTCGTCCAAGAGGTAGCCCACGATCGCCTGATCGCCCCGCTCCAGGTAGTGCGCATTTAGAAGGACGTCGAGCGTCGGCTTGCCAGGTGGGCCGTAGGCGTTCGGGGCTCCATCGACATCCACATCCATGCGATGAGTCCGCACTTCGAAACACCGATGGACTGCGGGGGTTTGTGCACGCAACGCATCGTGAAAGGCTAAAGCGAGGGCTGCGACCAACGTAAGCAGGGTCCACTTGTATAGGCTATACGGCAAATCTGAGAATCTTCTCGCCTCAATCGCGCAAGGCCGTTTCATCGCCTTTGGCTCCTACTCTGTCCGTAAGGCTTGCATCGGATCGATCGATGCGGCGCGCCTTGCAGGCCAAAAGCCCGCCAATGCGCAACAGGCGAACAGCACAACGAGCGTACCAGCAATCGTCACCCAGTCGAGCGGCTTTACGCCATAGAGCAGACTCGAAAGAAACCGCGTGAGTCCGACGGAGACAATCAGCCCGCAGGCCACTCCCGCTGTCGCAACGGCCAACGCATAGCGCAACGTGCGCAGCAACACGACTCCGCGTGAGGCCCCCAAAGCCATGCGTATCGCAGTCTCGCGCGTTTGCTGCGTAACCCCATAGGCAAGTACTCCATACACTCCGAGCAAGGCCAGCACCAGCGCGATTCCGGCAAACGCCGACAAAATCGCTGTGTTAAACCGGCGCGAGGACTCGGTCGCTGCAACAATCTCATCCATCGTGCGCATATTCGAGATCACCAGCAACGGATCGAGCTGATGGACAATTTTAGCCAAGGTTGCCGCGAGCTGCGTTGGATCGCCATCGGTCCGTATCAAAACATCCATATTGCCCGCCACACCTAACATCGCCGCCATCGGCCCCAGGGCCGCGGCAGCTCGTGAAACTGGTTGATAGATCTGCACCACGGTCGCCTGATCAAGCGCCCCTTGTTTAATATCTCCAACGACACCCACGACCGTGATTGCAGGCATCGGGCCATCAAATTTGTCGCCGATCTTCATTCGCGCACCAATCGGGTCCTTTCCCCGGAAATACGTTGCGGCAAACGACTGGCTGATAATGGCCACCAATGGGGCGCCCGCCTGCTCATCACGAGGTCCAAACACGCGGCCTCGGATCAGCGGAATCTTGAGCGTCTGAAAATAGTCTCCCTGGACAAGATAGGAGGAAGCAATGAGGTAGCCCTCGCCGGCCGATCTCACATGGCCTTCGGGCGTGATCAGCAGACCGCCATTCTGGCCGACAATCGGAATGTTGGAAGAGAAGCCTACACTCTTCACTCCAGGCAAGAGTTCGATTTTCCCTTGCAGCTCCGAGTAGAACTCATCCACCTTCTGCTGCGTGGGGTAGTCGTGTATTGGCAGCGACAGAGATGCTGTCAGGACATGTTGCGGCTGAAAGCCTGGGTCGGTTTCCAGCATCTTCGCCAAACTTCGCAACAACAGCCCGGATGCCACAAGCAACAGCATTGCCAACGCGATCTCAAGTGTAACCAGGGTGCTCTGCAGCCTATGCCGGGCGCGGCCCATCCCCGCCATTTGGCCACCGTCGCGCAACGAATCAAGAACATTGGTACGCATGCCTGCCCAGGCCGGCACAATTCCGCAAAGCACGCCGGTCACACCAACGAATGCCAGCGCAGCCGCAAACAGAGGCCATCCGATTGCGATTTCACTCAACCTGGGCAGCGAGTCCGGCAGCGCAACAGCGGCAGCACGCACCAACACTGTTGCGAGCGCAATACCCAGCACTCCGCCAATTGCACTCAGCAGCAGACTCTCGGTCAATAACTGCCGCAACACGATGCGCCGTGCCGCGCCCAACGCCAAGCGCACCCCGAGCTCTCGCTTCCGCCCGGCTGCGCGCACCAGCAACAGGTTCGCGATGTTTACGCAGGCAATCAGCAGGATCAGGCTGACAGCCCCAAGCAGTACGTTCAGCAGCGGGCGTGCCTTGCGCACGGTCTCTTCCTTGAGCGTTCTGAAATATCCCTTCAGGTGCAGGTTGGCGACCACTGTGTATCCTGGTTGAATCCCCGTGATTACCCGGTCAATGTCGAACTGTGCCTGCGCTGGGCTCACACCTGGCCGGATGCGAGCCACCAATCCGTAGTCGTAGTTCTCCCCTTCGGAATTCTTTTCGACCGGTGTCAGGCTCAAGGGGACCCACAGATCGCGATGGCTCAAGCGGCCCGCATCCAGCGGAAATTCGAAGCTCTGCGGCATGACTCCGATCACGGTGTAGGGACGCCGATCGAGATCGATCGTCCTGCCCACTGCGCTTGGATCGCTCTGAAGCTTCTCTCGCCAAAACGCATAGCTGATCACCGTCACCGGAGCAGCATTTGTATCTTCTTCTGGTGTGAATGTTCGGCCCAGGAGTGGATCGATCCCAAGAACGGGAAATACCGAAGCGCTCACTCTTTCTGCCGCTGCATGGAATGGCGCACCTGCGCCCGTCACGTCGTAGCCGGCGGAGATATACCCGCCTTCCCCGGAGAAAGCCTTGCTTTCGCGCTGGAAAATCAGAATGTCAGGCGCCGTCACGTTGAACTCATGCGGATCTTCGCGAATCCATTCATGCAGGCTGACGAGCTGCGACGAATCCCTGAAGGGTAGCGGGCGCAGCAAAACCGCCTCGACCACCGAAAACACCGCCGTCATGCCGCCGATGCCCACTGCCAACGTCAGGATCGCGGTGACGGTAAAGCCTGGAGACTTACGCAACTGTCGCAGCGCATATCGGCCATCCCTGGCGAGCGTTTCCAGGAACGGCAGCCCTCTCTTCATCCGGTAACGCTCCCGCGTCTGCGTCACGCCGCCGAAGGAACGCAGCGCCGCCGTGCGCGCTTCTTCTTCCGGCATGCCGCCCTTCCTGTTCTCCTCGGTCGCGAGTTCGATATGCGCCAGGATCTCTTCGTCAAGGTCCGCGTCGCGCTGTTGTGGGTGGATCAACGCGGCGCAACGGCTTAGCAGAATCCGTATCCAATCCATGTGCACCCCTCAACTGGATGGCGCCAGAAAGCGCGCCATGGTCGTGGCAACGCGCTCCCAGTTCTCCGTCTCTGTTTCGATCTTTTGCCGCCCTAATTTGCTCAGCGAATAGAACTTGGCGCGACGGCCCGTCTCAGAGATGCCCCAGTCAGCCTTGATCCACTTGCGCTGCTGCAGGCGAAGCAGCGCCGGGTAGATGGTCCCCTGATTCATGATCACCGTATGATCGCTGACCTGTTCAATCCGCCGGGCAATTGCGTATCCGTGCAGCGATCCCATCGATTCGAGGGTCTTCAGCACCATCAGATCCAGCGTGCCCTGCAAAACATCCGACTTTCCGTCACCCATCTTTCACCTGTAGATGTTCCACATATAGGCTAGCTGTCCGATACGTAGAATGTCAACAGGTAGCGTGGTGTGCGTGTTACGACCGAAATCGCTTGACCAGATCCTGCGCCGCCACGGGCCATTCGGGATACGTGAAGGAGAAACCGGCGTTCATGAGTCTGGCCGGAATGACCCGGCGGCTTTTGAGAACGAGTTCGGATTCCGTGCGCATCAGGAAGGCGCCGATTTCGATCATCCATGCAGGCGCAGGCACGCCCACCGGTTGTCGCCAGGAAGCGCGAAGAGCGCGCATGAACTCCCGATTTCGCAGTGGATTGGGGGAGCAGATATTCACCGGTCCTGTCATGGTCTCATCCGCGATCAGGAAATCGACGGCGCGCACAAAGTCAGCCTCGTGAATCCAGGAAACATATTGGGTCCCCGATCCTTGCGATCCGCCAAGTCCGCAGCGAACCAGGTTGGAGAGAACCTCGAGGACGCCACCTTTGCCCGCAATAAAAGTGATGGAGCTGCGTATGGCGATCCTGCGGGTATTTGGCATTTGCCCCGCGAAGAAAGCTGTCTCCCAATCCTTGGCGATCCTGATGGAAAAATTCCATGTGTCGGGAGCACCTGGTTCGTTGCCGCCGAGTTCCCCCGTCATCTCGTCCATGGGGCGATCGAGTGCGTGGCGATAGATCGTGGCGGTGCTCGCGTTCAGCCACAGTCGCGGCGGGTGTTGGAGCGATGCAATGACATCGTTGAGCAGCCGGGTCGAAACAATGCGCGAGTCGTACATCTGGCGCCGATTCTCTGTGTGATAGCGGCAGTTCACGCTACGTCCGGTCAGGTTGATGCAGATGTCGCTCTGCTCCAGCGAAGCGGTCCATGCGCCTGCCGTCTGAGCGTCCCAGCGAATCACCTGCCATGGAGCCGGCTTCGGGGCGCGGCTCAGCACGGTAACGCGTGTGGCCCTGTTGGTGGAAGTGCCGCGCAAGAAGGGTACCCACCTGTCCGCTGCCGCCGGGGATGACAATCTTCATGGCACCGGCTCCTTCCCGCGTACCGGTAGATAGCGTTGCCAATCGTCCGACTCAGCGAGCTGTTTGATAACCGCATTGCGTTCCCGGTTCAGTTTCATCATGTAGCGGCGCAGAAACAGCCCTTCGGCGATTGGCCCCAGGATAGGGAGCGGAGCCGCAATAGCGAAAATGTCCGTCAACTCCGTGACTCCGGAAGGCAGGCTGCGCAATCGATGGTCGGCCTGCATGAAGCGGAAAATGCCCTTCACCATGGTGACCTGGAAATAGGTGGGAGCCTCCATGGCAGTGGTCTCGGTGGTGAGGTTGTGCCAGAACCCAAAGTGTTTGGCGCGCCAGGTCACCTGCTGGCCGAGGTCGACTAGTCCCGTGGTAACTCCGCCGGTGGCCAGGGCTTGTTCGTTGTCATGGACATTCGCAAGCAGATGAACTTCGACGCTGCGAGATAGGTCAAACACTCGGCCGATCGGCGCGCCGATGAGAGTGGTCTCTTCAAAGCGGATCATATGCTCTGCTCGCTAAAGATGACTGCAAGCAACTCTGAGGCGAGGCGATGGATCGGGCGCAGAAACGGCATGCCGGCTAGCCGCAGGCTAATCAGAATCATCTTCAGAGTCTTGTCGAAAAGTATCTGGGTGCGCGTCTGCTTCGGTGAGTGATCGTATACCCAGAAGAGAATCAGGCCCATCTGGTATAGCCAGAGTAAGCGCGGCAGATACGGTTGAATGTTCGACGGGAGCTTGACCCTGGAGTCTTCCACGGCACGCTGGAAAAACCCGATGTCTTGCTCGCGGATGGCAGCGGTGTCCGAACTGAAGGGGGAGAGCGCGTGAGTGGGATCGATGTGACCGGAAAGAGCGCCAAGCAATGCCCGATTAGGCGAGAAATATTCGAACTTGTACCCGATGATGCCGCGGAGTCGAGACTCCAACGTCTTCTCTTCTGAGAGGATTGTGTCCAGCGATGGAGCCATCTCCAGCTGCGCACGCTGGTAGAAAGCCATGACAATGGCGTCCTTGGAGTCAAAATAATAGTAGGCCGCGCCCACGGCCACTCCGGCCGCCGTGGCGATCTCGCGCATGGTGGACTTCTCGAATCCGTGCTCGCGGAAGATAGCAAGCGCGGATTCAAGGATGCGTGCGCGCGTAGTCTCGGACTTGAGCGACTTCCTCTCCGCTTGGGTAGGCGTTGCCATCACGCGTGCAGACCTTGGGCTGAGTTCTTGCGCATTCTCGATAGCACCAGGATGTTGAAGAAGTGCATCCCACCGAGAATAAGGAGAACAACCCCGAGTTTGGTGCTTTCCAGTTCGATGACCTCGCGGACCGTCGCCAGTGGGGCACGCGTCTTCAATGCCAGCGCGATGTACCCAACATTGATGAGGTAGAACCCTACGACGAGCAGACGGTTAACGGAATCGGCAAGCTCCTCATTGCCGTTGAAGGCCTCGATCAGGAACACGCGCCCGCTATTTTGCAGGGTGCGGGCGACCCAGATCGTGAGGCCGATGCTGATGGCGAGATAGCTGAAGTAGCAGGCAATCACATACATGGTCGACTCCCTCATGTCAGAAATATTGAACATGTTCAATTTACATGCAGCCAAGCTCCTTGGCAACACATTTTTGAACGCGTTCATTTAATTGGTCATCGGGCATGGGCGCGGCGAGGTGAGGATGCATATCCCCACCCGCTGCGCTTCAGAGGGGGGTCAGGAGGGATCGGCAAAGTTCATGGTGCTTACTTCTACCAGCACCCCGCCAGGGGCGTCACAGTAAAAACCGTACGTTGGGGGTCCGCCGCGTTGTAGTTTCCCAGGCTTGGGCGCCATATACTTCCGAGCCCGCAAGGCTTGATACATCACGTCCACCGCATCTTGCGTAGGCTGAAGAAAGCCAACATGGAAAAGCCCGGGATAGCCCTGCTCTGGCGTCATGCGCTTGTCGTACATCAGGGTCAGCAGAAAGCCATCGGAATTCCGCAGCACAACTAGTTTATCGCCGCGTTCGTTCAGTATCTGAAAACCGAAAACCGAGCTGAAGAACTCCTTGAGGGCCGGAACATCGTAAGTGGTGAGGTTTGTGTGGTTAAGCGATGCCATCGCGATCTCCTTTTAAAGAATGTTCCGTCGCATGGCTGTGAGGGCTTTGTCTCCGCGACGCACCACGCGACAGGCAGCAGCGCCGTAGCACTGCCACTATCGCGGTGGGTCCCTTCTCCGCTTTGATGCTGGAGATGACTTGACTGCGGAATGGCATCCGCAGCGAGCCGTGCTTACCAATCCGGCTCAGCGTTTTTCGGCACTTTTAGGATGGTGTACGTTTCTCATCGGTTGCAATTTTTTGCTTGAGGCTGGCGACGAGTGCGTCGAGAAACGCTAACGACCGTGCCCGCACTTAAACTACCTGTATGCGGAAAGTAGTCATCGTCGGACCGCCTCCTGTTCAGATTCTCGACGTAACTGGCCCATTGGAGGTCTTTTCCAACGCGCCTGGATACGAGATTCAACTGGCAAACCCCGGCCTTGCTCGAACTCTTCAGACCAATCGCGGCGTCACCCTCGCCGACGCGACTCCCACCGCGGAAGTCCTGGGGCCCATCGACACCCTTGTGATCGCCGGGGGCCCCGGCGCAGAAAGCGGCAGCTACGATCCCAGCTTTGTCGCCTGGATCGCGAAAGCCGGAAGCCAGGCTCGTCGTGTAGCATCCATCTGTACCGGCGCATTCCTCCTCGCAGAAGCGGGTCTCCTCAACGGAAAGCAAGCCGTTACCCACTGGACCTTCTGCGACCGCCTTGCCAGGGAATATCCTAAGGTCGTGGTGCGCCCCGAGCCGATCTATCTCCGCGACGGCTCCATCTACACATCGGCTGGTATCACCGCCGGCATTGATCTCTCCCTTACACTGGTAGAAGAAGATCACGGACACGAAACCGCACTCAGGATTGCGCGTTTCCTGGTCATGTTCCTGGTCCGTCCCGGAGGACAAGCGCAATACAGCCACATGCTCTCGCACCAGGCCATCACCTCCCAGCCGGTGAGGGAGCTTCAGGTTTGGATGCTCCAACACCTTCGTGAACCCCTCACCGTCGAATCGCTAGCCGAGCGCATTGGCATGAGTCCTCGTCATTTCACCCGCGTCTGCCTCCGCGAAACCGGAATGAATCCCGGCCAGTTCGTCGACCGAATGCGCGTGGAAGCGGCCCAGCAGATCATCGACAGCTCCACTCGTGGGCTCAAAGAAATAGCCGACTCCTGCGGCTTCCACTCCGCGGATGCGATGCGCCGCACCTTTCTCCGTGTTCTCGGCGTCACTGCTGCAGAATACGCCAGCCGCTTCAAGAGCACGCTCGCGCGTTCGTCAGTCTCGTAGATCGCCATGTCCTAAATTGCTGTATTCCTGTCGTGGCGCTCACACAGCGCGAGTTCTACCGTGGATATGTAAGCAAATCACGCAGGAACACACCATGACCACATCCACTCAGGCTTCTCCATCAGCACTCATTTCGGGCATCACAATTCCCGACAGCAAACTTGCCCACGAAATCACACAGTTCGTCCGCGATACGGAAACTACTCTGCTGTTCCATCACTCCAGCCGCGTTTACTATTTCGGCGCACTTGCCGGGCAGCGCCGTGGTTTAAAGTTCGATGCGGAGCTTCTCTACGCAGGCGCTATGTTCCACGACATGGGTCTCGTGCCTGCTCACAGCAGCAATGCGGACCGTTTCGAAGTCGATGGTGCAAACGCTGCGCGCGAGTTCCTGCGCGCCCACAACATCTCCGAACAGGACATCGACCTCGTGTGGACAGCAATCGCACTTCACACCACGCCCGGCATCCCCCAGTACATGCATCCAGTAGTAGCCCTGGTAACGGCGGGCGTCGAAATGGATGTGCTCGGCATCGACTACTCCAGCTTCACCGACTCAGATCGCAACGCTGTCGTGAAGGCATTCCCGCGTACTGTTCATTTCAAGGAAGATATCCTGCAGGCCTTCTACGAAGGCATAAAACACAAGCCTGAGACCACCTTTGGAAACGTGAAGGCAGACGTGCTTGCTGACAAAGGTCCCGGCTTCCAGCGTGGCAACTTCTGCAGTGTGATCCGCAACTCTGCTTGGCGCGGCTGAGTAACGCCGCGATGTCATGCTGGCCCTTACTCGTCGGCAAGCACCGATTCCTGCTTGCGCGCATCCATTCGATAGGAGATAACGCAATGACCACCCCGATAAATAATCTCGACAAGCGCGAGGTCCAGCTCGGATTCATCGGTCTGGGGCTCATGGGAAGCCGGCTTACGCATCGTCTGCATTCAGCTGGCTGGAACGTTCAGGCATGGAACCGTAGTCCCGGGCCGGTGGGTGTGTTGAGGCGCGAAGGTGTAGTGATTGCCCCATCATTGCCGGAACTCGTCGTCAGTTCGGATGTGGTTCTATCTTCCCTGGCCAACGACGAGGCGGTCCACTCCGTGTATTTCGCGAAGGACGGCGTTTTCTCTGCGGCAAAGCCAGGGAGCATTTTTCTTGAAATGAGCACCATTTCGCCGGACCTATCCCGCCTTCTCCATCGGCAGGCTTGCACCCAAGGCTTGAGATTCCTCGATCTGGCTGTCTCCGGATCAACGCCGGCGGTCGAAGGAGGCACCGTCACGCTGCTTGCGGGCGGCGACCAGGAGACCTTCGAGCAATGCGCTCCGATCTACCAGTCTATTGCTAAACAATGGTTCTTGATGGGACCTGGCTCTTCAGGCGTTCTCATGAAACTGGTCGTCAACCTTCTTCTTGGTTTAGATATGCAGGCAATCGCAGAAGCAGTTTCCCTCGGAGAGCATCTCAAGCTCGATCGCAACCTCATGCTCAATGTCCTATCCAAAACTGCGGTGATACCTCCGGCGTTCGTGGGCAAATTCCAAAAGATAAAGAACAACGACTACTCTCCGGAATTCCCGTTGCGGCTCATGAGCAAAGACATGGATCTGGTCATGAATGCCGCAAGCAGCTCGGGTGCCGTTTTGCCCGCGGCAAGTGCTGCCCAATCCGTGCTCGCTTCCAATATCTCCGCAAATGGAGATCTTGATTTGGCCGCGATCACGCCGTTTGTCATCGATCAACGAACCCTGCAACCTGCGACACTCAACAACTCTTTGGTAAAACAGAATCATGGATAAGAAGAAGCTCGGCAACTCTGACCTGGAACTGACACCCATCGGGTTCGGTTCATGGGCCGTCGGTGGTGGTGACTGGCAATTTTCCTGGGGACCTCAGGACGATAACGACTCCGTCGCAGCGATTCATAAAGCGCTGGAACTTGGCATTAACTGGATTGACACAGCGGCCGTCTATGGCCTGGGGCATTCTGAAGAGGTGGTCGCACGCGCACTCAAGACGACTTCCCACCATCCATACATCTTCACCAAATGCGGCCTGGTGTGGGGTGAGGAGCGCGAAGTCTCCAATAACCTCAAGCATATTCGTCGCGAGGCTGAAGACAGCCTTCGCCGCCTCGCGGTGGATGCCATCGATCTCTATCAGGTGCACTGGCCCAAACCCGATGAAGAGGTCGAAGAGGCCTGGGGCGTGATGGCCGACCTGCAGAGGGAGGGTAAGGTTCGTTGGATTGGCGTTTCGAACTTCAGCGTGGACCAGATGGAGCGCGCCATGAAGATCGCTCCGATCACCTCGAACCAGCCTCCCTACTCCATGTTGAATCGCGCCGTGGAATCGGCCATCCTGCCCTTCTGCGAGCAGAACAGCATCGGTGTTATCAACTATGCGCCCATGCATTCCGGTCTATTGACCGGGGCCATGAGCAAGGAGCGCGTTGCGAATTTTCCCAGCGACGATTTTCGCAGGAATGCCAAGAACTACCAGGAACCTCTGCTATCGCGGAATCTGGCAGTGGCGGACTTCCTCGGAAAGATCGGCAGCCGGCACGGAGTGAGTGCAGGAGTTGTGGCCATTGCGTGGACCCTGCATCATCCTGCAATCACCGCGGCGATCGTAGGCGGGCGCAGCGCAAAACAGATCGAGGGCGTCATACCTGCGGCGACATTCCGCTTATCGCAGGACGAGTTTTCCGAAATCCAGAACTATCTCTCGCAACACGTCCCCGGATGAAGCCGCATCGAAATCTTCTTCGGAGTCTCTGAAGTATATGGCCTTCACGCCGTACATAACTACTGGGTAATGAAGCCGGCTTTAGAAGCCGCTGAGGGCGGCTTCTTTCTCAACCTGGCATTTTTCCGCAGCCTGTTCAGCACCTGCTCTCTGTTCGGCCCAGAATTGCCTGCATACGAGCATTTCATTCTGGATGGCCCGGGCAGATCCTCTGAGTTCAAACTTTCCTTACGGCGCCGCGTGGTGTTTCTTGAATAGATGTTTTGAAATGTCAGGCCAGAACTCGATAAATTCCGCGCCGATCACACCTTCTGCAGTGACCGTGATTGCCCCGTCGAGCGTCTGCTCAACTCCCCGATTCGAAGCAGGGTAATAAGCATTGGAAATACCGCCAGAGATGAAGTTGCCCAGCACATTCGCGTAGTTTGGGCCCCAGCTGCCATTGTCGCGCTTACACCAAACGGTCGTCGAGGCGGAGTACAGAAACCGATGGGTGAAGCTGCCAGTGCCCAAACGAAAATAGCGCGGGTCCTCCTTAAAAATAACCGGAAGGATAGCATTGCCCCATAGATTGCCATCGGCTGTGTCGAGATAGGACGCACCAAAGCGCTTGAAATAGCCCTGGGCTCCCTGGCCGAATCCGGGATTCGTATTCCGCGCCTGACCGAGACCGGCGACAAAGCCGTCGGCGACGAAAACAAATGGATCGACGGAGCTCTTGTACATCAGGTGGAACTTCTGTCCGGCCGAGAGGGGAGGCACCCCAGCCGAGCTCTCGACGGTATTGAAGTTCGGCACGACGCCTAATATACGCTGGCGCTCCTCGCGCTTTAGCACTTCCGCTGCCGTCTCACTCGTCTTGGCCGGCGTTTGAAGACTCGCCGGCGTTTCGTCCCCTTGTGCCCATCCTTTTGCAGGCACCATCAAAGTCACGCTGAAAGCGGCTCCGCGAAGCACACGCAGGCTCAAACGGCTGTACCTCGTGAGCATAGAGCGATCGCCTGTTTGCAACTGTGATCTGAGATACCGCCACAACTGGAAACCAAGGACGAGAGGGAAGAATGGGCTAAGGTAGGAGGCTCTTATGATTTCGCAGAGTTCACCCACACGCGCCAGCAAACCATCAGTCTTACAGATACCCACCGAACGGGAAGCAGAAATGGCCATGGTTCTCCAGTGTCGCCACAGAACAGACGAATGTCGCAGAACCAGGTCTGCTACGCCAAAAGTGGTGGAGCGGAGGCCGTGCTCCAACAAAATAGACGGAAAGGCACACAATTAGTTGCCATCGTGCCACACAATCGCGTGGTTCACAGTACATAGGTACTCGTTAACCACGCCTTATCTAACTCGATAAGGTAGGGGCTATCTTTGGATCCAAGGTTATCTTTTGGCTAACTTGTATTTGTTCCTTATCATCGCGAGATATCTTCCAACGCGAGATTTCGTGTCCGCGGCCCCATCAAACCAATCACCGCCATCACGATCAGCATTGCGGCTGCAATGAAGCTGAACACGCCCACCGTGCCGAAGCTCTTCAAGACTCCAGCAATCAGAAACGAAGTGAAAATTGCCGAAAACCGGCTCCAGGAGTAAACAAAGCCCACCGCGCTCGACCTGACGCTTGTTGGGAAAAGCTCCGTCTGGTAAGCATGAAAGCTATAAGACATGATGTTGCTTGCTAGCGTTAGCCCCACGCCCATGGCGATAAGCAGCATCCCACTCGAAACTTGGCTGAATGCCAGCCCGCAAACCACGATGGCTGCTGCGGTCGCGACGATCACGCTCTTGCGCTCAAATTTGTCGCCGATGGCCAAGCCAATCAGCGGTCCCACCGGCGCAGAAATCGCAATGATCGATGAATACAGCAAACTGGTTGTGAGCGTGATGCCCTGCTTCACCAGCAGCGTCGGCACCCAGTTGGCGAAGCCGTAGAAGCCAACCGTTTGGCACACATTAAAGATGATCATCATCCATGTGCGCTTGCTATACGGTGCCTTCCAAATGTCAAAGAACCTTTGATCGGACCTCACAGGCTGGGACTGAGGAGCAGGCGAGGGAAGCGGCCGTCCCAACTCTTTGCTGACCGTCTCTTCCAACTTCGACATCACACGGTCGGCCTCCGCGAGCCGGCCCTTCAGCGCGAGCCATCGCGGGCTTTCCGGCAGCACGCGCCGAATGAACCAGACGAACAGTGCTCCATGCGCGCCAATGATCACCACCCAACGCCACCCATCAAGCCCCAGGGGCTTGTACGGCACCAGCACGTATGAAAGGAGTGCCGCCACAGGCACCGCCATAAAACCAACCGCCTGCTCGCAGGCAAAAGCGCGTCCGCGGATATGTTTGGGCACGAGTTCGGAGATGTACGTCCCGATGGTGACGAGCTCCACGCCAATGCCGAGCCCAGCCATGAAACGCCAGAAGTTCAGGCCTGCTGCCGTGACCTGAAATGCCATGATCAGGTTCGCGGCCGTGTAGAAAAGCAGCGAATACGTAAAGATCGCACGACGGCCAAATCGGTCGGCAAGAAACCCGCAACCAATCGTGCCTACGAAGAGCCCTGAGAACAAAGAAGCCAGGAAAGCCGCCACTCCCTTCATGCCAAAGAGGCCTGCCGTCGTGGTCGTCAGAATGCCGCTCTTCACTAGCCCTGGCGCTATATATCCGGAATAAAGCAGATCGTACAGTTCAAAAAAGAAGCCGAGACTCAACAAGACCACGAACTTCCATATCGTTCGCGTGGCTGGAAGCCGATCCAGGCGGGCGGAGATCGAACCTGCCGATAGAGGTAAGGATTCCGCGGGTATGTTCGTACTTTCCAGGCTAGCCATTGATATAGTCTCTCCGTATGGTGGCTCTATTTCCCGGCCTACGTCTCAGACCGTCTACACGTCGCAGTCTGTGCCTCCTCGTGATGCTCGCCTATGGGCGAGTCGTCTGGATGCATGGACAGTCCCCGGCACTATCTGACCCCGCAACGAAGGCTCCAGCCGATGTAAAGCCGGGCAGCATCACCTACGAAGACGTCCCCTATCCCTATCCAGTAATGTATCTGCCGCTGACGCTTTACGGCCAGGACGTGCGTATGGCGTATATGGACATTCAACCCGCAGTTCACCCGAACGGCCGGACCGTCGTGCTGCTCCATGGAATGAATTTCGGGGGCTTCTATTTTGGTGGCCCGATTGAGGCCTTGCGCAACGCAGGTTTTCGCGTCGTCGTGCCCGATCAGATCGGCTTCGGCCGCTCCTCGAAACCGGTCATCCCTTACAACTTTCACGATATGGCCATGAACACGCGCACGCTGCTGCACTCGCTCGGCATAGAAAAGGCCGCGATCGTGGGACACTCCATGGGCGGTATGCTGGCAGCCCGGTTTGCGGCTTCGTATCCCGATATCACGGAGCGCGTCGTACTCTACGATCCGATCGGCCTGACCGATGTACGTTGGAGCCAACCATGGCACAGTGCGGAGGACGCCTACAAAGCAACCATGGCGCGAACCCAGGATCAGGTTTGGCAAGCCGCCTATGCCAATATCCAGCGTTACTTTCCAGATGCCTGGAACCCGGAATACGAGCAGTATGTACGCATTTTGTACGCCCCAACACTCAGCGGCGACTGGCCACGGCTAGCCATGGTGCGCTCTATTTATCAGCAGATCACGTATCTGGATCCGGTCGTCGATGACTGGGCGCACATTAAGGTCAAGACGCTGGTTTTGGGTGGAGAGAGGGACGGCCAGAACTTTCCCCAGTTGGCCAAGCACATTGCAGATACGATTCCTGGTGCCGAGCTGGTCATCCTTCCCAATGTCGGCCACGTACCCCATCTGCAGGTCCCCGACCTCTTTAATCGGGAGCTGCTGAAGTTCCTCGCGCCGTAAATACCTGCGGGGGCATTGGTTCCTATGCGCCATTTCACGCCATCACTCGGCCCGTCATCTCGTGTGCTTTGCTGTGAACCCGATCTAACCTCTTGACAAGCAACTAGATGCAAATAAGCTACGTCCAGGGCTATTGCGGACCGATCATGCGCTCATTCCAAAAACGTTTCGCGGTCATCGGCGGTTTCTTAATTCTCCTCGTACTTGTGGCAATAAATACTGCCGTTCTCAGACATCAACTTGCCACGCAGGTAGGAAACCAGGAGTGGTTTAGTCGTAGCCGCCGGGTGGTCCAGGAGCTAAGAAGTACCGAATCTCTGATCAAGGATGCTGAGACCGGTCAGCGCGGGTACCTTTATACCGGCAAGCTCGACTACCTCGCACCGTACAACCTTGCTGTCGCCCAGATCGATGCGCACCTTCAAAAGCTTAACGCTGAAATTGGCGACAACCCCGCACAGCAAACCCAGGCGGCCAATCTTCGTGTTCTGGTTCACCAAAAGCTCGATGAGCTGGCGCATACCGTCTCACTCTTCCAATCGGGAAACACCGAGGGAGCCAAAGCGTTCGTCATGTCTGACCTGGGCCTCCACATCATGGAAAACGTTCGCTCCCTGGTTAAACAAATGGAGGAGGAAGAAACATCCATCGGCGATCTGCGGAGAACGGCGTACCACAAAAGCATTCGCATCACGTTCCTGTGTATCTACGCAGCCAGCGGGATTGCCGCTTTGGGAATAATCCTGTTGGCGTTTTCCATCATCCGGGAGATGGAGACGCGCGAGAGAGACGCTGCTTCCCTACGTCAAAGCGAAGAATGGTTCAGAGTGACCCTGTCATCCATTGGAGACGGCGTCATCGCCACCGATGATCGGGGCCGGGTTTCGTTCTTGAACCCAGTCGCTGAACGCCTTACGGGCACAACTCTGGAGCAGGCTCGGGGAACGAAGATTGCTGACGTGTTTCCTATCTTCAGTGAAGCGACCAACAACCCGGTGGACAATCCCGTGGAGATAGGTGTTGGCATCGGGCTCCGTGGTTGGGCTTGCAAATCACACTGTTTTGCGCCACCGTGACGGGCATCTTTTACCGATTGAAGATAGTGCCGCACCCATCACCGATGATTCTGGCAAGTTGATCGGGGTCGTTTTGGTTTTTCATGACGCTTCTCGGGAAAGAAGCCTCCAGGACGTCTTGCGTCGCACCGAGAAACTTGCGGCAGCTGCCCGCCTGGCAGCCACCGTTTCCCATGAGATCAATAACCCATTGGAAGCAATCGGTAACCTCATATTTCTTGCCAGGACCAGCCCGGATGCGTCCGAAAATGTCGTTGCCCAACTACAACTTGCTGAACAGGAACTGGCGCGGGTATCGCACATCACGCGGCAAACGCTCGGCTTTTATCGGGACTCAACTTCACCCACATCCGTGCACATTCCGACCCTCGTCGAATCTGTACTCACCCTGTATTCGAATAAGTTGCAGGTCAAGCAGATCAAGGTTCAACGTGCGCTCGAAGTCTGCCCGCCGATCACCGGTTTAGCGGGTGAGATCCAGCAACTGGTATCGAACATCATCTCCAATGCTATCGATGCAGTTCCCGTCGGCGGAATGTTGAAGATCGACGCATCCCCAGTAAAGCTTTCGAGCGGTGAGTCCATCCAGCTAAAGATCGAAGATGATGGGCCGGGGATTGCTCCGGAAAATCTCAAACGAATTTTTGAGCCATTTTTCACTACGAAAAAAGACGTGGGAACTGGACTCGGGCTGTGGGTGTGTAAAGAGATCGCCGAACGTCACGGGGGCACGGTACTGGTCGAGTCCAAGAATGCAAATGGAGAGAACGGCGCCATCTTTACCGTTCTTTTGCCCGATTCTGAAACCGCCCGCGTTGACTAGCGATGGTGTAGGCCTGAAGAATGCCTTCGAGTGTAAAGAGTTCTCCGGTTCTGGACGGTCTTTCACTCCATAAGCGCTAACCTAAGGAGAATGCCGGGTGCCCCACATCTCGCTCGTTTTTTGCGAGATGTGGGATACCACAGTCCTTCATCGGTCACCGTTGAGTCAACCGCGAAGCCGAAGTAACAGGACGGGTGCCCCAAGTTCGCAGGGGCCTCCCTCAGCGCGAACATTATCTTACAATCTCGGCAATTGCGTGGTATCCCATCCCCCGCCGATGGCCTTGACCAGCAGAACACTGGCATCCATCCGCCGCCGTTGAATATCGATATCATTCCGCTGATTTGTCAAAAGTACCGTCTGCGCAGTAATCACCTGCAAATAGTTGTCAACACCGCCCACGTATCGATTCGTAAACAACTGCAGTGTATCCGCTGCCGACGCCGTAGCCTGCTCTTGTTGCTGCGCCTCCGTTTCCAGAATGCGCAATGCGGCAAGATTGTCCTCTACCTCTTGAAACGCCGTCAATGTCGTTTGGCGATACGAGGCTACTGTCCCGTCATAGTTCGCAACTGCCGACTCAGAGGTAGCCCGCCGCCGTCCCGCATCGAAGAGAGTCTCTGACAACTGTGGTCCCACCGCCCACATCCTGCTCGGCCAGTTCAACCAGTTCGTAATCGACGTGCCCGTAAATCCCCCCGTGGCGCCAATAATCAGGGAAGGAAAGTATGCAGCGCGAGCAATGCCGATCTGATCGTTTGCTTCGGCAACCCGGCGCTCACCAGCAGCGATATCGGGCCGGCGCTCCAGCAGGGTCGTCGGCAAACCGACCGGAATAGACGGAAGGTGCAGCGGAGTATGTGGCGCAGCAGCCAGGTTAAACTCCGCTGGAGGCTTGCCAATCAATATCGCGATCGCGTGTTCAAACTGAGCTCGCGCCACGGTAATGTCAGTATCCGCCACCATCGCTGCATCCAGTTGTGTCTTCGCCTGGGCCACATCCGATCTCGGAGCAGCCCCACCCTCAAAGCGATTCTGCGTCAGTTGCACTGCATCGCTATAGGCTTTCACGGTGTCGTCCAGAAGTTGCTTCTGGGCATCGGCGCTACGCAGCTCAAAATAGTCAGAGGCCAATTCAGCGTGCAAACTCAGGTTGGCAGTCTGCAGGTCCGCGGCGCTGGCCTGCGCTTCTTCGCGCGACGCACTCACCGTACGGCGGACCCTGCCCCACAAGTCGACTTCATACGAGAGATCAAAAGGCAAGGTGAAAGCACCCGTGCCATTGTTCGCCAGCGACGTCGGAAAGTAAGGCTGGTTCGCGGAGAATCGCTCATTGACAATACTCGGCGAGGTAGAAATGGTTGGAAACTCCGCCGACCGGTTAAAGCGAATTGTTGCCCGCGCCTGGCGGAATCGCGCCTCGGACACCTTGAGATCCTGGTTGGACTGGGTTACCTCTTCTTCCAGCTCATTAAGCTGCGGATCTCCAAAAATCTCCCACCACTTCCCGCGAAGCGCCTGATCCCCGGGCTGAGCCGGTTTCCACCCATCGCTCTCCTTGAACGACTGCGGAGGTTGTTCCTTGAATGCCGGTGCCGTCGGGACCGATGGCTTGACGTATTTCGGCCCAACCATACAACCACCGAGAAATAGACTGAAAAACCCTACCGCAAAAGCGAGATCCCGTTTCACTTTGACCCTCCCGCTGCCGGTGTACTCACCTTGACCAGAGTTCCACTGGTAAGCGAATCTGACGGGTTCACAATCACCTGGTCTGTCGGCTGAAGCCCGGCTACCACCTCAACCGTAGCCCCAAAGTCGCGTCCGACCTTGATCGGAGTCAACTCGGCGTGACCATTCCGCACCACCCCCACGCGCAATCCCTCTGACCGGAAAAGCAAAGTGTTAGCCGGGATGGTGAGCGATGGAGCGGAAGCATGCGCAGATTGCGGGCGCTTCAGATGCACGAAGGCATAGGCTCCGGTCTTGATGCGGCCTTGTGCATTGTTGACGTCGACTTCGACGTTCAGCGTCCGCGTAGCGGGATCAATCGAGTCAGAATCGCGAACGATCGTGCCCTCGAATGTTTCGCCAGGGAACTCATCCAGGGTAAGCGTGGCCTTGGCGCCTGTTTGCGCGGCCAGGGAGTCGACCTCCGGCACAGCCACGTAGACGCGTAGCTTGCTGACCGCCGCCATATGAAACAGTTCCTGTGGCACCCCGCCGGCTCCAGCATTGATCAGAGCGCCAATGTCCGTATTTCTCGCCGTGATCACACCTGAGAATGGAGCATAAACTTTCTCAAAAGACTGCAACTGCTCCAGCCGGTGAACGTTGGCCGCCATGGAGTCGACCGAGGCCTGCCGCGCGCTGAGGTCGCTTACTGCCTGGTCCGTTTCCTGCTTGGAAACCGAGTTCGTCTTGAGCAGGTTTTGCCACCGCGCTGCGGTTATCTCTGCCAGATGCTCGTTTGCCTGCGCATTCTTCAGGTCTGCGCGTGCCTGGTCTAGTTGTTGATCCACTTCCGGGGTATCGATGTCTGCCAGCAGTTGCCCCTGCTTTACATGAGCTCCGATATCCACATACCAGTGTTTGAGATACCCGTTTGTGCGCGCATAGATGGGGGTGTCGTTGAATGCCTGAGTATTGGCCGGCAGCACAATCTCCTGGGACAAACCAGCCGAGCTCGGCTCCACTACGTTGACGATAGGGAGGGCGGCCCGCTCGGTACTGGTGCCCAGATTGCTCTCGGCCTGGGCGCGCTCATGTATGCCGGAGTAGATGACAATCCCCAGCACAAGCACGATAGCTGCCGAACCAAACAATAACCATGGGGACGACGGCTTTGCCGCTACTGGCGTCATCCGCTCCGTATCGGTTTGGGAAACTTCAACGGGTGGGGTCTCGATGCTGCTCATGTCACATCTCCATTCGTGCGCGTGCAACTATGCGTGAATAGGTTCGTTTTCTCGATCTGCAACCGCCTGCGCGTCCGGCGAAGTGCGCCGTCCGTGCAGCAAGGCAAAGACTGAAGGGACAAAGACCAGTGTGGCCACTGTGGCGCAGAGCAAGCCGCCAATGACCGCGCGGCCTAACGGCGCATTTTGCTCCCCGCCCTCGCCCAGTCCAAGCGCCATCGGAATCATGCCGATGATCATGGCCAAGGCCGTCATGATGACCGGGCGGAAGCGCGTGGCCCCGGCTTCGATTGCTGCCGTGATCGAATCGCCGTGATGAAGCAGCCTCTCCTTGGCGAAGGAGACCACGAGAATACTGTTGGAGGTGGCCACACCCATGCACATGATGGCTCCCATAAGAGCAGGAACACTGAGCGTCGTGTGCGTAACAAAAAGAAACAGAACGATGCCCGCCAGAGCCGCGGGAAGCGCCGTGATGATGATGAACGGGTCAAGCCATGACTGGAAATTCACCACGATCAGCAAGTACACCAGGATGATCGCAAAGCCCAACCCGCCGATCAGGCCAATATAAGAAGTGCGCATCGTCCCGTACTGGCCGCGGACCGTCACAAAGCTTCCGCGGGGAAGCGATTTGCGATTGGCGTCGACGATCTGCGTCACCTCACGGCCAACCGCGCCCAGATCGCGGCCTTGGACCGAAGCATAGATATCAACCACCCGGCGGATGTTGTAGTGGTTGATCGAAGCCAGCTCACTGGTGCGCTGAATCGAAGCAACATCGGCAAGGATCGCCGGCCGTTTCTGATTCGGGCCGCTGATCGGAATATTCTGCAGATCCTGACTCGACTGGATATCGTATTGCGGCGTTTGCGTGACCAGGTTATAAGAGACGCCGTTCTTCGGGTTGAGATAGAACATCGGCGTCACCTGGAAACTGCCGCTGAGAGAGATTAAGCAGGCTGTTGGCAACGTCGCGTTCGGTAAACCCGCCCTGCGCCGCCTTGGTGCGGTCGACCACCACGTGAAACTTCGGATAGTCGGCCTGTTGTTGGATGCGCAGATCGGTAATGCCGCGGACATGCCTCAATTCGGTAAGCATCTTGTCTGCGACGCGTGCATTCCCGGCGATATCCGCTCCGTCGATCTGAACATCGATCGGGGCCGGGAGACCAAAGTTAAGTGTCTGCGTGACAATGTCCGCGGGAAGAAAATAGAACGTGGTTCCAGGAAATTCGCTGGGGAGCCGCTCGCGAAGCCGGCGCACATAGTCTGCAGTCGGGTGATGCTTCTCTTTGAGTGAGACCAGTACGTCCGCGTCAGCCGCGCCGGTTAACCCCGTGTTGTTGTAGATGTAGTTGATGCTGCTGATAGGCAGGCCGATGTTATCGAGAACGTTGTCCATTTCGGCTGGCGGAATCATCTGCCGGATGCTGCCCTCCACCTGGTCAGCTAAACGCGCCGTCTCTTCGATGCGCGTCCCGGTTTTGGCACGGACATGCAGAATGAACTGCCCGCTATCGGTATCGGGAAAGAAGTCCTGACCGAGGAACGGGATGAGAACGAAGGCGCTGAGGCATACAGCCAGAAAGCCCGGAACAAACACCTTTCGCAACGAAACCAGCCAGGCAAGCAACGACGAATAGGCAACGCGAATGCGTTCAAAGACCCGCTCGAATGCTCGCTGAAAAATCGCAAATGGGTTTCGCGACTGCGGACCACCGTGCTGCTTGGCCTTCAACAGGTACATGGCCATCGTTGGCACCAGCGTGCGCGACAAGATGTACGACGCCAGCATGGCAAAGATCACCGCCTCAGCGAGCGGAACAAACAGGTACCGGGCAACGCCGCTGAGAAAGAACATGGGAAGAAACACAATGCAGATGCACAACGTCGAAACCAGTGCAGGCACCGCGATCTGCGCCGCTCCCTCCAGAATCCCATCGTGCAGCTCGGAACCCTCTTCCAGGTGCCGCTCGATATTCTCGATAGTGACAGTCGCGTCGTCGACCAGAATTCCCACCGCCAGCGCGAGTCCGCCCAGCGTCATGATGTTGATCGTCTGGTGCAGGAAACTGAGCACGATGACCGAGCTGAGGATCGACAGCGGAATCGAGATGGCAATGATGACCGTACTGCGCCAGCTCCCAAGGAAAATGAGGATCATCAGGCCGGTAAGAGCGGCAGCGAGGATGGCTTCCCGGATCACACCATTGATGGAGGCGCGAACAAAGATCGACTGATCCGAAAGTGGCTGAATCTTGAGGTTGGGAGGGAGCGTCTGCGCGACCCGCGGCAAGATTTGCCGTACGCCCTTCACCACATCGATCGTCGAAGCATCTCCGGCCTTGAGCACGGTCACCAGCACGCCGCGATTTCCGTCCTGGCGAACGATATTGGTTTGTGGCGCGAATCCATCACTCACCGTCGCCACGTCTCGTAGATAAATAGTGGAAGTCCCAACCGTCTTGATGGGCAGGTCGTTCAGTTCCTGAACAGTTTTCACATCCGCATTCAGGTCGACGTCGTATTCAAATTGCCCCATCTTGACCGTGCCGCCGGGCAGGATGAGGTTTTGTGTCCCCAGCACCGTGAGCACATCGTTGGGCGAAAGTCCCTTTGCCTGCAGCAAGCCCTGGTTCAGATTGACCATCACCTGCCGCACCTTTCCACCGAAGGGATACGGAACAGACGCCCCCGGAACCGTCACCAACTGGGTGCGCAGGAAGTTCAAGGCGATGTCATTGAGTTGCGGTTCGGTGAGGTTCTTTCCCGAGAGGCCGAGCTGCAGAATCGGAACCGTAGACGCGCTGTAATTGAGAATGAGGGGCGGGAGAGAACCCGGAGGCAATTGGCGCAGGATGGTCTGAGAGACCGCAGTCACCTGGGCATTCGCCCGGTCGATGCTGGCGTTCGGCTGCAGGAAAATCTTGACGATCGCCGTTCCGTTTACCGTTGTGGATTCAATATGCTGAATATTGTCGACCGTCGTGGTGAGCACGCGCTCATAGACGGTCGTGATGCGCCCTTCCGTCTCCTCCGGGCTAAGGCCGGTGTATGTCCAGGACACTGCGATTACGGGAATATTGATGTTGGGGAAGATATCGGTCGGTGTTCTGAAGATGATGACCGGGCTCAGAATAAGAATAAGCAGCGCCAAAACGATAAACGTATAAGGCCGGTTCAGGGCGATTCTGACAATCCACATTCTGTTTCCTCGATGACGAAACCCGAAGAGCTCAACCGCCAGCTCGATTGATCAATATGCGATACTAGACGTCTAGTATTGTAGGAGCCTAGCTGATCAGATGTTGTACCCAGGGGTAAAGGTGCATACTTTGTGGAGTGGCTTCAGGCGATAACCGCATCGTACAGAGCCGTACAGGCCGGTACGTACGGGCTGGAGGATACAGGCTCTACAGGTGAAGAAAAAGTCCGGACGAAGGGCACGGCTTCAGCCGTGCCGTAAATGTTCTGGCGTTTGACGGCTTTAGCCGCTGAGGTACGCTCTTCGTTTCGTTCAAAACCATTTGGAGGGCCCGGTAAAGAACATATGACTGAATCGAAAAACCGCGGCCGCCAACGAAGCAGCGAATCCGAAGAGGCTATTCTCACCGCCACCCTTCAGCTTCTGAAGGAAAAGCCACTACGCGAAATCACCATCGAGGCCATCGCCCGCAGGGCAGGTGTTGGCAAAATGACCATATACAAGTGGTGGCCGAACAAGGCTTATGTCGCTTTGGACGCATTTAGGAAAACCATAAACAAGATGATCGTGATCCCTGATACCGGCGATACGGAGAGAGATCTCGCGGAGCTGCTTCGCTCCAGCATGAGTTCTTACTCCACTGCAACCGGACGTATCTTCGGCCAATTCCTGGCCGAATGCCAAACTGACCCCGAATTTGCACTGTTATTTCGCGAGCGTTTCATGAAACCTCGCCGGGAAGCGACCCGTGAAATCCTGAATCGTGCCGTCGAGCGTGGAGAGATCGACCAAAAGCTCGATCAGGAAGCCATCATCGATATGATCTTCGGCCCCATGGTCTTTCGCTTGATGGCCGGTCACGGCCCTCTCAACAAAACCGAAGCCGACGCAATGATCTCGATATTGCTACGCGGCATTGGCTGCCGGCCCGCACCCGCCAAGCGTAGCGCTCACCCCAAACCCGGCCTGACGAGTTCGATCTCGCCACAGGTCAGGATTTAAAACCAAAATCCACTCCGAGTCCTCGCACATCCAATAACCCAAAGCCACTCTCCGAATCAGGAGCGGGAAGAGGAAGAAGCATGATGAGGATACGGATGGTTCTGATTCTTTTCTTGTGCCTGGCGAATGCCGCAAGCCGGGCGCAGACCCACCAGGCGGCGTCTCCGGCCCAGTCCACCGCTGATACGAACACCGACAACAGCGAGGAGCCCGATGCTCCAGTGACGCAATCTGCGACGGTGGACAAAGGCAACCTGGAGTCCGGGACAAATAGCGCTTGGGAGATGTTGAGATCTGCGCTCTCTGACTCGAAGGCACAGGCCCACCAGGCGAGAATCGATGCAATCACCGCTCTCGGCACACTCGGCGACTTTGCGCAGGCGCAGAAGTTACTCCGCGATACAGCACAGGATTCCGATCGCTATCTGCGTTTCGCTGCGGTGGCGTCGATGGGTGCCGGCAAGGCTCAGATCTTCATCCCGGATCTGAAAGCCGCGCTCAAAGACAGTGCGCCAGAGGTAAGTTTTGCCGCCGCGGTAGGTTTATGGAAGATGAATGACCGCAGTGGTGAAAGCATTTTGTATGCCGTCTTAGCGGGGGATCGGAAGGTGAAGCAGGGAGCTGTCGGTTCCGGCCTGCACCAAGCCGATCAGGACCTGCACACCCCGTCGAAGTTAGCAGAGATTGGCGCGGAGCAGGGTGCCTACGCGTTGCTGGGGCCCGTCGGCTTTGGCGTGGACGCATTCAGGATGATGCACAAGGGAAACAACGGAAACTCCCCCCGCGTGTTGACCGCTACTCTGCTGGCGGACGATAAGTCTCCAGCGACCATGCAGCAGTTTCTGGACGCGCTCGACGATCGAGATTCCTTTGTGCGAGCGGCCGCAGCGCGACAGTTAGGCGACTATCGAGGCAAGCAGGTCACGGATGCGCTGCAAGGCGCATTTGACGACCCGAAGCCGGTAGTACGGCTCATGGCTGCGGCCTCTTACCTTCGCGCCAGCCATCCCGTGACCGCCAGGCAGAAACCCCGCCACCGAAACGGAATAACATCGAAAAATTCATCCCACGAGCGTTAAATCTGCGGTAGGAAACCATCCATCCCACCAGCATGCCTCTCGAAGCGCCGGCCTGTACCCGGCAAAATCCGCCGCTCGTTCAGGAAGTGTCTTACTCGCCAAGAGCATACGAGCTACTGCTGGCAAAATGTCATATACCTGTAACAAGATTGCTATATCTCCTTCATTAAGGCCATGTGGCGCCGGCCAACCTGGGAAGGAAACTGCATGCATCGTTTTCTCGAAACTCTACGGATCCAGCGATGGGACGACCACCGCTACTATCATCACAGCCGCATTAATCAGTCGCTTCACTTGGTGAGCGCACTCAGCTTTCTAACCGCATACGGCTTGATTTTCAAGAACCCCGCAGCCTCCGCGTTGATTGGCTGGCTGGTGGCGATGGTTAGCCGCCAGGCAGGCCACTTCTTCTTCGAGCCGAAAGGCTACGACCAGGTAAACCACGCTACTCACGAGCACAAGGAAGACATCAAGGTCGGTTACAACCTTCGGCGCAAGATTGTTTTGCTGACGATCTGGGCCCTATCGCCGGCGTTGTTGTGGTGGAATCCGACCTTGTTCGGGATTTTCCCGCCGCACGCTGATCGCGCGACCTTCATCCAGCACGTCGGCCAGATCTGGTTGGTTGTCGGCTTTGGCGCGCTGCTGTTTCGCACCATCCAACTGTTCTTTATCAGAGATGTGATGACCGGCCTGGTTTGGATGACAAAAATCCTGACTGATCCCTTTCACGACTTCATGCTTTACTATCGATCGCCGCTGTACCTACTGGGGGGCCAGCTGATCGATCCGATGGACGATGTGAGCGGCGAGCCCGAAACATTTCTAACAGTACGCGACGCCTAATCCACTTGGTGGTGAGCGCACTATCCGCCCACCACCAACCATCCTGCTGCATTTGCCGCGCCGCCGCCACAAATCGGTCGGCGACCGCGGCAAAGTCCGCATCCGTGTAATCCAGGCTGAAGATAAGCCGTCCTGTTCCCACCCAACTCAGCGCCAGATTTTCGGCGCGCAGGTAATACTGAAACATCCAGTGGTACCGCGACGGTTGCAGATAGCAGACCGTCCATACTGAAGACAAGTTCGCCACCCTGACCTCCAAGCCGGCCTCGCGGAGACGCTCATTGAGCTGGGCCGCCCGGCCATTCCACACCGTATCAAGATCCCGATAACAATCCAGGATCTCGGGCGTGTCCAGTCGCTCAAGAAACTCGGCCATCGCCCCCATGACATACGGGTGGGAATTGAACGTACCGCGCGCAAAGCAAACGTCCGCGGGCCGGTCCTCGCGAAATCGCTTCATCAAGTCGGCACGACCGCACACCACTCCAATCGGCAGTCCACCCGCCACGGTTTTGCCGTAGGTCACCATGTCCGCGCGGACCCCGAAATACTCCTGAACGCCGCCGCGCGCCAGCCGAAAGCCGAGGAAGACCTCGTCGAAAATTAACACGATGCCGCGTTCTGAACACACGCGGCGCAAACGCTGCAGCCAGTCGGTATAAGCCGCGCGGTCAAAGGCGGCTTTCGGGCCGCTATCCACCAGCGTAGAGTCAGCGGGCGCCCCGGCGTTCGGGTGTAGAGCCTGTAGAGGGTTCACCAGAACACAGGCGATATCACTCCGGCTGCGCAGCACGCGCAGGCTTTGCTCGCCCATTTCTTTGAGCGTCAGTGTGTCGCGTTCCTTCACCGGGTTCCCGACCCCGGGTTGCACCTCGCCCCACCAACCGTGATACGCGCCGCAGAAGCGAACCAGGTAGCGGCGCTTGGTGTGGTAGCGGGCCAGGCGTACGGCCTGCATCACGGCTTCGGTCCCCGACATGTGGAAGGAAATCTCGTCCAATCCGGAAATAGCGCGCAGCCGATGCACATTGTCGGCGGTTACCGGATGGTAGGCGCCGAGTACCGGGCCTAGGTCGCGCACCCGCGCGCTGCCGCGTTCGATGCATTCCTTGTAAAAGTCGTAACCGAATACATTTACGCCGTAAGAGCCAGTCAGGTCGTACCGCTGGTTGCCGTCCAGATCGGTCGTAGTCCGGCCGCTGGAAGAAACCACAAACGACCCGGAATTCAGGTGCTGGCGTACAAAACGGCTGAACTGAAACGGAACCCAGTAGCGCGCCGTAAATTGCAGGTCCGAGATCTCGTCTTGCACTTCGCGGGTCTGCCGCACTGTGCGGGCAAATCGTTCCCTGATAGAGGTCACTCAAGCGCCGGAAAGCCGCCCGCCGCTGTTCGCCAACAGCTGCCGGGGCATCGTCGGCGCGGAAAAACCGCTCATCGTCATACTCGTAGAAGGGAACCAATCGCGCCAGCCGGCGTGACCACCGCGCGTGCCCAGCCAGCGAACGGTGCTTAGCGCGAGAGAGCTGCAACCGCAGCCAAACCCAGCGGCCAAACAACACCACCAAGCCCAAGCCAAAAATCCCCCACCACACGGCGCTCGTCACACAAACCCTCCGTGTGGCAACCGTATTACGGGACGATGACAACGAGATGAACGAGTGTTACCCGGCTGGTTCTTACTGCCCTAATGACGTCGAGTTCAAGGCAAAAAGTTAAAGGACAAAGAAAGTTAAAGGTACAAGAGGATGGGTGCCCTAGGTCTCGCCTTTGAGACCTGGGATCCTTCTAGAAAATGCTCATTAAGTCCCCTGCCATAACCCCAGGGCTGCCAAAGATCGTTGATTGCGGATCTCAAACACCCTCAACGCTCCCGGATAAACGTACCGTCGCGTAAGTCCGCCATCGCCTGTTGTAACTGATCCTGGGTATTCATCACGATCGGTCCATACCACGCGACGGGTTCCTCAATCGGTCTGCCCGACACCAGCAAAAACCGTATCCCCTCGTCTCCAGCCTGCACCACAATCTCGTCTCCGCGGTCAAAAAGAACCAGCGAATGATTGCGGGCATCGTAGACCGGTGGCGCCTCCGGCTTTGCCGTTTGCTCGGTCAGGACTGCGCGAGGGAGCGAAGCCTCACGGAACGTGCCTGCTCCGGCAAACACATACGCAAAGGCGTTGCGTGTCGTCTCCACCTTCAGCCGCTTTCGTTGCCCCGGGGCAACCGAGATATCGAGATAATTGGGGTCAGCGGCCACACCCGCGACCGGTCCTCTCTTGCCCCAGAATTCACCACAGATAACCCGCACGTGGGTGCCGTCATCATCGGTGACTTCAGGGATCGCGCTCGCCGGGATGTCCTGGTACCGCGGGTCGGTCATCTTCAAGGACGAAGGCAAATTCGCCCACAGTTGAAAACCGTGCATGCGGCCTTGTGGATCACCCTTCGGCATCTCCTGGTGCAAAATACCCCTGCCCGCGGTCATCCACTGTACATCGCCGGCGGTCATTTCTCCCCGGTTGCCTAAGCTGTCACCGTGCTCGACTGAGCCGGCAAGGACATAGGTGATGGTCTCGATCCCACGGTGAGGATGCCACGGAAATCCGGCGAGGTAGTCCCTCGGATTCTCATTGCGGAAGTCGTCCAGCAGCAGGAAAGGATCGAAGTCCTTAGTCTTGCCGAAGCCAAAGGCGCGCTGCAGCTTGACCCCGGCTCCCTCGATTGTTGGTTTTGTTTCAATGATCTGTTTCACTGGGCGGAGTGACATAAATTCCTTTCTACCGCCAGGAGGACGCGACGTCCTCCTGGCATTCCAGAAAAATTCAAGCCCAAAATTCAAGCCCCAAAATTCAAGCTTTCACAAACTGCACGTCGAGCGTGATCGTCACCTCGTCACCGACCAGAAAGCCGCCGCTCTCGAGCGCTGCATTCCAGCTCAGGCCGAAGTCCTTACGGCTGATCTTGGTGGTCGCCGACACCCCAACGCGCGTATTGCCCCACGGATCCTTAGCCGGCGGAGTGGGCCCTTCTGCGGAGAAGACTACCTTGCGCGTGACGTCCCGAATGGTCAACTCTCCTGCGACAGCCAGTTCTCCATCTTTTACCAGGCTGATCTCCGTTGACTGGAACGTGATTGTAGGAAACTTCTCCACATCGAAAAAGTCGGCACTCTTAAGGTGCGCATCGCGCTGTGCGTCACGCGTTTCCAGGGAGGAGGCTTCAATCGTGGCGTTGGCACGGGAACGGCTGAGGTCAGACTCGTCCAAAGTCAACGATCCAGTGACCTTGGCGAAGTGACCCTTCACGTTGGAGATCATCATGTGTTTGACTTTGAATTCGGCGGTGGAATGAGCGGGGTCAATATTCCAGGTTGTGGTTGCGGTGGCGGTTTGTGCAGTGGCTGTGCTCATGGTGGGTATCCTTTCCCTAGCTTAGATGTGTTAACACGATATTCGTTGCAACAAATATTAAACGGAAAAAATTAACCAACCTTCGCCCGGGCCAGGTGCAGCAATTCGGTCAGCGCCCGGAGCCGGTTCCGTCCCATGTGGCCCAATTGCTTGCGATGGGCTGCCTGCACCGGTTCATCGAGGCTGCCCAGCAGCTTCAGCCCGGCCGGCGTGATCCGAGCCGTTACGGTCCGCCTGTCCTTGACTTCCCGGGAGCGTGAGATAAGCCCCCGCTTTTCCAGCCGGTCAAGTAGCCGAGTGATGTCTGGATCTTTCGTGATCATGCGATTCCCTATCTCACCGCAGGGAAGTCCTTCCGGCGCGCCCCGCAGGATGCGGAGCACGTTGTACTGGGTCGATGAAAGATCCTCCGTCTTGAGAACCGTGATCAGGCCTCGCGAAAGCATATCCGTCGCCCGCAGCAGATCGAGGAAAGCAGCTTCCTCCGGATGGGAGGAGACGCGCGGTTGCTCCAACTGAATAGCTTCCTTCATATGTCTGACAATACTCGTTATAACGACTATTGTCAAGACGGCGATATCGTCACTTCATTTCCCTGGTGGACGACGTCTTATTCTCGAACAGGAATAGCCCGCTTTTCCCCCCGACGGCGAAGTCCAGGTTTCCGTCTCCATTAATGTCCGCGACGGGGATTTCGATACCCCCACCGGTGCGTCCGCCGTAATCGATCACATGCCGGGCCCAGTCGACCGTGTGCGTTTTTGGATCCAGGAGCCGCTCGTACCAGTAAACTCCCAGCGGCTCGCGCGCTCCGGGATCGTGCCCGTTGTGGGCCAAGTAACGTTTGCCGGTCAGCAGGCCGATATTTCCAGTCTTGCGAAAGTCCACGATCGTCATGGCGTGCGGTTGAGACCAGCTGTCATCAATGACGTGTTTGACCCATTTGCCGTCGCTGGTGTGCTCAAGCCAGAAGATCCCGTAGCCATGGGCGACGGTGGAAATCACATCCGGACGGCCATCTCCGTTCACGTCGCGCACATACATGAAGCCGAGCATATCTTCGAAGTGCCAGTCGGGATGAAAAGTCCAGTTCTTTTGGCGCGGATCGGCGGGGGCCTCTAGCCACCCTTTCGGGGTCAGGATGTCGTTGCGGCCGTCCCCGTTGACATCGCCCACGCCGATGCCGTGGCCGTAGCTGTGGTCGCTGACGATGTGCTCCACCATGCCGCCGTGTCCATCCTTCTCGTACCAGGCCAGCGGGCGATTGTCTCCAAACTGGGGCAGCACCTCTTCTGCTTTGCCGTCATTGTTGAGGTCCACCAGGAAGGAAAATTCGATCGAGCTGCCGGTGGCGATGGGGTGCTCTTTCCACATCTCGCCGGTCTTGCCGGGATTACGCCACCACGCCAGTTTCTTCGAGAACCAGCCTGAGGTGACCAGGTCCACGTAGCCGTCGCCATCCACATCGAGCGGCAGCGTGGAGAGATCATCGACGTAGTTGTTGGTGTAGTCGATCTGGCGGAAGTGGTGCTTGGTCCATCGCGGTGCCTCATACCAGTATTCGCCCGAGACCAGGTCGAGCTTGCCGTCCCGGTTGATGTCGGCGAAGACCGCCGTTTCCGAGGCTCCCAAGTCGATGGTGTGCTTTTCGAAGGGGATATCTTCGGGCCGGCTGGCAGAGCGGACGGGGTAGGTGGCGCACAGAACCAGCAGGGCGCAGGCGGCGGTAATGATGACGGAGTGTTTTTGCATTTCAGTGTTCCGGGATCGTGGATTGAGGGAAGGCTGCGAGCACTGCGTCTCCGTTATACCCCAACTCCTGCATCAAACCGATGCGGGAAGTGTAATAGCCATCGGCGGTGAGGTTCTTGAGGGAGTGGAAGAATCCGCCATCCTGGCCGGTGGCTTGGCTGAGCATGGTGAGGATTTTCACCTGCTGCGGTTCGGTTAATTGCAGGAAGGTGCCGTTGAACTTCGATGCGGAGAGAGCGTCGAGGCTCGGCAGGCCGTCGCGAAAAGTGGCTTGCAGCGCGGGATCTCCGTTGACCACCAGGTCAATGTAGACGGGAACACCGGCAGCAGCGGCTCCCGGGGTATCGGTCGGGGGAATGATGAGGTCGGTCAGGCGGGAGATGACCAGCAACTGCGCCGGAGTGAAGAAGCGCGGCGCAGGTGGCGGCGCTTCCTGCATGGCTTCGTGCTGATGAACATGCTGGCCGTAAAGTTCGTTGGCGGCGAACGGAAAAGCGCACGTAGCTCCGACGGCGCCGATGATCTTGAGGGCCTCGCGGCGGGTTTGCATCAAATGTCTCCTTGTTTGAAACGATCACTGATGTGATCTGCGGCGCGTGCAGCCAGGGCCATAATGGTCAGGGTGGGATTCTTCTCAGACGAGGAAGGGAAGACGCTTCCATCCACTACGTAGAGGTTGGCCACGTCGTGGGTTCTGCAATGCGCGTCGACCACCGAGCTCCGTGGATCGCTGCCCATGCGGCATCCGCCCAGGTAGTGATTGAGCGTGGGCTCTTCGAATTTCGAGACAGAGAGAACTTCTCCGCCGGCCTTTTCCAGGATGGCGACCGAAGCCTGGTTCATAGCTTCGTAGATTTTTCGCTCGTTTTCCTGCTGCACGGCGACAGCGTTTACCTGGTACAGGCCGAACTCATCTTTCTTGGTTTTGTCGAGTGCGATGTAGCTTTGCGAATTGGGAATCATCTCACCGAAGCATTGAAAGTTGACGTAGGCAGGAAAGCGCTCCTTGACGTGCTGCTTATAGGTGGCGCCGAACCCCGGGATCTGCCGGGCCCATCCCGTCGTGCGGCGAATCCCGGTGTAGATCTGCACTCCAAAGCTGCGGGCGTAATTTCTTTTTTGCGTGTGCATGTAGGAGGGGAGATAGGCGTGATCGATGTAGCCTTCATCGTTCACCACGGTGCGGCCGATCAAGCCGGTGAGAAAACCGTCCACTCCCGAATTGAAATGAGGAATGAAGTTGCGGCCGAGTTCGCCGCTGGAGTTGGCCAACCCCTGTGGATAGCGGCTGGAGACGGACATCAGCAGCAGGCCAACACTCTGGCTGCACGCGCAGGCAACCGCAACGCAGCGGGCATGGACCTCGCCCTGCTTCCCCGTGACGCGATGGAGATAGTGCACACCGGTAGCACGGTTTTCTTTCGAGACAATGACTTCGCGGACCACGGAGTCGGCGAAGACCGTGAGCTTCCCGGTCTTCATAGCCGGGTTCAAGTGCACGTCAGCGGAGTTATACTTGGCGGCCACGTCGCACCCGGCCATGCAGTTTCCGCAGTAGTGGCAAGCAGGACGGGTTTGGGTCGCGCGCGTGAGGGTTGCTTTGCGGGTCTGGATGATCGGGATGCCCAGTTCTTTGGCGCCGCGCAGCAACAGCAGGTCGCCTAGCTTGAGGGGCGGTGGCTCGTTGTAGATTCCGTCGGGAAGGTCTTCGAGGCCGTCGCGGTTTCCGCATACGCCGATTTCGCGTTCGATGCGGTCGTAGTAGGGAGCCATGTCGGGGTAGTCGATGGGCCAGTCGGCGCCTGCCCCGTCGATGGTGTAGCCCTTGAAATCCCTGTGGCTCAAGCGCAGGGCCACGGCGTTCCACAGCATGGTCTTGCCGCCTACGCCTCGGGCACGCTCCGAGCCCATGCCCACCTTGCCTGGTTTCATGGTGGGGATATGGCGATTCGCGAAATCAAAAGGCAGGGCGTGGGTATTAAAGTCGGTGCGGGTATTTATGGTTGGACCGCCTTCAACGATGGCGACGTTTACGCCGCGTTGGGCGAGATGGGCAGCTAAGGTGCCTCCTCCGGCGCCCGAACCCACGATACAGATATCGAAAACTTTCTTCGCCATTTGCACTCGCTTTCCAACCAGGGTGCCAGCATACCTCTGATTGCCAGGGGAGGACAGGGGTTGGTGGGTTGGCTACGCGTAGAGTTCAAATGGGGAAGTAAGAGTACTTTGACAGTTACCGAAAATGTTAAAGCCATTCATCCCCAGAAATTTCCCAGGCTCTTTGCGATGGTTTGCGACTGGGCGCGTCCTGCCTCGGCGGCGGGTTTCCGGGTCTCGGGTAAGAGGGGATTGATGCCAATGGCGCGCCTCGATGGGTCGTCGGGCTCGACGAGAAAGGTTTGGGCGCCCGAATTCTCTAGGATATCCATCTGCTCCTGCAGCGGGAAAGCTACGATTTCATCTGCCCTCAGGCCGTTCGGCGACAGGACCACGATACGGCCATAACCCTGGGCCAGGTCAGCGTTGTCCGAGGAACGAACTCCTCCATCCATGTAACGGCGTCCGTCGATGGTAACTGGCGGCCACACGCCGGGCACGGCGCAACTGGCGGCGACGGCATCAACCAGGTCGGTTCCACTGAAACGGTCGAAAATCCTGGTTTCTCCGCTTTCGGTGTCTACCGCCGTGATGCGCAGCAGGCGTTCGGGCCACACATGCGCGGGGAGGCGAGCGGCGACTACGGAACGGCGATCTGCTTCGCCGACGGTCGGTGCGTGCAGTGCCCACTGGCCTACTCTACGTATGAGCTCCGCTCGATCGCAGGGTGTCGCCACCGTGGGAAAAGCTTCCAGCAGTCCTGCGAGCAGACGCGGGTTGGGGGTGATTTCGCGTGTCTGCAGGGCCGGATCTACCTGGCGGCGGTAAAGCTCTTCGAGAGAGAAAGGACATCCCAGCTGGGCGGCAACCGCGGAGCCCGCGGAGGTTCCCAAAATCAGCTCGGCATTACGCAAGTCGACGGATTGTTCGCTTAGGCCGAATAGCAAGCCGGTCAACCACGCGATTCCGGCGACACCGCCGCCTCCAAGTACGAGTGCACCATCGTTCATGATTTTCAAGATGTATCACAGAGGATTCTGCACGTCGTATATGAGCGACACGATTCCTGACCGATAGATCCTGTGGCTCGAAAGCTTGAGCATCGTTCGTTGTGACGGAGGCAGCAGGAGAGGGACGCCTCCTCCCAGCAAGACGGGCATGATGCTCACTTCGACGGTATCCACTTCGTGCATGGCAAGCATCGAGTGGAAGAGTTCACCTCCGCCCATGAGCCAGACATCCTTGCCGCTTTGCGCTCGCAGAGATTGCACGTACTCGCGGCTGAGGTCAGAGAGGATGGTTAGGTTGGGGGAGGGACCGAGGGAGCGGGAGACGACTACGGTCTTCATACCCTCCATGAATCCCTCGCCCAATCTTCTCTTCGCTGCATCATAGGTCTTGCGGCCCATGAGCAGGGTATCGAACTGCGCCCACAGTTCCGCGAAGTTGACCTCAGGGTCCATGAGGATCCAGTCCGCTTCTCCCTTTGGACCAGCAACATAACCATCCAAACTCATGGCAACGACAAAGCGGATTTTGCTCACGTGTTGCCCGAGTAACATGGCGGGATGGTTATCGGCCTCAGAAGATATCAAGATGTTGGGGATCTTCATTTTATAACCTTTAGTTGCTATCGGCGGCACGCTTACCTGCAAGCGCCGGCTGCGGCAGATCTGTTTGTGGAGGGATTGGAACGCATCCGCGAGCGCTACGAGTTCGAGGTGGTTGGTTATGTTGTAATGCCGGAGCACGTTCATTTGCTGGTGACTGAATCTTGCGTAGAGTCTCTGGCGGTGGGGTTGCAGGCGCTGAAGTTGTCGGTTGCCCGGCGGAGCGAACGGGGGCACTTCTGGCAGGCCAGGTATTACGACTTTAATGTTTATTCGCGGCACAAGCAGTTAGAGAAGCTCGATTACATGCATTGGAACCCGGTGAAACGCGGGTTGGTCGAGCGGATGGAGGACTGGCAGTGGTCCAGCTATCGCTTCTATCGCACGGGTCAACAGGGGCGGGTCTTTATCCATTCGGGTCGCGTGGATCATTAGCAGCCGGATTGATCCCGGCCCAATGGAAGTCGTCGGAGAGACGATGGGTGCCCCAGGTCTCGCCTTTGAGACCTGGGATCCTCCTAGCAGATGCCGGTTCAGTCCCTTTTTGTTACCTAAGGTTTGAAAGAAACGCAATTACCCCGCTGGGTTTACAATTTCTGCAATATCACTGGGGGACATTCCTCCCCGCGGTCTTAGGAGCTCGCCTATGCCGGTTGAACTGAAAATCAACAACGTCGTCAAAACCGTGGACGTCGAACCCGACACCCCGCTTCTATGGGTGCTCCGCGACACGCTTGACCTGCACGGCACTAAGTACGGTTGTGGCATGGGCTTATGCGGCGCCTGCACCGTCATGGTCGCAGGCCAGCCCGTCCGCTCCTGTTTGACCCAGGTCTCCAGTGTCGTCGGCAAGCCGGTCACCACCATTGAGGGCCTATCTCCCGACGGAACCCACCCCGTTCAGCTAGCTTGGGAAAAAATCGATGTACCCCAATGCGGCTACTGCCAGGCCGGCCAGATCATGTCCGCCAGCGCCCTCCTGGCCCGCACCCCGCACCCGACCGATGCGGACATCGACGCCGCCATGAGCGGCAACCTCTGTCGTTGCGGAACCTACCCTCGCATCCGCCAGGCCATCCACGAAGCCGCAGCGCTCCAAAAAGCCTAAGGAGAAGGAGAAATCTAATGAACCTGAACCGCCGCTCCTTTCTCAAAGTTTCCGCCCTCGCCACCGGCGCCTTCACCCTCCGTCTCTACATCCCGCAAGCCCACGCCCAGGCGCCCACCAAGCAAGACCTGAAACCCACCGCCTTCATCAAAATCGCCCCTGACGGCACCGTCACCATCAAAGCCCGCGGACCCGAAATGGGCCAGGGCATCAAGACCGAGCTCCCCATGCTCATCGCGGAAGAGCTCGACGTCGATTGGAAGAACGTGCGCGTCGAACAAGCCGACCTCGACGAGGCCACCTACGGCAGCCAATCCGCCGGGGGAAGTACCTCCACTCCCAAATCCTGGGAGCCGCTCCGCCGCGTAGGAGCAGCCGGTCGCCAGATGCTGGTGGCCGCAGCCGCCATCACCTGGGCGGTCCCCGCTTCGGAATGCACCACCGATGCCGGCTGTGTCTTCCACAAAGCCACCGGCAAAACAGCCACCTACGGAGAACTCGCAGCCAAAGCCGCAGCCCTCCCTTGCCCGGTCCTCGACTCTGTCACCCTCAAAAACCCCAAGGACTACCGCATCATCGGCAAGTCCCAAACCGGAGTGGACACCCCAAAGATCATCACCGGCAAGCCGCTCTTCGGCATCGATGTCTCGCTGCCCGGCATGCTTTACGCCTCCATCGAAAGGTGCCCGGTCTTTGCCGGCAAAGTCAAAACCGCGAACCTCGACCAAATCAAGCAAATGCCGGGAATCCGTCAGGTCCTGGTCATCGACGGCACCATCAATCCAGCCGCCTACACCGCGCCCGAGCCAGGCATGGAACCCGGCGTCGCAATCGTGGCCGACTCCTGGTGGCATGCCCAGAAAGCCCGCAAAGCCGTCAAAGTCGAGTGGGACTACGGCCCGGCCCAGGCCCAAAGCAGCGACAACTTCCAGAAGCAGGCCGAGGCCCTTCTGCAAGCCCCGCCCGTCACCACCCTCCGCACCTATGGCGACATCGACGCAGCCCTGAAAAGCTCCGCGAAAGTCGTGGAAGCGACCTACACCTTCCCCTTCCTGGCCCACGCCACACTGGAGCCAATGAACACCACCGCCCAGTGGAAAGACAGCAAATTGGAGATGTGGGTCCCATCCCAGAATCCGGGTTCCGGCAGCGCCCTGGTCGCGAAGTCGCTGGGTATCCCTGAGAAAGACATCACTGTCCACCTCACCCGCGTCGGAGGAGGCTTTGGCCGTCGCCTCATGAACGACTACATGGTGGAAGCGGCGTGGCTCGCGCAGCATGTCCAGGCGCCGGTCAAACTCCTGTGGTCGCGCGAAGACGACACCACCCACGACGCCTACCGAGCCGGGGGCTTTGTTGGGCTGAAGGCCGGCCTCGACCCGCAGGGCAAACTGGTCGCATGGCGCCACCACCTGGTCACTTATGGCGACGGTGCCAAGCTCGCGCCGGGCGCGAACATTAGCAGTGACGAATTCCCCTCCGGCCTGGCGCCCCACTACGCGCTCTACACCTCGGCCATTCCGTTGATGCTGCGCACCGGCTATTTGCGCGCGCCGGGCAACAACGCCTATGCCTTTGTGGGCCAATCCTTCCTCGACGAACTAGCCGCAGCCGCCGGCCGCGATCCGCTGGAGTTTCAACTGGAGATTCTGAGCAACAAGATGGTGCCTGTGCCGGGTGAGGAGAACAAGCCGAAAGGTCCGCGCGACCTGAACCCCGACCGCATGAAGGGCGTGCTGCAGCTGGTAGCAGACAAATCCAACTGGGCTAATCGCAAAAAGGAACCCGGCCGTGCCATGGGCATCGCCGGCTACTTCTGCCATCTTGGCTATTTCGCCGAAGTGGCCGACGTCAGCGTAGATAAAGACAACAAGATCAAGGTGAACCATGTCTGGGCCGCGGGCGATGTCGGCAGCGAGATCATCAATCCGCAGGCCGCCGAGAGCATGGGCTTCGGCGGAGTGGTTGAGGGCATGAGCCACATGCAGCAGGAGATCACGCTCGCCGGCGGCAAAGTGCAGCAGACGAACTTCGATCGGCATCCGCTGATGAGGATGAAACAAGTGCCGCCGATCGAAGTGTTCTGGATCAAGTCAAACTTCTCACCGACGGGGTTAGGCGAACCCACGCTGCCGCCGATTTTGCCCGCCGTAGGGAATGCGGTCTTTGCAGCTACCGGGAAGAGGATTCGAACTTTGCCGTTGGCTAAGAGTGGGTTTAGTTGGGCTTAGTACTGTGCAGCACTCGACCCCCAAATATTTGAAGAATGTTTTTTGATAAACTTCCTCATTCTTTGGAGCCTCGCGGTTCACGGGCGTAGGCGAAGGCTGCTGTTCCGCCGGCACAGAACCTCATCCTGCTGATGTCTTCGTTGACAGGTACGCATCCATAAAGCAAGATGCATAGTGCTTGCGCGCCCCCATCTTCACATGAGAAAGCTAGTGGATCCCTGTGCCCTACGATCCGACCCGCAAACTGACGATTTTTGCACTGGATCCAAGCGTGCAAGTTGGCGGAAAGATCCTCAGGACCCAAATCGAGATACCCAACGAGGTTCTCGATCGCCGCCCGCGAGGCTACCGCGTTCACGTAATCGATTAGGACTCTACCCGCGATGCGCTCTATCGTCCGGGGCGAATAAGCGCCGCAATGAATCGCGACGATCGACTCCCCGAGGACCCTTGGGCGAATAACCTATTTTCGGACGAACATCGTAGGTCGAGGGGCCATCCAGGAGTGGAGTGTCTCCATTATCGGACCATGGCGTGTTTCAGCTTAGGGGTGCACTGCAGCTTTTCACAGAGAAACTGCATCTCCTCTACCGACGGCTGTCGACCGGCTCGGATGAACCCCTTTGCCAGATCTCGAAAAAACGCCGTCTACCGTTCCATCCGTGGACCGGCGGAACCGGCGTTCTCACGAAACTCCCGTGAAAGTACCAGCATCCTGTCCACAAAACTCCAGGACCAAGAGCGGAACGCCAAATTAGAAGCTATAGCGAAAAGCGAACTGCTGAATTCTCGGCTGAGTCAAGGTCGCTCCATAAGTGCCAAAATTTCCCTGGTTGAACTTGTTCTGAAACGTCGCAGGGTTAGTGTCGAAGCGAACGGAGTTTGATACGTTAAAGACCTCCCAGGAAAGTGCAAGCTGCTGACGATCTTTGATCTGCCAACGCTTGTGAAGTCCCGAGTCGATTCCAAAGTAGCCATCCCCGCGGTAATTGTTGCGCGGGCCCACTTCTCCGGTAAGCGGATAGCGAACACCGACACCCGCCGCGGGATCGACGGGCTGGCCGTTCGAAGTGAACTTGAGCACGTTTCCTTGCTTTCGGATCTTGATCGGTCCGGTTGGAACAGCGAAGCTGTTGTTCACCACAGCTGTCACCGTTCCACTGGCCACCGGGGTGCTGAAGGGAAGACCGCTGGTCCAGCGCGCCAAGCCCGTGAATTCCCACCCGCCGATCACTCCATTCACTAGCCAATTCGAACCTGCTCCAAAAGCCTTCCCGCGGCCAAACGGAAATTGATACGTCCAATCGGCCGTGACAAGGTGGGCCACGTCGAAATCCGATACGCCATAGTTCTGGCTCGGATTGAAAGTATTCGTAATCTGACTGAAGGCGTAATTACCCGCTAATTGGCCACCGATCCTCTCTACGCTGGAGCCGAGATCGAGCGATTTGGAAAAGGTGTAGCTGAAGTCCGTCTGCAGGCCGTGACTCATGCTATGGCGAAGCGTGACTTGTCCGGCGTTGTAGCTGCTCCCTCCGATGCTGGCCTGGGCAAACATCGAGACATACTGGCTAGAGAAGTACCGGAACCTTTGTCCACCGCAACCGGGAGAACAGAATATATCCATGGCATAGAGGTTCGCCGACGCATTCAGTGAATCCGCTAGGTAGAGCTTGTAGATATTTTGTGTAGCCGAATAGCCGGGTGTTCCGCTCCCTGAGGCTCCCGCGTTCGCCGCATCTGGAAACATATCTTCCCAGTAGGCCATTTTCGGGACATCGGAAGGTCGCGTTCCGGCGTAAGCCAGTTTCTCAAGTTTTGCCGCGGCTGAAAAGTAGTCCCCGCCGCCCTGCGGATCCACCAGGTTTAACGGCATCGCAAAATCTATCGTTTGCAGCAACCTTCTACCAAAACGGCCTACGTAAGACGTCTCAAGGGTGAAACCGCTGCGCAATTGCTTCTGCACGGACAGGTTCATCGCGTATGCGTACGGAGTCTTGCTCTTGTCATCCGCGATCGAGATAACACCCCCGGCGCCTAACGGTGGGCTGTACGGGAACTTGATGTTTGCGCTTGGCGGCGTGATGATGGGAAATGTCGGAAGATCCTGAAGGCTGGTAAAGCGCGGAGCGGCATCTACTGTTGTCCACTCCCCACCCACGGCATTTTGTCCAAGCAATCCCGCCGACCCACGCGTCGCCAAAATATTGGCGATCCCCAATCCATAGTTATCGAACACAATGCCGAAGCCGGTGCTGATCACCGTGCTCGGGTTCACAGAATAGGCCAACCCGAAGTGCGGTCCGATGCTGAATTTGTCCATTTGCCAAAACGGTGCGCCCCCATTCGCCTTGCCGGAAGGAACAAACGAAATAGCGGGCTGTACAGAAGCGCCGAGAGTCGCTTGCTGCGCACGGGCCTGCAGCCAGTCATACAAGCTGAAGGTTGGCGAAACCTGTTGCCCGTGCACCTCATAAGGAGTCTGGATGAACATATGACGCAGACCGAACGTGATAGAAAGATTCGGCAATGCGTGCCACGTATCCTCGATGTAATAGTCCAGTTGGTTTGTCTTGAAATCACGGCTGACCATTGCGCCCTGCGGCTGCAGCGTACCCGTTCCGTTGCTTGCGTGATAGCTATAGTTATCAGCCCCCCACGCGACAATTCCCGCCAGGTTCATGGCGGCGTAGCTGTACGAGGTGTTGAATGTCGTCGCTACAGCGGGAAAGCCGAATGCTCCCGGGTCCAAGCTCGACCCAGTATTAGCGATGTCATCATGGCTCTCGCCGATATAGGATTCAGCCGTGTTGTAGGAATAGGCATCCGTACTTACCTGGTCATGAATGAGTCGATAGTTCACGCCAAACTGAACGCTGTGTTTCCCCTTGGTCCAGCTCAGATCATCGACGAAGTTGTGCATGGGAACATCGGTGATCGTACTTCGTGTTTCCGCCACTGGATTGCTCAAAGTTACAAACGTGACGTACGGGCCATTGCCAATGCCCCGGCTTGCATAACCCTGACGCGTATACCCGTAGCGAAAATTATTAATGAGGTTCGGGCGAACGCTCCAGATCTCTCCAAATGCAATGCCTTTGCTGTTGTTGGTATAAACACTGCTAGGAGGCTGGCCTGGAAACTGCGGAGGCAGGCTCTCGTGATCGTTCTGCAGGTTACCCCGCGCAAAAAGTCTGTGTCTGTCAGAGAGGGAGTAGTCGACGCGCGCCACATACGTGCCCAGGTTCAGGGGATTCGGAGCTGACCAGGTGAACGAGGCGGTGTTAAACCCGTCGCCCGCAAGACTGCCATTGGGCAGCGGATAGGTATTCATCAACTGCAGAACAGCCGGATTGGCGCCCGGACCCAGCGGGCAGGTTCCAAGACCGTGGCAGAGTGGGTCCATCGAGGCGAACTGACCTGGGTTCAACGTCACGACAGAGCCGGCCGCGGATGGATAGATGATGTTCCCCGTGCGGAAGCTCTGCGTGGGCACCTGTAATATCACCTGCTGGTTTTCTGCTGTTCTTTGGGCCTCGTAATTGGCGAAGAAAAAGAGCTTGTCTTTCTTGATAGGGCCGCCGAGAGCTCCCCCAAACGTATTCCGAATCAGTTCGCCGGGTTTGTTCGGCCGACCGGAGGCAATCTGTGCCTCTTTGTTGAACCAGTTATTTGCTACAGCGACGGTATTACGGTTGTATTCATAGATACTGCCGTGGAATGTATTCGTTCCGCCCTTGGTGATTACGTTGATCTGTGCGCCGGAAGACCGGCCCGAATCTGCGCCGGCGTCTACTGTGGTCACGCGGAACTCATCTACAGAATCCAAAGTGGAACGAAGTACCCCGGTAAATGCATACCCTTCTGTCTGGTCGTTGTTGTCCAGGCCATCTAAAGTCAAATTGCCCTGGTCAGAACGAGCCCCCGCTACTGACCCGCTTCGACCGTCCTCGTCCTGGTTCACGTTATGGCTCAGATAGAGGACCCCAGGTTGCAGACTAAGAAGATCCGGAACATTGCGCCCTTCTGAGGGCAACGCCTCAACAACTTCATTACCGACTGCATTGCCGATCGATGCGTCCGTCGTGTTGAGGGTCGTCTGGGCCAAGACAGCGATCGTGGTTTCGCTCTTGGCCACGTTCATCGTCAGATTGAGTGTGGCGGGCTGATTGACGAGCAGCTGCACCTGTACCGTCTGGGTGGCGAAACCGGACGCGTCAGCGGTAAGTTCGTAGGTACCTGGATCAAGCTGCTGGAAGATGTAAGCTCCGCCAGAGTTGCTCTTCATGGTGACCGTGAAGCCGGTATCCGGTCGAGCCAGAGTCAGGGAAGCCCCCGTTACCAGGGCGCCGCTCGCATCGCTTAATGTCCCACGTAAAGATGTTGTCGCCACCTGGGGCCAGACACGCAGAGAAAGAAAAACGCATGTGAAGAGAAATGCGCAAACAACGCGGGAAAAAATCTTCATGCTGCAGCTCCTTACAGAAGTGTGGGTGAGCGGCTGACAACCGCTTGCCTAACGGGCAACCGATCCTACATATCCCTGGTCGGCGAGCTTAGCTGCGCGCTCGCGATAGAAGTCGTCACGTTCGGGCGTCCAGGCTGCCAAGCCATCGACGTATCGGTTCATCATGCAAAATGAGGCGGCAATCAGAACCGTGTCGTGAATCTCAAGGTCGGTCGCACCCTGATCACGCGCTAGCGCTACGTCTTCTGCGGTGACGCTCTTGCCGCTTTGTTGCACTTTTCCGGCAATGGTGAGAAGCGCCTTCAACTTTGCTGAAACTTCCGCGTTCAGAAAATCCCGCTTCACGGAACGCACCACCTCTTCGTTGCCGCCAAGGTAGTGGGCGGCAACTGCTCCGTGAATCGTCTGACAGTAACGGCAATCGTTTTCCGAAGAAACATAGGTGCCGATCAACTCACGTTCTGCCCTCGTGAGCGTGCTCGGTCCTCGCAGCAGCACCTCCGCCAACTCGTTCAACGGTCCTGCGGTCTCAGGCCGCGGTGTCATGGGTCCTCTCGGACCAGCAAGCCCTACCGGTAAATCAATATGTGCCATGGCCTCACCCGCCTCCTTTCCCTTACTAACTGCCCGATTGCCGGCCGTCATTTCCAACTAATCTGCGGCTTCAACCGGCGCACGAGCCCCGGAGCTGGCGTAGCCTTGCTCGGCCAGCCTGGCACCCATCGCGAGATAGGCTTCGGCACCTCTCGGGGCCGATGTCGCCAACCCATCGACGTAGCGGTTGTACATGCAGAATGCAGCGGCTATGAGAACCGTGTCGTGGATCTCGAGGTCGGTCGCTCCCGTTTGTCGCGCTCGCTCGATATCTTCGGCCGTGACATGCTTTCCGCCCTTCTGCACTTGCCCCGCAATCGCCAGCAGGGCCTTCAACTTGTCTGAGATCGGTGCCGTCTGAAAGTCACGCTTCACCTGATCGATGAGCTCAAAATTGCCTCCCAGATGGTGTGCCGCGGCTGCGCCGTGACCCATCTGGCAGAAGTAGCAGTCGTTCTGGCTGGATGTATAGGTCGCGATGATCTCGCGCTCCGCGCTGGTGAGCGAATTGGGCCCGCGCAGCAGAAACTCAGAGAGCGTACGCATGGGCGCGGCGGTTTCAGGACGGAACGCCAAGAGTCCTGTGATCCCAGGCAATCCTTCAGGGAGCGTAATGTGTGCCATGAATGGTTCTCCTCAGTCAGAGAAAGTGTGACCGTTACTGTGGAACATTCGCCGCTGGAACTTCGGCGAATGGTTCAAGGATGGCGGGGGTGCGAGAGGCATCACGATCTGCATACCGGGGCAGCAGGAACATGAGTACGCATGGAATGAAAGCGGGCAACGCCAGCAGTTGAATAGTCGCGGGACGATAGGAGCCAAGCGAGTCAAATAGCCGGCCTACAAGAAGTGGGCCAATCGCGCTGCCGATGGAGTAACTGGTCCAGGTGAATGCGTAGAGGGTGGAAAGGCGCCTGAGTCCGAAGTAGCGGCCAATCAAATAGGGTGTGATGTCGGCTTCGCCGCCGGTACTGAAGCCGATCAACGAGGCTGCGATCATCGCCGCAGTCAACGTGTGGGCAACAGAAAGCAGAGCGATTCCACTGCCGCTCATCAGCAGCATCGTCTGATATACCCGGGGGCCAAAGAAGCGGTCAAGAAACATTCCGGTGAGAAAGCGTCCGATGAGGGCTGTGGCGCCGATGGTCGCGATAGCGTAGGCGGCCCCCTGGCTGGAGACGCCACGATCTGTGAGCAAAGCGGAGAGATGGGTAACAGCTCCGTTCACGCTGATGGAGGGCAGGCAAACTGTGGCGGCGATGATCCAGAAAATGCGGCCTGCGAGCGCCTTGCCCACCGATTCTCCAACCTCTACAGAGCCGTGTACGCGCTGCTGGCTGACGGGCCTTTCTCGGACGAACCATGCGGTCAGTGGGAAGCCCAGGGCAAGGGCAAGAAATCCGAGCAGGGCGAACGCATGACGCCAGCCATAGTGCGTGATGGCCGTTTGTGCGATGACCGGCAGAATCATGGCTCCAAGCCCGCTTCCAGCAAGCATGATCGAGAGCGCGAGCCCGCGTCGTCGATCGAACCATGTAGAAATGGCGCGCGAGTAGCCGAGAAATGAGGTTCCACCGCCTACCAGGCCGATGAGAAAGAAGCTCAGATAAAACCGGGCCAAGTGTGGCGTGAGCAGGGCCATCGACGCGTACGTGGATGAAAAAATCAGAATGCACGGAAGGATGATGCGGCGCGGACCGAACCGGTCGAGCAGAAAGCCCAACACCGGAGCGGCTCCGGCCACCGTCAATCCTGCGATGCTGAAGCCGGCGGAGATAGCTTCCCTGTGCCATCCGAAGCTGGTTGAGAGCGGCTTGAGGAAGAGGCTGAAGGTGTACGGGACTATGGCCGAAAAGCTGACCATGACACCGAAGAATCCGGCCAGAGAAACCTTCCACCCGGGGTACGAGAGACGAGACTCGGAGTCCGCCGTAGTTCCGATCAGCGGATCCATGAGCGGATGTATCCTTGCCGTGCGATTTTGGCCGCGTGCAGGTTTTGATTCTCGCTTACCGCTGCATGCGGCCTCATGCCGGATACGCAATCGTTGCGCGACGAAGTGTCCCTTGAGGAACAGGAGTTTTCAATGGATTGGCCTCGATGGTCGTGTCTGATGCATCTGCCAACGCGGCGCGGAATTCCTGTTGGTTTCTTTCGGAATCTGCTGTCACGGAGGCAGATCAAACTCTAGCGACCAATGTCGGCGCCGTCTTCCCCTATTGGGTGGATGTCCATATCGATCAATGGATGTACCCGGAGTTGATCAATTGGGTTGTGCCATCGGTGATGCTTCGATGCGTAGATTCTTTAGCCTTACATCTCCGGCCCCGGTATCGTTTCCTTACCCCGATTCGGGGCTGTGACATTCGAGGAGGCGAGAAACTCTCCAATTGTTGGACCACGGCGTGTCTCAGCTTAGGGGCGCACTGCAGTTTGTCATAGAGAAACTGCAGCCCTAATTACCCCCGCGACGTGTGGTCCTGATCAAGCGACACGCATTCTAAGAGTGCCCGTTCGCCGTACATTTGGCGACGATAAGCGTGATATCGTCATGCTGCTCATGGGGGCTGAACCTCTGAATCTCCTCTACCACGAACGCGAGCAGCTGATTCGCCGATAATTCGCGGCACTGCTGCAACGCTTCGATCAGCCGCTCCTCTCCAAACTCCTCAGCCGCGGCATTGGGCGATTCGGTGACGCCGTCCGTATAAAGCACGAGCGTATCGCCGGGGTGGAGTTGGCACTCTTCTGTTGGGGAGTCCCACTCTTCAAACAAACCCAGAACCGTACCGGTAGAGTGGAGCTTTTCCAAACTGCCATCGTGGCGCAGCAGAAGCGCGGGCAGATGCCCACAATTCGCGTAGCGCACGCGCCGCGCCTGGTCGTCGTAGTCGGCAAAGAAGAAAGTCGCATAAGCACTGTCCGCAGTATTTTGGTAGAACAGCCGGTTCACCGATCGTAAAAGCAGACGCGGCTGCTCGCGGGCAAGGGCAAACTGGCTGCGCAGGTTGGCCTGCAGATTCGCCATGAGCAGCGCGGCCGCGATCCCCTTTCCCGCGATGTCGCCAATCAACAGCCCAAGCCGCTCTTGTCCCAGCGCAAGAAAGTCATAATAATCGCCGCCCACATGGCGAGCCTGGATACAAATCCCGGCGTAATCGAGCGAAGTAAGCGCGGGCATCGATTGCGGAAAGAGCCTGGCCTGCACCTGTTTGGCAATTTCCATCTCCTGGGCTGCGCGTCGTTCCGCCTCCAGCTTCTCGGCGATCGCCTGCCGCTGGGCCTCGATTTCGCGGCTCAATTCATCAGAGCCAAGCAGTTCGAAGCAGTTCCCGTCGGCATCAGAGAAAGCGGCAGACGCTCCCCCGAAAAGAGACTTCTGCGGCGGATGAAGAAACCGGACGCCCCGGCCACTCCAAAGCTCGAACGTCGCATTGATATCTTCCGCGATGAAAGCAATCTGCGTATGCTGGCCAATGCGCTTGTAGTTTTCAGAGCCCCGTTTGGGAGCGACCAGGGCGAGAATCGCGCTCCCGTCCGGAGGAGCAACCGCCACCCAACGCCCGCCAAATTCAAACCGGGTATCAGCAACCACCGTGAATCCCAACTGGCCCACGTAAAATTGCAAGCTTCGATCATGGTTCCGCACGAAGACCGTGGACTTGAAGATACGAAGGTAGGGACTCTCCTGGTTGGGACGAACCGTTGCCGCATCGACCGCCTTCGACGCAAGAGAGACGCTGATCGGAGGTACGACCGGTTCCCGGTTCAAATGCCGTCTCCCTTGAGCACGCGCGTGCGGGGGCGTCGCTCCGCCAACCAAAGAATAACCTCCAGGGTAGTTTCCCGTCACGTCCGGTGCAGCGAACTCCTTGACCTGGGGATCTTTACCCGCTGAGGGCCATGAGACACCACTGGATCTTGACGCCCGTTGCCAATAGAGTCGAAAATCCTCTGGGTAGCAATGGTGGTACACTTGTGTACGCAATGGTACGCAAGGAGTTCGCAATGGAAACCCTAAAGATTGGCATAAGAGAGTTTCGTGACAAGTTAGCTACCTATCTCCTGGAATCGGAAACTCCTCTTGCGATCACGCGCCACGGCGACACCGTCGGCTATTTCATCCCGGTTCGCCGCAAACGCAGTGAGGCAGAGCGCGCGGCCTTGAAGGAAGCATCGGCGCGCTGGCAGGAGGTCCTTGACTCCAGCGGCATCTCCGAGGAGGAGGCAGTGACAGACTTTAAACGTTGGCGAGCCAAACAAAAACGGTGACAGAGCGCAAGCGCTTGGTGCTCGACGCAAACATCCTCCTCAGAGCTGTCTTCGGCATCCGCGTGCTCACTCTTCTCGAAACATACGAGGATTCCGTGAGCTTCTACACGCCAGACATTTGCTTCAGCGATGCTTTGAAGTATGTCCCTATCATTACCGTGACCCGTCACCCCGATCCAAGCCCCGGTCTGCTCGTCGTAAATCAGTTGGCTCACCTCATCGAAATCGTAGACAAGAGCCTCTATGAAGAACATGAAGCCTTTGCGCGGCAAAGAATGCTATCCCGAGACGTTGGGGACTGGCCAATCGTGGCAACCTCGTTGCTTCTCGATTGTCCGGTCTGGACCGAAGACCAGGACTTCTTTGGCAGCGGAGTAGCAACCTGGACCACCAACAACGTCGAGTTGTATCTGCGTGACACCAAACCCCACCACGAATAGTTCGGCTTCCGTCCCGTTAACGTGTGCTTGTCCTTCAATTGCCGGGTGTTGATGGGCGATATATAATCCGCTCGCGCACTGAGAGAGGGCTCATGACAAATCGCATTTTGCTCCCGTTTGTCTTCGTAACCGGCTCCTTGCTTGCCCAAGTCACCTACAACCGTCTTCTGCACACTGACCGCGAGCCGCAGAATTGGCTGACCTATTCGGGCAGCTATGCAAGCCAACGTTACAGCCCGCTGACGCAGATCAATCGCGGCAACGTCAGAAATCTGCAGATGAAGTGGGTCTACCACCCGATCTACGAGAAAACGGCGAAGAACCAGTCGAAGATGGAGAACACGCCGCTGGTCGTGGACGGCGTCGTCTACACCGGTACAGCCCTCGAAGTGGCCGCCCTCGACGCCGTGACCGGCCGCGAGTTCTGGAAGTTTTCCCGTCCGCTCGATCCCACCGCGTACTACAACGCCTACGAAGTCAACAAGGGCATGGCGATCGCCAACGACACCCTTTTCTGGGCCACCGTCGATTGCCACCTGATCGCCCTCGATAGAAAAACCGGCCGCATCCTCTGGGATGTCGTCATGGCCGACTGGAAGAAGGGCTATCAGTACAACGTTGCCCCGCTCGTCGTGCGCAACATGATCATCCTCGGCCCAGCCACCAACGAGGCTGGGGCCAATTGCTGGGTCAGCGCCTACGACATCAAGACAGGTAAGGAACTGTGGCGCTTCGACACTTCACCCACCTCAGCCGCCGATCCCGCGACCAAAACATGGTCCGGCGATTCCTGGAAGCATGGCGGCAGTCCCGTATGGAACAGCGGCAGTTACGATCCTGAAACCAATCTGACCTTCTGGGGAACGGGGAACCCGAATCCCGGCTGGAGCGGCGATGTGCGCGCCCCCGGCGACAATCTGTATTCGGAATCGGTGGTGGCGCTGGATGCCGACACCGGCAAGCTCAAGTGGTATTTCCAGTTCACGCCCGGCGACGAATATGACTGGGACTCCACCCAGGTTCCCGTACTCGCGAATATGAACTGGCAAGGCAAGCCGCGCAAAGTGATGCTGTGGGCCAACCGCAACGGCTTCTTCTACGTGCTGGACCGAACTACCGGAGAATTCCTGCTGGGCAAGCCGTTCATCAAGGAGACCTGGGCGAACGGACTGGACAAGAACGGCCGGCCAAACAAAGCGCCCGAGTTCTGGCCGAAGCCGAACGGGGGAATCGCGGTGATGCCCGGCTCGCAGGGAGGGACAAATTGGTATCCACCGTCCTTCAGCCCGCAAACCGGCCTCTTCTATTTGTCCGTATGGGACAACTACAAGGCCCTTTCCGGTAAGGGCGATCCGGGTCCCTGGGTGCAAGGTCAGCGCTACGTCGGCAACGGATCGCCGGTGCCGTGTGTGCAAGATGGCCACGTGGTTCCGGGGAGTTGCGCTACAACCGGCGATGGCCACCATGCTGCCCCTGTGATGCGTGCGTCTCCCAATTACAAGACGGAGGCCGAGGGGTACGGCGCGATCCGCGCCATCGATCCCGAGACCGGGGAGAAGCAGTGGGACTTCAAGATGGTCGCCAACACCGAGTCCGGCGTGCTCTCGACCGCAGGCGGCCTGGTATTCGGTGGGGGCATGGATGGCGACTTCATAGCGCTCGATGCGAAGACCGGCGAGCCGCTGTGGCACGTGAATCTAGGGGGCCCCAATGCAAGCGGCCCGATCAGCTACGCGGTAGATGGAAAACAATACATTATCGGAACGGGCCAAGGCACGATGTACTCTTTCGCACTGCCCGATTAAACCGGCACGAGGAGCATGGCTGGAACATTTTCGCGGCACAGATTCTCGGGTAAGGGCGCACTCCTGCTCGGCGCGTGTTTTCTCAGCGTGCTGCCCGGCGCGGCGGCACAGGACGATTCCATATTTCACTGCCGCCTTTCTCCAGGACCACGCCTGGTCGGCACACGCGCAGATTCATCGGGTAGCGGTTCCGTCACGGCCACGCTGGAGGGAACCAAGCTAATACTGAAAGGCTCGTTCAGCGGACTGCTCGGCGTTCCTACAAACGCGCATCTGTTGATGGGCTCATTGCCCGGTGTGCGCGGGCCGATCATTGCTGACCTCACCGTCGCGCAGGCTACGAGTGGCATAATCAGCTGGACTATACTCAGCGGGACTGTGCAGCTCAACCCCCAGCAACTTGCGGCCCTACACAAATCCAGCCTGTACGTAGAAATCGACAGTGACAAAGCGCCCGAGGGCGACCTCTGGGGCTGGATCATGGTGCATTAGATGCTGTTGCGAACGAGTGCAATCGCGGTTGTTGCAAGTGCTTTGACCTTGTGGAGTGGGAGCGCGGCCGCCCAGCAGGACGTCGGCCCATTCACCTCGCGGCAGGCCGCCCAAGGCCATACCGAGTACTCCGCCGCTTGCGCCTCGTGCCATCAGGAAAACCTATCCGGCGGCGGCGAAACGCCCTCCCTTGCCGGTGCCAATTTTCTCAAGTCCTGGGGCGATCGTTCGACGCGGGAACTCTACAACTATCTCCATGCAACCATGCCTTTGGGCAAAGGCGGCAGCCTGAGCGACCAAACCTATCAGGACATCGTGGCTTTCTTGCTCGAAGCCAACGGGGCAACGCCGGGCGGCAGGTTATACACCAGCGTCACCGATGTAAAGATCGGCAATGTCTCCAACGGCCAGATACCCGGAGGGCTCACGCGACCGGCAGAAGCAGCCCCGCTTGCTCGAAGCGGTCTCACCATCGCGGGGCAGGTGCCGGCCTACACACCAGTCACCGAGGCCATGCTTGAGCACCCCGCGGACGGCGACTGGCTCATGTTCCGCCGCAACTATCAGGGCTGGAGTTTCAGCCCGCTCCAACAAATCGACGCCGGCAACATTAAAAATCTGCAGCTTAAATGGGCCTGGGCAATGAACGAGGGCGGCGCAAATGAAGTCACGCCGATCGTGCATGACGGCATCATGTTCCTTTCCAACACCGACAACATCGTGCAGGCGCTCGACGCCAAAACTGGCACGCTGGTTTGGGAATACCGCATCGGCCCGCGGTCGCCGTATCTCTACGGTGGCAATCGCAGTCTCGCGCTTTACCAGGACAAGGTGTTCATAGCGACCACCGACGCCCATGTGGTCGCGCTCGACGCGCGCAGCGGCAAGCTGGTCTGGAAAGTGGCCATGAGCACCAGTCGCCATAGCCAGACCGGCGGCGTGATGGTTATCCACGGTAAGGTCCTGGTGGGCCTCACGGGCTGCAGCTCCTACGCTACGGAAAAATGCGCCATCATCGCCTACGATGCCAATACCGGTGCACAAGCTTGGCGTTTCTCCACCATCGCCCTCAAGGGAACACCAGGGGGTGATACCTGGAACCAACTCGACGATCTCTATCGAGCAGGCGGCGAGGCGTGGATCGCGGGCACCTACGATCCCGAGCTCAATCTCACCTATTGGGGTGTCGCCCAAGCCAAGCCCTGGATGCGGGCGAGCCGGGGAAGCGCAAGCGGCGCCGCTCTGTACACCAGTACAACCGTTGCGCTCGATCCCGACACCGGCAAGCTGAAATGGTATTACAGCCACGCACCCGGCGAGTCGCTCGATCTCGACGAGGTGTTCGAGCGCGTCCTCATCGATCACGGTGCGCAGAAAACCCTGATGACGATCGGCAAGGTCGGCATCCTGTGGAAGCTAGACCGGAACAACGGCAAGTTCCTCGACTACAAGGAAACCGTGCTGCAGAACGTCTTTACCCACATTGATCCAACCACCGGAACGCCAACGTATCGCGACGACATCGCCAACGGCAAAACCAATGAGTGGGTCCAGTCCTGTCCTAGCCCGGAGGGCGGCCACAACTGGACGGCGATGAGCTATGACCAACCGAACGACCTGCTCATCATCCCGCTTTCCCAAAGCTGCTCCGAAATGATCGGACATGAAATCGAGCGGAAGGCAGGCTCGGGTGGCGTCGCCGCCGCTGTTCGCGTCTATGAGATGCCGGGTACCGACGGCAATATGGGCAAGCTCGCCGCCTATGACACCAAGACCCTGAAGGAGGTCTGGTCCTTCCAGCAGCGAGCGCCGTTTCTCACTGCGGTGCTTTCGACCGGCGGGGGCATCGCCTTTGTCGGGGATTACGATCGCTCCTTCAAGGCGGTGGATGTCAAGAGCGGTAAGATCTTGTGGGAGACTCGCCTCGCCACCACAGTGCAGGGCTATCCCGTCTCCTTCAGCATCGACGGCAAACAATATATTGCCGTCACCACAGGCCTGGGAGGCGGCAGCCCGGAGAATATGCCCAACGTGATCCTCACCGATGTCCATCGTCCGGACAACGGTCAGGCGCTCTATGTCTTCGCCTTGCCTGACAGCAAGTAAGTTGCTTTGGGACAGTAGGAAGCAACACCATCTGGACGGGTGCCCCATGTTTGGGCCGGCGCAGCCGGGGCACTACGTGGGTTGACAAGACGGGGCAAAGCCCCTTCCGTTGTTTGCGGTGACTCATCACCCGACTGCCTAAAGTTGAAAGCCCGTATAGACTTTGACCTTTGAGCAGCGCCGGAAGGCAAAGCGGTTCGAACCCACCCCAGGGTGGGCACAGGGGGGCATGAATGGAGATGAAGAGAAGGGACTTTCTGACCCGCACTCTGGGGCTGGCTGCTGGCGTGGGGTTGGCCCGAGTGCAAGCACAGCAATCGGATGCTGCACCGCCGCCGCCAAAGCGAGACGTTCCGCATCGCAAAGTCAAGACTACAAATTTGTTCAAGGCGCCCCCGGGCTATCCCAACGCGGTCGCCGTCGCGCCGGAAGGCCTGTGGGTCGCCGAGCAGAAAAAGCAGAATTTCGGCAAAGACGCCAAGCGCTCGCCTGAGGCCTGCTGGCTCTTCGACTGGAACGGCAAGCTGCTCAAGACGGTGCTCACCGAGTCCTCCAACACCAGCGGGATGGCCTATGGCGATGGTTATATCTGGATGGGCGCCAATGCTGGGTCGGAAGGCATCTACCAGACCGACGTGAACTCCAGGACGGTCTCGCACCGGCAGATCCCGTTAGGACCAGTCGACGATGGTGGAGGTTGTCACGGCCTGATGTGGCACGAGCACAAACTGTGGATAGTGGCCAATCGCCTGCGAGGCATTCTGCGAGTGGATCCTAAGACCTGGGAGCCAGAATTCATGATTCCCATCACGACCGGGCGCTGGCACGGCATTGCCTGGGACAAGGGGTCCATCTGGATGGTGACAGGCAGCTCCGATGTGGACCGCTATATCGAGAAAGACGGCCACCTTGTCCATACGACCACCTCAGGGCTTGTCAAATACGACGCAGCGACGGGCCAGCTGTTGGAAACGGCGGAGTTCGTGGAGGGCTCAGCAGATCCGCATGGCCTGGCCATGCACAACGGTTCGCTCATCAGTTGCGATGCAGGCATCGGGCCGCCGGGCTTCGAACTGACTCAAAGCCCGAACGCAGGCTATATTTTCCAGATCGACTTCATCTAGACATGGTGCGTCGGCGGAACTGGCATCCTGTCGTCGGATTCAAACTGTCGTCGGCTTCAAATTGTCGTCGGATTCGACCCCTCCCTATGGAACCGTCACCCTCAACCTTGTCATCCCGACCGAAGCGAAGCGGAGGGGAGGACCTGCGGTTCCGCAGACCTTTCGTGGAAATATTTGCCGGAATTATGCGCCAGAATTTATGCGTCAAATTTATCCCTCAGACGGGATTGGTACTCTGGGGAAACAGGAGTTTTGAACTCTAGTTTTGGAGAGAAAATCTGGTGACCTGACACACCTAGTCACCATCGTCTGTCAGGAGGAGCTGTAAGAACGACGCGAAACCCGTTGACAGACAGGACATTCACTAATCTTTATGCATTTCCGCAAGGCCAGCAGAGAGATGGTTAGGCGGTCGTGCTGAGTCACTTCGGAAAAACATGTTTTCTGCCGTCAAGGCATGTGCGTCCTGCGTTCTATTTTCCGTTTCGAGTGTCACTGAGGAAAACGACTGCCGTCTGAACTGCGGTTTCTTCCCACCTTCTATGGGAGGTCGGAAGCGCGAGTCCTCCGCCTTGCACTGTGGCGAATGGTAAGTACCGATATCGTCTGCCGTCGCTCTTCGACTTCATAGATAACTCGATAAACGTGCGGCTTCTTGCCGTAAAGCAGATGCCTCAGCTTCCGCCTAAGCTTTTGGGCTTCCGGGGCAATAGGGCAACGATTGGGATGTGTCGCTAGTGCGTATACAGCCTGTTCCAGTCCGTTGTACCAGCGGGCAGCAGCTTGAGCTTCCGCCGCATTCTTCTCGACATAGAGGATTTCGAGATCGCGGGCCGCGCGAGCAGCGAACTCAATGCGGTATGCCATGCTTGCGGCGAATTTCGTCAAACACCTCGTTCGCCGTGCGTGTACGTCCATGCGCAACATCGTCCAAACCCTGACGAATGCCTTCATCAGAATCAACGCTGGCCGCAATGTCCAGCAGGCGTTGATAGGCTTCGGCATCCTGCACGATGGCGGCCGCCTTCCCCTTGACCGTAAGGACCACAGGCCGCTTACTCTTCTTCAACTGCTTGAGGAAGTCGCCGGAACGGCGGCGGAAGGTTGTCAGCGATTGAATGTCCTTCGTAATATCCAGCATCGATGAACCTATATTTTCGCACCTAATAAGGTGCTACCAGAATACACCCTCTCCGTAAAGCAGACATAGCTTCAGAACCCCCCGCCACCCTTCGCGCCTCCTTCAGCCTATATCGCGCGAATCTCCAACGTCTTGCCGAGCGCCATCATCGCCACGGCAATCATCGACGCTCTTAAGAAGCACTCCATCTTCATTTGCCCATCAGATACTTGTCGTACCAATCAAGATTGCGCTGGTAGCGGTCGCGAATAAAGCTGGGCCGGGTAAAGCCGTGGAATTGCCCCGGGTAGACGATCAGCTCCGTCGGCACGTTGAGGCTGCGCAGTGCCTGATACATTTGTTGCCCGCCGGTCACCGGCACGTTGAAATCCTGATCGCCTCCCATAAACAGAGTCGGTGTTTTGATTCGGTCCGCATGGAGAAGCGGATAAGCAAGCTTGAGATAGACCTCAGGGTTTTTCCAGGGCAGCCCCAGCTCGTTCTCGTACTGCAGGACATATTGGTCGACTCCATAGAAACCGAGAGGATTGGCATTGCCCGCTCCGCTGATGGCCGCTTTGAATCGTGTGGTGGTGGCTATGGTGTAATCCGTCAGGATGCCGCCATAGCTCCATCCGCCAATACCCAGCCGGTCCGGGTCGGCGAACCCCTGCTTCACCGTTTCATCGACACAAGCAAGCAGGTCAACGACCTCTTTTTGTCCCCAATCGGCGAAGATCGCCTGCTGATAAGCTTTACCGCGGCCGTGGCTGCCCCGGTAATTTACATTGAGCACCGCGTAGCCGCGCCCGGCAAAAAGTTGGCGCTGGGGAACGAAAGAGTGCGCGTCCTGACCGTCGGGACCACCATGAATAAGTAATAGCAGCGGATACCTTTTACCGGCAGCGTAGCCGGTGGGCAGTGTCAACAACCCGTGGACCTCGGTTCCGTCGGGAGAATGGGCCGCAATATCCCGGGTCACTCCCAGTTGGAGCGTGGCCACCAGCACATCATTATGGCTGGTAAGCTTGCGCATCTTGCCATCTTCGACGGCGAAGATCTCCGCCGGTACCGCATCGGTAGTCCAGGTCACCGCCAGGTGGTCGAGTTTCTTGTCCTGCGCCGATGCGACGCCGGCAGCATCGACCAGCCGCCGGACACTCCCATCCCTCATCGAAACCGTGGCGGGGTAGCGTGAACGATCATCGGCCGCCAGCACCCCAACCGATTGCCCGTCGGCGGAAAAAACAGGACTATCGACCGGACGATCAAATTGCGTCGTCAGCACGCGCGGTTCGCCCCCGGCCGCAGGCACAATCGCGAGCAGCCGCTGACTATATTCCTCATACTTTAGCGCGCTGCCCTGAATATAGGCGATCCACTTGCCGTCCGGGCTCCAGGCTGGTTCTCCTCCATCCGGACCGGGAAAGCTGGTGAGCCTGCGCGCCGTGGAGTTGGGGGTCGCGCTCACCACAAAGACGTCGGTATTATTCGTGCGATCCGGATCGGCATCGTGATTGCTGATGTACGCGATCTGCGTACCATCGGGCGACCAGACGGCGTTCCTCTCTCTGAATTTTGTGTCGGAGGTGAGCTTGTCGAGCTTGCCCGTCGAGATATCGTAGAGGTAGATCAACTCCGGCCGGGTGTTCGTGGAGAGGTACCCTTCGATGTCTTGTTTGAAATGATAGCGGTCAATGACAATCGGCTTTGGCTTCTCTTTGTCACTTGCATTCTTCTCTTTGTCTTTGGCTTCCTGTTCGGGATCTTCGGCTATGACGAGCAGCAGCTTCTTCGCATCGGGTGACCACTGGTAGCCGGAAAGTTTTCCTTTAACGCCGGTCAATTGCCGTGCCTCGCCGCCGCGCCGATCAAGCAGCCAAACCTGGTTGCCCTTCACGTCAGGAACCCCGGTACGGTCGGAGAGAAAAGAAAGATACTTCCCATCCCGACTCCAACGCGGGTCGCTCACGGAATGGTCGAATTCGTAGGTGAGTGGAATGTCTTGCGTTCCATCCCAGCTCACCATCCACAGGTTGGTGATGTTCTTGTCGGCCTTGGTATTGACTCGGCGGACGGTGTAAGCGATCCATTTGCTGTCGGGCGAAAGTTGGGGGCCGCCTACGTCGAGCAAGTGCTCGATGTCGTCGAGCGTCATTGCGTGAGGGGTGGTAGTATTGGCGGCCGTGTCGGCAAACCCAAAAGATGAGGTAGGGAAGGCAAGCGCCACCATGGCGACCACGCCCCCGAGAAACGCGCTGAAGCTCGGCATGGTGGCAAGAATAATTGTCATTGGGTTCGGTCGCCACGATTATTTTCGGGCCGTCACGCCTCTCTTTCCGAGAAGTCGCTGCAATCCGTTCATCCTCTTTCTGCAAAACCAGTATGCTGTGGTAGCCAATGGTCCACATCGCTCCTCACCCCGAGCTTCACCCGGTTTTTGAGGCGCTTGCTTACGCACTCGGGTTTGCAGCATACAAGTACCTGCGAAACCGTTCCGGAGACGTTCTTGGGGAGCAACAGCGCTGGAGTGTGATCGCTGCCGCGATGCTGGGCGCGCTCATCGGCAGCCGTACGCTCGGCCTGCTGGAGCAGGCGCCTCGCACGCACATCGCGATTGCGCAAATTGTGATGCCAAGCGGTGGCAAAACCATTGTGGGAGGACTTCTCGGTGGGTGGCTGGCCGTGGAAATCGTCAAGAGGCTCAGCGGAATCAGGAAACGCACCGGAGATCTCTTCGCCATCCCTCTTTGCATCGGCATTGCGATCGGCCGGATTGGCTGCCTTCTCGCCGGGCTGGCAGACGATACTTACGGAAAACCGACGAGTCTTCCATGGGGTGTGGATTTTGGAGACGGCATTGGCCGCCATCCTACACAAGCCTATGAGATCGCCTTCCTCATCACCCTTAGCCTCATCTTGCGATTCATCTCGAAACGTCCCCACTCCAACGGAGTTCTGTTCCGGGTATTCATGGCAGCCTATCTTGGATGGCGGCTCCTGATCGATTTTCTGAAACCGCAACCGCTCATCGGGGGCCTGAACGCAATCCAGTGGGCCTGCTGCGCCGGACTCGCCGCCGTTGCCATCGGATTTCTATGCGATCCGGTTTCCTTATGGTACTCGTACGGAAAAGTTGAGGCCGCGACCGCTCGAGGGAATAGGATTCGAACCGACCACGCGAATGAAGGGGTGAAATAGATGCGCAATCCGCTGGGTGGTTCGACCGGCTGGGCAAAGGGACTGGCCATCTTTGCGGCCCTGCTCGTGATTTCACTCGGTCTCTGTGGCCTGAACTATGGAGCGGTTCTACTCCTCAAAACGCCGGCGAACGGTTCTGCAAACCCGTTGGGCGGCATCCTCATCGTGGCTGGCGTCCTTGAACTCCTGGGCATGGGGCTGGGCGCCTTGGGGGTCGTGATCTGCCTTCTTGGGCTGTTGATTCAAACCGCGATCGGGAAGAAGCAAAAGCAGTGAGGCATCTACCATGAGCGCGCCAACCCGCCCCTATCTCTTCTACGACACTGCCGTTTCCCTTTGCGATCTATGCTTTCGCCGGGTCGACGCCAAAATCGTATTTGAAAATGATTGTGTCTACATGTTGAAACGGTGTCCGCAGCACGGCTTTCAACGTGTGCTGATGGCCGACGACGTCGACTACTATCGCCGTTGCCGTGAGGTATTCATCAAGCCCCCGGAAATGCCGCAGCATTTCAACACGCCGGTGAAATTTGGATGTCCCTATGATTGCGGTCTCTGCCCCGACCATGAGCAGCACTCGTGCCTATCGCTGCTGGAAATTACGGATGTCTGCAACCTGGATTGTCCGATTTGTTATGCGGGCAGTGGTACACACCGGACAAGCCATCGACCGCTGGAGCAGGTCGAACGGATGCTCGACATGATCGTTCGCAATGAACTGCAACCGGACATCGTACAGATTTCGGGCGGGGAACCAACCATCCACCCCCAGTTTTTTGAGATCCTCGATGCCGCGAAGCAGCGTCCTATCAAGCACCTGATGGTGAACACGAATGGTCTGCGGATTGCGACGGACGAAAGGTTTGCGAACCGGCTCGCTTCCTATATGCCGGCTTTCGAGGTTTATCTCCAATTCGATTCTCTTGCACGCGACCCTCTGCTGCAATTGCGCGGTGCAGACCTGCGCAACATACGCCGGCGAGCACTCGCAACGCTCAACGAGTTGGGAGTCTCTACTACATTGGTGGTGACCGTCGAGAGGGGCGTCAACGACGCGGAGCTCGGCGCGATCATAGAGTTCGCACTCCAGCAGCCATGCATTCGCGGCGTAACCTTTCAGCCGGTACAACAGGCCGGCAGGCTCCAGGGATACCAGGCCGGCGAGCATCGTCTGACACTCACCGAGGTGCGGCGCCGTATTTTGGAACAAACGTCGGTCTTTAAACCGGAGGACCTCATCCCGGTCCCGTGTCATCCGGACTCCCTAGCCATGGGATATGCCCTAAAGCTGGCGGGAAATGTGACTCCATTGACAAGTCTGATTCCACCGGAAGTCCTCATCAATGGCGCCGCCAACACCATCATTTACGAGCAAGACCATGGCATCCGCAGCCATTTGGCGCAGCACCCGGAAGTGCTGGCCAAAGCTGCCGCCAATCCGGTGAAAGAAGGCCTTTTCAAGCTTTTCTCTACGAATCATTCGCCTCAATCCCAGGTATCCACTCTGCGCGACCTGCTTTGCTGTATCCCACAGCTGCTCGCGCCTCAAGATCTGACCTACAACAATCTGTTCCGCGTGTTGATCGTACAGTTCATCGATGCAAGTTCCTTCGATCTGCGGTCGATCCGTAAGACTTGTATCCACATTGCTCATCCAGATGCAAAACGCCTTATCCCTTTCGACACTTTCAATCTCTTCTACCGGGATGATTTGGAACAAACGCGGTTAGCCGCCCTTCGCCAGGCCGCTCTGGCAGCGCTTTAAGCGAACCTTTTGTCGGATGAAGTGGAAAAGGTGAACCATCAAATCGTGGATCGCGGTCTACGCTCGAGTTTGGTGAACAGATGAAGCGGCGCTTTCCGAGCTCCCTGTCCACGAAGCCACCGACCCTCGCGGCCGAAGCGCCACGGTCAACGTACCGGCCAACCCACTTTTCACACGTTTGCCCGAGAAGCCCGTTGGTCGGATAATGATTGTCATCATCGTAGACTCCCACATTCTCGGCCTGTTGCGACCACCCCGTCTGAAGTCTCATGGACCTCCCTGTTTACCATCTCCCACGCACCATGGAAATTCGCGATCGAGCGCCCAAAGAGCTGAAAGGAACCGGCCATGTCCACATCAGTAGGAGGCGTCACCTTCCACGAAGATCCTGAAGAGGAGATCGAGTCCGTAAAATTCTTCGACCCTCCTAAGGTTGTCAAAAACCGGCGCGTGGCCGCGAAACAAGCAGGAAAAGCCATATTGGCTGCCTCTGAAAAGACGGTGGGCCTGGCCCAATACGCGACGCACACGGGAACAATCGGCACCACGGCTGCGCTCGTCACCGGCGCTGCCGTCAGCGCGACGGGCGTTGGCTTGCTCGCCGCCGCGGGAGCCGGAATGATCGTTTCATCGACGCTTGCGGCTCGATCTGCCTATAAGACACACCACCACCTGAAGGGCCTGCAGGACATCTATAACGACCGGAAGAATCTCGGCGGCCAACAAGGCTGCAAAGAGGTGTTGAGTGACGGCACGGAGGCGGAGACGAAATACTCCCTGGCGTCTCACGAGATCATCGCCAACGATGTGTTGCCGTACATCATTCGACAGAAGGTGAAGAAGCGCCGGTTTAAAATCGCGTCGGCAAATCCGATCGCCAGCCCATTTGCGACCCTCTACGCGGTCGGAAACAAGTGGGGCAAGGCCCAGCGTGGTGAGCTGGGAAAATCTCGCAATGCCGCCGCGCAATGGCTCGGAGCGCACTTCATCGAATGCAATTGCAAACTTGCATCGAAGATCATCGAGGAGCTCCACGGTGAAGAAAAAATGAAGGCCCTTGCCTCGTCCGAGTTCAAAGATCTGTGGCCGGAGCTAGCAACCAAGATGAAGTCGACCTGAGGAGAAAACCCATCGCCGCAGCTAGTGGCAGTCGCAGACCACAACCGTCAGATCGTCCGTCTGGGTCGAAGCCCAGTCCTGCACCGTGGACAGAATTAGGTCCGCCATCTCTTCCGCCGTCTTACCCGCGCTCGCGGTGAGCAGCTTCCCCAGCCGCTCCTGACCGAACTCTTCCTCCGCGTCGTTCGCGGCCTCGATGACTCCATCGGTGTACAGCAGCAGACGGTCCCCTTTCAACAAGGTTTGTTTGATCGAGCGGTACTCCGCCGAGGACAAGACCCCCAGCACCAAACCATTTTCTTCGATCCAGCAGACCTGGCCATTGCGCAGCAGAAGCATCGGCGGATGCCCCGCGGCGGCATAGCAAAGCTCGCCTCGCGCGGCGTCGAGGTAAACGTAGGCTGCAGTGACAAACTGACCCTGGGTGCTTCCACAAAGCGCCTCATTCACTCCCGCCAGCAATCCTTCCGGACTGGCTGCGTGCTGCCGCTGCGCGCTGGTCGCCATCTTCACCATCGAGGCGATCAGTGCTGCCGGCACTCCATGTCCCGAAACATCCGCAACCAACAACCCAGCCGTGGGCCCCCCCGTTGAGAGAAACTCATAGAAGTCGCCGGCCACCGCAGTCATGGGCACGTAGCGCGCGGCCACGGTAAAGTGTTCCGACACCGGGAATCCGCTGGGCAGAATCGAAAGCTGAATGCGCTTGGCCACCTCGAGTTCCTGGTGCAGCGAGGCCAACTGCTGGTCGCGATCGAGCGCCCGCTTGCCTGCGACATAGCCGAGACAGCATAAGAAAAGACCAAAGCCATAGGGCTCGGCGGTGGTCGCGGTAGTCGTATAGCCCAGCAGGACTCTTGTGTTTCCCCAAAGAACAAAGCCGAAAAAGATGAGCAACCCGGCGCGAAACACGACGACATCTCTGCCCACATCTCTCTGCCCAAACGCCAGGAATACCAAAGGAAGCGAGCCGGCAATCACCAGGCCGCTGTTTATGTTGTAGAGCAGCGCCAATGGCGCCCCGGCAAAGATCGCCGCAATCAGGGCCATCTCGAGCCAGCAGACCGTAAAGGCAATCACACGTCCGGCACGGCCGAGCAATCCGGTTTCCTGGAAGAACAGGAACGCCGGGACGGCCACGAAAAAACTCATGGCCGCCCCCAACCGCGCGTGGAGAAGCGATGGGGTCTCCATGAGCCGGAGATGGCTGGGCGACAACCACAAGCGTTCGCCGTACAGAATGGCAAACCACGCAAAGAACGAAAGCAGGCGATCGAACCTGCGCCGGATGACCAGGAACCCAAACACCACCAGGCCCACCGTGACCGAGGCCGCGCCAATAAACAGGTACGGCTCATCTCTGCGAAAAGCCTGCAGCACGTCCGTCGCGCTTATCTGCATGCCTGAGGATAATACGCTGCCCTGCTGCGGCTCCGGCTTCAGTGCTCATGGGGCGGACGCGGACCGGAACGCACCGCTCGGTTGCCAAATAAATCCTCTTTCCCTATCGACGGCACTTAAAAACCGTACTACTGTGAAACTAGCAATTCACACGTCAGCGCCGTCTTGCCGCGACGGCCCTGCTCGGCTTGCATCGGCGTGTTCTGCCCACGCATCTGCCGCCATATCGGTAATGTGACATCTAAAGCGACGTATTAAGCCTATCCACAATATCCCTATTTCCCGAGGGAGCATCTGTGGAGGGCAGAAGTTACCGCGCAAGCAGGGTACGCTCAGTGCGTCCTCTTGATTGAGCAGTCTTGACAACTTGGAAATACCACACCACCGGTCACTAGGTGACACGGAGAACCCGCTTCTCTGAAGGGTACGGCCTTCAGGCCGTACATAACTCCCATCTAATGAGTTCGGCTTTTGCCGTTGAGGGCTGCGGCTCTTCTCGAAACCGTGAACCAACGCGACCTGCCCTGCCCACTTAGTGCGCATAAGGCGCTTAAGGCGCACACTTCCACCCAAAGTGCGCATAAGGCGCTTAAGGCGCACACTTCCACCCAAAGTGCGCATAGGGCGCTTAAGGCGCGCACTTCCACCCAAAAGGCGCATAGGGCGCTTAAGGCGCACACTTCCACCCCGCCAATGCCGGCCTTGTCGATGGTGCCGTCATTAAGTGAAACCCGGTGACATAATACGTATTCGCCGTCGGGAATATTCTTCACTCCAATGGGCATGCTGTCACCGTATTAACCCATGACACGCTCCCCCCGAAATTTGTAGCGCACAAAAAAGACCGGTGCACGAGAACCGCAAGAAATGAGAGAATCCTGGGGCGGCGTTCCACGCAACTGGCAATGCGGATGCTGCAAGGACAACAAGGATGATCAGCAGCAAACTCCGGCTATTTTTACCCATCGTTATGGTCGCAAGCGTCGTCGGCGGGACGTCCCCCGCGCAGACAACCCCCTGGAAAGACTATCTTGGCGGCCCGGCTGCCTCGCACTATTCGCCGCTGAAGCAGGTCAATTCCGGCAACGTGAACAAGCTCGACGTCGCCTGGACTTATCCCACTGGGGACGACGTGACCTATACCTTCAGTCCGCTCGTGATCGATAACATCGCCTATGTCGCGGCCAGGCAGGGTTCGCTGGTAGCGGTGGACGCCTCTACAGGGAAAGAACTCTGGGTCCATCCCTTTCCCACCGCGAACGGCATGCCTTCCCGCTTTGGCGGCATTGCGGGCATGCGCGGCGCGAACTACTGGGAGAGCAAAGACCGAACCGACCGCCGCTTGTTCGTGACTTCGGGAGGCTTCATCCATGCCATCGATGCGCAGACCGGCAAGCTGGTTGACTCCTTCGCCGACCACGGAAAGCTGGACCTGAAAACAGGCCTGGACCGCGGCAGCCGGCCGTTGGGATCGAGGACCCCCGGCCGTATCTTTGAGAACATCCTGATTCTGGGCAGTGCTACGGGAGAGGGCTACCTCGCTCCCCCCGGCGATATTCGCGCCTTCGATACAGTGAGCGGCAAGCTATTGTGGGTCTTCCACACCATCCCCCGTCCCGGTGAGTTCGGCTACGATACCTGGCCCAAAGACGCCTACAAATACATGGGTGGCGTGGATGTGTGGGGCGAAATCACCGTCGACGAGAATCGCGGAATCGCCTACTTCCCGGTAGCTTCCGCGAAGTACGAGCTCTACGGCGGCGACCGGCCGGGCAACAATCTTTACGCCGATTGCCTGCTGGCGCTGGATGCCCGTACCGGCAAGTACCTATGGCATTACCAGACGGTTCACCACGATGTGTGGGATTACGACCCCAACGCCGCTCCCCAACTGGTGACCGTGAAACACGACGGTAAAACCGTGGATGCGGTGGCATTCGCATCGAAGAACGGCTTTCTCTTTGTGTTCGACCGGGTCACGGGAAAGCCGCTGTGGCCGATCGAGGAGCGGCCCGTTCCGGCGAGCGACGTGCCCGGAGAAGTGACCTCGAAGACCCAGCCTTTCCCCACCGCCCCGCCTCCCTTCGCGCGCCAGGGGATGACGGTGAAGGACATGTACGACGGCTTCATGAAGCCGGAAGAAAAGGTGTGGTGGACCGAGCGTCTTACCAAGGCGAGAACGGGTTTCTACACACCGCCGGCAGTCGGGGTTGATACCATCAACCTCCCCAGCGTGAACGGCGGCGCCTTGTTCTTCAGCACGGGCGCGGATGCGGCCAACGGCACGGTTTACGTTGTCTCAAAAGACATGCCGTCGATCGTGAAGCTGGTGCCGGCGGGAGAATCCACTGCCGCGAATGCGGGCGACTCGATCCCCTCCCGCCCACGCAAGGCGGCTGGCGCAAGACGACCAGGCTTTCCCACGCAAGAGGAAATGGGTCGCGCCGTCTATGAACAGACCTGCCAGGTTTGCCACGGCCCGGACCTCAAGGGAGATCGCGGGCCTGCCCTCGACACAGTGGTAAGCCGGCTGGGCGTGGACGCAACCCGCACCACCATCACCAACGGCCGAGGGGGCATGCCGGCGTTCTCCTCGCTGCCGGCGACATCGATGAGCCAGCTGATGGCATTTCTCAAGCAGCCCGATCTGGCGCCCCCCGGTTCGGCGCCCTCCGCTGCAATGCAAGCCATGGTTCGGTCGTATGCGGAACCCGATTACCCCGAAGGTATCGAGGCGCCTCCCTCGCGCTACAAGACCGGTTATGGAAACGAACGGTATGTGATCGGGCCGCCCTGGAGCACCATCACCGCCTACGACCTGAATACCGGAAAGATCAAATGGCAGACTCCTTTTGGCGATCTTCCGCAAGCTGGTCCGAGCGATAAATTGCGGGGCAATGCCTATCCGAAGAGCGGCGTTGTGGTCACCGCCGGAGGATTGGTTTTATTTGCCGGCAACGACTCAAAACTCTACGGGCTCAACAGCGCCACCGGCAAGCTGATCTTCAGCAAAGATCTGCCCAACGGTTCGCAGGGCGTGCCCGCCGTCTATGAAGTGAACGGACGCGAATACATTCTGCTCGCCGTAAGCGGCGGGGCCTCGCCGTACCCGGAAGGTGCCTACATGCCGCCCGGCGGTGTCATGCCTCCGCAGACGTGGAAGGGTTACATGGCGTTCGCCCTTCCACCGGGCGGGAGATAGCAACTCTAACTGTTTGCGCCCGTATGCGGCTGGACCGTTTGCGAATCTGTATCTGGCAAAGTTGCCGCTTCCCCAGATAGTGCCATTGCTGCGACCGGAGGGGCTACTCTAAACTCCCGCCATGGAACATCGCATCGTTGTCAAAGCTGGCCGTATCGTTTGCATCGCCTGCCTGGAGCCCGTAGGAATCTGGAACAATTGCCGCACCGCGCGCTGTCCCCACAACCCAGCGACTCAAAAAGGTCCACAGTTGGTCTAGCGAAGGGTAGAGAACGGGCGCGGGGGATCGGGCGACAGCATACCTTTCCCTATTAGGATTTCCGAGCCGGTCGCAGGGCAAATGCCTGGTCAGCGTTGCCAAACGCAAACGTGGCGAAACATAGGAGCAACACGGAATGATCCAGTGACGCCCCAAAATACTGCCAGAATGCAGCGTGTCCGCCTGGGTAGTTAGACGAGAATAGAAGCGCCATCATATAAGCCAAACCAAACACACTGGCGGTACGAACCAGGATCCCAACCACCAGCGCTAAACCAATTGCAAGTTCCCCATACGCCACCAGGAACGCACAAAACCTCGCATGAGGCAGCACGAAATCTCTCAAGATGGGTGCCATGAACGGATACGTACCCTCGGCGAGGAAACGGTTGATCCAGAACTGAAAGCCGCCTCCACGAGTGAATTCCGCGCCGAATACTTTGTATTCGGCGAATATCAGGAAAAGCACGCCGACAGCGATGCGCAACCCCGCAAGTGCGCGCGCATTTCGATCGGAGGCCATCGTCCGCCTATTGTGTCAGAGGAGAAGAAAAGTGCCAACTGCGTGAGGCCCGGAAGCACCTGAAGCCCGGCACGGGGTACTTCGAGCCAACACCCATGTGGGACGACGTGGAGTCTAACAACGATCGACTCTTCAGCTAGCCTCCCTCGCCGGAAAGTACTTGACGGTGATTAAGCGATCATGTCACCGTACCTTCCTGCGATTGGGAGAGCTCCCATGGACAAGAGAATCTTTACGCCGTTTCCTGAAGCCACTAGCGGCCGCCTGAGCGGACGCCTTCAGTACGTTGGCGATGATAAGGGAGGCCGTAAGCCCGATGTGGAGGGCAAACCGAAAGACCGGACCAAGGGCTTCCAAAAAGGCGAATATGTGTACTCTCCTCCCAGGGATGCCAAGGGCGATTACAAAAACACCGGGCTGTTGGCCATGTTGGTGACTGCCGAAGCCGAGCTTTACATCAATGCGCATTGCAGGCGAGGCATCGACTACCTATCTGCCACAGAAGACTGCAACGGACCGAAGGTATCCATGGATGACCTGATCAAGCAAATTGAGGCCCACGGGTTGCCGAAAGAGACTAAGTCAAAAATCAAGCTTTGGGCATGCGAGGGCGCGCTGGACGATGGCGATAAGAAAAGTTTTGCCCAGCAGTTCTCAAAAGCGTTCGACAAGGCCGGATACACCAACTGCCCGGTCTTTGGATACTGGCTGAGCCTGTTTAGCGAGTACCACGACGCAGCTGACGGTCTGCACAAGAGAGTTACAAAAAGTGATCAGGAACGGATTACCGCGACCGTCGAATCTCTTGAAAGGAAACTCAAAGAGGACGCTCCCAATGTCAATATAAAAAGCGGCGAGTCGATAGAGGCTTACCTGAAAACACCGAACCCGGATCGCGAGTTCGCAAAAAGGGCTCGCCTTTGGGCATTCGCTTTAAAGCAAGGGGGGAGCAGAGAGAAGGCGATGGAATGGATCCTGGGAAGTGCGCCAAGCGTCGCAGTCATGCTGGGCGTAGGGGCCGGCGGGGTCGGGGCCCGCGCAAAGGACGCCCGGCGGCAGTTTAGAGCGGGTGGGATCGTTCCTGAGCTGGTCGTTTGATTATGATTCTGTGAAGTGACTATAAGGCCCTTCACACCCAGTACGCTGCTTCAGAAGGATGTCCTCCGATCAGTAGTTCGATGGCTTGTCATCGGTCTGGCGTCTCTCTGGTTGTTCGCCGTGCTCCTCCTTCTGGCTGCCCGGTGGATCGATCCGCCTACCACTGCAGTGCACATCCAGCGTCGCTTGCAGGCCTGGGTAAACGGCACGCCGTATCGCAAACGCTACAAATTTATTCCTCTCAGTCAAATCTCGCCCAATCTTCAGCACGCTGTCGTTGCCGCGGAAGACGCGCGCTTCTATCAGCACCACGGCTTCGATTGGCACGAAATCCAAATCGCTGCCGACGACGATTGGGAGGGCGGCCGCTTCCGCGGAGCCTCTACCATCACCCAGCAACTGGTGAAAAACCTCTTCTTCGGAACCGGCCGGTCGATTCTCCGCAAAGGTGCGGAGTTTACCCTGGTTCCGCTGGCCGAACTCTTTCTTGGCAAGCAGCGCATTCTTGAGATCTACCTCAATGTGGTCGAATGGGGACCCGGGATCTTCGGTGCGGACGCGGCCTGTCATGACTACGACGGAACCGCGGCCCGGAACATCGATCGGGAACAGTCGGCGCGGCTCGCCGCGATTCTACCGGCTCCCCTGAAGCGACGGCCCGCGCGCATGAATCACTACAGCGCGCTCATTCTGGAGCGAATGCGGCAAATGGGCTGGTAATCGACTTACGATTTTCCCGCCGCAGGGTGTGAACAGCTGCCGAAAAACTGCTATCGCGCAACGTTCGCTGGAATGGTTTCCGCGATCGGGAGCCGGACGCGAAACTCAGTGCGGCCAGGGTGTGATTCGAAGTCGATCATGCCGTCATTGTGAAGCGTCAGGCGCCGGGCGATGTCAAGCCCCAGGCCGGTTCCATACCCCAGGGGTTTGGTGGTGAAAAAGGGATCGAAGATGCGGTCACAAAGCTCTGCGGGAATACCCGGCCCGTCATCGCGGATGCGCACCACCACTGTTTCATTTTCACGGATCGCCACCACCTCTACGTGGCCGCCATAGGTCACGGCGTCCAGGGCATTGTCGATCAGGTTTCCCCACACCTGGTTCAATTCGGCGGCGAAGCCACGCACTTTTGGGAGCTCCGGCTCTAAGTCGAGGGAAACGGTCACCGACTTCTCACGCGCCTTCGAGGTAAGCACCGTCACAGTGTTGGCCAGGCTTGGACCCAGATCCACAGGCTCAGCCGCATTGGCGTGGTCCATGTGAGTGAACCCCTTCACTGCGTAGACCAGGCTCGAAATGCGCATGGCGGAACCCTGAATCATCGAAGTCAGGTTCCGCATGGCACACGCCGCGGCTGCCCAGCGAACGACGGTGTTCAAGGCCGGCCCCTCCACGGCAGCGGCTAGGCGGTCCAGTGCTGCCGGCGTCACATCGGTGTCGGCGAGCATGTGTGCGTTCACCGTGTCCAGTCCATGGCTGGCAAGCCACGCCTCCATCTCCTCTTCGCGATCACTCTGCTCCAAGGAGGACCGGATCTCCTGGATGGGTTGCGCGATGCAGGACCTGTGAAAAGCGTCGATCGCGGCGATTTGGGCGTCGCTCAGAGAGGCAGCCGCGAGACAGCGGGTCGCCTGTTCGGTGTCTTCAAGGCGATCTTCGAGCATGGCTACTCCACGCTCCATGGCTGCGATTGGATTGTTGAGTTCGTGGGTCAAACCCGCGGAGAGTTTACCGAGCGAGATCATCTTTTCGTTTTGCAGATCGCTCGAGGTAAACAACCGCGCGCGATCGAGCATGACATGGACCAGGGTCGATGTGATCTCGCAACACTCTCGCGTCATCGCCCGGAGACGAGCGCGGGGGATCGCGAGAATTTCGGTTGGTTCCAGGGCAATCACATTTCCTGGCGGAGTCACCAGGCGGGAATATGGCAATACGCCAGTCACATCCCCTGCATGCCACTCAACGGCTTTGTTCGGCCCGGAACCGCGATCCACGAACAAGGCCAGCCGGCCGGAAAAAACGATGTAAAGGCCCTCCACCGGACGATCCTTGCAACTGAGCACGTCGCAGGTATTCAACCGCCGGATCGATCCGTGGGCTATCAACCACTCCAGCTCGGGCCGGGGGGCACCGCCCAGTGTTCTGTGTTCAACCAGCCGATCGATCAGGTCTTGTGCTATCAACGACTCAGTCCCTCCAAACTGGAGGCGGGAGACTCCCTAACACGATATCAGAAGGAAAATGGCTCCGTTTTGACTGAGGGGGTCGAGTTGGGGATGGCTCTTTGTGGCGAGACCTGGGGCCCCCTTCCTCTTGTTCGCGTGCCGTAAATGGTAGAACCAATCCGAGCGGCCTTAGATAGGGAAATACTCTCAACGAAGGGCGCGGCTTCAGCCGTAAATGGCTTGCGCTTGACGGCTTTAGCCGCAGAGGTACGCTTTTTCGTGACCCCTCGTCTTTTCCCGTCTGAGTTCGCCAATCAAAAACCAACCCGAGTTGTGCGGCCAAGCACTCTTCCGAACAACCAACATCTGCCCCCCGGAACTGGTTTGCCGGGTTCCAGCCCTGCAGCCGCTATCTGCCAGAGTGGTCGTGCGAGTTGGATCCCGCGCCGACGAGCTCCGTTTCTACTGGATGTTGCTCCAAGTGCTCGAGCGCGTTGCGCATTTCCACGAGAAGTTCGTCAGCCATTTCCCGCGTGAAGCCATGCCGGACCAGAATCCGCTGAATGACGAGATCTTCGCGGTTGGGTGGCATCGAGTAGGCAGGAACCAGCCAGCCGCGCTCGCGCAATCGGTCGGCAAACTCGTAGAGGGTGAAGCTCGAGGAAACCGGGTCCTTCAGCTCCCAGCACACGCCGGGAATGCCACCGTGGCCGTCGTAGATAATCCTGAAGACCTCGAACTCCGCGATCTTCTCAGCGAGATAGCGGCCCAGTTCGTCACCCGCCATTTGGATAGCGCGGTAGCCAGCCTTGCCGAGGCGCAGAAAGTTGTAGTACTGGCAGATGATTTCGCCGCCAGGGCGGGAGAAATTCAGCGCAAAGGTCGGCATGTTGCCGCCGAGATAGTTCACATTGAAGATCAATTCTTCCGGAAGATCGTGTTTCTCGCGCCACAGAGCCCAACCAACGCCGAGGGGCGCCAGTCCAAACTTGTGCCCGGAAGCATTGATGGATTTTACCCGGGGCAGGCGGAAGTCCCAGAGCAGGTCTGGCTGCGTGAAGGGGGCAAGAAAAGCGCCGCTTGCTCCGTCGACGTGGATAGGAATGTCAAGCCCGGTCTCGGCCTGCAACTTGTCGAGCGCCATGCTGATCTCGTGGACCGGTTCAAACTGCAGGGTGAAGGTGACGCCGAGAGTCACGATCACGCCGATGGTGTTTTCGTCACAGCGCTTGAGAACCTCTTCCGGGGTCAGCAGCAGACGCTCGCCCTCCATGGGAACCTCGCGGATCTCAACGTCAAAGTAGCGGCAAAACTTGTGCCAGCAGACCTGGACCGGGCCCATGATGAGGTTCGGAGAAGCGGTCGATTTGCCCTTGCCGCTCTGGCGTTTGCGCCATTTCCATTTGAGAGCCAGGCCGCCCAGCATGGCTGCCTCGCTGGAGCCCGTGGTGGAGCAACCTATGGTGCTGGCGGCTTCCGGGGAGTTCCACAAATCCGCGAGCATGTGGACGCAGCGCTCTTCAATGGCCGCGGTCTGCGGGTACTCATCCTTGTCGATCATGTTCTTGTCGGCAGACTCCTCCATCAGCTGCCTGACCTCGGGTTCGATCCAGGTGGTGCAGAAGGTGGCGAGATTCTGCTGCGAGTTGCCATCGAGGACGAGCTGATTGTGGATGGTCTGGTAGACGGCTTGCGGGTCCTGCTCTGCGTCGGGGAACTCGTAGCTATCGGTTTTCTCGTTCAGGACCTCGGACTCGAGTTGGCTGGTAGGCCCAGCCTTGAGATCTTCAGTGTTGTGCAGAGGCATCGCTTCTCCTTCTGTTTGCATTCAAAGTGTATTGGCTGCTGGATGAAGCCCAGAAGAAAAGAATTTCAAATGGCCACCCGCTTGACGGCGTCGCCCAACTCTCACCGGTCTGACGCGAGCTCCCTATCCACGCACGTCTTGGGCCGAAGCACGGGATTACACCGCGCCACGGCATTGCCTGGCAACTCCACCTTGTACCCGGAGGCGGCCTGTTCGGACGCGGGATAGTCCGTGCTGATGATCTGTGCGCCACTGGCCAGGACCGCATCGCGTCGGGCGGTGTTGTTGGTGCGCGCCTCTTTCGTGTCTGAATCGGCCCGCGCGCGGATCAGATAGCCTTGCCGCACCAATGCCTCAATTGCCTCCGCCGGCGCATCGTTCTGTTCGATGAACGCAGCATCCGCAGTGCCGGCATCGGCGTTGGTGAACAAGATGCGGCCCTTCAGAGACGGATGCCCTTCCAGGTAGAGAGGCCCCATCTTCTTCTGGTCCATCAAAAACACGACCTTGCCGCGCGCCTGCTGCAGCGAGGGCCAGTGATTCGCGCGTACCGCCTGGTTCAAGGTCGCATAGCTGCCCCGAACATCGTCGGGTGTGATCATCTCACCGGCGGAAAAGACCGAGGCGATCTCATGGTCTAGCGCATCGAAAATTGCCGGCGTGAAATTCTCCGGCGTCACCGTGGGGAACTGCACATGCAGAGCACCCTGCTTGGTCTCGACCAGGATAAAAACCGGGAGGTGGTTGGGATGAGCCTTTGACCAGGCGCGCACCTCCGCCAGGCAAGCCGTAAACGGCTCGCACACGCTACGATAGTCAACGTCCTGCACGTGCATCACCTTGAAACCGGGCTTCTCCATCAGGTGTTGCGGATCAAATGGAGGGTCCGCAGGCAATCCCGCCTGCGCAATCAGTGTTTCCCCGTACGGGTGTGCATACAGGCCGCCTTTCGTATCAGCAAAGATATCGATTTCGATCTGGCGCACCCCGGCATCGAGTTGTGAGGTTAAGGAGGGGTGCCGGTAGTCGAGGCCCGCAAATACTTTTGGATTCTTTTGCTGCCACAACTTCGCCGCGCTGGGTGCAAACCCGGAATGGTAACTGTTATGCGTGCCGATGACCTGAATTTGATTCATCCGCACACCGCCATCGCCTTGAGCCAGGGCACAACCGCAGAAGGCAGTCATGGCAATCGCGCAGGAGAGCGGCATCATGAGGCGTTTCATGGACGAGCGGCCAAGCGACACAGTGGATCCTCTCTATTGTTGTTCAGGCGAACCCCGCACGCCGGTCGAGACACCGGCGTACGGAGCATTTCACTGGGCAGAAGCTAAAAGATCAGCTTCGCGGCCACTTGCAGTTGGCGCGGAGGGAAGAACGAAGTGATGCTGCCAAAACTCCCGTCCGTGCGATTCGAATCGGGTGCCCCGTAGTTCACATGGTTTAGAAGGTTAAAGGCTTCGCCCCGGATATCCAGCAGCGATCCTTCACTCCATAGACGAAAACCCTTATGCAGGCCTAGGTCGAGCTCGTTGAACGAATAATCGCGCAGCGAGTTGCGCCCCGCGTTTCCGTAGGGCTGGCTTGGGTCCGTAGGAAGACTGACCGTGCTCGAGTTGAGGAAATTCGAGATGGCGGTCGAAGTCTTGATCCGCTGGCCCGAAGGCGTAACCGGGTTACCCGAAACATTGGGCCGGTAAGCCAGCAAATCGCTCACGTCGAAGGCTGCCGGTTCCGAGTAAGTAAGGTTCACTGGCTGGCCGCTGGTCGCCGTATTGATTGCCGAGATTTGCCAGTTGCCGAGCAGCATCTGAACGGCACGCGGAGCGTTGGCTCCGAAATGCCGGCCGTTGCCGTAAGGCAGGTCCCATACCACCGTCAATGTATCGTTCACGGGCTGGTTATAAGCCGACTGTCCCCGCTCGCCTGCCAGGTTGGCCAGGTTCACTCGCGAGTTGTCGCCGTTCGGCGTATCGAGATGCCCGGAGGCATTGTCGATCGCCTGGGAATAGGTAAAGGCGTTGAGCAAATACAGCCCACCGGAGAAACGGCGCTCAAGTTTCGCCTGCAGGGCGTTGTAGCTCAGGAACCCCGCAGGAATGGATTCTTCGATGCCGGTGAAGGTAGTGATCGGCCGTCGCGCCTGCAGGCTGAGACAGCCTTTCTGGTTCACGACTGTCGCATTGGTCGCCGTACAGGTTGCCGTGAGCGCGTTCGGAGAAGCTTGATTCAGATCCGCCAGCACCCACAGGTGAACCCCATGTGAGCCCACGTAGCCCACTGACAGAACCGTGTCCTTCATGATCTCGCGCTGTACATCCAGATGCCAGGTCTGCACATATCCGGTAGGAATGTTCCTCGGAATATAGCGGGTCTGCGCCAGCAGGGTGCTGAAGTTCTGCGGCGCCGCAAAGTTATTCGGGTAGCCTTGCGCCACGGTGCGGAAGCAGCCCGCAAAATTATCGCCGGTGCAGACCGGCTGAGGCGTGCCGCTGAAGCTATAAGGGGCAACCTGGGTAATGGAGGAGTTGACGATATAAGGCCCGTTATAGGCCAGCAGATTCTCGCCGCCCTCGCGGTTGAACTGATCGAAGCTGAGGCCGTAAGCCGAACGAATGACCGTCTTCGGATCCAGCTGGTAGGCCACCCCAAAGCGCGGCGCGAAGTCGAGTGTTGGATGATCCACCAGCGCCCGATTGTAGAGCGATCCGCCGCTTGCCTGGATGAGTGAGTTGGTCGTCGGATCGAAGTTCGCCAAATGGTTCCCGGTGACAAACTGCGGAGTCACCAGCTCATAGCGCAAGCCGGCGTTGATGGTGAGCTTCGGCGTGATCCTGATATCGTCCTGCAGATAGAAAAAGTTCATGTACTGGTGATAGTTAACGATGACGAAATTGTTCAGCTGATACGTAGAGCGCGCACCTGTCAGGAAATCCGCCAGGTAAGTCGCCTCGCGCGCGCCTGTATCGGTAGTGCCGCCGCCATTCTGGCTGAACCCTCCGCCGAAGCTCTCGGAGCCGTACACCGGGTTGAAGTCGTCAATCTCCGTGTTGATGGCCAGCATTTCCCAACCCAGCTTGATGCTGTTGCGCCCTCTAAGGATGGAATAGTTAAGCTTGGGATCGATAACGAACGGATTCTGAAACTGCGGGTTTGAGCCCTGTGCGCCAAACGCGGTAAAACCGGTTATGTTCTCTGAGCTCAGAGCGCGGATAACCGTTTTGTCTGTCGGCAGACCGGGAATGCCGGCCTGGGTGTTCAGGCTTTCCTGCCCGGCGAGATAGGGCGCTTTGCCGCCGTGTGTCCAGGTAAAGCCGACACGTGCATCGAGGATGGAGTTCTGCGTGAACGTACGCGTGACCCCTGCAGCCAGCTGCTTGTTGTAGGCGTGGATGGTGCCGTTGCCGCCGCCACCCGCCAGCCCCGGAATTGAGGAAGCGTCCACAATGTCGCCGTGGTGGTTGCTGAACCGGCCGAAAATGGTCGTCTTGTCATTCAGAACGTAGTCCACTCGCCCATCGCCCTTGTTGTCGATCAGGCTGGCCTTGGGCAGGGAAGCGTAGTTGTTGGAAAAACTGTTCGCTACGTTCGGAGCGGGTAGTGCATTGATGACCAGCGTGGCCAGAGGTGTCCAGTCCGACTGGGGCACGATGCCGTTCGGGTAGAGCGCGCCCGTAATCGGGTTGCGCAAGGGTACGGGGGTCCCTTTGGTAGTTACAAAAATTCCCTGCCGCTGCTGTGCATTCGGGATCGTCGCCGTGGTGTATTGACCCTGCACCTGACGGTTTCCCTCGTAATCGACGAAGAAGAAGAGCTTGTCTTTGCGAATGGGCCCGCCCAGCGCGCCTCCAAATTGGTTCCGGATCAGCACGGGCACTTGGGTCCTGCCGGTAAGCACGTTGACTGGCGGCAGGAAGGGCCCTAACGCATTCAGGTCGGTGTTGCGGTTGTACTCCCACACCCGGCCATGAAAGTGGTTCGTGCCGCTGTTGATGGAGACGTTGATGACCGCGCCCGAAGCGCGGCCGTATTCGGCGCTATAGTTATTGGTTTCGACGCGAAATTCGTTGATCGCATCCGGCGAAGGGGGAATCGCCTGGTTGGAAAATCCCTGGTTCGAAGTACCGTAGGCGTTGTTATCCAATCCATCGAGCAGAAAGTCGTTGAATTCCGACCGCTGCCCGTTCACGTTGAAGGACGCATCGCGGCTGGTGACGGATTGATTCTCCAGGGTGTTGCGCCGCACGCCTGGCGCCAGCACCGCAAGATCCGCGTAGGCCCGCCCATTCAGCGGCAGGTTCTGCACTTCCGTGGGCGAAATAACCGTACCGGTTTCGCTGGTTTCGCTCTCCAGTTGTGTCGCCGCACCCGAGACGGTCACCGTCGTCGTCACGTTTCCCGGAGCAAGTACGAGGTCCACGCGCTGGCGCGCGTTTACCGCCACAGTGAACGGATCGGTCACAGCTTCGTTGAACCCGTTGGCGCCCGCGTCGATCTTGTATTGCCCCACGTGCACATCGGTGAACTGGTACTGGCCCTGGCTGTCCGTCGTGACCACTACCGTTACATCGGTCGCTGTATTGATCAGCTTTACCGTGCTGCCCACAACGGCTTGGCCGCTGACGTCGCGAACGTAACCCAGCACGGAAGCAGTCTCAAACTGAGCGTTTGCCCGGCGTGCCACCGGCAGTAGTAAATACAACAAAACACAAATTAATATTCGTTTGCAAAGCTCCGCACCACCAAAACCATTTTGTTCTGAATTGTGGAAAAAACACCGCTTCATATAAAAAAGCCTCTCTGTATGAAAAGTTGTGACGTCGTTGCTGCCCAGCAAAGCTGTTGCTGCAAACGAGGGTGGCCTTTGCATCTCATGCGAGCTACTTCTGCCCGTTTGCCTCTCTTATCTTTCCAAAAGAAGTGACATGGAGCGGGAGTTGCGAGTCGCTATTCACGGAATTTTCATTGCGAGGCGAACGATTGCTGCACCCCGCAAAAACAGCGTCCTGTCAAGTCCAAACGAGTCGGTACGTGCGTAGTCATCCAAGAGACTTGTCCAGGAGCGCTCTACCGGTCTGCACATGGCTAGAACAGTTTCCCAGCCGTGTTCATCGGAACGGGGGCGGTACAGGCGGAACGTGTCAAGCAGGTTTTCCCGAACTTGACGGCGTCTCTCCTTCTTCCTGGTCGTAACTCCTCAATGCGCGCAGGGCCTTCGGCGTAAGTGGCCGCCGGTAACGATGGGGCAGAATGCTCGCCCGGTAATCCAACCAGCACGTGAAGATTCAGTGAAAGTCCCGGGCAGATGTGCGTCGCGATTCCTGGCGATTTTTAAAGGACTGTGATCTTCGCAGGCCCCGGTGGTTATAGCTTCTTGCAGGTGGAGACGATTGCTCAGAGACGACCGGCCAGGCGGACGCCGGTCCTCATAGCGGTGATCGTCGTCTCCAGCGGATTCGCGGTTGCCCAGAGTGTTCCGCCTGCCAACGTACCTCCAGTGTTCGTCGCCACCCTGCCCAACGCGCCGCAATTCAGCGACCTGGACGCGGTTCGCTCCGGGGCAAACGGCGCACCGGAGTACTCCAATGCGATCCCGCAGGTAAAGCAGAGCATCGAAGACCAGTCCGATGACCAGGAAAGCCCGGCGGTTTTCTAAGGACCACCTCATCCGCGACCGCTTTTGGATCTCCGGGCAATCCAACGTTATCCTCCAGGCGCACGCGCCGTTCCATTCGCCCTATTCCGGGCCCAACAGCTTTCGGGCCTATGGACAGGCGGTTGTTTCTCGCTCCCTTACCCTGTACACCGGTGTACGCTTGCTGCGGTTTACCGAGCTGGTTGCCAATTTTGATGAGGCCGGGGGCCGGGGCCTGAGTGACACCTTCGGGCTCGCCGCCTATGTCAACGCCGATGCCACCGATCCGACCGTAGGCCGGTCTGTCTATCTCTCGCGCTCCTTTGTTCACCACACGCTAGCCCTCACCGCGGACCGCATCGACGAGGACCCCAACCCGTTCTATCTCCAGCCGTCCATCCCGCGCCGGCGCCTCGAATTGAGCTTTGGCAAGATGAGCCTGCTCGATTTTTTCGATGTGAACGAAGTCGGGAGCGACACCCACTTGCAATTCACTAACCTTGCGATCGGGAACAACGGGATCTATGAGGTTCCGGGAGACACGCACGGCTTTACCGTGGCCGCCATGGCAACCTACCAGGGGCCGAAGATAGGGTTTCGCTTTGCGGAGGCGCTGCTGCCGAAATTAACCGCTGCCGGGGGTCTCGATTACAACATTCGCCATGTCCACTCCGACAATTTCGAATTCGACTATTCCACCTACACCATCCAAAGTTACGCCACTCGTTTGCGCTTGCTAGCCTTCGTCAACCATGCCAACCTGGGAAACTACCACGAAGCGAACGAGGCCTACCTGGACGGCAGCGATTCAACGCCCGACATCACGGCTCACCGTCACCCAGGTACGACCAAGCCCGGTTTCGGCGCGAACTTCGAACAGGAACTGCCGGCGAACTTTCCGCGTTTTCTTCCGCGCAGGCTGGAACGATGGAAACTACGAATCCTTTATCTTCAGCGAGATGAACAACACGGTTTCTTTTGGCGCCGACCTGTCAGGGGACGCCTGGCACCGAAAGACAGATCGCCTCGGGTCTGCCTTCGTCAACAGCGGCCTGAGCCAGGACCATCGCGAGTATCTGGGCCTGGGAGGCCTGGGCTTCATGCTCGGCGACGGCGCCCTGAAGTATGGACGCGAGAGCGTGAGCGAAACCTACTACACGGCCCACGTGAAGGGCGGCCTCTATCTCGCCGCGCTGCTCTCTTTCGTCAACAATCCCGGTTTCAACCGCGACCGCGGACCGGTGGTCGTTCCCGGCTTCAGGATTCATGTGGATTACTGAGTCTCTCTTCGCTGGAATCTGCCGGGCTCGCTGAAAACGCAAGTAGCGAGAGGAAATGACAGCGGATACACTGGCGGCTGCGTGAACTCGCCCTCCGGGGCGGTTTCGACACAGGATATTTCCAGGAAGAGGGACTCATGGCTCATTGGACGCGAAGAGGGTTTATTGGATCGCTTTCGGCAGCAGCGGCGACGGCGTTTGCCGCTCAGCAAAAGGGCGCTCCGGCCGAAAGACGGGTAGGGCAGGTATCGATCAAGATCACCGACCTGCGGTGCGCGATCATCGGCAAGAGCCCGACGGTGCGCATTGTCACCGACCAGGGCGTTTCCGGGTATGGGCAGGCCGAGTCCTACAAGCCGTATCTCAAGCCGATGGTGCTTTTCTATAAGGAGTATCTCATCGGTGAAGACCCAACCGACGTCGCGCGCGTGCTGCTGAAGATTCGTCGGCTGGGTGCCTTCAAGCCCTGGGGCGCGGCGGTAAGCGCGATCGAGATAGCGCTGTGGGACATCGCGGGCCAGGTGGCTGGAGTGCCGGTATACAAACTGCTCGGCGGCAAGATTCGGGACCGCGTCCGCATCTACAACGGAGCCGTTCGCTTTCCGATGACCGGCCATACCCCGCAAGACTACGCAGAGGGGATGGCGAAGATGAAGGACGCCAAAGAGGGTTTCACGCTGATTAAACAAGCTGTCGGATTTCATGATCCAGCGATGATGCCCGCGGTGCCCAATGCGTGGTACGACGAGCCGCCTCGGAAAGGAGCGTCACATGCCGATCGCGGCATGATGACAGAACGCGGTATGGCCAACGTGATCGCTTGCGTGGAAGCGATGAAGAAGGTGCTGGGGGATGAGATCGGGCTGGCGCTTGATTGTGGACCAGGCTGGACCGTCAAGGACGCGATCACGTTTGCGCGCGCGATGGAACCGCTCCACATCGCATGGCTTGAGGACCTGATCACCGGCGACTACACGCCCTATCCCAACGCTGACCTTTTTCGCGAAGTGACGGTGAGCACGACGGTCCCGATTCACACCGGGGAAGAAATCTACCTGAGGGAAAATTTCAAAGACCTGATCGAGAAACAGGCGGTCAATATTGTGGGTCCCGACCCGGAGGATGTGGGTGGCATTGCAGAGATGAAGTGGATCGCGGAATACGCGGATCTTCACGGGATCCAGATTGCTCCGCACGGGGTTTTCGACGGCCTTATCGGGTTGGCCGCGCATGTGCAGGTGGCGGCCGCGCTGCCGCAGAACTATATCGCGTTTGAGTATCCCTTAGGCCAACCCGAATGGTGGTATGACATTGTCGAAGGGCTGCCGAACCCGATCGTCGAACGTGGGTTTATCAAGGTTTGGGACCGGCCGGGGATTGGCGTCAGCTTCAATGTACCGGCAACGAAGCCGCACCTGGCGGATGAGGATCGTCACTTCTTCGATTGAGGTGGGTCCTACGCAACGCGAGCCCCACTGACCGGTAAGCCAGTGGGGCTCATTTTATTTCAGTTGTAAGCCAATGCCGAGCAGGCGCATCAGTCTTTTGATCTCGATCTTCTGCACGTCAATCACCTTTTTTAGTCGGGTATTTTCTAACTCGTACGCGGTAAGTTGATCGGTATCAGGTTGTGCCTTAGCGCTGGGCTCCACACCGCTAAGACCTCTCTCCAGGCGGCCGTAGTCGATCATCCTACCAGTACCTGCTCGGGCAAGGAACGGTCCGCGCGATGGCAGACACCAAGCGTAATTAACTCGCTTGCGGTTCGTCCATAGTTGCCCGGCAAAGACCAGGCGAGGCCACTTTCAATGAGGGACTGAAATAGTTCAATCGTCGTGGGCTCGTCTAACTGCCCTGATTCATACTTAACAACCTGGTCGAGTTGTTGCGAAACCTTTCTTAGTCCAATCCATATATCGTGACGCATTATTACTCCAACAAGTAGTGTTCGTTGCAACCTGGATTGTCGGGTTCAATCAGCAGCTGGCAATGTTTTTAATGTACATGTGACGACTAGCGAGCGCAAACGCTGCACAAGAGTTGTGCATAGGATTCAAGTCATCTCATCTTACCGAGTGGATACTCGATAATTAGTTCCAGTGGCGCATGTAAATATTTCCGGAACACTCACTGTTGCGGATTGCAGCAAGTGCATGAGGAAGAAAGTCGTCAGTTGACGCAGTTCGCTCGTAAAAATTGCAAGGCGGGCGGCAGCTCGGGTACCGAAGAACGTACGAAGCCCATCCAGAACCAGCGCTTTGATTGGGAGTCCGCCAGAGCTAGCCGTTTCCGGGGTTCATGAGTACTCTTCCTATATGGCTGACCTTGTTCGAGATGCTGTTCTTCCACTGCTTTTGCTTTGTTCCACCCTGCCGCTTGGGGCACAGGCTCCTAGCTTCCCAACCAACGAGCAGTTGCGACACTTCAAAAACATGAGCGACCCCAGGCTCGCACCGGACGGCAAGCAAATTCTGCTCAGCATCACGGAGGCCACTGCGGATGGCGCGAAGAGCCACCTGTGGCTCACCGGCGCCGGCGGGGAAGAGCCACGGCAGATTACCTACTCGCCGGACGCGGATAAGCGCGGAGAGTATGAAGGGAGTTGGATGCCCGATGGGCAGAGCATCCTGTTCCTGGCTAAACGCGACGAACATATCTCGCTCTATCGCCTGCCGCTGAACGGCGGCGAAGCGAAGCCGTTTAGCCTCAAGGTGAAGCCGGTGGTGGACCAGGCTAAGCTCCCTGATGCGTTGCCCCCGAAGGACGAGGGGGCCAAGCCGGAGGATCCGCCATCGAGTGACGCGCCGCAGCATCTGAAGAGCGATGCGAAAGCCGATGAGGTGAGCCTCGATGTAACCCGGTACAAGGTCTCTCCTGATGGCGCCTACATCGCGATCATCGCGGCGGATCCACAGACCCCGGGGGAGAAGGCGCAGAAAGAAGCGAAGTCGGACGCCGATTGGGTGAACCATAATCCTCACGGCTCGCGGTTGTACCTGCTGAACGTAGCGAGTGGCAAGCTGACGCTGTTGCCCGTGGACCCCGACGTAAAGGATGCTTACTGGAGCAGCGATAGCAGGAAGCTTCTCGCGTTCTCCGAGGGTGCAAATGGCGTGGACGACCTGGGACCGGCGATGAGTAGCTGGCTGGTCAGCATGGCGGACTCGAGCCATCCGGAAAGGCTGATGGGGCTGCCGCCGACCATCGAAGCTGCAGCATTTGCGCCGGATGGCGGGTCGATCGTCTACCTGGCTCAAGCTAAACACGATGCGCCACCCGGCTACGCCGACCTCTACGCTTATGACTTGGCAGCGAAGACCACCCGCGATCTGAGCGATGGCTTCAAGGGCTCCATGCGCAGGGGCCTTCCGGTACCGCTGGCGGAGGGCAGCGTGCTCCAGCTGGTGGAGATCGGTTTCCATGGTAAGGTGGCCCGCTTTTCAGCTGGAGCGAGCGAACCGGAATTGCTGGCGCTGCCACCGTCGGACGTGTCCGCGCTGGAGACGAATGCGCAGCGGAATGGTTGGCTTTTTCTGGGGAGTGGCGGAGGGGATCCGCGAAAGCTTTACTACGCTGCGGACATGAAATCCCCCGCGACGCCAGTGAAGACCCCGCCGATGACGCCGGAGCACTTGTTGAGCGTGGCTCCGAAGCGGCTGGAATGGAAGAGCGACGGGTTCACCATAGAAGGCCGCCTGTACCTGCCACCGGAAGCGGCGCAGCGGCATGTGCCGTTGATTGTGGAGGTGCATGGAGGCCCACTGGGCGCTTACGCCGATACACATCAGCCATGGATCGACTTTTTACTGGGTCACGGCTGGGCTGTGCTGCGGACCAATCCGCGGGGCAGCTCCGGGTATGGCGCAGCCTTTGCTGCCGCGAACAAGAACGACCTGGGCGGCGGCGACTACCGTGACATCATGGCCGGGGTCGATGCCGTGTTGAAGACCGAGCCCATCGACAGCAACCGCATGGCGTTGATGGGCTATAGCTACGGAGGGGAGATGGCTGCCTTTGTCGAGGGCAAGACCACGCGGTTTAAGGCCATTGTGAGTGGCGCGCCGGTGATCGACCAGCACAGCGAGTACGGTACGGAAGGCTCATCGTGGTACGACCGCTGGTATTTTGGCAAGCCGTGGGAGCATCCTGAGGATGCATGGCGGCAAAGCCCGCTGGCGAGTGCCGACAAAGCGAGCACGCCATTCCTGTTACTGCAGGGTGAGGGCGACACAACCGATCCGCTGGGGCAATCCATGGAAATGTATCGTGCATTGCGACAGATGGGCGTGCCCGTCGACCTGGTGACCTATCCGCGCGATAATCATGGTCCGTTGGCTATGGCGATCTACGGCTCTCCGGTACCCGAGCCCTGGCACGGCTTTGATGCCCGGCGCCGTATCGTCGCGTTTATTCAGAAGGCCTTTGACGGAGCTGCTAAGTAGGTGGTGCGGAAGTGTGCTGATAAGGGTTAAGGGCGTGTGTGAAGCTCATCCGACCTTGGATCTGTCCTGGCCACGAATCTCGGGTGCCCCACATCTCGCTCGTTTTTCGCGAGATGTGGGATTCCACAGCTCTACCCTTGCAACTTCGGAGTTTGATTCGTCCTTCAAGGTGAACAGTCAAGATCCGCGGAATCCCACATCTCGCAAAAAACGACCGAGATGTGGGGCACCCAGAATCTGCTGGCATCTGTCAAACCGTTCAAGGGAGCGGCTTCACCACGATGCCGGATTTCATGACCCAGGCAACGTGCTCCATCACCGTGATGTCGTCCAGGGGATTCGAGGGCACGGCGACCAGGTCAGCGTACTTGCCTGGTTCAATGGTGCCCAGATCCTTGTCAAGGGACAGAAGCTCTGCTCCGTGGATCGTTGCTGCCTGCATCGCCTCGAGTGGAGTCATGCCGCCGCGTACGAGCGCACCAAACTCCTTGGAGACAGACTCGTCGATGTCATCGTCATCAACTCCGTAGGCAATCTTGACGTGATACTTCAGCGCGCGCTGAAAGGCGGGGCCCTGTTCCTTGACGATGGCAATGCCTTTTGCCATGCTGCTGGGCTCGCGGCCTTTGGATAGCCCGGTTTGTAGATCGTGTTGGAAACAATAGAGCGTCGGCACCAGCCAAGTGCCGCGGTCGGCCATCATCTTCGCCCCTTCATCGTCGAGCATGGTTCCGTGCTCGATGGAGTCGACGCCCGCACGAACAGCGGCCTTGATGCCGACCGTTCCCTCGGCATGTGCCATTACCTTGTGCCCGGCGCGATGCGCGTCTTCTACAGCACGCGCCATCTGGGCATCACTCAACTCCTGTACGCGATAGTCGCTGATCGGATCCATGACTCCGCCGGTCGCCATCAACTTGATCCAGTCGGCGCCAAACTTGATGTCACGCCGGACGATGCGGCTCACATCGTCGACCGTGTCTACCTGGTTGGGCTGGTCGAGGGACGGCTTGTCTGGTGAGAGACGATCCGAGTCGCCGTGACCGCCTGTGAGCGAGACACAACTGCCGGCGGCGACGATGCGCGGGCCGGTAATGAGCCCTTTGGCAACGCCTTCCCGCAAGGCAAATTGTGGATAGGACGGATAGGATTCGCAGGCATCCCGTACCACGGTAAATCCATGTTTCAGCCAGAGCTGAAGGTTCGCGACTCCACGGACGGTGGCTTGAGGCGCGGAGGTGACCAGGTATGACGTGGACGACTGCGTAGTTGGATCAGAGAGGATGTGGCCGTGAGCATCGATCAACCCGGGGACGATGGTGTAGTGACTCATGTCGATGACGGGCTTATCCGCGGCCGGGGCCGACTGGGAGATGGAATCGATCCTTTCCCCGATCACCGTGATGTAGGCGTCCGTCTCTATATGTCCGGTGCGCACATCCAGGAGTTTTCCGGCATGAATGATCTGCGTTTTCGGGGCTGACGTTTGCTGGGCCCCGGAGTTTAGGGTCGCCAAGAGGAAGAGTAGAAAGTAGTGGCACGGCTGCAGGCGGGATATCACGCAGGTGTCCTTTGCAAGTATTAGGGTGTTTTCTTTAATGCTGTAGTCAACGCGCTACTGGTGGTTGTGGGCGCCCAGTATTTCTCGATGTGTTCGATTACCAGTTCCGTGCCCGCAGCGTGGGAGACGAAGGGTCTCGACGCCGGGTTGTACATGGCGTCGGTAAGATCGCGCACCAACACGCAGCGCAGTCCCCACTTCGATAACTGGCGCACGCCAAAGGTCCGGTTGAGGATACACATGTTGGCGTGCACACCCATGAAGATGACGGTGTCGATGTGATGTTGCTGAAGCACGTTGTAGATCTCCTGCCCCTGGTCGGAGATCACATCTCCTGGTGCGATGGTAAGGGCTTCGGTTTCGCGGCTCCAGGCCTTATGGGGCTTATCTCCGGGCGTGTCGCAGCCTTCATCGCTATCGTCGATGGGGAGAGGCGCGTCAGAGAAGGTGAGTTCCGGAGGAGGAAGGGAATGCGGGGCTTTTTCTGCAAGCAGCCGGCCGGGCGCTTCACGGTAGAAATCCATGGTCTCAGAGGGAGCGTGGATGATGAGTATGCCAGCCGAGCGGGCCAGTGCGAGCACGGGTTCCATCTTCTGGGCGATGAGCCCCACCCTATGCGTGGCACCCTTACACCAATGCCGATCCCACATGTCGGTGATGATGATTGCGGTTCTCGCGGGTACGATCGCTGATTCAAATTGGGCTTCCACCCAGGGTCCGTCGGCATGGAATGGCTGGACCCGGGTACGCAGCTGCAGGTTTATCGGCTCATTGGTTGAGGGCACCGGCGCAGTCACCCAGGCGGACGCGGTGAATGCCCCTGTGAATGTGAGGAGCGCTACGGTCGAAAGCACCATGACTGTTCTGTGCATGGAGAGATGTCCATATCCTATATTGCCCGACGCCATGATACCGTGGGGGCAGCAGATATGGCAGTTACAGGTTAGCGGAGGTTTGAACTTTTGAGTTTGACGCGGAGGGCGCGTGTCGTCCGAACTCTGGCTATGCCGATGTTGGCTGCCCTACTCTGCAACGCGCCGGCTCGCCAGAGTTATGCCCAACAGCCAGGATCGGGGTCTGTCTCGGTGGTACAACCGGGTGCTCCAGGGACATCCAGCCGAAGGCTGCCGCCTTCTACCACTGCGGTGGCACCACCACGGTCGCAGGCGGACATCGAGTTCATGCAAGGCATGATTATGCACCACGCGCAGGCAGTCGAGATGACTGCGCTGATTCCATCACACACCAAGGATAAAGCGATTCGCACGTTGGGAGAACGCATCAGTCTTTCCCAGGCGGACGAGATCAAGTTCATGAAGCGGTGGCTGGTGGCACGGAACGCACCGGTGTCGATGGCCATGCCGGGGATGCCGGACATGGACAATAGCGGTAAGCCGATGCCGGCCATGCCGGGTATGCTGACTCCCCAGCAGATGCATGAGTTGGAGCAAGCAGAGGGCGGCGAGTTTGACCGGAAATTTTTGACGGGTATGATGCAGCATCACAACGGCGCATTGGTCATGGTGAAGCAATTGTTCGATACGCCGGGAGCGGGCCAGGACGCGGAGCTGTTCGACTTTGCAACGGATGTAGATAACACGCAGCGGGCCGAGATCAAAATCATGGAAGGTATGTTGAAGGAGAAAGAATGAACCGCTCGCAGTCGCTTGTTTTTCGGTTGCTAATCGCGGCGTTTGCCGCGGCTTTTCTCGGTTCTGTTACCCCCAGTCTGCAAGCGCAGATACCGCCTGCGCCACCGGCTCCGGCTGCGAAAGCCGCTCCTGCTGCAGAAGAAGAGGAGCCCTTCGCCGCACAACCAGCCACCCCGCTGCCCCCAGGGATGACGGGCTCGACCACCAACGACCCGCGCGTCGGGCTGAAGCCAGGGATCTACGATGCAGGCGAGGCGGCGATGGGCATCAAGCACGTCGCATTCCTGAAGAAGGCTTCAGCGTTTCAGCTGTCCTCCACGCAGGCAGACGATCCGGTGGTCCAGAAGACGCTCGACACTCTCGGTGTGAACAAAGCCAAGATCCCGAAACCCATGCAACCGGTTATCGCACAGCTGGCCTTTGCGAACTCAGACTTTGCATTTCAGGGGAATCACCTGTTCCAGGGCAACTTCTACGGGGTGAACATCTACGATATCTCGAACCCAGCGAACCTATCGTTGATCACGTCCGTGGTTTGCCCAGGAGGCCAAGGCGATCCCTCCGTTTATAGAAACCTGCTCTTCGTGTCGGTCGAGATGCCGAACGGACGGCTCGACTGCGGAACCCAGGGTTTCCCACCGCTACCTCCGCCGGAACCTGGTCATGAAAAGGACAAGCGAACCCCGGTCGCCAGTCCGGAGCGGTTTCGCGGGGTAAGGATTTTCGATATTTCGGACATCAGGAACCCAAAGCAGGTGGCCGCGGTACAAACCTGCCGGGGGTCACACACGCATACGCTGGTGGTCGACCCCAACGACAAAGATAATGTTTACCTCTATGTCTCGGGAACCTCGTTTGTGCGGCAATCCGAAGAGCTGGCGGGATGTTCCGGAGAGGCTCCGGATAAAGATCCGAATACTTCATTGTTCCGCATCGATGTGATCAAGGTCCCGCTTGCTGCACCGGAACAGGCTAAGGTGGTGTCGAGCCCGCGGGTGTTTATCGACGCGCGGACGGGTGCGCTGAACGGGCTCAACAACGGCGGAAGCCATGACCAGAAAGCGGAGAAGCCCACGGATACCAACCAATGCCATGACATCACGGTGTATTCGGCCATCGGCCTGGCGGCCGGTGCTTGCTCAGGAAATGGGATTCTGCTGGATATCAAAGACCCGGTGCACCCAAAGCGAGTGGATGCGGTGAATGATCCGAACTATTCCTATTGGCACTCGGCTTCTTTCTCAAACGACGGAACCAAGGTGGTGTTCACAGATGAGTGGGGCGGGGGGCTGCAGCCGCGGTGCCGTCCGACGGACCCCAACAAGTGGGGAGCGGACGCGATCTTTAATCTGCAAGGCGACAAGCTCTCGCTGGCAAGCTACTACAAGATGCCCGCGGCGCAAACGGCCACGGAGAACTGTGTTGCGCACAACGGATCGCTGGTGCCGGTTCCCGGACGCGATATCGAAGTGCAGGCGTGGTACCAGGGCGGGATTTCTGTGATGGATTTTACAGACGCAGCCCACCCATATGAGATTGCCTACTTCGATCGCGGGCCCCTCAATGCCTCGACCTTGATCCTGGGCGGAGAGTGGTCTGCTTATTGGTACAACGGATACATCTATGGATCGGAGATCGCTCGCGGGCTCGATGTGTTCAAGCTGGTCCCCAGCAAATTCCTAACGCAGAACGAGATCGATGCGTCTGACCTGGTGCAGTTCAACGAGTTGAACGTGCAGAACCAGTCGAAGATCGCATGGCCGTCTCAGTTGGTGGTTGCCCGGGCTTACCTGGATCAGTTGGGGCGCTCGCAGGCGCTGCCCGCGAAGCGGCTCGACGCTCTCAATAAGGCGGTCGTACGTGCGCAGGCATCGAAGCTGGGCAAGAAAGATGTCGCCCGGCTTCAGGGTATGGCAGCTTCTGTGGAGGCGGATGCAGCCGGCGCTAAGAACACTGCGGATGCGAAGCGGCTTCATGCGCTGGCACAGATATTGCAGAGTCCAACGGCATGAAGCTCAGAAGAGCGTAACCAGCCGGTCTAGGGAGTAACGGCTGGACCAAGTGGCCTTTACTAGGAGGATCCCAGGTCTCAAAAGCGAGACCTGGGCACCCTTCGCGGGCTAAATGGGTTTTGAGGGTTAAAGGTGACTACGCTAAGCGGACGGCTGCATCCGCTTCGATGGCCATGGTTTTCAGTATCTTAAGGAACTCCGGGTTTTGACCGTAGAAGAGGCCGTCGGCGGTGAAGCTTGCGATCGTGGCGCGTGCGCCGGCGAACTTATCCCGCAACGGACGGATGATGGCGACGTGGGGCAGCTTCGGGCTGATGAATTCGCAAGGTACAGGAAAGATCAGACTGGGCTGAATCAGCGGATTGAGAGGGTTGAAAAAATCGGGAAACGACAGGCCGGATATAGAATCGTTAAACGGCGCCACAGGCTGTTGCACTCCGTTTCCCGCAAAATCGACCCATTCGAGAAAGTGAGCAATCTCGTCTCCTCCAATGCCGAGAGTAATCTCAAGAACTTCCAGATCGGTCACTTTGCGACTGAGGGCAGCGTAAAGACTGGAGCCGCCCTGCTCAATGTATCCAAAGTGAAAGGCGGCCGTATTCGCGATCGCCTGAATATGATTGTTACCAGGAAAATTAGGGTTAGCCGTGCCGTTGAAATCGTTGTCATTTCGGGGTATGGCAGTGACATTCTGGAGCGTGATCGCTTGCGGAAAGGTGGCTCCGAGGTCTGGATTGGTTGTACTGCGGTAGCGGATATACCAGCTGGTGTCGACGTTGAGATGCATGAGGTTGGTGAGTCGCTTGCTGCCGGATGATCCCGTAGCGGTGCTTCCATCCAGGGTGCGGAACTCATCGAAGTTAACCGGTTCGGCTCCTCTGGAATCGAGATAGGCGTTCAGAAAAGCAGCGTGACTTTGTTCGTCCAGGGTATTGCTGGATATGTATTGAGAGGCATCACCATCCAGGTTCGACAAAGCTACCTGGTAGTTGTTCATGGATTGGTTCGGATCTACCTCAACGGGTTTGTTGTTACCGATACCCCCGAGTTCCGCATACTGTATCCAAAGGTCTGACTCAATCAGTTCCGCCGCCGCCAGAAAGCGGAGGATCGCGGCATCACCGTTGTTGAGATAGCCGCCTTTTTGTGCGCGCGCCGAAGTTCCCTTGGCTAACAAACCGGCGCCGACTGCTGCTGCGCCTCCTGTCAGAAGACCGCTTTTCATAAAAGAGCGGCGGTCTACTGGACGCTTGGTCTTGCTCACTGGATTTTCCATAATTGTTGCACCTGTCCTGACTTCGAGTGAAGATGGGTCTCCTGGTAAGTCGACCCGAAGATCACACTAAGCGCGGGCGATGGTGTGAGTTGTCAGGGAATTGTCAGATAAATGTCTCGCCGGTGGTTTCGGCATGACGTGATTAATTTTGCAAGAAAGGGTACGGCACGTAGTTATCTTTCTGCAAAAGAGTACGTCTAAGGGCGTTGAAAATGTAATTCTGACGGCTACTCGTTTTCGGATTCATTTCGCGGCATGCGGGGCAAGATGATCTCAACACTCAGTCCACCTCCTGCAGCATTGGTCGCGCAGATTCTACCTCCGTGAAGGCGGACAATCCTTTCTGCGATTGCCAGACCCAGACCTGCACCGTTGGAGTCGTTGCCCCGCGACTCAGACAAGCGGTAGAAAGGTTTGAATATGCGAGTGAGCTCTTCCTGCGGCACGCCGGGTCCATGGTCGCGTACGACAATGATTGCGTCATCGCCGTTGAGCGCCGGTGCAGCTTGAAGAAGCACTTCGACCGGCGTGCCGGGCGCGGTGAACCTGAGGGCATTGCGTAGCACATTCTCAATTGCGCTGCGCAGCAGATTGGGATCTCCGACCACCGCCAGGTCAGCGGTCTCTGCTACTTCTACGCGGCTTCCTCGCTCCTGTGCTTCAAAGTCCGCGTCGGCGGCAATGCTGGAAACGAGGTTAGATAAGTTCACCTTCGCAGAATTCTGCAGGGTGGGCGCGGCTTCCAGCTTGGCGACGGTCAGCAACCGCCCGATGGTTTCGTTCAGTCGTTGCAGGTCGACCTGCATTCGGCTCAATGCGGGAACATCGCCGACACGGCCGCGTAGCAAGTCTAATGCGACGTTCAGCCGTGCCAGCGGCGATCGCAGCTCGTGGGACACGTCATATAAAAGCTGGCGCTGACTCGAGATAAGAGTCTCCGTCGTGTTTGCCATGCTGATTGAAGTCCCGAACAAGATCTCCCATCTCGTCTCTTCGGGACTCCAGGGCAGCGTCTGCGCGGGCGCTCAATTGCCCGGCGGAGATTTGCTGGGAAACGGAGCGAAGACGCAATATAGGTCTAGTCAGGTAGCGGGTAAGAAAGTAACAGATGAGGCCAGACACGGTCAGTGCCAGGCTGATACGCATCAACACGACTTTCAGGTCGACCCCAAATGCGGCACCTGGGCCCGACAAGAGCTCTGACCCGTAGATATAGGTGTGCCCGTCCGAACCCTTTACCGGTATTACGATCGCGGCCAACCCGCGATGCATGGAGCCCACCGAGGGCTCGCCGTGGGCAACCCGGTCGACATCCCGCTTGAACTCCGCACAATCCCATCCGGCCAGGATCAAGCCCTTGTCATCGAAAAGACAGGCGCGTACGTGCGAATCCGCTGAGAGCTGCTCGATAAACATGGTCGCCGCAGGTGCTCCACTTTGTTTTAATACACCGACAACGGCAGTTCCGTAGTACTTAGTCGTATCCTCAAGACTGGAATGCCAGCGGGATGGTACACCATGCGGCTGGAGCGCAAAGGCCAGCACGAGCGAAAGGCATGTGAGGACTACGGTTGCCCAGAACCAGATGAAGATTTTGACAAAGAGACCGGGCATCGTCAATGGTCCTCTGTTGGCTTGCGCGGTGCAAGCAAGTAGCCACTGCCGCGAATTGTCTTAATGCGCTGGATACCGCGGTGTTCATCCAGCTTTCTCCGCAGATTGCTGATATGGACGTCGATGGTCCGGTCGAACGCGCCTAACCTTCGCCCCAGGGCAATGTCGGTGAGATATTCGCGGCTCAGTGCTCGTCCCGGGTTGCGCACCAGGACCTCAAGAAGAGCAAATTCGATCGTCGTCAATTGCAGCGACCTGTCACCTACGTAGGCTTCTCGCAAGGAAGTGTCGATCAGGATATCGCCCGCGGTAAACTTTTCGAGGTCGGTGTGCCGCTCTGCCATCCGCCGCAGGATCGCTTTGATGCGGGCAACGAGTTCTCTAGGGTTGAACGGCTTGGGTAAATAGTCGTCAGCCCCAACTTCAAGACCGATGATGCGATCGATATCGTCTCCGCGGGCTGTCAGCATCAAGACGGGTACGGAAGAGCGGGCGCGCAACTGTTTGAGTACATCGATTCCTCCCATGCGGGGCAACATTACGTCCAGGATGACAAGAGAGTAGTTGCCACTACTGGCGAGTTCCAGACCATCGGTTCCGTTGTGCACCGCGGATAGGGTGAATCCGTCCTCTGCGAGACGCTCGATGAGCAGGGCGCAGAGTTCTACGTCGTCGTCGACAATCAGCAGGCTGTTCATGGCAGCAAACGACTCTTTCGTTTCTGATGGTAATCGCCTGGTGGATGCAGTGCTCGGTCTTTACTTATCTTTACAATCCTTCACCGACCTTAATTGCACCGGGGATATGCCGGTGATTTACTCAAGGGATGGTACACCAGAGAACAGCCGGTATGGACGTTGGCCGGATCGACGGCGGCCCACAACTCGGAGCACCTCTATGGCTGAAGGCCGGCTTTTGGGCCTGTATCGTAATCGCCGTGGCGGTCGCTTTGCGACGGTTCGTTGCCCTGGTGCATCCGTCGCAGGCTGGCCCGGCGGCTATGGCTGCGCTGGATTCGGCGTTTGCCTCCCACGCCGCTTTGACCTTTGCCCATATTATTTCTGCAACCGCGTTTGTTCTGGTGGCGCCCTTGGTCATTTTTCGGGTATCAAAAAATGGGCTGTGGGAGCGGTTGCTTTTTCCGCTGGGAGCGATGGTTGGGATGACTGCGTATGCCATGAGCATCCCCGCCTTTGGTGGATGGGTGGAACGTTCAGCTGTGCTGTTTTTCAATAGTGTCTTCCTGTTTTCCATGGCTCGGGCCTATTGGTACGCAAGAGCCGGCGAGTCTTTCCAGAAAATGCAATGGCTCACTCGAGCGATTGGAATACTTCTGGGTATCGCGACGACCCGCCCGGTGATGGGCATATTTTTCGCGACCAGCCGATTGACGCATCTTGAGCCGAGGCAGTTTTTTGGGGTGGCATTCTGGATCGGATTTTCGATCAACACCATCATTGTGGAAGTATGGCTTCGTTCAGGAAGGCGTTTCCCGAGAACGGGGATTTAGCCCGGTGATCTGGGTAAACGGACTGCTAGAACGCAGCGCATGGCTTCAGCCTGTGCGTGCATACCTCTCGTGCCTGCGGGACTCATTTTGCCGTCGGTTCTCACGCAAACGCTTCAGCCCCTGAGGTACGTGTTCTTCCCGATCGCTCATGGCGTAGATTGGGAGTGCACGAATTGCAGACCCTTTTGTCCGGGGATATACAAAGGGGAAGGAAGGGGAAAGTTGAGAAGGGAAGAACATCGCCTTCGCGTCGGCATCCTGGGATGCGGTCCGATCTCACAATTTGCTCATCTGGAGTCCGCGCAGAAGGCGAGAAATGTCGTTCTCCGCGCGGTTTGCGACGCGGATGAGTCGCTGGCTCGCCGCTTTGGCGCCTTCTACGACGCGGAGAGGATTTACCTCGACTACGACGAAATGCTCCACGATGAATCTCTTGACGCCGTCATCATCGCAACTTCCGACGCTTTCCATGTTCCGGCTGCTCGCAAGGCGCTTGCTGCGGGCAAACACGTGTTGTGTGAGAAACCGCTGGGGATAGCGGTAGAAGAAGTGAAGTCCCTTGCTGAGGACGTGCAGAAGACCGGTCTTGTCCTTCAGGTCGGGCACATGTTGCGCTTTGATCCGGGCATTGAAGCCACACGCAAGTTCATCGACGAAGAGATGGGTCAGATGCTGGCTCTGAAGGCCTGGTACTGCGACTCGACGCACAGGTATGAAATGACCGATGCAATACAACCCCTGCCTCGCTCCGGGGTAAAGGCGCTCAAACCGAAGGGCGATCCAAAGGCAAACCGTGCGCAATACTACATGCTGGCTCATGGCTGTCACCTGGCCGATCTGGCGCGTTATTTCGGTGGTCCTATCACGGCGGTTCGTGCGCGGCGTTTAGAGCGTTTTGGCGCATACTGCTGGTTTGTGGAAACAGAGTTTGCGAGCGGAACATTGGGACATCTCGACCTGACCGTCGCAGTTCGGATGGATTGGTTCGAAGGATTCCAGATCTATGGCGAGAAGGGAAGCGCCGTGGGCCGCATTTTCAACCCCTGGTACTACAAGTCGAGCGAAGTGGACATCTTCCACGAGAAGGATGCGAGCACCTATCGCGTGTTGGGCGCCGATGGTCACTTCTACCGTCGTCAACTGGAAGGCTTCGCTGACACAATTCTGAAAGGCGTCCCGATGCGGGGTGCGAATGTAGAGGACGGCCTGGCTTCTGTGCAGGCGATGGTGGCCATCGCGCGCTCAGTCGATTCAGGAGACCGAATTGAGTTAGCGACGGTCGTGGGGGCGGTGTAATGTACACCGCGATTTTTTCCCGCACTTATGCGATGAAGAACGTCGCAGAGGTTATCGGCGCCGCGGCTGTCGATGGCTACGAAGGAATTCAGGCCAATCTGTCTTCCGCGGGATTAGCCAGTTTGCCCGACACTGTGCCTCTCGGAGTAGCGGTGCAATTCCGCCAGGAAGCGCGAGCCCGAGGCATTCGGCTAGCGGCGCTTTCTGGAACTTACAATATGGCGCACCCGGATGCGAAGGTGAGAAAGGCATCCAGAGTGGGGTTTCAGAACGTTGTGAGCGCGGCACACGAGATGGGAGCACCCGTTGTAAGTCTTTGCACCGGTTCGAGAGACCCGCACGACATGTGGAAGTTCCATCCTGAGAATGACAGCGACGAGGCGTGGAAGGATCTCCGCTCTGAGCTCGAGTTCGCACTTCGAGTGGCACAGGAGGCAGGCATCCGTCTCGTGATCGAGCCAGAACCGGCGAATGTAATTCGTGATGCAAGGGCAGCGAAAAGAATCCTGAACGAGATGAGTTCCTCGCACCTGGGCATCCTTTTGGATGCTGCAAACCTACTCACACCAGAGACGCTTTCGAGGCAACGCGCAGTCATCGAGGAAGCGACGGACCTTCTGGGGGAAGCGCTCCTGCTGGCTCACGCGAAGGACATCGACGCCTCGGGGCAGGTCGTTGCGCCGGGCGAAGGGGAGGTCAACCTGATGGCGTTCACCAAGGCGTTACGCCGGGTGGGTTATGACGATGCACTGATTGCGCATGGATTCGCCGCAGAGAAGGCTGGTCCTGCAGCGAAGGTCTTGCAGAGGATTATTGGAGAGTCGGCGTGAGCGCTGGCTGTTTGATCACGGAAGATGGATGTTCTCTCGCGTATGAGGATGTTGGTTCAGGTTTGCCAACGATCTGGCAACACGGCCTCGGTGCAGACCGGCAACAGCCCGCGGAAGTATTCCCCAGCAATGCGGGCGTCAGACGCATCACATTGGAGTGTCGAGGTCATGGCGACTCTCAACTGGGAGACCCCGCACGCCTTTCGATCGCGCAGTTTGCCACGGATGTAGCAGCGTTGCTCGACCATCTGAGCATCGACGTGGCTGTGCTTGGCGGTATCTCGCTGGGTGCTGCCATCAGCACGCGTCTGGCGGCCGGCACTCCATCGCGTATCAAGGGACTGATCCTGGCTCGTCCTGCGTGGCTTTATTCCCCAGCCCCTCCCACGATGCATCCTTATCTCTTGCTCGCAGCGCTGCTCAAGGAGTATGGACGGGAAGAAGGGCTGAGAAGATTTGCGAACTCTGAAATACTTGCCGTGGTGGAAAGGGTTTCCCCCGACAATGCTGCCTCTCTGCTTAGCTTCTTCTCGCGCCGGGATGAACAGAGCACGATCGAACTCCTTTCACGCATCCCGAAGGATGGGCCCGGTCTTTCCCGACAGGACATAGCCTCGATTGACATGCCAACACTGGTCATTGGAACCGGCGAGGACTATGTCCACCCGCTCGGCTACGCATCGCAGCTGAAAGATCTCATCCCGGGCGCGGCCCTGCAGATTGTCACGTCGAAAACGGTGGATAAAGCGCTCTATCAGTCTCAATTCCGCGAGTCGCTCGCTTGCTTCCTACAGCGTTTGACGGCGGCAGGATGAGCACGCTGCTGGTGGCGGATATCGGCGGCACGACGGTCAAAATTGGCTTCGTTGTGGAAGGGGTACCACAAACCTATGTGCGGGTATTTCCTACGAGTCATCTGCGCCGTCCCGATCCGGCAGCAGGCCTGGCGGAGCTGATTGTTCTCGCTATCGACGAGGCGAAGCTGCAACCCCACTCCATCGTGGCCACCGTTCCCGGCTTTCTGGACAAAACGGCGAGGCATGTTCTTTTGGCCGTAAACATTCCAGAACTGAATGGTTACGCCCTGGTGGATGAACTTACCCGTGAGACGGGGATTCCAGTCATCCTGGAACGCGATGCAGTGCTTGCTCTCATGGGCGAGTGCGCCGCCGGCGGCTGTAGGGGCGCCAGGTCCGTACTTGGATTCTTCTTCGGAACGGGTGTCGGTGCGGCGTATCTGCAGAACGGACGCGCCTTCCGCGGGTCTGGCTGGGCGCTCGAGGTCGGACACATGCCTTACAACGGGTCGCATCGGTGGCTAGGGGCTGAGCGGACGGAATGCCTCGAAGCATATGTGTCCGGCAAGGTACTGGAGCGCATCGCTCACGAGCACGGCGTCGCCATCTCTGACGTGTTTTCGGCTGCCAAGCATGACCGGGCGCTTGGCGAACATGTAGCCGAGTTTGTGCGCAATCAGGCCAACGCGGTGGGAATTGCTATTGCCGTGCTGTCGCCGGAGACAGTCCTGCTCGGAGGCGGTATTTGTGACATGCGTGACTTCCCGCGGGAAGCGCTGGCGTCAGCCGTCAAGCACAGCTTTCCGTTCGAACAAATCGGTCAACCCCTGGTGGTTCAGTGGGCGACGCTTGGGTGGCAAAGTGTGCTTCACGGCGCACCGCTCATCCAAACAGAAAGAGATAGACCGCGGGTGTAGCGTGCGGAAATTTTCCCCTTACAAGTATTTGATCAGGTGCAGGGTGAAATAAGCGGCCTGTTTGGCGGCGATGGGGCTCAGGCGCAGGTAGTCATCGTTGGGCGCTTCCTGCGCGACATTGCTGCCGGCGCGTATGACCAGGTAGGGGACTCCGAATGTCTGGCAGACTTTGCCCAGTGGCGCGGACTCCATTTCAACGATATCGGTGTGAAGGTTGGTGCGCAACGAGTCGATGCGTTGCTGGGTCATGCCGAACAAGTCGGCGGAGGCTACCACGCCACGTCGCACCTTTATCTCGTAGGTTGCGCCATTGGCTGTGACGTGGGGGCTGCGATAGGTAGCCATGGCCTGGTCGGCGCGTGTGAGCATCGCCTTGGACGGGGACATCTCGTTCTTGACCTCGGCGCCATTCACCGGACTATTGAATGGCCGATAGACCATGTCATCGTGGGTCAAGCTGCCGTAGTCGTGCTCGTATAGGGTAGTGGCAACAATCACGTCGCCGGTGCGCAGTTGCTGGTTAATGCGCGCACCGGTTCCGCTCATCAGGACAAGCCGCGGTTTGAGTTCGGTGAGGAACAACGTCGTCGTCGCTGCAGTGTATGCCTTACCAATGCCAGTAATGGCGACGATGACCGGTTTGCCTTCGATTTCTCCTTGCCAGTACGGAATGCCCCACAGCTGTTTTTTCGCACCATCTTTCATGGCTGAGACGAAGACCGTGATCTCCTGAGGTACGGCGCCAAGAATCAGGATTTTGTCGCTGGGTTCGTAGTAGAGAGGTTTGTTCTGCGCCTGAAGCAGGGAGGTGCACTCGAGGATCAGGCAAAGAAGGATCCCCAAGCGGAGTTGCCTTGTCATGGAAGGTCCTTAACGATCGGTTTCGTTCACCTCTCGGATGAGTGTGATGGTATCCAGCCCATGCGAGAATGACAACCAATAGCGAGGGAAATTGCATGATTTTGCAAAAGGGTGTTGGTTGTCTATTGCTCGGCTTGTGCGTGATCGGGCCATCAGGCGTAGCGCAGAGCACCGCAGAACAGCGCACCGCGCGCGCATTCGCAGCAGCCAGCAAGAGCCCGTTGGCACTGCGCGTCTTTTTGCAGGGCATGCCAAAGGGCGGCGACCTGCATCTTCACATGAGCGGGGGTACGGTATATTCCGAGACCCTGATTCGCGACGCGGTGCAGGATGGGCTCTGCGTAAAGGCGGCGACCATGACTCTGTTCAAGCCGCAGGACGCCTGCGGCGAAGGCGCCGCGCCTGCCGCCAATGCACTCAAAGACCAGAATCTTTACGATGCCATGGTCAATGCGTTTTCCATGCGCTACTTTGTGCCGTCGTCTGGAATCAGCGGCCACGATCAATTTTTTGCCACCTTCGACCGCTTCGAGGCACTCGGGAAATCGCACGACGGCGAGTGGGTGGACGAGATTGCGACCCGCGCCGAGGAACAGAACGAGCAATATATCGAAGCCATGTACACGCCGTCGTTTGCTCACGCGGCCAAACTGGGCTACCAGATTGGCTGGAGCGGCGATTCCGCCGAAGACCTGAAGAAGACCTACGACGCCTTGCTGGCCGGCGGACTGCGCGACGAGATCGCCACCGATCGTCAGGAGCTGGACAAGATGGAGAGGATGCGTGCGCGACGTGAACATTGTGGAGAACAGCAAGCGAAACCGGCCTGTTCTGTGAAGGTGCTCTATCTGTACCAGGTTTTGCGCGGCTTTCCCCCGGAGCAGGTGTTCGCGCAGACGCTACTTGGCTTTGAGCTCGCGTCGGTCGATCCACGGGTGGTGGGTCTGAACTTTGTGATGCCGGAAGATGGCTATCTATCCATGCGCGACTATCACCTGCACATGAAGATGCTGGATTATCTCCACAGCATTTACCCCAAGGTGCGCATGACGTTGCACGCGGGCGAACTGTCGCCCGGGATGGTGGCGCCGGAAGGGTTGAAGTTCCATATTCGCGAGGCGGTCGAGCGGGGACACGCGGAGCGCATCGGTCATGGGGTGGATGTGATGTATGAAGACCGGCCGCACGATCTGTTGCAAGAGCTGGCCGCGAAACACATTATGGTGGAGATCAACCTTACCTCCAACGATGTGATCCTCGGCATCAAGGGCAAAGACCATCCGCTATCCCTTTACCGCGCGGCGCATGTTCCGGTGGCGCTTTCGACCGATGACGAAGGTGTCTCCCGTATCGACATCACGCACGAATATGAAAAGGCGGTTGAGGAGCAGGGCCTTGGCTACCTGGAGCTGAAGAACATGGCCCGCGCGTCGCTGGAACACTCATTCATTCCTGGTGAGAGCCTGTGGGCCGCGCCCGATAACTTTACTCGGCGCAAAGCAGCTTGTTCCGCGCCTATTGCCCCGCTGAGTAAGCCTGCATCCGCGTGCGCGGCGCTGCTCAAGTCAAGCGACCGCGCGGCCGAGCAGTGGGAGCTCGAACATCGTTTCACTGCTTTCGAAGCTTCCAGTCATTAGCCGCGCAATCGCGCGCATAATAAGCCAAACCGAGGGGGAAGATGAGATGAAACAGAACCTTGGGAGATGTCTAGGTATCGTGCTGGTCATGGCGGGAATGGCTTTTGGGCAAGCAGCAAAACATCCGTTTACGGCCCACGACTGGGCGTCCCTGCGAAGCGCCAGGGCGACTGCAGTCTCTCCGGACGCAACAGTTCTCTATCACCTGACGTTCGGCGCAGAGAAGGGGCCGACGCTCAACGAGTGGTGGACCATCGCTCCCGACGGTAGCCATGCCGCGAAGCTGGATGTTACCGATGACTTCTCTCCGATGGGATTCACGTCCGACGGGGACAAACTCTACGGCGCATGGAAGGTGAACAAGCAGCGCCAACTAGCGATCTTCCCGCTCCAGGGCCATAAGGCTGCGACCGTTCCATCGACCGTGGTGCTGCTGCCGCGAGGGATCGCGTCTGCCGCAGCCTCGCCGGACGGCAAGCGGTTCGCGATCCTCGCCGATCCACGCCCTGCGGACGCATCGGAGGATGTCCGTCACGTGGTGGAACCGCAGCAGTCGAGCCTATATGTCGTGAATGCCGATGGCACGATGGGTACCTGGTGGTGCCGCGGGCTTACGTCGGTGGACGGTGCTGTGTGGAGCGCGGATGGATCGTCATTGGCGCTGCTCTCAGTTTCGCCACATATCGGTCGTCACGATGTGACCTCCGCAATTGACGTGTGCAGCGCGACAGGCGCGCGACACGTGACAGATATCGCCAACATCGTGAGTGGGCTTGCCTGGACAAACGGTGGCAAGGAAATTGCATTCCTATCAACCACCTCCGAGGTTCTGACACCTGAGCATGTATGGACAGTGGCGAGTACAGGAGGGACAGCCGCCGACCGTTCCTCGGATTTGGAGGGCACGGCGGTGTCACTATCAGGGAACCCCGAAGGCCAGGTGTGGGTGGGAATCGCTCATGGCGTACAAACCGACCTGGAAGAGTTTCGTGACGGCGTGCTCAAACCGATGTACCACTGGCAGGAAGGGATCATCGAAGGCCCGCCGGCAGTCAATGAGTACGCGTACGGCGCTATGCAGATTGCGCTGACCGTGGGCGATCCGGACCATACTGTGAACGTAGCCGTGCCCGACGGAGACCACCTGCGCAAGATTACGCATGAGGGGGATGCGCAGCTGGCGCCGGTCGAACTCGGTAAAGTGCAGCCCGTACATTGGAAGAGCAAAGACGGGATAGCGCTGGAAGGCATTGCAACCTTTCCCGCCGGTTATGTGGAAGGCAGGAAATATCCCTTCCTGGTTCTGCCGCACGGCGGCCCAGAGTCAAATGACGAGTTGCGCTTTGATCCTTTTTCGCGGGTGCTTGCCGGTCTGGGATATATAGTGCTGCAGCCCGAATATCGAGGTTCAACGGGTTACGGCGCCGCGTTTATGGCCGCCATCTACCAACACTCCGGCGATCGCGCCTATCAGGATGTAGATAGCGCGACCGATTACGCCATCGCGCAGGGCTGGGCCGATCCCAACCGCCTGGCAATCTTCGGTTGGAGCGCAGGCGGTTTCATGACCTCATGGACGGTGACCCAAACGGGCCGTTACAAGGCCGCGATTGAAGGTGCGGGCATTACCGACTGGGGGTCTTTCCTGTGGACAAGCGACATTGCGCAAACCGACTACGATGCGCGCTGGACGGACGAAGACCCGGAGGCGTTCCGGAAATTTTCTGCCGTCGCGTATGCCAACAAGGTGACTACTCCGCTGTTGATTCTGCATGGCGAAGCCGACCAGCGCGTGCCGACATTTCAAGGAACGGAGTATTTCCAAATATTGGCAGCCCGCGGCAAGACGGTGCGTTTGGTCACCTACCCCGGATCGCCGCACTTCCCGCTGCTGTGGGAGCAGCGGCTGAATGTAATGCAGGAGCTAACGGACTGGCTGGCGAAGTATAACAAGAACTAACGGACCGGTTCGCACCACCCGAAAAAAGGGGAATATGTCCAGGCCATCCCACGAACCTCGAGTACCCGATTCCGACGCGGCACTCGCGACTTCGCTAAAAAAGTGGTGCCACACAGAGAACACGAATCGAGTAGCCTAAAGGCCTTTTTCTGTTTCTGTGGCATCCATCGGTGGCGAGAACTCAAGATCCAGGAATTCTTACCCCCGGGCAAGGAAGTGCGATTTTGTCATTGGTGTTCCAAGATTCAAATAAACGGAGTCATCTACGAACCTTAGGGTCGGGTTAGTCCTCACGTAGCGCTACATCGGCTCCACGGTCGTTGCGTAGCGGGCAGGGAAATAGCACGATGCCAACGCTGCCGTCGCCAGGACAATGCCCACGATGATGTAGGTTACCGGATCCCACACACTGACGGTGACGAAGCCGCGAACGGCTTGCGCCACCAATAAGGCGAGGCCCAAGCCAAAAGCTAGTCCAACGGCGACAATGACGACAGATTGTCGGTAGATCATACGGAACACCGAACCGCGGCTGGCTCCCAGCGCCATGCGCAGGCCGATCTCATGGATGCGGCGGCCGACTGCGTACGAGACCACGCCGTAGAGGCCGATGATCGCCAGGGTCAATCCCAGACCACCCATGATCGCGGCTAGCGAAGCGCCGATCTGAAATAGCAAGAGCCCGTTCATGGTGTAGAGGCCCTGACGCATGGTCTGCACTTCGAAGAGGGGAAGTTGTGGCGCGAACTCGTGGATGATTTTTTCCGCGGTGGAGATAAGAGAAAGCAAATCGCGATTTGACCTTAGCTGAAAGATCATCAGGGTGTTGCCCTTGATATGCTGCGCATAAGGAATGTAAAAGTAGGGACGCGACTTAGCCCCGCCGTAGATCTGAAACTCAACATCGCGGACAATTCCAACTATTTGCAGCTTGCGGCCTTTCTCACTGGCCATGCGGAAGGTGCGGCCAAGCGGGTCTTGATTGGGCCAGAACCTTTTGGCCGTGCTCTCGCTGACCACGGCCACATCTGTCGCATGCTCATTATCGGTTTCTGAAAAGCCTCGGCCGCGGAGAAGATCGATGCCCATTACGTTGAAATATTCAGGCGAAATAACGTTGGAACTGGCGTCTGCATCACCTGGATTCACTGGGGCGGCAACTCCATCGATCACCATGCGGTCGGCGCCACTATTGAGATAGCCGAAGGGCGTTGAGCTGGCATGGCTGACATACTCGACTCCGGCAAGCTGGTGCAGCCGAGCCGTGATGTTAGCCGTGAGATTTCGGGCTTCGGCATCGCCCATGCCGATTTCATGGGCATCGACGGCTAAGTTCACTACGTGATCGGGTTTAAACCCAAAATCCATGGTCTGCATGGTAGAAAGGCTGCGCACAAACAAGCCGGCGACAACCAGCAATACCAGGGAACCGGCAATCTGCAGAGCAACCAGGCTATCGCGCAGCCAATGGCGTCCCCGGGTCACGCCACGGCTGCCCTCGTGCAGGACTGCGTTCACGTTTGCCTTAGAAATCCGCAGCGCGGGTACGATTCCCACTACCACCCCCGCTAGCAAAGCGATGGCGAAGGAATAAAAGAAGATGCGCCAATCGAAGTTGAACACCATTTTGATCGGAAGATCCGTGTGCAGGTCGAGGCGACCGAGCGCGCTGCTGGTGCACATACCGAGCAGGACGCCCATGCCGCCACCGAGCAGCGCCAGCATGACGCTTTCGGTAATCATCTGACGGATGAGCCGGGAGGACTGGGCCCCGAGCGCCGTGCGGATAGCCATCTCGCGCACACGCGCGGTGGCGCGGACCATGACCAGGTTGGCAACATTGACGCAGGCCAGCAGGAGCACCATGAGGGCGAGCGAGAGGAAAAGCCCGGCAATGACGAACATCATGTTGGGGTCGCCGGCATTGATGCGTAGCTGCGGCTCGGGAAAGGCCTCAATGCTGAGGTTCTTTTCGACATCCGGGTGGAGGCGAGTGATCCCCTGTGCAACCAGGTTCAGCGCGGCGTTTGCCTGCTTGAGGTTGGCTCCGGAGCGGAGACGCCCATTGACGATGAACATCCGATTCTGCCAGCTATTTATGGCTTCGGCCGGAGTCCCGGAGACGGGCAACTCCGATATGGGTAAATACGCAGCCGCGGTTACAAAGCTTTGCAATCCGCCGAAGCCGTTCGGCGCTACCCCGATAATCGTCATGGGATGTCCGTCGAGCGTCGCGGGCCGGCCAATCACGTTCGGGTCGCCGTTGAACCTTTGCTGCCAGTAATCGTAACCAAGGACAATCACCGGGTCTCGGCCCGGGATCTCTCCTTCGCTGCGCAAGAACAGCCGCCCCGCGGCCGGCTTCAGCCCCAGCCCATCGAAGAAGTTACCGCTGACGTACGCCGTCAGGATTCGACCCGGCTGCTGGTCCTTGACCGCCAGGCCGTCGAGATTAATGGTGTAGGCGAAGACATCGCTGAAGGAACTGCCAACCTGATCGCGGACTTGCTTGTACTCGTTCCAGGAGAGAGCCTGCTGCAAAGGGCCATTGTTTTCGCGGGGAACCAGGGTCGCGATCTGTTCTGGATTCGGCACTGGGAGGGGCTTCAGCAATAGTGAATTCACCAGGCTGAAGATGGCCGTGTTCGCGCCAACACCCAGAGCCATTGTCAGCAGCGCAGTGGCGGTAAAACTCGGAGCCTTCCTGAGCTGACGAAAGGCAAAGCGAAGATCCTGGAATAAGGTCACCGTGGAACCCTCCCTGCAGGAGATTATCCACCCTCAGGTTTGCACGTTCTCGTCCGGAACGAGACCGGGTCTAAGCACCGTGTTTGCAAGCAAATGGTGACACCCACGAGGGGTTGGGCGGGGCATCTTGTCCGGATTTGATAATCATTGTCCGAAACCGAACAATGAACCGAGACCTTGAGGCGTAACTCAGATTGACGTTTGTCACTCAGGTCAACTTGACAGATCCTTCAGGTCCTTCAAATCGCCGAGCGGGCTGACGGTGGAGAAGATACGCTTCACTTCCGTGAAGATGCCCGCGCTCGTTCCCTTGGGCCGCTTGGGCAAGCCCTGGATCTCCCAGGGCGACTTTTCGATCAGATCGATGGAGGACTTGTAGATTTGCTCGAAGCCGTGCTTGTGTAGATTCTCGATGTAGTCCATCCAGCCAGGCGAGCCAAAGGATTCGATGGGGATCAAGTCGCTGAGGGTCGCGCTCACGAGGAAGTAGCATCCCATGAGCGGATAAGTCCGGAACAAACGGATATCCAGTTGACCAGAACCGAGCGCCGCATTGATCGCCTTCGTCGCCTTGTATTCTGTTGCCAGCAAGTAGATCTGGTGGGAGAAATCGGCCAGCGCATTGACTGCTCCCACCACGGGACCACTAATGGCGCCGCCGTCGACAAAGGCCAGCCCGGTTTTTAGCGCAAATGAGGTGGTTGCGCGCGTTGCGCTGACAGCCTCGTTCTTGGTTTCATCCGCCAGGCAACTCTTTAATGCATCGAACGCCGCGACGGGGGCGCCGGTGTCGATAGCGTAGCCGCGTTCTGAGATGTTGTATTGGGTATATAAGTCTGCTCCCACTTTGGCCCAGCCGGTGAAGAGGTCATAGCCATCCTTGATGTGGCCAACCACCGGCGGGATGCTGACCGCGCATTGGCCAAGGACGGTCATGATGAAGCCGCCCAGGCTGCCCAGCGCCTCCAGACCGTCGACACTGAACATGGTCGTCACCATGTCTTCCATCTTCCGGCGCACGACGTCGGACGCAGGGGGACCCGAAGTCTTGGGAGGACTGCTCTTGCCTTTGGTCGTAAGGTAGGCGGCGCCCTCTTCCGCCTTGTCTTTTACCTTTTGCCCCGCCAGCTTTAACTGGTCCTTTAGTTTGGCGGCTTTGAAATTTACCTCCTTGTCTTCAAAAATCTTGACGATCGCTTTCTTGCGCTCCTTCGCAACCACCGACAATGCCACCAATTCCGGGATGGTGAAATGCGTGATTTGATAGGTTCGATAATCAGCAGCCTTATCCAGCGCAGCGTTCAGGTTGGTGACGGCCTTGGCGCGGTTGCGCACACTCGATTCCCAGCCGCTCCCCTGTTCGCGCTTCCAGTCTTCAAAAGCGTTCTTAATCCTCCAGAGATCTTTTTCGTTTTTGGTTTTTTCATATTGCTGGATGGCGTCGTCGACGGCCTTCAACCGGGAACTCCGGGGGGTCAAGATGTTGGCGCTGGTATCTTTTATCCATTGCCCATAACCTGGAATGCTCATGCGACTCTCTCGGCATTTTTGAAATTTCTGCAGCAAGCTACACTACCACCTGTCGCGCCAAACGCGTTATCAAATGCGAGACTTGCATTACAGGCAGTGCAAACCTGTCACTTAGTTGAGGAGCGCTCATGCGTCGGATCGTCGCCCTATCTGCAATCGCCCTAACTGCTTCGGCTGCATGCGCACAAAGCGGCGTCCCTGCAAAGGTGCTGCCTGGCTTCCAAGCGATCCAGCCATCTGACCTGCGCCGCGATCTCGCGTACATCAGCTCAGACGAGCTTGGCGGCCGGTTGAGCCTGCAGCCCGGAGATGAGCTCGCTACCCGCTGGATTGCCGGGCAGTTCGCCAAGGCCGGCCTGCAACCGCCCGTGAAGGAGCAGAACAGCAAGCCCGGCTACCTGCAGCCCATCACACTGGTTGAGTACCAGCCCGATCGTGAGGCTTCCACCATAACGCTGACGCGCGCCGGAAAGATGACAGTCTGGCATGATCCGGACGTGGGTGGCAGTTACAAGCATGCGGTGGATCTTGCGGCAGGTATGATCTTCGCGGGTTTCGGCATCACCGCCCCCGAGCTTGGCTACGACGACTACGCCGGCATCGATGCCCACGGCAAAATCGTGCTGATCTTCGATCACGAGCCGCAAGAGGATGATCCACGCTCGATTTTCAATGGGACCGGGAACACCCGCTATGCCACCACCCGGGTGAAGGTCTTGAACGCGCAGGCGCATGGGGCGGTGGCCGTGGTGATCGTGGCTGAACCGAACCGCAAGCACCTGACCAATGCGGAGCGCCATACGCGGATCGGCTCCAGCGCGGTGCGCCCTATACCCTTGGCGCTCCAGGCGATCCAGGATGACGAGGTGCACATCCCGTCGGCGATCGTGCTGGATGCGGTCGCGGCAGAGTTGTTGGCGACCGCGGGGATCACGCCGAGCGCCGCACAAACCGTGATCGACCGCGACCTCAAGCCGCAATCACGAGTTTTGCCAGATACCACGCTGAGCCTCCACTTTCGCAACCGCACTGAACGCACCGGCGTTTCGAACAATGTGGCCGGTTTGCTGCCCGGCAGCGATCCGCGGCTTGCAGCGGAAACCATCCTGATCACCGCGCACCACGATCACGACGGCATGGCTCCGTGTGCTGACCCCGCGCATCCGCCGGTGAGCACGCCGCCAGACCCGCACCCATGCCCGCAGATCTGGCATGGCGCTGATGATAATGGTTCAGGCACCGTAGGGGTAGTCGAACTGGCGCGGGCTTTCGCGGCTAATCCCGTCAAGCCCAAGCGCTCCATTTTGTTTGTGGTGTTCGCCAGCGAAGAGCGTGGCCTGCTCGGCGCATATTGGATGGCTGCGCATCCGCTGCGTCCACTCGCCACTACGCGAGCGCAGATCAACTTCGATATGATCGGCCGCGACGAGGCCGCCAGCCCGCAAACAGATGGGCTGATCACGATACCCAGCGATACTACGAACCGGCTAAACCTGATCGGCGCACTCTACTCGCCCGATTATGACCGGACAGTCAAGGAGCAGGACAAGCTGGTGGGCCTGGTGCTCGATGACCGGTTCGATCATGAGTCGGCACTGAACGTGTTCTTCCGCTCCGACCAGTTTCCTTTTGTGTTGCATAACGTTCCGGCGTTGTGGTGGTTCACCGGCTTTCATCCCGACTATCACCACACGACCGATACCGTGGACAAGATCGATTTTCCCAAGATGCAGAAGATACTGCAGCTTGCGTATCTTACGGCGTGGCAGTTTGGTACCCAGTCCAGGCCGCCTCGCTTTGTCGCCAATCCGGCGGGTGGGTCGGTGGCTGGTAAGTAGGGTCCAATCTCCTTCAACGCCAGACAACAATCGTTGGTCCTTTATGTCGTTATATGACATCCAGGTTGCTGATTCTGCTGACCACATCGTAATCCTCCCGCATAGTGGAACAAAGGTACCACTATCCGCTTGACACTCGTATTCACGGGTTTGAAGAATACGGGACGGATGCTGTAGGAGGCTTATCGTGAAGACAAAAATTAAAAAAACAAACTTACGGTTCAGATCTACAACGGTCGTGACAACGGGCCTGTTGGTTTTGGTTTCGGCCCTGCATGCGAGAGCTCAACAGATTACCGGGTCCATCGTGGGAACGGTCAAGGACGAACAAGGCGCGGTGATCCCGGGAGCCAGCGTAAAAGCAACTAATGCTGATACCGGATTCGCCCGTGTGGCCACAACGTCCGGTGACGGGGCTTACCGTATCGAATACCTTCCGATAGGTAAATACGACGTACAAGTAGATATGGCCGGCTTCAAGAAGTTTGTGCAGCAGAATGTCGTGCTCGCTGTCGACCAGGCGCAAGCGCTGAATATAACGCTTGCCGTCGGCGCTTCGAGTGAGACAGTCACGGTGTCTGCAACACCGCCGCTGGTAGAAACCACGACAGCGACGCTGGGAAGAACCGTGCAACCCGCCGAGATCATCGGGCTGCCCTTGGTGAACCGCAACGCGTATGCCGAACTTTCGCTCACGCCGGGGGTGCAATCGAACAGTGCCAGCGGCGCCACCAACGCGAGCAATAGCAATCCAAACGGCACGCCCAACTACCAGATCGGTGTGCCTTCCACGCAAGTAGTGGTCAACGGCGGCATTGACGGTGGTGTTCCCATGGTCAGCTTCTACCTGGATGGTGGAAGCAACATGACCGGCATCCGCAACTATGGAAATCCGCTGCCCAATCCAGACGCGCTGGAGGAGTTTCGTGTAGAGACCAGCAACTTCTCCGCCCAGTATGGACGCATGTCGAGCGCCGTAGTCACCGCGGTTACGCGCTCCGGGACGAACCAGTTTCATGGTTCGCTATTTGAATTTGTGCGCAACACCAGCCTGAACGCTGTTCCCTGGAACGCAACCCTGAACCCGCCTTACCATCGCAACCAGTTTGGGGGCGCGGTGGGCGGCCCGGTGATGCACGACAAGGCTTTCTTCTTTTTCAGCTATGCGGGATTGAGACAAACTGTCGGTCAGTTCCTGAGCGGCGGTGTGGTGCCGACCGCGTTGGAGCGGCAGGGCGACTTTACGCAATCGAAAGTGATCCCGGACTTGCCCGGCACAAAGACCAAGGTGGCTGGAACCAACAGTTCCACCAACTGCCAGACGGCCACGGTGGGATGTGTTCCGTCGAGCCTGCTGGACCCTACCGCGGCAAACATCATCAGCAAATACGTTCCATTGCCCAACAGTGCAAACAATGCCTGGGTCGGTTTCTTCACCGGTCCGACCAACCAGGATGAATATCTGGGGAAATACGACCAGGTGCTCGGCGACAAGGATCATCTGTCGGCGACTTACTTCTATCTCAACTCCACGCAGAATGCATTTGGGAACGGCAATTTCATCTGGGACACTAATCAGTCCTACTCGAAACAGCAGAATTTGAACCTCAGCGACGTTCACACTTTCAGCGCGGCAACGATTAACCAGGCCTGGTTCAACTTCACCAGGGTGGCCGGAGGGCGCGTCAACCTGCCGCAAGTTTCCCTGGGAGACCTGGGATCGAACTTTACCATCCAGGGGCCGAAGGGTTTACCCCAGCTAACCGTATCGGGATATTTCGGTGTTGGGGGAGCGCTTGCTGGCCCGGTAACCACGACTGACTTCTATTCGCTCCGTGACCTGGTCAGCATGACGAAAGGCAAACACTCGATCAATTTCGGCGCCGAGTTGGCGCTGGACAAGAACATGATCGTCGGCAACCTGTATAACTTCGGCGTCTTCACCTTCCAAACCTCTGCGCCCACGACCACGGGAAATGCGCTGGGAGATTTTGTCACCGGCCAGGTCAACACCATGGAACAGGACACTCCTTACCACGGGCTTTTGAGTGACTGGCATACCGCGTTGTTCGTGCAGGACGCTTACCGGGTGACTCCCAGGCTGACGGCGAACCTCGGGCTGCGTTGGGATATCGACGTTCCGCCGGTTGAGTCTTCGAACCTGACCGCTACGTTCGTGCCCAATGTTCAATCGACGGTGGTGCCGAGTGCGCCGTTGGGACTACTCTTCCCAGGAGACAAAGGCGTACCTCGTGGCATTGTCGATCTTCGTTGGCACCATATCTCGCCGCGAGTCGGCCTGGCATGGGATCCTTTTGGTGACGGCAAGACGGCGGTGCGCGCTGCCGCCGGCGTTTTCTACGGGAGCGTAAGCGGCAACGAATGGAACCAGCCGGCAAACGCCCAGCCATTCGCCATACGGCAGACGTTCAATTCCATCACTTCGTTCACCAACGTCTACGGGAACCCCGCCTCGTTCCCCAATGGAGATCCTTTCCCTTACACGTATAGTCCGTCGCATCCGCGCTTCCTGCCTGCGGCCAGCGTGGAGACAATTTCCCAAAGCACGCAATGGCCGCTGGTCTACCAAATCAATACCGCTGTTCAGCGTCAACTGCCCGGCCAGGTGAGCGCGACCGTTGCCTATGTCGGGACTCTATCGCATGATCTGCCCATCATGATCGACGATAACTATGCTCCCTATGCACCAGGAGCCAGCACATCGCAGGCCAGCATCAACGCCCGGCGGCCCTATGATCCAGGCGTTCTGGGCCAGAATATTTTTCTTATATCGAACCAGACTGCTTCGTATCATTCCCTCCAGTTCTCGGCGCACCGTCCGTTGACGCATAACCTTACTCTGAACGGCTTTTACGTTCTGAGCCATTCCTTCCAGAGCTCGAATGAATCGGCGGTGGGGCTGGCGACGGCGCAGGATTTCGCCCACCTTGAGGAAGAGAGAGGCCCGACAGACAATGACCGGCGCCACACGGCCAGTGTCTCCGGTATATGGAACCTCGACTATTACAAGGGGTCAAACCGCTTCCTAAGCCAGGCTGCGAATCATTGGACGATCTCGTCGATTGCGATTCTCTATAGCGGCGCTCCGGTGAACATCGTTACCGGATCCAACAAAAACTTTGACAGCGCTAATAACAACCGCCCCAACCTGGTCCCGGGGCGGAACGCGTTTCTGGATCCGCACAGAAACCGCTCAGTGGCTGCCGCTGAGTGGTTCAACCCTGCTGCGTTCGCGCCGAATGGCCCCGGGCTTGGGATTGGCCCCTACGGCGCGGACGGCAATGCGCCACGTGACTATCTTCGCGCGCCGGGTTACCGGGATGTTGACTTAGGAATCTTCCGCAACGTCAGCTTTGAGAGGTTCACCTTGCAGTTGCGCGGTGAAGCTACGAATGCGTTCAACCTGGTGAGTCTTAATGCTCCAACCGCTAACTTAGCCTCGTCTCTGAATGGCAAGATCACCTCGGCGGCCAGTCCACGATTGATTCAGGTGGGCGCCCGGTTGACTTTCTAGCCCCTCCAATTGGCACCCAGGAGCTGTGGTCAGGAAAAAAACTTCCAGCAACGAGGAATTCGTCTTTTACCGAATCGGGCCGGGCACGAGCTTGATCTTTCTCTCGGTGGCGTTCTCGACTGCTGCCCGGCTGTACAACAAAGGGAAATATTGACCGTTGCGCCACAAGGGCGCCAAGTCCCGATAGTGGGCGCTTTCGGGATCGCCGGATTGGCCGGGATGGTTGACTGCTCTCGAATTATCCCAGTTGCCCACGTCGATCACCACGCGCACCGACGGGCCGCTCATCTGACGAAAGTCGCGGCTGCGATAGCCTGAGGCATTCGGTACGAAGGGGCCGCCGTTCTTCTCAATGGGGCCAACGTTTATTTTGGCGCGCGTCGCATCATCGACAATGGCAGCAAAAGGATGTTCGCTCAGGTTGTACTGCAGCTTGCCCCAGTTCCATTGCTTCGCGTCAGGACCCTGCAATTGCTCCATCTCTTCATAGGCCTCGCGCAGACTGGTGAGCAGCAACTGGTTTCGTTTCTCCGCCGCGTCCTCGCCAAAGTGGGTTTCGGGTTGCTCCAATGCATCCAGCATGACTGCCACATCAGGACCGGTGCTTGTCTCGGCCACTGCATCGGCTGCTTTCGGGCTGAGCACGGCGCGTTCGTAGTCTCTGCCAAGATGGCGGCTGAACCAAACTTCCTGCAAGGCGGATGCGGGCTGATCGGCATCCACGTGGGCGTTCCAACTGGTAAGAATGTCGAGAGCTGTCTTAGTCTTCGGATCGTCACTCGAAAGAGGTTTGAGCAGCGCAATGAGGCGCCTCGCCGGGATCGACAGCTCGTCGTTCTGTAACTGCATCGAATCCTCAATCGAGAACTTTTGGGCCCGGGAGAGGACCTCATCGATGCGCTGGTGGCGCGACCCGTTGGCCCATTCAAAACCGAGTTTGCGCTCTTGATAAGGATAGCCGGCAGGAAGATTCATCTCATTCGACGTGGTGATGTAGCCAGAAGAGGGGTTGTAAATCCGCGGTAGCTGCTCGGGTTTCCAACGCCCGGCCCACTCGAAGCGTCCGTCGCCGGGCACGGGGAATAATCCATCCCAATTGGGGCGGATGGGCGCCAATCCGCCAACCACCCATCCGATGTTGCCTTGCACGTCGGCATAGACCAGGTTGGAGCTCGGCGCGCTCCAGGATTCGGTGGCTTGCTGAAACTGATCGAAGTTTTCTGCGCGCATGTAACGCACCGAGCCGTAGTAGGGCGCCATGCCGGGCTCAAGCCACGCGCTACGTACGGCAAATGCTCGGTGGGTTTGCTGGTCGATAAAAAGCACTGGCCCGTGCCTGGTGAAGATAAGATCAACCGGTACCGCAGCGTGGCCCTTTACCTTGATCTCTTCGCGCAGCACCCGGAACGACTCCCAACCATCTTGATACTTGTACTGGTTAGGGTTGTCTGGGTTGAGCTGGTAGATGTAGAGGTCCTCCTGATCGATGGGGAAGATGGTGTAGCCGAAAGCGATCGAGTCGTTGTGCCCGAGTGAAACGCCCGGCAGCGCGGGTTCGTTTGCGCCGATCACGTGCAGCGTGGGCGCATCGAGGTGGGAAATATAACGCAGGCTCGGTTCCGAATAAGCGCGATGCGGATCGTTGGCCATGATGGCGCGTCCGGAAGCCGACTTTGCAGGCGCAATCACCCAGTTGTTGCTGCCTTCCAAAGTGTCGGTGGTTACTAGGTCGGTAACTGGATCGGAAATCGCAGCTTTGAGTGCGTCCGGGGTCAGCCGGACCTCCTGGGTTGCGAGCGCGAAGACCTTCAGAAGATCCTTGGGCAGGCACGGGTCGACGCCCGGAGGCACCTGCGTGTGCCAGGAGGGTTGCAGGCCAATGCGGACCTCATCCGATCGCAGGTCGGCGGCACAGACGACACTGGCTCTGGCCACTTCACTGTCGAGATTTCGGGTTAAGCCGTGGCTGCGGATACGAACAACATCCTCGGCGCTCCACTTCGCCGGCCTGTAACCGAGCTGTTTGAATTCCCACGGAGTGCGCTCGGGATGTTGCGTTAACCAATCGATATAAGCATTAATGCCGGCGACGAAGTTTTCTGCGATCTGCCTGGCAGAGGGACCATAGGCAGCCCACTCCTGGTTCATGTCCCCGCGGTAGAGAAACAGGCGGGTGGCCTTGTCTTGTTCGACGAATGCGGGCCCGAATACCGCAGATAATTGGCCCAGACCGCGGCGGCGCCACAGGTCAATTTGGAAGAGCCGATCGCGGGCTGCGTTGAAGCCTTGGGCAAAGAAGAGATCCGCTTCGTTCTTGGCGTAGATGTGGGGCACGCCCCAGCGATCGATCAGAATTTCAACTGGTTGGTGCAGGTTGGGTAAGGTGATGGTTTCGGATGCAATCGCGCTTCGCTGGCCAGCATGGGCCGGGATAGTATCCACCGACATGGATACCAGGAGTAGGCAAATCGGGAGAGCGAACGATCGAACGACGCGAAGTGGTTGCCGCTGGCGATCGTTGAGCATAGCGCGACCTCCGTTCACTCACCGTTTTGGATGGCCAAAACCTTAGCTCCCAGGGGGCTTTGCATGACCGGCGCAGGCCCAATAGAGAGCTCCAAAAAGAACCATCAGGATGCCAAAAATTGCTAGAGCGCGAAGAGAAGGTAGCCAGTTCATAGCCATACAGGATAAAGCGAATTCGCGTTACCTGTGAGAGGCGGCCGGAGGAACTTTCCACTTCAACGCGTCTGGGTTCCAGGTGGTGACTTGTGCGGCCATGAGCCCATCGTGCGTCTCATAGGCATCCGCCCCGCGATAGGGCTCTTTCAGCAAGGGGGAATCAGCTTTCCACTGCACGTTGATGGTGTCCCCGACCACAAAGGTGTGTTCCGCGACAATCTTTAGCCCGCAGGTGCCTCCCTGCGATGGTGGTTTCACCACTTGAGCGAACATCTGGCCCAATGCTGTTTTGCCGCGCACCACCTGGCCGTTGGGACCAAAGAACTCCACATTGTCGGGAAATTGCGCCATCAGGCGTGACCAGTCGCAACTGGAAAAGGCAGCCATATGCTCTTCCACCACCTTGGCCGGAGTGGGCTGGCGTTTCAGCGGCGGCATGGTCTGGGCAACGAGCGGACCACACAAGAGAGACAGTGCGGCTAGAGAGGACAGAAGACCAATTTTCATACCAATCACAATAACGCACTTGGCGCGGTTTATCGTGCTCTCTCACGACTAGTCGAGCGCCAGGTATTCGGCGCGGGCTCGGTTGAGGATAGGTACATCGGGGTCGGCTTCGCGCCAAAGCGTGAAGAAGTCGTCGTAAGCCGCTTTTCCTTTGGCTTTGTCTCCTGCGAGGACGAAGGCTCTTCCCAGTTCCAAATGGGCGAGCGCGCCGATGGGATCGCTGCCCACCACTCCACGGTGGTCCAGAATCTTCTGGAACTGGATCGCCGCTTCCGCGCCCTGGTGGGCTGCCAGAAGCGCTTCGCCACGCATATAGATGGGGTAGAGCGCCCCGAATAAAAGGTGGGAAGCGCCCAGCTCATAAGGGCCTGCAGTCTGCAGCAATTCGAGGGCTTTCGCAGGACTGCCTTGATTGAGAGCAATGCGTGCGCCTATCACGGGCAGGTAGCCGAAACGAACCACCGTATCCTCGGGAAAACGCTTTTCCAGATCATCTGCGAGTGTTTGAGCGCGCCCCGCATCTCCAGACACAGCCAATGCCAGCGCCGCGCCAAACTGCACTTCCCGGTTATTCGAATGATCGAGCGAGGCCATCGCCCGTTTCCGGGCTTGCGGCGCTTCTCCAAAGAAGGCTTCCCGTAAGGATGCTCCGGCTTCCCACAGGCCTGCCCTCTCCGGCTGGCCCACCAGGCTGGCTTGGTCCACCGCGCGCTGAGTGGAAATCCGTGCCTTCTGCAGTTGGCCTGTGTAAGCGAAAGCGAACGCCTCTTTGTTGGATATCCAGGTATCCCCGCCTGATCTTTCCCGGGCCCGGGCGACCACTCGTTCCATGCCTGGTTGGTCGCCTTTCAAGAAGGCGATGTCATGTTCCAGCATGAGGAACTCATCGATCTCAAGCCCTCGTCCGGCGGCGCGGCGGAGGACGTTCTCGGCCTCATCCAACCGATCGAGATAGACGTTATTGACACCGAGATTGTAGTAGGCGATGGTGAAATCCGGGTCGAGCTCGATTGCCTTCCGAGCTTCGACAATGGCTGGTTGGTATCGTCCCACGGCCTTGCTGGGATAGCCCGATAACATAGAATGAGGCACCGGATCCCGAGGATAGGTATGAGCCCATGCCTCATCATTCTGCCGAGCCGCTTCCAGGTTTCCGGTGGCCAACCCCTCGTAGGTGGCGGTGATGTAGAACTTCTCGCGGTCGCTGGCGCGGTCCCGAGACTGCCACGCCTTGGTGGCGCTCTCGGCAGAGAGATCGGACTCGTCAAGATTCGCGTATTCGCGCGCCAGGGTCGCTTGCGCCAATGCGAAATTGGGATCGATCTCCACTGCGCGCTTTAACAGCGGCAGGGCCGCCATGGTCCCATTTACAGTGTGAAGCTTCCAGCCCGTGCTGTAAGCTTCGAGCGCTTCAAGGGAAGGGGTGGTTGCTTCGGCGAGAGGAGTGTTGTGCTCCTGGATGGTGGTTAGCGACTCGCCCACGCGATTTCGGAAGCGGCTGGCAATCTGGCCCAGGGAACTCAGTACGTCTTCTTTTTTTCTGCCTGCACCTGTTCCTGATCGAGAACTTCGCCAGTGCGGCAGCTCTTGGCCTGGAGCGCCAACACGTATTGGCTTCCGAGCGGCGCTATCGAGCCCTCCAGGATGGCGGTGCTCCCAGTGCGTTCACAGACTCCCCGAGCGAGCTCCGGGGTAAGCCGCGCGTCCGCACGGTGACCCATCAGGTTCAGCGTGTGAGAGATTCGCTGATCTGAAATCAGGCTGAGATACGGCGCCTGCCGGAGCTGAATCGCCAGGCCCTGGCGCAGCGTTTCGTCGAACATCGGGTCACCGGTAGAGTTCGCAAAGTCGGCGAGCACGACCGTGTCTTTTGCGCCGAGAACTGTGGGGGGACGCGAGACCAATCGCCATAAGCCGCCGGCAACCATCAGCAGGATGACGCCAGCCAACGCGATCCACTTCCAAGGCTTGGTCTCCTTAACCTCGATCTGCACCCTGGTGTGGCTGGCGGCGGCGACCGCGAGCTCCTGACCAGGAACCAGGTGCACATGTTCGGCCAGCCGGTATCCGCGCCCGGGCACGGTGACGATATAGCGATGCTCTTGTGCGGTTTCGCCGAGCGCCTTGCGCAACATGAAGATGTTGCGGCTCAGGTTAGCCTCCTCCACGAAAGTGTCCGGCCAGACCGTCTTCATCAGGTCGTCTTTGGTGACGATCTCCTTGCCGTGGCGAACCAGGACCAGAAGGAGCTGAAAGGTCTTGGGCGTGAGTGGGACGGCCACGCCTTCTTTCAGTAGCGTTTCTCTCGCTGGATCGACCCGAAAAGGACCGAACTCATAGAGCTCTTCGATCCTCTGGTTCTCGCTGGTTGTCATTTGAGCCCGAATTCTAGCATGCGTCGATGCCTATGCCGAGTGCAAGCCTGTTCCTCCGATACGCAGAAAGTTGCTCATTTTTAAACCACTTACAGCGCTGCGAGAAGTTATCAGAAGTTTTCAGGCTCCCCGAAAGGACTTTTCAGAGGGCTCGGCGGGAATCTGCTCTCGTTCCCAACACCCGGTCCAGCCGGCACAAGGAGGTTTTATGGCAAAGCAGACGAGGATCACCATCGAAACCGATTCGCTGTTGATCCTGCGGGGCCGGAGTTCCGTGCGCGCATGGTGTCCCCGCTGCGCGGCGGAGGTGGAAATGATCGCGCTCGAAGACATGGGAGTGATCTCGAACCTGGAGCGGCCTGAATTAGAGGAATGGCTCAATTCCGGGGAGTTGCATCGGCTGCAGGCGGCCGATGGCTCCGTGCTCACGTGCCTGAATTCACTGCTCGCTCGCGTGCAGAAGACCACCATCCAACCCGCGGATCCCGCGGCTTTCAACCCGACAAAGGAGACCAAATGAACAACAAGTGGAAGTTGAGCTCTTTATCCGTAGGCTTGGCCGCTACCTTGGCAACAGTGGCGGCTCCAGCTGCCCAGGCGCCAGGATGCGCTATGCCCCAATATTCCGTGAGAGACCTCGGCGTATTAGGGAAGGGCACGAATGCCACCGCGACTGATATGAACAGCGCCGGCTGGGTGGCTGGCTCTTCGAACCTGGTTCCCAATGGGCCTCAGCACGCGTTCCTCTGGTATGGCGCCGGTCAGTTAGTCGACCTGGGCACGCTGGGCGGACCCAATAGCGGGGTCGATGGGCCTAACTTGTATGGAGAGGCTGCGGTTGGTTCCGAGCTTTCGAAGGCCGATCCCGACTAATGAAGATTTCTGCGCCTACGGCACCCACCTGCAGTGTTTGGGCGCCATCTGGCGCTACGGCAAATTGACGGCGCTCCGTACTTTGCCTGGCGGGCGTAACGCCAATGCGTTTGGGATAAATAATCTGGGTCAGGTCGTGGGGTGGTCGGAGAATGGCGTTCGCGATTCCACTTGCGAAAAGGCGACGCCTTTCCAGGTATTCCGTTTTGAAGCGGTGAGGTGGGAACCCAATGGTGAGATCCACGAACTACCGCCCCTCAAGGGAGACACCGTTGCCTTCAGCTTTGGCATCAACGACCGTGGCCAAGCCGTCGGCTCATCGGGTACGTGCGCGACCCAGGGATTGCCTCCCGCGAATGTGAACGGCCTGCACGCCGTACTCTGGGAAAAAGACGGCACGCCTGTCTACCTCGGGACCCTCGGAGACGCTAACAATACCATGTCCAATGCCGCCAGCAGCATCAATGACCGGGGCCAAGTGGTCGGCACATCGCAATTTACGGATGGCACCGTCCACAGTTTCATATGGAGCAAGGAGACGCACATGCACAGCATCGGCACCCTCCCCGGAGCTTTCGCGACCATCGCCGGTTGCTGCAGGACCATCAACAACCATGGCGAGATCGTGGGCTTCTCGATCGATGCCAACGGAAGCACCGCTTTCCTATGGAAGGACGGGCAGATCAAGGACCTGAATACCCTTATTCCAGCGAACTCACCCTTGCATCTGCTGGGGGCTTACTCGATCAACGATGCGGGTGAGATTGCCGGGCAAGGTTGCGTGATGCCGGCGTGTACGGAGTTGCATGCATTCCGAGCGTCTCCGAAGTGGTAAGAGACTGAGTCACAACAAACGTTAGAGAACCTGGACAGGTGGCCTATGTACGCTAGGGCGAACATGGGCCACCCGACCAAACCATTTGTCGTGGTTAGAAGTTCAGGGCAAACGCATAGAGAGAATCACCAGAGGCGGCCAGAATATACTGCCGCCCATCGAGCATGTAGGTCTCGACTGCATTCGATACCTGGCCGAGGTGGGTATGCCACAGCGGCTTTCCATTTGCCGGATCGTAGGCCACCAGGTTGCCATTGGCATCGCCCCCGAACAGCAATTTTCCCGCGGTCGTGGTCAACCCGGTATTGCCTTCGCCCTCTCCCAGAGAGGGCTGCAGATGGCGCCACGCAATCTTGCCTGTCTTGTAATCAATCGCGGTGATGAATTTCCCCTTCTGGCCCACGCGCTGCTCTTGAATACCATTCAGACCCTGCAGGGCCCGGACGTTCGGTTCGGTGCGGTAGTAAACCGAATAGACCTCCTCCGTTGCAACATAAAAGAGGCCGGTTTGCGGATCATAGGTAGGCGGCTGCCAATTCACGATGCCATCGGAGTCCGGCAATACCAGGGCGCCGCCCGGCGAGGCGTCCTTCTCCGGATCACGAACAGGCCGGCCCAACTTATCAATGCCCTTCGACCAATTCAGTGCGTCGGTGAACGGCACAGTCAGCAGGTGCTCGCCGGTGGTACGGTCCAGGACAAAGAAGTAGCCATTGCGGCTGGCATCGAGCAACAACTTCCGTGGCTTGCCCTTGAATTCTCCATCGACAATGATCGGAGTCTGGCCTGCATCCCAATCGTGCGTGTCATGCGGCGATGGCTGGAAATACCACGCGAGCTTTCCCGTATCCACATTCAAAGCGACAATGCAGGAGGTATAAAGGTCGTCGCCCTCGCGGGTCGCACCGGAAAACGCGGGAGTCGGGTTGGCAGTGCCAAAATAATAGAGATTCAGTTTGGGGTCATAAGCGCCTGGAACCCACGTGCCTGCACCACCATGACGCATCGCGTCCAGGTTCGGCCACGTCTCCGATCCGGGTTCCCCCATCTTCTCGGGTTCGCTGTACCACTTCCATTGCAACTCGCCGGTATCCGGATCAAAGGACTGCAGAAAACCCGGGGCGTCTAAATCATCCGCCGTACCCACAATCAAATGATTGCCGATCACAATCGGCGCAATGGTGGAGAAGTATTGCTCATTGAAGTCTGAGATGACTTTGTGCCAACGTTCCTTGCCGGTTTTGGCATCGAGCGAAACCAGATAATCGTCCGGGGTCTCGAAGTAGAGCCAATCGCGGTACATTCCCATGCCGCGGTTCCCGATATGGGTACCGCCTTTGGTCTTCCAGAAATAGTGCCAGAGCACCATCCCGTTGCGGGCGTCGACCGCCCACGCGTTGTCAGGCACAGATACATAGAGGATCCCATTCACTTGCAGGATCCCGCCTGAAATGCGTCCGGCGCCGCGCACGGGAACCGGCTCATCAATCTCTCCGCCGACGATCGTCGGTGGGTTTCCCGGGCCGGGCCGGTAAGACGGGCCAACATTGCCTGGTCCGGGAGTCAGATGGTTTACCCAGGCCAGCCCCAGGTTTTTTATATTCGTCTGATTGATCTGGTTGAGCGAACTAAAACGCTGGCTCGAGTAGTCACCGGAGTAAGTCGGCCAGGATTCTGTCGCTGGTTTGGTCAGCAAAACCGGATCAAGCCCTTGTGCGGATGCGATACCTGCCGCAGAAACTATCAAAGTCACAAAAAGCAAAGCTCTTGTCTTCATTTCAGCGTCACCAGGTAGGCAGTGAGGTTATGGATATCGTCGTCCTTGAGCGTCCGCAGCATATCCAGGTGAGGCTGCAACGGATCCTTGATCGCTACCTTCGGAGAATCACCCTTGCGAGGGTAACTGTGATAATTGCCATTGCTGTCCACCAGCGAAACGATAAAGTCGTCGACCTGGTAGAGCGTTCCTTCCACGGTTTGTCCGTTTTCGAGGGTAACGGTGACTGTTTTGTGCGGAGACTCTGCCGACTCTCCTCTGTCGTTCCCCGGACAGCATGGCCCCTTGCAGGGCCCTCACGTCGGTGTATCGTGCACCGATGCCGGCCAGGTCTCCCGTTACCGAGTGGCAGGTCGCGCATTTCCCAGCGCCATTGAAATAGACCTCGCCGGCTTTGGCGTCGCCTACCAACGGATCGACCGTACCGGTCGTGGCGGCGCGGCCACCGACCGGCATACTGTGGATAAAGGCCGCGATCGTGGCGATGTCTTCTTTGGAGAGATCGAATTTCGGCATGCCCTTATCCAGGCGGCCGTTCTGAACAACGGTTGTAATCAGTTCGCCGTTGTCGTCGTCCAGAACAAGTTCACTGCGGATCAAATTGGGACCCCCCTCGCCACCGCGCGCATCGGATCCGTGGCAGAAACTGCAATTTGCGCTGAAAATCTGGCGGCCGCGCGCAACCATAGCGGGGTCGGCCGGGGGTCTTACCGGATAGGCGGCCGGGCGAGGGGCTACGCGAACAGGCGGGGAGGCCGGAGGCTGGGCCGGGGCCTGCGGCGTTGCTTGGTTGGCGCCGGGTTCCTGGGCCGGGGCGGGGACGGAAGACTGCTCTGCCACCAAGGCTGCCGCGCCAAGCCCCAAGAGTGTAAAAAGGACGAGTTTCACCCGATGCAAAATGACCTCCAGGCTGGGATTGCGACCTGCAATTTGAACTGTCTCATTATCTTACCGTTGAGAAACCCCGGGGCTGGCAGGAATGAAATCCATATTCGATATGCGAACAAAGAACTACGCCTCGACTGGGTCTTCAGAAAGGGAAAAGGACTTGCGTTCCATTGCCGGCAAACGGAGGGCCAAGGTCACCGCCCGTAGAGCCATGAAGGCCAGCATGGCGCACCACAAGCCGTGATTGCCGAAGTGCGCGGTGAGCAAAATGGCAAGGCCGAGATATCCGGCGAGTGAGATTACCATGCTATCGCGCAGTTCCTGGGCGCGGGTTGCGCCGATGAAAACGCCATCGAGCAGGAAGCTCCACACGGCTACCAGGGGCAAGACAACCAGCCAGGGAAGGAATTGAGCGGCGAGAGAGCGAATTTCTGCCTGGTTGGTGAACAGGGCGATGATCTCGCGGCCGAAGATGAGATAGACCAGCGAGAGCGCAGCGGAGACGGTGAACGCCGAAACAGAGCTGGCCTTGAGCACGGCACGGAAGTCTGCCACGCGGCGGGCGCCGATGGCCTCGCCGACCAGCGCTTCTGTGGCGTTGGCAAACCCGTCGAGCCCGTAGCCGGCGATCCAGAGAAAGTTGATGAGCACCGCGTTCGCCGCCAGGACTGCATTGCCTGAGCGGGCACCGGTACGGGTGAACCAGGCGTAGGCGGCCACGAGGCTCAGGGTGCGGAGAAGGATGTCGCGGTTTAGAGCAAAGAGCCGGCGCAAGCTTTCGCCGTCGACCAGCTCGCTCCAGCGCACGTGCCCGGGGCGCGCACCGCCGGCCAACATGATCGCGAGTCCGACAATGCATCCGATCCACTCGGCGGCCATGGTCGCGGTCGCGATGCCGGCGACGCCCCAGTGCCACCGTAAGACGAGCGTCAGAGCCACGGCCACGTTGGCGACGTTAATGGCGGCTTGCAGCAGTAGGGCGGTTCGGGCGTGCTGCCGCCCCAAAAGGTAACCGAGGATGGTGTAGTTGGCCAACGCTGCCGGCGCGGACCAAATGCGGATACCGCAATAGACCAACGCGTTCCGATACACTTCGGACCTTGCGCCCAGCAGCGCGAGTGCTGCGGAGATGAGCGGCTTCTGCAGGGCGAGGATCAAGGCCCCGATGAGCAGAGCGGTGAGCAACGCGCGGGCAAAGTGGTGCATCAGCTGATCTTCGTCTCCTGCACCCTGCGATTGTGCGACCAGGCCGGTGGTCGCCATGCGCAGGAAGCCGAAGGTCCAGTAGACAGAGTTGAAAAAGATGCCTCCGACGGCAACGCCCCCCAGTGCCGCAGGGCCGGGCAGGTGGCCGGAAAGCACGGTGTCCACCGTGGAGAGCAGCGGCTGGGTGAGGTTCGAAAAAATCAGTGGGAGGGCGAGAAGAAAGACTCGCCGGTACCAGTAGGGCATTCCCATCTTGTCGATTTGTTTTCCGACACTAGCGTTTCACATCGGCTGCGGTTTTGCTACCGCGCGCGGACAGGTCCACATCACGAACGACCCGAAAGCCATAGTCGGCGTATTTAAACTCCGGCGGGATGCTGGAGCGCGCCGAGCATCGCGAAATCTTGATGTGGTGTCGCCAGGAGCCTCCGCGCGACGCCTTTCGGCTGCCCGCTTCGGGACCGTGAGGATTGCGATCAGGTGACATCGAGTAGTAGTCGGCCGCGAACCAATCACTACACCACTCGTGCACGTTTTCGCACATTTCAAAGAGACCGTAAGCATTCGGTTCCGACTGCGCGACCGGTTCAGGTCCGGTATGCCAGCGAGCATGGTAGTCAGAACGGGACATCGGCGGATCGTTGCCCCAGGGGAAGTCCATTCCCTCGGCGCCGCCTCGCGCCGCTCGTTCCCACTCGGCTTCGGTCGGTAGCCTATAGTGCGAGCCGGTCATGGCGGAAAGCCACTCGCAATAGGCAACGGAATCGAACCACGAAACGGCCACCACGGGTTGCTGAGAATCATGGAAATCAGGAGCGCCCCAGTAGGGCGGTGGCGTGCTTCCTGTGGCTTCGAGAAACCGCGCGTATTCCTCAACCGTGACTTGGGTCGCCGCCATGGCGAAGGAATTGACCCAGACGCGATGGATTGGCCTTTCCACGTCCTGACCGTTGTCAGAGCCCATGAAGAACCAGCCAGCGGCAACCTGGATCTGTTTCGGCTCAGCGCTCAACGCGCGATAGGGAAGTAGACTCATAGCGGCCACCGGCAACCGTCTGCCGATACGATGTTAGCGTGTGGCAAGGGGGGCGCGGATGAAATTCGATTGGACTCAGGGCGCCCTGGCGGAAGGTCTGCGACTCTACACCGCAGGAGAATTCTTCGCAGCGCATGAGGCGTGGGAAGGAGTATGGTTGCTAGCTCAGGAGCCGGAGAAGACGTTCCTGCAAGGATTGATCCAGGTGACCGCGGCGTTTCATCACTGGTACCGTGAGAATCGCTTGGGGACTTCGCGGTTGTTACGTGCTGCGCTTGGGCGGCTGGAGCGTTACCCTGCGTGCTTCGCAGGTATCTCGGTGGACTTGCTCTGCGACGACATTCGCGTGTGGTTACAGGCACTCGAAGTGGGTGCGCCCGCGCCACGGCGCGGTGTTGCGAGAATAACTTGCCTGACGGATTCTCCAGTCTTGACAGCCGATTCCCGTATGTTGCAGAGTCATTCGCAGCTCGAAATACCCAAACTTCCGGCTGGAGAATCCTATGGACCCGTCCATCCACCACTTGCACCACGAAATCAACCACTGGGCCGTGCTTGTATCCGCGTTGTTCCTTTGGTTCCTCGGTGCCGCGTGGTACTCTCCCGCCCTCTTTGCCAAGCCGTGGATGGCGGCTCTTGGTATCGTGCCCAGTGGTCCGAAGAAAGGTCTTGCCTTCGGCATGGTCTCCTCTTTCATAGGAGACTTGCTGGTCGCGCTGGCACTCGTCCATTTCGTTCTCTGGTCGGGAGCCGCTAGCTATGGGGAAGGCGCGTTCGTAGGCTTTCTAAGCTGGCTTGGATTCTTCGCCGCGACACAGTTCCCGCAAGGAATCTACGAGGGCCGTCCCTTCAGACTCTTCCTCATCAATGCGGGTTACTGGCTGGTAGGGTTGCTGGTGATCGGGGGCTTACTGGCCCACTGGCGATGAACGGTTAGAAATTTCCCCCTGTTAGGCTAGGAGAGGGAATTTTCTTATCGATGACCGAGACCATCCTGATCCACTTTTCTGGCCGGGACCGCCCAGGGCTTACTGCAGATTTGACTTCCATTCTGGCCAGTTACGACACCTGCGTTCTGGATATCGGACAAGCGGTTGTACATGAAACGCTATCTCTCGGGTTGCTGGTGGAGATTCCGCGAGGAGAAAGCTCTCGCGGCGTTCAAGATGCGCTTGCCGCAAGATCGAGAGACCTGGGGCTGCAGGTAAATTTCACTGTGGTCGCGAAGGCGGACCTGGATGAATGGGTCTCTTCGCAGGGCAAGGACCAATTTATCGTCACCGTCCTTGGCCGGGCGATTTCGGCAAACCACATTGCACGGGTGAGTTCCATTGTTGCGCAACACGGTTTGAATGTGGACCGGATTGAGCGGCTCTCCGGGCGCTTGTCGTTAGCAGTGCACTCTCCGGATGCGAATGCCTGTGTTGAATTGACGCTGAGTGGAGATTCCTCCTCAGAACAGTCCATGCGCGCGGCGTTTCTTGCCACGGCTCATGATTTGAAAATCGATATTGCCTTCCAGCGCGAGAGCATCTTTCGTCGCAATCGGCGGCTTTTTGCCTTCGACATGGATTCCACCTTGATTGAAGGCGAGGTGATTGATGAACTGGCAAAGCTGGCTGGGGTCGCTGATGAGGTGGTGAAGGTGACCGAAGCTGCGATGCGGGGAGAAATCGAATTTCAGGAAAGCTTCCGCCGCCGGGTAGGGCTGCTACGCGGGCTGGAGGAAGTAAGAGTTCGAGAGCTGCTGGACACCATCCCTCTGGTGGAAGGAGCCGAGCAGTTGATCGGAACGCTCAAGATGCTCGGCTATAAAACCGCCATACTTTCGGGAGGGTTCAACTTCTTTGCCCAGCACCTGCAGAGGCGTTTGGGCATCGACTATGTCTTTGCCAATGATCTCGACATCGTCGATGGGGTGGTGAGTGGAGAGGTGCGGACACCGATTGTCGATGGTGCACGCAAGGCCGAATTGCTGCGGCAGATTGCGCGCCTGGAAAATATCTCGCTGGACCAGGTGGTTGCGGTAGGGGATGGCGCCAACGATCTGCCGATGCTGGGCATCGCGGGCATGGGCATTGCTTTCCGGGCCAAGCCATTAGTGCGGCAAACCGCCAGCCATGCCGTCTCGTTTCTCGGATTAGACAGTCTGCTGTATCTGGTCGGCGTGCGCGACCGGGACCTGCCTGGCTCCGGGATCTGAGTCAGGCAGCAAAAGAGCTGCGATCGTCGATAAAAAACGCAGATCTCTCCACTTCGCTTCGCTTCGGTCGAGATGACAATTCATTTTGAGGGGCAGATCAGTTTTTCCAGGAAAGGTCCGCAGAACTGCAGATCCCTCGGCTTCGCTCGGGATGACAAAGTAAGGGCCAAACGGTTCCATAGAGAGTTGTTGTCGGTACCTGCAACAGAAGATCGGGTGCCCCATATCCCCGATTTCCTGTGAGGCTCAGTGGCTTCGATGAACTTCATGCGCCTTTCCTTAACGAAAGGCGCACACGCGATCTTGTCCAGGGCCGCGCGCAGGAAATTCGGGGCATCTCGCTCGTTTTTCGCGAGATGTGGGATACCACAACCTTTCACCTACGACCGTCGAGCTAACCGCGTATCTTACGTAACAGGACGGGTGCCCTTTCGCCAAACCTGCCCCGGTTTGCCGTGGGGCGTACGTGGGCCGAAAACGACGGGCGGAGCCCTTCGACCGCTTCAACGTTTCAACACCTGCTCAATGTAAGCGATCGCGCGCGGATCGTTGGTCTGCCCCAACCAAAAGATGGCTTCTTTACGGATGGCAAAATTAGCATTCGTATCTGCGACGTGAACGAGCTGCGGCACACTCTCTTCCCTGGGCAACTGGCTAAGGGCGAACACCGCCTTCTTCTTCACTTCGAAATTCGGGTCATTCTCGATCGAAGCGTTCAACGTCCCAACCGCCTTCTTTCCCGCCTTTTGTGCCAGCCAGAAAAGAGCCTGGCCCCGTACTCCGCTGTCTGCATCAGACTTCGCCATTTGGATCAGATCGTCGGTCGCGCCGGGGTCCGAATTAATAGAGACATCAAAGACCAGTTTCCGGCGGACCTTGCTGTCTGGCTCGTTCTGCAAGATCTGGCGCAAGGCGACCAACCCTTCATGCCCTCGTTGTGCACCCAGCCAAAAAGCCGCCTTCTCCCGCAAGTAATCGCCATTTCCTGGAGCGGCGAGCGACGCAAGCACCTCGGTCGCTTTCGGCGTGGCGTGCATGCCTAACACAGCCAGGCTCTCCTCAGCCACACGGCCGCGGTGATCGCCGGCATCGTGAAGAGCAGCGGCACTGGCGGCAAGCTTCCCGAGAAAAGCCGCGCTGTCTTCCCCCTGCACATCCTTCAGGAACTCAAAAGCCACCCCGCCGGCATCGAGGGTACAACCGGCTCGCGCCATGCGTGCCCGCGTGACCTCACCGTGATCGAGCCGCAGCAGCACATAAACAGTAGGCGCAGGCGCAGCGGCACTCTCCGAAGTATTCAGATTGTCTGGCCCGTCCTCCAGCCTAAGTTCATTGCAGCATCCAGCATCCACTTCTGATGATCCCGTCCAAGACGAACACGCAGAGACATGTGTTCGTGGAAGAGCCTGCACCGCATATCCCACCCAAAGTGCGTCATTGGAGTGGCGAAATCGGTCCACCGTCGCGGACAGTCCCAGGCTCATCGGCCCGGAGTGATACTGCGTGTGTGTGACTCGAGGCTCCTGGGCGCAGGTCATCAGCGCGGAGGCAGCGAGGGCTAAAACCATGAGCGCGTTCGTCTTCATGGGAGCGAATCTCCTTCCGGTTACTTGTTAAGAATCTCGAGCATGTAGTCCGTGGCCTCTTTGCTATGCATGAGGCTGAGCTGTTGCACAATCGACTGCTTGATCCCAGGGTCTTTTTCCGCGCGGGCAAGTTCGATCAGGTCGTGGCTATCTCCGGCCAGGAAGAGCGCCTGCGCGACCGCTTTCCTGGTCTCCGGATCGGTATTCTTCTTGTAGGTGGCGACCAGTGAGGGCGCCGCCGACATACCGCCCGCAATGCCAAGGTTGCGAATCGCCTTCCGCCGTAGTTCTGGATCCGGTTCCGAGGTAGCAATGGAACTCAGCGCGTCCGCGCCCTTTTGCCCGGCGGGGATCAGGCCACTGATAATCTCAGCCTTGGTCTCAGAGCTATTGGTGTCGTGATAGAGGGCGAGCAGCTGTGAACTAGCGCCCATAGCCCCCAGCGTGTGTACCGCCGTGCGCACAAGTTCCGGGTTCGTTTCATGACGTGCCGCTTCCACCAGCGGATCGGGAGTACCGATGATGAGATAGGTGTGGAGAATGGACTTCTTCACCTCGTCGTTGTTGCTCTCGCGATAGATGGCGGCAAGCGTGTCGGCGGACTGTTTGCCGCGGCCAATCGCGAGCATCTCAATCGCCTTCCGCTGCAACGCGGGGTTCTGTTGGCCGCGCGCTATCTGGCCTAGCAACGCTTGCGCTTGCGGGGACTGATCTTGTGCCAGAACAAACAGCGCCCGGGACTTCAGCTTCTCGGATTTGTCACCGTTAAGGATCTGTTGAATGATCGGCAGCGCGCGCGCCTCATCCTGTTGCATGAGCGAGTTCAGGGCAAGCAGCTTCAGGTCTTCGTCTTGTTCGGCCTGGGGCGGCAAAGGATCGTTGCTCTTTCCGCGGATCTCGATTTCCAGGGCGCCGCACTCGTTGATCCAGTTCCCGTGGGGGTAAGCCTGTCTCAGTTGGCTGCAGGTCTCGAGCGCGCGGGTTGGGTTACCTTGCTTGTTTTCTGCATACGCCTTCCAATAGAGTGCCGCTTCCGCGCGCGCACCATGCTGCTGGGCGATATTGTTGAAGATCGACTCAGCCTGCGCCCAATGGGCATCGTTGATGGCTCGTGTGCCATCGGAATAGAGGGCGTCTTCCTTTGCATTGGCGGCGTTGTCATTGAGAGCGGGCGGCACAGTCTCCGCGCACAAGGCTGACGGCCCGGAAGACAAAGCAACAAGCAGCATTGCAAACAGCAGTGGTTTCGTATTCATTTAGAGAGCTACCCCTTTCGTCGCTTTCGAAGCGTCTTGCGGTTCCAGTGCTCTTGAGCCAACCCTGGAGCGCAGGATGCGAATGTCAAACAGAAGTCCGTCGGTATTCATTTCCTGCCTAAGCCGGTTGAGATCTCGCTCATTGGGCTCGTCAGGCTGATTCGCCAGCTCGACCAGCAGCCGCTCCAGTCGATCGAGTGACGCTTCGACATTAAGGTCGCCGGCTCGTAGGGCGCTTTGTCTTACCAGGCGGTTGTTGGCCAGCAGTTCTCTCGCCTCGCCTCGCAGCGGCATAACCGGCATATCATTGCTGCCGGCATGGTTCAGCTCAACCAGCAAACGCTCGGAGCGGTCGAGGTGGTCTCCGAGAACTACAACCACCACGCGTTGCCGCGCCTGAGGGTCGGGAGTTACGGCAACGGATGTCGTCTGCTTCCGCTCCCATTGGCGTCCGGCAACAAAGGCCACGGCAATCAGGAGCGCGCACGCGGCCGCCCAGCCAAGCGGACGCCAAAGCCGGATCCAGCTCCGGTCCGGTTTTTGGTATACCGGCAACGAGCCGCGAATCGATTGCCAGACTTGTTCCCCGTAATCTTCGCCGCGCGCTGGGGGGGCGAGCGGTTTCACCCCGTCGAGATCTCTCCGCAAATCCGCGTAGTGTTTGGCGCAAGCGGAGCACGCTTTCAAGTGGCGCTCGCAGTCGGCCGGGGTGGCGGACTCGTCGTAGTAGTGCTCGATGAGTTCTGCTTCATTCAAGTGCTTCATGGGTTTATCCATAAGGGAGCCAATTGGCGCCTCAGTTTCTGCACCGCGCGAAACACTGCCTGTTTTGCAGAGTTGGGGGCGATGTTCAACGCAGCTGCAATCTCTTCTGTGGAACGGTCTTCCATATGCCGTAGAACGAAGGCGGTGCGCTCGGTGGGGGTAAGTTCGCTCATCGCCGCTTGCTGCGCCGCCTGAATTTCGCGGCTTAACAGCAGGCGATCGGGTCCGGCTTTTATATCTGCCAGCTGCAACTCACCTTCTGCTGGGTCGTTCTCCTCGGCTATCCGGCTCTGTGGTTCCGGTCTCCTCCGGCTCACGATGTCGAGGGCGCAGTTGGCGCCGATGCGATAGAACCAGGTAGCCATGCTTGACCTCCCTTCAAAATTCGCGAGCTTCTGGTACCCGCGCAGGAACGCTTCCTGCACCACCTCTTCGGCGTCCGGTTCGTTTCCGGTAATGCGAAAGGCCACACTGAACACAACCTGGCTGTAGCGCGCCACCAGCATCCTGTAGGCGTCCTTTTCGCCGGCTAGAACGGCCCGGCGTATGGAGTCGTCGCTCTCTTCCATTCAGCGCATTAGACCGGAAAGCGATCCTCCGGTTAGGTTTTATTTTTCATTTTCGAATTTTGTCGCAGAAACGTTTCTGTAGCTCGGCCTGGCGGTCGGGGGGAAGGGATCGAAGGAAATCAGTTTTGCCCCGGGAAGGGGCGCCGGACCAGGGCCGCCGCCATTACCATCTGGCATTACTTCAAATCAACCAGATGTTACACAAGGTCTCTAGCAATTCCTGGGAGAGACGGTATGCTCGTTCTCAAGCGGTAATTCTCTAAAGTCTGTGTCGATTCTTTCGGGGGAGGGACTCGATTGTGGAACAAGAGAATTGCCGCTTTTGCTTTATACGCTCCGTGATTGAGAGCGATCACCCCAAATCAGAATAATCTGTAGCAGCAGTTGGTAGCTAGCGGTTGGTAGCAGACAACTTGTTGCTTTTGGGTTCCTCAATCAAGTCGTTCACCGAGAGATATGCCTGGCTGATGCCGCGTGAACTGTGGCGGGTGCTCTGGGTCACGATATGGATCCATTCATGGATCAGCACATGGGCGATCGCCTGATCCATCACATACTGGCGGCGCTGCTTGCTTAAGCCGGCGGCTGCCGGCCGCAGCACTTCGGCGATCCGACCGCAATCTATCGAAATAAAGGGCTGGATTGTTCCGGAGATCAGGTGGACCCAACCAAGGGGGCCCCTCGACGGATGTTCTGATTGCGGGAGCACATCGCAGCGACCCAGTAACTTAACAACAATGATCCGCGAGAACAAGTGTCCTCGCAGGTCATCACTTCCGCGAACGAAGGCTGCCTGCTTATCGAGGACGAACCCGTTGGCTAACCCATCCGTCTCGTCGGCCAAATCGGCGCGCAGGACTCGAAATAAGTCCGGCCACAGGTCCTCGCTCACTTTCGGTTGAGCGTAGAAAACGATGGTCGTGCCAGGTTCCTCGGCTTGCGAAGGGAGAACGGTAGCCGAGGCCGGCAGTAAGGTTAAGAGTATGCCGAGGATCGCTCCGCCGGCCTGTCGATGCAACCGAAGTAAGCTCATAGGCTGAGTTTCGCCCCGCGCTATACATCCGTCCAATTGATTGTTATCATCGAACCGATCTGAAATGGAGATGGCAAAATGGAAGTCCGTCAACTGCAGACGTTTTGTGTTCTTGCGGAGGAGTTGAACTTCACCCGCACCGCGGAACGCGTGTTTACCGTGCAGTCCAATGTGACCTCCCAGATCAAGGCACTCGAAGGGGAACTGGGCGTTCCGCTCTTTGATCGGTTAGCGAAACGGGTTGTTCTTACCGAGGCAGGCCGCCGCTTCCGTCCCTATGCGGAAAAGGCATTGGCAGCGATGGATCAGGGCTATCGGGCAGTGAAGTTTGGCACCGAACCGGCCGGCCCCCTGAATATTTACGCGCCGGAAAGTGTGCTCACCTATCGTTTGCCCGAAGTATTGAAGCTGTTTCGCAAACGATATCCGAAGGTGCAGCTTATCTTTCGCCCTGAATCCGACAACAAGCTGGCGGACGAACTCGAGTGCGGCAAATTGGACCTCGCCATCAGCATGTCTGACTCCATTGACGTAGAGCACTTGACGTCGATCGGAATGCGCAAGGAAGACGTGTACCTCTTTAGTACGCCCGATCACCCGCTGGCAAACGCGAAGAAGGTGTGTGCAAAGGATCTTATTGACCAGACGCTCCTCCTGACTGAGTCAGGCTGCGGGTACCGCAAGAAACTCGACACGCTGCTGGCAGCGGCGAACGTAAAGCCGCAGCATGTTACAGAGTTCTCCAGCGTGGAGGCGATTAAGCAGTGCGTGCATGCCGGGATGGGCATCGGGTTTCTGCCGGAAGTCGTCATTGCTTGTGAACTCAAAAAGAAGCAGCTCACGGTGATCGACTGGCATGGCGCGAAGATGAGCATCGCGACCCATATTGTCTGGCACAAAGACAAGTGGATTTCGCCTGGCATGCAGGCATTCCTCGATGTTCTGAAGGAACGGTTGCAGCAGCAGGCGGCCTCCGCAGCACTGTTGCAACAACGCGCGGTTTAGGAAGTCGCGACCACTGGCGGCCGGATGAGAACCCATACACAGACCGTAGCAAACAGCGGCATGAGGCCGGCAGCCAGAAATGCCGGGGTATAGGAAAAACGGTCAACCAGGATTCCCACCGCGAAGGTGAACCCCACACTCACCGCGCCGGCCGCGAGTCCGCTGAGCCCCGTTACCGTGGCGACAACATCGTGTGGAAGCAGATCTCCGGGGAGCGTCAGACCCATCGTGGACCAGCTTGCATACCCCCACAGCGCAATACAAATCAGTGCAAGCGCCAGGGTCACGCTATGAACACGGGCAGCTGGTATCCCGGCCAGGATCGGCAGGCAACTGACGATGCAGACCCAGATGCGAGCGCGCACCACCGGCACACCCCGGCGAATGCAATAGCCGGAGATCCAGCCACCGGTAAAGTTACCAATATCGGCCGCGACGAAGGGCATCCAGGCAAAGAGCGCGATCCGCTTAAGGCTGAAGCCTCGCGCATCGCTCAGGTATTGCGGCAGCCAAAAAACATAGAACCACCATATCGGGTCGGTAAGGGCGCGGCCCAGGACGATCCCCCAGACGTTGCGATTCCCGGCGAGGTCGAGATAGCGCCTTAAGCCGCGGCGTGTCGAATGGCGCGGCGTATCCTGGCCGGATTGGATCAAGGCTTTCTCTGCAGGCGACACGCGCGGGTGACGGTCCAACGGATGGTAGACCCGCAACCACACCGCCAACCACACCAGGCCGAGGACTCCGGAAAAAACAAACGACCAGCGCCAGCCAAACGCCAAAGCAATCCAGGGGATCACCAGGGCTGCCAAAGCGCCGCCCACGCTCGACCCACTATCGAAGATGGCGACAGCCATGCTGCGCTCCTCGCTGGGAAACCACTCAGCCACGGTCTTGCTGGCTGCCGGCCAATTAAATCCCTCGCCGATGCCAAGAAGAAAGCGGAAGGATGCAAAGGCAAAAACAGAGTTGGCGAACCCGGTAAGGATGTTGACCACCGACCAGAACACCACGGCCAGGGCCAAGCCAAGCCGCGTTCCTACAGCATCAAGAAAAATTCCGCCAAGAAGCCATGTGACCGCATAGGAGATCTGAAAGGCGCCGAGTATCTTGGCCAGGTCCGTGTGGCTCAGATGGTATTGCGCCGTAATCATCGGCGACAAAACGGAGAATGTCTGCCGGCTGATGTAGTTGGTGACCGTCGAGAAGAACAACGTCCAGACGATCCACCACCGCACACGGCCTGAGGGGCTGGGCTTTGTGGTCACGGTTGTTGGCTGCGTGGCCGGCGGCGGCAGGGGTTGGATTGGACTCATCGCATCTCGCTCGTATGATTATGCAGCGTGGCGAGGTAATCGACGTGCCTGATATTCGGGGGTTGTGCGACGGCCGCATTCGCTCAATACCCAGTTCATCGGGGGTGTCGCCTTTGGAGCAAAGAACGAAGCCCCCCGTCCAGAACCAACGACCATAGTTGCGAGTCAAAATCCGCAACCTGGACAATGTCGAGCGACGAGAAGTCCCGTAGGGACGACTGAAGTTAACTGGAGACAATCCCAGACCCCCCCGGACCCAGGAGTCCCAAGTCCCCCCGAACTCAGGACGACGTCTCGAGTGTTTCAGTCGTCCCTGCGGGACCTTTCTAATCGCATGCCAACCTAGGACCACCGTCCTGGGCTAAGTTTCATCCGTCCCACCGGACTCGATTTCGAGATGGTAGTTTTCGCGTATGCTCGACCAGCAGTCAGGATAGGCTTCGCCGGTAACGACTCACTCCTTGCAATGGTTATCGATGAGATGCACGGCATGAGTGATGGCTGCGCCGGCGCGGAGCGCGGCAGCCACCAGTGCTGTCTCCGCCACCTCCGCCGGGGTTGCGCCTGCCGCTTCCGCTGCAGCACGGTGCAATTCCAAACAGTAGGGACATTGTGTTGTCAACGCGACCGCCAGCGCGATGAGTTCCTTGTACTTCTTGGGAACAACACCGTCGGCCAGCGCTGCTTTATCGAATACCCAGAAAGCAGACATCGCCTTGGTCGCGCCTTGACCCAGAGCGCTCAGGTTGCTCAACTTTGCCATGTCGTACATCTCTTGTTGCTCCTTCCATGATCCTTTCATCATCCCTGCTACTAAAGATCGAAATCGGTTTAGGAAACACGACAGCAAAGATTGTGGAAAACCTAAATAATTGTGCGCTCGTCAGATTCTGTCAAAGCGGTTTGTAACGTTGCTGCATCGGACTGCACTAATCTCTATGGCTTACACCAATCGCCAATAAATGACCAGAGAAACGTGACAATAGTGTGACAAATGCCATCTGTCTAAGCGGTATGATCAAGCACACCTGTTGCCCCGGCAACAACACAGTGAAGCCGCATCCAGGGCCCCGCGTTCGGTCCTGTTTGAGCGAGCCCGATGGCGAGGACCACTACTGATTTCCTGCTGATAGCCCATTCTGCTGTCGCATCCCAAGCCACCGCTTTCGCGCGGCTCAGGATATTTATTCGTAGGAGGATACCGTGGAGTTGATAGCATATCCGGCCAGCGTGACTGAAAACGCTGATAGTGAAGTAACCGACGTCTTATTCAGCATCCTGTACTCCGAGCTGCACGTGCTGGCAAAACGGCAACTGGCCCGTAATTGGGCGCCTGCCGGCCTAAGTGTCACCACGCTCTTGCATGAAACCTATCTCGACATGGCAGCTTGCGACGGGCCCTCTTTTCCGGATCGCGCTCGCTTCATGGGATATGCCGCGCGGGTGATGCGCGGACTGATTGTCGATCATGCCAGGAAGCGCAGTGCGCTCAAACATGGCGGTGAGTTCCAAATCACTTCGCTCGAACCCGACCTGATGGGAATGCCCGTTGACCCCAAGGAGGTGCTGGCGATCAACGAGGTTTTGGAACAAATGACGAAGATCGAGCCGGATCTCGCTCAATTGGTAGATCTGAAATTCTTTTGCGGGTTCTCATTCAGCGAAATTGCTGCCATGCAAATGACGTCGGAACGGACAGTACAACGAAGGTGGGAGAAGGCGCGTATCTATATTCGCCACAGCATGCGCACGGACACAGGGCTCCGGGCATCCAATGCATAGACTGAAACCAGAGGAGTGGCAGGCGCTAAGTCCCCACCTCGACGAAATCCTCGGAATGGAAGATGAGGAGCGCTCACTTTGTCTTTCTACCTTGCGCGCTCAGAACCCGACCCTCGTGAATCATCTGGAAACGCTTCTTCACGAACATCGTGCTCTCGTGGAGGAAAGGTTCCTGGAGAGTCGGTCGGTCCAATTTCCGAGTGGGGCCACGTTGGCCGGCCAAACCCTTGGTGGCTACCGGTTGGTGTCGCAGATTGGGCAAGGCGGAATGAGCAGCGTGTGGCTGGCCGAACGAAGCGACGGTCGATTCGAGCGGCGAGTCGCCGTAAAGTTTCTCAACGTCTCCCTCATCGGCAGGGTGGGCGAAGCGCGCTTCAAACGCGAGGGAAAGATACTCGGCCTCCTCACCCACCCACACATCGCGGAACTCCTCGATGCCGGAGTGTCGCCGGCCGGGCAACCCTATCTTGTGCTCGACCACGTGGAAGGTGACCATATCGACCGCTACTGCGATGATCACCGGCTCGACATCCGGGCGCGTCTTGCATTGTTTCTTGACGTGGTGGAGGCGGTATCCGCGGCGCATGCCAATCTGATTGTGCACCGCGACTTGAAACCTTCGAATGTTCTCGTCCGCGAAGACGGCGAGGTCAAGTTGCTCGACTTTGGAATTGCTAAACTTCTGGAAAACGAAGAACCCGGAGCCGGGCTGACGCAGCTCACGGTGGAAGGCGGCCGGGCGATGACGCCCCAGTTCGCCGCTCCCGAGCAACTCAAGGGAGAAGCAATTACCACCGCGACGGATGTGTATGCTCTGGGCGTATTGCTTTACCTGCTGCTGACGGGGCAACATCCATCCGGACCAGGCCCATACACACTGACTGACTTGATAAGGTCTGTCGTAGATACAGAACCCGGCCGTCCGTCCGATGCGGTAAGCCCTTCGCGGACCATCGGAGGGCTCTCCCGGGAGAATGCCGCCCGGCGGTCCGTCACCCCGGATAAGCTCCGCCGTTTGCTGCGCGGCGATCTCGACACCATTGTCGCTAAGGCCTTGAAAAAGGATCCGGCGGAGCGTTACTCCTCCGTTGCCGCCATGGCTGACGATCTACGCCGGTACCTCGGGAATGAGCCGATCCGCGCCCGCCCCGACACCCTAAGCTATCGGGCGATGAAGTTCGTACGTCGGAACCGGACTGTGGTCGCGCTCGCTGCGCTGGCGCTCCTGGCAACCACGGCCGGGGTTGTGGCTACATGGATGCAAGTGCGCACGGCGCGTACACAGCGCGATCTGGCGATACGCCAGTTTGCTCGCGCGGAACGAATTAGCGATCTCAATCAGCTGCTTTTGACCGATGTGGCGCCCATGGGCAAGCCCGTCACCGTAAACCATCTCCTCGCACTGGAGGAGCGCATCGTGGAACGGGAACACTATGACAACGCCGCCAATCATGTCGAACTCCTGCTCTCTATCGGTGACCAATACTCGGGAGAAGACGAAAACGAAAAAGCTCTTCGTGTCCTCAAGCAGGCCTATCAGCTATCGCGTGGACTGAAAGAGCGGTCGATTCGCGCCAAGGCCTCCTGCGTGTTGTCAGGAGCCATGGTGCCGATTGGAGAGTTGGCGCGCGCAGAAGCCCTGTTCGCAGAGGGTTTGCGTGAACTTGGCAGTGACTCCCAGTTCGGACCCGATCGCGCCTTCTGCTTGCTGCGCGGCAGCGAGGTGGCGTATCGAAATGGCAATTCGATAAAAGCGGTTGCGCGTGCACGGGCAGCCGAGCAGGCACTCCAGGAGTCGCCCGCCGCCTCCGACCTTCAAGAGTTGAATGTCCTGGTGAACCTGGCTGGTATCTATGGGGATGCGGGCCAGTTCTCTGAGTCCTTCTCCGTTTTTGAGCGGGCGAACGCTCTCATGGCAAGTCTCGGGTACGACGAGACGCAAAAGGCGGTCAAACTCTTCAACGACTGGGCACTTATACTTGGCTACGCCGGCCGCCAACTGGAAGCGGAAAAGACCTATCGCCGCGCGATTGACATCAGCCGGGCAAACCAGACGGAAGACGCGGTGTCGCCTGTTCTGCTCTACAACTATGCAGGTGTTTTGCGGGAATTGGGGCGCTTCTCCGAGGCAGCCGACTATGCGGAACGTGCGACCGCGAAGGCGCGGCGGGCAGGTGAGCAGATTCTTCTTGCCCAGGCAGATCTGCAGCGCGCTCGGGTTTACCGCGATCGGAAGGATTTCGTTCAAGCGGATTGGTTACTGGCGGATATCGAGCCCAGGATGCGCCACTTACTGCCACCCGAGCACTATGCATTCGCGTCCTTAGCGTCGGACAAGGGGCTCCTCGCGCTGGCGGAGGGGGACGCTTCGCGGGCATTGCAATTCGCAAATCAGGCAATCGCAATCGATGAAGCGTCGATCGCGCGCGGTGGGCCATGTGCAGCCTATCTACCCATTCTGCTCGTGCGCCGCTCCGCTGCCGAACTCGCATTAGACAAGCGAGACGCAGCGGCGGCGGATGCCGGCAAGGCCCTTGAACTGCTGCAGTCCTCAACGGCGGCGGGAACATCATCGAGCGACCTGGGGAGCGCCTTCTTGGCGCGTGGGCGTGCCCTGCAGGCTTTGAACAGGCCCGAAGAAGCCCGCGCTGCTTTTCGCTCCGCTGCTGAGCAACTGGAGGCCACCCTCGGCGCTGACCACCCCGATGCAAAGGCTGCCCGACAGCTCGCTGAAACCGAATCCGCGCGCCCTAGTCCACCAGCCGTCTGACCGCAAATTTCTTCGTGGCGTTTGGCGGGATTCGCTGCTCGTTTCCGATTTAAAGAGTGAAGGAAGTCAAAACCAGGACCCTTCACTCAAAGGAGATGATGTCATGAAACTGTTCCTATTCGCGGTAACCGCGCTTCTCACATTGGCAAATGGTTCCACTGCTGCCCGGGCATTCTCATCGAACTCAGTTGTGGCCACGGTTCCCTTTAACTTTTCAGTAGGCCACGAGCAGCTTCCCTCTGGTACCTATACACTCAGCCAGGACCCGTGGGGATTAGTGACGCTCAAAAGCCTCGATCGGCGCGTAAACGTAACCATTACCACGACAAACGAGCCTTGTTCGATGACTGGCGACAAGCTTGTCTTTCGTAGGTACGGAGGCCACTATTTTCTGGCCAAGGTCTCCACATCGGTGTTGAGTGCTCATTTTCCAGTGTCAAAATCGGAGGAGACCATTCGCTATCAGGTGATGGACGAGGGCCAAACCCCCGTTGCGATCCGGTAACCGGCCGTGACGCAAATACTTCCTAGGGCCCGGCGCCAAACCGGGTCCTGGTAAGCACAGGGAGGAGACAATCTCCGAGCGACGGGTAAGCGCGGGGTGCTACTTGCTATCCATGGGGCCGCCCACGGTAGACGATCCAGTCCCGCTACAACCGTCACTGCCATAGCGTAGAAACCTCTGGATCCGCTTTCCGGTGTCGACTTCGCCGGTATAGATGTTGCCCTTGCTGTCCAGGCTCACCTGATGGATCCAATGAAATTCACCCGCCATCCGGCCGCTGCGCCCGAGCCGGCCTAGCTCCTGCAGGTTATTTCGGTTCAGTAGATAGATGGTCATGTTGGCGTTATCTCCGACATAGAGGCAACTCTGCGCCTGATCTTTGGAGAAGCTCATGGAAACCGCAGTGCCAATGATGTTGGTGTGTTTGCTCACAAACTGCTCGGCGACGAAACCACATTTGCCGGCCGCGCCGGTCGGATTGCTGCAGGGTTTACCAAGCGCGGGATCGTGAATGTCAAACACCTGAATGCGATCGTTTCCCCGATCGCAGACGTACAACTTGCCATCATTGGCAATCTTCACGCAGTGCACGGGATTACGGAAGAACGCGGGCTTCGTGTTGCCTTTCCTGGAATCCTCAATCCACGTCCCGGCGGCCGCGGCACCTGCGTCGTCGACGGGATTATTGCCGTAGGCGCCGAAGTGGCCGAGATATTTACCAGTGTCCGCGTCGACCATCAATACCCGGCGGTTTCCGTAGCCATCCGCGATGTAGAGGTGGTTGGTGGCGGCATCGACCACCATGTCGGCTGCCTGATAAAGCACCGGTGTGCCATTCACACCGCCGTCCGTGTTGTTGCTGTCCGGTCCCTTGGGTGTTCCCCCGATCCTCATCTTGAAGTTGCCGTCCATGTCGAACTTCAGGACGAAGCCATCGCCGCCTTGCGTGTTGGTCGCCCAGGGCGTGCCTCCATGGTCGGCCGCCGCCGAATTTCCTGAGAGCCATACATTGTCTTTCTGGTCGACATAAATACCATGCTCACTGCTGGGCCAGAGGCAGCCTGCTTCGGCCTTACATTTGCCGCCCACAAAACCGGGGTCGGCCGGGCCACCCCAGGCGCGCAAAAGCTTGCCGTCGGAATCGAATTGCAGAACGGAAGGAGCAGCTTTGCAGCAATCTGCAATGGAGCCATACTTACGCTCCTGGCCAAGCCCGTTGACTGGCTGGCCCTTCTGATCGACGGCGCCCGGCACCGGCCCTTCCAGCCCGGCCTCTTCGTTGGTCATGGTGCGTGGCCGGTTGTAGACCCAGATGTGATCATGCTGGTCGACAAAGAGCCCGCCTATCTGGCCGAGACGCCAGTTATTGGGCAGCGGCTGCGGCCATGCGGGGTCCACGACGAAGCCCGGCGTCTTGCCCGTGCTGGAAGCGTTGTACACGCCGGCTTGCTTGAGCAGCCGGGCCACCGAGCCATTGTTTTTCAGAACATTGCTATCGGTGTCGGCAGCCAGGGCTAGGCCGGTCAGGGGCAAGACCATCATCCACAGCGTGGCCGTCATTTTGCTGTTGAACCACATCACGGAACCCTCCCTGAGCGCAATGGTCGCCATGATACACGAGCGACGTGGGTGTATCGGGACCGGTTCTTACGGAGTCATAGCGGCGTCGAAGGGCGCACCCTCTAGAGCAGAGGGCTTCGTTCTTTGCTCCAACTTCCGCGGACGCAAACACGCAAAAATCACGTCGGTGCCTGAACAGGTGAAATTGGTAAGGCGTCTAGTGTTTGTTTGTGGTCCACTAAGGTAAAGCGATGACTGAGGCGAAAGGGAATCGGCGGAAGAAACGTAACCCCGGGCAAACCAAGGGGCAAACGCGATCGGAGGAAACCCACGAAATCGGAGCCCTTCGCCGCGGCGCCATCAGCCTTTTCATTCTTTTTCACCTGTTTGTCATCACCGTCGTCGCAGTCCCGTTGAAAGCATTCGCGGGTGTCAAAGAACTGGTGATGCCTTACATGCGATGGAGCGGGCTATTTCAATCCTGGGATATGTTTGGTCCCGATCCGGTGAAAGTCAATGCCTACGTCAAAGCGGTCATCATCAGTCGAGATCGCCACATGCAAGTCTGGTCGTTTCCAAAAATGGAAGACCTTGGCCTCGGGGAGCGGTTTCGCAAAGAGAGATACCGGAAATTTTTGGAGGTCCTGCCCCAGCCGCAATATGCTCCACTCTGGCCCGATGTTGCGGCCCACCTTGCGCGATCGTTGAACAACCCAGCCGACCCTCCGCACAAGATACTTTTGATTGAGTTTCAGTCTGATATCCATCCAGGGCCGGATGACTCGCCCGAGCCGGTTGCGCAGCCGAACGTCTTCTATGAAGACTATCTTCCACCTGGGGACCTTCGATGACGCTGCAAACGCTGCGCGAAGCCTGGGACCGCTTTTTCTTTGCTCCGCAATCGCCCACCCCCATCGCCCTGTTCCGCATTCTCTACGGCATCTGTGTTTCCGTTACCGTGATCCTGCTGCACTCCGACTGGTTGAATTGGTTTGGCGTTCACGGATGGGTAACCTTGTCGACGATGAGACAGCTCGAACCAGGTATGCGTCTCAACCTGTTCACGGTGATGCCGCAGGATGACCGGTGGATCGCGGCATTCTTCTGGGTATTTCTGGGTTTTGCGTTGCTCCTTACTGCAGGAGTGTGGACACGGCTCAGCAGCGTGGCCGTTTTCCTCTGTCTCACTTCTATCGATCAGAGGAACCTACTCATCCTTCACGGCGGCGATACCTTCTTACGCCTCGCCGGGTTTTTCCTCATGTTCGCGCCGGCGGGAGCAGCATTTTCCGTCGACCGTCTGATACGCGTTCGAAGAGGTTTGGAAGGGCCGCAAATCCTGCCACGGGCTCCCTGGGCACAACGGATGATCCAACTTGAGCTCGCCCTGCTGTACTTCACCGCCTTCTGGTGGAAGATGAAAGGGCACACATGGCTCAATGGTACGGCGCTCTACTATGTGCTCCATCTGCACTCGATCGCGCGCTTCCCGGTCCCGCGATGGATCCAATCTCCGGCGATCTTAAAGGTGGGCGGTTGGTTTACCCTCGCTCTGGAGTTTTCCCTCGGAGTCCTCATCTGGTTCCGGCGTTTTCGCTATCCGTTGCTACTGCTCGGCCTGCTGTTCCACCTGGGGATTGAATATGCACTCAACCTCCCCATGTTCTCGTGGGACGTCATCACCGGGTACATACTTTTCATCGACCCATCTGACTTGGACCACTGGTGGCGAAGTGTTCGCCAACGTCTGGCGCGAACTCAAGTAGAAGTTCACACTAAACCTTCGTAAGGGCTTTCGACGCCATCTTGCCCAGGATGAACGGTGTTGATCTGTGCATGTAGATTAAGGCTGAAACTCCGGATTGCCGGGTCGCACTCTTTACCGGGGCGTCCGCCGCAAGCGACCTGCTGGCGGCAGCCCCCAATTCATTCGAGGTTCTGGCGAAGCCTATCCACCCCAGGGAGATTCTTGCTCATGTCTCCCGTCTTCTGTCTTAGTTATGGGAGAGAAGAATATCCCGAGTCCGGCGAGGCTGATGACTGAGAGCGCGATCATCGATGTGAGTTTCGCTCGCACGCTCAGCCTCTGAAGGAATGAACGTTGAGGTGGGGTAGAGGAAAAGCTGATAAAGCCCGGTTTCAGGAGCGAGGAAAGATCTTTGACCGCGAGAATCCATCTTTATGCTACCCATTCGCCTCTTTGACAATATCGGCCGATGGGTTACTCCCTGCTATGTTGCATATCCGGATAGCGGGGAAGCACTGATTGCCCGGCCAATTAGCGGGACGAACCCCAGAGTCTGTGGGGAAGCACGTAAGTAATGCCACTTGCCACCTGGCAACGAGTGGAAGTACCTGTGAGTCCGTTGACCAGGCCGGTATCGATCACCAGGTTCGCGCGGATGCTATAGCTCGCGCCCCAGAGTGTGCTGTAGACGGTCCCGCCGGTCAGCGGCTGGGTAAAATGCCGCGCCTCTGCGATGGCGCCCAACTTCGCTGTCACCGGGTGCGAAAAGGCCACTGCCTCTCCCAACTGCGCACGCCGGACCGGACCCTCAGTCTCATTGAGAAACACATTGGCGTCGACGTGAAGGTGTCCCAAGTCAGAACTCGCCAGCAGCAAAGCGCTGTTCGAATAGCCGCCGACATCAAGGCTCGACGCGGTGCCCATCCTTACCAGGTGAAGATAGCTGCTGGAGATGGTCGGTTTTATTCCATGACCCGGCATCATGACCGCCTGCAGGCCTGCGGTCGAGTCTCCCCGCTGGTTCAAGCTTTCTTGCGTTGTACTGGTGTGGGCGAGCGGCTCAGCCGAGACGATAAACTGGAGGAAGGGCGAGACCGTGACCCGCATCGTCTCCTCGTCGCCGCTCCGATTGGAGAATCCGGCCGAATCGGTCGCGAAAAGCAGACCACTCTCGAACTGCGCGTAGCCCACAGGAGTAAGAAGTGCCGATGTTGCCATGGCGGGCCGCCCGGGGTTCGCGGTAATCTCGGGTTGCTTATCGTCCGCCACCGGCACGCTCACTGGAGTGGATATCACCATGCCTGTGGAGGGATCGCCGCTGAAGTCGCCATCATGCGCATCGATGACCGCCGTCTCCACCGGCGGATTAAGTTTCTGTGATTGTGCGAAAGCACCCATACCACTGGTGCAAGCGATAACGATCAGTAGCTTCCACCACGAGAGCGAAGAAGAAGTGCCTTGCGCCCTATTCTGTTGTACTGACGGGAGGCAAAGATCTTGGGCAAACGTCCGTCTGCCTAAATCGTTCATGGTCATCCTCTCCGCTTAGAACGGACGAATGGCCGGCCGCTTTCACGGCGTTCAGGCAGACTTTGGGGCCACGTATAGGATCTATCGTTCGTTCCCGGAGCCCGAGGTTGATACATCGAGTCAGTTTAGCTTTGATGCCGCGCACGTTGATCAAGGTGAGGATGAGCAGGATACCGAGGCAAAGCGCGAGAGTGTGAGGTTCGCGCTGTGGGAAGGCCGAAACCAGCGCCCCTAACTCCCGCGGAGATGCCGACAGCCGCGTTGAGGATGTAGTCGATCATCAATGCCGCAGCGGCCAACGGGCCGGCGTACGCTCCCAGGTTCTCAGAGTAAGCAAACCGTAAAGGCAGCGGCTGGAGGCTCCCTATACTGGGTGTGGGTCCGCAGCCGGGCAATGGCAATCTCCGGAAGAGGATCGGCCCAGGACATACACACGCTAGGAGGAGCCATGAGACTTCGCATTACGCTTTCCGGGGTTGGCTGCTGCCTCTGTATTTTGGCCTTGCTTGCTCACGGCCAGGAGAAATCGTCTCGCCTGACGTTTGATGTAGCGGCGATCAGGCCTGCTCAACCAACCGATCGCGGTGGGATAAAACCGATGCCTGGAGGCGACGGCTATCTGGTGCAGAACATGCCGGTAAAGATCATGATCAGCCTGATGTATAAGGTGCCGTCTCGACAGATCAAAGGCGCCCCCGACTGGCTCGATAGCGATCGCTTCGATATTTCTGCGAAGGCAGATCACGCGTATAGCGTCGATGACCTGCACATCATGTTTCAGAATCTGCTGGCTGATCGATTCAACTTGAAATTCCATAAGGAGATCAAGGAAGGTCCTGTTTATGCGTTGACGGTGGATAAATCTGGATCGAAGATGAAGGTCAACGAAAGCAACCAGGAATACCAGATCCCGATTGTTCCCGGGCCGGGCAATGTTTTTGTCGGGACAAGGGTTCCCATGCAATATCTCTGTTGGTTTTTGGGGCAGCAACTTTCGGCTGAAGAGCGGCCGGTGATTGATAAGACAGGGCTGGACAAGAAGTACGATTTCACACTGTCATTTTTGCCCGAGTTTCCGCCAAATGTTTCGAAAGAGAATTTACCCCCCAGCCTCCTGGATCGGCCGTCGCTCTTCGATGCGCTGAAAGAACAGCTCGGTCTCAAACTACAGCCAGAAAAGGGACCGGTGGAGTATTACGTTATCGATCACGTAGAGAAGCCTTCAGAGAACTAGATCCCAAAAGAAAACCGCAGATCCCTCCACATCTTCTCTATGTCGTACGGCGGGTTTTGCACGGAACCCTGTTGCGACGCCGGGTGAGAGGTTCATAATGGCGCGTATGAGCGTGTCCCTCATCGAAGCGCTGGGTACCGATGTCCGGCAGGTTTTCCGGCAGATCCATAAGACGCCCTCGTTTGCCGGATTTGTAGTTCTGGTTTTGGCCGCTGGGTTTGCGGTCAGTACTGCCATGTTCAGCACCATCCAAACCGTTCTTCTCAACCCTCTACCGTTTCGCTCTCCCGAACGCTTGGTCCAGATCGTCAGCAGGTGGCCGAAGACCGGCGACCAAAACGGCTGGAGCGCTCCGCTCCGCGATGCTGCCGTATGGAAAACCACAGTACCGGCTTTCGAAGACGTTGCCGCATACCGCTATGATCTGGTCAATCTAACGGAAGGGTCCCCCGAGGCTCTCTATGGATTGCGCGTTTCTGCGAATCTGCTCCCTATGCTGGGCGTGGGTCCGCATCTGGGACAATGGCCATCTGCGGAGGAGGATCGTCCCGGGCACACGCACGTTGTCCTCCTCAGCGACGACCTCTGGCGCCGCCGCTTCCATGCCGATCCCCACATTGTCGGGAAGGTGATCCACTTCGACAGCGAAGGCTACCAGGTGCTTGGGGTGATGCCCAGGGGATTTAATTTCCCGCTCAAGAGCGGCGGAAATGTTCAGCTTCCAACGGATCAGATGCAGTTTTGGGTGCCGCTCGGAGCAGATCTCGCCAGGGAGCCGCACGGCGCCCCGAATGCCGGCGTGATTGCCAGGTTGAAGAAAGGAGTTTCACTGCAGACGGCTCAGGCGCAGTTGGAGGCGGCGTGCCGGCTGCTTCAGCAGGAATTCCCCGCCACCAACCAGGGTCTGAGCGCGAGCCTGTCGTCCCTTCACCAACACATCGTGGGTGCATTCGACGGGCCGCTGTTGGCCTTGCTCGCAGCCACGGCTCTGATCCTTATGCTTACCTGCGCGAATGTCGCCAGTCTGCTGCTTGCCAAAGGAGCATTCCGTAGCCACGAGTTGGCGGTGCGCATGGCTCTGGGAGGAAGCGCCGGGCGAGTGGCGCGCATACCCTTGATCGAGGGGATCGTGCTCTGTTGTGGCGGTTGTTTGCTGGGCTTGCCGCTGGCCATCGTCGTTTTGAAACTCCTCATCCACCTGGCTCCCGTGAATGTGCCTCGCTTGGCCGATACGAGAATCGACCTGCACGCTGTGGTGTTCGAACTAATGCTGACCTTGGTTTGTGGAATGGCGGTCGGCGGACTGAATGCTCTTCAAGTGTGGAAGCGCTCACCTCGAGAAGTGCTTTCTGAAACTTCGAGAACCAGTCCGGGCCAACAACGAGCCAAGCTGCGCGCCGTATTGGTCGTTGGGCAAATAGCGCTTGCGGTCATCCTGGTGAGCGGCGCAGGCTTGATGCTGCGGACGTTCATCAACCTTCTGTCGACCGATATCGGCTATCGACCAGATCACGTCCTGTACGCGATCACCGTTCTGCCGCCTTCCCGTTATCCCAAGCGGACTGATGTCGAAATCTTCTACAAGAAGGTGTTGGATCAGTTGCGAGCTTCACCGGGTATCGAATCCGCCGCCGTTTCTACCGCTCTGCCTCTGGTCGGCGAGTATAACGGGGCTAAGTTACAAACCAAAGGCATGGCCCGCGGAGAAACAAGTCCGGAAGTCGTTGCCGTGAATGAAGTCTCCCCCGGCTTTCTGGAGACCATGGGGGTGCGGATCGTCCAAGGCCGGGCGATCCGCGAGACAGATACTGCGGATGCTCCAAAGGTAACCGTCATTGATCAAGGTACTGCAGCTCGATTGTGGCCGAACCAGGATCCATTGGGAAAACTGATCAATACGGAAGATCCGGCCACGCCCATCTGGCGCCAGGTGGTCGGGGTCGTCGCGCCGGCACGCAATCGCTCCCTCGACATTGCTCCGCGGCCCTCCATGTATCTTCCGCTTTCTCAGGGGGCGAGCGGGATCAGCTTTCTGGTCGTAAAGAGTTTTGCTTCTCCAGCGCAGACGATTCATTTGCTGAAAAACGTGGCGGCCGCTGTCGATCCCAATCAATCCGTATTCTTCTCGCAGACCGTAACCCAATTGATCCAGGACTCGATTGCAACGCGGCGGTTTCTCTTCCAGATGATGATGTTTTTTGCTGGGGCCGCACTCCTGCTTTCTGCTCTGGGGATCTACGCACTCATTTCATTTCTCGCGGCAAGCCGTGCTCGCGAAGTCGGCATTCGTATGGCGCTGGGAGCAACGCGCCAGAGGATCGCCCGGCTCGTGGTCTTCCAGGGAATCCGTCTGGCCCTGATCGGTGCAGCCGCAGGTTGGATCGGGTCTGTCCTGCTGAGCCGCTTCATGAGCAGTCTTCTTTTTGGTGTCAGCCCATTCGACGTGGGCACCCTGCTGACCGCGGTTTTGGGCCTGTCAGGAGTCACCATCCTGGCGGCGCTCATCCCCGCGTATCGCAGCTCTCGGCTTGACCCCATGCAGGCGTTGCGGACGGAATGATGCACAGCTGATCTGCAGTTTATCCTCCGCCAGGGCAATTACAATTCCGCGGCGGAGTCCGTATCCAGATAGACGGTGATGTCCGGGTGGGTGCGAAGAAGAGTCGAGGGGCACGCAGTCGAGATTGGGTCGTGGACTGTACGCCGAATCACCTGCGCCTTACGAGGGCCCGGCACCGATGCAATCAACTTCGGCACACCGAAGACGGTCGGGATGGTCAAAGTGAGCGCTCGTTCCGGCGCTTCCTGCCAGGTTGGGAACCAACCCTCCGCCGCCTGTTGCTGGCGGCACATCAAGTCGAGCGTGACAATCTTCATCTCCAGGGGATCCTGGAAGTCGGCCTCGGCCGGCTCGTTAAAGGCGATGTGTCCGTTTTCACCAATCCCGAGCAGGCAGAGCTGCGGCTCAGCAACGTGGAACTCTCTGATGTATGCGCGGCAGACAGCTTCAAGATCCGGGGCGGTACCGTCCATCTCAAAAAATGCACCCATGTCCACGCGTTGCGTCAGACGCTGGCGGAGAAAGTGCCGAAAGGAGGCAGGGTGGTCCTCACTCAGCCCGACATATTCATCCAGATGAAAGCCCCGCACCTTTTTCCACGGCAAACCGGGCGTTGAGGTCAAGACTTCAAGCGTGTCGAACTGGGCAGCGCCCGTTGCAAAAATGACGCCAATCTGGTCGCGAAACTGGTCCAACCGCCGAAGCTCCTCAGTTACCGCCAACGCAGCCGCCTCACCAGCCGCCCTTTTGCTGGGGTAGATCTTCAGCTTCATCTTCCCTGCAGTCAGCGATGCGACCATATCCTTTGTCGTTTCCATATTTTCCTTCCGATCGTTGCTCTCGTTCGATCCTGAGTGACAGACTACTGTCAGTTGTCTCTTTTACCACGAACCAACCCGAAGTTGCCACGCACGATGCACGCGCGGCCAAAGCCGCGTTCATTTGATTTTCTCTAATCGCGCGCGAATCGATTTCATTGCCCGATGAATATGGGTCTTCACCGTGCTCAACGACATGCCAGTAGCCGCCGAAATCTCCTGCGGTTCCATCTCATCGAGGAAGCGCATGATGAAGACTATCCGCTGTTTTGGAGAGAGAGACTTCAAGGCCACTTCAACCAGCCTGGCCTGTTCACCAGCCAGCACCCGTGCTTCTGGCGAAGGCGTTTCACTGGCGAGCGGAGAGTCCACATCGGTAATGTCCACGGCTGCCATCCCTGCCTTCTTCCAGAACTGGAATTTCTGCAGCCGCTGGTAGTCGCGCATAACGTTCAACGCAATTGCACATAGCCAGGTACCCACTCCGCAATCTCCGCGGAAACGCGCCCGTGCCTGATAAGCTCGCAGAAAGCAGTCCTGAACCACCGTTTCGGCGAGATCCTGATCTCCCGTCGAAAGAGAAACCAGTCGAACTAACCTGGCCCGGTAAGTCTTAACCAGTAAGTCGAAATCATCCAGTTCTGAGATTGCAAAGCTCCGGATCGAGGCTAAACACACGGCGTCACACTGCCGGATGATGTACAGCAGCATTCGAGAATGGCGGCTGGCTGCGTAAATGCGCTTACCGGTTGAGACGAGATTGCTCACAAGCTGATTACGTGCGGCACTACGAATCCGGTAACCAGCGGCCGAAACCCCCAAAACCAGGCCGAAAGGGCGAAGGACGTAACCGGTTTTCGGGAATTACGCGTCTAGTCCTTTATGCATGCCGCTCACGCCTCGACGGTTCTTCGCTTTGCGGGAAAGGAGCGTGCCGCCACTGAACTGGACGATATCGACCAGCTGGTTCACCGGTATGGCGCCCGTCTCCTTCGTTTTGTGGCCTTCTCGATCGGCGACCAGGATCTTGCCCAATCCATCGTCCAGGACTGCTTCATGAAGGCTTACAATGCGCGCGATAATTTCCGTGGAGACTGCAGCGTTCAGACGTGGTTAAACCGCATCGCGCTCAACCTGATCCTGGACCACCAGCGGACCCAAAAATTTCGTTTCTGGCGATCGTTTCGCAAGACAGCCGTGGACATCACCGAGATCGCGTCTACCTTGCCCAGTCGAGCAAGCACGCCCGAGAAAGATCTCTTGAGGCAAGAGCGGGCTGCCCAGGTTGCAAAGGCTCTCGAGTCTTTGTCTTTCAACCAGAGAACCATCTTCCTGATGCATTTTCAGGAAGGGATGAATATACCGGAGATATCGTCGGCCATCGATATGTCTGTAAACACAGTCAAGACACACCTGCACCGCGCGGTAAAGGCGGTGCGGCAAAAGATCGGAGAAATGAAATGACCGGTCAACATTTGACAGACGAGCAGTTTACCGACTTGCTCTCAGGCGGCTACACCGCGGATGCGAGCCGGCACATGCAGGCGTGCGCCCAATGCCAGGGGGAGTTCGAGCGGGTGCAAGCCTCGATTGAGGACTTCGTGACCCTCAGTCTCGAATGGGCAGAGCGGCGGGCTTCGACATCGATTTCCGCGCCGTCAGCGTTTGTTCGCAGATGGCAGTCTGCGAGTTCGTGGGCCACTGCCGCTGCGGTCCTGGCGGCTGCCATCCTCTTCGGAGTACATCAGGGCAGGCTGCTGAGCCCCGATGTCGTTTCGGTATCCGGCAGCCAGCCGGCAGAGTCCGCGTCTGAAGTTGCGGATGATAATCGGCTGTTGATGGCCATCGATAAGGAGATCCGCTGGCAGCCGGAGTCACCTATATCGATCGACGATTTGACGGCCTCGGCGGACAAGTCGCATACGCGCCTGGCGCGCGGGTTGAGAAACTAATGGGCGTTGGCCGGTCCATCATCGGTTATCTCGTGGTGGCGGGATGTTTGAGCTTAGTCCCCAGCTTACCGGTGCTTGCCCAGAGGCCGGGCGGAGGTGGCCCGCCTCCCGGCGGTGGTATGCCCAGCGGAGGCGGCATGCTGGGTGGGGGCAGTATGCCGGCCGGAAGCATACCCGGAGGGTCGCCCAGGGAGATCGAAGGGGGTCTCCCGTCCGGCGCATCTGTGCAGCCGGGCGCCGCCCCCACGATGCGGGGCGGAGTGCAACTTGGCCCGCCAAGCCGATGGTGGGACGATAAGCACTATGCCAAAGCCCTGCATCTGCGACCTGACCAGAAAAAGCGAATGGATGGGCTTTTCGACGAGAACCGGACCAACCTGGTGAACCGTTACGCGGCCCTGCAGCAGGAAGAGCAAAAAATGGAAACCCTCAGTCACGCGCAGACGCTCGATGAAGCCGCCCTCTTTGCCCAGATCGATCGCGTCGCTCAAGCGAGAGCAGATCTCGAGAAAGCAACCACCCATCTCATGCTCCAGGTCCGCAAAGAAATGGACGCAGATCAGATCACGCGCCTTGACGCCTCTCGCTAGTTGATCGCTCCATAGCCATTGAAATGTTGGAGGGAATCGGACGGGTGCCCCACGTTCGCCTTGGCGTACGTGGGCCGAAAAAGATGGGCGAAGCCCTTCGATCGCTTTCTAGTAGTTCTATTTCATGCTCCGTCACCAGTTTCCAAAATCCCCACGTCTAGAAGGGTATGAATGATAGAGCGGAAATACTGCCGGTACTTATGCTTGATAGCCTAGGCCTATTACCAGAACCCGCCGGACGACTTAGGTCATTCATTAGTAGTCTCCTCCTGAACGTTAGCATCGGAGCCCTACTAATCTGGTTCACGGTAACTCAGTTACACAAGGTTCCAGTGCCGCCGAGATATGTAACTACAGAGTTGATATTTGCGAGTAAGCCTCCCGCGTTGCACAAGAAACTGCTCCCGCCACATCCGGTAGCCGAATTGCCACGAAAGATCGAAACGCGACTGTCAAAGCTGGAGCCCGCTAAGCCCCAGGTCGTGCACATGGATACGCCCGCCATTCCCATGATTCCAAGCGCAAGGCCATCGATCGTAGTGGCTGCTGTTAAGCCGCCCGTCAAGACTGGCGGCTTTGGCGACCCGATGGGCGTGCCGGTAAATGCCACCGCCGCGCGCCCGGCAACCATTGCTGCCATCGGCACGTTCGGAAATGCTCCGGGTACGGGACAGGGGGCACCTTCTCCGCGCGCCGGCCTGGTGGCAACTGGCGGATTTGGTTCGGGAGCCGGTAACTCTCCCAAAGGAACAGGCCGTGGAACCGTTGCTACCGGCGGCTTCGGTGGCAACGATATCGCCGCCGGCGCCGAGCTCGTGACTCAGCAAGTACACTTCACTCCCCCTGAAGTGCTGTCTGAACCTCGTCCGCAATATACGCAAGAGGCGAGGCAACTGCGTATCCAGGGCGAGATCACACTACAAGTTCGCTTTGGTGTCGACGGCAAAGTGGAAGTCCTGCGCGTCGTCTCCGGTCTTGGCCATGGCCTCGATCAAGAAGCTGCGTTGGTTGCCGAGCGGATCCGGTTTAGACCCGCAGTGAAAGACGGACAGCCGACCGACCACATCACCTACATTCACATTCTTTTTCAACTTGCATGAAACAGCAACTTATTCGACAGATGGGGGGATGCAATGATAATGACTCGTGGCAGTCTAACTTTGCGCAACGGATGTTTTGCGGTGCTGTCGATCTTTCTCTTCACCTTTACCGCCCAGGCAAAGAAGCCGCATATCATGGCGCTGACTCCGCCCACCCCGGCACAGGCCGCCCTCCTCGAACGAGCCATCGCCAACGAAAAGGTGATGGAGAAGGAGTTGCAGAAGCGCATCCCCATGGTCCAAACCTATATCCAAAATGTAAAGCCGGATGCCCAACTTGCCACAGTCCCGGTGTCCGATGAGTACATCCTCAGCCGCGTGGATTTCGACAAGTCGTTTGAGGCCGATGGCTACCGTGAAAAATCGAAGGGACTTCTTCGGGGATCGAAGGGCGCGCTGAGCGTTCTCACCAAAGCCCTGGGGCTCACCGCGGAATACGTGCCTACCGGCTTCATGGACATGATGTTCATCGACACCGCAAATTTCGATCGCCAACATTACGACTTTGGATTCGTGCGTAACGATTTTCTGGGCACCGTGCATACCCAGGTCTTCGATGTTTTGCCCAAGGAAAAGAATAGCAGCGGACGGTTTACCGGCCGTATCTGGATCGAGGATCAGGAAGGCACCGTAGTGCGCGTAAATGGAATATTCAGCGGCAATGCCCATCTCGATCGCCCGCGCTATTTTCACTTCGACAGCTGGCGGGTAAATCTCCAACCAGGCGTCTGGCTACCCGCGGAAATCTATGTCGAGGAGACACACGGCAACCGCCTGGATGATGAGCCGGACCTTCGTGCACAGACCAGTTTCTGGGGGTACTCTCTGAAACTCCCGAGTCACGAGGCTGAAAACACTGCCATCCAAATCGACAATGTAACCGACAATAGCGACCAATCGCAGGACGTAAGCCCGCTGCAGGCAAAACGCGCGTGGGTCGCGCAGGCTGAGGCCAATGTTCTCGACCGTCTGGTGCAAGCCGGCGTGCTGGCTCCACCGAGCGATTTTGACAAAGTATTGGAAACGGTCACCAACAACCTCATCATCGGAAACGACCTGCAGCTCCCCGATCCGGTGCATTGCCGGGTGTTGCTCACCGCTCCTCTTGAGTCGCTCGCCGTGGGCAACACGATCCTGCTCAGTCGCGGGCTGATTGATGTGCTGCCCTACGAGGAAGATCTGGCTGCCGTCCTCTCCTTCCAGCTGGCACACATTACGCTTGGTCACCACATCGATACCCGGTATGCGTTCAACGATCGCCTTCTTTTCCCAGACGAGGTTACGTTTCAGCGGATTACCATGAACCACTCAGCCTCCGACGATAGCGTCGCAGCAAAGAAGGCGATCGAGCTCTTCAACAAGTCGGTCTACCACGAACATCTGGCGAACGCCGGATTGTTTTTCGCTCAGCTCCAGAATCGGTCCAAACAGTTGAAGGCTCTGACCACTCCACGGATTGGCGATTCGCTGCTCAGCGCTGATGGGACGCCCTGGCTGGCCGATCTGATCAAAGCCGCACCCAAGCTTGATATGGATAAACTCGACCAGGTCGCAGCACTACCGCTGGGCAGCCACCTGAAAGTGGATGCATGGGACGACAAAGTTGTGCAGTTGAATGCGAAACCGCTAGCGCTGTTGAATGCCCGGGACAAAATGCCCTTTGAGGTCACTCCGATCATGTTCCGCCTAACGCGATACGCGGATCCAGCGCTCGCTGCCGCCGCCCCGCCAACCAAGGGCGGAGGACCAGCCATCGCCGCACAAACTACCGCCACTGGCGAAAACGCTCGCGCCGTTCACAACCAACAGTGAAGATGCAAATCAACGAGTCGTTCAGCAGGAGGTGATATAGTCCTCGGTCTGGTCCCCTATCGATGCGAGGACCAGGTATAAGGACACGATACGCATGGCGGAGCGCTTTTCTCGACGGGGAGTTTTGGCCGGAATAACGTTTGCCGCAGCAGACCTGCTGTTCAGCCGGGAAATCAGTGCCGCAGCGCAGGGTGTTCCGGCAGTCGGCAATAGTCACTTATTGACACTCACTGGCGTAAACGGAAAAACCCTTCGTCTACGAATCATTCAGCAAGGCAAGCAGGGACCCGCAAGTGAGACCGGCGTTGTCCCCAGGCCATGGCCAGAGCCCTTGCGCGAAGATGCCGAGGGCGTCGTGGCTTGGGGTGAATACAAAGTCCGCATCGACGAGCGCCCCTGGCAGATAACCATCACCGATGGTGCGGGCAAGATACGGCAGCACCTTCGTCTTGAGCCGTTAACCGGAGCGATTCACTTTAACCTTGGCGACGGCCCGATTTTTGGGCTCGGCGAGGGAGGTCATCCGCTGAATCGCCGGGGCACCGCGGATGCAATGCGGAACGGACAAATTAGTCCCGACCTCGCCACCTATGGAGCACGCGTCCCCATCCCCTGGGTGGTCGGAGCCGAGAGCTGGGGAATCTTCTTTGCTCATCCATCGGGCGCGTTCGATCTGCGGGGTGAAGACGGCATTTTTTCGCCCTCCGAGCAGACCCCCACCCGAGACATTTTCATCATCCTGGCCGATACGCCGGCGGATTTGATGCGTGAGTGGGCCGAGTTAACCGGCTATCCGCATATGCCGCCTCTCTGGTCATTCGGCTACCAGCAATCGCATCGCACGTTAGAAAGCCGCGAGTCCGTACTTGCCGAAGCCAGGCGCTTTCGTGCGGAGAAACTTCCTTGCGACGCGATGATCTATCTTGGCACTGGCTTCTGTCCCTCGGGCTGGAACACGGGCCACGGGTCCTTCACCTTCAATCCCAAAGTCTTTCCCGATCCCACGGTTATGATCCGTCAACTACACGACGACCACTTCAAGGTGGTCGTTCATGTGACGAGCCCTCCCGAGGACCTGCATGGCGAGGTAGGCGATACCGGTGCTGCGCTCGAAGACCCGAGCAGCGCCGCCGCATATTGGCCGAAGCATCGAGAAGTGCGGCTCGCCGGCGTGGATGGCTGGTGGCCGGATGAAGGGGATGAGCTGAATGCCGCGTCCCGCTTGGCCAGGAACCGGATGTACTGGGAAGGCTCGCAGCTTTTTCAGCCGGACATTCGACCATTCGCCCTGCACAGAAACGGATACGCAGGGCTGCAACGTTATGGTTGGCTTTGGTCGGGTGACACCTTGTCGACGTGGGCCACGTTAGCAGCGCAAGTGAGCATTGGGATAAACGCCGGGCTTTGCGGCCTTCCCTACTGGGGTACGGACACCGGTGGATTTGTTCCTACCAAGGAATTCACCGCCGAGCTTTTCGTGCGCTGGTTTCAATTCAGCGCCTTTTGTCCGTCGTTCCGTTGTCATGGGCGAACCTGGAAGCTGCGTCTGCCGTGGGGATGGAATCTGGGCAGCTATGAGCCGGCGGAATTCGACAGTCAATTTTCCGCCGCCACATTACCCCAGCCGCAAGACCTGCATAACGCAGCCGTCGAAACCATCTGCAGAAAATATCTCAATCTGCGTTACCAGCTTCTGTCCTATCTCTATTCCGCAGTCGCGGAGACTCACGCTACCGGGCTGCCCCTGATGCGCGCGCTGTGGCTCTCCTATCCGTCCGACCCGAAAGCAGTCGCGGCTGACAACGAATATTTGTGGGGAGATAGCATCCTGGTCGCTCCCGTGCTGGAGCCAGGCGCGACCCACCGCACGACTTATTTGCCGCACGGGCTTTGGTGGGACTACTGGACCAATGATCGTGTCGAAGGCGGAAAAGACGAAGTGCGTAAGGTCGATCTCGAAGTACTCCCGTTGTATGTAAAAGCGGGAACCATTCTGCCGCTGGGGCCCGCGAAACAGTATGCCCAGGAAGCAAGCAACGAACCGTTGACTATCCGGATCTACGCAGGAGCAGACGGCGCAATGGCACTCTACGAAGATGACGGCATCAGCTTTGGTTATCTCAAGGGCCAGTTCAGTCGCCTGCTCTGTACCTGGAACGACAATCAACGCCTACTCACGGTGAAGCCGGACTCGAGCGCCAAACTCCCAATGCGCCAGGCGATCGTCGTCGAGATGGCTGGGGAGGCCGGGAGCAAACCGCTCACCCTGCACAACGGCGCCGCCACCATTTACTTGTAGACGTGAGATGTGTGGATCACAGAAGCTCAATTGGATTCAAGGACATTGTTATCCTGAGGCACCCCGTCCAACTGATCCCAATGGAAACCCTACCCTCTCCTATGTCGTCCCGGGAGCTTTTGAATCTTTGCTTTTGCACGAAAACGGTGGTTGTTGATGGAAAGGGCGGTTTTCGCGATGAAAAAGGAGTCCCCGCTTCCCCAACAACTGCTTTCTCCCTTGGCAACGGTCCTTTCCCCTTCAACAACCCTTTCCTTTTTGTCATCCCGAGCGAAGCCGAGGGATCTGCAGTGCGCCATTCGGGTGCCCCACATTTACCGGTCTGCGACCACTCTCCCTTGTCATTCCGGGAAGCTGAAATGTTTCTACAACTCCGAATACAGCACCCGCCACCTCAATGAAACGTAGGCAAAATACCCTGTTCAATCGCAACCGTGGAAGCTTCCGTCCGATCGCAGACCTCAAGCTTCTCGAGTATTCGATTGACATGGTTACGCACAGTAAACTTGCTGATCCCGAGTGCCTGACCGATCGTCTTATTGGTAAGTCCCTTGGAGAGCAGCTCCAGGATTTCAATCTCCCGCGCACTGAGCCCATCGCGCTGCTTGCGCTCCAAAAGCCGCGCTTCTATCCGCTTGGGGAAGTGAGTATTGCCCGCGTACACCGCCTTGATGGCGGTGATGATCTCATCTCGCGATGTTTCCTTGCCCAGGTAGGCCATCGCGCCCGCTTCCACCGCGCGAAAAATCTCCTCGTCCAATTCGAAGTTGGAGAGAATCACAACCCTTGGCGGTGACAACAGCTTACGCAAAGCGCGCAGCGTGTCGATGCCGTCCATGTTGGGCATCCGAAGATCGAGCAACATCACATCGGCCGGCTCGTTCGTCAGGAACTCGAGCGCTTCCCGCCCCCCATGCAGCGATCCGATGATCTTAAGGCCCGCCTGCTTGCGCAGCATGCTGTTGAGTCCCGCGCGTACCACGGGATGGTCATCGACCAGCAATACTCGGATGGGCAACCTGGCTACTATCTCAGTCATTGTTACGCTCCTACCGCGCTTTCCGGTCGTCCTCTTGCCGCCTGGACCGGATAAGCCGCTTTGTTCGGGGTACTGTTACCTGGACCGATGTTCCTGCTCCCGGGGAACTGCGAATATCCAATGCGGCGCCGATGCTTTCCGCTCGTTTTCCCATCCCACGGATGCCGAAGTTCGCCGAATCCTGACCGGAAGGAAAACCTCGGCCATCATCTTCGATCAAGAGCTGCCAGGCCGTCGACTGGTGAAGGAGTGAGATGACCATCTTCGACGCATCGGCGTGCCGCACTGCGTTGGCGATGGCTTCCTGGCCGATGCGGTAGAGCGCGTCCGCAACCCGGGGAGGAATCGAGCCGGGGTCGCCGCCGCCCACATTGCGCAACTGCACTTCAATCGGTCCGCCGTTTGCGATTCTGGCGGCGCATTCATCCAGTGCCTGCAACAGCCCAAGTTTCTCGACGGTCTGCGATCTTAGAGCAGAGATGCTCCGCCTGGCTTCATCATGGCTGGTGCGCACCAGGTCGGTAGCCAGATCGAGGTGTTCTCGCAGTTCCGTTTCATTGCCTACCTCATCGTGAATAGCTTGTAGCTGATAACCGATTCCGGCGAAACTTTGCGCCAGGGTGTCGTGGATCTCGTGTGCCAATCGCTCCCTCTCCTCGAAAATTGCCCGCAACTTCATCCGCTCGATGCGCCCGTGGATGGTCTGTGCCGCCAGGACAAGCAGCAGAAGCACAATGACGCCGGCCACAATGTGACCTGTGCTCCACCAGGGCGGCCGTTGGACTACCTCAATATCGTCGATCGCCGGCAGGATCACCGCGAACGGGGTTTGGTTCTGGGTGTAGGCGGGGTCGACCACGCAAATTCCATGGAGCTGCAACCGGCTCTTCTCTTCCAGCGTCCAGGGGAAAGACGTGCGGCCTTTTCCACTGACGATGGCGCGGAAGCTTTGACTCCCACTGGACAAGGTCAAGACGAGGCTCTGGTTGGGTCCCTGCTCTTTCTGCTGCAGCAGACCCTCAATTTCGATAAACATGGCGTCGTAATTGCCGGACACTGCCTGAGATGCGGTCACCGAAACCGGCGCGACCGGTGAATGGGACCACAGCACACGCACGCTCGCATTCTTCAACACTGAACTGAAATCCCCTGGCGCCAAATCACCGGTGGCTTCCACTTCATCGCCAATCTCGAGTGGCGACCGCGTATCGCGGCGCACAATCGCCAGGCCCGCTCCGGCGTCCTGGATAAACAACACCGGAGAGGTCAAAGTGACGATCCCGTGCACCGTTACCTGCGTCAGCTTCCCGGGAGGTAGCAGGCGGAGATTGGCAATGGGGATGGAGTGGGGATCGAAGTGGTGATTTTTGGTTTCGCGATCGATTGCTTCCAGATCCCTATCGAGGGTGTCGGATGTGGCGCCACCGGTGAGATAGTGTGCCACGGTCAACGGCGGCGGTTCCGCGCCAATCATCGCTATCTCATCGGCACGGGTTGCCGGGCGCACCTGGATGTTTCGCCACAGGGCGCCCGTGGCGTACGACTTCAAGCCGAATCGTCCCGACTGCAGGCAGTCCTGGTTGCGCATGGCTGTCGTGGTGGAGTCGCCGGAGAGAGACGTAGCCGTCACCACGAAGTCGCATTCGTAGGCCAGGAACTTCAGGTGATACCAGCTTTGGGCATTGACCCTTGGTTTTACCGGCACCGACTGGTATTCCCGCCAGCCAAAATCCGCGCGTCCCAGGATCACCGAATCATCGAGATCGCGCAAGCCGGCGAAGTAGCCGTTGTATGCATCCACTCCTTCCTCCTCGTTTCTCGCGCGGAGAATAAGACCAGCATCGCCGTATTGCCCAAGCAGCTGCACGTCCGCTTCGACGGAGTAGTTCTTCCAATTGGCAGAGCCACTCATCAGCTTGGCGCCGCGTTCATCCGAGTTGTTGCGCATCACGCCGTCCGCTGCTTCCCAGGTACCGCCGTAAGCGGTCCAGTCCTCCCTTCGATCGAGCGACGCGGTATGGGCCGCGGGAGCATCCAGCCGCGAAGAAGAAAGCCGCCATGCAAGAAAAGCAACCATCGCAGTGGCCACAAGGCCGGCCACTACCAACAGAAGAACGGTGCGCCACCTGGTGGCTTGCTTCATTGGCCTTCCCACCAGTGCGCCGTCAACACCTGGCGTATCTCCGGGGTGTCGATGTTTTCGCGGGTGAGCAGTTTTGGTTGCACGATTAGCTTGTCGGGAACCTGGGCTCCATGGAGCCTCCCGTAGATTTCGGTGATCGCCAATCGGCCGATTTCAAAAGTATCCTGGGCGACCACGGAATCGAGACCGCCATTGCGAATGGGGGGCAGGAGATCCTGGTCAAAACCGATCAAGTGAATCATCCCCGCTCGATTGGACTCGATCAAGGCGTAATAGGCACCCCTGGTGGCATCCGCCGAGAGCGCGACCAGTGCATCGAGAATGGTTCCGCTCTGTAGCAGTTCCCCGGTCGTTTCCTGTTCCTGCGCCGCGCTGGCCTGGCCAGGTCTGCGCGCGACCACGCGGATGCGCGGGAACTCTGAGGCCAGCGTGTCTTCAAAACTGCGGTCGCGCAGGCTCATACTTTTGAGCTTGGGATCGAGGCCTACGATCGCAACCGTACCTTGGCCATTCAGAATCAGTCCCAGGCGGCGGGCTGCCAGGCGGCCGCCGGCAACTTCGTCGTTCAACACATACGACAGGTTGCTTGCCGGGTCGATGCCGAGTTCCGTTCCCACTACCACGATGGGAATGTGCGTCGCCAGCGCATGCTTAATGGGCGCACGCAGCGCCAGGGTCTCATCGGGCGCGAGCACAATGCCGCGGTAATGCAGGGCCACCACCTTTTCCAGCAGCGCGATCTGCTTTTGTACATCGTGAGGCCGGGTGGGAGCGTTCCAATAGACAGTCATGCCGCGCGCTCTTGCCGCCGCGGCGGCGCCGGAATGCTCCGGCTCCCACAATGCCGTGCCGCACGCGCGCGGAATGACAGCAATCGCCGCGGGCCCACCTTTACAGGCGGAAAGTGCAATCAAAGCAGTTGCAGCAAACGTTATCCCGACTCTTCTGGTTAGCCTGTTTCTCGCAGTTTCGATCATGTGCAACTGCAGTTGCCGGGCCGGCGGGCGGCACCCTTTGGATGCATGGACGAGACACTCCTCCCGAACGAATCATGGTACACCGCGGGGCGCCAATATGCGATGCTCTCCGGCCATGATCGGGGACCAGTCTGACTGTCCGCCCGGCCCCTTGAAGCTGGTACACATGACCCATTGCGCATCGTCTTGGGGCGGGCATATGGTTCTCCTGCTTGGGCCAGGAAACAAACTTGCTCCGTCGAGAAATCGTTTTCTTTCGTTCATTTCTCGTCGCAGGCGAGAGACCCTTTCCGGATGCACGTCCGGATGCACGACTTTGCGGACCTTTTGGGAGGTTGGTATGAAACGCAATCCTATACGCGCAGCCTTCGGGCTGGTGCTGGTTATCGGTGCTTTTTCCAGCGCCTTCGCGCAGTTCAGCGGCAGCATTTCCGGCACTGTGACGGATCCGGCCGGCGCCGTTATCCCCGGGGTCACCGTCACCCTTACCAACGCCGGAACTGGTGAAGGCAAGGCGGGTACCACCGACGCGTCCGGCTTCTATCAGTTCGTCAGCTTGGCTCCCGGCAGCTATGCATTGAAGACGGCTGCAAAAGGCTTCGCCGATACCCAGCAGAGTTTCACGCTCGAGACCAACCAGACCCTGAACCTGCCGGTCAAAGTCTCTGTCGGCACCTCAAGCGAAACCGTGCAGGTGACCACCCAGGCGCCACTCCTTGATACGAGTGATACGCGCTTGCAGGAGACACTGTCCACCCAGACCCTCTCTTCCCTACCGCTCGCCGGGCGCAACATGATCTCACTGGTCACGTTGGCGCCTGGCGTAACCGGCTTGGGAGTCACCAGCAACGGAAGCCCCGGGTCAGGCCGCGATAACTATTCCACCGAGACCCAGGTGGACGCGAGCGCGAACGGCCAGGGTGCTGTTGGCAATATGTATGTGGTCGATGGACTCGACGTAACCAGTTCCATCCGGCCCGGGGTATTGAACATGACTCCGAACCCCGACTCCATTCAGGAAACGACCATCCAGAGCAACACCTATAACGTCGACTACGGCAGGGCCAGCTCCATTCAGATGACCATGACCACCAAGTCAGGCACCAACCAATACCACGGCAACGCAAGCGACTATTTCACGTACCAGGGATTGCTGGCGCGAACCGAGTTCACCTCGAAATATGCCCCGTTCCACGCGAACAATATCTCTGCAACCATTGGCGGTCCCATTGTTCCCCGGCATGACATCGGATTTTTCTTCTTCGGCATCGAGCCGCTCCGGTCGTCGGCCGCAATTTCGACCAACGTGAGCTTCGAGGATCCGCAGTTCACGGCTTTCGCTCAAAGCGCCTTTCCCAACACTCTCGGAACATCGCTACTCACGAAATACCCGGTGAGCAGGATTTCCAACCAGGCAGTGCAGTCTACCGCGGCGACCTTGTATGCCGGCACCTGCGGCACTGCGGCTACTTCGTTTCTGCCTTGCAGTACCGCCTTGGTAGACACCGCTAACTACACCAACACTTCTTATCGCAACGGGCTGCAATACAATTTCCGGCTGGATAAGGCCTTCGCTGCGGAACGGCTATATGGTAGCTTCTATCGCACGACCTTGAGCACCAACTCTCCGAATGTACGCGCCCCCTTTGCCACTACCAACCAGTACTATCAGTACGCCATCCAAGTAAATGAGACGCACACTTTCAGCGCCAGCACCTTGAATGAAGCCGCGTTCGCCGCCATGCGTGTGGAAGGCATCCTGGGCACGTCGGGACTTTTCTCTGTCCCGGTTGTCAATGTCACCAGCATCGGCAATGGCTTCGGATCGGGCTTTGCCGCGGGCGACTTCATTCAGCACAACTACCACTGGCGCGACGTGCTGACCCACACCATCAAGTCGCATGACATAAGGGTCGGCTATGAGGGCCTCTTCGGAGATGATGTCGAAGTTTTCAATGGTCCCTATGATCAGCCGACGTTCCAGTTCAACGGCTTGCTTCAGCTGGCAAGCGACAATGTCTACACCGAAACCAGTCTCTCCTACGATCCGATATCCGGGCAGAGGACGCAGTACAACTGGAATGCCGCTGGCATAACCAACGGCGTCTTCGCCCAGGACACCTGGAAGGTGCGGCACAACGTGACTCTGAACTATGGGATCCGTTGGGACGACTATGGCAACCCTTACTCACGCAGCCCAAGCACCGCGTTCGGAAACTTCTTTTATGGCCCCGGGCAAACCCTTCAGGAAGAGACCGCCAACGGATTTGTGCTTCGCCACAAACACGCTCTCAACCGCGCCATCACCGATGTGTTTAGTCCGCGCGCCGGGGTCGCCTGGGATGTAACAGGAAACGGTAAGTGGCTGGTCAAAGGTGGCACGGGCATCTTTCATAACTGGCCAACGCTGGCCAATCTTCAAGAGCAGTATCGCGGCAATCCGCCCGGCAACATCTTTCCCACCTTCTACAGTGGTCAGACGCCGGCCCCCATTTTCGCCCTGGGCACTTCCAATAGCAAACCCTTTGGTTATCCCGCGCCGGTTTTGCCCGGACGCCCCCTCAACGCCCAGGGAGGAATCACCGGCCTTCAATTCACCATTGGCGGCATCGATCCCAATCTTGTATCACCCGTCGCCTACATCTATTCCGGTTCGCTTGACCGGCAATTGCCTGCAAATCTCGTAGCCTCCGTGGCTTACTCGGGAGCCACCGGAAGAAATCTGCTCTCCGGCGGCGGTCAGGTCTACAACGTCAGCTACGGACAAGACATCAACGAGCTTCCGGGCGATCTGATCCTGCATAACAGCACGACCCCCACCCGGCTCAACACCAGCTTTGGGCAGGTGCTTTACACGCAGAACGATCGCGTCTCCAACTACAACGCCTTCATCGTCGCGGTTCGCGGGCGATTCTCTCGCGCCTTCTTCAACGCCTCATACACAAGGTCGGTCTCCAAAGACGATACTCAGGTTTTCCCGACCTACATTAATCCTCATCAGTACTATGGCCCGTCGCTGTGGGATATCCCCAGCCGCTTTTCGCTCGCGTGGAACTACCAGCTTCCTGATGTGGGGCACGGAGAGGGCCTGGTTGGCCGTGCCGCCAGTGGCTGGCAACTGAGCGGCACCACGATCGTTCAGTCGGGGAGCCCTTTCACCGTGTCGACGAATGCAGCCTTCGCGCCCTTGAAAGATGGGGCCGGAAACTTTACCGGGTATGCCCCTGGGAGCGGCGACTATAACGCCGACGGCGATAACTTCGACTTCCCCGACGTGGCTAGCTATAAGTACTCCACCAGTCGCAAGAGCTACCTCAACGGTCTGTTCCCGGCCGGCACGTTCAACCCACCTGGGACATTCGGAGCGGAGGGAAATGAAACCTATAACAGCTTCCGGCAACCCGGCTTTGCGCAATGGGATACAGCGCTACTCAAGAACACGGCCATTACCGAGCGGGTCAATTTCCAACTCCGGTTCGAATTCTTCAATGTGTTCAATCGAGCCAACCTCAACACCGTGGACGTCAACATACCGGATGGAAACTTCGGCAAGGTGACTGGTCAATACACGCCGCGCTTTCTTCAGTTCGGCGGAAACCTGACATTCTGAGATGGTGACTCTTACAATGAAACCATGCGGCCGCCTCTGACCCCGTCGGTTATCAAAATATTGGTCACCGCTTTTGCTGCCGGTCTCATGCCGGCCGCGCTTTCCGCCCAGTTGGCGGCTGATGATGCAAATACGGTGGCGCACGAGTTGCAGCAAAATAACAACGCGCAAGCGGTTACCATCGCTGACAGGATTTTGACGACTCACCCGTCGGATTGCCAGGTCCTGACCCTTCGCGGCATTGCTCTCAGCCGGGAAGGCCAGGTCAGCGATGCTCAGAACTCCTTTAATCGGGCGCTCGACTCCTGCCCCGACTCTCTCTCGGCTCTGGAAGGGGCGGCCCAGATCGCCTACGCCCAGCGCTCTCCGGCCGCCGCCGGCCTGCTCAAGCGGATTCTGCTGCAGCGCCCCGATGACCAAACCAGCCATGCCATGTTAGGCAGCCTGAGCTTTCAGCACGGTGACTGCGCTTCCGCGGTCGAGCACTTCGAACGGAGTCTTCCCCTGGTGCAGAGGAGCGTGGAGGCGCAGCGCGAATTCGGGTCCTGCCTCTTCTCACAAGGCGATCATCGTAAGGCTGAAGAAACCTTTCGCCGGATTGCGGAGCAAAATCCAAGCGAAAAAAATCTCTTGCAGCTCGCATCGGTGCAGTGGAAGTCGAAGGACTTCGAGGATGCCCTCAATACCTTGCAGCCATTGATGGCGTCGGGCTCAGGAGACAGCAAGACCTTTGCCCTGGCTGCGCAAATCGCGGAAGAAAAGAGCGATACGCCGCACGCCGTTGAATGGCTCCGCACCGCGATTCTGAAGGACCCGGGCGAAACGGCTAACTACCTTCTGTTTGCCGCGATCTCGTTCAACCATGCCTCGTACCAGGTTGGTATTGATGTTGTGGACTCCGGTATCAGGCAATCGCCCGATGCAGCGAAGTTGTACCTGGCCCGAGGTGTGCTTCAAGTGCAACTATCGCACTACGACGCAGCGGTCGCCGATTTTGAGAAAGCGCATGCTCTGGACCCGAAGCTCTCCTTCGTCGAAGATGCCATGGGCATGATGCGCAGCCAGCAGCATGATCGGGCAGGCTCGTTGGCGATCTTTGAGCGGCAGGCAAAGGAGCATCCCCAGGACCCTCTGTTGCAATACCTCTACGCGGAAACCCTGGCTCAAGGGAGTGCGAATGACAGTGAACAGAACGTAGCCAAGGCCATTGCGGCCGTGAAAAAGGCGTTGGACCTTGAACCCGATTATCAGCCGGCCCGGGATCTGCTTTGTACGCTCTTGTTGAAAACAAATCGGTACGCGGAAGTGATCGACCAGGCCGGAATCGCGTTGAAGAATGATCCCACGGACCAGGCTGCCCTTTATCAGGAGATCCAGGCACAACGTCGATTGGGCAACAAAGAAGCGATCCAGCCACTCGTGAGCCGGCTGGAGGAGTTGAAGCGCCGCCAGCAGGTCGTGCAGGCACAGTATCTACTCGAGGACGCGAACACTAACACTAACCGAAGCTCCCCTTAGCGAGAGGAACCATGGGCATCCTAACAAAACCAACTCGACGCCAATTCATATCCACCACCGCCGCGGCCACTGCCGCCATTGCTTTACCCGGGTTTGCTCGGCAGACCACTGGCACTACAAGCACCGCTGGCCTCGACCAGCACTGGGCGGACGCGGGCATCATCGCCACGCGCAATTCACCCTATGCCAAGTTGAAGAGTGTCCCGGTGCAAGCGGTCACCATCGAGACCGGATTCTGGTCCAAGCGGCGCGCCACCAACGTGGCGTCGAGCATTCCCAGCATGCGCCAGGAGCTTCTCGATCATGGCCGCATGGACAATTTTCTGCGCCTGGCGGGGCAGTCGCAGGCGCCGCAACGCGGGCCCGTTTATTCCGACTCCGACATTTATAAGTGGGTCGAGTCTGTCGGGTTTGCTTTGCAATCGCAGCCTCTGCCCGAGCTTCGTAGCCAGACCGATGCGATGATTCGCGAAGTGGTCGCGGTGCAGGAACCCACCGGTTATCTGAACACTTATTACGTCGGCGACCACAAGAGCGAGCGAATGTTGTGGAAGACGCAAACCACTGGCCATGAGCTCTACAACATCGGCCATCTTCTGCAAGGTGCGATTGCCTACTATCGCGCGACCGGCGATCCCACGCTCTTGCAAGCGGGCATGCGCTTCGTCGACGGGTTCCTGCTTCCGGGCTATGGGCCAGGCGCGAATCAGGCGCCCATTGTTGCTGGCCATCCGGAGATCGAGATGTCTCTGATTGAACTTTATCGAACTACGGGCAACAAACAATATCTAGATCTTGCTGGTTACATTCTCCATGGCGATTCGCGGCAGCCGCTCACCGAGCGCCAGATCGTCTACATGTTTTGCGGTATCCCGTTCACCTCACGGACCAAGCTCGAAGGCCACGCGGTGCGCGCAATGTATGCCTGCTGCGGCGCGACGGACTATTACCTCGAGACCGGCGATCCGGCCTTCTGGAAGACCCTGAATGTCTTGTGGGACGATCTTGCAGCGCACCAGCTTTACGTGACCGGGGGCGTAGGTGCTCGCAGCGACGGCGAAGCCTTTGGCAACGCCTACGAGCTGCCCAACGAGCGGGCTTACGGTGAGAGCTGCGCGGCCATTGGCAACATGATGTGGAACTGGCGCATGCTCTCTGCAACCGGCGATGCCAAGTTCACCGATGTGATGGAGCGCGCGCTCTATAACGGCATCAATTCCGGCATGTCCCTCGACGGCAAAATGTATTGCTATCGCAACCCGCTGGCGTTCGATCCCGCAACCGGCGATAAGATCCGCAACCCGTGGTACGACACGACATGTTGTCCTCCAAACCTGGAGCGGACCTTTGCGTCTCTCCCCGGATATTTCTACAGCACCTCTGCTGAAGGCGTGTATGTCCACCTTTATGACAACTCGGAGATGAAGTGGCATCTGCCGAGTGGCAACCCGCTCACCGTGCGTCAGGCCACGCAATATCCGTGGGAGGGCACGGTCGAAATCTCCGTTACCCCTGCATCCGCCGAGGAGTTCACCTTGTTTGTGCGCATCCCAGGCTGGTCGAAACAAAACAGCGTCAAAGTCAACGGCAAAGAAATCGCGGGCGTTCGAGCGGGAGAATATCTGCCGGTACGCCGCCCCTGGGCCTCAGGCGACAAGCTGGTGCTCTCCTTCGACATGCGCCCGCAAGTCGTCCATGCCAACCCAGCCGTCGCAGATGACCGTGGCCGCATCGCGTTGCAGCGCGGGCCGGTCGTCTACTGCATGGAGCAGCTCGATCAGCTGGAGGCGTCAAAGGATTCGAGCATCTTCCCCCGCTACACGGCCCACGTGACCGAAAGCACGACAGAGCGTTACGACGCGAGCTTGCTCGACGGGGTCGTCGTCTTGGAGCACCCCGGCGCCCTGCTCCCCGCTTCTGCGCCCGCGCTCTACCAGGCGGCTCTTCCAGAAGCCGCGGCCGGAAAAGATACAAAACTGAAAATGATTCCGTACTACGCCTGGTCCAATCGCGACCTATCGGCCATGCAGGTATGGATTCCGTATCAAAAAGTATGACGGCAGGACCGTCAGTCCCATAGGAGGAGTCATAGGCCTGCGGCCCACCCAAAGTGACGAAAAAATACCTTCGGTTCAGAAACCACGTTCCATTGAAAGTCGCCCTTTCCTTTGTCATCCCGAGCGAAGCCGAGGGATCTGCAGTTCCGCGGAGTGTCCTGGGAATGTTTTTTGACAGAGCGCGTGTCATCGCAAGGCCGGAGGAAATCGGACGGGTGCCCCACGTTCGCAACAGCGTACGTGGGCCGAAAACGATGGGCGCAGCCCTTCGATCGCCCTTGCTCGATCGATCAGAGAGATGCGCGAGCTCATACCAGAGTGCAGTCAAAGGGATGGTTAAAAGATGAGGGACCTAAATCGTAGAAAGTTTCTGAAGGGCAGCGCGGCCGCTGGTCTTGGATTGTGCGTTCCTTCCATCTCGCCGGTCCTCGCCGGCGCAGCGGCCACCACCGCGGTCAAGCCGAAGCTGACTCAGTTCGACTACGCACAGGTCACCTTGCTCGAAGGGCCAATGCTCGACCAGTTCAACCGCAATCACAAATTCTTCCTCGCGCTTGACGAAGACGGCCTGCTAAAGCCTTTTCGCGACCGTGCAGGCCTACCCGCGCCGGGGCCGGTCATGGGTGGCTGGTACAACGACAGCCCCGACTATGATCCACCCAAAAACATGACCGGCTACATCGCAGGTCACAGTTTTGGCCAATATCTTTCAGGCCTCGCTCGGGCCTACGCGGTCACCGGCGACAAGCCGACCCAGGAGAAAGTCCAGAGACTGGTCAAGGGTTTCTCCGCAACCGTCACTGAGAAGTTTTACAAGGACTATCCACTCCCCGCATACACCTTCGACAAGACCAACATGGGTCTACTCGATGCCTACGCCTTCGCCGGCGATCCCATGGCTTTACCCGTGCTCCGCCATGCGACCGACGCTGTGCTGCCTCACTTGCCGGCCGGGCCGCAAACGCGCGTAGAGGCCTGTGCAATGCCGCACAAGAACATTTCGTACTGCTGGGATGAAACCTATACCCTTCCGGAAAACTTCTACATCGCCTGGCTGCGTAGCGGGGATCCACGCTATCGCAAGCTGGCCGAAAGATTTCTGCAAGACAAGGACTACTTCACTCCGCTTTCGGAAGGAGAGAATATCCTTCCCGGTCTTCATGCCTACAGCCATGTCAATGCGCTATGCTCGGCGATTCAGGCATATCTGGTAGATGGAAGTGCCATGCATCTCCGCGCGGCGCAAAATGGATTCAACATGGTTCGTACCACACAGAGTTTTGCGACTGGCGGCTGGGGTCCGGATGAAAGCTTCCGCAAGCCGGGCAGCGGTGAAATAGGCGAGAGCCTGCTCAAAACCCACTCCAGCTTTGAGACCCCGTGCGGTGCTTACGGCCATTTCAAGGTTGCCCGCTATCTCATGCGCATCACCGGAGACAGCCGCTACGGAGACAGCATGGAGACCGTTCTATACAACACCATCCTTGGCGCCAAACCAATTCTGCCCGACGGCACCAGCTTTTATTATGCGGACTACAACAACTCGGCCACCAAGTTCTATCACCAGGATAAGTGGCCCTGCTGCTCGGGGACCTTTCCTCAAATCACCGCGGACTACGGGATAAGTGGGTATTTCAGCGCGCCGGATGGCGTCTACGTGAACCTCTATGTTCCTTCGCAGCTCAGCTGGAAACAGAACGGCACCCGGTGCGCACTGGTGCAAACTACACAATATCCCTATCGGCCGGAAACCACTCTCAGCCTGCAGATGGAGAAACCGGAGACCTTCGCTATCTATCTGAGAGTACCGGCATGGGCAGGACCCGGCACACACTTAGCAGTGAATGGAAAGACTACCTCGGTTGCGTTGAAGCCCGGCACATTCGTTCCCGTACGCCAGAACTGGAAGAATGGCGATCGCATCGAATTCACCATCGATCGGCCAGTGCGGCTCTCTGGTGTTGACCCGCAACATCCGAACCTCGTGGCCGTGCTGCAGGGCCCGGTTGCGCTCTTCGCGGTGGGTGAGGTTCCTTCCAATCTCACCCGCACTCAACTCCTCGCCACGGCGCAACGTGGGGCGGGCGAATGGCGGGTCCCAGGTTCTGCGCAGGACCTCAAAATGCTGCCGTACCCTGCGATCACCAACCAAACCTACAGGCTTTATCTACCGCTCACGACCTAAGAGCCCGGGGGAGAGACCCTGGGAGTCCCAAACCAATTCAGCCTTGGAAACGCGAAGGGTGCCCCAGGTCTCGCTTTTGAGACCTGGGATCCTCCTAGTAAAAGCCAATCGAGTACGTCTTAACGGCCAGGCAAAGGCGTTTTTCCGCAGCCTGTTCCGCCCCTGAGGTACGCTTCGAAACCTACAGGGCATACTGTAACTAGACCCAAAGAGCCGCTGATCCCCCAACCCATTCGAGATTGCGGTTGTGATCGACGCCCATCATGATGCCGCGGCCCATGCGAAGCAGCGGCAGCACGGGCGTGAGGTCTCCGCCCTCAGGCCACACATACATAATGCGAATTTCTGCCTGGGTCATACCGTGCGGCGTCGCGATCACGGGCTCGAAATGCAGACGTTCCTGGAGCATGTAATGCTGGCGTTGGTCCGCAGGGATGGCATCTACATCAGCCTGGGTGGGATGGAACTTGATGCCAAGTCCGGCAAAGGAATACAACGGCTTCAAGATGTAGTTCTCGTTGTATCGAGGCACCGTGCTGTTTTCGCTGAGCAGCCACGTCCTGGGAACACACTGATGTTTGAGGTAGGGAATCGAGAACTTGCTGATGCGATAGTACCAGTTGGGATGTCCCGCCCATTCCACATCGAGCGGCTGCGTGAGATCGAGGGGAAGCTTGATCTCTTTGCGTTCCAGCTCGTCCACAATGCAGCGGTTGTAGATGCGGCGCACAGGAATTTCGCGGCCGTCTTTTTCATAAAACAACCCCTTGCCCTGTTTCTTCAGTTTGAGAATGTCGACAATCGCGATCCCGAGATCGCGCTGCGTGAGTAAAAAGTCGCACAGTGTCTTTTGCTTCTCCGGATGAATCTCGAGCAGAATCACATTTTCCGGGTCGTGGCCGCCTAAGATCAGCTCCCGCATCAGTGTCTGATACGTATCGTGGCTGTGGCCGCCGAGATAGATCCCGAGGTCTTTGCGCAGTCCGTAAGAGTCAACGTATTGCTTCGCTAGCACCGGCTGGTAGCCGTACAACGAAGGAAAGGCCTGTAGTTCAACCAGCTTAGGCTCCAACTCGCCCTCCGCATTCCTCACCAGGCCGAAATCAACCTGCAGGAACATGGGACGCGGCGACTCGTTGGCAACGTTGTATTGCGGAGGAACGGTGACGTCCGAGGCACGCCGGTATTCCGGATTGTCCACCAACTGCAGCACCAGTTCGCGGCCATACTCCGTCATTTGGTCGAGCAATGCTTTAGGAAAGAAGCAGGGGGTCTCGGAAACACGAAAAGCAATGGGCGTGCCGGCGCTCGCCTCTAAATTCTTAAGAAACGTCTGGTATGTGTCAGCGCGAAAATTCTGGTTGAAGGCCTCGCGGAGGGCGGGGATCATGTTCAGTCCTCGATCAGGAAGCGGCCCTTTTCCATGATCTGCCGTCCATCTACCCAGATATCGAACTTCCGTCCAACCACATCGATATGCGTACCGGAAAACCACTTGGCGCCGGTGTGCTCTCCGTAAGGATTGCCAAAGGCAATGTGGATGCCGGGGAATTTCTCATCCTGCAGGATCTGCCCGATCACGTTGGTCAATTCAATATTGGTGCCAATGGCAAACTCGCCCACGCGGTCGCTGTTTTCGTCGGTGTGGGTGTACGACCAGAAATCCTGCTCCAGCGCTTTGTTTTCGCTGAAGACTTCGGTGATGCGATTTTTCTGCATCCGGATGGTCAGGGGTTGCGGCTCGAGATCGCCGTATTTGTCGCAGAGATAGTCGCCGACCACTCCATCGGCCACGTACACCCCGTTGACTTCACCCGGGGAGGTGAAAATTTCCCCGCCCGGCAGATTGCCCCATTTATCACGGCTGATGATCCCGCTGGTCTTAATCCAGCGATATTCAGGGTTGAGCGCGGTGGTGAAATTGCACCCCGCGGCGGTTTTACCGGTGACCTCTCGGGCATTGCTGACGATCTGCATCACCTTGCTGCTCAGCGCGTCGACACGGTTGAAGTCCGCGCGCATCCCTTCCAGCATGATCTGCCGGTTGATGTTCACCATGTGCGCGTGGCGCATCCGGCGGCGGTTCACGATCGCGGTCATTTCCATGCGCGACTTCAGCTCGTTGGTCTGCACCCGCACGGCAAAGATGCTTACGTCGCTGGTCTCCATGTCTTCCGCGATCTCGTGCGGCAAGCCGGTCAACGGGCGTGGCGCAAGATCTTCAAGCACAAACGCCTTAAAGGGGCAGCCAACCTTGATCAGTTCCTGAGCGATGCTGGCTGCGATTTCCCGGCAAGCGTTGTCGGTGATCAGCGTGACCTTCTCTGCAGGCTGAATACGCAGGCAGGTCTTCACGGCGTTGTAGGCGCCGGGGGAGAATTCAGGATCGAATTCCATCCGGGTGATATCGGTTAAAACAGGCTGAGCCAATCGCGTCCTCTCCAACGATTCTACCTGTGCAATGCTGCTGTCTCCTGCATGACCCCTACCCGGGTCTCGGCCACGATGTAGTCGACGACCTTCTTCAAATCGCCTGTTTCTTCGTAGACTCTGAGTTGCCGGTCAGCGCCCGTTCCCATCCTGAGCATTTCGTGGATATAGGCAATGTCGCGCTCACAGCCAAGGTCTTTAGCCGCATCCGAAATAAGGTCGATGTACTCGATCATCAGATCGCGCATCGGTACTTCCTCTTCGCGGCCAAAGTCGATCAGCTTGCCATCGATGCCATACCGGGCAGCGCGGAATTTGTTCTCCATGATAAGAGCGCGGCTATAGATGCGATAGCTCTTGTTTTTCGCGTGCAGATCGTACAGCATACCCACCGTAGCCTGTATCAGCGCAGCAATAGCCATGGTCTCATCTAGGCGCATCGGTATGTCGCAGACACGGACCTCGAGCGTGTTGAAGAACGGGTGAGGGCGAATATCCCACCAAACCTTCTTGCCGTTGTCGACGCAATTCGTTTTGACTAGCAGATTGATAAACGTCTCGTACTCCGCCCAATTGGCATAGACATCGGGGATATTGGTGCGCGGGAACCGCTCGAAAACCTTCGACCGATACGATTTAAAGCCGGTCTTCATCCCCTCCCAGAAGGGTGAGTTGGAGGAGAGCGCCAGTATGTGGGGCAGGAAGTAGCGCATCGAGTTCATAATGTGGATCGCTGTATTGCGATCCTCGATGCCCACGTGGACGTGTAACCCGAAGACCAGATTCGCGCGCGCCACCAGCTGCAAGTCTTCCACCACCTGCTTGTAGCGGTCGTCCGGGTAAATATCCTGCTCTGTCCAGTGAGCGAAAGGATGCGTGCTGGCTGCAGCCAGCAGCATGCCGCCTTCGTTGGCGAGAGTGATCATCTGCCGCCGCAAATCAAGAATGTCTTCGCGCGCTTCGTCAATATCGCGGCAGACCTTGGTCCCAACTTCGACCACTGCCTGGTGAAGCTCAGGTTTAGCTCGATCCATGGTGGCAAGCTTGGCTTTTGTCAGAATTTCGGACTGGATGTGGGAACGAAGATCGCGCGTTTCCGCATCGATCGTTTGATACTCCTCTTCGATACCGATACTGAAACTGGGACGGTTCATTCGTGTACCTCCTGGCTTGCTTGCCTGGGTGTTTGGCCGTTCGTCGAGGCGGCTGGGGAACCGCCAAGGAAGGAACTCCAGCGATATTCAGAAACCCCTCCGGTATGTTTCCTGGCCTTCTCCATCGCGAGCGACGCCACCTCGTTCACGATCCAGTCGAAGTTGGCTTGGCCCACGGAGTGTATGTCCGCATCGGGCGCCGGGTTCATAAAGTCAATCGCGTAGGGGATCCCGTCTTCGCACGCGAACTCCACGGTGTTGAGGTCATAGCCCAGTGCGCGGCACAGCGTCAGGCAATCCCGCTCCACTCGCTCCAGCAGCTTGGGGTCAACCGGCGAGGGATTCTTGACATAGCGCTCGTGGAAAGGCAGCGAAGGATCGTACTGCATAATATGAACCTTCTGTTGGCCGACACAGTAGCAGCGAAAATACTCTTTGAAGTTGACCGCCGTCTGCAGCGTCATGCAGAGATCGCGGGTTTGATCGTAGGCATGGAAGAAATCGCCAGGCGAAGTGACCTTGTACACATCCTTCCAGCCGCCCCCGTCAAAGGGCTTGAGGAATGCGGGAAATCCGATGTAGGCAAAGATGCTGTCCCAGGGTAGAGGATGTTCAAGGTTGCGCATGGACCGCTCAGTCGTGCCGGGCGGATGGTGTTTGTGGGGCAGCAGCACGGTTTTGGGGATCGCGACCCCGAGCTTGGTGCCGAGTGCGAAGTTAAAGAATTTGTCGTCGGCGCTCCACCAGAAGGGATTGTTGATGATGATCGATCCGGAAAGTGCCGCGTTTTTCAGGTAACCGCGAAAGAAGGGAATATCGTGGGAAATCCGATCGATGATCACCTGGTAGGGAGAGGGCTCTGCCATCCGTACTTCGCCAATGTGGACGAACTCGGCCTGTATTTCGGGATCCTGGAAGGAGTTGATCTTGTCGACCAGCGCGGGCGGGAACGTCGACTCCATCCCGAAGATGATTCCGATTTTCTTCACGGCGGGCTCCTTTGAGGCGAAGCTAGCTGAGACAGAAGGCCTGAAAACCAATGCCGCGGGGGAAACAGCCCCAATTCTAAAGCATTTTCTCCGTCTCAGGAGGCTGGCCGCTTTACTCCAGGTACATCCTCGCCATGGGGCGCCACCAGGGCCAATCGTGGAAACTGCGATCTCCCCACACATATAGCTCGTGGCGAATCCCCTTATTCCGCAAAACCGCTGCAAAACGCTCATTTTTTTTCCAGCAGAAGTCCCACACGCCGGTAGCCAGCACGGTGCGGATATGGTTGTACTTCCACGGGTCGGTAGAGTTGGCGAGATAGTCGGGAGGGTTATGGAAATAGAGGTCGTCGCCATACCAGCCATCAACGAAGTCCTTCATATCAAAGGCTCCGCCCATGGTTACGATGCCGGTGACCATTTCCGGGTGGCGGAAGCCAAAATTCGCGGCATGGTAGGCGCCAAAGCTGCAACCCGTCGCGATCAGGCGCGGGGTCTGGTTCTTCTTACCCATCAGGGGTAACACATCGCCGACGATGTAGCGTTCATACTGCATGTGCCGCTGCACTCGCCAATAGGGATGGGCCTGCTTGTTGTACCAACTCTCCCTGTCGACGCTGTCGACGCAATAGAGCTGCAACTGCCCGTTATCAATGCGGTCCGCCACGCTGGCGACCATACCATTGTCTTCGTACTCGAAGAATCGGCCCCCGGAAGTGGGAAAGACCAGTACCTTGGTCCCCCCGTGGCCGAAACACAGCAGTTCCATGTCACGGCTGAGATCGTTTGACCACCAGCGATGGTATTCCCGCTGCAATCGTTGCTCCTTTTGCTAATCTAGAAAACCACGGTGCGCGAAGCCATAGCCATAGCTGCACCATTCTACAGAACGCCGGTGGAACCGCTTATATCTAACGACCAACCTCTACCTTCTGCTCCGAACGGCTTGGCAGCGCGCCTGAGCAAGCACCAGCAATTCATTTCCCGGCTACTGGAAGATCACCACGACCTGATTGTCTACGTTCCCCCCATGTACAAGGTCGAAGCCGACCGCCGGTTCCCGGTGCTGTATATGCAGGATGGGCAAAACCTCTTTGATCCCGAGACCTCCTTCATCCCGGGGAAATACTGGCGCATGGGGGAAACCGCGGACGCGCTGATCGAGGCGGGTGCGATAGAACCAATGATCATCGTGGGCATTTACAACGTAGGCGTGAAGCGGATCGATGAGTACACGCCGGTCGAAGACAAGCGTCTGGGCGGAGGACAGGCAGACGCGTACGGCCGCATGCTGGTGGAAGAGCTGAAGCCCTTCATCGACCAGCAGTATCGGACCCTGCCCGGGGCCGAGAACTGCGGGATGGGTGGTTCTTCGCTCGGTGGCCTGGTCACCCTCTACCTGGGCTTGCGGTATCCGGCAGTCTTCTCCAGGTTGGCGGTCATGTCCCCCTCGGTATGGTGGCGCAATCGCACCATTCTCAAGACCGTGGCGGCCCTCCCTCAAAAGCCCGAGCTGCGCATCTGGCTGGATATCGGCACAAAAGAATCGACCCGTGCGCTCCCGGATGCGCGGGCGCTGCGTGATGCGCTGATCAAAAAGGGCTGGCAGCTCAACGAAAACCTCGCTTATTTCGAAGCGGAAGGTGGGGAGCACACAGAATCCGCCTGGGCGGAGCGCGTCGCTCCCATGCTGACCTTCTTGTTCCCGGCGTCCGCAAGCCAGAGGACGAATTAGCGCGCTTAGTGCGCACACAATTACAACGGAGCACCAGTCCCGGCGGGCACAACCAATCCCGGGCGCCCCACATCTCGCTCGTTTTTCGCGAGATGTGGGATACCACGAATCTCAACTGTTCGCGGAGCCTGTGCCCCAGCAAAGGCCGGAGGAATCGGACGGGTGCCCCATGTTCGCTGAGGCGTACATGGGCCGAAGAAGATGGGCGCAGCCCTACGACCGCTTTTGCCATGTGACATGGCTTCCTCCACCAACGGCTAGGTACCCAATCTAAGACGCCAGGGCTTCGTTCGGCCGACGCCGTCTGAAACGATTACTGATGCGATCGAAGTAAAGATAAATGATAGGCGTGGTGTAGAGGGTAAGCACCTGGCTAAACAGCAACCCGCCCGCGATAGCTACACCCAGCGGCCGGCGTAGCTCCGAGCCCGTCCCCGTGCCAAAGGCCAGCGGCAACGCGCCAAAAAGAGCAGCCATCGTAGTCATGAGGATAGGACGGAACCGCAGCATACAAGCCTCAAAAATAGCGTCCCGTGTGTTCTTACCATGTTCCCGTTCGGCGATCAGCGCGAAATCGATCATCATGATGGCGTTCTTTTTCACGATGCCGATGAGGAGAAAAATGCCAATGATGGAGATAACATCGAGCTCGCTGTGAAACACGATCAGCGCAATAATCGCGCCCACGCTGGCCGACGGCAGCGTAGTGAGAATGGTGATGGGATGCACCAGGCTCTCGTAGAGCATCCCGAGCACGATGTAGATGGCAAGCAGCGCGGTGAGGATGAGCAGCGGCTCGGTCGAAAGCGACTTCTGAAAAGCCTGGGCCGTGCCGGCGAAGGTGCCGCGGACAGATGCAGGAACCCCGATGCGCTGCTCCATTTGATCAATGAGCTTGGTCGCATCACCCAACGAAACCCCCGGGGCGAGATTAAAAGACACCGTCACAGACGGGAAGAACGAAGAATGATTCACGCCGAGAGGGGAAGTGGACGCAGAGGCGTGGCTAAAAGCATTCAGCGGGACAATGCCGCCATTGTTGGAGTGGACGTAGGTGGACTTCAGCGTATTCGGGTGCACGAGAAATTGCGGAGCCGCTTGCAAAACCACGTAGTACTGGTTCAGCGAGGTGTAAATGGTGGAGACCTGCGCCTCGCCAAAACCGAAGTACAGCGAATTATCAATGACCTGTGGAGTGATCCCGAAGCGGGCGGCGGATTGGCGATCGTAGTCAAGCAGCATCTGCAGACCGCGGTTCTGCTGGTCGGTAGTCACGTCCTTTAGCTGCGGAATCTTCTGCATCTCGTTGTAGACGCGCGGACCCCACGTGCTCAGGTCTTCGACCGTGTCGGCAGAGAGTTGGTATTGGTAAGCGGCGTTGCTCTGGCGGCCCCCGACCCCAAGATCCTGCGATGCCTGCAGGAACGTCGAAGCGCCGGTAAGCTTCTGCAGCTTGGGACGCAAGCGATCCACCACTGCGGCAGCGCTGATACCGCGCTCCTTGAGCGGCTTGAGGATGATGAAACTGAAACCGTTGTTGATGGCCCCGCCACCAGGGCCGCCACCACCTCCGGTGAAAGCGAGGACGTTCTGCACCGCCGGATCGGCCTGCACCACTTTTTCAACCGCGATGACAGAATCGCGCATGGATTGAAACGACGCATCCTGCGCACCCTGCAGGCCGCCCTGAATGCTACCCGTGTCCTGCAAAGGGAAAAACCCTTTAGCCACGCGGCCGATGAGGACGACGTTCAAGGCTAATGTCGCAAACAAGGTGACGATGATGAGGACCGGGTGTTCGAGTGCCCAGGTGAGCGTGTGGCGATAGCCGGAGAGGAGCAGTTCGAAGCCGTGTTCAAAGGCGCGATAGATCCGATTGTGCTTTTCCGCCCCGACTGGTTTGAGCAGCCGGGAGCACATCATCGGCGTGACCGTGAGCGACACCAGCATGGAGACGGCAATCGAAGTCGTCAGCACGAAGGCGAACTCGTGGAAGATGCGGCCGACGACGCCTCCCATGAAGAGGATAGGAACAAAAACCGCGATCAGCGAAAGGCTCATGGAGAGGACCGTGAAGCCCACCTCCTGCGCGCCCTGCAAGGAGGCTTCCATGGGCGGCACACCCAGCTCGATGAGCCGGGTGATGTTTTCCATGACCACGATGGCGTCATCGACCACGAAGCCTGTGGAGATAGTGAGCGCCATCAGCGACAGGTTGTCCAGGCTGTAGCCGACCAGGTACATGACGCCGAAGGTGCCGATGAGCGAGACCCCGACGGCAACGCCGGGAATCAGAGTCCCGCGTGGGCTGCGCAGGAAGGCGAAGACCACCGCGATCACCAGGATGACGGAGATCACCAGCGTCCGCTCCACGTCGTTGACCGAGGCGCGAATGGTGGTGGTGAGGTCAGTCACAATGGCGAGGTCGTCGCCGGCGGGAATGGAGGCGCGCACCGAAGGAAGGGTGGCCTTGATGCGATCGACGGTCGCGATGGCATTGGCCCCGGGAAGACGAAAGACCAGAAGGATGATCGCGGGCTGCTGGTTGACGAAGCCGGCAGCGCGCAGCGTCTGCACCGAGTCGTACACGTTGGCGACATCGCGCATGCGGACGACGCCCCCATGACCGTTGTTGCTTACGATCAGGGGAGCATAATCCACAGCCTTCGAGATCTGGTCGTTGGCGGTGATGTCGGCAGTGGTGTAGTCGTCGGAGATCTGGCCCTTGGGGCGGTTGGAGTTTTGCTGGCTGATCACGCGGGCGAGATCCTGCAGGCCCAGACCGTAACTATTCAACTGCTGGGGATTGGCGTCAATGCGCACGGCGGGCAAGGCGCTGCCGACCACCTGCACCTGGCCCACACCTTCCACCTGCGACAGCTTCTGCTGAATGACCGAGGAAGCTGTGTCGTACAGTTGAGGCTTGCTGCGGGTGGGAGAAGTGAGGTCGAGCACCATCACAGGGGCTAAAGCGGAGTTGATCTTTCGATATTGGGGGTTGGCAGGAAGGTTTGCCGGCAAGTAAGTGCGAGCGGCGTTGATGGCAGCTTCCACATCGCGGGCTGCGCCGTCGACATCGCGGCTGAGGTCGAACTGCAGGATCACCGAGCAGACGCCGAGCGTGCTGGAAGAGGTCATTTGGCTGACCCCGGCAATATGCCCAAATTGGCGCTCGAGCGGAGTGGCTACCGAAGAAGCCATCACTTCGGGGCTGGCGCCGGGCAGAGCAGTGGCCACGGTGATGGTTGCGAAATCGATCTGGGGCAGCGAAGAAACCGGCAGATTGAAAAAGGCCAGCAAGCCCGCGAGCGTGACCGCGATGGTGAGCAAAGTGGTGGCCACGGGCCGGCGAACGAAGGGAGCGGAAATGTTCATGCGCCCGCAGCCCCCGAATTTGGATCGGCGACCGTAGCACGGGGCTTGCCCGAAAAGCGGGTAGCAATCCGGTCAAAGAAGATATAGATGATGGGCGTGGTGTAGAGGGTGAGTACCTGGCTGACCAGCAATCCGCCGACCATCGCGATGCCCAAGGGCCGCCGCAGCTCAGAACCGATACCCGAGCCAAAGGCCAACGGGATCCCGGCGAACAGCGCGGCCAGCGTGGTCATGAGGATGGGACGGAAGCGCAGCAATGAGGCTTCATAGATGGCCTCGACGGAGTTCTTGCCGTGTAGCCGCTCGGCTTCGAGGGCAAAATCGACAATCATGATCCCGTTCTTCTTCACGATACCAATGAGCAGGATGATGCCGATGACGGCGATGATGTCGAGCGACTGGCCGTAGAGGCGCAGCGCGAGTAGTGCGCCCACGCCGGCGGAGGGCAGCGTGGAGAGAATGGTGAGCGGGTGGATGAAGCTCTCGTAAAGCACGCCGAGCACGATGTAGACCGCGAGCAGGGCCGCCATGATGAGCAGCGCTTCGTTGCCGCCGATGGCGGTGTAGGCAGCGGCGGTCCCCTGAAAGCCAATGATTACGCTGGCCGGCATATGCAGGTTTGCTTGCGCCCGGTTGACCGCGTCGACTGCCTGGCCGAGCGAGGAGCCTTCCGCAACATTGAAGGATACGGTTACCACGGGAAACTGACCCTGGTGCGAGATGGTGAGTGGCGAAGGCTTTATCTCGAAATGCGTAAATGCGGAAAGTGGCACCGGTGTGGGCATGGTGCTGGTGGAGGCGGAGCCCCCGGCGGAAGCCTGCCCCGAGGTCTGGGTGCTCGACGCGGACGAGGATGTTGAGCCACCGGAGGTCGACGACAGGGCATTGGTCGGTGTGCCGGTGGACAGATTGGAGCCGGTGGGCGATGCGGTGCTCGACGTATTCGTGACCGTATTGCTCTGCGTGGTTAACGAGGCAGACGAACTGCTGCCGGAGGCAGAGGAAAGCTGTGTGCCCTGGGTGGTGGAGGAGTTCGGCTTGGAAGAGGCGACGAGAGTCGTCACTGGATTAGCGGCGGCAGTGCTTCTTCCGGAAGTGGAGGCGGCCGCGCCGGCAGTGGTGGTGTTGGCTGCTCCCTGGACGTAGAGGCTATCGAGTTTCCGTGGATCCCTCTGGAACTCGGGCACGGCTTCGAGGATCACGTGGTACTGGTTTGACTGGGTATAGAGGGTGCTTATCTGGCGTTGGCCGAAGGCGTCATACAGTGTGGAGTCGACGGTATCGGCGGTGATATTCATGCGCGATGCGGTGGCGCGATCGATGGCGAGCTGTGCGGTCACGCCGTTGGGCTGATCATCCGTGGCCACGTCACGCAGCTCCGGAAGCTGGCGCATGGCCTGGACCAGCTTGCCGGTCCAGATGCCGAGCTCGGCCGGGTCGGGATCTTCCAGGGTGTATTGGTATTCGGTGCGGCTGGCGCGGTCGTCGACGGTCAGATCCTGCACCGGCTGCATGAAGAGCTGAATGCCGGGCACACTGCGGAGATTTCGATCGAGACGGCGGATGACCTGGCTTGCGGTAAGGCCGCGAACGGCGGCATCTTTGAGGTTGATCTGGATGCGCCCGCTATTGAGCGTGGTATTCACGCCATCGGCGCCGATGAAAGAGGACAGGCTTTGCACCGCCGGGTCCTTCAGGATTTCGTGGGCCAGTTGCTGTTGCTTGCGCGACATGGCGGCGAAGGAAATAGATTCCGGAGCCTGCGAAATGCCCTGAATGATGCCTGTGTCCTGGGTGGGGAAGAAGCCTTTCGGGATCTCGATATAGAGAACAATGGTGAGCACGAGCATGGCGGCCGCGATCAGAAGCATCGGTATTTCGAAGCGGAACACCCAGCGGAGGCTGCGGCCATAGGCGGCAATGACTCGTTTGAAGAGGCCTTCGGTGTAATGGTAGAAGCGGGTTTGCTCAGCCTCTGGCGTATGGCGCAAGATCCGCGCGGCCATCATCGGCGTCAGGGTAAGCGACACGAAAGCGGAGATGAGAATGGTGACGCTCAGGGTAACGGCGAACTCACGAAACAGGCGGCCGACAATGTCGCCCATAAAGAGCAGCGGGATCAGCACCGCAATCAGCGAGATGGTGAGGGAGATGATGGTGAAGCCGATCTGCTGTGCGCCCTGGAGGGCGGCTTGCATCGGCGTATAGCCTTCTTCCAGATAGCGGGAGATGTTCTCGAGCATCACGATGGCGTCGTCGACGACGAAGCCGGTCGAAATGGTAAAGGCCATCAGGGTGAGGTTGTTGAGGCTATACCCCAGGGCCTGCATCACCACGAAGGTGCCGATCAGAGACAGCGGCACCGCGACGCTGGGGATGATGGTCGCGGAAAGGTTGCGCAGGAAGAGAAAGATCACCGTGACCACGAGTGCAATGGTGAGCATCAGTTCAAACTCGACGTCGCGGACCGAGGCACGAATGGTATTCGTGCGATCGGTCAGCACCGTGAGTTTGACGGCGGCGGGAAGCGTAGCCTGGAGCTTGGGCAGCAGCTCTTCGATACTTTCGACCACCTGGATGGTATTGGCCCCGGGCTGGCGCTGGATGTTGACAATGACGGCCGGGGTTTCATTCATCCAGGCAGCCAGCTTGCTGTTTTCGATACCGTCACTCACCTTGGCTACGTCGGTGAGCATGACCGGGGCGCCGTTCTTGTAAGCGACGACGAGATCCTTGTAGCCTTTGCTCGAGAGCAGCTGATCATCGGCATTGATTTGAAAATTCTGCGCCGGCCCGTCGAAACTGCCCTTGGCGGAGTTCACGCTTTGGGCGGTGAGCGCATTGCGCAGGTCTTCCAGGTTGATGCCGTAGGCAGCGAGAGCGGTGGGGTTGGCTTGCACGCGGACAGCAGGCTTCTGTCCGCCGCTGATGGTGACCAGGCCCACGCCGCTGAGCTGCGAAATCTTGGGAGCGAGGCGAGTATCGACCAGGTCTTCGACCCGCGAGAGCGCCATGGCGTTCGAAGTGAGCGCGAGCGTTAGAACAGGTGCATCCGCAGGATTGGACTTGCTGTAGACGGGCGGCACAGGCAGGTCGGTGGGCAGGTACCCTTGCGCCGCGTTGATGGCGGCCTGCACTTCCTGTTCGGCGACGTCAATGTTGAGGTTCAGCGAAAACTGCAGCACGATGACCGAGCTGCCATCGGAGCTGGTGGAGGTCATTTGCGAGAGCCCGGCTACCTGGCCAAACTGGCGCTCCAGCGGCGCGGTCACGGCGGACGACATCACCTGCGGGCTGGCGCCGGGATAGAAGGTCTGCACCTGGATGGTGGGGTAGTCGGCTTCCGGCAACGCAGAGACCGGGAGCTGCGTGTAGGAGGCGAGACCAACGACCAGGATCGCCACCATTAGCAGTGCGGTGGCGACGGGCCGAACGACAAAAATGCGCGACGGGTTCAACGGGTTTGCCCGGCGGCACTCTTTCCGTCCAAGGTGCCCGCGGCTTCTTGCGGAGAATCTTCGATTTCGACCTTGGTGCCGTCCTGCAGTTTGTCAAAGCCGGTAATCGAGACTGTGTCGCCCGGGTTGAGCCCCTGGACCGCAGACGTAGTGCCATCGGTGGTCTGCTCGACAATGTTCTGGGTTGATACGGTGTGGTTACTGTTCACCTTGTAAACAAAAGCCTGCACGCCGTTACGCTGGACGGCCGCACTGGGGATCAGCAGGGTGTCACGCAGCGTGCTCACGAGCAGGCGGGCATTCACGAATTGGTTGGGATAGAGGGCGAGATCCCGATTGTCGAACTCAGCGCGGAAGCGAATCGTGCCGGTGGTGGTGTCGACCTGGTTGTCGATGGTGAGCAGATGGCCGGTGGCGATCTTGTTCATCTGCGAGCGGTCGAAAGCGTCGACCGGCAGTGCCGTGCGGCGGAGAATCTGCGACCGCACCTGGGAAAGGTTGTCCTCGGCTACGTTGAAGACAACGGTAATCGGCTGCAATTGTGTCACTACGGCGAGTGCATTTGAGTTGCCGGCAAAGACAGTGTTCCCCGGGTCGATGAGTCGTAAGCCCATACGGCCAGAAGCAGGTGCGGTGATATGACAATAGCTGAGTTGGACCTGCTGATACTCGACCTGGCCTTCATCGTTCTTGACCGTGCCCTTGTATTGCTCGACCGCCTGCTCCTGGTCATCCAGGGTCTGGTGGGCGATGGCGTCCCGCGCCACGGCTTTCTGGTAGCGGACCAGATCGATCTCGGCCTGCTTGAGTAATCCCTGGTCGTGCTGCAGGGTGCCTTCCGCCTGTTTCAGCTGGGCTTCGTAGGGCCGGGGGTCGATTTCAATGAGCGACTGACCTTTGCGGACCATCTGCCCTTCACGATAGTTGACCGCGACCACCCGTCCGGTGACCTGGCTATAGAGGCTAACGGTCGAGATGGGGGTGACGGTGCCGAGAGCGTCGACGTGGATGCCCATGTCCCCCTCGCGAACCGTGGCCGCCTTGATGGTGACGGTGGGAGCCTGAGTCAGAGCGCTCTGGTCGGGTTTGGGCTTGGGTTTGTGGGCAATCAGCAGTACCACGCCGCCGATGAGCAGGCCTATAAGAACGATGCCAAGCCAGGGGCGGCGTTTTCGTTTGTCGACGGGCGAGGCACCCGTATAAGGATCAGGATGCAAGCTCGCAGCGGGACTCTCCATGGGCGCCGGACTCCGGTGGACGACTCGAGATGCTATGTGGCCGTATCACTACTTTAGCAGTCCGCCGATGAGAGCAAGGAGTCCTTGCTTTTCACTTCCGGGTGTCCATAAATGAACGAACCAGGGCCGCAATCTCACCTGCTTTCGTATCAAGTGCGAAGTGTCCCGCCTCGAGCACGTGGACCTCTGCGTTCGGTACGTCCTTCCGGTAGCGTTCCGGCTCGCCCAGGTCGAACGAGAGATCGTGCTTGCCCCAAATAATTAGAAGCTTGGGCTGGGTCTTCCGCATCCACGCCTGCCAGGTTGGATACGCATCCACATTAGTGCGGTAGTCATAGAACAGGTCACTTTGAATCTGTGCTTGTCCCGGCGTGTTCAGAAAAGCGTACTCATCCGTCCAGAGGTCCGGGTCATAGAGCTCAGTGTTCGGATCGTCTCCGACATGGCGCGTCTTCGTAGTTGCCAGCGAAAGCAGGTTTTTGCGCAGCGCTTCTTCGTACGCAGGACGATCCGCCCAGAATGCCCGCCGTGTCGCCCAGTTCGCACCCAGGCCTTCGTTGTGGGCGACCGCATCCTGAACGATGAGAGCGTTCACCCGTTCCGGGTGGGCCAGCGCCATGCGAAAGCCGACCGGTCCTCCGTAGTCCTGCATATAGAGGGTGTAGTGCGATAAGCCCAGAGCTTGTGTGAAGCCATCCATCACCGATGCGATGTGGTCGAAAGTGTAGGAGAACTGTGTGGGGTCCGGCCAGTCGCTGTGTCCGAAGCCGGGATAATCAGGAGCAACCAGGTGGTAGTTATCTGCCAGCCTGGTCAGCAGCGGCTGAAACATTCGCGACGAGGACGGAAGCCCGTGCAGCAAAAGAATCGTGGGAGCATCCTTGGGCCCCGCCTCCCGGTAGAAGATAGAGAGTCCATCGACCTTTACTGTGCGATAGAGGACCGGCTGTTCCATGATTTTGTCCTTTGTCTGGGCATTCACGCCCAAGGTGATGGCGAGCAAGATGGCCACGCTCGCCAGGGTCCGATGGATCGACGTCTTCATGCGACTTCAAATACCACGTCGAGTTCTATCGGCATGCCATAAGGAAGGCTGGCGACACCGATGATCAGCCGAACGGATGTTTTTTCGATGCCGAAGACATCGCGAAACAGGTCAGAGACGGCATCCGCGACCCTGGGCTGATCGAAAAAATCCCCATAGGTTGCTATGAAGACGCCGAGCCGGACAACGCGAGTCACCCGGTCGAGCGAGCCCAAATGCTTTTTTGCCGCCGCGAGGACACTCAAAGCCGCAGTGTAGGCGGCGTCTCGTCCAGCCTCGACGTCGAGCTCTTTTCCCAGCCTGCCGACATACTTCGGCTTGTGGTCGACAACCGGGAGCATCCCGCTAAAAAAGAGCAGGTTACCGGTCTGTACCGTCTCGACGTAAGTGCCGAACGGTGTCGGAGGGGCCGGAAGCTGAATACCCAGTTCCTGCAGCCGGCGATCCGCGCCGCCCGCCAGGGAATCCTGTGTGCTTACCACCGGCCCGCGTGCGCACCGCCGTCCACGTGCAGCACCTCCCCGGTAACATGACGAGCTTCCGTAAGATAAACCACCGCGTCCGCAATATCCTTTGAGTCGCTGACCGAACCCATGGGGTTGAGGTTCTCGAGCAAGTTCTTCGGATTGTCTTTGTGGAGTGGGGTATCGACCACGCCCGGGGCGACCGCGTTGAAGCGGATATTGTTTTTCGCGTATTCGCTGGCGAGACTGATGGTGATCGCATTCAGTCCGCCCTTGGTGATCATTGGAATGGACGCCGGGACTCCGGCGATGGGGTTATCCGCCAGCGCGGCCGTGATCGTGGTGACGCTGCCCCCGGTGCCCTGCAGCAACATCTGCTTGACTGCTGCCTGGGTGATGAAAATGAAACCGACGAGGTTGGTGGAAACAAACTGGTCGAACTCTTCGATGGTGTATTCCGTGAAGGGCTTCGCGGAGAAGATGCCGGCGTTATTGACAACATGGTCGATCGAGCCGAACTGATCGATTGCGGTTTTTGCAACCTTTTCCGCCGTCGCTGCGTGGCCGATGTCTCCGTCGACGAGTGCCAGGGTCGATGAAGGCACGAACCCGGCCTTGGTCATGCCGCGCGAGGTAGCAGCGACGTTGTAGCCCCGATCCAGAAAGGCCTGGACGATGGCCGCTCCGATTCCTTGTGAGGCGCCGGTTACGATGACTGTCTTTCTGCTAGCCATTCTGAGGGCCTCCATTTGCCATTACACTGAAGCAGATTCTTCTCACGCCTGTCGTGATTCGTAAAAGGTTAGATTTTGAGTGGAAAAGTTTGACACTTAATCCGAGCCGCCCGAATCCTTATCCACGTTTGACAGAAAATCGTTTGATTCGCGAACCGCGATAGACTCGAAGCGCCAGGTCAACCACGCAAGTCTGGAGGTAGATGTTTCATGAGATCCGACATCGTTCCCGGAGCGCCCTTTCCTGACTACCAACTGAGCGACCACACCGCGAAGCGCCGCAAGCTCTCGGAGTTGCAGGGGCCGCATCCGATGGTTCTGTCACTGAGCCGCGGAGGTTTTTGCCCCAAGGACCGGCGGCAAGGAGAACTACTCGTCCAGCTGCACCGTGAGATGGAAGTTGGATATTGCCGTCTGGTCACGATCAGCACCGACAACATCACGGTTACGAACGAGTACCGCACCGGCGTCGGCGCTCACTGGCCGTTCCTCTCGGATCCGGGACGAATGGTGCAAAAGGATCTGGACATCGCCGAATACACCGACCCAGCCAACAATCCAATGATTCCTCATGTGATCGTTCTCGAGCCGGGGCTGATTGTCTACAAGGTCTACAACGGCTATTGGTTCTTCGGCCGCCCGACGATGGAAGATCTACGTCAGGACCTGCGTGCCGTCACGCGGAAGTGCCGGCCAGACTGGGATATTACAACGCCGGAAATGCGGGCCGCGTGGAAGGAAGGGCGCAAAGAGCTCTTTTATCCCTATGGCAAGACTTATGCGCAAACGCTCGGCGAGCAGGACTAGGGTTGTCTTCAGGGGGTTCTATGCAAACTCTATTAAACGATTCGCGCTATGCGCTACGCCAACTGCGCAAGACTCCCGGGCTGACCGTGCTCGCCCTTCTATCACTGACATTGGGCATTGGGGCAAATACGGCGATCTTCACCATTGTGGAGAGTGTGCTGCTGCGTCCGCTCCCTTATGCGCACGCCAATCGATTGGTCTTTATCGGACCTGCCGGCGACAAGCCGGGGTTTGAGTCTACCTCGTGGCTGAATTACCGCGACATCGCCGCCCAATCGAAGCTCTTGGAGTATGCAGCGGGATACTCCGAGGACGTAAGCGTGGTGGAGGGCAAGGACGGCTCGCAAAGCGTGGTCGCCCCGCGGGTGACGACGAATTTGTTCTCCATGCTTGGTGCGCATCCATTGCTGGGCCGCACGTTCACCGACGCCGAGGGCCAAACCAGTGGGCCGCCCGTCGTGCTGCTGTCGGAAGGCTTATGGCGCCAGACCTTTGGTGCGGACCGCGGCATCGTCGGCAAGGTGGTGAAAATCGGGGGCGCCCAGCACACGGTAATAGGGGTGATGCCGAGTTCGTTTCACTTTCCCGAAGAGATGGGTCCGGACCTGCAAAAGGGAGTGTGGCTGCCCGTACAGCCTACGGGAGAGATGTTAAAGGACAGAGGCTATCACTTCTTCAACGTGGTGGCTGATCTTCGACCCGGAGTCAGCATCTTGCAGGCGCAGCAGGAGCTGGATGCGATCGGAGCGCATATCCCGGCGAAAGATAGCGGTGACGTGATTCGATTTCGTGCCACCCCGTACCAGGAAGTGCTGACCGGGCCAGTACGCCCGGTTCTCTACGGACTGTTCGGAGCGCTGGCCCTGGTGTTGGTGATCGCCTGCGCCAACGTTTCCAATCTGCTGATTGCGCGGTGGTTGGGCCGCCAACAAGAGTTTGCCGTGCGGGCGGCGCTGGGGGCAGGCCGGTGGCGGCTGGCGCGGCAGATGTTATCCGAGGGATTGTTGTTGAGCCTGATCGGTTGCGGTGTAGGAGTGATGCTGGCCCGCGCCGCCATGATTGCCGTAAGCAAGCTGCCGGAGGGAACCATCCCTCGCGCCGATTCGATCGCGATCCACTGGACAGTGGTGCTGGTGCTGGCCGCGATTGCCATCGTCGTCACTGCATTGTCTTCGTTGCTGCCGGCGCTGGTGGTGGCGCGTTCCAACCCGCAGGCTGCGTTGCAGTCGGCTTCCCGCGGTCTTGGGTCACACTCGGTGAGCGGCAAACTGAGTGGAGGGCTGGTTGCAGGCGAGGTGGCTCTTTCCACGTTGCTGCTGGTGGGGACCGGACTGCTGTTTCACACCCTTTGGAACCTCGAGAAATCGCAGCTCGGATTCGACGCGGCGCGCGTAACCAAGTTCACCGCGATGCCTGCCGATGCCGCAGGTTTTTCTGGCATGGCCGTCTCCGAGGTTGGGGGGAACACCCCGCCTTCTGTTGCCACGCTTACCTACCAGCCAGTGCTGGACCGCGTACGTCAAGTACCCGGCATTGAGAGCGCAGCCTTGATCACTTCGCCGCCCTTGTCTGGTGTTGATATGCACACCAGCTTTGAGATTCGAGGGCAAGCAAAGGATCCGGCAAATAGGCCCGGGGCTCGTATCAGCGCCGTGAGCGGGGACTACGCTCGGACCATGGGCACCCCGGTCCTGCGCGGCCGTATGATCAGCGACGCTGATGTGGGAACAACCCCATTTGTCGCGGTCGTCAACCAGGCCTTCGCCAGCAAGTACTTCGCAGCCCAGGATCCTCTGCAGAAGCAAATCGACCTGGGCGGCAAGAATACGGGGATGATCGCGCCGTACACCATTGTGGGTGTACTTGCCGACCAGGTGGACAGCAACGTGGGGGGAGCCGTTCAACCATTCATCCTGTTGTCGCAGCATCAAATCCCAACCACCTCCCTTTTCTACCAGGCGCTTTTGAAGACGGTCGTGAGCTTTGTAGTGAGGACCCGCGGCGACATTCCAGTCGCGGCCGAGATGCGATCTGTCTTTCACCAGGTTGCTCCTGGTTTGGCCGTGGAAGATTTTCAAACGCTGGAGGAGGCAGTGCGGCAGAACACCTTCAGCCAGAAGTTAGGTTTGTATCTGGTAGCTTCGTTCGCCGGACTCGCCATTGCGATGGTGATTGCCGGACTGTATGGAGTGTTGTCGCAACTGGTGAGTTATCGCCGGCGCGAAATCGGCGTTCGCATGGCGCTGGGCGCGACGCGGCGCAGTGTTGCCCAACTGATCCTGCGGCAAGGCTCGATAGTCATTGGGGTGGGGCTCGGTGTGGGCCTTCTCCTGGCGATCGCGACGGGCCGCTGGGTAAAAAGCTTCCTGTACCAGGTGCAGCCACTGGATGTGTTGACCTATGTATCGGTAGTCGTGGTGCTCTCGATCATCGGGCTCATCGCTGCTCTACTCCCCGCGCGTAAAGCCGCTTCCATCGAGCCGATGCAAGCCTTGCGGGAGGATTGAAGGCTGCTATCTCGACCGGAGGAGACATGGGCCTGCCATCTACCAAGGGTGGTGAAAAACGCCTCGGTCCAGCAGACCACTCCTTACGAAACCGTTGCCCTTTCCTTTGTCATCCCGGCGTACCCGGATTTCCTACTTCACCGCTCTCGCCGGTGCCGCTTATGTGCTTCTCCTTAAAGAGAAGCACATGCAGTCGACCGAAGCCGCAACTCTCGACAGGAAATCTGGGGAAGCCGAGGGATCTGCAGTTCCGCGGACCTTTCGTGGAAATGTTTTTCTAGAGAGCGCAGCGATCTGCGTTCTCCGTTTGACAGAGCGACGTTGGCCCCCCTGATGGGAAGACGTCTGCTGACAAAGGGCACGGCTTCAGCCGTGCCGCAAGAAAAGCAGCCAATGAGGGCTTTAGCCCCTGAGGTACGTTTGTTCCGATTGTTTCGAGTCGCATCGAGTCTGCGGGAAAAGATGCTTTCTCTGTTCTATGACTTCCCATCCCCCGCTGACGCAACTACGACAGTGGGCTCCATATACCATGTGTTCACGTGTCAACGGTCCATTCCCCATCCGAAGGAAGCAGCGTTTGATGAATTCGAACTCATTGTCCCGCCTGGTCTCAAACATGATTCCGGCAGCCGTAGTTCTAACGTCCATAGTGGCGCAGGCGCAAACCGGCCGCGTCTATACATTCGATGATTACAGCCGGGCCGCCAATCTGCTCAACGCAGCCACCATTTCGCTGGTGGATCATGCGGTCAAAGACGCCACTTTTATCGGCGGCGACCGCTTTTGGTACCTCGACAGCGAAAATGGCTTGCCAACGCTCATGGTCGCCGATGCGTCCACGCGAACCAAGTCCGCCGCGTACGACTCGCTACGCATGGCCGCGGCCCTGCACGCGGCAGGCCTGGATGAGACGGATCCAAAGCGCATTCATCCCGATGAGTTTGATTTGCTCGAGGATGGACGCAGCGCAAGGATAACGATCGATGACACGCGATACAAATGCGCACTTGGAGCTGAGTATCACTGCTCCCTGGAACTGGCCGGGCCCGCCGGAACGCCAAAGCCCAGCTTAAGCGACGCCTCCCTCGCCGATTTCTCCCCAGACGGACGCCGCGCGGTCTTCCTCCGCGATTGGAACCTTTGGGTGCGCGACATCGCAACCGGCGCCGAAAAACAACTCACCAAGGATGGCGTGAAAGATTACGGATACGCGACCGACAACGCAGGCTGGACCCACAGCGAACACGCGATTGTCGTCTGGTCACCCGATTCCAGGAAGATCGCAACCTTTCAACAGGATCAACGCAAGACCGGCGAGATGTACACGGTCACCTCCCGCATTGGACATCCTCATCTGGAAGCGTGGAAATATCCGCTGGTGGGCGACAAGGACGTGACCATGATTGAGCGCGTCATCATCAATGTGGAAACAGCAAAGGTCACGCGATTGAAGATGCCGCCGGACCAGCATCGCTCGACTCTGTGCGACCACCTCATTTGTGACGGTTCATGGGAAGACGTGCAGTGGGCAGAGGATGGCAAGACGCTGGCTTTTGTTTCTACCTCGCGCGATCACAAAGTAGAAAACATGCGTATCGCGGATGCGGCGACCGGCGCGGTTCGCGACGTATTCACGGAGACGGTCCCCACCTTCTTCGAAAGCGGCTACAAACATGTGAACTGGCGCTATCTCTCCAGGAGAAACGAAATTCTCTGGTTCTCGCAACGGGAGAACTGGGGAAATCTGTATCTATACGACGCCGGCACAGGGAAGTTGAAGCATGCGGTCACCGACGGCGCCTGGAACGTCGATGAGGTCCTGCATGTAGACCAGACCACGGGCGATATGATCCTGGCCGGCACCGGGCGCGAGCCATCAGAAGACCCCTACTACCGGCGGATCTACAGCGCGAACCTCGATGGCAAGCACTTGAAGTTGCTCACCACCGAAGATGCCGATCACGTGGCTACTGTTTCCGGCGACGGAAAATTCATCGTCGATTGTTATTCCACGCCGCAAACGCCGCAGGTCCTGGTGTTGCGCGATCAGTCCGGGCAGGTAATCGAAGAGATGGCGCACGGCGACATCGTGCGCCTCAAGGCTGCGGGATGGATCGCGCCGGAAACCTTTCACGTGAAAGGGCACGATGGTAAGACCGACGTCTATGGACTCCTCTTCCGGCCCGCCCACCTTGACCCGTCGCGGAAATACCCGATCATCGATTACATCTATCCCGGCCCGCAAGGGGGTTCGTTCGGCACGCACTCATTTCAAGCCTCTCGCGCGGATTGCAATTCGCTCGCTGAGCTTGGCTTCACCGTGATCGAGATCGAAGGCATGGGAAACCCCAAGCGGTCCAAGGCCTTTCATGACGAATATCTCAAAGACATTGGCATGAATGCGATTCCGGATCAGATCAGCGGCGTCAAGGAGCTTGCCCAGCGTTATGCGTGGATCGACCTCGACCGGGTCGGCATGTGGGGCCACTCAGGCGGTGGCAATGCTACGGTGGCAACCATGCTTCACTTCCCCGACTTCGTCAAGGTCGGGATTGCGGAGAGCGGTAACCATGAAAACCGGAACTATGAAGATGATTGGGATGAGAAGTGGGTCGGCCTGCTGAAGACGAACGCGGACGGAACTACCAACTACGACTCGCAGGCAAACGCGAGCTTCGCCGGGAACCTGAAGGGCAAGCTCATGCTGGCCCACGGAATGTTGGACGATAACGTGCCCGTATCGATCACCATGCTCCTGATCGATGCGCTGGTAAAGGCGAACAAGGATTTCGACCTGGTGGTCTTTCCCCAGGCGCACCATTCCTACGGCCCCGACGCCGGTGCGTACATGATGCGGCGCCGATGGGACTACTTCATCACCCAGCTCATGAAGGCGACACCCCCTCATGAATTCCCCATGCCGCCGCTGCTGATTCCGCACAGGTGATTATGCTTTCAAATGATCGTAGGTGGCCGTGAGCCGCTCGCGCAGATAGTCGGCGCCGCTGGTGGGCTGATATTTGGACGCTGCGCCAGGTGCGATGCAACTTTGCAGCACTTCGACGCGAGCATCAGGGTTCGGATCGAGGAAGAATGCCACCGAATAGCGATCCTGGACAGGGATCGCGACCCGGTGCGGAGTGGAAATGTAGACATCGTTGGTCCAGCGCATCAGGCAATCACCGATGTTGCAAACGAATGCGCCCGGGATGTGCGGTGCATCGAGCCAATCGCCGTTTCGGGCGCGTACCTGTAGTCCGGCTACGCCATCGGTGGCGAGGATGGTGAGGTTGCCGTAGTCGGTGTGCATGCCGGCTCCGCTGTCGGGAGCTCGCTCCTTGCCGTTCGGCCGCGCCGGATAGTGCAGCATGCGCAGCGTGGCCAGAGGCGCGTCGAGCTTGTCTTCGAAAAAAGTCTCTGCAATGCCCAGGTCGAGCGCAAAGCCATGGTGGATGCGGCGGCCCAGTGCCCAGCACGCGTCGTAGTAGGCCAGAACGGTCTCTCGCCAATGAGGAAGCGCCGGCCAAAGGTTGACCCCCCGGAATGGCTTACCCGCCACTACCTCAGGATGGTCGGCGGCAAGCTCGAGGCCGATATTGAACGCTTCCTTGTAGTCGGACTGGGCCGCTCGGTCGTCGAGGCGTTCACCCTCGAGCGCAACATAGCCCCGGTTATGAGGCGAGCGCTTGATCGAGTATTCCTGCTTGACCGTAATGGGTAAGGCAAAGAATTCCCGCGAAGCCGCAATCATGGCATCCCGCGTTGCCTGCTGGATGCCATGATTGACCACGTAGAAGAAGCCGATCTCGCGGCAGGCACGGCCCAATTCTGCGGCGACTCCGGCGCGTGCGGAGAGCTCAGTGGAAGCCAGCCCCGAAACATCGATCACGGGAAGCTCAGTCATGGGGTCAAATTGTAGCATCGGTAAGGTTGGGATCTCTCCTCGCCACGGAACGACGGGTGGCCCATATCTCGCTCGTTTTTCGCGGGATGTGGGATACCACGAACCTCGACGTTCTCCTGTCGACAGAGTGATAAAACCGTCGGTCTAGCGCCCAGCCAGTATTCTCCGCAAGTAGGATTATCGGTTGAAGGAGCGGACCCAGTGAATATCGAAAAGTTTGTGCAGGCGTTGCCGAAGGCCGAGTTGCACTTGCATCTGGAGGGAGCAGTTGCCGCAACCACGGCCATCGAGCTGGCAAAAAAGCACGGCCTGGCGAGGCACGATTTCGAAGATGCATCGAAGCTCTTCGACTTCGCGGACCTGGGCGCATTTCTCAAAGCCTATGACATCATCTGCAGCTCGATCGTCGATTCTGACGACTTCCACCGCGTGACCTACGAGATGCTTGCGCGCTGCGCCGGCAACGGTGCGCGCTACGTCGAATTCTTCTTCAGCCCGCAGGCCCATCATGGGGTGGCGTACGGCACCATGCTGGATGGCATCGTCGCGGCTATGCGCGATGCCACGCGTGACCACGGGGTTCAGTCACGGCTAATCCCCGCTCTGAACCGCGAGTTGGGGCCGGACGTCAGCCTTCAATTCCTCGATCTTGTGCTCTCCGACCGGCGCGACGAAGTGATCGGACTGGGCCTCGATTACAACGAGGTTGGCAATCCTCCCGCTTTGTATGCTGAAGTCTATCGGCGCGCCAGGAATGCAGGTCTGCGCGTGACCGCGCATGCCGGAGAGAACGGACCGTCCGCCCATGTCGGCGATTCGCTCGATTTGCTGCGCTGCGACCGCATCGATCACGGCTACCACGTGGTCGACGATCCGGCACTGGTGGCTGCGTGCCGCGACCACGGCGTCTTCTTCACCGTCTGCCCCACGACAACTACCTTCACCACTTCATTCCGCGATCTCGCTTCCCCCGACCATGCGATCCGCCGCATGGTGAACTCCGGGCTCAATATCGTGATCAATACCGACGATCCCGCCCTGTTCCGCACCGACCTCAACAACGAATATTTGCTGGTTGCGCGGCATATGGGTTGCACCCCACAACAACTAGGGGAAGTGGCCCTGAATGGTCTGCGAGCGTCCTGGCTCGACGACACCACCAAGCGGGCCTGGGTAGCAGAATGGAGCGCTGAAATCCAACGGCTCCATTTGGATAAGTAAACGAAGCCTACTTCCCCTGCTCGCTACGCGGCGACAGGATCTCGCTCAGGTAATCGTGAGTTCCGGGTATCCGTTCCAGGTGCGGATACCGCAGTCCTCCGGCGTATGGAACCACCCGCGTTTCTACAGTGTCAAAGTTGCGAACAACCAACGAGATCTTGCCGTCTCGAGGGTGTGCAATGGATGCGGACAACACTTCGGGAGAATATGCAGTTCCATCGACTGCCACCACCTTCATGCTCGGTCCCAATCCGGCGTCGTACGCTGGGGTACCCGGAAACACTTCGGAAATCGTTCCATCCTTCTGCAGATCGATGCCAATCGATGCAGTTGAAAAATACGTGGGAGCCTCCGGGAGATCGGCATAGAAAGGCTTGTTGTTCGGGGTTGCGTTATAAACCACGCGCCAACCCGCGGCCTCAAGCCCCTCCATCGGTGGTGCACTGTTTATCTGGTAGACATACTTTTCGAAGAAGCTGTGCCAGTCGTAAGGACAAATGGCCGCAAGCGATGCTTCTACGTCGGTCCGGGTATAGGGAACGACGATCGGACCGGTGTCGCGCTGGCCGAGGAAGCTGCGCAGAAAGTCGTCCAGCGTAACCCGGTCGTTCGTCTGTTCGCGTATCAAGGTATCGGCGTGCAGCCACATCAGCGCGCCCTCATCGTAGTAGTCCTGGCCGCGGCGCAACGCATACCATCCTCCGTGGACGGAGCGTAATACCCAATCCTGCGCGGCCGTATCGACGAGGGGTGTGGTCGCGCGCCCGGCCTCGTGCGCGTAGTCGGAAGCGATACGCCCGAGATAATCACGCATGTACGCAGAGTCGTTGAAGCCGGCGCGTGTGGCCAGCAGCATGCCGATGTATTCATTTAGGCCTTCATACACCCACAGCAACGTTGTTCGTTCAGGGCCTTGATAGTCGGGCTTCGAATACAACTCTCCCGGCCGCCGGTATTTACCGTCCCAGGAGTGGGATTGCTCATGCGCCAGGAGCGGAAAGCCAAATCGTTCCAAGTCCTCTTTTTTCGAGAGGCCTGCGTCACCGATCGCATCCCACGGAGAATCCTCATGCTCCAGTCCGTCGTAGGGAAGCGCGTCACTCTGGGAGACGAGCAGGTGCATCGTTTGCCAGTGGCGGAAGCCGAACATAGCCTGGTCCTGATCGATCAGCTTGGCAAAGATAGAGAAGGCGTGAGCGTCGTCCGCCGTATCGATGGCCGATTGGCTATCCCCGGTAAAGTCGAGTTCCGCCGGCCACTTTGATGACAGCGGCACGGCTCGAAAAAACTCCCCGGCGAGCACCGGGGAATCGATCAAGCGTTCGAGAGACGTGGGGGCAAACGTCACCCGGTTCCCAGCCTGGTGGGTGACGGACATGGAGCTGCCTTGCTTCCAGCTGGGCGGAAGAAGAAGAGAAGGCTCGATCATCATTTCGCGTTTATCGATGCCTCGCGGGTAGAGAACAGAAGTGTTCCAGGCAAGCAGGATTTGATGATCGGAGATGGTATTTTCCAGCAACGTATCGAAGTCGACGGTGACCTTGCTGGTGTTGGGGGGCACATCGATTTTGATCGTGTTGATGTCGTCCGGGTCCCTGGTCCAGGGCAGGGTAACTTCTCCGGAACGCACCCGGATCGCCGCCAGGTTTTGAATGGGGCCAGTTGGTCCGTGTTCGCCTGGAATCCAGCGTGGATACGCGAGTGCGAGGGGTCCCGGTTGCACCCGAATTTCCTCATGCACAAAAGCAATGCGCCGGAAGGGTTGCGTCTCATCGACCAGCAGCGTCATGGTGGGGACTGCGGTACTTTGCGCGATCAGATCGCCCTTAGTGATGGCGGCCAGAACGAGTAGCCCGATGGCAGGGATTTTTGAGCGAAGTAGCATGATCCTCCAGATCCTTTACACGAGATGAACAAGCTTCCCTTTGGTCCAGCGATGAGACGGACCCTCCTAGGTCCGTCTTCCGTCAAGGCACTGGATCATAGGCAGTAAGCCGCCGAAAAGGCAAGTCAATTCAATGGGATAGGTGTGCTGCTCTGAATTGCGGCGGGGCTTTGACCCGGTTTTAGGGGCGGCTGTTTAGGCCGAGGAGCCAACTGAGCCAGATCCTCCGAGTCGCCGGAAACCCGGCTGGCTATGACTATTTATTTGTAATTGGATATTGCCGACGCCTATTCCCGGGGGGAGAATAGGAGACGGATTGCATCGCCGCAGTCCGAAGTGCTGCATGCTAAGGAGGCGAGTCATGGGTGAGATTCCCAGTAGGCCGCTCTTCCACGTCAAACTATGGTTCGCAGTCGCCGTCCTTGCGTCCACTACGGCCGGGCTGTGTGCCGGCCAACCACCTGCAGCTCAGACCACAAGCAGCCCTCCCCAAAACACCTCGACTACCGTCCGCAAGACCCTCGCCCTGGAAGAGATGCCGGCCGAGAAGAAGGCCGATATTTTGATGGCCCGCGGAGAGTATGCCGCAGCCATTACCGCTTACCAGCAAAGCGATCTGAAATCCGCAATTGTCTGGAACAACATCGGCATGGCGTACCACCATCTTTTTGCCCTGGAGGAAGCGCGGAAGGCCTACCAACAGTCACTGTCGCTCAATTCTCGCTTTGCTCCTGCAGCCAATAATCTCGCCGCCGTCTACTACGGTCAGCACGAGTTTAGGGTCGCCGAGCACTGGTACAGAAAGGCGCTGAAACACACCTCGGAGAGCGCGGTAATCTACTGCAATCTGGGTACGGCCTATTTTGCCGAGGACAAGATGAAGAAAGGCATCAAGATGTATCAGAAGGCCTTCTCCATTGACCCGGATGTGTTTTCACCCAATCGAGCCGCGATGGTCGAAGGTGGCGGCTCACGGGAACAACGCGTGGCCATCAACTACTACATTGCCCAGACGTTTGCCAGCGCCGGGAAGCAGGAACAGGCGCTCCTTTATTTGCGCAAGGCCATGGATGAGGGTTTCAGGGATCGCAAACGGCTGATTGAAGATAAAGACTTCGCAGTGTTGCGGACCACGCCGGAATTTCAAAAACTGCTGGACCAGGAAAACCTGAACTGAGCGCCTGAGGCGCCGTTCACCCACTCAAAGTCGGGGTTGGGAGCTTCCCTTGGCTTAGGCCAGAGCGGTAGGATGGAAGCGCCTGTCATACCCACCTCTTGCGGGTGAGCTATTCCCCTCCCGGTGGGCAAAAACGGCAATCGGAAAGCAGGGGGGATCGATTGGCCGCGACCATGAGCCCAGGCGCTGTGACTGCTCCTGAGCCGCCATTGAAGCTCGATTACAGCCTCACCGGGGTCAATTCCACACTAGCCGTCGAACGCGGGCTCGCAGAAGCCGAGTGGTACCAATGTCCGGTACCGCGCGATACCATGCGCGGCCTGCTGCAGCGCCGCGATGGTCCTGCCATCCGCGACACGATTTTGTGGGTCGCGCTCATTTTCTTGAGCGGCTTTTTGACCTACAAGCTGTGGGGTACCTGGTGGGCCATTCTCCCGTACATCGTCTATAGCGTGCTCTACGCCTCGACTTCTGATTCCCGCTGGCATGAGACAGGCCACGGCACTGCCTTCAAGACAGATTGGATGAACAACGCCCTGTACGAGATTGCGTCGTTCATGGTGATGCGCGAGTCCACCGTCTGGCGCTGGAGCCACACGCGCCATCACAGCGACACGATTATCGTCGGCCGCGACCCTGAGATTGCTGTTCCCCGGCCACCGGATTTGAAGGGCATCGTCATGTCGTTCTTCAACCTGCGTGTGTATATGAAATATTTCCGGCTCATCGTGCTGCATTCATTCGGGCGCATGAGCGCGGAAGAAAAGACTTTTATTCCGGAGACAGAGTTCCCCAAGGTCTATCGCAAGGGCCGGATTTATGTCGCTCTCTATTTGCTGGTGATCGGTCTGTCGATCAAGACCGGCAGCATACTTCCGTTATTGCTCGTGGGCTTCACGAATTTCTTCGGCACCTGGCTGCTGGTCACGTACGGGTACACGCAACATGCTGGGTTGGCCGAGAATGTCCTCGATCACCGTCTGAACTGCCGCACAGTGTATATGTGCTGGATCCACCGCTATCTGTACTGGAACATGAACTACCATGTGGAACACCACATGTTTCCGCTGGTGCCTTATCACGCTCTGCCGAAGTTACATAATGCGGTCAAGGACGATTGCGACACGCCTTATCCCAGCCTTCTGTCGGCGTGGCGGGAGATCGTGCCGACCATCCTCAAGCAGGTGCGGGATCCGGGATATCACGTCAAGCGCCAGCTTCCCGCACCACGGCTTCGAGCGAACGAGGCCGCCAGATCTTCGCATGCCAATCCCGATGCAGCGGGCTGGATCGAAGCTTGTGCCGCGGCCGATCTCAAGGCGGCAGATGTCATCCGCTTCGACCATGGCCGGAAAACCTACGCTCTCTATCGCACACAGGAGAGCGCGCTCTACGCGACGGACGGATTGTGCACCCACGGGAATGTCCATCTCTCCAAAGGCCTGGTGAAGGGAGACATCATTGAATGCTCCAAACATAACGGCCGCTTCCACCTGATCGATGGTTCGCCGGCGAGAGTGCCTATTTGCCGTGGCCTGGTTACTTATCCCATTGAGGAGCGTAACGGTCGAATCTTTATTAACGTGAGCCGGCCAGGTGGTGCGGGCGCCCGTCCGCTCAAAACGTATCAATTACGGGTAGTTAGTAATTCCAACGTCGCTACGTTCATCAAGGAGCTGGTTCTCGAGCCTCTGGATGCCACAGAAAAGATCGCCTTCACTCCCGGGGACTACCTGCAACTCGACATTCCGGCATACGAGACGATCCGCTTTCGCGAGTTCGATATTTCGGAGCCGTTCGCTGAGGTGTGGGAGCGCCAGCACATTTTTGACCTGGTGGCGCACAACCCCGAGTCTGGAAAGCGAAACAATTATTCGCTGGCCAGCAACCAGCAGACGGATCGTCTGCTGCGCTTCAACGTGCGTATTGCCACGCCGCCGCCGGGGCAAGATTGCGCTCCCGGGGTTGGTTCCAGCTACGTGTTCAGCCTCAAGCCCGGAGATATCGTCACTGCGGTTGGTCCGTTTGGGGATTTCCATATCAAACCAACGCAGCGGGAGATGATCTATATCGGCGGGGGCGCAGGCATGGCGCCGCTGCGTGCGCACCTGTCTCATCTTCTGGAGACTGAGCAGACAGCGCGCAAGGTCAGCTTTTGGTACGGAGCACGATCGAAGCAGGAGATTTATTACCAGGAGTACTTCAACGAGTTGGCAGAGAAACATCGCAACTTTGCTTTCCACCTTGCCCTCTCCGCCCCTCTGGTGGAGGACAGGTGGCCAGGCCATCAGGGGTTCATCCACGAGGTCGTGTTGGAGAAACACCTTCGTGATCACGCCAACGCGACGGGCGCGGAATATTATCTCTGTGGTCCACCGCTGATGATCAAGGCTTGCCTCAAGATGCTGAGCGAACTCGGTGTGCCGGAGAACCACATCTCCTACGACGAGTTTTGATCGCGGATCCCGGCGAGGGCCAGGACCGCACCGCACAACAACATAGTGTCTGCCAGGTAGTTCAGGCCGTTGGCGATGTCCGCAGGAGTGGCTATCACGATCGGGAGATAGAGGAAAAGCACGAGCAAAAGGATGATCAGTCCCAGCCAGGTTGCCGCGCGTCGAACTTGCTGATTCAGGAGCAGGCTAATGGCGATCACTCCGTAAATTGCTCCGATCCCATATCCCCAGAACGCGTGCGCCGGCACCCACAGGGGCGTGGTCTTGATGAGCGGAACGCCGGGCGCAAGTTCCGGATGCAGGCATTGCTGCACACCCATAAATGCGATCGGAATGGCGATCAAAAATCTTGCCAACGTGGCGAAGGCATGCCTCACCCGCGGTTTCCATCCATCCTCCAAGGTTGCGGCAAGAGCAAACGCGCCACCGGCGAAGGCGGGTTCCCGCAGCGCTACTACCCAGGCAATCCGGGTGTGCGGGTTGCCAACGACGTTGGGAATATGGATGAGAAGCTCGAACAAAAGAATCAGGACTCCGGCGAGTGCGGAGGCAAGCCACGCGTATTTTCTGGCGGCTATGCTCAAGGCGGCAGCGATCAGGCAAGCGCCCACCAAGAGCGCCCAGAACATGTGTCCGGGAAGCCAGGCAGGCACCATCCCGGCTAAGACCGTAGTCGCCGTAAAATGTTCGGTGCCAAACACTGCCAAAGGAACCGCATAAAGGACCGGGCCAAGAACGACGATCTTGTCCAGTCCTTGTGCCAGGAGAAATTCATTCCTGACGGTGATAAGGCCGATCACCAGAACCAGGGCGCCTGTGAGGTAGGGCAACCATACGCCCCAGGGAAATCCGGGAATCCATGCTGCGATATCGGAGGGGTAGAAAGCAAAAGGTGTGCTCAGCATGCCCAATAACCTTCGACGAGAAGGCTTGGAGTGGCAATAGCCACTTGACGGCCTTTTGTGGAGGCCACTCATAGCCACTAGGACCCCAACTTGCGGGGAAGTTCAGTTGACCTGAACATACTGCGCACATACACTCAATTTCGAACCCTCAGAAGCTAAAAAGCAGGAAGTGAAGCCCTCCATGGCGAGACACCGGAATATTGCTGCAACGCTCCCCCTCCTGGCCTTATTTGCGCTGGCCAACCTGATTGTTTCTCGCGCGATGGCACAAACGGAGACGTGGTACCTCGATCCTCCGCATTCCTCGGCGCAGTTCGCGGTTCGCCATCTGGGGATCTCCACCGTCCGGGGAACCTTCAACAAAGTGGGCGGTGTGGTCGTGGATTCGCCGGATCTCAGCAAAGCTTCGGTGAACGTGACCATCGACGCCAATTCCATCGATACTCGGGTCGAAATGCGGGATAAAGACCTGCGGAGCGATCACTTCTTCGATGTCGCCAAGTATCCGACGCTTACCTTTGTATCCAAACGTGTGGAATCCGCCGGTGCCGGCAAGTTGAAGGTGACCGGCGATTTGACCATGCATGGAGTCACCAAGGAAGTCGTCCTGAATGTCGATGGCCCCACGCCTCCGATGAAGGACCCGCGGGGAACCCAACATCGCGGCATTTCCGCCACCGCAACGGTCAATCGTTCGGACTATGGAATGACTTTCGACATTCCCATGGTGGGAGACCAGGTTGCAATCCAGCTGGATGTGGAGTTGGTGGATAAGGCGCCGGGTGCGCCACGGCCGGGACCCCCTGCCACGCCGCCCCCACCACCGCCGGCGATGTAGCGCGCATCGCCTTAATCGCCCAGCTGATCCGGCTTTAGGTACTTGATGAGCACGACCTCATTGCCCTTTTCGCCGTAAATCAGTTCATCGATGATGTTTTGCGTTACCAGGATCCCGAAGCCGCCCGGCCGAAGCCCCTTCTGTTCGCGGATGGCTTCGTGCCGGATCGGTTCCGACGGCGGATTCATGATGGCCGCATGACTCAGCTCCTCGAACGAGAAACCTTCTCCGGGGTCTTTCACGCGGCATAAGACCATGTGCTTGGCCCGCACGTAAGAAATCTCAACGTGTTGTGTGGCCTTGAAGTGAGCGCCGTGCTCGATGGCGTTCATGAGCATCTCGCGAAAGGCCAACCCCACGGCGTCTCTCTCTTTTATGGGAAGATCCGGGACCTCATGAATGAACTGGATCAGCCGATCGGCCGTCCTGCGGTCGCAGCGGGCGATCAACTGGATGAGTTGTGGTGTAGCGGAAAGGACCTCTATGCCTTCATCCCAAACGGGTCCGGTGGTGGCGAGCTTCAGCATCTGCTCAAAGGCTGCCATGTCGTAGGGCTCGGAGAAATAGCTGAAAGCGCGTTCGCGCATGGCGGCAATCACATCGGCCGGCGTGCTCTTGGAAGTGATGATGATGAGCCGAACGTGGGGGCGGACGATGCGGATCTGGCGCAGAAGCTCGACATCCTGTTTGCCGGATGTTTCTTCGCCGGTCAGGACAAGGTCGTAAGCCTGGGTCCGGAGCATTTCCAGGGCGGTCCGATTGTTGTCTGCGCGGGCAATGTTCCAGGCAGGCAATACTTTCCGCACGGCGGCAACGACTGAGGAGTCAGACCCAACCAGGAGAGCTGTCTTTTTAGGGCCTGACGGCCCCGGTTTCGTACGGCCGTCGATAGGTCACCGCCTTGCTGCTCCATCATAAAACCAACCTTGCCCTGGGTGCTCACTCGATTCTGCGGCGCTGTGGGAGCCGAACGGCCTTCGGCCAACTGAGCCCTAGTTCATCTTCATGCCGGGCATGACGGAGTGATCCATGTTGTCGTGTCCCTGGTCATCGTCGTCGACCGCCCAGATTTTCTTTGCATCTGCTTCATTGGGATAAACGTGCACCATCCAGCCGAATATGTGGGGATGAAACGCCCCGCCGGCCGCCTCGCACGCTTCTTTGGTGGTGATGGAGCCCATCAGGCCAAACTTTGCGTCGGGGCCGAAGTAGGCGGCCTTCTCACCGGCCGGCGCCTTACAGAAATTAATGTGCTGATGCCAGTGCGCAATGCTCAGCGGGATCCGGTCGTTTAACTCGTCCTCGGTGGCGTCGACGCGATCGGTATACATCACCCCTACCAGGGTGTAGCCGCCGTCGGCAGTCTTCTTATAGAGCAGGGAGGTGGGTCTGCTTGGATCGAACCGCGAGCGAGCCTCAAGACCGTACTCGTATTTTGTGAAGTGATACTGGGGCTGCGGAAGATTGGGAAGAAAGATCTCGTAACCGTCCGCCAGGGCCTTGTGGTAGTCCTGATAAGGCGCCATAGCTGTTTTAGCAGCTGCCACGATGGCGTCGGCTTTTTGCTGATCGCCTGGTTGTGCCGGTCTAAGCACGGTCATGTACATGTGGCCGGCCATGTGCGCCATACCGCTCTGTTGACCGCTGTCGATGGCCGCGGCCGTCAGGCCGGCCACACCAAGCGCAAGCGAGCCGAGGGCCAGGGCCCACCCTCTAAAACGCGTCACGAGTGACATCACGATTACCTCGCACCTATTAAGACGGCTTTTGCAGGGCCTTAGTTGCGGTTTTTTCGGGTCCAAACACCCGCTTCAGGCCCGGTTCTCTCCTAACCGCCGATCTTGGGTGCCCCATATCTCGCTCGTTTTTCGCGAGATGTGGGATACCACTGCCCTCTCCTTGCAACTTCGAAGGTTGCTTCGTCCTTGAAGGCGAACGGTCGAGACTCGTGGTATCCCATATCTCGCGAAAAACGAGCGAGATATGGGGCCAACCAAGGTCCGCTGGGAAGTTGGAATTCCATCCTCACACTCCATCAGCACGCAGGGTGACTCCGGAAAGACGGCTGCAGGCGTCGATCAGTGCGTCCTGTATCAGCGGATCGCGGGTGGTTGGACTGGGCTTGCGGGGCCGCATATGGAAAAAATACTGCCCCGTGACGGCCGCGTCCTTATCATTGCCGGCGGCAAGCCAGACCTGGGTGCGGTGGCCCTGGTCCAGGTCGTCCGGAGCTCCCCGGCCACCCATCTTGGTGGGTACCCAGCCGGGCTCGAGAGCGTTCGATAGAACTCCGGGCCAACGTCGCGCGATGGCGAAGGCCAGCAGCACATCGTGCAGCTTGCTGTCGGAATACGCCTGCTGTCCCTGCCAGCGCCGGTGCTCCCATACAAGATCTTTCAGGCTCGCATCGCCGCCCTGGTGAAGTCCGGAGCTGAGGTAGACCAGCCGCTTGGGCGGGTGAATAAGCGCCGTCAGTATGTAGGGTGCGAGCGTGTTGATGGCGAACACATGCGGCAGGCCGTCTTCCGTGGCAATACGGCGCGGCTCCTGATAGCCAACGGCGGCGTTGTGAATGACCGCATCAAATCTGCCCAGGCGATTGACCTGCTCAGCTACCTTGCGGGTTTGCGCAATGCTGGCCAGGTCGCCGATGACTGCACTTTCGGCTCCGGGTACAGCCGCCATCGCTTGCTGGCCTCGCTGCTCGCTACGAGCGTGCAGCACCACGTTGTGGCCTTGCTCGAGCAGCAGTTGGGCGGCCATTTGGCCCAGGCCGTCGGAGGAACCAGTGATAAAAACCCGCGCCATTGTCGCTCCATCACGCAGTGTGAGAGATGCAGAACCCAGGGCTAAAGATACCAGCCGAAGTTTACGCAGGGCGTGAGGCGCAGGCATAATCGAGCTGCCACGGAACACGAAAGCGTTGACGTTATGGACCTTGCCAAGTTCGATTTAAACGACATGATTGAGTGTGGCAGGGCGGTGCGGAAAGCAGGCGAAGCCGCGTCCAGCATGGAAGAAGCTGCGGGTGAGATTATCCGGCTCTTCCGCCGCACTCTGGTGGACAGCCAGACCGGCGAGGTTAACTGCCCACTCATACGGTGCTTCAAGACCCACCCCTTGAGCCAGCTTCCCCCGGATTTGGAGCAGATTGTCCAAGGTTCGGTAAGTGATAAGCGCTACCTTCGGCCTGATTTGCCATGCCTGGCGTTGCTGGCGACGGCAGGAGCGGAGGAGAGCTGGAACGACCGGCGAAGCTCGCGGGGCCACGCCGCGATTCCTTTGGAGAGTGTGGAGATGGTGGAGCGAGCCCCGATGATCGCGTCTCTGCTGCGCCAAATGGGGTTGAAGATTGAAACCGCTTTAAATCCGGATTCGCTGTTGATTCTTGATGCCGATCAGCACACATTCAACGTGTTTCATGTGGAGAACGCCGAGGGTAGTCCTTCGATCCCAGCGCAGGCAGACTTCGTCAGGCGCTACGGCATTCGGTCGGCCCTCGGCTTTGGAGGCGTACTGCCTGGGGGTGAGCTGTTCATTATCGTCATGTTTTCGCGGGTCACGATTCCGCGAGAGACAGCAGATATGTTCCGCACCATTGCCCTGGGCGTGAAACTCGCACTCATTCCCTTTGTCCGCGGAGCCGTGTTTGCGACGGCTGCGGACAACGCGCGATTGGATCAAAACCAAGGGAGGGCGGGCGAAATAGAGCAACTCGCCATGCGGTCGGAAATCGCGACTTTGCAGCTTTTGATTTCCGCGCTGGAGGAAGCGGCACTGCGCCAGACGAAACGGCTTAAGTCCGCTTACGGCGAGCTGCAAATACAAGGGGAGTTGGCACAACAGCAGAGCGCGCGGGAGATCGCCCGGGCACGAGACCACGAACGGATGCTCCAGGAAAGCGAACGAAGACTTCGCCTCGCACTGGAAGCAGGGAAAATGGGTACCTGGAAGTGGGATGCGGAGACGGACCTGCTCGACGTTGACGAAAAAGCTGCGGAAATATTCGGATGGAGTCCGCACCTGTCGGTCACCAGAAGCGCATTGCGCGAGCGTGCAGTCTTACCCGAAGACAGGGCTCTCACCTCGCAAGCCCTGGCTGAAGCACTCAAAGAGAAAGATACGTATCGATCGGAATACCGGGTGGTGCGGGAAGATGGCGGTGTGATCTGGGTTCATTCTTCGGGAGTCCCGGTTTTTAGTGCGGAGAACCCCGGGGAAGTCGTGGGTATGATCGGAACCGTTCAGGACATCACGGAAAGGCGCAACCAGGAAGCAACCCTCAAGCAGACAGAAATGCTCGCCGCAACCGGCAGGATGGCGGCGACCATTGCCCACGAAATCAACAATCCTCTGGAAGCCGTCACTAACCTGATTTTTCTTGCCAAGACCAATCGGAACATACCGGATTCTGTGCGTAAGCACCTCGAAGTGGCGGATGAAGAGCTCGCTCGCGTAGGCCAAATTGCTCAACAAACGTTAGGGTTCTACCGGGACACCTCGCGTCCGCATGTGCTGAATGTGGCTGCCGTCATTTCCGATGTGATCGCCGTGTTCGAACGCAGGCTTTCTTATAAACAAATGTACTGCCGCCCGGAATTTCGCGGAGATCTGGAAATTGTTGGGTTACAGGGAGAGCTGAGGCAGGCGATCTCTAACCTATTGCTGAACGCCATGGATGCCTCGAGCAACGGAAACCTTCTTCGCATTCGCGCCCGCGAAACGCGGATTGCGGGAACCGGCCAGGCGGCGGTCAGTATTGCGATCGGAGATAGCGGCTGTGGCATATCGGATTCCGTGAAGGGAAAATTATTCTCTCCCTTCTTCACCACCAAGCAATCGGTTGGCACCGGACTCGGCCTATGGGTGACCAAGGGCATTGTTGAAAAGCATGGTGGCTCCATTCGCTTTCGAAGCCGGGTACGGCCTCCCTGCGGTACGGTCTTCCGTATAGTTCTGCCGCGCCGAATCGATGGCCTGGATCCTGAAACAATGGCGCGAGCAAGGTTAACAAACAATTCGCCAGCGTACGAAGGGGTTCAAATCGCATCGGGTTCAAACAGGACGACCTCACAGGCGACCTGATGTGAAACAGCTCAAGAAGGGACGGTCGCAGAAGGAATGGACTCGTAGAAAATCCGGCCGATGAACCACCAAGAAATAGGCCCGGGGGCCGTAACGCACAGCGCCATCGCTCACGCAGAAAACGCCACTCGAAGCAGAGTGGCGTTTTTTGGGTCTACAAGCGAAGCTCGCTTACGACAGCTTCGTCCAGGGAATAGGACTTCGTTCTCTGCTCCAACTGCAACACCGCCGATGAACTTCGGCCGGGTAGACTTGGATTGAGGAGCGCCTCCAAAGACTCGGTCATGACAATCCAACGAGATCGTTCTTCCAGGCGGGACATGGTTGAGTTCTGCGTGGGGTATGCCCTGATCCTGGCCGCGATCTGGACCTTGAATCCCTGGCAAAGGTGGTTCTATTGGATCGCCGTCACCTGGGTTGTCGTGACCACGTGGATGGGGCGCCCGACATGGAAGGATCTGGGCCTCGGACTGCCCGGACTGGTCCGGTCTCTATGGGTGGTGGGCGTGGCGGCCATCCTCACGGGCGTAGCCGTCTACACGGCGAGCCGGCTGCACTCGCTGCATCGGCTGCATGGCCCCACTCCGCTCATCCCCCATATTTGGGGATATCTGGTATGGGCGGTTATGCAACAGTTTTTGCTGCAAATATACTTCCTGCTCCGCTTGATGCGGTTATTGCCGGGCAAGGTGGCGCCCGTCCTGGCCGCCGCAGGCTTGTTCTCGCTCGCTCACCTGCCGAATCCGGTGCTGGCTCCCGTCACGCTGGTGTGGGGAGTCGCCGCCTGCATCCTGTTTCTGCGCTATCGGAATATCTATACCCTGGGCCTCGCCCACGGCATCCTCGGGCTTTGTGTCGCAGTGGTTGTGCCAGATTCCATCCAGCACCACATGCGGGTAGGGATCGGCTACTATCGCTATCATCCTCATCGCAGCCATATTCCCCAGATCGTATCCACCGACGCATGGGTGATGGCGGACGCTCCGACCCGGCGCTCCTGACGCCACGCCAATCCGTAAAAGATGCCGGCCAGAGCCGCCAGCAGGACATAGCGCCAATTGAAGATCGTGGCGCGCTTGTTGAAGTGGGAAAGGCCAAACAAGACAGAGGTAATGAGCAAGCCCCGCGCCGGCCCAACCCGCCGCTCCAGAAGATTCTGCATCCAGCCACGAAAGAAAAGTTCTTCCGGAACGGCAACAAAGAAGAAAGAGAAAATCCACGCGAGCACAGCACGCCACACGGAAGGGATGAGGGCATGAAAATGGAGAAAGCCGAGGAACAGCCCAATCGTTACCGCGATCGGGGTATAGGCGGCCAGCGCGAATAAGCCGACGATAAAGTCGTGCCGGCGCAGACGGAGGTCGAAGCCAACCTGGTGCAGCTGCCGGATGACGAGGAATCCGTAGATGCCTGCATCCAACAGCAGCATCTTGTTGAAGACGGCAAGACCCGGGGCCCAGGCCGACTCGAACCAACGTAGATCAACCGCGAGCCCGAGCGAGACAAGAACAAGAAGGTCGCGCCACCCTCCACGCTGCGCCGGCTCAGCCAGGCTCGCTTCGTAGAGCAGCAGGCTGATGCCGACTGGCAGCAGGGTGTAAAGCAAAAGCCAGGGCCAGCGAAAAAGGCCAGTCGACCAGGAGACAAGAGCGTAGGGAAGACCAAGCAGAACGGGCGCCAGAATGCGTAACCGGATAGGGAGCCTGCGGGCCAGGTCAAGACTACTGGGGCAGAAGGCCGCGGAGAAGTATGGGACAAGCGTCAGCAACGCGGCGAGGATGACGAGCGGATGGGACAGCTGCTGCAGCATTCATCGGCCAAACTGGCGCAGGTGATGATCGGCGTGCAGATAGCCCCACCGCATCCAATCGTCCGCGGTCATTTCCCGGAAGATGGGGTGTGCCAGACAAGGCGTGGGCAACGCATCGCAAAATCGGTCCAGGGTGGAGAGTAAGGAGCGAACATCCTGGCCGAAATCGACGGGAAGCGAACCGCCTTTGCCCTGTGCTATCTCGGGCCGGGTGGGAAATCCCTTCATCCATGTCAGTTGCGTCTCTAACGCCAACCACTTGAGCAGTGTTCGCTGCAAGTAGCCGGTCGCCGGGCTGGCATACTTCTCTCCTAGTCCAACCTTGTAGGAGTCATCCAGGTGGCACACCATCTGATGCGCGGACATCGAACCCCAGCGCCCCGCGTCGCCTGGCGACAGCGCCGATATTCGCGAGGATATGCTTTGCCGGTCTGCGACGTTGCTCAGAGTCTTCACGTTACTTCGCTGGATGACATGCGGACTGCATCTTGCCCGCCATCGAATCGGAGTACAAAGTTACCGATCCGCCCGCTTCCCACCAGATATATTGCCCGGCGGCATAACGTGCGCCGGAGCCGGACATAACATTGGCAAAGATCAACGAGTTGCCATGGATGGGGACCACCGCCAGGCTGTTTCCTGCCCCGTTAATGTATTCGACCGGAAATGCAGTCGCGGGGAGGCCTATGGCTGCAGCCTTAGCGTCACATTGGTATTGCACAGTCTTACGTGAAACCGGTTGTGAGCCATTGAGGTGAATGGTCAAATCCGTTGCGCCCGCGAGGGCCGTGCTGCAGCTGAGCGCAGCCAGCATAATCCATTTTGCCTGCATCGATCCCCCTTATGAACCGACAGCCACCACGAAGTATTGCGCTTTTTCCGGCCCGGGATTGTGCACCCCGTGCAATTCATTGGAGTGAATGAATGCCGCGGATCCCGGCCCGATGGTTGTTGTCTTCCCCTCAATGGTCACCGCGACGGAGCCCTTCATCAGCAAAAAGAGTTCCTCGTGCACATGGCGGTGGGGTGGATGCGGCTCGCTTCCCGCAGCGAGAATGGTCTCGTGCACTTCAAGGTGCTCCCCGGTGTGGAGAAGTCCGTCAAGGATCGGCCTGGATTCGTTTTGCCCGTTTTGCTTTACCGGCAATTCACTATAAGGCTTGACGAACGAGGGAACCATGGGCAAGTCGGCAGCAAAGGCCGATGAGGCCGCCAGCATGGGGATTGCCTGCAGAAGGGTACGGCGGGTTGCGTTCATAGGATCTCCGTGTCACCCGAGCCCGGATTTCCGGGCTTTGACAGGCTTTGTTATAGGCCTTCCGGCTGCGTCAAATCAAGACAGGTTTCTCATTCGCTGGTAAGATCGTCGGGAATAAATTGACGGGGTTCCCATGCCATTTACGCCTAATCGCCGCAGCTTCATTATTGCAAGTGGAATGACTGCCCTTGCCTCGACCCGAGTCCTGGGCGCCAACGATACCCTTCGCGTCGGCGTGATCGGAGCCGGCGGCCGGATGAGAACCATCCTGGATTCTGCCGACAAATCCGGCATTCCGTTTCCAGATCGTGGCCGTAAGCGACGTATATGGGCCGCGCCGCGATGAAGTGAAGGAACGATCCAACGGGATCGCGACCACCCACCTCGATTATCACGAGGTGTTGACGAAAGATATCGATGCGGTGTTGATTGCCTACGCCGGACCACTGGCACGTGCGCATGGCTTGCGACGCTCTGGCTGCGGGCAAAGACGTCTACCTGGAAAAACCGGTGACCCATACCATCGAGGAAGGGTCCACCCTGGCGAAGGCCGTGCGCTCCGGCAAGCAGGTTCTGCAGTGTGGCATGCAGCAACGCAGCTGGACGCATTTCCGCAACGCGGTCGATCTGATCCAAGCGGGCAGCCTCGGACGCGTGACCCAGGTAAGAACCTTCTGGTGGCAAAACTACAACCAGGCTAATTGGAAGCCAAAGCCCATCAACGTTCAGGAGCTGGATTGGAAAATGTGGTTAGGCGGAGCTCCGGATCAGCCGTTCAGTGAAGAGAAGTATTACCGCTGGCGCTGGTTCTGGAACTTTGGCGGCGGCGGCATGACGGATCTATTTACTCACTGGATCGATGTGGCGCACTGGGCCATGAAGAGCGACACACCGAAGGTCGCTCAGATGCTGGGAGACAAATACATGTTTGAGGAGTGGGATTGCCCCGACACGCTGCAGGCGGCCTTCCGCTACCCGGGTTGGGATTGCGTGTATGAGGGCATGATGAGTTCCTCCATCGACGACGGCGGTCTCGAATTCCGCGGTGACCAGGCCACGATCAAGCTCGATCGCAGCGGCTTCGGCGTTTATCGCGAGGGCCTGCAGGCGGGGCAGAATCCGATTCTCAGCGAAGACAGCTTCCGCGATGGAACCATCGACCACGTGCAGAACTTCTTTGAGTGCGTCAAGTCGCGCAAGGAACCCAACGCGCCGGTCGAAACCGGCATCGCGGCCGCGCGTGCCGGGCACATCGCCAATCTTGCCTACAAGCACACCGGGCAGATCACCTGGCCGCCAAAGGGCTCGGCCTAGATCTAAGCGGAGTACTAATGGGAGAGGCCTTTCCTGAGGAAAGGCCTCTCCGTATTTCTGACCGCAGACTACATCAGAATTGAATACGGGCAACGATCTGCCCGCTGCGGGGAGGATAGTTGCTCGCCGCACCGTTGATGCCATCGCCGAAGTAACCGAAACCGTTGGTGATGGAGCCGTTCGATCCGAATTGCGCCGGCTGTAGAGCGTTGCCGGTTCCGTTCAGACTCGGGTAGGCCCAACGATTGAACACGTTGAAAAAGTCAGCCCGAACGTCGAAGGTGAGCCCCTCTTTCAGCGGAAACACTTTGCCGATTCCCAGTTGTTCGTTGGGATAGCGTGCATTGCGGAAATCCGAATAGCGTGGTTTTGACGTTCCATACTGGCCTACAGCAGGGTCAGACCAGGCAGCGGAGTTGAGTACAAATGCGGTGCGAGGGTTGAAGTCGTGTTTATTCAAGCTGTGCAGGAAGAGGGGCTGGTTGGGAACGCGGTTGGAGAAGTTGGCACCGGCAAACGTCACCGACGTGAGTCCATTTTGTGCATTGGGTACCTGGATGACGGTGCCACTCGAATAGCGAAGGATGCCGTCAGTGGTCCACCCACCAAAAACAGCTTTCTTCCAGCCGGATTCCGCCCGGCCGAACGTAGGCAAGGTGTATTTGAATGCAACCGAAGTGATGTGCGGGGTGTCGACCGCGGTGTAGGTCTTTTGGCTCTTGGGTGGCAGCGAAGCATCCGCAACCGGCACAGAATCTCCCCATTCGTCGTCGACCGTTCCCAGATCCTTTGACCAGGTATACGTTCCCAGAAACCAAAGGCCATTGGAAAGCCGCTTGCTCATTTTGATCTGCAAGGAGTCATACCAGTAATTGCCGACCATCGCTTTCTGGATACCAACCCCGTTGAATTGGGGATAGGGTCTGAGCGCTTGCGCCAGGGAGCTGCTGGACGGGAATGAGGCATAAGGAAGTGTGAAACCCCGTGCCGTCACCGATGGATCGGAGATCGTTCGGCTCAGCAGCTCAATGTCGTCCGGGTTACTCAAGCTGAGTCCGAACTTGTTCAGGCGCTGCTCGGTAAGTTGATCCAGATTGACCAGACCGTCGGCCTCGAACCATTGGCCACGGACCGCCACGTAAGCCATTTCAAAGGTCATGTCGTGGGTGATGGCGCGCTGCATGCCGATGTTGGTCTGCACCGTTCTCGGTGGGCGGCCGTTGTTGGGAGCGTTCCAGCTGGGTAAACCATCGAGCTGACCGGGATCGGGACGGATGCCTGGATCGAAGTTGTTGGCATACAGTTCATCGTGCGTATAGGGAATGCCACTGGAGAGCTGCCCGGCGGACAAGCCAAATCCGGGTGCAGACAAGTTAACCGTATTCCAGCCGAAGCCCAGGCTGTTGCCAGATCCGACATAGTTCAAAGACGGCTGCTGGCCCATGAACATCCCAACAGCCCCATGAAACACAGTTTTGGGATCTGCTTGAAACGTTACTCCGAAGCGGGGACCGAAGCCCCATGGATAGTAATGTTCGAAGATGCAATTGCATCGTCCAGCGCCGTTGCCCTCGAACTGTGCTCCTCCGGGCAGTCCGCCTGCGGAAGGGTTGGCAATCGTCGGGTTGAATTGACTGGTCCGGTATTTCTGCTCGTGTTGCAGCTGCTGCATGTCGTAGCGCAGGCCGTAGGTGACCGTCAGTCTGCGGGTGGCCTTCCAACTGTCTTGCGCGTAGATGCCGGCCGTGCTTCTTTCCCACCGGGGATTGACGACATTGCCGATGGTGCCGGCATTCAGTTGGCCCAGGAGGAAGCTGGCAAATCCATTGCCTACGGAGCCGCCGTTGAGGTTGGCGCCGTTGGTCGAAGGCAGGCCGGTTTGCTGGGCGTCAAAGCCATAAATGCCGAGTGCGTTTTCCGAAGACTCGTTTAGCCAATTTTCGTGCCGCCACTCGCCCCCGAATTTGAGGCTGTGCGTTCCTTTGATCCAGGAAACAGAAGCGACGGCAGTGGGCTTGTTGAGCACGTAGAGCCCATAGTTCGACGGGCCAAAGCCCAGGCTTTGTCCATTGATGTTCAAGCCGGACATTACGGGGAACCCGCCCACCAGCGCTCCATTCAAACCCAGTGAGGTCGACTGGTTGAAGGTGGTGAGTGGCGTCGTATCCGGATTGTGATAACGCTGAAAGCCGCCGCCAACGTGCAGTACCAGGGCAGGTGTAAGCACATCGTCGGCGTTGATGCGTATGGTGTGACTGCGGATCACCTGGTAGCGCCGGGCGGAGATGGGATCGGGGAGGCCGTCTCCGCCGTTGTCCTTGTCAGTCGACTGGGAAGAGTAGTAGCCGGCCAGGTGGATGTTGCTTGTCAGGGTGTGATCGATCTTGATGCTGGGGATCCACTGGAACTTGTTCGCCGGGAAAATGTCCGGATAGTTATTGGTGGGATTACCGTTGACCGGCGTCGGAAGATAGGAAAGCACCTTCGCCGCCACCGGGTCAAAGCGGGCTGGATTGATGTAGTTGTTGGGGAATGGATCGCGGACAACCTGTCCGTTGACTGTCCTGGTGGTTGCGGGATCATAAATCGCGCCGTTCATGATGGGACGGCCCAGGGGATCCGTGCCGATCTGCTGCCCGGTAAGCAGGTAACTTAAATCGCCATTGCGATAGGCAGCGGTGGGTACGGTTTCAAAACCGTTATTGGTGGAGACGCGATCGCGATACATCTCGTAGTTGAAGAAGAAGAACGTCCGATTGTGGCCATCGTAAATCTTGGGGATCCAGACCGGACCGCCAAAGCTGCCGCCGAAATCGTTCTGCCGGCTCTTGGGCCGCACCAGGCCCCCATTGCCGTTGTCGGTGAACGGCTGGCCTGCGTTGAGAGCCTCGTTGACAAAATACTCGTAGAGCGAACCGTGAAAGCGGTTGGCGCCGGATTTGGTGGTGTAGTTGAAGATGCCCCCGGTGGTTTGTCCAAACTCCGGCGGGAAACTGTCGGCTTGCAGCGTAAACTCCTGCAGTGCTTCTACGGAGGGCTGTTCCTCGTCAGAAACTCTCGAATGCAGGCCGCTTCCTGAATCTTGCCCATCCAGAATGATGCGGTAGGTGTTGCCTGGCGACCCGTTGATATGAATATCGTTCCAACCGCCAACCGTGGTTCCAGGGGCCAACTCGGCAAAGGATAGCGGGTCACGAACGGCTCCCACCCCCGCCATGTTCAAAGGCAGCGAATTGAAGTCAGTCGAGGTGACGGTAATGTTGTTCTCGGGGTTTTCTGTCTTCAACAGGGGAGCGTCCGACGTCACATTGACCGTCGTCGTAGCGGCACCCACGTTGAGTGTCATATCCACGCGGATATTCAGATTTACCGAGACAGTGATACCGCTGTGAACCAGTTTGGTAAAACCAGGAGACTCTACGGTCAACGAGTAAACGCCCGCAGGGAGCTCGGGAACGGTGTATTCTCCGGCTCCGGTGGTCACGGTGTGATTTTGCGCGCCAGTGCCCTCGTTGGTTGCAGTCACCGAGGCGCCGGGAATGCTGCTGCCGGCACCGTCAGTGATGGCGCCGGTGATACTCCCGCGATCCGACTGTGCCGGGCAAAGGACGTTGAAACTGAGAAAAGCAAGGACGGCCAGACCGAACGCTAACTGCCTGGAACGGTTCTTCATGAACATCGCGGGTCTCCTTAAAGTGGTCGTACTCTCAACCGTTTCGAATGCGTGCTTGACGGCTTGTTGAGCTTCTTAACACTGCGATCTATAAGCGCTTCCTCACGATCCGAGCAGGACTCGCCGGAAGCGCAGAACTGGATGTCTGCAACACTGAAAGTGCTAATTCGTAACCGCCAGCACACTAGGCCTTCAGCAGAAGCATGCGCAACCTACGATTGGCCCTGAATTCGAGGATGCTAACGGGCAGTCTCGCGCCGCTATGAATGGGTAGCCATTACATAGTACAAATGGGCCATACGGAGGCCAGCAAAAGCGGCCGCCTCTATGTCTGTACAGGCGCAGTGCCGGGGTAATAAGATCCATGAAACCACCCAACGCCAAACATCCGAGAGTGATGAGCAAACCATATTGTCCGCGCACGTTGTTGCTCTTGGCGGCCGCACTCGGTTTGCTGGCGGCGGAGCTTTGCTTCGCGGAGGATTCAAAGGTCCCTGATTTTTATAGGACAGCGGCGTCTATCCTTGCCCTCTCCCCGGAACAAACGACGTCTGAACATCCGGCGTTGGTGCACGGCGTGGTGACTCAGTCCACAGATCTCGGTCTCGTCGTCCAGGATGCTACGGCGGGAATTTGGATCTACTGGGATGGCTCCGCCGACTTTGTTCCAGGTGACGATGTCGAAGTGGAAGGAGTGGTGGAACCGGGCCGCTACGCTCCGGTGGTGAAAGCTTTTTCCGTGCACAAGGTCGGCCGAGCGCCCCTCCCCATTCCCAAAGAGGTGACCTACAAGCAGTTGAGTGCCGGGGATGAGGAATGCCAATACGTTTCCGTCACCGGCACTGTGCGTTCCGTCGCACTGAGAAACGGCGCTTCTCCAAAACAAAAGTTGTGGCTGAAGATCGATATGGGAGATGGCTTTGTGAGCGCCTCATTTCCCGCTGAAGATGCCCCGGCGGCGTCGAAGTTGATTGATGCGCTGGTCAGGGTAAACGCGGCCGCGATGAGCACGAAGAACGAAAACCGCCAGATGACCGCCGTCACCCTTTCGGTATCTGGTATGCGCAACGTCACTGTCTTGAGGTCTGGACCAGTCGATCCGTTTGCCAAGCCACTCACGCCCATCGGGCGCCTGATGCAATACCGCTCGGGCACGGATTACGACCATCGCGTTCGAGTCGCCGGAACAGCCACCTTTTACAAGCCGGGCGAGAGCTTGATCCTGGAAGAAAACGGAAAAGCGCTGTTCGCTACCACCACCCAAACCAGCGACATCGCGTTGGGTGATCGCGTGGAAGCGTTGGGTTTCCCGGCGGCCCAGGACTCTGGTCCGATCCTGCAGGATGCGGTGCTGCGCCGGGTTGCCGCGGGCGTTCCCCTTGCGCCTGCCAGGGTGAGAGTCCGTGACATCTGCTCCGGAAATCTCAACTACAACCTCATTACTACGGAGGGGCAGCTCTTGCGCCGGGTGCGCGAACCTTCGCGAGAAGTGCTGCTGTTGCAGGATGAATCGAACATCGTCCTGGCCGAGTTGGCGCAATCGGAAACATCGGGCACTCTTCAGCTGCTGAGAGAAGGCAGCATGGTGCAAATCACCGGCATCAGTGTGCTTGAAGTAGAAGGGAGCTGGAATTACGGGCTAAGCAGTGCCAGCGCGATTCAGTGCAAGCTGCTGCTCCGCTCGCCGCACGATGTGCGGGTGATGGGACCTCCCTCATGGTGGACAACGCAACATGTGCTATATATTGCCGCCATTCTGGGTGCGCTGGTGCTCGCTTTCCTTTGCCTGGTGGTGTACAGCCGGGTGGAGCATTGGCGGTTACGGGCAGTCCACGAAGAGCGCGAGCGCCTGGCAAACGAAATTCATGACACCTTGGCGCAAAGTTTCTCTGGCATCGGCTTTCAGTTACAGGCGATCCGCAAAGCAATCCCTCATGAGATCCCGCGCTTGCAGAAGCAGGTAGACCTTGCCTGCGAACTGGTGCGGCACAGCCATAGGGAGGCGCGCCGCAGCATCGAGCCGCTCCCTCCCGATTCGCGCGAACGTATTGACCTGTTATCTTCTTTGGTGAAATCAGCGCGCAAGATGGTGGAAGGGGGATCCGTTGAGGTGGAGGCTCTTCGCAGCGGCAACCCGCGGCCGCTCTCTGCACGGATCACCGATACCCTGTTCCGTATCGGCCAGGAAAGTATTGCCAATGCGGTTCGTCATGCGGATCCAAGCCGCTTGCAGATTTCCTTGCGGTGGGAGAAGGATGTAGTGCGGCTGGCAGTTCGTGACAATGGAATTGGGTTCGTGAAGAGCGGTGGTCTGCTCGGGTTTGGGCTGCGGGGCATGCGCAAGCGCGCAGCCTCGATTAACGCGAAACTGGAAATCTTCAGTCAACCGAGTGAGGGTACTCGTGTCGAAGTGACGGCCCCTATCCCTCCCGGCCTCAATTTAGCTACCCTGCTCAAGCGCAGATGGATGTATGTATCGGAGCGTGTCGCGCATGTCGAAGCAAAGCAACAATCTGATTCGGATTCTGATCGTTGACGACCACCCGGTGGTTTGTTCCGGCTTGACGAATATGCTCGGCGCCCAGGAGGGGATGGAAGTTATCGGGTCGGCGGCCAGCGGTGACGAGGCGCTGGCGATGATTCAGCAAGATAGTCCGGACTTGATTCTCCTCGATCTGCGCATGCCGGGTATGGACGGCATCGGTGTTCTGCACGCGCTCAAGCGAATGGAGACGCCGCCGCGGGTGATCGTGCTTACCAGCTTTGAAAAAGATGAGGACATTTATCGCGCGATTCGTGCCGGCGCGCATGGTTATTTACTCAAAGACACCACCGAGTCAGAAATGGTGGCAGCCATTTCCGTGGTCGACGCAGGAAAGCGTTACATCCCCCGCCACATTGCGGCCCGGCTTGCCGACCGGATGATGCGCGCGGATCTGACCGCGCGCGAAGTGCAAATTCTGGAGCGACTGGCCCAGGGTTCGACGAACAAGCAGATCGCGTGTGCTCTCGACATCAGCGATAACACGGTTCGGCACCATGTGAATAACATCATGGGCAAGCTTGAAGTTTCTGACCGGACGGAGGCGGTGGCGACGGCGATCCGGCGCGGTGTGCTTTCGGGCACGGATTGACCGGGCTCGCTGTCGATGCAGCTAAAGCCGGGTGCCCCACATCTCGCTCGTTTTTCGCGAGATGTGGGATACCACGTAGTTCAACCACGAAACGATCCAATTGCTATCAAGACTTAAGGTCCGGGCCTATGGTATCCCACATCTCGCGAAAAACGAGCGAGATGTGGGATACCCGAGAGTTGTTGCCTAATGAAGGGGTACGGTCTCTAGTTGAACGCTTGTGCAGCGTCCGAAACGCTAATAGACCGCGATGCGGTGACTTCTGACCTGCGGGTTCACGCGGTGGCCTCCCGCATCAAGAGCGATCAGGTTCGATTGCCGCAGCGGCATGTGGCAGTCCACACATTTGTGAAGGATGCTAACGCCAAGGGTTGAATACTTGCCGCAGGTCTCGGCTTTATGGCAGGTCAAGCACCGTTCAGAGAAGTACGCGACATCCCGTTGCTGCTGGTGAACATCGTGGCAGGTCGTGCAGGTCATGCTGCTGGAGCGGAAGCAGCGGCTGCTTTCTAATAGCTGCACCTGGTGCCCATGCACGTCGACGGGTGTGTCCGCCGGGTCGTCCGGTATGGCTATATATTTCGCCAGGGTTGCGCCGGGGACATAGGAGAAAGCAGGCGCGCGCGGATTTCCTGGGCCGGCGTGGCACAGTGCGCACAGGTCGATTTGCTTATCCCGGGAAAGCTTTGCCGGGTTAATGATGTTTCCTGCCCGCGCTGCTTCGACATGGGTTCTCCCAGGGCCGTGGCACTTCTCGCAAGTGATCCCGAGCACCGCACTTGCCCTATCAAAATGATTAAGCGGAGGAGGCAGCGAGTCGATATAAGTGGCATGACATTCCAGGCATCGGGGAATGATCGGCTTATCGAAATTAGGTAAACCGTCAGGATAGCCGGGGCTGTTCATCCACTGGCCCGTTTCTGCCCAGTAGGTGACGGGCAGTTCGAAGAGCTCCGAATTCTTCCAATAGAGGTAGGTCTGACCCTTTCTGCCCGAACCGATCACAACATCGATGCGTTCCTGATGAGAGATGGTTTCCGAAGGCGGGAAGCGTGCAATTGCTTTTTGAAAGTACCCATCCTTTCCGGCATTCATGATGAAGTAGAAGTACGGGTTTGTCGTCCGCAGGATATTTGAACCCGGCGTGAAATTTCCGTCGACGGAATTCTGATCGGGAAGGCGCGACGAAAGATGATGCGCCGAGCTGCGATAGTTATCGTACGTTCCCTTGTGACAACCACTGCAGGCTGCGTCACCCACATATTGATTGCGTGCAACGCCGGTGGACGGTGCGGGCGCCTCCGGTAGCTGTGCCGAACAACGGAATCGGCAGGGCCAGAAGCAAACTGAGAGCGGCGATAAGGCGGGACTCGCTCATCGTTGGAGGGTTTGCGGCGCAGCGTGGAATTTTTCCAAATGAGCTTTGGCCAAATCCGGCTGGTTCAATTTGAGGTAGACATTTCCTAAGAGGAAGTGGATCTGACTGTCACTCGTCCCCAGTTCGGGCAGCGTGAGTGCGCGCTCACCGTCCTCTGCTGCCTGCTGGTATTTGTGTTGGCGCTCAAGTCCTTTTGCCCTTTCGTAGAAGGCATCCCGGGACTGCCCATCCGCAGCGATGGCGAGCTGATCCTGGGCAAGACTCTCTTCGTATTTTCCCAGCGAATAAAGCAGACGGCCGTAGGCGACATGGATGGAGGCGGTTTGCGGATTGTTTTCCGGAGAGAGCGCCGCGGCCTGCTCATACAGGTGCAGAGCCGCCGGTGCATCGCCCAGCGCTTCTTTTGACATGGCCAGGTAGAAGTACGGCATCGGGTCTTTCGGTGACAGAGATTGCGCTGCCTCTAACGGAGAGATGCCCAGGGTGAAATCATTTTGAAGATAGTAGAAAACCCCAAGAAAGAATTGAGCGCTCTCCGAGGAAGGCTCAATCGAGACTGCCTTGATGAGACAACGCTTGGCAATATCCGGGCGGTGTGCAAACAGGGCCAGCCTGGCTTTGAGAATCAAAGCTGGGACGAAATTCGGATCGAGTTGCAGGGCCAGATCGACTTGTTCATCGGCCTGGCTGAATTGCATTTTTGCCAGATCATCTTTGGCGTTGTCATAGTGCTGCTGTTGCGGAGACAAGGAAAGTTGAAGAGCGAGCAGCCAGATCACTGGAGTTTGCCCCCCGGTTTAAGCGAATAATACCTTCCGCCAGCTACGTGCTCAAAACGATCCGTCCGCCCCACCGCGGCAGGCCACTTGATTTCCACCCAATCAGCGTAGGCGGCTTGCCCAAGGCCGAGAAGGTCGCGTGGATCAGAGGATGAGAGATAACTTCCTCCTCCTCGATGGAACAGGGAGTGCACGACACCAGCGGCCGACCAGGTGATATTTGCACCTACTTGCAGGCCCACCAGGTTCAGGCCGAGCCATTGATTGGTGTTGTGAAGTTGATTGTGAAGGATGACCGGCGGCCCGCCGTTGTTGACCACCACCACATCCGGGCGGCCGTCATTGTCCAGGTCTCCGACGGCGAGTCCTCGAGCCGGATAGCGTGCAGCAAAGGCAGGCCCACCCAGTCGACCTACATCCTCGAAGCCATGGCCGTTGTTGTGAAAGAGGAGGAGCGGCTCTCGATAATGCAATGAACTGGAGATGCTTTCGATCAGATCGTCCGGGTGGCCATTGGCCATGATGATGTCCGGCCAACCATCAAGATCAAAGTCGAAAAAGCGAATTCCCCAGCCGGTATCCATGATGGTGGCCATCGCGATCCCTGTCGGTCCTGCCACGTCGTCGAAGCTATTATCCTTCTGATTGTGGTAGAGGGAAAACTTCTCCCTGCTGATATTGGCCACAAAGAGGTCCTGAAAGCCGTCCTGATCGTAGTCGATGGCGTCGACGCCCATGCCTGATCGGGCAGCGCCTTCAGGACTATAGGCCACTCCGGCCGCCAATCCGATCTCTTCGAATTTGCCCCCGCCTTTGTTGAGAAAGAGAAAGTTGGGAACAGAATCGTTTGCCACAAACAGATCGAGAAGACCGTCGTTATTGATGTCAGTAGCCACAACCCCGAACGATTTACCGGGATAATTCCCAATGGTCGAGGAGATGCTTACATCCGTGAACGTGCCGTTGCCGTTGTTGCGGAAGAGCCGGCTTGGCCACGGATCATAGCTTTTCGGATAGCAGTAGTGAGCGATTCCGTTGGTGCTGCAATCGCGTTCCAGCGACTTGTTGTACTTGGCGAAGTGGCCTACGAAAAGGTCCAGCGTTCCATTGTTGTCGTAGTCGAACCATACCGCGCTGGTGAAGAGCCCCGGTTCATCGAGCCCGGCCTTTTTGGTTACGTCGGTGAAGGTGCCGTTGTGGTTGTTGTGATAGAGGATCAGTCGCCCGTAGGTGGTCACCAGAAGGTCGGTCCAACCGTCACCGTCATAGTCCGCTGCAGCTACTCCGATGCCGAAGTCTCTGCCTCCAACGCCGGCCTTCTGGGTGACATCAGTAAATGTGCCATCGTGATTGTTGTGATACAGGGCGTTATGCAGGGGCGTCGCGGGCGAGAAGAAATCGGCAGGCCCACTGTTGACGAAGTACAAATCCATCCAACCATCATTGTCATAGTCAAAGATGGCTACACCCGGACCCATGGACTCGGGAAGATAGCGGCGCGTCGACATGGCATTGTCGTGCTTCCAGGTGATGCCGGTTCGCTGCGGGGACCAGATTTCGAAATATGGTTGCGGAATTGGAGGGGCTTGCGCGAAGCAGGCCGGCGCGAAGCAGGCCGGAATGATAAGCAGGCTCGCAAGAAGCCCAAGGCCCAGAAGCCGGGGACACAACATGACGCCCATTCTACAGTCGGTCGAAGCCGGGACCGGCGTTAGCGCGCATCCGGCAACAGACCCTGCTCCACCAACACGGGCGGTCGCCGGTGCCTGGTGGCCTGTTCATAGGCGTACGCCCAACCGAGCAGGTCGCCGTCTCTCCACGGGCGGGCTGAAATCTCCAAGCCGAACGGCAAACCATCCGGGTAAAAGCCGCCGGGCACCACTACAGCGGGAACGCCGATCATGTTGACCCAGGCGGTGTCGCTGTGTGGGCCGCCGCTGATTTGGCCGTCCTGAGGCATCGTCTCGTCGGGTGGCGGCATTTGCGTTGCTGGATACACATAGCCATCCAGATGCAGGCGGTCGAGAGTTGCGTTATACGCTTCGAGGGTCTCACGGCGTGGAACGCGAAAGTTGGCGTCTGCCTCCGGATCCGTTTCCAGAGTCACTTGCTTTATCCGTGGGCGGCCGTTATGGCCGTCCGCGCTGTCGATGATTTCATGCGGTAAGGGCGACCCGACGACTCTCTCGTATTCTTCGATGGAGCGGTACTGAGCGGGACCATATTCGGCGAGGAAGTTTTCTGTTCCCTCACGAATGTAGGGAAGGGTGCAAACCCGCGAGGCGATCTCCGCAAAGCTGGCGGGGAGAATGGAATCGTCGAAGACCACGGTTGCGCCGGCCGCGCGCAGTCCCTCGATCGCCTTCATGAATGCTTCCCGCGTCTCCGGCCGCAGCGGGATGCGAGCCGCTGCCCTATCTTCGGCGGCCTTGTCCGAAGGCTCTGCGGCAGGGATGCCCTGAAAGGGAGTGCCCGCTCCTTGAAGAATGAAGGCGGGCACGCCGAAACGTTTTCCCTTCAGCGCATCTGCTTTCAGGTAGGCGGTGTAAGGAGTAGGTTGAGCAAGCGCAGCAGACCCGCGGGTCCGGGGATCAAGCGGATCTTCTCGCGCCATTACACCCAACGCGATGGCCGCATCCGTTACATCGCGAGCGATGGGCCCGGTGTTGTCGAGCAGCCAATCCAGCGGCGCGATGCCGGTGATACTTACCAGGCCGCGCGTGGGAAATACACCAACCACCGAGCTGGTGGCGGACGGCATACGAATGGAATTGCCGGTGTCCGTTCCGTTGCCCAGCACGGCGAAGTTTGCGGTGACCGCCGTGACCGTGCCACCGGAGGAGCCGCCGGGACTAAAGCGTACATCGTAGGCATTCCCGGTGCGTCCGAAGGCAGTGCTGCGGTTGGTGTCGCTGGCGGCGAAGTCGGGCATGTTGGTTTGCCCGATGATGATGGCCCCTGCCGCTTTCAATGCGGCCACGATGGTTGCGTCCTTCGGCGCGATCAGCTCGTGTCCGGGGATCATGTAGCCTTTCCATCCATCTGTGGTGACCAGGCCCTTAATCGAAGTGTTTGCCTTGGTCACAATGGGAACGCCCCACAACGGGCCATGCGGGGTGCCTTCCGCATCTTCGCGTGCGGCTGCGGCCAGCGCTCCGGCTGCATCGACATTCTGCACGGCGCGATAGATCCCGTTGTACTTCGCAATCCGCGCCATGTACCACTGCACCACCTGGGTGACGGTGTACTTATGTTCGCGATACATCTGCTGGAGCTGGGGGACGGTGACCTCGAGCAGATCGCGACTTATCGCATCTTGTGGGTTGGCAGCGAGAGCGGGTGCGGTGAATAGGAAGAGAACAAACCAGGAAAGCGGCGCTCGCATTTTCATAAAGTATCAGGGAAGGGTGCATACGCGGATGTTGCGAGTTATGAGGGGCAGGAAATCCGGGGACGCTACTGGTGAACAAAACGAAGAGTGTGGTGCCGCACCTCCGGCGCTCGACGGGCTGGCCTATGGACCCAGCCCTTCCGGGCTGGGCTGATTTTGGCGCCGGCCCTCTGGGCCTGGATTGCTTTGTGGTGAGCTGGAGATGCAAAAATCGCGGATTGAGAATTCCCCATCCGCTGCTCGAATCCAGGGACATGTCTCGATAACTTTTCAGTCGTCCCTACGGGACTATTCGATGATGCATGCCAACCCAGGACTGCGTCCTGGGCTAAGTTCAGCCGTCCCTGCGGGACTCTTCGTGACGGTTGTCAACCCCCGAGACTGCGTTTCCAGGATAGGTCCGCGGAACCGCAGATCCCTCCGCTCCGCTTCGCTCCGGTCGGGATGACAAAGGAAAGGGAACCGGTTCCATAAAAAGTAGTTACTGAACCGAGGCGTTTTTGAAAGCTAATTTGGACAGGTCTAAAGTTCAGCCGTCCCTGCGGGACTTTTCATGGGCGGATCCCACCCAGGACTGCGTCCTGCCAGGTTCTCATGCGGATCCTAGAGGCCCTTGGTAGCGGTGGGTGATCTCACGGGGTTTGTCTGGGTCATGCATTGCCGAGTCGGGTGAGCGGGATATTTTGTAAAATTCGATAAAATTTGGCTTTTTATTGAGTTCAGCGAGGCCGCCCCGAGACGCGTTTCGTTGGGGGAAAGGACAGGCTGAGGGAGGTGGGTCTGTCCAGAACGGTATCGAAGACGTAGCCGGTTGCGTCGGGCGCCCAGGTCAGCTTTTCGGGGTGGATGAAGGGATTGGCTACGCTGGGTTGGTTGCGGTAAAGGTTGGGAAACGACTGGTCGGTGGCTGGTTTGGGGGCTGGCTCGGGAGTAAGCGCCGGCTCGCGAACCCCACGGCGCGCCGGGGCAGGCTCGGGCGCGGCGGGCGGCGGGGCCGCGGGTTGCGCAGCGGATGGGGGTAGGCGGCGGCCATTCATTCCGGATGGGATTAGTCCTTCGATGGCTGCGATCATCGCAAGCGCTTTCATCTGGCCGGCGATGCTACCTCTGGTTGCTTCGTGGCTGAGTGTGGCCAGTTCCCAGAGGCGGTCGAGGATCTGGTCGCGACTAATGTTCAGCTTGCGCACTCCTTCCGCTTCCTGGTCCACCAGCTTTTCCCTGACGGCGGCGCGGTGCTCCGTCATGTAGGCGCGGACACGGGACTTGGCTTTGGTATAGGCGGCGGTGTCGGGATTGAGACCGGCGAGTTCTGCCGCGCGGCGGTCATTCATGGTTCCGGACATGAGCAGGTGAGCAAAGACCATTTCCTGATCAGTGATGGGGTCGGTAACGGTGTTTTTGGGCATAGGTCGTCTCGTTCCTTGGTTTGCTGGAGATTGGGGACGGATTTATTTGCTGCTCTCTTGGTGGCACAAGGGATCGAGAGCCGCGGCCGGGCACGGAGGGCTGGTGTTGGTTATTTTGGGACAGGGATAGAGTGAGGTACCGGATAGTGGTGAAACTATCCTTCGCTCACGCGTAAGGCCGAAACTACCGGCAACTGCCGGCTAAGGCGCGGTCGCGTGAGAAGCCGCCGCCTGCCGATATCTTCTGCTCTAAGAGATATAGCCTTTCGCGGTTGCGTGTAAGGGGCGAGATGCTTTTTTTGGCACGGCAGTACAGGTCCAAAGGTTACTTGGGTTTGACTCGTTCAAATCTAACGGGGTTTCCCTGAAAGTGACGGCCAGAGATTGGAGAGCACTGATAGACTGAGCAGCACATTGAACCTCTATTTCTGCTCTGCGACCGGGAAAGATGACAATCGCTGAGGGAACACAGTTTGGCCCATACCGCCTGTTGGAAAAGATCGGCGCCGGCGGCATGGGTGAGGTGTATCGCGCCCTCGACACGCGCCTGGAGCGCGAGGTTGCGCTGAAGCTCGTTTCGGAGAGCTACCTGGCGACGGAGTTAGGCAGCGGATCACCCTCCCCGGCTACCCCACATTCGGGCCACTTATCGCACGAGCGTTTCCTGCGCGAAGCTCGTTCCGCGGCTACCTTGAACCATCCCAATGTTTGCTCCATTCACGACACCGGGGAACAGGACGGCCGGCCATACCTGGTGATGGAACTGTTGAGGGGCGAGACGCTCAAGCACTATCTCGCCAAGGCCGGGGGAAAAGGCTTGCCTGCGGAGGAAGTGGTGGCCTTTGCCCAGCAGGCTGCGGCGGCGTTGGCCGCGGCGCATCTCAAGGGCATCATCCATCGGGATATCAAGCCCGCGAACCTGTTTGTGATCGAGGCCCTGCGGGGTAAACGGCAAATCAAGATCCTCGATTTTGGGCTGGCGAAGAGGCAGGGAGGACCCGCGGCCGCAGACTCGCGCACCTACGGCCTGCCGCCCAACGGAACCGGCGATGAGACTGCGATTGAGCCGGGCACGGCGACGATGGGGTTGACCAGCCCAGGCTCAGCCGTAGGTACGGTCGCGTACATGTCACCCGAACAAGCGCGAGGAACGCCGCTCGATGCGCGCACGGACTTGTTCAGCCTGGGAGCCGTGATTTACGAGATGGCAACCGGCAAACCGCCCTTTGGTGGAGGTTCCACCGCCGATGTGTTCGCAGCGCTTTTACGCGAAGACCCGCCGGGGGTGAGCAAGGTAAATCCGGCGATGCCCAAGCGGCTCGATTCGATCGTAGCCAAACTGCTAGCGAAGGAGCCCGCGCAGCGCTATGCCACTGCCGAGCAACTGCAGGAAGATCTCGATGGATTGGCCGATCCGACTGGCCGTGCGTTGCCGGCGGAAAGTAAGCCGAAGAGCTGGTTGTGGCCGTCGCTTGCAGGATTAGTGGTGCTGCTGCTCGCCGCGGGGCTGGCATGGTGGAAGTTCCGGCCCGCCGCGCCGCCACCACCAGTGGACACCGCCGGTGCTGAACAAGGCGCAGATACCGGCGTGCCCAAGGCGCCGAAAGACTCACTCATCCTGGCCAACTTTATTAATCACACCGGCGATCCAGTGTTCGACACCACGTTGAACCAGGCATTACAGATCGACCTGGAGCAGTCGCCGGTGATCAACATCGTGAGCCAGGAGCACCTGGCGCAGAGTGTGAAGTACCTGGGCAAACCAGAAGACACCCCGGTGACCCCGGCCATTGCCCGGGAAATTGGCGAGCGCGAGGGCATGAAGGCAATCCTTACCGGAACGATCGCCAACCTGGGCAAGGAGTACGTGATCACGCTGACGGCGCAGAACACCGCGACCGGTGATGAGATTGTCAGCGAGCAGGCGCAAGCTTCCGACAAGGAGCACGTGCTCGACGCCCTGGGGAAGGCGGCGGCAGCCATCCGGGCAAAGTTGGGCGAAGACCTGTCGAGCATCAAGAAGCTGGATACTCCGTTCGGACAGGCGACCACTTCCTCGCTCGAGGCCTTTCGCGCGTACGCGCTGGGTGATGCTGCCCACGTGAAAGCACTGAACATACCCGAGGCGGAGGGTCACTACCAGCGCGCCGTGGAGCTGGATCCAAACTTTGCCATGGCGTATGCGCGACTGGGTGTGGTGTACGTCAACTCAGGCCAGATCGCGAAGGCCAATAAATATTTCGAGAAGGCGTACCAGCTTTCCAAGCACGTGAGCGAACGTGAGCGGCTTTATATTGCCGGCCACTACTACCAGAACGTAACCGGCAACATGCCCAAGGTGATCGAGACGCTGCAAGAGGCGATCCAGACATATCCCAGCCAGCTCGACAGCTATATCAACCTGAATGTGGCCTATCAATCGATCGGTCAATTCGAGCAGGGTGTCCCCTTCGCGCGAAAAGCGGTGCAGATGGCGCCCGACGATGCGATTGCCTCGGAAAACCTGGTCGGCGATTACGCGGCCCTGGGGTTGCTGAATGAGGCAAAAGCAGAAATTGACCGCGCGCGCAAACTCGGCCTCGGGGGCAGCACGGACTACGCGGGCATCAGGCTCACCACTTATTTCTTGTTGGGGCAGCAGGATGAAATGCAAAAGACGCTGGCGCAAGTGGCGGGAAGACCGGATGAGTTCCTCGTTATCCAGGCGCTGGCCGTCACCCAGCAGTTGTCTGGACGCTACCGGCAGGCCGCAGCGACTACGCAGCAGGTGTTCGACCTGGCGGAGCACGCCAAGGCTCCCGACGTGCAGGCGGGCGCACTCCTGGTCAATGCGGAAGGCAGAGGTTTAGCCGGATTGTGCGAAGGAAATGACAAGGTGGTAGAGCAAGGGCTCGTGCTGGACAAGAACAAGCAAACGCTTGAGTCGGCCGTGCTGGCTGCCGCGGTTTGCGGCAATGTCCGGCAGTCATTGCCGACGGCGCTGGAGTTGACCAAGAAATTTCCCGAGGACACGCTCATCCAGGATGTATACCTGCCTTTGGTCAAGGCATTCCTGGCCCTGGCAGCGGGCCGGCCTGAAGAGGCGGTGGCGGTTGCCAAGCCGGCCAAGCCGTATGACTCCATATTCCCTGGATCCTATGTGCAGGGCCTTGCCTACCTTCAACTGCACGATGCCGAGCAAGCAGTGAGCGCCTTTCAATCAGCGGCGAAGTTCAAAGGAGGCTCCCTGACTCAACTAACGGGGCCCTTTTACGCCCAGGCGCAATTGGGACTGGCGCGGGCTTATGCCATGGGCGGCGACAAGGTAGACGCGAAAAAAGCGTACCAGGACTTCTTTACTACCTGGAAGGACGCGGATGCGGATCTGCCTATGTTGGTTGCGGCCAAGAAGGAGTTGGCAGCGCTCTAACGTGACAAGAACAAGGCCAAGGAATCATAAGTCATTCTCTTGTGAGCACTGATAGACTGCTGGCACAATACTCAGTCCGCGGGATCTACGGTGTAGCCAGGGACCATGACGATCGCAGAAGGAACAAAGTTCGGTCCGTACCGCCTGATCGAGAAGATCGGCTCAGGGGGAATGGGCGAAGTGTACCGTGCGCTGGATACACGCCTGGAGCGCGAGGTCGCGCTCAAACTGATTTCCGACACGTATCTCATCACTGACGCCGGGAGTGGATCGCCTTCTCCGGTTACGCCGGTGCATGGGACACCCAACTCCCACGTATCGCATGAGCGCTTTCTGCGCGAGGCGCGTTCGTCCGCCACCTTGAACCATCCCAATGTGTGCGCCATCCACGACACCGGGGAACATGACGGCCGGCCCTACCTGGTCATGGAGCTACTCCGGGGCGAGACACTGAAGCACTACCTGGCGAAGGCCGGCGGGAAGGGATTGGCGGCAGACGAGGTGATTTCATTCAGCCAGGAGGCAGCCTCCGCCCTGGCAGCTGCGCACGCCAAAGGGATTATTCACCGGGACATCAAGCCGGCGAATCTGTTTGTCGTGGATGCTGGCCGGGGCAAGCGCCTGATCAAGATTCTCGACTTCGGGTTGGCCAAGAAGCAGCCCGGGGCGACAGGAACAGACTCGCGTACGTTCGATCTTCCTGCAAGCGCCAGCTCGGATGAGACGGGAATCGGGCTGGGTGCGGCGACCATGGAGCTGACCAGTCCGGGCTCGGCGGTGGGGACGGTGGCCTACATGTCCCCGGAACAGGCGAAGGGCGAGCACCTGGATGCGCGCACTGATCTGTTCAGCCTGGGATCTGTCATTTACGAGATGGCGACGGGGAAGACCCCCTTTGCGGGCGGATCCACTGCGGAGGTGTTTGCCGCCTTGTTGCGGGAGAACCCTCCGGCGGTCAGCGCGGTGAACCCGGCTATGCCGAAGAAGCTGGATCCCATCGTGGCCAAACTGCTGGCCAAGGATCCCGCGCAACGGTATGCCACCGCTGAGCAACTGCAGGAAGCGCTCGAGAGACTGGACCCGCAATCGGGCGGAGTCGTGGTGGCCAGCACGAGTGGCCGGAAGTGGCCCATGGCGATCGCAGCCGTCATCCTGCTCGCGCTGCTCGCGGGAGGTCTGGCCTGGTGGAAGTTCCGTCCTGCGACAACACCGCCGGCTGCGGAAAATGCGACCGGAACCGTGCCCAAGGCCACCAAAGACTCGATCATCCTGGCCGACTTCATCAACCACACCGGAGACCCGGTATTTGACACCACGCTGAACCAGGCGCTGCAGATCGAGCTGGAGCAATCGCCGGTGATCAATATCGTGAGCCAGCAGCACCTGGCGCAGAGCGTGAAGTATCTGGGCAAACCAGAGGGCACCACGGTCACGCCGGAGATTGCGCGGGAGATTGGGGTTCGGGAGGGAATCAAGGCCATCCTCACGGGCACCATCGCCAACCTGGGCAAGCAATATGTGGTTACGCTGACCGCCCAAAACACCGCCACCGGAGACGAAATTGTCAGCGAGCAAGCGCAGGCTCCGGACAAAGAGCACGTGCTCGACGCGTTGGGCAAAGCGGCTGCAGCCATTCGCGGCAAGCTGGGGGAGGACCTCGAGAGCATCAAGAAATTGGATACCCCGTTCGGCCAGGCGACTACTTCCTCGCTGGAGGCGTTTCGCGCCTACGCGCTGGGAGATAAGGCCCACGTGAGCGCGCGCGATATCCCCGAGGCCGAAGGCCATTATCTTCGCGCAATAGAGCTCGATCCCAATTTCGCTATGGCCTATGCACGGCTGGGTGTGGTGTACATCAACAGCACCCAGGTGGCAAAAGCCGACAAATACTTTGCCAAGGCCTACGCACTTTCGAAGAATGTGAGTGAGCGCGAGCGGCTCTACATCACCGGCCACTACTACCAGAACGTGACCGGCGATATGCCCAAAGTGGTGGAGGCGCTGCAGGAGGCTATCCAGACCTACCCCACACAAATTGATAACTACATCAACATCACTGCGGCCTATAGCGCTTTGGGCGAATTTGAGAAAGCCCTCCCTTTCGCGGAGAAGGCGGTGCAGATGCAGCCCGAAGACTCGATTGCGGCGGAAAATCTGTTGAGCGCCTACATCGGTCTGAACCGGATGAATGACGCCCGCGCTGAAATGGACCGCGCCGACAAGCTGGGCATCAACACCAGCACGCTCGACCGTACTGTGCGGCTGCAGACTTATTTTCTCCTGGGCGAGCCGGATGAAGTGCAGAAGATGATGACTCTGGTAGCAGGCCAGCCGGATGAGTTTCTGGCTACCGAGGCCCTCGCTGGTACGCAGCTCTTCTCCGGGCAATACCGTCAGGCGGAGGCCACCACCCAGCGAGCCTACGACCAGGCTGGGGTAGCAAAGGCTCCAGACGTGCAGGCAAGTGCCCTTTTGATCAACGCGGCCAGCCGTGGTTTTGCCGGCTTGTGCGAGGGCAATGAGGAGGCGGTGCAAAAGGCTTTGGCTTTGGATAAGAGCCGGCAGACGCAGTCGTTTGCTTTGCTCACCGCGGGGATTTGCGGCAACAGCAAACTGGTCGGGTCGATGGCTCAGGACTTACTCCGGAAGTTCCCGGACGACACGCTGATCCAGCGGGTATTTATCCCGCTCGCCAAGGCGTTTGTGGCTCTATCCGCGGGGCAGGCGCGAGAGGCCATCGATGATGCTGCACCGGCTAAGTCGTTTGCCCTGGTTTATCCAGGAGCCTATGTGGAGGGCCTCGCCTATCTGCAGTTGCATGACGCCACCCAGGCTGCGAATGCCTTTCGCATTACCACCCAGTCTCCTGGTGGCAACCTCCAGACAACAGCGCCCTTTTACGCCCAGGCTCAACTGGGATTAGCACGTGCTTACGCCATGGGTGGCGACAAGGCAAACGCCAAGAAAGCCTATGACGCCTTCTTTACCACCTGGAAGAATGCGGATGCGGATCTGCCCATGCTGCTGGCGGCCAAGAAGGAATACGCTGCGCTCTAAATCAAAAGGGAGAAGTCTTGCGCCGATCTATCTTTGTTCCTTTCATCGTTCTTACTCTGCTGTTAGCCGGCTGCAAGTCGACTTACTACAAGACCATGCGCACCCTGGGGAAAGAGAAGCGCGACATCCTGGTGCAGCGCATCAAAGACGCCAAGAAGGATCAGGATCAAACCAAGAAACAACTGCAAACTACGATGGAGTCTTTCCAGGCCCTGACCGGATTTCAAGGCGGCTCGCTGGAAAAGTCCTACAAACGTCTCAACTCCGATTACGAGAGCGCCGCATCCCAGGCGGGCAAGCTCCACGACAAGATTCAGTCCATCGACCAGGTGAGCAACGATTTGTTCAAGGAGTGGCAGGGAGAAATCAATGCGATGGACAATGGCAAATTGAAGTCGCAGGACACTGTCATGCTGCGCAATGCAAAAACTCGCCAAGCGACCTACATGCGCGCCATGCGTAGTACCGAAGACCATATCGCGCCGGTGTTGAAGGCGTTTCAGGATCAGGTGCTGTTTCTGAAACACAACCTTAATTCGCGCGCGATCGGCTCGCTCAAAAACACGTCGGCCGGCTTGCAGGGCGATGTGTCGGATCTCATCCAGAGCATCGACGCTTCCAGCCAGGAGGCTGACAAGCTCATTTCGTCTCTCGCCACTTCGGACAGCAACAACTAGCGCGGCTGCGAACAGGTATAATTCGGCGATTCCAAATGGAGAGGGAAGTATGACCACATCTGCTCCGGTGACGCCGGAACGCATTATGCAGTTCGCCTGGGGATATGTTCCACCGCTGGTTCTGGAAGCGGCTGTACGCCATCGTGTTTTTGATGTTCTCGACGGCGGCCCCAAAACGCTCGCTCAGGTGCAGAAGGAGACCGGCGCCTCGGAGCGCGGGTTAACGGCGGTCATGCACGCCCTGGTCGGCATGAACTTTCTGGCAAAGGACAAGCAGGGCCTGTTTTCGCTTACGCCGGAAAGCTCTACTTTTCTGGTCAGCACCAAGCCCAGCTTTCAGGGCGGACTGCTTCGCCACGGGAGCGAGCAGTTAATCCCCAAATGGCTGCACCTGAACAAGATTGTCGAGACCGGCCGGCCCGCGGCGTCCGTCAACCTGGAAGAGGCCGGGGGTGATTTTTTCCAGCGATTCGTGGTTGATATCTTTCCCTTGAGTTATCCCGCGGCGCAGACGCTTAGCCGGCATTTAAGCGCCGATGCTGTGGCCCGCGTATTAGACCTGGCCGCGGGCTCGGGAGTTTGGAGCATAGCGCTTGCGCAGGGCTCAGAAAAAGCGAAGGTCACCGTCGTGGATTGGCCGGAGGTCATTCCTATCACCCGGAAAACGGTAGGCAAATTCGGCCTCGCCGAACGCTATTCGTTTATAGCGGGCGACCTGTTGCAGGTTGACTTCGGTAGCGGGCACACGGTGGCGACGCTTGGCCACATCCTGCATAGTGAAGGCAGAGACCGCAGCCGGGAGCTGGTCAAGAAGACATTCAAGGCCCTCGCTTCCGGCGGAACCATCGCGATTGCGGAATTTCTGGTGAATGCGGATAGGACGGGTCCCCTCAACGGACTCTTCTTTGCCGTCAACATGCTGGTAAACACTGATACCGGGGATACCTACTCGTTCGAAGAAATCAGCAGCTGGTTAGGAGAAGCCGGCTTCATCAACCCGCGGACCCTGGACGCGCCGGGTCCATCACCGCTGATTCTTGCGACCAAGCCTTGAGGATTTTCAGGTCATTGAGAGGCTAGTGAGGAAGGGCACGGCTTCGGCCGTGCCGAAAAATCGATTCGCTTACGAATTTAGTCCCGCAGGGACGACTGAAGGTCGCTCAGGATGGCGTCGCGGCGTATTTTCAGCTGTCCCTAGCGGGACTGGTCATGCTTTCCCATCCAACCCAGGACTGCGTCCTGGGCTAAGTTCAGCCGTCTCTACGGGACTCCTCGTGGCGGTTGTCAACCCCCGAGACTGCGTTTCCAGGATAGGTCCGCGGAACCGCAGATCCCTCCGCTCCGGTCGGGATGACAAAGGAAAGGGAACCGGTTCCATAAAAAGTAGTTACTGAACCGAGGCGTTTGTGAAAGCTAATTTGGACAGGTCTGAAGTTCAGCCGTCCCTGCGGGACTCATTCCAGCAGTCAATCGATAGGAAACAGTATACCTGCGGGCTAAAACTCACATCAGTCACAGTCATTGTGGCATGGCTGAAGCCGTGCGCCTCGTCCTGGATCCATCCTGCCTCAATAAGGTTTAAATGCGAACGGCCGCTCCCGAGTTACAAGAGGCGGCCGTCCACAGCACTGCGCTTTTGGTTGGAGCTTACTGCAGCTCCTCGACACTGCGAGCTACGAACACCGGCCGTTGCGTTGCCGGGTTCTTCAAGACAAGGCCGACGACGCGGAGAGAGATAGCTGCATTGCCACTCAGGTCACTTAACCCGCTCAAACCACCCAAATACTGCGTGATTGGTGTGGTATAGACCGTGACCGGACCGTTAAAGAGAACACCAGCCAACCCGTCAGAATTAAATGAGAAGGTCCCGTTGCCCGTATTTGTACTCCCCACAACCCACTGCCCCGCATGACCTTCATGGCGAAGGACGATGCGATGCGTAGTCACCGATTGCGCATTGGCAGCCCCGCTGGCGGGACCACCGATGCTGATGTGCTGCCCGGGAATCAGCAGGCTGGGATTAAAGAAGAAATTCGTGAGAGGCGTATGAAGCTTGTAGACAAAATAATTTTCATTACCGGTGAGGTTGATGTTGGCGATCTGGCCCAGCGTCAGTCCCGTGCTTGCCGGCAACTCGGCACGGACATACATATTGAGTGAGCTCGCCGCCCCTTGCGCCGGGGTTACGTAGGTGACGAGGCCGGCAGCCCAATAGCCATCCTGCGACAGAATACCTACGCAATCGGCATTGATCGTCTGACTGTTGGGAACAAATGAGCCGGAGACCTGAATGATGGAGCTGGTAGTGAGGTTGGCGATGGTCTCGTTATTTTCGAACTCAGTGTTTGCCGAAAGTTGCACTGTGTATTGACGGCCGTGTGGGCCCTGAATCACGAACGTGCTCGATGCGGGATCTGTACTGACTACCCCGGCATCGAACTCATCGATATACCGTTCCGGATCGTTTGCGCTGAGAGCCGTGAGATTGAGTACGGGCGTGACCTGACCGGTGATTTGCCCGTTGCCGTCCACCTGAATTGACTTCCGCAGATCGAAATCGAACCTGAGTGCATCCATGTCTCCGGCGTTCACGACAAAGGGGCTGGCTAGATTGATGGTGACGACAGGCTGCGTAAGTGTCGCCGGCATGGTTGCGATTGTAGGTGCCGCCGAAGGCGTCGTATTGAGATACCCAAGCGTTCCGCTGCCCAGGGTAATGGTCGCGGTGGTGTACGTTCCGGCGGGAATGGAGTTGAAATCAAGCAGGGTGTTGAGGCCGTTAAAGCGTGCAAAATCGACTGTCTGCGCGCCATTCAAGATAGAAACCGGTGTGGATGTGCCGTTGGAAAGCGTGATGCTCTGCACGGAGACGGAGAAGGAAACCACGCTCGGAAGCGGGGCGTCGGTTCCCAACACGTATACGGAGCCGGTCTGCGCAGAGTTTGCCGTGGAACCCGTGCTTTGGCTTGGGGCACTACCGCTTCCAGCGCTACAACCAACTACACATGCGGTAGCAGCAACGGTTAAGAACACGCGAAGCCCATGGATACATTTCATAAATCCGCCTGCTTTCTGAATGGTCTAAGTTTGCGCTCTGAAGCACCTGAAGCAACCACACCCAAGGTGTATGCCTGGGGAGCCGATCTCACCGTCTGCGGCCTTCGCAGGAACGACCGCGAGTAAGTGATCGTCGCTGCCACACGGTAACTGTGCGATCGCTGTCACTGTGGAGGGAAACACTGACCCCTAACTCAAAGTTTCGGGAATAAGTGCAACTTTAGAGGGAGGAAAGTGTTTTATTAGATGGCGACGCGATAACTCCCCGATTGAGGGAGAAAGGAAGTAACGTGACTATATCTCCAAGGGCCTGTTGGGGACGCGCGCCTGGCGTCGCAGTCCACGTGTATCTTGGGCAGGGGTACCCGTCATCCGTTACAGAGCAGGCCGAGAGAAATGCGGGCTAATTAGTGGCAGCGCCATAGCCGGGTGTCTCAACCTTCTTATACCCTGCGGGCACCTCGAAGTTCGACGAGGAGACCGGTGCTTGGGAGAAGTTTGACTTCTGCACCGTGGTCTCCATCAGGATCGCGCTCGTGGTCTGCGTGCCGTCCGGGTTCGTGGTGGTGGTTGTTGTGGTGTCAGATGCGGGCTGGGCTGCCTTTTTCCGATGGAACGCCCCGAGTGCGGAGCTACCCAGCGCAGATCCTAACATCCCGGAGACCGAGCCATTGGAATTGGTGGGCGCTGCGGCGGGAGCATCGGAAGTTTGCGGGGAATTTTGTGCAGTCGCAGGTCCAGTTCCGCTGCCGCCCATTCTCGTCACTTCCATCACGCGCGTGCCCTGAAGCTTTGCCATCTCTTTCGCCATCTCGGACATCGCTTCTGCCGATCCGGGCTTGCCCGCGAACATCTGCGACATCCCGGGATTCTGGCTCATGTTGTGCATCTGGGTCATCTGTGCTTTGAACGCCGACAGATCTACCCCCTCCATCAACTTCTGGCCGAATCGTTTGTCGAAGTCCTGAATCTCTTTTACCTCCGGCGGGTCAGGAGTGATCCATGCGTCGGTGGTGACCACGTACGTGACGGCGTTGGTTTGTGTGGGAGGCGCATTGGGATCGGTGACGTGCATTTGCAGCGTGACCAATTGCTCCTGTGCCGTAAGGCCGCTAATTTCCTTGGTTGCGCCCGTATTCTTGACGGACACGTCAAAGCTGGTCTTCAAATCGGATTTTGGCTGTTGCGGCTGTTCCGGAGCCTGTTTCGCCTGGTCCTGGGCCTGCTGCATCTGTTTGGGCACCTGGGCGAAAGCCTGGCGCATTTGGGCGAAGGTCACGACCGTATAGGTCTTGTGTACAGGGTCGATGTGGGTGACGGTTTCCTTGTCGAGGTCGGTGATCTCGATGGAATCTTTGCCCACCACCGCTTTCTGGTTGCCATGGATCATGGTCGTGGTCGTGATGGGAGCAAGCATGTCACGCATCGATTTACTGAGAAAGCTCATCGACTTGAGCGGGGCCACCATACTTCCACCAGTGATCTGCGTCGTTTCCTGGTAGCTTGCGTCGGCGAACATCAGCCGATTGGCCAATAGGATGATTCCAAATGCTGCCACCTTGCGAAAACTCATGGACCGCCTCCGTAAATCCCCAAAAAAGTGTGCCTATATGTGTGTCGCGCGCCGATCCATCGTTACAAACACCGCCACATTACCGCGGCTGGGAGGACCGGTCTTCGTCGGCAAGTTTATAGGCCCGGGAGGCCGCGGCGAAACCAAAAACTTCTTATCGCTTAGAATTCTCAGCCGGGTTACCAGCAAAGGGAAGACGCGGGCGCCGGGGGTTCACAGGTAGTTGCTGATTTCAATCAGGTTGTGGTCCGGGTCCCGGAGGTAAATCGAAAGCATTTCACCCCGGGCGCCATCGCGTGCCACCGGCCCAAGTTCGATGGGGTAGTTACCGGCGTTCAGATGAGAGATTACTTCCGCGAGAGGGGCCTTGGTGATGAAGCACAAGTCCCCCGACCCAGGAGTAGGACGCAGGGCCTTTGGCTCGAACTCCTTCCCCACCTGGTGGAGGTTGATCTTCTGGTCCCCAAATCGGAGCGCCTTTCGATCTCCGAACGTGATCAATTCCATGCCCAGGGCGGTGTAAAACGCGACCGTTGCGTCGATACTGGCTACGGTGAGAACGAGGTGGTCGAGACGATCGATGACGAATCTCATACTTAAACTTTAATGAATAGGAACGAGGGATAAAAAACTGACACGGTGTCAAATTGGCAGAAGAGTCTCATCGACGGTAGCTTAAGTGAATTTCCCGGTCCGCGCCCGCCACAATGCGCCGTCGATGGGATCGACCCCTTTCTCTGGCGCCTGCACGGCGGGAAACTCGCGCTGCACCGCCGCCATCAAGGCATCACGAACCGGGGGAATGTTTTCCAGGATGCTACCGGTGTAGGCGATGGGCGGCGTCCATCCGGGATCGGTCGAGGCGCGCCGCAATCTCCGAATGACCAGCCGGACCAGGTAAGCAAGATCCTCCCCTTGTTTCCGCAGGAGTGCAGAAGCTATGTCATCTCCCTGATCCGCACAACTCAACACCACTCCAGTCAGGGTGGAAAAGTCAGGTGCGGGAAGAGCATTCGCGTATTCCACCAGGTGATGCAGAGAAGATAATTGCCAGAAATCCAGCACCGCCGGCAACAGCAGCGTTTCGCGTTCCTCGTCCGTAGCCAGAAAGATTGCGCGCAGGCTTTCCAGGCCGATCAGGTGTCCGGATCCCTGGTCAGCCAGCGCGGGTCCCCATCCTCCGGCAGAAATCAGATCCCCAGCGATCGTGCGTCCGACTACATTGGAACCTGTGCCGGCCATGACCAACACCCCGGCACGGCCGGGAAAGGCTGCCTCCAATGCAATTTCAACGTCTCCGAGAATCAGCAACCCACCGCCGACTCGCGCGGTGATCGACTCCCGCAGCCAATCTTTCACCAGTGGAACCGTTTCCCCGGCAGTTCCCACGCAGGTGCGGGTCACCTGTGCCATGGAGATGCCGGTGCGCGCAGAGAGTTCAGCGAGCGCCGACTCCAGGTTCTGGCAGGCGGTCAGCGCGTCCACTCGCATGCGCTTAATGGTGCCCGTGCGCACTCGTGCCAACTCGCGCGTTTCATCCGCGAGCACGTAGTCTGTTTTCGTTCCACCTGCATCCAGAGCTAAAAAGAAACTCATTGATTCATGCACTCCGGACCCGGCACGCTACGCAGCGGCAAAGTGGGCCTCAATCTCCTCGAGAGTCTTGCCCTTCGTTTCCGGAAGGAAGAAGGCCGCGGTCAACAAGTAAATCAGAGTGAACCCGCAGAATAGGAAAAACATCATGGAATAGCCATACTTGCCGACCACCGGCAGGAAGATCGCAGCCAGAGTCGTTGAAACCATCTGGTTGATGACTAGCGCAACGCTCATGCCATTGGATCGGATGCGCGTGGGCATCAACTCGGAGAGTGCCAGCCACACGCAAACCCCCGGCCCCAACGCATAGAACGCGACGAAGCCGTACAGCCCTATCGCCACCAGCCAGCCGTGTGTCGCGTCGGGCAGAGGCCCGACATAGGCATGCTCAATTGTGAGCGGAGCCGCGCGCGCCGCGTCGAGGTTCGCAAAAGGGTCGCGGAAGAACGCCTCGACCTTGGTCGAGGGCAGGCTGGTCTGCCGGTTAATGCTGACCGGGGCCTCGCCCTCGGCGGAACGCATCGTTCTGGTAGCTCCGTCGAAACCTCCGTAAGAATAGATCACGGTGAGCGCCAACCGGTCAGGCGCACTGCCGGCGAAAGCGTTGGGAGGAAGCAGGCGCTTGGCGATGTCTTGATCGAAGTGCAGGGAGACGCCTTGATCCGGCCCGACCTCAGATTGAATTGCGTTCCGAACGTCGAACCTGTTCTTTTCCGTGCGCAGGAAAAGGATGCCGACAAACGCCAGGCAAACGATGATGCCGGAGGTTCCCAGGGTCAGTAGGAAATTTGCGCCCTTTGCGATCGACCAGCGTCATGCCGACGATCGTCATCAGGAAGTTACACGCCGTGAACAGTACATATCCCCAATGGGCGTGGAGATCGGAAAGCCCACTCTGCAGCAGGATGTCGGTGTTGTATCCAATGATGGAGTTGATGCCGGTCGCGGTGTTGCAGAAAAGGATGACGCAGGCAAGCAGGAACGGGAGAACGTACTTCCGCTGGAGGAGTGCGTCCTTCACCGCCCCGCGCGCGGTTGAGGCACGTTGGCTGGCAAGGGAAGTCTGCTCCATTTCCTCGAGCTCGACCGCAGCCTGCTCGCTGCTTCGCGATCGCAGGAGTGCTTTCAGGGCTTGCTCCTTGCGTCCGCGACGGAAAAGCCATCGCGGCGATTCGGCGACGAACAAGCTCCCGGCCAGAAACAGGATGCCCGGTGGCATGGACATCCAGAAAATGCGCCGCCACGCCTGGTCTTTCACGCCCAGCAGGGCTGCAGGCGTGGTGGAAGTAACCAGGGCGGCTACCCGGTAACTGTAATAGATGCCAATGAGCGCCGCCAGAAAGATGCCCAGGGTCAGCAGCCATTGGAAGGCGCCCGTGCCCTTGCCCCGATCCTGGGCCGACAGGCACTCAGCCAGGTAGAGCGGGACTACCATGCCCACCAGGCCTCCGCTGACGCCTTGCAGCAGGCGGCCGAGAAACAGCGGCCCGAATCCGTGGGAAAGGGCGATCACGGGAATACTGATAACAAAAATCGCTCCGCTGATCACCATCAGCGGCTTGCGTCCCAGCCAATCAGCAAGCAACCCGGCAAACAGGGTGGAGAAGACGCTGCCCAGCAACACGGCCGCGACAATGATGGAAAGCTGGCTGCGGTTTAAACCAGAGGTGGCTTCCAAGTAAGGCAGCGCGCCGCCGATGATGCCGACATCCACCCCGTACAGCAACCCGCCCAGCCCCGCAACCAGCAGAAGCAGGCGGTTATAGGTGCGGTTAGGATCCACAGCGGCAAGGGTTGGCATCGTGGCGACCAGGCGAGCAGGATTGAACTCCAAACCACCAGAATAACCTGCGAGCGAAAAACCTACCTACCTGGAAAAATTCAGGGACGCCGGGGTCGATCATCCCACCAAGGGGTTCGGTCCTGGACGGGTGTTGACCCCAAAATCAGTCCCACGGCTTGTTGGGTGAGGAATGACGGGTGCCCCATATCTGCCCGGTTTTGGCAGATGTGGGATTCCACGAACCTCGGCCCCTGAGCGTGCAAGGTGTATATGACCACGATCCAGACCTGTTGCCAGTAGAGAGTGACGGGTGGACAGCCGCGGATCCACATCTGCCAAAACCGGGAGATATGGGGCACCCGTCATTCGTTACAGATAGAGATCTCGCTACCGCCTAGCGAAGCCGGCGCTTGGTCTCCATGAGGGCCTGCTTGGCGGCCAAGTCGCTGGCGATGCCAAAGACCATGAATTCGAGCGGTCCGCTACCTGAGTTGGCAAAGGACTGGCGCTCGCCCAGCCGCACGGGAACGGCATCCCCGCTGTGGATCTGGGCCGTCTCCGAGCCAATGGTCACGCTTCCATCGCCCGCCATCACGTAGTAGATCTCGCTCATATCCGGCTTGGAAACCGGCCCCACCGTAGTACCCGGAGGCAAAAGCAGGTGATCCACATAAGACCAGGTGGTGGCGAAGACGGTCGGATCCAACGCCCGCCGATATTGCACCGTCCCGGTACCCCCATCCATGTGCTCGACTGGCTTCAGCAGAGATCGATCCAGATGCATGGCCATAAACGTGGGAATCGGATCGAGCGGGACGCCCACCCGTCCATCGTTGAGGTTGAAGGCGTCATAAACACCCTTCATCGTCCCGACGTTGAAATTGATCCACTCTACCGGTTTATCCGTGGCGTTATAGATGGCGTGCGAATGGCCCAGGCGCGTCGGCGCCCCCGCCGGCCCCTTCAATGTGGAAGTACGCCCATCAATTGTGAACTGGGCTTCGCCGTCGAGGATGATGAACATTTCCTCGCACTGATTGTGGAAGTGGGCGCCGATGCCGCTCTTGGGCTCAATGACACCGCGGTGCATGAAGAACAGGTTGGTCTCGAGCGATGTCGCATCGAACAGCGGCCTGTAGTCCAGCGCGCCCGGGCCATCATGCACCGCTTTCATGTTGCGATACTTCGACGGATCGGCATGGGCGATGCGTTGCTCGAGCGGCGCCACAGGGGTGAGCGGAGCCTGCTGCGCAAGCAATAAGCCAGGCGTAATCATCCACAAAAGAGCAAAGAGTTTTCTCATGCACGTGCTCCCGCGTCGACTAACGGCGGCCGCAATCCCAGGCGAGCCAGGATGATATAGACCAGGAACCCGCAAGCGAACGCATACAGTTCCGAAGGGTTGTCGGCCTTGACCCAAGCTGCCGGAAGTCCCGGAATGTGTTCCGGCATGCCGACCAGGAAACCGATGATCCAGGCAATGTAGCCGGCCCAGTTGATGCCCTGTCGCGGGCCGGACCATCGTTTGCCGGCCAGCAGGTAATCCGCCACCATAGCGCCGCAGATGGGGCCGAAGGATGCAGCGATAATGCTGAAGAACCCGATCAGGTTGTCGGCCACGCCACTGATGGCCAGGATGGCGCTGATCGTAACCCCGACCATCGTCGATACCGGCCGGGAAATCTTGGGCAGCATGGTGCTGAAGCTGTTCGCCGCGATGAAAGCGGAAAAGCAGGTGGGCACCAGGCAGGCGGCGGCAAAGAGAAAGAACATCACCGGCGCCAAGGCTCCTACGCTGGCAATGGCGGCGGTGTAGTCGTAGTTCGCGCGGTCCGGCATTCCGCCCCAGATAGCCGGCAACGGAAAGCACCGAGACGCCACCGGCAATGATTGCGCCGGCAACGATCCCGGTGACACCACCGAGAACAACGTCTTTCCGGTTGCGGTTATTCATGCCGAAATCGGTGCCGGCTGCCCCTGCCGTGGCGAAGAAGCCGATGGTGACCAACAGCGCGTTCAGAAAGCCAGTCAACGGCTCGTGGTGCGGCGGTTGGTACTGGGGAATCCCCGTACGGTTCGCCCACAGCACGATCAGGATCATGAGGAAGGGAACCCAATTCAGGTATTTGGCTACCTGGGCGACATAGTGGATGCCCTTGATCGCCACCCATCCCAGGCAGTAAAGCCATATGAGGGCGATAACGCTATAAAGGATCCTCGAGGTCTGACCCAGGCCTTTCATGATGAAGCCGGTAGCGATCGCAGCATCCACCGCAACCCAGCCGACCTGCAACAGGCCCATCAATATTCCGGGGATGAGAAATCCGCCGGTGGTGCCGAAGGTGGAGGTGCCGACCACGTAGAGTGTGCGCCCGGTCTGCATGCCCAGCATCGCCGGCACGTAGTAGTAGAGCCCAAAGCAAAGCAATCCCGCGACCACCAACCCCCACAGCACGACGGTGGGACTGGCATAGCCAATCGTCGGCCCAGCCAGCTTGAGGTAATAGCCGACAAACAGGAAAATGCCGAAGTAGCTGGGGAAAGTGCTCTTGTACCAGGGAACCCTGGCGGTGGCTGGAACGGGAACCGACGCGCTTACGTATTCAGGAACGTTTCGTTCCATAGGGCTCCTTAAACCGAGGTGTAGTCGTTCACCGAGAAATCCGCAAAATGGCTTTGCATCTGGGGCCACACCACCTGGTGCAGATCCAACGCCACCCACTTCTTCTGCAAATCGTGGGACTCGAAGGCGATCCTGAGACGCCAGTCACCGCCTGCCTGGTTCGGCCGCAGCAGCTCGACGTCGCGAAAGCCTTCTTGTTTCGAAATCGCAGGCCGAAACGTGTCGGTGTAGGTCTTCTCCAGGCTTGCCTGCGCTCCTGGGTTCAGCTTCATATCGACAAACAGGACAAACATCGTCACCTCACCATTTCAGTTTGAACACATCGATTGCTGTGCCGCCCAGAACTTTCTCGTAGACCTCGGGGGCGAGCTCGAGTGCCTTGTATTTCGCGTATTCCACCGGCACATTGCTGGGCAGGTCGGCTCCCAGCATCACCCGGTCGGCGCCGATGGTGTCGATCATCCAGCGGATGTCCTCTCCAATGCACCACGACGTTTCGAGATAGAGATTACCGCATACCGAAGCCGCGACCTGGGCCTCGGCCGTGAATACAGCAAAACCGGCGTGGGCGAGAATGATTTTCAGGTCAGGATATTTGCGGGCTGCGGGAATACAAAGCGCGGGCAGTGCGAAGGGCACTCCAGGGCCAGTATGGACCATGGCCGGAACACCGAGGGAGTGTGCGGTGGCAAACACCCGGTCCCCATCTTCCGACAGTGGATTCACCCCATGCCCGATGGTATGCAGCTTGATCCCGACAAACTTCAGGTCCTTGATACAGCGCTCCATCTCGCGCTCATAAGCATCGCGAGGCCCGTGCGGAGTGGTGCTGGCGATGCCGAAGAACCGGCCCGGATGCCTGGCGCACAGATCAGCGATGCGGTCGTGCGTTTTCGAAGCCGTGGTTGCCCCCGGATACGGCTGGACGATGGTCGCATCCACGCCGCACTCCTCCATGCGGCGAAGCATGTCTTCTTCTGTGGCGAGCAGCCCGAACACACAGCATTCGCCCAGGTGGGCATGGGTATCAATCTTCTTGGTCATGAATCCTCTCCGTATTGAGTTCAGTGCGCGTGCGGGAATTCGCCCAACTCCGTATCGAGCGCGTTCTTTTGGGCCGAGATGCCGACGACCATCAACTCGAGGTCTGCCGATCCGTTGTTGGTAAACGAGTGCGCTTCGTTAAAGCGAATCGGCACGCCATCGCCCTTATGGATAGGCGCCGACTCCGCATTCACTTGCACTTCGCCATCACCGTTGAGCACGTAAAAAATCTCTTCTACGCCCTTATGGTAGTGCTTGCCGATCGAGGCTCCGGGCGGAATGAGGATGTGATCCACGTAGGCCCAGTTGGTCAGGAACACATCCGCGTCGAGCGCCCGGCGGTACTGCACCGTGCCCTGGCCGCCAAGATAGTTGGGCATGGGTTTCAGCGTCGCTTTGTCGAGATTCATGGTCATGAACACGGGGATGGCGTCCTTGGGAGCGCCCACCCGCGCATCATTCAAATTGAAGGCATCGTAGTGGCCTTTGATCTGGGCCACGTTGATGTTCATAAATTCGACCGGTTTGTCTGAGGGGTTGTAGATGGCGTGGGAGTGGCCCATGCGGCACGGTGCTCCCACGGTTCCTTTGAGGACCGAGGTGCGGCCGTCAATGGTGAATTCCGCCTGGCCGTCGAACACGATGAACATCTCTTCGGTGGTGTTGTGGAAGTGGGCGCCGACGCCGCCGCCGGGCATAATTTCGCACCGGTGCATGAAGTTGAGGTTGACGTCCATGGCCGAAGGGGGAACGAGCAGTTCGCACGCCATATCGCCGGCGCTATTGTGGGAGCGGCTGCGGGTGTATTTGCTGGGGTCGGTATGACCGATCCTTGCCGCCAGCGGTGTTTGCGCCCACACAGAAGAGAAGGGAAGAAGCGCAAAGGCACAGAGAATCCGTAGCAGATACACGGGTCGCATCATATCGTTTCCTCGCATGCTTGTCAGTCGGAGCGCACGGCTGCGCCCTCCGTTTAAGCCGCCCAAGAATATATTTCGAGGATAGGACCGTCAAGACAAAACAGGACCGTTTGGATAGGAAACAGAAGTAAATTCCGATTTGCGAAATGTTGTTCCGAAAAATGGGTATGCGAGCAGGCAGCAACGGTAGTGTCTTCCGAGAGGAGAAACTACAGATCCACTACGCTTCGCTCTGTCGAAAAACATTTCCAAGGAAGGTCCGCGGAACCGCAGGTCCCTCCACTACGCTTCGCTCCGGTCGGGATGACAAGGAAAGGGTAGCCGCTCCATAAAGAGTGGGTGCCGGACCGAGGCGTTACCCTTTCCTTGTCATCCCGACCGGAGCGAAGCGTAGTGGAGAGATCTGCGGTTTTTCCCGCGAGTTCAGGCGTTCTTCAGGTCCGAGGCAACCTGATCGGCACAGGCTCGCACCGCTGCAATAATCGCCTGTTCGTGCTCTGCATCCCGGAGCCGCGTCTTGGGCATCGATGAGCTGATCGCCGCGGAAACTTGCCCATTCGGGCCAAAAATGGGCGCGCAGAAGCAAATCCCGTCGTAAGCGCACTCCTCACGGTCAATCGCGTACTTCTGACGCCCGGATACCCTCATACTCCTGGTTCAGATCCTTGCGATCGGTGATGGTGTGCTTGGTAAACCGGTAGGTCCCGAAGCTCCGCAGCAACCGTTCCCGGTGTTCGGGCGCTTGGAAGGCTGTGATCGCCTTTCCCAGAGAACTGGCATTCGGCGGCAATATATGCCCCACCACATTGCTCATCCGGATCACATGCGGACTCTCCACCACCGCGATCACTTCCACCCGGTTCTCGAATAAAGCCGCCAAAGTGGACGTTTCGGCAAGCTCACGGCTGAGTGCCTCCAGGTAAGGCACCCCGACGCGGTGCAGCTTGCCCAACCACTGGGTCGGTGTGACCGCATGGATCCCCGGGGCAAGCATGTACTGACCTCGCCCGTCCAACACCACGCAGCCGAGCGTTTCAAGCGTGCGCAGAATGCGAAACGCCGATGTCTTCGAAAGCTCGATCCGTTGGGCAATCTCGTTCATGGATAACGGCTTTAGCTCGCTCTGGAGGAACTCCAGAACCTCCAGCGCCTTGCCCACGGCACGGGAGAAGTATTGATCCCCAACACGCGACTCAGGAGCGGTCTCGGCTTTTACCAGGTTGGAGGACCCAGCCTTTGCCGGGCGAGCGGATTTGGTCTTCAGCATAGAAGCGTCGAGTTCATGATATCGGAACCTGCGAACCCGCAGTGGGCAGATGATAGCGGAACTCGAACCGAATTGTCGAAAAATGATCCGAATTATGAATTTAGATTCAAAAAACGTTTGCGCATCGTCAATGCGCGGTGATATAGGTTTCTGCGCACGATTTCAGGAGGCAAGAGGCGTGGTCAAAAATCAGAAAAAACAAAACCTGCTGTGGCTGGCAAAGGCGCTTTGTTTGGTTGCCGCTATTTTCCTCGTGGGCTCGCGATGCCAAGCCCAGATTGCCAGCGCCGAGTTAAGCGGGAACGTCCTTGACGCCTCAGGGGCGGCAGTTCCCAATGCGACAGTCACCGCACGGAATGTCGAGACCACGATCGCGCACACCACCGTCAGCGGAAAGAACGGAGACTATGTGTTGGGCGACCTTCCGCCCGGGGACTATGTCCTGACCGTAGAAGCGACGGGCTTTCGCAAGCTTGAACAGACCGGTATTAGCCTCCAGGTTAACCAGCAGGCCCGCATCGACCTCGCGCTACAGGTAGGTCAGACCGCAGAAACGGTCAGCGTCACCGGCCATCCGCCAATGCTCGAATCCGAGTCTTCTTCTGTCGGAACGGTGATCAACCAGCAGCTGGTGAACGAACTGCCATTGAACGGGCGCAACTTCGTGCAGTTAGCGACGCTTAGTCCTGGGGTGAACGGTGTAGGCGAATCCGCCAGCGGAACCATCATGGGAGGAACCCGGCCTGACGATCGTCGCGCCGGCAACGAAATTTTTTCCAACGGTAACCGTGAGGGCGACAATAACTTTCTCTTATGACGGCGTGGACAACAACGAGCGGCTCACGCTATCCGTCACCCTGCGTCCCGGCGTGGACGCGGTCAGCGAGTTCAAGATCCAGACGAACCTGTACAGCGCCGACGTGGGCCGCAACTCCGGCGCGGTGATTGACGTCATCAGCAAGTCGGGGACCAACCAGCTGCATGGTAGCCTGTTCGAGTTTCTCCGCAACTCAGACGTCGATGCGCGCACCTATTTCAACGCGGCTGGGACAAGCTTCCCCGCTTTCCGCTTAAATCAATTCGGCGGTTCCTTGGGCGGGCCTGTGGTCATCCCCAAGGTGTATCACGGCAAAGATAAAACCTTCTTTTTCGTGGACTATGAAGGATTCCGCAACAGCGTGCAGATCTTCGAGCGGGGCAACATCCCGACTTTGCGCATGCGGCACCGGCGACTTTGGAGAATTGCTTCCGAATACGCTCATTTACGACCCGCTGACGACCGTGGCCAAACCCTGCAAAGCCTGGCAATTTTCTACGCACTGCGTTTCCCAACAACATCATTCCTCAGGACCGCTTTGATCCCAATCGCCTTTAAGATGATCAACGCCTATCCCACGCCGACCAGTACGGCCCGGCTCAACAACTATTCGCAGGCGCGGATCCAGATTCAGAACTACGACCAGGGCGATGTCCGCATCGACGAACAGATCACGGCCAAGGATTCCATCTTCGCTCGTTGGTCAATTCAGAACACTACCACCATTTCGCCCAGCACCTACGCGCAGACCACGATTCCCGGTATCTCAACACCCGTGAGTCTGAGCGATGAAGCATCGTTTGCCGGAACATCGTTCCAGCCCACGCAGCATGTGGCAACCAGCTATGTCCGCGTCTTCTACTCCGTCGCTGGTGAATGATTTCCGCGTCGGCTTCAACCGCTATCGCCTGGATTATGTACCCATAAACTTCGCTCCGAACGCGGGGCTCGGCAACCAGCTCGGGGTTCCGAATTCCAATGTCACGCCGCGCGAGCAAAACCTGCCGATCTTTTCGCCAGCCAGCTATCTCGGCGTAGGCCAGACACGCTCGCTCCCGCTGTACCGCCGGGAAAACACCTTTCAGGAACTCGACAACCTGACCTGGACGAAAGGTTCACACACCTTCAAAGTAGGCGCAGACTTCCGCCGCCGCCAATTGACCATCTATCAAACCAACCTGGGCAACGGCCGCTTTAACTTTTCTGCCGCGTTTACCGATTCGCGCAATCCGGCCGGCAAAGGTGGAGATGCCGCGGCGAGCTTCCTTCTCGGCTTCCCGACTCTCGACGGACACGACTACAACTATCAGTTCCCGGGAATACGCTTGAACGAAGCCGGCATCTACTTCGCGGATGACTGGCGAGCCACCAAGAACCTGACCATCAACTACGGTATGCGTTGGGATTACTTCAGCCCACCGGATGAAGCTTTCAATCGCTGGTCCAATTTCAGTCCCGCGTCCGGCCAGTATCTTGTCGCAGGTGTTGGCGGTGTTGGCGTAAATGGCCGGGGTTCTGAAGTATTGGCCCAATTTTGGCCCACGCCTCGGCCTTGCTTACCAGATGCTTCCGCACACAGTGTTCCGTGGAGGCGTCGGACTCTTCTACAACGCCTCGGGCAGCGAAGCAGGCAACATGCGCCTGGCACGCAATCTTCCCTTCGGCTTGACCTACCAAATCACGCCCGGCGACGTTACGGTTGGTCCGACAGTGAGCCAGGGTTTTCCTGCGCTGCAGCCGATCATCATTCCACCCACACCGAATGGCGTCGCTTACGGGGTGGCTCCGAACTTCCGTCCCTCCTACGCTGAGCAGTTCAACGGTGGCATCGAACAAGAAATCGTTCCCTTGCAGATGGTCCTGAAGTTTGTAGGGGTCGGCAATTTAGGGCGCCACCTGCAAGACGCCTGGAACGCGAACCAGCCGATCCCCGGGTCCACCTCCACCGTTTCCCGTCGCCCGCTTTACGCGATGGATCCCGCCCAGAGTGACGTCAACTACTACATATCGGATGGCTTTGCGGAATACTTCGCTTTTCAGTTCACCGCTGATAAGCGTTTGAGCCAGGGGGTAAGCGCCCTGCTCGGTTACACCTACTCTCATGCCATCGACGATGTGCCGTTGGAATTCGGCGGCGGGGATGCTGGGCCTAACCCACAGGATCCCCGATTCCCGCACGAGGTCAGCAACTCCATCATCGACCAGCGGCAACGTTTGACGCTTAGCTACCTTTGGGCATTACCCTTCGGCAAGGGGCAAAAATATCTGAATGACAACCGCGTGATGGATTGGGTTCTGGGCGGCTGGCAGACCAACGGTATTTTGTTCACGCAAAGCGGTCTCTGGTTCTCACCGGTTTTGCAGACGTCGACCACGAACACTGGTACCTCGAGCCGGCCAAATATCACTGGTCCGGTTACCTATCCAAAGACCCTCTCCAACTGGTTCAGCGCCTCAGCATTCAGCACCCCGGCGCCTTACACCTACGGGAACGCGGGCCGAAACACTCTGATTGGTCCAGGGCGGACGAACTTTGATACTTCTCTCTTCAAGACCTTCCCCATCCATGAGCAAGTGGTTCTGCAGTTCCGGGTCGAAGCGTTCAACGTGTTCAACCATCCGCAGTTTGGATACCCGATCGCAACCGTCGGCAATTCGCAGGTCGGCCAGATCACCTCGATTGTCGGCAACGCACGCAATTTACAGGGATCGCTGCGGCTGCAGTTCTGAGTTCAAAATCGCGCAAGAGCAAGCAAGGGAATCATCATGACTTATCTCGGACGTAAACGAAAATTAGTTGCCTCGCTTGCTCTGGTGGCCGCGCTGTTGGCAATCCAACCCGCGGCCCGGGCGGCCAAACGCGATCTTCGGGTCTACTTCATCGATGTAGAGGGTGGTCAATCCACGCTATTTGTCACCCCGACGGGCCAGTCTCTGCTCATCGACACCGGATGGCCCGGCAATGATGGCCGCGATGCGGACCGCATCCTCGCGGCAGCCAAGAGCGCGGGCATCAGCAAAATAGATTATGTGTTGCTGACCCACTATCACGATGACCACAGCGGTGGCATACCCCAGCTGGTCGACAGGATTCCCGTGGGTACCTTCATCGATCACGGGGCGAACATCGACACCAAGCCCGGGGGACCCACGGAAAAAATCTACGCGGCCTACCAGCAGGTCCTGGCCACCGGCAAGTCGAAGCACATGGTTGCGCATCCGGGAGATGTGCTGCCGATCACTGGCATGAAGGCCACGGTGATCAGCAGCGATGGCAACGTAATCGACCATTCTCTACCCGGCGGCGGGGAGAAGAATCAATACTGTGACACGCCGGAGACCAAGCCGACCGATCGCAGCGAGAACTCCCATTCGCTCGGAATATTGATCAATTTCGGAAAACTCAAAATCCTCGATCTAGGCGATCTCACGTGGGACAAGGAAATGATGTTCATGTGCCCGGTCAACCGGATCGGGAGCATCGACATCCTCGTGGTCTCGCATCACGGTTTGAATGCGAGCTCCAGTCACGCGCTGATTGACGGCATTCATCCTCGGGTGGCGATCATGAACAACGCAGCCACCAAGGGAGGATCGCCGCAGGTGATCGATGAAGTGTTGAAGGCTCCTGGCCTGGAGACGCTCTGGCAGCTTCATTTTGCGGAGAAAGCCGGCCCGGAGCACAACACGGCGGCGGAATACATTGCCAATCCACAAGGCTCAGATCCGGGAAATTATTTTCTCCTGACCGCCAGCCCCAAGGGCAGCTTCACGCTCTATAACTCGGGAACCAAACAGACCAAGGACTATGCAGCGAGGTAGGGCTCCTGACGCCTTGTTACATTGGGTCAGGAGAAGAACTCCCAGGAGCATGAGCCTTGATTGCAGTGGATTGGGGTACCAGCAACTTCCGTGCGTTTAGGGTGAGTGCAGAGGGATCCGTCTTTGCCAGGGCCTCTTCGCCGCAAGGCATTCTTCGTGTCGGCGAAGGTAATTTCGAAGAGGCCTTGCGGGCCGAGGTCGGCGTCTGGCTGGCAGCCGGGGAGAAGCATATTCTGCTCTGCGGCATGATCGGCAGCCGCCAGGGTTGGGTCGAAGCCGAATATCTTCCTTGTCCGGTCGGGATCGCGGAGCTGGCGGACGCGGTGGTGCCGGTGCCATTTGACGGGGCGAAGGTGCGCCTGGTCCCGGGCGTCATCGGGCCAGACGCTGCCGGTGTGCCGGAGCTGATGCGCGGCGAAGAAACAGCAGCCATGGGCATGCTCGACGCGTGCGCAGGGGCCAGGCCTGGTTTGTTTTCCTGGAACGCATTCCAAGTGGATCCAACTGAGCGATCGCAAGATTGTGAGTTTTACCACTTGCATGACGGGGGAACTCTATGGTGCTCTGCGTAAATGCACCATCCTGGAACGCACCATGACCAGCAACCCCGCGGTGGACAAAACAGCATTTCACAATGGGATCGCGCGCTCTGCGGATTCCGGCGGACTGCTTCACCATCTTTTCGGTGTGCGCACTCTCCCGCTGATGGGGCAGCTCAAAGAAGAAAAATCTGCCTCATATCTTTCGGGTTTATTGATAGGGCATGAAGTGCGCGCCACCATGCCCAAGGGCTGTCACGTGCACCTGGTAGGCGCGGCGCATCTTTGCGGCCTCTATGCCCAAGTGATCAAGGCCTGCGGAGGTGTGGCCACGACGGAGGACGAGGATGCGGCGGCGCTCGGTCTCGCCGCCGTTGGCCGGAGGCTGCATTGGACGTAGGAGCATGGCTCGCACGTTCTCCGCTGGTTGCGATCCTGCGCGGCGTTCAGCCGTCTGAGGTGGAAGCAATCTGCTCTGCATTGGAGCGGGCGGGTGTCTGCATCGTCGAGGTGCCATTGAATTCACCGAGCCCGCTCGAGAGCATCTCCATTTTGTCGCGAACCTTCGGCAGCCGCATGCTGATTGGTGCCGGCACGCTGACCAAGGTGTCGCAGGTTGAGGAAGTGGCCGCGGCCGGAGGGCAATTGATCGTCACACCTCATGCCAACACTGCGATTGTGCGCGCCGCGAAGCAGGCTGGTCTCTTTGCCGTCCCTGGATTTTTCAATCCGACGGAGGCCTTTGCGTTGCTGGAAGCCGGTGCGGATGCAATCAAGCTCTTTCCCGCGGAGGTTCTGGGTCCGCCCATGATCAAGGCGCTCCGCGCCGTGCTGCCCGAGTCATCCATCGTGGTTCCCGTAGGTGGGGTGGATGCAAATCAAGTGGCCCCCTGGCTGGCCGCGGGAGCGCAAGGTCTAGGCGTCGGCTCGTCTATCTACAAACCGGGAGATGACGCGCGTACGGTAGAAGCAAAAGCAACAGCCCTGGTGGCAGCAGTGCGTGCCTACAGGCCGGTAGGTATTCGCTGGTAGGTATGGGCTTTAGCCCATACATAAAGAAAATCGGAAATGAAGGGCTTTAGCCCCTGAGGTACGCGCCTTGTTCGATGGGTGACGAAAAGCCTACCTCAGGGCCTAAAGGCCGGATGCTTCTGCCGAGTTGTGTACGGTCTAAAGCCCGTACCTACCAGCGCCATTTCGAAGTCGAGGTTCAAAGTCTGAAGGAGACGTCACGTCATGAAAAGAAGAGCATTCCTCCGTTCCCTGGCGGCCACAGCGATGGCCACCGGTATGCGCACTCTACCGTCCTACGCGACCCCTCTCCCCAAGATGAAGATCACCCGCGTGCGTGCCTATTTACCGCCGCATCCCAACCCGCTCTTCAATCAGAGCGACGTGGTGGTCACCGTCGAGACCGATGCCGGCATCACCGGCATTGGAGAGGGAGGCGTGAAGGACACCCTCTCCCAATCCGCCGGAAGACTGATCGGCCGGGACCCGCAATACATCGAGCGTCTCTGGCAAGACATGAATCGAGCCTTCTTCTACCCAGCCGGTCGTGAACGAACCGACGCCATCGGCGCCCTCGACCTGGCGCTATGGGACATTAAAGGCAAGGTGCAAGGCCAACCCGTCCATCAGCTGCTGGGCGGCATGGTGCGCGATCACGTAGAGTGCTACAACACCGCAGGCGTTATTCCAGGGGTCACGAAAGAGACCAGCCTCAAGGATCGTGCCCGGCTCACCATCGAAGCCGGCTATCGTGCATTCCGATTCGGCGCCTCAGAGGCGCCGGCCAACGGCACCTATAACACCCGCGAACGCATCAACATCATGCGCGAACAATGTGCCCAGGTACGGGAAGGCGTCGGCAAGAATGGCGACTGGTGCATCGATTTCCATCAGCGCTTCGATTTGCCCGACGCCATCCGCGGTTGCAACTCGATCGAAGATCTCGCTCCGTTCTTCGTCGAAGACCCGGTGCGTACAGAAGCATTCCAGCAAGACCTCCCCATCCTGCGCAGCAAAGTAAATGTTCCCCTGGCCGCGGGGGAGGAGTGGGGAAACCGCTGGGACTTCAACAAACTGGTCGAAGACCACTCCATCGATTTCGTGCGCGCCACGCTCCCCAATGTCGGCGGCATCACAGAGATGATGAAGGTTGCCGCCATCTGTGAAACTCACTTTGTCGGCATCGTTCCCCACTTCACCGGGCCCATCGCCACCGCCGCATTGGTCAACAGCCTGGGAACGTTTTCGGGCCCCGTCCTGATGGAATACAACTACCAGGGCCGCACGCTGGACTACCTGCCCAAATGCCTGGACTTCAAAGACGGCAAGCTGTATCCCAACGATCGCCCGGGCCTGGGCGTGGAGCTGGACTTGAAGCTCCTTACCCAGATCGCTGAAATTACGGAACCCGTCACTGCACGCGCACAGACCTACTTCCGGCCGGATGGTTCGATTACGAACTGGTAGGAGTGTTATGAAAATATGCTGGATGGCTGCGCTGCTCGTACCTTTGGCGTCCTTTGCGCAAATGACGGCTCCTCGTCCGCCGCTCGCGCAGAGAATCGGGCACACCGACCTGAGCAAGGTCGAGCCCGCGCACTCTCATGGCAGTGTCGGTTTGAGAAAATGTCAGACCCTCGTTCCCGCCAGCGCGATGGATGTGAACCTGAACTTTGTCTTTCGCTGCCAAATGCAGCCTGGTGGCGGTGTCGCGGAGCACTTCCACAACACAGTAGAAGAAATGTTCACCATCCTCGATGGGGAGGCAGAGTTCACGGCTGATAGCCATACCTCGCGCGTGAAAGGACCCGCCGGCGCGCCCCAGCGCAGAGGGCATTCGCACGCCATCTACAACCCAACCAACGAGCTCGTCGACTACCTCAACATCAACGTCTCCATGACCAAGGGGCACTATGACGCCTTCAACCTTGGCGACTCGCGCGACAAGGTGGCGACGAAAGATGAAATCCCGCAGTTCATGCTGATGCGCCTCGACAAGTCGCTGCTGCAGCCGGTCGCGCACTATCACGGCGGACAAGGAACGGTGCAATACCGGCGCGCCCTCGATTCGGATGTGTTTGAGACCAACTGGGCGTACGTGGATCATCTACTAATCCCGCCCGGGGCATCGGAGGGATTGCACTACCATACCGGCGTTGAGGAAATCTACTACGTAATGGATGGCAGCGGGCAGGTGCGGGTGAACAAGGAAACCGAACCCATTCAAAAGGGAGATGGAGTGCCCATCCTGTTCCGCGAAGCGCACTCCTTCACCAACAACGGCTCCACAGACCTGGAGCTGATGATTATCGGCATTTCTGCAGTGAAGGATGCGCTTGATACCGAACTGGGCGCGCCCCATCAACCGGGGGGTTGATAGTCGCCAGCTCCCGAGGTCTAATAGGGCACAGCCTTCCATGACCCAGATTCCCGCGCGCAGCAACTCAAGATGGCTGGTGGTTGCGCTCCTGACCCTGGGCGTCATCATTGCCTACACCGACCGCATCAATCTGTCCGCTGCGCTCCCCGCTATCCGTGTAAACTTTCCGCTCACGCCGGCAGCGTCGGGGATCTTGCTATCTGCCTTTTTCTGGGCTTATACCTTGCTGCAAACACCTGCTGGATGGGTGGTCGACCGCTTCGGTCTCAAATGGTCCTATGCGGCGGGCATGTTTCTGTGGAGCGCCGCTTCTGCCGCGACCGCGCTGATAAGCTCGCTGCACGGCCTGATCGCATTGCGCATGGTGCTGGGCATTGGCGAGGCCATCGCCATCCCCGCCAGCATGCGGTACATGCGGGAGAACTTTGCTGAACGGGAACGCGGTCTGCCGATGGGCATCCTGATGTCCGGGACGAAGTATGGACCCGCCATCGGAGCGCCGATCACCACCTATCTTGTCCTTGGGTTTGGATGGCGGTGGATGTTCGTGCTCAATGGAGCGTTCTGTATCCTTTGGCTCGTACCGTGGTTGTTTCTGGTGAGGAACGATCATAGAACCGTGACAGTAACAAATGAACGCGAGACCGGCACTAAGGTGTCCTGGGGCGCTATTTTTGGTACGCGCGTCATCTGGGGTACTTGCCTCGCGACCTTTTGCTATATGTACTTTGTCTATTTCTGCATGACCTGGATGCCGACGTACTTCAAGGAGCGTTTCGGCCTTTCCCTGGCAGCTTCGAGTTGGTTCACGTTCATGTCGTTTGCCGGGACGGGCACGATTGCCATCCTCGCCGGGTGGGCCGCCGATCGGCTCATCGCCCGCGGCCGCAACCCAGTCACCGTGCGCAAGGCGTTCACCATCGCCGGTTTTGTGCTGGCGTTCAGCGCGGCCTTTGGAGCCTTTTCGCACTCCACCGCGGTTACGCTCTTTCTGGCTGTGTTCTCGCTCAGCGGACTCGGGTTGGCCACCGCGAATTATTGGGCGTTGACGCAAACCTTAACGCCGCGCTCCGCCTCTGCCCGAGTGGCGGGCATACAGAACACGGCCGCCAACATAGCCGGGATCGCAGCCCCCTGGATCACCGGGGTGCTGGTGCAAAAGACAGGAAGCTTCAATGCACCGCTGGTTGCGGTTGGCTTCTGGCTAATGATCGGCATCGGTTGCTATCTCTTCCTGGTCAGGGAGAAATACGCACTGCGGTAAGGAACAGGGGCTGAAGAGGTTGTGTGTTCGAAAAACATCTCCACGAAGGATCGCGGAACCGCAGGTCCCTCCGCTCCGCTTCGCTCCGGTCGGGATGACAAGGAAAGGGGTAACGGTTACATCAAGAGTGGATGCCGGACCGAAGTGTTTGTTGAAAGAAGGCCCTTGGTCCATGACTATCGGTAGGGATGAAAAGGAAAGGGTAATGGTTATCAAGAGTGGATGCCGGACCGAAGTGTTTTTCATTACTTAGGGTGGGCCCTTGGTCCATGACTACTCCGGTCGAGTGACAATTCTTTTGCGACTAAGACCTCGTATTTCTCCTGGAAACATTGAATTTGACCTTCAAGCAGAATTGGCATCTCGACGGGAGCGCAGCGTAGTGGAGAGATCTGCGGTTTTATTTCGCTTCGCGGGCTCTTTCAGATGAGCAACAGACTCTGCTGAATCAAATGCCGCGTGTCGACCATCGGGTCGACATCGGAGTCAGACTCCATCGAATAGTAGCCTCGATAACCAGACGCTTTGGCAATCGCGAAAAGCTCCGCCAGCGACGCTGTCTTCCGCTGGCCGTGAACGTCTTCTGCGTCTTTGACATGGGCGATATTCCAGGCGTACGCAAACATGTCTTTCACGTTTTGCGCATTGAACCGTTCATCGCCGGCCATCAGCCCGTTGCCAAAGTCAGGAAGCGCCCGCAGATAGGGAGTGTTGGCCAGCTTGATGGCCGCGAGGCTCCGCTCCGCGGAAGCGGTCACCGGGTTATCGTTCTCAAGATTGACGACCACGTTGCGCGAGGCAGCGTAATCAAGCGTCGGCTTCAGCGCGCGCACTGCCCGGGGAAGATCGGAAGCATCCGGGCACTTGGGGATCCATACGCGAATGCTTGGGGAGCCGAGCAGTACAGCCACGTCGATCCAATGCCGATAGCGAGCGTTGCCCGCATTGCGCTTGGCCTCATCGTCACTGCAAACGTCAGCCCTTTCGTCAACGGGGATATTCACGGTGTACACGCCAACAGCATCAAAAGCCGCACGCAGCTTGCGAATCTCGTCGGGCTCGGTCGAAGTAAAGTGGGAGTTCAGCGGTTCAATCCCATGCACCTTAAACTCCGTGCGAACAAGACGAGCGAAGGAAGCTAGATCCATCGCGGGTTTCTTCGGATCGTAATCCGAATTTCCGGGCACCTTCATGAAAGCACGGAAAGGATAGGTAGCGACCGCAATCCGCGCACGCGGGTCAACCGGAAAGGTAGCTTGCGGCACCTTGGCGAGCGCGGCAGTTGCCGAGCAAACAAGCGCTCCCTTGATGACGCTACGGCGTGTGAGTAATTTCATTGGTAATCCGCCAGTATGGTTTATTTGGAAGTGACAAAACCCGACTCTGAGGCCGTGACCTCGGTGACAAAACGAAAATCGCCGGGAGTGATTCCGCGCCATAGGGCGAGCCGGTACGCCGCCACCTGTAAGGGGACGATTTCAAAGACCGGCGCAAGCTCATGCGGAATCTCCGGCCACGGAACCAGTGAGGGGGCGCCCACACGACCAGGCCCGATCCATCGGACCTTAGCGCCGGCAGAGAAAAGATCGTTCGCCAGCGATCGGTCGAGGGCTTGCGTTGCTTGGGGCGCGCCGAAAACCACTGCGCGAAAGTCGCCGGAGAGAATCTCGGCCGGTCCGTGGCGAAATTGCCCCGACGACATGCCCACCGCTGCTACCTTCGCTGTCTCGTGCAACAGAAGCGCACCCTCGTGAACGGATCCGAGCGCTGTTCCGCGGCCGAGCAGGTAAAGCGGGGAACCCATGAGCCATTCCTGCCAGCCGTCGCTCGCGCGCAGGCATTCGTCAATATGGGCGGAGAGAGCCGGCAGCGCTGCGCCACAGGCCTCGCTGAGTTTCACGCTCTCCCCTGACAGCACCTCCTCCGCCAGCAGGAGCAGAGTCAGCACGGTGCCGGTGTAGGTCTGTACCGCAATCAGCTTGTCCGCCTGGGAGCCGATCGGCAGAGTGATGTGAACGATCTTCTCCAGAGTGGAGCCGGGAACGTTGGTGACCGCGATCACGGTCATACCGGCTTCGCGCATTTTTTCCGCGAGCAGAACAGGCTCAATCGACCCGCCGGAACGGGAGATCACCACGCCCACGTCCCCGGATCGCAGGGAAGCGGTGCCGTAATGCAGCAACTCCGCGCTCTCTATGGCCTGCACGGGATGTCCCCCCTGGGTCATCCGGCATACCGCTGCCAGGCAGGCAAACAACGATCCCCCCATGCCGGTAAAGATCACCCGCCCTTGCGCCTTGCGAATTTGTTCCGCGCAGGCGCGCAGGGTAGCGTGCTGGTTGCGTTGGTGAAGTGCCAGCAACGCGCGGTGCGATGCGGGCTGACCGGAAATGTTATCCAACATAGGGATTCGATTCATGACTTTTTCCGGTTCAGCCATTCATCGACCGGTCGGTCCGCCGTGGGCGTGTAGGGCAGGGTGACCTTATGTCCCAAGCCTGCCGAAGCGTAGCAGGCATAGATGGCATCGAGCACTACCTTGCCGTCTTCTCCCGTGAACAGCGGGGCTTCCAACCCACGGATGGCGCGTGCGAAGTGACGCATCTCCTGGGGGAAGCCATAGTTCCACAGCTCCTGAAAAACCGGGTAGCTCCAGCCTTTTGTGGTGGGCGCCTTTTCGACCGCGTAGCCGTAACCGTACTCACTGTAGGTGGGGAGCGCATTGCCCATTTGCAGGTTTGCAATGGTCAGGCCGCCCTCGCCGTAGACCTCGATGCGGTCATCCATGCCGCCTCGGCGAGCCCAGCTATTCTCGATAAGGCTGACGGCATTGCCTTCGAACTCGATGATGGTAACGGCTTCGTCATCGAGCTTCGTCTTGTCACCGTGGACGTAGGTGCCCAGGTGGGAGTAGACACTGAGAATCTTGCGACGGCCCAGGAACCAGTAAGAGAAGCCGATGCCATGGCTGCCCAGATCGAGCAAGGCGCCGCCGCCGGCTCGCTTCACATCCCAAAACCACTCCGCATGGGGACCAAAGTGCTTCTCGCTCTGCTTAATGAGGTGAACCTTGCCGAAAGCGCCAGAGTCCGCCATTTCCTTCGCTTTGACGTATTTTGGGGTGAACAAGAGCGATTCGGCATAAAGCAGCAGCACTCCGTTCGCACGGCAGGCCGCAATCATCTTGTCGGCCTCAGCAAGAGTCACGCACAACGGTTTTTCGCAGATCACATGCTTGCCTGCGTGTGCCATGGCAAGCGTCATCTCGCAGTGCAGCGCGTTCGGAGCCGTGATGGTGACCGCCTCTACCTCCGGATCCTTGGCCAGTTCTTTGTAATCGTTGTAGACCCGGGAGACCTTATGGCGATCGGCGAAAGCCCGAGCATGGGACGCCGTGGGGGAGGCAACGGCCACGACCGACATATCTTCTTCGATCATGCCAATCGCCGTTGCGTGACAATCTGCCTGGAACTGCGAACCGATAATGCCGGCGCGCACCGGACCATTCTTCATGACTGCCTCTTTTCTCGACCTGTCTGTCGCCAGCTTTCCGAGGATACACTGGCTTCGGTTCAGCGGGATCAAGGGTGTTGGGTCGCTTGCGGCGCCGGTAGAGCGGGTGATCCGTCAGAATCCTCCGGCTTTTCGAGGCCGGCGAAGAAAGCGATGCGCAATCAGCGTAAGCCCGTTCCGTGAGTAACCAGATTTTAATGCGGGGGCCTCGACAGCGAGCATAGTATGGCGCAAGGTTTTGGCCGACAAGGAGAGCGCATGACAACGACCCCAGAGGCTGTCTTTTATTATGAAGTTCAAAAATCGGTCGACGAAGGCGCAGGCCCGGGTACGACCATCGTTTGTCATGGCAGGGTGACGAGCGAGACCTCGGGTCAGCTCAAGGAAGTTGTTAAGCCGCTCATACCTTTGGGTGGCCGGATCGAGCTCGACCTAACCGACGTGAGCTACATGGATAGCTCCGGCCTGGGGGCCCTGGTGGGGCTTAAGGTATCAGCGCTGCGAGAAGGATATTGCAAGCTGTTATTGGTCAACCTCTCCCCGCGGGTCAAGGAACTGCTTCGCCTTAGTAACCTGACGCAGCTCTTCTCGTCCTAAGCCCGACAGTCCCGCAGGCTCCGACAACTCCAATTCGTGCCGCCGCCGGTTGCGATGGCCCATCCGAGGCCGAGGCTTTTGCTGTTTACAGTAACCAGGTGATTTAACTTCTAAGCCAATAATGGATCCAGCTTTTACCCGCAAAATCAGCGTTACTCCCTCCAAATAGCTCACCCTAACTTCGCTCCAGGTCCCTCGAAAGTACTGTTCCCGTCGTGCGCCCGCTTGGGTATTTTCAAACTGTCACTACGGCGAGCGACGCGCTTTCCGAGCCCTTCTCTTTCCAGCAAGTCCGGTCAAGTGCGGAGCGCAGTATGTGGACAGGCAACTTATCAACCAGACGGCAAAGCAGCGCAGCGGCGTTCTGCCTGGCGATGGCCAGTGTTACCATCACCGGCTGCGGTTTTAGCATCAATGAAGCGGCGGTTATCAAGCTGTCGGCCATCCAGGCTACCGGCAACAATCTGCGCGTCACGCAGACGATGCAGTTCAAGACCGAGGCGCCGGTCATCTGGTCGGTGAACGGCATTCCCGGCGGCAATGCTGAGATTGGCACTATTTCCAGCACCGGCCTTTACACTGCTCCGGGCATTGTTCCGCTGCCCAATAATCAGGTGACCATAGGAAGCTCCGCCGAGATCTATCCGTCGAAGGGCAGCTATGGCGTTTCTGTCCTGAATCCGATTCCCATCGTGACCAATATCACCCCCGGGTCTTTTTCCGAGGGGAAGGCGCAGATCGTGGTCAACGGATCAGCTTTTGTCTACGGCGCGCAGATTTTCTGGAACGGCACAGCCGTTCCGACCACCTTTATATCGGGCACCCAGCTGGTGGCGGTCATCACAGAAAATACACCGGGCACTTACCCCGTAACCGTGGTCAATCCTGATCCTGGCTCGGCAACCTCCAAGAGCGTCAACGCATTGGTTCAGCCGGGCCAGGTGATGATCCTCTTACAGCCGTCGGAAACCAGCGTCCGGGTCAACAACACCATCACCATCACGCCTACCGTCACCGGCTCGCAAAACACTGCCCTCACCTGGACGGTGAACGGAGTAGCCGGCGGCAACGCACAGATCGGGACCATCAGCGACAAAGGCGTATACACGGCACCCGCAGTGGTACCCAATCCAAACCTGGTGGTGGTGCAAGCGACGAGCGTCGATAATCCCACCGTTGTCACCATCGTGAATGTACAGGTTCTGAACCCCGTCCCCATTTTGCTGAATGCCACACCCTCTACAGTGAATATCGGTTCGAGTTCGGTCGTGCTGACTGGCGGAAGTTTCATCAATGGCGCCACAGTGCTCGAGAATGGCTCGCCGATACCGACGCAGTTCAATTCGTCCACGCAAGTGACGGCGACCGTAGATCCTGCAGTAGCGGGTCCCTTCGATCTGCAGGTTCGCAATCCCGACCCCGGATCCGCGGTTTCCGCCGATGCAGTGGAGCAGGTGCCGGGCACACCGCCCACGCCGCTGGTTTCGCCCCAGGATGCTTCGCGCTTCCTGATGCAGGCGACGTTCGGCGGTTCTGAGGCGGACATCAACCACCTCTCGACCATTGGCTACAACGCCTGGTTTGCCGAGCAGTTTGCCGTTCCGAATACGCTGCATGAGCCGTACACCGAGCGCCAGATCATACTCAACACGCAGCCTGCTTGCGCGCCTACGGACGCCACCTGCAACCAGAAGCTATTCCTGCAAACCGGCGGCGATGCCTACTTCGAGCAGCCCTTCTGGAGCAGCGCGCTGACCGGCAAGGACGCATTGCGCAAGCGAGTGCAGTTTGCGCTGAGCGAGCTCTTTGTGATCTCCAGCCAGGATGCGATCGTAGGCCAGATGCCACGCGGCGTTGCCAACTACTACGACATGCTGGGCAACGACGCCTTTACCAACTACCGCCAGTTGCTGCAGGACGTCACCCTCAGCCCCATGATGGGGATCTACTTATCGATCCTGGCCAACGACAAGGGCGACGCGACGCGCGATCCGGATGAGAACTACGCGCGTGAGGTAATGCAGCTCTTAACCATCGGCCTCAACCAGCTCAACCCCGATGGAACTCCGCAACTGGACGGCAGCGGAAACCCGGTACCGACCTACGGTCTTAACGATGTGGTTGGGATGGCAAAGATCTTTACCGGGTTTAGTTGGAACATGAACGGCAACACCAGCGAACAGGCGTGGTCGGGATACGGCGCCAGCTACGCCGGGCCCGGTTATGGCCAGGACCTGCTGCCCCTGGTTGCTTATCCCGCGCACCACTCCACGGATGAAAAAGACTTTCTGGGTGTGACCGTACCAGCGGGCGGATCCGATCCGAACGCCGACCTGAAGACTGCCCTGGATACTCTGTTCAACCATCCCAATACCCCGATCTTTGTTTCCAAACAGCTGATTCAGCACCTGGTCACGAGCAACCCAAGCCCGGCGTATCTGCAGAGGGTGGCCGCGGTGTTCAAGGACAACGGGTCGGGAGTACGCGGTGACATGCAGGCTGTGATCACCGCCATCCTGATGGATGACGAGGCTCGCAATACGAATGCGGCCACGTTCACCAGTCCCAACTATGGCAAGGTGCAGGAGCCGCTGGTTCGCTTTGCGCACATGGCGCGCGCCTTTACCGCGGAATCGCGCAGCGGCGCCTTCGACGCCGGCAGCACAGAGGATCCCGCTTACGGCTTTGCCGAGATGGCCTCGCGCGCGCCCAGCATCTTCAACTGGTTCGCTCCGGGTTATGTACCTGCCGGCACAAGCATCGAGCAGGCGGGGCTCACTGCGCCCGAGATGGAGATCACCGATGTGACTACCGTGATCGGCTATCTCAACAGCATGCAAGCCGCATTGTCTGGCGGCTACGGCAACAATGGCGACCTTTACATGACGCTGGCTACGGAGACGGCACTGGCTAACAATCCCGATGCACTGCTCGATCGCGTCAATCTGCTGCTGCTGGCAGGCAATATGTCATCCACGCTGCGCAGCCAGATTCTGGGTGCGGTGAATGCCATTGCCGTCCCGGCCGGCGATGCGAATGCGATCAACCAAGCGCTTTTGGCGCGTGCCCAAACTGCTATTTTCCTAACCGTCGCTTCGTCTGAGTACACGGCCCAGCACTGAGGAGCTTATCGACTATGCGAAAGATCGACCATTCCCGGCGCCAGTTCATGAAGACCGCCTCCTACGCGGCGGCGGCCGGCGTGGCCGCAAGCCCGCTGCTGCACAGCATGCGCGCGCTGGCGGCGATGAGCTCGCATAGCGCAGCCGCAGCCACGGACTACCGCGCCATCGTTTGCGTTTACCTGCAGGGCGGTAATGATGGCCACGGCACCCTGATTGCTACCGACTCCGACTCCTTTGCTGCGTTTACCCAGGCACGCAGCGGCGCGGAGGGGCTCGCCTATCCTATGAGCCAGCTGCTGCCGATTGCTCCGGTGACTCCGCAGTCCGGCCGCACCTTTGCTCTCAACCCTTACCTCACGGGGATACAGAACCTCTTCAACGCCGGTCGCTGCGCACTGGTAGCGAATACGGGAACGCTGATCGAGCCGATCAGCAAGGCCCAGTGGAACGCCGGAAATGCTCCTCTCCCCAGGTCGCTCTTCTCGCATTTCGACCAGACCAACGCCTGGGAAGCGATTGCCGCGGACGGCGCCAATCGAGGATGGGGAGGCCGCATGGCCGACCTGTTCGAGAGCATGAACAGCAATGCTTCGTTTACCTGCATCAGCACCAGCGGCACCAGTCTTTTTCTCTCCGGCCAAACGGCGTTTCAATTGCGCGTGAGCTCCGCCGGAGCTCTGCAGGCAGACGGACTTGCCAACCCGCTGTTCGGCTCGGCGCAAGGAACAGCCGCGCTGCAGTCGATCATCAGCGCCGACAGTGACAATCTCTTTGCCAAGGAGTACGCAGTCATTGTTCGCCGTTCGCTCGAGGCCCAGGCGGCCTTGGCGGCCGCCATGGCGCCGGCCGGCCCGACGGGCATACCCAACCCGACCCAGTACCTCGATCCCAATACCAATATGCTGACGAACAACCCCCTGGCCCAGTCGTTGCAAACGGTAGCCCGCGTGATTGCCGGCCGCACCGCGCTGGGGGTGAGCCGCCAGGTCTTCTTTGTACAGTTGGGCGGTTTTGACACCCACGATACCCAGGCCAAACGCCATGCGACTTTGCTCAGCCAGCTGGGCGCTGCGTTCGAGTACTTCGATCAGCAGATGATCACCGCCGGATTGAGCAGCAACGTGACGTTGTTCACTGCTTCTGACTTTGGCCGGACGCTCACCGCGAACAGCGATGGCACCGATCACGGCTGGGGCAGCCACCACATCGTCGCCGGAGGAGGGGTCGCCGGGCAGAATATCTACGGTGAGTATCCAGTCGTGGGCGCTGACCAGGCGAATGATGTGGGGGCGGGACGGTTGATCCCTACCACAGCTGTCGAGCAGTACGGCGGAACGCTGGGAAGGTGGATGGGGTTATCCGACAGCCAGATCCACGAAGTCTTTCCGAATTTCGGCAACTTCGGCAGCAGCCCATATTTGGGGTTGATGGGCTAAGCCCCCAAGATCTAGTTTGGTTTCGCTACTGGATAGACATTCCTGAGCAGTCGCCGGTCGGCTTCCTGACGGACTTCCGCTGCGCTGGCAGCGTCGGTTGGCGGGGCCACGATCTCGAAGTTGCCGTACTCGTCTTTACCCCGCACTCGTTGAACGATCTGACGCTCGGCGCCTTGCTGCACGACCTCTGGCGCGATGTAGCGGACGGCGATCCCGATGCGCGCGTAGTTGGAATGGTTCGGCTTGGAACCATGGGCAATGCCGATGTGGTGCAGCGACATCTCTCCGGGCGCAAGAGTCAAGGCCACCGCCTTTGACTCGTCTACGTCGAGCGCAATCTCCTGGCCGCGGGATAAAGCGTTGTCGAGCGCGTAGGTCTCGCGTTGGGGCAGTTGCGTCTTCTGGGTTCCCGGCATCACCTGCATGCATCCGCTCTCCAGGGTGCTGGGAGAAAGGGCGATCCATGCGGTGGTCACTTTGGGTGGCTGCAAGCCCCAGTAGGCTCCATCCTGGTGCCAGGAAATAAACGCGGCGTCGCCGGGAAACTTGACGAACCAATCGGAGCCCCACACCAGCAGGTTGGGACCGATCGCACCTTCGACCGCATCCAGAACCCTGGGATGAGAGACCATCTGATAGACCCAAGGGAGCGAGAGATGCGTGAGAGCGTAGACGGTTCGCCGCTCACGGGGAATCAGTTTGTTCAGCCGATCTTTGTTTTGGGCGGTGTAATCGTCGAATTGCCGGCGGAACTCCGCCGTCTCGGCTTCGCTGAAAACTTGAAGGGGATAAAGATAGCCATTCTCTTCGTAGAACTGCCGTTGTTGCTTGCTGAGACTCATGGTTCCACCTCATAACAGAAAAGGGCGGATGAGCCGGGCCAGCTCGTCCGGTTCTGCCAGAAACGCGTCGTGGCCGTGGGAGGAAATCAGCTCGCGGTACTCACAGCGGACGCCGGCCTTCGCGATGCTTGCTGCCAGGGCCTCGACTTCCGGGGCCGGAAATAGCCAGTCTGATGAGATACCCACCAGCATCACCTCCGCCTGGATGCGGCGGAAGGCGGCTTCCGCCGATGGGTATCCGCGCGCGGGGTCGAAGGTATCCATGGTGCGGGTAATGGCCAGGTAGGCATTGGCGTCAAAGCGGCTGACGAATTGCTCGCCCTGGTAGTCGAGATATCCGGCCACATCGAATCGCTCGCCGCTGAGCCCTTGACCTTGCTCATGTAGCGATGCCCAGGGATCCTGGCCGCTGCGGTCCGGCTTGCGGGCAAAGCGATGCTCGAATAGCTCGGGCGATTTGTAGGTGCAGACGGCCAGGGCACGAGCCAGCGCCAACCCTTTTCGCGGTTGCTGATCCGGCAGGTAGTGCCCTCCTTGCCATGCGGGGTCCAGTTGGATCATCTGCCGCTGCAGATGGTTCAGGCCCAGGCCCATCGCTGCCAGGGGCGCGGCGCCAATGGAGACGACCCGCTCGACCAGTTCGGGGAAGCGGACCGCCAGCTCCAAAGCCTGCATGCCGCCGATCGAAGCGCCCATGACCAGCTTGAGCCGATGGATATTGAGCTTTTTGAGGAGGTGGGCCTGCAGGGTGACGATGTCACCCACGGTGACCAGGGGAAAGTTGGGCCCGTAGGGACGGCCGGTGAGGGGATCGACCGAACCTGGTCCAGTGGAGCCGTAGCAGGAGCCGGGAATATTGATACCGATGACGCAGTTGCCGCCGGCCTGGAGCAGGCCTCCGTCGGAGAACAGGCGCGGCCACCAATCCGCTACCCGGGCGGACCCGGACAGCGCGTGGGCCACGAAGATCACGTTATCCCCCGCTGCGTTGGGCTCGCCATACATGGCATAGCGGAGGGTGGGCGACGCGAGAACCCCGCCGGCTTCGAGGGAGAAAGGCTCCCCTGGAGAGAAGTCTCCCTCGAAGCTGGGTGCGACCAGCGTCGCGCTGGGGCTGGTGCTCATCGAGCGCTGAGCGCCTCAGTGGGTTTGGTGGAGTGACCGTTGGCCACCTCGATGGCATCGTTCAGGTCGGCGAGGATGTCGCGCACGTCTTCAATGCCGACGGACAGGCGTACCAGCTCGGGGGTGACGCCGGTGTCGCGCTGCTCCTCGACCGTGAGCTGCGAATGGGTGGTGGAAGCGGGATGGATGACCAGCGATTTCGCGTCGCCAATGTTCGCCAGCAAGGAGAAGAGCTTGAGCGAATTGATCAGCTTCTTGCCTGCCTCGAAGCCGCCCTTGATGCCGAAGGTGACCAGCGAGCTCTGCCCTTCGGGCATGTATTTCTTCGCCCGCGCGTAGTACTTGCTGGAGGGGAGCCCAGGGTAGTTCACCCAGTCGACGCCCGGGTGATCGGCCAGATACTTGGCCACAGCCAGCGCGTTCTGGGAATGGCGCTCCATGCGCAGGTGAAGCGTCTCCAACCCCTGCAGGAAGAGGAAGGAATTCATGGGAGCCATGGACCCGCCGAGATCGCGCAGGCCCTGCACCCGGGCTTTGAGGATGAAGGCCAGCGGGCCAAAGGCCTCCACGTAGGAGAGGCCGTGGTAAGACGGGTCAGGCTCGACGAAATCGCGGAAGCGTCCGGAGGCTTTCCAGTCGAACTTGCCGGCGTCGACAATCACGCCTCCGATGGAGGTGCCATGGCCACCGATGTACTTGGTGGCGGACTCGACCACGATGTCGGCTCCCCACTCGATGGGGCGGCAGAGGATGGGAGTCGCCGACGTATTGTCGATCATGAGGGGCACGCCCTGTTGGTGGGCGATACTGGCCAACTTTTCAACGTCGGCAATGTCGAGCTTGGGATTGCCCAGGGTTTCGGTGTAGACCGCCCTGGTTTTCGGGTTGATGGCTGCGCGCAGGCCGTCGAAGTCATCCGCATCGACAAAACGGACGGTGATGCCGAGGCGCGGCAGGGTGTAGTGGAAGAGGTTGTAGGTGCCGCCATAGAGAGAGGTGGTGGAGACGATCTCGTCTCCGGCGCCGGCCAAGGTAAGGATGGCCAAGGTTTCCGCAGCCTGACCGGAGGAGGTCGCCAGTGCGGCCGCTCCCCCTTCGAGCGCGGCAACCCGCTTCTCGAAGACGTCAGTGGTCGGGTTCATGATGCGGGTATAGATGTTGCCGAATTCCTGCAAGCCGAAGAGCCGGGCGGCGTGGTCGGCATCCTTAAAGACGTAGGACGTGGTCTGGTAGATGGGGACGGCGCGGGATCCGGTGGTGGGGTCAGGTTCCTGACCGGCGTGTACGGAAAGTGTGGCGAGGTGCTGCTTCTTGCTCTCTGACATCTGCTTCTCCTCTAGAAGTCTCGCTGCAAGCGAAAGGCCCGCAGTCTGTGTGGACCGCAGGCCTGTTGGAAACCCGGTTTGGTAGCTTTCAGCTCTTTGGCCAGTCTCCCATGTTGCCCGCGTTGCCAGGCATGCAGCAACAGCGTGTACATTCGGCGCGGCTGATGGGGTAAAAAGCCATGGTTCCCAGTATTAGTCCATCGGAGAGCGGCTGGCAAGTCCGGAGCCGGCGAGTCCGGGCCGGAACGCGAACAGACGACCCCAGTTGCCCTCCGATGCTTCGTTTCCAGGCGTTCGGTCATTGGGCATCGGTGGTTGGTTCTGACCCGATCGCAGTTTCAGCCGATCAACAGCAAGGATGGCGTCACAGATACTCACGCGAAAGTGTGATCTGACGTCGCAAATTTTGGGGAGTAGTATGAGTTCCGCGTCCATCTGACCCTGTCGTCAGGAAAGGAGGCAGAATATGAATGACCTTCAACGTCGCAGGTCATCCGGCCTCTCTCTATTGCTTGTTTTACCCCTTGTGGTGTGCGTTCACACTACCTTTGCCTTAACGCCAAACCCGTCGTCTTCCGCCACCGATGTGGCCACCCCATCTCCGATCGCCGCGCTCACTCCCGAGACTGAAGGCGATCTGCTCATGGTTCATCGAAGCTACGCTGCCGCGATCGACGCTTACGAACGCGAAACGCAGCGAACCGCTGTGATCTTGAACAAAATCGGTGTTGCTTACCACCACATGTTCGCGCTCGATCAGGCTCGCAAGTATTACCAGCAAGCGCTGGCGATGAACCCGAGCTATGCCGACGCGCTCAACAACCTGGCCGCCGTGTACCACGGCCAGCACGACTACAAGCAAGCCGAGCGCTATTACAAGCGAGCGCTGAAGTATTCTCCCTCAGCGGCGATTACGTATTGCAACCTGGGCACCTCGTACTTTGCGGAAGAGAAGTACAAGGCGGGCATGGAGGCGTACCACAAGGCGCTGGCGTTAAACCCCAACATTTTCGATCCGGGCCAGATGCAGATTGTGCAGGAGACCAGTTCGCGCCGCCAGCTGGTCGCCGTCAACTACTACCTGGCCAAGACCTACGCCACGGCAGGGAAGATGCAGGAGTCCCTGGAGTATCTGCGCAAGGCACTGGAAGCCGGATTTAAAGACCGAAAGCAGTTAATGAAGGATAAGGAATTCGCTGCGCTGCGTTCGACCCCGGAGTTTCACGAGTTGATGATGCAACAGACTGGGGGCGAATAGCCGGACTTCTGCTTCCTCCGCGCACCCCGGACAAACGGCCACGAGCGGCGTTTTTCCGGGGCGTGGCGCGGGGTGAAAGTGTGCGCCTTAAGCGCCCTATGCGCCCTTTGTGTTCGCCTAATGTTCGCTGGCTGGGGCTAGATGTGGCCGGGTTTTCGGCGAGAGAAGACGCAGTCGTAGTGACGGACGCGGTGATAGCCCACTGCCTCATCGAATCCCTCCCCCGAAAGAATCGGTGAGACCCATGGCGGCAAGTCACCGCGTCAGTATTTAGGATACTGTTTAAGGGATTGACGGCCGGGCGATGGTGGCCGGAGTAACCCTGGGCGGTAGCTAGAGAGTTACCCCCTCCACAGGGCAGAGAGGTTTTGCATGACGCTGCCGGTCTTGAAGGCGCAACCGACGAACCCGCAGCTGACGAACCCGCTGGCGGGGGAGATGGCCGCGGTGCTCGAGACGTATCGCACGGAATCGGGCCGCACGCTGCTTGGGCTGGTGGATGAGTCTCCGGTTTTGCTGATTTTTCTTCGCCATTTTGGGTGCTCGTTTTGCCGGCAGACGCTGGACGATGTTTCCGGGATCCGGGAGCAGATCGAGGGGCGGGGTGTGCGGCCGGTCTTCGTCCACCTGGGTACGCCGGAGCGCGCTCAACCGTACTTCGATTACTACCACTTATCGGACGTGGAGCGGGTGAGCGATCCCGAGGCGTCACTGTATGGCAGCCCGGTGTTTCAGGTGCGGCGGAAGAATGTTCTTACCCAGTTCCTGATTCCGGCGGTGTGGAAGGCGTGGCTGCTGGGCGCGGTCGGCAAGCATGGCATGGGCATGATTCAGGAAGATGCGAACCAGATGCCGGCGGTGTTCTATATGCGGGAGCGGGCGATTGCTCGGGGGTACCGGTATAAGACGATCGCGGATCGGCCGGATTATCTTAAGTTGATTGGTTGAAAGGGCTGCTTTCGCAGTCCTTATTTTTAGCACAGATACAGTGACGATCTTGATTCGGGGTCGACTCGCTTGGTGTTACTGGTTAACTCTTTAGTTAACAGTTAGAACTGCTCCAATAACGCCGCAGGGCAATCTGCTAAAGCAAGGCAAAAGAAACAGATATGGTTACCGTCGTTTTGGCGGTTGTGCGCGCTTGACAAAGGCGGGGGCCATTACCAAAGAATCCGCAGCGCGGGATTTCAGTTTGATCGGGAAAAGAGCCTGAGCTAAGCTGTTGAACAGTTGGCAAGCAGCTATCGCGGTCAGGAATAAACATATTATGTACGTAACTGTAGTAGGCACGACTTTGGACGCGCCCAGCGTCATTAGTCACTCACATGAACCGTCCCAGCTAGTTGAGGCGTAAACCGCGATCCGCTTGTAAGGCACAGGGGCTGGCCCCTTCGGCCCATGATCGGCTGCCGGTGCGATGGGGGCGGCGCTTGTTCATCAGGTGAATGCATGAGGTATGGCCTAGCGGAATTCTGATGTAACTGTTACCGGTACGTTGAGCGAAGTCGCAGTAGGAAGCGAGTGGGCTTCCGAGACAGCGCCCTGTGGGCGCTGAAGCCGGAGGTGTGTGTGAAAATCGTTCTAAGGGAGTGGGGAGGCTTAGGGAACCAGCTGTTTCAGTACGCGGCCCTTTTGTACTATGGCCGGCGATACGGCGCGGAGATGCATATCGCCGCGGATCCGGAGTGGAATGCGCAGTGCAACGGATACCCCAGGCCTTGCCTGCTCTCGCGTTTTTCGATTCGGGCCCCGCTCGCGGATCGGTCCCTGGCCGATCGTCTTGTCATGACCGATAAGGCGTGGCTCAAGGCTGCAAGCAGCCCATGGAAAAGGGCTCTCAAGGTACAGGTCTTCACCGAGCAGGTTGAGGATCGCTACTGCTTCTTGCGGGACCTACCCCTGGAGCCTGGGGTCAGGACCCTCTATCTTCAAGGTTATTTTCAAACGAATCAGATGGTTGAGGCGGTGGCGGATGAACTGAGGGCAGACCTGACCCTGAAGGAGCCACCACGAGGAAGGAATCTGGAACTGCTGCAGGAGATCCGGCGAAGCCGAAATCCAGTGTCGTTACACGTCCGGCGGGGAGACTCCATACTGCCCTGGGAAGGCAAGGTGGTTCTGCCCATGGAGTATTATGCCCACGCCATTTCTACGATCAAGGAGCGGTTTGCCGATCCGCTTGTATTTGTTTTTTCCGATGATATGACTTTTGCCAGGGAGAACCTTCCGCGGAATGCAAGGATGGTGTTTGTCGAGCACAATGATGATTTCGCTTCGCATGAGGATCTGCGGCTCATGTCGGCCTGCCACCATCACATCATTGCTAATAGTACGTTTTCGTGGTGGGGCGCCTGGTTGAATACTCGGGCGGGGAAGATGGTTATTGCGCCGCGGCATTGGTTTCTTGCGGAGGACAATTATCAGACACTGTTTCCGCGCGATTGGATGTTGGATGAGTTGGCGAGGGCGAAGTTGCATAAGTGGTTTAACGCAAGGGTTATCTGGGAAAGGAGATCGTATAACACATGCGGGTCAGATCTAGTTGGGTGAAGAGGCAGATACCCATTACCAAAGGTGGTACCGAAAGAGGATTTTTTGTTTGATAGCTATCATGCTCTGGGCTAAGCTGGTCCCAGTCGGAAGTGGCTCTTATTGAATATTAAGCTAATGCGCCCTGGAAGCACAGGTAGTAAATTGCCATCTGTGCATTTGGGCCGGCGCCCCCAGAGCATGATTGTCACTCAAATAGTTACAGAACTTTAAGTTTACAAGCAAAGCGTTTCGGGTGTAGAGGTAACCCTATAGGTGTTAGCAAAGTAGTCAGCCTCACAGCTAAGTGAGAGTGCGAAGCTTGCCAGAATGGGCTGGGCTAAGAAGCGCGATAGGTGCGCCGGTTGATTCGGAATGCAGGAATCAACGACAGGCCTTTGACGTCTTTAGTTTGGTACCCATTGTTTCCCGGAGGTATAAGTCGGGGCGGGTAGCCTGAACGTTCTTGACATGGAGGTACGCTGTGTTGGCTTTTCCCCCAGCTTCGGATCGGGGCGCGATGTTGCCCTCGATCGAAGCGAGCCGTGTTTTTCCTCATGTGGCAAAGAAGACGTGGTTCGCGGCGTATACCGCGCCTCGTCATGAGAAGTTTGTTCAGGCGCAGTTGACGGCCAAGCAAATCCAATCCTTTCTGCCCGTCTATTCGGTTGTTCGGCGATGGAAGAACGGGGTGCGACGAGAGATTCAGCATCCGCTCTTTCCGGGATACATCTTTGTCTGTCTCGACGCCAACGAACGCCTTCCCGTGATGCAAACCGCCGGCGTGGTCTATATCGTCGGTAACGGCACGTTGCCTTTACCCGTAGACGACCAGGAGATGCACGCTCTCCGTGTCGGAAGTCAACACGCATCGCTTTCTCCGCATCCGCCTGTATCCGAAGGCGACTCCGTCTGTATTACCAGCGGCCCTTTCAAGGGGGTAAGAGGACGAGTTCAGGAAACTGGTGGAAACCTGAAGTTTGTGGTGACCATTCAGTTGATCCAGAGATCTTTTGCCATCGACGTTCACGCTTGCGATCTTGAATTGGCGGGGTAGCCGGAAGATCTGAGGCGGAACGCGTTAGGCTGCCGAGCTTTCCAAAGCCTCATAGTCATTCCGCCCGACACATAAATTCTTGCAACTTGCTTGTCTTGTGCGAAGGCTGCATTTGACGAGCATCGCCTGTCCTGATTGGAGTGAACATGTTTCCTGAAAGCGCTAAGCAAAGACAGACGGAGTTGTACCCAGCGTACGAACCGTAGACGCTCTGAGCCTTGCCACCGGAGCAGGAGCTGACTCTACGCGATCTGCTGCAGATGTTTCGCCGCAGGCGGGTGATCGTTTATGGGGCCGCGGGTGTGATGTTTGGGCTGGGAATTTTGTTTTGCGTCGTCAGTACGCGCCGCTACGAGGCAGCGGGAACGATTCAGGTACAGAAGGAAAGTTCCGATGGGCTTGATTTAGATACCCTGACGGGCACCGGATCCAACACCGTTGATGCGCTGAATGCGGACATTAATATGCAAACGCAAGCGAGTATTCTGCAGTCCGATACCCTTGCTTTGCGTGTCATTCACAATCTGAAACTCGAAGATACGCCGGAGTTCCATCCCAAGGCGAATCCTGTGATGGCTTGGGTGGGGAGCTTTTTGCCGCAAGACCCGCCGGAGCCCGCCGGAGACCTGGATAAATCGCCTCGCCGGCAAGCAAATGTTCTAAAGATTTTTCATAAGAATCTGACCGTAAAGCCTGTGGCTGGGACGCGCCTCATCGAGGTCGATTACCTCGATCGTGATCCGAGGCTTGCGGCGGCGCGTGGTCAACGAGCTGGTCCAGGCGTTGGTCGACTACTCGTTCGAGACTCGATACAAGGCGACCGAAGCAGCTTCCGAGTCTTTGAGCAAGCAGCTTGCCGAGCTGCGGGCCCGGAGCGAAGGACTCCAGGCGCAGGTAGCGCAAATGCAGCGTGACTCCGGCATCTACAGTATTGGAACCACGGATGCCCAGGGGCGCGAACAGGCATACTCCGCGACACTAGATCAATTTCAGAGGGCCGCAACGACGCTGAGCGACGCGTCGCAAAATCGCATCTTGAAGGAAGCAATTTATCAGGCGGCAAAAACCGGAGATGCCGAGATGCTCTCCAGTCTGGCCGGCAACGCCCTCGGTGGATCCTCATCTTCGGGCATTACTAACTCGCTGGGAACAATCCAGGCGCTTCGTGGTCAAGAAGCTGCCCTCCAGGGGCAGTTGGATCAGATGAAGACCAAGTTTGGACCCGGCTATCCGAAGATCTCAGAGACCGAAGCCAATATCGGCGGTCTGGAACGCGCGATTCAGCAGGAAGTTTCTCGCATCGGCCAGAGAGCTAGAAACGATTACCTGGTGGCGAATGAGACGTGGAAGGATGCAAAAACAGAATTACGACCAGCAGAAAGTCAAGGCGGATGCGCTGAACGATAAGGCGATCCAATACACGATCACGCGCCAGGAGGCAGACGATAGCCGCACGCTATACGAGGATTTGCTGAAACGTCTTAAAGAAGCAGGGATTCTGCAAGGCCTCAAATCAAGCACCATCACGGTGGTGGATCAAGCCCTGGTTCCGGTGAAGCCAAAGAAGCCGAACGTGCCCCTGTATCTGGCAGGAGCATTAGCTTTCGGGCTCTTCCTGGGGGGCGCTGGAGTACTGGTTGTCGATACGTTAGACGATACAGTCCAGGATGCGAGCGCCATCGAGCACGTGGGTCTGCCCCTTATCGGCGTTTTGCCGAGGCTTACCGGCAGCAAGCGGGCAATCGAGATACGGTCTAATCCAAAATCCAGATACAGCGAAATGGTTCGTAATTTGCGATCGGTGTTGACCCGGGCAAAGACCGGTGTGGCTCCCAAGGTGATCCTGATCACGAGCGCCGTTCCCGGCGAGGGGAAGACCACGCTTTCCACGAACCTGGCCGCGAGCTTTGTGCAGCAAGGGAAGAGGGTATTGCTGCTCGAGGCCGACATGAGAAGGCCCGCAATACGGGCGAACATGGGGTTGCCCGGAAACGGTGGATTGAGTCTGTTGCTTACGGGGCAATCGGAGGAGAATGCGATTTTTGCTCATCCCCAGATGCCCGGACTTTTCCTGCTGCCGGAAGGAGCTGTTCCCGCCTTTCCTTCTGAGTTACTGGAGTCCGACCGTATGCGGGAGCTGCTCATGCACCTGCGCGAAGAATTCGATGTGATTGTGATCGATGCGCCGCCAGTGCTGCCTGTTGCCGATGCGCGAGTATTGAGCGAAATGTCGGATTTGACGATTCAACTGGCTCGCTTCGGGGTAACGACCAAGACCGCAATGAGGCGAGCGCACGATCTTTTGACTGTCTACTCCAAGAGACCTGTCGGGATCGTGTTGAACGGTGTGGCCAGAGGGATCGGGTGCTTACCACGACTATTATGGATACCACGATTTCAACCAATTTGGTAAAGGCAAGGGCAAGGAGGAAACGCGTGAGAATGCTTAAGGGAATCATTTTGGCTTGCTGCCTGACGACGACGGTCCTTGCCCAGAAAGAAAGCATGCTCCTGGGGCCCGGGGATGAGGTTGAGGTACAGGTATTTGACACGCCGGATCTGAATCAAACGGCGCGCGTCTCCGATCAGGGTGAGTTTCCTCTTATCCTGGGAGGCACGGTGAAGCTGGCGTCTCTTACGCCCGAGGAGGCGGCTCGCACGATTGAAGCCGCGTTGATTCATTCGAAAGTCATGTATTACCCGAAGGTGCTGGTCACCGTGACGCAGTACGCGACGCAGAGCGTGACCGTATTCGGGCAAGTCAACAAGCCGGGGGCTTACGAAATCGAAACCCCCCGCTCCGTGGTAGACGTGTTGGGGCTTGCGGGTGGACTAACCGACCTTGCAGACCGGCATGTGACGATCGAGCGGCATACGAGTCACCGCCAGATCTCTTATTATGTGTCCAACCGTTCGGATGATCTGCTGGATCAGAAAGTGATGGTCAATCCGGGCGATAAGTTGATTGTTCCCAAAGCGGGTTTTGTCTACGTCCTGGGTGATGTCGGGCACCCCGGTGGCTACGCAATGACGAACAATGATGGAACCTTGACCGTATTGCAGGCGGTAGCGATGGCCGGCGGCACTGCCAGCGCGGCTGCGCCGAATAGTTCCCGCCTGATACGCAAAACGGCAGTTGGCGGCTATCAAAGCGACCCTCTCAAATTTAGCGCGATGCAGAAAGGCAAGAAACCCGATATCCCGCTCCAGGCCGGCGATATCGTATATGTTCCCTTCAGTTACATGCGCAATGCTGCTCTCGGGGTCACAACTATTGCGGCCTCGGCTACAGGGGCTGCCCTCTACATATCGAAATAGGGAGTTGACAACAGTCACCAGGAATCCCCGGGTGAGGGCAGCTCGCACTATCTGTTCGAGCTGAACCCTGCGGCGATCGACCGCGCCGGATAAGACGGAGCCGAGAAACATTCAGGTTTTCGGCGTAGTATGTGCCACGCAGATATCTAAGCAATACACAGCAATAGAAGACCTACGATTATTTCCCACTGCGTGTTGCATGGTTGTTTCCGCGGATCAGGCTTCGTGCGCGAGCTACGAGGACTGCGACCGATTCTGAGCAGATACGCATCGCCAGCAGCCAAGCTGGAGTCCGTGACCGCAGCCGGTTCTATGGAGCCTAGTCTGCGCAGCCGTTATATAGGGGATATGCAATGGAACGGGTAAGTATCGACAAGGTGTTTGTGGACCCGGTAACGATGAAGCAAGCAGTCGACCGCGTTTCCAGAATGCTCGAGGAGCCGCGAGAACGTGCTGCACACGTGGTTACGATGAATGCCCAATTCGTGGAGATCGCGCATCAGGAAGAGCGATTTGCGGATCTGTTGCGACGCGCCGACTTGAGCGTCGCGGATGGACTTTCCCTGGTTTGGGCTTCCCGCTGTTTGGGGCAGGTCTGTTCCGGAGCGCGTCGCCGGCGTCGACTTCATGGTGCGGCTATGCGAAACCGCAGCGACGCATGGGAAGACGGTGTATTTCCTGGGTGGGAGTCCGGGAGCTGCTTCCGTCGCAGCCGAGCGATTGAGCGAGAACCTGCCCACGCTACGAGTCGTTGGAGTGGACTGTCCACCCAATGGGTTTACGGAAGATGCGGAGGAGTGCAGCCGGGTGGCTGATCGGATTGGAGCGGCAAAACCGGATCTGCTGTTTGTCGGTCTTGGTGCTCCAAAGCAGGAATATTGGATAGAGCGGTATGCGCATCTACCGGCCAAAGTGATGATGGGGATCGGCGGCAGCTTCGAGTTTACGGCTGGATTTCGCAGGCGGGCGCCGATGGTGATACAGAAGACGGGATTTGAATGGCTGTGGCGTTTATGCATGGAGCCCCGGCGACTGTGGAGGCGATATCTGATCGGCAATACGATGTTTGTTTTCCTGGTATTCCGGCAATGGTGGCATCAATCGCTGAACGGGAGTTCGGCAAAGGGAGTGCCCAGCGAGGTTATACAGCCAGAGAATTGACGCGCGTGCTGCCGGTCGGCGGCGTGAAAGTGTCGGATACTTCTTGCAATAGCAGGGAAGGTTGGCATGGCGACAACGGTCATTCAGGGAGTGCAACCGAGAACCAGATCCTTGCGGTCTATGCCGCAATTGGTTCTCGGCTGGGTTCTGATGATTCCGCTCGTATTTTATGCAGTTCATGGCACGCCTTCGTTTGAGGGTGCGGAACACGGAAGAGGCGATGATGGTAATTCCTCCTTGTCCGGGCTCGCCTCCAACGGGTCGAAAGGCGGGGATTTTGGGATCAGTGGTCATCCCGGGGGTCGCTTTTTCGATTGTCATGTGGTTTCTGCTGACCAACGCGAAGCCAGTTTTCTCGATGGCATTGCAAATGAGACTGCTCACGCTGTTGGCGTTGTTTACGATATGTTCTGTGGCATGGTCACAAGATCCCTTCAGATCCGCCTGAACGGATGTTTTTACCTAATCGAGACTTTCTTCGCCTTTTATCTGGTGTCGTAAGTTCGAAACGGAGGAGATTCTCTCCGTTGTCATGATGGCGGGCGTCGTCACTTTCTCTCGCCGGTCTATGCATGGTGTTTGTATTCGCCGCAATATGCGGTGGCTCAGTCGGCTTCGGGACGGGATAGCCTGGACGGGCTTATTTACCGACAGAACATCGACCGGCAAGGCAATGGTTTTTTGCTGAGTCCGGCTGTCGATATTTGGCGCCGGACATTCAATTACTGGCACATCTCGTTTATATCCTTCTTCTGTGGTTCCTGATCTTCATGGCCCATGCGGCAACCGCCAGGGTCATTCGATTCTTTACTTCGCGGTTGATGGCGGCACTGTCTATCTTTACGGTAAATTTGGCAGACGTTCCTCGTTGATGATTGCCGGTCTGCTTTTGAGTGCCGGCGATTGTCGTCGTTGGCGTTGGGCGTTGCTGTTTCTGCCTCAGTTGCTTAAGCCCTAGGACAGAAATGCTACATTGTCGGGACGCACGGAATCTGGAATCTTGTTCTCGTGTCGATTGGCAAGCGACCTCTTCTAGGATACGGATTTCTATGCCTTTTGGCTTGGCATGAAGGGAGAGTCTGCGAGGCTCATTGTCGGTACCAACTGGATCTTTGGCTATGCTCACAACGGGATTTTAGAGATCTGGCTGCAACTCGGGCTTGGTGGGGGTAGGGCTGTTCTTCATCACCCTTTTTCAGGCGACGAGGAATGCGTGGTTTTGCCTTCGCCGTGGTTGTCCTCCCGGCGTTCAGTGGTATATCGGACTCATTGCTCTGACGATGCTATACAACGTGGACGAATCGACCGTCCTTTGGCCGATCGATCTCCTGTCGATATTTTATCTGGTTGCCTGCACCGGGCTTGCGATGACGGCGCGACAAATCAGGCAAATTGAAACTATCGAGGCGATGTATAAGTAATGTCCCATATCTATCATTTACTTGATGAGGCCGAACCATTTTCAGAGTTCAGCGGCGGAGCTATTTCGCGGTGGGTCGCAAATGTGCTGCGGAGCGGAAATGAAACGGTTATTTGCCAATCGTTCGACAATTCCTGGGGATATCCGGAAGAGCGATTGTTCCGTCTGCCATATTGGAATCGTTGCAACCAGGTGCATCCGGCACTGTACAGATCGCCGTGGAGCCTGCAAAGGCCTATCTATTTGCGTGTGTCTGAGGCCGGTCATTGAAAAGCTTAAGCCTGGAGATATCCTTTACATCCATAATCGGCCCGAGATCGCCGATGTTCTGCAGAGAGGTAGCCCAGCAACGCGGATTCCGGCTGGTGCTCCATATGCATAATTCTCTGTTGCATCCTTTCACGCGGAAGCACATTCCAGCGCTGCGTGACATCCCGATTGTGTTCTGCAGCGGATTTCTTAGAGACGAAGCCGTTTCAGCCTATCCGAGTCTTCAGCGGACGCACGTTGTTTACAACGGTGCTGACAGCGACAAGTTTCGCGTCGGCTCACGGACGCCAAAGCCGGTACCACAGATCATCTTTGCCGGCCGCCTGGTCCCTTACAAGGGGGCACACGTGCTGATGGACGCGATGCGAATCCTGGAGCGCAAGGGTGTTTCGGCGAAGTGCACCATCGTGGGCGGGTCAGCATTCGGCAAGAGCAGGTATACCCGGCTACATGCGGAAACTCGAACGAACGCGGCCCGGCAATACGGAACTTGTGGGCTACCGAGCGGGCAGTGAATTTGCGGATTTACTGCGCAATGCAGATATTTTTTGCTGTCCTTCCATTTGGAACGATCCTTTTCCCATGGCGTGTTTGGAGGCAATGTCTTCCGGTTTACCGGTCGTGGCGTCAAAGATAGGTGGGATTCCAGAACAACTTGCGCATGGAGGCGGACGCCTGGTTGCCCCCGACGACGAGGAGGAATTAGCCTCGGTGTTGCAGCACCTTATTGACGACGATGCCTATCGGGAGAAACTTGCGGCCGAAGCTCTGGAGGCGTCTCACAATCATTTCCTATGGGCCAACACGGGACAGCAGTACCAGTCGTTTCTCCGCGAGTTTGCCTCGTGAATGTTCAGGGGCTTTGTAGCAAAGTTCCTCCCGCGACATTCGCTGGTTCGGCATACGGGTTGGATGTTTGCCGGCCAAGGGATGGGATATCTGCTGCGTGCGGTCTATTTCGTGCTGATCGCACGGCTCCTGGGGGTTCTGCAGTACGGAGTGGTGGTTGGCGCCATCGCACTGGTGAACATGGTCGTAAATTACGGCCAGGCTTGGCAGCAGCGTCGTTTTTTTGCGGCATGTGTCGGCAGACCGCAGCCGGTTCGCCATTTACTGGGGCCACATTCTACTGGTCACTTTCAGCGTGAGCAGCCTGTTGATACTCGGTTTGCACTTTGCTGCTGGACGTCTCATCGCGCCTGCCAGTGCGGCGGTGATCGTTCCCACGGCGATAGGAAGCTGTCTTTTTGAGCAACTCACCATCGGTGCCGGCCAGGTTTTTCAAACGTTCGAAAAAATGGTGGCCATGGCGACCCTGAACCTCCTGACTTCTTTTGCACGCACGCTGATGGCGGGTGTCATGCTCCTATGGTTGCGTCATGCGACGGCTGTGCAGTGGTCGGTGGCGTCAATGGTGGTGTCCGCGGTGGCGGCGGTCGCGGCGGTGATCATGGTGACCATCCAGTTCGGATGGCCCCAATTCGAACCCCGATTGTTTATCAAGCGGGGCGTCGAGGGTGCTGAGTTCGCGCTATCCGCTTCGGCGGGGAGTGCCTACAACGATCTCGACAAGACAATGCTCAGCCACTATGGGATGAGCGCTGCCAACGGAATATATACCATGGCGTACCGGGTCATCGATCTGGCGACGATGCCTTCGACGTCGATCGAACTAGCGGCAGCGCCGCGTCTGTTTCGGTTGGGAGCGACTGGTCTGGAACATGCGGCGCAACTTGGGCGGAGGCTCCTCAAGCGTTCGCTGCTTACCAGTTCAGTGATGGCCGTGGCGTTGTTTGTATCGGCTCCTTTGATTCCGCTGCTCGTGGGGCACGGTTTTGCTGAAAGCGTATCTGCGTTGCGATGGCTCTGCCTGATACCGGTGTTTCGCAGTATCCACGGGATGTCGGGGAGCGTTTTGACCAGTTCAGGATTGCAGCGCTATCGCTCGGCGACCCAGATTGTGGCAGCGCTAGGAAATTTTGGACTGAATCTATGGCTGATACCGAGCCACGGCTGGATCGGGGCTGCATGGGCAAGTTTGCTTACCGATGGCAGCTTATGCGTCATGAACTGGCTGATTATGGTGCTGTTGGATCGATCGGTTCTGAGAGTGTCTTTGAATGAGATATGAGGTGACGGCCCGGATGTCCGCGGGCGCCTTTTAGGGGCTCACACGACTTCGCGAACGTAACGTTCCTGCCTCGACCGGCAAGTGCCACTCGCTACTGTAGGACGCTCTACTAACAGAGCGCCGGAAGCGGATCAACCCGAACGTTTTGAATACCCGATTGAGAGATGAGGGACCATGCCCCGGTTTTCACTGATTGTCGCCACTTTATCCCGCACGACGGAATTGAGAGGATTACTGGAGTCGTTCACACAGCAGGACTTTTCGGATTATGAAGTCATCCTGGTCGATCAAAACGAGGACGACCGGTTGCAGGCGGTGGTGGACGAGTTCGCTGGCCGCGTGCCCATCGAGCGAATTTTTTCGCCGAAGGGAGTGTCGACCGCGCGCAACTATGGGATCCGAAAAGCGACTGGCGAGCTCGTCGCGTTCCCCGATGATGACTGCTGGTATTCTCCCGGCCTGCTGGCCAAAGTCGACCAGTGGTTCCGAGATCATCGGAGATACTCGATTCTTGCGGTGGGTGCAGTCGATGAGGAAGGAGTTCCGAGTGGGAACCGGTGGTTTCAGTCATCTTGCGATCTACACCCGATCAACATCTTCCGAACCACATTTTGCTCTTCACTCTTCATACGATGTGAGGCGCTTTTTGGGAACGCTTTCGATGAGGATATGGATCGCGGAGAAGAAACAGATCTTGTGCTTCGGATTCTGAATTCGGGACTTCGAGGCCGGTTTGACCGCACGTGGCACATCGGACACCCACGGCGCGACATGCTTAGCGGTAGCATCCCGAGGGAGAGAGCAAAAAGCTATGGCTGGGGGATGGGCAATGTGCTACGCAAGCATTCTCTGTTTGCCCTTTGGAGCATCCTGGTGGCCTACGACTTTATGCGCGGGATGGTGGTTGCATTGCTCGGTAAATCCTCTGCCGCTTCACTTTGCTTTGCGCATGCCGGCGGCCTGTTGCGTGGTTACTTTATGGGACTCGGGAGACAGGAGAGCCTGAGTACGGAGATCACGGTCGCTGTACCGGAATAGCAAGCTGTCCGTCATTGTCCAGGAAGTAAGAATGAAAAAGGAAAACGCTGGGTAAAGGGCATGAGCAAGCAGACGACAACGCAGCGCACGGAGAAGAGCATCCTGATCGTCGATCTGGGAGGCGTGATGGGTGGCGTGGAGTATTACATCGAGACGCTTTCCTGCATGCTGATGGAGCGAGCAAGATTTATGTCGCTGTGCGTGCCTGCTGAACTGGCACGGCGTTTACGGAGCAAAGGGATAAAGGTCTACCGGCTTCCGGCATTTCACTGGTTCAAACCCGTGAGGTTCTTGCTTGCGGCTGCGGTGCTTCCTCTTGTAATACTGCGCGAGCGGGTTCAAATTGTGGTGATCAATGGTCTGTTAGAGTCGGTGCTTCTGATCCCTGCGCGACTTCTCGGGTGCGAGGCAGTCTATGCGCGGCACGGCCCGTTTGAGGACGATCTTTACAAGTGGTACGCGAAGCCCTGGCGCTATTTCCCCCGGTTAACCGCCCGTCTTTGCGCGCGGTTTGCGTCGCGCGTGATTTGTGTTTCGGAAGACGTGGGTAAGGGTGTACGTAAAGTCGTTCCCGAGGAGCGAGTCAGCGTGATACCCCTTTGGGTGCCGCAGTTGCCGCCTTACAGCGGTGCGAACAAGCAGTTGGCGTCGCCAGTCCGGGTGCTCTATGTCGGCCGCCTGGAGCGCTATAAGGGACTTTATTTATTGCTCGAGGCAATGAGAGATATTGCCAATGTGCGGCTCACGGTTGTAGGGGACGGAAGTTACCGCAGACAGCTTGAAGAGCTTGCTAAGGGGATGGACGTACAGTTTGAGGGATTTCAATCGGATCCGACCCGGTATTACTCAGAGACGGACATATTTGTTATGCCGTCCCTGGGACCAGAAGGTTTTGGGATCGTGACTATGGAGGCGATGGCCAACGGCTTGCCCTGCCTCATTAGCGATCTCGACGTGCACAAAGAAATAACGGCTACCGGCACAGCTGCGATGCTTTTTCGTAGCGGTGACGCTGAAGACCTTAGACAAAAGTTATGTCTTCTCATTGAAGAGACGCAGCTGCGCACCAGCTATTCGTCCGCGGGTCATCGTAGAGTGCAGGAAGTGTATAGCCAGGATATCGCTTTCAAGCATTATCTCTACGCGTTCGGTTTGTGAACGAGGCGATCGGTAGCCGCGGTGAAGACGTAATCGCAGAAAACCTGCAAGGAGATCGATGATATGGCTTTAGGTGCCAGAACATTGGTGATTCGCTCGCTACTCCCACAGAACTCTGAGCGGCTGCTTGACGTAGGATGCGGGCCGATCAGCTCGGATTATCCCTACGCCGACAAGGCATCACGCGTAACTTGTGTCGACTGGAACCTTAAGGCATCCGGTGCGCTACCGCCTCACATCGAGTGCCTGGACGGCGATTTTACAACCTTCGATCTGGGGTCAAATTCCTATGACTCGATTATCGCTGCCGACGTCTTCGAACATATTCCACTGGAGCAGGAGTCTTTGTTTGTAGAGAAGTGCGTGGCCTCGTTGAGGCCTGGCGGCAAGATGGTGATTTCCGTTCCGCACCGGGGCACATTTGCCTGTCTTGATCCATACCAGGTGAAGCCCACGATCCACCGGCTCCTGGCACGTTTGAACCTTTACAAGCAGATTCACAATGGCTGCTGTGATATTCGCAAAGGGCATAAGCACTATGCTCTTCAGGAGTTGACCAGCAAGTTCAGCCCATTGCAGGTATCGCAGGTAACGTATTTTGGCTACTTGTTTGACCCCTTGATGACATGGGTCTATGCGTTGACGAGGGGATCGAATCGAATACCGGGCTTTTCCTGGTTGCAACGAGCGTATCGTAGGGAGCTCGGCCGAGACTACGGACAACGGTCCTTTAACATCGCGGTCAGTTTCTGCAAGCCAGTGCCTGAGTGAGTGAACTCAGGGGCAGCGGTTGCGCCCCCGAGTGTCCGCGAGGGTAGTGCTTTCAATTTGTTAAGAAAATCGAGGCCCCTTCTTACCTGCCACCAAGGCGTAAAAGGGTATTCACGATCTGCCTCCACCGGGGAGGATCCCAGACCTCCAAAGCGAGGCAGGGACACTCTTCGCGTGTTCCAGGCGCATCGTGGAAAGTGGAGCAGCCCAATGACGAGTTACGCATCCACCGATCCGAAGCGGGCCGTCCCCAAAAAGCTACCGGCCTATTCCGCACACCTGGACCTCATCCGGGGGCTTGCAGCCTTCACCGTGATGGTGGGTCATCTCAAGTTCTTCCTGGGCGCTCTGGGAAGACCAGCGACCGGCAGTGGAGGTTTCGCGCCGCCGCTTGCGGACAATGCCAATCCGATGAACCCGGCTCACGAAGCAGTGATTGTGTTTTTTGTATTGAGTGGAGTCCTGGTGGGGGGCAGTGTGTTGCGAGAGCTGAGCGCCAGGCGGTTCCTCTGGGACAGCTACCTTGTGAGGCGTCTCAGCCGTCTATTGACCGTTCTTGTGCCGGCGCTGCTGATAGGTTTGATACTGGACTCAACCACGAAGTATTTGCTACTTCAGCACCCGGCATTTGCACATACGCAACTGGGCACCTTAAGCAAGGTGCATCTTGACGCAAAGACCTTTTTCGGTAACTTGTTTTTTCTCCAGACGTTGGATCGAACCAAAATCTTTTCGTTGGGAACCAATGCAGCACTGTGGAGCTTAGCCTATGAATGGTGGTATTATCTGCTGTTTCCGTTCGTGGCAGGAGCGTTGTTGTTGGGTGCGCAGCGGCGCCAGCTTAAGTATGGCTTCATTGCTATCCTCCTTATGTACTGGCTCTGGAGGGATCCCCTCAGCCGCTTCCCGGTATGGGTCTTAGGCGCACTCGCGACGCGGCTCCCATTCTTTATTCCTGAGCGGTGGCAGCGGGTGACGGTCGCTATCCTGGCTCTGCAATTCATTGCGTGCGCTGGTCTACTGTGGTTTCGGCCGTTGCCGAGCTTTCTATTGAACGACTTGATTCTCAGCGTTTCGTTTGCGGCGCTAGTGATTGCTGTTCTTCACCGGCAATCAGCATGCGGCGGGAGCGTTTACGCGCGTGTTGCGCAGCTTGTCTCCAAGCCGTCGTATTCGGTCTATCTGTTTCATTTGCCCATCATGAACCTCATCGGTACGTGTGCGGTCCTGTATCAGCCAGTGTTTCTGCGTCATAAGCTTCCAGCCATGGCGGTTATAGCGTCCATCAACTTTGGGCTGTGTTATCTACTGTATGGTGCATTCGAAGCCCATACCGAAAAGGTAAGGAAAATGGCTTCGGGTTGGTTGGGAATCGGACGAGATCTGGCTGTTCCTTTTGTGGCGGGTGCGCGAGTGGTAAAGGGGTCGATGCCTACGGTGAAAGCTGCCGTCCGTTGAGATCGCGACTGTTGAGCGGAGCGTACCCAGGGCAACAGATGAATATGATCAGGTCAGGGCTTTTGGCGAGTGTATGGTTGATCGCCGGTATCACGCCACGAGCGTTTGTCGGACAAGTCTCCAGTCGGCCCGCTGAACCCGTGGCGGGTTTTGCGGCTGCTGCTGAGATTCCTCCCGGTTCAGCGTTTGATCTGCCAGCTCAGAATGCGTGCCAGTCAAAGTATGACCAGTTCTATATAGCTGAGCCGGGAGTCTATGCCTACTGGGCCCTCTGCGAACAGGGAAGCAGTCCAAATATTTTCGATTATGCAGGGATCTTCGACCTCTCTGTGAAGAATCATACGTGGAGTTCTGGACCCGGCACGATTCACGGGGGCGCGCCCGGACCGGTCCCGGATGGAGAAACTGCCGACCAGGCGATGACCGGAGCAGCCTTCATCGCCAACCAAAATATTCCTCTCAACAGCAACGAAGGTACCTTGGCACTGTGGGCCAATACGGATGCGACGGACCATCCTATGGCCATGGCCTATCTTGGCGCTGTGAGCGGCAAGTCGGGTGTCTCGATCGCTGCCTTCGTGCAACCCGGAGGCGAGTGCTTCACAGGATCATTCAGCAACGCGTCGGGAACGCCCTTTACGACTCCCCCGGCTTGTGGCTACACGGTTAACCAATGGCACCGGATTGCATTCACCTGGGCGAACGGCGCACTGACCATGTATGTGGACGGAGCGGATACTTCTCGCGCAACCTATTCCGGGCGGCTCGAGGATAAGGTTTTTGTTTATCGATTGTTTCCACAAAGCGGCAATACCGGTAAGCAAATGACCCTGGCAAAGGTTGCGGTCGCGAACCGGGCGTGGTCTGCCGAGCAAGTGGCGGTGGACTACAAACCAAAGTTCTTGTTGCCACCGAAGGGGGGCGTGCAGGTAACGGCGGAACATCTGGGCGCGATTCATCGAGATGTGCTTGGGTACGCAGATTGTAATGAGGATTTATCGGCCGGGGCGCCTGTGGGCCCGCTTACCAATGGGCTTGCGTCGATAGGAGTTACAGCAATCCGCTATGCAAACGGTTCTGCCGGAATTACAGCCGATCTTGAGGACTGGAGCGGGGGATTGTCCTGCACCCGCAACCGTGGTGCGAAGGGGCCTGCTGATAACGCATCGACACAAAACGATCTTGACAGTTTTGTCACCAAGGTCGCCCGGCCGCTGAGAGCTTCGCTTGGCTTTACGATCAATTATGGTACGAATCCACCCCAGTGTGACTCGGGCGGAGACCCTGTGGCGAATGGGGCTCGACCTGGTTGCGTATGCGAACGTAAAGAAGCACTATGGGATCAAATACTGGGAAATTGGCAATGAGTTATACAACGGCGGCGGATCAGAAACCGACTTTCATCCGAAACCCGGAGACGGCGAAAGCTACGGAGGCTATGAAAAAGTTTTTACGATGCAATGAAGAAGGAGGATGGAGCCAATTCTGGTTGGGATACCCGTGGCCGATACCGTTTATTCCTGGATTGCAAATTGGAGCTTACCTGCCCTGCAATCGGCTAAATACGACGCTGTGATTTTTCATAGTTATCCCATGCGGGACCCAATCACAGACGGGCAGACGCTATACCCTGAACGGGTGGGCTCAAACCTGACACGGACGAGAGGCAGGCTGCTTGCTCTGCAAACTGAGCTCCTAAATGCGCACAAGAAGGCCTGACGCCATCTGGATTACCGAGTGGAACGGTGATGTAGGGGGCGACAAGTTGGTCACGTCAAAGCATGGGCGCGGCGATGCCGATGTTCACCACGATGCAACTCGCCGAATACATGCAGGCCGGGGTCAGTATGCCACCTGGTGGGGGCAGGGCAAGAGCAATGTCTGCATGAAGTATAACTACGATTGGACCGGCGAGGCTGCGTATAGCTGGTGGGATTGCGGTGGGGTTTTTCTGACCTATACCGCTCCGCTTGCCGCTGAGACCAAAGTAGGGTTTGCTCCGGGAAACGTCACACCGACAGCAAGAGCGTTCCAATTGCTTTCGGAAAGTGGTTTTGTCTCTGAGGGGGAACACATGGTGCGGGTAGTCAGCGACCTGGAGAGACGCACCCTGGCTCGCTGCTTATGCGTCGACGCACGGATCCTCTTACGCACTCATTCTGGTCAATCGCGATAGGGACAAAAGTCACGAGGTGCCAGTGGAGTTGGCAGGGAAGAGTTCCGGCCACTCCGTGCGACAATGGACCTACGGTAGAGCGCAATATGACCGATCGCGCTATGGGGATTGGTCGGCTGGTCCCGTAGTGTCTACGCATGGGAGCTGGGCGCATGGTTTCCCGGCGACCTTGCCTCCCTGGAGCGTCAATGTCTTTGTCTTTGGCACCTAAGCTGGTCGACTTTTCTAATTCTTATGAGACTATTTGTCCTCATGATCGCGCTCTTCGCCGGCCAACTCCTGGGCTCACAGTCGATTGTTCGGCTGTCTCCTCCGCATGCTTCGAATATCCCGGAGACGGCGGGAGGCCAATTGGTCGAACTTCTGCAGGCACCCGCCAGCGTCCGCTTACCGCGCCCGGTGCCGAAGCGAGACCCCCAAGGCAATGCGTGGTTCGTGGATGTAAAAAACATGGGCCCCAATGATGTATCCCTCGAACAAGGCCCTCTTTTCGAACAGGTGGGTTCCCAGGTTGTGACCGTTCTTCATCCCCGGGATACGGCGCGGATCCGTGCTAACGGATCCGGATATGTTGTCGTCAACCGGTAGCCGGTGACCCGAGATGGCCCACTGCCAAGCCAGTGTACCTTTGTAACCTAGAAGAGTGGTTCCCGCCCTTTTCCGTTGCCTCCGCTAATGTAATAATATCAGTTATAAATCACTCAGACTGTGTCGATATGCTGATTGTCTGACGTCTGCCCATACCTACGCCGAGCGGCTTTCCCGGGCTGCATCGCGAGGGGAATTTAAGTTGGCAACGAAGAAGTAAGCCTGGCAAAAGAATGTCAGATTGGTTGACTGACCCCCGATGCAACGGAGGTAACACTCGCCATCGTGAATGGGAGTGCTTTGGAAAATGGGGCAAACAACGCCAAGGACGTCATCGCTGAGAGGTGCCAAGGCGCTCGCGGCGAGAACTCCGCTCAGTGTGGAACATCGAGTCTCAGTCATCATTCCCTATTACAACCAGCCCGCCTATCTTGCGGAAGCAGTGTCGAGCGTTGAGCAACAAACATATCCGAATATCGAGATCATCGTGGTGGACGACGGCTCGCCTGTGCCGGCGGACTCGATTCTTCCGCAAGGGAGCGGAATTCGGATCATCAGGACGGAGAACCGGGGCGTCTCGGCAGCGAGAAACCTTGGCTTTCAGAGGTGTTCAGGAGAGTATCTGATTTTCCTGGATTCGGATGATCGGCTTTGCCCCGACGCGGTCGACGGCGCATCTGCAGGAACTCTGCGAACGCCCGGACGCCGGCCTGAGCTTTGGACCCACCCGGTTTATCGATCAGAATGGGGCAGAAATTCGCCCGGCTCACATCTGCCGGCCGCGTAAGGACTATTTCCGGATGCTCTTAGAGGGCAATCCTATTGGATCGCCAGGCGCCGCCATGATACGACGGACGGCTTTTGTAGCAGCCGGACGTTTCAATGAATCCGTATCCATGGGGGAGGATTATGACCTCTACCTCAGGATTGCAAGGCAATGGCCATTAGTGCAACACAACAGCTGTGTCCTGGAGTATCGCGAACACAGCGCCAATATCTCGCGGGCTCAGGAACAGATGCTCGATATCCACGATGGTCGTCCTGGATCTGATTGAGCCCCGGCTCAGTGAGTCGGAGCGCCGGAGACTCCCCCATGCCCGCCGCCGGTGGAAGCACGTATTTCGTCGCAAGACGACGTTGGCCTACAGGCTGATGGATCTGTACTACAGCTTCCGAGCAATGTCAGGCGTCCCGTTCAGCAACTATTTCAGCCGAGATGGTGATCATAGCACAGGTTGACGTTGCAACCATGTTGACTGGCGAAAAGTTTGCCCACGGCGCGGGCGCTCCTGGACAACCCGACTGATCGTAGCACTGGCTAACGGAGTCGCATCATTACGCTGAGAACGGTCACGTTGTGAGGCGTGTCGCGGTATGTACCAACACCCCACGAAAGGTCTGCAACGACAACATGGAGCTTCTCTATTATCGCGACCTGATCGGAAACTTCGGCGATGACCTGAACGAGTCGATCTGGCAAAAACTGCTGCCGGCGCACGTTTTTGAGGCCGTCGATACCGTGCTTATGGGGATAGGCAGTATTTTCAATGAGCGCAGCGCCCCGTTGTCGCTTGACCCGAGGCAAGAAGGTATTTGTGATCGGCTCCGGCGCGGGGTACGGAGCACTCCCTTCAGGGTGGGACAAGCTGGAATATATTAGGAGTCCGCGGGCCGCTCACGGCAGAGTTGATAGGGAAGCCGGAGCTGGCAATGACGGATTCGGCTGCATTGCTCTCCTCCCTGCCCTCGATTGCGCGCGTTTCCCCGGGCGCGGACCGCATCCTTCTGATCCCGCATTTTCATTCCATTACCCGGGGACGTTGGGACCGGGTTGCACGCGAAGCCGGCATGACCTTCGTCGACCCTAGGTGGCCGGTCGCTACGGTGATGGAGCATTTCTCGCATGCGAAACTGGTCGTGACGGAAGCGATGCACGGTGCGATCGTCGCGGATACCTTGCGCATTCCATGGCTGCCGATCGTGATCGCACCCAGCACGCTTACTTTCAAGTGGAAAGATTGGACGCTGTCGCTTGGTCTACCCTACGAGCCCGTGGCTGTGGGAGCCAGCTCGGCATGGGAAGCGATGTTCCATCGGGATTTAGTGCGGCGGGCAAAGGTGGAAGGCCTGGTAGCGCCTGCTCTGATGCGCGATACGGAAAGCATCGCTTATCTCATCGCCGATTTTAAAAAACGATACAAGATGCCAGTTGCAGAGAAAGAAGAAGAGCCCAGGAAGGGAAGTTCCGGACACCTGGGGCGGCTCCTTCGATCGACATCGCAAGTCCTGGACGGATGGTTCGTGGAGAATGCCGCCAGGCGCCTGAGGAAGGTTGTTTTGAAGGATCCGTACTTGAGCCGCGACGATTCGTTTTCGCGTAGAGTCGAGCAATTGAGCGGAGCCGTTGATCAGTTCGTCAAAGCGGTGAGCTAGCGAGCTCAAATTGTGCCTACAAGGGCTTTCTACGATCCGCCGGTTGAGGCTCGATGAGCGTGGCGAGTTTTGAAGGCGAGTGAGCCAGCTGTGGACAGTCCTGTCCGTTGATCCAAGCACAACCCCACCGAAAATATCTTTCGATATCGCAGCCCTGCGATATTCCAGCCATAGATCGACAATTATCAGACAGAAGCGTCATTACGCTTAAATGTCCCCGCGATGACCTAGTGCGAAGAAGGGAACCTCGCCGAGAAAAGGCGATTTATTCAAGTCATGGCAGAACCGGTGTGTTGATAATACCTGTATGTCGCTGCGCCGATGGTAGCAACAGTAACTCCGGCCTTGAGACGAGGAGTTCTCGATGCGGCTTACGGCTTTTCACGTAGTCAAAATCCTTCAGGTTTCGGCCGTGGTGGCGTGCGAAAACCACAAAACCTCATAAGAAGCGCGTTACGGCAGTCCGCGCCAGTAGGGGTCGATGCGTTCGGGCAAGTCACGAAGATGCCTGCTGAATAGGGTATTGGCGAAAGATTCGCAGTAGGTAAGAGTAGGACGCATGAAACTTGGCAAGACGGATAGGTTAGTTCAGAGATTCGCCAGCTTCGAAAAAGCAATTGCGTCCCTTCGTGGGATGACACCTGGGCGCCCCTATACGATTTTGTCGTTTGACGTGTTTGATACGCTCCTCTTCCGGCGGTGTCACCCGGAGGCAATCGTCGAAGGCGTGGGACGCTGGCTGACCCAGGAGTGTCAACGCGCCGGGATTCCGATGCGGTCAGATGCGATGACGTGTCGTGAACGTGCCTATCAGAATGTCACCGCGGAAAAGGTAGCTCAGGGTCTTGACCCGGACTGCAGTCTCACAGATCTGTGCCGCGCCTGGGTGGAAGAGATTACGGGCGGACAGCAAGAACAGCATCCGAACTTAGCGGACCGTGTAGAGGCATATGAGGTCGAGCTCGAAAAAACGGCCTGCTTCGCGAATGAATCCATGCTGGAACTGCTCCAGCATCTGAAGGTCAAGGGTTTTCGCCTGATCTACATATCGGATATGTATCTGGGCGGCCATGTTGCCGAGATACTGGATGATTGCGGCTTTGCCGGCATCTTTGATCGGGGTTATGTTTCCGGTGAATTGGCACGCCTCAAGCGTACCGGTTCGCTTTTCACCTATGCACTGGAAAACGAGGATATTTTAGCTTCCCAGATGCTGCATATAGGCGATAACCCCATCAATGACGGTGTACGTGCGGTTGAGCGAGGTAATATCCGCTTACGTGATTCGTGATAGGTTGGAAGTTCGCCGCTATCATGCGCTGGAGTTTGATTGGCAGTATGTGAAGCGCGACCCTGGTTACGCGGGGGTCGCCGCGGCAGCCTTTGCCACGTCTGCGATCGGTGAACGCGGCTCTTTTGCAGAATCTGTCGGTATGCGGCTCCTCGGTCCTATCTACACCACGTTCCTCCACGGTGTGGTAAGCAGGTGCGCGGAAGAAGGTCTTGGGAATATTTTCTTTGTTGCTCGCGAAGGGTCAATTCTGAAGGACATATTTGGAGTGTTGGCTCCGCTCGCTTATAGGAACGGCGGCCTGCCGAATACCAACTATATCGGGCTTTCGCGCCGCACCTCACTGCTTTACTCGATGAACGACCTGGGTATACGCGAGGTCAGCAAAATCCGCATGAACACGGCGCATCATTCGCTGCGCAACATATTGGCAGTACTGCGTGTGCCCGAGGAGATCATGGTAGCTGCCGCTGCAAGCTGCGGTATCGAAGACATAGACGCTGCGATGCCCTCCTACTATCTGCAGTGGGGTCCCTTTCACCAGGTGATGAGACATCCCGCCGTCCGTTCGCATATAGAAAACCTGGTGGGACGATCAAGAAGGCTGACCGACAAATACCTGGAACAGCGTGGACTCTTTCGCCAGCATCGTGCCGCCATCGTCGACGTAGGCTGGAATGCTCAGATCCAGGAAAATCTTTATTTCGGGATGCTCGATCGGACCGATCGTCCACAGCTCTTCGGCTTTTATCTCGGGACGTTGCTGCGGGCCCATTGGACGAACAGGGCTCATAACTCGGCGAATCGGGTGTTAGTGGACGAGGCCGATGCTTGCTGGTATGCCCACGCTGCATTCGAGTTCGTTCAGATTCTTGAAGCGTGTGTAAGGGCGCCGCACGGAACCGTGATCGACTATACCGAAGCCGCCCGATGGCGAGGTCGTGCCTTTGTTCAAGCCGGATAGTGACAAGAGCCGGCAGGCTGAATTGCGTGATGAGGTGACGATCGCTCGTCTCCAGACTGGCATGCGCTCCTATGCTGCCAGGTATCGGCAGGCGGTAGATATTTTCGGTTTCAACGACCGGCAAATGCTGCCATATGCTCGACAGATGGTCGATCGTCTCGTCCGATTTCCGACGAGAGATGAGGCACTGCTTTTCCTGCCGATGAACAATGTCAGCGACCTGGGATCTGACCTGGTTTCGCCTCTTTCCCATGGGCTGGTTGGCACGCCGATCTGGAAGGCATGGTCAAAAATGCGTACAGTCATTCAGCAGAGTGGTTGGCGTTACGGAGTATTTGCGGTTCTGCGGCTACGGATCCTACAGCCTGTTTACGGGATCATGTTTAGATTGCGTCGCCCGCCGGATGACTACGCAATGCCGTACGGCTATGTTGCACATGTGCCCACGCCGTCTGCGGAGTATCGGGCTCGCATCTGGAAGGGGCACGAAGATGGTGCACCGGTGCCCCCGCAAGCCTATGAAGCGGAACTCAAATCTAGTGAACAGGCATTGGCGGATTTCGGCCGCCATACTTCCGACAGCGTGGACTTGCGCGCGCTTACGCTTCCGCTGACTTTCGGTGAAGCATTGCCACAATGGGTCACGTCGTGGGTTGCACGGGCGGCGTGGCGGCTTAAGAATAAAGATTCCTTGAAGATGGATGGAATGCGGATTAGGCCATTGCTGTATCGAGCGATTTATAGCCGTTGTCCGACGTTGCCACGTAAGATCGCCCGGCGGCTCATCCAGGCATTGCCTCTGACACTGGCCGATCAGGCATCGGGCGGGGCACGGACCAACGGTGCTCCAGAGCCCTCGACTCTTTTGCGTCTGTTCTAAGGCCGCCCCGCGGGGAATGTTCCTTCTGCAGGGGACGAGCGAAAGTATGAGCGCAGCGGTACCGTCAACATCGCCCGAAACCGGAAATAGAGTCCTTCCAGGCGATAAGCGAGCGTCTCCTTTGGGCGAAACTCATGCTGCCACCTTCGCCGGCCGTGGCGTAGTCTTTGTCGCTCGGTGGCAGTCAGCTCGGTTTCCGCTTCCAACTGATCGAGCGCGCGCATGATTCCCTTGAACATTGCTTCCTTGTCGCGCGACATACTGTTGGTGTGGAACCGATAGTCGATTACGCAGGCGGGGCTCTGGACGATGGGGTGTCTTTTTGCAAGGCGGAGGTAGAGCGGGTAGTCCTCGACGATGCGAACCGATTCGTCGAAGCGTCCGGCCTCGATAAAGGCCTCTCGCCGGATCATGGCCGCTCCGGGGGTCCCGATGGGATTTCCTTCGAGGAGCATGAGGAAGTAGTTTTTACGTGGCCTGCAATTGTGAGGCGCTCGAATCTCCCGGCTATGTTCATCGATGAAGCGCTGTGCGCCGAAGCTGAGGGCGGCCGCAGGGCACTCGGCAAACTCTTTGAGATGCGCCTCGATCGCCCCGGGCGTCAGCCGGTCGTCTGAATCGAGAAAAACCAGGAAGTCTCCGGAACTTTGCTGAAAGCCGAAGTTTCTGGCTGCCGGGCAGCCGCGATTCTCTGTTCTGAAAATGCGGACGTCGTTATTTTCAGGAAGAACGGACCTGGCAGGTACGGGAGAGCCGTCGTCAACAACAATAATCTCGAAACGAGAGTACGTCTGCTGCTGAACGCTCCTCACAGTCTCCGCGATAAAGCCTTCCTGCTTGTAGTAGGCAATGATCACGGAGACCAAGGGGAGGGGGGGCATCCAAAATCCTTATATCAGGGCCAGAGTCTTGAGAGCGCCAACTCAATCGCAGCGTCAAGACGTGATGGCCATCGTGCTGCAACCACAATAATCGAACCGATCCTGTTTCGGTTACAACTTTTGTCGTTCACAAACGTGAGCGTGTCGAACGGATTACCCCCAGGTGGCGGATGGGAGAACGATGCGGCAGAAGGGCCGCTGAAGCGAGCCGCAAAACAAAATAACGGCGATTCTCCAAGGTCCCTTTCATCGAATCCCTCCCCCGAAAGAATCGATGAAAGCGTTTATGGAAAATCGCCGCTTGAAGAAAGAATACTGTTTCTACCGGAATTAGCCATGATTCTTGAGTAATAAGCCACCGGCTTGTGGTAACTGCAGCTGGTAACGGTGCATCGCACGCGCGATCCGGTTAGGAGGGCCAAAAGTTAACGGCGACTCCCCATTCCCTTTCATCGAGTCCCTCCCCCGAAAGAATCGATGAAAGCGTTTAGAGAATCGCCGCTTGAACAAAGAATACTGTTTCTACCGAAATACGCCATGATTCTTGAGTAATAAACCACCGACTTGTAGTAACTGAAGGTAGTAATGACGCTCACCCCTGCAAACGACGTTTGCAGACAAGTGAAGCCATCTCGACAACTTCTCACCCATTTTGGGGCCTCTCATTACAAGAGTAATGGTCCGCTAACACCTCGTTAAAGTTCTCCAGCGACAGCGACGGTACCTTATGTCATACCAAGGTACCGGGCAATGAGAGGGATATGCCAATACGTTTCTACGGAAAGCACCTACTGGTTAGCCGGCTAAAGCGAAACCTTAACCTGCTTGTCTTCATTGCGATTCTGGCAGCTGCGAACTCGGCCTTTGCGGCCTCTCCTCTCCCGATTCCTCCTAATTCCAGCTTTACCCCGCCTTCTCCAAATGCGTGCCAGTCGAACTACGATCAGTTCTATATAGCGGAGCCGGGGGTTTATGCCTACTGGTCATTGTGTGAACCGGGAAACAATCCTGCGATCTTCGACTATGCCGGCCGCTTCGATCTGACGCCCGCCAGCAGTGCCTGGAGCTCTGGAGCCGGTACGATTCAGGGTGGAGTTCCAGGGCCCGTTCCGGACGGGGAAACTGCGGATCAAGTCGAAACCGCATCTTCTTTTGTTGCGAATCAAGATATTCCGATGAACACCAACCAGGGAGCGGTAGCCCTATGGGCAAACACGGATTCTACCGGTGCGCAGTTACCCATGATTTATTTGCAGCCTGTGTCTGGCCACGGCAAATCCAGCCTCTCTCTACAAACCCTTACGCCATCAAAGAGCGAATGCTTCATGGGCGTGTTTGGTAACTCCTCCGGCTCGTCCTTCAGCACGCCTCTCACATCGGCGGCGTGTGGTTATTCCGAGAACACCTGGCACCGCGTGGTGTTGACCTGGTCTGCGGGCACCATGAAGTTATATGTTGACGGCAACAGCGTTTCCAGCGCGGCATACTCCGGCTCGTTTGACAACACAGTATTTGTCTACAGGTTGTTTCCGGAGAGCGTCGATAACGGCAAACAAATGAGCCTGGCGAAGGTGTCGGTCTCAAACCAGGCGTGGAGCGCCGCACAGATCGCGGCCGACTATCATCCCTCGTTCATCGCGCCGCCGACAGGCGGATATATATTACGTCGCAACCACTGGGAACGATTCACCGGGATGTTCTGGGCTATGCGGATACAAATGCCGACTTATCCACTGCGCCACTCGTGAGCGCGCTCACCTCGGGACTTTCCACGATGGGCGCCACATCAGTTCGCTACGCAAATGGCTCCAGCGGGGCTTCTGCCGATTTGGGAAACTGGAACGGAGGCCCGTCCTGTACACCAACGCGCGGCTCTACAAGCCCAGCTCCGAATGTGACTACGCAAAACACGCTGGACAACTATTACAGCAAAATTTCTCGACCGTTAGGGCTGACTTTAGGTTACACAGTCAACTATGGAACGAATCCTCCCGTGTGCAACGCCGGAGGGGGCCCCTCTTCCAATGGGGCAAATCTTGTCGCGGCGGCGAACGTTCAAAAGAGTTTTGGGATCAAATACTGGGAGATAGGCAACGAATTATATCGGGGGTGGCACATTCGAGACGGATTTCCATCCCAACCCCGGAATGGGTTCGAGCTATGCATCCTATGAGGCCCAGTTCTATAGCCTGATGAAGAGACAGGACCCGGATATCCTGGTCGGTATACCAGTCGCTGACGGCGTGTACTCCTGGCTGGCTGATTGGACGCTTCCTGCAATGCAGTCGGCTCAGTATGACGCAGTGGTCTATCATAGCTATCCGATGCGCGACCCTATCACAGATGGACAGTCGTTGTACCCCGAGCGCAGAGCATCTAACGTGGACCGCACCAGAGGCAGCCTGCTTGCGCTCCAGACAGAACTGCTGAACGTGAAGAAAAGCCCGAATGCAATTTGGATTACGGAGTGGAATGGGAATGAAAACGGCGATCGATGGTCTCTTCAAACCATGGGAGCCGTGATGCCGATGTTTGCGACGACGATGCTTGCTGAGTATATGCAGGCCGGCGTGCAGTATGCCACCTGGTATGGTCAAGGCAGAGGATGACTGCTCGCTATTCAACTACGACAAAAATGGAGAGAGCGCATATAACTGGTGGCACTGCGGCGGTTCTTTCCTTACTTATACTGGTCCTCTGGGGTCCGAAACCGTCGTGGGGTTAAAAGCAGGCGATATCACTCCAACAGCGCGAGCCTTTCAAATATTGTCGGAGAGCGGCTTTGTCACGGAGGGTGAGCATATGTTGCGTGTATTCACCGATCTTCAGAATGCACCCTGGATATCGGCGTATGCGGCGACTCATGGCACATCGTATGAGATTATCCTGATCAATCGAGATCGCGATAATGCGCACACGGTACCCATTCAGCTGGCCGGACAGACGGGCGGACAGGTAGTTCAACAGTGGACCTACGGACGCGCGCAGTACGACCAAACGCGGAACGGCAATTGGTCGGTGGGTCCGGTGACTTCGAAGCCCAACTCCGGATTGAGTGCAGTATTGCCGCCCTGGAGCGTGAATGTAGTTCTCGTCAACTAGTGTCCTGTTCGTCCCGCTCTCCGCGCTTGCCGCCATAAAGATGCTGTAATGGCAGCAGGAGAACCTGCTCGATGCACGTGGTGGACCTGATTCGGAAGAAGCGCGACGGCGGAGCGCTCACGGATGCCGAAATTGCCTTTTTTGTCGCTGGGGCAGCGACGAATTCCATTCCGGAATATCAGCTCGCCGCGTGGCTCATGGCCGTCGTCTGGCGCGGGCTCAGCCCCGAAGAGCTGCATAGCCTCACCAGCCATATGCGGGATTCCGGCCGGGTGCTCCGCTTTTCCAGCCTCCCCGGCGCTAAGGTGGATAAGCATTCCACCGGAGGGGTCGGCGACAAAACGTCCTTCCTCGTGGCGCCGATCGCGGCGGCCGCGGGCCTCTCCGTGCCCATGATCTCCGGCCGTGCCCTGGGACATACCGGTGGAACGCTCGACAAACTGGAAAGCATCCCCGGGTACCGAACCCATCTCCAGGAGGAGGAGATGCTCGCGGTGCTGAACGCCTGTGGCCTGACCATCGTGGGCCAGACGGAATGGCTGGTGCCCGCAGACCGCACGCTTTACTCCCTGCGCGACCGCACCGGCACCGTCGAGAGCCCGTTTCTGATTTGCGCCTCCATCATGAGCAAGAAGCTGGCCGCCGGATTGGACGCGCTGGTGCTGGACGTGAAAACCGGTTCGGGGGCGTTCCTGAAGCAGAAGGCCGAGGCTATTCACCTGGCTGAGTTGATGGTCTCGACCGGGAACCGCGCAGGCACCCGGACCGCCGCCCTCATCACCAATATGAGCCAGCCGCTGGGCCGCATGGCGGGGAACGCAGCGGAGATTGTCGAAGCGGTGGAAGTGCTGCGCAACCAGCGCCATCCGCTGACCGAAGACCTGCGGCGGCTTTCGCTTGAGCTCGCTGGATGGATGCTCTTCCTGGGAGGCAAAGCGCGTACCCCGGAGGAGGGGATCCAGTTGGCGGAGGAGTTGTTGATCGGTGGCCTTCCGCTGAAGAAATTCGGCTGCATGATCGCTGCACAGGGGGGCGACCTGGGATGGTTCGAGAGCCCGCAATGGCTGCACCAGCCGGCGCATCGGTACCCGGTGAAATCCCCTTTCGCGGGTTTTTTAGGCAGCGTCGACTGCGACCAGGTGGGGTGGGCGGTTCAGCGCTCGGGGGCGGGTAGGACGGCGCCCGGGGAGGCGGTTTCGGCGCACGCCGGGGTGGAGAGTCACAAGAAGGTGGGGGACGCGGTTGGTGCCGGCGAAACGATCTTTACGGTGTATGTGGAGGACGAGGCTCGGCTGCCGTCGGTGGTGGCTACGCTGAATGGGTGTTTTACGGTGAGCGCGGAACGGCCGGAGTCGGAGCCTCTGGTTTACCAGGTGATTTCGTGAGCAGGTGAATGATTGCTGCCGTCCTATCGGCTCGGTCAAGACTCCGGTGGTTGCTAGGAGAAGGCTGTGGTATCCCACATCTCGCGAAAAACGAGCGAGATGTGGGGCACCCAGAGTTGGTTGGCAATCGAAAACCGAAATGCGCTAGTGGCCGTACTGTGGCCCGTTGGGGTCCAGGCCTGATCTGGGCACGGGCTGGTATGGGTCGACGGCAAGGATGTTGCCCATGATGCCGCGCTCCTGAGGGGTGAACTGGGCCTGGAACTGGTTGGAGTTCATCATGGCCTGGCGCTGTTCGGGCGGAGATTCGCGCAGGTCGCGAAGGGCCTTCTTTACCAACCGCTGCCGGTCTTCCGGCAGGGCATGGAACTGCTGTATCGAGGCGCGCACCTGCTGGCGCATCTGTGGGGACATGCGCTCCAGGGCCTCGATACGGTCCATGGTGCGTTGGCGCTGGTTGGGAGGCATGCGGTTGAGCTGCTGCAGCCGGTTCATCAGCTTTTGTTGGGTTTCCGGAGGCAGCCGGTTGAAGCCGGGCTCGCTCTGCAGGGCCCTTTCCTGCTGCTCGGGGGTCAGGTTTCCATGCCGTGCCAGCCAGGCGCCAAGGTGGGGCTGCTGGTTGTTTTCAAACCGCGGGCGCGGACCCGCCTGGCCCGGCCGAGCGAAGCAGGGAAGCGACGTGGCGGCGAGCGGAAGCACCAGCAAGAGGGCCGCAAAGACACCCCGAGCGAGCTTCCCCTTCCGGGGTCTTAACTCGAGCTCGTTGCGGATTGCCATGTTGGTGCCCTCCGAAGCGGTTACGTCGACCGTCGTATTCGGGCGCCTCGTTTCCCGGATCTTTTGTTCGATTGCCTCTGGTTCGATTGCCTCTATCTGGTGCGTTTCGATTGCTAGTTGGAAGCGCCGGCGCCGTTGTCCTCGTCGCCATCCAGGGCATTCAACTGCTGGAAGAGCTGCGCGTTTCCATCATAAGATTGCAAGTCGCGGACTGTGGCCGAGGTCGGAGGCGCCGGCGTCTCGTGATTGAGCAGGGCGAAGGTTCCGCCGCCTACCGCCAGGACCATTGCCAAGGCGCCTGCCGCCACCGGACGCATCTGCAGGTTGGTGCTGTAAAGCCACCAGGCCTTTGCCCGATCCAACAAGCTGGCTGGGGCCTTCGCCTGTTCCGTGCGCAACTGGGCATACAGCTTCGCGTCAAAGAAGGCGCTGGGCTCCGGCGCCTGCCACTCGTCCAGCAGCTTCCAGGTCGCTTCCATCTCAGCCAGTTCGGCTGTGCATCCGGCACACTTCGCCAGGTGCGTGCGAATCTCTTCAGGCAGCGGCCGGGACTCATAAACTACTTCGGCCAAAGTGTTCTTAATCTCAGGGCAAGTCATGTCTTCCTCAATCCTTAGGCAAAATCTTTCAGGTTCTCGCGCAATGTCTGGTAGGCCCGGAATAGCAAGGACTTGGTTGCCGATTCGCTGAGCTTCAGAATCTGTCCAATTTCCTTGTAATCCATTTCCTGATACTTGTGCATCAGCACGGCGCTACGCTGCCGTTCGGGCAGCGCCATCACGTGCTTGCGAATGGCCTGCATTCTCTCGTCCCGCACCAGATCCTGCTCCACGTTGGGGGTGCTATCGGCTACGTCAGGGGTGGTGCCCGTTTCCGGGTCCGGCTGGTCGAGATAAACATTCTGGGCGGTGCGCTCATACTTGGTATCGCGGGCGTGGTTCACTCCCAGGTTGGTGGCGATCCGGTACAGCCAGGTGCTGAACTTTGCCTCTGCCCGGTAGGTCTGGCGCGAACGATAGACGCGGAGAAACACTTCCTGCGCCAATTCCTCAGCGACCGCCTGGTTTCGAGACATCCGGAACATGAAATGCACAATCTGCTTCCGGTACTTCTCGATCAGGATGCTGAAGCCCGAATCGTCACCCTCTCGAACGCGGAGCATGATTTCCGCGTCGGAGAGCTGCGCCCAGTCGATACCGGTCCTATGGACCGATGCACCCTGTTGGGCGCCCTGGAACCCGTTCTGCGAGATGGCTACGGTACCCATACCCTTTGTAACCCCACCCTCCTGACTTGGTTGCGCGGTTTCCGGAGACTTTTCAGTCTCTTCCCCCGGGTCGGGGGAAGGAGGCTGCTTGGGGGGAGGCGGGAGCATAAGATGAGTGGATTGTAAACGTTGCCCTGCCTGGCGGTCTCGCCCAGTTTCGTGGGATAGGAGGGGGGTCCTGGGGGCTTTGGGGGCCTTTTCGGAGGGTAGTTGAAGAACGTACCTCAGGGGCTGAAGGCCACATCGGTCTGACGGGGTTTGTACGGGCTGAAGCCCATACCTACCAGCCCATACCTACCAGCCCGTACCTGCCAGCCCGTACCTACCAGCCACGCGCCCTCCGTGCTTTGGAGCCCTCGGGTTTTCTAAGCGGTTTGCAGTCAGGGGGTTAGGTGCTCCATTTCCGCTGTAACGCCGGCCCTTGACCATGCACTATGCCTATGCCGTCCTTCGCATGGACGGCGGGGACGGGGCGGTCGTGCGCCGCGGCGCCTCGACCTGATGGAGCGGGAGGGGGTTGAGGGTTACGGCTCAGCCTCCCCTAGAGCAAAAACCGGATAGCGGTATGGAAAGCTTGCGTTTACCATTGTTCCTTATAAAATTTCGGCTGATTTCTGCGCGCTAGACCTTAGCCGCCCCGAAATGATTTATTTTGCCTTGCGAAACAAACGCCGCCCTGAAATCCATTTCGGGTCCAGCGGAGGTAGCCAAGAGCCGTTTGAAGAGTTCTGATCCTCTGATACAGAAGATCGGGAAGTATGCCGTGATCGACGTGATCGGCTCGGGCGGGATGGGCATCGTCTATCGCGCGCACGATGCTGCGTTGAATCGGACCGTTGCCATCAAGATGCTCAAGCGGGCGGATGCCGGTCCCGGCAAGGTGCACCAGCTGGAGCAGTTTTTCAACCGCGAGCTGCGCGCGACCGCTAGCCTGCAGCACCGGAACATCGTCACGGTTTACGAGAGCGGGGAGCAGGACGGAAACCCCTACCTGGTGATGGAGTGCCTGGATGGCGAGCCGGTGTCGCGCGTGATCAATGAACGCCGGCAGATGCCGATCGTCGACAAACTGGATCTGTTTGTCCAGGTGTGCGACGGGTTGCAGCACGCGCACGATCGCAAGCCGCAGGTGATCCATCGCGACATCAAGCCGGCGAACGTGATCCTGTTGCGGGATGGAACGGCGAAGATCGTCGACTTTGGGATTGCCAGAGTGGTGGGCATTGAAACCTCCACACTGCAGGCCGGGCAGCTTCTGGGAAGCTTGTCTTACCTGTCGCCAGAGCAGATCAACTCGCTTCCGATTGACGCGCGCACGGATATTTTTTCCGCGGGCGTGATGCTCTATGAGCTGCTGACGTATGCGCTGCCCTTCAAGGGCAATGAGCCGGCGGCGGTGTTCGTCAAGATACTGCGCGAAGATCCTCCTCCGCTCTCCACCTACCTGGGCGACGTTCCCGCCGAGTTGCAGGCATGCGTGAGCAGAGCGCTGGCCAAGAAGACCCACGACCGCTATCAAACGGCCGAGGAACTAGGCTTCGACTTGCTGCAGATTCAAAAGAAGATCAAGCAGGGGATGGCTGCGGACTTCATGCAGCGAGCGGAAGCCGCGATGCACCGCGGCGACCTGGAAAGAGTGAAGCAGCACCTGCAGGAGATTCTTCGCCTCGACCGCCATCACGACCAGGCGAACCGGATGCTGGCGGAAGTCCGCAAGGCCATCCAGGAACAACAGCGTTCGGCACAAATTGTGCAGATGCGCTCCCAGGCACAGGTGGCGCTGGCCGGTCAGCAGTATGAAGAGGCACTGGCTTGCGCCGATCAGGCCCTGCAGCTGGATCCCGAGGACCAGGTTTCGACGGCGCTGCGGGAAGAAATACAGAAGGCCATCTCGCTGGGCAAGGCGGTACGCGACTCGCTCCGGCGAGCCGAATCGGCTCTCTATGCCGGAGACTTCGACGAGGCAAGGGAGGCGGTGGACGCGGCTCTGCGTCTCGACGCCGATAGCGCTGAAGCACGAGCCCTGGCGGAGATCATCGACAAAGAATTGTCGGAGCGCTCGCGGCGGCTGCAGGTACAAGGCCTGGTGGACAGCGCGCGGCAGGGAATTGCCCAGCGGATGTTTGGGGACGCGATCGAGTCATTGCGCAAGGCCGAGCAGTTGGATCCGGGCGACTCGAATGTGCGCGAGCTGCTGCAATGGGCCAGCCGGGGCCAGGACCAGGAACAGCGCCGTAAGGATCTACTTGATCTGACCGACCAGATTCATGGTGCGCTGCGGGCGGAAGACTTTTCGTCGGCTTACACCATCTGTGAAGTCGGGCTGGGGAGTTTTCCGAACGAACCGACCCTGCAGCGATTGAAGTCGATTGCGGAGAAGCAGAGAGATATCGCGGAGCGGCGAAGGTTTGTGCAGGACCAGAGCCTGGCGGCGAAACAATTGCTGGATCGCAACGAGTTCGACGCAGCCATCAAGATACTCGAAACCGCATTGCAAAAGCTTCCCGCGGAGCCAAATCTGGAAGCGCTGTTGGCGTTGGCGAAGACCGAGTCGGAGCGGCAGTTTCAGGATCAGGAATCTCAGGCTGCGCAGGAGGCTGCAGAGCGCGCGCTGCTTCAGAACCAGGCGGCGCAACGCCAGGCGGAAACACTACGCAAAGCGCTCGATGAGCGGGAGGAAGTGGACCATCTGGAGGATCTTGCCTCGCAGCTGAGGCGGATGCTGATGGGTGTCGAGTTCGAGGAGGCGACCCGGAGATCCTTCGATCCACTATTCGAGCAAGTGCGCGCCCGGCAGTTGGCCAAGGAGCAAGTGTCGGCGGAACTGCAGGACCTGCGGAAGAGCGTTGAGGATTCTTTCGACCCCGGCTCAAGGGCGCGGGCGAAGACGCGTTTGCAGGAGGTCCTGGCCGAGTTTCCGCATGAAAGAAAGGTGCGCGACGCCTGCGAAGAAGTGGTGCGGGCTCTGGAAGCACGAGGAGAGGAACACGAACGAATCCTTGCGGAGCTGAGCAAGATAGCTGAAGCGGTCAAACACGTACCGCTCAGTGAATCGACCGATCTTCTGCGGCGTGCGGCGCGCATATCGACGGAGTACTCGATGGAGCCGCAGGTCGGAGCTCTGACTCAACAAATCGAGTACGAGGTGAATCGCCGCCTCAATCAGCGGCAAGCGCTGATTGAGGAAATGGGGCAATTGGAGAGTGCCTCCTCCCGGGCTCGGTCGATTGGCGGACTATCGCAGTTGGTCAGTAACGCGCACTCGGTGGCTTCTACGGCCGCTGGAGAGCCGGACGTAATGGCGGCTCTCGATCGGGTGAAGGCGGCGGCCGACGCGCGCCGTCAGACAATCTCTCGCCTGCTGGCAGAGATCAACCAGGTTGCGGACCGCGCGCTCATGGCTCTGGGGGTTGAGCACGCGGAACAGTTGCTCGCCGAGGCGCAACGGCGCGCCTCAGCTAACCCCGAACTCGATGACTTGCAGGAAACCATTGGGCGTGTTTCGGCGCAGGTTCATGGCCGCCGCATCGAACATGACCTGGTTTGCGAGGAACTAGTTTCGCTGAGCGGGTCCGTTAGCCAGGCGCTTACGCCGGCCGATTTGGACCCTATCAGGAACCGCGCGGTGCAGATAAGAGAGAAGCATGGCGCGGATCAGGCCATCGCAACTCTTTGCGAGCAGGTCGAAACGGATGTTCGCGGCGCGCGGGCAAAGCTGTTGCAGATCGAGCTGCAGCGATTGTCGCAGGAACAGGCGGTCGAGGCGTCCACATTGCAGCTGGGAACGACCGACTCGGCGTCGTTGGTAAAGAAGCTGCAGGAGTTGGTGAGGACTTTCCCGGAAAGTGTGGAACTCCGCGGGATGCTGCTACGGGCAGAAGACAGCCTGCAGCGCGCGCAACGAGCACGCGACGAGGCGGCTGCTCGTGCTTCTGCCATCGATCTTGAGGTCAAGGCATCTACCCGGCTGCTGGAAACACGGCAGGCCGCGAAGTCGCTGAACGCCCTTGAACAAGCTGTCGCAAAATATCCGGAAAGCGCACAGTTACAGTCTCTATTGCTGCAGTGCAGAGAGCAGATCGAGGCCGAGGAAGAGATCAGGCGCGCGCAACGAGCGCGCGATGAGGCGGCGGCTCGTGCTTCTGCCATCGATCTTGAGGTCAAGGCATCTACCCGGCTGCTGGAAACACGGCAGGCCGCGAAGGCGCTGAACGCCCTTGAAGAAGCTGCCGCAAAGTATCCGGAAAGCGCACAGTTACAGTCCCTGCTGGCGCAGTGCAGAGAGCAGATCGAGGCCGAGGAGGAGGTCAAGCGTCAGGCCATCGCGCAGAGAGCGGCCATGCAGGCTGCAATTGACAAAGGGTCCGATCTTCTCCGCAAACAACGCTATGTTGAGGCCGCCGTCGTGCTTGAGGTCGCGTGCCAGCAATGGCCGGGGGAAAAGCAGCTGGAGAAGCTGCTCTCGACGGCACAGAAATCGGCAAAGAAATTAGGCGACCGGCAAGCCGCGGAGCAGGAGAAGATCAGGCAGCGTGTGGTCCAGGAGGCGACGCGTCCAGCAGCAGCGCCTCGCAAGCGGCTGCTCGTGCCTGCGGCCGTTGCCTGCGTACTGCTGGCGGTGGTTGCTTTCCTGATCAGGTTTGTTACCCGGCCACACGTTTCTGTCCTGACCGTGCAGAGCACGCCCTCCGGCGCCGAGATCGAGGTAGACGGCCGCACGTGCGTTACTCCCAACTGCAGCTTTAAGCTTTCGCCGGGCGCGACGTATAGCGTCAAAGCTGGTCTCAAGGGGTACGTCTCCAGCAGCCAATCAGTGGCGCTTGGCGGTGACCAGACAATTTCCTTCGAGCTCGCCCAGGAGACGATTCCGCAACCCGCAGCGGTTCCCGCTCCTGCTCCTGCGGCCGTTCAAGCGCCGGTGATGGCCCGGCTCATTCTCAAGGGAGCACGTCCCGGTGACCAGCTGTTTGTGGACGATGTTCGGCTGGCTGCGAGTGGAACGCCGGGTACCTGGGAGCTGACACCGGGCTCTCATCGACTGCGGCTCATGGCTGGAAATCAGGAGCTGGTCGCAGATCCGCGTTCCTTCAAGGCTAAGGCAACGGTCGTTCTCAACCGTGCTGACTTCAAGCCGCCGGCTCCCGCGACGTCAGAAGAGCAGCTTGCCTGGAACCGCATTAACAGCACAAGCGATCCTGCAGCGGTGGAAGAATTCGTCCGCCGTTATCCAAATTCCTCCTTCCGGTCGCAGGCGGAGTCCAAGCTCGAAGCGCTCAATTGGGCAAGGGCCAGCAGTAGTGGCAGTCTCCGCGGCTATCAGGACTATGCGGCCAGGTATGCCTCCCCGGCGGGTCCTCATTTGCCGAATGCCATGGCGGAGATCGCGCGACTGGAGTGGGAGGCGATTCAGAGTACAACCGATCCTCTGGCAGTGAAGAGATTTCTGGAGCACAATCCCAGTGGCCCGTATCACGACCGCGCGGTGTCTCTCCTCGACGATCTCAGCTGGCATGACGCGTCGCGTAAGGGCGATACCGCAAGCCTCAAGGGCTACCTGGGCACTTATCCCTCAGGCAGGCACAAGGAAGAAGCCACATCGCAGCTGGCCAAACTGACTCCGCCGCCCGTGGTGACGCCTGCGCCCCAGGCAACCCAGGCTCCTGCACCGCTTCCGGCCGCTCCTCCGCCGGTGGCCCCGAAGGTTTCCGACAATGCTGACGACCTGAATGCCATTCGTGGCGTTCTGGATGGTTATAAATCTGCCTACGACACGAAGGATGTGAACAAGCTCCAGGAGCTGTGGCCGGATATGAGTCCGAAGCAGGTGAATGGGCTACGGACTGCGTTCCGCGATGCGGGCAAGGTTACGTTGACGTACTCCATCACCAAAGGTCCAGAAGTATCAGGGAACGTGGCCGTGGTCAGCTTTCAACAGCAGATCATCACCAATGCGGCGGCAAAAGCACAAGTGACGATGACCTTGAAAAAGGACGGCACCTCCTGGCATATCACTTCTATCCGTTGAGTTCCGGCTCAGAACACGTAGGAAACGCCGATCAGCGGTGAGGGCTTGAAATGCAGCCCGGCGTCGTTCAAACGAAACAGCACATTGCCCGTGACCAGCAACCTGGCAACCGGCCTTACCTTGGCTCCCAGCGATATGTTCGCCTGGTTGACGGTAGAGGTGAACGTGCTGACGTTGGCGTGGGTGTTGCCGACGAAATCCGTATAGGTAGAGTTTTCGATACGGGCCGCATTCAGCAGCGAGGTCCCAATGAAATCGCCGGAGAGACCGATCCAGCGGCGTATCGAAGCGTCCGCACCTGCGGAGTAACTAAATACATTCGGCAGCTGGGCCTTGGTGACCGGCTGCGAAGTGACGGTGCCGGCCAGGACGGAATTGCCGTTGCCCTCGAAGCCGGCACTGGCGTGCGGAGAAACTCTGGCTGAATACGAGTAAATGACAAAGGGCCGCAGACCCCAGGTCCCCGAGCCCGTGAACTTGTAGGCGTCGCCCGTCGGTAGCCGAAGGTCTAAGCCGACAGCGACTGCCGACTTCTCTTTTGAATCACGCCAGGCAACGTATTTACCGCGAAGCCGTAAATCGCCGATGCCCGTTTGTGAACCACTATTCGTCAGAATTGCGTTGAAGGGGCTGATATAAGTTTCACGCGGGTTATCGGTGATGGGCGCAAACGTGTGGTTCACCGGGGGAGGCTCGAAGTTGAAGATGGTGGCATTTGAACTCATGCCCACGCGGACATTGACAACGGGAAGAGCAAGCGATACGTCCAGCCTGTCTGACAGGCCATAGGTGCCCACCATCGTGACCTGGTGCACCTTGATGTCGATGCGGTTTTGCGTGGACACGATGTCGCGGGTGTAAATGGGTTCGCCGCCGAGGCAAGGGGTCGACGGGATGGTCGCGCAAATCGTTGGTTCCTGCTCATGCTGGAACACAGCGCCGAACGATTTGAGGTTGACGCCATCCGCCTTGTCGAAGTCGAAATATTCGTAGCTGGCGCCCACGAAAATCTTTCGCTTGCCGAGAGTTTCGGCGCGATCCGCGAGCACGGGTCCAAAGCTCGTGGCTTCCTGCATGACTCCATTGGCAAAGATAAATCCGGAAACGGGCGACGCCAGCGGAACCTGGCTGAGCTGCACGCCTATCTCTGCATTGATGGGACTGAAGCTGTTGATACTGGAAGCCTGGAAGTGAACCTCGTGAAACATCGTAGCCGTGAGGGGCCCTCCATTATCGACCCCGACCAGGCCGCCGGGGCCGTACACCTGGGGGACAATGCAAACCAGGTCAGACGATCGCGTAGCGGCGGAACCCTGGATTTCCTGGGTCGGACAGGGGCTCTGAGCCAAGGCCACTGTGGACAAAGAAACGAGCAACAAAGTACAAAGCACCGTTAAACGCGACATCCTTCATTTTCTCCGTGTGGATTGAGCCCGTTTTACACCTTGTTCTGCCGAATAGCCTTCGATCATGATGGTGAAGCGCGAGCGGGTCCCGTAACGAAAAATTCCGAACTAAATCTCCATGGGTAGAAACATCCAGGATGCAGTCAAAGCGCTTTGACGGAACCGCCGTTTTGCAATCCCGGGATCGTGTTCTGCGGGAACAGAACCGTTTTCGACCGAAACAATATTGCTGTCTTAAATGGCCTGGAGCCCGGGGGAAGCGTTGGGTGAAACCATAGCACAACCGGCCTTGCTGAACACTTTAAGACAGCCGGAGGGCGATGCCGCGGCGGCTTGGGTGCGTGGGGAAGGTTCGTGTAAACTACGGCTTGCCCCGAGGGGCGCTTAACTCAGCGGTAGAGTGCCACCTTCACACGGTGGAAGTCGCAGGTTCGAATCCTGCAGCGCCCACCAATAAAACATTACTATTCAATGATTTGCTGGCGAGAGCGTTTCGGGCCGTTTGGCTCGGTACCGCAGAGCGATCGGACACCTGGGTAAAGAGCGACATGCTCGCTCAGTTTAATGACGATGCTTAATCCCCCCTGCGACCTCACGGCCGCCGGAACTCACTGGTTCCCCGCAGGTAGCCGAACGGCTACCTGCGCCCCCCTCGGTCAGGGCCGCCCATGCGCATTTTTATTGAAAACACAATAACTTCCATAAACATCGCCGAACATTTGCGTTTGGTCCGCGGCATGCATTTGGGGAATGCGTCCGAGCAAACTCACAGCCAAAGCGTGGAGAGTTTGGAGACAAATTCAGTTGGGTTCCACTGCAAGGAGCCCCAAGGAGGATGTCATGAAATTAAATTCCATCGCTCAGTCGTCTCGCGCGGTTCTGTCGCTCCTGCTCGTCGCCCCCGGCCAAAGGTTCGCCCCGTCCCCGGAGCCCTACTGCATCGCGGTGAACGGCGGCTTCGGCAGTGGTGGAACGCCTTTCATCGCGCGCAACTTTTCTCTGCCGGCTGCTAGTAAATGCACACCGTGGACGCAATTGCTGCTGGAAATCCGCTGCCTGCTGGTGCACGGCTGGCACTGGGATCTAGACAGCTGCCCGAAGTGCGGGAGGGTGTATGGGAATAGATAATTGTTGTTTTACCTCGACTCCGCACCATTTCAAGCCGATAGCCGTCCAACTTGATTTCGTAAGTCCTTCGGCCCTTCAGGGAGCTTGGAGACGGGCAGGCAATCCATGGTCTGGATGAAGCCAGTGTTTGGCACGGGAATCGGAATGCGGTTCCACCGGGGTGGCAACCTCCTTCAATCTGAATCATACCGGCGAACAGATGTGTTGCCCGGTGGTTGACCCAACCTGTGGAGAAATTCTCCGTTTGTTCGCCTACGCTGAGGCTCCTGAGACCGCTTGACTGTAGATGCCGAGACTGGTTGTGCAACCTGCGGTGCTAAGCTCCTAAGTGTTCTTCGGAGCCATTGCGTGTGCGAACCATCAGCCATCGTCGGGCGTGGTTGAACCTAGTAGCGCTGGTCGCGTGCTGCATGATCGCAGGCGCGCAGCGAATGACTGCTCAAAGCAGCGACAAGGCAGCTGCTCAGTCGAACGGGAACCAAGCGCCTTTTCAACTCAAGGTGGGGAGCAACCTGGTGGTGGTTCGCGTCGTCGTTCGCGATGCCGACGGCAAGCCGGTAGAAGGTCTGCAGAAGGAAGATTTCAAGATTCTGGACCAAGGCAAAGAACAATCTATCTCGCAGTTCGAGGTGGAAACGTCGGCTCCGGTTGCCACGCCTTCCACTGCGGTTCGCGCAGCGGAACAAGCGCCTCTGCCGCCACCACCCAACGCGATGCCCAGCCGGTTTGTGGCATTGTATTTCGACGACTTGAACACTTCCGACGCGGACATGATTTACGTGCGCGACGCTGCCAGTCATTACCTCGCGGCCAATCTCCAACCGAGGGACCGGGTGGCCATTTTCACCTCGGGGAAAATGCTGTCCGACTTCACTGTCGATCCGCAGCAGATGCAAGCCGGTCTCGCTAAATTGCAGAGCAGCGCACGATCCCTGCCTCGGATCCATACTTGCCCCGATCTCACCGACTATCAGGCGCTCGAAATCACCGAGCAGGAGAACCCTGACTATTCCGATGCCTGGCAGGTAGCGCTGAACGAGGCGAGAGGCCGCTGCCACATGGCGGCGCCGGGCCCGGATACCCAGGCCTCTGAGGGGCCGCTAACAGACACTAAACCTGGGTCGCGACCCGAACAGCCTTCACCGGCGGACAGCGTGCTTGCGAACACCATTCGATCGATGGCACGAACCATTTTGTTTCAGACGGAAATACAGGCACGGTCCAATTTGCAAGGCCTTGAGCGTGTGGTGAATTACCTCTCGCAGATGCCTGGGCAGCGCACGATCGTTCTGGTGTCGCCGGGCTTCCTGTCGCAAAGCGAACAGTTTCCCTTAGATCAGGTGATAGACCGTGCGCTCCGCTCACAGGTAATCATTAGCTCACTGGATCCCAGAGGCCTGGCAGTCCTCATGCGAGGGGCAGACACACAGGCGATCTATGGACAACCGGGAACCCAGGAACGCCTCGATGCACAGCGCGAACTTGTTGTCCAAGACGTACTGGCGGTGGTTGCGCAAGACACTGGCGGCACATTCTTCCACAGCAACAACGATCTGAAGGCAGGTTTTGCGGCCTTGGCGGGCTCTCCTGTGGACTATGTGCTCGCATACGCGCCTACTGACCTAAAGCCAGACGGCAAATTCCACATGATAAAGATCAAGCTGGCGGAGAAGCGCAAGAATTTTAGCGTACAGGCCAGACGGGGTTATTTTGCCCCGAAAAATGAAGCTGAGGTTGCGGCCGAGGCCAAGCGCCAGAAAGCGCTCGATGCCGAAGCGCAGACAGAGGAGCAGATCCGCGAGGCGATGTTTTCTAAGACTCTGTCGCAGCAGTTGCCGGTCGGGCTAGGCGGGAAACTCGCGGACGCGCAAGCCGGCACCCGTGAGCTATCCTTGATCTCTCACCTGGATGCCAAGCCCCTTCGTTTTCAGAAAGATGGAGGGCATAACCTCAATACGGTGAGCTTCGTCTTCGCCATCTTCGATGAGAAAGACAACCTGGTGATGGCCCGTCAAAGGCAGGCGGCCCTGAGTGTTCCCGATGCGCAATTACAAGAGTTGTTCAAGGATGGAGTAACTATCAGCATGAGCTTCCAGCTAAAGCCGGGAGTCTACCGCATACGCGAGGTGGTCACCGATTCTGAAGATCATCACCTGACCGCCGTCTCCACGACACTCAAGGTTCCCTAAAGAAGCATCCTCTGCATTGGCCGGTCTGTGCTTCAGCAGAACTGGAAAGCGCTCCTAAATTTTCGGCCGCGACAATTGCACGAGCGCCGGAGATTGCTACCTATGCTCGTGATGGCCACGGTATTTCCATCGCTAAAGCGAACGAGGACTGACGATGCAGTTCTTTCCGTCTATGGGCTGCCAGCTGGTGCCGTCTGCATAGGTTACGGAGTTCAGTTCGATGAACTTAACATCACTAAAGCCAGTCAGTAAGGAATCGACGGGAACGTCCTGTCCAGCACCCACGGTGACATCGCGCTCAATTTCGAGTGTCTTTGCGTAGCCTTTCGTTGCAAAGGCTTGTTGGAGAGCGGGCCAAGACTCGTCTCTCGTCGCGATGCCATGGAAAGTAAATCGTTCAGAGATAATCGCCACGGAATTTGTGTTCTTCAGATTTAACTGAACGATGCGTGATGGCATCGAGTCCAACTGCCCGATCATTCGCACTCTAAGGCGGATGGGTCCACAGTTGGGTTCTGAAAGCAGGAATATATCGAGGTGTACACGAACGATGGTTGGTTCTCCAAGCGGAGGCAACGGAGGGAATTGCGGCTGTTGCAGCGGGGGAAAGGAAGGTAGCTTCTCGGAGGTGTTTTGCGCCGATGATGTTTGGATCATCAAGGCGAGCGAGCAGCAGAGACTGCCGAGCACGAGGGCACTAGCGCGATTCATATCTGGCTCCCGGAGAGCAGAACGCCTGGCAGCACTATACCACCATTCCATTGGGGGCACCCGCACTGCCGTTCCTTGAACAGCGCTGCGCATTGTTCGTCTTCTTCCGTTGCTTAATTCGCAGAAGGTTTTTCGATGTGGTCGATCACGATCACGTCAATCGGGTTCTTGTTGTATTCCAATTTCAACCCAAGCTGTTCCTGAAGTGCGGTAAAAAGAGAGGGTAGCGATGCGTCTGACGAGCCAATGTCATCCGGGGACCACCGGAGCGTGATGTCATATATGTCCGTTAGCCCAGTTTTATCAACAACGGTATGGCTAAGTCCCTGCGACGAAAGAAGGTTCGCCAGAACTGAAAGGCTGGAGCCTTTAAGGACGATCTTACCCGGTGTCACCGTCGATTGGTCCCTATCACCCGTGCCGGCGGGGCTGCCATTACCAGTTGGGTTGGTTACGACATGTTGTGCCTTGCGGAGTTTCGGACCATTCTTTGCAACCACCAGAGAATAAGTCGGGCGCTCGCGGGTTTCGTGATGGAACTGTAGATTGAACCGCGTTACAAGCAATGGTTGAAGCGCCAAACTCTTTTGAGTCAGGGACAACGCCTTCCACTTAGGGACGTCTTCGTAATCAACCTTAGCTTCAACATCATAACGCTCGGATTTTGTCCAGCTTGGCAATCCGACGATTCGATCATCTTTACTATCATATAGGGCTACCTGCGGGAGGAATGCCGTCTGAACGATCAACGCTATAACAACACCTCGGAAGGAAACTCCGATCATCTGAGAATTGTGTGGCCATGGGATCGCTGTCGGCAAACGCAACTTGCTTGATTGAGGCGACGGCAAGCGGAGCAGGATCGATTGCGGTGTCCTTGTTTGTGGTTGCGGGCTTTCCAAACGGTCCTGGCGAGTTGACGTTCACGGTTGCAGATATGCCTTCGTTTCGGGATTCCGCTGCGTGTACCAATCCAAACGCCACCGGAATCGCCAGCGACGCGAAACCTGCCACACCAAGCAGTAGCTTTCTGCGGAGATCCATTTTCTGTACAAGATGCTCTGTCATGATGCGGATAATGCGATCTTTTAGATCCGCACCCGTAATACCCGAGACGCAAATCAGGGGCGACTCAGCACAGAATCGACACGCCTTCAACAAGCCCTCGGCATAGACTTCCGGTCTGCCTGCCAACTGCACTACCGCTTCATCACAGGCACGCTCTCGCTCCTCCAACATTCGAGACTCCATCCACCACACCAGGGGATGGAACCAAAAAACAACCTCGACCAACATGTGGATCGCTGCGGTGAGGTTGTCATGGCGCCGAACATGCATCAATTCATGCGCCAATATGCCTTCGATATGTTCATTCTCCAATCGCTCGCTGAGCCGGTTAGGCCACAGCATCAGCGGATGAAAAATGCCGAATATCCCTGGCTCCATCATGTCCTCAGACCGTAGCATTGGGACGTGTATGCGGGACTTCGTTAGAGTTTCCAACCGTTGCAGCAGCGCAAATTCGCGCCCGCTTTTGACTGGCACAGCCTGGTGTAACGCCCGATAGATTTTTCTCCATCGCATGCACCAGATCAGCAATACCGTCACCATGCCGCAGAACCATACCCCGGCAAATACTTCAGGCAGCAACACAGTTAATTGTTGGGGGAGGCTCTGAGCATTCATGGTGTGAGCCGGCATACCTGAGAACGGCTGACTTACAACACCCATCGCCGAGGAGAGGGTGGTTTGCAATGAGGGGTGAGCGTGCTGGGGTTTTCGCAGAAACCCGCCCAGATCAATGAGCAGCGAAAATGGGATAAGAAACTTGACCGACGCTGCCAGCCAAATACTATAACGCACATGCGCCCGGTTCCTGCGCAGCTGCAACGTCATCAACCATGCTGCTACAGCGAAGACCGTTGACTGCCAAAGATGGTTCCCGACGGCTGCCGCAATGCCAGCCACCATAGAAGCCAGATGCCCGGTCATGCCTTGTCTCCTTTCTTGAGTTCCTTCAGAGTCTTCTCGGCGTACTCGACGTCTTCGAGTGTCAACTTGCCGGCACCGATGAGATGGGCCACCACCGGGCGGGATTTTCCACCAAACATCGCGAGTAGATCATCCACCAACCTCCTTTGCGCGGTATCTCGCGAGACAATCGCAGCAAATATATGGAAGTTGCCTACCTTTCGGACACGGCGCACGACCTTCTTAGCTTCCATGCGGTAAATCATTTTTTGGACTGTCGTATATCCAGGCCTCTTCTTCTCAGGAAAAGCCTCTTGCATCTCCCGAATGGAAGCTTCGCCCTGGTTCCAAAGCGTTTCCATAATTTGAATCTCGAGCTTGGTCAGTCGAGTCCCGGTCACGTTTACGACTCCCGTCTTTTTATTTACGACAAGTGTCAGCGATAGTAACGCTGGGATTGGAGCGAGTCAAGAGCGGAAACGGGGGAAGCGAGCCGAGTCAACTACAGGCGAGCCGAGCGAGCGCCGGTGGTGTGCTTGACTTGCCAGCGACTGAGTTTCACTCGGTTCGTCTGGGCTTCTAGTGAACTGGAAGCCGCCGGGGTCGAGCGCCCCAGGATACTTTCATCAACACTGGCCTACGTTCCGCCGTCTCCTATATAGATTCTTGCGCAACCCGGTGAGACTGGGCCATGATTTGAATACGGTAGTCATTTAGGAGGTTGCAGATGCAGAATCCTATTCCACTTGGGGATGTGATAGCCGAACGCTGTTTCACGCTGAAGGATTCGCTTGGAGAGCCGAGGCAGATCACCGTGCGGCTGGGGAGACCGGTGAGTTCGACATCACCTGGTTTGCCCCATTATCGCTGCCCTCTGCAAGTGATTGGGATTGGGCGGGACGAGGCCATAGCTGCTCCAGCGGGTGAGGATGCGTTCATGGCGCTTCAGTGGGCGATGAATCTTGCGGGAGATTTTATTGATGGTGCAGTGCAAAGGGAAGGACTTGTAAATCACCACAGGAACGACCTGGACGAGAAATCGTGGATTTGGCGATACGCTTCAGGGGATTAGGGCCTCCTGTGAAGTCTCATTTTTGATAAGTTTCGCAGCCGGAGGCAGCAGGCACGAGCAACTTACTCAAAACCCGTTTCGTGGGAATACGCAGGTCTGGTTCCTCAAAAGCAAATTTGATGTTCTCTATACGGGCCACTGATGAAATCGGCGCAATTATGAGAGCGGAGGTATGATTGCTTCGGAGGGTCTCCAGGCGCTGTGCCGAAAATAAACTGCAGAGCTCAAAGGTTTAACTGGCAGCTGGCTGCAGTAGTCGCGCTTTTTGTGTGCCTGATCGCTCTCCTTTCCAACCCTGCCTTTGCTCACTGTTCCTACCTTCACACGTTCGTCTTCATTCCGGTCTTTCTCTTCGCGCTCGTTCTCGTCCCTTTCGCTTTCTGGGTAATTTGCGAAGAGCATCCGTTGTGGACCCTCGGTGTTTATCGGGCGGTTCTCTTCCAGCGGCCTCCTCCCTCCGTCAAGTAAAACTCCGCAAAGTCGAATAGGCACAAAGCTGCCGGCGTGCAGCTTTCTGCGGCTTTTCCTTTCCCCGCTCACTTCCAGGAGGACGGATGGCTCTTGAGGAAATTCTCGTTTCATTTTTCGTCTTGCTCACGGCCTTCGCGGCCATACGCGCCGTGAGGACTCGACGTACACGACACAAGGCGGAGCGAAGCTCGCGTGAACTGGCCGTGTCCCCCTTATCGGGGCTTGTCCTGGGCGCGATGCTTACCGGCTTCCAGGCCATCCTTCAGCCGGAGAGCCGACCCCCTATCACAGAGGAACAAAAAGAAGAGGGGCTGGATCGCCAAAGCGATTGCGAGCCACCTGGCGGCTGGCTGCTCGCTGAACAACTGCACCAAGTTCGCAGAGGGAACGATGTAGAAAAACTCACAGTACGTGCAAGCTCTTCGACTAACCAGGACACTTTCCGCAAGCAATAACAGGAGAAGCCGATGCTCATCCCATGGCAGCCACGCTATTTTTCCCTGCCGCTCGCACTTTCCCTCTTGGAGTGGAGCATGTTTGCATTCTGGTGGAACGCAGCTGCCAAGAGCGCCTCGCAGGCTGTCGTCTCGGAGCCCTTAAAATCGCGGAGACTCCATGTGATCCTCTTCAATTTCGCTTTTGCGCTTGTTGTTCTTCCCGTTCGCCAGTTGACCCCCAGATTTTTGCCGGATGTCCAGTTTGCCACCTGGCTCGGCTTCGGCATTCAGTCCATTTTTTTTGCGTTGGCGACTTGGGCTAGGCGGTATCTGTCATCGCATTGGAGTAGCGAGATCACAATTAAAGTCAATCATGAACTCATACAATCCGGCCCATACCGTCTGATTCGACACCCAATTTATGCAGGGATCTTGGGCATGTTCGTCGGCAGCACCATCGTCTCGGGTCAAGTCTCGGCGCTGTTTGGCCTTATCGGCGTCGGTCTCTTATATAGGCGCAAGATTTTGCTGGAAGAGACAAATCTGAGACGGGCGTTTGGATCAGCGTACGACTCTTACCGAAATCATACGGGAGCATTACTTCCAAAACTTCGCGTATCTGGGCAGAAGTTCTAGGGTGAAGTCGGCTTCTCTTTACCGATGACCTTAGGTTCGATAGGCTCGTTTAGCCCGGCTGGCCGAAGGCTGGATGGCGTTCCCCTTGAAGCTCAGCAGCCTGTCGAGAAACCCTATCGGCCTATTGGCTATGGATGGATGAGAGGTGAATTTACCACTCACCGATGAGAAACGTGGTCAGTTGTGGCTGGTCGGCTCTTGGGGCTTAGCCGGGTTGGGAACTTCAAGAGGAGTATCGATGCTGCCGGAGCGGCCGTTAAGTGTATCCCATACACCCAAATGGAGAAACTGATCGTTCTTCGACAGGTCAATCTCCTGGTCAACCACGATGGGAAGGTTAGGGCTGCGATGAAGTATATCGGCCGGGAGGGTCATCGTTATCTCCTCGGCTTTGTGCTCTACCATGGTCCCGTCACGATCCAGCCCGATGGCGGCGACACCCAAGACGATCTTGTGCGTCCCGTCGACGTCTCTGATCGTGAGTGCGTTGATTGGCAACGTGTAGCGAATCAGGAAGGGAACTGATCCTTTTTGGGTCTGATGCAACGGCAACGAGCCTGAACCGCTGTCGAAATTGGCAATTGCGGAATTAGATGCGGGAACTACCCTCGCCTGAAAAATTATGGGGCGGTCGCGCAGTTCACTAACTTCGAGCTTCTCTCCATTCCAGAGGAGCCGCGTTCTGGCTCTGCCCGGTGGATCCTTCTGGCGAGCACTGCCGTCGGCGAAGTATCCCCTTCGGTAGCTGAGTTGGTAGGGGGCTCCGTCTACCTCCACACGCACCTTGTGCCATTTGTTATCGAAACGCAGGTCATCTGGTGAATAGGTCAGAGTATAAAAGCTGTCATCCGACTCCAGAAGATGATCTGTGATCTCTTTTAATCCATTGTTGTAGAAGAAGGTTTGTCCGCCCGTGGCCTGGGCCACATCACTCATGACCATGTGCTGCTGCGCTGCCTGCATCGTTGCCGTGGTATCTGGCAAAAGCCCTCGCGCATCAATCGGGTAGATAGCGATGCGTTCCTGATCGAGCTCGTCGTAGAGATTGCGCCACGCAGCATCCTCAACTGGGAGAGCGTCAGGCATAAGAAAACTCGTAGAACCGCCGGAAAACCAAAGAACATTCTTTCGACCGGGTAGTTGGCTCAAAGAGAGGGCTAGCTGATGCAGCGTGTCGAAATCGGTTAGATACTCGCGGTCATGCGGAGGGAACCTGGGAATCGCTTTGTGCACCGCATCCAGCAGCAGCTTGTGATCCGAAGTAAAGATCTGCACCAGAAAACAGCCTGAGCCTGTACGCAGGTAGATGGCGAGAGGCTGCTCCGCCGGCTGCTCGTTCAGAAACCTAGTGAGCTCGTAGTTGAGATACATTTGATCGGCCATTTCGAGATTGCTAATGTCGATCAGCACGATATTCAGAACAGGTGGCAGATGCAGGAGATAGTCATTACTGTAGACGCCAGCCGCACTCGTAGACTGTATGGATGGTGCATGTATACCGGCGTGCTCTTCAAAGGACGCAATCACCTGAGGTTGTTTGTTATCGAAGATACGAAACGCGGATTGGGGCAAGCCATGAACCGGATTGCCATGCATATCCGTCACCGTGACATCGGTGAGGACCATACGAGTGTAGGTACGAAATGAGTATGTCGGTTGGCCGGGCGGCGTTTGCGCTGCGGACTGCTCCTGCGACTGCGCCGAGTGGAAGAGCGCTCCCGACCAAAGGTAGAGTGCCAGAGCCAATGTCGAGTTTCGCGGAATCATCGACTACACCCCGCAACGCACCTGTTGCACAACTCATTATGGACGAGTGAATGAGCTGGCAAGTTGCTGTATAACCAGCTTCTTCAAAATCTCCTGAAAGGTCGGGTTATCGGTAATTCGCCGATGGACACCAGTGCAACTTACTCAAAGCCCGGTCTTCTGGAGGTTTCTTGACCGCTAATTGAGCGAGGGCCGCTCGACGTGATCGATCACCAGAGTCTCCACCCGTCCTTTTGACGGCTCTAGCTTCAGTCCGAGTTGATCGGCAATTGAAGCTGCCGAGGGCCCCGGATCGGGCGCAGAAATACCCCCTTGCTGCGGACTCGGCAGCAGAACCGGCCTCTGGATCGTGAAGTCATATCTTCCCGCAAGGCCGGTCTTGTCCACAACCGGGCGCCCTGTCCCCAATACCCATGTCAGATCCGCCCAGTGTTCGCGCAGTTCGATCAGGTATCGACGCACATGCCGCGGCGCTACACCGGCACGTAGCAACCGCTCCCGCAGTTCATGCAACCACATCCCCATACTATGCTGATACGGAAGTATCAAGAGGACCACAAGTTGACGAAGCGAAACAGTCTGATTTTTCGACTCGTGACAGAGTTGATCATTGGAGTCGCAGCTCTTTTTGGCTTTATGGCCATCCTCCACAGTGCATATGGGGCGAATGATTGGTGGGCCGTAATATTCTTCTTCAGCGTTGTTATTCTCGCCGCCGGGGCGAGCGGTTACTCAGAACCTTCTGCCAAAATGGTTTGGCTCCACGCTCCGATCATGATGCTGCCGGAACTGATCGGCCTACCTCTTGTCCTCACCTGCCACAGCTTCATGTGCGCACCGGCTGCTTTTTTACTTTTTGTTGCCTTGATCTAGACGTTCCCACTAATAGGGATATCTTTCGCCGCTTTCTACATTAGGCGACGAATGACACGAATTGTAGTCGCTTGAGTGTGAGTGAGTGGCTGCTATGGCTTCGAGATCACCTATCTAATTTCCCGAAAAGTCTTAGGATTTCGGTAACTTTCCGGCTCAGCCTGACCCGTGAGTTGAATTTACTCAAGATCCCGTTTTGCAGTGATTCCGGATAAGACTGGCTCAACGCACGTTTACGAGCCGACTTTTCGAAACAGATCTTAGCGTCCGTCATAACCCAAGGCCACGCAGACACCGTTGGGCGCGGCGAGCCGTTCGGCTGTTGCGTGAGCGTATGATGAAGCAACCTTGCTTACCTAGTGGCTCACAACGAAGGTTGTAGCTATCCCCGCCGTTGCTAGCGAGTAAGTCCTCAAGTACGATTCGTGCTGGAATCCCGGTTGCCTCATAATGTATGACTTCGCTGCCCCAACCCCGGCCATAAATAAGAGCCGTACAGCAAAAGAAGGGCTGGCCTAAGGCAGCGCTCATCTGAACGGCGATAGCGTTCGCAAACTCCGAAATTCTGGCCGTTTTTGGCGGAATGCTAACCCTCGTGTCGAGGTAGGCTGGCTCGTCGTTTAGCTTGCCTGCTGCATTGTGATACCGCGTGGGCACGAAACTGTAGAAACTGTGATTCGCGATGGTTCGCGTTGTGACCTTATATGACCATGGCAGTTGGGCATTGGCTTCTTCAACGGCATCGTTCAGCAGCTTCGCCATGTCTTCAGGTGCGCCCTGCTCATTGAACGCGAACTGCACTTCAACCCTTCCTGGCCGCCCGGCATAGACGTGATCATTTGGATGGAGCGCAGACCACTGCGGTGCCGTCACGTCCAGGAGATCGCCCCTGAACTCGTATCGCGGATCTTCCGAACTCACGCTCAGCCCTAAACAGGTGGACAAAGTGTAAGCCGCCATGTCCAGCGGGCGACTGCCGCCAGCTATCAAGGTAGCGTTGATCCCATGCCGCTCGATGCGCCCGTACTCACGAATGGCAGCGTAATTTGGATTCGCATTGTGGACGGTGCCGCCAGAGACCTGCGCTGCCGTTGGGAACCCGGTGCCAAGTGCAAAGGCCAGGTGGAGAAGTATGAACCCGCGAAATCTCGGATCTCTTAGCATCCCTTCACCCCCACCAGATAGACATCTGAGCTGTCTCTTTTGTCCCTGCGGGGGCGATCATTATTTGTGTAGGCCGAGTTGCTAATAACCGGCTCGTCGGACAATGCCTGAAGTCTTGTTTTCAGTAAGTTCCTTTCCTCAGAGAGCCAATCCCGAGGCAGGCGCGTCTAACGATTCGAGAGCAGGCAAAAAAGGATAACCGCCGGTCATCGCGCAGTGCGAAGCGCGCTTCGGGCGAAGGGTGCAGCGGCTAGACCATCCGGTTCTCGGCCCGTTGAGTGCGATGCAGTGGAGAAGGCTTCCTCGGCGCATGGGCAACACCACCTGAAGCAGATTCTCCGGCTTCGCGAAGACCACAAATGGACGGAACGCCGGCCATACGGTTCCGCAGTCGTGGTGTATCCAATTTGGCTGTTTTGTGCATGTTTATGGATTTTTGATCCTATAAAAGGTAGTTTTCTTCTCGCAATCGCTCCGTTTTTGCCCAATGTGTGCATTTTTAAATGGACAAAGCAATCATCTCGACCTTATCGTTTCGACAGTAGTGATCGCGAACAGGTGGATCTCCCACAGTAGGAAAACAACTTCGGGATGGGACGAGGTCAGTATCCCCAGCTCTTGACGCCGCCATTCCCCCACCTTCCGGAAATAGTTTTTCGAAGCTGTGAGCTTACGGATCGCCGGGGTCTGACAACCAGGATTTCCAACAACAATGAACAGCGCTATTTCCAGGCGCAAAGAAATCAACGAGGACCCAATGAAGACGAATTCTTTCAGGATGCTAGTCGCATGTGCAGTTGCCATGTTGATGTTTACGGTGTTCGGGTGGGCGCAAACCGTAACGGGTACTATCACCGGCACGGTTACCGATCAGAGCGGCGCCGTGATCCCAAGTGCCCACGTAGTCGCGGTCAATACGGATACGGGCGTGAGCTCCTCGGCTACGTCGGACGCAGCGGGCGTTTATCGTATCGGTTTTCTACCCATCGGCCCGTACCAGGTAACCATTGAGGCGAAGGGGTTCGGAACGCAAAATGTCCCCGCCTTTCAATTGGAAGCCGTACAGACGGCCACGTTCAATGTGAAGCTCTCTCCGGGCACTGTCTCCACAACCGTGAGCGTGTCAGAAGCGGCTCCCATTCTCAACACGAATGACGCCACGTTGAGCAGCACCTTCACCGCGAACACCATCCAAAATTTTCCCCTGAACGGACTCGATTTTTCGGCTTTGACCCTGTATGTGCCCGGCGCAGTGAATACCCAGGGGACCTCGGGCACCACCAGCATCGAGCGCAGCACCTACTACACCGATTCGGTGAACCTGAACGGAAATCGAGCCCAGGCGAATAACTACACGCTGGATGGCATAGATATGAACGAGACGTTCAACAACCTCATCTCGTATACCCCGGCGCCGGAATCGCTGCAGGAAATCAAGGTACTGACGGCGAACTCTCCGGCAGACTACGGCAACGTAAATGGGGGCGGGGTGGTCAGCATCCTCAAGAGCGGGACGAATCAGTTCCATGGCTCGGCGTACGGTTATGTGCAGGATTACCGGTTCAATGCGAATTCATGGCAAAACAATCACGCCAACCCGATCATCCCGATCAACGCTTATTCTCAATCGCAATTCGGCGGAACCTTCGGCGGCCCGATTAAGCGGGACAAGCTGTTCTTCTTCGTCGATTACCTGGGAGCGCGCTATCACCAAGGCGGGACGGGCCAGGCGAGCGTCTTTACCCAGGCCATGCGGAACGGCGATTTCTCCGCGCTGCTGGCCGGGAGCAACCCGATCCAGCTGTATGACCCGCTGAACGGCTTTGCACCCTATCCCGGGAACACTGGCGTGCCCATCGACAACCCGGTGGCCAAGTTTCTCTTTGCGAATCCGAAGCTCTACCCGCTGCCGAACGCGACTGCTTCGGATGGGATTGTCGCCAACAACCTGCAGGGGCCGCAGCGCCAGTACAAAGCCAACAACCAGGGAGATATCAAGATTGAGTACGATCCCCGGGCGTCGGACAAGATCACGGGATTTTATTCCATGTCAACGTCGTACGACGGAAAGACCGCGCTGCTTGGGATCACCTTCCCGGGCGTGAACATCTTCCCGACCAAGATTGCCGGCGCTAACTGGGTGCATATTTTTTCACCGGCGATCGTCAGCTCGGCGCGTATCGGCTTCACCCGCACCAAGTGGAACGAAGGCTTGCCTCAGGACCCAACGGGTCAATTTGGAACCAAGGGGAACGCGAAGGTGGGAATTACTTTCCCCAACCAGGCATATAGTGGCTTTTCTTTCCAAAACATCAGCAACAACCAGAATGGTGGACTCAGCGGTGTCGGCACGCCCGCTTTCGATGGCGGCCTGCTGGATAACACCTTCAGCTATATCGATAACGTGACCTGGCAGCGGGGCAAGCACATCCTCAGCTTTGGGGTGCAGGCGCTGCGATACCAGAACAACTATCCCACCAGCAACAACAACGGTTACCTGGGTTCCATGATCTATACCGGCGCGTTCACCAGCAATCCGTCGCTGAGCAATGCCGGCGGATATCCGGGCGCGGACTTTGTGCTGGATAGGGTGAGTTCCGCCGCCGCCACTCTCACGAGTGTGAACGTTGGACAACGCCAATGGCGTACCGCGGGCTTCGTGAGCGATGACTACAAGGTATTGCCGAATCTCACCCTGAACATCGGCGTGCGTTACGAGTACGACCAACCCTGGATCGAATCCAACAACAAGACGGGCAACGTCGACTTAAGCACCGGGCAGGTCATTTACGCCAGCCGCATACCTACCGGAGCGCCAAAGGGCTCCGGCATCTGCAGCAACCGCGCTTGCTATGACAGCAATTTCCGCCAGATCATGCCCAGGCTGGGGTTTGCGTGGTCGGCCAACAATCGCCTGGTGGTCCGGGGAGGCTACGGCGCGACCAGCTTCTTTGAGGGCAACTCTTCCAATCAGCGGTTGACTTCCATTACTCCGTTCATTCAGGCGGTAAACGTAACTACGGTTGCGCCGACGCCCGCGAATCCGGGAACTCCACGCAGCGCTGAGCAGGGCTTCACCGGCGGCACGGTGAGTTATGGCGGCACATTCAACGTTTACCCGAAGAACATCCAGCCGGCGTACGTGCAGGAGTGGAGCCTTACCACCGAATATGCCTTGAGCCGCACGCTGTCTCTGCAGGTTGGTTATGTGGGCGAACAAGGCCAGCACATCGAAGACTACGGCAACGTGAACCAGTATCTGGTGAACGGCGATCCCACATCCGCTCCGTTTTACAACAACCAGTATATCGGCGTGAACGCGATTGATCCGTCCGTAAGCATCGGGTCCAATTCTCTGCTGATCACGGAATCTCGGGCGGCCATGAATTTCAGCGCGTTGGAGACAGTTCTGCGGCAGCGGGCGAGCCATGGACTGGAGTTCACGTTCAACTACACCTATGCGAAAGCGTTGACCAACAGCGCGGGCAACTATCCGGTGAATGTAGCCGGAGCCCTCTATGGTGGCCAGGGCGCCTTCCAGAACTATTACGACAGCGCAGCAGACTGGGGTCCGGCAGGGTACGACATACGGCATAACGTAAGTGCAACCGGAGTCTATGCCTTACCGGTAGGACGCGGCAAAGCATACCTTTCCAGCGCCAACCGTTTCCTTGATGAAGCAATTGGCGGGTGGCGGATCGCTGCTGCGGGAGTGGGATACACCGGTTTTCCGGAAACCATCCTCGGGCCGGGAAACAACTCCAATAGTTACGGTAACTCACGGCCTAATCAATATCGCAAACTGAAGATCGTGAACCGCAGCATCGATAACTGGTACGGTACGGATCCCTCGGCGACTCCGTGCACCACACCCGGGGTGGACAACGGTACATGCGCTTTTGGCACACCCGCGCCGAATGCCTTTGGAACGGCCAGCAACGGCAACACTCGGGGGCCCGGATATCTCAACGTAGACATGTCCATGTTCAAGGACTTTCATGTCATCCGCGAGCAGACGGTGGGCTTCCGCTTTGACGCCTTCAACGCATTCAACATTGCCAGCTACGGGAATCCGGACACCGGAATCACCGACAGCAACTTTGGCAATGTTTCTAACCAGGGAACGAATGCCGTCCGTTCGGTTGAGCGGCATTTGCAGTTCTCAGCTAACTACCGGTTCTAGTGAATTGGAAGGCGCCGGGGTCGAACGCCCCGGCGGCTTCTGCACGGGTCTGCCGGTTGTCTAGGGGGGCTTGTAACACTCCCAAGGGCACATTGCGGCTCGGGGGACGATCCGTACAATGAGAACGCTACATTCTTAACTTTACGGAGCGGGCGGCAGGGCATGTCTTCCAAGACGGACAAACGCGCGAAAGAAATTCTGCGGCTGCTGCTGAGCCACGGCAAGACATCCGTGGAGGAACTGACCGGGTTGTTTGCGACTTCGCCTGCTAGTGTGAGGCGCGACTTGATGCGCCTCGAGAAGCGAGGGCTGGTCCATCGAACCCACGGCGGAGCCATGCTTGCCGGCCAAGTCTACGAGCCCTTCCGATTCAACGCATCCTTTCACGTTCGTGAAGAACGCTTTGCGCCGGAGAAGAGGCGGATCGCGATGGCAGCGGCGGATCTGGTTTTGGAGAATGAGACGATCGGTTTCACCGCGGGAACGACCACCACGCAAGTGGCGCGGGCGTTGCGACTGCGCACTGGACTGCACATTGTCACCAATGCGGTGAACATCGTGATGGAATTGAACTCCAACAACGGGCTCGACGCGACGCTGACCGGCGGCTGTTTGCGCTGGCCGGGTGCTTTCTCCCTGATTGGCCCTGCAGCTCTCGAATCTCTCAACACGGTTGTGATGGATAAGGTCTTTATTGGCGTATGCGGGGTTGACCCGAAGCTTGGTGCGACCACCATTGAAACCGAAGAGGCCGCGGTTTTTCGAGCGATGACCAGGCAGGCTAAGCAGGTGGTGATCGTCGCCGATTCCAGCAAGGTGGGTTTGACCAGTCCTGCAGTGATCTGCCCGGTAACAGAAATCGATATTTTAATTACTGATGACGGCGTTTCAGATGACGCAGTGAAGGCCTTTCGACGTTCTGATGTGCAGGTCATCATCGTATAAAGGCTTTCTGCTTGCCGGATTCGGTTTTTTTCACGGTGGAAGTTACCGGTTCGAAGATGACAGCGCCCACCATAAGCATCGCAGAATGAATGGTTCGCAGATTCGGGATCGACCATTGGGAGGGCTTTGGCGGTTTCATCAAGAATCGCGCAGGCTCATTCGCCGCGTCCGGTCCACCATTTGACGCGGGTGCGAACGCGAGCCAGAAACTCTGTTGCATCGATGGGTTTGGTTATGTAGTCATCTGCCCCTAGATCCAGCATGAGAGTCCTGTCTGCTGACACACCAGAACCCAAAACAAAAAGTGGAACATTCTTTGATTCTTTCCGGATCTGGCGACAGAGATCCTGGACAGGCTTGCCCGCGGGCCCTATATCCAGAACGACCAGATCCGGCTTAGCCGGAGAGAATATTCCCGCGATCACGGTCGGAAAATAGGGAACGGCGACCACGTCGTAGGCCGGCGTCAGAACCTGGTTAAGCAGCCGCCGCGACTCGGGATCGTCATAGATCACTAATATTCTGTGCACGTCCGCCGCCGTTCTCATCTTCGACCACTGACAAGGTTGTTGAGATTTATCGCTGCGCAGGCCGAATCGCAGGGTAGCGCCTCGACTCACACTGTAAAGATTTGGCGGCGAAGCCGTGTCATGCTCTTGTCATCGGTTTGTCAAATCTCCGTAGTTCGGCTTCTGCGAACTCGACACGTCGCCTGCAACCGTCTTCGACGCTTGAAACCTGAGTTTCTACATTTTTCAGAGTCAGGGGCGCACAGGGTAGACCTCGGGGGCATATTTTGTAGCCGGCTGCAATTTGAGCTATGCCAGCCCTGGACTTCAGTCCAGCGTCAAACCCGCGAGAATGCTTTGTCGTCCAAGGACCGGGCTTTAGCCTTGGTGAGAATGCAGCAAGCTCGCCCGTCAACGCGTGCATTTTTCGTATCCCCTACAAAAGCGGGACGCGGCGCGCTTCTCCAATCCGATCGCCTGGCGCGGCTTCTGGTGGAGGCTCTGGCGGAGAATCGTCAAAAGAGGCGCTTTCTCCTGCATGACTCTGTCATCATACCCAATCACTTCCATCTTCTGCTGACACCTACTGCGGACGTCGCTGGAAAAAGCAGTGCAATTCATCAAGGGCGGTTTCTCCAATCGCGCGGAACGGGAAATTCATTTTGCTTTTGCAATATGGCAACCGAGTTTTGCGAGTCAGGGCATTCGCGACTCACAGGATTACAAGTACCACCACATCTACATTTGCGAGAATCCCGTCAGAGCGGGCTTGAGCGACAGACCAGAGCTGTTTGCGTGGCCCTCGGCTTCGCTCGGGATAGACGTGGATCCCGCACCACCAGGGCTAAAGAGTCTGCGTGAGAACCAAGATTTCCGGAAAAATCAATGCGAGTTCATATAGATCGTGATTCAAAAGCTATATGACTGTTGCCAGTTTTTCGAGTTCTCACGCAGACTCTAAAGCCCTGAATGGACGTAGCGGAGCGTTTACGCGGGTTTGAAACCCGCTCCCCCGGACTGAAGTCCGGGGCTGGCACAGCTTATTAAGCGTTCGTTGGCACCAATTGCGGCAAAAGTCTTCCGCCTGCCAATTCGCAGCTCCGACAGATGTAGAAACTCCAGACTCAGGACTGCGTCCTGGCTAAGTTCAGCCGTCCCCGTTCGACAAGCTCCCACGGCAAGCCGGGGCAGGCAGGGCAAGCTCTGCGGGACTCGATTTCATGATGGCGGGTTGTCATGCAGACACTTAGCCCCGGGTCGTTGGGCTTGCCTTAATGTCTGTGCGCTTTTTGCCGATAACGCAAGCGTGCCCACCCCGGCACAGGATTGCAACGATGAAATTCATCTTCCTCCTGCCACTCTTACTCTGGATGTCCCCCCTCGGATACTCGGAAAGCGGTCCCTTTGACAGAAATGTGGAAAATACGACTCTTTTGAATCCTGCTTGCCCGGCCACGCTCACCGGTGTGTATGCGGATTCGTCCAGGCACCGACAGGGCCGGGTGAGCGTGCACCTTGTGAATCAAACCGAGAAGCGCCTCATCGCGGTTAAGGTTGGGTTTGACGGAAGGGATGCCGCTTGGGACAATCACGAATTTCCTGAGACTTATGCCTCGGCGGTAAGCCTAAGGCCGGAGAGGGAAGGGAAGCCCATTTGGCGCGTGGAGGATGCAACCTTCGCTCTCAACACCGCCAGCGGTGTACGTGTCTACCTTTTAAAACTGATGTTTGCCGACGGTTCGGTATGGCGGGATGACGGTACCAAATCCTGCTCGCTCAGTATTTACGGCCGGGCGAAACCTCAACCCAGCGACGAGTGAGGGATTTGGCGCGAATGTCTATCGTTCGTCTGCTTCGTTTTCGGTTTCCAGTACAAGCCGGTTGAGAAAGAGCGGAAGGTTACTGCGGAGGACGATGTGAGGCGCCAGTCGAGTGATCGGTTCGGGTTTGATACCTTCCGCCAGGTATTTGGTCAGGGTCTCGGTCGCTACTTTGCCCTGAGTAAATGGGCGTTGGTAGAGAGTTGCGAAGATTTTTCCGGATTCGATGAAGGGCACGAGCTCCGGAAAAAGGTCGGTGGTAATTACCTCGATTTGGCCGGTCAACCTTCGTTCCTCAAGCGCGCGCAGTACCGGCATACTGTTGGCTGTGCTGACGTAGATGCCAACCGGGTGCGGCTTGCGGCGCAGCAACTGGAGTGTGGATTGATAGGCCTCCTCGGGATGTTCGTGGCTCTCGATCGCCGGCAGTAAGGATAGATGGGGCGCGAGGGTGGCCAGTGTGGCGGCAAATCCTCGTAATTTCTCCGCGTGGTCCTGGGTTCCCAACTGGCCGGTGAGGATGGCCACGGTACCCGGTTGCTTCACAGTCTTTCCCAATAATTCGGCGGCTATGCCTCCGCTCGCGCCGGCGTCCACCGAGATGGCCGCCACACGGTCGCTTCTGGGTGCATCGGTGGCCACGCACACAACCGCGGTTCCCTGTTGCGTCAGGCGCCGGATGATCGGGTCAATCCGGGCCGGATCACCGGGAGTAATAATGACGCCGTCGTAGCCCCGGTCCAAATCAGTCTGCATCAACTCCAAATCGCCATCACCCAAACTTGGATAGGTGCGAAATTCGATATCCAGGTTTAAGCCGTGTGCCGCCATTCCTGCGGCGCTTATCCCTGCACGGAGCGGGGCAAAGAAAGAAGCAATCTGTTGCGGGACGTAGGCACCGATGTGCAAGCTGCGATTCAGTTTCAAGCTGCGCGCCGCGACGTTCGGGCGGTAGTTCAGCTTCTCGGCCATTTTCAAGACCTGAGCGCGCGTCTTGGGGCTCACGCCCGACCTGGCGTGAAGCGCGCGGTCGACAGTCCCGATGGAGATCTTGAGCGCGGCAGCGATTTCTTTAATGCCTGGCGACCTGGTCGGTTTCTCGTTCATGAGCGAGCCCTATCTTAACCGATTGGGAGCACCCGCCGTGATGGCTGGCTGAATAGGGACTGCTTGACTTTGAGGGTTGGACGGGATAGAGTCGTTAACGTTAACGGCAAGCATATTTCACCAGTTTCGAGGGAATCCGCCGGGGTCTGATCCATGAGCGCACAGAAAAAGTCTCCCAATGGTGCCGGATCCCCCGCTGGCCTGGACCTGCCCCGAGCGCCCAGAAGTGAAGCCGGTCCGGTGAAGGCCTGGAAGCAGCCGATTGCCATCCCCACCTACGAACCTGGATCTCCTGACCCCAATCCCATGTTTCTGGAGAAGCGTGTCTACCAGGGTAGTAGCGGCCGCGTCTATCCGCTTCCCTTCATCGACCGCATTGCCACCCAAGCGAAAGAACGTTTGTGGCAAGCCGTCCACCTGGAAAACGAGTATCTGCGGCTGATGATCCTGCCTGAGATTGGCGGCCGGATTCATCTTGGGTACGATAAACGGAACAGTTACGATTTCTTTTACCGGCAGAACGTCATCAAGCCCGCGCTGGTGGGCTTGGCCGGCCCCTGGGTTTCCGGAGGAGTGGAATTCAACTGGCCGCAGCATCATCGTCCCGCCACGTTCATGCCGGTTGAAGTGGAGATTGAGCATTGTACGGATGGATCGGTCATCGTGTGGTGCGGCGATCACGATCCGATGCTCAGGATGAAAGGGATGCATGGGGTTTGTCTTCATCCGGGCAAGGCCTGCCTCGAGGTGAAAGTGCGGCTCTACAATCGGAGCCCGGAGGTGCAAACATTTCTCTGGTGGGCGAACATGGCGGCACGGGTCCACGAGAATTATCAATCTTTTTTTCCTGGCGACGTTCGTTTCGTTGCCGATCATGCGAAGCGCGCGGTCAGCAGCTTTCCGCAAAGCAATGGTGTCTACTACGGAATTGACTATGCTGAGCGGGCGCGCTCGGGCGTTGCCGAAGAAGACCAGCCCGGAATGTTTGTACCGGATGGATCCTATCCGGCCAACGATCTGAGCTGGTATGCCAACATCCCCGTGCCGACGAGCTACATGGTGACCGGGACTACGCAGGATTTTTTCGGGGGCTACGATCATGCGGCCCGCGCCGGCGTCGTTCACGTGGCCAATCACCATATCGCGCCGGGAAAGAAGCAGTGGACCTGGGGCAACCACGAGTTCGGCTACGCCTGGGATCGGAGCCTTACCGATGCCGATGGACCCTATGTCGAATTGATGGCGGGGGTTTATTCAGACAATCAGCCGGATTTCTCATTCCTGGGTCCCGGTGAAACAAAAAGCTTCAGCCAGTACTGGTATCCCTTCCGCGAAATAGGTCCTCCGCAGGCAGCAAATGGAGACGCGGCGCTTAGCATGCGTCTGGAAGGGCAGGCGGTCTCGATCGGCGTGTGTGTGACCAAAACGATTCCGCGGGCGCGGATTTTGCTCTGGTCGCCGGCCGGCCTGTGCGCCGAGTGGAGAGAAGATCTGTCAGTCAATCAGCCCTGGCATGTGACGCACCCACTCTCTGACCCGAGCTGTTTTGAACAGCTTTCCTTATCCGTCGAGCTGGCAGGCAAAGCCGTGATTCAATACAGCCCGTCTGCGATGGTTCCCGCGGGGGTGCAGGAAGTGGCCCGCGAGCCGAAGGCGCCTGAGGAAATTGCTACCAACGAGGAGCTTTATCTCACGGGTCTTCATTTGGAGCAGTATCGGCATGCCACCCGGAATCCTGAGACCTATTGGCAGGAGGCGTTGCGGAGGGATCCGCACGATAGCAGGGTGAACAACGCACTGGGCCGTTGGCGTCTGCGGAGGGGAGAGTTTAGCAGCGCCGAGGGGCATTTCCGTGCCTCCATCGCACGGCTTACCCAACTCAATCCCAATCCTTACGACGGCGAACCTTACTACAACCTCGGGCTCGCTCTGCGCCTGCAAGGGAAAGGGCGCGAAGCCTACTCCGCGTTCTACAAAGCAACGTGGAATGCAGCCTGGCGCGGGCCGGCTTACCACGCGCTCGCTGAGTCAGCCGCGAGCCATGGTGACTGGATCACAGCCCTGGATCACCTGGAGCGAACTCTGCGCTGCCGATGCGGACAGTTTGAACTCGCGGAACCTGAAGGTCATGGTGCTGCGAAAGCTGGGAAGATCCGAAGAGGCGGGGACACTCCTCAAGGAGACCCGCGCACTTGACCGTCTCGACACATGGTCTCGTTATCTGGAGAGTGGAGAACCTTCGGCGGACGGACAACAGATTCTCGACTTAAGTTTCGATCTGGCCCGTTCGGGATTCAATATGGACGCGCTGGATGTCCTCTGCCATGCAGACCCTACGCGGAAAGATGGATCGGGGCCCATGGTGCTGTACCTGAAAGCGAACCTCTACGCGAAGCTAGGCGAAACGGGCCGAAGCGTCGATACTTGCCGGCAAGCATCGGTAGCGGACGCGCTCTATTGCTTTCCCAGCAGGCTGGAGGAGATGCTAACGCTTGAGCGGGCTATCGCGGTAAATCCTGACGATGCGCGCGCCCCGTATCTGCTGGGCAACATGCTCTACGATCGGCGGCGCCACGAGGAAGCCATTACCCAGTGGAATGCAGCAGCGGAGCGGGATCCTCATTTCCCTACCGTTTGGCGAAACCTGGGCATCGCATACTTCAACGTACGTGGCGACCGAGACAAAGCGCTCGATGCCTTCGACCGCGCTCATGCTGCCGATCCTCAGGATGCCCGCATTTTTTATGAACGCGATCAACTTTGGAAGAGAGTGGGTAAGTCTCCGGAAGAGCGTTTGTCCAGGCTGCAGAGCCGTGCTGATCTGGCCTCACTGCGGCATGACCTAACGGTGGAAATGGCGACCCTGCTAAATCGGACCGGTGAGCCGGAAAGTGCGCTCCAGCTACTCACTTCACGGATATTCCAGCCCTGGGAGGGCGGAGAGGGGCTAGTTCTCGAACAGTTTTTGCGCAGCAATCTACTGCTGGGGCAGCGAGCTCTGGTGCGCAGAGATCCGGCCCATGCGAGACAGTTCTTCGAGACAGTGCTCTCGCCCCCGCAGAATCTGGGTGAAGCGAAACACCTGCTGGCTAACTGGTGCGACGTTTTCTTCTGGATAGGAACCGCTTATTCAGAGGAAGGGCAACCGGAACAAGCAATCTGTGCATGGCAGCAGGCTACCAGGCAACAGGGCGATTTTCGGGAAATGAGTGTGCGTTCTGTCTCCGATAAGACGTTTTGGGCCGGCATGGCCTATGCGCGTCTCGGGCAAGATAAGCAGGCTCAACAACTGTTTCAAAAGATCTATGAGTATTCGCTGGAGCTGGAACAACAGAATCCCAGGATCGATTACTTCGCCACCTCACTCCCCGCCATGCTGCTGTTTGAGAATGACCTTCGTAAGCAGAATCAAATCGAAGCAAAGTTCCTGCGGTCTCAGGCTCTTCTTGGTATGGAGCGGGAGAACGATGCAAGAGCCTTGCTTGGCGAAGTACTGGAGCTGGACAGCAACCATGCGGGAGCCGCCGATCTGATGGAACAACTCAAATGGGGCTGGAGAGGGTGCGTGAGGACTGACTATCATGAGATTGAGTCCCGAAGGGACGGCTGAACTTCAGATCTTTCCAAATTGGCGGAATAGTCGACTCTGTGGGGTTGATTTTATTGGACAAGAGAATACCGCGACCGATGATTGCGAAGTTAGGTTTGTCGCAGAGCGAGTGCTGTGCGGCAGGAAATCCGGGTACGCTCCGGTCGAGATGACGGTTCTCTTTGAGCATAGGACTCTGCGTTTCCACGAAAGATCCGTGGAACCGCAGATCCCTCGGCTTCGCTCGGGATGACAAAGGAAAGGGCAACGGTTCCATAGACAGTGGTTGCTGAACCGAGGCGCTTTTCAAATCTAATTTGGACAGGTCAGGTTGAACTTAGCCCAGGACGTCAGTCCCATGAGCGCTACCTTGTTTTGGGGTTTTGACGAAAACATCCAAAACCCACCTACTGAGGGGTAATAGAAATATTGTCGAATTGCGCTCGATTCCAGCCGGTTCCGATGGCAAACATGCCATGAGGGTGCGACGCATCGTTGGCACGGGCAAGCACCTTGCCATCGAGGGAAGCCGCGACCTGGCCGCCTTTGAATGCAAGTTCCGCATGGTGCCATGTGCCTGAGGACAGCGGCACTGATCCCGAGGCCAGCTCACGTGTGGAGATTTTGTATGCGGACGTCGAGAGCGACCACTTTCCGCCGGGCTCGATGCTCAGAACGTACCCGCTCGGCCAGCGGGCTTTACCGTCCTGAAAAACATCCGCGTTATCGATACGCCCCATCAACGTGACCGGTCCATCACCGTTGAGCAGAATGTCTACGGCGATACGATAGTCGGACCACTTACTATCGCCGGCAAGCGTGAATGGATCGGGCAATGGTCCCCAGGGAATTGGCTTGACGGTGATGACCTGCTCCAGGCACCGGCCCTTGCGATGCAGGCAGGGATGCGCTTCGAAGGCCCCGTCCTGGTCGGAGAGAAAGCGAGGAGCACGCGCGATGGCCGTGTCTTCGAAATTATCGGCATAGGGTAGCGGGAACGGATGATCGGCAGGAGGGGTGGCTGTACCTCGGCCTTGACCGGTCGTGGTCGTAAAGGTGTAAAGAGAATCAGGATCCAGCGTATAGGTGAATCTGCCGCCCACGGGCTTAACGTCGCCAACATGCTCAAAGGTGCGCTGGTTATTCGTCTCCCACACATGGATGGATGCCAGCGTGAGCCCACCCTTAACAGCAAGCGTGATCTTTTGCGGCTGCTTCGCGTCGATGGTCTCGACCACGACGCTCCAGTCCTTGCCATTAGGAGATTTCAAACTGACGAAGCTGCCTTGCTCCGGCAGCAGACCGGAGGCCGCATCGAGATACTGCCAACCCGGCTGCGCGAACTGGGTGGTGTGGGCCGTGGCCCAGATGGCGCCCTGCACGTTGTAGTAGCCGGACCACGGGGTATTGGCATACATCAGGCCAGAATTCGGCGCCGCCAGGATGTCGTAATACGAAGTGACGGGACTCCATATCTCCGTCTTGGTAAAACCACCCTGTAGATAGTTTCGGTTATAACGGCGGGCCAGAATGCGTCCTCCAATGGGCCACTCGCGGGAGACGATGGGGCCTGAGCCGGTGTTTGGCTGATCTTCACTCGACCACAATGGTTTACCGGCGGTCAGGGCATTGGGCGGAGTGGTGTATTTTCCATCTACGATTGGATAGTGAACGCCGACGGCGTTGACCGCTGTTTTCAGTTCCGCATCCTTGACCATCGCATCCAGAATGCTCCATTGCCCCAGGCCTTCTCCGGGATATTCGTCGCAACAGACGATCTTTGCCGGGATGTGCTGGGTGGTCAGCGTGCGATAGAGTTCCTTTACGTAACTACCGTCGAACTGCTTTTCATTCCAAATCCCGGTATAGGCGATGCCCAGCTGATGATGCTTTTGCGCGCCTTGTAAAAAGTCAGCCACATAGTTGGCCATGTCTTGCGAGTAGAACTGCCCGACCCAACCTGGTGCTCCCCATGGTAGAGTGTCGAGGATGATCCGAGGGTTTCGCTTGCGCGCCTCTTCCATCAGCCACCACTCGTAACCGCGAGTGTAGTCATGATCGTCGCGGGAGCGCATCGAACCAGGCTCTGATCCATCGGTGGAGTTCACGTCAGCTCCAATCTCCACTTTCAAATGCTGCAGTGCCGCACCGTAGCCCGGCTTGAACAGGTAGTCGAGAATCTGACTGCGATATGGCTCCTTGTAGTCATAGAGAAGCCGAGAGGATGCACCGGCGCTGAGGGCGCCAATTCCTTCGAAGATGCGTCCTTTGCCGGCGCCATCGAGCACAATGGCTGTATCCGCTCCGCCGGCGGAGAGGCCAACTGGCAATAGGAGGACGAAGGCAGCCACGCTGCTCAATGCGAATTTGATGAAGGTTCCAGGTCGAATCATATGCACCCTTTTGTTTTTAGTCGGCTCCGTTGTCGTACACGATCACCTTGCTTAAACAGGACAGGCCCTTCGTTTCCAGAGGGAGGTTGGGTTCAGCTTTTGGTTTGGGCCTGACGGAGAATCTCCGCCAGGCTTGCATTGGCTTGCGACTGGGTGCCGGGCGAGAAAGAGGGCCCAATCGCGACTGCTTCGCCGCGCCCCTCCGCCCACGCGAGAAACGAAGATTGATCGGCGCCCGAGAGCCGTTGCAAATTCATCCAGGTGTAGTAAGCGCCCATATCCGCATCCACGAGCGAGCCTGCGGGATCGAGAACCGCCTGTTGCTGCAAGCCGGAGAGCTCCTCGTCCGCGGATTCTTCGGTTTGCCGCGCCGCGAATTTCGCCAGTATGGTGAGCGGCCGCGCCCGGCGAAGCGCCTCCCGCGCCGTCCACTGCACAAACGTTGTGCTGTAGATCTGCGTCCCGGAACCTTCCGTAAGTACGCTAATGGCAAATCGGCTCAAGACAGGATCGTTGGTGAGACGCTGCATCCCCAACTCCGACGGCTCTGTCTCCGCCATACGGGTACGGAGCATTTCCACTCCAGACTGGGATGCCGAGACTTGCTGCATTTTGTGGATGAGCTGCTTGCGGGCAGGCTTCAGCGAATCATAGGCCAGCGAAGCGATCGGGCTGTCCTGTGGAGTCGCCAGCGGGCCGCCTTCGATGCACCAGTGAGCATACGGGGAAGGATGCGCCTGGGCTCGTGCGGCGACTGTTTCCAGGAGAAGCTTGTAGCTACTTCCGGCGTCTACCTGACCGAAGTAGACACCTTTGCGCCGCAGTTTCCGAAAGAGCGGGTAATTGCTACTACGGCTGATCTCTTGGCCGATTACCGCAATGCCGAGCCGCGGTGCCGGAATGGGCGCCTCCGGCACCGCGGCATTAAAGACGTGTATGTACTCCTCTGCGGCCCTGCCGAAGTCGTCAATCTGGTGAGTGGCCCACAAATAAGCGGACAATTTTTCCGAGAAGCGCACCGGAGCGCTTACCCAATTCATGCTTTCGAGATCGGGCGACAGCTTCAACCTGGCAAAAGAGCTCATGGTGCTCGACAACTGATCTGCGGTCAAACTCCCGAGGTAGCGAATCTGACGGTCGATTTCATCCCGTTCTGCAGGAAATTTCCAGTCATAGACGATGACCTCTCGCAGGAGCAGCGGCAGGAATGCCAATGGGAGCTGCTGGAGTAAAGCGATGTGGCCGGTGGCGATGCGTTTCGCCTGGGGAGGATAGCTGCTGAACTGTTCGCTATGGATCTGCGGAACAAGCATGAGCTACAAGACCTCCGGCAAGGGCTTGCCCTGAGAACGATCGGGCGAGAAACCGAAGAGCGAGCCGAGTGTGGGAACCAAATCAGTCGACTCTACGGGTCGATCGACAATCACATTTTCCCTTACGCCGGCGCCTCTCACCATCATCCAGGTGGTCCTGGAAAAAGCATCGCCGGTGCGGTGGTGTTGAAAGCCATTCCCGCCGGACGCTTCGTCGGAGTCGCGGCCGAAATCGGGAAGGATAAACATGGTCGTCTTCCCGGCGTATTCAGGCTCGCTTTGAATCATCTGCCAGATCTCGCTGCACAGGCGATCCGAGCGCTGTATGGCGTCAACGTAAAGCGAGTAAGTGCCGGCGTGCGCGACATCAATGTCATGGAGCGTAATCCAGAGGAGGCTGGGCGCGAGCTGGCGCATCAACTGCCTGGCCACGTAGACCGAAAGCTCGTCGGGACTGCGGAGGCTGCGCGCGTGGGCGGCAAAATCAGCGACGGAGACCTTGAGCATCTCAGACATCTGGTGCAGATGCTCGTCGCTCACAGCCAACGATGGAGCATAGACCGGGCTCTCGTAGTTATCCCGCAGCAAGTGGTCGTATCCTGAGGCATCCTTAGCCGCCATGGCAGCGGCCAGGAGACGCTTGGGCAGAATCACTCCTGCCCCCATGCCGGCGCCATGCGAGGAGCGGCTACTCTCCCCGATGAGGCTAAAACCGTTGCTGGGAGCCACCACCCATGCATCGGATGCGGGCCGATGTAAGTCCTTGCGGAAATACTCGAAAACGGTGGGATTGTCGGGTGTAACAGCGGCGAAATTGTTAAAAGTCTCGTAGACGCCGGTGACCAGGCTTGCGGTGGCGACATAGTGGCCGAGGATGCCGCGGTTCACGACCTGGGTGAATAGCGTTCCCTGGGGAATGAACTCTCTCAAAAGATGAGGGATGTTCTCCTGTCCATCGGGCATGAATGTCTCTTCATCGCGTGTGCCTCCGCCAAAGGTAACCACGACTGCTTTCTGTCCCGTGCGCATCGCCATGGCGCGCATCGGGGCGAACGCAGAGAGCATGGTTGCCGCGCTTGCCCCTGTAGCGGCACGAATGAATTCCCTTCGGCTCCACGAGATCGCACGCTCGATCCCTTTGCTGGATTCGAAATCACAGCCACGCGAAAACTCAGCCAGTTTGTCGAATCGGAGGTCGTTATGTCGATCGAAAGTCATTTGTTTGAGCTGGAGACCAGCGGCTTTTCGCTCTGGGTTTGCTTGGCCTGGGCACTCATCGGATCGTCTTCTCTTTCTTCCGCCGCTGCGTCCTCTTGCTTTAGCTGCTTGAGGATAACGAGGTGCTCCTCGGCCAACTGCTTCTGGTGAGTGCGGCTGTAGAGGAGAAACAAACGATAGTGCGCGCGATTGAAATCTGGGCGAAGGGCAACTGTCTGGTTCAGCTCCCGGATTGCCTCCGGATATTTTTGCTCGTCCTGGTACAGGATGCCGAGTTCGTAGTGGGCCTCGTAGAAGGCGGGAGCTGCCGCGATCGCTCTCTTCAGTAAAGCTTCCACCGTGGGCAGATCCGCCGCGGACTCGCCTTCGGAACGCCGCCACGAACTCATCGCGTAGTAATAAATGGCCGGTCCATTGTTGGGATAAAGTTCTACGAACTTTTCGAGGCGAGTGCGGATTTCCGGGATCCGCGCCCGCGAAATCGTACTCACTTTACCCAGGAACTGAAACGGCTTGGGATCGGTCGGATCAAGGTCGACTGCTGCGCAGAGGGTTCGCACCGCATCGTCATATCTGCCTTCGGCGTACAGAGCCACCCCCAACCCAACGGTCATCTTCGCGGATCGAGGATACTTTTGCACTCCATATTGGAAAAACGTAAGTGAGTTATCCAGAAAGCCTTCGAAGTTTGAATGCTGGAGCAGAAACGACGCGAGATCGAAGATGGTATTTTCGCTCGGGTCCAGTTCGGCCGCGCGATGATACTCAAGGGCGGCCGTCTTCAAATCTCCCGAGTTCTCGTTCACCTCCGCAAGTAGATCGTCCAGCTCGGCTGTTTCACGTTGTGCGATCAGCTTGCGCAACTGGGTGGACGCGTTCGCGGTGTCTCCGGAGTTCAGATATGCCAGAGACAAATCGTAGCCGGTGTTGTAATCTTCGGGATTGATTTGTTCAGCCTTTTGCAGATAGAGAATGCCCTCCGGCAAGCGATCCTGGTGGAGGTAGAACTCCCCCAGATTTTGCTGGGCAGCGAAATCGCCGGGGTGTTGCTTCGCCGCTTCGATTAGGGCCCTTTCGACTTCCTGAATGGTTGCAGAGCTGGACTGCAAGGCGGCAGCCGTCGGCTGGGCGAGGGGATTGATCAGAGACGCGGCCCCTACGACAGCCCAACAACATAAAGCCTTTTTCCACATCGGGACGAGTATAACTCCCTGGGATTTGCCGGCGCTCTGATAGCGCCGGCAATCACCAGTAGTATTTCAGGGCAAATTGGATTTCACGCGCGTTGCTGCGAGTCGCAGTAGACTGCCCAAAATTCGCCGTGTCCTGGAAATTGTTATTGGTGGGCAGATTGAAGCTCGGAGTATTGGTAAAGTTGAACGCCTCGGCGCGGAACTGCGATGCGGGAGGTTTCCGTAACGCGAAATTCCTTGAAAACGGAGAAATCGAAATCACGGAAGCCAGGTCCGTTCACCTGGGTATTCGATCCACCGAGAGGCGCTAGACTGCTCTGGCCAATGGCCGTCGCTACTGGCGGATCGGTGAAGGCTGCGGGGTTGTAGTAGTGCGCGGGTCCACCGGAACGATACTTGCTGACGCCAGGGACCACATCCGCAAAACAAGTGCTGGTAGTGGCTGTGGTTGTGATTTGGCAGGGAATATATTGTGGAGGACCACTGTTCAGGGTCAGGATTCCATTGGTGACCCAGCCCCCAAGCAGCAGTTGCGCGGGTCCGTGTAGATCGCCCAGCAGCGCCTTGCCCTGGCCGATCGGTAACTCATAGGTGCCGCTAGCCACGAACGAATGATTGATGTTGAAGGACGCCAATCCCCGGTCATACGAGATACCCGTAATCTGTGGGGCACGATAACCGCCCACACCCGCATCACTCAATAAGTCGCCGGCGTCAGACAGTGTCCTGGCCCAGGTGTAACCGCCAAGCAGATATAGTCCGTGACTGAAACGGTGTTCATACTTGGTTTGCAGGGAGTTGTAACTGCTGGACCCCGCGGTGATGTCGTAAGAAGAGCCGTTGGCAAAGTCAGGAAATGCGAGGTAGGGAGTGATGGGCGTGCCTGGAGGTAGAATCTTCGACGGGTTGTTGGTACCGGGAAAGGACTCAATATGGCGGCCAACAGAGCCAACGTAGCCTGCCTGAAATGAGTCCTGCGGGGTCACCGAATATTGCACCATCAGGTTGAATCCCTCGGTGTAGGGCGTCTGGTAGTGGAATTGCACCCCGCGGAATTGCAATCCATTGCCGCTTACGCTGGCTGGAGTAAGGCTGATGCCCTGCAACCCGTTTTCCAGGGTTCCATAGGAACCATCCGGGAAGATTGTGGGAGTCACGCTCCCAACGCCTCCATTCGAAGAGTCCTGAAAGGAAGCACATATTCAAAGGGATAGTTGTAACCAAGACTGGGATCGCCGCCCCGGTTTTCGAATGCTCCGTAGAAGATGCCGAATCCTGCGCGAGCGACGAGTTTTGGTGTGACCTGGTAGGCGACTCCCAGCCGCGGGCCAAAATTGGTTTTTTGCGAGATGCCGAGGCCGGTCCCATATTGATTGGTGTAGACCAACTGAATCCCGTCCTTGGCCAGGTCTTGCGTGAAGCTGGCAGACAAGGGGGTCTTGGTCTTGTTGGCTGACGTCATGATGAATTGCGCTGTCGAACCCGGAACCCCAGGTACGAAGTTGGCTTGGGCGCCATTGCTGTCCCCCACCTGCCCAAAATATTCCCAGCGCAAGCCAAGATTAAGGTCAGGCGAGGGGTCGCTTTCCAATCATCCTGGAAATAGACACCATAGTAGTTTCGATTGCTGTGCAATTAGCCGTAGTTGGAGGCCTGCACGCTGTCGGATCCGCCGGAGTTAGTTGACTCCATTCGGGACCGTTGCAGCTATGGGAGTAAGCAGAAGTTGGGCCGGGGCGGTGAGATTGTCTGTTTGATTGGGAATGGAAGCATATCTGCCGTCGAAGTCGAAGGCGCCCTTTGACTCCGGTGGGGCGAGCCACGGGAAAGTAAAGGTACTGAAACTCCACGCCACCTTTGAAGGAATGTGATTTATAGACCTTGGTCAGGTTCTCGGTAAGTTGCGTGGTGTCGCTATACCGATCGCCAGGGAGCCACTCCGAGCCGCCGAGATTGTGCAGTTTGCCCAGGCCCAAATAAGGCAGACCGCCGTTGCCTGTAAACTGCGGAACCCCGCCGATGCCAAAATTAGCCGGAATGCCCAAAGTGTTTGCAGTGGTCGGTGTGCGGGTCGTGTGTTCCTGGCCGTAGCCAAAGCGCACCTCGTTGATGAGGCTGGGCGAAAAGACGTGGGTGTAGCTAACGGCCACACCGTGCACGTCAATGTCTGCGTGCCCTCGTTATAGCTGCCGCCATCGGCGACTCCCTCAAAAGGAGGGGATGCGATGTTGCGTATTGTTGATTTGGCTGTAGCGCCCGAACACCTGGTTCTGTTCGTTGAAATGCTGGTCGATGCGCACATCGAAGGTATTTTGGCCGGTGGTATTGACTTTGGTGGTCTGGTAGTTGTTCTCCACCCCGCTCAGGTTTGCGCGCGGGAAAGAGCTGGAGAAGTTTGATGGCGTTGGCATCCAGGCGGCCGGCGGGGAGTGTGATTGTTGGGGAAGGCCTCCCGGACATAGCCGTTCGCGGTGGCCATGATTCCCGTCACGGGATCGACTTGACCCGCGGTCACCGCGCGTGTCGTCGCCGGATCGAAAATCTGTCCATTGCTGAAAGAACGCCCCAGCGCGTCTGTGCGTGTAAACGTTCCGGTTGCGTTCAACAGATCGGTGAAGTTGGTGTAGCCACTGCTTACCTCCTGGGGCGTGGGCACCCAGATCCCGCTCTGCAGCACGCCCTGGTGAATTTGCGTGCCTTCGTAATCGGCGAACCAGAAGGTCTTGTCCCTGATGATCCGGCCTCCGGCAACTGCGCCGAACTGGTTCTGCCGCAGTTCCGGTTTGCGCTGGGTGGCAGGGTCTGAAAAATAGGCGTTGGCATCGAGGGCATCATTGCGGAAGAACTCCCATGCCGACGCCGTGGAAGCCGTTGGTGCCGGACTTGATCGTGGCATTCACGATGGCGCCGCCGGCGCGTCCAAACTCGGCGCTGAAGTTGTTGGTCTGAATATTGAATTCCTGGATAGCGTCGACTGGGGGCTTGACGACGTCGGCCTCACCACTCAGGAAGTCGACATCGTTGCTGTTGTTATCAATGCCATCGAGCAGGTAATCGTTCTGGGCAGGGCGGGTGCCATTGGCGGCAAACTGGTTGCTTGCACGGGCGCCTTGCTGCGACTGCGTCACGCCGGGAGTCAGCGTCGCCAGCATGGTCCAGTCCCTGCCGTTTAGCGGCATATTCGCGATCGCGCCGGCCCCGATCACCTGGTCCGACGGTGGCGCTTTGCGTCTGCAACAGCGGGACCTGGGAGGTCACCTGCACGGTTTCGTTGGTGGTTCCGGTTGTAACTGAAAGTCCACGACAGCCTGTTGTTGAATATTGAGCTCGAATGCGGCATTTTCGTCGGTTTTGAAACCTGCATGCTCGACGCCGGATGCGATAATTGCCGATCTTGAGCGGGGTCACGATGTAGGTGCCGTCTTCTCTCGTCGTGGTGGTGACTTGCTTCCGACGTTCCCTGGTTGGTGATCGTTACTTTCGCATCCGGCAGGACGGCGCCGGTCTGATCCTTGACCGTTCCCAGAATGGTGCCGGTATCTACTTGAGCGAATCCTGCAGAAACGCCGAAAATCAGCACGCTCATTGCCAGTAGCCGGCGTGTCCATCGCTTGGTTTGTAGTGTCCTCATGGTGCGCCCCCATCTCCTCAAAATCGCAGAACCTGGCCTGGTATTCCTTTTCTTTGTCTTGCAACTGCCGTGTACGATACTCAGACCGGAAAAACGCTCATTTGCCTGAAGGATCGCAACTATAGGTATCGCTTAAAACGATTGTCAAGTGTAATTTCGTTAAGGTAACCGGAGATTGCGTGACAATAGCCAAACGACTGGGCCCGGGAGGTCCAGCGTGAGGAGCGCCACCGTTTGGGCTTCTCTCCCGGTTAGAGAGATTTGGGTGTGATTTCACCCCTCCGGCCAAAACCGGCGTTGACAAGCGGAATTTGTGGGGGATAACGTTAACGAACACGAGCTTCCGCCTGCGGAGAAACCAGGCAAATCCGGGGAACCCAGCTATGCGAAAAGATTCACTCACCGAACAGGAATGCGCAAGTTACGCGAAGGACGGTTATTTGCTGCTAAAGGAAATGCTCAGCCGGGAAGAGATCGATCTGCTGGGCAAGGCTGCTCGCGAAGATCGCATTCTCGACCAGCATTCGTACAGGAAGGCAGACGGAGAAGGAGGCACGGTCCGGCTCTCTTTATGGAACCACCCCACCGACACGATTTACGGGATGGTCGCGCGCAGCAACTCCCTGGTCTCGTGCGCGGAGCAGCTACTGGGCGGCGAGGTGTACCACTACCACTCCAAAATGATCATGAAAGACCCTCTCGTTGGCGGAGCATGGGCATGGCATCAGGACTACGGCTACTGGTATCAAAACGGCGTTCTCTACCCGCTGCTCACCAGCGCCTCGATCGCCGTGGACCGGGCCACGAGGGAGAATGGCTGCCTGCAGGTGATTCGCGGCTCGCACCATCTCGGCCGAATCGACCACACCCTCAAGGGCGCACAGGCGGGAGCGGACCAGGCGCGTGTGGATCACATCCTCGAACGGCTGGAGCTCGTTCATGTGGAGATGGACCCCGGGGACCTTTTGTTCTTCCACGCCAACCTGTTGCATCGATCCGACCAGAACAAGTCCGATCAGCCACGCTGGTCGATGATCTGTTGCTACAACGCAGCGCGGAATGATCCTTATATGGAATCGCATCACCCGCGATACACGCCTTTGGGCAAGGTTCCGGACACAGCGATCTTGGAGGCCGGCCTGAAGCGCTTCCAGGAATCAGAGGAAGCGGCGTGGCTGCGGCCGGAAACCGATCGTAGCGCGGTGAGCCTCGAAAGGCCTGCCTGACCAGTGATCGCGACCCTTATCCATCATCACGCAGGCACGCTCACCAAGGCTCTCCTATGATGCCGATGCATGCCGCATCCTCCTCCCCGAGCACTCCCACCTCTGTCGAAGCGTTTAGCCGGACCTACGTTTGGGGCATTTCGCTAGCCGCTGCACTCGGTGCGTTGTTGTTTGGCTACGACTGGGTAGTGATCGGCGGCGCGAAGCCTTTCTATGAGCCCTATTTTCACATCGAAAGTCCAGCGCGCCAGGGCTGGGCGATGAGCTGCGCGTTGGTGGGCTGCCTGTTGGGAAGCATCGCGTCAGGGGTTCTGAGCGACCGCTTTGGCCGCAAGCGGATGCTTATCCTTGCCGGCTTTACTTTTGCGATCTCCTCGCTGGGGACCGGGCTGGCTCACAGCTTTCCGGAGTTTGTCGCCTGGCGCATAGCCGGTGGGCTGGGTATTGGGCTGGCGTCGATTCTCTCTCCGATGTACATCGCCGAGGTAGCTCCCGCGGAATTGCGGGGCAAGTTGGTCGCCATGAATCAATTGGCGATTGTTATCGGGATTGTGATGGCCCAGGTGATGAATTGGCTTATTGGAAAACCACTCGCGCCCAATGCGACATGGATAGAGATACGCCAATCCTGGGACGGCCAGTTTGGCTGGCGGTGGATGTTTGCCATCACCGCGATACCGGCAACCCTGTTTATCGTGGCCATGTTCTTCGCGCCTGAGAGTCCGCGATGGCTTGCCCGAAAGGGACAACGTGCGCGTGCCGAAAGGATCCTGGCTAATATTGGCGGAGAAACCTACAGCACGCGAGTCTTTGCGGAGATCGAGGAGACACTCACGCGCGGAGCGCCCGAGCCCGGTTTGCGCGAACTGCTGAACAGGCGCTACGTTCGGCCGGTCCTGCTTGGGATTGCACTCGCGGTTCTGCAACAGTGGTGCGGGATCAATGTCATTTTCAATTATGCACAAGAGATCTTCACTGCAGCCGGATACAACCTGTCGAGCATGCTATTCAACATCATGGTGACCGGATTCGTGACCCTGATCTTCACCGTGGCCGCCATCGCCACCGTGGACGGGCTGGGCCGGCGCCTGCTGATGCTTGCGGGATGCGCTGGATTGGCCCTGCTGTACGTAGGTGTGGGGTCAGCCTACTATTTTCATGTACACGGATTTGTCATCCTGCTCCTGGTCGCGGCCGCCATCGCTTGTTATTCCATGACCCTCGCACCGGTCACCTGGGTACTTCTTTCTGAAATCTTTCCCAACAAGATTCGCTCTGCGGGGATGTCTGTCGCTACCACGTTTTTGTGGAGCGCATGCTTTTTGTTGACCTACACCTTTCCCATACTCAACCAAAGCCTCGGTTCCGCCAGGATCTTTTGGCTCTACGCCTTTATCTGCCTGATCGGTTTCGCAGTGATCTATAGGTGGGTGCCGGAGACAAAGGGCCGTACCCTGGAAGCGATCGAAGGCTTTTGGCAATAAGCTGACCTGTTTGATCCGGTACAGATGTCCTTCCCCCCGCGTAGTGTTTTTTCATGTCGGGAGGATGACGAATCAGAGGCTTTGGGAGCAGAATTGTTGCGAGAGGCGCCAGGCGTCGGGGAACTACGCCCGGCACGCCAGGTATGAGGGGGAGCGATGAAGGCGACACAGGAACTCCATGATCTCGGGCAAAGCTTGTGGCTCGACAACATTACGCGTGACCTGCTGGACACGGGCACACTCAAGCGCTATATCGAGGAGTTGTCTGTCACCGGACTGACTTCGAACCCGACCATCTTTGAGCATGCCATTGCCAAAAGCAAATCCTATGACGGTGAGATTGGCCGTCTTCTGTCAACCGGTCTCTCCGGTGAGGCGTTGTTTTTTGAATTGGCCGTGCAGGATCTGACTCGAGCCGCCGACCTGTTCGCCCCCATCCACGCGCGTACGGCCGGTAATGATGGTTTTGTCTCTCTCGAGTTGTCGCCTCTTCTCGCTAACGACACGAAGGGATCGGTGGCTGCGGCGAAGACATTGCACAAGAAGGCAAATCGTCCGAACCTCTTCATCAAGATTCCCGGGACGAAGGAAGGCAATTCGGCGATCGAGGAGTCGATCGCGGCTGGTGTCGCCATCAACGTCACACTTCTGTTTTCGCGTGAACACTATCTGGCGTCGGCAGAGGCGTACATGCGCGGGATCGAGCGGCGAGTTGCCGCAGGGCTCAGCCCTGACGTTCGATCGGTAGCCTCGGTCTTCCTGAGCCGCTGGGACGGCGCGACGATGGATAAAGTACCTGACCGGCTCCGCGACAAGCTAGGGATTGCCATCGGACAGCAGATATACAAAGCCTATCGCGACATCCTGGAGTCGGACCGCTGGCAGCGTTTGGCTAACTTTGGCGCTCGGCCCCAGAGACTACTGTTTGCAAGTACCGGCACAAAAGATCCAAAGGCGTCGGACGTTCTTTATATCGGCGCTCTCGCTGCGCCGAACACGATCGACACCATACCCGAGAAAACTCTCCTGGCTTTCGGCGATCATGGCAAGACGGCCGGAACTCTTCCGCGAGACGGAGGAGACTGCGAGACGGTTCTAGCTGATTTTCGAAAGGCCGGAATTGATCTCGAACAGCTGGCAGCCGACCTGCAATCGAACGGCGCAAAATCCTTCGACGAATCGTGGCAAAACCTGCTCGGTGCGATCGAGTCCAAGGGCAAGCAGTTGCAAACCGTTTCCTGATCGGTGCGGCTCCGCAGAGACGCATGATCCTTCGGCGGGAATCATCTAGTGTGGCGCGGTGGTGTTTTGCTGGGTCTGGCTTTGATAAGGCTGGATATGCACGTCGCCGCGCGCATCAATTTCATGAGTGTTTTCGTCGTAGTCAACTGCGTCAGCCCGTAGAAGAATCGACCATTTCTCGCAACCACGGCTTGAGGGCGCGCACATTCTTACTTGAACGTTCCCTCTCAATTGGAGGACCGATTCGATTTCCGCGCTGGTTAGATTGGGCTGTGGGTTCAACGTGAACTGAGCTTCTGATGCTGCCAGGTCGACGCGTCCTATTCTCTCGGTGGGCCCCACTGAGAAGTACAGCCGCGGAGCCTCTGTGTATTTCAAGTATGGCCGCGGGGGCTGTGAGCTCTGCTGTTGGCAAAGGCCTTGAGCGGCGAATGCGAAAGGCTGGCATGCGATCGCAACACTGAGCATCAGGAGTTTCATGAAATGGCTCCTCGCCGTGAGATCATCCTAGTTTGTGTCCGAGTCCCTGACAACGCTCTTTGTATCCCTCTTTGACGTTTACGCTTCACCTCCGTCACATCGCTTCAACGCCATCGGCCTGGAAGTGAAGCCGAGAGAAGGAGTGGCCGTATTCTTTGTGGATACGGATTCCCAGTTACGTGCTTGGCAATAAGCACCGCAAAATGAATGGCTTCCGGCACCCGGAAGGGCGAATTCCTGGGTTTAAGTTCAGCCGTCTGTCGCTCCTGGCGGCTGCATCTATCAAAATATACCCAAGCCCGGTCGCCATTTAGTTAGCGACATGCACCCACGGGTTGCGACCAGCCTTCCGTTCGGTGCATCCACCACACAAGGGCAGGTTCGCGCGCTTCCCGGGTGGTTTCGCAGGTCAACTGGTCGTAATCTGGCATGGGGTGGTTTTCTGGGTTAGGCAGGCGCGGCTGCCGGTGCAGCCGCTGGATCAATGCGAGAGTAGAGGGACCCTCGCTTGGAAGGTTCTCCTTCACGACTCGGCCTCAGGAAGGGAAAGCTGATGGAGCCAGAAACAGAATCTCTTCTGCAACTCCTTTCCCGCGCTGAACGGGCACAGAACGAGCCGGGCCTCTTTTCCAGCGAATCCGTGCTCGACGTTCTTAAGTTGATTCTTGCCGGATCTCCGTTGCCGGAAGTGCTGGCGGTCATTGCTCAATTGGTGGAATCCCAGGGCGAAGGCATGTTGTGCACCATCTGGCTTCCGGACCAAGACGAAAGGCAGATTCATTGTGCCGCCGCGCCCAGCCTCCCGGGGTTCAGCGCCCACGTAGGGCCGACGATCGTAGGTCCTCAAGGGGCATCGTGCGGCACTGCTGTCTATCGGCGAGAGCCGGTGTATGTGAGCGACATCCTGAGCGACTCCCTCTGGGATAACTATCGTGACCTAATGTCACCGTATGGCATCCGCGCCGTGTGGTCGCGACCCTTGTTTTCGGGCGAAGGGAAAGTGCTGGGCACATTCGCCATCCTTTATCGCGAAGTCCGGGGTCCGGGTGCGGCGGACCTGCAGTTGATCGAGAGCGCCAGCCACATTGCAGGAATCGCGATTGAACGCCACATGAATGAACAAAAGCTACGCCGTGAACGAGACCGGCTGAGCCTGCTTCTCAAAATCACCAACAGCATGACGTCCAAGCTGGATCTTGGCCATCTGCTCGAGACCCTCTCCACCAATTTGCTGAGCGTCACGCGGTGTGATTTTTGCGCGTTGCTCTTGCCTCATGCGGATGGGAGTCAGTTGCGCATGACGGTTCTGTACAACCCTGAGGGTCGAGGCGCCATTCGCGATGGCACGACGGTTCCGATCAAAGGAACGGCTTGCGGTAAAGCTTTCCTGTCCGGCAAGAATCAGCGTATCGATAGGCTCGAAGACCTAAGACACGACCCTGAGACCTTCGGCAATAGCGAAGCGCGACCCTTCTTTGATAGAGTGCTCGCCGAGGGGTTGACCTCCGGTTGCGAACTACCACTGATCGGTCGAAAGGGCGTGATCGGTGTTTTGGTAGCGTTCAGCCGCGCGGAGAGGGCTTTCAGCGAGGATGAGTTTGTCTTTCTGGAACAAGTGGCCTTACAGGTAGCCATTGCAGTTGAGAATGCCTTGGACTTTGGAAAGGCGACGGAAGACCGGGTTGGAGAAACCAAACGGAGACTCTATCTTGAGGAAGAAATTCGGGCTGAGTTCGGAGCCATTGTCGGTGACAGCCCAGCTTTGAATAGCGCCCTGCACCTGGTGTCGGTCGTGTCGCCTACCGATTCGAGCGTGCTGATTCTGGGCGAGACGGGAACCGGTAAGGAACTGATCGCGCGCGCCATTCACAATCTTAGTAGCAGACGGGAACGGGCTTTCGTTAAATTGAATTGCGCGGCGATCCCACTCGGACTGCTCGAGAGCGAGTTATTTGGGCACGAAAGGGGAGCATTCACCGGAGCCATTGCGCAGAAAACGGGACGGTTCGAACTTGCGCACAAAGGCACCCTCTTCCTGGATGAAGTCGGAGATATCCCTCTGGAACTTCAGGCAAAACTACTACGAGTCCTGCAGGAACAGGAATTCGAGAGGCTCGGCAGCAACCGGACGCACAAGGTAGACGTCCGCCTGATCGCGGCCACCCATCGTGATTTAGCCGCAATGGTCAAGCAGGCGACATTTCGTGAGGATCTGTACTATCGGCTGAAAGTATTTCCGATCAACGTTCCGCCCTTGCGGCAGCGCACGGAAGATATTCCTAAGCTGGTCCGCTATTTCACAGAACTCTATGCGCGACGAATGAATAAGAAGATCGACGAAATTCCTGCGGAGACCATGGATGCATTGGTGCGCTATGGTTGGCCTGGGAATGTTCGGGAATTGCAGAATTTTATCGAACGGGCTGTGATTCTTTCCCCATACACGATATTGCGAGCCCCGACTTCTGAATTAGAACCCTTCAGCGCTCAAAGGAGATCAACGATGCCCATCGCAGGGCTCGCGGAAGTGGAGCGAGACCATATTGTCCGTGCGCTCGAAGCGAGCCATTGGATCGTGGGCGGGCGCAATGGCGCCGCAGAGCGCCTGGGTATGAAGCGGACATCGTTGCTTTACAAGATGCAGAAGCTTCGGATAAGCCGTCCCGTCTCCGCTTGATCAGGCAATCTCGCGACCGCAGCCCGTCAGTGACGGTCCCCGGTCACAAGTCCGTCACTGACAAGGCCCGGCTCACCAGGCTCCCAGCATGGCCTAAGGTTCGGCGGTAGAGGGTCTTAGGTCAAAGACCTCATAGTCCAACGACATCTTGTGACCAATGGCCCGTCGCTTGCACTCGGGTTCGTCATGGAGACAAATGGCAGCGAAGCTGTAGAAGACTACGACCTGGTAATCCTCGGAGGGGGCACTGGATCGACGATTGCCGCATGGACATTTGCGGGCCAGGGACAGCGCGTCGCGGTGATCGAGCGCAAGTACATCGGGGGATCCTGCCCCAACATCGCCTGTCTGCCGAGTAAGAACGTTCTTCACAGTGCGAGGATAGCGTCCTATTTTCGTAGAGGCGAAGAGTTCGGCTTGGCCGCGGACGGCGTCCGCGTGGACATGGCTGGAGTACGCAGCCGGAAACGCGCGATGGTATCGGGCTTGAACGAGATGTATCTGGAGAATTTCAAGAAGACGGGCGCGGAACTGATTTTCGGAACCGGACGCTTCATCGGTCCGAAGACGCTGGAAGCCGCACTTCCTGAGGGTAAGATTCGCCGCTTCCGGGGAACCAATGTAATCGTCAGCACCGGTACGCGGGCTGCGTTGGATGCAGTGCCGGGCCTGGCCGATGCGCAGCCCCTCACGCATATCGAGGCGCTGGAATTGGATCAGCTTCCCGAGCACCTCATTGTGATCGGCGGCGGCTACGTCGGGCTGGAATTCTCGCAGGCGATGCGCCGGTTCGGCAGCAAGGTTACCGTCATCCATCGCAACGACCGTTTGCTGAATAAGGAAGACGATGACGTATCAGAATCTCTCGCCAGCTTATTCAAGGACGAGGGCATCGACACCGTCTTGAACGCACAGGTGAAACGGATTTCCGGGAAATCCGGCGATTCCGTGGGTGTTGCTTTTGAACAAAACGGGCGAGAAAAGATTCTCGTAGGCACCCATTTGCTGGTCGCGACGGGACGGCGGCCAAACACGGAGAACCTCGGACTGGAATCCGCCGGCATTGAACTGACCGATCGTGGTTATCTCAAGGTCAACGAACGGCTGCAGACAACCGCGCCCGGCGTTTGGGCGATCGGCGAAGTAGCGGGAAGCCCTCAGTTTACGCACGTGAGCGTTGATGATTTCCGCGTAGTCCGTGACAACCTTGCGGGTGGCAACCACGTGACAACGGATCGGCTCATCCCCTATACGCTCTTTACCGACCCGGAACTTGCGCGCGTGGGCCTGAACGAGAAGGAAGCCACAGCCAAGGGAATCCCCTACCGCTTGTTCAAGATTCCCATGGACCATGTGCTTCGGGCCCGCACCGTCTCTGAAACACGTGGATTCCTCAAGGCGTTGGTGGAAGTAAACAGCGATCGCATCCTTGGCTTCACCGCCTTTGCTGTCGAAGGTGGAGAGATCATGGCTTCGGTACAGACTGCCATGATCGGCGGATCTCCGTATACCGCACTCCGCGACGCCATTTGGTCGCACCCGACTCTTGTCGAAGGGCTCATCCCGTTGTTCTCGTCCGCGCCTTCGCTGTCGGCAGGTGCCGATGCACAATCCGCCGATCGTCTTCAGTACCAAGTCGTCGACTGAAGAATCTATGAAATGAGCTTTCTTCTCAAGGCCTGGGCAAGATGGGCCGGCAGATCGCAAATGAAGACAAACCATACAACACGAGGAGTTTTATGAGTCCCGTTCTTTCCCAACTCGCTGTCCCTGTCACATCCGTTCATAAAATCGAAGCCGATGGAGTCGAGGTGTTCTACCGTGAGGCCGGCGACCCGAGCGCGCCGGTGGTGCTCTTACTGCACGGATTTCCTACATCGTCGTTCATGTTTCGGGAACTGATTCCGCGCCTGGCAGACCAGTTTCGCGTGATCGCCCCAGATCTGCCGGGTTTTGGTTTTACGGAAGTACCAGAGAAGCGCAAATATACCTATTCCTTCGACGCGCTGGCGCACACCGTGGAGGCTTTTACAAATGCGCTCGGCCTCAACCGCTATGCGATCTACGTTTTCGATTACGGGGCGCCAACGGGCTTTCGCCTGGCGATGGCTCACCCCGAACGCGTGACGGCTATTGTTTCTCAGAACGGTAACGCCTATGAAGAAGGGCTGGGCGATGCGTGGGCGCCGATACGCAAATATTGGTCAGAGCCGACGGCAGAAAACCGCGAAGTGATTGGGAAAAATATCCTGAACCTGCAGGGCACGCGCTGGCAATACACGCATGGTGTAGCGAATCCGGAGAATGTCGCGCCAGAGTCGTACACGTTAGATGCCGCCCTGCTGGAACGGCCCGGGAACAGAGACATCCAGCTCGATTTGTTTCTCGACTATGCGTCCAATGTGAAGCTCTACCCCAAATTTCAGGAGTACTTTCGCAAATCAAAGCCACCATTGCTCGCGATCTGGGGCAAGAACGACCCCTTCTTTATTCCGCCTGGAGCGGAGGCCTATCGGAAGGACCTGCCAAACGCAAAGGTCCAGTTTCTCGACACCGGGCATTTTGCTACGGAAACGCACGTCGTGGAGATCGCCGCTGCGATGAGAGAGTTTCTGGAGTCGGCCGGTGCGGGGCGCCGGGCGGATAAGGTGGCTTCGCGATGAGTGCCTCCTTGCAAAACGGCACTGCCGTTCTGGTGCATGGAGCCTGGGCCGATGGGTCTTGTTGGAGCAACGTGATTCTGCCCTTACGCCACCAGGGGCTCAGAGTCATCGCCGCGCCCATCCCTCTCACCTCTCTGATCGAGGACACAGTCACTCTTCGACGCGTGATCGAGAGGACCACCGGCCCGGTCATCCTGGTAGGACACGCGTATGCGGGCGCGGTGATCGCTGCGGCCCATGATGATCGAGTGAAGTCCCTGGTGTACGTTGCGGCGTTAGCCCCCGATGAGGGTGAAACCGTGGCAGACGTTTTTTATCGGGCTGCCCCGCACCCCAAGGCTCCCAAGCTTGCTCCGGATGCGTATGGGCTGATTTGGATGCCGGAAGAGGGTTTCGGCTGCGCCGTCGCTCACAACGCGTCGCCGGACCAAGTCGCCATTATGGCGGCGGTGCAGCGGCCCATCGCGGTGCAATGCATTCAGGAAAAGGTGCCAGCCCCTGCGTGGAAGACAATCCCCTCGTGGTATTTAGTGGCTGAAGAGGATCGAATGATTATCCCTGAGACCCAGCGCTTCATGGCTGGAAGGATGGGCGCAACCATACGCTCACACAGGGTAGACCACACGCCTATGTACACCGCGCCGGAGCTTGTGGTGGACGTGATTCTGGAAGCTGCCCGATGAAGATCGATTCCGTTGCTATCGTCACTGGCGCAAGCCAGGGGATTGGCCGCGCGACTGCCGTGCGGTTAGCTCGCGATTTCTCCGCCGTTGTCCTGGTCGCGAGAAATCAGGAGGAGTTGCAGAAGACCGCGGCTGCTGTCTGCTCTGCCGGAGCCGAGCCGCAGATCTACGCGCTCGATCTGGCTGAGCCGCAGTCGGCTGAAATCGTCGTCGACAGCACGCTCGATCGTTTTGGCAGAATCGATGCCCTGCTCAACATTGCGGGAGCAGTGCCACAGATTGATCTGTTCGAGATGTCGGATGCGCAGTGGGAGAGTGGCTTGGCACTCAAGCTCCATGGCGCGCGCCGCTTGACGATCAAAGCCTGGAATGCACTGAAGGCCTCGAATGGGTCCGTGGTTCTGATTTCCGGGAGCGCGGCTCTCGATCCCAAACCCGGTTTTGCAGCGGTCGCCGCGGTCAATGCCGCGATCATCGCGCTGGCAAAGGCCTTTGCAGAACAAGGCATCAAGGACGGCGTGCAGGTCAACAGTGTGGTGCCGGGCGCGGTGATGACCGGACGCAGAGAGTCGTTCTTTAAAAAGTGGGCCCCGGCACACAACCTCACCGTGGAAGAGGCAATGAAGAAATTTCCGGAAGAAGTCGGCATCCGTCGTTTCGGCAGGCCCGAAGAGATTGCCGATCTGATGGCTTTCCTGGTATCCCCCGCGGCCAAGTGGATGACGGGATCTTCAGTGCGTATGGACGGCGGGGAGATCAAAGGCCTCTAGCACAAGTCTTTATCCGTCTTGGGTGACCTTGGCCGCAGTCTCGTGGAGGTCCTGTTTTCTTGTCAGGCAGGTCCGGCACAGACACCCGCTCGTTCCGGGGTCGGGGACCGGCAGTGTGTGCGGAAGGTTAGAGCACCAGCAGTCATGCCCTGGATTGCAAGATATGGGTGAGTTGCACTGGGAGCAGAATGCGTTCATGGTTCGTGCTCATAGTGTAAAGCCGCAGGGTAGTGCAGTGTCCCCGCGGTTTCTTTTTGATCTCATCGACCCTCTAAAGGCCGTATCTGTTGCAGGTTCATACATCATCGTCCGCTGCATTTGCGGCGCGAGCCAGAATTACCCCCTAAAGAATGTTTCTTTTTGACCGATAACATCCGTGTCTCACTGGATTAAGCCTGCATTGGATACATGCCGGACCCCCGATTCAACCGGAGCAGCCGATTGGCCGCCATTGAGCGCGGATTCAAAAAGTGAAGCAGCGGCCGAATGACCAGCTACCCTCTCCATCGCGACACTCCACCCTTCGTAGAAATGGATGTGCTCTGGATTACGGCTGGTCTTGGCTGCGATGGCGATACGATCTCGGTGACCGCTGCTACCCAGCCGAGCCTCGAGGATATTCTTCTGGGTGGCCTACCCTGGATTCCTAAAGTAAATTTTCACAATCCGTGTCTCTCGTATGAAAACGGCGAAGCCTTCCTGAAACCGTTTCACCGGGCGGCCGCGGGCGAACTGGCGCCGTTCATTCTGGTGATCGAAGGATCGATTCCTAACGAGAAAAACAAAGCCGAGGGATACTGGGCGTCGTTTGGAACCGACCAGAAAACCGGCCAGCCCATCCTCACCTGCGATTGGATTGACCGGCTCGCGCCCAGGGCCTGGGCGGTCATGGCTGCCGGCACGTGCGCCACCTACGGCGGCATTCATGCGATGGAGGGAAATCCGACCGGATGCATGGGCCTTCCTGATTATTTAGGTTGGCAGTGGAAATCGAAGGCGGGCATTCCTATCGTGTGCGTCCCGGGATGTCCGGTGCAGCCGGACAATTTCATGGAGACCTTGCTCTATCTACTGCACATGGCCACAGGGAAAGCTCCCATGATCCCGTTGGACGAACGTCTTCGCCCCACCTGGCTGTTTGGGCAAACCGTCCATGAAGGGTGTGACCGGGGTGGCTACTATGAACAAGCGAACTTCGCCGCCAGGTACGGCGACAGTCAGTGCATCGTAAAGTTGGGGTGTTGGGGACCGGTTGTTCAGTGCAACGTAGGGAAACGTGGCTGGATGGCGGGCATAGGCGGGTGCCCGAATGTCGGTGGCATTTGTATTGGTTGCACCATGCCCGGCTTTCCCGACAAATTTATGCCCTTCATGAATCAGCCCCCTGGCTCGTTGCTTTCCGCGAGCGCAGTGTCCACGTACGGTAAAGCAATTCACGCTCTGCGCAAGTTTACCCAGGGCTCACTCAATAAAGAGCCCAGTTGGCGGCATAGATGAGTGGTGGAACAAGCACAACGTAATATACCGGCGACGTCCACGAGGGCTCGGCTTGCGGCAAGAATTTACTTCACACTCGCAGTTGGATCCATCGGTTCTCGACCTGGCGAGTATCGAGGCCACGCTCCAGGCGCTGGCAGAGGTGTCGGGCCCGAGCGATCCATCAAGTCCGGCGCCCTCTGCGGGCCAAGCGAATGGCTCGGATCCACTGAGCGAAGAATTCAGGTATCGCGCACTGGTCGACCGCCTCCCTGCTGTGGTTTTCATGGCTTCTCTGGACGGCGGCATAGGCGACGCCTACGTGAGTCCGCAGGTCGAAGCATCGCTTGGATACACGCAAGGTGAATGGCTGGAAGACCCAATACGCTGGTACCAGCATATCCATCCCGACGACAAGGAGAGATGGAGCACAGAGGCAGCAGAAATGTTTGCCCTGGGAACACCACTGAACTCTGTTTATAGGGTGATGGCACGAGATGGCAGAGTGGTCTGGTTTCAATGCAAAGCCAGCCTGTTTCGAAGCGAGGACGGCCGCCCGTATGCGATTCACGGAGTCGGTTTCGATATCACGAATTTGAAGGAAAGCGAACTGGCTTTATCGGAGAAAAATAAGCAGCTCGAGTTACTGAAAGACATTGCGACCACCGCTAATCAGGCATCCAGCATTGCAGAGGCAATGCAATTCGCAATAGAGCGTGTGTGTGCGTTTACCGGCTGGCCGCTAGGCCACGCCTTTATAGCGCGCCCCGGCCAGAAGCGTCTGGCCTCCTCGTGGAATTCGGTGCAAGACCGTCGCTTCGATGAATTCCGTGCCGCCTCGCAGGCAAGCGGATTTTCGATAGAAGCGGATCTCGTTGGCAAGGTCATTGCCGGCGCCCGGCCGATTTGGGTCAGAGACGTCGCAAACGACCCGCACTTCACGCGCCGGTTAGCTGCCCAACAAGCTGGGATCCGGTCCGCATTCGCGTTTCCTGTGCTCAGCGGAGGCGACCTGATCGCGCTCCTGGAGTTTTTTGCGGTTGATTTCTCAAATCAGGATGATGCGCTTTTAGAAATGATGGCCGTGGTTGGGAATCAACTCGGCCAGGTTGCGGACCGGACCAGGCGGCTGGCGACCGAGGGCAAGTTCCGCGTCCTGCTGGAAGCCGCTCCGGACGCGATGCTGGTGGTGGATCGAGAAGGAAAAATCGTTTTGGTCAATGCCCAGATGAAGTCCCTGTTTGGATTCGGGCACGACGAACTAATCGGGCAGAGGATGGAGATGCTCGTACCGGAGCGCTTCCGCGCCGGGCATTCAGGGCACCGCATAAATTTCTTTGACGATCCGCGAGTAAGGCCGATGGGGGCCGGCACAGAGCTCTATGGGTTACGCAAGGACGGGTCCGAGTTTCCTATTGAGATAAGCCTAAGCCCATTGGAGACCGATGAGGGAACCCTGGTCGTGTCTGCCGTGCGTGACATTACAGAACGCAAGCGGTTTGATCGCCGGCTCGAAGTCGCGGCGGCGGAAGCCGAAGCTGCCAGCCGCGCCAAGAGTGTGTTTCTATCGACGGTATCTCATGAAATACGTACCCCGATGAATGCCATTCTTGGTTCGGCGCAGTTGATGTCACGGGATCCTGAATTGGGAAGCAACGCGAAAGCCAACCTCAAGACGATTTGCCAGAGCGGGGAACACCTGATTGGACTCATCACCGACATACTCGACATGTCCAAGATCGAGGCTGGCCGCATCGAACTCAATCCCACAACGTTTAACGTCTCCCAGCTAGTGGAAAGTCTCACCTCGATGTTTCGTTTTGTGGCACAGGCCAAGTCGCTTCAATTCGAGGTATTGGTTGACGGGGAATATGTAGCTTACGCTGTGGCAGATGCGGGTAAGATACGCCAGGTACTGATCAATCTTTTGGGAAATGCAATCAAATTTACCTCCGCAGGTCAGGTGAGGCTGCACGTGACCCTGCAGCGAAAGGCCGCTGCTCAGCTTTGGTTGTCCGTCCAGGTTCAGGACACCGGTCCGGGCATTTCGGTAGAGGAACAAGAGAAGTTGTTTCAGCCGTTCAATCAGATGAAGCGCGGCCAGAACGCCCAGGAGGGGACGGGTTTGGGGCTGGCCATCGGCCGTAGTTACGCGCGCTTGATGGGCGGGGATATTACGGTTGCCAGCAGCCCGCGCGAGGGCTCAATATTCCGCTTCGAGATACCCATAGAACCGGGTGAGGTCTCAGCCGGAATCGAACAAATCACCCTCCACAAGCTCATAGGCCTCGATCGTGAAATGGCAGCGGCTCGGAGCGTGAGCTCGGAACAGCTTGCGGGCCTGCCCCTGGAGTTGATCAACCAGTTGCAAGATGCGGTGCAGGAAGGCGAGAAGGACCGTTTGGATGCGTTAATTCAAAGCGTCCAGACGTACGACAAAGACGCGGCGGCCGGGCTGAAGAATCACGCGGAAAACTATGAGTACGATGATCTGACTCTTTTGTTCGCAGAAACGCAGCACAGAATAACGAAGAACAACCCATGACAACGACTGAAACTGCGAACATCATCGTGGTGGATGATCAGCCCGCCAATCTGAAGCTGTTGGAAGATATGCTGAAGGTGGGCGGTTATAAGATCCGATCGTTTCCCCGGGGCCGGCTGGCGCTGGCGGCAGCAGCGCAGAATCCTCCGGATCTGTTTCTGCTCGATATCAACATGCCGGAAATGAATGGGTACGAGGTGTGCGAGCGGTTGAAATCCAACCCGGAGCTTGCCGGCGCTCCCGTTATCTTTCTCAGTGCGCTCAACGCAAAGGAAGACAAGGTCAAAGCGTTTCAGACTGGCGGTGCGGATTACATAACCAAGCCGTTCCAGTTGGAAGAGGTGCAGGCTCGCATCCAGACTCATCTCAAACTTCATGAACTGCAGCAAACATTGAGACATCAGAACGATGTCTTGGAAGAGCTGGTGAACCAGAGAACGAAGCAACTCCAGGTTGCTGTAACCCGCATTAAGTCGATGTACGATCAAACTCTACGCGCGTTAGGCGGGGCATTGGATCTGCGGGATAACGAAACCGCCGGGCATTCCCAGCGCGTGACCCGTTACTCGTTAGAGATTGGCCAGGCGATGCACTGCGACGAGGAAGAACTCGGCGAGGTGGCTCTGGGCGCCTCTCTCCACGATATCGGCAAAATTGCGATTCCGGATGCCATTTTGCTGAAGCCAGGCAAACTGACCCCCGATGAGACTGAGATCATGCGCAGGCACGTGAACATCAGCTACGACCTTGTGAGTCAGCATCTGTTTCTTTCTCACGCTGCTCAAATTGTTCTATCCCATCATGAGTTCTACGATGGCAGCGGTTATCCCCAAGGCTTGATCGGGGATGACATCCCCCTGGGAGCGAGGATCTTTGCGGTAGCGGATACCCTGGATGCCATGACATCGGATCGGCCCTATCGTGCCGCACTCCCTTACTCGGTTGCGCGAGAGGAAATCAGGCGTTGCTCGGGATCTCAGTTTGACCCTGAGGTGGTGCGAGCTTTTCTCTCCATTCCCGAGGAGGTTTGGAACCGCATTCGCGCGGAGTCAGATTTGGAGACCTACTCGCATCGAATCAAATCCTGTTTCACCACAACCTAGCCTTGGGACGAAAACCATGACAAAGGGCTCAGAGGCGCGCGTGTGAGAACCGGATTTGCAAAAGGAGTCGCGCAGGGACGGCTGAAGGAGGGTTGGATCGCGGCCTATTTTTAGCCGTCCCCGTTCGACATGCTCAGGGCAGGCTCTGCGGGACTGCAGTCGCCCCGCACTCGTAACCTGGGCAAGTAATCCATCAAACGTAACAGTGTCTGCCGTAACCATTGTGCCTCGTTTCTGTGAGGCGCCCCAGCGCCTATTCCGGTAGGATAGAAGCGCTCGTTACAAAAGTTACAGGCCCCGGAGGTAGCTCTGCACAACCATAGGCTCGTTTTTGATCCTTGCGTGGGGGCTACCGATCTCCGTATTGAGCCATCCTTCCGGGCGAGGCTTCGTCAACGCATTGCGGTTGCCACTCTCCTGGCCCTATGCACGTTCTCCCCGCTGAGCCGCGGGCAGCGTGCCTCCATGCAGAGTTTTCAAATTCCCAGTCACGGCGGCCTACTGAACGCTTTCGTCTATGTTGCCTCGGGGCCGGGCCCGCATCCCATGGTGGTGCTACTGCATGGGTTTCCTGGAAATGAGCGCAATCTCGATCTGGCCCAGGATATTCGCAGCGCCGGATGGGATGTCCTCTATTTCGACTACCGGGGCTCCTGGGGTTCTCCTGGAGACTTCTCGTTTTCTCATGGAATTGAGGACACGTCCGCAGCGATCGACTATGTCCGCTCAGCCGAAATGGCGAGAATCCTGCGCCTTGATCCATCGCGCATCGTGCTCCTCGGGCACAGCATGGGTGGCTTCATGGCAGTACAAGCTGCGGCTGCGGATGTGGGCATTATGGGGGTTGCGCTCATTTCCGCTGCCGATTTTGGAGGACGCATCCCCCAGCCTTTGTCCAGAGATGGGGAAGAGGCAGAAATCAAGGCGTTGAGCGCCGCTTATGACCGAGATGGAATGGAGCCTTTGGCAGGGTGCACGGGCGAGGGGTTGGCGCGCGAATTGCTGGCCAACGCAGTGCAATGGAGCTTCATGGGGAAGATAGAAGCACTCAAGGTGCGGCCCGTGCTCATCGTCTCCTCAGAGGATGCATACGGCCGTGGAAACGAGGCATTTGCAAACGCATTGCGGCTCGCGGGAAATAGCCGTGTGTCAACACTGCACCTGCCCACTGATCACGTGTACTCAGATCAGCGCGGCCCCCTCTCGGGAGCCGTTCTTCGCTGGTTGGCGACGCTTGCCCCGCAGGCAACAACCTTCTGATCGTTCCCGGACTACCGGGTTTGCGAGTGATGGTGGTGGCGATGATGATGGTGATGGTGTGGCTGCGCGAACGCTGAGCCTGTAATGAGCAGAACCATGGTGAACAGCAGAATCTTTTTCATGGCCCTCATGATAGCAACATCCGGTCGAGCTGAGGCACCGCTTCGCGTCACTCTTTTGGGTCACACAACGTTTCGCGATGAACCAATCCCGTTACGGGAGATTGTCTATTCCGTTCGCTGCGGCCCCTCGCTTTTGCCGGGTGCGAAAAAAGAAGACCAGCGTAATGAGCAGGTAAACAAAGTAGAGATACGGCAGCCATGAGTAGGGCGCGGCGGGAACAGGATACAGAGTTCCCGCCAGGGCCATCACCATTGAGATGCCGGCCAGAATCGCCGTCACCAGCAGCGCCAATGACAGAGCACCCTGTCTCTTTAATTGCAGCGGCAGCGCAATGCAGGTGAGCCCATAGATGGTGAGGAAGCCGTAGACCGCAAAGGAGCCAAGCCAGCCGTAGATGTCGGATCCCGAGTAGCCCAGGAGAGTGAGCGCCAGTGTCGGCACCGCGATCACAATGGCGGTCAACAGCACTGCTAGGTGTGGAGTGTCGTTGCGCTGATGAGTCTTGCAAAACTGAATCGGCACCAGCCCGTTGTGGGCCATGAGCAGCAGAATGCGCGCACCCGCCGTGATACAGGCCAGGCCGCAGGCAAACATGCTGACCATGGCGCCGGCGTCGATGAGGATGCCAAGCACCGGCACCGCGGCCTGGTTGGCGAGCACGTGCACGGGCGCATCGGCCTTGTCCAGCGCAAGGCCCGTGCCGCGAAAGCCAAGCACTTCGGCGTAAGCTGCCAGGATAAAAAAAGCGCCCGCGCCCAGCGCGCACTGCAAAACGGCGCGGGGTATGGTGCGCAGCGGTTCTTTGGCCTCGTGGCCGAGCGCGGTCGCACTCTCAAAGCCAACGAAGCTGAAAATGGCCAGTACCAGGCCCAGGCGGATACCCGAGATCGAACTGCCCTGCAACCGCAATTGAGGCCAATCGAGGTGAAGACCGTTCTTCCATAACACCATCAGCAGCACCATCACGATGCACGCGACCGACGCGCCTTCGAGCCAGAGCATGGCTCGCGCGGAAAGCTTTACGTCGCGATAGGCCATGGTCGCGGCGCCGACCACAGCCACCAGGACCAGTAAGGAAGGGGGCACGATGTGCCCTGTGGATGCCTTCAGCAGCACGTTGGCGTACAGGGCGAAGCCGGCCGACGATCGAGGAGCCGGTGGCGACATAGCCAAGAAGCAGGGCCCACGCCGCGACGCTCGCAAACACCGGCGGTAGCGAATCTGTGGCGTAGCTATAAAGCGAGCCGGGAGAAGCGGAACGTCGCGCGAGGGCACCGATCAGCAGGGCAATGAGCGTGACCTGGACGGTGGCCAGCGCGTACGCGATCCAGGTTCCATTGCCGGCCAGGGCAAACACCAGCGGAATGGTGAGCACGGGCGAGGTGGTGGGTGCGATGGCGGCCACGGACTGGGCCAGCGTTTCCCAGGGCGTCAGAATGTTATGGCGTAGGCCATATTCTGCTCGCGTCGCGGGAAAGTCGGATGCAAGTACAGCTGTGGTCTCAGGCGGCAGTGGTGCGTCTCCAGAAAACTGGTTCAAGGTGACTGAAATTTGCGAGCGACGATGAATCCGGGAAAGGCCTGAAGAGCGATGTCCTTAGTTTGCGGGGAAGTCGCGAGGGGAAGTCAAAGGATTTTATCGACCGTGTAAAGTGAGGAAGGAGAGGGCACAGTGGTCGCAACTCAGCTGGCCGAGCAGGCGCTTGGCCTTTACGATCTTCCCCGAAACGCGCGCGTCCACCTCGTCAGCCTTTCTGAGAATGAGATTTACAAAGTAGAAGCGCCCTCTGGCAGAGGATGGGCGTTGCGCATCCAGCGGCCGGGATATCAGTCGAAGAGCTCGCTAGCTTCGGAGATGGCATGGCTGGCCGCTTTGCGCCGGGATGGCGTGGTCGCCACGCAGATTCCCGTCGCGGGGCTCGATGGGGAATGGGTGCAGGTGGCCAAGTGACGACGGGGAAACACGGAACGTAGTTCTTTTTGAGTGGGAAAATGGCGGCCATCCGCGGATGGATATGGATCTTCGCCAGTGTTTCAGGAACCTGGGAGCGATCACGGCGCAAATGCATGTCGCATAGCAGAACATGGCAGCGGCCGGAAGGTTTTGTCCGCTTCACGTGGGACTTCGAGACTGCTTTAGGCGAGACCCCGCATTGGGGCCGGTGGCGCGACGCACTGGGGATGAACGCCGGCCGTCTCGATTTATTCGGCCGCACGGCGGAGTTGATCCGGGAACGCCTGGCCTCGTTACGGCAGGGGCCCCGATCGCTTTGGCCTGGCGCATTGCGACTTGCGCCTGGACAATTTGCTGGTGGACAACAGGCGAAATCAAGGTGATCGATTTCGATGACTGCGGGTTCAGCTGGTATCATGTACGACGCGGCGGCCGCAGTGTCGTTTTACGAGCACTTACCCCAGGTGCCCAGCCTGATCGAGTGTTGGCTTGAGGGCTATCGAACGGTCACTGCAGTAGGCCGGGCGGAAGAAGAAGAGATTCCCACCTTCCTCATGCTACGGCGTCTGCTGCTGGTCGCGTGGGTCGGATCTCACGGAGAAACAGCCCTTGCCCGGTCCTTGGGAGTTTCCTACACCGAGCAGACGGTTACGCTTTGCTCGGTGTATCTCAGGCGTTTCGGGTAGCTAGTCGAAGCGAACCATGATTTTGGAATAGTCGTTGGGATTCTCGCTCCAGGCCTTGATCATGGCGGGTGCCTGTTCCAACGGCACGATAGCGCTCACGGCTTCGTCGACAGGGAACCGATGCTCCTCGAGCATGCGAATTACTTCGCGGAAGTTTTCCGGCAGGGCGTTGCGCGAGCCCAGAATATCGAGTTCTTTCTGGACAAAGAGTTTGGTTTCGTAGGCCACTGGCTCCTTGGCGTAGCCGATGTAGACCACGCGGCCTGTGAAGGCCACCTCCTCGACGGCGCTGCGGAAAGTCTGCGGCAGACCGATGGCTTCGATACAGACGTCCGGTCCGCGGCCTGCTGTGAGTTCGAGCAGACGTTCGTGCAGGGGCTCCCTGCTGGTGTTGATGCTGTGGGTTGCGCCGGCGCGCAAGGCGAGGGCCAGTTTGGCGTCATCAAGATCGATGGCGATGGTCTTCGCTCCCCGAAATCCGGAGGCGGCAATGGCTCCCAGCCCCACTCCGCCACAACCGAAGATGGCGACTGCATCCTGCGCCGTGACGCGTCCCCGGTCTACTGCGTGGAAGCCAACGGTCAACGGTTCCACCAGGCAGAGTTCCTTGATGCTCAGCCGGGCCGGGTAGAGTTTTGCTGCCGGTATGGCGATGTATTCCGTCATGGCCCCGTTGCGTTGCACGCCCAGGGTCTCATTGAATTGGCAGGCGTTGGGCCTGGCCCTGAGACAGGCCGGGCAGCGGCCGCAGCCGAAGTACGGCGAAACAGTCACGTCCATGCCCGCGGGTAGTTCCGGGTGCGCTTTGCTGGGTTCGGCGATGGTCGCGGCCACCTCGTGTCCCGGGATGCGCGGGAAGGTGATCAGCGGGTTTTTGCCTCGATAGGAGCTAAGGTCGGTTCCGCAAAGGCCGATCATGCGAACCTTCAGCAACACATCATCATTCGTAGCGACTGCATCTGCTACTGTTTCGATTGCCACGTTGCCGGGTTCTTTCATCACGAATGCTTTCATGGTTGCTCCCTTTCAAGTGTGGCGGATTTAAGGGCTGCACGAAAATCCTAGGAAATTGGACGGGTGCCCCACGTTCGCCTCAGCGTACGTGGGCCGAAAACGATGGGCGCAGCCCACAATCGCTTTGCCCTAAAATACTGGGGCCGGCGTGGCGTAGTGGAGAGATCTGCGGTTTCCTACCCTCAAGCGAGACGCCTTACGCCTGGTTCTCCGGACGTCCCGACGGCCACACACAATTGAACACCGGCGCCAAAATCCCTTCCACCTGGGCCAGTAGCTCTTTGTCCGTTGTACTCCGCAGTAATTCCAAGCTGGTCTCCACCTCACGGGTAGAGGACATCCCGATGAGCGTGCTGGAGACGAAGGGATGATCGAGACAAAACCGCAGGGCCAGTTTTGATATATCCGCTCCATGGTCGCGGCAGAACTTTGCAGCTCTCTTGCCGGCATCCTTCACTTCCTGAGGTGCGGGATGCCAGTCCGGCGGCCCTTGCTCGGTCAAGATCCCCATGCACAGACCGGACGCATTGATCAGCCCGATTCCGCGTTCTTTTGCGAAACCAGCCAGCACGCCGTCCATATCCGTATTGATCAGGTTGTAGTGGCAATAGGTAAGGATGCTATCGACCGGGACAGCCTCGGCCATGCGCCTCAACAGCTTCGGTGGATATCCCGTGATGCCGATGTAGCGCGCCTTGCCCTGCTTCTGCAACTGCCGCAGGGCGGGCAGGGTCTCATGGATAATCTGCTCCACATCGCCAAACTCCACATCATGCACCTGAAACAGATCGATGTAGTCGGTTTGCAACCGTCGCAGTGACTCTTCGATGCTGGCGGTGACACGCTTGGCCGAAAAGTCGAATTGGTCAACTCCATAACGCCCGCACTTGGTCGCCAGCACCACGCGCTCGCGCCTGCCCGCCAAGGCTTCCCCCAGGCGCGTTTCTGAAAGCGTAATCCCGTAGTAGGGAGAAGAGTCGAAGAAGTTGATGCCGCTGTCCACGGCAAGATGAACGGCCCGGATCCCGTCCGCGGGTTCGACGTTGCCGAATACGCCCCCCAGCGTAGCGCTGCCAAAGCCAACCAACGAGAGATTGAGGTCTGTCTGGCCGAGCTTCCTGTATTCCATCGTTATTGGTTGACTCCGCTGGCCAGAAAGCCGCCGTCGACCACGAGTATCTCGCCCGATACATACGAAGCCGCATCGGAGGCGAGGAACACCGCCGCACCCACCAATTCTTCTGTTTTCCCAAAACGGCCGATCGGAGTCCGCATCTTGAATTCCTTTCCACGCTCAGTACTGTCCAACAGATTCGCGTTTAGGTCGGTACGGAACACCCCGGGGGCAATGGCATTGACCAGCACTCCCTGGCGGGACCATTCCACGGCCAGGACCTTGGTCAGCGCGCCGACCGCGGCCTTGCTGGCACTGTAAGCGGCCACCTCGAAGAGTCCCACGTAAGTGGAAAGCGAGGCAATGTTGATGATGCGTCCGTAACCGCGGCTGAGCATCGGCTTGCCGAAAACCTGGCAACCCCGTAGCGTGCCGCTCAGATTGGTGTCGATAATCTGGTCCCAATCCGCTTCTGGAAAGTCGATGGTGGGTGCGCGCTTGGTGATTCCGGCGCAGTTGATCAGAATATCCACTTTGCCGAATGCCCCCAGGACTGCATCGCGCAGCGCTTCCAGCGTGGCGCGATCGTGCACATCCGAGGTTTGGCGCAGTGTCTTACGCCCTTTGGCTTCGATCTGGGCAGCGGTTTGCTCCACCTGTTCCGGTCTTCTGGAAGAGGCGATTACATCCGCGCCCGCGTCTGCCAATCCAAGAGAGAGAGCGTGGCCTATGCCGGTGGTGCCGCCGACAACGACGGCGGTCTTTCCCTGCAAATCGAAAATAGAAGAACTCATGCGGGACTGTGTTCTTTCAGGATAGATCGCGCGGCCGGTGGTTTGACCGTCGATACATTAAGAGCTACATTGAGTCTATATCTACGGCAGAGTGCCGGCGGAAAGAAATGGCTGCCGAAAAAATCCTCAGGATCGATCCCCAAGACAATGTCCTTGTAGCCCTCACCGACCTTCCGGCCGGGCAAGCCATCACGTTCACCGGAGAGCAGTATATTCCGGTCTCCGACATTCCTGCCAAACAAAAGTTTGCCATCCGCGATCTCGCCATCGGCGATGAGGTCATCATGTATGGCGGAATTGTTGGCCTGGTCCGCCAGCCGATCCCTCGTGGTGGCCTGCTTAGCACGCGCAACGTGCAGCACGACGCCTCCGGTTTTGGTCCCAAGGTCGGCGAATATTCCTGGACCGCGCCCGACGTCTCGGCCTGGTCATCGCGTACCTTTGATGGTTACCATCGTGCGGACGGCCAGGTGGGCACGCGCAATTATTGGCTCGTGATTCCGCTGGTGTTTTGCGAAAACCGCAATGTGGAAGCGCTCCGCGACGCCTTTGAGGAAGAGCTTGGCTACGGACGCCCGAAACTTTACCGGCAGCAAGTACGGCAACTCATTGAGCAGCACCATCAGGGTTCGCGCGCCACTGAGCGCGCGGATCTCGCTTCGACAGAACGGGTGTTTCCTAATGTTGACGGGGTCAGGTTCCTGGTGCATGAGGGCGGTTGCGGGGGGACCCGGCAGGATGCGAAAGCGCTTTGCGGGCTGCTTGCCGGCTATATTCATCATCCCAACGTTGCCGGCGCCACGGTGTTGAGTCTCGGCTGCCAGAACGCGCAGCCTTCGATCCTGATGGACGCGCTTCGCCAGAGGGACCCGGCCTTGCGCAAGCCGGTGCTGATGTTTGAGCAACAGCAGTCCGGGCTTGAATCGGACATGCTTTCTGATGCCATTCGCGCGACCTTCGAGGGCCTGGTGGAAGCGAACCGGCTTACGCGGAAACCCGCTCCTCTGAGCAAGCTCACCGTTGCTTTAAAGTGTGGCGGGTCGGATGGATTTTCCGGTATTTCGGCCAATCCCGCGCTCGGGCATGTTTCTGACATGCTCGCTGTGCTCGGCGGGAAGTCAATCCTGTCAGAGTTTCCTGAGCTGTGTGGGATGGAGCAGAACCTTATCAATCGCTGCGTGGACGCGAGCCAGGGCGATCGGTTCATCCAGCTCATGCGTGATTACGCTGCCCGGGCGAAGGCAGTCCACTCCGGTTTCGAGATGAATCCCTCTCCCGGAAATATCAAAGATGGATTGATCACCGATGCGATGAAGTCCGCCGGGGCGGCGAGGAAGGGTGGCACATCACCTGTTTGTGCGGTGCTTGACTACCCCGAATATGATGTCACGCCCGGCCTGGCGCTTTTGTGTACTCCGGGGAATGATGTTGAGTGTGTGACCGCGCAGGTGGGGGCGGGCGCCAATGTGGTCGTTTTCACCACCGGATTGGGAACCCCGACGGGTAATCCGATTGCGCCGGTGGTTAAGGTGTCCACCAATACCCGTCTTGCGGAACGCATGTCGGACATCATTGATATCGACACCGGCGCGGTTATCCGCGGGGAAACAACGATCGAGCGAGTGGGCGAGTCGATGCTCGATTTGATTGTGGATGTGGCCAGCGGTAAGGTGCGGACGAAGGCTGAGAAGCTGGACCAGAACGACTTTATTCCGTGGAAGCGTGGTGTCTCGCTCTAGTTACTAAAGTAAGACATGCTTAAAACAGGCATTCTCAATCCCGCCCTTAATTCTCTTCTGTGCCGGATCCGGCATACGAATACCCTGGTCATTTCCGACCGGGGGTTTCCTTTTTGGCCGCAGGTTGAAACGGTAGATATTTCGTTAGTGGATGACATTCCTAAGGTGTTGGACGTACTGCACGCGCTGACCAGGAACTTCGTCATTGCGCAAGCATTCATGGCCGAGGAATTTCTTTCTGAAAACCAGCCAAAGACCAAGGATGCGTTTACATCCGCGCTGCACGGTACGCCGATTATTTACGAGCCGCATGTGGTCTTCAAAAGAAGAGTGCCGCAAGCGATCGGCCTGATCCGCACCGGCGACACGACGCAGTACGCCAACATCATTCTTGAGTCAGGCTGATCCTGCAAGACCTTGAGATTAGTTGCTGATGAGGCGAACTGCAAATCCGAGGGATCTGCAGTTCGCCCCATCAGCAGCCAATCTCAGAGGGAAACCCAACATTATCAGGCAGGTTTTTTCGCCAGAGCCCGGCGAAGAACCAGTTCCAGCGCTTGTTTGTGCTGCTCGTACTCTGAGTCGGTAAGCCTTCCCTGAAGACGGTCTGTCTCCAGGGCGAAGAGTTCGTCCTTGAGCGCCGCCAGCAATCCACCGCCTGAGAGATTCGGCAGACTCGGAACAGCACCAGCAACCTCTGGAGCAGGAGCCTCGCCCTGCCGGCGCAACAAAAATCCCGCGCCCACGGCGAACACCAGCGTGATGCCCCCCAGGATCCACCACTTGTACTTATTCAGCGGATCGGGCGTGTCGATAGGTACGCCAAGGCCGCCCCCGGGGCGGGTATCATTTGCTGCTGCATTCCCTCCGCCGTCGTTACCCTGGCTTTCGGCCTGCGTATCGCGGGGCATGGCGCCGGAACCGGAGACCGTGAACGCAAAAGGATGAGCCGGGGTGCCGTTGCGCGCCAAATAGGTGAGCGCGCCTGGCGTCTCATTCAGCTGTTGGAACGAAACCCCTTCGCCCGCCTTGAAGCTCATGCTCTTGGGCATCATTACTACGAAGCTATCGGTCGGGCCGGCGAAGTGCTGATCAAACGCAAGGCTGCCGGAGTAGGGCAGATGATAGCTGAGCTGAAACTGTGTCACCCCGGGACGCAACGGAAAGAGGAAGGCATAATGCCCCTTCTCCCCCAAAGGCACAGGCGATGACTGCACCGGCATACCGCCCGGAGCCATCGCCGCCGAACCTTCAATCACCGCATTGGGAGGCAAAAAGAAATCGTAAGAACGCTTGCCGAATTGTGTACGCGGTGGGCTGGAGTCGTTCTTGATGAAAAAACTCTGTGTTACGCGAAGCCCCTGCTGGTCAGTCTCGACCCGCATTACATTGGCCACCGTGCTCACGCCCGCCACAGTAGCCGCGACATCAAACACCTGGGCATTCACGTTGGGGGTATTGGGCGGCGCCGGCTGAAAGTATCCAGCACCCTGATGGTCGATCCGTATAAGGTGCATGCCCGGGTCGGGTGCATCGATCGAAAAGTGGCCCTGCGCGTCCGTCGTCGTGCGCGCGATCTCGCGCATGCTCTGGTCCAGTGCAATCAGCGTGACGGTGTCTCCAGCTGCAGGAGTCTTGGTGGTACCGTTGGTGACGGTACCCGTAATGGTGGCTGCGGACGCAGCAGCGGCAAACAGGGCGCAGAGCGCGATCGCGATCGCAAATTTTCTGCGCGAAAAGGGATTCGGTTTCATTTTCATCTTTCTTGTGAGCGGCACGGCTTAGGAACGCGTGAGGTGCAGCTCCAACTGCTCAATCTCCGCCACCACCCCGGCGGTCTCGTTCTCCAGAGCAGCACGCTGGGCCGTGTAATCCTCAGCCGTATACTTGCCCGCGCTGTATTCGAAATTCAAGTCGCGAAGATTGTCGTATAGCACGTCTTTCTGTTCGCGCAGGAAGTCGAGGCGTGTTTTCGGAATCTGCCGTGCAGTATGGCGCTGGGGGTAAAAGACGAAGGTAAAGATGGCGAGCAGAAGCACGCCACAGGCAATGGTGCTCATATTTGGGTCTCGCGGCGGATGCGATCACGGGTGGCGGCAAAGCCGGGCGTATCCGGTTCTGGCGGAGTGGCCACGGTGCGCATCTTCCAGTTGCGGACAATGACAAATACTCCAGCGATCCCCAGAAACAGCACCAGCGGCGGCATGACCCACGCAAAATGGTTAAACCGGGTGAACATGGGCGAGGCGAGAATCACCGGCCCATATTGCTCCTGGAACTGGTGGAAGATAGCGTCGTCGCTATCGCCGCGGGCAATACTTGCTGACAGCTGCGACAGCATTACCGGGGAAGACGGACAGCCTACATGGTTGCATTCGCCCAGGAGCTGATTGCAGCCGCAGCCGCACATCAGCTCGTGGCTGTCTTTCTTGAATCGGGCCTCGGAGTCGGTGGCCCCCGCCGTGACCGAAATCAGTACGCACACCAAAGCCAGTTGGGAGATACGGACGAGCATACTGCGTTTGATCAATCGTGACCTCTGCCGGCGACGGCAACTTCCTGCTCATCCAGCAACTGCGGTGCAAGCGGCTTCACGGTCTCGGCAACACCGCGCGTTCGGCTCGAAGCCAGGGCGGCGCTCAAATTGGGAGCGAGCGCGAGCAGCGTGCCAAGGGCGACGATGACGACGCCAATCCAGATCCAGGCCATGAGCGGGTTCAGAAACACTTTGATAATCGGCAAGCCGCTATCAGGGTTCTTCCCGGCATAGATGACATACAGGTCCCACGCCAGCGTGGAGTGATTCGCGACCCGGGTCTCCGGCTGTTGCGAAGAGGCGTAGAAGCGCTTTTCGGGGGCAAGCTGGGTAATTTTCTTGTTGCCGCGATAAACATCGAGCAGGGCGAACTCGGTGTCGTAATTCGGGTTCGAATCCTGGCTGAAGCTGTTCTCTACGATCTTGTAGGGTCCAATGGTTATGCTTTGACCATCATTCATTTCCTGCTCGACGTTTTGCTTGAAAGCACCGCCGGCAATACCGATAAAGATCACAACCACGCCGAAGTGCACCAGGTAACCGCCATAGCGACGTGTATTGCGCCGGGTAAGTTGAACCATGGAGGAGAACAGGTTTTGCCCGGTGTGCTTGCGAATGACAGAAGCACCGCGGAGAAATTCAGACGAGATGGCTGTGACCACACCAGCTCCGAGGGAGAAGGCGACCAGTGAGTAGAAGGTAGCCTGATCGTTCCAGGGGCGAAGTCCGGCGGCCATCAGCACGATCGCAGTGACCACGATCGCGGCAGTGGGCAGGATAAAGTTGCGCCGGACACTCTTGAAGGATGCGCTCCGCCACGCCAGCAACGGGCCAATCCCGGTGAGGAAGAGCAGAAAGAGCCCGATGGGCAGCGCGACCCGGTTAAAGAAGGGCGCGCCGACGGTGACCTTGTTGCCCTGCACGTACTCCGAAATGATGGGGAACAGCGTGCCCCACAGGATGGTGAAGCAGGCTGCCAGCAGGACCAGGTTGTTGAACAGGAAGCTCGACTCGCGGGACACCAGCGATTCCAGCTTGTGCTCTGACTTGAGATGATCCCGCTGCAGGAGGAAAGTGAACAGGCAAATGGACAGAACAACCACCAGGAAGCCGGTAAACCATGTGCCGATAGAGGACTGGGCGAACGCGTGAACGGAGCTCACCAAGCCGGAACGGGTCAGGTCGGTTCCCAGGATGCACAGCATGAAGGTGCTGAAGATCAGCCAGACGTTCCAGTTCTTCATCATGCCGCGCTTTTCCTGCATCATCACCGAGTGCAGAAAGGCGGTACCCGTGAGCCAGGGCATGAGCGAGGCATTTTCGACCGGATCCCAGCCCCAGTAGCCGCCCCAACCCAATACCGAGTACGCCCAGTGTGCGCCCAGGAAGATGCCGCAGGTGAGGAATAGCCACGTCACCATGGTCCAGCGGCGGGTAATGTGAATCCACTTCTCGCCCGGATAGCGCATCATCAATGCGCCGAGGGCGAAGGCAAATGGCACGCTGAAGCCCACATAGCCCAGGTAAAGCATCGGGGGATGGATCACCATCTCCGGATACTGCAGCAGGGGATTGAGGCCGAAGCCATCCGCCGGCTGTTGGCCCTGCACCAACGCAAACGGAGGCGCGGCGAAGTTCAACAGCAGCAGGAAGAAGATCTGGATGCCGGCCAGGATTGTGGACGCGTAGGCGGTGAGGGTAACGTCCACTTTATGCCGCATGCGGAGCACAAACCCGTAGGCGGTGAGCAGCCAGGCCCACAGCAGCAGGGATCCCTCCTGGCCAGACCAGAGGGCGGCGAACTTGTAGGGTCCGGGCAGGGCGCGGTTGGAGTGATGCAGGATGTAGGAGACGGAGAAGTCGTTGGTAAAGGCGGTATAGACCAAGGCGAAGGCCGCGCAGGTGACGGCAACAAAGCTGCCGATTCCGGCTCTTCGGGCGGTTTCCGCCAGCCTGTCAGCGGAAATCCGGCCGCGGAATCCGGTGGCCAGTTGCCGCAACGCGATCCCGCCGGCCATCAAGGTGTAGCCGCTCAGGACGAGAGCGAGGAGAAGAGAAAAGCTTCCAAATTCCGGCATGGTAGGGCCACAAACCCTCCCCGATTGTCGCAGAGGCAGACGGCTAACTGCAATGCCGGCCTCTATAGGTAGAAGAAGAAGCCCCACCGAAAGTGATGAAAAACGCCTCGGTCCACAACAACTCTTTAAGGAACCGTTGTCCATTCCTTTGTCATCCCGAGCAGCTGACTTGCCTGCGGCAAGTCGAGGGAGAAATGAACAAGGGAAAGCGGTGTTTGCAATCCAGGCCCAGAGGGCCGGCGCCAAAAATCAGCCCAGCCCGGAAGGGCTGGGTCCATAGGCAGGCGGCCGAGCGCCGGAGGTGCGGCACCACACTCTTTGTTTGTTCCTTAGGAGCGTACCCGGGTTTCCTGCCACGCAGCACTCGAAACGACAGCGTATGCGGCTTTCAGTAAGGAAAGCCGCAGGAAGTTCGCCAACGCCACCAACATCAACAGGAAATCCGGGGTAGCGCAGTGGAGAGATCTGCGGTCTAGTCCTAGGCAGACTCTTTAGCCCCTGAGGTGCGTCTTTCTTCGCCCGCTCCTCATTTGTTTCCTTGTGTTGGAGGTGTTATGCCGACCGGCGCATGCATTCGCCAAGCAGATCCTGAACCAATCTGATAAGGCTGTCCGGATCAAATGGCTTAAGGCGGAAAACCACATTCAGCCCTTGGTAGGCGGTTTCTGCATCCGGAAAGCCGCTCAGCACGATGACAGGTAGCGTATATCCGCTTCGCCGTAACTCGGCGACAAATTCCGGCCCGCTCATCACCGGCATCAGGTGGTCGGTGATCACTAAGCCAATAGGAGGCAATGTCCCCGGCTCGTTCAGCCTTTCGAGTGCCTGCTGACCTTGCTGGGCTATGCAGACTTCCCGGCCGGCACCCTCCAGGATTGCCCGGCGGGTGGCCGACTGAATATGGTTGTCATCCACCAGCAGTATCCGCACACTCATTCGCAATGGCCCGGTTGTCCTCTCGATATGACCAATGGATAGTGTGGATGAACGCACCATGAAAACGGTTGCTTTCGTTCCTGGGCTTTTTAATAGGTGTTTACTTACGGTGTACCGCTAAACCGGACCAAAGTGAAAGTGTAGCTCCTGCACGCTGGCAATGGGGCTGCCGTCTTTGGTCGCGGGACGAAAGGTCCAGGTCTTCAGGGTCCCGATCACACTGGATTCGATGCCGTACCCAAGCGTATGGAGGACGGCTAGCTCGGCAACCTTACCCGTGGGATCGATAGTCACGTCGACCACCACGTCGCCCTGGACGCCATGGGGAAGGGCTGAGAGATCGGGCACCGGGCTCGGGGAATAGGTAGTGAGGGCTATCTGTATGGAACCCGAGCCATAGGAGTCGGATCCACTACTGGAATCCGGCACTGCGGATGCTGGGGAGGCAATATTGGGCGACGGCGCGGCTTCCGTCACCGTAAGGTGCGGCAATGGCGGAAGATGGACGTTATCCGGCACTGCTTTCGCCACAGCGGTGGACGGGGTAATGGGTGGCCCGGAAACGGCCTTCGGCTTCACCTTAGGTTGCGGATGAGGCGCCGGCACAGGCGCACGTCCCGGCATATAGCTGAGTTCGACCCGCGTGCCCAGGTTCGTGCCGGGGAGGCTGAAAACATGCACTGGATGCATGCGCAGGCTTAAGACCACCAGTCCGGCCACAGCCGCATGGGCTGCGATCGAGAGTAGGGTCGAATCCATCGATCTGCGCCGGGTTGGGAGCGGAGAAAACATAGTTACCCTGCCGCCTATTTTAACTTGCCGAGTCGTTGGACTTAGCTAGTCGTGGATGGGCAGCGCATCCGGCATCGCAACAATGCCGGCGGTACCCGCGGCATCACGCTCCAGCACCGGGGCGTACACCCCCAGCAGCTTCCGCGTCCACCAGTCGCCAGTCGAGCGTTTTTCCGTCATCGAGGTAAACCAGTATTGCCAAAGCACGGCGCGTACCTGGCGGGGAGGGGCACCGGCGAAGGGATTGCCGGCAAAGAGCGCCAGCACGTCAGGGTCGTTGGTCAGCAGGCGCTCTTCGGTCCGCGGTACCAGGGGGTTTTGCTGCCAGGATCCGAGCGAAGCGAACCACAGATTCCACTCGAAGCGGGGCTGATAGGGGGCATAGATGCCGGGCGCCTGGTTGAGCGCCTGCGGTTTGAAGCGGAAGGGATAGGCGACCCACTCATGGCCGTCGCGAGACCCCTGAAACTCGATCTCGTAACGTCCCCGGGTCATGACCGCGAACAGGCCATATTGGTTGGCGATGCGGAAAGGCTCGAGCATGGTCACCGGCTGCATTGGCAACGGCAAGCGGCCGAAAACCATGGAGAAGAGTTCTACGGTGGTTACATAGGCAACCAGGGTGAGCAGCACAGCGCTGACGGCGAGCCCGAAATTCGCCAATGTCCGCGCGCGCTGGTGGAGTTCTCTCGTTCTTCCGGTTTGATCTTTACCCACCGGCTGAAGAAGCGGTCGTCTAACAAGAGAAATCCCAGCGCCAGAACCAGGTAGTTCAGAAAGGTGTAGTTGGCGGTGAAGATCACTCCAATCTCCCACGGAGTCACGATAAGGAAACAGATAATCCTCCAACGGCGGGGAAGCAGGATCATCCAGACAATGCCTAGCTCCATCACCAGCGTGGCCAGCGCCGTCGTCCAATGAAACCAGTGCGGCAGGTGCTGGATGTACCAACCGATCCAGGTGGGCAGGGGACCGTTCTGGTAGTACTCGTCCATCGCGGTCAGATGGCGCCATTCTGTGTCGCCGCTCAGCAGCTTCACCAGGCCTGATTCGAAGTAGATGCGGAACCACTCCCATTGCAGCAGGAACAGGCTGGCCCGCGATGGCGGATGACTATAGCCGAGTCCCGGCCTTAAGCCCGGCGGCGCAAAGAACATGGCCAGAAATCCTGCTTCGAGCAGCATGCCGTCCGATTGGTATCCGGAAAAGTCCTGGGCCGCGCTGACGAAGGAAAGAAAGCAGACGAAGCAGAGTAGGGAGCATGGCGCGTGGCCATAAATTGGCCGTCAGCAGCAGGGAAGCGGCCAATCCCAGCCAGCACATCGCCATCAGCATGTGTGAGCCGCTGGACAGCCAGAACACCGTTGGAGCGAACCAGAGGCGGACCCCGGGCCCAAACGATTGCGCAACTGCTGCCAGGTACCTGTCTGCAGGCAGGATGCCCGCAGGCCCGATCAATCCGCGAATCTGAAACAGGAGAGAGACGAAAGCCGAGCAGTAAATCAGCCCCAGTGCGCGCAGCACGATCCAGCGTGGAATCAGCCGGTCCGCCGCTCCCTGTTCTGCGCTGAACAGGGCCACCACCTTCGCCATTGTCCCAATATAAATAAGAAGGCGCACCTCAGATGGGTGCGCTTGGCCCGAATTTCCTGTCGAGTTCCAGGGCGTTGCCGAAAATCATGCGGCTTTCCTTGGAGAAAGCCGCACACGCGGCCCTGTCTCATGAAGCGAAACAGGAAATTCGGTCCGTTCGAGGTGCACTTTCAAGCACCTTTCCCCAAACGGGGAGAACGTCGATGTAGTTAGCCTAATTCGTTAGCTGCCTTCGTGCACTACAACCTTTTTGTGTTGCGGCTTAGGCTTGGGTGCCGGCGCAGGCGCAACTGCCGGGGTAGTGCTGGCCACCATCTGCGGAGGCGCGACTGCCGCCGGAGCAGCCTGGGCTGCGGTATCTGGTATTGGAGGGGCTGCCGGGGCCGGAGGGTTGCCTATGGCTTGGATCGGCGTCGCGACGTCTGCGCTGTTCGGGGTCTGTGCAACTGCGGCAGCCGGGACCTCGGGAACTGTTGCCGCCGCCGGGGCCTCAGCAACCGCTGGCGCTGGAGCAATAACCGCTGGAGCAACAACCGGAGCAACAACCGGAGCAACAACTGCGGGAACAGGAGCTGCGGCAACGGCTGCTGGTGCCGCCGCGGGAACCTCTACGGGCGCCGCTGCTGGAGCGCTGGTTGGCGTCTGCACCGCGGCTACCGCCGGCGCACTGCTCGGCTGCTGTGCGGGCGGCGGGGTAGTAGAAGCCAGCTTCCGCTGGACTCCAGCCTTCCTGCGCCGTGTCTTGGTGTTGAGTACTGCGGGCGCCTGTGGTGCAACGGTGGTGGTACTTGCCACCAGCCAGGTCTGTGCCGCCAACAAGGCCTGATCATTGCTCTCCTGTGGCATGCTGCCGCCGTTGAAGGACACTACCTGGTCAGGGGTAAACCCGTCTGGGTAGGCCTTGCCGCTGCGGTCGGCGTCGATCGCGGTCGTGAGGTAGAGTTCTGCTCCGTCATCCAGCTTGAAGGGCTGCACGGCAGTAGATTTGCCCGCCGTACGGCTTCCAAAGGAACGGCTCGCGGGGCGGCCGTGGAAAGCAATGGTGATCGCCTCGGCTGAACTTGCCGTGCTGTTGTCCACCAGAACGGCGACAGGAGCAACCGACGGTGTCTGGAGCGCGGGCTCCTCTTGCAGCGTCAAGGAAACTGTTTCCAGGCCCGCGGGATTGCGCGTGCCGGTTTTGCCGTCCTGATAGAACCAGCTGACGTTTCCGTCGTTGGCAACGAATGAGCCCACGCTGCCATCGCCCAGAATCGGTCCAATGCCGGCCAGCATCGGCCACATGTTGCCGCCGGTGTTGCCCCGCAGGTCAACGATCCATCCCTTAGGGCTTTGCGCGCTGAGATCCGTCAGGATGCGGCGCACATCGGCCGCGTACAGTAGCAGGCCGTCGTTATCCTTAGCCGAACAACGCGGCAGTACGACGTAGCCGAAATTTCTACCTTGCACAGTTACGATATGCCCTTCGGGCAAGCGCCGGCTGGTAAAGGGCGTGGGAATGGAGGTTTGCTCGCGCGCAGCCGCAGGCGCGTTGTTGAGCGCATCGCGCTCCGCCTGTTGCAGCAGTGCGATCTGGTCGGGGTAAAGGCCGGGGGGCAAGCGAAGGTGCGCGCCCGGATCACCGAGTTGTACCAGCGCCCAGTAGATCGCCGGATACGTGTCGATGGGATTGAAAGCGCCGCCCGCGCGTTTAAAGGCTTCCGTCCTCACCTCCGTCCAATCAACGCTCTGTCCATGCAGGGCATGTTGCCGCATGACGTCGAGCGCATTGTCCAGAAAAGCCGCCGCGTCCGGTGTGATCTTCGTCGGACTGGTTGGCGGTGGGGGAGCAGGCTTCTTGCCAGCCAGGCTTACGGCCGGGCTGAGGAGGAGCAGCGAGCATGCGATAAGACGAATTTGTTGCTTCATGGCAGAGCAAGGCTAGCATCTGCGAAAGCACAATATGATCGCACAAAGGTTGCAGATTGAGGCACTTCACGTACTTACGAAAGTTGTAGAAAGATACAGCAACGGCTACGTATCTTTTTAGCGGCTGGTGGGCAGGGCAAAATCCACACCGGCGGCACGGTTAGCTTCGACCGTCGTCTGCACGTCGATCAGCGAGAGCGGTATCTCCTTGTGGGAGTCGCCGTCTAAGGCATAGAGCGTATTGGCGGTAAGTGCGTAGCTATGAACCTGTACGGCTGGGCGGCCATCTTTAAAAATTAAAATAGTGGCGGGTTGAGCGCTGATCGGAGCTGTGTCGGCTTGCCCCTGATACGGGGGGCGAAACATCGGCAGAGCATTGTCGGCCACTTGCGGGGCTGGAGGTTCGGGTGCGTAATCCGCCGGCGGCTGTTCAGCATAATCTGCCTGTTGGGGGCCGCTTGTGGAGTCCTGGCCGTTATCGTAGGCCAGCCCACCAGATGCCACCGGAAGGCCATACCCCAGCGGGTTCAACCAGGTGTATCCGGCGTAGATGTAAGGGTCATGGCTACGATATCCCACGCCGTGCCGGTCATTATCAGGCCGGTGGGACGGGCCCGCGGGAGGCCGGTATTGCCCTTCATGAATCGGAACTGATGGAAAGCGAACCCCCGGGCGCAAAGCCATCGGCCCCGAAGGGAGACTGGAACCGCGCGAAGGACCTGGGAGCGTGGCACCCAAGCCAATATGTGAAGACGAGTTTGATGCGCCCAGACCGATGTGCTGGGCTAACGAGGCAGGCGGATGCAAAAGACCGGATGCCACAAGGCCGAACGCGACTTGAACGAAAGGAACTAGCCTGCGCCGCATAGCTTATTTTACCTGTTATTAAGACGCATTCGGCCCCCATAACGGCGCAATTTGACAGCCTGGCTTACAGAATTTACGACCCAGTCCCGTAGGGACGTCTGAACTTGGCCCAGGACGTTAGTCCTGGGTACATCACGCAACATGATCGAGTCCCGCAGGGACGGCTGAGGGTTGTCCAGGCTTGCGACGCGGCCTATTTTCAGCCGTCCCTGCGGGACTCAATTTGCAAGGGACGCCTCTACTCCAGAACCGGAAACGGACTGATCACGGCAGCGGGAGGCCGCGCTGTCCAGACCGGCATGGCCAGCTCAGGCATAGGCTCGGAAGTAAAAAACTTCCGCGTATACCGCGACAACCAGCGAGCGCCCGAATTTGCTTTTCTCCGCCGCGCACTGTCGGTGCTGATCCCGGTGCCGGCGTACATCTTGCGGTAAAGCTTGGACAAGAACACAAAGGCAATCCGCGAGCGCAACGTGGGCGTGCACTCGGAACGCTTCCAAATGGAGGAAAAGCTGTAGAAACGGTCCCACACACCCTGGGTTCGGTTGCTGATCTCCTGCGAGCTCATCAGGGGATGGGGCATGAACATCTTCGGCCGGGTCGCGGCGGGAATCAGCCAAAAGCGCGTTACCGGAATGCCCTCGACATAGACCGGCGTCTTTTCCTGCTCTTTCTCCCAACGCAAAAAATCCACCGTCCCCGGAAAAGGCGTCAACATCACGAACTGGGCAAAGGCGAGCCCAGCACGAGAGGCCAGGTCAGCCGTGGCTTTGAAGGTGTCTGGCTTATCCGAAGGAAGCCCGAAGATGAAGGACCCTAACATATGCAGCCCATGTGAGCGGAAGGTCTGCAGCTGCTTCACCAGGCCCTCGCCCGACAGGTTGAACTCCTTGAAGACCGATTTCAGGCCTTCGGGGGTCACGGCCTCGACACCAACCAAGGCGCCCTTTATATTGGCTTTCCGCATGGCATTGAGATAGTCGGGATCCTCTGCCGATTCCATGGTGATCTGGGTGAAAAAGACCATGTTCTTCGGCAGCTTGGCCAGCTCCGCCATCAGTGCGAATTTGTCGCTGCGGATCTGCTCCAGCTCGGCCAGCTTGGCGTAGTTTTTCTGCTCCCGCGCAAGCCGCAGATCGGTCAACGTCACCGGATAAAAGTTGTCGTCCGCCAGCGCGATATAGCGGAAGCCCTTCCGCCGCAACTGGACAATCTCCTCAATGACGGTCTCAAAACTCCGCTGTCTTGGACGTTGGCCATCGGTGCGCCACACGGAGCAGAAAGAGCAATGCTTGGGGCAGCCGCGAACCGTCTGCACGGAGGCCCACATGTATTTATCGGGAGGCAGCAGATCCCAGCGGGCAGGCACGAACTGATCCGCATCGATCCGGCCGCCCTCGTAAACCTCGTCCGGCGCCTCCAGCATGCACGCTTGCAGGACCTTGGACCAGATCACATCCCCATCGCCCTTGACGACCGAGTGAGCATGGCCCCGCTCCAACGCCTCCTCCGGATACAACGTAGCGTGAATGCCGCCATAGATCACCCATGCGCCGCGCTCCCGTGCCAGGCGGCCCACTTCGTAGCCGCGCAACGCGTTGCCGGTGTGAATGCCGATGCCAACGAAGTCTCCGCTCTGAATGTTGGAAGGCACCAGCGCTTCGAGCGTCTCGTCGACAATCACCGGATCGCCAAACGAGAGCGGCGTGGCCGCCGCCAGGACATACAGCCAGCGCGGGGTGATGACCGCGGTACCAAAAGAATGATCGCTGGGATTGATGAGGAAAACAGCCATACGGACACTTCCTTTCGACAAGCTAGCACTCCCGAGTTAACTCGCCCTCGATGCGAAGTAACACAAAAAGAGCGAGTTACGATGACAATGGGTCGCTAGAGCTTCTAGAAAGGAGCAGAAGAGATCACGTTTGGCAACGTGCTAAGACTATGCTTAAACCCCAGGTTTGTGTATAAAAAACTGGCGCTATATGGCGTATTGGACCCTAACTGATACGTACATCCGCTTCAGTCTTTCCAAAATGGATGTGGCAATCGGCCGTAAGCGGCAATACCTCGTTGAAATTAACTTCCACCGTTGAACCGCTCTGGTTTTGCGTGCTCCATCGGTCCGAGGAGAGATTTCTCAACCCCAGAGGTCGGGTAACTACTTCTGCCAGTGGCGTACTGAAGTTATACGTGTCCCCCTCCAGGTGATGCGCAAAGAGTTGTGCGCCCGAGCTCAGCATGACCAATTGCGAGCCGTACGCTGCGCCCATGCGCATGCGCGGAGGATTGCGGAGCAGCGATTGGCAACCCCAGCAGGGATCGAGCGCTTTCCTTTGCCGCAAGAGTTCGAGGTCGAAGAAGTTTTCCGCACCACAATGCGGGCAGTGAAAGATGGCGTCGCGCAACGCGCACATCTCTTTACGCCACTCGTTCTCCATCACCCGGGCGTCCGGGTCGCGCAAGCCCGCGGTGAAGGCTCGAATGAAAAGCTTGCGCAGCGAGCCGGGATAGATGGGCCAGAAGCTCAGCGGGTTATCGTGCACTCCCGGTTGCGGGCGATTGCAATCGTTATCGGGGTCGAAGATGAACACCGGGTCCAGCGCGCAAAGCCGGTGCGATTGATCCGGGTCGGATGCTTCGTAAGGTAACGTCAGCTCGCGCTTACCCTTCAGGGGATGACCAATCACAAAAATGAAAAAGAGCAGAACCGCAAGCGAGAATCGGTCGCTGGCGGCATTTGGTTCCACCAAGTCCGTGGCCACTTCCGGAGCCATGAAACCCGGCGTACCCTTGATGCTGCCCGGCTTCAGGTTCACATCCACGTTGTCGGTGTCGGCAATGCGGATATCTCCCGTGTCGGGGTTGAAGAACACATTGCCGAAGTTGATGTCGCGATAGCATAGGCCGGCAGCATGCAGCTTGAGAAAGCTGTGCGCCAACCGGAAGCCCACAATGGTGAGCGCGCGGAAAGAAGGCTCGGCCTGGCGCCGCATCAAATCGACCATGCTCACGAAATCGGGGGTCTTGATGGGCATCACGTATCCGCCGTACGCTTCGGTGCGGGGATACGAGACCAAATCGAAGGGCCACAAAAACTGCTCCGTGGGGGTTCCGCTGTTGATGGCAACCTTCAACCGCTCCCACACTCTTGGGTCACCGGCCACGTACTCCGGCCGATACCATTTCAAGGCATAGTGTGCGTCGCCGATGCGCGCGCGGTATACCTCAGCCTGGGCGCCCTCGCCCAGCGTATCTTCGATTACCGCGGCGGACTGCATATTGCGGGCGATCAGCACCTGCCCCCGCTTCAACATTCCCTCCATAGCTAGGGGAGCCTCACTACTGCGATTCCGATCCTGCCGCTGTCTCGGCGGCGGGAGCCAGCGTTCCCTTGATTTTCGGGGTAAAGGAAATCGTAAAAGGTTTCTGGCCAAGCTTGATTTCTTCGTTGACGTTGGCCTTTTGTCCGTTGCTCGCGTTCCACTTATCCTTCGAACCGTTGATCAGCACCATCGCGCGCTTGTCGGGATCCCATGCCACTTGGGCATAGTCGTCGGGATATTCGCCGGCTTTCGCTTCCGGATGAACGAAGTTGGAGGGGATGCTCGCCCCCTTGCTGAGCGGGATCTCCTTACCATTCAACTGCAACGTCCATGCTTCCGTTAAGGGTTTGCGGACCGGCGTAGCCACGGGCTTCTTGCTCGCGGGCGTCGGCTCGGTTACCGGAGGTAAAGGCGGCCGTGCGGGCGAAGGAGGAAAAATTCTGCTGTGAAAAACCGCGACCACGATGGCGATCACCGCCGTCACCAGAACGAGAAGAACATTGCGCAAGCGCTGGTTGTCCCTGCGCGTTTGTTCCACGCTGACCGCTAATTCCTGCAACTTATGCTGCTGGCTGCTATGCCGGGCTTTCAATTGTTCAATCAACGCCGACTTCGACGCGGGGGTCATCAGGGGCTTTGGCACTTTGGCGACACCTGCGGCGCTCAAGTCATCCTGCAAGATGGCCAGGGTGATGTCGTCGCCGCTCCCCTGCTGCGTCGCTTCGGTCAGGATGGCGGGTAGTTCTTCCGCCAGCGAGGAGATGCCTTGTTCTCGAATGATGTCCAGATAATCCTGCCCGATCTTCAAAAAGTCCTCATCGGACCGGAAGGAATTGGCATAACCATCGGTCGAGAGCAGGACCAGTGACGGGAGCGCACCATTGGTCACCCAGGCGGAACGAAAGTCCTTCCACGCTTCGGGCTGGCACAAAGAGGTGGTCTGGTTAGCAATCAGCCGGTCGTCTGGAGGCAGAGGGCGAGTAGTGGTTCCCTGCGCGGTGACGCTCAGGATCTCGCCGTCGCCGAGCTGCAGATACAACAGCACCCTGTCGGTTGCTGCCGCGGCCAGAAGCGTAGCGCCATAAGCCAACTCCGGAGAGCTCGCGACTGCTGCACGGCCCTCGGCCCCTTCTTCCTGTCCCAGCGTGGCCAGCTCCGCTTCGGTAAACGGGTTGTTGAGGAGGTCAGACTGAACTGCGGCCAACCACCCACTCACAATCTTTCGTTCCAGCTCATGCACTTGTTCGGGGACAAAGGGCACCTGGCCATTGGCGGCCACGGAATCGCGAAGAAATGCCTGGAGCGTGGCCGCTACCGTGCTCACCGCCAGCGAGGAGCCAATCTGGCTGCGGAAGTGCCGCGGGCTTCCGTGGCCGTCCGAAACAACTGCCACCGCCACGGTTCCTTGCCCCGCTGGAGTCACCGTGCACTGCACGGCATCCTGGTTGGGGAGTCCGGAGCGCTGATGGGAGCTGCCGCGTACGCACGCGTGGGCTACTTTCCAGCTCATCGTTTCACCTCAGCCACGATAGAGTATTTGTACTCGCGGCTGACAAAAATCCTCACCACGCATCGTCATCGGTGGGTGGAGCTGCCACCGTGGAAACCGCTGCCGGCTCTTTGCTTGGATGCGTCGCCGCCACCGAAGTGGAAACATAGCGGAAATAGCGCACCAGCTGCTCCGCGTTGTCCACTCGCAGCACCGGCTTCTCAGGATTGTCGACAAACTTGCGCAGCGTCTCCTGGTCGGCATCCTGCCCGATGGCGATTGCCTGCCGTACTGCGCGCCGTCCCCAGGGGATGTTGAGCAAGGCCTGCAGTGCGCCCTTCCAGTCATCCGTAGGCTTGCCGTCGGAGATGAGCACGATCTGCGGCGGCAGCATGCGCGCTTCCGCCGGCATCTTGTTCATCTCTTCCGCCAGCAGGGCAAACGCCTGGCCCAGGTCGGTCTCTCCTTCTGCATGCAGATCGACCCACTTGAAGTCAGTCAGCAAGGTAGGTTGGGCAATATGCCAGGCGGCTCCGCTGGAAAAGCGAATCACCCGCACGTAGAACTGAACCTCGGGATTTCCTTCCGCCGCTTTGCGCATAGCGGGCACGACCTCGCGAATCGCATTGTTTAGCGCTTCGATCTTGCCGCTGATGGCCATGGATCCGGAACAATCGAGCAGCCAGATAACGTGGAGGGGTCTGCCTGCATATTCTCCACCGGGTCGCACCGCCATATTGTTTATTCTCCCGTTAGTTTCGCAGGAAATAAAGCTTAATGGCTTTCCGCTCATGCAAAAGAGAGGGGGAAAGGCATGGCTTTAGTAACCGACACCCATACAAAACCACAAAGTCCCACAGGGCCTGCCCTGAGCTTGTCGAACGGGAACGGCTTCACAGGCTGCGCAAAACACCGTTTTGTATCAGGGCACGACTTTAGTCGGGCCGCAAGGGATTGGGAATACGCCGGGCTTTAGCCCCTGAGGTACGTCTTTTCTGTCCCATTCCTTACGCCCATTCTCGCGGGCCCGTTAACTCCTGCTACCAGCTAAGACCCTGTCGGAATTCCCCTCGTTAGCCGAAACTGGAGCACCGTCTCGGCACTAACCTTTACTGGTGCAGGGTGCGAGGTGAGCGCGCCCGTGGCTCCGCCGGCGCCTGCTCCCGCTGCCGCGCCTGCGCCGGCATGATGAAACAGGTGGCCGGTGAGGGCGCCGATGGCCGCGCCCGCGGCGCCGCCGATGCCCGTTCTCTCCGCCGTCCTCACTCCTTGCGATGGCCCGTCAACCCCTTTCGAAGAACCGGAGATGTGCAGGAGCTTGCCATGCGCAGTCAGGCCAACCAAGGCAAACTCCACGTGCGACTTACCCGAAATCTTTCCGCTCTTGTCGATCTTTACGACCTTTAACTGTGCGCTCGAGCCTCGTTGCACCACCACATTGCCGTCACTCGTCAGCGGAGTCACCACCGTAGCCGGAAGTAGTTCCCCGACGGTGGAGTTATCGGAGTTAAAGTCTTTATCCAGGCGCACCGCCACGGACGCGCCTGAAGTCACTGAAGATTGCGTTCCCTGAGGAGAGGGGCCTGCGGCGGGATGCCCGGGGTTCGTCTTCGTCTGCACGTCCGGTGCCGGGGTCGGATTGTTCTGTCCCGTTTGTGGATTCTGCGCGTTCGGGCCCGGAGGCGTCGGATTCTGTGGGTTCTGCCCGTGTTGCACCTCAGGAACAGTCCCGCCCGCCGGGGGCGTGGGTGCAGGCGCAGGGTGGTGCAGCAGGGCAAAGGCGATGGCGGCGACTGCCAGCAAACCGACTCCACCCACGACCGCCTTGTTCTGGTTGCTCATGCCGGCCTTCACCACGACCGGCGGAACCACGGGGGCTGCGGCCGGGAGCGAGCCCGCCGGGCGATCCGCGGCTGCCCGTTCCGCAGCCGATGCACCACTGCCGTTCACATGAGGGACAGGCAAATCCTGAACCCGCTCAGAGCTGCGTCCCAGACCTACTCCAAGCGCGTACGACCAGGTATCGACAGCGTAGTTGGCAATCTCGGGCGCCAGTCCGCGGTTGTCTTCGAGCCGTTGCACCAGCCTTGCCCGCATCGCCTCGGGAGTCATGGCCGTTTGCCACGAAGACCTAAGTTCCAGTGGAACCCTTTCCTCGAGCGCGCCGACTAGGGCGGAGATCTCGCGGCGATGCCCGCCACAATAGTCCTTCAACAGGCCCTCACACCGGTCACGGTCCTGGAGAAGACTGTCTCCATTTTTTTCCATCAGCTCTTTCAGCTTTTCGCGCGGCACTTCGGTTGCCATGTTACCTACCCTCAATGTTGTGTTCGTCAGCCAACTTCACCATCCGTAGAACCGAAATCGATTTTGGCGCCCGGAGCCAGCTTGATCGTCTGCCCCGGTGCGATCTGGCGCCGGGAACCGTTGGAGACTGCTTCCCAAGCTGAGCTGGAAAGGTTGGTTAGCCCAAGGACGGATGGATCGTTGGGGTTTCGCGTCACCTCAGCAACCGCGCCTCCTGGTGACTGGGCCAGCAACCCGGGCACCTGGTGTTCGAGCAGGCGTAACCCGGGCACAATGATCAGGAACTTGGTGCCGACACGCAGCCGGTTGGCAATGCGGCCCGCCGGGCCAACCGAAGGAGATATCAGGGGACCGGTGGTCGCATCCGCCTGTCCCGGCCGGAGGACCGGTGGCGCGCTCCCTGCCGGTTGTGCGTGGGCGGCTGGCGGTGGCGGGTTCGGCGCCGCTGCAGCATAGGCTGGTACCGTCCTGCTCGGGCCAAAAATTACGCTCGGCTGCAGCAAGCTGCGATTGGGTGAAATTTCGCGAGCCTTGAGCACCGCGGCAGCCAGCACCGCGTATGACAACAGTGCGATTGCAGCCTGCAGAGGCACCGTATCCATGCTCGCCACCGTGTCCCATAAAGCATGGGGAAGGGAGGCCGACGCCAGTCCAATCAGCAGAATCTTCCATCGCTGTTCCGGCTTGATCACAGAAAGACCGATGAAATATCCGAAGTAACCAGCGTAGGCCATGTGTCCAAAGGACAAATCGATCGATCGGATAATCAGCCACTTGATCCCCGGCGCGGTGTTCAATAGGTTGCTACCCTGACTGATCAGGTTTTGTAGCTGCTGGCCGTTCATGTTGTTCATCACCGCATCGGCGTTCTGGACGGGGACTCCGCGGAACGCCAAAACAGTGGTGGTCCATGTATTCACCAAGTCGCGAGGCGTGTACTGGATGAGGGTTTCCATGATGGCAAAGCCACCGCCGGAGGCGGCGCCGATCAGGATGCCATCCAGTGGTTCCTCTACCCCGATCTTGGCCCGCACTTCCGGGGTCATATAGCGGGCCCCGGCTACCAGGGCGAAGATGGGCAGCGCTTTGACGATTTCTTCGAAGAACCCGGTTCCCAGGAAATGCTGAATAAACAATTGAATGAACGGGGCACTGGCATCCGGTTCTCCGCCCGCCAGGTGCAGGTGGAAGAACTCGTACATCCAGAGAAAGTCGTGATCCACCTGCATGAGCCAAAGATAGTAAGCACTGAAGCCCGCGGCGCCCAAGAGGATGTACCAGGACTTATCCTTCCCGATCATGCGGTAGATAAACCACATGCTGACCATGGTCAGGAAGACAGCCAGCATAATCAGGAAGTTGGAAGTGTAGATCCAGTAGCGAGGATCGATGTAGTGCTTGCCGTCCGCGGCCACAATGCCATACACGATGGTGGTGGTGGAACCGAACGTCACCATGCCGAAGAAGACCACGATGCAGAAGAGCACCGGTCCAAGCTGGGCCGTCTTTCCCAGTTCATTCCATTTGGTGATGACCGGGATCAACTGCGAGCGGGTAGCCTCAGTGCCTTGCACCATGACTCCGCCGGGTCGCTTAGCCATACATCCTTCTCCTCGCCGCAGTTGATTTCGAGACTGGGTCCCTGGGGAGATTTGGCGCGTGGTTGTGTGCAGCGGTTACCAGCGACAGACAAGTAAAACAGGGGAAAGTGGCGAAAACCGGGGGCCTGATTGGCCTTTCACTCTACCATTGCGAAACCATGCTGTCGACGGAAAATGGCGGTGCCCAAGGCTCCTATGGTACTCAGGTTTGAGGCAGAAACAGGCCTGATGAGTAACCCCAACAAGGCGGTTATGCAGGCCTTCCCACGGCGCACGGAGCCGCGATCTGATAGGACTTCTCGGCCGCGACTGCGATCGCTACCGCACGCAAGCCGTCTTCCCCAGTGACCAGCGGCGCGCGGTCGCTCAGCATGGCGTCGACAAAGTCGATCACTTCGGCCAGGTAGGCTTCCCGGAAGCGGGTTAGGAAGTGATCCTGCAACTCGTAGGAACCGTGGCTCGCTTTCAGGAAGGTGGCGGAGTTCTGCCGCAGGCCTCCGATCAGGATCGATCCTTTCGAGCCGACGATCTCAGTGCGAACGTCATAGCCGTACAGGGACTGCGCGTAAGATTCGACATTCCCGATCGCGCCCCGGCGGAAGCGAAGGTTCACCGTGCTGGCCACCAAATCTCCGAACTCCGCGATCTCCGGCCGGATTGCGACCGTCCCATAAGAGTGAACCTCGGCAACTTCGTCGTGGGTGAGCCAGCGCGCCGAGTCGAAGTCGTGGATGGTGTTGGTGTAGAAAAGCATCCCATTGATCCTGGCCTGATAAGCCCTAAGCGGAGGCATATCTTTGTCGCGGCCAAGCGACTTGAAGATCACGGGCTCGCCGATTTCTCCAGCTTCGATACGCTTGCTGGCGGCCACGTGCGCAGGGTCATAGTGGCGCATGAAGCCGACCTGCAAGCGAACGCCTGCTTTAGCGACAGCGTCTAAGGCTTTCTGCGCGCTCTCGACGTTAACGCCGAGTGGTTTTTCGCAAAGGATGTCCTTGCCTGCCCGGGCGACCGCCTCGACTGCGCCAGCATGAAAGTTATCCGGGGTGGCGATCAGCACGGCCTGGATGTCTTTGCGTTCGAGCATCGCCTCCAGGCTGGCGTAGGAGTGCTCGATCTCAAGCTCTTCGGCGACCTTGCTGGCGCGGGCGCCATCCACATCGGCGACTGCTACCAGTTGCGCATGCGGGACCAGGTGACGCAGATTCGTGGCGTGTTGTTTTCCCATCTCTCCGACGCCCAATACTCCTATTCCCAACTTGCGCATGCCGCGGTGCCCCCTCAAATGTTGTCTGAACGCCCTCTGCATCATAGGCAAAATAACCGCTTAGCGAAAGAGCTATGTTTTCTGCTCTGTCGGGCCGCACAACCAATCAGGGTGCAAGACAACCATCTAGGAAGTGGACGGGTGCCCCATGTTCGCCCCAGCGTACGTGGGCCGAAAACGATGGGCGCAGCCCACGATCGCTTTTAAATCGACCAGGGGCACCCGGGAAAAGGACAGGGAAGGCATTCGAAACATGCCATTTTCGGCCCACGTACGCTCAGGCGAACGTGGGGCGCCCGTTCCACCCATCGGATGACTTCTGTGGCCGAGGCCGATGTAGGAGCAGACTACCTGGTGAAATTCTGCAGGTAACTGTCTTCGGGCAGGCCCGCGCGCCGCGCTCTGTCCAGCATCTTGATCGCTTGGTCGTGATCCATGGGGCCACCCACAGTGACCAGGTAGTCGCCGCTTTTCGGAATGAACACCTCAGCGCCGAGGTTCGAATGTTTCTCGTTGATCTGCGACACCATGTCCTCAGCCTTGGTTTGTCCTTTGTAGGTGTAGGCGACGACTCGCCAGATGGCGCGGCCCTCCGTGCCAGACCCCGAGATTCCCGGAGTCACCGGCGATGGTTTTACGGCTGAGGGTTTCGTAGCCGGACCTTTGCCGGCGGACGGCTTGGCCGCGGTTGGTTTCGCAACCGGCGCCTTCTCCACCACAGGAGGCGGAGGAGCCACCGGCTGCGCCGCAGTTTGCGGAGCAGCGGCAGGCGCAGGTTCGGAGTGCGGCCGCATCAGCAGCCATCCGAGAATCGCCAGTACGACGACCGCAATCGCCCCGTACAAGGCAAATGGTCGCCGCTTGACCGGCTCGTCTTCATCTTCGAGGAGAGCCGCTCTGGCCGCCGGAATCGGCGGGGTCGTCAGCCGCTCGGCGATCGGCGGTGTACTGACCGGCGGCCTGGGGGCTGGAGGCGCAGGCCTCGCCACCGGCGGAGGAGGCGGTGCTGCGGCCCGGGGCGGAGGCGGTGGAACCGGTGGCGCCGCAACCCGAGGTGGAGCGGGCGGTGGGAACCGGAGCCGGCGGCGGCGGGACGCTCGCGACCGGCAGAACCGGCTTCAACGCGTTGCTGACCTGGGCTAACGTCCAACGGCGGGCAAACGAATTCCGAATAATCTCCGCAAACGGCGCCGGAATCCGGTTGATCTGCGCATCCGTGGCGGTGAGCCCCTTCCGCTGGGTAAAGGCGTGAAAGAGCGTGGTCCCAATCCCTGCCACGTCATCCCCCTGGCCCGCGGCGGAGAGGTGCAGGCAATCGCTGCGCAACTTGACCGTCTCTTGGGTGGCCAACACGCTGGCAGCCTCCACTCGGCCGTGCGACATCCCATTTTGATGGATAGCCGTGAGTCCGCCCACCAGAGCTTCGGCGACTTCGCGGCCCTCCTCCGGGCTCAACGCTTGGCTCTGCAGCACATCGGAGAGGCTTTGCTCGATCGGCTCCATGAGCGCATAGACCACCAGGGTGTTGTCGACCCTCACTTGCCCCACCTTGGTGATGCTGACCAGGTTGGGATGATTGAGGTGCTGCGCAGCCTCCAGGCGCGCGATGATCTCATCCGCGTCGGTCAGCGCCTCGGTAAGGCTGATGGTTGCTGGGACGGGTCGAGGATCTGACGTCTCGGTCTCAAACCATGCGGTACGGCCTTCCGATCGCACCAGGCGCCGCAAGGGATAGACCCCATCGATTACTTGTCCTTCCAACTCATTCCAGAACTGCATAGCGTCCTTGTTTCCCGAAAAGTGAGGATAAATGAGGGTAACGTGAAGATAGGCTCTGTCGGGTCAGAGCGGGCTCTGGACCTCAAACGCTGACAGTTTACACTGAACGCGTTAAAGGCAGCCCGGAACGAGGCCGAGCTGCCTCCGCATGTCTTACAGGATTTAAAAAGGCGACCGCGACTTCATGGAAACAGCTTACGCGATTCTCTCGATATTGGTTCTTGCGTTGTTGCCCGTGCGCGCCAGCATGGCCATGCCCTCGCGCGCCATCTCCCGAGCCATCTTACGCAATTCGTCAGGCCGCTCGTTGTGGATGGCGGTGAGCTGCTCCAGCGCCGCGGCAGCGCGCAGCTTGGCGATGCCCTGAAAAGCCTGCTCGCCTGAATTTCCGCAGGTATGAACAATGCTTTCGGAGGTTATTTTAAAAACATCTTCGCCCTGAATGACGAAGGCCACAAAATACTTCTCTGGCGGCGGGACGGGGGTGTGGGATGCCATGAGCACTTCCTTTTGGTTGATTCCGTGAATTCCAGTGCAGGACGGTCCGATTCGGCCACAATACACTACAGTTTGCATACTAGATGCACACGGATGGATGCAAGCCTATTGGAGCATTCGGAACCGTAGAAGGTAACCGCCGGAGTTTATTTCTTGCGCAATATAGCGGCATAGAGCGGCGCGCCCCACGTGCCGATCGCCAGCAGGCTGCCAAACAGCACCACGGCGTCGATACTTTCCCGCCCCTCGCGCGACCAGTAAACATTGGCGAGGTTCAGCCACAGCGCAAACTCATCCAGCGTTAACGCGGCGCCTACTCCATACAGAATCGCCATGAGACGGCTGGCAAAGATCGAAGCCGGCGTTGCCCCGGAGCCGACCTCGTTAAGGTAGCCGTAGCCCACTCCAAGCAGGATCAGAATGCCCCAAACCAGGTGGTGGATGTGGCGGCCACCCATGGTGACGTACTGAAAGGGGCCGATGTGGTGCTGAATGGAGGCGACCAGCAAGCGGACCGCCAGAAACGTGATAAAGAAGCTGATCGACGCCAGGAACATCCGCCGGTGCGGACGGTCAGGGATGGTTTGCCGGATGAAATGACCGAGCTTGGTGAGGTGCAGCAGCAACAGCATCGTCGCCGTTACTGCCGCAATGAATGCCAGCAGGATCACTTCACCTGACCAGTGCATACGACACTTTAACTCAGGAGAAGAGGAATTCTTTCGTCCTCAGATCCTTGATGCTGTCGCGCAGCTTGGCCGCCTTTTCAAACTCGAACTTCTTGGCCGCCTCGCGCATATCCGACTCCATCTTGCCGATATAAGCGTCCAGCTCCTGCTGGGTGGCGAATTCCGGCAGACTCTCATCCTGGCTGGTCAGGTCCGCGTATTCCGCCTTCAGGATGTGCACCAGCGACATATCGAGCGAGCGGCTGATGGAAGTCGGCGTAATCCCATGCTCCTCGTTATGCGCCTGCTGCACCGTGCGCCGGCGATCCGTTTCATCGAGCGCGCGGCGGATGGAGTCCGTCATCACGTCGGCGTACAGAATGGCTCGGCCACTCAGGTGGCGGGCGGCGCGTCCGATGGTCTGGATCAGCGAGCCGGAGGAGCGCAAAAAGCCTTCCTTATCCGCGTCGAGAATCGCAACCAGGGAAACCTCCGGCAAATCCAGCCCTTCACGCAACAGGTTGATGCCGATCAGCACGTCATATTCTCCGCGCCGCAAATCGCGCAGCAGCCGCACCCGCTCCAGGGTCTCGATCTCCGAGTGCATGTAGCGGCACTTCACCCCGACTTCCGCGTAGTAGCCCGACAAATCTTCGGCCATCCTCTTGGTGAGTACCGTCACCAGAACCCGCTCGTTGCGCTCCACCCGCAGCCGGATCTCCGCCAGCAAATCATCGATCTGCCCGCGTATCGGCCGAATCTCCACTTCCGGATCGACCAGCCCTGTCGGCCGGATGATCTGTTCCACCACTACGCCCGCGGACTTGGTCAGCTCATAAGGCCCGGGCGTCGCGGAGACATAAATGGTCTGGTGGGTGCGGGTCTCAAACTCCTCGAACTTCAGCGGGCGATTGTCCATCGCCGAAGGCAGGCGGAAGCCATAGTCCACCAGGTTTTGCTTCCGCGAGCGATCGCCGTGCCACATGCCATGCAGCTGCGGCACGGTCACATGCGACTCGTCGATAAACACCAGGTAGTCGCGCGGAAAATAATCCAGCAGCGTGGGCGGCGGTTCGCCCGGCAGCCGGCCGGAAAAGTGGCGCGAGTAGTTCTCGATGCCATGGCAGTAGCCCATGGACTTGATCATCTCCAGATCAAAGCGGGTGCGCTGATGGATGCGCTGCGACTCGACCAGCCGCCCCTCCGACTCCAACTGCTTCTCCCAAACCCCAAGCTCCTCGAGGATGGAATCAATCGCCGTCTTCTTGCGCTCCGGCTGCACCACGTAATGGGACTTCGGATAAATGGGCAGGCGAGCATATTTCTGCCGCACCGTGCCGAACAGCGGATCGATCTGCGACAGCGCCTCAATCTCATTGCCGAACAGCTCGATGCGATACGCCATTTCGTCGTACGTGGGATAAACCTCGATCACGTCTCCCCGCACGCGAAACGTGCCGCGGCGGAAGTCGCTGTCGTTCCGCTCGTAGAGAATCTCCACCAGGCGCCGCGTAATGTCTTCGCGCCGGATCTTCTGCCCCTTCTCCAGCAGCAGCAGCATGCCGTAGTACGCCTCAGGCGAACCCAGGCCGTAGATGCAGCTGACCGAGGAGACGATGATCGCGTCCCGCCGCTCAAACAGCGAACGAGTCGCCGAGAGCCGAAGCTTGTCCAGCTCCTCGTTGATCGTGGCTTCCTTCTCGATGTACAGGTCACCGGAAGGAATGTACGCCTCGGGCTGGTAGTAGTCGTAATAGGAGACGAAATACTCGACCGCATTGCCCGGGAAAAACTGCTTGAACTCGTGGAACAGCTGGGCGGCGAGTGTCTTATTGTGCGCCAGGATCAACGCCGGGCGATTGGACTCCTCGATGATCTTGGCCATGGTGAACGTCTTGCCCGAGCCGGTGACCCCGAGCAGCGTCTGGTGCTGCTCCCCGGCGGCCAGGCCGGAAGATGAGGTCTTGAATGGCGCGGCCCTGATCGCCGCGCGGACGGTAATCGCTTACTAATTGGAAGTCCATGAATACCTGTGATGAGTGGGCCGTGCGCCGACCCGCCGTGCGCGGGTGCTGGGAAGCGTGGGGCTGTCTCAATTATAGACGTTCGGGCAAATCTAGAGCCGGGGCAGAGGAGGGTACGACACCGGGCCCCGCACCATACGCCGGGCGACCACAATCAAGCCGCCGATGATGGCGCAGATGATCAAAATCACGGGCAGGAAGATGATGGGGGAGAACACCGTATGCGGAGGGTTGGCCGTGCGTGGGGTCCTGGTGCAGGCGCCCGCCGAAGATGAACACGTGGCCGCCTATGCTGGCGCTGCTGGTGAGCGTGAGGTTGCCGCCGAACACCAGAACGTTGCCGCCGACATAGCCATTAAGGAAAACATGGCCGGCGAACACCCGAACGCTGCCGGTGGCGTGTCCATTCACCTCGGCGGAGCACAGAAAGCAGCCCACGTTATGAACCGTCTCGTTCGCTGTAACCACAACATTCCGGCCAAAGTGGCGCACGCTTGGCGCCAGAATCAGAGTGCAAACCATCAAGCACCGTGAAAGCATGCCGGCGTTTCCTCAGGGAAAGATACTTTATTCGACACCAAAACAGTGCACTGGAGAAGTGACAAGACAGTTTCTGGTGGCTTCAGGGGAGGTCGAATGCCGTGGGATGTTTCGGTTGGTACAGGCCGACTTGCCCGCCTCCAGGAAGGCTGATCTTGGTGAGCGATCCCCACCTTTCTTCATGAACGGGCGAGCAAACGACGTTCTTCCTCACCAGCGCGCTCATCTCGGCTTTCAGGTCCGAGCACATGAAATACAGCTCGTGGCGATTGTTCTCTTCTGCCGGGTGGAAGGCTGCTTCTGCCGGCGGCAGAGCGAAGATCAACCAGCCGCGCCCCGCATCGACGGACGCCAACCCCAGCACATCGCGAAAGAAGATGCGGTCCGCTTCGGCGTCCTTGCTATCGACGATGACATGTGCGCCTGAGATCACGATGCCATCTTACCCGTTCGAATTGCGCTAATGTAAAACAAGATGTTTCACTTTCGCCAATTGCTTGCCGGCCTCGTGCTGAGTTTCTATCTGCTGTGTGCCGATACCTTTGCAGCCGCGCCCGTCTTCGGGTACAAAGTAGTCGCCCACTATCCCCACTCGACCGAAAATTACACCGAGGGTTTTTTTTATCTGGACGGACTATTTTACGAAGGCACCGGCATTGCTGGGCACTCGGCGGTGTTCGCCATCCAGCCCGAAACGGGAAACCCAGTCCAAAAGCGCGCCCTCGCCCCGCAGTATTTCGGCGAAGGTATTGTCGATTGGGGCCCGAACATCTACCAGTGGACGTGGAAATCGCAAATCTGCTTTGTCTATGACCGCTTCAGCCTGCGGCCGATTAAGACGTTGACCTACACCGGCGAAGGATGGGGTATGACCCGCACCTCCAAAGAAATCATCACCAGCGATGGGAGCGCCACCCTTCGCTTCCGCGATCCTGAAACCTTCAAAGAAACTCACCACATCGTGGTGAAAGACGGTGCCAAGGTGATCGAGGAGCTCAACGAGCTGGAGTTTATCAAGGGCGAGATTTACGCCAACGTATGGCACTCCGACAGGATTGCGCGCATCAATCCACGCGACGGCCACGTAATCGCCTGGATCGACCTGAGTGGCCTCTTGCCGCCTGAGCAGAAGGTCAACGAAGAATCGGTTCTCAACGGCATTGCGTATGACGCAAAACGAGACCGCCTCTTCGTCACCGGCAAACAGTGGCCCACCGTCTTCGAAATCAAAGTTGTCCCTCGAAATAATTCCCGGATTAGCCGTGAACAAATGCCGGGTGCCCCACATCTCGCTCGTTTTTCGCGAGATGTGGGATACCACAGCTCTAGACCGACACCTTCAGCGGTGAAGACACTTTTCGATAGCCTGCTGCCACTCCGGGCCGCTCTCACGATCCCGTTTTCCCAAAGATTCCACCTCATGATTGGCGGCTGCGTCCAGCGCAGTGCGCGCATAGGTTACTTCGACGCTCGTGCTGGATGCATCGACCGCAGTCAGTCGAACATCCACTGTAGAGACCAGTGTCTCCGGTATGAACGCCACATACTGCATGCGCCCTGCCGCCGGATCGAAGAGCGTATTCACCCACACGCTCTTGTGGGGACCGTGCTGGATCGTGAACACTGCACCCTGCACATCTTTGGCGGGTTGTGGGTACAAAAATTCAGGATTCCAATGTGGACCCGCCCAGCACCGCTCTCCATCCGGGCCGAACAGAGTGGCGGCCCGCACCAACGGCGTCCGGACGAGTAAATGAAAGCTATTCCTCACGTGTACCGGTTGTGTCATAGAGCTTAATCCGAGCAAAAGAAATAAACCGCTCTTCACTTGCGCTCCTTCAATCGATGGCTGTCGGAGGCATGCAGCGTCAGGCCATAAATATTTCTGAACTGCTCAATCTCCTTGAGAGTCTGTGCGGAAAACGCAGACTTACCTTCAAACGCATGCAGCACAATGCCTTCCAGCAAATCACCCAGAGTCATGTCCTTCAGTTCGGCGACTGCCTTCAACACCTTGACCAGCCGCTTTTCCATCCGGACGCCGGTCTGAATCCGTTCGACCTCAACCTTAGTTTCCGTCATTTGTACCAATGTACCACGGTACCAGCATCGACGCCAAGTCGCCTGTGACATCATCTGAAGAGAGAAGGAGATTCAAGACGGATGAGTTACGTACCCAACGCAAAGCGGTATGACGGAGCGCAGTTTCGGCGGTGTGGGCGATCGGGAATCGTATTACCGCCGGTATCCCTTGGCTTGTGGCAGAACTTTGGCGGCGCCGATGTCTTCGAGACGGGCCGGGCGGTGGTTCGGCGGGCATTTGATCGAGGCGTGACGCACTTCGATCTGGCGAACAACTATGGACCGCCTTATGGGTCCGCCGAAGAGAACTTTGGCGAGATCCTGCGCAAGGATTTTCGCGGGCACCGCAATGAGCTGTTGATCTCCTCCAAGGCGGGCTGGGACATGTGGCCCGGGCCCTACGGGCTGGGCGGCTCGCGCAAATATATGCTCGCGTCGCTCGACGAAAGCCTGGGCCGCATGGGCCTTGAGTATGTAGACATCTTCTATTCCCACCGTCCGACCATGGATGTACCGCTGGAAGAAACCATGGGCGCGTTGGTGCAGGCCGTGCGTCAAGGCAAGGCTTTGTATGTGGGCATCTCGTCCTACAGTCCCGGAGCGAACCCGCGACGCGGCAAAGATCTTACAGAGTGAAGGTGTACCGCTGCTCATCCATCAGCCGTCCTACTCGATGTTGAACCGCTGGGTAGAAAAGGACCTGCTGAGCACGCTGGATGAACTGGGTGTAGGCTGCATTGGGTTCTCACCGTTAGCCCAGGGATTATTGACCAGCAAATATCTCAAGGGAGTTCCCGCGAACTCACGAGCCAAAGCCGAAGGTTCTTCTTTGCTGAAGCACTTTCTGAGCGAAGAAAATCTCAACCGCGTACGCGCGCTCAACGAAATTGCAGCAAGCCGCGGCCAGACCCTGGCGCAAATGGCAATCGCCTGGGTACTGCGAGACCAGCGAGTGACGTCGGCCTTGATTGGAGCCCGCGACGTAAAGCAACTCGACGACTCGCTGGACGCGGTCAAGAATCTCCACTTCACCGCCGCGGAACTGCAGGACATCGATCGCCACGCGCAGGAAGGCGAGATCGACCTCTGGAAAGAAGCCAGGGAAGGAGCAGCTTAGCGGATGATGGGGAGCTTGCCCGTATGGCATGTCCTCCCCAATCTGCTGAAGGGGTGAATTGTTTGGAGAATCACCGCTCCGATGCTTTGTACCAAGGCACCTGCTTCTCAATCTGCTGCACTGGCGAGTTTTCGGGGAGTCACAGCTCTAATGTTTTGTATCAGGGCACGACTTTAGTCGGGCCGTCCGGGGGAGCTAATGAGGGCTTCAGCCCCTGAGGTCCTTTTTCAGGTAAGAAAAAACTCTCGACGAAGGCACGGGTTCAGCCGTGCCGTAAATTACTCCTGATGATGAGGGCTTCAGCCCCGAGGACGTCTTTCCCGTCCGATCCCGGAATTTTTCCGTAGCCCGTTAAGCCGTGCCCTTCGTAGAAGCACCCTCAACCCTCACTAGCCCGCAAAACAAACCGGAACCGCATATCCCCACCAAACCACTGCACGTAATTCGTCCCCCAAGTATTGTTGTGCAAGCAAAAATGCAATCCCTTCGCAAGATCCGGCTGCTCTCTCGTGAAATAAATTGCTGACTTAACCCCCAGTGCCACCACCGGCGCATCCAGAGACTCAATCCTGAAATCAGGACAACGCATCTCGCGACCAATGGAATGCATATGACGGTTACCCCCCGGCACAACATCAAACGGCGAAACCCACTCGTCGCTTTTTTCCATCAACCACTTTCCATCGCTGGGCACAGTCGGATAGAAGCTCAGCCAAGCCGCTTCGGGCAGCCGGTTGGCGACTTTCCCAAACCAATAAAAATTCATCTCCACCCCAGGCGTATCATTCGGCAATTTCAACTCAAGAAACATCGTACGTGGCCACGCGACCGTGCCCAGTTTCTCGCTCGCCGTATCCTCTACCCGCAACTCCTCCAGCACTCGGTAACCGTGACTGTCCGAGCCCGACCAAAGATGCACCAGCGTTGGCGACCACTCCCGGCTTTGCGCCCCAAACCGATCAATCCCCGGCTTGCCAAAATCTTTAAATGCCCAATCCTCCGTCGAGTGGATATAACTCGCAATGAATCGATCGAAATCCTGTTTGGAATACGTCTGGTACGAATAGACCCCCAGCGGATTCTTAGCCGTCGCCCAGTCCCGTTCCTTCGCCTTCTCACGAAGTCCGCGGATAGCCCCGGTCCGAGGATCGATGCTAACCGTAAAGTGCTGCGTCTCGATCACCGAATCCGTCGCATGAGGTTGTAACCCGGCAACCAGCGGCGGAGTAGCCCGTAGCCCCTGCAACCGCTCCTCTGCTTGCGAACGCAGTGGTTGCGGCAGACTGGCTACGCCCTCATCGATGTCGTCACGCTTCTCCGCCCAACTGGTGGTCATGGTCCGGTATCCCGGCAGAGTCAATACCTGTGCCAGGTCGCTGGGTTTGTAGTGGTCATAATCGATCCACTTCTTGGTGTCCACGCCCCACGTGTGTTCCACCGCAAGCGTAAACCGGCGAAGCAAAGCCAGGTCCACTGCATCGCCCGGGCGCAGCATTCCTTTGTCCACCAATTCCCGCCGGAACCGAGCAACCTCCCGGTACCGGCTCACCTTGATCGGATCGCTGGGCACTCCATGGATCCACGTATCCCCAATTTCCTGGGTCACCACGGGCAACTGCGTGCGAAAGGGAGCGATCGCCACCGCGATATCCGTCAGCGACGATGCGCTAATCGTCGCGTTGGGAAAAGTCGCGCGAAGCCTTTTGTAAATAGCTGCAATTTCTTCGGGAGTGTGCGGCCCGCCATTGTCGTCTTTCACCTCGATCGCGATCGCCAGCCCGGATCCCGGCAACGCAAACGTTCCCCCGTAGTCCGGGTGGTACATCACGGTCAACTCGCCGCCCCTTGCATCCTTCCACACAAACAAACGCGGCACTTCTGCCGGAGTACTCGCCGAATTAATCCCGATGTGAAGAAATGTAACCCCATTTTCCTGGAGCGGAGCAATGAGTCCGCGCGTGTGGCCCGGAACATCGGTCATCTTAGCCCCGCTGGTCGTCCGTCCGTACCGCTGATCGAGCGATTTGGAAAACCCGATCCCCCCGGCAATCATCGTCCGGTCCAGCATCTCGGTTTCCCAGGTGAAGGGCACGGCATGCCAAGCCAGGTGTCCTGCCGCGATAGCCTTCTCCGCATGCTTGCGCTGTTCCGCGCCGGCCTGTTCCAGATACTCGTACAGCATCCACGATCCGGTGGTCCACACATAGCGGTCGCCCCCGCTCTGGCTCATTTGCTCGCCAATGTCGATTGCCTTGGGAAAGTAATGATCGAAGTACAAGCGCATGATCGCCGCCTGGGTATCGACAAACCCGACGTCCAGATGGCACTTGAACATCACCAGCACACGCGTGACCGCCGCAGCATCCGCTTGTAAGGCAAGCGCAGAGAGTCTGCTGCCGACGACAGAATGTAACGTTCCGGCGGACACCAACCCGGATAGAAAATGACGGCGCTTCATGATTCCGCCCAAAGTATCACAATCACTTGTGCCTCGATCCGGTGACCGCCGTCGCCATGCCCAGGCCTAGATAGATAGTTCCGGACACGTAGCGCTCGTTGCGAATAAACGTCCCGTTGCGTCGCAGCCATCCTGCGGCAGACCCTGCGGCGAGTGCCCATACGCTATCGGTTGTGAACCCCAACAATGTAAATAGCATTCCCAGCGAAAAGAACTGCAAGCCCACATGTCCGCGTGCCGGGTTGACAAACTGCGGCAGGAAAGCAAAAAAGAAAATGGCAACCTTTGGATTGAGAGCCTCGACCAGAACCCCTTGTGCATAGACCCGCCGCAGCGGCAGCGGAGCGACGTGCTTCGCTTGGACATCCATCGCGGAGCGTTCCCGCAATTTCTTGATACCTAGATAAATCAGGTAAGCCGCGCCGGCATACTTCACCACGGAATAGGCCACTGCCGAAGAAAGCAGCAACGCCGAAAGCCCCACCGTGGCCGCCATGACATGGATCAAAGAGCCGGTAGCGATGCCGGAACAGGAAGCCAATCCTGCCTTACGTCCTTGATCGATGCTGCGGGTCAGGACATACAGCACCGCGGGTCCCGGAATGATCAGCAAGATCACGGCCGCTGAGACGAAAAGAAGAAGGTCGTTCGAGGACGGCAAAAAGCTCATGTGACTCTCCATACAGGGGGTTTAGCGATGGCTCAAAAGGAGCGACAGTATCGTTGATTCTAACCGCTGCCCCAGATCTGTTTCCGCAACACACTTGGCGGCCCCGTTCTTTGCGGCATATAATCCCCTGCCGTGGACAGTCAGGGGGTTCCGCAGACCCCCTGCCATGGAGGGAAAATGGCAGCTCCCGATATTGTCTGGAAGGGGGGCAGGTTCGGCCGGACATCCCGGCGGGACCCCTGGTGGCTCTCGCCCTCGGCCGTTCTTCTGGGCTTAAGCGCATTTCTTGTTTACTCTACCTGGGCGGCATTCCAGGGCGCCCACTACACATTTGGCCCCTATATCTCACCCTTCTATTCTCCCGAACTGTTCGGCTCTTCACCCCACGCGCTCTTCGGCCCCAAGCCTTCCTGGTATCCCAGCTTTTTGCCCTTCTCTCCAGCCCTTCTCATCCTATGGATCCCCGGCCTCTTCCGGCTTACGTGTTACTACTACCGGGGTGCGTACTACAAGTCGTTCTGGGCCGATCCTCCCGCGTGCGCCGTCAGTGAGCCGCGCAAATCCTATCTCGGCGAACGAAGCTTCCCCCTGATCATGCAGAATTTTCATCGCTACTTCCTGCGCCTTTCCTACCTGGTTTGGGCCTTTCTGGTTTATGACGCAGTCGTGTCTTTCCGTTTCCCCAACGGCTTCGGCATCGGTGTCGGCACCCTTGTCCTGGTCGTCAACGTGATCCTTCTCGGCGGCTATATCTTCGGTTGCCACGCCTTCCGCCACTTGATCGGTGGCACGTTCGATCGCATCTCTGAACACCCCGTGCGCCACAAGCTCTACGACTGCGTGAGCTGCTTGAACGCAAAACACCAGAAGTGGGCCTGGGCAAGCCTGTTCTGGGTGGGTTTTTCCGATATCTACGTCCGCCTCTGCTCCATGGGGATCTGGCACGACTGGAGAATCCTGTAGATGCCGGAATTCCAACTCTTCTCCTATGACGTTCTGGTCATCGGTGCAGGTGGGGCTGGTCTGCGTGCCGCCATCGAAGCCGCGGCCAACGGTGCCAAGGTCGGCGTGGTGTGCAAATCGCTGCTTGGCAAAGCCCATACCGTCATGGCCGAGGGCGGCATCGCCGCTGCGCTGGCCAATGTCGACGATCGCGACAACTGGCGGGTTCATTTTGCCGATACCATGCGCGGCGGCCAATACCTCAACAACTGGCGCATGGCGGAGCTCCACGCCAGAGAAGCGCCCGAATGCGTGCGCGAACTCGAATCTTGGGGCGCACTGTTCGACCGCACCAAAGACGGCCGCATTCTGCAACGGAACTTTGGCGGTCACAAATATCCGAGGTTAGCCCACGTCGGCGATCGCACCGGCCTGGAGATGATTCGCACCCTCCAGGATCACGGCATCCACTGCGGCATGGAGGTCCACATGGAGTGCACCGTGCTCAGCCTCCTGTTGGACTCGGGCCGCATCGTAGGCGCCTGCGGATACGACCGCGAGAAGGGCCACTTCCATGTGTGGCAGGCAAAGGCCGTGGTGATTGCCACGGGTGGCATCGGACGCGCCTTCAAGGTCACCAGCAATAGCTGGGAATACACCGGCGATGGCCTGGCGCTCGCCTATCGTGCCGGGGCCGAACTGCAGGAAATGGAATTCGTTCAATTCCATCCCACCGGCATGGTCTGGCCGATCAGTGTGCGCGGCATCCTGGTAACCGAGGGCGTACGCGGCGAGGGCGGAGTTCTCCGCAACAGCGAAGGCCGCCGCTTCATGTTCGACGAAATCCCCGATCTCTACAAAGAACAGACCGCCGACAATGAACACGAAGGATGGCGCTACACGCAAGGCGACCGAGACGCCCGCCGCCCGCCGGAACTGCTCACCCGTGACCACGTCGCCCGCTGCATCAATCGCGAAGTGAAAGCGGGTCGGGGTACTCCCCACGGCGGCGTTTTTCTCGACATTGCCTGGATCAAGCAGCACCTCCCCAAAGCCGAGGAGCATATCAAACGCAAGCTGCCCAGCATGTATCACCAGTTCAAGCAGCTGGCCGATCTGGATATCACCAAAGAAGCCATGGAGGTTGGTCCCACCACCCACTACATGATGGGCGGCATCCGCGTGGATGGCGATTCGCAGATGTCGAATGTGCCCGGGTTGTTCGCCGCGGGAGAAGCAGCCGCGGGACTGCATGGCGCCAACCGCCTGGGCGGCAATTCGCTTTCCGACCTGGTGGTTTTCGGAAAACGCGCCGGCCGCTATGCGGCGGAATTCGCCAAGGCCGATAAAGCCAACGCGCCCACCGTGGATAACGAGCAACTCCAGGCCATCGCCAAAACCGCGCTCAAGTCTTTCGATCAAGGCGCTTCCGGCGAAAATCCTTATCAGATTCAGTACGCTCTGCAGGAAGCCATGCAGGACCTGGTCGGCATCGTCCGCACCGAAGGCGAAATGCAACAGGCGCTGACCAAAATCGCCGAGTTGCAGGCCCGGGCAGAGAACGTGGGCATCACCGGCCACCGCCAGTACAACAACGGATGGCACACCGCCATCGATCTCGGCAGCCTACTGATGGTCTCTGAGGCCATCACCCGCGCTGCGCTCATGCGCAAAGAGAGCCGGGGCGCACAATTTCGTGAAGATTTTCCCAACAAAGATCCCGAGTGGGGCAAGTACAACATCGTCGTCAAGCGCGGCCCCGACGGCGAAATGCTGGTGGAGAAGCGTGCGCTTCCCGCCATGCCGGATCAGTTGCAAGCCGTGATTCAGGAGATGAAATAGGGAATGACCTAAGGGGGAATGAATGGCCAAGCAGGCGATGTTTCGCATCTGGCGCGGAGACGCGGCCGCCGGCCGCTTTGAAGACTACTTGACGCCGGTGGAGGAGGGCATGGTGGTGTTGGACGCCGTGCACCGCATCCAGGCTCAGCAGGCGCCCGACCTGGCGCTGCGATGGAACTGCAAAGCGGGCAAGTGCGGCTCCTGTTCAGCGGAAATCAACGGCATGCCCAAGCTGATGTGTATGACCCGGCTGAGCAATCTCGACCTCAACATGCCGGTCATCCTCGAGCCCATGCACACCTTTCCTGTCATTCGCGACCTGGTCACCGATGTCTCCTGGAACTTCCGCGCCAAGCTGACCGTCAAGCCATTCCGCCCTCGTTCTCCCGACTTCCCGGATGGATCCTGGCGCATGCAACAGGCCGACGTCGAGCGCGTGCAGGAGTTTCGCAAGTGCATCGAGTGTTTCCTCTGCCAGGATGTATGTCACGTCCTGCGCGAGCACCACAAGGAAGCCGAGTTTATCGGTCCGCGCCTGCTGGTCTACGCGGCAGCGCTCGAAATGCATCCGCTCGATACCGAGGACCGGGTCGACGATCTAAAGAAAAAGCACAGTATCGGTTACTGCAACATCACGACCTGCTGCCGCAAGGTGTGTCCGGAGTCGATCACCATTACCGAGAACGCGATTATCCCGCTCAAGGAGCGGGTGGTGGACCGGTTCTTCGACCCTTTGAAGCAGCTATTTAACATCCTTTAGCCAACGAAAGGGGGCCCCATGTTCGCACTCAAACCCATTTCTCGCGATAGCCTCGACGGCGCGTTAGCCAAGGCCGAACGTTACCGCTTGCTGAATGAGCCCACCGAGGCCGAGAGCATCTGCCGCGATATTCTCGAGGTGGCTCCCGCGAACCGCGATGCGCGCATCAGCCTGATTCTGGCGTTGACCGACGAGTTCCCGCGCGACGATCGGGCCTTTGCGAGCTCGATGGCGGAGACGGCCAGCCTGGAATCCGCCTACGATCGTGCTTACTATGCCGGGATCGCCTGGGAACGGCGGGCCAAAGCCTGCCACGATGCCGGCAGGCCCGGCTCCAGCGGGCGGGTTTACGAGTGGATCGTCAAGGCGTTAGGGCTGTTCGAGGAAGCGGAACGCCTGCGGCCGGCGGGCAATGACGACTCCATTTTGCGCTGGAACGCCTGCGTTCGTTTCCTGGAGCGCCACAAATCGCTAAAGCCGGCGACCGAGGATGTGAAGGAACCCATTCTGTCGGAGTAACGGTTGCTTAATACATCCAACTGCAGTCGCGAGTGAAATCGCTGTTGGCTGATCGCTGCCACAAGCCGCCCGTTTTCTCGACGGCAAAGATACCGCCGCTTCCGCAGAGGTGGCCGCAGCTCTTGATCACCGATACCAGGGCCCGTGAGTGCCCGCGGTTGAATCCAGGATTCCCCAGAAGCCGCACATGCCGGAGCTGTTGATACGGTGTGCATTGTCCGGCACCGTCGTGTGTTGCCAGGCATGCCTGGGCCTGCGCAAGCTTGTTCTGGGGCAGCAACTGATAACCCTGAGGGATGGAAAATTTCCGCTCCCAACGATGGCTCTGTCGATTGGCCGCGACGAAGGCGACCGTCATCTCCTGCTCCTGCGGCGTCGCCGGCCTCAGGCAGTTGCCATTCACCTGCGGCACATCGGTCACCGAGTCCTCAGCGAATGCGAGCATTTCCCCCATGGGAGCCTGGTACAGCGACGAATAAACCTCGTACGCCTCCGCAGGAGCGGGTGCCCCGCCGGGCTGGTTAAGTGGCATCGTCACCCCTAAATCGGTGATGGGCTTAGCGTGTCTCTTGGCGCGGTACGCCGAAATGATCCACACCAAAACAACCACGACCGCCACCGTTGCTATGAACACAAGCGATATGTATTTTCTCAACCTTGTCCCGACCACATCTTCTTAACCTTATCCCGATCACATCTTCCTAACCTTGTCCCGACCACATCTTCTTAACTTTGTCCCAACCTCTTCTTCCTAACTTTGTCCCGACCACAAACCCCTGGGTGCCCCATATCTCGCTCGTTTTTCGCGAGATGTGGGAGACCACTGCTCTTTCCTTAAACTTCTCAATTCCCGAGTCTGGTTCGCCTCAGGGAATCACCTTCACCTGAGCCTGCCAAAAGGCAGCCTTCTTCCCCGTGGGATCCAGCACCGATATCTGGCAGTCATACTCCCCCGGTGGCACCTGGCTCAGCGGAATACTGAAACTGAACGGCATCGTCTGCAGCCGGTTATTCAACCCACTCGTCAACTCCATCGGCTGCGTCTCAAACGTCTTTGCCTGCTCCCGGTACAAACTCACAAAGGCCACCAACGGCTCAGGAGCCGTAACCCCCTGCTCATAGGCCTGCAGATACACATACATGTTCTGGTTCTGGCGAAACACCCGCGTCACACTGGGGATCAACTTCTGGCCATTCTGTACCAGCGGATTAACGTCCTCCTCTTTCGCCCGCTCCTTGCTCTTTTCCGCGTTAAAGAGAGCGTCTTTAAGGTCGACTCGCTGGCTGCTCAGCACGACCGAGCTGATAGGCACATGCGCCGCCTCCTTGTTCAAATTAGGAATGACAAAGGTAGTTTGATAAGTGCCGATCCTGCCCGTCTCATCGTCACGCGCCAAAAACTTGATCATGTATTTTCCGGGCAGGAGAGTGAAACCCGTGTCGTACTCAATGGGCCGCCGCGCCAGCTCCGCCGCCGTCGCGTCGGAGAGCTTGATGTTGACGTTGTCGCGCACGTTGGAGACGGTAGTGCCGCCAACCAGGTCTTTGATTTCGCCGACAAAGTCGATCAGCGTATGCTCAGCGCCGCCGCGCTTGGCCAGGGCCAGCTCGCGGCCGGGAATCTTCACAATAATAGGCACGAAATATTCCGCTCGGTTCAGCTGAAAGTGATCAATCTCCATGGCGATCGAAAGCTCCGTGATGGGATCCTCCAGCATGAGCGCGTCTTCCAGCTGACGCTCTTTGTCGACCGTAGTAAAGTGGCTGAACTCCTTATCAGCGTAGTAGCCCTGGCGATAATCGAGTTTGGCCGTCGTGTCCTGATTGAGGGAAATCTTCACCCGGCGGAAGTGGCCATTCCTGGCCGTATTGCTGGTGTAGTAGCCGATCACGTAGTAGTCCGAGATAGATTCCTGCGCCTGCACAATCCCGCGTGTCAGATCGTTGTTATCGAACAGTGCCTTCCCGCCGGTGTCCCCAGCGAGAGCATAGAGCGTGTCCTGCGACTGTTGGAAGTTGCTGGTGTTCGCCTGGGCCGCCCCGCCGGAGTACACACCCGAATTGCCCGGCGACCCCTGCGTAGCGTCGCCCAGCGGAGCCTGGGCGACCAGGCCGCGGGCATCGACCGGCCAGAAGGAAACACCGGCGCGGATGGCGGCGTCGACGGTGGCGTGAAGCTGTGCCTGGTTATCGACGCCGTTGAGCCGAAGCCCGCTGGCGAAGTAGATGAGTGACTTTTTCTCGTTCAACTGGCTTAGCATCTTGGCTGCGGTCTGCAGTGCTGAGAGCTGTCGATCGGTATTGAAGACGTTGAACTCGCTATCGTCCTGGCCAAACGCCGCGCCCGTATCGGCGCTGCTCGCGTCGTCGACGGATTCAGCCGAACCCTGGCCTTCGCCGACGATCATAGTTTCGAGAATGCTGAGCAGCTTGTTGCGATCGGCGGTGAAGTCCTGAAGAATGTCTACCGAACCGCCCTGGTAGCGGAGAATGGCGACCAGGTCGACGCTCGTCATTTGTGTGCGTAGGAATTTCTCCGCCGCGGCCAGGGCGCGAAGTTGGTCGGCCGGGCGCATGGCCGTCATATCAAAGTAAAGTGCGAGCAGGCGTCGATTTTTGTAACGGCTATTTTCCGGCGCTTCGGGTGCGATCTGTGTCCGGGTGAGTTGCTTGTAGAGTTTTATCTGTTCCGTGCCCGGGGCCGCGGCGGCCACCGGCGTCTCCTCCGCCGCGAGATCCTGGTGTTCGCAAAACCGGATTGTCTGCGGAGTGCCATCCTCGGTGATGGTGAAATCCTTGGCCCCTAATCCAGAAATGAATTTCCCCTCCTTGTCTTTCACCACCACGGTTTCGACCACCAACTGCGCCTTGGCCGTGAGCGTATACGTTCCCGAAGCATTCGCAGGCGCGTTCTGCCCAATCTGCTGCGCGCCGGCCTGAGCCGCAATAAGTGTTAAGAGAACAAACAGAATCTTCATCTCGTCATTACCTGCGCAGATCTCTCCAATACGCTCCGGTCGCCCCGGCATGACGTGGCACCGGCGTAGTCATATGCCTGTGGCCCAACCAAGGTGATGAACAACATCTCGGTCCATCAACCACCCTGCAGGAAGCCGTCGCCCTTTCCTTTGTCATCCCGAGCGTACCCGGATTTCCTACTTCACCGCTCTCACCACCGACCACGGATGTGGTTCTCCCTAGAGAGAACCATATGCAGTTGACCGAAGCCGCAACTCTGGACAGGAAATCCGGGGAAGCCGAGGGATCTGCGGTTCCGCGGACCCTTTCCTGGAAACGCAGAATCTTGCCCCGCCACAGAATTGTCATCTCGACCGGAGCGAAGCGGAGTGGAGAGATCTGCGGTCTCACTCATACTTCTCGCTCGCGACATCTTCACTCCCCTCAAAACCGCAACCGTAGCGAAGTCTCCAAACTCCGCATCGGATTAGGCTCCAGCGGCAACCCAAACTGAGTACTATTCACCGTCGTATTCCACCCCGTAAACACAGGGTGATTGAGCATATTCGTCGCCGCCACCTTCAAATCAAGATAAAACCGCCCACTCGGCCGGAAAGTCCGAGCGACTGAGCTATCAAGAGTGAACTGATTCGGACCGGTGATGGAATTCCTGCCCGCCGTTCCCCATTCTCCCGGCGTCGGCGCGCTGTAAGCCGCAGGATTAAGATGCTGCCCAGCCTGAGACCCGGCAATCGAAGCGCCGGTAGGGTTGGGTCGAATCGTGCCCGTATAACCCGTCCCCGGGACAGCCGCCAAATAAACCGGAGTCTCCGGCAAACCACTCCCGACCACCCCCGTAGCCACGAACGTCCACTCCTTGAGCAGCCGGCCGGGCCAACCGCCCATCAGAGTTCCGCCCTTCAGCCCCTCCCCGCTGGTGTATTGGGCCGTCAGGTTAAGCAAATGACGTTGATCGAAACTCGAAAGAGAACGCTCTGCATGCAGGTTGAGCCAGTTTTGCGCGATGGCTGGTGTCGTCGACGCGCTCTGCGTGGTAGTCGCTGTGGTTCCTGAAGATCCTCCACCACCCGAACCCTGCCCTTGCCCGCTCGGGGGCGCAGCCGTCTGGTTGCTTGTGAGCACGTGACCCTGGCCGCCCAGGAACGCATCATCGTCGATAGACTTCGAAAACGTATAGAGCAGCGAAGCAGTAAACCCGCTGCGCAATCTGCGCCGCAACTGCACCTGTCCCGCTTGCCGCGTAGAATCGCCGCCCGAACCCTGGTAAACAAAGCCCGATGGGCATTTGGTGCAAGGGTTCTCTGCGCCAATCGGGTACGTATTCGGTAGGAACTGCTGCACCCCACGCGTCCCCTTGACGCCGAGGTAAGTCGCCGTTAGCTGCAACGCCCCAGGTAGGTCGCGTTGGATCGACAACTGCCACGTCTGCGCATATCCAACCCGGAAGTTGGGATCGACGGCGAACGTGTTTTCAGTGATCGAGGGGCAAGAGGTAAACCCATTCGCCAGGGTAAGCTGGCACTTGGGGCTATTCTGAACGCTCAAACTCGTCGAGAGCGGTGACTGTTGGGCAAGTTGCAGAACCGATGTCAAATAAACCGACGTATCGTCATAGATGCCATACCCGGCGCGCACCACAATGGTCGAAGCCGGAATAGGCCGCCACGAGATCCCCACCCGCGGCTCGAAACCGCGCTTGTCCGGCCGGATGAGCGAACTCGGATAGTGGCTGCCCGTTTCCTTGCCGATTGGGTCGCTGCCCAGTACCTGCGCCACGGCAGTAAATCCGGGAGCAACATCCAGATTCACCAGCCGCCCATAAATCTCAGTGAGCGGCGCACCATAATCCCAGCGCATGCCCGCATTGATGGTGAGATTGGATTGGATGCGCCAGTCGTCGGTAGCATAAAGGTCGTAGATCGTCTGGCGCAGATACTTGTCCGCGTTGCCGTAGGCGATGGAGCTCGTATCCGGCACCCCAATGAGAAAATCGGCCAGGTCAGAACCGCCAACCGTAGCGCCGTTCGCCAGGCCCTGCGTGGCGGCGCCGGTAAAAGCGAACGTGCCCCGTGGATCCTGCTGGAAAAAATCGTTGTATTGCTGCTTGCGCAGGTCGCCGCCCACGGTAATGTTGTGGCGGCCGCGATAGATGCCTACCGATCCCGAAAAGCTATCGGTACGGTTACGATTAAACGCGCTCTGTTTATCCGACAGCGGCGTAATGCCGCTGGAGAAACTAAGCGCCGGCGGACCCCAGTTAGCTGGATCCTGATTGTTTCCCGAGATACCGGCCTCGCCGGAAATGTTCTGCCGGTTTTCAAAATAAGGCACGATGGTGGTTCTGAGGCGGCTGAAGCGATAGCCTCCAAAAAAGAACAGGCGCTGGTTAAAGCGATGCGACCAGTTGATATTGGTGTTGATGCCCAGGGTATCCGTCTTGTCGACGAATCCGAACAGGTCGCCACTGCTGGCCCGTGTGCTCTGAAAGTTGAAGCTCCCGTAGAGCTCATCTCGCCGGCCGAGTGTCTTGTCCAGGCGCGAAAAGAGCGAATCCTGATGGCTGCTGTTCAGAACGGGTATCTGGTAGTTATAAAGCGAAGTCCCGGTAGGTTGTGGCAACGGGTAGAGCTGCAACAACGCTTGCGCCTGTGTGCTGACCGGGACCGCATTGCCCGGGAACGGCAACCCGGTTGCAGGATCATAGACGACCACCGGTTGACCCAACGGGTTCACCAGGTCCGAAAGGTCACCGGTTCTCTCCGCATCCGTAGGGACAAGCCCGGACTCCGTCTCAGCCGTACGGTTGCGTGTCCAGGAGTACGCTACGAAGAAAGTAGGGCCACGCGGCATGACATGAGGAATCCTCAAGGGGCCGCCGAGCGTAAAGATGCCGGTGATGCGGTTGTAAGCGGCTTTGGGTGAGTTCAGCCCGCTGAGCGAGTAGGGACGGGCATCGAGAGCAGAGTTATCGTAGACTGCGGCCAGTCCGCCCGTGTAAAGACTCTTGCTGTTGTACCGTCGATTGCCAAAAGCCTGGTCCAGCGAGAACCGCGACGTTGCTGCATTGTTGACGCTGCCATTCACCAGGAAGCCGTCCGAAGACTGCTGGTTTGCCTCCTCCGCCGGCTTCGGCAACTCCGGGGCGGCGTTCTCATTGGTTGCAGTCGCAGGAGTCTTAGGCCTGGCTGTGAGCGAGGGCACGGGAGCAGGCGGCAGCTTGGTGAGTTTCGTGATCTGCTCGAGTGGAAGCAGTGTCAGCTCCCACTTGCCGGGGGCTGTCGTGGGTGAAATGGTGACATCCGCGGTGACGGTCGAGAAACATAGCATCTCGACCTCGATCTTCCCCGGTCCGTCGGCCAGGTCGGGAAAAGTGTAGAGGCCTCCCTGGTCCGTGACGGCGGTCACCTTCTTCGTCCCTTGTGTAACCGTCACGGTAGCGCCAGGGAGAGGCAAGCCGCCAAAGATGACCTGGCCGCGATACTCCGAGGCTGCGGCTAAGCAGGGAAATGCCATCGCCGCAACCATGCAAACCAGGGAGAAGACTCTTCGCGCTTGCCGCCAGACCATTTGGGGTTCCCGGGGGGCGTCAGTTTTCCGAAGGCTTCTCGACATGATCGATGACCATCACGTCAGCAGGTGCCTTGGTGGCATCGAGCTTGAGCCCGATCTGCTCCTGGATTGCGGTATACAGATTCGGCGGCGCTTTGCCATCATCTGCTGCGGGAGGCGGAATCTTGACGCCCATGCCGGCGAACTGTGAATCGTCCGGCGTCCAGACAAGGGTAAAGTCGTACCTTCCTGTGAGTTCCGTCTGGTCGATGACCGGCCGGTCGAGGACCGCGCTTTGCATCAGGCCGGTAAAGTCGGCCATGCTTGCATTGCGGACACCGAGATCGCCGAGCTTTCCGCGAAAGAACAGCCCTGGCAGCCCATTCGGATCAGCCTCACTCTTGGTAAGCTTGGAGCCCCCTTTGGCTAGGCTCAGCACATAGACCGAAAGCTCCTGCTTATCGCGATGAAAGGTGAGCTTGAAGCGATCGGCAACCAGCTTCTGGATCATGCCTTTCCATTGCTTGCTGCTGGGCGCGCCTTCGCCGTCGGGTTCCCCGTCGATATCGTATTTGTCCGTCTCCGCCCAAGCCGGTAGACCTATGAGTTGTTTGGCCTGAACATCGTAGGAGAAGCAGAGGATTTGAACCAGAGGTTGGTTGATGATCTTAAAGCGACGGCCCTGGACAATAAATGCCTTACGCTGATCGTCTGGCTTGCTCGGTTTGATGGTAGCAACTTCAAAGCTTGGATTTGCATTCGCGGCCATCGGTGGCAGCTTTGGTGTCGGCGGAGGGATCGTCCATTCCGTCTCCGGTGTGGCACGGGTCAAGGTAAGAGGAAGGGGGTTGGGCCCCACGGTCCAGGTCCCCGTGATGGTCTTACCATCCGAACCTAGCTTGCCCTCATAAGTACCGCCGAAGGGGAGGGTCATCTTCATGGTAGTGCCCTCCAGCGCGGTTTTGGTTGCTGCAAGGCCGTCCCCCCCTTGGTCGATGAAGTAGAAGACCGACTTGTATCCGCCATCATCTGCTTTGGAGATCTTGACCACAATGCGCAGATCTCTGCCGGGATGCAACGTACCCTGCCAGGTATCGGCGATAGTCTGGGTCTTATTGTCTGTAGGAGACTGAGCCCGGCTTTGTGCCGCGTCTACCAGGACGAACAGGGCAACCACGCCAACGGTCAACCATCCCGCCACACTCAACAGGAACTTAGGAGTGAAATGCAGTTTGCGCACACGGTTAGTCATGATCCGGGAATCCTCTGCTTGAGATCGGGCCCTGGCAACTCCGGACAGTTATTCAACCCATGTAAGGCAAAAGCTGCATATAAGACGTTGCGAATCGTCAAATCTGCTCAGCGCCAGAATTATAGTAGTCAGTACGCTGATCTGTCGTTAAAGTTCCTCATCCGTTCACTGTCCATCCGTGGTCACTTCATGACCCTCAACCAAACTCCGAGGTCCTGGACGGGTGCCCCATGTTCGCCGTAGCGTACATGGGCCGAAAACGAAATCTTTCAAATGCTTTCACTCCACGTGCGACAAATTCTCCAGCGGCCGTCACACTAGTGGCCTGTAACAGCTGATTCAGGAGTAAAACCAAAGCTGTGAAAATGCGCGGCCCTTCTATGGCGTCACAGCTCTCATGCTTTGTATCAGGGCCCGACTTTAGTCGGGCCGCAAAAGGCTGAAAAGAATTGGGCTTTAGCCCCTGCGGCACTACCGATTCAGCTGTTACAGTCCACTAATTCGCAGAAGCCATCTCCGCATGATCGATAACCAAAACCTCCACCGGCGCCTTATGCGATTCGAGTTTCAACCCAAGCTGCTCCTGGATCGCCGTGAAGATCGATGGCGTAGGAGATTCTGCCGCAATCCCGCTGTCCGGTCCTGCAGTCGGAGTAGAAGTATTATCCGGTGTCCACCTTAACTCGACGTCGTACTTGCCCGTCAGTCCCGTCTGGTCGAGGACTGTTCTACCCAGTTGTTGTGTTAACGGTTGCACAATCTGAGCGATGGAGATTCCTTGACCTGTCAGGCGGCCGTTACCCCACATCATCATCCCCGCGTGTCCTTCGGCCTTACCGTCGGGGCCCTTGATTCCATCCGGATATGTGTCGCCAGGTTTCGCCTCTTGAAGCTTGGGCCCATTCTTCGCAACGACCAACGCTAAAATCGAAAGCTCTTTGGTTTCCCAATGAACCTTCAATTGGAACCGCTCCCTTAGAAATGACTGAAACATGAGCTTACGCTGGTCATCGCTCAGCTTCCCCAGCGCAGTTGCATCGGCGCCGTCCACCTTGGCCTCAATATCGTATGTCTCTGTGTTGAGCCAGTTGGGTGCTCCTAAGATCTGATCGTTTTCCACTCCGTACGCTTCTTTGATAAGAGACTTCAGGTTCATCCCTTTGGCAGTGAACCCGTCTAGCCTGAACAAGAGCGTAGTACCCATGTCAGATTTTCCAGGTTTGATCGAAGCGACGTCATACGCCGGCAGTGGGGTGGCCGTCTTTTGCGTCGAAGACTGAGCAGGGCTTTGCGCCGCGCGGCTGTCTGTTGCGTAAAGAAGGCCGAAGATGAGCGCCACGGCGAGACCGACCACTTCGCACACGGCGGGCAACATATTCTTAACAAAGGCCAGCGTAAACGCAACACGTTCGGTCACGATACAGGCAATCCTTTCTCAATATAGGCCCCTGTAACGCCAGACAGCGCGCATGAATCGGAAAGATGAATATAAGACGTTCGTTTTCAAAGAACGTGCGCAAGATGCGCAAATTATTTTCTGACTAAGTCACGCGCTGAACCGCCACTCTCAATAGAGCCTGAAGTTGACCTCAATGTGGACTGCCACTGCAACTGGTTTGCCCAAGCGCGTCCCTGGTTTGAATTTGTATTGCTTCACCGCCTCGATCGCCTTTTCGTCCAGACCCATCCCCAACCGCTGCACCACCTCCACCTGCGTGGGGTTTCCCTGAGCATCAACGACCGTGGAGATAACACAGACGCCCTGATACTTTGCTCGCCGGGCCTTCTCCGTGTATTCAGGATCAGGTGCGTAGACCAGCTTAGGCGCGCTGACATCTCCTCCCACGTGGTAAATCTGCTGCGAGTCAGTGGCTTTCTTGGAGGCGCTCCCCATCATGGCGCGTGCTGATTGCGCAGTGGCCACGGGCGCTTTTATCAGTCCCGCGATGATGGGGGCGCCGATCGCTCCGGTGCCCATCGCCACCAACAGCAACTTCTTGAGAAAGCCGAGCTTATTAACAGAACGCTGCGTCATGATACGAACAATGCGCTGTTTAAGATCTGCCCCCGTAACCCCGGAAACACAAGCCAGCGGCGACCCCACGCAGAATTCGCAGGTCTTCAGAATACTTTCCGCGTAAATCTCCGGCGGATTGCCGAGCCTCAACACTGCTTCATCGCAAGCCCGCTCGCGTTCCTCAACCAATCGCGCTCCCAACCACCACACCAGTGGGTGGAACCAGAAGATGGCTTCCACGACCATGTGCGTCGCGGCGGCAAGGTTGTCGCGCCGGCGTACATGCTGTACCTCATGGGCGAGGATAGCCTCCACGTGCGCATCCAGCAGGTGCTGGGAGATGCCCGTCGGCCAAAGCAGAAGTGGCCGGCGGATCCCGAAAATACCCGGCTCCAGCGAAGTCTCCGACGACCGCAACGAAATCGGCAGCCGAATTCCTGCAGATTTTTCAGCTCGCCGAAGAATCTCCACCACACCTCCGTGAGAAACAGGCGCAGCGCCGCGAATCGTAGCAGCAATGCTCCGCCAGCGTAACCACCAGCGACCGGTCACGGTGACAAATCCGGCCAGCCACACGATCGCTACCATGGCCGGTAACCATCGCAGTAGGCTCTGAGCATCCTGAGCCTGGTGGAAGGGCTGGCTCATCGTTTGCAACACAAAATAGAAAGCGGGTTGCGCGTCCGCCGAGCCATGCAACGTTGCCAGGTGGCTACCCAGGCTTACCAGCAGGGAAAAAGGGACGAGAAACTTGAGCGAGGCTGCCAGCCACAAATGATGGCGAAGGCTGGCCTGGTTCTTGCGCAAAGCCAGGGTGAAGACAGCGATCACGAGCGCGAACAGCGTTGATTGCCAAAGATGATTGGCCAGCGCCGTACCGATTGCGGAAAAATTTCCTGGGATCATGACTTATCCTTCCTTTCCAGCTTGCGGAGAGCCTTCTCTGCTTCTTTCACGTCGTCCATGGTGAGTTTGCCGGACTCGATCAAGTGAGCCATCACCGGCTGCGATCGTCCACCGAACAGGGCCAGCAAATCGTCGATGAGTCTTCGCTGAGCAGCGTCGCGGGAGACCGCGGCCGCGAAGATGTGGAAGTTTCCTACCTTCCTTACCCGGCGAACAATGCCCTTTGCTTCAAGCCGGTACACGGTCGTCTGGACCGTGGTGTAAGCCGGCCGGCGCTTCGCTGCAAATGTCTCTTGAATCTCGCGGATGGAGAGTTCGCCCTGCGACCACAGCGCTTCCATGATCTGAAATTCGAGCTTGGACAATTTAGGTTCGGACAATGCTGTCTCCTACTGTCGTAATAATTACTACTACACGTGTATGTGATCGTCAACGCAAAATTCTCGCGAAAGTGACTGCAGCGCCCTTTGTTACTAAGGTAACTTCTGACTCTTTTGACTCTTTTGACGCACTCTTTTTTGAAAGTAGGGGAGGTTAGTTCAGCATGCGGATGAGTTCCTGTTCCCCATCGAGCAGATAGAAAGCCACGAACGTCACAGCTTCGCTATCCGTCGGTTCGTTCATGCGTCAACACCTAATCCCGGGAATCCCCAGCACGCAACTCGATCGGCCTGGACGGAGAATGAAAAATTGAGTCATCTGCCAGGGCCAGGGGCCACTCAGCGGGCGAATCCACCAGGCAATCCGGTGGAACCGCGGCCAGCGTATGCGGAGAGAGCCCGTAAGTGCAGCCCATACTCCAGACTCCCGCCTTGCGGGCAGTCATGATGTCCACATCCGAATCCCCGATCATGAGCGCCTCTTCCGGGCTCACGCCCGCCTCTCCGATCAGTGCGAGCAGTCCTTCGGGGTCCGGCTTTTTGCTGGCGAAGCTGTTGCCGCCATAAATCCGGAAAAAATACGGGCTCAGCCCCAGCGCTTCGCAGATGGCCAGCGAGGGACCGATCGGCTTATTGGTGAGCACCGCCATGGAACGTGGTGTGCCGGCCGGCTCGAATCGTAAGCTGTCGAGCGACGCGAATACACCCGGGTAAACGTACGTCTTGTCTAGTTTGTGTTCACGATAGTAATCGAGGAAGTAGCCGACGGCCGAATCAAGAAAAGCGGCCTCTACCGGTTCACCCAGTGCGCGGGCGACCAGCCGTGCCACGCCATCCCCGATATAAGTGGAGATGACCTCCTGGGGCAGCGCCGGCCTGCCAAAATGATGCAGCATGGCGTTGACCGACGCGCAGAGGTCGGCTCCCGAGTCAATCAGGGTGCCATCGAGATCAAACACCAGCAGGCGCAGCGAGGCCGCCGGAATGGGACGAAAAATCCTGAACATCTTTCTAAGATAGTCGATGCGCCCCGCGCGTCCTACTCCGGCACGCGCCAACCGTTCATCGTCAACACCACGGCTGTCTGGCCTTGCGCGTCGGGCGCCGTCGCTTTGGCGAAACCAGGGAAGGCCTTGCGTATGGTGTCGGAGTCCGCCCAGCCGGGAACGTCCATCATCTTGTAGTGATAGCTCACCTTGGTGGTTGGCAGCCCGTCGACCGGGGCGGGCGGCGTAAAGCTGTCGATGCTGGTTATCACCCGGTGCCCGTAGCAAAAGCGAGCCGGGACGCGCTTGCCGTAGGTCGTCAGCTCATATCGCTTGACATGGATGTCTTTGTCTTCGAGCGACTTCATCAAGCCTGCCGTAGTCAGCGCATCCAGGCCGGCCTTGTTCTTGTCCACATCGACCCCCGTTGTGCTCGCCTCATAAGGAAAGCGGAGCGCGCTGGGGAACAGGCAATCGTCGTGGTTACTGAAGTAGGTATTCAGTGCGCCCGTGAAATTCCTCGGGGTTGGCTTCTTGAAGTCATTGCATCCTGCCAGTATTAACCCCAACGCAAGCGCAGTCGCAGTACGGTAGATCCATTGTGGGCGTGCCATGTCGTGTCCTCGCGAATGTAAAGGGTACTTCTTTTTCGCCACCTGCGGAAGGGCAACCCAAGCTGGTTCGATGCACTGGTGATACGGTTTAGTTCGATATGGATAGAGAAAATAAGCGCATTGTCCTGGTTACGGGCGCTTCTTCCGGCATCGGGTTGGCTTGTGCCAGCCATCTGGCGGGGCGTGGCTACCGTGTTTACGGCACTTCGCGGCGGCCAAGTACCGATATCCTCACGCTGACCATGGATGTTACCGACGATCGATCGGTGGAGCGGGCGGTGGCGGCGGTGCTCGAACGCGAGGGGCGGCTGGATATTGTGGTGAACAACGCCGGGATGGGCATTGCTGGACCGGTCGAAAACACATCAATCGAGGAAGCAAAGCGGCAGCTCGACGTCAATTTCTTCGGTGCTTTCCGCGTCTGCCGCGCCGTATTGCCGGCCATGCGAAGCCAGCGGGGCGGTTACATCGTGAACATCGGGTCCATCGGTGGGCTGATTGCGATTCCCTACCAGGCGATGTACAGCGCCTCAAAGTTTGCCCTGGAAGGCTTAAGCGAATCCCTGCGCATGGAAGTAAGGCCGTTTGGCGTAAAAGTGGTGATCATTGAGCCTGGCGATCACAAAACGGCGCTCACCGAGAATCGCACCGAAATGTCTGGCGGCACGGACGCCTACAGCGAGTCATGCCAGGCTGCCTTGGCGCGAACGGCGCACGATGAGCAGAGTGGTCCTGGGCCGGACCAGGTTGCTCGCTTGCTGTATCGGATCGTAACCACCCGAGATCCTCGCCTGCGCTACACCATCGGGCCCGCCACGCAGCGTGCCGCCGTCTGGCTCAAACGGCTATTGCCTTACAGCCTCACGGAATACAGCATGCGCTCCTACTTCGGGTTGGGCAAGTAGCCAAAAAATCTCTGGATGAGGGGAACGGCTTCAGCCGTGCTTTGTATCAGGGCACGACTTTAGTCGGGCCGTAAAGGGCAACAAAGATGAGGGCTTTAGCCCCTGAGGTATGGCTTTTGTCCGAAGTGTACGGAATTGCGGTCATCGGACTGCGCCCGTCTTGTTCGCCCCACGTACGCTCCCATCGAAGCAATCACTGAATATGAATATCCCCCGAGCCCGTTTCCGCCTTAATCGTCGGGCCGCCCCCATTGACCGTTCCGCTCACGTGGTGTTTGTCGATGGAACCATGGGTCGTCATGGTGAGCGGAGGATCGGACTTGACCGATCCCGAACCCGTCTCTGCATCCAGCGTGAAATGAGCGTTGTTGCCCAAGCGCAAATTGATTTCCCCCGAACCCGTCTCCAGCTTCCATGGCGCAGTCGGCTGCCCGCTAATCTCCAGCGTGCCCGAACCCGTCTCCGCCTTCACCGCACCTTGTACGTTGTCCAGCTTGATATCGCCGGAACCGGTGCCTGCGACCACGTCGCCCGCCGATCCAAGCTGTGCACGGATCTCCCCCGACCCCGTCTGTAGCGTGGTAGACCCCATCAAATTGTTTGCCTCGATGCTTCCCGAACCCGTCTCAAGCCGGGAACCGGCGCCCAGCTTGTCCGCGTGGATAGAGCCGGACCCTGTGTGCGCCTTCACCGTCCCGTCGATATTGGAGATCTGCAGGTCGCCGGATCCACTCTCCGCCACCAGCATGGTATGAGCTGGGGTCGTGATCTCGTAGTCGATCGAGACATGGTGACTCCAGTCGTTCCCATGATCGTCGCCCACGCGAATGATGTTGCCGGCCTGGTCAATCGGCGGATTCGCGGCCACCCTCGCCACGGCATCGTCAGACGATCCACCCCACCCCAACCAGTTGGGGCTGCTGCTCTTCACGCGGCCCACGATATGCACTTGGTTATCCGATCCCGGAGACACCTTGATGTAGCCAGACCCGGTGGAGACGCGCAGCGTTACCGGGCCATTCACCGACAGCGTACGGTCAAAAGACTTCTCCGCGGCAAAGGCCGCCGGGAGGCACATGGTCATGGCAACCAGAATGGCGGCTGCCGCTCTGCGAGATATATTCGATTGGGATTGCATCGTCGTCCTCCTTAGGGCCCTTTACGGTTGTAGATAGACTGTTTGGCCTTCACTGAGGCCGGAAAGAATTTCAGTACGGCTGCCATTCGCGATTCCCGCCTTCACCGCCACTCTGCGCAGGCCATTCTTCTGGTGGCTATCGGGTACGTCGACAAAGGCATGCTTCTGGCTGTCGTAGACCAGGGCCTGCTCGGGAACCGAAAGCGCATTCTTGTGTTCCTGATTCAGGATCTCCGCATTCGCCGTCATATTGGCTTTGATCTCATGATTGGGATTGTCGATCGAAACCCGCACTTCAAACGTGGTCACATTGTCTTTTTCGACGCCCAGTGGCGCGATGCGCGTTACCTTGCCGGCGAATGTCTTGTTCTTGAACGACTCGATGCGAATCCGTGCCGGCTGGCCCAGGTAGACCGACGCAATATCCGCCTCGTCGACCTTGCCGTTCACATACACCTGGCGCGTGTCTCCAATGGTCATCACCAGGGTGGCAGTAGATCCCAGGACCAGGATGGAGCTGACCGCGTCGCCGACTTCTACGTCCCGGGACAGCACCTCGCCGTCGATCGGAGATGTGAGCGTAGTGTAGCTGAGCTGCTCTTCGAGCGATTTGAGGCTGGCCTGGTTCTGCGCCACCTGGGCCTCCGCCTGGTGCAGCTTGGCACGGTCGACATCGATCTGCGCCACGGCGACATTCTTTTTGTTGAGCGCGGAGAGGTAATCGCGGTTGGCATTATCCATGCCTTGCTGAGACACGATGCCTTCCTTGATCATCTCCTTGTTGCGCTGCAAAGTTGCGTAGTACATCGGCAGGTCGGGCGCGGCGGCATCGACCTTGTCGTGTTCAATGCTGGCCGCGGCGCTTTTGACGTTCGCTTCTGCCGCCTGCAGGGTCGCGCGCTGCGCATCGACCTCGGCCGTGATCTCCTGGCGGTCGAGCTGGGCCAGCAGCTGGCCTTTGTGCACATGCTGGTTGATATCCACGTACAGGTTCTGCACGATCCCGCTGGCTTTCGATTTCAATTCAACCTTGGTGATGGGCTGGACTTTGCCCGTAGCGACCACGCTCTGATCGATCTCTCCCCGGGTGACTTTGTCCAGGCGGCTCGGCTCGAAGTGGGGGCCTCCCCGGTGCATACCCAGGAACACCAGGCCTGCGGCCGCGACCACGGCGAGGAGACCGCCCCAGACCCAGATGCGTTTGCTTTTTCGCTGCGCCGCCACAAATCCCCCATTGGCCATTTGACCCGATGCCATTTGATACGTAACCAGGCCAGGGAAGGTTCCATTCCCCCTTGCCGCAACCCACCCCGGTATCATGACGTAACACCCGGTTTTTCGCGCGAAATGATTGAACTGATGCTCTTTCGAATGGTTTCCGTCGCTTTGCTCATCCTGGCGAACGGTTTCTTTGTGGCCGCCGAATTCGCCCTGGTGAGCATGCGTCAGACCCGCATCGAGCGCCTGATTGCCCTGGGCCGGCCGGGAGCAAGGGCGGTCCGCCGCCTGCAGGAAAATATGGAAGACTTCCTGCCCGCCGTGCAGCTGGGCGTGACCCTGTGCAGCCTGGCCCTGGGCTGGATCGGCGAGCCGGCGGTGGCTGCCCTCTTCGAGAGCTGGTTCAAGGGCATGGCTCATGCCCGGGTCTACGCCCACCTGCTGGCTGTGCCGGTTGCCTTCGCACTCATAACCTACCTGCACGTGCTGCTGGGTGAGCTGGTGCCGAAATCCCTGGCCCTGCGCAAGGCCGAGGTGCTGGCGGTCGCGGTAGCCGGGCCCATGGATGTATTTATCCGGCTCACCCGCCCCGTGGTGCGGCTGATGAAGTGGTCCGCCAAGGTGGTCCTGCGCCTGTTTGGTATGGAGATGATGCAGGGGGGCGAAGTCCACTCCCCCGAAGAGCTGAAGCTGATCGCCACCGCCTCGCGCAGAATGGGCATGCTTCCCGCTTTTCAGGAGGCTCTGATCCACCGCGCGGTGGAGCTCAACAGCGTGCCCACCCGAGAGGTGATGACCCCGCGGCAGCGCATCTTCTCCCTGCCCGAAGACATGCTCATTGAAGACGCGAACGCCCGCGTGGTCGAGGAACAGCACTCCCGCGTGCCCGTGTACGATCCTGCGCACGGCCCGGAGCACATCGTCGGCGTGGTGTACTCCAAAGACCTCTCGCGCTTGATGCACTTCCGCATGACGGCGCAGACCCGCTTTGCTCGCGCGCCCTTTACCGAAATGCGGCTGGGGCAGGTCATGCGCGATGTGCTGGTAGTGCCCGAGACCAAGCCGGTGCTGGACCTGCTCGCCGAATTTCAGCAGCGCCGGCGGCATATCGCCATCGTGGTCGATGAGTATGGTTCGACCGTTGGGCTGGTGACCGTAGAAGACGCGATCGAGCAGATCATCGGCGAAGTGGAGGACGAGTTCGACATTGGCCCCCGGGCCGCCGTGCACACCGCCTCCGGCGCGGTGCTGCTGGATGGCGGGATAAACCTCCGCGACCTGGAGACGCAGATGAACTGGCACTTGCCCCGCAGCGGCGGAGTGGAGACACTGGCAGGGTTCCTGCTGACGCGCCTGGGAAAAATTCCCACCGGCGAAGAGACCGTGGACTTTGAGGGAAGAAGGTTTACGGTAGTGGAAATGAAAGATCATCGCATCAGCCAGGTACGCGTGGAACGGCTCGACAGCCCCGCGCCGGTAGAGGAGCAGGACAACAAGAAAGCCGGAGCAGCCGCACCGATTCATTCCGGTAAGAGCGAGGGTTAGGCGGTTTGACTTGGTAGCGTTGCTGAAGCGGCTGCTCTATATCCTGCCGGTCATCTGGCTGGTCGTGTCGATGGTGTTCTTGCTCATCCACCTGGTGCCGGGCGATCCGGTGCAGCAGATGCTGGGCGAGGGCGCAACCGCTTCCGACCTGTCGGCGCTGCGTCACCAATATGGACTGGACGCGCCGCTGGGCGTGCAGTACGTCCACTATTGGCGTGGAGTCCTGCACGGCGATCTGGGCCGCTCGCTTCGCCTGAATGATTCCGTCTCCCACCTGGTGCTCACCCGCTACCCTTACACTCTGGAGCTGACCGTGGCTGCGCTTGGTGTTGGCCTTGCTGCTTGCCATTCCTGCTGGGGTGTTGGCCGCCCTGCGCCGCGCTCGTTGGCAGGATAGTGTCGTGGGCGTGGTGAGCCTGCTCGGGCTTTCCTTTCCCAGCTTCGCGCTCGGCCCCATCCTGATCCTGCTGTTCTCCATCAAGCTGGGATGGCTGCCCGTCTCCGGTGCAGGCTCGCCGGCGCATCTGATCCTCCCCGCGATCACCATGGGCGGCAGCTTGGCCGCCATCCTCACCCGCATGGTCCGCACCGCGATGTTGGAAGAGTTAAACCAGGACTACATTCGCACCGCGCGCGCCAAAGGGCTGCCGGAACACGTGGTCGTCTACCGCCACGCCCTGCGCAACGCCATCATCCCGGTGATGACCCTGGTGGGGCTGCAATTTGGCGCTCTGCTGGCCGGCGCCATCGTCACCGAGACTATCTTTTCCTGGCCTGGGATCGGCCGCCTCACCGTCTCAGCTATTTCCAATCGCGACTACGCCTTGGTGCAGGGCTGCATCCTGGCCGTCGGGTTGACCTATGTGCTGGTCAACCTTCTGACCGATCTGCTGTATACCGTGGCCAATCCCAGAATCCGAAGCTAAACCGCTCCTCAGGAGACCGGCACCTTCTGAGCGAAGATGCCGGCGAACGCCTTCCGTACTCCGTAAAAGACGATGAACCAGAGAAGTGCGGTAAACAGTGCCGGCGGGAAACCCGCGGGGAAAAGAAACGCGTGAAACAGGAGAATGTTGAAGACCACCGGCCCTAGCAGAACCAGCCCGAGAGGGATGAATTGCCCTGACAGCAGCAACACTCCCCCAATCACTTCCAGCAAAAAAACAACGTGCAGATAGTGCGACATGAAGAGCACGCCCATGTACTGGCCGGCTGGGCCGGGCGGCATCGGCATGGGCATGAAGTTTAGAAAACCGTTAAGGCCGAAAAACAGAAACGTCAGGCCCAGTAGGATACGTGCAACCAGAACTGCAATTTTCATGTTTTCTCCTTTTTAAACAGCGATGCTTCTCACCTGCTCCAGATGGGGTTGCAGGAACAGGCCGCGATCGACCTTTCCGGACATGAGCTGCGCCGTGCCGCCCGCTGTCACAAATGTCACGTCGGTGACGCCGATAAATCCCAGGATCGTGTTGAGGTACGGCTCGACGAAATTGAACGCAGCCATCGGCGTTCCTGCTTGGTACACGCCCCCGGTGGCGGCCAGAATGGTGGCCTTTTTGCCCGTAAGCAGGCCCTTGGGTCCCTCTGGGCCCCCGTATGTGAAGGTGCGGCCGCCGCGGACGACCTGGTCAATCCACAGCTTCACCACCGAGGGAATGCTGAAGTTGTGCATGGCCACGCCAATTACGTATTCGTCTGCTCGCTGCAGCTCGGCAATGCCTTCCTCTGAGTAGGCGAGGAGAGCTTTCTGCTCCGGTTGAAGCGATTCCGCAGGGGTATGGGCTGCGTGGATCCAGGACTGGTCGACGGGCTTTGGGGGATTGGCGGCCAGATCGCGCACGATCACCTGGCCAGAGGGATGGGCAATTTTCCAGTTGGTGACGAATTCGCGGGTCAATTCGCGGCTGACGGAGCCCGCGAGGGGGCTTGAGTCGATTTGTAGCAATGTCGCCATAGAGAATCTCCAGAACAACATGCGTTGTGTATGCGTCGCCTGTTGTTATGTGTATAGACGACAGTCGTTGTTTAGGCGATTCTTTTTCTGGCTTGATAACCTCTAATGGGTAGACATGCCAATTTCTGACTGTGAAGTTCGCGATCCGCGAATCCGGCGCACCCGAAAGCTCCTTCAGGGGGCTCTGGGTGACCTCATGCAGACAAAGAGTTTTGAGGAAATATCCGTGCAAGACATCGCGGAGGCCGCCACCGTAAACCGGGCGACCTTCTACGACCACTACACGGATAAGTTCGCCTTGATGGAGGCGATGGTAGCGGGCGGCTTCCATGAATTGCTGTACGAGCGGCAGCTACGGTACCAAACTGGCTGTCCCGCTGCGCTACAGGCGATCATCCAGGCCACGTGTGATTACCAGATCCAGGTTCACTCCAAAGGCGACTGCGACCGCTATACCGCTTTCGCACCCCTGATGGATGCCGCTATCGCCAAAGCAATTCAGCGCCTGCTGATGGAAGGGTTGCAGCGTGAAAAACCCCCCTCGTCCATATCGCCGGAGCTGATCGCAGCCTCTGCGAGTGCGGCCATCTGTGCCGGGGTAAAGCAATGGTTCATCCTGCGGGACCACCCGCCCGTGAAAGCCCTCGTAGCCCAGCTGCTGCAGCTGATTCTGCCTATGCTGGAAGCAGGCTCTAAGGCAGAGTCACCAGTCGCGGCTGCAGCCCATCCGCACCAATAGTCAGCAGACCAATCGAGATGGGCAACGAGAAACGCCGCGGTCCCGCGCTGCCCGGGTTCATGTAGAGAACGCCGTGGCGCCACTCAATGAGCGGCTTGTGCGAATGCCCGCTGATGACGGCCGAAAACCCCGCTGCTGCAGGATCAAGATCGAGCGCCTGCCGGTCGTGCAGCATATAGAAAGTATGCCCGTGCAGGGTCACCACTTCGGTAGCCGGCAGGTGCGAGCACAGGCCGCCCACATCGATATTGCCGCGGATGGCTGTGACCGGAGCCACGTTGCGCAGCGCATCCAGAATGGAAGCATCGCCGACATCCCCCGCATGCAGGATGTGCTCGACACCGCGCAGAGCTTCGATCGCCGCCGGGCGAAGCAAGCCATGGGTGTCGGAAATAACGCCGATCATAAGCCGATGAGCAGCTTGGTCCGCGGGTCAAGATAATCGCGCAGCGCATCGCCGATAAAGTTGAAGGACAGCACGCACAGCATGACGGCGATGGCGGGAAAGACAACCATGTGGGGCGAGTCGAACAAATGAGAGCGGGCGTCGTTGAGCATCCCGCCCCAACTGGCGGCAGGCGGCGGAAGCCCCAGTCCCAGGAAGCTGAGGGTAGCCTCAGCGAGCACCGCGCCTGCCATGCCGATGGCAGCCTGCACGATGATGGGCTGCAGGATGTTGGGCAGGATGTGGCGGGTAAAGATGCGCAGGTCCGACGCGCCCAGGGCGCGCGCAGCTTCCACGAACTCCCGCTCCTTGACGGCGAGAACCTGGGCCCGCACCAGCCGCGCGTAGCCCACCCATCCGCCGATGGCCAGGGCCAGCACCAGGTTCAGCAGTCCGGGCCCGAGAAACGCTACAAACGCGATCGCCAGCAGAATGCCGGGAAAAGAAAGAAAAGCATTCATCACGAAGACATTGAGCAACGTATCCACGCGGCCTCCGTAGAAGCCCGCAAGGCCGCCCAGCACCAATCCCAGAGAAAGCGAGAGCCCCACAACGCTCACGGCAACCATTAGGGAGAGCCGTGCACCCGAGAGAATGCGGGAGAAGATGTCGCGGCCCAGCTCATCGGTGCCGAACCAGTGCGCATGGGAAGGCGGGGTGAGCCGCTGATACAGGTCGATGGCAGCGGGATCGTAAGGGGTAATGACCGGCCCCAGCACGGCGATGGTAACGAAGAGCACCAGGAGGAGGATGCCAATGACTCCGAGGGGCTGGTGGCGAAGAGTGCGAGCGAAGGCCATCGATGGCAATGATCGCATATTGTTAGGCTGAGAAGACGAGGGACAACGCAATGCGAAATCAACTCTGCATGATCGCGCTGGCGGCCGCCATGGTGGCGATGCCGGCATGGGCGCAGCAAGCGGTTGAGCAGCAGGTTATGGACCTGGCGAACGCGGACCGCGCGCAGCAAGGCCTGGCGCCACTCAAGTGGGACCCGGCACTCGCCCAGGCAGCCGCCGACCACGCGCAACTGATGGCGCAACAGCCTGCTCTGTCTCACCAATATCCGGGCGAACCTGACCTGGTCACTCGGGGTGGCGCGGCCGGTGCGCACTTCCGCTCGATCGCGGAGAACGTCGCCTTGGCGCCGAGCCCGCAGGCACTCGAAAAGGAGTGGATGAATTCGGCGCCTCACCGCGCAAACATCCTAAATCCAGCGATGAATACCATCGGTATCGGCCTGGTCAAAAAAGGAGGGAACTACTATGCCGTCGAGGACTTTGCCGACGGAGTAGCCGAGCTAGGGCCGGAACAGATCGAGCAAAAGATCACGCAATTACTGCAGCAACGTGGGTTGCAGTCTGCAGCTTCGACTCAGGACGCCCGCCAGACCTGTGAAATGCAACACGGCTCCGCCGGCGGTTCCGCGCCCGGCTTCATCATGCGCTGGGAGGGAACTGATTTGACCCGTTTGCCCGATGTGCTGGAGCAAAAAATCGCGACCCACCAATATCACAAAGCCGCGGTGGGAGCCTGTGATTCCGGAAATCCCAGCCAGGGCTTTACCACCTACAAAGTAGCCGTCCTGCTCTACTGACCCAACGAAGGGCGGGGCACCAAAGACCTTCACCGTTAACCGTAAAAGGACACAACAAGGCAAAAGGCAATCGGACGGGTGCCCCTCGCTCGCACCAGCGTACGTGGGACGAAAACGACGGGCGCAGCCCAACGAGCGCTTTTGCGAACGAGGAACGTATGAGCGAAGTCGTGATTATCGGTGCGGGGCTAGCCGGGCTGAGTTGCGCTTTATCACTCGATGCCGCGGGGATTCCAGTGACCCTGCTCGAGGCCGCCGACCGGCCAGGTGGACGAGTGACCACGGACCTGGTGGAAGGCTTTCGACTGGACCGTGGCTTCCAGGTTCTCCTGACGGCCTATCCAGAAGCGAAGCGCCTTCTGGATTACGACGCGCTTCACCTGAAAAACTTCGAACCGGGCGCGCTGGTGTGGCACGGCGGAAAATTCCATCGCTTCGTGGATCCTGTGCGCAACCCTGCGGGCGCGGCCCAGTTCCTCTTCGACAACATCGTGCCGTTGGCGGACAAACTCAACGTAGCCAAGCTGCGCACCCGGGTGCAGGCAGGCACGTGGCAGGAGATGTTTGCCCGGCCGGAGAAAACCACCCGAGACTATCTGCAGGCGGTTCCGTTTAGCCCCAGTATCATCGAGCGCTTCTTTGAGCCGCTCTTCGGTGGCATTTTTCTGGAGCGCGAACTGGTCACCTCCAGCCGCTTCTTCGAATTTCTTTTTCGTATGTTCTCCGCGGGCGACACGGCCGTACCAGCGGAAGGCATGCAACAGATACCGTTGCAATTGGCGGCGAAGCTCCCGGCGGGCACCCTGGTGACGGGCGCACGGGTAGGCAAAGTGACCCGAAACGCGGAATCCTTTGCGGTGGAAGTCGAAGGCCGTCAGAATTTGGAGGCCCGTGCCGTGGTGCTTGCGGTGGCGGGGAACGAAGGCAACCCACTATTAGCGGGAGTGGGTGGCTGGAGTGTGCCCGAGGTGCGAACCTGGAACCAGACCACAGCCTTCTGTTATGCCGCACAAGAGCCGCCGGTGGATGAGCCCATCATCCTGTTGAACGGGGAAGGGGCCGGGGCTGGCCCGGTAAACAACGTAGTGGTGATGAGTGCCGTTTCGCCGGGGTATGCACCCCCGGGCGCGCACCTGGTGGTGGCCAGCGTGGTGGGAGCAGCGCCACGGGACGACGCGGCGCTCCTGCGCTTGGACGAAGGCGTACGCACTCACTTGAGAAGCTGGTTTGGCCCGGCCGTTGACTCATGGAAAATGCTCAGAGCCTACCCGCTCCCCCGAGCGCTGCCCCAACAGAAGCATGCGGAGTGGGAGCAGGCCCCGGTGCGGTTGGGCGGCTCGGGAGGTGTCTACATGTGTGGCGACTACCGCGAGACGGCCTCCATCCAGGGGGCTCTAGCCTCCGGGAGGAGGGCCGCCGAGGCGGTGCTCCACGACCTCACTGGGGAAGGGAAATGAGTAGGCTTTTGACGTAAGGGATCAGGTTTGCGGTAAAATCAACACAGTTCAGAAAGTCCCGCCAAGACACTCCTCAGTAGCTCAATGGCAGAGCATTCGGCTGTTAACCGAAGGGTTGTAGGTTCGAGTCCTACCTGAGGAGCCAATAAATCAACAACTTATGGGCTCATCACTTCCAAACTTGGTCCAACTTGGTCCAGTTGTTGAGCGACGACGCTTGGTTGCCGTTCGAGATTCGCGTCTTCCGCGGAGACCTGGTTTGCACCGCCATCGATGAGAGCGGGATGTTCCCATCCAGCAAGAATCCCCATCGTCCGAGAGTTCATTGCGTTCAGGACGCTCTCTTCGATCGTCTGCACGTACACGTCACCGGTGGTCTTGATGCTCGCAAGGCGTAGCGCCCCTTGAGCGTCCTTCAGCGAACCGTGCTTCTGCAGATCGGTCCCCAGGGTGCGCCGCATCACTTGAAAGGTGACGAGACGATCCGGGATCCCGAGCTTCTTGGCAATCGGCCGAATCCGCCAACGCAGAAAGTTCTTCACCCACCGTGGCACTACTGACCTTTACGTTCCCCACGTCCAAATGTGGGAAACATCAACGCCTCCGGGGATGGGTCTGCACACACTCGCTTCCACGCATTGATGATTGGCCGTACCTGAAGCGGTACGCCGATGGGCGCCTGGCTTGAACGGTTCTTTAAGCGGCCAGGATAGAACTGCCCTTCAAAAGCCGTCCCGTGCGGGATTAGTTCATTCCCCGTCCAGGACTTCCACTGCAAGCTCAAAACCTCACTAGCCCGCGGACCGCAAAATATGCCCACATGGCCGCCGGTACAGGTATCGCATGCTTGCTGTGAATGTCCTGACCTGGCTCTGGGGTGTCTAAGCTAGCGCTCTACCTGTTTCGTCCTAGAACTCAATCGCGACCAGTGGGGGCTTGATGACAGACCATAAAACAGCACGAATCCGAACGAACCGAGTCTTCAAGAGTCTGCATAAGCCTCTCACCTATTTGGGTGTAGAGCGCACTCTGTTTTACTTCGTTTGTGTCGCGGGTGTTGCAGCCTTCAATCTCTTCAACTCTCTTCTCGCAGGGATAGCCATTTTTATCGGCGGCTTTGCTTTCGGGCACTGGGTAACAAATAGCGACCCCGCGTTTCTCCGTATCCTCGCCAAATCCGAACGCTATAAAGCCCGCTACGACGCTGCCAAGCAGCAGGTCCCGCGCGTGGAGGTCCACTGCGACGGCGCCACTTCAATGTGACCAAGACGAGTTTTATCTCGCAGATGGGCAACGACAGCACGAAGGTCAACCCGCGGGATGTGTTGGTCGACGAATCCAAACCAGCACGACATTGAAAATCTTGGCGATTGCCTTCGTGCTCTCGGCGATGGCCAATCATTGGGCGATTTCTCCCTGACGATCGTGATGTACGGACCTACTAAAAAAGATCTCGACCAGCTTGTGGGCGAGTTCAGCGGAGTTTTTAGCAACGCGGATGGCAATCTACTCGTAGAGACGTATAACCAACTTAACGCATACTTTGCCACGGTGCCCGGAAACTACGCACAAAACATGCGCAGCCTCTACTTGCTAAGCTCCAATTGTGCGGACCTGTCTTTCTTCTTTACGATCCTCGCCGGCGAAAGACACAATGCGCATCTGGACACTGAATACCTCGCGGTACTCGAAACCGACAATGCGACCCCGTATTTTCTCAACCTGCACAATGGAGAGGTGCCCCACACACTGATTCTGGGCATGACCGGCAGCGGCAAGAGTTACTTCTGCAATTTTGTCTTGCAGAACGCGCAGAAATACAATCCGCTAACTTTCGTCTTCGATATTGGGGGTAGCCTGCAAAGCTTCCTGGTTGCGGCCCAGAGACCGAAGAACGTTGGCGATGACCGATAGGCTTTCAAGCGTGCTGGGGTGGCTGGAACCTACATTCGGGCTTTGGGTGAGCGCCCCCGCCACGGACTGCGCGAGCTGAAGAGCGTCCTCGGAGGCCCCCATCGAGTTCAGAATTCTGGCTTTCCAAACCATCGCATCGTAGGTTTTAAGCCCCTCCTTGCCCACCAGGAGCGCGAACAAATGTATGCAACGGTCGACAAACAGCAAAGCCAGGTGAAAGCGGCCTCTTTGCCATTGATGGATGGCTTGATGCTCAACTATCTCTGCGTACTCAACATTCACGGCCTCTCGCCCCATCACATTCAGGGCAAACTCGTCGAACTTTCCGATGGCTGTTCGAAGATTGGGCCAGGGCTTCGCCTCCGCCTCGTCTGCCATCGTGTTCTCAATGTCGACCAGAAGATAAGTCGCGTCCATATTCTCTGGCCAACAGGAAATCGCGGTTGTGGCATAAGCTTTTGCAACCACCAGGCCACGCGCATGCTCGTCACTCACGGCCCGCGAAATCGCCGAAACCGCCCGCTTGTAAAAAATGCGTGATGAGCTTTGCCCCTCAGACAGGCACCAATCCACTAAAACCCGAATTGCTTTTTCGTCATTGCCCTCTTGCTCTTCACGCTCGGCTTGGGCTAGCGCAAGGTCCGGCAGCCGGCCTTGCAAGGAGCGATTGGCGTTTTCCGCGTTCACCAACTCTGCTCTTACCTCGGCGAGCGACGCATCACGCCGCTTCACGTCCTCCTCCAGATCGTGGTTCCGGCCTTCGTGGCTCTTCAACTTGCGATGGACATACCAACGATGGGGGCAAGCGCGCCTATGAAAGTGAGGAGATTGGCCAAAGCGCCGGCTTTATCCAGGGCCGCCCAGATGGATTTCAGAAGTTGCCAAATCGAATCAAGCATCGCCGTCTACTTCAGTTCCATCGAGGTCCAGGCAATCGTGCATCCAGCAATTCCTTTGGGAGCATTGGTTTTGGCTGTTGAGCCATGCATGGACATTCGATTACCGCCTGCCGCGGGGTGTAAACAATCAAATCGAAGCCTGGTGCCGCGTCCTCATTTTGAAAATTGCATTCCAGTGCGCGATCTCCGGCTCGCGACCGCAGCCCACGCCATATAGTCCGACGGCTTAGCTGTTCGTCGTGGCTATCGAACAGCGAGTGAGCTAAGTTCCATGAGCGTCAATCCCATGGCGGCGCCCCGTAAGAGCCCATGAGACCGATGAGTTCACGCGCGGCAACGGGAGCCGCAAGCTGGCCGCCTTCCACCTGGGCCGCCAGCGAGACCAGGCTTTCTTTGAGGTTTGGATGCTGCTGTACAAAAGCAAACCGGCGCGGTCCCAGGCATTCCTTCAGCCACAAAGTGTCTTGCCCGGTGCGACGCCGCGCAGTCTCTGGCGCCAGTTGCGTTCTGTAGGTGTAGATCGTATCCGCTACGGCCGCGATACCATCCCCAGTCAGGGCGCTGATGGTCCTCGTCAGCGGCCGCCACGGTGAATTTCTATTTTGACCGGAAATACGCAGAGCCGCGCCGATCCTGCGGCTCGCTTCCTGCGCCGGCCCGAGTCCGAGGTCGCTCCTGTTCACCAGCACCAGATCAACATGCTCGTAGATGCCTTTCTTGAAGATCTGCATTTCATCTCCAAAATGCGGGCCCTGCAGCAGGCAAAGCATGTCCGTCATGGTGGCGACTGCGGACTCGTTTTGGCCTGTGCCCACGGTTTCTACGATGACAAAATTGAAACCTGCCGCTTCGCACAACCGCACCGCTGCCCGTGTCTGAGCTGCAATGCCGCCGCGCCCGCTGGCGCCTGCGCTCGGGCGGATATACGCGTTGCGATCGCCGGCAAGTCGATCCATCCGCGTCTTGTCGGCGAGGATGGCGCCGCCGCTCAAGCTGGACTCTGGGTCCACGCACAGCACGGCGACCTTCTCGCCGCGCTGAATCAAATGTGCCCCGAGCGCGTCGACAAACGTCGATTTGCCAATGCCCGGAGGACCGGTCACCCCCAGCCGAAAGGATGCACCGGCATAGGCATGGACCGTGTCAAGAAGCGCCTCGGCGCGGAGCTGGTCATCGCACCGCGAAGACTCGATGAGGGTAATAGCTTTGGCCAGTGCGCGGCGGCGCGGGCCAGCGTCAGCGCCCAAAAGATACTGCGCCAGGTCGTTATCGGTGAGCACGCTCACGACTGTAGGCCTCGATATTCTGCGCAATCCCCTCCAGAACCAACGCTGCCGCCTCAGGAATGCGGGTACCTGGACCGAAAACGCCGAGCACGCCTGCCGCGTATAAAGCAGGATGATCTTGTGCCGGGATCACGCCCCCGGCAAAGACCGCGATGTCGATAGCACCCTGACGCTTGAGCTCTTCGCAAACCGCCGGCACCAGTTGGGTGTGGGCGCCGGAGAGCGTGGACACGCCGACCGCATGAACATCGTTTTCAATCGCCTGCCGCGCGCATTCTTCCGCGGTCTGAAAGAGGGCGCCAATGTCGACATGGAAGCCCAAATCGGCGAGCGAGCTGGCAAGAATTTTGGCGCCACGATCGTGCCCATCCTGGCCCAGCTTCGCAATCAAAACCCTCGGCGGACGGCCGCAGGACCGGGCAAATTCGGCCACTTGCTGCTGTACGCAGTTCCACTGCGACTGGTCTCCGTAGTGCGCAGCGTACACCCCGCTCACCAGGCTCACCTCCGCCCGGTGGCGCCCGAAGCAGAGCTCCAATGCGGAAGATACTTCGCCAACCGTGGCGCGCAGTCTCATGGCGGAAATGCTAAGTTCCAGCAAATTCTCTCTTCGGTCGTGGCAGCATCGGGTGAGCGCATCGAGGGCGGATCGCACCGCGGGATCATCGCGATTTGCCTTGATTTCAGACAGCCGGCGTAACTGCTCCCGGCGGCTGGCAACATTGTCGACGCGCAGGTATTCGTGCTCCTCCTCTTCCGTCTGCTCCAGCCTGTATTTGCTCACACCCACGATGACCGTCTCGCCGCTGTCGATCAAGGCTTGTTTGGCCGTGGCGCTCTCCTCGATTTGCCGCCGCGCCCAACCGGATTCGACCGCTTGCTCCATTCCTCCCATCGCATCGATATCTTCAAGAATGGCCCAAGCCGCGTCCGCAACTTCCCGGGTGAGAGTTTCTATGAAGTAACTTCCACCCCAGGGATCGACGGTGCTGCAGATTCCGGTCTCCTCCTGCAAAATGAGCTGCGTATTTTTTGCGATGCGCGCCGAAGACACGCTTGGCAGCGCGATGCCCTCGTCAAACGCGTTGGTATGCAGGCTCTGCGTTCCTCCAAAGATCGCTGCCATCGCTTCGATGGTCGTGCGCACAATGTTGTTTTGCGAGTCCTGCTGCGTCAGGCTCCAGCCCGACGTTTGGCAATGGGCTCGGAGTTTGAAACTCCGCTCGTCTTCAGGGTGAAACTTCTGCATCACCTTCCACCAGAGCAACCGCGCGGCTCGCAGCTTGGCGATTTCCCGGTAAAAATCCATCCCTACGCCCCAGAAAAAAGAGAGACGGCCCGCGAAGTCGTCCACCTTCAACCCTCTCGCGAGTGCCGTCTCGACATAGGCTTGCCCGTTCGCGAGTGTCAGCGCAAGCTCCAATACCGGGGAGGCTCCGGCCTCCTGCATGTGGTACCCGGATACAGAGATGGGGTTGAATCGAGGCATCTTCCGGGAAGCATATTCAAGCACATCGCCCACGATGCGCATGCTGTGCCTCAGCGGGTAAATGTAGGTGTTTCTGACGATAAACTCCTTGAGAATGTCGTTCTGTATCGTTCCCGACAGCCTTTCGGGCGGTACGCCCTGGCTTTCCGCCGCGACAATAAACGCGGCCAGCACAGGTAAAACCGCGGCGTTGATGGTCATAGACACGCTTGTCTGGTCGAGTCTGATTCCTTCAAACAGCCTCTTCATGTCGTCGACGGTGTCGATCGCAACTCCCGCCCGGCCGACATCCGCGAGAGCTTGCGGATGATCGCTATCGTAACCGCGCTGCGTTGGCAGATCGAACGCAACGCTCACGCCCTGCGCGCCTCCGGCGAGAAGCTTTCGATAGAATGCATTCGACTCCGATGCTGTGGCATACCCGGCGTATTGGCGAATGGTCCAGGGCCTGCCGGTGTACATCGTTGCCTGCGTTCCGCGCACAAACGGGGGCTTGCCGGGCTGCGTATCGGCAAAAGCATTGCCGGCAAGATCAGCTGCCGTGTAAAGAGACTTGATGGTGGCCGTTTCCCTGGCCGAAGTGTCCCTGTAACGATTCTCGTAAGTCACATCCCCTCCGTGCGGCTACAGGAGCGAAGTTTGTGCAAGCATTGCCCGTGACCCTCCGGGCTTGAGCCGGTGGCCTTTCACTTACAGAGCGTTCCTCAGGCCCGAGCCTGTCGAGACCCTTGATCATCCAGAAGCGTGGTACTTTGAGTTGCCCGTGCAGAGGTCCCTAACATACCGCATGCAACGGCAGGAAGCCAATGCGGAAAATTTTTATCGGCAAAGAATAGTCCGAGAATCCAGGGCTGCCTGCTTTTCTGGGTAGCTATAGTCGGGCTACCAGCTACTAAGTCAGAGATAACATGCAAGGGATGCTCAGGCTCGCGCTCGCTGCCATCAGGAAACTTCGTCATGCTCGATGCTAATCACAACTTTGCCCTGGGCATGCCCTTGGGCGAGATAACTCAGGGCTTCGCGCACGTTATCCAAAGGGTAACGTCGGTCGATTACCGACACAACTTTTCCTGCCTCAATGAACTGCTTGAGTAGAGTTAAATCCTTTGCGTTCAGTTTGGCCACATAAGAAATAATCTTTCGCCGGCTAAGTCTCGACAGGAGCGGACCCAGTAGCAACGCCTGCAGACTTTCGCTTATCCGGCCTCCTGCCATGACGTAAATTCCCTCGGGCGTGAGAGCGCGCATGTAGTCGAAGAGGGAATGGCGGGCGTTTGCAGCAAAGATCAGGTCGTAGCGTTGGCCGCTCCGCGTAAAGTCCTCTTGTGTGTAGTCCACGACGTGGTCGGCGCCGATCGATTGGGCGGTGCGCAGGTTTCTTGCGCTGCACACGGCAGTGACTTCGGCGCCGAACGCCTTCGCAAGCTGCACGGCAAACGTCCCAACTCCACCGGAGGCCCCTTCGACGAGAACTTTTTGTCCCGGCCTGATGCCGCCTTTGTCGCGCAGTCCCTGGAGCGCGGTAAGAGCGGCAATGGGAACAGCGGCGGCATCTTCGAAAGAAAAGTTTGCCGGCTTCGACGCCACGATTCGTTCATGCACACAGACATATTGCGCGAAGGCGCCCAACCTGTTGGGGCCGCCAAACTCTCTCGCGCCAAACACAGTGTCTCCGGGCTGGAAGTGTGTGACGTTCTTTCCTACTTCTTCTACGCGACCGGCAATATCGCAGCCCAGGATTGGGTGTGTTGGTGCGAGCCACCCGCCAATCATAGGCCGAAGAAGCCATGGCCCTTTCATGCAAACCAGGTCGAGTGTGTTGAGAGAACTGGCGTAAAGCTTGATCAAAAGCTCATCGTCGGCCGGCTTGGGCCTTGAGACGTCTTCCAGTCGAAGCACTTGGGGTGGGCCATATTTCTCGTAAACAGCTGCCTTCATCCGCCGTACCTCACGGTTTCATGGGAGGAAGATAACATGACCGCATCTGTCGAGGTGTCGTGATTCCGTGCACAAAAGCACAACCATTGAAGCGATTGCCCCAGGAATCGCAAGGAAATAAATAATTTTTAAAACTGTTCTTTTTTGAACATTCTTACTCTAGAATTCCCGTTATAACGGTCCAGCAGCCGGGCTTCGCATAAGCTTCTTGCAGTAACCCTAACTTCACAAAAAACTCCGTGACGATGGTTTTGTTGAGTGCTTTCCGGGCCGGCTAATTTTTTTCTTGTAATTTCAGGAAGAAACTTTCTATAGTGGCTGCGTTCTAATTTCTGCCCGTCTCCAACGAGACAAGCGGAACCAGACACTTCACTGCAAGACCTGCGACAGAGAAAGATGAATTGCTGAGAAGTAGAAAAAGTAGTCTTCTGTCGGGCCCTCCAAAACAAAGATTTTTCCTCCGCTGTCCGATGTGACGGCCACTGACGGCAGTCTGCCCTTCGCAAGATTCGGGAAATGACGGGCAGGCAAATAGGACACATCACACCGGGATCGTGAATCGTTGCCGTTTTTATAGGTGCTGGTAGCGGGAAATCATTCAGGCCAATCTTTCCGCAAATCTCTTTCGGATGGCCAGATAGCGCGCAGTATTTGCTACGAAAAGAACGTCGCGCTCACCGCGCGGCGTCGATGATCCTTGACAACACAAGCATAACTCGGAAGGTAGCCTAAGCACTTTTCACAGCTAGTTCGTTTGGCTGTCTCAGTCCCTTTCAATTCAGTTTCCCCCCGGGTGGTCCCTATGTGACCGCTCCGGACGGCAGTCCGATTTCAACCAGGATCTGGAAAATGAATCACCTAAGGACAGAAGGTTGTTGGTTCGTCATTCAAGTGGCGCCGCGCATGGAGCGGAAGGTCGGTTCCGTCCTGGAATACAAGGGCTACGAATATTTCGCCCCAACGTACGTGGCGCGGAAGAAATGGTCGGACCGCATTAAGGTGTTGGAAGAGCCTCTCTTTCCAGGCTATGTGTTTGCTCGGAGGGGCATGTCGGGGTTCGGCGGCCTGCTCTGCTCAACCCCTGGAGTCATTCGGATCCTCAGCGCCGGCGGCCGGCCCATTCCGGTAACCGATTCTGAGCTGGATGCTGTGCGACGGATTACGCTTCACGGCCGCCCCATGCCGATCCAGCACGTGCACAGCGGAGACAAGGTCAAAATCCTGGACGGACCGTTTGCCGGCATTGTCGGGATCGTGAAGCAAATCCGAAACCGGGATTGCCTGGTACTTTCCGTGCAGTTAATCTCTCAGTCTATCTACGTTGAAGTAAGAGAGTTCAACGTGGCCCCGGTTGCGGCGAAAAGCCAGGCCGAAGTCGCGAACTGAGACGGTAGTCTCTCGACGCAAACTTATAGGGAAGCCTGCACCGAGCCGCGGAAAGGCGGGACGATGACTCAGCCCGAGTTGTTTAATTTAATTGTCCATCACACGCGCGAGATACTGCCCGGTCTGGATAACTACCAGTTCGCTGCATCCGATCGATTAGTTGATCTGGGGGCAAACTCCATAGATCGCGCCGAGATAGTTATGTTGGTGCAAGAGTCGCTCGGCTTATCGATTCCCCGGGTCGAATTGTTTGGCGCAAGAAATATCGGTGAGCTCGCGGATCTCTTCCTGCTAAAAATGTATGCCGCCTGAAGTGGTCGTTACCGGTTTAGGGGTCATCTCGGCGATCGGTCAAGGGAAGGCCGCATTTCTAGCAGCCCTGCTGGCCGGCGAGACTGCATTCCGGGTGATGGAGCGGCCCTACCGGCAAGCTGAGTCCGCTTATATAGGAGCAGAGATCGGCCCGATTTCTCTGGCCGATGATATCCCGAGGCAGACATTGCGGGCCGCCTCGCTCTCCAGCCAAGCCGCCTTGGCTGTTTTGCAGGAAGCGTGGAGTGAAGCTCGCTTGTCCGAACTCGACCCTTGCCGCGTCGGGTTGATTGTCGGAGGTTCCAATCTCCAGCAGCGAGATCTTGCGCAGGTCCACGAAAACTATCGTGAACGCTCCATGTTCCTGCGGCCGAGTTATGCATTGTCGTTCATGGACTCTGACATATGCGGATTTTGCACTTCACAATTTGGCATCCGCGGTTTGGCCTATACCGTGGGAGGCGCTTCGGCCAGCGGGCAGATCGCGATCATTCAGGCAGCACAGGCGGTGCTCAGTGATCAAGTGGACGTCTGCATTGCACTGGGTGCGCTTATGGACCTTTCACATTGGGAATGCCGGGGTTTACGCGCAGTGGGAGCCATGGGTTCGGACCGCTATGCCGGCGAGCCCCACCTTGCCTGCCGGCCCTTCGACCACGACCACGATGGATTCATATTCGGAGAGTGCAGCGGAGCCGTCGTCGTCGAGTCGCAGCCATCGAGCCGGCGGAGAGGCATGAAGCCATATGCGGCTTTGCGGGGCTGGGGCGTTGCCATGGATGGAAACCGCAGTGCCGATCCTTCGGTCGATGGCGAAGTAAGGGCGATCACGGCAGCTCTCAATAGCGCCGGGGCAAGAGAGACCATCGACTACGTCAATCCGCATGGAACGGGTTCCGTGATAGGGGACGCCGTGGAGCTCGAGGCGCTCCGCATCTGCGGATTGGCGGGCGCCTACTTAAACGCGACCAAGTCTCTCATCGGGCACGGCCTCAGCGCGGCGGGTACGGTGGAAGTCGTTGCCACCCTGCTACAGATGCAGGCGCGGCAACTCCATCCCAGCAAAAATCTGATCAAGCCCATCGACCCATCGCGCAATTGGGTGCGAGACAGGCCGGCCGAGCATTCAATCGCGAATGCTTTGACAATGAGCATAGGTTTTGGCGGCCTGAATACCGCGCTTTGTTGGGCGCGGAGTGAGTCATAAGAACGAACCAGCCGGAAGCGGAGGATATTGTGACCTACGAGACGATCCAAGTACGGTTCCAGGGATCGACCTGCTTCCTGCAGATCCACCGGCCTGAGGCCAACAACGCGATCAATGACCGGCTGGTGGCGGAATGCAACGCTGTGCTGGCCGCCTGTGAACAGTCGGCCACGGTGGTGGTTCTGAGTGGTTCCCCGGAGTATTTTTGTGCGGGGGCCGACTTCAAGGCAGTCGCGACAGCCGCGGCGAGAGGTCAGGGCCAGGGAGAAGGGCCGGGACCACTCTACGATTTGTGGCTGCGCCTGGCGACCGGGCCTTACGTTACGGTTTCCCTCGTTCGCGGGAAAGCCAATGCCGGCGGCATCGGCTTTGTGGCCGCGAGCGACATCGTTCTGGCGGAAGAAAGCGCGCAGTTCAGTTTGTCAGAGCTGCTGTTTGGGCTCTATCCCGCGTGCGTGCTGCCCTTTCTCGTCCGCAGGGTGGGATTTCAAAAAGCGCACTATCTCACGTTGATGACGCAGCCCGTGTCTGCCAAGCAGGCCTGTGAGTGGGGCCTGGCGGACGCATGCGACGCGAGGAGCGAACTCCTCCTTCGCCAGCATTTGCAACGGCTACGGCGACTATCAAAAGGCGCGATCAGGCAATACACAAAGTACGCCAGCCGGTTGTCCGGCTCCCTCGAAGAGATGAGATCGCCGGCCCTGGCTGCGAACAGGGAGTTATTTGCAGATCCGGCAAACATCCGGTCCATCACCCGCTATGTAGAGCAAGGACTGTTTCCCTGGGAAGAGTCACCCGTGAGCGCACCCGTTTCCAAGCAAGGCACACAATACGGTCTTGGCTATGGGAGCGCTGGAGGCAGATGAAATGGCTAGTCAAGTAATCGATAAAAGGCAGGAACTGCTGACGTGCCTACAGCAAATCAGCAGCGAGCAGCTCGGGGTAGAGCCCCAATTCATTACCGAACAATCAACCTGGAGCCAATTGGGCGCGGATTCGCTCGATCGTTTGAACTTGACCCAAGTCATCGAAGATTCCTTTCACGTGGAAATTCCCCACGTGGTGGGGGGAGCGGCTGAATGCGGTGGGCGATTTGCTAGAGTACCTGCTGTCTCTCGTGGACGTAGGGCGGCAGCGCGCTTGCGTGCACATCGAGCCCGTCTCTACGGCTCAGCAATGGCAGGAGGCCCTGGGGGTTCGGGAAGAAGTGTTTGCCGTCGAGGGGGGCTTGGCGCTCGCTTCGCTGCCTCCGCCGGGCTCAGCGGGAGTGTGGCACCTGTTGGCGCGCGTCGACCAGAATCCAGTGGGAGCATTGAGCGTGGTCGATACCAGCGGAAACCATGGCCTCCATCGCCAGTACGGTCTCAACTTCGGGTTGGACGACCGCGTCGCACGTTACGCGCAGCTGGCCGTCATACGGCCGTACCGCAAGCGCGGCATCTTTGAGATGTTGGTTCAGACGGCACAAAGCACCATTGTTCGGCCTAATGGGTTTGCTTTCGGTTGGATGCTATGTCCGGCTGCACGCACCGGCTCCTCAAGGCTGACGCAGAGTCTCGGATTCGACGCGGAGAGGGAACTTCTGGCAACAGAATTTGGCGCCTGTCACGCGCTCATCCGCGACGAACTGGATGCCCCCTATTCCGGCTGGCTCGAAGAGTGCTGTCCTGTTTATTAAAGCCGGCACTCCAGAAGAGGAAAGCAGAAAAGGGAAGCACGAGAGGAAAAATTGGTGCCGCTCACGAAAACCGTTTTCATGTTCTCAGGCCAGGGATCGCAGTACTTCCACATGGGCCGCGGGCTTTACGAGAACAATCAAACCTTTCGCAACTGGATGGTCCGCCTGGATGATTTAGCGCGGCCATCTCTTGATGACTCCGTGATCGAAACGATCTATTCCCCTCAACGCCGCAAGGCTGATCCGTTTGATCGTACTCTGCTGACTCACCCCGCCATCTTCATGCTGGAATATTCTCTGGCACAAACCCTGATACAGGCGGGTATCGTCCTTGACGCGGTAATGGGCGCGAGTTTGGGATCGTTCGCGGCCGCGGCGGTCGCAAATTTCATCGATGTGGAAGATGCCTTGGCGTTAGTCGTGGCCCAGGCACTCGCGATCGAGCAAGCCTGCCCGGCAGGCGGCATGATCGCGGTGATGGCTCCTGTGGAGCTATCTACAGAAGAATTCTTCAGCGAGCGCTGTGAAGTGGCCTCGATCAACATGGCCTCCCATTTCGTGATATCGGCTCGCAACAAGGAGTTGGTGGAGATTGAAGCCGCTCTGCAACGAAAGAAGGTTACTTATCAGCGGCTGCCGGTCTCTTACCCTTTTCACTCAAAGTGGATCGACGCGGCCCGGGCGCCGTTTGCGTCGATGCCGCGGCACGTTCGCTGCGGGAAAGGGCGTTTGCCGCTCGTGTGTTGCCAGCAGGCAGCAATCCTTTCTGAACTGAGCGCCGATTTCTTTTGGAACGTGGTCCGCTACCCGATTCGCTTTCTCGAAGCAGCTCAACGCTTCGACCGGCAAGGGCCCTGCAGGTATCTTGATGTTGGCCCTGCCGGCACCTTGGCGACATTCTTGAAATACGGTTTCGGGCCGAATACCGCCTCGACCATGCAGGCAGTGTTGACGCCTTTCGGTCTCGACCAAAAAAGCCTGGCAGCTGCGGTGGCATCCTGCTGACAGCGCCCTTCGTAACAACGGAAAGTAGTTCGAATGGAACGTTCCTTGGGTCCCCAACAGCTTTGCTGCTGGGGTGGAGGAATACACACGCGATGCGGGTGTTTGCCATCTCGGATCTCCATATCGACTACGGCGCCAATGCCAAGTGGGTCCAAAATCTGTCTCTCCACGACTACAAAGACGACGTGTTGATACTGGCAGGGGACGTGACCGATATAGGGCGAGTATTAGAACGCTGCCTTCGCGCGCTGACGAAGCGTTTTAAGCGGGTGCTGTTCGTGCCTGGAAATCATGATCTATGGGTGCTCCGGGAAAGCCGAAAAAAACACTCCCTCGAGAAGTTTCAGGAGGTGTGCGACATTGTCGAAGCCAGCGGAGCCTGCATGCAAGCCTGCCGCGAGCGGGGAATCTCGATGATCCCGCTCCTTGCCTGGTATGACTATTCCTTTGGTGAGCCAAGCGAGGAGCTTCGATCGGCCTGGATGGACTTCCGGGCGTGCCGTTGGCCGAACGGGTTTTCCGAACGAAATATTGCAGCCTACTTTGCCTCGCTGAACGGTAAGCAGGGGCAAAAGGCCGAAGACAAGGTCATCACTTGTTCCCACTTTCTGCCGCGCATCGATTTGATGCCTGGCTTTGCCCCCGAGCGGACCAGGTATCTTTACCCGATTCTTGGCTGTGCGCGCCTGGAGCGGCAGCTAAGAACTTATCCGCAAATAGCCAAGGTCTGTCTCCAACAGATCAAAGCGGCGGCCAGGAAGAGTAAAGCGCGGTAGCTGGCTTCCGTCTTCTCAAAGCTGACCAGCAGTTTGCGATAGCGATTGAGCCACGAGTGGGTGCGCTCCACCACCCAGCGGCGAGCCTTGTATCCCGGCTTTCGTTTCTTGGCTTCACGCTCTTCTTTGCGTTGCTTGATATGGGGCCGGTAGTTCCGCGCCAAAGCCATTTTGCTGGCCGGTTCGCCCTTGTACCCGGCGTCGGCACACAGATGCTGCGGCTTATATTTGCGGGGCTTGGGACGCTTGCACACCATGCCGTCCAAGGTGGAGACAAGCAATTTCATGTCATGGTTGTTGGCTCCGCTGACGACGAGTGACAGCGGGATGCCACGCGCGTCCACCAGCAGGCTGCGCTTGCGCCCATTTTTTCCCCCGATCCGTGGGGTTGGGGCCCACGCACTCTTGAGCCAGAGGAGCCTTACCCATGGCGCCGTCGATGCTCTGCCAGCGCCAGGCGATACCCTCCATCTCGTCGTACTCGGCCAAGCCGGCCTTCCATATTTTCAGGAAAAAACCTTCCCGCTGCCAGCGCTGGAAGTGCGCATGCACCGCGCTGGCCGAGCCGTACTCTTTGGGCAGCGCCTTCCACTGACAGCCGGTGCGAAGTACATAGACAATGGCCGAAAAAATCTGCCGCGACGGCATCGGCTTGCGCCCTGCTCCGGCTTTGCGCCGATAGTTGCGGTCCTTCGGCCTCTTGCGCTTGGGAACCAGCAGTTCAAGCTTGCTCCACAACGCCTCCGACACCGTCCACGACTTGATCTGAGCCATCTTGTGGACTAGCTTCACCCAGATTCAGCCTGCGCTCACAGAAAAATCAGACCAGGGAACCAAGAAGAACATTATTTACGGATAAGCTCTAAGAAAATTCAACCCGTTCATCCACATCTATGGTCATAGCCACCTCAATCGGAAAGTCACAATCGACAAGGTGTCTTACATCAATAATGCGTTCGGATACCCCGGCGAATCATGGACTGCCAAGCAGCTGGTGTGTGTACATGAATGTTGAAGACAACCCAATGCCTTCCGCTCGCTACCGGTGAGATTCATTTGTGGGTTGCCCCGTACGAGGAAATCGACGACGACAACCTGCACGCCGCCTACCGCGAATTGCTGAGCCCCGAGGAGCTCGCTCAGGAACCACGCTTCTATTTCAGCAAAGACCGCCGCTGCTACCTGGTCACACGGGCACTCGTACGAACGGTTTTGTCGAAGTACGTCAACCTTTCTCCCCGTGAATGGGCTTTCTCGCGGAGCGCGTACGGCCGGCCTGAAATTGAGAATACGAGCGTCCAGGGTGAGCGATTGTCGTTCAACCTCTCCCATACTTCCAGCATGATTGTTCTTGCCGTATCAAGACAGCGCGCGCTCGGCATAGATATCGAAAACTATCATCGCCGCAAAGGGACGATGGATTTGGCCAGACGCTACTTTGCCGCTCAGGAAGCCGGAGCGTTGTCGCAAGCGCCGGGTCATCAGTTGCAGTGTCGTTTTTTTGAGTACTGGACGTTGAAGGAAGCCTATGTGAAGGCGCGCGGTCTGGGGCTATCGATTGCTCTGGATAAGTTCAGCTTCTCCTATCCTGCGGCCGGAAAAATCGAAATGTTTGCCGAGCCGGACCTGGGTGACGATTGCAGGCGCTGGCAGTTTTGGCAGTTCAAGCTCGATCCGGGCTATCTCATCGCTCTTTGTGCGGAGCGACGGGCCTCTGGCAATGAATGCCTGACGATCCGCAGGGCCATCCCGCTGGTGAGCGAAACGGATGTTCGCCTGGAAGCTGTTCGTAGTTCGTCCTAAACTCCAAACCCACTTCAATTTCGCGGCTCAAAGAGTACCCAAACTAGGAGGGCGAGATGCTTGCTTTCGTGTTCCCCGGTCAAGGTTCGCAAAGGCGCGGGATGGGGCAAAACCTATTCGATGAAGTGCGCGAATTTGCGGACATGGAAAGGCAAATTGACGCGATTCTGGGTTACTCCCTACGCAAACTGTGCCTGGAGGATCCTGAGCAGCGGCTGAAGGAGACGCAATTCACGCAGCCCGCGCTGTACGTGGTCAATGCGCTCCATGCATACAAGGCAATTCGCGAAGGAGCTCGTCCCAGCCGCGTGGCCGGTCATAGCCTCGGGGAATATAACGCACTGCTAGTTACCGAGGTGTTCGACTTTCTGACCGGGCTGAGGCTGGTAAAAAAGCGTGGTGAGTTGATGTCCAAGGCGAAGAATGGCGCCATGGCGGCGGTCATCGGCCTCGAACCGGGCATGATACAGAGGGCGCTGCAGGCGAACGGGTTGGTCACGATCGATGTGGCGAATTACAACTCGCCCGTGCAAACCGTGATATCGGGGCCAACCGGCGATATCCAGAAAGCGGGTCCCCTGCTTGAAAAAGGGGGCGCCAGAATGGTCATTCAGCTGCCGGTCAGCGCCGCGTTCCATTCGCGATACATGGCGCAGGCAGCGGAAGAATTCCGCCATTTTGTGGCGCCACTTTCCCTTGCTTCGCCCAGAATCCCGGTCATCGCAAATGTCACCGGGCGGCCCTACCCGGCAGTCAACGCCTCTGAGTCGGCAAAGGCGATGCTGGTCAACCAGATCACGCAGTCGGTGCAGTGGGTCGGCAGCATTCGGTATCTGCTTGGCGAAGGCGTCACACAGTTTGTCGAAGTTGGTCCCGGAAACGTGCTGACGAAGACGATTCAACAAATTCAGGAATCCGGGCACGCGGTTCCACCTGGAGTAGGTCGGCCCCTGGTAAGCGCGTAATCCCCTGTCGATTGCCTCGAGCCCAAGGAGCATCCAGAGACTCGCATGACCCATCAAGAACAACTGAGAGATTTGAGTGCGACCTACCTTAAGTCGGTTATCGCCGAGGCGTGCGAGTCGACGGAAGCCAGTGTAGATTCCACGGCCCCGCTCCAGGAATTGGGGATCGATTCCTTCCGCGTCCTGAAGATCATCAAGAGATTGGAAGCGGACTTTGGGCGACTCCCCAAGAGCCTCTTGTTCGAACATTTCACGGTGGATGCGTTGGCCGGGCATTTCTCAAGCCAGCATGCGCAGACCGTGGCGGCGATGTTTGCGGTAGAGATGCAACCGGCCAATGGTCACAAGAAGAATGGCAACGGGGCGTCGCACCCTACGCCTGCCCCAAGGCGAACCGGTGAGCACGATCCGATCGTGATTCTGGAGGAAGAAGCGTCGCTGGAACTCAAAGCGCTGGTCGCATCCATCTATGAGCGCTTCAAGTCAGAAGGCAGTGTATCCAGGGGAACCAGGAAGATCGCGCCCTATCTCTTCATCGGAAGCTCGAAAGCTGGCTACTTCAACTTTGGCCGCAAGAAAAATATCCTGGTCGTCTACAGTTACACCGGTCCGCGGGAGTACGTGCCTGTTCTGCTGGAGGAAGTGGATCGCTACTGCAGCGCCAGACAGCTTCAATTTAATTTTCTTGCCGTCGAAGAGGCCGCTTCCATCAATGGAAGGCCCTTTTCGGCGACGCCCTTCGGTGTTCTGCAGCGCATTGTGAATCTGAAGCAATTTTCCCTCGACGGTGGCCCGATGCGTCACTTGCGTCACCACGTCACCAGGTTTCAGAAAAGCGGTCAGGTCCGGTCGGAAGAATATCGGAACGGCTCGGATCCAGAGGTCGACACGAGCATTGCGAACATGATCGACCGGTGGTGTGAGAGCCGAACCATGGTCAACCCCCTGGTTCGAGACGTCAGGGAAGAAATTCTCACCGGAACGCTGCCTTCGTCTCACCGCTTGTTTCTGACCTATCTCGACAATGTTTTGCAAAACGTGATTCTGATCACGCCGCTGTCAGCAGCCGACAACGGCTACCTGATGGACCTGGAATTTTACCCTCAGGACATGGCGAAGGGCGGCCTGGAGTTTGCCATTGTGCAGATCATTGCGGCCCTGGCGTCAGAAGGCTGCGATTTGCTGAGTCTCGGCGGTACCTACGGATGCAAGCTCACGACGCCGCAAAACGCTGACCCGGAGATCGATCAAATTCTCGACGAGCTTCGGCAACAAAAGATCTTTAACGACGAGGGCAATTTCCAGTTCAAGAACAAGTTTCGTCCCGAGAACCGATCGATCTTCCTTTGCCGGCCCGTAGGAAGTGGTGATGAGAACAACGTGCTCGACATCATCATGATGATTGCGGATCCCGACCCTCTGCCCGCGCAAGGCCGGCAGGAGAAGGTCGTCGCGGCCCTCCCGCAAAAGCCGGCGCAAACCTCCCCGGCACCCGCTTCCTCCCCGGCAGAATCGGTTCAAGCTTCAGAAGGCATCTCGGAAGGACAGCGTCGAACTGCCTTGCTAAACGCGGGCTTCAATCCCTTGAACCTTTCCCCTTTGCTGGTGGAATTTGATCTGAAGACTGATTCCTGGGCCCAGCTGCGGATGCCGGCCATCGCGACGCAGATGGAGGCTCTACGGTCGCAACTGCAGCAGCCGATTAGCGTGGACCGAGCGCTAAGAGGGATGTTCCCGTTCAAGCATTTTCTGCTGACGACCAGCGGCGAAGCTGCGGAAAATGTATTGTTCCGCGCGTGGCCGGGCAAGGGAACAGTGTTGCAAAATCTGTTGTTCCCGAGCGCCATTTTTCATCAGATCGATAAGGGTTTCTCCAATCGCGAGTTGCCCCATCCCGCGGTGTTCGATCTTTGTTCCCAGGAGCCCTACAAAGGCAACGTGGACTGGGAAGCGCTCAAGGCAAATATCGTTGAGGGCGCGATTGCCTGCGTCTACATCGAGGTGGGCAATAACGCCGCCGGCGGCCAGCCCGTCTCGCTCGAGCATTTGCAAGCGGTCAGGGCACTCCTCGAGAAGCGCTGCGTTCCTGTTGTGCTCGATATCACCCGGGTGCTGCAAAATTCTCTATTCCTCATTGAGAACGAACGGGAATCTGCGGCTAAATCCATTTGGGAAATGATGCGGGAAATATGCTCCTGCGCCGACGTCGTGATCGGAAGTCTGACCAAGGAGTTCTGTGTCGACAAGGGCGGAATCATTGCCACAAATGACGAAAAGCTCTTCCGGCGGCTCGAAGAAACCGCCGGCGAAGAGGGTTCTCGCCTCGACCTGATCGACCAGAAGCTGGTGGCGCCGTCGCTCGAGAAGCGCAAGCTCATTGAGGCGAAATTGTTGGCCAGGGCGGCGCAAGTACGCGCGCTACACGAGGCATTGCGCAGACAGAACGTGCCCGTGGCGCAGCCTGCGGGCGGCCACTGCGTCCTGATCGACCCTAAACAAGTGGAGGAGTTCAAGACCTTCGCGTGCCCGGCTCAGTCGTTTCTAGCATGGCTGTACCTCAACACCGGAATCCGCGCCGGGGAGCACAGTGTTGGGATGCAACGGAATACTTCTATCAATCAACTGGTTCGTCTTGCCATCCCACTGGGTCTCACGGGGTCCGATATTTACCGGTTGACCACGCGGCTCATCGATTCGTTTGCCAGAATAAAAAACATCCCCGAGTTAGCCAAAGCGGAGGGGCGCCAGCCGGAAAAGCTCAGCGCAGCGAGCTACAAACTAGTCCAATTCCATCGCCAGGAAGAAGCGGAAGCGGCCGCCCACGCTCCGGCAATCCAGAGAGAAACCCCGTCCGCGCCTTTGGCGGCCGCCAACGTGGTTCCTCCCGCATCTGGAACACAGCCAGGCACACCAGAGAAGCAGCTGCCGCAAGAAGCATCCGCTCCGGAAAGGGCGCGAGATGTGCAGCCGATTGCGATTATCGGCGTGGCGGGCCGATATCCAAAGGCTCGAGATCTGCGTGCGCTCTGGAAAAATTTGGCCGAAGGCAGGGATTGTATCGAGGAAATCTCCGGGGAGCGTCGCGAACGCCGGCCCCAGCATGAGGCCTCAAGCCTTTACCGGGGAGGCTTCATCGATGACGTCGATAAATTCGACTCCCTGTTTTTCAATATTTCTCCCAGTGAAGCACGCATGTTAGATCCGCAGGAGCGTCTGTTTCTTGAAGTAGCTTGGGAAGCGCTCGAAGACGGTGGCTATTACCCGGAGATTCTGTCCAGGGCAGATGGCGCAAAAGATGTCGGCGTGTTTGTCGGCGCGGTGTGGACGATGTACCAGATGCTTGGCGTGGAGAAGCAGGCACAAGGCAACGTAATCAGGCCCAACTCGTTTCTGTGGAGCATCGCCAACCGGGTTTCGTATTGGATGAACTTCTCCGGGCCCAGCATAACCCTCGATACCGCCTGCTCCTCGAGCTTGACCGCGATTTACCTCGCCTGCGAAGCCATTCGTGCAGGGGACTGTTCCGCCGCCATTGCAGGCGGTGTAAATCTCGATCTTCATCAGGCCAAGCTTGACATCAACGCAGCCGGCGGCGCTCTTTCGAGCGATGGAGTATGTCGAAGCTTCGGCAAAGGCGCGAACGGGTACGTCGGCGGAGAAGGCGTAGGCGCCGTTTTGCTGAAGCCACTCGACCAGGCCATCAAGGATGGAGACAACATCTATGGCGTCATCAAGAGTGCTGTGGTCAACCATGGTGGGCGAACCAACGGCTACACGGTGCCAAATCCCAAGGCGCAGGCAGATCTGATTCTCGCCGCGCTCAAGCGCGCCGGCATCGACGCCAAGAGTGTCGGCTACGTCGAAGCCCACGGCACAGGAACCGCACTCGGAGATCCAGTCGAGGTAGCGGGACTGAATAGCGCCTTCCAGGCGCACGGCGTGGAACGTCATGCCTGCGCGCTCGGGTCGATCAAGAGCAACATCGGTCATCTCGAAGCGGCCGCGGGGGTCGTAAGCGTCTCCAAAGTGCTCTTGCAGATGAGGAATCGCTGTCTTGTTCCCTCGCTACACTCTTCGGAGCTCAATGAGTTCATCGATTTCGAGAACTCGCCGTTTTATGTAGTGCAGAAGCTGGAAGAGTGGCGGCCCAAGAACCTGAACGATGAGCCGGTTCCGCTGCGCGCGGGCATCAGTTCTTTCGGCGCCGGCGGAACCAATGCCCACATCCTTCTCGAAGCTTATGAGCCGGCCGTAAGCGCCGATCCCATTCCCCCGGGCGAGTTCATTTTTCCGCTTTCTGCCAGAGACGGCGAGCAGCTCCGGCATGTGGTCGAGAGGTTGGCGGCCTACCTGAGAGAAAACGATGTCGCCCTGCACGATGTGGCTCACACTCTGCAGATCGGGCGAAAAGCATTCGACCATCGCCTCGCGGTCGTGGCTGCAAGCAGAGCAGAACTACTTGGGAAGCTGGAGGATTTTCTGCAGGGAAAGAAGAGCGCAGGGATCGTTACCGGTCAGGCCAAAAGCGGTGAGGCTCTGTCAAATTGGCTGGGACGCGAGGAGAAGGCTGAATTTCTTCGCCTGCTGGGGCAAAGCCGGGATCCGCGAAAGCTCGCTGGCCTTTGGGTCGAGGGCGTATTGCCGGGTTGGCAGGGACTGCGACCGGGGAGCAATGCACGCAGGATTTCTCTGCCTACCTACCCCTTCCGAGATCAGCGCCATTGGGTGACTCTGTCATCGCCGGTCGCAGAGTCATCCAGCCGGCTGCCGAGTCTTCATCCGATGCTTGACAGCAACCAATCCACCTTTGCTTGTCAAAGGTTCAAAAAGACCTTTAGTGAGCAAGACTTCTGCATATACGACCACCATGTGGCCACGATCCCGACGCTGCCGGGTGTCGCCTACCTCGAGATGGCGCGCATTGCGGGCGAGATTTCCGGTGCCAAGCCGATTCAGAAAATCAAAAACATCCTGTGGCTGAGCCCGATTTCCGTGCAAGCCTCAAATCCCAAAGAAGTCTCGATCGAACTGACTCCCGCGGATGGCCGCGCCCGGTTTGAAGTGTTCAGTACGAACGAGCAGGGCGCCAGGACGGTTCACTCGCAGGGAACGCTGCTTTACGCAGCGCAAGGCGAAGCGCCGCCGGCCGCGGAGTACGTCGATCTGGAGAGCATTCGCGGGCGCTGCGAAAAAGTTGTGGATGGCCGAGGCGTGTATCCGCGGTTCAAAGAATTCGGTTTGACGCTTGGGCCCAGCTTTCAAGTGTTGCAGCAGATCTACAAGAACGAGGCGGAAATCCTGGGAGTTTTGCGGCTCCCCGAATGCCGCGAGGGAGAGCTGCTCAGCCTGCTCCTCCACCCCTCGCTGCTTGATGGGAGCCTGCAGGCCGGCATGGGCGCACAGCTGGGCGAAGCCGTCGAGCAGATGTTCGTCCCGTTTTCCATCGGCGAGGTCGAACTCCTGCACCCGCTCGAAAGCGACTGTTTTAGTTACGTAACCCTCGGCAATGAAGCAGGCAAGGGAAGACCCGAGAACGCCCGGCTGCTCAAGAGCAACGTCCGCATCGTCAACAAAGAAGGCAAAGTACTTGTCAGGATCCATGAGGCCACTGGAGTGCCTCTGCGCGAGCTCTACCAGAAATCTCCGGCGGAACAGGATGGTTTCGTTAGGCTTTGCTATTCCTATGACTGGCAGAAAGCGCCCCTGCCGGAGGAGCAACCGCTTTCGAGCGAGCCTGCCTCCGTCTTTTTCTTCGACACCGAAGATACCCTGAGCCTCCTTTACCGCGAGGGTCTTAAGGATGCGGGGATCAGTGACAACCAGGTCGTTCTGATACGGATGGGTGCTCAATTTGAAGAGTTCAGCGACCAGTCCTACGTGGTGAATCCCCAAAGCAAAGAGGATTTCGTTGAGCTCTTTGCGCAGCTACTCGCAAAAGGCCATTCGGTGGGGGCTATTTGCTTTGCCTGGCCTCTTCGCCAACCCGGTATCCGCGACGACGCGGAGTTGCAGCAAGGGATGGAGTGCGGGGTTCACCCCTTCCTGCTGATTTGTCAGGCGATCATCAAGCACAAGCTCGAAGCCAAGACCCAGCTGCTCTATCTCTATTCCGGGCAAGCGGGGCAATCCTACGCTCACCACGCTGCCGTCGGCGGTCTGGTCAAGGCCCTGAAGGCAGAACACCCCAAGCTGCTCGCGAAAACGATCGAGGTAGGGCAAGAACCGGCGAGTCACCAGGAGATCTTGGACGCGATTCGCCGGGAATTGCGGGCTCACACGCAAGATGCCGCCGCGGTTCGCGTCGAAGGAGCCGATCGCTACGCGAGAAAACTCAAGGCGATTGACTTGCTCCCATCCGCTGACGCGCCCGGGGTCAAGTTCAAAGAGCAGGGAGTGTATCTCATCACCGGAGGCGTGGGCGGCCTTGGACTGTTGTTTGCGAAATTCCTGGCCGAGCGTTTCAAGGCGCGGCTCGTTCTCACCGGCCGCTCCAGTCTCACGGAAGAAAAAGAAGCTGCCCTCAAAGAGTTGGAAGGTGCGGGTGGCGAAGTCTTCTACACCTGCGCCGATGTTGCGCACCGCGACGAAGTAAACAGGCTCATCGATGAGAGTAAAGCGCGCTTCGGAAGAATCGATGGAATCATTCACGCCGCCGGAGTCTTGCGCGACTCGAATCTTCGCAATAAAACCCGCGAGGAAATGAGTGCGGTCATCGCCCCCAAAGTCTTTGGGGCCTTTCATCTCGACGCGGCCAGCAGGCACAAAAACCTGGACTTCTTCGTGATGTTTTCTTCGCTGGCGGCGGTCGCCGGCAGCGTGGGCCAATGCGATTACAGCTTCGCCAACCACTATATGGACTCGTTTGCGGCCGAGCGTGAATGGCTGCGTGGCCAAGGCGAACGAGCCGGCAAGACATTAAGCATCAACTGGGGTCTGTGGGCCGATGGAGGAATGACGGTTGATAAGGATACCGAGCTCTACTTCAAAAAGTCCCTGGGCATCAAGCCGCTGAGCGCGTCGACCGGGGTGGAGTCGCTGGTGGAAGGCCTGGCTTCCGGCAGAACGCAGTTCGCTGTATTAGAGGGAGTGCGTGAGAAGGTCGAAGCAGCGTGGGGGCTGAGACCAAAAGAGGCGCCCACCTCCAGCGAGAGGAAGTCGGAGGGCGATGCAATCGCACCGGCCACGCAGTCGCAAAAGACAAACGAACGCAGCGGGCAGGTGTCGAACGAACTCATCGAGCAGACGATCAAGGTCAGGCTATCCAAGCAGCTTGGTGTAGAGCCCGGCGCTATTCAAATCGATACTCCGTTCGCAGACTACGGCGTCAATTCCGTGATGGGCGTGAACCTGGTTCACGAGATTAGCGAAACGCTCAAGATTGAACTGGACCCGATCATCCTCTTTGAATACAGCACCGTGCAAGAACTCGCTCAGTACATTGGCAGCTTGCATTTCGAGTCTTTGCCGGCAAAAGAAATCAACTCTCGCGATGAATTCTCCCCATCGCCGGCCTCTTCCGGCCGTCCGGCCGATGACGCAGCACCAAAGCCTAGCGACCGTTTCATGGCTTGGAGTGCCGTAGCGCCGTCCGCCGGTGCAACCCATCACGCAACAGAAAACGTGGAACGCAGCACTGGTCTCGAGCCGATCGCAATCGTCGGAATGAGCGGCCGCTTCGCCGATTCGGAGACCCTGGAGGACTTCTGGAAGCACCTCGAAGCCGGCGACGACCTGGTAAGACAGGTGACTCGCTGGGATCGCAGGGATTGCATGAGCTCCGAGCAAAGCGGACGCAGAGAATGCTGCGACGGCAGCTTTATCGAGTCGATCGACCGGTTCGATGCGGCCTTCTTCGGGATTTCTCCTCTCGAAGCTTTGTGGATGGATCCACAACAGCGAGTCTTTCTCGAAGAGTCTTGGAAAGCTCTGGAGGATGCCGGATATGCCGGCAAATTAGCCCACGAAAAACAGTGCGGTGTGTATGTTGGCTGCGCCGGTTCCAATTACGAGAGGCTTTTTGAGAGCGATCCGCCCGCCCAAGCCTTCTGGGGCAACGCGGTCTCCGTCGTTCCCGCAAGAATCGCCTACTACCTCAATCTTCATGGGCCCGCGATTGCTGTTGACACCGCATCCTCCAGTTCCCTGGTAGCCATTCACCTTGCTTGCCAGGGCTTGTGGTCGGGGGAGATGGAGATGGCGCTAGCCGGCGGAATCTTTCTCCAGGCAACCCCCGGCTTCTACCAGGTCACGAACCGTGCCGGTCTTCTCTCACCAGATGGCAAGTGCTACAGTTTTGACGCTCGCGCGAACGGCTTTGTGCCCGGTGAGGCGGCCGGGGTTTTGGTGCTCAAGCGCCTGAGCCTGGCGCTTCGCGATGGCGACTTTGTTCACGGCCTGATCGCAGGCAGCGGCATCAATCAGGATGGGAGTTCCAACGGTCTGATCGCTCCCAATGGCCGGGCGCAAGAGCGATTGGAGCGGTCCGTGTACGACCGCTTCAAAATCAACCCCGAGACCATTCAACTAATAGAAGCAAATGGAACGGGAACCATCTTGGGGGACTCGATTGAGGCCCAGGCGCTGACTCGCGGGTTTCGTGAATACACCGCAAAGAAACAATTTTGCGCACTGGGCGCCGTGGCAACGAACATTGGACACGCAGGCACGGCCGCAGGTGTGGCAGGGGTGCTGAAGGTTCTGCTCGCCCTCAAACATCGGCAAATTCCACCGCTGTTGCATTTCGAGCAGGCGAACCCTGCCATCGCGTTCGATGCCGGCCCCTTCTATGTCAATACCCGCCTGGAAGAGTGGAGATTGCAGAACGACCGGCCAAGGCGGGCGGCCATCAGCTCGTTCGGTATCGGCGGCACAAACGCTCACCTGGTGATCGAAGAGGCGCCTTTACTTCCAGCCATCATGATCGAGTTGCCCGGCTACTTGATTCCACTTTCCGCGCGCACGGGCCACCAAGTCAGGCAGCAGGCAAGTGACCTTCTCACACTGCTAAAACACTCCCCCGGCCTCTCGTTGAATGATGTGAGCTACACCCTCTTTACCGGCCGCATGCATTTAAACCATCGCATTTGCTGCCTGGTGCGCGACCAATCCGAGCTGTTGCGCTGCCTGGGCGAGTGGCTCGAAACCGGGTCGGCCGCGGAAGTGTTCTGCGGAGAAATACAAGACGGCAAAAGACGCGAGTCTGTCTCGCTAAGCAAATTCGGCAACCACTGCATTCAGGAATGCCGTCGGGAGCCCGGAGTAGCCGCCTACCTCGACCACCTGGCAACCATCGGCGATCTATACGTTCAGGGCTACTCGCTGGATTTTCCTACCTTATTTTTCCCGCAATCGAAGAGAGTTCCTCTTCCTACCTATCCATTTGAAGAGAAACGCTACTGGCTCGGTCCCGCGATAGGCCAGGCAGACCAAGCAGAAGCGCAACTCGAGCCCGGCCCTGCTCGCTTTGTAGAGGACACAGTCCGCGAATCATCAACCTTGGCACTGTCGGCTGAACCCATCTCGGCTTCTTAAGGGGGAGAAAATTCTGTGATCACTGCGACAAGAGTAAAAACCATATCCAAATTAGCTTTTCCTATCACCATTGCGCTCGGCTCGACCGCCATGATGTCGGTCATCGACTTGGCAATGGTCGGCAGGCTGGGAAACGACGCGATCGCGGCCGTAGGCTTGTCCGTCTTTTGCAATACGCTTGTGCTCGCCTTTGTAAAAGGCATCACCCCGGCAGTGCAGGGATTGGTGGCAAGGCGCCGGGGAGAAGGCTCCTCGGAACCGCAATGTCTCGCGCTGAACGGCGGCCTGATGCTAGCCCTGGTAGTGGGCCTGCCTCTCACCATCCTTGCCACCCTGGTGTGCCCGTCACTGTTTTCCTTGATCTCTTCCGATCCGGGCGTCACCAAAATCGGTGTGCCGTTCCTCGGCACGCTGTACTTGGGCATCGTGGCCGAAGGAATGCTCAATGCATTTAAAGGTAACTGGGCCGGCATCGAAAAGCCCAAGGCGTACATGGCAATCGTGATCGCGATGAATGTCCTGAACGCATTCTTGAACTACATGTTGATCTTCGGGCATTTCGGCATGCCGGCTTTGGGCGCGGAAGGAGCGGCCATCGGCACCGTCACCTCTCTCTATTTAGGCGTGCTGGCCAACTTCGGTATAGGCCTCTATCGCTGGCGGCCCGACGGGTTTTTGACGGCCAGGCCCGATGGTCCTCTATTGCAGCGCATTTTCAAAATTGGTTTGCCATCGACCGTGCAGGAGTTTTTCTTCTCGCTGGGCTCGGTAATTCTGCTCTGGATGATCGGCAAGGTGGGAACAGCCCAGTTGGCGGCAGCCAACGTGTTGGTGAGGTTCACGATTCTGCTGACCCTGTTGTCGATCTCGTTGGGAATGGCTTCGGCAACCCTGGTGGCCAAGACTGTGGGCGTGGGAGACCTCGAAGGCGCAGCCCAATGGGGATGGGATACCGGCAAAGTAGGGGTCATTGGCATCACCCTCCTCGGCCTTCCGCTGTTTCTTTTCCCGCGATTGTTTCTGTCAATGTTCCTATCCGACGCACAGACCATCAACATGGCCGTCACGCCATTTCGCATATTGGCGGCCACCACGGGAGCGTGGAGCTTGATCTACATCTTCGCCTACACCTTATACAGCGTGGGTTACGGCAAGAAGGTCATGATGGTTTCCTTCGGTACGCAATGGTTCTTCTTTCTGCCCGCGGTCTGGATCGTCGGCCCTTACCTCAAATACGGATTACTGCAAATCTGGTTGGTCGCGACCCTACACGGTGCGATGGCGACAGCTTTGATCACCATGATCTGGGCCGCCGGCAAGTGGAAAGCAGTGAAGATCTGACCGCTTCTGCCTCAAACAACCGGGTGAAGGAAGTGCATCGTGGACAAGCAACCGCAAACACAGGAATTCGATGTGATCGTTGTCGGCTCCGGGCCCAGCGGGGCGACGATTGCCAAAGAGTTAAGCAAACGAGGAAAGAGGGTGCTGATTCTGGAACGCGGAGGTGGGGCTCCGCTCAAAGAAGAGTTCCGGGCAACTCGGGCCATATTTGGCACCGTAGCCGTAAGCGATGATCTGCACGCGTCGCGGGCCATGACCACGGGGGGAACCACGTCCATCTATTTTGCCGTGGCTGGGCTTCCGCCCCTGGAGACATTCCGGGCTCTGGGAATTGATCTCTCGGGCCCGGCGGAAGAAGTAAAGAAAGAATTGCCGCTGACGACTTTACCGGATGAGATGCTCGGGGCCCAAACCATTAGGGCCCGCAACAGCGCGCTGGAATTGGGTTATGCCTGGCAAAAAAACTTAATGCTGGTCGATCTGTCCAAATGCGCCTCTGGTTACCGGTACGAAGCGAAGTGGAACGCCACCAGCTATCTGCGGCAAGCCGTGGACCATGGGGCGAACCTGGTTACGCGGGCGACCGTGGTGCGTGTGCTCAAAGACAATGGCCGTGCCATCGGTGTGGAGTACCAGCTCGAAGAGCGGAAAAGCCAACCCGAGCTGCGCCGCGCCATAGCCACCAGGACCGTTCTGGCTGCCGGCGCCTTGGCCTCGGCCGGAATCCTGCGCGAGAGCGGAATCAAAAGCGTCGTGAACAGCGGATTCTACTGTGGTCCTAGTTTCGTCCTTTTCGGCATGGTTCCGGGCCAAAAGGCCGGCGACACCTTCGTCGGAAGCATGGGAGCGGAGCTCGGTGACGAACTCTCGGTAGGCGATGCCAATCTTGCCCGAACCGTCTATCAGATGAACATGCTCGGCAGCCGTAAATTGGCACGAACGCTGTTTCATTCCAAAAGCATTGCTGTCGGGGTAAAGATCAGAGACGGTTTGGGAGGGGGGCTGCAGGAAGATGGCCGATTCCACAAATCGATCAAAAAAGAGGATCTCCAGAAACTGGAGAAAGGGGAGCAAGTCGCCCGGCGCATCCTTGGCAATGCCGGGGGTAAGCGCATTTTCAAATCAGTGACCCGTGCCGGCCAATTGGGCGGCGTGATCCGCATCAACGAACATCTCGATAACAATCTGGAAACGGAGTGCCGTCATCTGCACGTCTGCGATGGCTCGGTCATCCCCGCAGCCGTAAAAGTGCCTCCGACGCTGTCTCTGGTTTGCCTCGCGAAGTACCTGGCGAACCGTTTGATGCCAAGTCTTTAAACCGGCTCTGCCGGCAATCCAAGCCGCTGCGGCAACAACAAGGAGTGAACCATGGCAACCACACAAGCAGTCATTCCCGCCAAGCGCAAAGGCTTGGCCATTGCGTTCAAAGTCATCCTCATCGCCGGTCTTCTTTTGGCAGGCGTCCTGCTACTCGCGCATGTCCTCTGGAAAGCATCTGGAAATAACCAGTGGGTCCTCGAAATGGATAAGAACGGGGTCCAGGTTTACTCGCGAAAGACGGCCGGCCAAACCCTGAAAGATTTCAAGGCCGTCACCCACGTCAAAGCTTCCTTAAACCGGATTGTCGCAGCCATGAACGACAATTCCACACAGAATTGCAAAGACTGGATGCCGATATGTGCCGGACTCAGACCGCTCGTCTTGTGGAATCCTGAACAGCATTATTCCATTACCTACTTTCGCCTCGATCTGCCCCGCCCCTACTCGCCCAGAGACTTGGTTTACAAGACGCAGGTGTGGCAGGACCCTCAAAGCAAAGCCGTCACCGTCGACCTCTTGGCGTTGCCGGGCATGGTGGCCGAGGATTCGTGCTGTGTAAGGGTGACCAATATTCACAATGTGTGGGTCTGGACCCCGCTCAAGGACGGCGAAGTCGAGCTCGTGCTGTCCTCTTCCATGGATGCGCGCGTGCCCTACTTCCTCGCCAACCAAAGAGGGGGCGATCTGTACAAGTTGCTGGCACGGTTGCCGATATTGCTGAATAAGGAGCAATATCGGGATCAAGTCGCTGACTACATCCAGGAGCCGGCTTCCTAGAACCGGGCGGGGAGCCATTACGAATTGGACGCGATCCACAATAAAGTGCTGCAAATTGGGCGTGTACAGGGTTAGTATGGCCGGTGAACGCAGGGGCGGCCTATACGCCCCGGTTTCGGTCCACCTGGAGGAGGTCTAGCGATGAGCTCTTCAATCCAGCAAGGGGAAAATTCGGTTCCCAATGAAGGACATCCCAGCGGAGCTGGCCGCCAGGCTCCCCCAGAGGAGCAGGGCGGCGGTTTCCTGGATAGGATGCTCCATGACATCCGCTTCGCGCTGCGTGTTTTGCGCCGCGCTCCAGGATTTGTCATCGTGGCCGTTGCAACCTTGGCCCTTGCGATCGGCGCCAATGCGGTCGTGTTCGGAATTCTGAATGCGTTGATTTTGCGCCCGCTGAATGTTCCCCAGTCCGAAAGCCTCTTCGGGCTCGAGCACGGGACCGATTATGGGTATCAATCCTACCCGAACTACCTTGACCTGCGAGATCGTAACCACAGCTTTACAGACCTTGCGGCCTACAAGTTTTCCTCTGCCGGGTTTGACTTGGGAAAAGGATCCACGCGTCTCTGGGGATTTTCGACCACCGGCAATTACTTCGACGTTCTGGGACTGCATCCTTATCTTGGCCGGTTCTTTCACTCCGCCGATGAACATGGCCCGAATAGTGCACCCTTCATTGTTCTCACCTACGCATATTGGAACAGTCACTTATCGGGCGACAGGGGTATCATCGGCCGGGTTGTTCGCTTAAACAAGCAGCCCTTTACGGTCCTCGGCGTCGCCCCGCCTCAGTTCCACGGCACGCTCTTATTCTTCTCCCCTGATTTCTTTATCCCGCTCGTTAATCAGGCGCAGATCGATGGTGACGATCAACTCCATACCCGTGGCAATCATGTGATCTTCGAAGTCTTCGGGCATCTGAGACCAGGGGTCACTCCAGTTCAAGCAGCCGGCGATCTCAATGCATTGGGTGCTTATCTCGAGAAGAGTTTCCCCAACGAGGTTTCGCACGCGAGCTTCACCCTGGTTCATCCCAGTCTCTACGGAAGCTTTCTCGGCCCACCCGTGCAGGGATTTGTCGCCGGTTTAACATTGCTGGTGGGGCTGATTTTGTTAGCTGCCTGCGCCAACCTGGGCAGCTTGTTTGCCGCCCGGGCCACAGATCGTTCGCGCGAAATCGCGCTGCGGTTGGCGCTCGGGTCGAGCCGCCAACGCGTTCTTCGCGAGATATTCACAGAAGCGCTGCTTATTTCCCTCTGCGGCGCGGCCCTGGGCCTCGCAGGCAGCATTTTCCTGCTTCACAGGCTGAGCGTGTGGCAGCCGTTTCCGCGCTTCCCCATCAATGTCCCGGTCAGTCCTGATGCCAAGGTGTACGTCGTGGCCCTTGTCCTGGCTTTGGTGAGCGGTGTGTTATTTGGCCTCGTCCCCGTGCGCCAGGTGCTCAAGACGAGTCCCTACGAGATCGTGAAAGGGGGCTCGGCAGGCACGTTTGGACGCCGCATCAATCTGCGGGATGTGCTTCTCGTCATACAGATTGCGATTTGCGCCGTACTGGTTACCTCGTCCCTGGTCGCGGTGCGCGGCCTGATCCGCTCCCTTCACAGCAATTTCGGCTTCCAGCCCGGGAATGCGGTCCTGGCCAACACAGATCTCAAGATGGCCGGCTACGACGTCAACGGAACCGTGGCCATGCAACGGAGAATGATCGATGAGGTCCAGACACTTTCCGGAGTCAAACAGGTGGCCATGATCAACTATCCTCCTCTCGGGATGGCGGCGTTCAAGGCAAATGTGTTCCGGGATGAGACAACACAGCTGCGACAGTCCAATGTGGCCCTCATGCCCTACAGCTATGCAATCTCGCCCGGCTACTTCGATGCCGCCGGGACCACGCTGTTGGCGGGTCGTAGTTTTTCATGGCACGACGACAAAAACGCGCCCCTGGTCGTGGTTGTGAACCGGCAGTTTGCCCAGAAGATGGCTGGTTCTGTGGGCAATGTGATCGGCCAACATTACAAACTGCAGGATGGAAAGCGGGTTCAGGTGATCGGCGTCGTGGAAGACGGTAGATACCTGAGCTTGACGGAAGAGCGAACGGCCGCCCTGTTCTTGCCCATTCTTCAATCTCCTTCAAGCCAGGCGTACCTGCTGGTGCGCGGAACCGGCGACCCCCAACTTGTCAGCTCCATCCGCGGCAAACTGCACGATCTGGATGCAGGGCTACCTGCCGAGATTGAGAGTTGGACGAGCGTAATGGATGGCGCCCTCTTTCCCTCGCGAGTGGCTACAGTCGCCCTGGGTGTTCTTGGCCTGATGGGTTCCATGCTCTCGATTACCGGCATCTTTGGCATGGCTGCCTATTCCGTTAGCAAACGTATACGAGAGTTGGGAATCCGCGTCGCTTTGGGCGCGGGCCGCGCGAATGTTTTGTACGCCGCGTTGGGTCGTGCCATCAAATTGCTTCTCCTGGGCTCAGCTGTCGGACTGTTTCTCGGAATTCTCACCACCCATGTGCTCTCGTCCATCGTGTATCAGGCAACACCGCGCGATCCGCTCTTGGTGGTCGGCGTAGTGCTGATGATGCTCCTGCTCGGGATCGTCGCTACCTGGATCCCTGCTCAACGAGCACTCTCCGTCGACCCTCTCATCTTGCTGCGCGAAGACTGAAGTTTAGTCTTCGCCCGCAAGTGCACCAGCCACAAGCGATCGTTGTCGGCACGCGATACGTGTGCCTTGCGGTTCCCCCTAACCCGGTATTCTCCTGGCTCTCACGGGTCTTGCCCGCCTCGAACCGATTCCCAATTCAAATAGCACAGCGATCAGACAGCACCCATGTCAGATTACGTGAACTCCTACTCTGCGGATCTCCAACGCGCAATCCTGGATCTACTTGAGCGGCTTCCCCTGGAGGCTCAGCCGCACGCGATCCTCGACGTTAAGTGCCGGGATGGCCGTGTGCTCAAAGGGGTGTATCAAGCGATCCGTGACAGATCGGACCGCGGTCATCGCCTCGGCGAGCTGCCCATTGCGTTGTTTGCCATCGATGACAATTTGCGGGCGTTGGAAGAAGCGGCGCAGACGCTCGCGGGTATTCGTCACCAAGCCATTCTCGCCGACTTCCGCCAGCCGCAAGCCATGCGCCAAACGCTGGAACAGTATGGCGTCCCACCGGGCGCAGTTCTCTGGGAAATCCAGCCGTTTGTCCATCGCCTGACTTCGCTCGAGAACAGCCCGCCTGCAGACGAGTGGCTTTCGATTCTTGCCGGAGATCCATCGTTGGCGATTGCTGCTTCCTTGCAGAAGCACTTCCGCCTCGTTGCCGAAAATCTGTACCGCTCACGATTGCTGATTCTCGAAGCTCACGCAGAAGTGCCTCCCGATGGCGACCTATTGCCCTTGGGCACAGCGCATACGGTTACCGCAGATCTCTTTTTCAGCCTGGCGGCAAGCCAGGGATTATTTAACGATGCCTCGGTAAAGCGCTACCCGCAAGCTCCAGAGCCCTGCCAAGTCACTCTCCAGAGCATGATCAAGCGCGACTATATCGTGCGTCCCGCGACCCAGAATGACCTGGCAAGGCTTTGGGAACTCGAAGAGCTTTGTTGGAAACACACACGGACACAAAAAGATGTCCTTCTTGAGCGTCTCCAAAGACATCCCCAAGGCCAGTTCGTGCTCGAGAAAAAGGGAGAGGTCCTGGGTGCGATTTATAGCCAACGCATTGCCGAAGTCGATGCGCTCTCACGATGTAACGCCGGCGACGTTCATCAGCTTCATCGCGCTTCGGGGCCTATCGTCCAATTATTAGCGGTCAATATTCATCCCCAGGCGCAGAACCTCGGCTACGGCGATCAATTGCTGGAGTTCATGCTGCAACGCTGCAGCCTGATGGAGGGTGTCCGGCAGGTCGTCGGCGTGACTCTGTGCACGAAGTTTGATGCCGGAGGCCCCCTATCGTTCGAGCAATATATTCGTCTCGAGAACGGCGATCAGGATCCGGTCCTCCTCTTCCATAGGCTGCATGGGGCAAAAGTCGTGAAGGCGATGGCCGGCTACCGCCCGGCGGACCAGGCGAACCTTGGCAACGGAGTTTTGGTGTCCTATGACCTCGATGCGAGACAGGCACTCTCGAGCTGGGACGCGCAGGAAACCTCATCGGCTTTTGCCGCCCAGCCTATTGCGACCTTCATAAAGACAAACGCGGCCCGTCTGCTGGGTATCGATGCGGCCCAGTTGGATTGCGATAGGCCGGTGATGGAGATGGGCCTTGACTCCGCCGATCTGTTGACCTTGCAACAGCGGTGCGAAGAAAAGTTAAAGCGCAAGCTCGGTGTAGAGTTCTTTTTCGATCACAACAGCCTGCGCAAGGCAATCGACTACCTATCAGAGTCGGCTGGCACCGCGGCAGAGATCGGCAAGGTGCAGCAAGTAGCCGCCGGTGTACAAGCCGAACAGGAGGACGCCTCGGCCATCGCGATCATCGGTGTCGCATGCAAACTCCCCGGCGGAATCGAAAGCCTCGATCAACTGTGGAATGTTCTCTCAAGGGAAGAATGCGTAGTCGGAAGATTTCCCAGGGCTCGAGGCAGCTGGCCCAGTGGCGCCGAAAAGCCCGGCATCGACATGGGCGGGTTTATGTCCGACGCCGACGCATTCGACGGAACGTTCTTTCGCATGTCCCCGGCAGAATGCCAGCGCACGGATCCGCAACAGCGCATACTCCTTCAGCTCGCCTGGTCTTGTCTGGAAGATGCAGCCATCAGGCCAGAGACCTTGAAGGGTTCCAACACCGGTGTATTCCTGGGCGCCAGCAATTGTGACTATGGCCGTTTGATCCAGCAATCAGGCGCCAAGGTGCGAGCTCATCATGGTGTGGGCAATTCGCTCGCGCTCCTGGCCAACCGCATCTCCTATTTTTTTGATCTGTGCGGTCCGAGCATGGCGATCGATGCAGCCTGCGCCTCATCCCTGGTTGCCCTGCATTCGGCGATGCAATCCCTGCGATCCGGTGAGTGCTCCCTGGCTCTGTCGGGCGGTGTTCATCTGATCTGCCACCCCGATCTCTCGCTCGCCTATCATGAAGCCGGCATGCTGGCTGCCGACGGCCGATGCAAGGTATTCGCTGAAACGGCCGATGGATACGTGCGCTCGGAAGGCGCAGCTTTACTTCTGCTCAAACCATACGAGAAAGCGCTCACCGAGGGCGACCAGATCTACGCAGTCCTCAAAGGCAGCGCTGTGAATCACGGCGGTCTCGCCGGTGGTTTGACGGTGCCCAACCCGCAAAAGCAGGCAGACCTTCTACTATCGGCCTGGCAGGATGCCAAAATCAGCCCGCGAAATGTGAGTTATCTTGAAGCGCATGGCACCGGCACGCCGCTAGGGGACCCGATCGAGCTGGAAGGGATGCGTAAAGCATTCAGTCAGTGTGACGATCTTGAGATTGGCGCGGCCTGCGCAATCGGGTCGGTCAAGAGCAACCTCGGGCACCTCGAGCCTGCCGCAGGGATAGCCGGACTCTTGAAGGTAGTCGCGGCGATGCGTCACGGGCGTTTGCCGGCGACCCTCCATGTAAACAAACTAAACTCCAGAATAAGCGCGGAAGACTCGCATCTACGCATACTGACGCAAGGCATGGAGTGGGGTGGGGAGCGGCCCTACATCGCGGGCGTGAGCAGCTTTGGCTCTGGCGGATCGAATGCGCACGTGGTCGTGCAAGAACATGCTCCAGCCGGCGCAATGGCTCCCAACCGCTTCGCTGTTGGGGTGAAGCCGGACACTTTCTTGTTCGTTCTGTCGGCCGCCGATCGTGAGCGGCTGAGCGAGTACGTCCAGCGGGTCATCGATTGGCTCAATGGCTCGCCAGAGGCCATCCCCCTCCATGACGCTGTGTATAGCTGGCAGGTCGGTCGAACGGCCATGAGCCACCGGTTGGCGATGATCTTTCGAGACGCGGGTGACTTGCGCAGCCGCCTGGCAGAATGGCTCAACAGCCAGCAAAACGCCGCGGATGTATGGTCGGGAAAAGTCGACGCAAACACTGCACTCAGCGATCAACTATGGCGCTCGGAGGCTGGGCGGCAGCTCATCGATCGCGCACTATCCGAGCGAAACCTGGCGCAACTTGGCATTCTTTGGACCTCCGGCGCGGACGTGGAGTGGCACAGGCTCTATCAACAGGCACACATTCCTCGGCCCCGACGCATCAGCGTTCCCACTTATCCATTTGCGAGGCAGCGGTATTGGATCCAGCAGGCGCCCGAGGCCGCAGTCCTCCAGAGTGAACAGGCTACGGTCGCCCGCATGGTTGCCGCTCCCAAATGGGAAGACAAGAGCCTGAGCGCTCATCCTGTGATTTCCGTGGGAACTTCAAGGTCCGAGTATGCACAGCACCATGTGGTTCTGTGCGACCTGGGGTCGTCCTATTTGCCCGAGCTGCAGCAAGCGTTCGCAGATGCTCACTGTTTCGTGCTCAACACTGCGCCGGCTGCGACCATCGCCGACCGATACACCAGCCACGCCTTGGCATGCTTTGCCCGCATCCAGGAAATCTTCGCCGAAAAATCCCGCGGCAGAATTTTGATGCAGGTCGTCGCCCCCGCCTCAGGCCAGCAGGCTCTTTTCGCCGGCCTATCTGCACTATTGAAGTCTGCCGAGCAGGAAAACCCGCAATTCTTCGGCCAGGTAATCCTCGTGCCCCCTGATGTGGGCGCCGAAAATTTGCTGTCTCTGTTGAAGCAGGAGAAAGTCTACGGGGCAGATTCGCGCGTCAGCTACGACGAAGCCGTGCGAAGGGTACATGCGTGGCATGAGATCCCCGCGCAACTCCCAACGTCCTCCCGTCCCCTTCGCAGTGACGGCGTTTACTTGATCACCGGTGGCACGGGCGGCTTGGGACACGTATTTGCCGAAGAAATTCTCTCGCACAGCGGCCAGACGCGGGTGATCTTAACCGGACGCTCGCCCATTACCCCAAAAATACAGCGGCAGCTCGACATGTTGCCCGGCGCGGCTGACCGACTGAGCTATCGTCAGCTCGATCTGTGCGATGAGGGCGAGGTGCAGCGGCTGCTCGAGAGTCTTCTCCAGCAATACACGCGCCTAAACGGCATTCTTCATTGTGCCGGGATGATGGCTGAAAATCTCATTCCCTGCAAATCGAGCGCGCAATTTTCCGAGGTCCTGGCTCCTAAAGTGAAAGGGACCATCAACCTCGACCAGGCTAGCCAAAACATCGAACTCGATTTCTTTGTTCTCTTCGCGTCCGTCGCCGGAGTCGTGGGAAATCAGGGCGCTGCCGACTACGCTTCTGCCAACAGCTTCATGGATCATTTCGCGGACTACCGTGATCGCGAAGTTCGGCTCGGCAAAAAGCACGGGTTGACGCGATCAATCGACTGGCCCTGGTGGCAATCGGGCGGCATGGTGCTTGATCCATCGAAGCGCGAGCGCCTGAGGCAAAGCACGGGCATGCTTCCCATGCAGACGGCCACCGGCATCGACGCGTTCTATCTAAGCCTGTCAGCGCCCCATTCGCAGATCATGGTTGTCGAGGGACTCGAGCCCCAAATCACGAACTACTACCTGCAGCGGCCATCGAAGATTCCTGCAGCTCCAGCCGCACAGCCCGCCCCGGCACGAGAAACCACGCACCACAGCGTAGAAGCGCAGATCAGCAAGGTAGAGCTCGAACGGCAAATCAAAGTCATTCTTGCCGAGGTGCTGCTGATCGACGCATCGGCCGTGGATGAAAGTCAGGCATTTTCCGAGTACGGCCTCGATTCCTTTCTCGGCGCGGAATTCATCAGCCGCGTGAACCTGCATTTTGCCTCTGCGCTTTCACAAACGGAGTTGTTTGACTATCCAACGGTCAAAGAGCTGGCCACTCTCCTCGGGAAGGGCAGCCGTGATCACGATACCGCCGCAGTTGCCGCAGCCGAGCCACAATTACCGAACTCACCGGGCGAAGATAGAAGAATCGCAATTGTCGGTATGTCTGGCCGCTACCCAATGGCGGCCGACCTTCGCCAATATTGGAAGAATCTGGTGGAGGGCCGGGATTGCGTTGTCGAGGTGCCGTCATCCCGGTGGGATTTTCGTCGCTACTACCGTGGCGATTCCGGGCAGAAAGGCCACACCAGCTCCAAATGGTTAGGAGCTCTCGACGATTTTGACTGCTTCGACCCGGTCTTCTTCCGAATCTCACCCCAAGAAGCAGACTTCATCGATCCACAGCACAGAATCTTTTTAGAGGGGAGCTACAAAGCCCTCGAAGATGCCGGCTACATGGGTGAGTCGTTGTCTCGTCACAAGTGCGGTGTCTATCTCGGCATTTCCGGGAACGAATATGGGCAGCTCCTGGCTAAAAGCAGCATGCTCGAAAACGCACCGGTGACCAGTAACCATACCGCCATTGCCGCGGCGCGCATCGCTTACTACCTGAACCTGAAAGGCCCAGCCATCTCCGTTGACACAGCGTGTTCTTCCTCGGGAGTCGCGATTCATCTCGCGGTCCAGGCACTCCTGAGCGGGGACGCGGATATGGCGCTAGCGGGAGGAGTCTGCTTATGGATGAATCCGGACGCCTATATCGCCATCAGCCATGCGGGCATGTTTTCGCCGACCGGCCGCTGCAGGACCTTCGATGATTCCGCGGACGGGATGGTGAATGCCGAAGGGGTCGGTGTCCTGGTGCTCAAGCGGCTCCGCGACGCAGAGGCGTCGGGCGACTCCATCTATGGCGTGATCGTGGGCTCCGGTATCAACCAGGATGGCAGCACCAATGGAATCATGGCCCCCAGCGTGCACAGCCAAATCCACCTGGCCCGAGAAGTCTACGAGAAATGCAAGATCGATCCCGAAACGATCTCCTACATAGAAGCCCACGGCACGGGCACCCGCCTCGGTGACCCCATCGAGCTCGAAGCCCTGGCAACCGTCTTTAAGGAGAGCACCGCTAAGAAGGGTTATTGTGCCCTGGGATCTGTCAAAAGCAACATTGGCCACACTTCGGCAGCCGCCGGGGTTGCAGGTGTTCAAAAAGTATTGCTGTCCATGCAGCATCGCACCCTCGTTCCGAGCCTCCACGTAACCAAAACAACGACGCGATTCGATTTCGAGAACTCCCCCTTCTACGTGTCCCGCGAGACAAAAACGTGGGAAGCCGCACCAGGGTCTCCGCGGCGCGCGGCGATCAGTTCCTTCGGCTTCAGCGGAACCAATGCGCACCTGGTCGTCGAAGAGTATTCTCCTGCTGCAATGCAGGCCTACGCGCCGAGCGCAAAGACGCTTGTCTTGTTGTCTGCCAGAAAACCTCTTCAGCTCGAGCAGAAAGCCCGAGATCTGCTCGACCATCTTCGCGACCGGGGGGCGGCCGTCGATCTGGGCAGCTTGGGATATACCCTGCAGGTGGGCAGAGCAGCCTTGGAAGAACGGCTCGCTCTCATCGTGAGCTCGATGGACGAGTTGGCCCAGGGGCTCGAGGCCTATCTGGCCGGGAATCCAGAAGCCAAGAACATCTATCGGGGAAAGATCAAACGCAGCCGCGATGCGGCAGCACACAACAACGCCACGCTCCCGTCCAGCCTTGACCACGCATCCGACCTCGATCTCGCAAGTTTGGCGGCACTGTGGACATCGGGCTTGGAAGTGGAGTGGGACAGGCTTTATAAGGAGGGCAAACCCCACCGGATAAGCCTGCCCACCTATCCCTTCGCCAAGGAACACCACTGGTTTTCGGATTCCAAAGCGGCCGCTATGGCACAGCAGGATGCGGCGGAGAATCCCGCCTCTCTTCTGGAACGCACGGAGCAGGCAATGGTGTCCAAGCTCCCGCGCAGCCTGCCAACCGCTTGCGGAGAGTACTGGAAGAAACTCGACGATTTGCTGGCTGGCGTGCTGCTGAGCCAGCTTGTCTCGATTGGTTTTTTCGGATCGCCGGATGTACCCGTCCAGCAATCGAAGGCCGCCGTCGGGTTTGCCGGGTCGTATGACCGCTGGCTTCACGAGACATTTCTCACGCTCGCGGAACGGGAATGGGTAAAGTACGATGGCGTCTCGTGCAAGCTGGTTGAGCCGGCGATCGCGGACCCGGAAGTCGCGTGGGAGCAATGGAATCGGGAAAAGAACCATTGGCTGCATGACCCGGATCTCCAGGCGCAAGGCCGGCTCATTGAGGCGACGCTACGTGCGCTACCGGCCATTCTGACGGGCAAAAGGCCCGCCACGGAAATAATCTTTCCCGGATCCTCCATGGAAATGGTGGAGGAGGTATACAAAAACAACGCTCTCTCCAGCTTCTACAACCAGATCCTGGCAGACACCCTTGTCACCTATATGGAAGCGCGGCAGAGAGAAAATCCTCACGCGCGAGTCCGAATCCTCGAAGTTGGCGCGGGCACAGGGGGCACAAGTGCCCTGGTCTTAAGCAGCCTCAAGCCCTACGAAGACCTTGTAGAAGAATACTGTTACAGCGACATATCCAAAGCGTTTCTCCTCTTTGGTGAAGAAAAATATGGCGCCTTTTCTCCCAGCCTGCGTTACTGTCTGTTCAATATAGAAGCGTCGCCCACCGGCCAGGGCTTGGCGTCACAGAGCTACGACGTGGTCATAGCGACCAACGTCGTGCACGCCACCAGGAGCGTTCGCACCAGCCTGCAAAATGTAAAGGCCACCTTGAAGCGCGATGGACTGCTATTGCTGAATGAGTTGTCCGAGCACAGCATGTTTCATCACCTCACCTTCGGGCTCCTGGAAGGCTGGTGGCTGTTTGAGGAGCCATCTCTGCGCCTGCGAGGTGGTCCCGTGCTCAGCCCGCAGACCTGGAGCGCTCTCCTTGAAGACGAGGGCTTTCGCCAGGTCTTCTTCCCCGCCAAAAGTGCTCACCACCTTGGCCAACAGGTCATCGCGGCCGTCAGCGATGGGGTCGTTCCGCTCCAGCAGGCAGAGCCGTTGCTCCCCGTCAGGGCATCCACAGGAGCGCTCCCCTTGGCGAAGGTTTCGGCGCCCCGGCAAGTCGATACGGGCGCATTGACCGACCGGGTGAACGCCTTTCTGGTGCAGGCGGTCTCCCAGATGATGAAGCTCAAGACGGAAGACATCGACTTGGACGTGGAGCTGAGTCACCTAGGGTTCGATTCGATCACACTCGCGGGCTTCAGCAAATATCTCAACGAGGCACTCCAATGGAATTGACACCGTCGGTGTTTTTCGAACATCCGACCCTTCGCGAACTCGGCAATTATCTCGTCGCCAACCATCGCGAAGCCTTGGGGAACAAATTTCCCAGGACGCAAACGCCTGTTACCGAAGAGAAGGCGCCCGAGGTGCAAAGCCTCCCGGAAACACAGGTGCCGAGTGCGGCTGCTGACACGAGCGGCGATGTGTTTGGTAACTGCGAATCGAGCCGGCCGGAGCCCATCGCCATCATTGGAATGAGCGGGCGCTTTCCGGAAGCTGAAGACACAGATGCCTTCTGGCGAAACCTCCTTGAGGGAAAGGATTGCATACGCGAGATTCCTAAAGAGCGCTGGGGGGACATGGGTATTGAGCCCGATGCAGCCGGCCCAATTGGCAAGAACGGCGTGAAATGGGCCGGCTTGATGCAAGGTGTGGACGAATTCGATGCCTTGTTTTTTGGCATTTCGCCCCACGAGGCGGAACTTATGGATCCGCAGCACCGGCTGTTGATGACCTACGTGTGGAAGGCAATTGAAGATGCGGGGTATTCGCCGCAAAGCCTTTCCGGGTCCAAAACAGCCATTCTTGTGGGCACTATCAATAGCGGTTACAGTGAGGTGGTCAACAGCTTGCTCCGTAGGGAGAGCGCCACGGCGGCGCTTCCTTCCATGGGGCCCAACCGCATGAGCTACCTGCTCAACTTGCATGGGCCCAGCGAGCCAATCGAGACGGCGTGCTCCAGTTCTCTGGTGGCCATTCACCGGGGCAGAGAGCTGATCGCAAGCGGCGCCTGCACCATGGCCATCGTCGGCGGTATCAACACACTGGTGAGTCCGGAGCCGCACATCAGCTACAGCAAGGCCGGCATGCTGTCGGAGGACGGCCGTTCCAAAACATTTTCCGCCAGGGCAGATGGCTATGTGCGCAGCGAAGGCGCGGGGATCCTGGTTCTAAAAGGGTTCCGTGCCGCGGAGCGAGACGGAGACCATATCTATGGCCTCCTTCGGGGAAGTGCGGAAAATCACGGTGGGCGATCGAATTCGCTGACTGCCCCAAATCCGAAAGCACAAGCAGAGTTGATCAAAGAAGCCTATTCCACCGCGGGAATTGATTGCAAAAGTGTCGGTTACATTGAGGCGCACGGCACGGGAACCGCTCTCGGCGATCCCATCGAAGTGGATGCGTTGAAATCCGCGTTTCAACATCTTTACCAGGCGGCTGGGGAGACGGAAGTCTCCCAACATTGCGGCCTGGGATCGGCAAAAACCAATATCGGGCACCTGGAGCTCGCAGCGGGTGTCGCCGGCGTCATCAAGGTCCTCCTCCAGTTCCGCCACAAAACACTGGTCAAAACACTCCATTGCGAAGAGCTCAACCCCTACATCCAGCTAAAGGGAAGCCCGTTTTACATCGTGCGCGAGAATCGGGCCTGGCGCCGGCTATCGGATGCGGAGGGTCGTGAGCTGCCTCTCCGCGCCGGTGTAAGCTCATTTGGTTTTGGCGGAGTGAATGCGCACGTCGTGCTGGAGGAGTATGTGCCCGTGGCCTCCGAACGATGTCAGCCGACCGCCAACTCAGGCCCGTCGGTGGTTGTGCTGTCGGCTAGAAATGAAGACCGTCTTCGCGTGCAAGCAACGCACCTTCGCGCTGCCATTGTGCAACAGGGGCTCAAAGATTCAGATCTCGAAAGTCTGGCGTACACCCTGCAGGTCGGGCGCGAGGGCATGGAGCATCGTGTCGCTATGGCCGTGGCCTCCATGACAGAGCTCGCGGAAAAGTTGCAGCTCTTTATCGACGGCCAGGAGTCGATAGAAGACTTCTACCGCGGAGAGGTGAAGCGCACCAAGGATGCTCTCACCGTATTCAAAGCAGACGAAGAGCTGCAGGAGGCTATCGGCAAGTGGATCCAACGAGGTAAGTTCTCGAAGCTATTGAGCCTTTGGGTCAAAGGCCTGGAATTTGATTGGAATCGGCTTTACGAGGGAACTAAGCCGCCGCGCATCAGCCTTCCGGGTTATCCCTTCGCAAAAGAACGTCATTGGCTCGAGCGGCCTGCCGCCGCGACCGCGAACGCACCGGCGGCCCTTCACCCACTGCTCCACCGCAATACCTCCGATTTAAGCGAGCAGCGCTTTAGTACAACATTGCAGGGCAACGAATTCTTTCTGGCCGACCATCGCATCGGGGCTCGCGGTGACAGGGCACAGAGGGTTTTGCCCGCGGTGGCCTACCTTGAGATGGCGCGAGCAGCCATCGCGCAAGCGTGTGAGGCTCCGTCCCAGTCCGCTGTGCTTGAGCTCGAGAACATCGCGTGGTCGCAACCGATCCTTGTCGACCAACCGCGAGATGTCCACATTGCGCTTGCCGCGAGAAATCTGAGCCACGACAACCCGCAGATCGAATTCGAAGTTTATACGGTCGTCGATGGCCAGGAGGTTACGCATTGCCAGGGAATGGGGACCTGGCGCAGCAGGGCTCTTCTCGTCAAGCTGGACCCTGCGCTCTTGCGGCAGTCCATGCAGCCGGGAAGAATCGACCCCACACGCGTGTATGACGCGTTCGCCCGCATGGGGGTCGTCTACGGACCCTCTTTACACACAATCACAGACCTTTATCACCAAGAAAGCCGCGCATTCGCGGAGCTGCGCTTGCCCCGGGCATCCCGGATTTCCCCTGGAGAATACCTGCTGCACCCGAGCTTGATGGATGGATCCTTGCAGGCGTGCCTCGCCTTGCTGGACAACTCTTGGGAATTCACACAGCGGCCACGGCTGCCCTTTGCGCTCGAAACTTTGCGCGTTTTGTCGCCTTGCGTCCCGAACATGTTCGCCTGGGTGCGATCTTCCCCCGCTTCCGAAGTCCAGGGCAGGCTTCACAAGCTGGATATCGACCTGTGCGACGAACAAGGAAATGCTTGTGTGGAGATGCGCGGGTTCTCCTGGCGGATTTTGCAACATCTGGAAGCAGCTGTCTCTGCGCAAGAGCGGGAACGGGTAGCCATGCTCCTGCGGCCCCTCTGGCAAATGTCGGGCTTGAGCAGTGCGAGCTCGGTGGGAGAGTTTGCGCGGCATGACGTGGTTGTATGCGAGCTGCCGGGGGTGAATGCGGAAAAGCTTGGAGAGCTGGTCGCGGCAAACAATTGTGTGCAGCTGTGCGGGCAAGGCAGTATTGCCGAGCGCTACAGCAGTGGGGCGCTGGCCTGCCTCGAACAGGTCCAGAGTATCTTTCGTAGCAAGCCGGCAGGCAAGGTATTGCTCCAGGTGGTCACGCCGAGCGAGGTCGAGGGCGCTATGCTGGCCGGCTTTTCCGGCTTGTTGAGGACAGCGGTGCTCGAGAACCCGCAGCTTGTCGCGCAGACCATCATGGTCCCGCTGCAGATCGCCGAGACGGAATTGGCCCGGCTGCTCCAACAAGAGAAGGCCAGTGGTTTGAGCCCATTGGTTTGCTACCGCGGCAAAGAGAGGTTCACACAGGGATGGGAGGAAGCCGGCGCGGTGGTAGAAGCTGCGACGCTGCCCTATGCCGACGATGGAATCTACCTGATCACGGGAGGTCTGGGCGGTTTAGGGAGATTGTTTGCACGGGAGATTTTGGAAAGTACCGCGAACGCGCGGGTGGTGTTAACGGGCCGTTCGGCAAGCGGGGAAGCAACTGCAGGTCGATTGGCTGAGCTCGGGTCCTGGGCCGCGCGTGTGAGCTATCGGCAGTTGGACTTGAGCGACTCGGACGCGATCAAAGCATTGATCTACGACCTGGTGTCTGAAGGCGGAAAGCTGCGAGGGATCCTGCACGGCGCAGGCATGATTGCAGACAATTTTCTTCTCAAGAAGTCCGGGGAAGAATTTCTGCAGGTGCTGGGGCCCAAGGTGCAGGGAACGTACCACCTTGACCTGGCCAGTGCAGCGGTGGAACTGGACTGGTTCGTCATGTTTGCTTCGTTGAGTGGAGTGTTTGGCAACGTAGGCCAGTCGGATTACGCAGCGGGGAATGGATTCATGGACCAGTTTGCCTTGCACCGCGAGGAGCAGGTAAAACTGGGCCTTCGTCACGGGCATACAGTGTCACTCGATTGGGGTTTGTGGCAAGCGGGAGGTATGCAGGTTGCCGCAGAAATCGCGGAGGTGGCGAGGCGGACGACGGGGATGGAGGCGATGGCAACGGCGGCAGGGTTGGCGGCCTTTGCGCGCGGCCTGCGTCTTCCTCAATCACAGCTGCTGGTCGCTGCCGGAGATGGGACGCGCATGCGGCGTGCGTTGGCCGCAGGCCTCGAGGCAGAAGCAAAGCCAGCTGTCCATCCACCTGCAACGCAGGAGCCCGCAGCGCACGACCTCTCCGAGAAGACCGAAGATTATCTGCGCAGGCAACTGTCTGCGTTGCTGAAGCTGCCGGCTCACCGAATCGATCCTCAAGCCGCCTTGGAGCAATATGGAATTGATTCGATTCTGGCTATTAAGCTCACCAATCAACTGGAAGAGACCTTTGGCCCGCTCTCGAAAACACTCTTTTTTGAATACCAGACCATCGCCGAGCTGGCGAAGTACTTCGTCGCGCATCAATCGAGCCAGCTCGCATCCATCTTTACCTATGACGAACGTGGTCATGCAGAAGCTTCGGCCAGTGCGGTCGAGACGGCATCAAGAGTTCCAGAAAGGCTGCGTTTCCGGCGGTCGTCGGCCTCTCCCCGTAAAACGGCGGAGGCCGATCGCATTGCAATCGTTGGTTTGAGTGGGCGCTATCCAGGCGGCGCCGACATCGAAGCGTACTGGAGCAATCTGCGGGAAGGAAAAGACTGCATCGTCGAGGTGCCTCGAGAGCGGTGGGACTGGCGCGAGTATTTCAGCGCCGACCGCACTGCGAGCGGCCACCACTTCACCAAGTGGGGTGGTTTCATTTCCGGCGTGGATGAATTTGATCCGCGCTTTTTTAACGTTTCGCCAGCAGACGCGGAGTTGATGGACCCGCAGGAGCGGCTATTTCTTCAGCATGCGTGGATGGCCATCGAAGACGCGGGTTACACGCGAGCAAGTTTGCAAACGGCCTCCGCGCAGGATCTGCCCGGCCAGGTAGGCGTGTATGCGGGTGTGTGGCTCAACGAATATCAGCTTCTGGGCGTTGCCGGCGAAATCCGCGGCAAGCGTGTGGGGATTCCGGGAAGCATTGCGAACATAGCGAACCGGGTTTCCTACGTGCTGGACCTGCATGGGCCGAGCATGACCCTGGATACAATGTGTTCCTCGTCGTTGAGCGCAATCGACCTGGCCTGCCAGGATCTGAAGCGGGAGCGAACGAGCCTGGCGATCGCCGGCGGAGTCAACGTCAGCATTCATCCCAACAAGTATCTGCTGTTGAGCGCGCTGCAGGCGATTTCCAGTGAGGGTCATTGCCAAAGTTTTGGAGAAGGAGGAGACGGTTACATACCCGGAGAAGGGGTAGGGGTTGTGGTGTTGAAGCGGCTATCGGATGCAGAGCGGGATGGGGATCACATTTATGGAGTGATCCGCGGCAGCGCGCTCAACCACGGTGGCAAGACGAATGGCTACACGGTGCCGAACCCGCAGGCGCAAGCCAGTGCGATCAGCCGGGCCCTGGCCGAGTCCGGGGTCGATGCGCGCCAGATCAGTTACATCGAGGCGCATGGCACAGGAACGCGGCTGGGGGACCCGATCGAGATTGCCGCGCTGAGTAAGGCCTTTGCGCCGTATACCGATCAGCGGGAGTTCTGCCTGATTGGATCGGCGAAATCAAACATAGGTCATTGTGAATCGGCGGCAGGAATCGCTGGTCTGACGAAGGTGCTGTTGCAGATGCAGCATGGTGAGATTGTGCCTTCTCTGCATTCTGAGGTGTTGAATCCCCATATTGATTTTTCTCAGAGCCCGTTTGTGGTCAACCAGCGGCTTCGGTCGTGGGAGCGGCCGGTGGTGGAGGGTCGTGAGTCTCGCCGGATTGCCGGGATCTCGTCCTTTGGGGCTGGTGGATCGAATGCGCACCTGATCGTAGAGGAATACCCAGAGCCGGCTTCGATGGCGAAGCCGAACTCGGTTTTAGCGATAGTCATATCGGCGCGGACGGCGGCGCAGTTACAGGAAAAGGCGCGTGAGCTGCTTCGCTTTGTAAGCGAGCGGCCTGTGGACTTAGTGCGGCTGGCGTACACACTGCAGGTGGGCCGTGAGGGGATGGAGGAGCGGGTCGGCCTGGTGGTGAGCACGGTGGCCGAACTGGAGCAGAAGCTCACAGGCTATGTGAATGGAGCGACGGACCTGGAAGAGGTGTATGCCGGGCAGGTGCGCAAAAACAAGGAAGGTCTGTGGCTCTTCAACACGGATGCGGACCTGCAGCAGACGATGGAGAAGTGGCTCGAAGCAGGCAAGCTGACGCGGTTGCTGGAGCTATGGGTTCAGGGTGTCGAGATCGATTGGGCCAAATTGTATAAAGAGGCCCGGCCGCGGCGGATGAGCCTTCCAGCGTACCCGTTTGCACGGGAGCGTTACTGGATCGAGGTCGCGGCGAGGCAGGATGCCACGACTTCCGGCCCCTCGCATCTTCATCCGCTGCTGCACCGCAACACCTCTGATTTGCGCGAGCAGCGTTACAGCTCGACCTTCACGGGCGAAGAATTCTTCCTGAGCAGCGAATCGAAGTTTCTGCCGATGGCAGCGTGCCTCGAGATGGCGCGAGCGGCCGTGGAGCAGGCGTGGCCGGGCGAGGGCTGGGTCGAGCTGCGCGAGGTTGTTTGGCTCTCCCCCATAGAAGTCAACGGGCAGTGGCAAGTCCACATCGCGCTGCAAGAAGCAGCCGAGGGCGAGCAGGTCGAATACGAGATCTACAGCCAGCAGGGTCCAGACGAGGTTGTTTATTGCCGAGGGCAGGCCGTGCGGACTAGTCAGACGCTGAAGCCCCTGGCAGAGGCGCCGGAGTATGTACTGCATCCGGCCGCGTTAGCTGCCGCCCTGGAAGCCTGCGAGAAGCTCTTAGGCGAGCAGCCAGTCGCACTGACGAGGCTGGATTCGGTAAGAATCATTTCGCCCACAACGCCGCAGACAACTCCACGCATTCGTTATGCGCCAGGGCAATCGGAGCAAGTCGTCAGCCTCGACCTCGACCTGCACGATGAGCACGGCAACGTCAGCGTCGAGCTGCGAGGGGTGTGCTGGCAAGCACGCAGCACAGAGATAAGCGATCCAGCGGGGCAATTGGTTCGTAAAGAAATCGTTTTTGCTACAGATTCTCAGCCAGTCCTTTTGCCTAAGCCGTCTGGGATACCTTTGACGGCGCTCAGTGAAGCGACGGCCGCCTTCACGCAGGGGATAAGAGTTACGCCCATCAAATTGGTAAGCCCCGAGCAAAGAACGGAACAACAGGGATCGTCGAGCGTGCGCTTGTACGACTGTGGGGCGGGAATGTTTTCAATTGTTGTCGAGCCGGCGGGAGTGACTTCGGCGGAAGCTCTCAGAGACCTGGGCCAGGCCCTCATGAGGGCAGAGCAGGATTCCTCGTTAAAGGTGTTGCTGCTCAGCGGTCTCGACCATTGCTTGCGTAGTAGAGAAGACGCAAATGAGGCCATCCGGCAAGGCTTCTACCGCGCACTGGTGCGGTTTGCCTATCCGGTGATTGGTATTTTCCAGCAAGACACGACGAGCGCGGGCTTTCTCGCTGCAGCGCTCTGTGACTTCATGGTGCTGAACGAGGAGGCGACCTTTGGCTTCATCGATCCGGCAAACGGCTTCGTTCCAGGTGGTGAAGAAGCGGCGTTAGTGGCCGAGCGCTTTGGCGCTGCACGGGCACGACAGCTGCTGTATGCGGGAACCGGGTGGACTGGCAAGCAACTGAGTGGCCAGGGATGGACCTGCCCGATGGCGTCGGCAGCGCAGGTAGAGCAGGACGCTGAGCAGTTGGCGCAGAAATTATCGAGCAAACCGCAACTCGCACTCCGGCTGCTCAAGCAGCATTTGACGCGTTCGCTGGGCGGGTTGGTCGAGTCTCTGCGGGAAGTAGAAACGATCGTCTTGAGTTGCGGCCTCGAGCAGATCCTGATCCTCGATCTGTCGAGGGATGTTCTCGATCAACTGCAACAGGCGTCTTCTTACCAGGCCGTGGTCCTGACCGGCGAGTTCGGGAGTGCCGTTGACGATGAGACATTGTTGACCCTGAGCCATGCGCTGAGGGAGTTGGGGATTCCGGTCGTCGCAGCGTTGGCGGGCGACGGACGCGGCGAAACCTGGCTGCTAGGGCTCTGCTGCGATGCCTGTATTTATAGCCGCGATGGTATCTATACCAGTAGTGGCCTGGGGGAAAGTCCCAGGGTAGGGCAACTGGCGGCGGTGCTCTTTGCCGATCGGTTGGGCAACCTGGGCAAAGAAGCCTTGCTTACGGCAGGTGCGTACAGCGGCCGCAATCTCGAGCAGCGTGCGGGAGCCTGGGCCGCCGAAAGGGAGCAAGTTCTGGGTTTGGCCAGGGAAGTGGCGAAGTTCTGGGCCGCGGTGCCGCGGCTTGCGTTCACAGGCTGGAAGAAGCAGAGCGCGGCCAAGCTGAAAGAGGCGCTCCGAACTCCGTTGCTGTGGAGTGTAGAGCGGACACCGCCTCTACGTCCTGGGCCGATTGCGCTGGCCTCGAAAGTAATCCACGCCACGGTGCACGGCGACGGCATCGTGGTGGTGAAGATGGAAGACCGCGAGGCAAAGAACATGTTCTCCCCGGCTTGGGGAGAAGGCATGACGGAAGCCTTCGCACATATCGCTGAAACGCCAGGGTACAAGGTCGTGGTGCTGACCGGCTATGACAGCTATTTCTGCTCTGGGGGCACGAGAGAAGGCTTGTTAGCCATTCAATCCGGAAAGGCGCGCTTTACGGATCTGACGGCGGTGCAGGCGGCGCTCGACTGTAAGCTGCCCGTGATTGCCGCGATGCAGGGCCATGGAATCGGAGCGGGCTGGTCGGTAGGTATGTTTGCCGACCTGGTGTTGCTGAGCGACGAGAGCCAGTATGTCAGCCCATACATGAACTATGGCTTTACGCCCGGTGGCGGAGCCACATGGATTCTGGGCGACAAAATGGGCTGGGACCTTGCCCGCGAGAGCTTGTTCACCGGCGAACCGTTTACCGGCCTCGAGTTAAAGGCGCGAGGCGTAGAGCTCGTTGTGACGCCACGGTCAAAGGTTTACGACGCAGCGATGGAGTTGGCGGCCGCCGTCGCGCGGCACTCCCGTGCTTACCTCGTGGGCTTGAAAGAGCAATGGACGCGCGATATTCATCCGCTGCTCGCGGAGACGAATCGCCATGAGCTGGCCATGCACGAGCAGACCTTCGTGGGCCAGTCCTCCACCCTTGCGCTGATCGAGAAGAAATTCTCTCCGCAAGTGGAGGCCGTTCCTGTATCGGTGCAGCCAAGAGTGCGAGCACAGCAGGATGGACTGCTGGCCGTGGTAGCCGGCCTGAGAACTTTGCTCGCTGCGGAGTTGTTGTTAGGCGAAGAGGATGTTACCGAAGACGTGCAGTTTGTGGACCTGGGCCTGGATTCGATCAGCGGAGTGAGCTGGGTACGGAAGATCAACGAGAAGTATGGAACCCGCATCGAAGCGATTCAGATCTACAGTTATCCGACGCTGGGCCAGTTGGGCCGCTACGTCAAGCAGGAAGCAGAAAAGAACGGCACGGTCTTCAGCCAACCTGAGCCTTCGGTTGTTCCCGTAGCCGAGATCACTGAGCCGCGCAGTGCGCCTCGTGAGAAGGTCGCTCCGCTGCGCGGACGGCGATCGATCGCGCGGTCGAACAGCAGTGTTCGCAAGGCGCACGAGCCATCCCATGAGCCAACAGCGGCGATCGCAGTTATCGGCATGGCGGGTCAGTTTCCAAAAGCCCGCAATCTGGAAGAATTCTGGCAAAACATAGCGCAGGGCAGAAATTGCATCAGCCAGGTCCCGTCAAGCCGCTGGGAAGTCGACGCCTTCTATCAACCGGGCGAGCCCATGGCGGGCAAAACCAACAGCCGCTGGATGGGCGCGCTCGAGGACTTTGACCGCTTCGATCCTCTCTTCTTCAACCTGTCCCCCTGGGAAGCGGAAAACATGGATCCGCAGCAGCGCCTTTTTCTTGAGGCCTGCTGGCACTCCATCGAGAACGCGGGCTACGATGCGCGCGTTCTGTCTGGTAGCAAATGCGGGGTCTTTGTAGGTTGTGCTACAGGCGACTATGATCAGCTGTCCTCCGCGCAAAAGCTGAGCGCGCAAGGCTTCACCGGCAACGCGATGTCGATTCTCGCCGCGCGTATCTCCTACTTCCTGAATCTTCAAGGCCCGTGCCTATCAATTGATACGGCATGCTCCTCCTCGCTGGTGGCCATTGCTCATGCCTGCGACAGCCTCCTATCCGGCAGCAGCGACGTGGCCCTGGCCGGTGGAGTATGCGTGATGGCCGGCCCGGCCTTGCACATCATGGCATCGCAAGCCGGTATGCTTTCGCAAACGGGCCAGTGCTTCACCTTCGATGGGCGCGCAGACGGCACCGTCCTTTCCGAAGGCGTAGGCGTGGTGATGTTGAAGCGGTTGGCGGATGCGGAGCGCGATGGCGACATCATTCAGGGCGTGCTGGAAGGATGGGGCGTCAATCAGGATGGCAAAACCAATGGCATCACGGCGCCGAACGCGGAGTCACAGGCGCGTCTGGAGCAGGAGATCTACTCCAGGTTCCAAATTGATCCGGCGAATCTCCAACTAATCGAGGCCCACGGCACAGGCACCAAACTGGGCGATCCAATCGAGGTCTTAGGTCTTAAACAGGCCTTTCAAGCAAGCACCCAGAAGAAGGAATACTGCGCCCTGGGATCGGTGAAGAGCAACATCGGTCACACGGCAACCGCGGCGGGCGTTGCCGGTCTGCTCAAGCTGCTTCTGGCAATTCAGCATAAGCAACTGCCGCCGACGATCAACTTCGAGCGGCTCAATGAGCATATCGATCTAAGCGGCACGCCGTTCTACATCAACCAGGGGCTCGAAGAGTGGAAGCTGAATGGAACCGCCAGGCGACAGGCCGCGGTCAGCTCCTTCGGCTTCAGCGGCACCAACGCCCATGTAGTTGTTGGCGAATATCTGCCCCCATTGGCTACGCCGCAAGCGGACGCGAAGACCATCGTGCCGCTTTCCGCTCGCAACTCCGAGCAGCTAAAAGAAAAGGTTCGAGATCTATTGAACTTCCTACGCCGATCCTCAGCGCCGATCCACTTGACGGAGCTGGCTTATACCTTGCAGGTTGGCCGGACCGGGATGGAAGAACGAATGGGCCTGGTGGTCAGCTCGGTCGAGGAGTTGGCCCAGCAGCTCGAAGCGTACCTGGCCGGCAAGTTACCGGCCAGTGATTTCTACCAGGGGCAGGCGAGAGCTCACCTCGAAGAAGTCGTGTTATTCAGCATCGACGCCGACCTGCAGCAAACCGTTCGAAACTGGATCGACGACCGAAAGCTTGTCCCGTTGCTGAAGCTGTGGGTGAAGGGGCTCGATTTGGACTGGAACCGCTTCTACCCAGAGTCCAGGCCGCGGCGCATTTGTCTGCCCGCGTATCCATTTGCTAAAGAGCGGTACTGGGTAAGTCGTGAGGGAATCGCCCAGGCAGCTTCCTATCAGGCCTCTTCCGTTCTCCATCCTTTATTACATCGCAACATCTCCAATTTGGCAGCGCAGCGTTTTCGCTCGACCTTCACCGGAAACGAGTTCTTTCTGGCAGACCACCAGGTGAGCGTGACGCCAGGCGGCAAGCAGAAGATGATGCCCGGGGTGGCGTATCTGGAGATGGCGCGCGCAGCCGCGGAAGAAGCCTCTCCGGCCAGGCCTGATAGTTCCATATTGGAGCTAAACAACGTGGTCTGGGCAAAGCCCCTCGTGGTTACCGGGACCACCGAGGTCTCGATGGACTTAACGGCCAGCGAAGGCTTGGATCAGGTCGACTTTGAAATCTATACCGGCCAAGGCGGGCAGTTGTTCGTTCATTGCCAGGGGCAGGCAGTCTGGAGCGACAGTACCGCCTCCCCATGGATCGATCTGCCACAGCTTCGCAAGCAAATGAACCGGGATGAACTGGATGCGCACTCGATGTACTCGGCCTTGGCCGGAATGGGTCTCTTCTATGGCCCGGCGCATCAGGGGATCGGCGCTATTTATCCAGGGAAAAATCAGCTGCTGGCTCTGCTCCGCCTACCCGCAGTGGTCCAGGAGAGCCGCGCCGCTTACGGGTTGCACCCAAGTTTGCTTGATGGCGTTCTGCAGGCGACTGTCGGCTTGAGGAAGCTCGAAGATGTAGGCGCGGCCAAATTGCCCTTTGCCTTGGAGTCGCTGCGTATCGAGTCCGCGTGCACCGAAGAGATGTGGGCTTGGGTGCGTTATTGCCCGGATGCGCAGTCTGACGATCGGGTGGTAAAGCTGGACATCGATGTGTGCGATCCATCGGGCAAAATCTGCGTACAGATGCGCGGCTTTTCCTTCCGCGAGTTTGCAAATGCTGCAGAAGGTCGAATGTTCTTCGCCGTGCCCGAATGGCAGCCAGACGAAATCGCGGCTGCAAACAGTATCGACTTCAGCGAGCACCATGTTGTGCTCTGCGGTCTGCCGCAAATCGAAGGCAAGGTAGATTCCTGGTTGCCGTCGAGTCACATTCTGTCGATCCATGCAGGGCCCGAAACCGGCGTTGGCCAGCGCTATAGCCACTACGCCCAGGCCTGTTTCGGAAAGATTCAGGAACTATTGCTTACGTCCCCACAGAAAAAAATACTGTTGCAGATTGTCGCCCCCGGCAACGGAGACCACGCAATCTCGGCTGGACTATCTGGCCTGCTCCGCACCGCGACGCTTGAAAACCCGCAGCTGACCGGCCAGCTTGTCCTCGTTCCCGAGAACGTTAGTGCTGAAGATGTGGCCCGGCAGCTACAGCGCGAGAGGAATGGCCAACTGGAGGTTCTGGTCAAGTATGACCAGGGAGCCAGGTATGTATCGCGTTGGCAGGAGATAGCGGTAGACCACGAAGCGCCCCCCGTCCGATGGAGAGAGGACGGAGTGTACCTGATCACGGGCGGTCTTGGCCGGCTCGGCGTTCACTTCACGCGAGAGATCTTGTCTCAGACCCATAGCGCCACGGTGGTTTTGACCGGCCGCTCCGCTATCAACGCGGAGAAGCAGGGTTTGCTGAATGAACTACAGGCAGGGTCCGGCCGAGTGAGCTACCGGCAAGTGGATCTTGGCGATTTGCAACAAGTAAGCAGTCTGATTGCCGATATCGAGACCGAGGGTCGTCGACTGAGGGGCATTCTTCACGCCGCGGGGATGATCGCGGATAACTTCATCATCAAAAAGCCCAGTGCCGAATTCATCCAGGTTTTGGCGCCCAAAGTCGTGGGGACGGAAAATCTCGACCGTGCCACTAGCGACAGCGAGCTCGACTTCTTTGCGTTGTTTTCCTCGCTCGCTGCGGTGACGGGAAATCCTGGTCAAGCTGATTACGCAGCCGGCAATGCATTCATGGACCATTTTGCGGCCTACCGGAATCAGCTGGTCTCTGTTAAGCAGAGGCACGGGCGCACGGTATCGATCAATTGGCCGCTGTGGAGAGAGGGCGGCATGGCCATCGATACCTCCACTCTCGAACTGGTCAAGGAAAACACGGGCATGGAGCCGATGGAAACCTCTGGCGGCTTTGCAGCCTTCTACCGTAGCCTCGCTATATCCTACAGCCAGGTTGCTGTTGCCCAAGGCAATCTATCCCGGATTCGCCGTGTGTTGTTAGCCGAGCCATCGCTTCCTATCTCTTCGCAAGAGCCCATCGTGGGCCGGGTAGATGCGGCAAATCTCGTCGAGAAGACGCAAGACTACCTGCGTAAGCAGCTATCTGCCCTCCTGAAGATGCCGGCCAACCGGATCGATCCCCAGGCTCCGCTCGAGCAATACGGCATCGACTCCATTTTGGCGATGCAGTTGACCAACCAGCTGGAAAAGACATTTGGCCAGCTATCGAAGACTCTCTTCTTTGAGTATCAAACCATCGAAGCACTAGGGAAATACTTTGTCGACATTCACGCGAGCAGCGTAACGGCTCGATTCCCTGGCTCCGACAGCAATCATGGGAGCGCGAAAGTCATCCACATGCAGCCGCGCCTAAACCCTCAAGATAGATCAGACAGAAATCGGCGAGTCATGCGTGAGCCGGCTTCTTCGCCAGCACGCCCTGTCGAGGCGGAGCGAATAGCGATCGTAGGTCTGAGCGGCCGATACCCTGAGGCGATAGACATTGAGCAGTATTGGAGCAATCTGCGGGACGGAAGAGATTGCATCGTTGAGGTACCGCGTGATCGTTGGGATTGGCGAAAGTATCTGAGCGAGGATCGCGCCGGGAGCGGACGTCATTTCAGCAAGTGGGGCGGCTTTATCAGCGGCGTGGATGAATTCGATCCGCGTTTCTTCAACATCTCGCCCAAGGAAGCGAAGCTGATCGATCCGCAGGAGCGGTTGTTCCTCGAGCATGCGTGGATGGCGATGGAAGACGCAGGCTACACACGCGCGGAGCTGCAATCGCCGGTTTCCAACGATCTACCGGGCCAGGCCGGGGTATACGTGGGCTTGATGTACAGCGAGTATCAGCTGTTTGGCGCAGAGGCGGGAGTCGGTGTCGGCAACAGCGCGGCAAGCATCGCGAACCGGGTATCGTATGTGCTGAACCTGCACGGGCCGAGCATGACGTTGGATACGATGTGCTCCTCGTCGTTGAGCGCGATTCACCTGGCCTGCCAGGATCTGAAGCAGGGACGGACGAGCGTGGCGATTGCCGGCGGGGTCAACGTCAGCATTCATCCCAACAAGTACCTGGTGCTCAGTGCAGGCCAATTTATTTCCAGTGAGGGTCATTGCCAAAGTTTTGGAGAAGGAGGAGACGGTTACATACCCGGAGAAGGGGTAGGGGTTGTGGTGTTGAAGCGGCTATCGGATGCAGAGCGGGATGGGGATCACATTTATGGAGTGATCCGCGGCAGCGCGCTCAACCACGGTGGCAAGACGAATGGCTACACGGTGCCGAACCCGCAGGCGCAAGCCAGTGCGATCAGCCGGGCCCTGGCCGAGTCCGGGGTCGATGCGCGCCAGATCAGTTACATCGAGGCGCATGGCACAGGAACGCGGCTGGGGGACCCGATCGAGATTGCCGCGCTGAGTAAGGCCTTTGCGCCGTATACCGATCAGCGGGAGTTCTGCCTGATTGGATCGGCGAAATCAAACATAGGTCATTGTGAATCGGCGGCAGGAATCGCTGGTCTGACGAAGGTGCTGTTGCAGATGCAGCATGGTGAGATTGTGCCTTCTCTGCATTCTGAGGTGTTGAATCCCCATATTGATTTTTCTCAGAGCCCGTTTGTGGTCAACCAGCGGCTTCGGTCGTGGGAGCGGCCGGTGGTGGAGGGTCGTGAGTCTCGCCGGATTGCCGGGATCTCGTCCTTTGGGGCTGGTGGATCGAATGCGCACCTGATCGTAGAGGAATACCCAGAGCCGGCTTCGATGGCGAAGCCGAACTCGGTTTTAGCGATAGTCATATCGGCGCGGACGGCGGCGCAGTTACAGGAAAAGGCGCGTGAGCTGCTTCGCTTTGTAAGCGAGCGGCCTGTGGACTTAGTGCGGCTGGCGTACACACTGCAGGTGGGCCGTGAGGGGATGGAGGAGCGGGTCGGCCTGGTGGTGAGCACGGTGGCCGAACTGGAGCAGAAGCTCACAGGCTATGTGAATGGAGCGACGGACCTGGAAGAGGTGTATGCCGGGCAGGTGCGCAAAAACAAGGAAGGTCTGTGGCTCTTCAACACGGATGCGGACCTGCAGCAGACGATGGAGAAGTGGCTCGAAGCAGGCAAGCTGACGCGGTTGCTGGAGCTATGGGTTCAGGGTGTCGAGATCGATTGGGCCAAATTGTATAAAGAGGCCCGGCCGCGGCGGATGAGCCTTCCAGCGTACCCGTTTGCACGGGAGCGTTACTGGATCGAGGTCGCGGCGAGGCAGGATGCCACGACTTCCGGCCCCTCGCATCTTCATCCGCTGCTGCACCGCAACACCTCTGATTTGCGCGAGCAGCGTTACAGCTCGACCTTCACGGGCGAAGAATTCTTCCTGAGCAGCGAATCGAAGTTTCTGCCGATGGCAGCGTGCCTCGAGATGGCGCGAGCGGCCGTGGAGCAGGCGTGGCCGGGCGAGGGCTGGGTCGAGCTGCGCGAGGTTGTTTGGCTCTCCCCCATAGAAGTCAACGGGCAGTGGCAAGTCCACATCGCGCTGCAAGAAGCAGCCGAGGGCGAGCAGGTCGAATACGAGATCTACAGCCAGCAGGGTCCAGACGAGGTTGTTTATTGCCGAGGGCAGGCCGTGCGGAGCTAGTCAGACGCTGAAGCCCCTGGCAGAGGCGCCGGAGTATGTACTGCATCCGGCCGCGTTAGCTGCCGCCTTGGAAGCCTGCGAGAAGCTCTTAGGCGAGCAGCCAGTCGCACTGACGAGGCTGGATTCGGTAAGAATCATTTCGCCCACAACGCCGCAGACAACTCCACGCATTCGTTATGCGCCAGGGCAATCGGAGCAAGTCGTCAGCCTCGACCTCGACCTGCACGATGAGCACGGCAACGTCAGCGTCGAGCTGCGAGGGGTGTGCTGGCAAGCACAGCAGCGACAGAGATAAGCGATCCAGCGGGGCAATTGGTTTCCGTAAAGAAATAGTTTTTGCTACAGATTCTCAGCCAGTCCTTTTGCCTAAGCCGTCTGGGATACCTTTGACGGCGCTCAGTGAAGCGACGGCCGCCTTCACGCAGGGGATCAAGAGTTACGCCCATCAAATTGGTAAGCCCCGAGCAAAGAACGGAACAACAGGGATCGTCGAGCGTGCGCTTGTACGACTGTGGGGCGGGAATATTTTCGATTGTTGTCGAGCCGGCGGGAGTGACTTCGGCGGAAGCTCTAAGAGACCTGGGCCAGGCCCTCATGAGGGCAGAGCAGGATTCCTCGTTAAAGGTGTTGCTGCTCAGCGGTCTCGACCATTGCTTGCGTAGTAGAGAAGACGTAAATGAGGCCATCCGGCAAGGTTTCTACCGCGCACTGGTGCGGTTTGCCTATCCGATGATTGGTATTTTTCAGCAAGACACGAAGAGCGCGGGCTTTCTCGCTGCAGCGCTCTGTGACTTCATGGTGCTGAACGAGGAGGCGACCTTTGGCTTCATCGATTCTCCGACGGATGAAGAGGCAGCGTTGTTCGCTGAGCGCTTTGGCGATGCCCAGGCACGACGGTTGCTCTATGCGGGAAGTGCGTGGACAGGGCAACAGCTGGGTGGCCGAGGATGGAGCTGCCCGATCATACCTGCAATGCAGGGAGAGCAGTACGCGGAGCAGCTCGCGCAGAAGCTATCAAGCAAACCGCAGGTCGCGCTGCGGCTGCTCAAGCAGCATTTGACCCGTTCACTCGGCAGCTTGGTCGAGTCTTTGCGGGAAGAAGAGACGGAAAATCTGATGTGCCCGTTAGCGGCATTGAGCAGATTCTGATCTCAATCTGTCCAGCGAAAGCCTAAGCCAACTGCAGCAGGTGTCTTCCTGCCAGGCAGTGGTGTTGACCGGAGAAATCGATAAATCTGTCGGCGAGGAGGAGTTGCTGGAATGGAGCCGCATGCTGAGCGAATTGGAGGTTCCAATCATCGCGGCATTGGCAGGCGATGGCCGTGGTGAGACCTGGCTGCTGGGGCTTTGCTGCGATGCCTGCGTGTATAGCCGCGATGGGATTTACACCAGTGGCGGCCTCGCGGAGAGGGCTGCGGTAGGCCAACTGGCGGCGGTGCTGTTCGCCTGGCGGTTGGGAAACCTGGGCAAAGAAGCCTTGCTCACCGGAGGTGCGTACAGCGGTCGCAGACCTCGAGCAGCGTGCGGGAGCCTGGGCTGCTGAGAGACAGCAAGTTCTAGCTTTAGCGGCCGAGGTAGCGACGCGGACGAGGATGTCGGGTTGGAAAAAGCAGAGCGCAGCGAAGCTGAAGGAGACGCTACGGACTCCGTTGCAGTGGGGAGTGGAGCGGGATCTAGTCGTCCATCCTGGGCCGATTGCGCTGGCCTCGAAGGTGATTCACGCCACGGTGCAGGGCGACGGCATCGTGGTGGTGAAGATGGAAGACCGCGAGGCGAAGAACATGTTCTCCCCGGCCTGGGTAGAAGGCATGACAGAGGTCTTCGCGCATATCGCCGGGACGCCGGGATACAAGGTCGTCGTGCTGACCGGCTACGACACTTATTTCGCATCTGGCGGGACTAAAGAAAGTTTGCTGGCGGTCCAAGCTGGAAATGCCAAGTTTACCGACATACAGGTTTTCGAGGCCGCGTTGCATTGCAAGCTGCCCGTGATTGCCGCGATGCAGGGCCATGGAATTGGAGCAGGCTGGTCGGTGGGTATGTTTGCCGACCTAGGGTTGCTAAGCGACGAGAGCCGGTATGTCAGTCCCTACATCGGCTACGGCTTTACTCCCGGCGGCGGAGCCACATGGAACCTTGCCAACAAGATGGGCTGGGACCTTGCCCGCGAGAGCTTGTTTACTGGCGAACCGTTTACGGGCAGCGAATTGAAGGCGAGAGGCGTAGAGCTTGTGGTGAGGCCGCAGGCGAGGTTTATGACGCGGCGATGGAGTTGGCAGCCGCCATCGCGCAACACTCGCATGCTTACCTCGTGGGTTTGAAAGAGCAGTGGACGCGCGATATCTATCCGCTAGTGGCGGAGACGTATCGTCATGAGCTAGCCATGCACGAGCAGACCTTCGTCGGCCAGTCCTCCACTCTTGCGCAGATCGAGAAGAAGTTCTCTCCGCAGGTGCAAGCGGCTCCCTATCTGTGCAGCCACGAGTGCGAGTAGCGCAAGATGGACTCCCGGCCTTGGTCGCTGGCCTGAGAACATTGCTGGCTGCGGAGCTGCAATTAGGCGAGGAGGAAGTCACCGAAGGCGCGCAGTTTGTGGATCTGGGCCTGGATTCGATCAGCGGAGTGAGTTGGGTAAGGAAGATCAACGAGAAGTATGGAACTCGCATCGAAGCGATTCAGATCTACAGCTATCCAACGCTTGGCCAGCTGAGCCGCTACGTCAAGCAGGAGGCAGAAAAGAACGGCACGGTCTTCAGCCAACCTGAGCCCTCGGTCGTTCCCGTAGCCGAGAAAATAACTGTTCCGCGCGAGAGGGTCGTTTCTCTGCGCGGACGGCGATCGATCACGCGGTCGAACGGCAATGTTGCCAAGACTCAAGAGTCAGCCAAGGAGCCTACACCGTTGATCGCGGTCATCGGCATAGCGGGTCAGTTTCCGAAAGCCCGCAACCTGGACGAGTTCTGGGAGAACATATCGCAAGGCAGAAATTGCATCAGCCAGGTACCGTCAAGCCGCTGGGATATTGACGCCTACTATCAGCCGGGCGAGCCTGTAGCGTGCAAGACCAATAGCCGCTGGATAGGCGCGCTGGAAGACTATGACCGCTTCGATCCTCTCTTCTTCAATTTGTCGCCCGGGGAAGCGGAGAATATGGATCCGCAACAGCGACTCTTCCTTGAAGCCTGCTGGCATTCCATCGAGAACGCCGGCTACGATGCGAAGACTTTATCCGGCAGCAAATGCGGAGTCTTTGTAGGCTGCGCCGCCGGCGACTATGACCAGCTGTCTTCTGCGCAAAAGCTGAGCGCGCAAGGCTTCACGGGCAACGCGATGTCGATTCTGGCCGCGCGTATCTCGTACTTCCTGAATCTTCAAGGTCCGTGCCTTTCAATTGACACGGCATGCTCCTCGTCGCTCGTGGCCATTGCTCATGCCTGCGACAGCCTCCTATCCGGCAGCAGCGACGTCGCCTTGGCCGGCGGAGTGTGCGTGATGGCCGGGCCGGCGCTGCACATCATGGCATCGCAAGCCGGCATCCTGTCGCGTTCGGGCCAGTGCTTCACCTTCGATCAACGAGCCGACGGCATCGTTCCGGCCGAGGGTGTCGGCGTAGTGATGTTGAAGCGGCTGGCAGATGCGGAGCGCGATCGCGACATCATTCAGGGCGTGCTGGAAGGATGGGGCGTCAATCAGGATGGCAAGACTAACGGCATCACGGCGCCCAACGCGGAATCGCAGACGCGTCTGGAGCAGGAAATTTACGCCCGGTTCCGAATCGATCCGGCAAATCTGCAGCTAATCGAGGCCCACGGCACAGGCACCAAGCTGGGCGATCCAATCGAGGTCGCAGGCCTTAAGCAGGCCTTTCAAGCAAGCACCCAGAAGCAGGAATACTGCGCGCTGGGATCGGTGAAGAGCAACATCGGCCACACGGCAACCGCGGCGGGCGTTGCCGGTTTGCTCAAGCTCCTTCTGGCAATTCAGCATAAGCAACTGCCGCCGACGATCAACTTCGAGCGGCTCAATGAGCATATCGATTTAACTGACTCGCCGTTCTACATCAATCAGCGGCTCCAAGAGTGGAAGCCGAACCCCACGGCCAGACGACAGGCCGCGGTCAGCTCCTTCGGCTTCAGCGGAACCAACGCCCATGTAGTCGTTGGCGAATACCTGCCTCCGCTGGTTACGCCGCAAGCAGACGCGAAGACCATCGTGCCGCTTTCCGCTCGCAAGCCCGAGCAGCTAAGAGAGAAGGTTCGAGATTTATTGAAGTTCCTAGGTCGCTCCGCAACCCCGATTAATCTGGCGGAGCTGGCTTATACGTTGCAGGTCGGCCGGACCGGGATGGAAGAAAGAATGGGCCTGGTGGTCAGCTCGGTCGAGGAACTGGCCCAGAAGCTTGAGGCCTATCTAAATGGCAAGCTGCAGTCAGGTGATTTCTACCAGGGGCAGGTGAAAGCTCACCTTGAAGAAGTCGCATTATTCAGCACCGACGCCGACCTGCAGCAAACCCTTCGTAACTGGATCGACGACCGGAAGCTTGTTCCGTTGCTGAAGTTGTGGGTGAAGGGGCTCGACCTTGACTGGAACCGGTTCTACCGAGAGTCCAGGCCGCGGCGCATTTGTCTCCCTGAGTACCCGTTTGCCAGGAAACGTTACTGGATCGGCGCACAATCTGCGGAACCGTCACGGCTCAACCAGGCGTTCGACGGCGATCGTCCAAGGGAAACGAACAGCTATCTCTGCCGCTGGGAACAACAAGGCCCGCTGATGCAGGCAGAATCGACTAATCCTTCCAACGTGCTTGTCGTCGCTTCCCCCTTTGAGGGCCTGGAAACCGCAATCCTCGACAACTACCAGCAGAGAGGCGGCAAAACGACCTTGATCAGGCTGGCCGAGACAACCGAGCAGGTCTCCGAGAATGAATGGACCTGCGACGTCAAGGATCCGGGGGGCTTTGCGCGCTGCTTCGAAAACTCTGCGGCATTCGACACAGTTTTTTTCCTGACCGATGCTGAGCAACAGACGGAGCCACCCAGCGTGGCAGACTTCCGACGGGACCAGGATCGCAATTCGCTGCCGTTCCTGCGACTCATCAAGTCTCTAGACCGCCAAGGCGGCCTTGGCTTCGATCTCTATATCCTCACCCGCGACAATCACTCGCTCACCCAAGGTTCGCATCGTGTTTTGGGAGCCGGTGTGGCGGGGTTAGGCTACTCGCTTGCCCAAAGCAACCGCGAATACCGGGTTAGAAATCTCGATCTCACCTCAAGCGACCTGCACGACGCGGAAGAACGCAATCGTGTGAGTGCTTCGATCGTGGCCGAACCGCCTTCCCGCAGGGGAGAAATCTGCAAGATTGTTTCCGGCCGCCGCCACACCCAAGCCTTCTTCCCGCTCGAATGCGCCACGCCCAGCACACCCGCAATCAGGCACAAAGGAGCGTATCTCATCGTGGGCGGCTCGGGAACCGTCGGGCAAATTATCACGCGCAACCTGCTCCGCCAATACGACGCTATCGTGGTTTGGGTCGGGAGCAGCCCACTCAACTCGCCGAAGGTGCAGGCGGCGCTAAAGGGTCTGGGCAACCTGCCCCTCTATCTCCAGGCAGACGTGACCGATCTCGAAGCGATGCAAAGCGTGGTCAAACGCATAAAGGAAAACGGCATCGCCTTGCGTGGTGCCATCTTCTCAGCCATGTCCGTGGACAACGACAGCACGATCCAACAGATCGGGGAAGACGAATTCAGCCGCTGCCTCGCACTTAAGGCCCTGGGCAGTTGGACATTGCACAAGGCCCTCGAGGAGGAACCGCTCGACTTCCTGTGCTACTTCTCCTCGAGGCAAGCCTTTGCCCTTCTTGGCGCCTCTGAGTATGCGGCGTACGTTGCGGGCATTGCGAGTTCCGACGCCTTTGTTCGTTCTCTGCGCACCAATTCCCGCTTTCGGGTCGGGCTCATTCATTGGGGAATTTGGCAGGCCTCGTTGGATCGCGCTTCCCTCGAAGGTTCGGCCGGCAACCTCGATACATTGAGCGACGAAGAGGGCTTCAAATGTTTCGAGCTTTTCCTCAGCCAGCTCAGCCGTGGCACGCTGCAGGAATGCATCTTTGCCGGACACTCCAAGCTGCTGGAATCGCTCATGGGTTGCTCCGCCACTGAGACGGTTACCATCGCGAAGACCTCTTCCGCCGGGCAAGCGTTCTCCTCCGAGGAGATAACCATTCCCTGGCAAAAACTGGCTCAGCTCAGAGACGAGCGCGCCCACAATGGCTTCGAGAGCACGGTATGCCGGCTGATGTTCCACCAGCTCGCCTCGCTGATGAAGCTAGAAGGCATGCTACTACCGATAGCAGCCGCCGATCTTGCGCCGACGAGCACGATCCTCGATAAGTACCTCCCGTGGCTCAACGAGTCAGTAGCCATCCTCTGCGAAAACGGACTTCTGCTCGAGCGCGACGGTGTTCTTCATGTGTCGGGCACCCCTCTTTCGTCTGATTCGCCAGCTGCACTCAGAGAGAGATACAGGCACGACCCCGATGTCCGGGCGCTGGCGACGCTTGTCAGCGATTGCCTGGTCAGGTTGCCCGACGTGCTTGAGGGCCGGGTTCTGGCCACCGACGTGATCTTCCCCAATTCCTCGATGGAAAGAGTGGAAGGTGTTTACCGCAACAATGCGCTGTCCGACGCCTTCAACCAGATCGTCGCCAACGCGGTGGTGGCCTATCTTCAACAGCGCTTGCAAGCTGATCCCCAGACGCAAATTCGCATTCTCGAGATCGGTGCGGGAACCGGCGGCACTTCGATCCTGGTTCTCAGTGCGCTTCGCCCATTTGTAACGTCGGTAGAAACCTATACCTACACCGACCTTTCGCAGGCATTCCTCTTCCACGCGGAAGAAACGTTCCTGCCTGACTTCCCCTTCCTTGAGTGCCGCCGGCTGGATATCGAGCGAGCCATCGAGGATCAGGGCTTCGAGATGGGCAGCTACGATGTGGTGATAGCCGCCAACGTTTTGCACGCTACGAAGAATATTCGCCAAACCATGCGCAACACGAAGGCCCTGTTGCATGCGGATGGGCTGCTGCTACTCAACGAGATCAGCACTAAATCCATTTATTCCCATCTCACCTTTGGACTGCTCGATGGATGGTGGCTTTTTGAAGACTCCGACCTGCGCATGAAGAACTCGCCCTTGCTTTCTCCCGCGCGCTGGCAGCAGATTCTGGAACAGGAAGGTTTTCGTTCCGTGCAGTTCCCGGCCTGGGATGCACACGACCTCGGCTACCAGATCGTACTTTGCCAAAGCGATGGTTTGGTGCGGAAGGAAATCCGGCGAGGCTCCCCGGCAGCTAGCATGTCATCGCCAAGCAAGACACAGAAGCAGAAACAGGGTGCGCTTCCGGTGATTGCGGCCAGCAAAGAGGATCACATCCACGCCACGATCAGGGAGTCGCTGGCATCGGTCTTGAAGATGGCGCCTACGGAAATTGACGCCGGCGTGGCCTTCTCCGACTACGGCGTGGATTCCATTCTGGGAGTGGGTTTGGTTCAGCAAATCAATGCTGTTCTCCAAATTGAGTTGAATACGGCGATCATTTTTGAGTACCCCACGCTGGATCAATTGACGGCTCACGTGGTTACTGTTTATGCCGGAGACATCGAGCAAAGAACGCCGCTGGCTTTCGAAAGCGAGAAGGCTCCGCAACCGGCAAAGCTGCCATCGCGGCCGGCTGTAGCTGACGCCGGGATCCCGGAGATCGCCGTTATCGGGATGTCCGGCATGTTCCCCAAGGCAAAGAACGTCGAGGAGTTCTGGAAAAACTTGGTTGACGGCACGGACGGCGTCGAAGAACTGCCGCCTGAATATTTGGATCAGCGAGCTTTCTTCAGCGCGGAGAAACGGCCAGGAAAGACACGCTGCAAGTGGGGCGGCATCCTTGCCGACCGGGACTGCTTCGATCCCGGATTCTTCAACCTCTCGCCGCTCGAAGCGGAGTCCATGAATCCCCACCAGCGATTGCTGATGCAGGAGGGCTGGAAGGCGATCGAAGATGCAGGCTATAACCCCAGGTCTCTCTCTGGTTCACAAACCGGCGTCTTTGTGGGCGCCGAGCCCTCAGGCTACGTAGGGGATAGCTTCACGGGATATTCGGATGCGATCATCGCCTCGCGCCTGTCGTATGTGCTCAACCTGAAAGGCCCTGCGATGGTGGTGAATACCGGCTGTTCGTCGTCTGGACTGGCGATTCACCTTGCGTGCGAAAGCCTGCGCAGCCGGGAAACGGATTTGGCCTTGGCCGGCGGTGTTCATGCCTCAATGGACCATCGGGTACAGGTCCGGCTCGATGAAATTGAGATGCTGTCTCCGAGCGGCCGCTGCCACACCTTCGATCGCGCAGCAGACGGTACCATCATCTCTGAATCCGCAGCCGTCGTTGTGCTCAAACGGCTCGAGGATGCTGTTCGCGGCGGCGACCTGATCTATGGCGTGATTTGCGGATCGGGAACCAACCAGGATGGTGCGAGCAATGGAATCACCGCCCCCAACGGCGCCGCTCAGGAAGAGCTGATTGTCAGGGTCTACGAAAAATTTGCCATTGACCCGGACCAGATCACGTATGTGGAGGCACACGGCACCGGCACCAAGCTGGGAGATCCCGTGGAAGCAAACGCCCTGGTCAGAGCGTTCCGCAGGTTTACTCCCAGAAAGGGATTTTGCGCTGTGGGCAGCGCCAAATCGCATATCGGGCACACGGCGGCCGCGGCAGGTGTTACCGGGCTCATCAAGGTTCTGCTACAGATGCGGTTCCAAACCATACCGCGCCTCTTGCATTTCGAGACGCCGAACCCGCTCATTGAATTTTCGAAATCTCCGTTTTACCTCAGCCGTGACGAGGAGAATTGGAAAGCGAACAAGGGCGTACGGATGGCTGCTCTTAACTCCTTTGGTCACAGCGGCACCAATGTGCACCTGGCGCTGCGCGGGTCTCCCGATTCGCCAACGGACCTTGCCAGCCCCGAGCTCGCGCACGGCCCGGCGATGGTTCCACTGTCGGCGAGAACGGCAGAACAGCTTTGGCAAAAGGCGGTGGATCTTCTGGCTTTTGTTCAGGCGGAAGAGGTTGATTTGGGCCGCTTGGCTTATACCCTGCAGGTTGGCCGGGATGCGATGGAGGAGCGGGTTGGTTTTCTCGTGTCTTCGGTTAATGAGCTTGCGGGCCGGCTTCGCTCTTATGTTGATGGCCAGGCAAGCGTGCCCGGAGTGTTCTGTGGGCGTGTGCAGCGCAAAGGTGGCCGTTCTTCGTCTTCCGCGGCGCCTGCGAGAATGCTCACTCAAGACTTCGCTGGGTTGCTGGAGCAGTGGGCTGCGGGCGTCGATTTGGATTGGGGTCGGTTGTATGGTCAGGCGCAGCCTCGCCGGATGCGGGTGCCGGTTTATCCTTTCGCGAAAGAGCGGTATTGGGTGAATAGCATTGCTCAGGATCAGGCTCCGATTGTGACGGGTGGTTTCGATTCGATTGACGATGTGATTGAGAGGATCGATCGCGGCCTTATGAGCGAAGAGGAGGCTGTCTTGATGCTCAAGGCTTTGGTCTAGCTGCCAGGCACCGAGCTCTGGCTTCCTCGGCCAGAAAGCTCCGAGCCGCATGGGTGGAAACAGAATCGCCGAGGTCCTTCGACTACGCGCCCTTCGGGCGCTCCGCTCAGGATGACGCCTCTGTGGTTGCCGGTTGGCGGGGTGGTGAGGGAGCCCAAACCCTAGATCTCTCCACTCCGCTAACCCACCCCCAGCAGCGAAGCTGCCGGGGACCCCAGTGCGCTCCGGTCGAGATGACAAATTTGTTTTGATCGACCAAACAACCCCTCCCAAGCCCAACAACGGGGCTTGAATCCAACCCATCAGCGAAGCTGATGGGGGCCCCGGAATGGGGCACCGTCAGATTTGCCAGTCGGCCGAAGGTGATCATCGATCATGGGGTTTCCTGGTGCAACTCCTTTGTTTTAAGTTACCTCCACGAAGATGATCATCGGAAGCGGGAATCTTTTTGTGTGACGCATTTGTTTTCAATCACCTCTGCGAAGATGATCAAATTTTGTGTTTTTCCCGCCCCCGTGTCCGTTTCGGCCGCGGTTCATAACGGTCAGATTGTCAAAGAGCTCACTACCGAGTTCGCCTAGGCACTCCTAGAAATAGATCCAGCGCAAGACGGTTTCGACAGATGGCCGAATGCGCTTTCCTGTCTTTGGTAACCCGTTCGCGTGCAAGGCCAAGCCTCGAAGAGAGAAACCATGACCAACTTTGTAGAATACGTGATCTCCGAACTGAAGAATAAGAGAATCTCAAAGGACGATGCGGCAGCAATCGTCAAAGAGTTCGCGCGCGGCGGCAACAAGGGCGCAACCCTGCATCCTCTTCTGCATAGGAACACTTCCGATCTTGCCCGGCAGTGCTATGAGTGCGAGTTCACCGGCCGCGAGTTTTTCTTTGAAGATCATCAGATCGCTGGAGATCGGGTGATGCCGGGCGTTGCCTACCTCGAGATGGCGCGTGCGGCCGTTGCGAACGCGTGGCCAGCGCCTTCCAGCGCGCATCGGTTAGAGCTCAACGGCATCGTTTGGGCTCGGCCAATGATCGTCCGTGGAAATATCCGTGTGTGGATTGAACTTCAGCCGAGCGAACAGGAGCAGGTAGCCTTTCGCGTGCTAACTCGCGACGGCGATGCGGAGATTGTCCACTGTCAGGGCCGCGCAGCATGGAGTGAGAAGCCTCTTCCGGCGGCAATCAATCTTGATCAGCTCAACGGGCGCATCCATGGGCTCGGCCTGAATCCAAAGCAGATCTATGACGTGTTCCAGAGCCTCGGCGTAGCTTACGGTTCTTCGTTCCGGGCTCTAACCAATATCGTTACCGCACCCGGCGAGATCCTTTCCCAACTGCAGGTTCCGGAAACCGCCGGAAAAACATTTCGTGACTTTGTCTTGCATCCGGCCCTGCTCGACGGGGCCTTGCAGTCTTGTATCGGGCTCGAGGCGGTTCATCAGCAGGCCGAACGTCAGCCGCGCGTGCCATTCGCTCTGGAATGGTTACGAATTGTATCTGCGTGTCCCCGTGATCCGGTCGCCTGGCTTCGGCATTCGCCAGGCCACTTAGAAGACAAGGTTCTCAAGCTGGACATCGACCTGTGCGATCAACAGGGCAATCTATGTGTCCAGATGCGCGGTTTCTCTGCCCGCACGCTGTCCCAGAAAGCCGGCGAACCTGAAGCCGTCGGCGCCATGCTCGCGCGGCCGGTATGGCAACGGGTGGCCGTGTCCAATGCGAGCTCGACAGGAGAATTTGCGCGGCACGAAGTGGTCGTCTGCGAGCTGCCGGAGGTGAATGCGGAAAAGCTTGGGGAGCTGATCTCGGCAAGCAGTTGTGTGCAGCTGTGCGGGGCTGGCAGTATCGCCGAGTGCTACAGCAGTTGCGCGCTGGCCTGCCTCGAACAGGTGCAGAGGATCTTTCGCAGCAAGCCGGCGGGCAAGGCATTGCTCCAGGTGGTCACGCCGAGCGAGGGCGAGGGGGCTATGCTGGCCGGCTTGTCCGGCTTGTTGCGGACAGCGGGGCTCGAGAACCCGCAATTGGTCGCGCAGACCATCATGGTTCCGCCGCAGATCACCGTTGACGACTTAGTCCGGCTGCTCCAGCAGGAGAAGGCTAGTGGTCCGAGCCCGTTGGTTTGCTACCGCGGCAACGAGAGGTTCACACAGGTATGGGAAGAAGCCGGCGCGGTGGAAGAAGCTGCGACGCTGCCCTATGCCGACGACGGGATCTACCTGATTACCGGAGGTCTGGGCGGGCTTGGGAAATTGTTTGCGCGGGAGATTTTGCAAAGTACCGCAAACGCGCGGGTGCTGTTAACGGGCCGTTCGGCAGGCGGGGAAGCAACTGCCGCTCGATTGGCCGACCTCGGGTCCTGGGCCGGGCGTGTGAGCTATCGGCAGTTGGACTTGAGCGACCTGGACGCGGTGAGAGAGTTGATCGGCGACCTTGTAGCGGAAGGGGGCAAGCTGCGAGGGATCTTGCATGGCGCGGGGATGATTGCGGACAACTTTCTTATCAACAAATCCGGGGAAGAACTTCAACAGGTGCTGGGGCCCAAGGTGCAGGGAACGTACCATCTTGACTTGGCCAGCGCAGCGGCGGAGCTGGACTGGTTCGTCATGTTCTCTTCGCTAAGCGGAGTGTTTGGCAACGTCGGCCAGGCAGATTACGCAGCGGGGAATGGATTCATGGACCAGTTTGCCCTGCACCGCGAGGAGCAGGTAAAGCTGGGCCGTTGCCATGGACATACAGTGTCTCTCGACTGGGGTTTGTGGCAAGCGGGAGGCATGCAGGTTGCCGCGGAAGTCGCGGAGGTGGCGCGGCGGACCACGGGGATGGAGGCAATGGCAACTGCGGCCGGGCTGGCGGCCTTTGCGCGCGGCCTGCGTCTTCCGTATTCACAGCTGCTGGTGGCTGCTGGGGATAAGGCGCACATGCGGCGTGCGTTGGCTGCAGGCCTTGAGCCAGAAGCGAAGCCGCAGCAACCCGCAACGCAAGAGCCCGCAGCGCAGGATCTATCCGAGAAGACGCAAGACTACCTGCGCAAGCAACTGTCTGCGCTGCTGAAGCTGCCGGCCAACCGAATCGATCCCCAAGCCGCCTTGGAGCAATATGGAATTGATTCAATTCTGGCCATCAAGCTCACCAATCAACTGGAAGAGACCTTTGGTCCGCTCTCTAAAACGCTCTTCTTTGAATATCAAACCATCGCTGAGCTGGCGAAATACTTTACCGGGTTTCATGCGGGCAAATTGGCAAGTTTGTGGGCTCGCCCCCATCAGCCCACCTCTCCGGCTGATACGCGAACAAGCAGCGACTTCAAGTCTTCCGCTACGCGGCGATTCAAGCGTGAGCTGCCGGTTGTGCCTGCTCGCGAATCGGCATCCGAAGCAGTTGCAATCATCGGGCTGAGCGGCCGATACCCTGAGGCGGTCGACATTGAAGCCTATTGGAGCAATCTCCGGGAGGGAAGAGATTGCATTGTTGAGGTACCGCGTGGTCGCTGGGATTGGCGTAAGTATTGGAGTGAAGATCGGACCGAGACCGGCCGGCACTCTAGCAAGTGGGGCGGCTTTATCAGCGGCGTCGACGAGTTCGATCCCTTGTTTTTCCATATCTCGCCCGGCGATGCCGAATTTATCGACCCGCAGGAGCGGTTATTCCTCGAGCATGCGTGGATGGCGATGGAAGACGCCGGCTACACGCGTGCAACTCTGCAGTCGCCGGCCGCGAACGACTTACCCGGGCAGGTTGGTGTGTATGCCGGCGCCATGTATATTGAGTATCAACTGCTCGGTGCGGAAGCGACTGCGCAAGGCAAACCACTGGGAATCCTGGGCAGCGCGGCAAGCATCGCGAACCGGGTATCGTATGTGCTGAACCTGCACGGGCCGAGCATGACGTTGGATACGATGTGCTCCTCGTCGTTGAGCGCGATTCACCTGGCCTGCCAGGATCTGAAGCAGGGACGGACGAGCGTGGCGATTGCCGGCGGGGTCAACGTCAGCATTCATCCCAACAAGTACCTGGTGCTCAGTGCAGGCCAATTTATTTCCAGTGAGGGTCATTGCCAAAGTTTTGGAGAAGGAGGAGACGGTTACATACCCGGAGAAGGGGTAGGGGTTGTGGTGTTGAAGCGGCTATCGGATGCAGAGCGGGATGGGGATCACATTTATGGAGTGATCCGCGGCAGCGCGCTCAACCACGGTGGCAAGACGAATGGCTACACGGTGCCGAACCCGCAGGCGCAAGCCAGTGCGATCAGCCGGGCCCTGGCCGAGTCCGGGGTCGATGCGCGCCAGATCAGTTACATCGAGGCGCATGGCACAGGAACGCGGCTGGGGGACCCGATCGAGATTGCCGCGCTGAGTAAGGCCTTTGCGCCGTATACCGATCAGCGGGAGTTCTGCCTGATTGGATCGGCGAAATCAAACATAGGTCATTGTGAATCGGCGGCAGGAATCGCTGGTCTGACGAAGGTGCTGTTGCAGATGCAGCATGGTGAGATTGTGCCTTCTCTGCATTCTGAGGTGTTGAATCCCCATATTGATTTTTCTCAGAGCCCGTTTGTGGTCAACCAGCGGCTTCGGTCGTGGGAGCGGCCGGTGGTGGAGGGTCGTGAGTCTCGCCGGATTGCCGGGATCTCGTCCTTTGGGGCTGGTGGATCGAATGCGCACCTGATCGTAGAGGAATACCCAGAGCCGGCTTCGATGGCGAAGCCGAACTCGGTTTTAGCGATAGTCATATCGGCGCGGACGGCGGCGCAGTTACAGGAAAAGGCGCGTGAGCTGCTTCGCTTTGTAAGCGAGCGGCCTGTGGACTTAGTGCGGCTGGCGTACACACTGCAGGTGGGCCGTGAGGGGATGGAGGAGCGGGTCGGCCTGGTGGTGAGCACGGTGGCCGAACTGGAGCAGAAGCTCACAGGCTATGTGAATGGAGCGACGGACCTGGAAGAGGTGTATGCCGGGCAGGTGCGCAAAAACAAGGAAGGTCTGTGGCTCTTCAACACGGATGCGGACCTGCAGCAGACGATGGAGAAGTGGCTCGAAGCAGGCAAGCTGACGCGGTTGCTGGAGCTATGGGTTCAGGGTGTCGAGATCGATTGGGCCAAATTGTATAAAGAGGCCCGGCCGCGGCGGATGAGCCTTCCAGCGTACCCGTTTGCACGGGAGCGTTACTGGATCGAGGTCGCGGCGAGGCAGGATGCCACGACTTCCGGCCCCTCGCATCTTCATCCGCTGCTGCACCGCAACACCTCTGATTTGCGCGAGCAGCGTTACAGCTCGACCTTTACGGGGCAGGAGTTTTTTCTGCGCGACCACCAGGTAAATGTTGAGGGAGCCGTTCGCGCAAATGTCCTGCCTGCCGTGGCCTATCTGGAGATAGCGCGCGCGGCCATGGAACAGGCAGTACCAGTCGAGAGAAAGTCAGGGATTTTAGAGTTGCGCAACATCGTCTGGGCACGACCCATGCTTGTGGCGCAGGAAAGACAGCTCAATATCTCCTTATCGATGCAAAATCAGGAGAGCGAACAAGTCGACTACGAAGTCTACAGCGCGGAAGGCGGCGAAGAGGTCATCCACAGCCAGGGAAGTGCTGTCTGGATTCATCAAGCTCAGCCCCAGCTCGACCTGGATCCACTCCAACGCCAAATGGCGCGGGGCCAGATCGAACGAGCAAAACTTTATGAAACATTCGCCGGGAGCGGCATCCAGTACGGCCCCGCTCACCAGGCAGTGGTCGAAATCGCTTTGGGCGAGATGCAGCTCACCGCCAAACTCCGGCTCCCCTCCACGGTAAAGGGCGGCGCCGAAGCGTTTTGGCTCCATCCCAGCATGGCAGATGGCGCGCTGCAGGCCTGTATCGGGTTGGCCGCAGGGAAAAGTCCGTCACAACCGCGGCTACCGTTCGCCATGGATCGGCTGAGGCTCTTTGCACCCTGCACGCCGGAAATGACTGCCTGGGTTCGCTATGCGCCAGGAAGCAACAGCGAAGACCCGCTCGCAAAACTGGATATCGACGTTTGCGATGGCCAGGGGAATGTCTGCGTTGAGATTCGCGGCTTTTCCGCCCGGCCGCTGCATAAAACGGCCGCTGCGCCCGCTTTCCAAGGCGAGCAGGCCACGCCATCGGCGTCTCCCTCTCTTCCACGTGAAACTGACACAGATACGCTTGACCAAAATGCCCTGGATTTTCTGCGTCAACAGCTTTCGAAATTGCTCAAAGTGTCACCGCAGAAAATCGATCCGGAGGCTCCTCTCGAGCAGTACGGCATCGATTCAATCCTGGCCGTCAAGCTTACGAACCTCCTCGAAGAGCAGTTTGGCTCGCTGTCGAAAACGTTGTTTTTCGAGTATCAAACTGTGTCCGCCTTGGCAAAGTACTTCGTCAAGGCGTATCCGCAGGTGTTTCAGGAACGCCTGAACGCCGCTCCCGGCCTCGCTCGGCTCGAAAATGGGCAGCCACGTTCCGTCGAACACATTGCACCCCTGCCCGTAGCTCGTAGAAAAGGAACGCAACGTTTTCAGCGGGCGCGTAAGAAAGACGTCGCCATCGTGGGACTCGCCGGGAGATATCCGCAGGCAGAGGATCTTCAACAATTCTGGACCAATCTCAAGACCGGAAGAGATTGCATCACGGAAATCCCTTCGTCTCGTTGGGACCAGGACCGCTACTACCACCCGGACCGCAACAAAGCCGGGAAGAGCTACAGCAAGTGGGGCGGCTTTGTAGACGATGTCGACAAATTCGACCCGCTATTCTTCAACATTTCCCCGCGAGAAGCCATGCTGATCGATCCCCAGGAGCGACTGTTCCTCGAAACGGCATGGCAAACCATCGAGGATGCCGGCTACTCCAAAGAAGCCATCTCCGGCAGGAAAGTCGGCGTGTTTGTCGGCGTCATGTGGGGCCACTACGAACTGTTAGGCATTGAGTCGAACTTACAGGGCGAAACGGATATTCCTGCCTCCTCTTTCGCGTCCATCGCCAACCGGGTCTCCTACTTTTTTGACTTCCGCGGTCCGAGCCTTGCGGTCGACACCATGTGCTCGTCCTCTTTGACGGCCATTCACCTGGCCTGCGACAGCTTGCGCAAAGGAGAAGCAGAGCTTGCTCTCGCCGGCGGTGTCAATTTAACCCTGCATCCTTATAAATATCTCAACCTCAGCCAGGGAAGATTTGCCGCAAGCGACGGCAAATGCCGAAGCTTCGGCGAGGGCGGCGATGGATATGTGCCAGGCGAGGGAGTAGGCGCTCTCCTGCTAAAGCCCCTGGAGGATGCCATCCGTGACCACGACCACATCTACGCGGTCATCAAATCGAGCGCACTGAATCACGGTGGAAAAACCAACGGCTACACGGTCCCCAATCCTAACGCGCAAGCCGGTCTCATCGTCGATGCGCTCGGGCAGGCGCACATAGAGCCGGGGAGCCTCGGCTACCTGGAGGCGCACGGCACCGGCACTTCGTTGGGCGACCCGATCGAGATTGCCGGCTTGTCAAAGGCGTTTGCAGAGTTTGCCCCGGGCCAGCAATCTTGCCCAATCGGTTCGGTTAAATCGAACATCGGGCATTTGGAAGCGGCCGCAGGCATTGCAGCAGTGACCAAGACGTTGCTGCAGATCAAACACCGGCAACTGGTTCCTTCTCTGCATGCGGATCCCCCCAATCCCAACATCAATTTCGAGCGCTCTCCCTTCTATGTACAGAGAGCGCTGGCGCCCTGGCCGCAGCCGGAGGGTCACCCTAGGAGAGCGGGTGTGAGTTCGTTTGGTGCGGGAGGGTCGAATGCTCATGTGATCCTGGAAGAACACGAAGCAGCGAAAACTTGCGGCGCACCTGATGCCATCGAAGCTTTTCTTCTCTCGGCAAAAGACCGTCAGGCTCTTCGGCGATATGTCGTAGCCGTGGTTGCTTTTCTCGCAGAGGACACCGAAGCCACCCTGGAAAGCCTGGCCTACAGCTCACAGGTAGGCCGCACCGCGATGGAGTGCCGGCTGGCCGTGATTGCCGCCACCAAAGAGGATCTCAGAGAGAGCCTCGTTCGTTGGTTCGATTGGGAAAAAGACGAGGCTGCCGACAGTTTCGGCCCGGACCCTCAGCTGGACTGCGTCTTCAGCGGAAGCCAAAAAGACGTAAATGCGGGCACGGCTCTGCTGATTGAGGGGCAGGCGGGCAAAATTCTGCTCGATCACCTATGGGGCAACCGTGACCTCAAGAAGATCGCCGGGCTGTGGGTGCTGGGTGTCGCGGTGGACTGGTCGCGTATGCCCCGCGAACGGACGCCGCTGCGAGCGTCTTTTCCTACGTACCCGTTCGCCAGGGAACGGTACTGGCTCCGCTCGTCTGTGCCCGCGCCCATTGAGATCACGCGCAGCACTCCGGCGCCGCGTGGCGAAAACAAACAAACACTGTATCTCGACCGCCAGTGGTCGCCGCGCGTGCTCAACGCCGGGAGAGCGGACCGGGACGCGAGCGGTCCGATTCTGCTCTTTGACACGTCAGAATCGTTGTCCCACGGTCTGCAAGAGCTGGCGGCCTCTCATCGTAGTGTGATCGTTCGGTTGAGGCAGGGCTCTCCATTTCAGGAAATGGAACCGGGAGTTTATGCCCTGGACCTCGGCGAGGAAGAGCACTACCACCTTCTCGTGAAAGCCCTTCTTGAGAAAGGCAGCTCGCCGGTTGCCGTCATTCACTCGCCCGCGGCGTCGTTCGCGGCCGACCCGACTCAAGACGTGCCGCGGCAGTTGCGTGAAGGTGTTTATGCCCTACTCTTTTTGACCAAGGCCCTCATCAGGCAACAGCACCATGGGCCGATCAGAATTATTTCAGCATTTTCCAGCACAGGTGAGTTGGTCCCGCCGGCGTTGGCAGCGATCGGCGGGTTTCTTAAAACCCTGACTCTCGAAAGCCCACGTTTCCTATCGAAAGTTGTGGATACCGGCGCGGTTCAAGATCACGAGCAGGCCCTTCTAATCTGGAACGAACTCTACGACAGCCAATGGACGAGCACGGAAGAGATCCGCTATCGCAGTGCGTTGCCCCAGCTACAGCAGCGTTCTGTCAAGCAACTGGCACCGTTGCATGCGGAAGCTGGGCTCTCTTCCTTGCCTTTGCGGGAGAAGGGCGTATACATCATCACCGGTGGCTTGGGCGGCCTGGGCCTGATCTTTGCCGAATATCTGGCCAAAAAAGTCAGGGCCAGGCTGATACTTGTCGGGCGGTCGGCGCCAGGAGAGGCACAAAGAGAAAAACTCGCTGAGCTGCTCACGGCCGGAGCGGAAATTTTGTCGATCCAGGCGGATGTCTCGTTGCCGGACGATATGGCCAGGGTCGTGCGTGAAGCAAAAGCCCATTACTCCGAGCTGCACGGCCTGATCCACGCAGCCGGAATGAACCGTGATGCGTTTCTCCTGAAAAAAAGCGCGACAGACATGCAGTCTGTCCTCGCGCCGAAAGTTTACGGTACCCTTCATCTCGACGCAGCGACGCAAGCAGAACCACTCGATTGGTTTGTGCTGTTTTCTTCTGTTGCAGGCGCCCTGGGCAACGTTGGCCAATGCGACTACGCCTTTGGAAACGCCTTTATGGATGGGTTCGCGGAATATCGAGAGAGCCTGCGCGTAGAGGGAAAGCGTTCCGGGCGAACCCTATCGATCGGCTGGCCGCTGTGGGAGCAGGGCGGAATGAAAATCCCAGCGAACGAGCTGTCCTTGCTCGAACGGCAGACCGGAATCTGCCCGTTGCCCACACCCGATGGGTTGCGCGGTTGGGAAGTCCTTCTGCGCGGTTCGGCCGTGCAGCCGCTGGCCATTTATGGGATCCCCTCCAAACTGGCGGCCTACTTCCCGTTGCAACCGCAAAAGACGGAGGCACCGGTGTTCGCAGCGCAGCAGAGCGCTGACCCCGCGATTCTCCTTGCCCGCACGGTGGACTACCTAAGGAACCTGATCGGCGAGGAGATCAGGCTATCCCCCGAAAGAATTGGCGAGACCGACGCGATCGAATCGCTGGGTATCGACTCGATTGCGATCAACCAAATTAACGCAGTGCTGGAAAAGGATCTGGGGGAAATCCCAAAAACCCTACTCTACGAACACCAAACAGTCAGGGAACTGGCGAAATTCCTGGTTCACGAGCGCAAAGAAGCATTGCTTTCATTTCTTTCTATAAAAGATACGAAGACTGATTCCCTGGTAGACGTCGCAGAGGATGCGCAGGAAGAAGATGCCTCGTTTGCAGCGCCGCGGCAGGGGAACGTGCGGCACGCCCTGGAACCCATCGCCATCATTGGCATCCATGGCCGCTATCCTCGCTCCGCGAGCCTGGAAGATTACTGGGAAAATCTAAAACAGGGACGGTCACTGATTGAGCCCATTCCAGCAGATCGCTGGAATGGTGAAGAACTCTACGACCCTGATCCATCGGCCGCGTCGCAGGGAAAGATTTACTGCAAATGGGGTGGTTTCCTGAGCGACCACGACAAGTTCGATCCTGCCTTCTTTCATATACCACCCGAGGAAGCCGCGATGATCGATCCCCAGGAGCGTTTGTTCCTCGAATCGGTGTGGAGCGCCATTGAGGACGCCGGCTACACCAGGGAGAGCCTGAAGCGGCGTTTCCCGAAATCCGGGAGTGCCGATGTGGGTGTCTTTGTGGGGGTTACGACCAATTCCTATAGCCTGTGGTCGGCGGAAGAAGCGGCCCGAGGCAACGTAGTCTTTCCCGGCGCCATGCCGTGGTCCATTGCGAACCGCGTCTCGTATTTCTTCGATTTCAACGGACCCAGCATGCCGGTCGACACGGCCTGTTCCTCCTCGCTGGTGGCCCTGCATTTGGCCTGCGAGAGCCTGCGGCAAGGCAGATGCCGGCTGGCGATCGCCGGTGGCGTCAATTTATATCTGCATCCGGCAAAGTATCAATCCATGTGCCAGCGGCGCATGCTCGCGGCCGGAGGGGAATGCCATAGCTACGGAGCAGGCGACAACGGATTTGTTCCTGGGGAAGGCGTGGGTACGCTGGTGCTAAAACCTCTTAGCCAGGCCGTTGCGGACCAGGATCGCATCTACGCGGTGATATCCGGGACCGCCTTCGAGCACAGTGGACGTTCCCATGGTTATTCCGCTCCAAACCCCAACGCGCAAGCACGTCTCGTCGCGCGTGTGCTCGAAGAGGCCGGGATAGATCCCGAGCACATCGGCTATGTCGAAGGCCATGGGACCGGTACCCAGCTTGGAGACAGCATCGAGGTTGCCGCCTTGACGCAGGCCTTCCGCAAGCAGACAGTCAAAAAGCAATTTTGTTCCTTGGGGTCCGTGAAGGCGAACATGGGCCACGCAGAATCGGCGGCGGGCGTCGCTGCGCTCACCAAGGTCATTTTGCAATTGCAGTCCCGGCAGCTTGTCCCGACGATTTCCTCCGGCGAACCGAATCCTGACATACCCTTTGCAAGCTCGCCGTTTTACCTGCAGCATCACCTGTCTGAGTGGCCAGCCACACCGGGGCAGCCTCGGCGCGCTCTCATCAATTCGTTCGGCGCTGGAGGCGTCAATGCCTGCGCAGTCCTTGAAGAATTTGAGACCGCGGATCCGCCCAAGCCTGGCCACCAATCGACGCATCTCTTTGTTCTCTCAGCAAAAGACAGGTCTCGCCTGCGGGAATACGTCGACCGCTTGCTGGGCTTTTTAAGGGGGAGCCGGTCTCTCGATCTGGGCGGCCTTTGCTTCACGCTTCAGACGGGAAGAGAAGCCATGGAAGATAGATTGGCGATCGTAGCCGCGGATTCGGAACAGTTGATCGACCGTTTGCAGAGCTTCCAGAACTCGGTCCCTTCGGCCTTTGTGCATGCGGGGACCGTGGCCCCGCGCCGGCGCATCGTCGTGCCGCCGAGCCTGATTGAGACCGCAAGCAAAGAACATAGCCTGAACGAACTGGCTGCCCTATGGTCAACCGGCGGAGACATCGACTGGAGCGCCTTACACCCCGCTCCCACTCCGCGAAGAACGGCCGTGCCAACCTATCCATTCGCTCGAGAAAGGGTTTGGTTTGCTACATCGATGAGCGCAGCGGAACCGCTGCCCTCCGTGCCGCAATTGCATCCCTTGATCTCCTTCAATTCCTCGACCCTGAGACAAACTGCCTTTACTTCAATCCTCTCCGCCAAGGCTTTTTACGCCGTGGATCACAAAGTGAATCAGGAACCAATCTTTCCCGGGGCCGGCTTCATCGAGATCGCATGTATCTCGGGAAGTCTTGCGGGTGAGCAAAAGGTGCGCAAGCTGCAGAACGTGGTCTGGATGAACCCGCTGAGCTTCCGCAACGGACCCCAGACCGTAAAGACGGTGCTGAAGCCCGAGGGCGAGGGCGTGGACTACCTGACGTTCACCTTGGATGATGAGCATCATCCAGTACTTCACTCCGAAGGAAGGCTGGCATTCCACTGCGACCCTCCTGATCCGGCAGACTCCGGGATGCAGATCTCCCTTCCCGCGCTCAAAGCACAATGTGACCGGTACGAAGATGGCGCTGCCTTGTACGAGAAGGGCCGCCAACATGGCTTGGACTACGGGCCGTCTTTTGCGTCCATCCAGGAAATTTGGAGCAGCGACCGATTTGCCTTAACCCGGCTGAAGATGCCAAGCCATCTGAAGAGCGAGTTGAGTTCGTACCTCCTTCACCCGAGCATGATCGACGGAGTTCTTCAGACAGCGGCAGGGCTGCTCACAGACCTGGGGAGCGGCACCCCCTATTTACCCTTTGCGCTCGATGAGCTCGAGATCTATCACCCGCTGCGGCAAGCGTGCTATGCCTACGCAGAGCATGCGAATTTTGCAGAGCCTCCAGGCGGCGCCAAAATCTTTAATCTTCACCTCCTGAACGAAAGCGGGGACATCCTGCTTCGCTTCAGAAAGCTTTGCCTGCGACCTGTCGGAGAAACCATCATGACCACGGCGCATACGAAGCAGTTTGACCCAATTGAAAACTGAGACCCCACGGAGACCAATGATCTTGATCGGAGGCGAGATGAACCGTCCGCAATTGCCGCACGTAGTTGTCATGAGTATGCAGCACCAGTCGATGAAGAACTTCACCTACCTGGTGGTCGATCCCACCACTTTGAAGTCTGTGATTGTCGATCCAGCCTGGGAGATGGAAAAGATCGCGCAGGCCTTGCGGGAGACCGGCGCCACATTGAGCGGCATTTTGGTCACGCATGCCCATCCCGATCATGTTCATTTGGCGCAGCCGCTCGCACAGTTCTACGACTGCCCGATCTGGATCTCAAACGTAGAATTGTCGACCCTCAGCGCTCCGCGATGGGTGGGCATCCAGGCAAGTCCGTGGTCGGTGGGGCAGATGAGGATCGAGCCCATTCACACCCCCGGTCATACCCCCGGCAGCATGTGCTACCTCATCGGTAACAATTTATTCTCCGGCGATGTTTTGTTTGCCGAGGGCTGCGGTCTGTGCTCCGACACCCATGCGGCCTACGACATGTTCGAGAGCCTCGAGACCCTGAAGTCACGCCTCGGGCCGGACATCCGCATCTATCCCGGGCATTCCTACGGAGTAACCCCCGGCCAGGACTTCTCACGCCTGCTGAAAGAAAATATGTACCTCCAGTTTGCCGACAAAGCATCCTTTGCGGCATTTCGTCTGAGAAGTGGTCAGAACCTTGCACGGATGTTCAGCTTTCAGTAATCGTTCCCTTTTTGTTTTCGCCAGTTCCGCACCCAGCAACCAGCACCCTCCAATCAGCCCCCCACACTCCCGAAAGGATTCAGCATGCGCATTGCCTTTGCCACCCTCCGTTATACCGGGCACCTCAATCCCATGACCTGCCTCGCTCGCAAGATGCGGCAGCGGGGACATGATGTTTTCTTCGTAGGTGTCCCGGATGCTGCCCCGGCCGTTCGCGCCGCTGGCTTGGATTTTGTTCCTGTCGCTGAACGGGAGTTTCCCGCTGGCTCATGGCTTGCGCGCGATGCTCACCTTGCCAAGCTCAGCGGCCTCGCCGGATTGCGATTTACCATTCAGGGGCTTTGCAGCGCTTTCGACGCGGTCGCACGAGATTGCCCCGATGTGTTGCGGCGTATGGGGGCCGAGGCGGCGGTATTCGATCAACTGGCTGCCGGCTACTCTGCCGCCGCGTCTCGGGTCGGTCTGCCTACCATCCATGTCGCACTCGCCGCGCCCGGCAACCCCTGGAACTCGGCTCCCCCGGTGATGGTGGGATGGCGCTATCGCGGTGGAACCGTGGGCAAGGTGCGAAATCGTACCGGCCACGCGCTGTTTCGCTCCGTCGCCCGGCCTTACACGGCCAGAATCTATGACTATTACAAACAATGCGGGGTGAATTTCGACGATGCGGGACCGTCGTTCGGGTGCTCGAAATTGGCGCAAATCACACAGATGCCGGCAGCTTTCGATTTCCCCAATCCCGCCTTACCGGAGTGGTTTCATCATACCGGCCCTTTCGAAGATGGCCGTGGCCGTGCCGAAGTCCCCTTCCCCTGGGAAAGGTTGACAGGTCAGCCGCTCATCTATGCCTCGATGGGAACGGTGCAGAACGGATTTGAGAACGTCTTCCGCACCATCATCGCAGCCTGCGACGGGCTCGATTGCCAGCTGGTTTTATCGGTTGGAGCCAATCTTACTCCGGAGAGCCTCGGGGCTGCTGCCAATTGCATTGCCGTCAATCACGCGCCGCAGGTGGAACTGCTGCGCCGGGCCAGGCTTTGCATTACCCATGCCGGCTTGAACACGGTTCTGGAATCGCTTTCGAACGGCGTGCCCATGGTTGCGATACCCGTGACCAACGATCAGCCGGGCGTCGCAGCGCGCATTGCCTATACCCGTACAGGCGTGGTCGTACCCTTCCGCAAGCTAACCATGGAAGGTCTTCGCCAGGCCGTTCGCCAAGTACTGGATAACAGCCTCTACCAGGAGAACGCGCTTGCTTTGCAAGTCGCCATCAGGAATGCAGATGGGCTGGAACGTGCAGCCACCATCATTGACCGCTGCCTGGGCCACGGGCGCGCGGAACGCCACTCTCACGTTGCTTAAAGCCGGAGACACCACTATGAGCGTTGGAATCGAAGCTATGAATGCCTTTGCAGGCAGGGCCTGCATCGACGTCGAAAAGTTCGCCCATCACCGCAATCTGGATATGACACGGTTTGCAAACCTCCTCATGAAGGAAAAATCCGTGGCGCTGCCCTACGAAGATCCGATCACGTTTGGCGTAAACGCAGCCAAGCCCCTGCTGGACGCGATGAGCCAGCAGGAGCGGGATCGCATTGAGATGGTAGTCTCCTGTACCGAATCGTCGTTCGATTTTGGCAAATCCATGAGCACGTATTTTCACAGTCTGTTGGGCCTCAACCGTAACTGCCGTTTGTTTGAATTAAAAAACGCCTGCTACTCCGGGGTGGCAGGCCTGCAAATGGCGGTGAATTTCGTGCTCTCTCGAGTGTCTCCCGGGGCGAAGGTTCTTGTGATCGCAACCGATATAGCGCGTTTTATGGCGATGCAGGGAGGCTCTGCCAAACAGGACTTTGCCTTTGTAGAGCCAAGTGCGGGAGCCGGCGCCGTGGCCTTGGTGGTAAGCGACACTCCCCATATTTTTCAGATCGATGTCGGCGCCAACGGCTATTACGGCTTCGAAGTGATGGATACTTGCCGGCCCGTCGCGGATAGTGACGCGGGCGACGCCGACCTGTCACTCCTTTCTTACCTGGACTGTTGCGAACAGTCGTTTCGCGAGTACGCGCAACGGGTGGAAGGCGTGAGTTTTGCCGAGACCTTCAGCTACCTTGCCATGCACTCGCCTTTCGGTGGCATGGTCAAGGGGGCGCATCGGGAAATGATGCGCAAGTTCGTGAAGGCAAATGCAAAACAAATCGAGGCTGATTTTGAAGAGCGCATGCTGCCCGGGTTGGCCTATTGCCAGCGCATCGGCAATATCATGGGCGCCACCACGATGCTGTCTCTCATCAGCACCATTGATCACGGCGATTTTGACGAGCCGCGCAGAGTGGGATGCTTTTCCTACGGGTCTGGCTGCTGTTCCGAGTTTTTCAGCGGGATTGCTACCCGGGACTCAACCCGGCGTGTGCGGGCGCTCCATATCAAAGATCAACTGGATCAGCGGTATGAACTCTCCATGGAAGAGTATGAAAATCTGCTGGTGAGCAACAACCTGCTCAAGTTTGGTACCCGCGACGTTGTGATTGAACCGGAGATATTTTCGTTCGCGAGAAACACACGCGGAAAGGCCATGCTTCAGCTGCGAGAGATTAAAAATTATCACCGCGAGTATGAATGGGTGTCCTGATTCTGCCTGTCGTCTTCTTCTGTCGTTCTCAATGATTTGGCGAAAGGATCCACCATGCGCATTGCATTTGCCACGCTCCACTTTCCCAGCCATTTGAATAGCATGATTGCGCTCGCGTGCAGGGTCCGCGAACGTGGCCACGAAGTCTTTTTCGTTGGGGTTGCTGACGCGGAACAGGCCGTGCAAGCGGCGGGCATGGCATTCTATGCAGTCGCTGAAAAGGAGTTCCCCAGGGGGTTTTCGCACGAGAGGGATCTCGAGCTGGCAAATCTGGGTGGGCTCAAAGCTGTGAAGTTTGCTGTGGAGGGTCTGTGCGGTGCCTTTGATGCGATCGTGCGCGACTGTCCTGTGGTTCTCCGTCGCGCTGGAGCGCAAGCCGCTGTGATCGACCAACTGGGATCCGGTTATTCCGCGGCCGTGAGGCAGGTGGGCTTGCCTTTGGTTAACGCCATTGTCTCCCTGCCGGCGAATCCCTGGCCCTCTTCCCCTCCAGTGATGTTTGGCTGGTCGTATGATCCAGGCCAGCTCGCGAGACTCAGAAACAAAACAGCTCATGCGTTCGGTCGCTACCTCGTTCGACAATACATAGCCAAGGTTGAGAGCTTTTATCGGCGCCAGCGAATACCTTTTGACGTTGCCGGACCTTCCTTCGGCTGCTCTACGCTGGCGCAGGTCTCTCAGACTCCGGCGGCCTTTGACTTTCCAAATTTCGAGAAGCCGGCTTGGTTCCATCCTACGGGCCCATTCGATGACGGGCTGTCTCGGCCCGCGGTGAAGTTCCCTTGGGAGCAAATTCGCGACAAACCCATTATCTATGCCTCCATGGGCACACTGCAGAACGGACAGATTCATGTGTTTCGTACCATCGCCGAGGCGTGCGCAGGACTTGGCTATCAACTCGTGCTGGCGCTAGGCGGCAGGTTGACTGCGGAATTCGTCGGACCGCTGCCAGGGGAGAACATCATTGTGAACTATGCCCCCCAGCCGCTGCTGCTTCGCCGAGCAGCGCTCTGCATCTCGCATGCCGGCCTGAACACTGCACTCGAGTCACTCTCGGCCGGCGTGCCCATGGTCGCAATTCCTGTAAGTCACGATCAACCCGGTGTAGCCGCGCGGATTGCCTACACCGGCAGCGGGGTGGTCATTCCTTTTGCGCAGCTCAAGGTTCCCCGGCTGCGCCGTGCCGTTGAGGATGTGTTGGCGACAAGCTCCTACCGCGAGAATGCCGTCCGTCTGCAGGCGGCGATCAAGGCTGCCCATGGTGGGGAGCGGGCCGCGGAGATTATTGACCAGGTGTTGAGGGCCGCCCTGATCGCCGGCGCACGCCCCGGCGGTCAGGGCGCTTTAAGGGCTGTCGAGCCCCGGTCACAGGCCGGTCCCCAGGCAGTGCACGCGGTCGCGCCAAAAAATACGACCGCAGCTTCGTGAACCAGAAACGCCAGAAAGGAAAACAATCGTGGAAATGAATGCCGTCCAAAATGACACAGTTCCGGTTTTGAGAGACACCTTCAGGGCCGGCACAAGCTCTGTCTTCCGTTCGGTAACCGTCAAACCTGCAATGTCGGGCCACAATTCGTTGTTTGTCGGACAAATTGGCGACTGGACCTGGGATGCGGTCTCCGCGCTGTGCGATACCAACGTGTTTAGCGCAACCAACGCCAACGGCGCACCGACCTATCTGGCCTTCTACTATTTCCACATCAAGAGCAGCCCCACGCTCCATTTGACGAGTTTGACCTTTGGGGACAGGTTGGAAACTGCCTCCACACTGTTCAGCTGTGGGAGTGAATCTATCCTGACGCTGCATCGAATCCGGAGAGAAAGCCCGGGCATTCACTCGACCGAGCCCGTCGATCTCGAAGAGTTCTACGAGTTTCCTCACAAGGATTGCATTTACGTCGAGACCTTTAACCGTTGGATCGCACGGAGCCGCGCAAACACCAACCAGGACCTGATCCGATCCTCGCCGGTTGGCTTTAAATACGCGCACCTTGACTCTCTACCCGATCGATATTCACCGCGCCAGGCGTGTACGAATGCTCGCGTCCAACATACCTTCCACGATCCTGAATCGCCCGGCTTTGCTTGTGTGGTCGAGGACTTTCACGCCGAGTATAGGGTCGATATTACCCGCGACATTAACGGAGTCGGGCTCGTATACTTTGCCGCCTACTTTTCCATTATCGACGGGGCGATTTTAAAGCTCTGGCGGCATTTGGGAAGGAGCGCCCAGTCCTTTCTCGATCGCATCGTGCTCGATCACAAGCTGGGCTACTTCGGCAATGCCGAGCTCGATTCGATGCTGCATATCACCTTAAAAATGTGGCGTAGTACGGTCGATGCCGCCCTCGAGGCCTTCAACACCGTCATTCGGGAGTCGACGACGGGGCGGGTTATTGCCGTAAGCACGATACAAATTTCCTCGGAGGCAGATGCATGAACCCGTTCGCTGTATCAGCAAAAGAATCTACCGCCCTGGTCGTCAGGGAGACAATCTCAGCGATTCTCCCAAACCTGCCAGCGCACGCAGTCCCGGGAAACAAATCGCTCAAAGACATTGGAGCGGACTCGGTTGACCGGGTGGAGATTCTTCTTATGCTTATGGACCGGCTCGGGATCCGGGAACCGCTCTCGACCTTCAGCAACATTCCAACCATCGATGACTTGATCGACTACTTACACGGAGCTCAGCGTATATGACCAATCTTGAGAGACGAACATGTGTAGGCATTGAGGCGCTCAATGTATATTGCGGGCTCGCGTGCATTCCGGTGCGCGTGTTGTTTGAGAGGCGGGGGCTCGACTTTACCCGCTTCGGCAACCTTATGATGGAAAAGCGCTCCATTGCTTTTCCCTTTGAAGACCCGGTGACCCACGCGGTGAACGCAGCCAGGCCTGTGATCGATGCCTTGGAGCAGGACGAACGAGATCGCATCGAGATCGTGATTACTTCGAGCGAATCCGGTCTTGACTTCAGCAAATCCATCACCTCTTATGTGCACGAACAGCTTGGGCTGGGGCGGAACTGCCGCTTTCTCGAGGTGAAGCAGGCTTGTTATGGGGCCACGGGAGCTCTGCAAATGGCGGTCGGATACCTTGCATCCGGCATCTCGCCCGGAGCGAAAGTACTCGTCATTGCGACCGATGTGGCATTGGTGGACCAAAGGGCGGGATATACCGAACCTGTGATGGGCACAGGCGCCGCAGCCGTTCTGCTGAGCGATCAGGCCCGTGTGATGGCCATGGACCTCGGCGCCTTTGGAAATTACAGCTTTGAAACATTCGATTCGGCGCGTCCTTCCCCGGAAATCGAGGTCGCCGACGTCGATCGCTCTTTATTTGCTTACCTCGATTGCCTGTCAAACAGTTTCAAAGACTACCGCAACAAGGTTAGCGGTGTGAACATCCGCGAAACGTTCGACTACTTCGCGATGCACACACCGTTTGCCGGGTTGGTAAAAGCCGCTCATCGCAAATTGTTGAGAGAGGTGGCCGGTCTGTCTCCGCAGCAGATCGATGAGGACTTTGCCCGCCGCATGATGCCTTCGCTCGAGTATCCCAGGATTGTCGGGAATCTTTGTTCCGGCTCGATTTACCTGGCTTTAGCGAGCATTATCGATTGCGCTCCGCAGAGCGGCCCCTACCGGGTGGGCTTGTTTTCCTATGGATCGGGCTGTTCTTCGGAGTTTTTCAGCGGTGTGATCCGCAAGGGCGCGGCGGCTGCACAGGCCGGCTTTGCCATGGGTTCGCATCTTCGCAATCCCCTGGAATTAACGTTTGAAGAATATTCAGAACTACTGGTGCAAAATCTCGATTGCCTTAAACCGCAGGAAAACCGGGAAATCCACGAGGATCGGTACGGAGCTTATCTCGAGCGGACAAAGAGGGAAGGGCCTCTGCTTGTTTTCCGCGGCACCAAGGGGTATCACCGGCAATATAAATGGATTTCCCTGCCTGGGCGGGAAATCCAAACCACCCACGGGAAGGAACGCCAGATGGCCGGGAGTTTTGCTCTGTAAATCGCTCACCTTCAAACCAATGAAAAATAAGCAGGATCACGCTCTGAGCGTTCGCTGTCCCGTCTGCGGAGCGAAGCGCGGTGAAAAGTGCGAGTTAAGTACCGGTCTTCCCAGAACGATCCCCCATCGAGACCGCAAATTACCGGCGCGCAAAACAAAATGATCAGCAATGGTTGTCGGCGCGAATCATTTGTTGCAGCTGCGGTAGCCGAGCGGGTGTTTCGACAGGGCTATGAACGGGCCAAAGTGCGCAATTTGGCTTTGGATTAGAATGGTTGCCATGAAGCCGTCTTCGGTGTCCAGGACGAGGCTCAAAGTCAATGACAGCGCGTTTCTGGCGAGCGTTGGCGACGGCAGAAAGAGTGTCTGGATTCCTAAGAAGGGGAAGATTTTCAGCCAGGGAGACAAGGCGGATTCTGTTTATTACGTCCGCAAGGGAAGGGTTAGGCTTACTGTGTTATCGAAGGCGGGTAAGGAAGCGACCATCGGGATATTGAATGAAGGAAGCTTCTTTGGCGAAGGCTCGTTGGCTGGGCAGCTTCTCCGCATGGGATCTGCGTCGGCGATGACCGACTGCGAGCTGTTACGTTTGGAGAAGAAGGCGACGCTCAATGCGCTTCGCCGGGAGCAGGCTTTTTCGGATACCTTTGTCGCTTATTTGCTGGCACGGAATGTTCGCTATGAAGAGGATCTGATCGATCAGCTTTTCAACTCCAGTGAAAAGCGCCTGGCACGGGCTCTGTTGTTACTGGCAAATTTTGCTCGGGATGGCGAGCCGGAAGCGGCGGTTCCTAGAATTAGCCAGGAGACTCTTGCCGAGATGGTGGGTACGACGCGTTCCCGGGTTAGTTTTTTTATGAACCGATTCCGCAAGCTGGGGTTTATTCAGTACAACGGCGGGGGCGTTCAGGTACGTAGTTCTTTGCTCAATGTTGTGTTGCGCGACTGATTGATTTTCAGAGCGATGGCATCCCGGCCGGCATGACCGGCTTTATTGGTACGCCGGGGGAGCGCTGTTTCCCGTCGGCTGTCGCGGTAGGTTCCTCGCCTCCCGTTGGTCCCCCACCCCAGCAGCGAAGCTGCCGGGGACCCCGGTCGCTCGGAATGACAAGGGGGACTTTGTGGTGTCTGGGGATTCCTTCGTCGGTTGGGGGCGTGAGGTTGCAAGAACCGCAGATCCCTCCACTTCGCTACGCTCCGGTCGGGATGACAAATTTGTTGCGCGGGGTGAGGGTGATGGTGGGTCTAGTTCGTAGTGCGCGCCGCGCTTCAGAGGCTTAGCGCGGCAAGCATTGGTGCGTCGGCGTGCTCTTGCGCGGACTCGAGCCACCCTGGCTCAACACGGGCGCCGGCTGCCACCAGAAGCGCTGCTACCTCGCACTGCTTTCCCTGGTTTCCGGCCGGCGGGTTGTATCGGCCGTGAACCGCCCATCCTAGGGGCGACGAACCGTATTTTTCATCCTTAAGGTTCACATCTGAGCCTCTAAGCAAGCGGCGGGCCAGCCGCTCCTCGCCCAAGAGCGCCGCCCAATGCAGCGCGGTTTCCCCGAACAGCCCGCGCAGCTCCGGGTTGGCTCCTCGATCTAACAGCATCAGCCCTACCTCTTCTGCTGCCAGGCTCGCGGCCCCATGAGCGGCGTGTCGCTCTTGCCCTCCTTCTCACTCTTCTGAAAATCGAGATCTGCTCCGGCGTTTATCAACGCTTCGATGAGCGGCAGCTCCTCGCCCTTTCTATGACGGAACAAAACTTCACCTGGCCCTGTTGGATACGGAGACTCGCGCGAAATGGTCGCACACGTTCACCCTCAACCTTCCCGCCCTGGTTGGCGGAAACACCGCATGGGTCGGCTTCACCGGCGCCGCTGGATCCGAAACTGCAACCCAGGAAATCTCCCCCTGGGCCTACAGCACAGACGAAGACTAGCACTCAACGGCCTTCCGCAAAGAGCGGTAGGTTGGATCGCTGCAAAACCAAGCGAATCGATCGGATCAGCAAGGATGTGATCTGGCGCACGCCTTCTCGTGGTGGGTTGACGATCAATGTGACCTACGCGTTTGCAACGCCACAATCCCCTCGGGTCACCCCAAATACACCCGGGCGACCGCACCGTGACTTCTTCACAAAGATAAAAGCAACCCTGCTGAGCACTTTCCAATCTCCATAGCGGAGGCCGTGAAACGAGGTCTCGGTAAAGTAGAAAAACTCTTTGCGCTTTGAGGGGCCTTTGCCGGTGATAAGGTCGCTCTGATCGAACCCGTCGAGGTGAACCTTATAGGTCATCTTGCCGACTGTGTGGCCTTTGAGCAGCTTGTCTTTCAGATCGGGTTCGCCGAGCATGGACATAATCGTCGGCACCCAGTCCTCCATCGTCATAAATTCGCCTGTGCTGACTCCGGCTGGAATCTTGCCGGGCCAACGCACCAGCATGGGAACCCGGAAGGCGCCCTCGAACCCCCCAACACCTTTTTCGGCGCGGAATGGGTGATTGCCTCCATCGGGCCAACTATTGCAGGCGCCTCCATTGTCGGTAGAAAACATGACCAGCGTGTCGTCGGCCACACCCAGTTCGTCAAGCAGGCTCTGCATCTCACCGACGATGTCGTCGAGATGCATCATGCCGTCCGCGTAGAGACCATAGCCACTCTTGTGCTGATAGTCGGGTGAGAGGTTGGTGCGGTAATGCATGAGCGTCGTGTTGTGCCAGACAAAGAAAGGCTTGTCTGACTTCACGGCGTCGGTGATCAAGATGGCTCGACTCGACCAGAATGTCTTTATCGAGCGTTCGCTGGCGCTCCCTGCCGAACGGTCCCTAGTCCTCGATCCTTTGCGTGCCATCGGGATTGGCCCAGGAATGGATGATGCCTCGACTCGCAAAGTGTTTGGCGACCTCTCCCTTTGGATAGTCGTAATCCTCAGGGTACTCACCGGCATTAAGGTGATAGAGGATTCCATAGAACTCGTCGAAGCCGTGTGCTGTGGGCAGGAACTCATCACGATCACCGAGGTGATTCTTCCCAAACTGACCGGTCGCGTAACCAAGGGGCTTGAGCAACTCCGCGAGGCATGGGTCTTCCTTCTGTAATCCGAGTGGGGCGCCCGGCAGACCTACAGTCGACAAGCCAACACGGATCGGGTACTGACCCGTGATGAAGGCTGCGCGCCCTGCTGTGCACGATACCTGCCCATAATGATCCATGAAGATCATGCCCTCTTTTGCAATGCGGTCGATATTTGGCGTTGAGCCGCCCATCATGCCTCGGTGATAGGCGCTGATGTTCCACATCCCAATGTCGTCGCCCCAGATGATGAGGATGTTTGGCTTCTTGGTTGCCATCGTATTCTCCTTTGATTAACGAACTTCCTGTCGCGAAAGCGCAAGGGATCTCCGCTTGGGCTTTCCTGTTTTGAGCGCACATACTCTGCCGGAGCATTTATACTTGCTGCTCTGCGTGAGAAGTCTATAAGTTCAGTGTCAACCGTCCTCCTAGCAAAATTGCTAGCGCGCACAGAAAATTGTCCGAGCCTCTCAGGATTAGTCCCGGAAGAGTAAGGTGCCGTTTGCTGACAATCCACAAAGTGGTCATTTCGCCGGAAAGCAAGGCAAGGCCTGCACAGGTCTAACCGGAGGGCTTCGGCGTCGAACTCTCCAATCTCTACATCACGAAAGAAGATCTTGTAGAAGTCTTCTGCAGCAAGTTCAAGGCCGAGATTCTCCAAGCGTAAGACTTGGCTCGACGAACACTCTGCCCTTATGCCAACTGATGTCTCCGCTGTTATTCACTCTGCGAATGACAAACCCTTTAGGGTAGACATAGCCGATCAAGGCACGGGGTAGCATCATAAAACTGGGCTGATAGATACTGCCAGGCGTCTTGTTGTTCAGGCCTTCGTGCGGTCGCTCGTGATTGAACATCTGCCGAAAGCCATCGAACTTCTTCTGCTGCAGCCTTAGTGTCAGTGCGGGCGGCTTCGTTGTGTCTTCCTTGAGAGTTCGATGCATCCTCTCATGGCGCCCGTTCTGCTGCGGCCTGCGGCTGGATGCGCTCATGCACGATGCCCAGCTTCATCCAGCCAAGAGACAACTTCGACAAACCCAGTAGGCCAACTCCTGCGAACGGAGCCCCGTTATCTGTCCTGATACGTAATGGCATGCCGTACTCACGGATGGCCGCTCGCAGACTGCTCTTACCTGATCGAAATCCATCCGCGAGACCGTCTGACAGCGGATCAGGTATCTGCTATGAGCGTCCGTGATGGTGAACGGATCGCACCTCGTGCCGTCGCCTGTACTGAAGTAGCCTTTGAAGTCCATGCAGCAGAGCTGATTCGGTGCTGTGACTTCGGAGAATGGTTCAGAGTAAGGGGTTGTGCGCCGCTTCTTCCTTTTTGGACTGGTGACCCCGGCTCGTCTGAGAATGTTGCCGAAGGTGCTTGCCGCAGGCCAATTCACCTCGGGATCGAGCATTTCCAGTCGCGCCTTGAGCTTACGTGCTCCCAGGATGGGTGCTTACTGCGTAAGGCGAAGATCTCGTTCTCGATCGCCTCCGTCGTGGCATGGGAACATCCGTTCGGCTTGCTACTGCGGTTCGAAGTCCTTCAGGACCGACTTCCTTATATCGGTTGATCCACCGATATCCCGTTTGCCGCAACACTCCGAACTCGCGGCAGAGATCAGAAACTGACATCTCTTCCTTTTGGTAGCTTGACTGAGTTCGCTCATCTAAATTGGCCCACTTCGCTCATCTAAATTGGCCCACCTGTACAAGCCCGGATGTAAGCATTCGGGGATGGACAGGAGGCAAAAGGTGGAACTATTTGAGGTGATCCGGCGGGGGTACGCGGCCGGAGAGACGATTCAGGGGCTATCTAAGAAGCATGGCGTGCACCGGCGGATGGTGCGGCAGGCGATCGGGAACGCGATTCCTCCCGAGCGAAAAGCGGCGGTACGAGAAGCGCCCCGACTGGGTCCGGTCATGGAGCAGATCGAGCGGATGCTGGCCTCGGACCTACAGGCGCCGCGCAAACAGCGACATACGGCTCATCGGATCTGGATGCGGCTGCGCAAGGAGCATCCGGAGCACCCGATCGGGGAAGCCACGGTGCGGCGCTATGTGCGGGAGCGGAAGCGGGAGTTAGGACTCAGCGGGCGGGAAGTGTTCGTGCCGCAGAGCTACGAGTTGGGCCAGGAAGCACAGGTGGATTGGTTCGAAGCCATGGCCATACTGGGCGGCGAAGCGCGCAAGCTGCAATTTTTCGCCATGCGCAGCATGGGCTCTGGCGATGCCTACCACCGAGCCTATCCGCATGCCACACAGCAAGCGCTGCTGGAAGCTCACGAACATGCGTTCGCCTATTTTGGCGGTGTT
>CAVUYJ010000009.1:0-85872 GCA_963745725.1 uncultured Acidobacteriaceae bacterium
GGTTGCCGTGTCCGGTTGAGAACACCGTGTTTCTCGACAGGACGCTCGATGACGCGGGGCTCATTGGAGTAGCTCACGGCGCCGCCCGGACCGTTGCCGCGGCATTGACGACCGAGCACTCCGAGACGGCCAGGGTTCGGCGTGAAATTCTGCTAAGGGCTTTGGCGCGGCGGGAGGTGGCCCGGCTGGGCTTGGGCTGCAGCGATCCCGAACTGGAGGAGGCGACTCGCGCTTTTGCCTATTCCCTCGACTTTCCTTCGGTGGAAACCATGAAAGATCAGCTGGATGCCGCCGGAATCGCGGGTCCCGTTTTTTCTACGATGATGCGGGACGCGGTCCTGCTCGAAAAACTAGACCGCGCTTATGATCGCGATCTCCGCGCGGGAGCCGCCGACAACAACAAGATACGCACCTTTCGGTGGCGCCGATGATGCATCCCTAGTCCATCGGGCCAGTGGGGCTTCGGGCCGCGACGAGCGAATATGCAAGCGCATGGAGCAGAGAATCTGATGCAGAGCGTGGCTGTTTTTCGCAAGAAGGCGCTGCTTTTTTCTGCTGGCGCAGCGGGAGGCGCAGCGGCTCGGCATGTCGGTGGAGGCAGACGAAATCGAGGCTATGGTCCAGATGACTCGTGCACAGAACCATCTGTGGACGGAAGAAAGCCTGAAGGAATGGCGCGCCGCCGTAGGCTTCGACCTCCCCTGCTTTCAGGCGTTCATGCGTGAATGCGCTGTGGTCACAAAGCTGGACGACGTCCTGAACGACGAGATCTCCGCTCTGGCGGAGACACTGATGCGCATCGACCACGTGCAGCAATCCCCTATGCAGGATTTTCCCGCGTTGCCGCCTGTCTCCGACGACGGGTGGATGCAGGTCAACGTATCGTTGAGCCGCCACCGGGATGGTTCCGCCATTCCCGCCGCCCTGGCGCTTTTCGATTACCTCCGTGAACGGCTTCGGGAATGGCGTGCCACAGGCGCGGTTGCCCGCTTCTTTTTCCTTCGCAAGGCGCCCGACCTTCGGTTGCGGTTTCTGTGCCTCAACGGGGAGGCGAAAGTAGCACGCGAGCTGGAACTCGAGCTACGGCAGTTGGAGCAGGAGGGATTCGTTCTAAGCTTTTTTCGAAGTCCTTACGAGCCGGAGCAGACGCGCTTCGGAGGCGCCGAGGCGATGCGGCTGGTCCACGATTATTTCGATGCCGATACCTCGCAGTGGCTGCTTCTCCAGCGGATGCGTGTGGCAAAACGCTCCAGTTTCTCGCAACCACTTTGCTGACGGGAGTCTTAAATCATCTGTTCGCGGAGGTCGTCGGCGATCCTGCCGAGGTATGGGCCATCTGGCGCCAGTGCACGGGGTTAATCGGAGAAGAAAGCGCCCACGCGGCTGGCGACTGCCTGAATCCGGTATTCGCTTCGATCGACGAGCTTCGTCCGCTGGCTTCGCCGGACGAGATTGCGATCCTCGATGCTTATGAAGCAGCGAACCTGGCCCTGGCGGCCGGACTGCAACAGGTTTGGTCCAACGGAAAATTACAACGCGGCGTGCGTGGGATTCTCGCGACTGTAACGATGTTTGTGCTCAACCGGCACGGAATCGATCAGAGCGCCCAGACGCTGTTGGTTCATAAGATACTCCAAGGTTTCGAGGCGCGGGGCGACGCGGCTGGTTCACGATGAATCGGGACAACCATTCCGGTCGTGGAAACGGGTTGGATGTCGGCCCGGTGTTATTCCGCTGTGCCTGCTTTCCAGTGGAAATGGCGGACTCGATCAGTTCTCCGGACCTTACGATGGAAGCCGACTCGTGGCTCGATCGCGAAGAGAATCTCCGCTCCGTCGCCGAAGGCTTGGTCGAGGAGCTTTACCGCGCAGTGCCGATCGAACCGGATCGCACGCTTCGCGCTCTCTTACTCGCTTTGAGACGGGCCCTTCACGGCTCGCTCCAGCCGTTCCCGGCGAAATGCTCGACCGCGCTCTCGCGTCGTGCGCCCTTCCTTACGAGACCAAGAACGCCCTTGAAAGGCACGCGGCCAGCCGTTTGCACATGTCGCGCGACCGGGAGCAATTCGACCGAACGTACGCGGAGGCCGCTGCCCGCGAACGCGCCGCTTTGTATTTGGTTACCGCGGATGATGCGTTCAGAAAAGCGCTCTATCTCGCGAGTCCCGCGACAATCAGCGCACTGGGGCGTTTGCCGTCTGCCTCGGACAAACAACGGCGGCGTCTTGAGGAGACACTCCATTCTTATCTGATGCGTGCAATCGGGCGAGCTGCGCCGAACGGCGCATGGTCGGGAGTTGCACTTGAGGGGCGATGTCCACATCCTGCGCCTTCGTCTTTACCCCGATTCTGGAACCGTTCGCGGCGGCCATCCAAGCCATCGCGGATCAGGAACCCTGGTGCCCGGAGGTCCCGCCGCGTGTCAATCCCACTTTGCGGAGGGAGGGTTCGCAGTGGAAGTTCGAGCGCGTTCAGAATGGTAAATCGATAAGCTATCACTTGGAGGACCATCCGTTACTGGCGCAGCTCCTGCATTTTCGGGCCGGGAACCAAACCCTCCCATCCGAAATATGCGCCCGGAAAGACCTCGTCCAAGCGGGTATCCTGCTTTCCGGTCTCAAATTGCCCCGAATCTTCCGGGACCCGTGGGACGCGATTGATCAGGTCATTCCGTTTCTGCCGGCATCCGAACAGCCGGCATGGCGTGCTTGTATCCGAGATCTCCGCGGTATCGCCGAGCGGCTTGGACGTGAATATGAATCCTTCCCGCTCGACGCGCTCCAGGCAGGAATGGACGAGGCGCGACTACTGCTCGATGCGCTACTCGCCCGTTACCAGGTTCCTCCGGTTTCCAGGGACCGTCATGTGCTTCTCGCAGACCGGCGGGTCGCCCTCACGTCGCCTCCGCCCGCGGATTTGAAGGACCGGGTGCAACGCGCGATCCGTGCTTATTGGGCGTTCGATCGCTACGGTGTGGGGGAGAAGCATGCCCGGCGTGCGCGGCGGTTTTTCGGACAGCTTCCGTCAGACGGGATGAGCTTGGTTGATTTGGCCTCCCGGGAGCGCATCGCGGATAGTTTGGACGGTTCGGACGATTCGGACGACGAGTGTCTGACCCGATGGCGCAAGGAACTTGCACCGGTCGCTCACCATCGCAGGCATGAGTTATCCGTCTGCGGACACAGCTCGTGCGTCCCGCCGGGCTCCAGTGTCGTAATGGTCGACGACGGCGACCGTCTCAGACTGGGCGGCATCAGCCCCGATCCATGCCTGCTTTACTCTCGATTCAACGCGCTGTTCCGGACTTCCGGCCAGGACGATTCCTTTTTCGAATGGTACCGATCCGGGATCGGCTATACAGAGTCCATCTTTCCCGGACTGCTTTTCACGGATGTGGCGCTTTCGAGCCCCTCAAGCATGAACGCGGCGGCACGGCATAACATGACGGGTCGCCTTCTGGACGTTTCGCGCGACGGTGCAGGGACCTTGCGCTTCTATTCGGACTCAACGGAATGGCCCAAGCTGCGGGCTGGCGCCGACGCCCCGGCGATTGTGCCGCGCGTTCACACAGCAGCGGCGCTCGATGGCTCTGACACCCATGAGCTCGTGATTCAGCAGTTCGCGTTCCTGCATGGACGTCCGAATCTTCTTTTCCCCCTTCCGCCTTTCAGCGACGAAACCGAGACCTGGCACCATTTGCCCCGGTTGATGCTTGATGACGTCAGCGTCAGTCCGGAGCGCTGGACGCCGGAACAGGAACTGGTGGACGAACTCGGTTCTCTGAGTGGCCCGGAGCGCTATCTCGCGTGGCGCAGATATACGCGGCGGGCCGGTGTAACGGAACTCGTCTACGTTCGTTCCGGTCAGGGCGGGTTACCAGTTCTTTTCCGTTCGGACAGCGTGCTCGATATCGACTTACTGGGCCAGCGTCTAAGCAAACAAGGCGGGCCTCTGTTTATTCAGGAAGCCTTGCCTTCACCCCGTAATTCCTGGCTGAAGGACTCGCGCGGTTTCCACTACTCGGCGGAGCTTGTGATAGCCTGGCACGGCGATCAGGCTTTTTGGGCTTCCTATCTGGGCGACGAAACGTCATGAAAGTCTTGTTGATTTTTCCTCCAGGCACTGACCCGCGCAGCCCGCATCTGGCTCTCCCGTACCTGGCCGCCGCGCTTCGCGGGGCTGGCATTCAGACGGAGCTTCTCGATCTGGATATCGACGGTCTCCTTGCGCTTCTCCGTCCGGCCAGTCTCGCCAGGTGTGGCGAACGGGTGCGCCGGAAACTGTCCCCCGGTCAGCCTCAGGACATGCGGCTCCTTCGACTTTCGGAAATTCTCCCCGAACGCGCTCCGGATGCCTTAAGTGTCATGCGCGACCGGAGACGATTCTATGATCCGACTGAGTTCGCGTCGGCCCGTGAAACCATCTCCAATTGTCTGGAACTGGTTTCGGCCGCATCCTCCGAGCCGGTTTCTTACAATATCGCCCCGATCGCCTACGACGTCGCGAATATCGATCCGCAGTCGATGAAAGATTTGTTGCGGATCACCGCGAACCCAAACGCGAATCTGTTCGCCGAGTACTGGGATAGCGAGATCTTTCCACAGGTGCGCAGGAGCGCGCCGGATCTGACTGGAATTACCATCACCAACCAACAGCAGATCATTCCCGGCCTGATACTCGCAAGAGAGCTTCGCCGGCAGGGCTACTTCGTTGTCCTGGGAGGAACCGTTTACAGCAAGTTTGTGAGCCAGATCCAGGCAAATCCGGCTTTTCTGGAGACGTTCGCGGACGGATTGATCGCCTACGAAGGCGAAACCGCGATCATCGAACTGGTCCGCCAGTTGGAGGGAAACCGGGATTTCTCAAGAGTCCCCAACTATCTTTATTGCGAACGCGGAGTCGTTCGCTTTACGCGCAAACATACTGAAGACGTCGCCTCGCTGCCAACCCCCGATTTTTCCGGCCTGCCACTGGAGCGCTACCTCGCCCCCGAACCCGTCCTGCCGATTCTGTTCGGAAAAGGCTGTTACTTCAACCGCTGCAAGTTTTGCGATATTCCCCACATTAATCACATTGCGGGGAAAGCTTACCGGCTGCGTCCGATCCCGCTGATCGTGAAAGACATCCTGGAGCTGAACAGCCGTTTCGGCTGCCGCCACTTCGAATTTACCGATGAGGCGCTCGCGCCGCGCCTGCTGGAACACCTGGCCGAGGAGTTGGAGCCTCACGCTGAAAAAGGTCTGCAATTTGTAGGCTATGCCCGCCTGGAGGCTGGCTTCACGAAAGAGGTTTGCCGTAAGATCGCCCGCATGGGCATGCGAAAGGTGTTTTTTGGACTGGAATCCGGCGCTCAGGAAACGCTGGATCACATGGACAAAGGAATTCGCGTTGCGGAGGTGCCGGGCATATTACACAACTGCCGGGAGGCCGGTATTGCGTTTCATCTGTTTTCCATTGTGGGCTTTCCCGAAGAATCGGAATCGAGCGCCCGCAAAACCCTCAATTTCTTCCTGGACAACCGGAAGGTGGTGGACCAGCCCGATAACAGCTTCGATATCCACCGTTTCGGACTGGACCTGCGCACCCGTTACTTCGATGAAGCGCCGAGCTTCGGCATACTGATTCTTCCCGAAACCCTTGCAAAGGAATTCGCCTTCCACGCTGGCAGAAACTGGCGCAACACACGAGGACTGTCGCATGAACAGGTGGAGAGGCTGGTGTATGAGTTTGACCTGCTTGCCCGGCTGGCGTGCCGGAACTACCAGGCTTCAGGCGTTCACCTTTGGCCCGGGTTCGAGGAGTATACGGTCTTATACGCGAGCCACTATACCGGTAAGCCATTTCGCTGGCGGACGTCGTTCCCGGAACTTTCTGATTCGGGGAGGTACCGCCTGCGATGGAATCCCTCTGCGGTCGTCGAGAGCGACGGCACGGTCGTGCAGATCTCGTCGCGGACCGGGCAAGCCGCGGTTCCCGAACGGTTCTTTGCCACTGTAGCGTCCCCGCTGGGACAAACGCCTTCGCGTCTAATCGATTTGCTCACAGCCGGCGACGGCGGATCGACCATTGCTACGTGCCGGAAACTGGATAGCCTAATCCGGGATTCGTTGCTTCAGATTGAAAGGGAACCGTTCACGGAGGTGGAGAGCTAGTGACCGGAGTTCGACTTGCGCCAGCGGTGCGTCTTTACGTGGAGTATTCCGATGCCAATGAGTTCGGGTCTCCAGCGTCCACAAAGCTAAACGATAATTTGCGCGAGGTGATGGCCGATTTGCGTGGGAAGATACGCGCGATGGATCCGTCGGAAGTCGGCGTACGGGGTGCTTCGCTGCTTCAGGAGTTTCGCAACAGTGAATGTTTTCGGAATCTGTTGGATCCTGCCGGCCGGTTGGCGGACCGGGTGTTATATCCCGATCCCGCTTTGTGCAAACCGGCTGCGTTGCAATTTACACACGTGGACACGGGCGCCGGATTCCGGTTTGAAGTCGACTCCGCTGAATGGCCGGCGGTACACGAATTCATTGCTCAGCTGGCCGGAGACGAGTGTCTGCCCGGGCACGCTGTTCCAGGTACTTTGTTCGCCCAACTTGCGGTGAGGGGCATGCTCGTCAAGGCCGATTCCAGCCCAATCTCTTATCAGGCGACGGCCCGCTCGGAGTGGAGTGCATGCGACATTACCTGGCTGGGGCACAATACTGCCGTTGTGCGATCGGAGAAAGCGGCGGTGATTGTGGACCCGTGGCTGCTTCCGGCCTCGAACCGCTATCCGGAAACGTTTCAACCGGCTCAGCGTGGCGAACTTGGCGGGATTGACGCTTTGATCATTACGCACTCTCACCCTGATCACTTCGATCCGGCCACACTGTTGCAGTTCAGGTGCGATACGCCTGTCATTGTTCCGCGCGTGCACCGGGAGTCTCTGCTCGCGGTCGAAATGAAAACGCGACTCCTGGAACTTGGTTTCAGCGATGTGCGCGAACTCGACTGGTGGGAATCCGCGTGGATTGCCGACATCGAAGTTGTTGCGCTGCCCTTTTACGGCGAACAGCCAACCAGCGGCGAGCAGTTATTTCCCGAGGTGCGAAATTCCGGCAACGCTTACCTTATTCGCACTCCCGGCGTATCCTGTGCGTTCGTCGCCGACTGCGGACGCGACTCCCGTGGCGACATTCGCGACGTCGCCCTCGAAGCGTACCGCCGTTTCGGTTCCGTTGATTTCCTTTTCAGCGGCTACCGGGGCTGGCGAATTTACCCGATCCAGTTGGTAGAGTCGTCCGTGCCAGCTTATGCCTTGTTTGTTCCGCCGGACCTTTATGCCGTTCGCCAGTCGATCATGAACGACGCAGCCGAGGCCGCGGACACAGCCGAGCATTGGCATGCCAGGTATTTGGTTCCCTACGCGGACGGGGGCGCGCCCTGGTTTTGGGAAATGGGACTGGGACCGATTCTCGACCGTTCGGAGGGACAGGCAAAAGAGTGGATTCATTTTGATCCTATGCCCGAACGTGTGCTCGATAAGTTGCGGGCGCGCTCAGCGCCAACAGCCAACACCACTGCACCTTCGCCTGTCCACGGGATGGTCATGCGGCCCGGCGAGTCGGTTTCCATGCTAGACGGGCATCCGAGGATACTAAAAGCCATTCACCACATGTGGCCGTGGAACGAAGCGACTGTTGTTACTGCCTAGGGAAGATGAGGGAGATAGGGCGACATCATCTCACCTACTGATGCTCCTTCAATATCTCCTCAATCTGCTCTTTGGGAACCGACAGATGATCCTCGTTCTGCTTTAGCCATGCCCGATAATCCTGCTCGATCGCATCCGTCCATCGCGCGTCGATCTGCCCGGCCGTGTACTTTTTCTCTTCCAGCCTTTGATGTCCAAACACGTCGCGCAGGTGGGTCGACTCAGAGCTCTTCACCACTTGCTCGGCAAGTTGCGGCGGAATAAAGATAACTCCGCCGTTCCTGCCCAGTACAACATCCCCAGGCATCACCGTCGCCTGGCCGATGCGCGTGGGCGCGTTGATGCTCACCATGGTCGAGTTGAGCAACTTACCACTGCGCAGCGATCCGTAGTGGTGCGATGGATCGTAATAACGGACAAAGGACACAAAATTAGGCAGTTCGTCTAATCCATTGATATCCCGCACTGCCCCGTCGTAGACAATACCATTGCCAGACTTGGCGTAAATCGCGTTGCCCACATTGTCGCCGATCGAAGGCCCCCCCACCTTCAACCCAAAGTGGTCGGCCACGTAAACGTCGCGCGGTTGCAGCATATCCACTGGCCACGCGTTCATTGCGCCCTGCCGTTTAGCCTCCACACCCTGAGCCTCGATCAGCTTCTGAATGTCCGGACGTCCCGGCATCCAGGTTGCCGTGAGCGCACGGCCCACCAGCACCTTGTCAGGATGAATCGAGAGCCAGCCGTCTTCATACTCATGCATGAAGCCTGCGTTTTGCAGTACTGCCCAAGCTTCTTCCAGCGTCACCGACTTCATCCGGTCGAGGATCGAGTCCGGCACCTTAGGACGGCCGTCCGGAAATCGCTCCCCATGCCAGTCAGGAGTGTATTTGATCACGTCTTCAGGAGTGAAGAATCCTTGCTGCGCACGAGCGCCCGGGATCGCGCCTAACGCCATCGAGCAACAGACAACGGTCATCCCTACGCGCCGAATCATTGTATTCATTGGCTGCATCCTTTATTTATTCGGCTCAAACCACGTTGTTCCTGGAATCTGCACCGTCTTGGCCACCTCTTCGTTCATCTCCACGCCAAGCCCGGGCTTGTCCGGAGGGGTCACATATCCCTGCTGGATAATCTCGCCCTCTTTGACAAAGGTCTTCCACACCTCAAGATGATTGATCCAATGCCACTCGCAGACCAAGTAGTTAGGGATGGTCGCGCACACGTGGGCCGAGGCCATCGTGCCGATCGGGGAAACCACACAGTGCGGCGCAAACGGCACGTAATATGCCTGGGCCATGTTGGCGATCTTGCGCGCCTCGGAAAGGCCCCCTACCTTTTGGATGTCCGGCATGATGATGTCCGCCGCGCGTTTCTGCAGCAGTTCGGTGTAGCCCCAGCGCAGGTAGAGATTTTCACCACAGCATATCGGCGTGGTGGTGGAGTGGCGAATATCCGCCATGGCATCGATATCTTCCGGCGGCACAGGTTCTTCGAGCCAGAGCAGCCGGTAAGGTTCAAGCGCCACCGCGACCCGCTTACCCGTGGTCGCGTCATAGCGGCCGTGCATATCGCAAGCCAGGTCCATTTCCTTGGGTATCGATTCCCGCACATGCTTTACCCAACTCACCATGCGATCGATCTCGCCGTTGCTTGCGGTCCAGTTCACCTTGTCGAAGCGGGCCGGATCCGCAGCGTCGTCAAGGTCGATCTTCATTGCCGTGAAACCCTGCTCTTTGATCCATGGCAGCTTGCGGTCCGACTCCGCGCCAATGGGGTTGTCCATGTCCGAGTCGCAGTACATGCGAACCTTGTCGCGGAATTTTCCTCCCAACAATTGATAAACCGGAAGGCCGAGGATTTTTCCCGCGAGATCCCACAGCGCGATTTCGACCCCGGTCATTGCGGTAACGTATTGTCCGCCCTGGGCGCCGGCGAAGATTCCCGACACCCGCATCCTCTCCCACAGCGCATCGACATTCAGCGGATCCTGTCCGATCAGCATGCGGCGAAAGCCATGCACCAGGGATGCAGTGCCCACCGCCGCGTCGGTCGATTCGCCCTGGCCATAGAGGCCTGAATCGGTATAAACCCGCACGTGGGTTTGCGGCCCATGCACCAGCACCTGCGCGGTGCGGATGTCAGTGATCTTGACTTTGGGCCTCTGCTGCGGCGTGCTGTTATCTTCAATGGCCCGCGCCAGAGATGGGAGCGCGAAGATACCGGCAGTAGGCAAGGCCGCAGCCGCGCCCTTCAACATTGATCTTCGTGTGAACTTGACTCATGGAATGTCCCTTTCGTCGAGCGATGGCACAGGAGTACTCCGCTTCGCATCGTGCAACGCTGGTTTCATATAACGCGCTCAAACTATCACGCTGAAAAAACGACCGTCAAGAGTTTGTTTGGGACCCCTACAAAACACTGAGGCACATACCCAGCCATCCACGTCATAGGCGATCAAAGACCGGCCAAACGTGGCTCAGCATCACAGCAGCAATGGTTGAGCGAACTCCCGAGATACGACGCTACGGCAGTTCGCAATTGGTGTAGACCGAACCCGGATTTCCTCTTGAGGTTCGTGGAACCGCGGAACTACATGCGACTTTCCGTGAAGAAAGTCGCACATAGTTGTACTCGGCCAGTACTGCGCCGCAGGAAATCCGGGAAGCGATCGGCCATTTGGTTTTCCCTCAAAGAAAACCTCACCTCGCGATCTTTATCAGGCCACAGTAATTGCGAAACTGCCTTAGAACGTGTACCTGGCGCCTAGCTCCAGTTCCCTCGCACCTCCATTTGCACTTCCCGGAGCTGCATTTGAGCCCGTGATTTTGCCCGCGTTGGACCCATTCACAATTTGCTCGGGTTGCCGAAGTTGGTGTGGTTGAGGGCGTTGAACGCGTCAAACCGGATTTGTAACTGGTGGTGTTCGTTGTAGGGCATGTTGAAACGTCTTGCCGAGGGACATATCGAAATTTTGATAGCCCGGGCCGTATAGCATGTTGCGGCTCGTGCTTCCGAGAAAACCCGGGGCCGGCTCCGGAAAGGCCGCGAGATTCACCCATTGGCCGCTGGTTCCGGCCTTTTTGTTGGCTTGGAAATAGCTCTGTCCAGGGACGTAATTCGGCCGGGTCGCGAATGTGCCGCCGGAAATGGTATTGGTACTGGCGTTGTTGTCGTTGTACCCCATGTTGAATGGTACGCCGGTCTGGAGGGTGCCGAGGACGGTGAATTGCCAGCCGCCGATCACCGCATCCACGATCTTCGACGAAGGCGCGTACAGCATGCCTGGGCCAATGGGCAGGTTGTAAATGAGCGCGCCAACTACGCGATGCTTCACATCGAAGTCCGAAGGCCCGTATTCGCAGCTGAGGCACATGTCGTTCTGCGGGAAGAGCTGCGATGACTGGGTGCGGATTCCGCTGGTGTCGTCCAGCGATTTCGCATAGGTGTAGGAGCTGATGACGTTGAAGCCGTTGCTGAAGCGCTTGTTCACCTGGAAGGTAAAGGCGTTGTAATTCGCGTTGCCCAGGTCGTGCACTAACTGAATCACGCCATAGTTCGGGTAGGGCGTACGCTGCAGGATGCTCGTCGGCGAACCATTCGCATTGTACCCAGCGGCGCCGAGCAATCCGTACGGAACCGAATAATTGGCATTGCGAAAGCCATACAGATGATCGCTTTTCGAACCCAGGTATCCGGCCTCGAGCTGCCAATCCTGGCCGAGCTGCTTCTGGACATCGAACAGCCAGACTTCGTTGTACGTCGTTTTGTGCCGGTACGCATTGGAGTAGGAGTAGGGCGGCGGTATGTTGGCAACGGAGCCGCTGGCCACCGCATTGCCCCAGTTGATGGTATTCAGGCCGGCAGTCCCGCCTCCTGAGGTGGTCGTGACACGCCCGGCCAGGTTACGGGCCACGTCGAACCGGGCGTTGGCGGTGTCATTGTCGTAATACAGGCCAAAGCCCGTGCGGATGACCCAAGTGCTGTTCGGCGTGTAGGCAATGCCCAGGCGAGGCGCCCAGTCGTTGTAGGCGGTCTCCATCAGCGAGTTGGGGAAATTGCCGTTGGCGCACTGCGGCCCCGGACTCACTGGAGCGCCAGTGGAGGTGACCCAGCGGATGTTAACTCCCTGATACGGGTCGGTGCAGGTGCCCTGGCGCCGATAGAAGGGCCACACGCTCTGAGGCTCCGGCCCGGAAACAAACGGGCTGATGGGCGAGTTGTTGGTTTGCAAATCCACGATGAACTCGTTGCCCAGGGTGTCGTGCCAGGGCGGAGTTAGCTCATAGCGGAGGCCGGCAGACACGGTGAGGTTGGGCGTGAACTTATAGTTATCGTCGACGTAGAAGGCCTCGACGTTGCGCTTGTAATCGGCCTGCGCGATCTGTACCGCATACACCGAAGTGTAAAGCTGGCCGAGCAGGAAGTCTGCGAATGCGGAGCCGGTTTTCGCAACCAGCTTCCCAGGGGCGCTCTCCTCAGCGGTAGCGTTGGCCTGGAAGGTGAATCCGCCACGGGAGAACTGGTTGCCCAGCTCATTAAAGGTCTGCCGCTCGTACTGGAAACCGAAGGATACGGAGTGCTTGCCGCGCACCCAGGTGAGGTTGTCGTTGATCGAGATATTGGGGTCTTTGGTCACATACGGACCGTCGGTGCTGTCGCCAATGCCCTGGTAGATATCCCCCGAAAAGCCTACGTTGGGAATACCCCAGGTTGCCGAAATTCCGGGTTGAAGGCCGGGAATCCCGAGCTTGCCCACGGCGTTATTGACGCCCTGCGAGTAGAGACCGAGAGAATTATAGAAGTTAGTCCAGCCAAACGTGGCCACGTTGACGACCGTGGGAGAGGGGGTCCAGGTGTGGGAGCCCATGTACTGGTAGTAGCTGGTGATGATATTGCTGCCGGTTGTTCCGCCCGCCGTCTGGAACGTCGCAGTGGGGTTGGTTTCCAGGCCATTGCTGAAGCGGAAGGCAAACTGCTGCTTCGAGGACAGGTAGTAATCGCCGCGCACGTTGAAGCCGTCGTGAGTGTCCCTTACGGATTGGTGAGGAAGGTGTAATTGTTCTGGAATAGGCCGTTCTGAGCCGGGGCGTAGAACAACTGGATGAACTTAAGGGAGATGGGATCGATGCGGCTCGCCGGAATGACATTGCCCGGAAACTGCGTCCTGCCCGTGCCATTTGGGTTTCCGGTTGCGGGATCGTAGATGGGAACGACGGACCCGGTTGGGGTTGCCTTGTATTGGCTGAAATCGCCGCCCAGGACGGCCTGCGTCGGCAGGGTGTAGCCGGTATTCGAGAAACTGATTCGGGAATACCATTCGTCGTTGACCATGAAGAAGAAGCGGTTCTTGCCGTTGAAGACGTGGGGAATCGAGATCGGTCCGCTGAGCACGAATCCGTAGTCGTTGTACTTATACGGGAGCGCCTTTGGGAGAGGAGTGGGATAGAAGTAGTTATACCCGAGTGCGTCCGCGTAATTGTTGCGCAGGAAGTAGAAGCCGGCGCCGTGATAATTGTTAGTGCCGCTCTTGGTGACCACGTTGACCTGGGTCGAGTTGTAACCGTATTGGGCGGGATAGACGCCGGTTTGCACCTTCATTTCCTGGATGGCGTCGATGGAGGGCTGGACCACAAAGGTGTTGAAGTCCACATCGGTGTTGTTGACGCCATCGAGCGTGTAGTGGTTGAACATGATGCGCGAGCCGCCCACCGATATGCTCTCGTTGGCGCGGGCGCCTCCCAGCCGCGCGCCGGCCTGGCCTTGGGTCGGTGACACGACGTTCGCGTTCGCCGAGAGCGCCGCCAGGTTCAGGTAGTTTCTATTGTTCACCGGCGCCTCGGCGAGGGTCTGAGTTGGAACCACAGTGCCAAGGGAGGAGTTCTGCGTCTGGAGAAGGGCGGCTGCGGCTGAAACGGATACGGTTTGCGTAACCTCTCCGACCTGGAGCGCAAAATTCTGGGTCAACGATTGCTGCACCTGCAGTTGCACGTTCCCAGCGGTTACGGCCTTGAAGCCCGGATGGGTGGCCTCAACGTTGTAGGATCCCGGGGGTACGTCTGGAAACGTATAGTCGCCGTCGCTGGTCGAAACGGTCGTGCGGGTGGTGTTCGTGCCCGTGTTGGTCAGGGTGATGGTGACATCGGGAACAGCCGCCCCCGTCGTGTCGCTGACATGTCCTAAGATGGTGCCGCTAGTTTGCGCCAGCAGAGTCGAACCTGCCAGCAACGAGATACTTAGAAATACCCCAATACGCTTTAACATCGAACCGCCTCCCAGAAATCGTTTTCTCGCCAAAATTTGAACTTTTAACTTCGTTGGTTCATTAAGCAGGGATCTGCCATCCCCCTATACTTCGCATCGTGCAACCGCCGTTTCATTTGACGGCCGTCAACCTATCATGCGGAAGAAAGCACCGTCAACCGATCTTTTCGCGAGCTTCAACTGCGGAGACCGCTCGTGACCGCGCGGTTTGACTGGTCCCCAAGGCTCCATGAGCTCGGCCCGGCGGATCCACGATTCTACAAAGAACCAAGGGGGCGGCGGTCCTCTTCCCGCCGGTTCTCTCTACTCGTCGGCCACGGGCTGTATGTGGGTGAAGAATCTGATGCTTACGGTGTATCGGAGCCGACTCTATCTACTACGCATGACCTGTGGAATTCATCTGTGTCACACACGGCGGGTGTAGCTTGGAAGAATCCGCCAGGAGCGGCCGGGTGGTGGTGTGCACATACTGGTTATCAACAGTGGTTCATCGTCTATCAAATTTTCGGTTTTCGAGACCGCCCAGAAGGAAATTCAAGGGCAAGAGTTCTCCTGGCCACGCGCTCTGTTCGCCGGCGAAATCAGCGGAGTGGGCGGCCCCGCCCTCGGATTCACCTTTCGCGATGCCGAGGGGCGGGAGCTGAGCAATGCTGCTCCCGAGGGCAAAGACGCATCCAAACAGGATCCGATGACGCTCCTGGAGAACGCAGTTTGTAGGTCCGGCATGCCGCCGATCGACGCGGTTGGCTACCGGGTAGTGCATCCCGGACCACTGCTCCACCAGCATCAGAAGATCACAGAAGAAGTCCTCGAGGATCTGGAGCAGGCAGTGGCATTCGCCCCCTTGCACGATCCCGAAGCGATCCGATTGATCCGCGACATGATGGGGAGATTTCCCCAGGCGCGTCACTATGCATGCTTCGACACCATCTTCCACCAGACCATGCCCGCGGAAGCTTCGACCTACGCCATCCCGGTCGAGTATCGCCGGCAAGGGGTGCGCCGATATGGGTTCCATGGGCTTTCCTGCGAAGGCGTGGTGGACGATATGCGGGACGCTTCAGGCCGGACCAAAACACCGTTTCCCCGACGCATGGTGATCGCCCACCTGGGCAGCGGCTGCAGCGTGACCGCATTGGTGGACGGACGCTCGGTGGATAACACCATGGGGCTTACACCGACCGGCGGCGTAGTGATGGGCACCCGGCCCGGCGATCTCGATCCCGGGCTGGTCCTCTATTTGTTGCGGCAGGCAAAGGGTGACCGCGATGCTGCCTGGGCGTCGGTGGAAGGCATGTTGAATCATCGGGCTGGGATGGTGGCGCTCTCCGGATTACCGAACGACATGCGCGGGGTGCGCAAAGCGGCTGCCTCAGGGAACGCGGATGCGAAGCTGGCGATTGAGGTCTTCTGCCGCAGCGTAAGGAAAGCAATAGGCGCTTATGTTTGGCTATTGGGTGGCCTGGACGCCCTGGTGTTCACCGGTGGCATCGGCGAACACGATGTACAGTCCCGGGCAGAGATCTTGAGCGGACTCGAATCGTGCGGAATCGTGCTCGATGCGGCTGCCAATGAAGCGGGTGGCGATGAGCTGCGGCGGGTGAGTGGCGCCAATTCCGGAGTGGCCGTCTGGGTGGTCACGGCCCAGGAAGATCGAACGATTGCGATGCATGTAGGACAGATGGAACGCGACTGATTAACAGCAACCACAGGAGGAACTATGAGCAACGTCGAGACCCTTTCCGTAGCGGCAACCGAGCCTCTGACCGCCGATGAAATCAGGAAAATGAATGCCTACTGGCGCGCCTGCAACTATCTCTCCGCCGGCATGCTGTACCTGTGCTCGAACCCTCTGCTGCGTGAGCCGCTGAAGCCCGAGCACATCAAGAACCGGCTTGTTGGGGCATTGGGGATCAGATCCCGGGCAGAGCTTCATCTGGGTCCATATGAACCGGCTGATCAAGAAGTACGACCTCGACATGATCTACCTTTCGGGTCCCGGGCATGGAGCCCCGGCGACCCTCTCCAACTGCTATCTCGAAGGGGTGTATTCGGAGATCTATCCGGATAAGAGCCAGGATGCCGAAGGGATGCAGAAGTTCCTGAAGCAATTCTCTTTTCCTGGGGGCATTGGCAGCCATTGCACTCCGGAAACTCCGGGATCGATTCACGAGGGCGGCGAACTCGGGTACAGCCTTTCCCATGGCTTCGGCGCCGCGTTCGACAATCCCGACCTGATCGTAACCGTAGCGGTCGGGGACGGAGAATCGGAGACAGGGCCGTTGGCCACCAGTTGGCACTCCAACAAATTTCTCAACCCGGTGCGCGATGGCGCGGTACTTCCCATTCTGCATTTGAACGGATACAAGATTGCCAACCCCACCATCCTGGCCCGGATACCGCCTGAAGAGCTCGACATGCTCATGAGGGGCTTGGGGTGGACGCCATACGTGGTGGCCGGCGATGACCCGGACAAGATGCACGCCAAAATGGCTGAGGTCATGGAGGGCTGCGTGCTGGAGATCCGCGCCATTCAGGAGAAAGCGCGCAAAGCGCCCAAGGGGCAGCCGGTTGAGCGGCCCAAGTGGCCCATGATCATTCTGCGCACACCCAAGGGCTGGACGGGCCCCAAGGAAGTGGACGGGCACAAGGTCGAAGGTTTCTGGCGGGCGCATCAGATCCCAATCCTCGACCCGCAAACCAATCCGCCGCACCTGGCAGAGGTGGAAGGGTGGCTACGCAGTTATCGTCCGCAGGAGTTGTTCGACGAGTCAGGGAGGTTGATCGAGGAGTTGCGGGAAATGGCGCCGAAAGGTACGCGGCGCATTACCGCCAATCCCCATGCCAACGGTGGCCTGTTAAGGAGGCCGCTGCAAATGCCCGATTTTCGCGACTATGCGGTCAAAGTAACCAAGCCAGGTCAGATAGAAGTCTCATCGACGGATGTGACGGCCCATTTCCTGCGCGACGTGATGCGCCGTAACATGACCAGCTTCCGCGTATTCGGGCCGGACGAAACGGCTTCCAACAAATTGCAAGCCATCTACGAGGCCAGCGGTAAGACGTGGATGGAGGAGATGCTGCCGGAAGACGCGGACGGCGGTTTCCTGGCCCAGAACGGGCGGGTGATGGAGATGTTGAGTGAGCACACCCTCGAAGGATGGTTCGAAGGATATGTTCTGACCGGCCGGCACGGGTTCTTCTCCTCTTACGAGGCCTTCGTGCACATCATCGACTCCATGTTCAACCAGCACGCCAAGTGGCTGGAGAAGAGCAAGCTGGAGATCCGGTGGCGGGCGCCCATCTCCTCGATCAACCTGCTGATCACGTCGCTGGTGTGGCGGCAGGACCACAACGGTTTCACCCACCAGGATCCTGGATTTCTGGATGTGGTGACCAACAAGAGTCCGGAAGTGACGCGTATCTATCTGCCGCCCGATGCGAACTGCTTGTTGAGCGTGGCCGACCATTGTCTGCGCAGCGTCAACTACGTCAATGTGATCGTTGCCGACAAGGCGCCGCACTTGCAATACCTGGAGATGAAAGACGCGGTCGAGCACTGCACCAAGGGTATCGGCATATGGGACTGGGCCAGCACCGACGCCGGGGAGGAGCCGGATGCAGTCCTTGCCTGCGCGGGCGACATACCCACCTCCGAAGCGCTGGCAGCCGCGGCAATTCTTCGGGAACGATGCCCAGGACTGAAATTACGGTTCATCAACGTGGTCGATCTCTTCCGCCTGATGCCGGATCGTGAACACCCGCACGGCATGACCGATCGTGAGTTCGACGGGCTGTTTACCAAGAGCAAGCCGGTGATTTTCAATTTCCATGCTTACCCCTCGTTGATCCACAAGCTGACCTACCGGCGGACGAACCATGCAAATTTCCATGTGCGTGGGTATAAGGAGAAAGGCAACATCAACACGCCGCTGGAGCTGGCGATCTTGAACCAGGTGGACCGCTTCAACCTGGCCATCGACGTCATTGAACGCGTACCTAAGCTAGCGGAGAAGGGCGCGCATACCGTTGATTGGCTGAGGGGGCAGATCATCGAAGCCGTCAACTACGCCCACCAGAACGGGATCGATCAGAAGGAGATCCGGGAGTGGAAGTGGCCCGCGTAGTTGCGTCCTAGCAGCACCATAGGAAACGGGGGAGGGAATATTGAGGGCGGTGGTATCCCACATCTCCCGAAAAACGAGCGAGATGTGGGGCACCCGTGGTCTTTGGTAGAGAAAGATCCTCAAGTTCCGAACCCGGCCCTGCGGCGCCCCTCCCGCAGCATTTCGTTGACTTGCCGTCCAGCCTCCCCTAGGCTAACGCTGGACCATGATTGGCGAAACCATTTCCGATCTCATACCTGGTGGAGGCTTGAAGTAAGCACCCAGGCATGGCTGAGATCACCCGGCTCTCTTTCAATCAAATCACCGTCTCCAACTGGAGCGTTAGCCAGGCGGTCGACGGCTGCGTGCGCCATGGTATCCCTTCCATCGCGCTCTGGCGGCACAAGATCGAAGAGGCAGGCCTGGCCACCAGCGTTCGGTTGGTAAAAGACGCTGGCCTCCATGTCTCGAGCGTGTGCCGCGGCGGGATGTTCCCCAATCCGACAGCAGCCGGCCGGCAAAAAAACCTCGAAGACAACTACCGCGCGGTCAATGAGGCCGCGGCGCTTCATGCCGACTCCCTGGTCCTGGTCGTGGGTGGCGGGGCGGAAGTAGGCCTGGGTGAAGCCAGAAAGATGGTTGCGGATGGGGTCGCTGCCCTGGTTCCCTATGCTCGCCAGCACGGGGTCAAGCTCGGCCTCGAACCCCTCCATCCCATGTACGCGGCTGAGCGGTCCGTCTTGGTCACAATCGGCCAAGCATTGGAACTTGCCTCCGCGTATGCTCCCCAGGAAGTCGGCCTGGTCCTCGATGTCTTTCACATCTGGTGGGATCCGCAGGTGCTCTCATTGATCGAACAAGCGAGAGGCCGGATCTACGGTTTTCATGTCAACGACTGGCTGGTTCCCTTACCCGACCTGCTTCTCGGCCGAGGGATGATGGGCGATGGCGTCATCAATAACCGGATGCTGCGGCAGGCGGTCGATCAAGCCGGCTATGACGGCCCTATCGAAGTGGAAATATTCAACCGCGTCATCTGGGATACCGATCCGGACCAGGTGCTCGAACAAATGATCGAGCGCTTCACCGCATTCGTTTAAAGATTAAGGAGCCAGGTTGCAATCCAATCAAACCTTGAAAGCTAAGGATCTGTCCCCGGCTGTTGAGCGCACGCTACAGCTGGCCTCGGAGAAAACGTTGCGCCTTGACCGGCGTTGGAAAGTCACCGACGGCGCCCCGGTCATGACAATCGCGGGCCGCTACACGGCGCGCAGTTGGACGCAGTGGACCCAGGGGTTCCAATACGGCAATGCCCTGTTGTGCTTCGAGCTGACGGGAAACAAAGACCTGCTCACGCTGGCCAAGCGGCACGTTGCGAGCGATATGGCCGAACACCTCAGCCATACCGGTGTGCACGACCATGGCTTCAATAACATCTCCACCTACGGCCATCTGCGGCGCTTGATGCTCGAAGGACGCATTCCCAACAACCCTTCGGAGCTGCAGTTTTACGAGCTGGCGTTAAAGGTAAGTGGTGCGGTGCAGGCCGCGCGCTGGACCGGCCTGAAGGATGGTCTGGGTTACATCTACTCCTTTAATGGCAGCCACTCCTTGTTCATCGACACCATTCGCACTCTGCGCATTTGCTGCATGGCCCACATGCTGGGCCACACCCTGCAAGCAGAACAAGACCAGCGCGTCGATTTGCTGGAAAGAGCGCTAACCCACGCAAAAACCTCTGCCCTGTTCAACATCTATTACGGCGAGGGCCGGGATCACTACGACACACCCGAACTGCGCGGCCGGACGGTACACGAAGCCATCTTCAATCCGGCAAGTGGGGTCTTCCGCTGCCCGTCTTCGCAGCAGGGCTACTCGCCCTTCACAACCTGGACGCGAGGTCTTGCCTGGGCTATGCTCGGCTTCCCTGAGCTGATCGAGTACCTTCAATCCGTAGATGTACCTGCAGACAAGCAAGAGACCATGGCTCTGCTAGAGAAAGCAGCGCGGGCCTGTTGCGATTTCTATATTCAACAGGCAAGCGCATCGGATGGCATCTGCTACTGGGATACCGGAGCACCCCAGTTAGGCCAGCTGGGCAACTGGCAGGGAAAACCGGCTGATCCTTACAACGATTACGAGCCGGTCGACGCGTCAGCCAGCGCCATCGCCGCGCAGGGATTGCTTCGCCTTGGCCATCTTCTGGGTGCAGAGGGCACGGTCTACACGCAAGCCGGCCTCACCGTTGCCAACGAGCTACTGCAGGAACCCTATCTCGCAGTCGACCCGCAACATGAAGGTCTATTGCTGCACAGCATCTACCATCGTCCCAACGGATGGGACTACATTCCGCCGGATGCGAAAATCCCCCACGGCGAGGCCTGCATGTGGGGCGACTACCATCTGCTGGAGCTTTGCCTGCTGATTAACAGGCTCGCGGACGCGCGTTATTACACCTTCTTCGGAACAGACCATGCCGGATAGGGATAGAGTGGCGCTGGTCACCGGGGGTACTCGCGGCATTGGTCTGGGGATCGCACGCAAGCTAGCGGAAGCAGGCTTTACCCTAGCAATCACCGGCAGGCGCCCCGCCGAGCAAGTGCAACCGGTGCTCGAACAGTTGAGGGAATGCAGCCCGGCGTCCCTTTATGTCCAGGCGGATGTGGCGTCAGCGGCCGACCGCAAACATCTTTTGGCGATCATCGAAGCCCAGCTTGGCCGGCTCGACGTTCTGGTGAACAATGCCGGGATCGCGCCTCGGGTCCGCGCGGATGTCCTCGAGGCCAGCGAAGAGAGCTTCGACGAACTGATCGCCACCAATCTTCGCGGCCCGTATTTTCTTACCCAGAGCGTCGCCGCGTGGATGATTCGCCAACCCGCAAAACAGCATTCGATCATCAATATCAGTTCTGTGTCGGCTACCGTCGCCAGCGTAAACCGGGGCGACTACTGCATCTCCAAAGCGGGCATCGCCATGGCCACCAAGCTGTGGGCCGTCCGTTTGGCAGAGTACGGCATCGGCGTCTATGAAGTGCGTCCCGGCATTATAGAAACCGATATGACCGAGGGAGTGAAAGGCAAGTACGACGCTCTGATCGAGGGCGGTCTTCTCGTCGAAAAACGTTGGGGAACCCCGGAGGATATCGGTACTGCCGTCAGCATGCTGGCGCGCGGGGAGCTCCCTTACGCAACCGGCGCAGTTCTGGTTCTGGATGGCGGTCTAACCTTAGCGAGACTATAGATGAAATGGATGAAGCAATCCCGGCCGGGCTCGGATGCGATCAGCGCCGTCACCCACACAGAAACGATCTCCCCCCGATGGGGGTTCGCCGTCTCCTCCGGAATTCTGGGTTGGATCCTCGATGCGTTTGACTTCTTCGTGCTGGTCTTCCTGGTGGATGTTCTCGCCAACAACTTCCATGTAGGCAAAGGCGACATCGTCTGGACCATCACCATCACGCTGGCTATGCGGCCGGTGGGTGCTCTGGTGCTGGGGTCATTGGCCGATCGCTATGGCCGCCGCCGTCCTCTCGTTGCCTGCGTGCTCTATTTCTCCATCATCACCGCACTTACTCCCTTCGCGCCCAGCTACTTCGTGTTCGTCGTCCTGCGGGGACTTTATGGGATCGGGATGGGCGGCTATTGGGGCATCGGCGCCTCGCTGGTGATGGAGAGTTCTCCGAAACGCTGGCGCGGACTCTTTTCCGGGATTATGCAGGCGGGTTATTCCGGTGGCTACTTACTGGCAGCGGTCGCCCTACGCACCATCGAACCACGTTTTGGATGGCGCTGGATGTTTCTTTGCGGCCTGGTTCTCGCCGCTGTGATCGCGGTGCTTACGTTGCTTTCCCCTGAATCCAGTTCGTGGGAGAAGCACCGGCTGGCCAATTTTGGCGAGGTGATCCGGGTTTTGTGGGAGCACAAGAAAGACTTTGTGTACCTGGTGTTGATGATGACTGCGATCACCTGCTTGTCTCACGGTACGCAGGATCTGTATCCGGACTTTCTCAAGACGGTGCACAAATTTTCCAACGCCGTGGTCTCGAACCTGGCGATTCTGTACAACATCGGCGCCATCTTAGGCGCCCTCGTCATCGGTCATTACTCCGATCGCCTGGGACGCCGCTTGGCGATCATCCTGGCTCTGACCATTTGTGCGCTCTCGATTCCCCTGTGGGCTTTTGGATCGACCATCGTGTTGCTGGCCATTGGTTCGTTCGCCATGCAGTTCGGTGTGCAGGGTGCGTTTGGAGTGATTCCCGCTCACCTGAACGAGCTTTCCCCGAGCAGTGTGCGCAGCTTATTTCCTGGGGTCGTTTATCAGCTTGGAGTCTTGATTGCGGCGCCCTCGGTGGTAGTGGAATTCACCCTGCGCAAGCACTTCGGTTATCAATGGGCGCTCACCCTTTTCGAGGTGTGCGTCATCTTCTGTTTGTTCCTGATCTTCGGATTCGGTCCGGAAAGGAAGGGCCGTGATTTCCATGCTAGTTAGATGGAGTCCCGGAGGGACGACTGGAGGCTTCCACGGCACTGATTCGAACGGTGGAAGACTGCAGATCCCTCGCTTCGCTCGGGATGACAAAAAGGAGAGGGTAGTTGTGAGTAGAGGGCGGTTGTCGAAGGAGAGAGCGAGTGTTGCTATTGGTCCCTCGCATCTCAATCGCCTTGTCCGTTGGCAACGGTCCTCTCCCCACAACGACCCTCCCCTTTTTGTCATCCCGAGTGGCTGACTTGCCTGCGGCAAGTCAAGGAAGGAATGAACGAGGCGAGGGCGGAGGTTTTAGTCTAGATAGGACTGAGGCGAAGGAAGTAGGCCGGCGCCCGATTGGAGCGTAAGAGCCCGATCCCGAGTGTGGTTCCAGGCTGCGTGGTAGAGAGATTGGTGACGTTGAGCGAGTTTGCCAGCGATCCCGTTTTGGAGATTACAGATATCGGCCGCCTGGCCTTTTAGCCCAGTCTGAGGGAGGAAGGATGGGAAAGGAAAGAGGGCGTGGGGGGAGTTTGAGTTTAGAGTGCATCGAGCCCAATGCGGCTGGGATCGATGTGGGAGCGACGGAGATTTACGTAGCTGTGGCGGGGGATCGGGATGCGGAGCCGGTACGTTGTTTTGCGACCTTCACCGAGGACTTGCAGGCGATGGCGAAGTGGTTGCAGCATTGCGGCATTACCACCGTGGCGATGGAGGCGACCGGGGTGTACTGGATTCCGGTCTACGAGGTACTGGAGGATGCTGGAATACGGGTGTGTCTGGTCAATGCCCGCCATGTGAAGCATGTACCTGGACGGAAGTCCGACGTGAGGGATTGCCAGTGGTTGCAGTATCTGCATTCGGTGGGATTGCTGCGTGCCTCGTTCCGTCCAGAGAGTGCGATCTGCGCTCTGCGTGCGCTCAGTCGTCATCGTGCCAACCTGGTGGAGATGGCAGCGGTGCATGTGCAGCATATGCAGAAAGCGCTGACCCAGATGAATCTTCAGATTCATCATGTGCTCAGCGACCTGACGGGTAAGAGTGGACTGGCGATTTTGGACGCCATTTTGGCTGGCAAGCGGGATGGGGAGCAGTTGGCCAGTCTGGCCGACGGGCGCCTCCATGCGGACCGAGAGACGGTGATCAAGTCGCTGGTAGGCAACTATCGCTCGGAGCATCTGTTTACGCTGCGTCAGTCGCTGGAGGCCTACCGGCAATACCAGAAGATGCTGGTGGCCTGCGACCGTGAGTTAGAGCAAGGCATGGGCCAATTACCCGACGGACCCAACGGGGGCCAGCCGCCGGCGTCGCTGGAGAGGAAAGGAGGCAAACGGCGTAAGAATCAGTTCCACTTCGACATGGGCAAGGAACTGTATCGCGTGCTGGGTACCGACTTACTGAGCGTTCCCGGTCTGAGTGCGCTGACGGTGCATACGCTGGTGACCGAGATTGGAACCGATCTGAGACGTTTCCCCAATGTAGCGGCCTTTACCAGTTGGCTGACGTTATGTCCCGGGAGCAAGAAGAGTGGAGGCAAAGTTCTCTCTTCAAAAACCCGCAAGTCCAACAGCCGTGCTGCCGCTGCGCTGCGACTGGCTGCACAGGCGCTGCATAAAAGCCACTCCTACCTGGGAGTCTATTACCGTCGCATGCGGTCGCGTCTTGGCGCTCCGCAAGCCGTCACCGCTGCGGCTCATAAGCTCGCCCGCATCGTTTACCACCTCATCAGCACCCGCACCGCTTACGATGAGAGTGTCTTCGCCAAGGAAGAACAAAAGCAAAACATCCGTCACCAACATCGCTTGCACAAACAAGCCTTCGCCCTCGGCTTCCAACTCGTTCCACTGCCTCACCAGGAGGTTGTTCATTAGGAGCGTAGCGAGGGATCTGCAGTCTTCCACCGTTCGAATCAGTGCCGTGGAAGCCTCCAGTCGTCCCTTCGGGACTCGATCTGCGCTCGGTGACCCTTTTGACCACCTAAGAGAGCGATGCTGAGCGAGGAGCAGCGTGCCCGCATTACCGTGGTGCTGGTACGCGCGCGCAATCCTAACAACATCGGCGCCGTCGCACGGGCTATGCACGGTTTTGGCTTCGCCGATTTGCGGCTGGTAAATGACTACTCTGTCGGCTTTGAGAAAGCCAAGTCAGCCGTGGATGCGTCCGATATCCTTGCCGCGGCGCGGGAGTTCCCCACCGTCGCCGAGGCAGTGGCCGATTGCAGCCTGGTCGTAGGTACTACGGCCGTGGGGGAACGAAAGCAGGAACATTCGCTGTATACGCTGGCGCAAGCCGGCACTCTATTGTGTTCCACGGCAGCGACCGGGCGCGTAGCCCTGCTCTTTGGATCGGAAAAAACCGGTCTGAGCAACGATGCGATGAGCCACTGCCACTGGCTCATGACCATTCCCATGTACCAGACTCCAGGTCTGCGTCACGCGTCGATGAACCTGGGACAGGCGGCAGCCGTCTGCCTGTACGAGTTGGTAAGGTACGAAGGTGCGGCGGCCCCAGCGGAATCGCAGCCCGCGGCACAGGCAGAAGACCTGGAACGGGTCACGAGCCTGCTGGCGGAAATGCTGACATCGATTGGATACGCCCACCGTCGTCCGGCGGCCGCAGATCCCGGTGCAGTGCGCCGCATGGTCCGGCGTTTGAACCTGAGTCAGTCCGACGCCCGGCGATGGATCGGCATCCTGCGCCAGCTATTGTGGAAGATCAGCGAGTGATGATGACTTCGTAGAGGTTGTCTTTCGCCAGATAGAACTTAGTGTTGTTGTAGGTCTCGAACAGCTTCTCAATGGTCCGATTGGTATAGACGTGCTGTACCGCGTAGCCTGTGGTTTCCTGCGTCTCGATAGTGTCGCTGTCGGTCACGTGGTAACGGCAGAAACCGGTGTCGGGGCCGTTGTTGCGGGTATGGAAGAACGTCAGTACGCGGCCCCCTGGACGCAGGGTTGAGCGGAGCCGCTTGATCATGGGCCCGACCAGCGCCTGAGGCACATAGTCCAGCGTAGTCCAGAGCAGGATGACGTCGAATTCCCTGCCCGCAAAATCCAGGTTGTTATCGAGAAAGCCTTCCACGTCGAACTGGGACACGCCGTTCTCGTCCGGCGCGCTCACCCAGTTGCCACGCAAGGCCTCGTTCACCACGTCCGCCATGTACACTCCATGGCCCAGCGTGGTGAGGAAATTGATGTTGGTCGGAGAGGTGGGCCCGATATCCAGAATCCGCAAGCCCTGCTCGGACTTGAGATACTTAAGTAGATCCTTCCAGGCACTGGAGTGTCTGGGCACCCGCGGACCGGTGAGGACTGTGGGAGTTCCCGTGGCCTGAGCACCGTGTTGTGTTTTGCCGAAAATATTGCGCATCACGTCATCGGTTTTTGACCGCAGGCCAGTGCTGCCTGCGGGAAATATGCTCATCATTACTTAGCCCTCCAGCATTCGATTTAATGTTTGGCTGGAGAGGTCGCAACCGGAACTTCGGCGCCTTTCGCCGGTGCAACGCCAGCTCCCTTTTCGCCCGCTAACGGTTCTACGTTGCCGCGAAAATGAGCGCTCTCCTCGATTGATAGGCGTGCGGCGGAAATGTCTCCGACCAAATCGCAGCCATCGCGTAATTCCACCCGCCCAGTGGCGGAGATATTGCCACTTAGCTGGCCCAGCAGGACCACGTCCCGCGCTGACACGTTCGCAGCCACATGGGCGTTAGGGCCGATGGTGAGCCGGCTTTCGACCAGGGTTATCGTCCCCTCGACATGCCCATCCACCATCAAATCTTCGCTTCCCTTTACCTCGCCGCGGATCTGCACCGACTTGCCGATCACGGCGACGGCGCTATCTCCTGCATTCATCGGGTGCCTCCCTGCAGTTGCAGGCTCTCTGCCCGAACTATACGCAAGGAGCGAAGTCAATCGCAACCGTCAAAGAGGGTTAGACCGCTCGATGGCCCACAGATGTAAACTGAAAGGTATTGCCTTATGCCTTACGCAGGTAACGCTATGCGATTTTCGAAGCATTTTCGGTCGGTTTCGGCTCCTTTGGGAGGAGCCATGCTCGCCGGGGCCTTATTTCTTGCCACCGCTCCCGCAGCGTGCGGCCAAGACCTTTCCCAGAACGGAAATCCGGCGATTGACCCGGCGAAAATCGTCCGCGACGCCAGCTGGAACGAGCTACATTCCACCAAGCCGGGACACTCTTTCAGCTATCGCCAACACAAGGTGGACCCCAAGGGGAGCATGGTCAAGGAGATTGTCGAGACCAAAGATGGGGATGTTGCCCGGCTGATCGAGAAAGACGGCAAACCGCTGCCTCCGGAGGAGGAACAGGCTGAGATTGATCGGCTGAATAACCTGTTGGCCCATCCCGAAATACAGGAACATCGGCACAAGAAGGAGCAGGAAGACAGCGCCCGGGGCGACGAAATGGTCCGCATGCTTCCCGATGCCTTTCTCTATACCTTTGACGGCATGGTGGAGGGCCCGAACGGGCTCTGTTACCGCTTGAAATTCCGGCCAAACCCGGCTTTTACGCCCCCCGACCGGGAAGGCGAGGTTTACCACGGCATGGTGGGCGAGCTATGGGTAGACCAGGCGCAATTAAGGCTGGTGAAGATCGATGCCCATCTGATCTCCGATGTGAACTTCGGCTGGGGCGTGCTCGGCCGGTTGTACAAGGGCGGCAGCATCCTGGTGCAAAACGCCGATGTCGGCCTGCATCACTGGGAGACTATCCACATGAAGCTGAATCTGCAAGGCAAGTTGTTGATGTTAAAGAGCGTGGACTATTCGACCACGGAAGATTTCAGCGATTTCAAGATACAGCCGCAGGAACTGGGCTACCAGGAAGCCATTCGGCTACTCCAGAAGATTCCCGGCGGAGCCCAGGTCGCGTCCAGGTAGGGTTCATCTGCTGGCTTTTGAACTTGCTTAATCTCGACCTTCAGATAGCGAAGATTGATAATGTTTGTTATTGGAGCTAATGCGGGCACGAGGAGTCGACCTATGAACGTTTCTCTCACTACCGAGTTGGAGAAATTCGTAAGCGCCAAGGTGGAATCGGGCCGCTACAATTCCGCAAGCGAAGTCGTTCGGGAAGCGCTGAGGCTACTTGAAGAGCGCGACCATGCACGCTCTGTCCAGTTAGCGGGGTTTAACCAGGAACTCGGCCATCGTCTGGAGACCCTTGACCGTGGGCAACAGATCTCCCCAGCGGATGCCCGCAATCGGCTCGCACGGAAGTCTGAGCAGCGGCGCAAGACCGGCCCGTGACCCCTTATATCCTGAGCGAGGGTGCCGGCCGCGACTTGGATCTCATCTGGGACTACATCGCCGTAATCTGCCAAGTTAAAGCAGTCCATCGACGCGCCCCGACGCGTCTTACGCCAAATCGTCCCCGCTTGAGGAATCATCGAAGGACGAGTCATCGTAGGACGTATCGTCCAAACTCGAATCGTCCTGATCGCTCCCATCGTCTCTCAAGTCGTCACTTGCCTGCTGCAGGTCGGTGGCATCCCTGCCGCTGTCGCCCAGGCTGGTATTGTCGAGGCGCCCAGGTTCGCGGCCGGGGTCATCGTAGTAATTGTTGATGACGGTTTCTTCTGGCCGGCCTTCGCCACCGCCAAAGAATCCACTACCCCCACCGAAACCGGCGGAATGACCAAACCCACCCATCAGAGATTCGATCCCCTGGAACGCCAGCGCGCCGGCCGCTACGCCCGCCGCGGTCGTTGCGGCCGTGCGTAAGAAGCTCGAGCCACCGCCCGGTGCGGGAGGAGGCGGTCCATACCCGGGTTGGTACACGGGCGGCTGGTTCCAGGGCTGACCGTAGGGCGAGGCTCCGTAGCCAGGTTGCGGTGGTGGCGGAGGCGGCGGCGCAGGGTCACGGTGACCTAGCAAGTTGCCCAGGAAGCTGGTGGTGTGGGCGGGCTGCTGCTGTAGTGCCTGGGTCTGTTGCCGCAGCTGGTTAAGTTGCCCCTGAGCCTGCTCCAGAGCATAATTCTGCACTAGCACAGTTTGCGCCAGGATGTAGAGCGCATTAGGGTTACGGGCCAGCCTCTGGTTCAGGAGCTGCTCCGCTTCCGGATCTTTCTCGGTGAGTTGCGTTTGCTCCACACGACCGATCAGGTCGTTGAGCATGGATTCTTCCTGGGGAGTCATCTCATCTCCTATGGGATCAGGAGACCAGCGCCATGGCCTTGATCTCTTCTTTGCGAACGGTAAGCCGTTCGATCAAGTCGGTGCGCACTGCAAAGCCGCGACCGGGGGTTTGGGGTACGCGAATCTCGCCTGCGGCGGATACAGTGACCTCAGGCTCGATGATGTCTTCTTTCCAGTAGCGCCTGGAGGCGGAGACATCTCCCGGCAGAGAGAAATTCTCCAGCGTCGACAAAGCAATGTTGTGCGACCGGCCTATGCCGCTCTCCAACATGCCACCACACCATACCGGGATCCCGCGTTCCTGGGTCGCATTATGGATGGCGATCGCCTCGCTGAAGCCCCCTACCCGGCCGAGCTTCACATTGATGATGCGGCAGGACTCCATCTCGATAGCGGCCAGCGCATCCCGTCGATTGCGGATCGATTCATCGAGACAGATGGCGGTCTCGAGACGCTGCTGCAGCATGGCGTGGAAGTAAAAGTCATCAGCCCACAAAGGCTGTTCAATCATGAGCAGGTTGAATTGATCGAAGGTAGTGAGGTGGTCTGAGTCGCGCAGGCGGTAGGCGGAATTGGCATCGCAGCTGAGAAGGATATCCGGCCATCGATGGCGAACGGCTTCAAACATCTTCACATCGAGCCCCGGCTTGCATTTCAACTTGATCCGTTGGTAGCCCTGGGAGACTGCTTCCTCTACTTTCTCCAAAAGCTTCTCCAGCGATGACTGGATGCCGATCGAAACTCCGCAGGCAATGGTCTCCCGGGTTCCGCCCAACAGCTCATACAAAGGAATGCGGCGCATCTGCGCTTCCAGATCCCACAATGCATTCTCGATCGCAGCCTTGGCCATGCGATGTCCGCGGACCGGGCGAAAGATCCCGGGACACTTGCCCCCGCTCTGCTCTTCGGTAGCCGTCAGCAAGGGCACGAGTTCCTGCAAAATCGTAACCCACGCTGTATCCGTGGACTCTTCGCTGAAGTAGGGATGCTCTCCGGTGGTACATTCGCCCCAGCCCGTAAGTCCTTCGGCATGGACTTCCACCAGCAGTACCCGCCGATCCCTGGTTTCTCCAAAACTGGTGGCAAAAGGGTTGATCAAGGACATGCTGAGCTCACGCAGGACGATCGATTCAATCTTCATGAAAACCCGCTCGATATCGGTTTGTGGTGAGTGTGGGGAGCCTGGTTAATTTTACGCGACTTTCGAAGGCCGCACTCGTGGCCCTATCTAGGGCGGCGCAACGGGAAGTTCGGGCTGCCGCCATTGCCCAAGCTGAAAAATCCCGTTCCCCTCTGCATCGATCCTAAAGCCAACTACGGCGAGCTGATTGGAGAAGGCCTGTTGAAAATGCTCGCGATTCCTGGTTTGAATGTCAAGGACGCGTTCCTGATCCGCAGGTGAGTGCCTCCACTGAGCTATTTGATGCGGTACTGAGATTTCCTGCTCTACTGCGGGAACCGCAACCGATTTGCCGGTGAGAACCGAGCAAACCCAATCGCTATCCAGCCACCATTCGGCGTAAAGCCGATCCGTGGGAACCTGGCCATGCAGCCGAGATGAGGATACACCATAAAAGTTCGGCGCGTAGCGGCGGACGACCGCGCCCAGTTTCGCGACGTTGAGGAAGCTGTTCTTGATTTCTAGCGGATCGAACGTCCACTCCATGCGCCGGATCCCTCGCGCCAGCGCTTCCTCCCGCTGGAAAAGCTTGAGCCGCCGGCCGATGCCCCGGTTGCGGTAATCAGGATTTACCGCCAGCATATGCGAGTGCAGATACGGCCGCCCCTGCGCTATGCCAGGCAAGGCCATTGCGAATCCGATCAGGCTCTCCGCGTTGCCCTCGGAGCCTGCCCCCGGCAGCGAAGTATCAAACGCCCCCATCACCTGGCCGCCGATGCTCTTGCTGACGATAAAAACGCGCCGGGGCATCACATCGCGGTCTCCGTATCCCCACACTTCCACCTGCAGTTGCACGCAGGCGCTCAGCTCCTCGAAGCCCGCGCAAGGCCGGATCAGAATCGGGTCGGGACTCATCGGGAAGGGGAAGTTGCGGGACTTTCTGCGAGCTTGGCCTGGCTCCAGAGCGTTTCCAGCTGAGCCGCCGACAGAGACTCCAGGGGTTCGACGGAGGCTGCTTCCATGGCGGCGAAGCGGCGGCGAAATTTGCCGTTGGTGTGGCGCAGGGCAAGCTCCGGCTCCACATGCAGCCGGCGGCCCAGGTTCACCAGGGTAAAGAGCAGGTCGCCGACCTCGGAAACTACCTCTTCCGAGGCGACACCAGCAGTCGCGGAGGAAGCACGGATTGCCTGGCGCAACTCTTCGGTTTCTTCCTCCAGCTTGGCAAAGATGCCTTCCACCTCGGGCCAATCGAAGCCGCTCTTTTGTGCGCGCGACCCCAGCTTCGCCGCCTCGAGCAGCGCTGGAAGTCCACGCGGAATGCTGTCCAGCACCGACGAAGCCGGCCGCGTCTTCTCTGCCCGCTTGATGGCATCCCAGTTGCGCAGCACCTGGGAGGAGTCGATGTCGTCGGTCTCGAGCGGGGATTCGACCGTGTTGCCGGCGGCTATCGAGGCTTCCTCTCCGAAGACGTGCGGGTGGCGCCGAACCAGCTTCCGATTGAGGCCTGCAATTACGTCCGCGATACTGAAGTGCCCCGCCTCGTTTGCCATCTGCGCATAGAAGATCACCTGTAGCAGGAGGTCGCCCAACTCCTCGCAAAGGTCGGTCCAATGGCGGCGCTCGATGGCGTCAAGAACTTCGTAGCACTCTTCGAGGGTATATTTCCTTATGGTGTCGAAGCTCTGCTCACGATCCCAGGGGCAGCCACCGGGAGCGCGCAGCCGGGCCATGATGCTCACTGCTTCGGCGAAAACTGCAGCCGAATCCGTGGCCGGGGGTCGCTCAGAACTCATATCAACAATGTAAACGATGGGCTTGAGGATTCCGGCGGCTGTTACTGTGGTCTTCACCGATGCTGCCTTGTCTCTTTTTTGCATTATTCGGATTGTTGCTGGGTAGCTTCCTCAACGTGTGCATCGTGCGCTTGCCTGCGGGCGAATCCGTGGTGTGGCCGCGGTCACATTGCCGCCAGTGCGATCAGCCGATAGCCAGCTGGGATAACGTGCCTGTACTGAGCTGGGTGCTGCTCGGCGGCGCCTGCAGAAAGTGCGGTGGGCTGATCTCCTGGCGCTATCCGCTGATTGAGCTTGCCGTTAGCATCCTTTTCCTCACCTGCTGCCTGCAGTTTTCGTTCGGCTGGCTGGCTGCCTGTTGGGCACTGCTCTGCTTCCTCCTGCTGGGGTTGGCGGTGATGGACGCGGAAACCTTGCTGCTGCCTGACTGGTTCACCCTGCCCGGTTTGGTGGCCGGAGTTGGGTTTTCCGGATTGCGTCCTGGCCTGGAAAGCGGAATCTGGACGTGGGCATCGGCCTTACACGCGGCAGGCCGGTCTTTGGTGGCCGCGGCCGTGGCGGCGGCGGTGCTGCTGCTGATCGCGGGAGCCTACTGGCTGGCCAGGCGCCGGATGGGGATGGGGATGGGCGACGTGAAGCTGCTGGCGCTGCTGGGGGCATGGCTCGGGCTGCGGGAAACCGGCCTGGTGCTGTTTCTCGCGGTGATCGCCGGAGCGATTTACGGGGTGGGAACCATTTTATTTCGCCGAACTGGGAGCCGAACTGGAGGCGAGGATCCGTTGCCGGCGGGGCAACTGCCGGTTCCCTTCGGGACCATGCTGAGCCTGGCCGGAATCTACTGCATTTTTTTAGGCGAGCGGACGCTGGGCTGGTATGTGCAACTTTTCCACTAGGTTTTCTCGAGTCAATTTCAGCGGAACCGGGTGCGGGGCCACCTGCGCCAGCAGCGAACGCAATTGGGTCAAGTGGTGGTGTCCGTGTACGGAGTGGAAGCGGCGCCATTGATCTACTCGTAAAGGCCCGAGGAGAGGATGGATGCCAACGCGCTCTATACCGAACCGGCGCCGGCATGCATCGAGCACGGAGTCCATGGCTTCAATTTCGCGGCGCAGAAGTTCGCCCAGCTCTCGTCCGCTCATCTCCGGAAAGTGCCCTGGTTTCGGCATCGTCTCATCCAGAGCCGGCACTCCGCGCGGCATAGCTCCGAAGCTGAGGATCATCATCTGCAGTGTCCATTGCAGATACGTACGCCGGTGTTTGCGGGAAAGACGCCCCTTCTTGAGCCGGGCCTCCAGAGCTTCCGTGGTTAAGCGATAGCCCATCACCAGGTGCTCGACCACCTGTTGCGCATTCCAGTTATAGACGAGCCCTTTGGGATGGCGTTGGGTGACCTCGGCATCGAGGTGGCGCACTTCACTCGAGATTTGGTCGACCACCCGTTCCAGGACCGCGTGCATGGGGGAGTACTCCCTAACTTCGCGGAAGTGTAGAACACCCGCATAACGGGAGAAAACCAAAAAGTAGCCCTGCACCAGCGTTGGTACTACAACTTTTGTCCGAAACCTAACCCCCGACGCCCAACGCTTTGAGCGCCTTGAGCGCCTGCTTGGACTTCGGCCCGTTGGGGACGATCTCCAGGTATAGCTGGTAGTTACGCACGGCATCTGCATTTTTCTTGAGCACGCGCTGGGTCTCGGCCAAACCGAAAATGGCGTCGACATTGGTAGGATCGGCGGTCGTTGCGTCTTGGTAGCGGAGCAAGGCTCCCTGGTAGTCGCCTTTTTGCAGGTAAAACCCGCCTACGTCGGCATCCTTTTTGGCGCGCGCCGGATCGACCACCTGGTCCGGACCGGGATTCGATTGGCTTGAGCTGAATCCCGGAGGGACGACCGGCTTCGCAGCGGGCGCCGGGTCATTCCCGGCCGCCTTGGCGGCATCGCGCGACACGGATTCAGGGAACGGATTGTCGGTTGCCGTGGAGGGTTTGGGTGTTCCCGAAGCGGGATCAGCGGGATGATCGGAGTCCGAGGAGCCGGCTGCGGCCTTAGCCGCCTGCTTGGAGACGTCCTCCGGGAAGGGATTGTCGTCTTTCGTGGACGGCTTCGGTGTTGGCTTGTCAGCGGCCGGCGGGTCAGGGTTGGGTTTAGCTGCCTCTTTGGAGACATCCTCTGGGAAGGGATTGTCGTCTTTCGTGGACGGCTTCGATGCCGGCTTATCAGCAGCCGGCGGCACAGGGTTGGTCTTGTCGGTGGGCTTAGACCCCGATTCCACAGGCGGCTTGGCAGCGGGCTTCTTTTGCGGCTGAGGAGCGTCCGGAATCGACTGGCTGCTGTTGCTTTGAGATTGGGCAGAAGCACACGTACCGGCTGCGAACGTGAGCAGAGCAGTCATCGAAGCGACGATGAGAGGAAGTTTGAGCATCGTTGCTTCCCTAAGTTTAGACCCTGACGGGGGCCCGAATCTAGTCCAGCGGCGTGGACGACAGGAGTTCAGCAACTCTATTTCTTGCTCATCATGCTAAAAATTGATCATGGGTTTGATGATTCGCTCTTCTTCCATACACGCTGCCGGCTGCTACACAACATCGTCCATTCCCAAGGGCGTCAAGGTGGTGGAATACACCGGACCCCGGATCAGCAAGAAAAAGGCCGACGCACAATTCAAAGACTCAAAAACAACCTACCTCTTCGGCATCGGAGACGGTTCGACCGTAATCGATGGCCACGGCATGGCGATGTACATCAACCATTCGTGCGACCCCAATTGCGAGACGGAAGAGTTGCGTGGGCGAGTCTGGGTGATGTCTCTGCGCCGCATCGCGCCGGGGGAAGAACTCACCTATGACTACAACCTCTACGACGGAGAAGAAGACGACGCTCGATGCTTTTGCGGAGCCGCCACGTGCCGCGAGACGATGTACTCTCCGGAAGAAATTGCCCGCCGCGAAAAAGCCGCAAAACGAAAAGCCGGCAAGGGCGCTCCAGCCCGGCGCAAATAGTAAGGCAGCAGTCGGGCTACAATCACAGGTGAGAGGCCGTGCCAACGGCACGCTCGCACTCTTCGATTCCTCTCTATGGCTTACCAGGTTCTAGCCCGCAAATACCGTCCTCAACGCTTCTCCGATGTCGCCGGCCAGGACCACGTGACCCGCACGCTGGCTCACGCTCTCGAACAGGAGCGTGTGGCCCACGGCTACATCTTCAGCGGGCACCGCGGCATCGGTAAGACGACCATCGCCAGGATCCTGGCCATGGCATTGAATTGCCGCAACAAAATTGGCAGCCCCGAGCGGCCCTCACCTGAACCGTGCGGCATTTGCGACTCCTGCAAGGAGATACGCGCCGGCAACTCCCTCGATGTGGTGGAGATCGATGCCGCCACCAACCGCGGGATCGACGAGATCCGCGAGCTGCGCGATGCTGCCCGATACGCCCCGGCACGCGATCGCTACAAAATCTACCTGCTCGACGAAGCCCATCAGATCACCGATGCAGCCTTCAATGCCCTGCTGAAAACGTTGGAGGAGCCGCCCGAGCACGTCGTCTTCATGATGGCGACCACGCAGCCGGAAGATATTCCCCAGACCATCCGCTCGCGCTGCCAGCACTTCAGTTTCCACGCAGTCAAGTTCGACGACATCGTGGCCCAGCTGACGCAGATTGCCGGCCAGGAGGGGATCCTCGCCGATCCGCAAGCGCTTGCCCTGTTGGCGGAGGCGGGCGACGGCTCGATGCGCGACGCCCTCTCCATCATGGACCAGGCCATCGCCAGCGCACCGATGGTGGACGGCAAGGCCAAGCTCGACGGGGAGGAAATCAGGGAGCTGATGGGAACGGTGCCGGATGCGGTCTTTGAACGCATCCTGGAAGGCATCGGCGAGGGCCAGAGCGCGGCCGTGATGGAAGAGCTCAACCGGCTGCTGAACGCGGGCAACAGCCCGTCGCAGATGGCGCGGCAGCTGGTGCGTTATTTGCGCAACTGCCTGATGGCTAAATTGGGCGGAGAGAAGACCGAACTTCTGCAGATCTCGGGGGACGAGCGGGCGCGTGCCGTGCGCACGGCGGCTCTTTTTAGCGAAGAGGATCTCACCCGCTTCCTGCAAGTGATCCTGCGCACCTTCGATGAGCTGAACTACCGCCAAGAGCCGCGTCTGCACCTGGAGTTGGGATTGATGAAGCTGGTGCATCTGCAGCGTCTGTTGCCGCTGGAGCAGATTCTTAGTGGCTTGCCCGGCGCTGCGCGCCCACCGGCAACGAACCCGAGGCCGGCACAGACGATGCCCGTGCAGGCGCCGCGTCCTGCACCGGTGGAACCAGTCAAGCCCAAAGCGCCTGTGGCTTCTCCTTTCGAACTCGACCGCCAGCGCAAACAAGCTGCCGATGAACCAGAAGACGAACCGATCGCCGCGCCAGCCCAGAAGGCAGCCGAGCCGGAGCCGCTTCCGGTGCAAAAGGCAGTCGAGCCGGAACCAGCGCCGGAGCCACCGCCGGCCGAGATCAAGGCTTCGGGGACGAACGTCGATACGACAAATCTGGATAGTCTGCGTGATGTAGTCACTGCCGCGCTCGACGACCAGGGACACAACACGGCGGCTTCTCTGTTGGCAGCCGGACGCTGGAAGCTGGATGAGGACGGTGCGATCCAGGTCGAGGTAGGGGTCAAAAAAACCATGCTGGGTCTGACCATGAATGGCGAGGCATGGAAAATTGTGCGCGAGGCGTTGCGTGGGGCGGGTTCCACGCAGAAGATGACTGTGGTGCCGGGCGAAGCGGCCGCCGAACCGTCCAGCGGAGCTCCACGAGTCTTTTCCCGCGATAGCATTGAAGCAGTTGCTCTGGGCAACCCGCTGGTGCGGCAAGCACAGGAGCTTTTCCAGGCGGAAGTTCGCAGCGTGCTCGATCTGCGAGATAAAGGCAAAGGTTGAAGGAGTAGGCTGTGAACCCTCTAAAAATGCAGGAAATGCTGGAACAGGCCCGTCACATGCAGGACCAGATGCAGGAGAAGCTGAGCCATACTGTGGTGGAAGCTTCCTCCGGCGGAGGCGCTGTCACCGTGAAGATGAACGGCCAGAAACAGGTGTTGCAGCTCAAGATAGACGCGGCCGCGGTTATGAGCCTGAGCTCCAGCCCAGCCGACGTCGAGATGCTGGAAGATCTGGTGACCGCCGCGTTCAATGAGGCGGGCCGGCGCGCCGATGAAGCGATGAAGTCCAACCTGACCGGGATGTTGGGCGGTTTGAATCTTCCTCCGGGATTGATTTAGTCGACTGATTTAGTCAGGAGCCGCCTTGTCTCAATTTGCAGAACCGATGGCGCGGCTGATCGAAGAGCTGCGCAAATTGCCCGGGATCGGGGCTAAGAGCGCGCAGCGGCTTGCCTTCCATATTCTTCGCGCCTCCACCGAGGATGCGGGAGCACTGGCGGATGCGGTGCGGGAGTTGAAGGCGCGGCTGTTGTTGTGCTCCACCTGCAACAACATCACCGATGTGGACCCTTGTATTTACTGTGCCAGCCCGACACGAAGTCAACGGGTGGTGTGCGTGGTGGAGGAGCCGGGGAATATCGCGGTGATCGAGAAGACCCGCAGCTACAACGGCGTCTATCACGTGTTGCACGGAACGTTGTCGCCCCTCCATGGAGTGGGACCGGAGCACCTCCGCACGGATAGCCTGGTGGCTCGAGTGGCGCAGGGGGATGTGGAAGAAGTGATCCTGGCTACCAATCCCACGGTCGAGGGTGAGGCTACGGCGGTTTATCTGGCGGATTTGCTGCGCACCGCAGCGGTGCGGGTGACGCGCATTGCCACTGGGGTCCCGGCGGGCAGCGATATTGAGTATGCCGATGAGGTCACGATGACGCGGGCCATGGAAGGCCGGCGGGAGCTTAAGTTTTAGCTTTGTGCGGAAAGCAGCGGAATGGCTTCGCCTGTCCGCCCATATACGCTTTGGCGAACATGGGGCATCCGTCCAGTTTGATGAGTGTTGTTGGGACCTGAGAGGTTCTGGGGCTAGCGGCGCGGGCACCCTGCGCCGAGGTTGCGAAGACTTGGCTTATGAAAAGCTCCCCCTGGACTGGACGGGTGCCCCACGTTCGCCTGAGCGTACGTGGGCCGAAAACGATGGGCGAAGCCCTTCCATTGCCCTTTGCCCAACCAAAACGCGACCGCTTCTGAAGGCGAGAGCTTTATTCTCGGCCCTGCTCTTCTTCTCTCCGCTGACTTCGGCGCAGATAACTGTACAAACGGCGCTCTCTTCTGCTCTGCGAAACACTCCGGCTGTTGGTGTTGTGCTTGACCTGAAATCGGGCCAGCGTGTGGCGGTCTTTCGACCGGCCGAAGCGAATGGTGTTCGAAGCACTCCGGGTTCGATCCTCAAGCCTCTTTTTCTGGCTGCCGCGTTGCGCCAGCAGCAGGTACAGTCGCAAAGCACGGTGTTTTGCCGTCGTGATCTGCGCATCCTTGCCGGTACCCGGGACTGGAACCTGGTTTGCACTCACCCTCAGACGGACGTCGCTTTCGCCGCGCAAGACGCGCTCGCTTATTCCTGTAACCGATATTTTGCTAGCTTGGCCGACCGCATTTCGCCAGAGCAGGCCAGTGCAACCCTCGATCACTATGGTCTAGGCCAGGTGAAAACTCCACAGACACGCCAGGACAAGGAACTCCTGGTGTTGGGCGTGGCCGGCATCGCAGTTTCCCCCATGCAAGTAGCGAGTGCCTATCGCAAGCTTGCCCTGGAACTCGATGACAACCGCGTGCACGCGGTGCGCGAGGGGCTCTACAACTCTGTGCGCTATGGCATGGCCCACAATGCCTTCGTGCCGGACATAGAAATCGCCGGCAAGACGGGAACGGCCAGCGACACCATGCAAGGTTCAAGCCATGGATGGTTTGCCGGCATGGGCGCCATCGGCCACCAACAAGTAGTCATCGTGATAAATCTGCCAAGCGGCAATGGAGCCGACGCTGCGCGGTTGGCCCAGCATTTTTTTCTGGCAACCAGACCAGTCCCCGAAAGCGCTCGCTCGCTTACCGTCGAGGTCTGGGCTTCCCGATCGGTGACCCATCTCATGGCAACGCCTTTGGGTAATACGAGCAAGCCCGTCACCGTAGATTGGCAGCCGAACGGGCCTCCAAAACACCTCGAGCTAAACGGCAACTATCGCCTGCAAGCCGCGGATGCGCCAGATCTTGCCGCCGCAGGCATGTGGACCATCACCCGGCAACCACACGGCCTGCGTGTGTTGCTGACGCTGCCCAGCGAGAGCTACTTGATCGCGGCACTCAGTGGCGAAGCAGCCCCGGATGAGCCGATGGCGTCGCTCAAGGCAATGGCCATCAGCATGCGCACTTTCGCACTGGTGAACGCGAACCGTCATCAAGCGGAGGGCTTTGGACTCTGCGACAGCACCCACTGCCAGGCGCTTCGTTTGGGCAAAGCCCGCCCCGAAGTGGAGCAGGCGGTACGCGAGACTGCGGGCGAAACGCTGTGGTCGGACGGCCAGCGGGCGCACATCTATTACACCCAGCATTGCGGGGGCATGAGCGAGCCGGCGAGCGCTGTCTGGCCAGAAGAGAGAGCTAGTTACCTCACCGGACAGCGCCCCGATCCTTATTGCTTGCGCCGCTCCCCAGCCCAATGGCAAACCCGCATTCCTTTGCATCAACTGGACGAGATCTTCCGCGCCCAGGGTTGGCACACTCCTTCTCCGGTCACGGACATTCACATCGCCCAGCGCGACGCCGCCGGCCGCGCCGCACTCCTCCAGGTAACCGGCCGGGGAGACCCGGCGGAGCTCTCCGCCAGCAGCTTTCGCTTCGCTGTCGACCGAGCCCTCGGTTGGAACCAGATGCGCAGCGATTGGTACAGCGCGACCGTGTCGGGTGCGGATCTCGAGATCCGAGGTCGCGGGTACGGGCACGGCGTAGGACTTTGCCAGGCAGGCGCATTCGAGATGGCAACCGAAGGCCGCAGCGAAAAGGAGATTCTCGGTTTCTACTTCCCCGGCACCGTTCCGGGAGTCACGCCGGGTGGCGACGGATGGCAAAGGGTCGCGGGCGCGGGCTGGACGTTGCTGACCACAGACGAGACAGGACCGCTGCTGGCCGAAGGCAACGCCGCTTGGGCAAGGGCTCAATCGCTCCTAAGAGAAGCACCCCAGGGAAAAGCATCCCAGGCGCCTACGGTTCAGGAATTGCCGACCACCGAGTTATTCCGGCAGACCACCGGAGAACCCGGTTGGATGCTCGCTTCGACACGTGGCAGCCATGTCTACCTGCAGCCCGCCACGGTACGGCAAAACAATGGCGGCGCCGAGGCTCTCCTCTTGCATGAGTTTTTGCATGTGCAGGTAGAACAGCAGGCCGGAGCAAACGCTCCATTGTGGTTGCGCGAAGGATTGGTTGAAGTTCTGGCTGACCCGGGAAAGCGCAAATGGGAGCCGGTTCCCTTCCCGGCAGCACAAGTGGATGCAGCGTTGGCCCATCCCTTGAGCGCCACCGTTTCCCGCCGAGCCCATGAAGCTGCAGCCCGCATGGCTGCGCTCCTCTGCGCCCGTTACGGAACGCCGGCGGTGCTGGAATTCCTGCGCAAGGGCGTCCCCCCAGAAGCGCTCAGGAGCCTGGGATCTTGACCCGGCCAGCCTTCGTGCCCCTGCAGTTCCCAACGAAGATTCTGGTTCTTAATCAAAAGCTCGGCGATGATCGTCCGTAAAGAGCCATTCTCCTGCGCTAACTGCTGCAAATCCGGTACTTCTCCCTGGGTCTGGACGTATGCATTCGTCAAGGTCGGCCTCCTTTCACTGCTGCAACTATGTAACCGGGCCCGGCAGTCATTATTCCCACTGGAAAGCGGGAAGATATCCGCCAACTACAAAATAGATCGACCCCCGAAAAGGCAAAAGCCCAATTCGTGCGGGACCGAGGGTACTCTTTCGGAGGATCGCAAACCACCCGCCCCTGCAAAAACATTCCTGAATTCTTAGAGCCGTTCGCCGCGCTCCGGTAATCCATGGCATAGATAGAAGATATGAAAATTAACGCAAATCGCTTCCGTGTGCCCCCCGGAGCAAAAGTAAAGCTGGCGGAATGGCCCACCCTGGTCAAACCTTTGTGCAAAACGAAAGAGGAGTACGAGGGTCTCCTGAACAAGAACCGGGATGAGCTGAGTTCCCTGCAGAAGCTTCATTACGCCTCCGGCAAGTACGCATTACTCCTCATCTTCCAGGGTATGGATTCCGCAGGTAAGGACGGGGCCATCAGCCATGTGATGTCGGGCGTAAATCCGCAGAGCTGTGAAGTCACTAGCTTCAAACAACCGAGTACCCAGGAACTGCAGCACGATTTTCTCTGGCGCTCGACCTGTCGGCTTCCCGAGCGCGGACAGATCGGGATTTTCAATCGCTCCTACTATGAGGAGGTCCTGGTGGTTCGCGTGCACCCGGAGCTTCTCCGCAGTCAAGGGCTCTCGGAGGAGATGCACGACCTGAAATCTCTGTGGGAGGGCCGCTACCGCTCCATCGTGGATCTGGAGAGCCACCTCTATCGCAACCGTACGCGCGTGGTCAAAATATTCCTCCACCTATCCGAGGAAGAGCAACGAAACCGATTGCTCGCGCGCATTGACGATACGGAGAAGAACTGGAAATTTTCTCTCGCGGATATTCACGAGAGAAAATACTGGAAGGATTACCAGAAAGCCTATGGGGCCTGCCTTGGCGCCACCAGCACCCGCCTTGCGCCCTGGTATGTGGTTCCAGCAGATGACAAGAGAAACGCGCGTTTGATCATTTCCCGCATTGTTCTTGATGCGCTTGAGGATCTCAAGCTGTCCCATCCCAGGATCAGCGCCAAACGGCGCGCGGAACTGCAATCGTTCCGCAAATTGCTCGCCAAATAGAGGTGTACCGATGAGCGAAATCATAACGGCCACTCCCTGGCCGAACGTGGAAGGCATGGACGACCTGATGGAGATCGCCCTCAACCTTCATTCGTGCTGGAACCATGAGGCCGACGAGATGTGGAGGAACCTCGACCCGGAACTCTGGGAGTGGACACAGAACCCATGGGTCATCCTGCTGACGGCTTCCCGGGACAAGATTGTCGCTCTGCTGGCATCTCCCGGCTTTCGTTCGCTGGTATTCGATTGCCTGCACCACAAACGCAAATCTTTCCACGAAGAGGCGTGGTTCCAGCAGAAGTATCGAGGAACGGCCCTTTCTCTGGTCGCCTATTTCAGCATGGAGTTCATGCTGAGCGAGGCGCTGCCCATCTACTCCGGCGGCTTGGGCAACGTCGCCGGCGATCAGTTGAAAGCAGCGAGCGACCTCGGAGTACCGGTGGTCGGCGTTGGGTTGCTCTACGGTCAAGGATACTTCCGCCAGGACTTCGATGCCGACGGCAACCAGCAGGCGCTCTACCCAGTCAATGATCCAGGCCAGTTGCCCATCCGGGCGCTGCGCCAACCGAATGGGGAATGGCTACGGTTACAGATCCGCTTGCCTGGGTCAAAGCTTTGGATCCGCTGTTGGGAAGCCCTGGTAGGAAGAACCAAACTCTACCTGCTCGACACCAATGACTTCGCCAACACCCCGGCACAGCGCGGAATCACCAGCGAACTCTATGGCGGCGATGCCGAGATGCGGCTGAAGCAGGAGATGGTGCTGGGTATCGGCGGTTGGCGGTTGCTGCGGGCATTAGGCCTCGAGCCAGATGTTTGCCATCTGAATGAAGGCCACGCGGCGTTCGCGATCCTGGAAAGAGCCCGGTGCTACATGGAGGATCACAAGACCACGTTTGAGCTGGCCCTGACCGTGACCCGCGCGGGCAACCTGTTTACGACGCACACCGCAGTCACCGCAGGCTTCGACCGTTTTCAACCCGACCTCATGCACAAATATCTGCACCGCTATACGGAAGAAGAACTCTTCATGCCCCTGGAGGACATGCTGGCTTTGGGAAGGCAGAACGCCGGCGATACTCTGGAACCCTTCAACATGGCATACCTGGCGATGCGCGGCAGCGGCCGGATCAACGGCGTGAGTAAGCTTCATGGGCAGGTGAGCCGCCAGATCTTTTCGCCACTTTTTCCGCGATGGCCTGAACGGGAAGTTCCTGTTGGCTCGGTGACCAATGGGGTTCACGTGCCGACCTGGGACTCGGCAGAGGCCGATACTCTCTGGACCACTGCCTGCGGTCCGCGGCGTTGGTCGGGAGACGAGTTGTGCGCCGATGATATTCGCCATCTGAGCGACGATCAGTTATGGCAATTGCGCAACACCGCGCGCAAGAACCTGATCGACCGGGTTCGCGTGCGCTACGCGCGCCAACGCGCATCGGGCTACGACGGACCGCACGATCTTCCCCAGATGCTCGATGAACACGTGCTGACGGTTGGCTTTGCGCGCCGGTTTGCGACTTATAAGCGGCCCAACTTTCTGTTGCACGACCCCGAGCGGCTCATTCGATTGCTTACCAATCCTGAGCGTCCCATGCAGTTGATTCTCGCCGGTAAGGCCCATCCTGCTGATAAACCTGGACAGGCACTCATCAAGCAATGGAACGACTTCATCCAGCGGCCCGGGATAGCGCAACATGTGGTCTTCCTGAGTGACTACGACATGTTGATGGCTCAGGAACTGGTGCAGGGCGCCGATCTATGGATCAACACCCCGCGTCGCCCGTGGGAAGCCTGTGGGACGAGCGGAATGAAGACCTTGGTCAACGGCGGTTTGAATTTCTCTGAGCTCGACGGCTGGTGGGCGGAGGCCTATTCACCGCAGGTCGGCTGGGCGATCGGCGATGGGCTGGAACACGGTGACGACCCGGTATGGGACAACATCGAAGCTGAAACTATGTACAGCCTGCTGGAGCAGGAGGTGGTTCCCGAGTTCTACGAACGCTCGGAAAACGGTATGCCCTCCAAGTGGCTGAGCCGCGTTCGCGAGAGCATGGCACGTCTGACTCCGGAATTTTCGGCGAGCCGGGCCATTCGGAACTACACCGAAGAGCATTATCTTCCCGCGACCTCCAACTATTGCCAACGCGCCGCAAACAACAGCGCTTTCGGCGCCGAAGTTCTCCAGTGGCTGCAAAAGGTAGCTCGCGAGTGGAATACGGTGCATTTTGGGTCGATGCACGTAGAAACACGCGACGGGAGGCATTTTTTCCAGGTACAAGTCGGGCTGGGTAATCTCTCTTCCTCTGATCTCAGCGTAGAGCTCTATGCCGATCCCCGCGGCGAGCACGGCGCGGAACTCGTAACCATGGCTGCAAGTGATAAATTGGCAGACGCTAAGGGGCCGGTTACCTATAATGCCGACCTACCGGCCGCTCGCGCCGCCGGGGATTACACCGCACGCGTTGTCCCTCACCATCCCAACATTGCCGTGCCTCTGGAGGCTGCGGAGATACTGTGGCAACGTTGAACTTACTCCGCTTATTGGTCGGAGGAAACCCGTGACGGAGCGTAACCGTCAATGTTCGGTCCGCAGTACCTCGCTCGAGCCTCAAGCCAAGGGTCCTGCACTTTCCTGTCCCCTGGACGGGTGCCCCATGTTTGCCTCGGCGTAGCCGGGGCACTACATGGGTTGAATAAGATGGGGCGAAGCCCGTCCGCTGTTCTCTTTCGTGTGCAAGCATTTAACCCGGCGGGGCGAACGCTGCGTAGCCGTGGAGGGACCTGCAGTTTTTCTTCTTGTCCTGACGCAAACTCCCTAAAAACTCGCCACCATGGCCAGCTTACCCGGCTCAGCTAGATGCGTTACTCGTTTTGAGCTGTGAACCTTCAGAGCTCTTGCAACGCATGAGCGCCAATCCTGAAGGGCGTCGCGACGTCACTGTTACGCAGGCTGCTCAACATCAGACACTACAACAGTCTGTGGCAATGATTTTGGATTTGAAAAGGGGATAACGTTCACTCGGAACGCAACGCTTCGATGGGGTTGATGGCAAGCGCCATTCGCGCAGGTATCAGGGCCGCCATCGCGGCGACGGCGAGGAGAATCACCGATACCCCCAGGACCACCAGCGGGTCGCGGGTGCCATTCTCAATCCACTGTGCGATCATGCGGCCCAGACCGAAGCTGAGCACGAGCCCGGAGAGAATTCCCAAACCCACGCCGGTTCCGGTCGATACTCCCACGATCCAAAGCACATCGCGGCGCTGAGCCCCGAGAGCAATGCGCACGCCGAGTTCACTCGTGCGCTGCAGCAGGGTGTAGGAAACGACGCTGTATAAACCCACCGCCGCCAGAACCAGCGCCAGAACAGAGAACGCGCCGAAGAGCATCGAAACAAGCCGGCCCCGGGCGTACTCCGGCTCGCGTTGAATCCAGCCTTCGAGATCGCGTATATCGCCCGCGATCTGCTGGTCGGCATCGAGGGAGGCGATCTGCAGTTTGATGGTGTGCAGCATGGCCAGCGGATCGCCTTGCGTGCGGACCAGGACTTGCGTGAACGGAAAAGTCAGGAGCGTGTAGGGCGCGTACACAGCGGGCGCCACGGGTTTGTCCAGTCCGTCATTCAGTGAGTCACCGACGACGCCGACAATTTCCAACCACCCCGCGGCTCCATTGGACGTTAACGCTGCCGGAGGAAGGGTGGCGAATTGAGGGATGCGCACCGAATGCCCCGCAACGCTTCCACCAGAGAGGTAATGACGTACGAAGGACTGGTTCACCAGGACCAGCGTGGCGCCGCGCGCAATTTCGCTCTGATCCCATAGGCGGCCGCTGAGGATCGGGATTTGCAAGGTGGCGAAGTACTCGGGACCGACAAGCTCTACTTCTGCCTCCTGGGCCTGGGAAGCGGGCTTGCCCAGAATTTCGATGGGCTGGCGCGACCCGCTGTTGGGCGGAGTGGCATTTGTAGATATACCCGCGGAAACGACGCCAGGAATCGCGGCAATCTTGTCGCGCAGTTCGGTGAAGAAGCGGGCTCGATCCGCCCATGTTGTATGCGCGTCATCGCGGATGGGAATGATTACCGACATTACATGCTGTGGCTGGTATCCGAGCGGAACACGGAGCATGCGGAGGAAGCCCTCGATAGCCGCTCCCGCAGCGGTCATCAGTAACAGTGTCAGTGCAATCTGGCCGGCAATGAGCGCAGTGTGCAAACGCCTGCCTCGCACACTGCCGGTCAGGCGTCGCGTACCGGCCTGCATCACCTGGCTAATCTGGGGGTGCGCCGATTGCAGCGCGGGAAACAGTCCGAAGACGATTCCGCACAACACTGCCAAAATCACGCTGAAACAGAGAACAGGAAGGTTGATGTGGAAGTCTGCTTCGTAGGGATAAGAGTGATCGGGCAACCGTGGGACCAGGAACCCGATCGCCCGATAGGCGACAAAGACGCCCAGGCCGGCTCCCACCAGGGATAGGAGGAGCGATTCGGTGAGAAGTTGGCGCACGATACGAATGCTGCTGGCTCCCACCGCGGAACGCACCGCAAACTCATGCTGGCGCGTTGTGCCTCGCGCAAGCAGTAAGATCGAGAGATTTCCGCAACCGATCGCGAGCAACAGCGCGACCGCCCCAAACAGCAGGTACATTGTCTTTTTCAGCTCGCGGGTATAGGTATCCGCCAAGCTGCGTACGCTGATCTTGTATTGCTTCGGAAAGAGATTGGGCGTCTGATGGTCGAACTGCTGGTAGAGAGGCCGGAATTCCGCCGCCGCTGCCGCCATGGTAACGCCGGGTTTCAACTTGATCTCGGGACTGTACCGATGGAGTTGGTCCGAGGCCATCTTCAGAGGGGTGTAAACCTCTCCATCCCTCCACGTGAACCGCACCGGCATCACACCGAGGATCGTATAGCTCTTATGGTTGAGTTGGATGGTTCTGCCCACGACAGAAGGGTCGCCATGATAATGACGTTGCCAGAACTTGTAGCCCAACACAGCGACGGGCTGCGGATCTTGTCCGTCGGGCGCATCAGCGGGCATAAAGTACCGGCCCAGCAAGGGACTCAGGCCCAGAAACTGGAAGTGTGATCCCGTCATCTCGACAACGGTTGCACCATCGGCAACGTCACTGCCCGTGACCGTCTGGCTCGTATAGTTGGAGGCGACCACATCCTCGACAGCGTGTGTCTGGCGCAATTGCCGAATCTGCGGCCCTGTCAGGCCCCAGGTGCCTTCTCGGCCGGAGTTGTCGGTAAGCCAGACATCGCAGATCCGCTCGATGCCCGCGTAGGGCCACGGATTGAGAACGGCGTCATACAGGATGCTATAAACGGCCACGGTCGCGCCGATGCCCAGCGTGAGTGACAAAATCGACGTGATCGAAAAACCAGGGTTGCGGACAAGTTGCCGCAAAGCAAACCGGAGATCCTGAAGCAATGTCTGCATCGGCGCCCCCGTGCGACGAGGAAGGACGAGCGAAGTTGGCTCTGCGCTCAACTATAGCAATTTCACAGCCACGTCCGCCCCTTTCGAGAAGTACGGTTTCGTTGAATCTTTTGTTCCAGCGCGTGATTTCTCCATCAAAAATTTTGTCCGATCTCGCACAGACTGTCCGCAAACGAACAGCTTAGTCATGCGAGCGATTATTGGAAACACGGGTAGGAAACACGGGGCAGTCTGCCCGTTTGCCGCGTGCGGTTTACAAAGCGGTTGGATAATTCAGCTTGGCCGGTTCGCTCATGAGACTAAAAAGGGGGGAGATGAAGTAACCCCCAGGCCTGAAATGCTTTCCGGAATCGCGCACCATCGTTAACTAACCATGCTTGAATTGTTTGGATGGAACACATAAACTCGTGCTACACGAAAATACGTGCAAACATGAAAACCAAAAAAACGAACGTCACTTTGAAAATTGAAGCCGATCTCCTCAAGCAAGCTCGGATTCTCGCTGCCGAGGAAGGCACCTCCATAAGCGCCTTGCTCGCGGGCAGGTTGGAGCAGGAAGTGCGCGAGCGCAAGGGCTATCACCAAGCCCGCCGCCGTGCCCTTGCCCGGCTGCGGACGGGTTTTGACCTCCATTGGGCGCCCCCTCGCTCACGAGATGAACTCCATGAGCGATAAGTTTTTCGTGGATACCAACATTCTGGTATACGCGCATGACCGTTCCGCCGGGGTCAAACACCAGCGCGCTCAAATGTTGTTGGAACAGCTCTGGAATTCGGGCCAGGGCGTATTGAGCACCCAGGTTCTGCAAGAACTATGTGTGAACCTCCGCAGAAAGGTGAGCGCTCCTTTGCCGGTGGAAGAAGTTCGTTTGCTGATACGGGACTATGCAACCTGGGAAGTCGTCTCCAGCACACCCGAGTCGATCCTCCGGGCACTGGACATTGAGACGCGTTACAGGACTTCCTTTTGGGATGCGCTGATCCTTCAAGCTGCTCAGAGTGCCGGCGCATCGATTCTCTACTCTGAAGACTTCGCGGCCGCACAACACTACGGGTCAATCCAGATTGTGAACCCATTGATCGGTGTGTAGCCCCATGGTTGACGCGGGGTCGCTAAAGTTGCGAAAAAGGCTGGCATCGAACCGGAGAGTTGATCGACATGCGGTGGTGAAAACCAATGGTGCGACAACGGAGTGGGTCCAGTTCCTGGGTCGTGAAGATGCCGTGGCAACCGTAGAGTTGCGGGCGTAGGGATGGGTATGCTGTGCCCCTTATCTCCCCGCTTTTTTGACATGTCACACATCGATGACAGTATTTTGGGAGAGTTAGTAGCGCAGAACTTCTATTTTTTGTTCTTCTCTTGTTTGGGTGTAGAGTAACCTCGGCGTGCCTGTAACCGCATGCCTGCCCGATCCACTTCCACTTTCAAGCGATGATAGGAACCGTCAGGCTTCACGTCGCCGGGTGAAAATTCGAGCAGGTAGACAAATTCCGGGGCAACCCCGAGGCTCTTGAATCCCGCCCCCAGGTCGTTGCTGTTGTGAAAGAAGGTCCCGCCGGTGCCCTCGGCGAGTTCTGACATTACGTCCTCGGCGCGGTTCATGGCGGCGAGGTGGGTTAAATCGATGATTTGCCCCCCGCCTCTCTCACGGATGTCCGTCACGCCGGTGTACAACCCGCGCGCATCGAGGGCGTTGATGGTCACGTTGGACTGTGCAGCCAAGTCCATGATCTCCGATTCCCAGCCCAGCGCCGCGGGCGCGATGGATACGAAGCCGGGCGACACAAGGATCAGGGTATGTTGTCCCGGCAGTTTCGCCATTCTGCGTACAAACTCTTTGATCGCCGCAAGGGTTACCTGCACGTCCTGCTCGCCAACTGTCAGCACTCGCCTTGCGGCCGAGGTGACCATGCTCCCAGCCACCTCGAGATCGCGCTGCCTGTTCAGGGCCGGGTCACAAGCGAATACCTGCGCTAACACCCTATCGAATGCTGCGCCGTCGTGCTTATTCTCGATCAGGTCGGCTTCGTAGTACTCGACTTTCGGACAGTCCCCGGCACTCTGGAGGTAGAGGCTCCCCGGCTGCAGGCTCATGATCGCGTCATGCAATTTTGCGCGATCCCGGGTCAGACCACTGTTGACTTTTCCCGATGTCGAAACCACGGCGGCCATATCTGAACCAACCAATGCCCCGTCCAGCGCTTTTGCATCGATTTTCTTGAGATATCCCAGGTCTTCGGCGCTCAGATGCAAGTCATCGAAAAGGTACACGGTGATTCGCTTTGGCAGGACCATCTCCTGGGGTGGAGTATTCGGTGTCCTCACCGGTGCAGCGCCCCCGGCAACGCTGCCCGGCGCACTTTCCATCACCTCGCGCTTCTCAACTGTGAATCCAGAGATAATTTGCGGCTTGCCACCGTCGTAGATTTGGAAGTCTTCTTTCCTAAGGTCGCCGACTGCATGGCCTTGCTTATCGCGGACCACGACCGGCACCAACACCCGGTTGACGTTCACTACGATCCTGGCAGGCATGTCCGGAGAATCATGCGCTGGTTGAGCGAGCTCGGGCACGGGAGGAGCCGCAGGCAACGGAACAGGGAGAGCGGGCACTTTCGCCTGCTCGGATTGGTCCGGAAGATTCTCTTTCGGCTGCGGAGCGGCGGTGCTGCCCGCAGGGGGAGATGCTTCTTGTAAATGCTCCGGTTGCTCTCTAAAAGGTTGTGGTTGCGCTGTCGCAGTATCGTTAACGATCCTCGTCGTGGCAGCGAAGCGATGGTAGCCCGCGAACAGACTCTCGTTCAACCATTGAGTGGGCGCATCTCCCGGCAAGCGGGTGAGAGGATCCAGATTGGCGCCGTTGGCAGCGATGAAGAGAGCGAGGCTGCGCACCGGGCAAATGAACTTGCTCGCGCCGATCTGTACCGGTCCATACTGGACCATGATCGCGGCCCTCTTGAACTCGGCGCTGCCCTTCGTGTCAGCGTCCATGGTGATGCGTAGAATCGCGCCGGTGACCGGGTCCACCCAGAGCGCACCGTGATAGCCGGGCTTGGAGAGAAAGGTCGAGGTGTTGGGGCTGCCGCCGCTTGGTTTTGCCTCAATGCCTGAGACCCGGCGGGAACCGGCTGACGGCCCTGCCCTTCCCTCAAGCGACGTCTGCCGCGGACGCGAGTTGATAACCTCAAAATGGGAAGCGGAGCTTGGCACTGAATAGTGGAAGACTGCGACTTGCCCGGTTGCGCTCTGTTCCCAGTGGCTCCAGCCCACCTTGCCATGGACTGTGTCGCTCAGGATCATACTCAGCGTAGATCCGAACTCTCCCCCGGAAAGCAATCCGGAATGTCCCTGAAAGTTGGCAGAGGAAGCATTGGCGGACTGATTGGTCCGCTCGTCGAAGGTCGAGATCTCCCGACTCGAAGTGCTCACCCGGTGCAGGCCCGAACGAACAGGCCAGCCGCCTTTCTTGACCTCATAAGGACGGTCATCGTAGCTGTTTGTGGTCAGGATGGCGAAGAGGTTGGGCAACTGCGATAGTGTTTGCCCGACATAGCGCCGCGCCGACTCGATCATCCGCTGCTGAGCTGCGTCGTCGGGAGTTGGGGTGGACGGAATCTCGCTCGCCGGCGGGTCCAGAAAAACCGACTGATCGGCAAGCAGTTGCAAAGCCAGCGCGACTTGGGAGCCCGCATCAAGATATGCGGCAAGCCGGTTGAGATTAGCGTCCGTCAGCCGTTCGGAAAGCTCCAGGCCGTCAATTTGGCGGGCAATTTCCGCGTCCGGCCGGTGCGCGGTATGGGCGGCGGTCAGCGCCTGCTCCAGTTGCGCCACCGTGACGCGCTTTGACGCGCCGGCGATAGACGTCAGCGATGCCAAAATGAACAGCAGGATCAACCGCCGCGTCCGCACTCTCCCCTTTTCGCACATACTTTGTCGTTTATAACTCATCAAAGTTTTTACTAGATCACCATCTCGCTTGGCCTTATCGCCGATAACTTTATTTGTTATTAACTTTTCACATGAGTAGCGTCAAAGGTACTAAGGTAACGCGAAGGAAAAAATATCGCTTCCCGCCGCAATGGCAAAGTACTGCCTACCATTGATCGCATAACTCATGGGAGATGCACGGATCAATTGTCCGACGTTGAAGTGCCATAGAGGCTTACCGGTATACCCATTGAGGATCACGAAGTTCTGAGCATCGTCGCCGTATGCAACCAGTCCGGTGCGCGTTGACATAACGCCTCCCCAACCTTTGTTCAGACCGATCTGAAGGTCGCGCCAGGCAAAATCAAGCGTTCCAAGATCGAAGGCATTGATGTAGGCCTTACCCGTCTCACCCACGCCCTGCATACCCGTTGAGTAATACGTCCGGCCCTCTTCGAAGGGCTCTGTTTTCGAGGTAAAAATGCTGCATGCTTCCAGCACGCGAAAGTAGAACATGTGCGTTGCCGGGTCATAGCTAGGCGAGTACCAGTTCGTAGCACCACCGGAAGCCGGACAAACCTCAACACCCTTTGCGTCGGGAATCAGCCCGGCGGAGATAGGCCGGCCATTTTCGTCGATGCCTGTAGCCCAATTCTGCAACTTCGCGAATTGCTTGGCGAACAGGAACTTCCCATTTGTCCGATCCAGAATATAAAGGAAGCCATTGCGGTTAGCTGTCACAATCAACCTGCGCGGCTTGCCCTTGAACTTTGCATCGACAATCACCGGCGTCTGCACAGCATCGTAGTCATACAGGTTGTGCGGGGTGTACTGGAAGTACCACTTCAGCGTTCCGGTGTCGGGATCCAGCGCCAGCAGGCAGCTGGTGTACAGGTCGTCCCCGGGGCGGACACTGCCATCGTAGTCCGGGGAGGGATTACCGGTGCCCCAATAGAGCGTGTTGAGTTCCGGATCGTAGGTGCCTGGCAGCCACGTCGTCCCTCCACCGTGCAGGTACATGTTTCCTGGCCAGCTCTCGCTGCCTTTCTCCCCCGGCCCGGGTATCGTCCAGAATCGCCATTTCTCCTTGCCTGTCTCCACATCGAACGCCGCCAGGAAACCGCGCACTCCGTCGTCGCCACCTGAGGTTCCTACCAAAACTTTGTCTTTCACGATCAAGGGTGCGCTCGTCGCACCGTAATTCTTGTTGCCGGTTGCGTATGCCTCGTCCCAGATCACGCCGCCCGACCGCGCATCCAGGCAGAGCAAGTGTGCGTTGTCCGTCTCCATGTAAAGGCGCGTGCCCAGGATGGCCACACCACGATTGTGATGCCCGGCGGCATCGTCAATCAATCCCTGTGAGGTGGGGCGCGCATGATGCCACAGCAGCTTACCCGTCTTTGCATCCACTGCGTATGCGTCATTGGCGCTGGTGACGAACATGATGCCCGCTACCACCACAGGGGTTACTTCGAGGCCGCCGGCGTTCCCGGTATGGAATACCCACTGTGCCGCCAGGTGACCCACGTTCCACGGCGTAATCTGCGTCAAGCTGCTGTAGCGTTGCCCCGTATAGTCGCCATTGTAGGAGATCCAATTGTCTCTCAGCTGCTTCTGCAGTAAGTCGCTTTGAGCGACATCAATAAGACCGATACCATCCGCCGATAACGGAGCTCTTTGGTTCGTAGGCGCATGCTCCGCGGCCGCCTCGGCTTTTCCGTATCCGTTACCTTGGTGCATGATCAGCAGCAGGCAACCCAACGCCAGCGATCTGAATACAGGTCTGGCGGACCCGCTATATATGCTCGCCCACCTGGGTTTGTGATTGCCGACTCCTGTGCTTGAGAGGCTCATCGATCTCGCCGCCCCTTCCTGCTCGTAACAACCAGGAAGCTTACAAGGTCGTTCAGTTCCTTCGACGTGAGCCGCGTGCCGTAGTCACGCGGCATCAGCGAATGGCCGGTGTAATGCACGTCTGTGAGGTCACTCCTCGCCAGCAAATGATAGCGGCCATCCTCCATTTGAATGGCCACGCTGAAGTTATCCTCGTAACGCAGGACTCCGGTCAACTTCTGTCCGCCCCTGGTCAGCACACTCACGACCCGCGATGAGTGCGCCAGCGGAGTGTCCGGCGCGGTGATAGCCAGCAAGATCGCGTCGGCCGTTCGACTTCGGCCATAGGTGGTAAGATCCGACGCGATGAATCCGCCGTGACCTTCAATCATGTGGCACGTCGAACACTGCGCTTTGCCAAAATACATGGTCCGTCCAGCCTTGACGTCTCCAGTCACTGGTGCTTTCCTTGGGTCGTTCGCGGACCCCCACTTTCCTTCGATTATGCGAAGGTAGTGCACTATCGCCCTGATGTTCTCGTCGCCGATTTGCGCAAACGGCGGCATGCCCTCCGTCGTTCCGTCGTGGACGATCCGCGTTAGTTCCGCATCTGAACGAGTCATGACACTCAGAGTTGTCGCAAGCGAGATAACCTTGCTGCCCCCCTTGCCATCATCGCCGTGACAACCTGCGCAATACTCCATGAAGCGCCGAGAGCCCTCAGTAGGGTCCTTCGTTTGCCCATGCGCCTTGCCAAGCGCACTCACGACGACGAACATCGTGCAAAAGACTAACCGTGCAACCCGGTGACCCGGCATCCCTGTCCCAAGTCCTTTCGAAGAAAGTGCCGCGCCGATAATACTAGTCGCTGGGCTGCACGAAAAGATGACTCGGCATGATAGGGCGGTAGATATCGATCTATATTCTTACTCGCAGAAGCTTGCCATTACTCCTCGACTTATGCCACAATAAGTGGCGTCGTTGAGGTGCAACCGATGCGTACCTCCATTTTGTTCAGTCTCCTTGTCCTTTCCCCTGCTTTCGTCATCGCCCAAACCACATCTCAGGCAAATGCTTCTGATGGCAGTGTTCGCACCCACATCGATGGCATTGATATTCCCCCGATTGCCAATGCCCCATTCTCCGCCAAGGTTTTGGTCACCTGGGATGAGCCGCTGATCGGCGGCGGCACGCTTTCGCGAAAGTATTACACCCTGGTGGCTCGTGATTCTCAGGGGCGGGTCCACCGCGAGACGCGAGACTTCGTTCCTGCCGACTCGACCGCGGAACCTCCCTTGCGCAGTCTCACCATCACCGATCCAGTTGCCGGAACGCTCACCAAGTGTATGCATGCGGCGTTGACATGCACTACCAGTCAATATCACTCCCGGATAGCGCTGGCACAACAGGCAGCAGGCGGTCCGCTGGCTGTCAGTACGAGTAACGTCAGGAGTGAGAGCCTGGGTAACCAGACGATCGATTCCCTCACCGCGGTGGGAACGCGCCTGACCCGCACTACTGTCTCCGGTCCGCGGGTGATTCTCAGTCATACGGACCTTTGGTATTCGCCTGACCTGCAGATGTATCTCTCCGTTGCTCGCAGCAACCCGCAATTAGGCCAGGTCACGCTCACCGTCACGGATCTCGTACTAGGGGGCCCGGACCATTCATGGTTCGATGTTCCTCTAGGGTACCAAGCGAGTGCCCGTAGCCAGTAAGTTGGACGCGACCCATTGCCGCTGTAGGTAGGGCGGCCATGTTCACTTTCTTGATCGTCCTTGTGCCCCTCAAACTCCATCCATGATGGCCTCGCCCGCATTGCTCACCGCCTGTTTAAGGGTGAATCGCAGCGTAAGCAACCGAATTGTCTAATTCTCCAGGAGAAGGTGGAAGAGCGAAATCCGGTGGCGCCGACTTTAGGGCGGGGAGAAAAGGAGGAGACAGGTTTGCTTGAAGGGCATAGAGAGCAGATACGTTGCTATGAGGATTACGGGCAATGTTCAATGCGGCGGCGGCGGTGTCCGCTGGTATCGTTCCAGTTGCACCGTAGCTCCGTGCGTTGGTGAAGAGGGTGTTGCAGCTGCCGGATGTGGGCGTGCTGGAATTAATGCAGGCGGCCAGGATATTGGCTAAAGTGTGGATCTTTGCCTGGGGAACTTTACTGTTGGCGAATCCCGTAGCGACGCTGGCCAGCATCGCAGCGTTGGCCACGCCAGTCGAAGCCTCAGGAGTCTCGGAACCGGAAACGTGGGTCGGGTCGGTAGCACTTCCAACCATCGCGTACGCCGCCGCCACAGTCGTTACTTCGTTTACGAAGACGAAAGGCGCGGCAGTGGTGAAGTTTCCGCTTTCCGGGCACGCACCGAGAGCTGCAATCAAGCCAATAGCAGAGTTGGGACCGTTGCCACCGCTGTTTCCGCCCAGCACATAGAGATAGACCTGGCGACCGGCGGTGCAAATGTAGTCGCCGGCGATGGAAAACCCGCCGTATTCGCCCGTTAGCGCATAGTAGCCGATGGAGTCTGCTGGGTTGCCCGTGCTGGAGGTGAGCAGTGAGAGCGACGGCTTACTGTAGCCTGTCGTGTTGGCCTGCAACACATAAACTTTGGCGCCCGCGACCGCCCGGGATTGACCTCCGTTCACAAGTCCCTGGAACGGCCGGGACGATGAAGCGACCGCATTTACCCTGTTGGAACCGGGGGCGCGGATCACACTTCCGCCAGAACCTCCAGAACCGCCGGAGCCGCCCGACCCACCAGAGCCGCCTGTGCCGCCGCCGCTGCCGGTGCCGCCGCTTGTACCTGTACCCCCGCTTGTACCTGTACCGCCGCCCGTACCTGTGCCGCCGCTGGTACCTGTACCGCCACCCGTACCTGTGCCGCCACCTGTACCACCAGAAGTGATAATGCCGCCGGAACCACCCGAACCACCGCTGCCGACGACAGTGGTGCCGCCAAGCTCACCCTGATTGTTGCCTCCGCAACCGTTCAGAACAAAGCCAGCTACCAGGACACCGCATACGAGACAGGCCGACTGATGCATCACACTCACCACCAGAACGACACTACTTTAGACAAACCCATGGAGAAAAATGTTTCATCGACTCACCCAGATCTCATCGCTAGCCCCGGCCAGACTTCCAGAATCATCTGCCACTAAAACTTAATGTCTGCAGCGACTCAATCACCAACCTGCCAAACACACGAGTATAGTGCGAAAGGAAGAAGATAGTTCAACAAATAAACTGATCATCCATAAGTTATAACGTGAGAAGCTGAACCGCCAGGCGGTAGGGGATGATCAGCTTGCCGGCCATCCTTCCATTGCGATCAGGAAGGCGCGGCAGGCTTTTCAGAGACCACGCCAGCCATGAAAACCATGTAACGTCCAGTCTATTCAATGTGGGCAGCGTAGCCTGTTGCCGCCACTCGCTCCTTTTGAACCGCGTCGCAGCCGGCACGAGACTCGTTTCTTTTGTGTCATGGGCAATCTGGAAGCAATTCATGTGGGGCGCGTGGCGCGCAGCTTGAAAGCCGAAAACAAACGAACGCTATCACTCATCTGAAGAGTTGCGACACAGCTGTTGTCACTAGTCTGGTCTTCAAAGCAATTACTGCAATGTCCTGAGCTCGAGCGGCGCCATCATGGTTAGCGACAAGCTCTTGACTACGTACCTCATGCCACCATGCGCGGCTCTCCTTTTTGTGACCGAATACATCTAACTGAGTGAAGGGAAAAACAATCATGGTGCCCAGGTCGAAAGTACTCATTTTGCTTTCCCTGGCGACTCTGTGCGCGCCGGTGTTCGGCGCAAACCCAGCCCGTCCAGGGACTTTGAACTATATCGAAGGCTCGGCCAACCTCGATGGCAAGCCACTCACCGAGAAAGCAGTGGGATCCGCCGATCTCGACCCAGGCCAGGTGCTCTCGACCCGTCAAGGGAAAGCCGAAGTACTGTTGACGCCAGGTGTATTTATGCGTCTGGACGACAATAGCAGCGTCAAGATGATTTCTCCAGACCTGACGTTTACCCAATTAAGTCTTGAACGCGGTCGCGCTACCGTGGAAGTGGACGAAATCCACCCTCAAAACAACGTGCAGATCGTCGAAGGTGGGGTACCTACTGAGCTTTTGAAGACTGGCCTTTACGAATTCAACGCGGACAAGGATTTGGCGGAAGTGTTCAGCGGCAAGGCTGCCACGCATGACGATGATGGCAAGTGGGTGGTGATCAAAGGTCATCATGAACTCGCATTGAACGCCCCGGATTCGGAAAAGCCTCAGAAATTCAATGCCAACGCAGCAAAAGACGAACTCTATAACTGGAGCAGCTTACGCTCCGAATACCTCTCGGAATCGAATGCCCAGCTTTCGCAGAAATATGCGGGGGCGTTTGGTTTTGCGCCCGGCTGGTATTGGGATCCTTTCTTCCTCGACTACACCTTTATGGGGCCCTACCCTTTTTCTAGCCCCTTCGGGTGGGGATTCTATCCGTTCGGGTATGGGGGCTTCGGAGGTGGCTTCTATGGCAGACGCAGTTTCAACGGCGGCCGTGGGTACCGCGGCGAAGGATATCACGGCGGAGGTGGAGGTGGCTTCCACGGGGGTGGTGGTTCCCATGGCGGCGGTGGAGGACATCGATAAACATCTGGGTGTTGGGTTGACGCGGAGCGCGAAGTCAGGCGCAGCAAGCAAGGATGCTGCGCCTGTACAGTCGGCCTCGATGTTGTGCTGATTTACCTCAAGAATTCCTGCTGCCTTTGCGCATGACCGGCCTTCGAGATCACACAACTGGATGACCGAGCGATAGGGTGCTTTTAAGCCTTGCATCTCTGAACGAACAATCCCGTGTAACTCGCACGCCAGACAGTTCTCTTCAGGATAGGCCGTAGGCGTCACGGCCAGCCAACATTAACCAGACAAGAGAACCCCCCAACCGCAGCACCTTATGATCGATAAGTTGTTTCATGCACTAAGAACAAGAACTCTCTCGATAGATACCGATGGAGTCATAGGAGTAAGCTGCTGGCGAGGATCGTTTATGGCTTCCATGGTGTCGTTCTTGTGCTGGGTAATCTTGCTGAATGTGTTTTATGGTCAGGTGGTGAGAGCGCAGTTGCAACCAGGAGCCTCGAATGCACCGACAATCCAGGTTACTTCACGACTCGTATTTCTGGACGTGACCGTGTTAGACAAGAAAGGCCACATCGTAGCGAAAGGGTTGACCAAGGACGACTTTGCCATTACTGAGGAGAAAAAGCCGCAACGGATCTTCTCGTTTGAGGCACCACAGACCCATGTGGCCGATAAGAATGCCGTGGACGATAACCCGGCAGGGAAAGCTCCCCTGACAATCCTCGTACTCGACCTCTTGAACTCGAAATTCGAGGACTTCGCCTATATACGCTACTCGGTGCGCAAGTATCTGGCGGCGCAGCCAGCGAGGTTGAGTTCGCCGGCCGAATTGATGGTGTTGGGCAATGAGTCGTTGGAGATGGTGCAGGGATATACGCGGAATAGAGAGGACCTCCTGTACGCACTGGATCATGTTCCAGCAGCGCTCCCGTACAAAATGACGAACGCTGCTTTTTACCCTGAGCGGTTTGAGCAATCAATCGATGCGCTACAGCAGATTGCGCTGCAAAATGAAGGTGTATCGGGCCGGAAGAACATTGTGTGGGTGGGACACGGCGGTCCCAATATCCTTACGCAGGCCTTGGTGGGTCCCATTGTGGATGAACTGAATCAGTATGTGCGTGACACTACGAACATGCTGGTGAACGCGCGTATGAGTCTCTTCGTGATCTATCCGGGGCTGCCGGTAAAGGGCCACGTGTTTACCCTGAGTGAGGGTTCCGCCGCCGCCGATATCGGGGACGACGACGATCCGTTTGCCGGTGATATCAATTTCGGCGTTTTCGTAAACGAGACCGGAGGCAAACTTTTCTACAATCGCAACGACGTGAACCGAGAGATCGAGCGATCGCAGGAACTGGGCTCTGAATACTATACCCTCACTTACCAGCCGCACGAGGGGGACGCGGACGGAAAGTTCCGGCGGATTCGTGTGACCTTGCGAGATCCGAATCTACGCGTGGTAACCAAGGCCGGGTACTTCGCGCCTGCCAAGGGTACCCCGGTCGACCCTCGGCAGCAAACGATGGTCAATTTGATCGAGGCGGCGAGATCGACCATACCTTTTCAAGCGTTCAATCTGAAAATAGAAGACGTGGTGCGCCATCCAGACGCGCGCACTATTGACTTCACGGTACTGCTGAAGTCTGCAGGCAGTAGCTGGGAGCCGGCGGATGATGGAAAGAGTGCGACCAACCTGACTTTGGCGGCGGCTAGCCTGAACGGCCCCAGAGACATTCTGGCGTCGAAACTGGAGACGCTGACGGTGACGGCAGGTACCCAGGACCCAGCGCGTCTGGCGGACATGTCGACACGTCTGCCGGTGACGGTACGTTTTCCGCGTAAGGCGCAGCTTGTGCGCGTGGTCATAGAGGCGGCTGAGAGCGAACGTATAGGCGCGGTGGAGCTGGATCGCAAAACGATCGACCAGGCGCCGGCGCAACCGGCGCCGGAACCGAAGCTCACGCCACGCCTACGAAATCAGGCAACGCCAATGACCTCACCTAACTAGACGGATTGTCGGCCTAAACTCTCCAGTAGAAAATTGAGATCGCCAGGGCCAAGGTCCCGACTCAGTCCGACACCGTTCATTCGGACATAGCTCCCGTTTTTTTGGCAAGAGCTGTGTTCCATACAAGTGCCGGTCGCGTCGACGCGTCCGTCTGTCTTTTCGCCATAGAGGTTCTTAAGAGTTCCAGCAATTGTCCGATCGGCCCCCTCGGATCCGGACCATTCAGGAGGACGATACTAAGTTGGCGTTTGATCGGACCGTTATCGAGCGGCACCGTTTTCACCGCTCCAATTTGCAGAGCTCTGTCGAGCGCCATGAAGGGTGCAAACCCTACACCGAGACCTGCTTCTACAGCGGAAATTATGCCTTCGGTTGAATTTATGTCGATCGGCGTCTGAAGTTGCTTCCGTAGCACGCCATTGCGTTCCAGGTATTCTTCAACAAAGCGGCGCATTCCAGATCCTTCTTCTCGTAGCAGGATTGGAACCTGTACCAACTCTGCGGCTCTTAGCAGTGGTTTGCTGGCCCAGCGATGATCGGGTCGAACAATCAATGCCAGCTCATCTTCGGCAAACGGTTCGGTCTTCAGATCGGGACGGAATGCCGGTGCTTCGATCAAACCGACACCGATCCGGTGAGTGATAAGTGCCTGCAGCACCTCATTCGTGCTTCCTCCTATCACGTGGACTCGCAGTTTCGGCCAATCACCCACTAGCTGGCGAAGAAGCTTAGGCAAAAGATAAATTGCTATCGTGTGGGAAGCCCCAATACGCAGGTCGATTCCCTCCTGACCTCCGAAAGGGGCCAGCGCGGCGATCGCCTCATTGGTGGTGGCCTCGATCTGCCGAACGTAATGGAGCAAGGTGCTTCCCGCCGGCGTCAAATTGATGTCACGGCCGATTCGGTCGAACAACGCAATGCCTAGGCTCTCTTCTAAACTCTTGATTTGTGCAGTGATGGCCGGTTGCGTTAGATGCAGCTCATCAGCCGCCCTGCGGAAGTTCAGTGTATCCGCAACTACGCGGAAGACTCTCAGCTTGAAGTTTTCGATCATGATCGTCCTACCTGCCTGATAGTCGAGTGTGGCCAACGCCAGCCGAAACTCGTTGCCGAGGTTGACGTGGGCAGCACAGACAAAGGTCGCGTCGCCCAGGAACCAGCGCTAGACGTGGAAATCTACTCGGGATCTTTGGAGATGAGCTCTACAGCTGGACAGGAGGAGGACGGAGGACTATGGCCTGCAGGCAAGGGGGTAAAGGCGGCCGTGATCGTTCCAAGCTACCGGTGCGGACGTAACGTGCGGCGGCCTGGAACAATCCAGACGCCACCGTCACCATCGTCAAAGCCGGCAACAGGTTGGAAGCCTGCAGTTCATTGGGAAGCACGCTGACAGCCTGCTGCCCCATGGCGGGACGTTCTTTCTGGGAGAGGAGCTTGGCTTTAGGGATCTGATGCGAGATCGAATCTTTCCCTTGATAGAGGGAGAGCTTATACTCCAGGCCCCACCCAAACACCGCCGCAGACAGCATCAGAAGGCCCAACGCTAGCAGAATAGCCCGACGGCCGTTTCGCAACGAATTACGCAAATGCGACACAGCGACTCTCCTGTTCCTCGCGCTCTTCCTGATGCCGGACCTGGAAAGAGGCCCAAAGCCGTCATAAACCCATATACGGGATGCTATTCGCACGCGAAGGGTTGGATCGGGAATTACGGATCTCTCAGAGTCCGCTCGTCGCCAGTGTAGTCTAGCGCAATGGTTTGATCATGAGCGCGGGCGTTTTGGCGCAGTTTTTCGGACTGAGATGACAGGGAGTTAGGGTGAAGCGGAGACATTTTCTAAAGAGCTCAGCGGTCGCAGGCACCGTGCTTGCTTTTTCCGGCGCGAATCTTTGGGCGAAGGAGACCGATGCTCGCATTGAGGTCCTTCTGGACGAGCCGCTGGGGGAGATTTCGCCCAATCTCTATGGTCAGTTCACAGAACATATCGGCGGAGTGATTTACGACGGCGTGTGGGTTGGAGAGAAATCGAAAATCGCCAACCAATTCGGCATCCGCTCCCAACTGGTGGACCTGATGAAGCAGATTCATGCTCCGATCATTCGTTGGCCAGGAGGCTGCTTCGCGGATAGCTACGACTGGAAAGATGGGATCGGAGAAGCTTCGAAGCGGCCCCGCCGTACCAATTTCTGGGAGGTTGATCCCGATGCGACCCGACTCCACGACCAAGGGCCGCAGCTCTTCGAAACCAACCAATTCGGCACCAATGAATTCATCCGGTTTTGCAAGCTGACTGGAGCCCAACCGTATCTTGCAGCAAACCTGCGGAGTCTTCCCGCTCTGGAATTTGATCATTGGGTGGAGTACTGCAACTCTCCTGCCGGCAGCACGACCCTGGCCGATGTGCGCGCGGCGGCCGGTTTTCCAGAACCGTTCAATGTCCGCTACTGGGGCATAGGCAACGAGAGTTGGGGCTGCGGCGGAAACTTTACCCCGGAAGCATATGCTTCCGAGTTCCGCCGCTATTCCTCCTGGATACCTCGATACGGCATCGACCTGCAACTGATCGGGTCCGGTCCGAACGATAACGATCTCGATTGGACCCATCGCTTTTTCCAACAAATCTACTCTGACCGAGCCTACAACAACCCTGGCTTTACAGGATGGTCGGTCCATCACTATGCGTGGAATTTGAGCCGCGGCAAGACGAAGGATTGGCAGGCCGGCAAAGGCGATGCGCTGCGGTTTGATTCCGTAGACTGGTATGAACTCTTGCGTGAGTGCGACCGCATGGAGCAGATCATTCGCGATCAGTGGGCAGTGATGGGGCAGTACGATACGCAGCATCGCGTCAAGCTGGTGGTGGATGAATATGGTCCGTGGTACCGCGAGGGAACCGAACTCGACCCTACCCACATCTTCGGCCAGCAGATAACCCTACGCGATGCCCTGGCTACGGCGCTGACTCTGGACATTTTTAACCGCCATCCGGAGAAAGTGAGCATGGCCGCCTGCGCCCAACTCATCAACAACATCAATGCGCTCTTTATGGCGCATGAGGACCGCTTCTTCGCCACGCCGAACTTTCATGTGTTCGCGATGTACGCCGCCCACCAGGGCGGGCAGGCTCTGCGGGCCGAGTTCTCGGCATCGGATGTGCATTACCTACGCGACGAGCAGCCGGCACGCTTCTGGGGTCTCCACGGCTCAGCATCGCGAAAAAATCAGGTGGTGACGCTGACCATCGTCAATCCCGATTTGTCGAAGACGATCGAGACGCAGATCGCCCTTCGAGGGGCAGAAGTCGCCTCTGCATCTGGTACGGTTTTGACGGCCAGCGATATGCACGCGCACAACACTTTCGACCAGCCGAATGCCGTGACGTCTACGACGCTCGCGACAGCGGTAGGCGCTGGTGTACTGAACGTTAGCATTCCGGCTGCGTCCGTCACTAAGGTGGAGATTGTTCTCCGATGAGCGAACCCTGGACAATTGAAACCGGTTGAATCTGGTGGATCTCGACGAGAAAATCCTGGTGACCAATCCTGGTTGACCGACGGAACGATCAATGGATGCGAATGCCCAGTGCTCTCATGGCTCTATGCATCATTGGCTTCAGAACGCCGGGGGTTTCCCAATCGCTGATATCCGGGATGAACCCCGCGAACAAGTCCCTGTTGGTCAGCGATTCTGAGCAGTAGACTCGTAAGTTCGTTGCGCTCCTCTTTCGTAAGAGCGGTGAGTAGAGCATCCTGATGCTCCCGCGCCACCCTGCCGATCCTCTCCAGCAACTCGCCACCATCTTTTGTCAGATGAAGGGAATACAATCGCCGGTCGTCCGGGTTTGCTCTGCGCTCAACCAACCTCCGTTTCTCCAGGTTGTCCAGTATCGCCACCAGCCGGCTGGGATGAATCTGTAGCTTCGCTGCGAGCTCCTGCTGGCTAAGTCCGGCCGCCGTCCGCAGCAGTCGCAGGATCCCCGCATCTGGCGGTGTGAGTTCGAGGACCCCCAATCTTTCCGCAAAGTGCGACGCGGCATGAGCTCCCAGCTGGGCCAACAGGAATGCCGGCTGTCCTTTTTCCATCTCTTTGTGATTCATTCTGAAAATAATTGTTGCATACTATATTCGTTTATGTAATAAATGATTACATAATGAAAGCGACTCCTGAGATTCCGTGGTCCCTCCCTGATTTTGCTCGCGACCGTTCACATACTGGTTTTCGTGGCCGGTCTTGTAGCAGCAGCGACGCTCCGGCACGGGGCGCCATATGTAACCCCCTTTGCGCCTGCCGAGGGGGTGCGCTTGTTCTTTGCCCAAAGTCCAACGGCGGTACGCGTGAGCAACTTCTTCCTGTTTGCCTCTGCGGTGCCCTTTGGAATCTTCGCCGTGACCACCGTCAGCCGATTGCGGTTCATGGGCGTCCGTGCTGCCGGTACGAACATCGCTTTCCTCGGTGGCTTGACTGCCACAATCGCGTTGATTCTTTCCGGCGTCACGGGTTGGGTGCTGTCAGTGCCCGAAGTATCGGCTTCAGCACAACTCGTGAAGGCGATGTTCTTTCTTTGCTTCCTGTTCGGCGGAGCCGTTTACTCGGTCGGCTTTGGTCTGCTGGCCGCCGGAGTGTCCGTCACAAGCTACTTTATGCGGCTTCTTCCGCGATGGATGGTGGTTCTTGGAATGCTCGTTGCCCTTACAGGAGAACTGTCCTCGTTCAGCCTTATCGCGTACCCGGCAAACTTCTTCATTCCTTTTACAAGATACGTGGGCTTGATCTGGATGGTCTCGATCGCTGTAGCACTGACGAAACATCGCGGGTCAGCGCAGCCCGGGCATAACGGCGATTCCCGATAGACTGCGGCCATAGAACGTTTGCAAGTTGTCGTGCTACTCCAGAGGCAGGTTTGTTTATCCCTTGTGCAGAACCATTTGAGCAAAGAGAAGCGCCAGGAATTGAGATGATGAGAACGCGATCATTTTCAAAGCCAGAAGTCCTGGTCAGCGGTCGAAGGCTCGGCGTTTCCCTTCTCGCGAGTATTTGCGCAGCTGCAGCCGTCGGAATCGTCACCTACTACGGTCTGATTAAAACCATCGGTAGTACATCCGGATCGGCTACGACGCAGATCGTCCCGTTTGCCGTCTATGTCACACTTTTAGCCGGACTGTGCCACTCGTTTCGGCCAGCGACCCGTTCTCCCGTTGCGTTGCACTTTACGAGCGTCAACGACCTGGTGTACGCACTCGGAGCAACACTAGCCACCCTTGCGATCTGTGCGCTTACGTATGCATTTCTCGGTCTTTTTTCGGGAGGCTTTCTGCATTTGCTCCGAGAATTGACCGCGGTGGCGACCGACGCCAAACGTCTCCAGGGTCAGAATTCGTCCGCATGGGTCATCGCGATTCTTCGCGGTTGTCTGATTGTCCCTATTTTTGAGGAAGTCTTATTTCGAGGGCTCCTCCTCTCCTGGCTGAACCGGCACATGCACTTCAGGTTCGCGCTACTCGTACAGGCTGTGCTGTTTGCGGCGATGCACGTCTACCCGTTCGCGCTGCCTTACGCCTTCCTCTTCGGGATTGCTACTGGATACGTACGCCGAACGACTGGCTCTACGGTCAACACTATTCTCATGCATGTAGTCAACAACCTCATCTTATTTGGGCTTGGGCTGTATTTCTTAGGTCATTAAATGACTTTCTTCCGTCACGTTCCAAAAAACTTCGCAACAACCAAATTGTCGCTCCTGTTCCACAACAGGAGTGCAGCCCGTCCTTCGCGGACGAAACCACCGGAAAGGTAGCAACGTTCCGCGTAAACGGGATGCAATACGTCCGTCCTAGCCGTCCTAGCAAGCTGAGATTGCCAATCGACGTTTGGGCATGATCTGGGCGGGAAGATTATAAAAAACACAAACGGACGGTCCGACTAAAGAGGCTGCGGAGAAAAGGTGATTATGAGTAAAGTCGCAGCCCTCAGCGGCTATAGCCGGATTCATTAAACAGCGGCTATGTACGGCCTGAAGGCCGTACCCTTCAAACAAATCAAACAAATCCGAGTGTTTCGGCAGGCTGGACAGAAGTTTCGTGGACGGGACTGGCACTTAGCAGAAAGTCTGAGCCCAGGCTGCCCGTCGTATCCGCCCTATCGGTCTCAATTCCGAGCCTCACAAATCGCGGACCGCTACCTCGCCATCACTATTTTCTCAAAGTTCCAGTCCCGTCTGACCACGAAATTCTGACCACGAAATTCTTGACCACGTGGATTATTCAAGACCTGGATTTCGCAGGATAGGAATTTCATTTGCAGGCAGTCGGCTGAAAAGGCGGATTTGCCTTTCGATCGGCTTCTGGATCTCCGAGCCGGCGGGCGCATGCAGCAAGGCTTGCGAGTATTCAGCGAATGCCCGCTCGCTGGCGCCACGCTTCAGCAATAAATTCGCCAGTTCGATGTGGACAAAAAATGTGGAGGGATCCAAATCCACGGATCGCTGGAACGCTTTCTCGGCCGCAATTACGTCAGGTTTTTCCGAATAGAGCTTTTCGATACCGTAGAAATAGAGTTGCCCGGCGGCCAGGCCCGGCAGATGGAACGTTCCTCGATACACTAGAAGATTTCCAAATCTTTGAGTGGGCGTAATCACGCGAAGACCGGGTAAATCAAAATAGGGAGTGCGTGTGATGAACTGGACCGAAGTGAGAATGGTTCCACTCTTCTCCGGGTTGCTCATGCGATCGAGATCCGCATCCGGATTGCGGCCTACATAATCCACGCCGCGACCTTTCAATTCCCTTTCGCACGCATAACACAACACATATGGGACGTCACCGGCAGGCCTTAACGTGCGGTAATAGAAATTGGCAGCTTCCCTGGTGCGCTGCCCCAGGTCAACCCCTTCATCGCTAAAATACTTGTAGGCACTGTCCTTTCCTCCCGCAAGTTCGTTGAAATATTCCCAGGGTCGCACCACCGGAACTGCGGAGATGATTGCAGCAAGATACGCCAGCGCAGCGACAGCCTTTAACGAGGCCGCTCGCTTGGCGAAGGCGTGCTCCACAAACAGACCCGCAAAAATTGAAAGTAGAGCCACGACGGGCAAAGCGTGACGTATACCTGCGTAGGTGGCTCCGAGGGACAACACCAGTAAAAAGGAAATTGCTGCAGCAAAGACAATCCCCGCTGCGAGATTCCATTGCGAAAACAACCGCCTCGTTACAAAGACGAATAGCCCGAGAACGACCAGGATGGTAAGGCCAATCGGGAGTTTGAGGGCGATCATCGCGGGGAAAAAGTATTTTGGTCCTTTGCGGATATATTGGCGTCCGAAGATAAGTTGGGGAAAAGACCGGCCTTCCATGCCGGCATGAATGGTGTCTGCAAAACCCCAGATGTACGCGCGCGGAACCACGTGAGTAGCGGCCATGGTCACCAGCACCGTGTGATACATCGGAGTAACGACATCATTCATCTTATCGACGAGCGGGCGATTAAATGACTCCTGACCGCCGGGAGTCTCGGAATAGCGAAACGAATACGAGCCCCACAGTATGACCAGCGCGCCAGCCACCACGGCGACGACCTTTAACAACTTTTGCCCCCTGCCATCGCGTGACTGCATGGTTGGTCGCAGGATAGCGAGGCAGACTCCGGTTGCGGTGACGATCAGCAACACGACAGGAGCAGAGTGTTTGGTGATGAGAGCGAGACCGAGAAATAGCGAGCAAAGTGCCACGTCATGCCAAGCCCAATCCTGGAAAGCGCTTGTAGCCCAAACGATCGCGGACGCGGACAAGAGTGCTACCGGTAAGTCGGTCATGACTACGGGCCAATGGGCTGCGACCGTAGGATCAATGACCAGGAACAGCAAGGTCGCCAGAGCCACGCTGGAATTGAACGCTCGCCTGAGTGCGAAGGCCACGCAGCCCAATAGCAGGCCATTCAGCATGTACATGGCAGTGCGGGCGCGCCTTTGGACGGAATCTGGATCGTTGGTTTGGAAAACCAGGGTTTCCGTAAAGTTGCGCTCGTCAGGTTTATCGGTGAACTGACGCAGCGGCGCCATTTTAAAACCTGTTACGGAAATCACGCTGCCAACCCAAAGCTTCACGAGTGGAGGGTGCTCGGGATTGATGCGGAAGTCACTAAATCTCACGTAAGAGACCCCCGCTGCGATGTGGTAAGCCTCATCAATGGTGAATCCGTCCAAACGAGTCGCGATCGTGGAGCGCACGATGCCCAGGCCAATCAGCAAAATCACCAGCCATAAGAACAGGCGCGGCTGCATTTGCGTTGTGGACCGGCGCACGTCAGGGGGCACGCGGAATGATGAGGCGTCCAGGACCGGTGGTCGCTGCGCGTACATGACGCCTCCTGCAAACGTCATACGATTCGAAATCCGGGTGAGCCGTTGGTGGTAGCAACCACACTACCACGCACGAACGAGCGAGTTGAGCCGGCTGCAAGAGGAGTTTCGTGGACAGACGGCCCGTCTGTCCACAGAACATGTGCGCTCATCATGGTGCTATCACGGGCAAGGCGTAGCCAGGAATGCATGCGTTTGCCCGCTGCTGGTCACTCCGAAGCCGGCAATCTCACCACTCGCATTAATGAATTGCGCAACCAATGCGTAGATGGGGGAATTGGCTGGAAGGAGGGTGTTGAGGTCGATCATCATCCCATTTCGGCGCAGGAACGCCCGCGGATTGCCGTTCTTGTCCACGGACACACCCACCACCTCGCCCTTGTCATTGGCGCCGATAGCAACGCTGGCATAGTCGCCGGGAATCGTTCCCAAATCCTGCATTTTCCCAGTCTCTTTGGTCCACGAGAATGCGTGAAACGTCTGCTCCCCTGCCAGAGCCGACAAGCCTACGATGAGACCGCGGTTACTGATATACAGTGGGGTGTTGCCGAAGGCCCCCAGAGAAGCGCTCTTACAGCCGTTCATACAGGCTCCGCCCAGGTTGCCCAGATCGATGACTGCACCGTTCTCCCAAAGCACGGCGCGCGGACCAGTTGCGAGAGGAGGCAGGATTGTGTTGCCGCACGAACCAGACTGGCCGGCAACTTGCCCTTGATTGTTGATCCAGAGGCCGATTCCCACCGAATCTCCAGGAAACGGCCGCAGCTTCCGTATCTCTCCTTTTCCAGGCCCCCATAGCGCAGCTTCAAAGTCGTGAGTTTGGGGAGCTACACAGCGAGGATCTGTCGTCGTGTCTTCCGCAACCCCGGTCACCTGGCCGAAATCATTGATAGAAACAGCCGTGCCGTTCGTGCCTCCAAACGTGGGGAGAGGAGTCATGAAACCTTGTCGCCACTGAAAAGGGAGACACTTCAACCCGCTGCCGAAACCACAGAAGTTTTCGCTGTCTTTCTCCTGCACGGATGGTTCGGCGCCCCCCACAGCTTCGGCCAGGCGATTGACGGTGTAGGCGACGCTATCCAGCGAAGTGGCATCTCCCGCTCCTAGTCCGGGAGTGCCTATGTCGAGCTTCTTTCCCCGATACCAAAGGATGGCGTGCTCCGTACCGTTGCTCAAGGTAGCGACGCCGCTGACAAAGCCGGGATCCGTCACGGAATAGGCCGCACTGTACGGGCCGCCGAGCGTGCCAAGGTCGGTGATGTGGTAGTGGAGGGGCGGCAGCTTCGCTTGCTGCTGCGCTATCAGCCAAGCCGGGGTCGACAGCAAGCAAAAAGACGCCACCGCGACGAACAATCCTGGGTTTCTCGATTTCATAGTCGCCTCATTTTCTGAGCGCGCAGTTTGCTACTGACAGGCTCGACACGCAGAAGAACCCGCTCCGTCGCTGCCGTCAACAGAACTTACCGTGAACCCTTTGTTAACTGGCAACTCCTTGATAACAAGAGGACCAATAAGGTGGCGTAAACTGGTGCGATCATCGCACTGGGCGATTGAAGGAAGACCCCATGGAAGCGCCTGTCGGCTCTACTTACGAGTTCGGACCCTTCGAAGTAAATCCGGCATCCGGTGAACTCCTGAAGTACGGACGGCGGGTCAAGGTACAGGAGCAGCCGTTCCGTCTGCTGGTCATTCTTTTGGAAAATGCGGGCCATGTAGTTACCCGGGAGCAGATCCAGAATCACATCTGGGAGGGAAACACCTTTGTCGACTTTGACAGCAGCCTTCGCGTGGCAGTTCGCAAACTGCGTGAAGCTCTTGGGGACGACGCTGAGAATCCCCGGTACATTGAGACCATTCCCAAGCGTGGATATCGCTTCATAGCTCCCGCTCCGCGAACCGCCGGCCCCATCCACCGGGAAGCGGAAATGATCCCGGCAGCCGCCCCGGCGCCGGCTGAGTCCCCGCTCCCAAAGAATTGGCCTCCAAAGAGGTGGCCCTGGGCGCTGGCTCTCCTCTTGCTGCTCCTTATCGCGGCGGGCGCCGGCAGAGTCCTGTTTTTGGCCCGCGACAGGAAAGTCTTCACCGCAAAAGATACTGTTGTGCTCGCCGATTTCGCCAACCAAACCGGCGATCCGGTGTTTGATGACACTCTTCGCCAGGGCTTGGAAATAGAGCTCGAGCAGTCGCCATTCCTCAATCTCGTCTCAGAAGAACGGATTCAGCAGACATTAGGCCTGATGGGCCAAGCGCCGAATACCAAACTGACGCCCACGGTCGCGCGGGAGCTCTGCCAGCGAGCGGCGAGCGCCGCCGTCCTCGATGGTGCGATTGCACAAATTGGCGCTCATTACCTGCTCACCCTGAAGGCAATCAACTGTGTGAACGGTGAATCGCTGGCGAGCACCGAGGCTCAGGCCAGTGACAAGAACCATGTACTCGATGCACTCGGAAAGACAACTTCGGTCATGCGCTACAAATTGGGCGAGTCTCTGAGTGCGGTGCAGAAGTTCAATACTCCTCTTGAGGAGGCCACAACACCCTCACTCGACGCTCTTAAAGCGCTCAGCTCGGGCCGTAGAGTATGGTTCGCAGAAGGGGATCCCGGCGCTATCCCGTTTTACAAGCGGGCCATCGAGCTCGACCCAAATTTTGCACTCGCCTACGCGTGGTTGGGGGTCGCGTTTACCACTCTTGGAGAATCCAATATCGCTGCCGGCTACACGCGGAAGGCCTACGAGTTGCGCGAGCGAACCAGTGATCCGGAGAAGTATTTCATCTCCTCTGTCTTCTATAAGGAGGTCACCGGAAACCTCGCAAATGCCGAACAAACCTGCAGGTTCTGGAAGCAGGACTATCCGCGCTCGGAAATGCCGCATACCTACCTGGCGGGGGCCATCTACCCATCCATTGGACAATATGAGAAGGCGGTTGAAGAAGCCGAAGAGGCGATCACTCTGAAAGTGGACACGCCCATCACTTATGCCTTCCTCATGTTCGACGATATGGCCCTGCTGCGCCTCGATGAGGCCCAGGCCGCGTATGATCAAGCTCGCCAACGCAAGCTTTACAGTCCTCTGTATCCTCTTGCTCTTTACCAGATTGCTTTCTTGCGGAACGATGGAGCAAAGATGGCGCAACAGGTAGCGGGAACGGCCCGCCAGCCGGGCGCAGAGGACGAACTCCTGGGCCTGGAAGCCGATACGGCTGCCTATTCCGGGCGGCTTCGCGAGGCACGGGAGTTTTCCCGGCGGGCTATGAACTCCGCGGAGTTGGCAAAAGAAAACGAAGCCGCTGCAACCTATCTTGCGTTGTCTGCTCTGCGGGAGGCATTATTCGGCAACCCAGAGGAAGCGCGAAGGCGTGCTACGTTGGCAACGGAACGTTCGACCGCCCGAGATGGGCAGTATGGCACGGCGCTCGCCCTGATGTTTGCAGGGGACGATCGGGGGGCGCGGGCACTCGGCGATGATTTGGGCAAAAGGTTTCCCGAGGATACGATTGTTCAATTCAATTATTTGCCGACCCTTCGGGCAAAAAATGCGGTCACTCGAAACAACGCTGCCGAGGCCCTTGAGCTTCTCTACGCCACTACGCCGTACGAACTAGGACAGTCAACAGCGAGTACTTACGGTTGGACCGCCTTGTATCCCGTTTACGTGCGGGGTGAAGCGTACCTGGCCGCGCGCAAGGGCAAGGAAGCCGGCGCCGAGTTCCAGAAAATCCTCGACCATCGCGGCGTCGTTGTGAACCAGCCCATCGGTGCGCTGGCCCATCTCCAAATCGGTAGAGCCAATGCCATGCAGGGGGAAACCGCTAAAGCCAGAGCGGCCTATCAAGACTTCTTCACCCTCTGGAAAGACGCCGACCCCGACATCCCGATCTTCAAGCAAGCGAAGCAGGAATACGCCAAGCTGCAGTGACTAGGCCTTCGCGCGGGCCAGCGCCAGGTTCATCACGGTCAATGACAGTGAAAAAAGCCCTCACGGATTTATCATGGGCGGAAGGGGTTGTCGGCCATCATTGCCGGATGCAAGCCTTTTGGCAACACCCAAGTAGGCTACTGCGCTGCTAACGATGTCGCAAAAGCGCCGCCCCATCGTCGGAATCGTTATGCCCCTCAGCTCTCAGCTGGGCGGTGCCGAAGCTCTTCTGCAGCATTTGCTGCGGAACAGTGGAAACATGTTTCGCTTCGTGTACGCATTCCTTGAGGAGGGTCCTCTTGCGGATGAAGCGCTACGCCTGGGTTATGAAACGGTGGTGATTCCAACTACCCGGCTCTCGCATCTTCCAAACTATACGAAAACAGTCTTCGCTTTGCGCTCCTGGATTAAGAAGCACGAAATGGACATTGTCCTGTCCTGGATGCCCAAATCTCACTTGTATACAGGTGTCGCCGCTTTCGGGCTTCGTGCACGCTCGCTCTGGTTTCAACACGGCATCACGCATGGATCGACCCTGGATCGGATAGCCACGCTTATACCATCCAACGGAGTTCTTTGCTGCTCGAAAATGGCAGCTGCGCATCAGGGGCGACTTTCTCCGCGTCGCGAAACATTCGTTCTATACCCCGGCATTGCCATTCCGGAAGGCGGCGTGTCTTCAACGACCGCGCGCAAGCAACTCGGCTTGCCTGAGCGCAGCCCCTTGGTAGGCATGGTCGCCCGACTGGAGCGATGGAAAGGGGCTCATATTTTCATCGCGGCCGCCGAGTCTATTTGGAGGAGCTACCCGGATGCGGTGTTTTACATCGTCGGCGGCCCTCATGAAGCGGATCCTGGCTACGCGCTGGAGTTGCAGAAAATGATCGGCCAGCTCAGCCGGCCGAACCAGTTTCTTTTAACCGGACAAAAACCCAGAAGTGAAACCGTTCAATGGCAGGCTGCAGCCGATCTTCTGGTGCATGCTGCTCCCATTGAGCCTTTTGGCATGGTGATAGCGGAAGCAATGGCCCTGGGAAAAGCTGTGATTGCAGGTAACGCCGGCGGCCCAGCGGAAATGATTGAACAAGGGATCAGCGGGATACTGATTGACTGCACTCCACAACGACTGGCGGAGGCTATTCTGGATCTATTGGATGATCCTGAACGGCGCCATCAATTGGAGGAAGGAGCGCGCGTGCGAGCTATGGACTTCTCAGTACCTGCATTCGTGAGCCGACTGGAAGGGATACTGGCTCAAGTGCGGGCGGGTCTGTAAGAATTGCTGCGCAGGGTTTCTACCAGATCTTTTCGGCTGCGATGTACGGCGAAGTAATTCGGCGCTCCCTGAAAGTCTTCGTCCCGTGGATCGTAACTTTTGAAATCAACCCCATCGGGCATAATCGGGCCGACTTCAAACTCATAGCCGTTAAACATCGTCCAAAAATCATGCAACAGGAATTTTGAATAGATATTCACCAGGCCAAACTCGAACTGCACGCACGTGATCGCCCCCTTACGGAACAGGCTGTCGAACCCTTCCAGAACCAGATGTTCGGCGCCCTCCACATCGATCTTGAGGAGATCGATGTGGTCAATACCGTTCTCGCTGCAGAACTCGTCCCCGCGCTTCACGCGGCACGGAATCGCTTTGAAGTCCTGACCGGCATGTATGTGCGATGCCTGATCAAGCAGGGACGAGGATCCATCATGTGCGGGATTGTAAAACAGTTCTATTTCGCCGCTCTTGTTCGAAAGTCCTAGATTGTGAATGCTCATCCTTCCGGATTTGCTGCTTTTATCCGCAAGCAATTTGTATGTCGGCTCAGCGATTTCGAACGCGTGAACGTACGCCTTTGGCATACACTCCAGGCACGCGGCAGAGTAGTCGCCAACGTTCGCGCCTACATCAAATATCATCCTGACATCCGAGAGCGCCAGCTTTTGAAGAACGAAGAGTTCACCGTTTTCAGCGATGTCGTAATTTAGGTTTTTGTAAGCTCTTACGTAAATCGATGCCAGGCCAAACAAAGCTCGGGAAAACGGGCCGCGTCCATTCGCCACGGTACGGCTGGTGGTCCAGGCGATTTCGTTTAGCGACTGCCTGATCGTCATGCGCATGAACCCTGTGGTGGGGCGGTACTTGTCCGAGATAATAACAGAAGGAAATCTCACCGGTTGCGGGGGGCCGGAGTGGGTTGAGAGCCCATAACCTTTACCCAGACGAGCAAACAAGATGCCCAGACCGTCGGGGAGAAGGCAGGCCTGACGGAAATGACCCGGACTGATGTTGCACGGTCGCGCTGATGTTGCCGCCACAGAGACATTCTCTCTGGACATCACACGGCGCTCCGCATAGTGAATAGGCCTGACCAGGATGTAACTTATAGGTTACAATGAGATTGTGATCGAGATCCGCCGCTATATAACTGCGGAGGGCAGAGATGTATTCGGGGAGTGGATGGCCAATCTGGCCGACCTCAAGGCACGCGCACGTATCGCCGTACGGATTGATCGGCTCGCCGGCGGGAACTCAGGAGACGGAATGAAACGCAAACCCAGTATTTCTCATGATGAGGCTATGGCGAAAGAGCTGCGTGAGAATCCGGAGTTCGCCCTTGAGTATCTCCGTGCGGCGCTCGAGGAAGGAGATGATCCGCAGATTCTGCTGATTGCGCTGCGACGTATTGCTGAATCAAGAGGTGGCGTCGCCAAAGTTGCGAAAGATGCTGGTATCGAACGGGAGAGCCTTTACCGCGCACTGTCTGCCAAGGGGAATCCACGGCTCTCTACGCTGGTTGCTGTAACCAAGGCGGTGGGGCTGCGGCTTACCGTTGAGGCGGCTCAGTAGAATGTCTCCCGCATCCGCCAAAGAGGTTTGGTCAATGCTTCCCTAAACGCATCTGGGAATTGTCGTCTACGGCCCGACTCAAAAGGCTGCGAAAACGGGTGATTACGAGTAGAGTCGCAGCCATCAGCCGCTTCCATGAGACGGCTGGGGAAAGCAAGGGAATTTCCCTTGCTTTTTGTGTTATTAGGCGTTCAGGCCTTCGCGCGGGCCAGCGCCAGGTTCATCAGGGTCTGGTGCGTTCCGTTGGCTTCGGGGCCAATCGATCCCGAAGCCGGGCGAAGTTGGTCATACTTCCCTTCCCCATCCAGCACCCAGGCTTCGCGCTGATCGCGCAGGCAAATGTCCAGAACCTCCCAAAGCCGCTGCTTGGGACCCGCGGCGAAAATCGGCGTGACCACCTCGATGCGTTTGGAGAGGTTGCGGAACATCCAGTCGGCTGACCCGATGAAGTACTCGCCGTCCGCGGGATCCTGCGCGCCGTTGGCGAAGTAGAAGATGCGCGAGTGTTCCAGGAAGCGTCCAATGATCGAACGAATGCGGATGTTCTCGGTGTGGCCGGGCACACCCGGGCGTAGACAGCAGAAACCGCGAATGATCAGATCAATTGGAACGCCGGCGTTCGAGGCGTCACATAAGGCTTCGATCATGTCCGGGTCTTCCAACTGGTTCATCTTGGCGATGATGCGGGCCGGCTTCCCTGCCCTCTTATTTTGTATCTCGCGATGGATCAGATCGAGCAGCCGCGGCCGCATGGTCATGGGAGCGACCAGAATCGAATTGAAATTGGGCTGATCGGCGTGCCCGGTCAGATAGTGGAAGAGATTGACCACGTCGTCCGTGATGCGATGGTCGCAGGTGAGCAGGCCCACATCGGCATAGAGGCGCGCGGTCTTCACGTGGTAATTTCCCGTGCCGATGTGCACGTAGCAGCGCAAGCCCCTGGGTTCCTTGCGCACTACCAAGGCTGTCTTACCGTGGGTTTTGAGACCGCTGACGCCGAAGGTGACGTGGGCGCCGACGCGTTCCAGCTCGGCCGCCCAATGCAGATTGCGTTCCTCGTCGAAGCGCGCTTTGATCTCCATCACGCAGGCAACTTGCTTGCCGCGCTCCGCAGCGCGGATCAGCGATTTCACGAACGGGGTGTCATCGCCGATGCGGTACGCCGTCATCTTGATCGAAACCGTTTGTGGATCATCCGCCGCCGCGCTGATAAAGTGCTCGACGCTCGCGTCAAAGCTTTCGTAAGGGTGGTGGACCAGCACGTCGGCGGTCTGCATAGCAGTGAAGATTGCGCCATGTCCCTCGGGCAGCGACGCCGGCCACAAAGGCGTCCAGTCCGGGTCCCGCAAGGTGGGGAGCGGCAGACCGAGTAGTTCGAATAGAGTGGTGTAGTCCAACTCTTCCTGCATCTCGTAGATATCGACCGGGCTCAGCTCGAAACGTGACCGGAGCATCTCGGTGATCGCCGGGTCCGCGCCGGCGCAAAATTCCAAACGCACCACCGGTTCATAACGTCGCTGGCGAATCTGTTCCTTGACCAGTGCGCGAAAGTCCGCAACTGGATCATCGTCCACTTCCACCTCGGCGTCGCGCGTGAGCCGCGCCAGGGTGATGTTGGTGATCTCCATGCCGGTGTAGAGGCTGTGCAGATTGCCGCGAATGACCTCGTACAACGGGACCAGCACCTTTTGGCCGGGCTTGAGATCCGCCTCCAACGAAATCCACTGTTTCAGGTTTCCGGGCACTTTCACCCGGGCAAACATCGATTCGTCTCTGGCCGCATCGCGCAGCCGGAACACCAGGGACGTGGACAGGTTGGATAGAAAAGGAAAGGGATGTACAGGATCGATGACCAGCGGCGTGAGCGCTGGTGACACTTCCGATTGGAAGTACTTGGTTGCTTCTTCCTGCTGATGCGGGGTGAGCTCGCTCCACGGCCGCAAAAACACTCCGTGTTCGGCAAGACCGGGGACGATGACATGCCGGTAGCATTCCGCCTGGCGCTGAAGCGAGCTGATGATCTTGTCCCGGACTTGCTGCAAGAGGGCCCGCTGGGCGTCGGTTGCTCCATGGCGCAGGACCGCTAAGCGCTTCATGAAGAATTCGTCGAGGTTCGAGGTAAAGATGGCTAGGAACTTTGCCCTCTCGAGGAGCGGCGTGCGTTCATCCAGCGACTGTGCGAGGACGCGCTCATTGAAGTCCAGCCAGCTCAGATCCCGATCGATCCACACCGGCTGCAGGACGGTGGGCAAGGACGCATTCAGTGCGCCATGGTCGCCAATGGACGCTAAAACTGTAGTTGCCATGTAGGTCTTCCCTCGATGAGACGTTCAGATTCTACGGCCCGACCCTCGAGGGAAGTGTGAATGGCAGGTTGCATCTGTCGGGATAATCTTCAATGCCGACGGGTAAGATAGATCTGAGATGGCAGTCCGCAAGATCGTCCATATCGATATGGACGCGTTTTATGCTTCTGTCGAGCAGCGGGATGATCCTCGCCTGCGTGGTAAGCCGGTGGTGGTTGCGTGGAAAGGTAACCGCTCCGTGGTCTGTGCCGCGTCGTATGAGGCCCGGCGGTATGGGATCCGCTCGGCCATGGCGGCAGTCCACGCCGAGCGTTTATGCCCCGAAGCTATCTTCATCCCTCCGGACTTCGTTCGCTACCGGGCTGTGTCGCAGAACACCAGGGAAATATTCAGGCGCCACACTGACTTGATAGAACCGCTCTCGCTCGACGAGGCGTATCTCGATGTGACCGAGAACAAGACCGGATTGCCGACCGCCACCCGGGTAGCTAAAACGATTCGGGAGCAAATCCGTGAGGAATTGCACCTGACCGCGTCTGCCGGGGTGGCCCCCAACAAATTCCTGGCAAAGATCGCCTCGGATTGGCGCAAGCCGGACGGGCTCTTCGTGATTCAGCCGGAAGACCTGGATACCTTTCTACCTCCGCTGCCCATCGGGCGCATCCCTGGAGTGGGCAAAGTAACAGAGAAGAGGTTGGCCACACTGGGAATCAAAACCGTGGGCGATCTTCGCAGCCTGGAGCTGAACATTCTCGAAGATCACTTTGGACGGTATGGGCAAAGGCTGTACGAGCTGACTCGCGGAATCGACGAGAGTGAGGTTGTTTCCGACCGGCCGACGAAGTCGATCTCCGCCGAAGACACGTTCGAAACGGACGTGCCGCTATCTGAAACTCAGGCCATTATTCTGCGGCTAGCGGAGAAGGTCTGGGCGGCTTCGCGTAAGGAGGCTCGGATCGCGCGCACGGTTGTCCTCAAGCTCAAGACCAGTGACTTCCATATATTGACCCGCAGTCATACTCCGCTTGTCCCGCCTTCTTCATTGGAAGAACTGGCGACCATCGCGTTGGGCTTGCGGGAGCGGGTCCAGTTGAGCTTGCAGCAGCGCTTTCGCCTGGTCGGAGTGGGCTTGAGTAATTTTCGCGAGAGTGAAGAGCCTCCGGCGCAAGGGGCTCTCTTTGAGTGATTGCGTGGACCGAAGGGAAAACCGCAGGTCCCTCCGCTCCGGTCGGGATGACAAAGGAGAGGGCTTGGCTCCATAAAGAGCGGTTGCGGGACGCAAAGTGTTGAAAAACGCCTCGGTCCGGCAGCCACTCTTTATGGTGCCATGGCCCTCTCCTTTGTCATCCCGACCGGAGCGAAGCGTAGCGGAGGGACCTGCGGTGTCCCTTCAGTGCTCACGTAAATCTACCTACGGCTCCGCGTACACGCTCTTAACGAAGCCTGCCGCGTTGGTGTTGGCCCAATCAGGATGTTGCGTTTTCAGCTCAGCGCTGATTTGTTTTCCCGCGTCCTCGGCAGACACACCCTGTTGCTTAAGCGCCAGGGCCCGCGTTTGTATCCCTGCAATCAAATCTCGCTCCGCGCCCACCAGAGAACCGTCTCCGGGCTCGCTGTGGTCAGGCAATACGTGCGCGGCGTGGAGCGCTTCCACTTTGTCCAGCACCGCCAGCCAAGTCGCCGGTGTGCCGCCGTCGCCGAAGATGCCGGGGATGACTTTGTTCTGCACTACATCTCCCGAAACCAGCGTACGGTCGGGCTCAACAAAGGTGAGCTCGTCGCCCTTGGTGTGGGCGCCCCCGAACCAGAGCAACCGCGCCGTCACTCCACCCAGATCGACCGTAGCCTCCTGGCTAAACGTCACATCGGGCGAACGCAGCACCACTCCCGCCAGCAGCTCTTTATTCTCTGCAGAGCGGCCGCTGAACATGTCGATCATCTCCTGCCCGTGCTTCTCCATTTCCTGCTGTTGCACCGCATCGCGGATCAGAATGGTGTTCGCCGGGAAACCCTGTTCTCCGCCGGCGTGCTCGGGATGAAAGTGCGTGGTGGTAAGAAATAAACGGGTGTTGTTGGGGGCTAGTTTCGCCGCCACCCGCGCGATCGTGGCTCCGTTCTTCGGCCCCAGGCCGGTATCAACGACCAGCGTGGCGCGGCTGCCGACCACGATGGCAATGTTTGGAAATCCCATGATCGCCCACACGTGATCGGAAATCTTCGTGGTGTCCTCACCGAGGATCGGGTTGTGGCTCTGGGCAAGTCCAGCAGCGCTGAGCAATAGGGTCAAGGCCATCAGGTTCGTCAGCGATTTCATGGTGTCCAATATAGCCCCACCGGCCAAGCTACAATCACTCGAATGGAAACTACACAGAGGTTTTGCGCCTTTCTCCTGGGGCTGTTCGGGTCTACATCCTTGCTCTTCGCTGCCGATTGCAGCGCGATGAAGCAATTGAAGCTTGCAGACACAACCATTGCCACGGCCGAACGGGTTACGTCCGGTAGCCTGGAAGGGCCAGGGATCGACAAGCCTTTACACGACCTGCCCGCCTTTTGCCGCGTGACCGGAGTGTTTCGGCCCAGCCCCGATTCCGATATCCATTTTGAGGTCTGGTTGCCGGAAAAGGATTGGAACCAGCGCTACCTGGGAGTGGGCAATGGCGGGTTTGCGGGCTCCATCGGATACCAGGGCCTTGCCGGCAACCTGCGCCGCGGGTTTGCCACCGCCGGCTCGGATGCCGGCCACAAGGGAGGGGCCGAGGACGCCAGCTGGTCCTTAAACCACCCGGAGAAGACCAAGGATTTTGGCTGGCGCGCCGTCCACCTGACCGCGGTGCGCGCCAAGGAAGTGATTAAGGCTTACTACGGCGCCCCCGTGCAGAAGGCCTACTTCGATTCATGCTCAGACGGAGGACGCGAGGCCCTGATGGAGGCGCAGCGTTTTCCAGACGACTACGACGGGATCCTCGCCGGTGCGCCCGCCAATGCCTGGAGCCGCATGTTCTCTTCGGGAGTCAGCGTTGCCCAGGGTACGCTCGGTCCGGAGAACTATATTCCCGCCGCGAAGCTCCCGGCGATCCAGCGCGCTTCCCTGGCTGCGTGTGACGCTTCAGATGGCGTAAAAGACGGCTTCCTCAGTGACCCGGCTAAATGCCACTTCAATCCGGACGTGCTGATGTGCAAGGGCGCAGATTCCCCGGATTGCCTCACGACGCTTCAGGTGCAATCGCTAAAAAGGTTCTACGCGGGCGGCGTCAACGATCAAGGCAAGTCTCTTTTCCCTGGATATGTCATGGGCGATGAGGAAGGCTGGCGCGACTGGGTCGTCGGCAAGGATGGTCCAGGAACAGGGTCGGGAGTGCACTACGTAAAAAGCTACTTCCGCTACATGGTGACGGGCAATCCGGACTGGAATATCCTGACCGCCGACGTGGATGCCTCGTTTCACGAGGCCACCGTGAAGACTGCGGCCGAGGTAGATTCGACCAACGCCGATCTGACCCGCTTCCGGGCTCGCGGCGGCAAATTGATTCTCTATCACGGGTGGAATGATCCGGCAATTTCGCCCTGGAACACCATCGCCTACTACCAGGCCGTCCACGACGCGATGGGAACGAAACAGGCCGATGGGTTTGTACGGCTCTACATGGTGCCGGGCATGGAACATTGCGCCGGTGGACCCGGTCCCTCTGCCTTCGGGCAGCTGGGAATCGCCACCACCGGCGGACCGAAGTATGGAGTGTTCGATGCACTTGTCAATTGGACAGAAAAGGGAGTTGCCCCGCAGACAGTGATTGCGACAAAATATGATTCCGGCGAAAAGGTCACGATGACCCGCCCCTTGTGCCCCTACCCGGCGGTTGCGAAGTATAAGGGCACGGGCGATACCAACGAGTCGGCGAGCTTTGCCTGCAGCAAACCGTAGCGGCAACAGAATAAGGAGAGTGCATGAACAACCCTGTGGCCCTCGGCGTGGCCACCACTTTTCTAGCCGGCTTCCTGCTTAGCCAGGCGGCCGCGCGAAGCGCGTCCGGGACAACCAAGCGCACGGCGACGCCGGTCAAACATCTGGTGGTGATCTTTGACGAGAACATTTCCTTCGATCACTACTTCGGCACCTATCCCGAAGCGCTCAACCCGCCCGATGAGCCGGTGTTCAAGGCTCTTCCCGGAACGCCCCGGGTGAATGGCCTCTCACCGACGCTGCTCGAGCGCAACCCAAACTTCCTGAACGTAAAAGTAAACGGAGATTTCGCGGTGAACCCCATCCGCCTGGGCCCAAAACAGGCATTCACCGCGGACCAGAGCCACGACTATACCGATGAGCAGCACGCCTTCCACGCCGGCCTGATGGACTCGTTTCCGAAATACACCGGGCTCCCCGCTCCGCCCACGCAGAAGTTCCCTCCCGGAAGCAACGAGGGAGCTCCGCCGGAATATGTTCATCAGAATAAGGGACTGGTGATGAGCTACTTCGACGGCAACACCGTGACTGCGCTATGGAACTACGCCCAGCGGTATGCCATGAACGATAACTCCTTCGCCTCGACTTTCGGCCAATCGACCCAGGGAGCCATCGAGTTGATCTCCGGTCAAACCAATGGCGTGACCGACCAGATCAATGGGGCCGCTGACCTGGTGGATGGCGGCAACGGCACCTACACCGAAGTAGACGATGGAGATCCCATCGGGGATAAGTGCTCCAGCACTACATGGGGTCAACTACGCTACACCGGAAATAACATCGGCCAGATGCTGAGTAAGCATGGAGTCAGCTGGGGATGGTTTGAAGCGGGTTTCGATCTAACTAAAACCAATCCGAATGGCACCACGGGCTGCCAGCGGAGTACTTACTCCAAGGTCACGCAGATTTCCCCCGTCGACTATATTCCGCACCACGAGCCTTTCCAGTACTACACCCCAACGGCCAACTTTCTCCACACCCGGCCCTCGTCGGTCCGGAGGATCGGCAAAGAGGGCGATGGGGCCAATCACCAATACGACACCGACGATTTCTTCGCTGCGGTGAAGGCAGGCAATTTTCCCGCAGTCAGCTTCCTCAAGCCTCCGGCGTATCAGGATGCGCACGCCGGTTATTCCGATCCGCTGGATGAGCAGGCCTGGCTGGTCACCGTCATCAATTTCCTGCAACGCCAACCGGAGTGGAAGAACACCGCCATCATCGTGGCCTATGACGATTCCGATGGTTGGTACGACCACCAGATAGGACCGATCGTGAACCAGTCCACCAGCAAGGCGGACGGTTTAACCGGTACCGGGGAATGCGGCGATGGAACCACTGCCCTTCCCGGGCCCGCCGTGGCCCATGCCCAGGGCCGATGCGGCTATGGTCCGCGATTGCCGCTGCTGGTGATTTCCCCCTTTGCGCGGCGCAACTTTGTCGACCACAGCTTGACCGATCAGACTTCGGTCCTGCGCTTCATCGAAGACAATTGGTTGCATGGGGAGCGGGTCGGCGGCGGCTCCTTCGATGCCATCGCCGGCTCGATCAACGCGATGTTTGATTTTTTCCATCCCGATGCCCGGCCGCTGATCCTGGATAAGTCGACCGGGCAGGTCAAGAAGTGACGACTCATTGCGGCTTGGCGGGAAGATCGGAGCTCCACATGTCCGCGACACATTTCCAGCTGCCATCGGCTTGCTTTCTCCAAACCTCGAGGGTTTTGCCCTGGTCGGTCGCGGGCTTGCCGTGGGGATCGGGAAAGGCCATTCGATAAGTCCCCTGGGTATACGCCAAGTCGCCAGAACGAGCCACTTCGACCTTCGACGGTTCCCAACTGAGGTTGAGACCCGGTAGCATCAGCAGCTGACCAATATATCTCCGTACATCATCTTTGCCGGTGGCCTTTTTGTCGTTGGGCGGCAGAATGACTGCATCGTCGGAATAGAACGCGACCCAGTCGTCCACTTTCTTCGACTGCGCAGCTTTGCTCCAGTTTGCGTCGGTCTGTCGAACGGCGGCTTCATCCGCTGCTTGCGTAGAGGCGGGCGGTTGTGGGGTGCTGTTACATCCGAAGGCCAGGAGCACAACAAGCAGTGATAATCGCCGTATTGCCTTGCCGTCTTTCCATGATCACTTCCTTGCATCGGGAATTTCGATCGATGGTATCTCATCTATTCATTGGACGCGATCGTTCTCCGCTGTCATCGTGTAACGATGAAGACCAGCTCGATTCTTCAGATACTTTTGCTTTCAGCGGTTTGGGGAATTTCGTTCCTCATGATCCGCATTGCGGGAAGCGCCTTTCCGCCTTTTTGGGTGGCCCTTTTGCGCTGCGCCCTGGGAGCCTGTCTGCTCTGGGCCGTTCTTCGCTTGGGTGGCCATGCGCTGCCGCCGCGCCGGCTGCTGCCCTGGCTGGTTGCTGTCGCCCTGTTCAATAACGCCATTCCCTTCACCTTTTTCGCCTGGGGTGAGCGGACTGTGCCCAGCAATATCGCGGCCATTATCAATGCCACCACGCCTATCTGGACTTTGCTTCTCACCATGACCCTCCATCGCACCCGGGTGGCTCTCTTCACCATCGGCGGCGTGATTCTGGGCTTCGCAGGTGTACTGGTGGTCGTGGTCAGCCACTCCGGTGATCCGGCTGCCGGCCAAGTGCCCGGCGGACTTCTCCGCGGCACCCTGGTGATTTCGCTGGCTGCGCTCGGGTATGCCATCGCCACGGTCATGGCCAAAGCCAAGCTGCAGGGGCTTGACCCCATTGGCCTGGCCACGACGCAGCTGAGTCTTGCCGGTGTCATGATTCTTCCCCTCGCGCTTGCTGGGGCTCATCCATCCAACGTGCATCTGGGTGCGGTTGCGGCCATTGCGGTCCTCGGGTTTGCCGGCAGCGGGTTCGCCTACCTCTTGTATTACCGGCTGCTCTCGCAGGTCTCCGCCACCCACGTCACGGCCGTGACGTATTTGCTTCCCCTGTGGGGGCTGTTCTGGGGCCTGTTTGCCCACGAATCGATCGGAATGCTCACCTGCCTCGGTGTTGCCATTACCATTGCCGGTCTGCTGCTGCTGAATCTGAAGTCGCGCGCCCACACAAGTGCAGCAGCCGCGGACTCAGCCGGAGGCCGCGTGACGGAACACGCGAGTTTTCCCCGACTCACGACTCGGATGCTTTGTATCAGGGCACGACTTTAGTCGGGCCGCAAAGGGCCAACAAAGATCTGGGCTTAACCTAATGGGCCTGTTTTTCGTCAGAACTCGCTCCGGACAACAGTCATTTCGGCGCGAATACGTCCTAACAGGAACTCGATAGAGTCTGCGTGAGATCTTGAAACTGGCACGCAGTCTATATAGCCCTTGAATCCGATCTTATATCGACTCGCATGATTGCTCCGGAAATTTTCGGCCTATCACGTCCAGAACTCTGAAGCCCATCCTCTTATCCCCCCGTTTCGGCACGACTGAAGTCGTGCCCTGATACAAAACGAAAACACCGAGTCGTTGACGCTTCCGCAGAGTGGAAATACTACCCGTCACAGATCGGATTGAACTATGCTTTCGATGCCGAGTCCTCCTGTCCGGCACGGAGCGTTCATGATCCTGAAAATTATCCTCATCGTGACCATCGCGATCGTTGTCGTGATCACCGGGACCCTGGTGTTCGCTGACACCAAACCGAACGCCATCGAGGTGACTCGTTCGATCACGATACAAGCGCCCGCGGAAAAGATCTTTCCCCTGATCGACGACTTTCACCAGTGGCCCGGCTGGGCGCCCCAGGATAAAGAAGACCCAACCATGAAAAGAATCTACAGCGGTGCAGAGAGCGGCGCCGGCGCCATCTCCGACTGGCAGGGCACGGGCAACGCGGGCAAGGGCCGCATGACCATCGTGGAATCAGCGGCCCCAAACAAGGTGGTCATCAAGGTGGATTTCGTCAGGCCATTCGCTGCCCATAACGTCAACGAATTCATCCTGGAGCCAAACAAGGAGCCCAGCGAAGGCGCCTCCACCAAAGTGACCTGGACCTTGCGCGGACGGAATATGTTTTTCATGAAGGTGATGGACGTGTTTGTGAGCATGGACCGCATGTTGGGAAAACATTTCGAAACCGGCCTGCAGAACCTTAAGCGTGTGTCGGAGAGTTAGTTCTACCGTGAGGTGTTCCATGACCGAAGCCAATCAGTATGCGTACGAAACCCGTCTGAATGTTCTCTACAAACCACTGGAAATTGTCGACGTCAAAGCTCTTGCCGATGCGTGCGAATTCAAGTGGTATAACCAGACGCTCTGCCAGGTCAATGAATCCGTGGTTCGTCTTGGCGTCCTTGAGGGTGAGTATCACTGGCACAAGCACGATGCCGATGATGAGTTCTTCTACGTCGTCAATGGCCAGTTGCTCATTGACCTGGAAGACCAAACCGTCAAGCTCGATCCAGGACAGGGATATGTCGTTCCCCAGCGAGTGGTCCATCGCACCCGCGCGCCCCATCGCACGGTGGTGCTGATGGTCGAGAACAAGGGCATTCTTCCCACAGGGGATCCAGCGGAGTGAGGGATCGCCAGCCTACTTTGCCGTAACGCCCACCGAGGCGATGTGCTTCTCCCACGCCAGTTGGATCGTCCCTTTATTCCCGCCGGTGCTGCTGATCGTATACTTCAGCACTTCCACGGGAGCGGGAGGCTTACGCATGTCCATCTTCACCCGGCCCAGGTCCTGCGAAGCATCGTAATTCGTGCCCCACTGCCCTGGTCTGTTTGTTGATCACCAACTCCCATGCGTCGGGATCCTTCACGTTGACGTAGAGCGTGTAATCGCCCTTGGGCACCGCGAGGCCAGCGATGGTCAGGTCTGCATCGGTATGAAAGGCTGTGGCGTCATTGGCGCCCGCGCGCCAGATGGGTGCGGTCGGATCGCGCATCACCCGTCCACCCTCGCCGAAGATCTGCCGTCCTCGCACCGAGGGCGCACAATACTTGATCGTCAGCGTTGCGTTGCCGATTTTCCCCGTCGCCGTTTCCGGTGGGCTGGTCTGTGCCCACGCGGGACTCAGAGCTACTAGCAGGCTTGCCCAAACCAGGAAATACTTCATAGGTTGTCTCCTCTTCTTCATTCACGCCAGCAGAGCCACTTTAGCA